>OZ242263.1:0-1165000 GCA_965207125.1 uncultured Candidatus Puniceispirillum sp.
CATCAGCGAAGGATTCTATGGGTCATGCCTAACGAGATCAAAAAATTTCCCCACGCTCTTTCCATCAACGCCGAGCAGTTGAGTAATATGCAACGCAAGAGCATATCTCCATCATCGACCACGGCCCTTATATGGACAATTTCAGGCATTCTACTGGTCGCTTGTAGTAGCGGCAATGACGGCGGCGACGGTCTTCTAGATCCGTCTGGTGTGATTCGCGAAGATGATGAGGAACTGAGAGGAACGCTGGGTAATGCTGAGCGAGAACTTGAAAACGGTATTGGCGCCTTCGGCGAGATTGAGGTTGATTCTGGCGGCTTGCAGACCGAATGGATTTACACCCCGGATGATAGAGCCCAAGTGTTGTCTGAAGGAGAATCAGTCACGGAAAAATTCACCTTTACTGGTGGTGATGGAGTGGATGACGTTGTAATAACCATCAAGGTTTTTGGGACGAATGATGACCCTGAGATTGACACGCCTCTTGGCATTCAACGCGGGACCGTCGATCAGAATATCAATATTAATGTAAACAATCTTTTCACGGACATTGACAGATCAGATGAATTAACCCTGACATTCACGGTGATGCTTACTGATGGCGCCGAGGCGACGTTGGATGATATCGGGCTTACTTACAACGAGAATAGAAACTCCCAAAACGAGATCACCAGCAGAAGAATCACCGGTGACCCGAACGCCGGCACGCACAGGATCAAGGCCGAGGCGGATGATGGTAAAGGTGGGAAGGTTGAGACGACATTTACCATCCAAGTTTCATCGTTTAGCGTCGCCTCCCTCGGCAGAGAGCTTGGTAGAGGGGTGGATGGCGCGGTAGTTAACGGAGTGAGCACAAATGCAGAGGAATTTCTGATCGGCGGGGATAACGATCAGACGCTTAACACTGGCAGAGATGGCGATTATGTCTTTGGCGGACGGGGTAATGATACCATCGATCTCGGGAACGGCGAGGATGTTGTATATTATCGCTATGGCGGCGATGACGATGGGTTAGAGGGGATTGACGGTCATGATGTGATCGAGGACTTTGATCTGGACGAAGACTTTCTGGTTCTAGCCCGTGTGGGGAACGGCATTCACGGAGAGGCCGGCGCATTTGATGACGCAATTACTTTCAGTACAACGCCTAACTCCGAAGGAGAGATTACCGGTTTCGTGATCACCTTCGCTGGCGGCGGTAGCTTGACGGTGAACTTTGATAGCGATCCCTTTGTTCCCGATGATGATCAGTCACCCAATCCCAGTCTCAGTACGGTGCTTGGCAACCGCCTGCAACTGATTCATTTTGATAATATCGGTTTTAAGTTAAACTCTGCTGAAACTAATATCATCGCCTCACCGGACATCACCAGACTCATTAACCAGTCAGGGAACGGGGTAGGTGACGCGGAGGTTGGTGCAGACGATGCGTCCTCACGTCAATTCTTGATCGGCGGTGATAACAAGCAGACGCTCAACGCAAGCAGTAGAGGCGATGTGCTCTTTGGTGGTAAAGGCGATGATACCATCAATCTTGGTAGCGGCGATGATGTTGTATATTATCGCTATGACGGCGAGGGTACAGGTGATTTAGAGTCCATTGATGGCAATGATACGATCGAAGATTTTGATCGGGGCGATGACGTTCTAGTTTTGGCTTATGTGGGGGATGACGGAGATGAAATCATCGACCCCACCGATTTCTATGGTGCGCTCAAAAGCATCAAGCTGCTGGTTGAGGAAAACGACGATGACGACCTCACCGGTATCGTGTTTACCTTCACGGATCGGTCCGATGGCGCAGGGGCTAACGATGAAGTCGTTCTGACGGTGAATTTTTCCAGCGTCTTTAGTGCTAGTTCGTCCCAAATCAGAACCATAGACAACGCCTTTGAGGATGCAGCATCAGGCTCAGAGGAGCGGCTCGTTAAATCTGGCGAGGAAGACGATGCTGTTGCGGTAATCGAGGATATTGTTCTTGGTGAAGATCTGCAGCTGATTAATTTTGCTGATATCGGCTTTAAGTTAAACTCTATCGAAACTAATGCCGTTGTCTTGCCTGACGTCTTCACCTTTGCAAAAGAGTTAGGGGATGGGGACGATAATGCATCGGTTGGTGTTGACACTGCGGCTTCAAGCCAGTTCTTGCTCGGCGGTGATAACGTGCAGACACTCAACGCTGGCACTGAGGGAGATGCGATCTTTGGCGGCAAGGGCGATGATATCATTAGTCTCGGGGGCGGTAAGGATTTTGTATTTTATCGCTATGATGGCGATGATAGCGATGATTCAGAAGCGAGTGATGGCGCCGATGTGATCAATGATTTTGATCTGGATGAAGACGTTCTAGTTTTGGTTCATGAGAGTAATGAAGTTCACGAGAATGCCAACGCGTTCTATGAGGCGATCAAAGGCATCAGCCTGCTTGTTGACGGAGACGGAAATGTTACCGGTATCGTGTTCACCTTCACGGACCGTAGTAACACAACCCAAGAAGTCGATCTGACGGTGAATTTTGAAGACGACCTTGCTCCCCCCACAGGCCTAGAGGCCGCCTTTGAGAATGCTAGTTCAGGCGAGCGGGAGATCACATCTGGTCAAGAAACCGCTGCTTATAGAGTAATCAATGAGATATTTGGCGGCAATCTGGTTCTGATTGATTTTGACGATATCGGTTTTGAGCTAAATACTGCAGAGACTGATATTGTCTAGCGCTGAGCGGCGACAAAAAATAAGATAAAATTGATGCTAGGGATGCCTATGGATGGCAACCTGGCAGAATTCCTGACCTAGTTTTCACCCACTCGCTGACGATAAGCTAATCCTGCTACGGGCGAGGGACGCTGAACCTGCTCCAACTCCAACAATAAAAACTGTTCGCTGTCTTGAGGAATCGGAAGATCAATATGTTTCCGGGCCTCGCTGAAACGGGGTAGATTACTGCTGGATAGGTAATGCGGCTTCTAGTCTCTAGATGATTCCGAGCATTTTTCACCATAAAGAGATTGATTACGCGGTGGGATATGCGGGGTGGGGGCTGTATGGGCGAAATGGTGTGGCAAGAAGATGGCCGAACAGGCGTTGAGGACTGGGCGAGATGGTGCGCATTGTCATAGGCCCGCCACCCAGCGTCAGTGCAGTAGCCTACGCATAGCTATTCTTGCCCTTGCTTTGTGCCGATTATAAACAGCCACTACTATTTATGTGACGTGCTTAACCAGTAGCATCGTGGATGAGACGATGAATAATAAAGGCAAGCGCAGCATCCGGGCTTCAGAGTGGCGGATTTTTTATCTGGACAGAGATATCTCTATTAATTTCTATCCGGATTGCTGAAATTCTCTTGTTAGGTTTGCGATAATGACGGGTGATGTAGAAGCGGCCCCGGCAAAAGCTGGGTTGCGCTAAGAAACCAGCCCCGCGTCATAAAAGATTTCTTCCGTCGCCGCGACCAGGAGAGGGTTGATGGTCTATTCGTGAGAATCGTCTGTGATGAGATCGTGGTGGCTGGTGATTTTTGCTTCTGACTTTTGCCTTAGGCGGCATCAAGTGCATATCGAGTGGCAAAGGCCTCGCTGTATCGCCGCGCTTTTGCAAGCAAGACGGAAAGCGAATCATAATAAGGTGTATAGGAGCTAATAAGCGGGGTGGTGATTCCGATACCCTCTATAAGACTTTCTAAATGGCTCTAGAATGGCAGGCTTTAGCGGGGTCATCATGCCGGTGCGCGAGCGAGTACAGTTAGACTTGACCGGTGTGCCGATTGAGGGCGATGAGATGAACATATTTTCATCGCTCTTATGATGATGGCGATTGACGTTGATATAGTTTTAGAAAATGGGGTTTTGGGGAAATGGGTAAGAATGATCGGGTCGGGCTGAGGATAATGCGCCAAGATGATAAATGAGCAAAGCCCTTCAACGCAGTGTCGCGTGACAGGTGACCCATCTCAAGGAAAGTTTTTGAGCGGCTGGCGCGCCCGCTATGAGAGATGAAATGCCGATGGGCACGGCGTACCACGTACTTGCTATCGCTTGGTATGATGATTCGTTGTTCCTCCCTTGTGTCTAATTTATAAAGCCTGCGCTGCACAATCGAGAACGGTTTTAGGTAGATCACGGGGTAAGGGCGGGGAATGAGCGGCTGGCATATTGCCGGGCAAAAAACAAAGTGCGGCTCAGGACGCCATTAAAAGCCACCTTCGGTTAAAATCAGGTTTGAACTTATCAGCAGTTTGGGCTATAGAATTTAACTCTCATTGAGAGGGCGCGTAGCTCAGCGGGAGAGCACTACGTTGACATCGTAGGGGTCACAGGTTCAATCCCTGTCGCGCCCACCATTTTCTTTGTTATTCTTTTCCCGTCATATGTATGTTGGTAAGTTGTCTGCCGTAAAAACGATGATCTTGCGAATACTCGTGGTTTCGTGCGGCATCGGGGATGACAGAATCGTATTCTCTTCTATCAAGAGAAAAAGCGAGGTGGTTAAGATTGTGTGAGGTTTTACATAATATGGGGTGATGGGTATAGCGGTGGCGGGGGCGCAGGCCTGCTCTAGTGGTGATGGCGATGATTGTGAGTAGAACGACAAAAATAAATGAAAAATCATAAAAACTAAGGGGTGATAATAAACACGATTTTATTATAAATGCCTCATATGAGGCGTATAAATCCATATATCCTTAAGTGTTAAACTCCTCGCTAAGCCTCATGATTGCTAGGTTTGGGCATGATCGCTGGCGATAAAATCTTCCTCCAAACCGTGTGAGAAATTATTTATTAAAAAAGTGAAAAAACAGGTTTTTGTTAACTTTATATTAACCTTTTGTGGGTAATTTCTGTTCACTACGAAGGAACTGGCTAAGGCTTGATTGTCTTATTTAATAAAGGTTATGCTAGTTTTTTCAAGGTTTGACAAAAATTTACTATCAGTGAAGGATCTATGAACCATGCCTAACGAGATTAAAAAATTCCCTTATGCTCTTTCTGTGGACGCCGAGCAATCGGACAATACGCGACGGAAGAGTATATCTCAGTCATCAACTACGGCACTTATCTGGACGATTTCAGGCATTATACTGGTTGCTTGCGGCAGTAGCGGTGGTGGTAGTGGTGGAAACCGGATTGAAGAAGATGGTGCCCCGATCACTGGACCGATTGGTGATGGTCTGACCGATCCTACGCCTCCAGATGTTCTTCAAGGCATTTACGGTGCACTAACATTTGATGCGGCTACTAGAACTTGGACTTACACGCTGGACACTGGTGCGGTTGTGCAGGCATTGGCTGAAGGGCAGACAGAAACAGAAACCTTCACCTTTACAGATGCCGCGGCTGGCAGTGACGCCACTGAGGATGTAGTCATCACGGTGGTGGGAGTGAATGATGCCCCTGGGGTTGATACACCTATAGGGAGGCAAGGCGTGAGGTTAGATCAGCCGATCACAGCGATTGATCTGAGCGATCTTTTCAGAGATGTTGACGCTGGTGATGAATTTACTTTGACGGTGACGGGATTGCCGAGCGGGCTTAGCTATGCTCCTGACACCGGAATCACTGGCACACCAGACACTGAGGGCGAATTTACGGTCACGGTTGTGGCGACTGATAGCAATGGTGGGACTGAGACAACGACATTTGTTGTGGCTGTGGTGGGGCAAATCGTGATTAATGCGGATGCTGACGAGGTCACTGGAACGATTAGTCTGGCCGATCCTGCAGATCCAGGTGCTCCTCTTCGAGGCACTTACGGTACACTAACGTATGTTGCGGCGACTAAAACTTGGACTTACATGCTGGATAGCGATAATGCGGCTGTGCAGGCATTGGCTGAAGGGGAGGAGCTAACAGAAACCTTCACCTTTACAGATGCCACGGATAACAGTGTCACTGAGGATGTAGAGATCACGGTGGTCGGGGTGAATGATGCACCGGAGATAACCGCATCAGGAGGAGTGAGTGTACAAGATGGTGATACTTCATTCGCTACTAATCTCACAGTGGATGATGTGGATGATGGGGATCTAGCCGCCCTCACGTCAGGCAGTTTCACCTTAACTGCTGGCACGGGTGCCACTGCTGCTATCGTGAACAAGTTCGAAGTGGTTAACATCAACGGACAATGGCAGCTTCAGTTGAAATCAGGGCAGAGTATTGTTCTTGCTGATGCCGCTGCTTTCATTATCAATGTCTCCGTTACAGACGCTGGTGGCTTAACCGATAATGTGGACGTCTCGTTTACTGTCACCCCGGCTCGGGTCCTAATTGATACGAACAGTGATATCGTGGGTGCGGCCTTTGAAGGTGATCTATCGACTAGTGGCGATCTTGATCCCGCGAGTGGTGTTACGCTCGCACCGACAACTCCGTTCACCATCTCTACTGCAGCCACTTATGGTACAGCCGCTATCAATGATGATGGCGAGTGGGTGTACACGCTAGATAACGGAAATGCCGATGTGAGAGCGCTCAATAGCGGTGAGACTCTCACCGATACCTTTGTAGTGAATATTACGGCCACTGATGGTGCGCAAACTCAAACAATCACTATTACCATTAGTGGCAGAACCGATGTACTGGGTACTAATGGTCCAGATGATCTTGGAGATGAAAGTACGAGTAATCACCAGGCTATTTTTGGCGGCCGAGGCGATGACACCCTCACAGGCGGTCTCGGTGATGACCTGCTTGTCGGCGGATATGGTCAAGATACAATAGATCTGACCGCTGGCGGTACAGATACCGTGCTTTATCGTCTTAATAGTAGCGACGCTGACGGTGTTGCTAGAGCCGAGGATGGCCAAGATACGGTTATAGAATTTACCCCCGGTGATGATAAATTGGTTATTCTCGATGTTAACGAATCCCCCATGACCCTTGCTGCTTTATTCGCTAGCCTACCAGGAGGCAATTTTCAGCTAGGTATTAACGAGGAGGATTTCACCGATGATGGGGCTATTATTGATTTTACTTTAAGTGACAGCGAATTAGATGCTGGTGCAAGAGCTTTTTTGGTTATATCTCTTCCAGCAAGCGGTACAATCGATGGAAACCCGACATCTAATCCAGCAGGAAGCCAGCTTCGAATTCTCTTTGACCGTGTGACCTCTGAGGCTTTGAATGACATGACGGTTTGGGATACTCTCACTGGGGGAAGTAATTTTTCTTCAGCGACTATTCTCGATGCTGCTCAGCTGAGTAGTCTGTTCGGTGGATTCGGCAGGCCGGGTTATGACGTCGCTCTGGATGACGGGGGTTTTATCAGTACTATCGGTCCTGATGACTTGCCAGACTCTTATTTTGAGATCGCGTAAAAACGCATAAGGAAAGGATACATCACGATGCCTAATTTCAAAATTGAATTTGTTGCTTCGACCTTCACCGAAGGGGAAGCTTCAGGGGTAGCACAACTTCGCATCACTTGGGATGCTCCAGTTTCCGCTGAAACGGAGCTGAAATGGGAAATCTTGTTCAAGGGGTTCCTCCCTACTAACTCTGATGATTACGATGCGCTAACTGGTACCGTTATTATACCGCAAAGCGCTCAGGGGGAGATGCTTGTCGGCATACCTATCGCGAATGATGACATCGGCGAGTATACAAAAGAGATTGCTGTGCGACTGTCGGAAGGTGATAGTAATACTAATACACAGGACACGATCGTGCCTACTGAAGCCTCTGCTGTGCTTAAGGATGATGACCCATTTCTAGAAGCTAGTCCTTATATTCTGGTTGGTGGTATCAACGATAACGTCCTTACCCTTGGCTCAACGGCTGAAGGCAGTGTACAAGGTTTGCTTGGTGAGGATACTTATATTGTCACGCGTTATCAAAGCGCTGCGGTTTCAATTGCGGAATTTGGCAACAATATCTTGAAACTTGATAATGGCGTTGAAGTTGCCGGATGGGTAGTGGGCAGAGATACAGGTCTGCTCACACTGGCTAGTGGTGAAATAATACGAGTTCCTGTGGTATCAGGTTGGCAGTTTCAGATTGGCGATGGTGAGATCTTGACGCTTGCTGAGTTCGAGGCGGCAATTGGGGTTCCTGCCAACCCTGGCGATCCCTTTGTTTCTTATATCGTTGAAACCAATTTACCTGCCGAGGTGGGTGATGGACATGATGCTAACTCGTTAATTGTTGGTACAGGATCTCAGGATGTTTTCACCGCTGGTGAGGACGGTCCTTCTGACTTGCAAGGTCTTATTGGTTCGGACACTTATATTATCACGCGTTTTCAGAGCGCTGCGGTTTCAATTGCGGAATTTGGCGCCAACGTTTTGAAACTTGATGTTGGTCTTGAAGTTGCCGGATGGGTAGTGGGCAGAGATACAGGTCTGCTCACACTGACTAGTGGTAACATAGTACGAGTTCCTGTGGTATCAGGTTGGCAGTTTCAGATTGCTGATGGTGAGATCTTGACGCTTGCTGAGTTCGAGGCGGCAATTGGAGTTCCTAGCGACCCTAGTGTTTCCTTTACCCCCTTCACAGTGCCATTCCCAGATTCAGAGCCTCCCGTCGACCCCTCGAATAACGTCCCAACTCTCACGGGAACTAATCTTGATGCGATCTTTGTAAAAGGCGAAGCTGGGACAGTGGATTTGTCAGGTTCATTTGACGATGCGGATGCTGGAGACACATTAACCTTTAGTAGTTCAAACCTTCCAACAGGATTTACGCTCGATTCTGCTACTGGAGTTCTCTCATCTACGCCAGGGACCGTAGGGCTGTTCGAAGATATCGTGGTTACTGCTAGTGATGGAAAGTCTGGCGGAACGGTCGATTATACGTTCGATATTAGTGTCAGTATCGCTGAAGATCCTACGTATTATTTCGCTTGGACGCCAACGGGAGCAGATGTGGGCGGCGTTCTTATTAAAAAAGGATCGTTAGATCGTTATACTGTTAGTGATGATGTTTTTAGCGCTACGCCCGATGAGACCAATGACATATTATCAGGCGATAATGTTGTGAGACTCGGTACTACATTTACCGATGATGCAGATGGAGAAACAATTTCCCTCGGTGGAGGATCTGATCTCTATCGTGTCGAGGCTGGTTTCAATGCCGATGTTATCATCGATGATACTAGTGGAATCGAAGGTGCTTCGAATGTCATCCAGTTCTTGAGCGATGTCACTATCAATGGTTATGAAGTTGTTGAGGTAAATATAATCCCAGGTGATGATTCCGCGACGCTCAGAACCCTTTACCTCGAGATTGATACCGACGCCACTGCAGCGGAAAATCTTGTACTCCTTGAGATTGCGACCCCTAAAACGCAGTTTTATCAGGTTGGTGCGGCTACGGAAACTCTCCTTACATACGATGATTTTCTCGCCACTCTCACTGAGATAGATATATCAGGCGTAGGACCTGACGTAGTATAATCCAAACTTTATTTTCATAAAGTTACTTCACCTATCCTTTAGGAACGTAATTCTCGAAGTAGAATGAGTTCCTTGAGGGTAGGTTTTAGCGCCTAATCTGGGAATGAATTTTGTCAATCTGCTCATCATCATCGAGGGCAACTCGGAATTCGTTAGAATAACCCGGTTTTCGCTGATACGGCCTTAGGTATCCATGAGAGATAATGATATTGCCTGATGCTTAATTAGGCGCCAATCCCGCAAGACGCTCATCTATCCTAACCATTAAACACGAGCCATTCTGACGCAGCCAAGCGCGCGCGGGTGCGACATAAATTTCGCCTTATGGCGCTGTGTATGGATATTGAGTTCCTTATTTGAAGCATCTTTAATTTGCTCTTGTGATCGGTTACTTTTTTCACCTTCATTTTTCCAAGAGCGGGTGCGAAGGCTTCCCTGTAACATGACTAGTTTGCCTTTAAGAGAGATTTGGCTCATCAATTTCTCGAGGCAATCGACCAACTTTGGCATTGCACAGGGTGAACTCCCTGTTGCAAAAAACGAATTTCAGGTTTGGACGCTAACGGTCAATCCCGATCATTCAGCAATCCCCATCTGCCAAGACGGGAACAATGATAAGCCCATAGCATTCAGTATAGCTACACCGATTTTCCTATGAAGCAGATCACACTCTACTTCTATAACGACACAATCCTTCTGCCCACAGAATGGTAAATATCTGTCACAATTTTAAATAGTTTTATTTAAGGTTTATAAAATTGTTACATTATTTCTTGCGTTTAATTAATCTTAGGGGTATCCTTCCAAGGTTAGAGGCAGGCTGGGTCAGAGGGGGCTTCTGTCAACTTATTTTGATGGTCGCGTAAGAACAAGTAAAGAAAGGATAATTACGATGTCTAATTTTAAAATTGAATTTGTTGCTTCGATCTTCACCGAAGGGGATACAGCACAACTTCGCATCACTTGGGATGCTCCAGTTTCCGCTGAAACGGAGCTGAAATGGGAAATCTTGTTCAAGGGGTTTCTCCCTACTAACTCTGATGATTACGATGTGCTAACTGGTACCGTTATTGTACCGCAAGGCGCTCCGGGGGAGATGCTTGTTAACATACCTATCACGGATGATGAAATCGCCGAGCAGACAAAAGAGATTGTTGTGCGACTGTCGGAAGGTGATGGTAATACTAATACTAATACTAATACTACTACACAGGATACGATCGAGCCTTCTGAAGCCTCTGCTGTGCTTAAGGATGATGACCCATTTCCACAAGCTAGTCCTTATATTCTGGGTGGTGGTAGCAACAATAACGTCCTTACCCTTGGCTCAACGGCTGCTAGCAGTGTACAAGGTGCTGCTGGTGAGGATACTTATATTGTCACGCGTTATCAAAGTGCTGATGTTAGTATTTCGGATGCTGGCGTCAATACCTTGAAACTTGATAATGGCGTTGAAGTTGCCGGATGGGTAGTGGGCAGAAATACAGGTCTGCTCACACTGGCTAGTGGTGGAAAAGTACGAGTTCCTGTAGTATCAGATTGGAAGTTTCAGATTGGCGATGGTGAGATCTTGACGCTTGCTGAGTTCGAGGCGGCAATTGGGGTTTCTGGCGATCCCTTTGTTTCTTATATCGTTGAAACCAACTTACCTGCCGAGGTGGGTGAGGGACATGATGGTAGATCGTTAATTGTTGGTACAGCAGGTCAGGATGTTTTTACCGTTGGTCATGATGGTGACTCTACTTTGGAAGGTCTTGTTGGTTTAGACACTTATATTATCACGCGTTTTCAGAGCGCTGATGTTAGAATTTTTGATGCTGGCCTCAATACCTTGAAACTTGATGTTGGTCTTGAAGTTGACGAATGGGTAGTGAACAGAAATTCAGGTCAACTCATACTGGCTAGTGGTGGAGTGGTACGAGTTCCTTCAGTATCAAGGTGGCAGTTTCAGATTGGCGATGGTGAGATCTTGACACTTGCTGAGTTCGAGGCGGCAATTGGAGTTCCTGCCGACCCTAATGATCCCTTTACCACCTTCACAGTGCCATTCCCAGATTCAGAGCCTCCCGTCGCCCCCTCGAATAATATCCCAACTCTCACGGGAAATAATCTTGATGCGATCTTTGTAAAAGGCGTAGCTGGAACAGTGGATTTGTCAGGTTCATTTACCGATGCGGATGCTGGAGACATATTAACCTTTAGTAGTTCAAACCTTCCAACAGGATTTACGCTCGATTTTGCTACTGGAGTTCTCTCATCTACGCCAGAGACCGTAGGGCTGTTCGAAGATATCGTGGTTACTGCTAGTGATGGAAAGTCTGGTGGAACGGTCGATTATACGTTCGATATTAGTGTCAGTATCGCTGAAGATCCTACGTATTTTAAAATTGAATTTGTTGCTTCGATCTTCACCGAAGGGGATACAGCACAACTTCGCATCACTTGGGATGCTCCAGTTTCCGCTGAAACGGAGCTGAAATGGGAAATCTTGTTCAAGGGGTTTCTCCCTACTAACTCTGATGATTACGATGTGCTAACTGGTACCGTTATTGTACCGCAAGGCGCTCCGGGGGAGATGCTTGTTAACATACCTATCACGGATGATGAAATCGCCGAGCAGACAAAAGAGATTGTTGTGCGACTGTCGGAAGGTGATGGTAATACTAATACTAATACTACTACACAGGATACGATCGAGCCTTCTGAAGCCTCTGCTGTGCTTAAGGATGATGACCCATTTCCACAAGCTAGTCCTTATATTCTGGGTGGTGGTAGCAACAATAACGTCCTTACCCTTGGCTCAACGGCTGCTAGCAGTGTACAAGGTGCTGCTGGTGAGGATACTTATATTGTCACGCGTTATCAAAGTGCTGATGTTAGTATTGCGGAGTTTGGCGTCAATACCTTGAAACTTGATAATGGCGTTGAAGTTGCCGGATGGGTAGTGGGCAGAAATACAGGTCTGCTCACACTGGCTAGTGGTGGAAAAGTACGAGTTCCTGTAGTATCAGATTGGAAGTTTCAGATTGGCGATGGTGAGATCTTGACGCTTGCTGAGTTCGAGGCGGCAATTGGGGTTTCTGGCGATCCCTTTGTTTCTTATATCGTTGAAACCAACTTACCTGCCGAGGTGGGTGAGGGACATGATGGTAGATCGTTAATTGTTGGTACAGCAGGTCAGGATGTTTTTACCGTTGGTCATGATGGTGACTCTACTTTGGAAGGTCTTGTTGGTTTAGACACTTATATTATCACGCGTTTTCAGAGCGCTGATGTTAGAATTTTTGATGCTGGCCTCAATACCTTGAAACTTGATGTTGGTCTTGAAGTTGACGAATGGGTAGTGAACAGAAATTCAGGTCAACTCATACTGGCTAGTGGTGGAGTGGTACGAGTTCCTTCAGTATCAAGGTGGCAGTTTCAGATTGGCGATGGTGAGATCTTGACACTTGCTGAGTTCGAGGCGGCAATTGGAGTTCCTGCCGACCCTAATGATCCCTTTACCACCTTCACAGTGCCATTCCCAGATTCAGAGCCTCCCGTCGCCCCCTCGAATAATATCCCAACTCTCACGGGAAATAATCTTGATGCGATCTTTGTAAAAGGCGTAGCTGGAACAGTGGATTTGTCAGGTTCATTTACCGATGCGGATGCTGGAGACATATTAACCTTTAGTAGTTCAAACCTTCCAACAGGATTTACGCTCGATTTTGCTACTGGAGTTCTCTCATCTACGCCAGAGACCGTAGGGCTGTTCGAAGATATCGTGGTTACTGCTAGTGATGGAAAGTCTGGTGGAACGGTCGATTATACGTTCGATATTAGTGTCAGTATCGCTGAAGATCCTATGTATTATTTCGCTTGGTCGCCAACGGGAACAATTGTGGGCGGCGTTGCTATTAAAAAAGGATCGTTACATCGCTATAATGTTAGTGATGATACTTTTAGTGCTACGCTCAATGAGACCAATGGCATATTATCAGGCGATAATGTTGTGAGACTCGGTAGTACATTTACCGATGATGCAGATGGAGAAACAATTTTCCTCAGTGAAGGGTCTGATCTCTATCGTGTCGAGACTGGTTTCAATGCCGATGTTATCATCAATGATATTAGTAGAATCGATGGTGCTTCGAATGTCATTCAGTTCTTGAGCGATGTCACTATCAAGGGTTATGAAGTTGTTGAGGTAAGTATAATCCCAGGTGATGAATCCGCGACGCTCAGAAGTCTTTACCTCCAGATTGATACCGACGCCACTGCAACAGAAAATCTTGTACTCCTTGAGATTAAAACCCCTAAAACGCAGTTTTATCAGGTTGGTGCGGCTACGGAAACTCTCCTTACATACGATGATTTTCTCGCCACTCTCTCTGAGATAGATATACCAAACGTAGGCTTTGACGTATAATCCAAACTTTATTTTCATAAAGTTACTTCACCTATCCTTTAGGAACGTAATTCTCGAAGTAGAATAAGTTCCTAAAGGATAGGTTTTAGCGCCTAATCTGGGAATTAATTTTGTCAATCTGCTCATCATCATCGAGGGCGCCTCGGAATTCGTTAGAATAACCCGGTTTTCGCTGATACGGCTTAGGTGTCCACGAGAGATAATGATATTGCCTGATGCTTAATTAGGCGCCAATCCCGCAAGACGCTCATCTATCCTAACCATTAAACACGAGCCATTCTGACGCAGCCAAGCGCGCGGGTGCGACATAAATTTCGCCTTATGGCGCTGTGTATGGATATTGAGTTCCTTATTTGAAGCATCTTTAATTTGCTCTTGTGATCGGTTACTTTCTTCACCTTCATTTTTCCAAGAGCGGGTGCGAAGGCTTCCCTGTAGCATGACCAGTTTGCCTTTAAGAGAGATTTGGCTCATCAATTTTTCGAGGTGCTCGACTAACTTTGGCATAAAGATAACAATCCGGTGCCATTCGGTGCGCTTTTATTAAAGCAACCGCGCGTGAATCATAGCGAGAAGCTTTTGGTGATGCAACAATTTGCCTCCCTTTTCTCTCCATCTTTTATTCCTACTTTTCGCTCCTCACCTTTAAGTGATCAAGCACTAGAGATGACCTTGATTTTCGGCGTCATTGAGACTGGGTTTTAACAACGCCTCATGCAAGTCGCTAAACTTGCCGGCATCAATTAGAAAGCGATCTATAGGAGGTTCGTCATGAGTAGCACAGATGAAGTTATGGCTGCTGCTGAAAGTGGTTATATGTTAGCGCAGTTTCATCTTGGTTTGATGTATGAGAATGGGAAAGGCCTCACAAAAGATTATAAACAGGAGGTTGATTAGCACACCAAATCTGTGGAGCAAGGTCATGCAGAAGCATAATTTAATCTTGGTGTGATGCGTCTCTATGGGGACAGCCTTCCTCAATACTATAAAAAAGCCTACATGTGGCTCAATTTCGCTATCTATAACGGAGTTTCAAACGGACAGAAAACC
Source organism: uncultured Candidatus Puniceispirillum sp. (assembly GCA_965207125.1). Lineage (GTDB taxonomy): Bacteria > Pseudomonadota > Alphaproteobacteria > Puniceispirillales > UBA1172. The sequence continues at coordinate 14,850 of OZ242263.1, forward strand.
AGAGAGATAGCGTCAGAGATTCTTAGCCATCAAGATCTGATAGAAGCACAAGAGATGGCGCAACGTTGCCTCGATAGCGAATATAAAGATTGCTAATGAATCAAAAGCCAAAGCCCGCCGACTACAGCAAGGCTTTACCCAGAGCAGATGTCGATTGTCTTTTAAGCCTTAAATGGTGTCATGAGGTCATTTAAGGAATTGATGATCTTAGATTCCTGCGGGATGCGTGGCTTAAGGTGAACAGACAGAAACTTGTTCTCCCAGCCATTATCGCGTGCGTGCGTAATGGTTCAGGCGAGGCTATCGCTGTGCATCTCACCGTCCTCGATCCAGAAAAACCGATCAAAGCAAGTATTGACCCGACCAAGCGGGCATTAGGTGGTCTAACCGCCATATCTTTCGGCTTTTCTTGAAACGCAATAATCCCGTTCCAACACCCATAACACTATCCAACACCCGAGGGGGCACTCACTAGCTATTTTAAGGGGAGGGTGGATGGATAAGGTTAAGATATTAGGAAAATGAAAAGAGAGAATCGTTCTTTCTTCGCCCTAGTATCTGAAATGGAGTTTTATTATGAACGAAATTCAGACCCCGTCCCAGTTGGACCTGACCCCAGTTGTGCTCAATAACTTCACTGGTTCTCAGTGCTTTTACAAACACGCTATTGTCAATACCGTAACGTATACCGAAGGCGTGAAATTTGTCGATGAGGCAGGAAGAGCCTATTGGCTTATCGATGACATTGCCATTGCCATTGCCATTGCACAGGGTGAGCTCCCTGTTGCAAAAAATGAATTTCAGGTTTGAACGCTAACGGTCAATCCCGATCATTCAGCAATTCTCATCTGCCAAGATGGGAACAATGATAAGCCCGTTCATAGCATTCAGTATAGCTACACTGATTTTCCTATGGAGCAGATCACACTCTACTTCCTACTTCTATAACGACACAATCTTTCTGCCCACAGAATGGTAAATCTCTGTCACAATTTTAAATAGTTTTATTTAAGGTTTATAAAATTGTCACATTGTTTCTTGCGTTTAATTAATCTTAGGGGTATCCTTCCAAGATTAAAGGCAGGAGGAGTCAATAGCGTCCTATTGTGGTGCTTGTTGCTTCGCCTCAGCACATAGAGGATTGTTCTTATAACTCATCTCACGTTTATTCGTTATTTTGTCCCTGATAGCAATAAATTTGCCTCTGGTTGGTATCAAACTAGGAATGAAGGCCGAACCCGTATAGGAGACGTGCCCCTTAGTTTGAGCGATGCGCTCTATGACGGTCCAAACCGAGTCATTATTGATGATAACACTCCTGAAACCAATACCTTGCCGGTCAGTGGTGATAAGGGCGTTGATGAGTTTTTAATCACACTCACCGCGAACTCGGTTGTGATCGATGACGATAGCGAAGCCAATGTGATTGTCTTTGAGAGGGATGTTGTCATCACCTCGATTGAAAGGGCGGCTGGGTCAGAAGGGGCTTCTGTTGCCCAGTATGTCATTACCTTGTCTAGCGGCAAGACGATCACGCTTAGGAATCCGGCGAGTTTCACGTTCCAGCATTTGGGTGATGCTACGAGAACGGTCCCTATATCCGCTGAAGATTTTTTTACCGCTTATGAGGACGGCTTTGCGGCCTCTGATGCTTCCCATACGGTTACCGGTGCGAATGATGCACCGGAGATAACCGTATCAGGAGGAGTGAGTGTAGAAGACGGTGCTACTGTACTTCCTGCTGATGTACTTACAATCGAGGATGATAATGGAGATATAGCTGCCTACACGTCAGGGAGTTTCACCTTAGCTGCTGGCACGGGTGCTACTGCTGCTATCGTGAACAAGTTCGAAGTGGTTCAAGACGCCAACGGAAGATGGCAATTTGCCTTGAAATCAGGAGAGAGTCTCAGCCGTTCTGATGCCGCTACTTTCGTTATCAATGTCTCCGTTACAGACGCTGCTGGCTCAACCTCTACGATTGTGCCTGTCTCGTTTACTGTCAGTCCAGCTCTGAATGTTGATCAAACAAACAGTGAGGTCGAGGGCGCTCTATACAAAGGTGACACATTAGTTAGCGGTGATCTTGACATCAATGATCCTAGTTTGATCACTCTCGCGGGGTCAAACCCGTTCACCATCTCCGGACAAGGCACTTATGGCACTGCTACTATCGACGATGATGGTACATGGGTGTACAAGCTAACTAACAATAATGCTGATGTGCAGGGGCTCGCTCATGGCCAGACTGAAACCGATACTTTTGAAGTGACTATAACAACCGACGCAGGTATCACGAAAACCCAAACAATTACTATTACCATTAGCGGCAGAACCGATGTACTTGGTAGCGCTGGTGCTGACACGATTGATGAAAGTGCTAATTCAAATAATGTTGCTCTTTTCGGCGGTAACTCCGGAGATACCCTCATAGGAGGTAGCGGTGACGACCTGATTGTTGGCGGGTTTGGTAAAGATACAATAGATCTGCGTGTGGGTGGTGCGGATACTGTGATTGTGCGTGTTGATAGTAACGATGTTTCTATCGATCCTCCTGTGATGCAAGCCTATGATGGTGGTGATGACATTAAAGGGTTCACCCCAGGCGAGGATAAACTAGTTATTGCTGATATTGCATCAACAACCGTTGATCTCGCTGGATTCTTCTCGCTCATAGGCCGTCTTCAGATAGCTCTTGATGGGGATGAAGATTTAAGTAGTGAAGAATTAGATGCTGGTGTAAGGTATGTTTTGAGAATGAATTTCAATAACTCTGGTAAAAATGATGGAGAAACTGGTAATGCAGGATCTTTGGTAAGAGTTTTCTTTGACCGTGAAACCTCGGAGGCTTTGAATGGAGACTATTATGATACAATCACTGGTGGAACGGGCCGTAACGCATTTGTTGTTGCTGATACCGATCGACTGATTCAACTGTTTGGTGGCGAAGAATTTTTACCATCATCGATGCTAATGACCTGCCATCAACTTATTTTGATGGTCGCGTAAGAACAAGTAAAGAAAGGATAATTACGATGTCTAATTTTAAAATTGAATTTGTTGCTTCGATCTTCACCGAAGGGGATACAGCACAACTTCGCATCACTTGGGATGCTCCAGTTTCCGCTGAAACGGAGCTGAAATGGGAAATCTTGTTCAAGGGGTTTCTCCCTACTAACTCTGATGATTACGATGTGCTAACTGGTACCGTTATTGTACCGCAAGGCGCTCCGGGGGAGATGCTTGTTAACATACCTATCACGGATGATGAAATCGCCGAGCAGACAAAAGAGATTGTTGTGCGACTGTCGGAAGGTGATGGTAATACTAATACTAATACTACTACACAGGATACGATCGAGCCTTCTGAAGCCTCTGCTGTGCTTAAGGATGATGACCCATTTCCACAAGCTAGTCCTTATATTCTGGGTGGTGGTAGCAACAATAACGTCCTTACCCTTGGCTCAACGGTTGCTGGCAGTGTACAAGGTTTTGATGGTGAGGATACTTATATTGTCACGCGTTATCAAAGTGCTGATGTTAGTATTTCGGATGCTGGCGTCAATACCTTGAAACTTGATAATGGCGTTGAAGTTGCCGGATGGGTAGCGGTCAGAAATACAGGCCAGCTCACACTGGCTAGTGGTGGAATAGTACGAGTTCCTGTGGTATCAAGTTGGAAGTTTCAGATTGGCGATGGTGAGATCTTGACGCTTGCTGAGTTCGAGGCGGCAATTGGGGTTTCTGACGATCCCTTTGTTTCTTATATCGTTGAAACCTATTTGCCTACCGAGGTGGGTGAGGGACATGATACTAACTCGTTAATTGCTGGTACAGCAGGTCAGGATGTTTTTACCGTTGGTCATGATGGTGACTCTACTTTGGAAGGTCTTGTTGGTTTAGACACTTATATTATCACGCGTTTTCAGAGCGCTGATGTTACTATTGGAGAGGTTGACGTCAGTCTCGTGAAACTTGATGTTGGCCTTCAAGTCGCCCGTTTTGTTACGGCCTTGGGTAATGGTATCATCATCCTCGAGAATGGTTCTACAATAACACTTCCTCTGGTAGCTTCACGTTGGGAGTTTCAAATCGGCGATGGTGAGGTCTTGTCGCTTAATGAGTTTATTGATGCGATTCGGGTACCAAATGCTAGTGACGCTAATATTCTCGAGCCCCCAAGCGCTGGTAACGTCTTCACAGTGCCATTCCCAGATTCAGAGCCTCCCGTCGCCCCCTCGAATAATATCCCAACTCTCACGGGAAATAATCTTGATGCGATCTTTGTAAAAGGCGTAGCTGGAACAGTGGATTTGTCAGGTTCATTTACCGATGCGGATGCTGGAGACATATTAACCTTTAGTAGTTCAAACCTTCCAACAGGATTTACGCTCGATTTTGCTACTGGAGTTCTCTCATCTACGCCAGAGACCGTAGGGCTGTTCGAAGATATCGTGGTTACTGCTAGTGATGGAAAGTCTGGTGGAACGGTCGATTATACGTTCGATATTAGTGTCAGTATCGCTGAAGATCCTACGTATTTTAACATTGAATTTGTTGCTTCGATCTTCACCGAAGGGGATACAGCACAACTTCGCATCACTTGGGATGCTCCAGTTTCCGCTGAAACGGAGCTGAAATGGGAAATCTTGTTCAAGGGGTTTCTCCCTACTAACTCTGATGATTACGATGTGCTAACTGGTACCGTTATTGTACCGCAAGGCGCTCCGGGGGAGATGCTTGTTAACATACCTATCACGGATGATGAAATCGCCGAGCAGACAAAAGAGATTGTTGTGCGACTGTCGGAAGGTGATGGTAATACTAATACTAATACTAATACTACTACACAGGATACGATCGAGCCTTCTGAAGCCTCTGCTGTGCTTAAGGATGATGACCCATTTCCACAAGCTAGTCCTTATATTCTGGGTGGTGGTAGCAACAATAACGTCCTTACCCTTGGCTCAACGGTTGCTGGCAGTGTACAAGGTTTTGATGGTGAGGATACTTATATTGTCACGCGTTATCAAAGTGCTGATGTTAGTATTTCGGATGCTGGCGTCAATACCTTGAAACTTGATAATGGCGTTGAAGTTGCCGGATGGGTAGCGGTCAGAAATACAGGCCAGCTCACACTGGCTAGTGGTGGAATAGTACGAGTTCCTGTGGTATCAAGTTGGAAGTTTCAGATTGGCGATGGTGAGATCTTGACGCTTGCTGAGTTCGAGGCGGCAATTGGGGTTTCTGACGATCCCTTTGTTTCTTATATCGTTGAAACCTATTTGCCTACCGAGGTGGGTGAGGGACATGATACTAACTCGTTAATTGCTGGTACAGCAGGTCAGGATGTTTTTACCGTTGGTCATGATGGTGACTCTACTTTGGAAGGTCTTGTTGGTTTAGACACTTATATTATCACGCGTTTTCAGAGCGCTGATGTTACTATTGGAGAGGTTGACGTCAGTCTCGTGAAACTTGATGTTGGCCTTCAAGTCGCCCGTTTTGTTACGGCCTTGGGTAATGGTATCATCATCCTCGAGAATGGTTCTACAATAACACTTCCTCTGGTAGCTTCACGTTGGGAGTTTCAAATCGGCGATGGTGAGGTCTTGTCGCTTAATGAGTTTATTGATGCGATTCGGGTACCAAATGCTACCGACTCTAATATCCTCGAAGCTCCAAGCGCTGGTAACGTCTTCACAGTACCATTCCCAGATTCAGAGCCTCCCGTCGACCCATCGAATAACGTCCCAACTCTCACGGGAACTAATCTTGATGCGATCTTTGTAAAAGGCGAAGCTGGGACAGTGGATTTGTCAGGTGAGTTTGACGACGCAGATGCTGGAGACACATTAACCTTTAGTAGTTCAAACCTTCCAACAGGATTTACGCTCGATTCTGCTACTGGAGTTCTCTCATCTACGCCAGGGACCGTAGGGCTGTTCGAAGATATCGTGGTTACTGCTAGTGATGGAAAGTTTGGCGGAACGGTCGATTATACGTTCGATATTAGTGTCAGTATCGCTGAAGATCCTACGTATTATTTCGCTTGGACGCCAACGGGAGCAACTGTGGGCGGCGTTGATATTAAAAAAGGATCGTTAGATCGTTATACTGTTAGTGATGATGTTTTTAGCGCTACACCCGATGATACCAATGACATATTATCAGGCGATAATGTTGTGAGACTCGGTACTACATTTACCGATGATGCAGATGAAGAAACAATTTCCCTCGGTGGAGGATCTGATCTCTATCGTGTCGAGGCTGGTTTCAATGCCGATGTTATCATCGATGATACTAGTGGAATCGAAGGTGCTTCGAATGTCATCCAGTTCTTGAGCGATGTCACTATCAATGGTTATGAAGTTGTTGAGGTAAATATAATCCCAGGTGATGATTCCGCGACGCTCAGAAGTCTTTACCTCCAGATTGATACCGACGCCACTGCAGCAGAAAATCTTGTACTCCTTGAGATTGCGACCCCTAAAACGCAGTTTTATCAGGTTGGGGCGGCTACGGAAACTCTCCTTACATACGATGATTTTCTCGCCACTCTTACTGAGATAGATATACCAAACGTAGGCTCTGACGTATAATCCAAACTTTATTTTCATAAAGTTACTTCACCTATCCTTTAGGAACGTAATTCTCGAAGTAGAATAAGTTCCTTGAGGGTAGGTTTTAGTGCTTAATCTGGGAATTAATTTTGTCAATCTGCTCATCATCATCGAGGGCAACTCGGAATTCGTTAGAATAACCCGGTTTTTGCTGATACGGCCTTAGGTATCCACGAGAGATAATGATATTGCCTGATGCTTAATTAGGTGTCAGTCCCGCAAGACGCTCATCTATCCTAACCATTAAAGACGAGCTATTCTGACGCAGCCAAGCGCGATCGGGTGCATGATTTGGCATTAACTCGCCAACTAACCTCCAAAAATGTGCAGAATGATCGTGGTGACGTAAATGGGCCACCTCATGCGCCACCACATAGCGCAAAACACTCGATGGGGCCATTACCAAACGCCAATTAAATGATAAACGCCCTGAAGACGAACAACTACCCCATCGAGTCTTTTGATCTCGAATTGAGAAAGGAGCAGATTCTTCGCCTAATAAAGGCAAAATCTCTGCTAGATTCAATCTAATTTCTGACTCACATTGCTGCCGCAACCATTTTTCTAGAAAATCAGCCGGATGAATCCGTGAAGATTCCAGCATCGTCAAAACAATGTCAACGCCGTCATAATTCACGCTGTTCTTGCAAGAACTGCTAGATGACTGCAACAGAACCTTAGTTTTGACTCCTCTATACAAAATCGCAGGCTGGTCTTCATAAAACTCTGCCACTCGCTGCCGGTGTTCGGCTAAACGGGTCAGAATCCAGTCGCTTTTTTCCTCAATAAAATGGATGATTTCAGAATCGGGAATAGAGGGCGGCGCAGTCACCGACAATCCCCGCCCCTCATTAACCCGCAACGTCATCCGCCGCGCGTTTCCACGCCACGAAATCAGTAAAGGCATCGCGCGGTCTTCAACCATCACCGTTAATCGCCTTACTTGCGGCGTACTCTTGAACAAATTAATCATAAAACCCATCATGGCTTTGTCTTAGGAGAGCGTCAAGACTTGCTTTGATAGTTATTCAAGCAAATCAAGGTGGAGTGGAGTCCAACTCTCGCATGATCGCGCGCAGTGTGCATGTTGCTCTCTCTTGCATCCAGACACCTAAAACCGCTACTAATGCACTTTGCCCGCTACTACAGTATCCAATAGGCCTCTAGCCAGACTGCTTAAATGAGCAAAAGTTAGCTAATGCGTCCGCGATGATTTATCCTTAACTTATGCCCTGATAATATGGTAAAAAGCGGAATGAACTAGAATTTGAATGGATAAATTCCATGAACATCATGACGATGATCACTGAGCATATTCTGATCTGGGGAGTATGGTTTATTGAAAGCGCGGGCCGCTTTCTCTCGATATACCAGAGGGAAGGGTTTAGCAGTCAGGCCATTGCAATTCTCCTGATCAGTGTCGGTTGCGCTATACTGATTGTGTTGGTTACGACGATTATTTTTATGGCACAGGATGATTTTGGAGATTCTACCCCTGAAAATGCCGTAAAGCCTCAGCCTTCGAAGCGAAAAAAACAAAAAGAACTGAATGAGGCCAGCGAGAATTCTGCCCCGGCTCAAAACGGCGCAACCCCCGCCCATTTTCAGCAAATAGATCCCCCCGTGACGGCTGAAGACGCGCGCACCATAGAATTGCAGCGGATTGAGCGTGAAATGCAGTCGCTAAAAGAACTTTATCAATCGGGGCATATCAGCATCGAGAACTATATTTCCAAAAGCAAAGTGCTCTTTCACACAGCACAATCCTTAACCATCTCGTAATCCTGCCTGATTCTCTCTTTTGCTCTAGCAAAAGGCCCGGGGTGATGGCGACTGATCTTTGCCCCGACCCTATTGGCAGCATTAAGATGATCATTTCCTCTATTTTGTTATCGGCTTTGTTTGCGGTGCTAAGCAGGAAGGCTGCAAGCAAATGGCTGATGGCCGGTTCCGGACTCCGCAATCACCTGATGATTTTTATTTGAATAGATCCGAGAGAAGAGACTAGAACCATCCAGTATAGCAACAAATTTGGTATTGATTGAGCGGGCCTTCAATTGTGCCCGTAGTTTTCCATTATTTTGTTAAAAATCGTCTGCTGAGCAGAGAGTACGGATAGCTTCGCTGGTATCCCTAGGTGTTGAGCTTAGGGCAGGGCACAAGCCGCTATTGAGGTGGTCGCAACGAGAATCATAAATCAGAGCTTAGATAAATTGAGTTTGTAAAGCGCTAAAAAAGATGATTACTCATCCAGATTTGCTTTTTTCCAAGGTTTGGCTTCGCTTGTGGAAAAATTTCTGATTTCCGATTTTACAATATCTCTGACCATTATCTCAACAGAGGAGTTGAGATAATCTATGACAATCTGTTTGACAAGGGTGTTAAAAGCGTCATCGAAATCATGGTTTTGCGCCCCTGATGATGACTTATTTTGCGGGTGAGGGGGTTTTGTTTTCGCGGTTGCTCTGAGCCTTGACATAGCTTCTTCTGTTTTGATCGCCAAGGGGCGCTCGGCGTTCTCGCGCGCCGCATCGGCCACCATCTCGCCAAGCTGCTTGATATTCGTATTACCAAACTGCAGCGTGCCATCGGCGCTAGCCGATGCTTCACGCCACAACTTCTCTATCGAGGACATTATTTGGGTAGGATTCGCCGAATCGTTCATAGTATAACCCCAGCCGAAAAACACTTTGCACCTGAATTATTAAGGTATATTACAAAATCATACCATTGTCATTACTCATTTAGATGAGCAAGACGCTCACATGAACTCATATAATGTATTCTTTGGGATGAGGGTGATCTTTAGATAACGACGGATCTTAAAGATAGTAGAGATGCTCAATAACGTTCAGGAAGCCAGATTGAGGTCACTTGGCGGCTGTTTGACGAGGCGAGATTATCTGCTTTTGGGGCCTCAAAACCATAGAACCCGTGACAATGCGATCATAGTGATTGCTATGAGGCTCGATTAGAACCGGGAATATCTAGCAAACCGCATTTCTGCACAGCACAAGGCCTCTATCACACGAGGCCTCATCGCACAATAATTGCGCTGGCGTCGCTAGCGCAACGTCGTGGGTCTTTTCACGCCTCTTGGTGTTCTGATAGTTGCTTTGCAATCCAGACATGGAAATGATGGGTTGGTCCATCCATAACCGGCGAAAACTTGCCCCCATCATAGCTTGGCGCTGACCGTCCTTTGAACATTCCTTCCACAACGCCGATATCCTCGATGAAAATGTCTTTCCACGTCGAATAATTATGGCGACGCATAGCGGCGTAAGAATCGTCAAGAGTTTCAGGTTTTGGGTAATAGATCGTCACATATTCGCTGGTTTTTCCCGTGGCCTCTGGCAAGATAATGATGCTATAAAATTGATCTCTGTGAAAGCCGAGAAGAAGGTTAGGGAAGACTGCGGGGTATTCGGTTGCTTTGTTCCATTTTTCGGACAAGCCATCAAAATCAGGGAAGGATTTACCATGCTCATCCACCGGTGAGTTATAAACAAGCGATCCCTGTCCGGTGACAAAATCCGATTCAAGCATGTGATAGTGGTCTTCGAGGCGCGAATACGAGTTAAGCGATGGATGGATGAACGGCAAATGATATGATTCACAATAATTCTCGATCGCAAGCTTCCAGTTGCTATTAAGAGTCAGCAAAAACGACGAATCTTCACCCGAATGATAAAGTGGCTGCTTATTAAATTCACGCCAACGTTCGAGTAGATAGGCGTGGGTTTCTTCGAAAGGCTTGGCTTTGCCATCGATATTAACGAAGACCACATCCATCCAGACGTGGCATCGTACTTCATTAAGCGAGAGGCAAGACATGTCAATGTCGGCGTGGCTGTGAACACCAGCTCCGCCGATATGGGGTGTTGCGCGCAAATGCCCATCGAGATCATAAGACCAAGCATGATAAGGGCATGTGATCGGGCCGGTTAGTTTGGCAGGTTTATCCACTAGAATCATGCCGCGATGACGGCAGACATTTTCAAAAACTCTAATCTGTCCGTCCTTATTGCGCACGACAAGCAAAGGAATTCCTAGAAATATGATCGGAAAAACAGAGCCGTTATCCGGCACCTTCGTGCCAGTGGTTAACGCCGACCAATGGGCGAAAAACACGGCTTCTTTTTCAGTATCGGCGACGTCTGTATTGGTGTAAACCTCGTTAGGCAAGCCTTTGGCTTTTTCTATCGGTTTGATCACTTGTTCTACTGTGATAGTCATCATTCACCTCATGAGGTTAGAGTTCAAAGCATTAGGGATAAACAATGTGCTTAAAACGTAATCACTTAAACTTGCCTTCGTCAATGTATATAAGCGTTGAGGCGGCAAAATTTTCGAAAACCACCCTAATCTATCAGAATATAGCTTGGAGCAAGCGTTTGGGGCTAGAAAAGCTTTTAAGTGATAACCATGAATGGGTCAAACGATTTGCACGATTTATACCGCTTGAAGGAAGTTTTGATAAACCACTCGCGCTTTGCTATCACGGGCATCAATTCGGGGTTTATAATCCTGATATCGGGGACGGCCGTGGCTTTCTTTACGCGCAGATCCAAGACCCGGTTAGCGGCAATCTTCTTGATTTTGGCACGAAAGGGTCAGGGCAAACGCCTTTTTCCCGCTCCGCAGACGGGCGCCTGACCTTAAAAGGTGCGGTGCGCGAGATTCTAGCGAGCGAAATGCTCGATGCGTTGGGGGTTAAAACCTCAAAGACATTCTCGGTGATCGAGACCGGCGAGGAACTCCAGCGCCAGGACGAGCCTTCACCCACACGCTCGGCGGTGCTGGTGAGGTTATCGCATGGGCATATCCGAATCGGTAGTTTTCAACGTTTGGCCTTTATGGGGGAGGCTGAGAACATTGAGGTTTTATTGCGCTATGTCCTCAAGAACTATTGTGTTGATAGCCCTGCAGAGGACACGCCTTTGGACGAGGCGATTGTATGGTTTATCCGCTGTGTTGCTGAAAAGATCGCCACCCTAACAGCATCATGGATGGCAGCGGGATTCGTCCACGGGGTTCTCAACACCGATAACTACAATATCACCGGTGAGGGTTTCGATTATGGGCCGTGGCGCTTTCTGCCCCGTCTTGAGCCAGAATTTACCGCTGCGTATTTTGATTACCAAGGGCGGTATTGTTATGGACGCCAGCCTGAGGCAGGTTTTTGGGCGTTATGCCGCCTTGCTGATTGCTTTGTGACGTTGATCTCGCCTGAACGCCTTGAGAAGGCGGTGGGTAGATATTACGAAGCCCTTGAAAATGCGATGGTTACCGCCACTTGCGGGCGGCTAGGGGTGGACGACTCATGGGATGAGGCGGGTAAGATGGTGGCGCAGTTCATGGCGGCTTTACGCCAGTCTGACATAGGTTTTGAGGACGCTTTTTTTGATTGGTATGGCGGCGAGGCGAGTGAGAGGCGTGCATTGGTCGGAAAACGGCGCGATTTCTATAACTCATCGGCGTTTGCTGAGGCTTTGCCTTTGCTCAGCTCAGCCCCAACCCTAGGGGGGATCTCTAGGGATCACGCGTATTTTGCCGGCGATGATCCGGTAACGATGCTCATAGATGAAGTAGAGGCGATCTGGGAACCGATCGCTTTGTCTGACGATTGGAGCAAGGCCCGCGATAAAATCGCCGCTATTCACGTCATGGCGGACGCTTACCGGCTTTACGCGCAAAAACCTCAATCCCGTATTAGGGGCGTATTGGCGGGCGAGGCTATAGTAAAGTAACGGGAATGTTTCGGTTGATCACTGTTCTTAAGACGAAATTTGATTCGATGCTCTGCACATGCGGCAGAGATGAGAGGTAATCGGTGTGTATCGCACCGTAATCAGCTACATCCCTCGCGGCGATCCGCAAAATGTAATCTTTGGCCCCAGCCATTAAGAAACAAGCGAGAAGATTGGGGATGTCCATCACCGCTTTTTCGAACTCAGCTAACACCTTGGATGATTGTCCCGAAAGCGTGATTTGCGCCAAGACCATTACTGCATAGCCGATTTTCGCCGGGTTTAATTCGGCTTGGTATCCGTGGATAACTTCGTCGCGTTCCAGATTAGCTACGCGGCGATGACAGGCGGATGGGGATAAACCGATCCGGTCTGCTAGTTCGACATTGGTAAGGCGGGCGTTTTGCTGCAGCTCAGTAAGAATAGAGCGATCAAGCTGGTCAAAAGATTTAATCGGCATAATATTTTGCTATCAGTTTCGTTTCTCATATATTATTCCAATAATAATCGATAAAATCGAATAAATCACTAAAAACCTAATCTTTGCCTTAGAAAATTGCAAGCACCTTGCGCTTAACTCGCTGTATAGTCGGCCATTAAGAATGAAAATCTATAACGAAGGAGGAAAGTTATGCGTATTGGCGTTCCAAAGGAAATCAAGAATAAAGAATATCGGGTTGGTCTTGTGCCGAGTTCGGTTGCAGAACTGGTTGGGCGCGGGCATTCGGTGCTGGTCGAGACCAAAGCGGGCGGAGGAATCGGCTCAAGTGATGAAGAATACAAGAAGGCCGGGGCGGAGATTGTGCCTGAGGCCGCCGCCGTTTTTGCCGATAGCGAAATGATCGTTAAGGTTAAAGAACCGCAGGAAGTTGAATGGAAAAAACTGAGGCGAGGGCAGATTCTTTTCACCTATCTGCATCTTGCGCCGGACCCAGCACAAACCATCGGATTGATGGAGTCAGGATGCACAGCCATCGCTTATGAGACGGTGACGGATGACCAAGGCGGCTTGCCGTTGCTCGCACCAATGAGTGAAGTAGCAGGAAGGCTCTCTATACTAGAGGGGGGATTTTTCTTGAAGCGCACGGCCGGAGGTCGCGGGGTTTTATTATCAGGAGTTCCTGGTGTAGAGGCGGCTGATATTGTTATTATCGGCGGCGGTGTTGTCGGCACGAACGCTGCGAAAGTAGCGGTGGGAGTAGGCGCGAAGGTGACTATTTTGGACAGGTCAGTGCCGCGCTTGCGCTATCTTGACGATGTTTTTGGCGGCCAACTGATTACCCGTTATTCGACCGCCCATGCGATTGAGGAGTCCATAGCCTCAGCCGATTTGGTGATCGGGGCGGTGTTAGTCCCAGGGGCGGCGGCGCCTCGCCTTATTCGCCGTACGCACCTTAAGATGATGAAGCCGGGCTCGGTTCTGTGTGATGTTGCGATTGATCAGGGCGGCTGTTTTGAAACCTCAAAGGCAACCACCCATGAAGACCCGGTTTATGAGGTCGATGGGGTGATTCATTACTGTGTTGCTAATATGCCCGGCTCGGTGCCTCGAACCTCAAGCCAGGCGTTGAATAACGCGACTTTGCCTTTCACCCTCGCTCTGGCAGAGCATGGTGAGAAGGCTTTAGAGGCTAACCCGCATCTGATGAACGGGTTGAATGTCAGGGGCGGAAAAATTATCCATCCGGCGGTGCTAGAGGCCCTTGGCGAGAAACCAACTCTCGCAGCTTAGTAATTTTTGTGAGAAAGGGCTTGACGCCAGCCGCCAGCTGACCCATAAAGACGCCTTGTCAGTTGGGGCCATAGCTCAGCTGGGAGAGCGCCTGCTTTGCAAGCAGGAGGTCGTCGGTTCGATCCCGTCTGGCTCCACCATTAAACTGATTAGATTACGCAAGGAGGCGAAACATGGCAGTTCCAAAGCGCAAAACCACCCCATCAAAGCGAGGGATGCGCCGTGCTCATCAGGCGATTGCTCCTGATGCTTATGTCGAGGATAAAACGACCGGTGAACTTCATCGTCCCCATCATCTTGATCCCAAGACGGGAATGTATAAGGGACGTCAAGTTCTAAAGGTCAAAAGCCGCATTTAAAACTGTGCGTTGCTGATATCTCTTGCAATTTCCTGTGGTAAGTCTATTTTTGGTTGAAGGGCTTTATGTCCGATTTTATTGTGCTATAACGGTGTGGTAATGAGTGAAAAATCTAAAATATCCCCTGTTCCTCTCTTTAGCATCGGCGATGTTGTTAAGCACCGCCATTTTTCGTTCCGAGGGGTGGTCTTTGACGTGGATCCTGAGTTCGACAATACTGAGGAATGGTATAATGCCATCCCTGCCGAAGTACGCCCAAGTCGTGAGCAACCTTTTTATCACTTGCTTGCTGAAAATGAGGAGAGTTTTTACACCGCTTATGTCAGCCAGCAGAATCTCGTCCCTGACGCCGAATCAGGGCCGGTGGAGCATCCCGAACTCCCTGACCTGTTCGATGAGTTTGAAGGCGGACGATACCAGCTGCGGCGTTTCAGCATTAATTAGTCATCCCTTAACCCACAATTAACTCAAGTTAAGCGTGCGCTTTTTCCTTGACTTAACCACGGTCAAAGATCATATAGGTAATATAGAACCAAATTAGTTCTATATCTAAATTAGTTCTATAGTGTGCTCCTTGATAATGGCTGGGTTTCGGTGATTAAACTTAATAAAATGACTGATTATGGAACGGTGGTGCTTAGTGTTCTCGCTAGCGAATACCAGCGTGCGCCGCAAAATTATCTGGCCGCCTCAGAAATTGCCGGACGATCAGGGTTAACGCGCCCTAGTACGGCTAAATTGCTGAAATGTTTTGCCGTGGCAAAACTTGTTGAAGCGGAGCGGGGCAAATATGGCGGCTATAGGCTAGCCCTCTCGCCGCACAACATTCCAATCTCACAGATTATCGAGGTGCTTGAGGGGCCAATTGCTCTGACATCTTGCGTCCTATCATCACCCGACTGCTGCTCGGTCCGGCGGAGCTGCGTTCTTGGCGGGAATTGGGAGAAAGTTAACCAAGCGATCGCGCTTGCGCTGGAAAGCGTAAGTCTGTTTGATCTCACTAATCCGGCGGGAATGTTTGAAGGACCCCTTCTTGATGAGAATATCGCCGCCACCCACCCAAAGGAATTTTAAGCCTATGTCTGCAACTGTAGAAACAATCCGTCAAGTTGAAGAAGCAACCGGGCGTTATAAATATGGCTTTGTTACGGATATAGAGGTCGATAAAGCGCCGAAAGGTCTGGATGAGGAGACGATCCGCTTTATCTCGGCGCGGAAAAATGAGCCGGAATGGATGCTTTCTTGGCGGCTGAAAGCGTATAAACACTGGCTAACAATGGAAGAGCCGGACTGGGCAAAACTGAACTATTCGCCGGTGGACTACCAAGACATTCACTATTACGCCGCCCCGAAAACAGGAGATGGGCCAAAATCCCTCGATGAAGTCGATCCTGAATTGCTGAGAACCTACGAAAAACTCGGCATTCCGCTTAAAGAGCAAGAGATGCTGGCCGGCGTCGCGGTGGATGCGGTTTTCGATTCGGTGTCGGTGGTGACAACTTTCCGCGATAAATTAGCGGAAGCAGGCGTGATTTTCTGCCCGATCTCTGAGGCTATTCACAATCACCCCGATTTGGTGCAGAAATATATCGGCTCAGTCGTCCCGCAAGGCGATAACTACTTTGCCGCCCTCAATTCGGCCGTTTTCACCGATGGGTCCTTCGTCTATATCCCCCGGGGCGTTCGCTGCCCCATGGAGTTATCCACGTATTTCCGCATCAATGAGCAGAATACCGGGCAGTTTGAGCGTACCCTGATCATCGCTGAGGACGAATCCTATGTGAGTTATCTTGAGGGGTGCACGGCTCCGCAGCGCGATGAGAACCAGCTGCACGCCGCTGTTGTTGAACTGGTGGCGATGACGGATGCTGAAATCAAATATTCGACGGTCCAGAACTGGTATCCAGGCGATGAGCAAGGCCGTGGCGGGATTTATAACTTTGTGACCAAGCGCGGAGCCTGCCGAGGCGACAGATCAAAAATCTCTTGGACCCAGGTCGAGACTGGCTCGGCGATCACTTGGAAATACCCGTCCTGTATTCTGCAAGGCGCTGAGAGTATCGGCGAGTTTTACTCAGTGGCCGTCACCAATAACGCCCAGCAGGCCGATACTGGCACGAAAATGATCCATATTGGCGCGGGAACGAAATCAACCATCATCTCTAAAGGCATCGCGGCGGGACGTTCGGATAACACTTATCGCGGATTGGTGCGGATGATGCCCGGGGCTGAAGGTGCGCGCAATTTCACCCAATGCGACAGCTTGCTGGTTGGCGATCAATGCGGCGCGCATACCGTGCCGTATATCACCTCCCGTAATCCAACCGCTGCGATTGAGCACGAAGCCACCACATCGCGTATTTCCGAAGACCAGATGTTCTATTGCCTGCAACGCGGGATGACGACCGAAGACGCTGTATCTCTGATCGTCAATGGATTCTGTAAGGAAGTCATGAAGGAATTACCGATGGAATTCGCGGTGGAAGCACAGAAACTAATCGGAATCTCTTTAGAAGGAAGCGTAGGATAAAACATCATGGCCTTACTTGAAATCATCAATTTACACGCATCGGCGAGCGATACACCTATTCTTAAAGGCATTGATCTAACCATCAACACGGCTGAGATCCACGCGATTATGGGACCGAATGGTTCGGGTAAAAGCACGCTGTCTTACGCGCTGGCCGGCCGAGAGGATATTGAGATCACCAAAGGTGAGATTCGCCTGGACGGCATCTCTATCCTAGAGATGCCTGCCGATGAACGCGCGCGCGCCGGGCTATTTCTGGCTTTTCAGTATCCAGTTGAATTGCCTGGCGTTGGCGGGATGGGCTTTTTACGGGCGGCGATTAATGCCCAGCGCGTGGCTGAAGGCCTTGAGGAGGTAGATTATCTTGAGTTTGCCAAACTGGTGCGCGCAAAGGCGGCCAAACTTGAGATTAGCGATGATATGCTCAAACGCGCGGTGAATGTTGGGTTTTCTGGCGGTGAGAAAAAACGCTATGAGATTCTTCAGATGATGTTACTTAATCCCCGGATGGCGGTTCTCGATGAGACAGACTCCGGGCTTGACGTGGATGCACTTAAAATTGTGGCGGATGGCGTTAACGCGCTGAAGTCGGATCGGATCGGCGTCTTGCTGATCACGCATTACCAGCGCTTGCTCGATCATATCGTCCCTGATTTTATCCATATTCTCGCGGGCGGGCGGATCGTTAAGTCAGGCGATAAGTCACTGGCGCTTGAGGTCGAGGAAACGGGCTATGGGGGATTTACCGATGCGGCCTAAACTTACCCCATCCTCATCCGGCCTTGAGATGCTCATGAGCGCGGCGGCGGCCCGGCACGTAGCGCGCGATGGCTGGCCAACCACTAAAGATGAAGCGTGGCGTTTTACCAATCTAAACGCGCTTCGGGCGCGGGATTTCACCCCTGCCCAGAACGTGGTTTTTGATGGCGATGCTGCCTCAGAAAAAAACATCATCCAATTTATGAGCGGTATTTGCCAAGATGTTGAAAAATTGACATTAAGTGATGGAATATCTGCCTCACGCCCATCGGATAACGCCGCGCTTGTCGAGGGGATCAATGAGGTGACGGAGCATCCTGTGATTGATTTATCTCTTACCTCGGTGGACGCGCCCCTCGCGATCACGGTTGACTCTAAAACCACCGCCCCATTGACCTTGCAATTTCGGCATCAGGGGGGGGATATTTCAAGCCATGCGGTGGTGGTGATCGAGGTTAAAAAAGGCGCACGCTTGACTTTGATAGAAGATCACTCGGGCCTCGATGGCTTATCCGCTCCGCTTATTCGGATTCATCTAGCGGATGGGGCGAAAATGGAGCATTACCGCCGCTTGGCCACCAATCCAGAACATTACCATCTTGGGGTTACGATCGTGAGGCTTGAAGCTGATAGTGCCTATCAGAATTATTCAGTCATATCAGGCGGCGTTTTATCGCGCACCGAGACGCATATCACACTCGGCGGCGCGCGCGCGGACGCAAGGATGAACTCGGTTTGCCTTGGACGGGGCGAAAGGCAGACGGATATAACCTCAACCGTCAAGCATGACGCGCCCGATTGTCATTCGATGCAGATTGTTCACAGTGTTTTAGATGATGCGGCAAAGTCGGTGTTTCAGGGTAAGATCAGCGTCGCGCGCGCTGCGCAGAAAACCGATGGCAACCAGATGAGCCGGGCAATTCTGCTATCGCGTAAATGCGAAGCTAACACCAAGCCAGAACTTGAGATTTACGCCGATGACGTCGCCTGCTCGCACGGGGCGACGATGGGCGAGTTGGGGGATGAACAGGTGTTCTATCTGAAAAGCCGGGGGCTGACTGATCATGAGGCGAGGCGGATGTTGATCGAGGCATTTCTGCTCGAGGTGATCGAGACGATTGAAGATTCTGAGCATCATGCGTGGATGCTAGAGCCGATCAAAACATGGCTGGCCATGGATGATTCACGGCCGCTGAAGGGGTGAGGTTATGACTGTGCTAAACTCTCCGATTATGTCCGCCCCCCTTGATGAAGATTTGATCAGGGATGATTTTCCTATTCTGAAGCGCGATATTCACGGCAATAGGCTCGTTTTTCTGGATTCTGCGGCCTCGGCGCAAAAGCCCAAGGCGGTGCTGAACGCGATAGAGGAAGCGTATCGTGGTCATTACGCTAATGTTCATCGGGGATTGCATACCCTAAGCGAGGAAGCCACCGAAAGCTATGAGAGGACCCGCGATAAAATCGCTCGGCTGATCAATGCACCATCACGCGATGAGGTGGTGATGACAGGCGGCGCGACGATTGCACTCAATATAATCGCCCAGTCATGGGCCTCGCGGGAGAAACAGGAGCTTGCTGAGGGTGATGAGATTTTGATCTCGGTCGCCGATCATCACGCCAATATCGTCCCCTGGCAGATGGTGGCCCAGAGGACTGGCGCAAAACTTATCGTAGCGCCAGTTGAACCCGATGGTAGCATCCCTATGGATGCGGTGGCCACCTTGATCACCGAACGCACTAAAATCGTCTCTATGCCTCATGTCTCCAATGTTCTTGGCACGGTGTTTGATGTGCGGAAGATTGCCGATTTGGCGCATCAGGTCGGTGCGATTTTCGTCTGTGATGGCTGTCAGGGTATTGTGCACCTGCCGGTGGATGTGCAGGCGCTTGGATGTGATTTCTATGTGTTCGCTGGGCATAAATTTTACGGCCCTACCGGCATTGGGGCGTTTTGGGGCCGGGCTGAATTGCTCAAAGAGATGCCGCCTTTGTTGGGTGGCGGCGATATGATCGAGCGCGTGACCATAGAAAAAACTACCTATGCCGACCCACCTAATCGTTTTGAGGCGGGAACGCCGCCATTCGTTCAGGCGGTGGGGCTTGGCGCGGCAATAGATTATGTCACAGCGATTGGGATGGAGGCTATTTGTGCCCATGAACAAAGTCTGCTTACTTATGGTCACCAACGTCTGTCGGCGGTTAAGGGGGTAAAACTGATCGGTACGGCGGCGAGAAAATCAGGCGTGATTTCGTTCACCATGGACGGTGCACATCCGCATGATATCGCCGCAATCGTTGACCGCAAGGGGGTTGCGATCAGGGCTGGGCATCATTGCGCTATGCCGCTCCATGATTTTCTGGGGCTGGCGGCGACCACCCGCGCGAGTATCGGCGTTTATTCGCAGAAAAGCGATTTTGATGCGCTGGCTGAGTCTCTTGAGGTGGTGAGGGGAATTTTAGCATGACAAATGCCAATCTACCGCTTGACCACTTTATGCCCATGTCCTCAACCCCAACTGAGGACGGCGGCTATATTGCGCGTGCGGGGGGTGAGAGACCAGACCTCAGCGAAAAACCGCCTTTAGATCAAGTGGTGGCCGCTCTGTGCTCGGTTCATGACCCAGAAATCCCGGTTAATATCTATGACCTTGGGCTGATTTACGATGTGGATCGTCATGAGAACGGCAATGTTTATATCACCATGTCGCTGACCGCGCCCGGGTGTCCGGTTGCGGGGGAGATGCCGTATCAGGTGGCCGAAGCGGTTGCGAAGGTTGAAGGCGTAGGGTTGGTCGAGGTCGAACTTATCTGGGATCCGCCTTGGACAAAAGATCGGATGAGCGAGGATGCACGTCTAGCTCTAGATGTGTTATGGTAGGAATATGATGTTCAATAGCGACAAACCAATTATTAGTCTGTCTGACAAAGCCGCTGCGCATATCAAGATGTTGGTGGCGGGTGGAGACGAGGACGTGATCGGCGTTCGAATCGGCGTTAAAAGCGCCGGATGCTCGGGGATGAAATACCTAGTTGAATACGCCACCGAAAAAAAGCCTTTTGAGGATAGCGTTACCGAAAAAGGTGTTACGGTATTTATCGATCCAGCTTCGGTGATGTTTCTGATCGGGTCTGAGATGGATTGGGAGGAAGATAAATTCTCCTCAAAACTTGTTTTTAAGAACCCTAACGAAGTGGCGCGGTGCGGGTGCGGCGAGAGTTTCTCTGTTGTTACTTAAAAGTTTGTGAGTTCCCCTGATGGCGACGAGCGCTGCAAATAACCAGACTGTGTCGCGAAAAAGTTCTGGCGGCAGGATAACCCAATCCTTGATAAGGTTAGGGCTTTATGTTGCTCCGCGCGGCAATAAATCAGTCTTTCATCGCATTATAATCTCAATCATGCTGATTGCTTTGGCGCGCGCGGCTGCACTGATCACTCCGCCCACTTATGGCTGGGTTATTGATCATGTGTCCGAAAACCCTTTTAGTTTTGATATTACGGTGATGTGGTGGTTATTAGGCGGGTATGCGGTGGCGCGCGCAAGCCAGCAGCTGTTCGATGAAATCAGCGAGATTGTCTTTGTTAGAGTCGCTCAAAGGGCTGTTCACCGGGCCGCCCTGACCGCATTTCGTCATTTACATTCCCTGAGCTTAAAGTTTCATCTAGACCGGCAGACCGGCGGCTTAACCCGCGCCATCGAGCGCGGGGCCAAAGGGATGGAGTTTTTGCTAACCTTTGCTTTGCTAGAAGTAATCCCGATGGTCATCGAGTTATTGCTGGTTTCGGTCATTCTGTGGTTGATGTTCGGATTTTATTATGCGGCGATTACGTTCACCACGGTGGTTATCTATTCGGTGTTCACGGTGATGGTCACCGAATGGCGGATAAAATTCAGGCGTCGGATGAATGAGGCTGATGAAACCGCGGCGACCCGGGCGGTTGACTCGCTCCTGAATTATGAAACCGTCAAATATTTTAACGCTGAACGTATAGAAGCGCGGCGGTTTTCAGAAGCGTTAAAACGATATGAGGATGCGGCGGTGATGTCGCGAAAATCACTGTCTATTATCAATGTCGGGCAAGGGTTGATTATCGCTTTTAGCTTGGCTTTGATCATGGGGCTTGCGGGGAATGCTATCCGCGATGGTGAATTGACGATCGGCAGTTTTGTTGTGGTTAACACGTTTCTTATACAGCTGTATCTGCCGCTTAATTTTCTTGGTTATTATTATCGTGAGATCAGGCAGTCGTTGTCGGATATGGAAAGAATGTTTTCATTACTGGGCGAAAACCCTGACGTCATCGATGATTACGCAGCGCGGCCTTTGAAGGTAAAAGGTGGGGAGATAGAGTTTGATAATGTTGTTTTCGCTTACGGTGAGCGGGTTGTGCTTAAGGGGGTGTCTTTTAAGATTGAGGCAGGAAAAAGAGTTGCGATGGTCGGGGCCAGCGGTGGGGGAAAATCAACCGTGTCCAAATTACTATTCCGCTTCTATGACCCGCTTGGGGGTGAGATTAGGATCGATGGGCAGAATATCCGCGAGGTGAGACAAAGCTCCTTGCGTAAAGCCATCGCCGTTGTGCCTCAAGACACGGTGCTGTTTAACAGCACAATCGCTGAGAATATCGCTTATGGGCTGGATAACGCCTCCATAGGGGAGGTTAGGGAGGCGGCGAGACTCGCGGCTCTTGATACCTTCATCAGCACTTTGCCAGAGGGGTATGAAACATCGGTTGGGGAGCGTGGGTTAAAACTCTCAGGGGGCGAGAAGCAACGGGTGGCCATCGCGCGGGCTATACTCAAGCAGCCGAGCATTTACCTGTTTGATGAGGCGACCTCCGCCCTTGATAGCCGTACTGAGAAAGCAATTCAACGCTCGCTGGATGAGGTGAGTGCGCACCACACAACGCTGATGATTGCCCATCGTCTGTCGACAGTGGTTGCGTGTGATGAGATTTTGGTGCTTGCGGACGGCCAAATCGCTGAGCGGGGAACGCATCGGCAGCTCCTGAAAAAACAGGGTATCTATCACAAAATGTGGCAAAGACAGGCCTCTGACCGGAAGCGCGACGAGTGATAGACGCCCATAACTTTGCACAAAACGCCATATGTACTTGTTTTTCACGGCTATGAGCGTCATTTTATGCTGATGAACTCTCACCAGAGCAAAACTATTCGGCCTGACCCGGTGCAAAGCCGCCTTGTTCAGGAAGTCGAGGGGCGCGATGAGCGCGGCCGGCCAGTTTCAGTGCCGGTGGTGCGCGAGGAGCCTTTGACGATTTATCTCAACGGGCAAGAAATTGTCACCACAATGACAGTTGGCGATCTGCCTGATTATCTCGCGGTGGGTTTTTTGCGTAATCAGAATATGCTGACCCCTGATGATGAGATCACCTCAATAGAACACGATGATGAACTTGGCGTGGTGGTGGTGCGCACATCGCGCGCCACCAATTATGAGCGTAAGCTTAAAAAGAAGGTCCAGACGAGCGGCTGTGCTCAAGGTACGGTTTTTGGTGATCTAATGGAGGAGATAGACAAAATCATCCTTGAGACTGAGACGAGACTAAACGTTGCTGATCTTGGGGTGTTGCTCAAAGAGATAAACACGATGCCCAGTCTGTATCTATCGGCGGGGGCGATTCACGGGTGTGTGTTGGCAAAAGAGGATAGCATCCTTGCTTACATAGAGGATGTCGGGCGTCATAACGCGGTTGATAAAATCGCTGGCTGGATGATGCTTAACAATGTGAGCGGGCATGACAAAACCTTGTATACCACGGGACGATTAACCAGTGAGATGATCCTTAAAACTGTGCAGATGCAGATTCCGATTTTGATCTCTCGGTCGGGGTTTACTTTATCGGGGGTTGAAATTGCGCGAAAAACGGGGCTGACTTTGATCGGGCGTGCACGTGGCAAGCGTTTCACGGTTCTGTCGGGCGAGGGGCGAATTAGAGATGATACGCCCTACGCGAATAATGAAACCCATACAGATGAAACCCATACAGATGCTTCATCGCCGGAGTCGATCTCTCCCCAGCGGCGGATGCGCTGATGAGCATCGAAGCCAACACGATCGCAGCGGTTATTCTGGCCGGCGGACAGGCCCGGCGTATGGGGGGCGGGGATAAGGCATTATTACCGCTTTGTGGCAAGCCGATGCTTGACTATCTGATCGAGCGTCTTAGGCCTCAGACTGATATTATCGCTATTAACGCCAATAGCCCTGCGCAAAAATTCAACCAATTCGGGCTCCCGGTCATCGCCGATGAGATCAAAGGGTTTTTAGGGCCTCTTGCGGGAATTTTAGCCGGTTTGGATTGGATGGTACGCCATTATCCAGCACGAACGCATCTTGTGAGTCTTGCCGCCGACACGCCGTTTATTCCGCGTGATCTGGTTAAGAGGCTGGGCAATGAGGTAAGGGAAGGGGATGAGATTGTCCGAGGCGCCTCAAATGGCCGGGCGCATCCTGTCTGTGCGCTTTGGCCGGTTGCTGTCAGGGGTGCGCTACGCGACCAGCTCGTCAATAAAGAGATCAGGAAGATAGAAGCCTTTACCAATTCTTTCACCGTGAGGGATGTCGAGTTTCATGGTATTCCTGATCCGTTTTTCAATGTAAACACCCCTGAAGACGTTAACGAAGCCGAACGGGTTCTCAAAACGTGCATCGAAGAAAAAGACGGATAAAACAAAGCTTATGACAGACCACCAAACAATCCAACTGATTGCCGAGACGTATAAATCCGCGATTGATCGGTTGGTCTCGCGCTTGGGCGATGGTCTCAACGTTGCGAGCGAGATGATACTGAACGCCAAAGGCCAAGTGATCGTGTGCGGGATGGGAAAATCAGGCCTTTTTGCGCGTAAGATCTCAGCGACCTTGGCGTCCACTGGGACTCCTAGCATTTTCCTGCATCCGGCTGAGGCGATCCACGGTGATCTTGGAAGAGTGCGAAAAGATGACGTGCTTATTCTGATCTCTAATTCAGGCGAGACCGAAGAGATGGTTGTGCTTTTCCCTGCTTTTGAAAAAATCGGCGCGCCAACCATCGCTATGACCGGTAATCCTGCCTCAACTTTGGGGCGTTATGCGCAAGTGACGCTAGATATTTCGGTCGACCGCGAGGCATGCCCGCTTAATCTCGCCCCCACGACTTCGGGTCTTGCTACTTTGGTGATGGGAGATGCGCTGGCTGTCTTGTTGATGGAACAACGCGGCGTTACCGCCGAAGACTTTGCGGCTAATCATCCAGGAGGGGCGTTAGGTAAGCGACTCATATCAAAGGTCGCGGATTATATGGTGTCTGATAATCTTCCCTTCGTCTCGCCAGACGACACGATGCGAGACGTGGTGATCGCCATGACCAAGGGTAAATTAGGCTTGGCTTTGGTTGGGGCCTATGATGGGCTTGAAGGAATTATCACTGATGGTGATTTGCGCCGCGCCCTGCTTGATCAGGTCGATCTCAATAAAAATACTGCCAAAGACGTGATGTCGCAAAGCCCTCTTACCACTACGCCGGACACGCGTATGGTTGATGCTGAGCGCAAGATGCAGGAAACTAAAATTCAGTGCCTTGTCGTGATCGATCAGGACGATCAAGTCTGCGGCGTTGTTCAGATTTTCTAGAATCTGATGAAGCTTTCTGATTTCGATTACACCCTGCCGCCTGAAGCGATTGCCATGCGTCCCATCGCACCGCGTCATCAGGCGAGACTGCTCGATATGACCGGTGGCGGGGTGACTGATCGGCATATGATAAACTTGCCAAATTGCTTTAATAAAAATGATTTACTTGTTGTAAATAATACAAAAGTTATCCATGCTAATCTTAAGGGTAAGCGGGGTGAGGCATCCATCGATATCACCCTGCACCAGCGTCATCGGGAGCATGGAAACCATGGGAATTCGGGGGCAGATGATGACGAGTGGCGATGTTTTGCGCGCCCTGCTAAAAAACTGCGGCTTGGCGACAAAATTATTTTCGCCGATGATCTGTCCGGCGCGGTAACTTTTATCGGCGAGAACGGCGAGCGCGGTATTCGGTTTTCCCAATCGGGGGAGGGTTTGGACCGCGCGATTGCGCGCTATGGCACAATACCGCTTCCGCCTTATATCCGCCGCCCGGATGGCACTCTTGAGTGCGACCGCTATGATTACCAGACGATGTTCGCCTCCCAAGAAGGCGCGGTCGCCGCGCCAACGGCAGGGCTTCATTTCGATGAAACGCTGATGCGTGCGCTCGCCGATAAGGGTATAGAGCACACAGAGGTGACCCTTCATGTTGGGGCTGGGACGTTTCTGCCGGTAAAAACTGATAATCCAAGGGATCATAAAATGCACCGCGAATACGGTGAAATCACGCCCGAGGCGGCGGATAAGATTAACCAAGCAATAGCACGAGGCGGCAAGGTGATCGCGGTTGGCACCACTTCTTTAAGGCTATTGGAGAGCTGTTATCGGAGTTATGGCGCAATCACCGCTTATCATGGTGAAACTGATCTTTTCATTTTGCCCGGGTTCAGCTTTGGGGTGGTTGATATGTTGGTGACCAATTTTCACCTGCCAAAATCAACTTTACTGATGCTCGTTCACGCTTTTGCTGGCGGCGGGTTAGTTTCTGCCGCTTACCAGCATGCGATTGAGGCGGGGTATCGGTTTTTTTCCTATGGAGACGCTTGCTTGATGGAGCGCCATGATAGAGAGGTGGAGCCCTCTAATGGGTGAGACATTTGATTATCGCCTGCTGTCGCAGGATGGCGAGGCGCGCCGCGGGGTTTTAACCACCGCCCATGGCGTGATAGACACGCCGGTTTTTATGCCGGTCGGGACGGCGGCGACGGTCAAGGCGATGACGGTTGATGATATTTTAGCCACCGGCGCTACGATTATCCTCGCGAACACTTATCATCTGATGCTGAGGCCGGGGGCTGAACGGGTAAAGCGTCTTGGCGGCGTGCGGCGGATGATGGGGTGGGATGCGCCTCTGCTGACTGATTCGGGTGGATTTCAGGTTATGTCGCTCGGTGAATTGCGGAAAATCAGCGCATGCGGCGTTACCTTTCGCTCGCATATTGACGGCTCAAGCCATCATCTAACGCCTGAATTATCCACTGATATCCAGTATATGCTTGATGCGACGATCACGATGGCGTTCGATGAATGTCCGTCGTTTCCGATTGAAAAAGCCGCCGCCGCCACTTCGATGAGGCTATCGATGGATTGGGCTGAGCGTTGCCGCTCGAGTTTTCAGCATCGCGCGGGTTATGGGCAGTTCGGGATTGTTCAGGGGGGCGTTTTTAGCGAGCTGAGGGCAGAATCGGTTGAAAGATTAACCAAGATCGGCTTTGAAGGCTATGCGGTGGGCGGTCTTGCGGTTGGCGAGGGGCAAGACGCGATGTTCACAACGCTTGAGACCACCACGCCTTTGCTGGAGAGTGGCAAGCCGCGCTATCTGATGGGCGTCGGCAAACCCGATGATATTATTGGCGCGGTGGCGCGCGGCATTGATATGTTTGATTGCGTTCTGCCGACACGCTCTGGGCGAACCGGGCAGGGGTTCACCCATCGGGGGGCGGTGAACCTTAAAAACGCGCGCCACGCTGATGACCCTCGTCCCCTTGATGAACATTGCTCGTGCCTTGCCTGTAGCCGGTATTCAAGGGCGTATCTGCACCATCTTTTCAAGGCGGGTGAGGTGCTTGGTTTGATGCTGCTAACGCGTCATAATCTAACATATTACCAAAAACTGATGCGTGATATTCGCGCCGCTATCGAGGAAGGGCGCTTTAATGCTTTCGCCGCCGAATTTCACGCGATGAGGGCGTTGGGTGACATAGAGCCGATTTGACAGCTTGATGCGCCCCGCAGCTTCGGTCATTCTTGGGTTATGACCGAGGGTGATGAGATTGTCGAAATATTGCGTGAGATGGCGCACGCCGAAGGCTTTTCGGTATTAGGCGTGTGCCCAGCCGCCGCCGATGAAGTTTTGGCCGAAAGGCTTGATGCGTTTCTTAAGCAAAATTATCACGGCGAGATGGCGTGGCTTGCTGAGACGCGCGACCGCCGAGTTGCACCAACTGCGATGTGGGATGGGGCTCGGTCTGCGATTGTGTTGGCGATGAATTATGCCCCCGAGCACAACCCGATGGATAATCTCAAAAATCGGTCTGGCGGTAACATCTCGGTCTATGCGCGCGGGCGCGACTATCACGGCGTGATCAAAGGAAAACTCAAGCAGATAGCCTCGCGCCTCGCGCAGAAGACTGGCGAGCAGGTAAAGGTGTTTGTCGACACCGCACCGATGATGGAAAAGCCTTTAGCCGCTGCTGCTGGCCTTGGCTGGCAAGGCAAGCATACTAATCTGGTCTCAAGGGATTTTGGCTCGTGGCTTTTTCTGGGGGTGATTCTAACAAGCGCAACATTGCCTTTATCATCCCCTGAAGGCGATCATTGCGGCACATGTACGAAATGCCTTGATATCTGCCCAACCGAGGCGTTTCCCGCGCCGTACCAGCTGGATGCACGGCGCTGTATTTCCTATCTGACGATTGAATATGATGGCGTGATTCCGCATGAATTCCGCGCCGCCATTGGCAATCGGATATTCGGCTGTGATGATTGCCTTGCGGTCTGCCCGTGGAATAGATTCGCGCAGCGGTCACGCGAGATCAAATTCCGCGCGCGCGAGGCGACTGATATGCCGCCTCTGGCAACGCTGCTTGAGCTTGATGAGGCGCGTTTTCGCGTGATGTTTCAAGGAACGCCGTTAAGGCGAAGCGGCTATCGGCGGATGATGAGGAATATTTTGGTGGCCGCCGGTAATAGCGGTGCATCCGCGCTCATTACGCAGGTTGAAAAGCATCTTAGCGCAGAGTCCCCGCTCATCAGAGGAATGGCGGTTTGGGCATTTGCGCGCTTGGTGGATGTTGAGACTTTGAAGAAAAAAGCTGCGATTTATCAAGCCGTTGAGGATAATAACCAAGTGCTTAGCGAATGGCAAGATGCACTCAAACTATTACACTAGGGCGGCTTTGTCCTTGGATGGGATCAGCATTTGTAAGAAGCCGGCGGTCAAGAGATAAAAAGAAGTGAGTAAAAGCCCCCAGCTGGCTACCGGGCCGAGGTTAAACTCGTTAAGGGTTGCCGTAATTGCGAGCACAGTCCATAGAGTCGCCACCGGGAATGAGATCCAGCGCCAACGCTTGGTTCTAACCGGGTGAACGAATTTAATCGGCAAAAACATAGCAATAGCGAGGATGGTGATAATGCCTGTGATTAGCCAGAAATTGAGGTCAAGGGCGAAGAACACCAGAATCACCATATTCCAGCATGAAGGAAATCCGCTAAAGGATTTGTCTGAGGTTTTCATGCGTTTATCGGAGAAATAAAGCGCGCTCGAATAGGTGATCACCAGCGTCGAGAACCAGCCTGTCCACCCCGGTAGTAGGTCGCTTTGAAACAACGCGAAGGAGGGAATAAACACGTAAGTCAGATAATCGATGATCAGATCAAGCAGATCGCCATCAATGATAGAGGCGTTATTTTGAACATCGAATCGGCGGGCGAGGGGCCCATCGATTCCATCGACGAAAAAAGCGATCAAAAGCCATAGATACATCGTATCCCAGTTGCCTTTAGCGGCTTCAAGGATAGCGAACATGGCGAAAATCGCCCCTGATGCGGTGAGAAGATGAACAGAGATAGCGCGGAGATAAACGAGCATTGTACAAGATGAGAAATTATAATCTTTTGATAGTGTCCTCTATCTGATAGCAAGGATGCTAAGGGTAATCAATTTATTATCCCGCACGGCGAAATTTCAGGAGAGTGTGTGATGGCTATAACCTATCTTAAAAAGGCTGATAAAACGCCGCAAACAGGCACGGACGAAACCCGTGCGATCGTCAATGAAATGCTGGCGAAAATAGAATCAGAAGGTGAGTCGGCGGCGCTGGCTTATGGGCTCAAGCTTGACGGCTATCAGGGCGAGGCAGTGGTCTCTGCTGAAATGATTGAAAACGCCGCCAAGGCCGTGCCTGATAATCTTAAAGACGATATCAAGTTTTCATATGAGCGGGTGACGCGGTTCGCCGAGGCGCAGAAACAATCGATAGGTGAGTTTGAGACAGAGTTATCACCAGGGTTATGGGCGGGACAAAAACTGATTCCGATCACAACGGCGGGGTGTTATGTGCCAGGCGGGCGTTATGCCCATGTGGCCTCAGCGATTATGTCGATTGCGACCGCCAAAGTCGCGGGGGTCTCGCATATCATCACCTGTTCCGCGCCTGATGGTAATAAAGGTCCTCATCCTGCGATCGTGTATGCGATGAATTTTTGCGGCGCGGATACGATTCTATCGCTTGGCGGAGTTCAAGGCATCGCGGCGATGGCGTTCGGGTTATTCACTGGTAAGCCGGCGCGGATTCTGGTGGGGCCGGGTAATCGCTTTGTTGCCGAAGCTAAGCGCTCGCTTTATGGGCGCGTTGGCATAGATCTGTTCGCAGGACCGACTGAAATCGCTGTGATTGCTGATGAAACGGCGGATGCGAGGATCGTCGCTGAGGATTTGGTCAGCCAAGCGGAACATGGGCCTGATTCCCCAGCGTGGCTGTTCACGAACTCCCGGGCGCTGGCCGATGATGTGGCGGGGCGGATGGATGGCTTGATCAACGCCTTGCCGAGCCTACAGCGCGATGCTGCGGGTAAAGCGTGGCGTGATTATGGTGAAATTATCCTTTGCGATCGCCGCGAGGAATTGGTGCAGGTTTCGGACGAATACGCCGCCGAGCATCTGGAGGTGCAGACGTCAGATAACGACTGGTTTGTCTCACATCTGAAAAATTACGGCTCGCTTTTCATCGGCGAAGAAACAACTGTAGCTTATGGTGATAAATGTTCTGGCACTAATCACATCCTGCCGACTAAAGGAGCCGCGCATTACACGGGCGGGCTGTCGGTGCATAAATACCTTAAAGTGGTGACGACCCAGCGGATGACGCGCGAGGCCAATAAAGAGGTAGGGCAGGCCACAGCGCGCATTGCACGCCTTGAGGGGATGGAGGCGCATGCGCGGGCGGCAGACGTAAGGCTGAGAAAGTACTTCCCGGGTGAGAATTTTTAACTAATCCTGCTTCGGGCAGGATAGTTTTGGAGCGGTCGACCAGACTCGAACTGGCCCTAAGAGCTTGGAAGGCTCTTGTGCTACCACTACACCACGACCGCCAAGGCGTGATTTATAGCCGAAAATTGACGCTAATTAAAGCCAAATCAAAGCCAACCGCCAATATTTTCCTGTAAAAGGGTTGCGAGCAACTCAATCGCGGGCGGTGAGGCGTTAAGACATGGGATGTAAGTCAGTGTCTCCCCGCCAAAGGCAAGAAAGTGATCACGCCCCTCTATCGCCAGTTCCTCAAGGGTTTCAACGCAATCGACACTGAACCCCGGTGCGATCACCGCAAGACGTTTGACCCCAGCCCGCGCCAAGTCCTTGATGGTTTCATCCGTATATGGTTTTAGCCATGGCTCGCGCCCAACTCGAGACTGGAAAGACACGTGGAATGTCTCGGAAGGCCAAGCGAGCGCGCCGCGTAGCAATCTAGCGGTTTTCATCGAATGGCAATGATACGGGTCGCCCTGAAGGAAGTAGCGTTTGGGAATCCCGTGAAATGATACCAAGAGAGCGTCATGGGGATCATCTTTAATGGCGTTTTTGACTTGTCCTGCGAGTGCATCGATGTATTGAGGGTGGTCATGCCAAGGGGCGATGGTTCTGATGGCGGGCTGCCAACGTTGGTGTTTCATCCAGTGAAAAACCTCATCCTGAACAGAGGCGGTGGTTGCAGCGGCGTATTGTGGATAAAGCGGCATGATCAAAAGGCGATTACAGCCCATCTCCCGCAGCTCATCGAGTTTTTCGGGAAGAGAGGGGGAGGCGTAACGCATCGCCCATGTGAGGTAAAATTTTTCGGGGTCCCAACCTCTCTTAGGCATCATTTCAGCCAGTTCTCTTGCTTGGTCTCGGGTATATTTTTTTAGCGGTGAGCCGTCCGGGTCGTTCTCAAGCCAGATTTTTGCATAAGCTCTTCCTGATTTCGCGGGGCGGGTATTGAGGATAATCCCGTTCAGCACAAACCACCAGACCAAGCGCGGAACCTCAATCATGCGCGGGTCAGATAGAAATTGCTTGAGGTATCTGCGTACCGACCAAAAGTCGGTCGCATCGGGTGAGCCAACATTGACTAGCAAAACCCCTGTTTTAGCGTGGCGTGGATATGGGGGATGGTCATCAGGATAAGAAGCAATCGTCATTGTCTTTAGGCTATATTGATTTACGGTCAAGTGCTATTGGAAAAAACCTTATCAAGTGAGGCGATATGCTTTTTGCTACGTTTTCTCGGGGTTAGTCCCTATTCAATAGCCTATTCAGCGGCTTTGATCACGGGCGGGGGCGAGGATAAGATGTGCACGTCTGGTGTTGATCACTTGCTGGCCCGCGTGCTCAAAGGTAACCGTCACGATTGTCCCGATCGATGATTGCACTTGTCCAATGCCCCAGTCGTCTTGTTCTGGCAGGATAACAAAATCACCGGGGGCGAGAGAGGGCTGAGAGGGCTGAGAGGGCTGAGAGTGCTGGCTCATAGGGTTGCTCAAGACCAGAGGGTTTCAATGTGAGGACACCGGCTCATCGCGCAGGGAATACCCTTGTCCCCAGATGGTGTGGATGTAGTTTTCTCCGCCTGAGATCTTCGCAATTTTCTTTCGCAATTTACAGATAAACACATCGATAATCTTTGATTCGGGTTCATCCATACCGCCATAGAGATGGTTGATGATTTGTGGTTTAGTGATGACGCGGGTCTTACGCAAACTCAGCAATTCGATAATAAGATATTCCTTGGCCGTCAGACGGACTGGCTTGTCATAGACCCGAACCTCGCGTTTGTTGAAGTCAACCGAGATAGGCCCTGTGGTGACAAGCGAATCGCTGTGGCCGTTGTAACGACGGATGATTGCGGCTAGGGTCGCCGCCAGTTCTTGGCGATCAAAGGGTTTCGTGAGATAGCCATCGGCTCCTGAGTGAAGGGCGAGTACTTTATCGGCTACCCCAGTTCTTCCAGAAACCACCAGCACTGGAGTCGTGATTTTGTTGCTGCGTAAGGATTTTAACAGCTGGAATCCATCGCCATCAGGCAGATTGATATCCAGAACAATCGCGTCAAAAATGTTGCTTTTTGCGGCGTTTAAGCCTTCGTCAGCGGTGGTGGAGACCTCAGAGAAATGTCCTTCATTCGAAAGAGCGATCTTCATGGATGCGGCCACTTGATGATCATCTTCAATGATAAGTATGTTCATTGTATTAGACTCCGTAGTACATCGAGCGATCTTAGCGTCAAGATAAAACAAGGCTATCCTTGAGACAAGACTATTAATGAATGTAGGTTTTCAATACCTCTATATCAAGGATATAGATAGAATGCTTTTTCGATAGCGGCTCTGCGGTGTTGTCCATCATTGATGATAAACTTCGCATCCATCGGCCCTTTGAGTATGCCAAGGTTTCTCGTGTCACTCTCTTCCCCAAGAGGAACAAATTCTAACTCGGAATCCAAGAACGCCGTAATTGCGGAAAACGCGTAGTTATCACGTTTTTGAAGAATATAATTGGCTATTAATGGTATGCGCGTGCGGTTGAGTGTCTCCTTTGAGCGCGTACCTCAGGGGCAATTTCCTCTTCGTTGAACAGAAAAATCTTAGGCAACAATCTGAGAGGCCTCATCGAGACAAAGTACTCTCGATGGGCTTGTATGCCTCGAATCGCCGGGAAAGAATATCCAAAATGTATTTCTCTTGACATCAATTTGTCCTCAATAGAGCACAAATTTTGATAATCTAATCGACTGTTTGCTCAAAAAAACACAAACTTTTCCGTCAAACAAACAATGTGTAGTATGGATGCAAACATAAATGACTAAGCCTAAGCCTTGGAAATGTAAAAGCGTCAACACTTCTCTTAGTTCAGTTTTAGCCCAGCCGGGGCTTTACGCTTATGGGCATCAAGGGGCTACGTGATTTGCTTGATGGAGCATTAATCGCAAAAAAGCAAGATGGCTCAGCCTCTTCCGGAGCAAGTTCAAAGATTACTCTTGAAGATGTCGAAAAAGAGTGCAACAAAACCGCTGAGAGTTTGTCGAGAATCATTATGTATGAAACCATCGGGATAGAAATCATACCCGCGGTGATTCAAGGCGAAACCCTTAAAGACGCTATATCACGTCTGAGAAATATCTTTGTTGATGTGAATCAAAATGCTCGTCGTCTGGGAAAAAGTTAAAGGGCTTACCGGACGAAAATGATGGTTTCATAGGATAGGGAGAAGTGAGGCTATGGCTAGTACACACAAGCAGAAAATTAAAGGCATCGATGTTAGCGGGGGGACTATTCTGCCGGATGGATACAAACCGTCAGAAAAAGAAAAGTTCATGAATCCCAAGCAAATGGAATATTTTCGCCAGAAACTGCTGGCTTGGAAGCGCGAATTATTGTCAGACGCTTCTGTTATGTTATCGCATCTGTCCGAGGAAAATTTGCAAAAACCGGATGGCATCGACAGGGCCCAGTTAGAAAATAACGCCTCGGTCAGCCTCCGCGCCCGCGATCGTGAGCGCAAATTGCTGTCTAAAATTGAGGCCGCGCTAAGGCGTATTGAGGAGAAGACTTACGGTTATTGTGAAGAGACTGGTGAACCAATCAGCCTCAAACGTCTTGAGGCGCGCCCCATTGCTTCGTTGTCTCTCGCGGCCCAAGAACGCCATGAGAAAATGGAACGCACCCACCGAGAAGAGTGAGGAGATGATTGTCATGAAAACATCCTTGAGGTCATGGGTGAAGTGATATTGATTTATTTACCTTTTATGGATACGCTTCCCCCTGTCAGTCGTTTGTTTGCTATGGTTTCTTTTTCCTCAAGCCTGACAAAGCATCAAAGCATTGAAAGCAGAGTGATTGATGGCTGAAAATCCTCTGAATCTGGAAGCGCGGTTATCTAGCGTCCACCGTGAGGATGATGACTATCTCCGTGAAGTGGTCCATGACGTCAATAATAATCTGATGGTGATTATGGCTGGCTGCGACCGGCTAGAACTCACCGATAAAAAACATGATCGGGATGAGATCATTCAGAATATCAGAGCGCACATCCACTCGGTGTCGAGGTTGCTCAATAATTTATGTGGGGGAGGGGATGAAGATAAGCCTGTGGTGATGACTCAAGAAGAACTTGAAAGTCTCCTTAAAGGCATAATTCCTAGTTTGATATTGGTCTCAACCGAAAAAGCCAATATAGAAATAGGCCCAGTCATCACCAAACCTGTGCTGATCAATACCTTGCTGTTGCACCGGATTCTGTTGCAACTCATCCGTAATATCGCCGAGGTGTGCCATGAAGACCCCGCCGCCTTTATCTCTGCGCGCCAGATAGAAGGTTGGTGCGAGGTTTCGGTTGCTGATAACGGCCCCGGACTAGATCTTGCTCCTGAAGAAGTGTTTAAGCCGGGGGTTACAAGCAAAAAAGACCAAGCGCGGCGCGGTTATGGGCTTTCGGCCGTAGCGCATGCGGTCAAAAGTTGGGGCGGGGAGTACGGCGTAGAAGACCTCACCTCAGGCAAGGGATGTCGATTCTGGGTTCGGTTTCCCCTCGAGGAGAAGCAAGAACCCTAGAGTTTATCTGCTTCTCTTTCCTTAATTTTTCACCAGGTTTTCACAAAAATAAAAAAAAATAAAAAAACACTTGCCATTAAGAACAAAACGTGATCATAATGATCGTGTTGGTGGTTTTATTAAGGTTTTTTAGATTGAGCATCGATCTGGATTACGGGATTGCCAGCAAGACTTGAACATGCGACAAATGGAGCAAATCATGATAGCAAACACTGTGATCACTATGAAAAATCCACGTGACAATACCGACAAACAGAAAGCCCTCGAGGCGGCGATTGGCCAAATCGAAAAGTCTTTCGGCAAAGGGTCGGTCATGAAACTGGGACAAACCGACACGCTGATGGATATCGAGACGATATCTACGGGCTCGTTGGGACTTGATATCGCCCTAGGTGTGGGCGGCTTACCCAAGGGACGAATTGTTGAAATTTATGGACCTGAGGCGTCGGGAAAAACCACGATGGCCCTCCACGTCGTTGCCGAAGCGCAGAAAGCGGGTGGGACTTGTGCATTCGTTGATGCCGAACACGTTCTTAACCCTAGTTATGCACGCAGTTTGGGGGTGGATATCGATGAGTTACTCATTTCGCAACCAGATGGCGGCGAACAAGCACTTGAGATTACCGACACGCTGGTACGATCAACGTCGGTCGATGTGTTGGTGGTGGATTCGGTGGCCGCTCTCGTGCCCCGCGCTGAACTTGAGGGCGAGATGGGGGACACTCATGTTGGCCTACAGGCCCGCCTGATGAGCCAAGCATTGCGAAAACTAACCGCCACAATCTCCAAATCAAACTGTCTGGTGATCTTTATCAACCAGATCCGCTCAAAGATCGGCGTTATGTTCGGTAGTCCTGAAACCACCACCGGTGGCAACGCGCTAAAATTTTACGCTTCAGTGAGGCTTGATATTCGGCGAATCGGCGCGATCAAAGAAAAAGATGTAGTGATCGGCAACCAGACGCGCGTCAAGGTGATCAAAAACAAAGTTGCTGCTCCTTTTAGGCAAGCTGAGTTTGATCTCATTTATAATCATGGCGTGTCCCGAATGGGTGAGGTGATCGATCTTGGGGTCGCAGCTAATCTGATAGAAAAATCAGGTTCGTGGTTTTCATATGAAGACCAGCGGATTGGCCAAGGCCGTGAAAACTCAAAACAGTTTTTGCTGGATAACCCCGAACTTGCCAATGAGATAGAACATACTTTGCGTAAGGACGCGGGATTGTTCAAGGAAGTGTTGCTCGATCCAATGTCCTCTGGGAGCTCTGAAAGCCCTGAGAGTGCTCAAGATAATACTCAAGACGATACAGCAGCATCGGAAGGGTAATTATATCCCAAGCTTTTGCCTGCTATATCATATGGTAATATAGGGAGGTAGAATGGCAAGGAATGCTTGAGCAAGGCTTCAAAAAATCTCACCGAAAAGCAAGGGTATCCTGAGTTCATCATCAGTTTTCCTGCTCTAGCTGATGACATCATTGTTACAGAGTGCAAAGCAAACTCCAGGTTTTATGAAAGTACCGCCCGGGATAAGCCGTGGATGGAGTTCTTCACTATGCGGGGGTTCTGGCACAGGAATACAATGTGATTGCGGTTGCGGTTAGATTTTAGCCACACAAAGCAGGTTTCAGAGGAACAAAATTGTGAAAAAAACTGACATCAAAGATGAAGAGTGCCCGCAGATTTTGGACAGCGCCATCGGCTACGTGACATTAGACGGTATTAACGATACTATTAATGTTACCTTAGGCGCAGGAACGCATTTTATGCTTGTCATAACTTGCCGTACATTTTAAGTTTACCATAATGAGCTACAGTAAAAGAGGATCAGCCATATCCAAAGATACGAGTAGCATCTTGGAGATGGACTGATGGGGAACGCTATTACTATGAAAGAACTTCGTGAGGAATTTGATCAGCCGGTGAGAGTGCGATCAGATTTTGTGGCTAACACAATTACCTCAGAAATCTTTCAAGCGGACGCAACAAAACGGGGTGTTTTGCCGCTGAGGAGCGTTGACCTTATCGTCACATCCCCGCCATATAATGTTTCAAAACCTTATGATGGCACCGAAGGTGGGGACGCCATATCGTATGAAGATTATGCTAAGTTTTCCCGCCAATGGCTGAAAAATTGCTATTTATGGGCAAAGTCCACGGCACGGCTTTGCATCAATGTGTCCATCGATAAAAACAAGAACGGCAAGCAGCCACTTTCAGCGGACCTAACCCGTTGGGCGATGGACGCAGGGTGGAAATATCACGCAACGATACTTTGGAATGAAGGAAACATCTCGCGGCGTACCGCTTGGGGCAGTTGGATATCCGCCAGTGCGCCACATATCATCGCGCCAGTCGAGACAATCATTGTCTTGTACAAAGATGAATGGAAGCGTCAAAACCCTGGCGTCAACGACATAACAGCCGACGAGTTCAAAGAATGGGTTTGGGGCATCTGGACGTTCAACGGTGAGAGCGGCAAACGGATTGGCCATGATGCACCATTCCCACTTGAGTTGCCACGCCGCCTGATCAAACTACTGTCCTTCAAAGAAGACGTTGTCCTAGACCCGTTCTTGGGCTCAGGGTCTACGATGATTGAGGCAATCAATAATGGTCGAAAGGCTATAGGTATTGAGCTAGAAAGTAAATACTGTGATCTGTCAAAACAAAGAGTTGGAGAATTATGCAAAGTAAAATTCAAGAAATTATCGTTGGAAAATCGGGCGAAGCCTATAATAAAACACTGGAAAATATAGACGATTATACTTCGCCTCATGAGTTCATAAAAACGGCTTATAGTCGCTATAATTCTGATTCTGTTAATAATAACCTCAACGGGCTGATATTTGAATATCTTGTCTGTGAGACGCTAGCACAGCAGAACATCATGCCATTTTATTTTCAAGCCACATTCGCCCATGTACCGAATTGCAGCTTCGACATTGTGCTCTACCACCCGATATGGCCGGTGGTGCTATCGCTTAAAACAAGCCTGCGGGAGCGTTATAAACAAGCTGATCTTGAAGGCATTGCTTTGCGGCAAGTCTACAGGAAAGCCAAGCAATATCTTATCACTCTCGATGCGAAGGAAGCCGATAGTAACCGTCCAAAAATAGAAAGTGGTGATATTGCAGGCTTAGATGATATTATCGTTGGGCACCGTCAGGAATATACCGACCTGCTTAAAGAATTACACAAGAACACATACCAAGAGGCGACAGAAATTATGCCGCTATCTGGTAAAAAAATCCAGAAATAAGGATGTAAGAGAAAAAACCTGAAGTATTGATGCCAGCCTTACGGATGCAACTGGCCCTATGCCGCCGGACAGGAAGACGGGCTTTATCGGGGGCGGGGTGCTTGGGGGGCGAGAGATAATCCTCCATCGGCTAGACATCTCTTTATGGAGGCTTCATTATCACCAAGACTAGACAAAGTGCGGTTTGTTGCCTAAAAAGCCTGAAGGTTATCTAAGGTCAGATGATGAACGTCAACGATATTCGTAAAACTTTTTTAGAGCATTTTGCTGAGCATGATCATGAAATCGTGCCTTCAGGCCCGCTTGTGCCCTTCAACGATCCAACATTGCTCTTCACCAATTCAGGAATGGTGCAGTTTAAGAATGTTTTCACAGAGCATGAAACCCGTGCTATTCCTCGTGCTGTGACGGCACAGAAATGCGTTCGTGCGGGCGGCAAGCATAACGATCTTGAAAATGTTGGCCATACCGCACGCCATCACACTTTTTTTGAGATGCTGGGCAATTTTTCTTTCGGTGATTACTTTAAGGAAAAAGCGATACATCTCGCCTGGCATCTGCTCACAGATACTTTTGCTTTGCCGAAAGACCGTCTTTTGGTGACGATTTACCATGACGATGACGAAGCGGCAAAATGGTGGCGCAAAATCGCGGGGCTGAAGGATGATCGGATTATCCGCATTAAGACATCGGATAATTTCTGGGCGATGGGGGACACGGGGCCGTGCGGGCCGTGTTCAGAGGTTTTTTATGATCACGGCGAGGGGATCGCTGGCGGACCGCCAGGCTCGCCTGATGAAGATGGCGACAGGTTTATTGAGATATGGAATCTGGTTTTCATGCAGTTTGAGCAGCGTGCCGCCAATGATCGCGTGCCACTGCCAAAACCCTCCATCGATACCGGCATGGGAATTGAGCGAATCGCCGCTATTATGCAAGGGGTACACGACAATTACGATATTGATTTGATGCAAACCCTAATCAGGGCCTCTCTTGAGTGTTCTGGCACTGGAGGAGAAGGTGATGATAATGTTGGGCATCGCGTTATCGCAGATCATCTCAGGTCATCATGCTTTCTGATCGCGGACGGGGTCTTGCCGTCTAACGAAGGGCGCGGCTATGTGTTGCGGCGGATCATGCGCCGCGCTATGCGGCATGCGCATCAGATGGGATGCACTGACCCGCTTATGTATAAACTCGTGCCCACTTTGGTGACTGAAATGGGTGATCATTATACCGAGTTGCGGCAAGCGCAAGAGCTGATGACTGAAGTTTTAAAGGGTGAGGAAGAGCGTTTTAAGGAAACATTGGCGAGGGGGCTAAAGATTCTGACCGATGAGGTCAAAAAAGGCGAAGGTGGCGGCAAGGTTTTGAGCGGCGAGGTCGCGTTTAGGCTTTATGACACTTATGGTTTTCCGATTGATCTGACGGCTGATGTGGCGCGGGGCTATGGCTGGTCGGTGGACCAGACGGGTTTCGATGCGGCGATGGCGAAGCAAAAGGAAACAGCAAGAAAATCGTGGTTGGGGGCGGGCGGCGAGGCGTTGGCTCCAGTCTATACGGCCTTGGATGCCGCTGCGACTGAGTTTTTAGGCTATGAGACGTTGCAGACAAGTGCGGCGATCACCGCGCTGATCCAAAACGACGCCCAAGTCCATGAGATAGGATCAGGCGATCAAGCATTTTTGGTGGTTAACCAAACGCCGTTCTACGCCGAATCAGGCGGACAGATTGCCGATCATGGCGTGATTATCGACGATCTATCGGGCGAGGAATTAGCAAAAGTAACCGATGTGTGGAAAACCCCCTCGGGTGTATTTTTTCACGAAATCACCGTCACAGCGCCGTTAAAAGTGGGGGATTCGTGCCTGATGCGCGTGGATGCTGAAAGAAGGCGGTATTTGCGGTGTAATCATTCGGCCACGCATTTATTGCAAGAAGCGTTGCGCGCGTTGCTCGGCAAGCACATCACGCAGAAAGGCTCGATGGTCTCGCCTGATCGGTTGCGCTTTGATTTTAGCCACACAAAGCAGGTTTCACCGGACGAGTTGGCGGCGATTGAAGAACTAGTCAATCGCCGTTTATTGCTTAACGCTGAGGTGACAACGAGGGTGATGACCAAGGATGATGCGCAGGCAGAAGGCGCGCTTGCTCTTTTTGGCGAGAAATACGGTGATGAGGTGCGGGTGGTTTCTATGGGCGGCGCGAGTGAGGTGGAAAACAAAGCGGCGTGGTCGGTCGAGTTATGCGGTGGCACCCATGTCAAACGCACTGGTGAGATTGGATTGTTCAAAATCATTTCTGAATCCGCTGTGGCGGGTGGAGTGCGGCGCATAGAGGCGTTAACCTGTGAAACCGCAATGAAGTGGCTTAACCAGCGCCTTGCTATTCTTGAGGACTCCTCACGGGCGATCAAAACATCACCTGAGCAACTGGCTGACCGAGTAAAAACCTTGTTGGCTGATAAGCGCAAGGATGACACGGTTATTACCGGATTACGGCAACGTCTTGCGGCTGGTGATAGTGATGGGCAGGATGATCAGGAAAAAATTGGCGATGTGATAGTGGCTCGGCGGATTCTTGCCGATACTCCAGCGAAAGAATTAAAGAACATCGCGGATGGAATCATCAAGAACTATGACCAAGCCTTGGTTGTTCTGATCTCTACGCTTGAGGGGAAGGCATCCTTGGTGGTGGGGTCAACGCCGTCTGTGGCTGAGCGCTGCGATGCGGCCGCGCTCGTCAAAATTGGCGCGGAGTGTTTGGGCGGTAAGGGCGGTGGCGGCCGAGCCGATATGGCGCAAGCTGGCGGCCCGGACGCGAGTAAAGCCGAGGAGACGATGAAAGCGATCATCGATCACGCGCGGAAAATACTCACTTGAAATTTAAACGGGCGCGCCGGTTTGCATGGCTTGCTTGAATTCTTCATCGACCGCATCGAGAAACTCATCGGTTGTGAGCCAAGGCTGGTCAGGGTTGATTAGTAGCGAGAGGTCTTTAGTCATTTTGCCTTTTCCGACCGTCTGAACGCAGGTTGCTTCTAGTTTTTTCACAAAATCGGTGAGCAAAGGCGTGTCATCAAACTTTGCTCTGAAATGAAGCCCGCGTGTCCAAGCAAAAATAGAAGCAATCGGATTGGTCGATGTCGGCTTGCCTGCTTGATGCTGGCGGTAATGCCGGGTGACCGTGCCGTGTGCGGCTTCGGATTCGACCGTCTGGCCGTCCGGGGTCAGTAGCACAGAACTCATCAACCCAAGCGAGCCGAACCCCTGAGCGATGGTGTCGGACTGTACATCCCCGTCATAATTTTTGCAGGCCCAGACAAATTTTCCGTTCCATTTCAATGCCGAGGCAACCATGTCATCGATAAGCCTGTGTTCATAAGTGATTGATTTGGCTTCAAACTTCTTACGAAACTCAGCATTATAAATATCTTCAAAGATATCCTTAAACCGTCCATCATAAGATTTGAGGATCGTATTTTTGCTCGAAAGATAAACCGGCCAACCCAGATCAAGCCCATAGCTAAAACACGCACGGGCAAAGCCTTTGATTGATTCATCCAAATTATACATCCCCAGCGCAACGCCTCGGTCTGGGAATTGGAAAACTTCACGGCTTATTGGCTGTGAGCCGTCATCGGGCTCAAATGTCATCGTGAGTTTACCTGGTCTGTCGACAATGAAATCAGTTGCGCTGTATTGGTCGCCGAAAGCATGGCGTCCGATAATGATCGGGTCAGTCCAATTTGGCACCAGCCTTGGGATATTCTTGCAGATAATAGGTTGGCGAAAGACGATTCCGCCGAGGATATTGCGAATCGTGCCATTTGGTGAAGGGTACATTCTCTTGAGATTGAACTCTTTAACCCGCGCCTCATCAGGGGTGATGGTCGCACATTTGACGCCGACGCTGTGTTGTTTGATGGCGTTCGCTGCATCTATGGTGACTTTATCATCGGTGGCCTCGCGGCTTTCGATGCCGAGATCATAGTATTTAAGGTCAATATCAAGATAGGGGTGAATGAGTTTGTCTTTAATTTTCTTCCAGATGATTCGTGTCATCTCGTCGCCATCGAGTTCCACGACGGGGTTTTTGACTTTGATTTTCTTCATAATGGCTCCTTTGTGTTAGATCAGCTTGGTTTTTTCCGTATCGCTTGGTCTGGATTTGAGATGATCAAGAATATCGGCGATATCGTCCAGAGTGTTGACGGCCTCGAACAAGTTAAGTTGTTGGCTTTGCATAAATCCTTCGCCTGCGGCGTGTTGGAACATAGCGATCATGGGATCCCAATATCCGTCTGGATTGAACAGATAAATGGGCTTGTTATGGATTTTGAGTTGTCGCCATGTGATGACTTCCAGCGTTTCTTCCATCGTGCCGAACCCGCCAGGCAATGAGATAAAGGCGGAGGATTTATCATAGAGTATTTTTTTTCGCTCATGCATCGTGTCGGTGAGGATGAGATCAGACAGGTTTTTGTGAGAACCTTCAAGGGCTTCCAGAAAATGTGGTTTAACGCCAAGCACATAGCCGTTATTGTCTAAGGCGCCTTTAGCGAGATTACCCATCATGCCGGTGCGCCCACCGCCATAAACCACGCCCATTTTGCGTGTTGCGATCATCGCGCCGATCTTTTCGGCCATAACTGTGTGTTGATCACCATTTCCGGATGATGAGCCGGCAAAAAGACATATATGATGCGTCATTATCTTATCATTTCGTTGTCAACGGATACTAGCTGATGTAGGCTTCAGGCATGAATAGTAAATTTAAACCTTCATATATCGCTATTGCCATTGTTTTGGCAATAGGATTGATTGCTTTTGGAGTTTATCTCTACGGAATTCCCCAAACGCCTGTTCAGGACATTATCAGCCAGGGGGAGGTGGTTTTGGTGCCGGACGAGTTTGAGGCGACCTCTGAAACAACTACGGAACAGGGGGAATTTGATAGTGATTCTAGCAACGATGAGGCATCGAGCAACCCGGAGGGAGAATCAGAAATCTCGCTACCGCATATTTCGCTGGTGAACGTAGCTCCTGACGGTATTGTCGTTTTGTCTGGTGAGGCGTTGCCGGATAGCACAATCATCGTGTCGGAAGACGGGCATGTGATCAGTGAGGCTCAGGCTATTGGCTCAGGCGAGTGGGTGGCTGTTCTTGACGAAGCTTTATCCGAAGGGGAACATTTACTGGTCGTGACAATGCGCGATAGTGAGGGCAATGAGACCATTAGCACAGAGGCGGTGGTGGTGAGCCTGGATGGGTCGGGAAGCAATGAGCCATTGGTGGTCCTCGTGCCGTTCGATGATGAAATGACCCGCCCGCAAGTGCTTCAATCGCCGCTGGGTCTTAGCGGCCAGACGGAAATAGTCGTCAGCGACACGCCTGAGGTGACTCTGACTCAAGATAACGTTGGGGCGACGGAACAGCCAGAACAGCCAGAACAGATGATGCCAACGGTGGTTATTCGTCATGTCGAGGCACTATCTCAAACTGAAATGTTGATTGTCGGCGGTGTTTTTGGAGATGAGCCCGGGGATGAGACCGGAGATGAACTTGGGATTCTTGTGGTCAAGGTCGCAGGTGAGCCAGTGGTCGCCGTACGCGACGGTAAGGGGGGATATAAGGCTGAAGCAGATATACCACAAGGTCTTGAGGCTTTTAACGTGATTGTCACACTGACCTCACCCGATGGCGAGGAGTTAGCCTCTGCAAAGGTGAGGCTGATCAAGAAAAAACTTGAGCAGATATTGGATGGCGCGCGGCGCCTGGTTATTATTCAGCGCGGTGATGCATTATGGCGAATCGCTTATCAGACCTATGGCAAAGGGATTCGCTATATTGATATCTATCAATCGAACAGGCAAGAAATTCTCGATCCTAATTTAATCTATCCTGATCAAGTATTTGTTATTCCTAATCAATAGCCGCTTATGTTTGATGCGAGATTGTTTCCTGTTATTGAAAAAACATTGCGGCCCTTAGCCCGCCAGTTCGTATACGCGGGTG
The DNA here is from genome assembly GCA_965207125.1 of uncultured Candidatus Puniceispirillum sp. GTDB lineage: Bacteria > Pseudomonadota > Alphaproteobacteria > Puniceispirillales > UBA1172. Next base: position 59,615 of record OZ242263.1, read on the forward strand.
TTTCAGCCAACCAAATCACGGTGGTCGGTAGTGTCTTTGGGGTGACGGCCTTTCTTTTGATTACTCAGAATCAGATGATTTTGGGGCTTGCGTTTATTCTTTTAAACCGGTTGGCGGATGGGTTAGATGGCACGGTTGCACGGATCAAGGGTAGCAGTGATCTTGGCGGTTATCTCGATATTGTCATCGATTTCATCTTTTACGCCTCTATTCCTCTGGCTTTTGCAATTGCCGACCCTAAGTGGGCTCTCGCCGCGTGTTTTCTGGTGACGAGCTATATCGGAACAACCTCATCCTTTTTGGCCCATGCGATTATCACCGCTAAGCATGACGTTGAGTTATCCTTGCCGGTTAGAAAAGAGTTTTACTATCTTGGCGGCTTGACGGAAGGTTTTGAGACTTTTACCTTCATGGTGTTGATTTGCTGTTTTCCCAATTATTTTTCTTTGCTAGCTTGGATTTTCGGGGGCATGTGCTTGATAACAACGGCGATAAGAATCATCATGACAGCTAATCTCTGTCGCACTCTCCAATCCCGGAGTGAATAACGAAGGAGCGATGATAATGGCAAAAATTACTAAAACCGATGAGGAATGGAAAAAACAACTGACCGATGAGCAATATAAGGTAACGCGGTGCGATGGAACTGAACCTGCTTTTACTGGGGCTTATTGGGACAATAAGGACGAGGGTGAGTATTTTTGCATCTGTTGCGGTGAGCCGCTTTTTTCATCTAAGGAAAAATACGATAGCGGCACGGGTTGGCCGAGTTTCTGGCAGCCGATCGATGAATCCGTTGTTGCCAAACGGAAGGATAGGTCATTCTTTATGAGCAGAACCGAGGTTCATTGCGAGAAATGCGAGGCGCATTTAGGGCATGTTTTTTCTGACGGCCCTCAGCCGACCGGCGAGCGCTACTGCATCAATTCGGCGTCCTTGACCTTCAGCCCGGCAACGCCTGACGAAGAATGATCAGGTGATAATCTGGGGCAGAGTTTTTGCAACCAACCCTGCCTGAACAATGCCCTCTTTGAGTTTTTGGGCCATGTCCACCGCCGACTCTCCATCGCCGTGAACGCAGAGAGAATGCGGGGTGATTGCCAGTTTAGTGCCGTCAACCGCAGTGATTTTACAGTCAGTCAGCATTGCAAGCGCGCCCCTCAAGGCAATGCTAGGGTCGGTGATCATGGCGTCATCGCGCTCGCGGGAAACGAGTTGTCCGTCAGGCATATAGGCGCGATCGGCGAAAATTTCCTCAGCGACTTTGAGGTTTTGGGCGTGTCCGGCTTTGACCATTTCGCTGAGCACCGGCGCGAGAAGAATCTGTTCACGGTCGACCGCTTTAATGGCCAAGACAATAGCATCCGATAGATCACGGTCACTCGCCGCCATATTGTTTAGTGCTCCATGGGGTTTGACGTGGGTGACCTTAAGCCCAACTAGATTAGCGATGCCGATCGCTGCCCCGAGCTGGTAGGCGATTAAACGCTCAATTTCAGCAAGAGATAGGTTAAGGCGTCGCCGCCCGAATCCGTGCAAGTCATAAAAGCCCGGATGCGCACCGATGCTCACCCCGTTAGTCGCGGCTTTGAGCATCGTTTTGCCCATAATGTTATAATCTCCGGCATGAAAGCCGCAGGCGATATTCGCCGAAGATATAACCTCAAGCAAAGCGTCATCATTAGAACTTTGCCAAGCCCCATATCCTTCAGCGATGTCAGCATTGAGATTAAAAACAGTCATTACGCGCATCATATCGCCAACCGTGAAAGCTTTTCAATTGCTTTTATATGCCGTATCAAAAACGATGACTAAAGATAGGCGAAAACAAAGCGATGGTTTCAGGCGGTGGTTGGCGGCGGGTGATAGCGGCCTGATCGTCAATTTTGCTGATCATCCGCGGGATAAGGCGGGCAGGTTAGTAAGGGCTTTGGCGGGCAAGATCAGAGAAAAAATCTCCAGTGGTAGGTTGGGCGGCATCGATATGGATGGAATCGAGGATTTAACGCCGGGGTTAGCCAATTTATTAATCCATATAAACCCGCTAAAAATTTCAGGTTCGGCGCTTGAGGCGGTGCTGTCACCAATGATCGATGATCTTGATGACAGCAAGGCCGTGGTGGGGCGGCATTGGGTGATACCATCCCTTTATGATGATGATTACGCCCCGGACCTCGCTGAAGTCGCCAGTAGAACAGGGTTGAGCCGCGATGAAGTGATCGCACGGCATACCGCAGCGACGCTTGAAGTCGCGATTATGGGGTTTTTGCCCGGGCTTGCTTACATGAAAGGCGTTGATAAGACCTTATATCTGCCGCGCCGAAAAACGCCGCGCAAGTTAGTGCCTGAATTGTCTATCGGCATCGCGATGGACCAAACGGTGATTTATCCGATGGCATCACCGGGGGGGTGGAATCTGATCGGGCAGGTGCCAATAAAGCTATTTGATACGCGAAAAGAAGATCCAATTTTGTTCTCACAAGGTGATAAAATAACCTTTCAGAGAATTGATATAAAAGAATTTAATATGATAAAAAAAATGGAAGACGCTGGCGATTATTATTTTGGAGATGATGGGTGAGGGCGGCGATAACATTTTCCCAAACCGGGGCTTACACCACCATCCAGGATGGGGGCCGGAAAGGCCATCAGGCTTTCGGTGTTCCTGAAGGGGGGGCACTGGACCGTGCCGCGATGGTGGTGGGTAATGCCTTGGTGGGTAACCAAGCGATGACCGCAGGGCTTGAGATATGCCTTGGCGGGGTGGCGATGCACTTCACGCAGCCGAGAAGAGTTGCGCTGACGGGAACAATTGCAGATACGATGACTCTTGAAGATGCATTTGGACAGGCGATCACCCTGCCGCCTAACCGCTCTCTTCGGATCACCGCTGGTATGACGCTTAAAATTAACGTACTCACCGGCACAAACACGGTGTTTTTGGCGATTGAGGGCGGGATAGACGTGCCGCTTCTATATGGCTCAGCGTCGACATCGCCAAGCGCGATGATTGGCGGAGTTGACGGCCGGTTGCTAAGGCCTGGCGATACACTCGCCCTTGATGCGCCGGCGAGTGAAGGAGCAGAAAAACCAGCAGATGATCTGATGCTCACCGATACTGCGCTTTTTGATAAACGCTACAGTTTTAGGGTTGTTTTGGGGCCGCAGGATGACCGTTTCACTGATGGGGCGTTAAAAACCTTTTTATCTCACAAATATCTTGTAAGCCCGGCGTTGAACAGGATGGGGATGCGCCTTACAGGGGCAAAGCTCGAGCACCGGGATAACGCTGATATCGCATCAGACGGAATTGTAACAGGGTCTGTTCAGGTGCCTGGAGATGGGATGCCAATAATTTTACTGGCGGATCACCAAACAACGGGGGGGTATACCAAGATAGCCACAGTGATCAGCGCCGATCTCGCCGCCCTCGCGCGGCTTAAGCCGCAAGATGAAATAACTTTTGAGCAGATAACGGTGGCCAAGGCGGAATCACTGGCGCATGAGCAAGCGGCGCGCACGGCCAAGGCAATCTCCTCCTTGACCAAAGCCCCCGCTTTGCTGGATAGTATCGCACTGTATCAACTTGGCGACACAACGGGATAGTCTGATGAGCGAAAACGCTTTCATTACTGGCAAGACAAAACTTTATGGCGTAATCGCTGATCCTATAAGCCACGTTCGTGCGCCGATGGTGTTTAATCCTGTATTTGCGGAAAAGGGTATTGATGCGGTGATGCTACCGTTTCACATTTTGCCGCAACATCTTGAGGAGACGATCAGAATGCTGATATTGATGCCGAATATGGGCGGGGTTGTGGTGACGATTCCGCACAAGATGCCAATGGCGGAGTTATGCGATGAGCGTGACGTAGCGGCTGAGGCTTCTGGCGCGGTTAATGTGGTGCGTTTTGATCAAGGCCGATTGATTGGCGGCAATTTTGACGGTAAAGGGTTTATTGCCGGGCTCATCGCCCAAGGGCATCAAGCGGCCGGACGTCAGGTTTTGGTCATCGGCGCGGGTGGGGCGGCGCGCGCGATTGTCATGGCGCTGGCGGAGTCTTCAGTTGCGGGAATTCACATCGCTAACCGAACGCCTGAAAAAGCAGCAGAAGTCGTGGAACTTGTCAGAAAATATCACAAAAATATCCCCATCTCATCGTCGTCCCTGAAGGAGCTTGATAATGAGTTTGAGGACGTCAAGGCGAGGGCAGGGCTGATCATCAACGCGACCAATTTAGGTCTTAAACCTGATGATCCTTTTCCTCTTTCTCTTGAAGGGATTGAAAATGATGCGGTGGTCGCCGATATCATTATGAAGCCTGAAATGACCAAATGGCTAGAGAAGGCCAAGGATCAGGGGCTGACATATCATAAAGGGCGTTATATGCTTGATTATCAGCTTGATCTCATCGGCCGCTTTATTGACGCTTGGGATTGATTTGCCTTATAACGACACAAGACTATCCACAAAGGAACGACGATGACCACAATAAAACAATGGGATGATGAAAAGCTCACGGAGCTCAAGAAACTCTGGAAGGAGGGGGTGTCTATTTCTCGAATCGGCGAGGCATTGGGGTGCTCTCGCAATGCGGTTGCGGGAAAGATACACCGCCTTGGTTTGCCAAAGCGGCAATCGCCAATCAAGGGCTTTATCAGTGGTAGTGGGGGTAAAGAGCGGCGTAAAAAAGTCTTGAAAACACCGGATATTCTTGATCGGAAAGATATTCCGCTAAAATTGGTTTTGCGGAAAATCAACTGGTCTCATAATAAATGCAGCTGGCCGATTGGCGATCCAAAATCGACGAAATTCAAATTCTGTGGCGATGAAGTAGTATCAGGCAAGCCATATTGCAACACACACTGTTTTGAGGCTTATACGACGACTCGTGAAAACAGTGGATCTTCGTGATTTCTCAGCATATGGGTGATTCTCTTGTCAAACGATCGGATTACAGACCGCCAGCCCACGCAGTGGATGCAACGCGGCTGACGGTGAGGATTTTTTCGGACCACACCACGATCGATACTGAAATAGATCTGCGCCCAATGGTAGAAGGTGGCGGGATATTCAGGCTGTATGGCGGCGAAGGTCTAACCTTAGACGCGATGACGATTGGCGGCTCACCGTACCAGCCGGAGCAGGAGTCCATCGCCGCCGGCGAGATCGCTCTTGAGATTTCAGAGCCGGTGGTAGTTTCAACGCGGGTGACAATTTACCCCAAAAAAAACACGGCTCTTGAAGGTTTATATCTGTCAAATGGGATGTATTGCACGCAATGCGAACCTGAAGGATTTCGTCATATCACATGGTATCCTGATCGCTCTGATACATTGTCTGTTTTCACCACGAGAATAGAAGCGGATAACGCTTTTCCGACCTTATTGTCTAACGGCAATCTGGTTTCTAGTGGGACATTAAAGGACGGTCGTCATTTTGCCGAATGGCATGATCCGCATCCAAAACCATCTTATCTTTTCGCATTAGTGGCGGGGGATCTTGATCACGTTGAGGATCATTACAAGACGATGGAAAACCGGGACGTCACGCTGAGAATCTACGTGGAAAAAGGTAATACAGCCCTGACAGATCACGCGATGAAAAGCCTCAAGAAGTCGATGAAGTGGGATGAGGAGGTTTATGGTCTCAGCTATGACCTCGATATTTTCATGATCGTGGCGGTCAGCTATTTCAACATGGGAGCTATGGAAAATAAGGGGCTGAATATCTTCAATTCAAAATATGTTCTGGCTGATGGGAGGACGGCGAGTGATGACGATCTGGATAATGTCGAGGCGATCATTGCCCATGAGTATTTTCATAACTGGACAGGCAATAGAATCACGTGTCGTGACTGGTTTCAGTTGACGCTGAAAGAAGGACTGACGGTGTTCCGCGATCAGGAGTTTAGCGCCGATATGCACTCGCGCGGGGTTAAGCGGGCGGGGGATGTGGCGTTGTTGCGCTCGGTGCAATTTCCTGAGGATTCAGGGCCGACAGCGCATCCGATTCGCCCTGATTTTTATATGGAGATCAATAATTTTTACACACCAACAGTCTATGAAAAAGGCGCGGAAGTGATCAGGATGATCAGCACCATGCTGGGGCATGATCGGTTCATGAAAGGAATTGACCATTATATCAAAACCCATGACGGCTCGGCCGCGACGTGTGAGGATTTTGTCGAATCGATGGAAAAAGCAGGGAATATCGATCTCACCCAATTCCGCCATTGGTATGAACAGGCGGGGACGCCTCATGTGTCGGTTGGGCGCGCCTATGATCAGAAGAACCAGACCCTGACATTAACCTTTGAGCAATCGATTCCAGAATTACCCCAGAACGGGCCGCGGCATGAACTGCTGATTCCGATTACCGTCGGCATGCTCGGCGCTGATGGCGCCCCTCTCAAAGTGACGCTGGAGGGCGAGAATCACATTGCGGATGAAAAAGTTCTGCTGATAGATAAGAAAAAAAACCAATTCACCTTCACCAATGTTCCCGAGGGAGCGGTGCCTTCTATTCTGCGTAATTTCTCGGCTCCGGTGATCATCAAGGATGATTTAACCACCGATGAGCGCCTGCAATTACTGTCATCGGATTCTGATATTTTTGGGCGATGGGACTCGGGACAAACCCTGATGAGTGATTTGATTCTTGATGATGCAAGAAAACCAGAAAAAATCTTATCGCTGGCCAAATCTCTCTCATCGGTTTTGGCTGATAATCAAACCGATCATGCTGAAAAGGCGCAGATTCTATGCTTGCCAACGCAAGAAGTTCTCGAATCGGCGCGCAATGACGTGGACCCGGTCGCAATTTGGCGCTCAAGGCGCGAGGTATCGCTTGCTTTAACCCTCGCGATGAAGAGCGATATCGATAAGCATCTTGAAACATTGTTGGCGTCCATAGACGCGCTCACCTCAGCCGGCAGAAAACTGCTTGAAAGGCTTTTGGCAATGGTCGTGCTGGCGGGGGATGAAGGGGCCATTGCTTCATCTTTACGTCTGTCTCGTCATCCCAATATGACCGTGTCGATGGCGGGTTTGCGTGCGCTTAACCAAACTGCGCGGGCTGAACGCGCCGAGGCTCTCGCTGAATTTGCCGAACGCTGGAAGAATGACAGTCTGGTGATGGAGAAATGGTTCGCGCTTGAATCCGCCGCGCCTTTAGTGACGACATCTGAGCGGTGCGATGAGTTAATGAAGCATCGGGCTTTCGATGCAGGCAACCCGAATAAATTAAGATCAGTGTTGTCTGTTTTCGCGATGGCAAACATACCCAATTTTCACGCTGAAACAGGCAAGGGGTACGCTTATCTCGCGCAGCACATTGCCAGAATTGACGCGCGTAACCCGCAGGTCGCCGCGCGGATGGCTCTACCTCTTACGCGATTCGGACGTTATGATTTAAAACGCCAATCGCTGATGATTGATGCTTTAAGGCAGATTAAAGCCAGCAAAACCCTGTCGCGTGATCTGTCTGAGATTGTTGGTAAAGCGATCGGAGCGGTTGGCTAAAGATCTTTTCGCCCCAGAAGAAAAGCAGGGGTGTGTTGATTATCCTGAAAACTGTCACCGCTACAGTCGGGTGGCGGGGTCCTTTCATCGGGATATTGGGAATCGGAACGCCGCCCGTCAGAACGCCGTGTTTGAGATTTGGGCGCCTGCGGTTTTTTGGGTGAGGGTGTATTTTCTTCTTGTGCGGGTGCAGTTTTCTTTGATGAGGGCGGGGTTTTCTTACGCACGGATGCGCTTTTCTCTGGTGTAATTTCCTCGATATCAGACCCTATGAATTGCGTAATCGCCGCGAGGGATTTCTGATCATCTTCGGTGGCGATGAGCGTGAAGGCCCGCCCCGATTCCCCAGCGCGTCCGGTTCGTCCGATGCGATGGATATAATCTTCAGGATTATGTGGGATATCGAAATTAAACACATGCGATAGCCCTTTGATATCAAGCCCTCTTGCGGCGACATCGCTCGCGACCATCAATGGCACTTCGCCTTGAGAGAATTGATTGAGCGCGGCATTACGCGCGGATTGTGTCATATCGCCGTGTAGGGACACAACGTTATACCCGTCTTTTTCGAGCGCGGATTTAAGCCCTGAAATATCACGCTTGCGATTACAGAAAATCACGGCGTTGGTGATGTTTTCATTTTCAAGAAGTGTCATAAATCCGGCGCGTTTCTTTCGGGAATCAACGGTGAGGATAAACTGCTCGACGGTGTCAGCGGTGGTGGCTTGCGGCGTGACTTCGACGATTTTTGGGTTAAGGACGAATTTTTCAGAGATTTTATAAATCGGATCACTAAGCGTGGCTGAGAAAAACAATGTCTGTCTGATTTTTGGCAATAAGCCAGTAATTTTCTCAACATCAGGGATAAAACCCATATCGAGCATCCTGTCCGCCTCATCAATGACGAGGATTTTTACGTCATGCAACAGAACTGCGCCGCGCTCTAAGTGATCGAGGAGGCGTCCGGGGGTTGCTATGAGGACATCTACGCCTTTATTAAGCGCGGCCGCTTGTTCTGCAAGGTTCACGCCGCCGATCAGGAGGGCGGAGTTCAGTGTGTGTTTTTTAGAGAGATCCGTGAAGGCTTCGGCGACTTGTGCGGCGAGTTCACGGGTTGGGGCCAAGATCAGCGAGCGCGGTAACCGGGCTTTGGCCTTGCCGCTAGAGAGTATATCGATCATCGGCAAGAGGAACGAGGCGGTTTTGCCGGTACCGGTTTGTGCTGAGCCGAGAACATCTCGCCCCATCAGAATAAGAGGAATGGTTTTTTCTTGAACTGGCGTTGGCTCGGTGTAGCCGCAAGCTTCAATCACGGCAAGCAAATCATCGCTGAGGCCAAGGTTTTCGAATGAAGTCATCGAACACTAATTTTGTGTTGGTCGTACAAAGTAATGAGACTCTTACAGAACGCGAAGGCTTGCGTCAAGTTAAGACATTAAATATCTAAAACGCCGATTACTTCTGGCCCGTGATCTCGGATATAGGCGAATCGTTTATCGGCTTTACGTCCCATTAATGTAGTGACGAGGTTATCTACACGCCACCGGTCGCCTTCGCCTAAAAGGTCAGGCGGGGGGAGGAAAACCTGCAAAAGTCGACGGCTTTCGGAGGACATGGTTGTTTGCTTTAGCTGTTGAGGCGGCATTTCACCAAGCCCTTTAAATCGGCTGACCTCTATTTTGCCTCGTCCTGAAAACTTGTTTTTGATCATCTCATCGCGCCCGGCGTCATCTAGTGCGTAAAGCACTTGCCCGCCTTGGGCGAGGCGATAAAGCGGCGGTTGGGCGATATAAAGATGCCCGCTCTCTATGAGTTCAGGCATTTGCTGATAAAAGTAAGTCATCAGCAAGGCTGCGATATGCGCGCCATCAACATCAGCATCAGTCATGATGATGATGCGATGATAGCGCAAGGCTTCGAGCGAAAACTCTTTTCCTGGCCGTACCCCCAACGCTAGGGACAGATCGGCAAGTTCTTGATTGGTGTTTGCTTTATCATCGCTAGCGGAGGCGACATTGAGGATTTTACCGCGCAAGGGCAACACGGCTTGAGTTTTCCTATCTCTGGCCTGTTTTGCTGAACCGCCCGCTGAATCACCCTCAACGATAAAAAGCTCGGTCTCGCTGTTATTGGTCGAGGTGCAATCGGCGAGTTTGCCCGGAAGTCGTAATTTTCTGGTGGCTGATTTGCGGGCGACTTCTTTGTCTTGGCGGCGTTTTTTTCGCTCTTCCATGCGCTCAATCGCTGCCTCAAGTAAATAAGACGCGCGTTCGGGGTCGGCGGCCAGCCATGTTTCAAGGCGGTCTCTCAGAGCCGTTTCAACCAACTTTGTTGCATCTTGGTTCACCAATCGGTCTTTGGTCTGTCCTTGAAAATGAGGGTCGGTGATGAAAATGGATATAATCGCGCCGACGGTCGCCATTACGTCATCTACGGTTAAGTCGGCGGCTTTCTTGACTCCGGCCAGCTCGCCATAGCTTCGCATCGCGCGGGCGATAGATTGTCGCAAGCCTTGCTCATGCGTTCCGCCGTCAGGGGTTGGCACGGTGTTGCAGTAAGATCGGATAAATCCGTCCTCGCTCATATCGAACCAGGTCAAGGCGAATTCTATCTTTTCGGCATTGATCGTGACTGTACCGGCGAAAGGATTTGAAATCAGCGTTCTTTTATCGGTGGTGATATCGATGAGAAAATCTGACAAGCCGCCAGCGTAGGTGATCACCTGCTCGCTTGGCGTATCATCACTGATCTGCGAAGGGTCGCATGACCAGCGCATTTTGACTCCAGCGAAAAGATAGGCTTTTGATCTAATGATGCGATAAAGCGCGGCTGGTCTGAATCGGGTGTCCTCGCCGAATATTTCTGCATCGGGTAAGAAATGAACGCGTGTTCCGCGTCGGTTTGAAATATCGCCGAGTTGCTCTAACGTACTAACAGCGTGTCCGCGCGAGAATCGTTGGCGATAGAGCCGTTTATTTCGGGCGACTTCCACAACCATCTCGCTCGATAATGCGTTAACCACCGATGCGCCAACGCCGTGCAATCCACCTGATGTTGAATAGGCTTGGCCGCCAAACTTCCCTCCGGCATGCAGGGTTGTCATAATCACTTCAAGTGCTGATTTATCGGGAAAGCGAGGGTGGGAGTCCACGGGAATCCCGCGCCCGTTATCTGAGATGGTGACGCTACCATCGGCGGCGAGGTTAACGTCGATCACATTAGCATGCCCCGCGACCGTTTCATCCATCGCGTTATCGATGATTTCGGTGGCGAGGTGATGCAGGGCGCGCTCATCGGTGCCGCCGATATACATCCCCGGCCTTTTTCTTACTGGTTCAAGCCCTTCGAGAACTTCGATCTCGGCGGCGGAATAGAGTTCAGAATCTGCAAGAATACTAGCCATAGCTGCCGGATATAAAATACCTGATATTGTAATGAGGCTGGATTATACCACAATAATTGGTATTATTGAAGCCAGTTTTGGCTTAAAATTGCGTTAAAGGGGTATTTTTTGGCAAAATAGACCTCCGGCGCCCTCGCTCCGGAGGTTTATTCTTCAGTTTAATCCCTTCAGTTTTGCCTTTTCAAGGCCGCGCTGCTTAGCTTGAGTAATACATTTTGAACTCGATGGGGTGAGGCGCTTGATCAAAAGCGACCACTTCTTCCATTTTGAGTTCTATATAGGCATCGATCTGATCATTGGTGAAAACATCGCCTTGCATCAGGAATTCGCGGTCAACGTCTAAAGCATTGATAGCTTCTCTCAAAGAGCTACAGACGGTCGGAATATTTTTTAGTTCTTCCGGTGGCAGATCATAAAGATCTTTATCCATAGCATCGCCAGGGTTGATCTTGTTATGGATGCCATCGAGCCCGGCCATCAGCATCGCCGAAAAGGCAAGATAGGGATTAGCCATAGCATCAGGGAAACGAACTTCTACACGCTTAGCTTTGGGGTTGTTAACAAACGGAATTCGACATGAAGCTGAACGATTGCGCGAAGAATAGGCGAGCAAAACCGGTGCTTCATATCCTGGGATCAGGCGTTTATAGGAATTAGTAGAGGGATTGGTGAAAGCATTGAGTGCTTTGGCGTGCTTGATAATCCCGCCGATATAATGGAGCGCCATCTCAGACAGGTCAGCATAGCCATTTCCAGCAAACAGAGGCTTGCCCCCCTGCCATAGTGATTGGTGGACATGCATCCCCGACCCGTTATCCCCAGCGATAGGTTTTGGCATGAAGGTTGCCGTGACACCATAAATGTGAGCAACCTGGTGGACAGCGTATTTAAAAATCTGCATATTATCAGCAGTTTCAAGCAGAGTGCCGAATTTTATGCCGAGTTCATGCTGTGAGGGGGCGACTTCGTGGTGATGTTTTTCGACGGAAACACCCATATCGGCCATGACCGAGAGCATTTCTGCTCTGATATCCTGCCCGCTATCCACAGGGGGGAGGGGAAGATATCCGCCTTTAATGCCGGGTCTGTGTCCCATGTTACCTTCTTTATAGCGCCGCCCTGAGTTATAGGGGCCTTCAACTGAATCGACTTCATAGATAGATTTGTTCATTCCGACGTCTATACGCACGTCATCAAAGATGAAAAACTCGGCTTCAGGGCCGAAAAATGCGGTGTCAGCAAGACCAATCGAAGCCATATGAATAATGGCGGCTTTAGCGGTTGAGCGAGGGTCGCGTTCATAAGCCACGCCAGTTGATGGCTCAAGCACGTCGCAGAACACTGCCAAGGTGGGTTGTGCGAAAAACGGATCAATATGGAAGCGCTCAAGATCAGGCTTGAGCATCATGTCGGATTCATTGATCGCCTTCCATCCATTGATGGATGAGCCATCAAACATAAACCCTTCTTCAAGCGCATCCTCATCGATCGTATCGACGTGCTGGGTGATGTGGTGCATTTTCCCGCAGGGATCGGTGAATCGCAGGTCAACGTAGTTGATTTCATTATTTTTGATGAAATCGATGATAGTTTTGATATCAGACATTTTTTTTTCTTTCATAGCTAGGGGGGTTAGATAGCATCAGAGCCGCGTTCGCCTGTTCTGATACGGATAACTTCTTCAATTGGTGAGATAAAGATCTTGCCGTCACCTATGCGTCCTGTATTTGCTGTGCTCAGGATGGCATCGATCGCTGTCTCTACTTGGCTATCCTCAAGGATGACGTCTATTTTGACCTTAGGGAGGAAGTCCACGACATACTCGGCGCCTCGATAAAGTTCGGTATGTCCTTTTTGGCGGCCAAAACCTTTGGCTTCAATGATTGTGATCCCTTGAATACCGATCTCATGTAAGGCTTCTTTGACCTCATCCAATTTGAACGGTTTGATGATTGCTTCGAGCTTTTTCATGTAATCCTCCTAACAGATACAAGATAACAAGCAATAACCGTGCCAATAAAATAAAATATTTTTATTATCTTTTATTATTAAATAAATAAATATATTTATTGAAATATAATATCAAGGTTTTAATTTGGCGACGTGCAAATAAATGATTAAAATATAGGCAATTTGCTTAAAAATTAATCAGTGAAATTAACGAGGGCGCGATAAAAATTCACCCATCCGCCAAATCGCTTCGCTGATCGCCTCATCAGCACTTGCACAGGAAAATCTGAGATAGCCTTCACCTTCATTACCGAAACTCGTGCCGCTAACCACAGCGACCCCCATCTCCTCCAGTAAAGCTGATTGTAGGGCCGAGGACGTCATCCCAGTCCCGGTGATATTGGGAAAAGCGTAAAAAGCACCCGATGGCGCGCGGCAGGTCACCCCGGGCAATGCGTTTAGCCCGGAGGCGATCAGTTTTGCGCGGCGTTGAAAACTTTGCCGCATGGCCTCAACGCACTCCTGATCGCCTTGCAGAGCGGTCATCGCGGCATATTGAGCGGCGGCATTGACGCAGGAATGGACGTTGATCGCCAAGCGGTCTGCGGCCTCCATCATTGAGGCCGGCCAGACTGCATAACCCAGTCGCCAGCCAGTCATTGCATAGGTTTTTGACCAGCCATTGAGGATGATCAACCGGTCGGCGATCTCGGGAAAGGTGAGGCAACTTGTCATCTGATGCCCATCGAAGACGAGACGGTCATAGATCTCATCAGCCATCAAGGTGACATGGGGGTAATCGGCGAGTCCTTTGATCAGTTTGGCGATTTCCTCGCGTGATGTCACCCCGCCGGTTGGATTGGCTGGTGAGTTAATAATGATAAGGCTGGTTTTGTCCGTAATGCGCTCGAAAATATCATCAGCGTTCAGGGAGAAATTATTAGTGTCGATGAGTGGGTAGGGGATAGGCGCGGCGCCGCTGAACCTAACCGCGGAGGCATAAATTGGAAAACCAGGGTCGGGATAGATAATCTCGCGCCCCTCACCACCGAGCAACATAGCGGCGAAAAAGATAACCACTTTGCCGCCCGGCAGAATCTGGATTAGATCGGGGGATATTTCGGCATGATACCGCGCCTCAATATCTGCGGAGACAGCAGCGCGCAATGCGGGGATTCCCGATGAGGCCGTATAGCCGTGATGCCCGTCTTTGAGTGCTTTAATGGCAGCGTCAACAATATGATCAGGTGTTGCAAAATCTGGCTGTCCGATGCCTAGATTGATAACATTCATACCTTGGCGTTCGAGTTCGGCTGCACGCGCCAACACGGTGAAAGCTGTTTCTGTTCCTAAATTGCAAGCGTTATGGTTAAGCATCGTTTTCATAACGTATCTAAGCATGACATCTGTTTTATGTCTATATGCCACTCTTGACGATTGGCAAGCATCACTATATGACTTCTTGCTGATGGCGGGTGTAGCTCAGGTGGTTAGAGCGCCAGATTGTGGTTCTGGAGGCCGCCGGTTCAAATCCGGTCACTCGCCCCACCAGACTAACCGGTAGAATAAGATAGGCGGAAAATTATGAGTGTGACAGAGACTTCAAAGGATGGGCTAAAGCGCGAATTTGCGATAAATCTCAGCGCAGGCGAGATTGGTAAACGCATGGATGCGCGTATAGCAGAATTGGCGACTGAAATCAGAATGCCTGGCTTTCGTCCGGGTAAGGTGCCGCCGGGAATTGTTAAAATGCGTTACGGCAAGCAGCTGCAGGGCGAGGTTTTGCAAAGCGCGCTTGATGAAGCGATGCAAGGGATTATCAAGGATAATGATCTGCGTCCTGCAAGTAACCCTGCGCTCAATGTCTCGGAATATGAAGAAGGTGGTGATCTGAAAGCCACAGTTTCGCTTGAAACTCTGCCTGAAATTCCTGAGATTGATCTTAAAAAAATCTCTGTTGAAACCGTGGCTATTAAGATCAGTGATAAAGAAGTCGATCAGGCAATCGAGCAACTCGCTGAGCAGAATAAGCCGACCGTCGAGGTGAAGAAGGCGCGCGCTGTGAAACCAGGGGATACGGTTGTGATCGATTTTGTCGGCAAGATTGATGGCAAGGCTTTTGACGGTGGAAGTGCCGAAGGCCATAGCCTCAAAATTGGCTCAAACAGTTTTATTCCCGGCTTTGAAGACGGGTTGATTGGCAAGATGTCCGGGAAGGATTGTGAGATTAAGGTCACTTTTCCTAAAGACTATCAGGTAGAAAATTTAGCGGGCGTGGACACGGTTTTTGAGGTGAGCATCAAGGAATTGCGTGAGGATGGCGACATCAAGATCGATGATGAGTTCGCCAAGGGTTTAGGGCTTGATGACCTGAATGCGCTGAAGAAAGCGATGACCGAGCAGATCGTGCGGCAACACCAGCAGGCGGCGAGTTTGCGGATTAAAACTTCGGTGCTAGATGCTGTTGATGAAGCGTGCGGGGTTATCGAGATTCCGCAAACGCTTTATGATGCGGAATACGCAAGTCTTTGCAAAAACCTTAAGCCGGACGCAGATGACCACGAGCACGACCATGACCATGACCACGACCATGATCACGCGGTCGATGAGGGGATGACGGCCGATGAGAAGGCTGATGCTGAAATGCTTGCTCGTCGCCGAGTGCGTCTTGGGATGGTGTTGACGGAAATCGGTCGTACCAATAATTTGCAGGTGACTGATGAAGAAAAGCAAAAGGCGATTTTTACGGAATCGCGCCGCCATCAAGGTCAAGAGCAGCGGGTGATTGAATATTTTCAGCAGAATCCCAACGCTGCCCAGCAACTCACTGGGCCGATTTTTGAGGGTAAGGTGATCGATCATATTCTTAGCAACGCCAAGGTGACTGAAAAACTGATCACGGTTGAAGAGCTTTATCGTGAGGATGAAGAAAAGCCCAAGCAAAAAGCCACTCAAGCCAAAGCGCCTTCTAAAAAGCCGGCGGCTAAGGCCAAAACAGCCCCTAAGAAGTCGGCGCCTCAAGCCAAAGCGCCTTCTAAAAAGCCGGCGGCTAAGGCCAAAACAACCCCTAAGAAGTCGGT
Organism: uncultured Candidatus Puniceispirillum sp.; assembly: GCA_965207125.1. Lineage (GTDB taxonomy): Bacteria > Pseudomonadota > Alphaproteobacteria > Puniceispirillales > UBA1172. The sequence goes on from OZ242263.1 coordinate 75,572, forward strand.
GCCTCAAGCCAAAGTGCCTTCTAAAAAGCCGGTGGCTAAGGCTAAAACAGCCTCTAAAAAACCGGCGGCGAAGAAATAAGTATATTGAAAATGATTCGACTATGCTTATTTAGGCATGAGGCATTTTGATAAGGCGCATTGCTATGACCACAGATACTACTCCTACTTCATCCGCATTAATTCCCATGGTTGTTGAGCAATCGAATCGTGGCGAGCGTGCATATGATATTTACTCACGGCTGCTCAAAGAGCGCATTATATTCGTAGTTGGGCCAATAGACGATGCGGTGTCATCGGTGGTATGCGCTCAGCTTCTGTTTCTTGAGAGCGAGAACCCATCACAAGACATTTCGATGTATATCAACTCGCCCGGCGGGATCGTAACCTCAGGCCTAGCGATTTACGACACGATGGAATATCTCCGTCCTGATGTATCTACGGTGTGCATCGGGCAAGCCGCGTCTATGGGCTCGCTGTTGCTCATGGCAGGGGCCGCTGGCAAAAGATTCACCCTGCCTAATTCAAGAATTATGACGCACCAGCCGTCCGGCGGTTTTTCAGGACAAGCGACGGATATAGAAATTCACGCAAGGGAAATTCTGAGCTTAAAAGAAAGGCTCAATAGCATTTATGTCAAGCATACCGGCAAGCCGTTAAAAGAAATTGAAAAGATCATGGAGCGTGATACCTTTATGACTCCTGATGAGGCATGCGCGCATGGTTTAATCGATAAAGTGGTCGATAAAAGACCTAAACCAAAAAGCAAATAGCCAGATAAAATTATATAATTGTGATAAACAGTTTGAAAAAAGTATTTGAGACGCTAGATTAGTATTTAAGATGTTTTTTCTTTACCTTAGGAGTGAGTGATGTCTGATTCCGGCGATAAGTCATCCGAGACGAAAGCCACCCTCTATTGTTCGTTCTGCGGGAAAAGCCAGCATGAGGTGAAAAAACTGATTGCTGGCCCGACGGTTTATGTCTGTGACGAGTGCGTTGAGCTGTGCATGGACATCATCAAGGAAGAGCATAAGTCTTTAGCCGATTCTCCTCGGGACGGTATTCCAACCCCGCGTGAGGTTTGCAATTTCCTTGATGATTATGTGATCGGCCAGACGAAGGCCAAGAAAGTCTTGTCGGTTGCTGTGTATAACCACTATAAAAGGCTGGCACACCTCGAAACCTCTGACGATGTTGAGGTTTCAAAATCTAATATCATGCTGATCGGCCCTACGGGATGTGGCAAGACTTTGCTGGCGCAGACGCTGGCGCGGATTATCGATGTTCCTTTCACGATGGCGGACGCGACCACCCTGACTGAAGCGGGGTATGTCGGCGAGGATGTCGAGAATATTATTCTGAAACTATTACAGGCGGCCGATTACGATGTCGCGCGTGCGCAACGCGGGATCGTCTATATAGATGAGGTCGATAAGATCTCGCGTAAATCAGATAATCCTTCGATCACGCGGGATGTGTCAGGCGAGGGTGTTCAGCAAGCGTTATTGAAAATTATGGAAGGAACCGTTGCCTCGGTACCACCGCAAGGGGGACGCAAACATCCACAGCAAGAATTTTTGCAGATAGATACAACCAATATTCTATTTATTTGTGGTGGGTCTTTTTCCGGTCTCGATAGAATCATCGCTAACCGCAATAAAGGAACCTCTATTGGTTTTGGTGCTGATGTTCAGGCGGCCGATGACCGGAGTTTGGGCGAACGAATCGCTGCCGTTGAGCCTGAAGATTTACTGAAATTTGGCTTGATTCCCGAATTTGTTGGCAGGTTGCCAGTCTTGGCGACTCTTGATGATCTCGATGAGGAGTCGTTGATCAGAATCCTCACTGAGCCAAAAAATGCATTGGCCAAGCAATACCAAGTGTTATTCGATTTGGATGGCGTTCAACTAGAATTTCGTAAGGATGCGTTGGTGGCGGTCGCTAAAAAGGCGATGAAACGCAAGACTGGCGCACGAGGGCTTCGGGCCATTCTTGAATCAGCCCTGATGGACTGCATGTTTGATCTGCCCTCATCTAGTGATATCATGGAAGTCATCGTGAACGCTGATGTGATCAACAAAGGCAAGGCGCCTTTATTCGTCCATGAGGATGTTAAAAAGGGCTAAGCCGATGAGGAGTGGCCTGAAAGATGGGCAAGTATCTTGAATATCATTACTTTAAGACCACATAATTAGTGTATACATGAAACAACGTGTTTCTGTTTTCTATTTGGTGAGAAATAATAATGAATGAGACCCCTCAAACTACTCCTGCAACCTATCCTGTTTTACCGCTTCGGGATATAGTCGTCTTTCCGCATATGGTCGTCCCGCTATTTGTGGGACGCGAGAAATCGGTACACGCTCTTGAAGAAGTGATGAGCAACAACGAGCAGATTCTGTTAGTTGCACAACGGGATGCAACTGAGGAAAACCCAAATTCTGATGGGCTTCACACGATGGGGACGCTGGGCACGGTTTTGCAGATATTGAAACTGCCTGATGGCTCGATCAAGGTGCTGGTTGAAGGCGGTAGCAGAGTCGCGATTAACGGCTTTATCGATAACAAGCGGTTTCTTACAGCTGAGGCCTTGGAAGTCAGTGATGAAAAGGCGGACGATCCTATCGAACTGAAGGCTATGGGGCGTGCTGCACTCCAGCAGTTTGAGCAATACATCAAACTGAATAAAAAAATCCAACCCGATGTGATGGAGGCCTTTAGCCAAATCGAGGACGGCGGGAAACTCGCGGACAGCATAGCGTCTCATCTGATGGTAAAAATTGCTGACAAGCAGCTTTTGCTTGAGACCGGCGATGTGGCCAAGCGTTTCGATCTAATTTTCGAGTTAATGAGCAATGAAATCGGCGTGATGCAGGTGGAAAAGCGCCTTCGCAACCGGGTTAAGCGACAGATGGAAAAATCGCAGCGCGAGTATTATCTAAATGAGCAGATTAAGGCGATCCAAAAAGAACTTGGTGATGGTGATGAAGGCCGAAGCGAACTCTCTGAAATAGAGGAAAAGGCGCAAAAGGTTAAACTGACGAAGGAAGCCCGTGAAAAAGTCACCTCTGAAATCAAAAAGCTGAAAAGCATGAGCCCGATGAGTGCAGAATCCAGCGTGGTGCGTAATTATATAGACACCTTGCTTAGTCTGCCGTGGAAAAAGAAAACCCGGATTAAAACCGATATTGTAAAGGCGAGAGAGATTCTCGATGCCGACCATTATGGCCTTGATAAGGTAAAAGACCGTATCATCGAATATCTTGCGGTCCAGCATCGGGTGCGCAAGATTAAAGGGCCTATTTTGTGCCTTGTGGGGCCTCCGGGCGTAGGCAAGACGTCGCTTGGTGAGTCGCTTGCGCGTGCCACCGGCAGGAAATTCACGCGATTTGCCTTGGGCGGAATCAGAGACGAAAGCGAGATTAGAGGACATCGCCGCACTTATATTGGCTCTATGCCGGGTAAAATTATCCAAGGAATCAAGAAAGTGGGTTCAGGCAATCCGCTGATGTTACTAGATGAGGTCGATAAGATGGGCAGTGATTGGCGGGGTGATCCGTCATCAGCTTTGCTCGAGGTGCTTGATCCTGAACAGAATGCAACTTTTCAAGACCACTATCTTGAGATTGAATACGATTTATCAGATGTGATGTTCGTGACCACGGCCAATACGCTGAACATGCCGCAACCGCTGCTTGACCGGATGGAGATCATCCGTCTTTCGGGCTATACCGAGGATGAAAAGGTTGAGATCGTCAAGCGTCACCTGCTCAGTAAGCAGGTGGAGGCGAATGGTCTGCTCAAAGATGAGATTGTTATCGAGGACGAGGCAATTCGCGCGGTAATTCGTGGCTACACGCGAGAAAGCGGTGTGCGTAACATTGAGCGTGAGATCGCGCGTATCTGCCGTAAGGTGACCACGCGAATCGTGCAGGGCACATTAGATAAGGTAGTGATCACCCCTGACAACCTTGAAGAATATCTGGGAGTGCAGAAATTCCGACACAGCGAGATCGAAAGTGAAGATTTGATTGGCGTGACCACAGGGCTTGCATGGACTGAAGTTGGCGGCGAGATGCTGAATATAGAAGCGGTGACCGTCCCTGGTAAAGGCCAGGTGACTTCTACGGGAAAACTGGGCGATGTGATGAAAGAATCGATCCAAGCGGCGGAATTTTTCATCAAAAGTCGTGCGGCGCTTTTGGGAATCAGTAGTGATTCTCTTAACCAGAAGGATATTCACGTCCATGTTCCTGAAGGTGCGACCCCTAAAGAGGGGCCATCAGCAGGCGTTGCGATGGTCACTTCGATCGTGTCGGTTCTGACGGGTAATCCAGTGCGTTGGGACGTTGCAATGACGGGCGAATTGACCTTGCGGGGCAGGGTTTTGCCGATCGGCGGGCTTAAGGAAAAACTGCTTGCGGCTGTGCGAGCCGGCATAAAAACTGTTTTGATTCCAAAGGATAACGTCAAAGACTTGGCGGATGTTCCCGATAACGTTAAGGATGAATTGACGATTATTCCGGTTTCGATGGTTGATGAGGTTTTGGTTCACGCGTTGCGTGAAAAACTTATCAAAATTGAGGCGAGAGATGACAAGGTCGAAGCAGCAGTGATGTCTTCAGAGGACAAGAGTAATGTAATCACCCATTAAAAAATTGCTTAAAAGTGAGGTATTTGTTTGACGTTAACGATAATTGCAGTATCATACCTCCAGCAAGCTTAAACGCTTACCTAGCAAAAAACTCAAATGAAATGGGGGTTCCCTTGAAAAAAAATGATCTTATTGCTGAAATAGCAAACGGTTCGGGTCTCAGCAAAGCTGATGCCGGCAGAGCACTTGAAGCAACTCTTGCTGCTGTATCAAAAGCATTGTCTCGTGGTGATGATGTAAGGATTATCGGTTTCGGTAATTTTTACGTATCTTCACGAGCAGCTACAACCGGTCGCAACCCTCGCACCGGTGATGTGATTCAAATTCCTGCTTCCAAGCAGCCAAAATTCAAGGCTGGTACGCCTTTGAAACAAGCTGTCAACAAGTAGAAATTTTCACCAATTTCACGGTTGGCTGGTCATAACCTGATCGGCCAACCGTTTTGTTTTTATGAGGGGCGGTTAGCTCAGCTGGGAGAGCGGCTGGTTTACACCCAGTAGGTCGGGGGTTCGAGCCCCTCACCGCCCACCATACTCTGTTACCATCACTCGTGATGCTTGACATCTATCGTGTGGTGGTATTAGAGAGAGAGAGTTTTGGCGGTGTTAGACCACCTTAAAGGTTTTACCGGGGGGTGTAGCTCAGTTGGTTAGAGTGCCGGCCTGTCACGCCGGAGGCCGCGGGTTCGAGTCCCGTCACTCCCGCCAGATCTCACAAAAGTCTTTTGACTAGCATACAGCCTAGCGAGGGATATAATGGTGAATATGAAATCTGTGTCCCTTAAAGGAGAAAACCCATGGATCCAACATTAGGCGTTATTCTTGTTGTCGTTTTTTTGGTACTGTTCGTGTTGTCTGTTGCGGCTTTTGGGCGTTTTACGCCGGATTCTGACTGAGCTCTGTCCTACGATCCTGCTTGAATCAGCAGGAAAAGCGCTACGAGAATTCCAACTGCGACCAGAAACAACGTCCAATGCGTATGCGTATAAACGTTTTCCTCATGAACATGGCTTGAATCCTTTTTGGTATTATCTGCTTTCATCTCGTTCTCCTTTTTACGTCCCAGACCAAATACCCATTTTAGGCATTTTTGTTGTCTCAAAGGATAACAAAAGATAGGATTAGTCTGTAGTGCTTTTTAGCCCGTAACACAGAAAAATATCTGATGATAGAATCTCTTTGGAAAACCGCGCTTTTATTTATTGTCCTGATGGGTTTATGGCTTTTACTCTCGGGGCATTATACGCCGTTGTTGATCGCCTTGGGTGTGATCTCGGCGGGTTTTGCTACGTGGATGTCGATACGGATTGGCGGCGCTGATGACCAAGGATTGCCTTTGCATCTGATGAAAGGGTTGCCATTTTATCTGGTCTGGCTAGTGGGCGGAATTATCCTATCTAATCTGGCGACGGTTAAAGTGATTGTTTTTGGTGGGGTTCGTCCAAGGCTTTTCGAAATTAAAACCAACCTCAAAACTGACGCAGCGGTCGCACTTTACGCAAACTCGATCACGTTAACGCCCGGAACAGTCACAGTTGACGTGAAAAAGAACGTTTTTCTAGTGCATGCGCTGACCGAGGAGATGGCGGATGATATCAAAAGCGACGTGATGGGAAGCCGCGTGCGCGCGATAGATAACCTCTCTAAAAAGCCCTTAAAAAAGCGCGAGAATAACCAATGATGATCATCGCCCTTGCCGCTTGCGGTGTGTCTATCGTGATTGCTTTGATCAGAGTAGCTTTGGGGCCGACCGCGTTCGACCGCGTTTTGGCGACCAACACCATCGGCACAGTGATTATTCTCGGAGTGGCTCTGCATGGCTTCATCATGGGGCGTCCTGAGTTTATCGATATCTCTATTCTTTACGCTATACTGAATTTTATTGGCACTTTCGCTGTGCTAAAACTGTTCAGCACTGGAAAACTTAAGGGTTAATGATGGAAGCGGTGATTAACTTTATCTCGATGTTTTCCATCGGTTTGGGCGCGGTGGCGCTGGTTATTGGGGCGGCCGGGTTGGTTCGCCTGCCGGATGTCTATACAAGGATTCACGCAGCGGGCGTCATTGATACCGGCGGGGTTGCGCTGATTATTCTAGGGCTTTCGCTTCATTCGGGGGTTAATCTTGTGACGGTAAAGCTGGTTTTCATCGGGGTGTTTCTATTTTTCACCAGTCCAGTTTCAGGGCATATCATTGCACAAGTGGCAAAATCGCAGAAAATAGAGGTTTTTGGCACAGATGAAACGTCCCCAGAGCACTCTGATAAGGCTGAAGATTAATGACTGCAGCGCTTGCGATCGATATCTTTCTCGTGAGTCTCATGGCGTTAGTCGCGGCGATGGTGATGGTTAGCCGTAGATTATTCGCGGTCATTATCATGGGCGGCGCGTATTCGCTGATCTCGGCGGCGATCTTCGTTAATCTGGACGCTGTGGATGTTGCTTTTACTGAGGCTGCTGTTGGCGCGGGGTTTTCTACGGTGTTGTATCTAGCGGTGATGGCGCGGCTTCCCGCCAATGAAAAACCTGGCAGGATGCTGATTATTCTGCCGTTATGTGTTTGTCTGATAGCGTCGGCTGTATTGATGTGGGCGATGTTTTATCTGCCGGTTTGGGGAGATATGGCCGCGCCAGCGCACACGCATGTGGCTCCGCGTTATCTCGCAGAAAGCGATGCCGTGCTTCATATTCCGAATGTGGTGACGAGTGTTTTGGCGAGTTACCGAGGGTTTGACACGTTTGGTGAGATAGTGGTGATTTTTACCGCAGGATTAGGGGTCTTGCTGATTCTTACGGGGAAAAAAGGGAGGAAGAAGTGATAAAGCGGAATCCTGTCTTGCGGGTTGTCACTAAAATCCTTTTCGCACCGATTATTCTTTACGGGCTGTATGTTCAGTTTCACGGTGATTACGGCCCTGGCGGCGGTTTCCAGGCGGGGGTGATCGTGGCGGCAGCATTTATCCTCTATGGGATAGTCTTTGGTCTGGATGAGTTAAAGAAACTTACGCCAATGCCTCTTGTGACCGCGTTGATGGCGGCCGGCGGCTTGCTTTTCGCCGGGGTTGGCGTTGCGGGTATCGTGGCTGGGGACGAGTTCCTCAACTATAATCACCTCGCGCATGAAATGGTGCATGGCCAGCATATCGGGATTATTCTGGTTGAATTTGGCGTGGGTATGACGGTTTCAAGCGTGATTCTGGGGCTTTATGTCGCCTTTGCTGGTTACGGGAGATAAGGGATGATTTTCGATCACATCATCAGCCAGTGGAATTATCTAGTCGTTGTCATTTTGATGATGATCGGGTTGTTCATCGTGATTTCTAGCCAAAACTTGGTTAAGAAACTTGTGGGACTCACGATTTTTCAAACGTCAGTTTTTCTCTTTTACATCTCGCTGGGCAAGGTGAAGGGTGGGACCGCGCCAATCATTATCCACAGTGCGGGTGATCACGCCGCAGACGTGCTTTATTCAAACCCATTGCCTCATGTGTTGATTCTGACCGCGATTGTCGTCGGAGTCGCGACTACTGCGCTGGGTTTGGCGCTGATTTTGCGGATTAATGATCTTTTCGGGAGCATCGAAGAAGACGATATTTTGGCTGAGAAAAGAAATTTGCGTAAAAACGGCGGTAAGCGATGAGCATGATCACGGATAATCTGCCGTCGCTCATCATCGTGGTTCCGCTGATCGGCGCGTTGCTTTGTGCTTTGTTACCGCCAAGGGCGGCGACGTTAGCATGGTTGATCGCGGTGTTTGCGAGTGGCTTTTCGATGGTGGCGGCTTTTGGCATGATGCGGATGATCAGGCAAGATGATCTTTTCGAGCGTCTTTCATATCACTTGGGTGGCTGGGCGCCGCCTTGGGGAATAGAACTCGCGCTAGACCACGCGAGTGCCTTTATCGCGGTGGTGGTTGCTTCTTTATCTTTTGTGGCAACATTAGCATCTAACGAATTGATAAAAAAAGAAATAGATTTTTTTAGTATTTCTCGCACCTATGCAGCATGGTTGCTCGCGATTGCAGGTTTGCTTGGTTTGGTGATGACGGCGGATGCGTTCAATTTATTTGTTTTCTTTGAGATTTCATCGCTCGCGGCGGTGACTTTGGTGGCGATGGGGGGCGGGACTGACCGCCGCGCTTTGGTCGCAGCGTTCAATTATCTAATCATCGGCGCGGTTGGGGCAACATTTTATGTGATCGGCGTTGGTTTCTGTTACGCGATGACCGGAACATTGAACATGGCTGATTTAGCGACTCGCTTGCCTCTGGCTGCGCATGCTGCGCCAGTTTTGGTCGGGTTTGGTTTTATGATTGTGGGGATTATGGTGAAGGCGGCGGTGTTTCCGGTTCATATTTGGCTGCCGGCGGCGTATGGCTATGCGCCTTCGGCGGTGACGCCATTATTAGCGGCGGTGGCCACAAAAGCGTCGCTTTACGTTCTGGCGCGGATTATTTTGGATGTTTTCGGCAAGGTTAATCATATGCCAGAGGTCATTCTGAGTTGGGTGCTTATTCCGCTATCCTTGATGGCCATTTTGCTTGGCACAGTGCTGGCGATTTACGAACGCGACGTTAAGTTGATGCTGGCGCAATCATCGATCGCGCAGATCGGTTATATTACGCTTGGCTTAGGGTTAGGGACGTCTTTAGGGGTTCAGGCTGGTTTTATTCACATTGCCAACCACGCGATTATCAAGGGGGGGATGTTTATCGCGCTTGGCGGCGTGGCTGTGGCGCTTGGCGTGAGGCCGACTATTGATACTATCGCGGGGTTAGGGCGAAAGATGCCGATTACCTCAACGGGTTTTCTGCTTTGCGGGTTAGGATTAATCGGCGTTCCTCTGACGGCGGGTTTCTTTTCTAAACTTTACCTAGTGCGGGCGCTACTTGATGTAGAGTATTGGCTCATTGCGGCGGTCGTGCTGTTTTCGAGCGCGCTTGCGGTGATTTATTTATGGCGTCTGGTCGAGGCGCTATGGTTTGTTGCGCCGCAAGATCACTCCTATGGCGGCGTGAGAATAGCTGAGAATCCTTTCATTTATACGCCTCTATGGATTCTGGCGATTGCTAATATCTGGTTTGGGATTGACGCGACATGGGTTATCGAGGCCGCATCCGGCGCGGCGCAATCCTTGCTTGGGGGCGGCAGATGATTTCACCTGAAATGGCGATTATTGTTGGGATTCTTGCGCCTGTGGTGGTGGCTTGTCTGGTGCCGATTCTAGCGGTTCGTTCCAATTGGCGGGATGGTGCTGGGATTGTCGGCGCTATAGTGACGTTTTATGCTGCTGTGAGTGTGGCAATGGATGTTCTGGCTGGCGGTCGCCCTGAACTTCATCTGGTGTCGTTAAATGAAAATCTCGAATTTGCTTTCAGGGTGCATCCGTTAGGAGCGGTTTTTGGCTTAGTGGCGTCAGGGCTGTGGACGATGGCGACGGTGTATTCGATCGGCTATATGCGCGGCAATCACGAGAGGTCACAAACGAGATTCGCGGCATTTTACGCAATAGCAGTCAGCGCGGCTATGGCCATCGCTTGGTCAGGCAATTTACTGATGCTGTTCGTTTTTTATGAGATTCTGACGTTCTCGACCTATCCTCTGGTGGTTCATAAGGAAAGCGGGGTCGCGCTAAAGGCGGGGCGACTTTATTTAGGAATCCTAGTCGGTACTTCCGTGATGTTGTTATTGCCCGCAATGATCTGTGTTTGGTTGATTTCTGGAACTCTGGATTTTACCGAGGGCGGAATTTTGCGCGGGTATCTTTCTCCGGCTTACGCGCCGTGGCTCTTAGCTTTATTCATTTTCGGGATCGGCAAGGCGGCGGTGATGCCCATGCATCGCTGGTTGCCAGCGGCGATGGTCGCGCCAGCACCGGTTTCGGCCTTGCTTCACGCGGTCGCGGTGGTGAAATCTGGCGTGTTTACGGTATTGGTGGTGGTGGTTTATATCTTTGGCAGTGATTTTATTCTTGAGACGGGGGCTTCTACATGGCTCGTGTGGGTTGCGTGTTTCACAATCCTAGCAGCGAGCGTGATCGCTATGCGCCAAGATGACCTCAAGGCGCGTCTTGCGTATTCGACGATCAGCCAGTTGTCGTATATCGTGCTGGGGGCGGCCCTTGCGAGTGATCTGGCTTTGCAGGGCGCGGGGCTTCATATCGTGATGCATGCGAGTGCCAAGATCACCTTGTTCTTCTGTGCGGGCGCGATTTATGTTTCCGCGCATAGGACCAAGGTGTCGGAGATGAACGGGTTAGGGTATAAAATGCCGTATGTTTTTGTGGCGTTTTCATTAGCGGCGTTATCAATCATTGGAATTCCGCCGCTTGGCGGGGCCTGGAGTAAGTTCTTCTTGATGGCGGGGGCCGCTGAAACAGGGAGTATCATGGTGATTGGAGTCTTGGCGATTTCGTCATTACTGAATGTTTATTATTTGCTAGAACTCGTGTTTCGAGGGTTCTTTATGCAGCAGACGGGCGTCATCGAGGTCAAAAGGCATATCTTGACGGTGATTCCGCCGGTGATCACGGCGGCTTTGTCGATCATTTTGTTCTTCTTGCCTTGGCCTTTTGCTGATCTTGTTGCGATGATGGGGTCGTGATGGATCAGCATGACACCACACGCAAGTTTCAGGTTTTGGCGCTGCAACGCCTTGGCAAGCTGTTCACATTGTTTCTGATTTTTGTCGCCTCGGTTCTGGTTGGGTTTGAATTTATTTTCGTTCGGCACGGTGATGTTCCTGTAGAGGAGAACTTTATGTTTCCGGCCCTGTTTGGTTTTGTGGCTTTTGTGGTGGTCGTGTTGGTGGGAAAACTGTTGCGAGCATTGATTATGCGGCCTGAGACTTACTATGATGATGAGGGGGGCGACGGCGATGATCTTGGTTGAAATCTTTCCCTTAATTCCCCCTGGTGTGGTGATGGTATTGGCAGCTTTTGCTTTGCCGTTTATTCCAGCGGTTTTTCGCCCGGTCTGGGCCTTGGCGGCGATCGCGCTTTCCGCTGCTGGAGTGATGCTGGCGGGGGAGGGGATTCACCTGATCTGGACGGTTTTCGGCTTTGATTTGATTTTATATCGGGCGGATGCACTGACCTTTCCTTTCGCGGTGATTTTTCATCTGGCGGCAGTCTTGGTTGTGATTTACAGCTGGCACGTCAGATCGAGGCTTGAACTGACTGCGCAGTTGTCTTACGCGGGGGCGGCCATCGCGGCGGTTCACGCCGGGGATCTAGTCAGTCTTTTTCTCTGGTGGGAGACCACTGCCATCACCTCGGTTCTTCTGATTCTCGCCGCCAACACTGACCGAGCAAGGCAGGCGGCGCGGCGCTATCTGATAGTGCAGGTGAGTAGTGGCGTGTTGCTGTTGGCGGGAGCGGCGGTGATGGCGACTGATCGCGGGCACTTTATCTTCACGGCGATGGCTCTTGAAGGAGTAGCCGCGTGGTGCGTTTTTCTGGCTTTCGGTATTAAAGCAGCGTTTCCATTGCTCAATGGCTGGCTTCAGGACGCTTATCCTGAGGCAACCCCCACAGGGACGGTCTGTCTTTCGGTGTTCACGACCAAATTGGCGATTTACGCGCTGGCACGAGGATTCCCCGGTGTCGATCTCCTAATCTGGATCGGCGCGGCGATGGCAGCTCTTCCTGTATTTTTCGCGGTGATCGAAAATGATCTAAGACGCGTTCTGTCGTTCAGCCTCAATAACCAACTAGGGTTTATGGTGGTGGCCGTGGGTATAGGCACGCCTCTTGCGCTGAACGGGGCGGTGGCCCACGCCTTTGTTCATATCATCTATAAGGCATTGCTGTTCATGTCTATCGGCACGGTGATTTACCACACCGGCACAGCCAAGGCGTCTGAACTTGGCGGGTTATATAAAAAGATGCCTTTCACCATGATCTGTTGCGTGATCGGCGCGATGTCTATCTCGGCCTTTCCGTTATTTAGCGGCTTTGTCGCGAAATCTTTAACCATGTCGGCGCTTGGCGGCACTGGCATAGTTTGGGTGTATTTGATCATGCTGTTCGCTTCAGCAGGGGTGCTTGAACATTCGGGCATCAAAATCCCATATTTTGCTTTTTTCGCGCATCCCTCAGACCATGAAATAGGCAAAACGCCGCGAGGAATGATGATCGCCATGGGGATAGCGGCGGTGTTATGTATCGGGCTTGGTGCTTTTCCCCAGCTGCTCTATCAGATTCTGCCTTATGCCAAAGTCAAGAACCCCTATGATATCGGCCATGTTAGCGCGCAGTTGCAGTTATTGGTGTTTGCTGGGCTTGCCTTTATCGTTCTAATGCGGGTGGGGATTTATCCACCTGAAATTCGTTCTGTAGTGCTGAATAGCGACTGGTTTTACCGCAAACTCGCGCCGAGGATCATAAATCCTGTTGTTGAGACAGCGATGAGAATCGCAGCGATTCTGGAAAACCTCGTGCTCGCGGTGGCTGGTAGGTTTATCGCCGCCTCCAAATGGATTGCGACTCATCCATTTGTGGGGGTGGTTATTCCGGGGCCGGCGGCGTTAGTGCAGACTTTTGTGTTGATGCTTATTCTTGCGGTGGTCTATGCCAGCCTTGCTTAGGTACGGGCTGCTAATCTTGTTAGTGGTATTTTCTGCGCGCGCGGGGGTTTGCGCTGATCTCGTTGCAGTTAAACTCATCAATCCACAAGACGAGGTAATGCTCACCCTTGAGGTTGCTGAGAGCCGAAGCGCGCGAGAAAAAGGGTTGATGGACAGGCGGGCCCTTGGCACTGATGAGGGAATGTTATTCATTTATCCGCATGAAAAAATGCTTTCATTTTGGATGAAGAATACCTTTCTTTCGCTTGATATTATGTTTTTTTCTTCAGATGGTAAGTGGATTAATACTGTTGAAAAGGCTGAACCTTTAACCTTGTCCTCGCGGCGTTCATCGGCGCCCGCGCGCTTTGTTGTTGAGATGATCGGTGGCAGTGCGGAGCGGCTTGGTATTGGTGAAGGGAGTGCTCTTTTTATAGAAGATTGTAGTAATCTTAAGACAAGGCTTGATTTCGCTGTGTGTAGCCGATAGAAAGAACAACGGAGTCGGAGTGTAGCGCAGCCTGGTAGCGCATCTGGTTTGGGACCAGAGGGTCGGGAGTTCGAATCTCTCCACTCCGACCAATTAACGCGAGTGGTCCCATATGCGTGTTCGCATTTATCAGAAATCAAAATCGGCGATGCAGTCGGGGACTATGTCAGGGCGTTCAGGCTTGCCTTGGCATATAGAGGTGGTTCGCCAGCACCCTGCTGAGGCTGAGCCGTTGATGGGTTGGCAGTCTTCGATGGAAACCTTGCATACGATAGACTTGGCTTTTCCTCGTCTTGAGGATGCGGTGGCCTACGCGGAAAAGCACGGTTTTGAATACATTGTGTCAAATCCAACCCCCAAGCGTCGGCGGGCGCAGGCTTATGCAGATAATTTCAGATTTGGGCGCAAGCAGGGTTGGACACATTAACGGCTCCGTAGCTCAACAGGATAGAGCAGCTGACTTCTAATCAGCAGGTTGCAGGTTCGAGTCCTGCCGGAGTCGCCATTATTTCAATAAGTTATCTTTTAACACGAGAAGGTTAGAATTAACCGAACTCGCCACTAGGCATCGTCTGCCCGTAGGCTTTTGCCCACTTAGTAAGGGGGCAGGGCTGTTTGACAGGTAACAGTGATATTATAGTCGTGCCCTTTCTTTCTTTTTCACCGCAATGATATGATTTTTTTAGGTAATTTTCTGTTTGCTAGCTTGACTATGCTTTGATTCTATATAATGGTTTGCCTATTCTACTGGCTTTAAAGGATAGTTTCCAAAGGAGATTTAATGTCACAATTACCTACTCAACTGTCAAAATTACCTCATCAAATATTATCTAATAAGCGCCCTCGAGATAAGCGTGCTCGCCTTTTTCCAACACTCAAACCTTCTAACAAAGAGTTAAGAGCGACTTCAACGATTCTCGCATTTTTTCAAGTTGTTCCTGAACTTTTTAGCGAGATGATTTCAGGCACTGGAATTAGCATTAACAACAAAACCACCTTTGATACATTCACAGAGGTGCATCTTGTTAAGTCTAAGGGCGCTAAAAAAAGCAGGTTCGATGGATTTATCTATATCAAAAACAGGACTGAATGGACTGCTCTAGTCGAGGCAAAGGTTGGCAACGGCCTTCTAACTGTTGATCAGGTTAAGACGTATGTAGAGGATGCTCGGGCCAATAAAATAGATGCGGTGATAACCATCTCTAATCAATTCACGTCACGGGTAGAGCAAAGCCCAATCGATTTGAACTCACCGAAAGGGGTTAAACTGTATCACTTATCGTGGCGTCTAATACTGTCCACCGCGCTTTTACTCAAAAACAAAAATGAGAAGAGGAAGAAGAATGAAAAGATGGACCGAGAGAAATCTCTTATTTTAGAGGAGTTGATTGAATTTCTTAGAGATGACTCTGTTGGCAATAAGGCCTTCACGATAATGCCAAAGTCTTGGCCGGAAGTTTGCTCCCTCTCTCGGAACAATAGGCTGAAACCCAACGATCCTCAGCTCAAAGAAGTTTCAAGTGCACTCGTTGAGGAATTTTCCGAAATAGCACTCATTTTGACGGATCACCTAGGTGTTGATTGCCGGGCCAAGGTACCTAAGGCCGCCAAGCTTGATAAGTTTATTTGGCAAGAACAAATCAGCAAAACTATCGCTGAAAAGAGTATAGCTAAATGCTCATATGATATACCAAATGCAGCCAATGATTTGGATTTAGAGATCAATCTTACATCGAGTACAATCTCGGTCGGGATGGAAATGAAAGCGCCGGAAGAGAAAAGCACTTCAAGAGGCAAAATTAACTGGCTACTGAAACAACTCCCGCCAGATAAAAGGCAAGACAAAAAGTCTTACATCAAAGTTCGGTGTAAATCCCGGTCACCAAGTAGCCCCATAGAACTAAGTAAATTTGAATCTGAGGATTTCAAAGACAAAGGGTTCGAGGGGACCATATTATCGCTGACTCCTATGATGGAATTGCACTCGAGCAATGTGTTTCAGTCTCGCAAAAACTTCATTGAGGAGTTAGAAAAACTTGTTCTTAATTTTTACGACACTCATGCCCAGTATCTAAAGCCTTGGGTTTCAAAATCCCCAGCACCGCTCAAAAAGCCAGAAGAACAAGAGCCAGAAGAACAAGAGGATGATCCAGCTGGAGAATCAGCTTGATCAATAGGGTCGGACATATTGAAAACGGCGATCTTCCCTTTATTTCAGGCAGAAAGTAAGGTTATCATTGGCGGGTTGACATGAATCACTGAGGAGTGATGACAATGCCGCTTTTGCAGGAACTAGCGCATTTTGTTTCGCCATCGGAATTCAGTATGGGCGTCGATGCTCAACCTTTTCTATCGCAAGGGGTTATCGACACATTAGGCTGTATTGTGCTTGGGGCGAGCGAGGAATCGGCACTTAAAGCTATGAGGGCCGCGCGCACTTTCGGCGGAATGGAAGGGAGTTCTGCTGTTTATGGCACAGGTTTTTCTGCCTCGAAACCGGTGGCTGCTTTTCTAAACGCGGTTGCGGGTCATGCCTTTGATTTTGATGATTGGGAGATTTCGGGCAACACGCATCCGAGCGTTGTTCTAGTATCGGCTTTATTGGCCGTGGCGGATAGCAAAACTTCGGCGCAACATCTGGCTGATGGCTATCTTGCTGGATACGAGGTAATCGCACGTTTGGGCGAAGCGTTAACTTTAGAGCATTATAAGCAAGGCTGGCATTCAACTGCGACTTTGGGCGCGGTGGGGGCCGCGGCGAGTGTGGCTCGTTTGCTTGGCGGTGATGCAACGGTGACGCTTAACGCGATGTCGCTCGCGATAAGCCGCGCGGTGGGATACACATGTCAATTTGGCACAGACGCCAAACCTTTGCAGGCAGGCTTTGCCGCCGAAACGGGCGTGATCGCGGCGCATTTAGCGGCGGCGGGTGCAACAGGGCAAGCGCATATTTTGAGCCATGAGCGTGGGATGGGCGCACTGATGGCTAACGTTTCAAGCACGCGAATGGACGAAATCGCGGCGCGGCTTGATAAAGACAAACCCGCTTTTGCCCAATACGGGCTGGCTATCAAGCCTTGGCCGAATTGCAGCTATGCGCATCGAGTGATGACCGCAGCGCGTGAGATGATAGGCCGGCTTCCGGCCGAGGACCCGATCACAGCGATTGACCTGTATCTGCCAGATTTTCACGCATCAATTTTGCCTTTCGATGCGCCAACAACTAAAAGAGAGGCTATGTTTTCCTTACCTTTCGCCGTTGCGATGATGTTTGAGGAGAAAGGGTTAACTTTGGATCACCTCACTTCAAGAAGTTGGTATCGTCCGCCCATCGTCGCCCTGATGAAAAAAACATCCATTCACCCCCTCAAAGTATCCAAACCTCACCTTAATTATGATCCTGACCAGCCTGATCGCGTTAAGGTTACGCTTCAATCAGGCTTAGCGATTGAGCAGAGCTGTGTTTATCCTTTGGGAGCGATGCAGAATCCGATGAGTTATGATCAGGTAATGGAAAAATTTCACGCCAACGTTGCAGGTTTATCTGGCTGTGCCCTTGATAAGATCGGTGGTTGGATTGATCAAACATTGGTATTAGACGCCTTCTCGTCCCTGCATAAGGGCCGATGAGCATTGGCAGCTTGCCTACACTTTACTTTTGTGTAAAGGTTTTAACACCAGAGTGGGTTTACACCACAATCAACATAAGGAGGACAATTATGTATAAATATCTTGTTTCGCTTTTAGCGATTCTATTCAGCACGGCGTATGCTCAAGCAGAGCCGATTGAGATCGATTTTTGGCACGCTATGGGTGGCGATCTTGGTCAGGTGACGGGAAAACTAGCAACCGATTTTAACGCATCGCAATCTGACTATAAGATCAATGCGATCTATAAGGGTGATTACACAGAAACAATGACCACGGCTATTGCGGCGTTTCGCGCTGGCAATAACCCGCATATTGTTCAGGTGTTTGAGGTCGGCACAGCCACGATGATGGCGGCTAAGGAGAAGGGCGCAGTTTATCCCGTCTATCAGTTGATGAAGGATGCCGGGCTTCCTTTGGATCAGAGCAAATTCTTGCCTGCGGTCATTTCATATTACACAACCACAGACAACGAGTTGCTGTCGTTGCCGTTTAATTCATCGACTCCAGTTCTTTGGTATAACAAGACAAAGCTGGATGAATTAGGGGTTAGCGTTCCGGTAACATGGGATGAAGTTGAATCAGTTGCAAAGAAGGCCAAAGCGGCCGGGATAGAAGCCCCCTTGAGTTTTGGTTGGCAGTCATGGACACAGCTAGAAAATTTCTCAGCATGGCATAACATTCCGTTCGGCACGAAGCAGAACGGGTTTGCTGGTTTAGATGCAGAATTCACTTTTAACAACGATAAGGTGGTACGGCACGTTGATCGCATCGCTGAGATGGGTAAATCGGGTTTATTTCGTTATGGCGGCCGGCGCGGCGACAGTCGGGCAATGTTTGTCAATGGCGAGGCGATCATGTGGATTAATTCATCGGCGTATTATGGTGGTTTTAAGATAGACATTAAGGATTTTGAATTCGGCCAAGCGATGTTGCCGATTGATAGTACTCTTGCATCCACACCCCAGAACTCGACCATCGGTGGGGCCACATTATGGGTGCTAAACGGCCATGATTCTGAGGATTACAAAGGCGTAGCAGCGTTTTTTAACTTCGTATCATCGCCTGAGCAACAGGCGTCTTGGCATCAGAAAACCGGCTATGTTCCAATTACCCATGAGGCCTATAAGTTATCAAGACAGCAAGGATTTTATGACGAGAATCCCGGCACGGACACGGCCATCAAGCAATTGTCGTTGAACACGCCAACTCCATCCTCAAAAGGCTTGCGTTTTGGTAATTTCGTTCAGATTCGGGACGTGATCAATGAGGAATTGGAAAACGTCTGGTCAGGCAACAAGTCAGCGCAAGAGGCGATGGATGATGCGACAAGACGAGGTGATAAGTTATTACGTAGGTTTGAAAACGCTAATAACTAATTGTCTTTTTAGGTGAAGACGAGGAAGAACGGGATAAAGCGATGAAATTCTCAGCGGTTTTTCGCCAATATCCCTTTCTTCCTTACCTTCTCTTGTTCCCGCAGTTGTTGGTAACAGCGGTATTTTTTCTATGGCCGTCTTTTCAGGCGTTGCAACAATCTTTTTTCATCGAGGACGCTTTCGGTTTCAGTCGTGAATTTGTCGGCTTGACCAATTATATGGAATTGCTTTTGGATGACGGCTACGGCAAGTCTTTCGTTACCTCTTTTGTTTTCGCTATATCGGTTAGCGGTTTGTCGATGGGACTCGCGTTGACCTTTGCGGTGGCGGCTAATCGGGTGATTAAATCAGCGTTGGTTTACCGGACGTTTCTGATTTGGCCTTATGCGGTCGCGCCAGCGGTTGCGGGGGTGATTTGGTATTTTCTGCTCAATCCATCTGTGGGCATCGTGTCGTATTGGTTAGGTGGGTTAGGGATTGACTGGGATCACTATAGCAACAGCAGTCATGCTTTGTGGCTGATTATCATTGCGGCGACCTGGAAGCAGATCAGTTATAATTTTCTGTTTTTCATTGTCGGAATTCAATCTATTCCCAAATCAATCACCGAGGCCGCGATTATTGATGGGGCAGGGCCTGTTAGACGATTCTTCACGATCACCTTTCCGCTTTTGTCGCCCACCACGTTCTTTTTGCTGGTGGTCAATTCGGTCTATGCGTTCTTTGACACCTTTGCCCTAGTTCATGCCACGACCAGTGGCGGGCCGGGTAATGCCACCTCAATTTTGGTGTTTAGGGTTTATAACACAGGGTTTGTGGGCCAGGATTACGGATCTTCGGCGGCGCAATCTATCGTATTGATGACGGTTGTGATCATCATGACGGTTATTCAGTTTCGTTATATTGAAAAGAAAGTAACCTATTCATGAAGCCATCCGCAACAATGTTTAACATCCTAAGTCACGCCGTTTTAATCATCGGCGCGGTGCTGGTTTGTTTTCCGGTGTGGATGGTGGTGGTGGCTTCTACCCATCCCCCTGAGGCATTGGCGATCAATCCCATTCCGATGTGGTTTGGGGACAGATTTATTGAAAATTACCACCAGCTTTTATTCTTAGGTATTGGTGAGGCGGGGGGAATTCCGCTATGGCTGATGTTGGGCAACAGTCTGGTGATGGCCCTTGGGATCACGATTGGCAAAGTTTTGGTGTCGATTATGGCCGCCTTTGCGATTGTCTATTTTCGGTTTCGGTTTCGGATGACGTGTTTCTGGCTGATTTTCCTCACGCTGATGCTGCCGGTTGAGGTGCGGATTCTGCCGACTTATGACGTGGTGGTTAAATTAGGGCTGCTGAACAGCTATGTTGGGCTTTGTGTGCCGTTGATCGCATCCGCCACAGCAACCTTTCTTTTCCGTCAGTTTTTCATGACTATTCCGGCAGAGCTGGTTGAATCAGCGAAGATGGATAGGGCCGGCGCGTTGGAGTTTCTGCGCGATATTTTATTGCCTCTGTCCCGAACTAATATCCTCGCGTTGTTTATCATTCTCTTTATCTATGGGTGGAATCAGTATCTCTGGCCCCTGATTATCACGACTGATGTTGAATACACCACGATCATGATGGGGATTCAGCGTATGGTCAATTCAGGCGAATCTTTTCCGGTCTGGCATCTGATCATGGGGAGTATGGCGTTGGCGTTACTGCCGCCGGTAGCGGTTGTATTGCTGTTGCAACGCTTTTTTGTCAAAGGTCTAATTGATAGTGAGAAATAACAATGGCAAAACTTAATCTAAATGAAGTGAACAAGGTCTACGCGGGCAGTGTTAAGGCCCTCGATGATATATCGATGACGATTGCCGATGGTGAGTTCATGGTGATTATCGGGCCGTCAGGATGCGGAAAATCGAGCCTTTTACGCGTGATTGCTGGTCTTGAGACGATCACCGAAGGTGATTTGCTGATCGATGATGTTAGGGTCAATGATCAAGAACCCGGCGACCGCGACCTAGCGATGGTGTTTCAGTCTTACGCACTTTATCCCCATATGACTGTTTATGGCAATATGGCTTATGGGTTAAGGAGGCGCGCGCTGAATAAATCTGAAATTAATACGCGGATTATGGAAGTGGCCGGAGTTTTGCGCCTTGAGGAATTTCTTACTCGCAAACCGGCGCAGTTGAGTGGTGGACAAAGGCAACGTGTGGCGATGGGGCGCGCTATTGTTCGGAATCCAAAGGCGTTTCTGCTCGATGAACCTCTATCCAATCTAGATAGCAAGTTAAGAGCGCATATGCGCGGTGAGTTAAAGATGCTGCATGACCGCTTGGGCGCGACTTTTATCTATGTAACCCACGATCAAACCGAGGCTATGGCGCTCGGAAATCGGATCACCGTGATGAACGAGGGCAAGATAGAGCAAATCGGCAAACCCTTAGATCTCTATCATAGGCCGGCCAATTTGTTTGTCGCGCGCTTCATCGGCAATCCGGGGATGAATATTGTCGATCGCACGCGGCTTAATCAAGGGACGGGCTATTTTGGCTTTCGCCCTAGCGATGCTTCGGTTGATCACGCAAAGAAAAAACCAGAAGGCGCTGGAACACGTTTTTCAGGCGTCCTCACCCGCATCGAGTGTCTGGGATTGGATAACTTTATCTATCTTTTACTTGATCAAAACGCCGAAGATGATGGTATTTGTGTGAAAATAGATGATGTATCTGGGTTCTCGGTGGGTGATTCTTGCGTGATCACGCCGAAAAAAGAGCTTTTGCTCGAATTTGATGCCGATGGCTTGCTGATCACATGAGCTATGATAACGCTGGAGTCTGTGCTCATCGTGGAGCCAGCGGACTTGCACCTGAAAATACTTTGTCCGCTTTTAATCTGGCGGCGCGATCAGGGGTGAGATGGATAGAAACTGATTTATCTCTAATGGCGGACGGCACTTTGCTCGTTCATCACGATAAGCAGTTGGGGCGCTGTGTGGCTGGTGATGCTGAGATCAGCATGCTGGGGTGGGAGGACGTCAAATCACGTGATGCTGGCAGTTGGTTCGATGAAACCTTCGCCGCAGAAACCCTCCTCACTTTACCAATGCTGCTAGATTGGCAAGACGTAACAGGCGTCAATCTTAATCTTGAGATGAAATGCCATAACGATGATTATGTGGCGATGGCAAAATCTTTGGTGTCGACGTTGGACAACGCATCGTCTGGTGAGGCATGCGAGAAATGGATCATTTCAAGTTTTAACGCAGCATTTTTAGGCATGATGCAGAAAAGCGCACCGCGCTATCGCTTAGCATTGATCGCGCTTGAATTGCCTGAGAATTGGCAAGAACTGGCGAAAAACCTTAATCTTAAGGCGTTTCATCTCCACCATCGCGCTCTTGAACGCAGCCATGTTGAAACTCTTCGTGCGTCTGGATTGAGGGTAGGGGTTTTTACCGTTAATGACGCAGAGGTTTTTCAGAGGCTAACCGATTGGGGCGTGGATATGATTATGACTGATTATCCCGAAAATTTTATGCGAAACCAGCCCAAGTGAGCAGCTAATGTGCTAACAAGCCGCTCTTAATCTCTCAAATCCCAAACTGAGGTCAGTGATCAAGTCGTCGATGTCCTCTATACCGGCGTAGACCCGCATCAACGCGCCCTGCGGGGCTTCTGTGATGGTGCGTTTGATTGAGGATTGAGTCATCAGGCTTTTGCACCCGCCCCAGGACTGGCCAATATCGAAGAGGTCGAGATTATTGACCATCGCGTCAATGGCCTTATAAGGAATTTCGGGGCGGAAGGTGAATCCGAACAACCCGCAAGAACCGGTAAAGTCGCGGCTCCAGTGATGGTGCCCGGGGTGGCTTGGCAGGGCGGGATGGAGCATATCTAGAACTTCACTCTGTTCTGAGAGAAACGATGCGATTGCAATGCCGTTTTGCTCTGATTGTTTGAGTCTTACCGCCATGGTCTTGATTCCCCGGGTTGCAAGATAGAGGTCATCGGGGGCGACGCATAATCCAAGGCGGCGGGCATAGCGGCGAATGGTTGTTGCGGTTTTGCCCGATGAGACAACGATGCCGATATTGACGTCTGAATGTCCGTTGATGTATTTGGTTCCGGCTTCGATCACCACGTCTATATCGTGGCTTTTGGGATCAAAATGCAACGCTGTCCCCCAAGTGTTATCGCAAGCAACAAGACATCCAGCCTGATGGGCCATAGCGGTGATTTTTGGGATATCTTGCATATCAAAAGTCAGGCTTCCGGGGCTTTCTATATAGACTAGCGAGGTTTTATCGGTGACGAGTTTTTTTACCACATCTGCCTCAGCGGTTGGGTCATAATAGACAGGTTTTACGCCCATTTGCGGAAGGACTTGATCAGCAAAGATGCGTCCGGGTCCATAGAGGGAGTCGGGTAGCAAAACCTCATCTCCGGCCGTGGCAATCGCAGAAATACCCACATGGATAGCCGACAGGCCTGATGGAACAGAAACGCAGTCATCCATGTCGTAAAGTGTGGCAACCGCGTGCTCAAAAGCATCAGAGGTTGGCGTACCGACGCGTCCATAGTCATATTTGCCTCGGCTATTACGGTAATCATCCAGAGTCTCTTGCGTGATGGTAGAGGCATGAAAGACTGGGCTTGTGACGGTGCTAAAATCATCACTCTTATGACTAGAGCCAAGAATGATTCTGGTGGCAGGATTCCATTGTGCTGTGTGCTTTTTGGCCATCGTTTTTTATCCTTCGGTGCTGATGGGGCATTTTTTACGGTCAACCTGAGCAGAGCCCCATTCAGACCAAGACCCGTCATACATTGAAACGTCATGCTTGTCGACCAATGCGAAACACAAAGCTAATCCGCAAGCGGTCACGCCAGACCCACAAGTGGTGACGACGGGTTTTTGTATATCTATAGCCGCGTCCTCGATGAGTTTTTTGATCTCATGGGGTGGCTTGACATGGCCGGTGTGCGAATCAAGCAAAGTCATGACTGGTAGATTGAGTGCGCCGGGCATATGCCCTGATTCCATTCCAGCGCGAGGTTCTTTGCTCTCACCGCTAAATCTGTTGAAAGGTCTTGCATCGACGATTTGTGTCTTGCGTTGGTTAGGTGGGGTTGCGATCAGTTCCTGCATGGCCTCTAATGACATTAGCCGGGTGCTGGTTTCACGGGGAGCGGTCGCGCTGAAATCGCCTTGGCCGTTGATTTGAGCGGCTCCTGATGCGGTTTTACCGCCGGCTTCGATCCATGCTTTTAGCCCGCCATTGAGCACTGAGATGCGTTCATGCCCGAAAAAGCGAAACATCCACCAAGCCCGGGCTGATGATAAAAATGGTGAGTTATCATAGACAATTAGATGATCATCATGATTGATCCCCAACTTCCGGGTCTCGCTTTCGAAATGCGCAGCATCTGGCATAGTGTGGGGCAGGGAGCTTGAAGAATCGGCAATCTCGTCGATATCAAAGAAAACTGCGCCATCGATATGCTCTTTGGCAAAAAGCGTTTTGCCATCCCGCCATATGTTAGGCAGAACGAAGGTGGCATCGATAAAAACAGCTTTACCTTGATCAGCCAAACTGATGGCTTCCGTTGCTTTGATCAGTACAGGGACGCTCATGACTGCTCCAGCCATTCTGGCGTGGGTAGGTTCTTCTCGCGTAAAAATGTGGGATTCCAGATTTTCGATTGATAACGCTGTCCACTGTCGCACAGGATTGTCACGATTGTTTTGCCCGGCCCCAATTCTCTGGCGAGGCGCACGGCGCCTGCGATATTGATGGCGGTAGAGCCACCGAACAGCAACCCTTCATATTGCAGGATTTCATAGATAAACGGCAAAGCTTCGGTATCGGGGATGCAGTATTGGGCGTCGATCAAGGCTTCGGCGAGGTTGTCGGTAATTCTGCCTTGTCCGATGCCTTCGCTGATCGAGGTGCCTGTGGCTTTTAATTCGCCGTACTGATAGTGGTGGTAAAGGGCTGAGCCTTCAGGGTCGGAGAGGGCGATGGTGATCTCGGGGTTTTGTTTCTTGAGAAACCGGCTGACTCCAGCGATTGTGCCGCCTGAGCCGACTGAGCAGGTGAACCCATCGATGCGTCCTTCGGTTTGTTGCCAGATTTCAGGGCCGGTTGATCGAAAATGTCCTTGCTGGTTAGCCACGTTGTCGAATTGGTTAGCCCAAACCACGCTCTCTTTGTGCTTCTCTTGTATTTGATTGGCAATCGTTTCGGATTGGCGGACGTAATTACCAGGGTCTTTATAAGGTTTGGCGGGGACGAGGCGCAAATCAACGCCTAAAAGCCGCAGCATATCTTTTTTTTCTTGGCTTTGGGTTTCGGGCATGACGATGACGGTTTTATAGCCCCTCGCATTGCCGCACATAGCGAGGCTGATTCCTGTGTTCCCAGCAGTGCCTTCGACGATAATCCCACCTTTTTTAAGTGCACCGCTAGCCTCGGCGTCTTCGATAATCGCTCTGGCGGCGCGATCCTTGACCGAACCACCCGGATTCATAAATTCAGCCTTGCCGTAGATCTCACATCCTGTGGTCGCGCTCGCTCTATTGAGTCGGATAAGTGGTGTGTTGCCGATGGTTTCAAGAAATCCTTGATAGATTTGCGGCATGTTTCCCTCAATTATTTAGCGTTACTGCGCTAGCATAACATTGTCTTAAGGGATAAAAAAGGCTTTTCCAATGGGTATAAGACTGGCAATATGTGTTCATGGCAAGGCTACTCATCCTTAGGCACGGGAAAACCGAACTGATATCCTCTTCAGGCAGAGATTTTGATCGCACATTGGTCGATCGTGGCAAACGCAATTCGGCTGAAGTCGCGCAGTATATCAAAGATCATCTGACTATCCCGGATAAGATCTTGGTATCGCCAGCGTCGCGTACGATGGAAACCATGCGATGTCTGGTAGCGGGGTGGGAAGAATCGCCCGAGGTTATCGTTGATAAGCGCATTTACGGCGCCACAGGTGATCAGTTACTCGAGGTGATCAAGGATCATGGCGGGGATGCGGAGGCTGTTATGGTGATCGGTCATAACCCGGGGCTGATTATTTTGATTCATCTGCTGACGGCTGAGGGTGGCAACCTAACGAGGGTCGAACTTGGTGAATTTCCCACGGCGGCCCTCGCTGATATGCTTTTTGATCTTGAGACGTTTGATCACCTTGAACTCGAATCGGGTAAATTATTATCGTTATTGCGTCCAAAAGATTTAATCAAAACAATCAGAGAAGAATAGATCCTATGATATTGAACAATTTAAAGGATACGGCAACAATCGTTGTCATGCTGATGACGGTCTGGCCGCTTTCCGCCTCTGCTGAAAATCGTATTCACCTTAGTGATGAGGTTTATCTGACGTATGAGAAAGGGATCCACGACCCTGAAACCATGGAGGCCGATATTAAAGGCGTTACATGGCACTTTACTGAAAATGACGAAATCGCACATATGAGAGCCGAGCAGGTTATTTTAGCCCACGCGTTTCTTCAAGATGATCAATTGGTTTTGATAGAAAATCTAACGATCAAGGGGGGTGTTGTTGAAACGGACGAAGCAATCGTATCTTTCGATAAAATATCCTTCAAAAATATACCGATAGAAGAGGAGGTTTTTGAAAAAATTCTCCCAGAATTGCAGATAGATGGAAAGGATTGGGTCTCTGATTTGGTGACATTCTTTCGTTGGGATTCTGATAGCAAAGTTGTTGTGCATAATTTGGAGATCAAAGAACGAAGTTTTGGTCTTGTGATCGGGCTGGAATCTTTTGAGGTGGGGATAACTCCTCCGCTTCAATATATTATCAATCGCAGCATCGATGAATTTCCTGACGAGATCTATCACCATATAAACTTTAAGGATTTTGATATTTTCCTAGAGGAACGCAGTTCTGAAGCGGCCCAAGCCAAAGCGATTCTCGCTATTGCGGGTATTGATCGTATCTCGGCGGATATATCGGCTTCTAGTGAGTATATAAAACAGGGTGAGGAATACCATCACAAAGGTGAAGGTGTTTTTAATATCAAGGATCTTGCTGAGGTCAATTTATCTATTCAGGATAAAATATTGGCTGAAGACATGCTCGAATTCATAGGTGAGGATATCGGCGAGTGGTTGTTGAACATTGACTTTCAAAATGTCTCCGAACAAGAAGAAAGCCTGCTCGATATGGATGATGTTTGGATGGAAAAAGCGGTGATCACTGAAGCTGCAATGAGTTTCACCGATAGAGGCGCGCGCGGCTTGTTGCTGAATTTCGCTGTGGCCCAATCCGGTAGCAGCTGGGCTGAGATCGTACAACAGATCATGCTGGGGATGGAAATATCTCTCTCGGAAATGCCTGACTTGGCTGATTTGTTGCGGACTCCGCTACGAAGTTTCCTGACCGACGGCGGGACGATCACCTTTGCGATGAAGCCGTTGATTCCGAGACCGTTCGATTCATATGCAGACGAGGACTATACGCCTCAGGAGGTTATAGAAAACCTTGGTGTTTCGGTGACCCATAGACCATAAAAGATGGCTCCCCAGGACGGATTCGAACCGCCGGCCAAGCGATTAACAGTCGCTTGCTCTACCGCTGAGCTACTGGGGAACATCATCAAAGGTGTTAATGAAAATCGTCATCGGTTGCAAGAAAAATCGTCCGGCGTCCTGTGAGAACAGAACAAACCGTGGAATACCAAGGGGCGAGAGCCCACACCCGCACTCTATTCGGGGCAAGTAAGGTTTTTAAAGGGATTATATACAATTTGCCCCAATATATAGCGTCTTTTCTTATCTGGAGAAATTGCAATCACCTGTTTTTATTGAGTAAAAATTTATTTAGCATGCTTGACAAATATCTATGAAACAGGCTAACGTCTCGCGATTAGAGAGACTAACTATGCCAAACAATACAATATCAGCATCTGAGATTGTGAGAAGATATAGAACGCCAGACACAGCCAGAATATTCTTTGAGGAACGGCGATGGATGGATGGTGTAGAATGCCCCACTTGCGACAGCAAAGAGATAACACCGAGACTTAAGAGACGCGGCTATAGGTGCAGGGATTGCCGCCAAGATTTTACCGTGAAAACAGGCACAATTTTTGAAGGTTCAAATATAACCTTAGATATTTGGTTGCTTGCTATGTATCAGGTTATAAGCGCGAGAAAAGGCGTTTCAAGCCTTCAGTTATCAAAAGAATTGGGCGTCTCACAAAAGACCGCTTGGTTTATGCTTCATCGCATCCGTGGGGCTTACAATAAAACGACAAAACCAGTGGGCATAGTTGAGAACGCCGAGACTTATATCGGGGGCCTCGATAAAAACAAACATTTCCCCTGAATGAGGGTAATGTAAAAATTCACACGCTAGACGGGCCATCTTCACGGATTGTCGATTGAGTTATAAAAAAACTGATCAACTGAAATAGCAAAACTGATGGGGTAAAGAGGTTATGGATTCTACTTTTGTCAAAGAAATCGAGAATATTCTGAAAACACCTAGCGGCAAGAAGCCTATCATTAAACAGGACTACAAGGCGTTCTTACGCAAATTGGACGCCGCAAGTGTGGATTTAATACTGACAGACCCACCATACACCATCAGTCGAGATACTGGCTTTTCTAAGGTCAAAAATGGCGTTCAGCGGTTCGCCGTCTCAATGGACTTTGGCGACTGGGATAAGAAGCAGATTGATCTGAAATCGCTTTGCCAAGAATCTTATAGGGTTTTGAGAAAAGGCGGAACGGCGATCGTTTGGTATGATCTTTGGAAAATCGGCGAGGTTCATGCGGCGATGGAAGCTGCTAAATTTAAGATGATTCGCTTGATTCAGTGGGAGAAAACCAACCCCGTGCCGCTGAACCAATCAGCTACTTACCTATCAAACAGTCGCGAGGTGGCCGTGGTTGGCGTAAAAGAAGGTAAACCGATCTTTAAAGGCAAATATCACAATGGCGTCTATCGCGCCCCGATACCGCGGCATAATGGCAAGCGAATCCATCCAACGCAAAAACCGCTAGACCTATTCACTGAATTGGTCGAGATGCATAGCAATAGTGGCGACTTAGTCATTGATCCTTTTGTTGGTAGTGGCACTACTGCGTCCGCCTCCTTGCGAACCGGCAGGCGGTTCTTAGGATGTGATATCGATCAGAAATATGTGAAATTGGCACAGGAAAGGATTCGTAATGACAGAAATTAAGACAAAAACCGCATTGTCGGCATTGAACTTCACGGTTGGAAAAAGAGTGCTATTAATAAGTCTATTCCTCAAAGTATTCACGATAAGATCGGCAACCGTTGCGTGGTGTTAGCAACAGGAAAGCCTGAAGTTGATCATAAGGATGGCCGCCGAGACGCCACTGGCACTGAGAAAAAAGACTTTCAACCATTGTCAAAGGCCGCCAATAATGCAAAGCGACAGCATTGCAAAGAGTGCCGCGCAACGGATAAGAGGTTTGACGCTAAATTACTGGGATATAGTGTAGGACAGGTTAAAGGTAATGGCGTATATGAAGGTTCTTGTGTTGGGTGCTATTGGTATGACCCATTTGTATTCAATCAAGAGGTTTCAAAGAATCTGCGAGGCAAATAGTATATAAGCCTCTCTTTTAAGAGGTTGTATGCTTGTAAGCGATCTGGACGATCGGAGGGCGGATTTACCTGTCATGGCTTGCTCTCTGCCCATCAAATTGAACTTAAAAAGCGATCTATGGGAGGTACGCAACCTAGACAATAACGTCGGAGTATTTATCCGTGCGTTCACGGCCGCGTCGTTGCCTTAGGGGAAGGGGCGGTGCTTGAATGCGTTACCCCGTAGATTGTTAATAGGTTGGTCAAAACCTAATGATGAGTCTAAAGAAGATTTTGAACGAGATGACGGATTTAAACGAGATGCTCGCGGTAGCCAATTTTGTTTGATTAGGCTTTATAAGCCAAATACAAGAAAATCGGCCCTGCTATCAGATCGCAGCCTATCCATATTGCTCTGGAAAAGGGAAGTGGAACCACAGGGTTGAACACAATAGCGATCAAGGCCAATGCCAAAAGCCAAGCACCTCTGTCTTTACCTAAAAACTTTTGACAGACCATATATGCAGCACAGCCACAAACAATGAATTGCAACAATGTATAATATCCCTCAGGCAAGGGCGCTATGGCAAGGAGAAGCATCACAGCAACAATGACTAGGATTTGGCGAGGTAGGGGGCTAAAGGTCATTTTGAGGTCCACCGTTAAGCTATAGGGAAATATCCCCTTGATGATAATAAAAAGCCTTATTGACCACAAGAAAAATCATTTGTTGCCCTGTGATGGCAAAGCAAGCAACAGAATACTAGGCGGCGAGAATCCTACGGGCCGCGCTCTTACTGCATAAACGAAGCAATCTATCTGATCTACTCAAGTGTTTCTGTGCGCTGGGTGATCTCTTCAACGCTGGTTGATCGCGGTCTCGGCGGTTTGGAGTTGCTCCATAATCCAGTCAAAACTTGGCACGGTGCCAAATATCATTTCTTTCATCGCCTCATAGTCCCTCTCAATCACCTCACGCAGTTCTACTTGAGGCACGAGTTTAAGCGTTCCCGGCACTGCCTCCTCTAAGCATTTCCATGCTTGCCTGAAGGCGATGATATTATGCTCACGGACGGATTTGAGGAGTGCATGATCAGCGAGGGCGGCCTTGCCGGCCTCCTTCTCAGTCATCATGGCAACATCATAATAATGGCGTGCAATACGAGATCCTTCTTTGGGTAGGCGTTGCTCCCCACGATATCCGCAATAAAAGCCATGCAGAATGAGCAACTTATCGAGATAGGTGCGCGCCGGTTCAATGACATGAAGGTTGGCAACTTCGAAAGGCCCATACTTTGTCATAGTCATATTTCTTGCAATATAGGGCCTGATACTAGCAGTCGTATTGGGATCCAGTGCCGACCGTGCGCCAGCCTCAATTTTTACATGCGGCAACACGTAAGAAGACTCCTCAGTGCTCTGATAAAGCGTTGGATATGAGACCAGCAATGTCTGTTGGTCTTTTTCATCTGACACGATGTGACAGTATTCACCAAAGATCGATTCCAGTGCAGGTGCGAGGATTCCTAAAACATAATCACTGCAAGCGGACTGGAGTTCTTCAAATAACTTTTTCCGCTTCTTACCTGACAACTCGCTGGAGTTTGTAGGGTCTTGCTCCGACTCAAAGCCAAGGTAATCTCGATAGACCACAATATCTATATCCTCAGAAAACCGGTTAATGAGTTCAAAAGCTTTCGAAAGTGCCGTCCCACCTTTGAATAAAAGCCGTGGATGCGTTTCTGGCAGGTGGTTGTAGAGCGCGTCCAGCACCCAGCAAACCCAAAAATCCTTTTCAATATGGTGGGTTTCTGTGTTGAGGTCACGTGCCGTCCTGTCAAATGCATCTTTTCGATCTTGCTCGGATAGGGCATAAAAACGTTCAAAATTATTCATCACTAAGCCTCAGATTATGGGCGATTGTCGCGGCCCAGCCGGGCAGGTCAGCGCTGTTGCGAGCAAAGTCTTTTTTTATATAATCGGGCAATATGTATTGTAGCCTATCCGTAACACACTGATCGGAGCAGATCAGCGAACCAAGCCAGCGCAAGGCTTGCGCTACAGGCCTCGATCGTTTACCGTCCCACGCCATGACACGAGGCCCTGCGTGAGTTAAATAAATAGTGCGACCATCAACTTGGAGGGTTCGGGTCGCGCCATCGGTCACATAGCTTATCCGGGCAGGAACGGCGTTGGTCAATCCGTGGAGGTTAGCGGAGATGAATCCCCCTTTCATAATACGGACATTATCGCGGCGCGCGAGGGCGGCTGCAAATGAATCGATATCTGCTGGAGCCCAGTCTTCTAATATGTTGCTCATGCGTGGCCAGTCATAAAACCCTCGCCTAATTCGGCGCAAGTCGCCGCTCTTTACCAGACGTGATAAAGCTTGGTCCACAGCATCGCGGTTACCAAGATTGAAAAAATCCTTCGGGGTGCATACCCACTTGCCTCGCCCCCTCGCTCTTATGCGTCGCATGATTTTATCGCTGATTGTAGCCATTTCACTTATCTCCAATAACTGTATCCTAGTCAGAAATATAAATCTTTTTTATAACAAAGTCAACTTCTTTTTTATGAAGAGGTTGTTTTGCCTAATGTTAATCTTCATTTGGCTCGGATAAGCCTAGAAAGCGTTCAAAACTATTCATCACTAAGCCGCAACTTATCGACGATTGCTGCAGCCCAACGAGGGAGTTCAATGCTGTTACGAATAAGGTCTTTTTTCACGTGATTAGGTAATTCGCGCTGTAGTGTATCCGCAACCCACTGTTCGGAGGCGAGGGTTGGGCCAAGCCAGCGCAAGGCTTGCACCACAAACCCCGATTTTTTATTGGCCCATACCATGACACGAGACCCGGCGTGGCGCAGATGAAGGGTGTGACCATCAATCTTGAGAGTTCGGCTCGCACCATTGGTCACATAGCTTAGCTTAGTAGCCACAGTGGTAGTTAATCCAAGACGGTTAGCGGCGATGAGTCCATCATCCATGATGCGGACAGTGTCGCGGCGCTCGAGGGCGGCGATAATCAAGTCGAGATCAGCCGGCTCCCAGCATTTTGATTGAGTGTTGATACGCGGTAGATCGTAAAACCCTTGCCCAATACGGCGCAAATCGCTGCTCTGTACTAAACGCGATAAAGCTTGGTTCACGGCGGCGCGGCTACCAAAACTGCTAAAATCCCTTGGGTTGCATACCCATTTTCCTCGCCCCTTTGCTTTCATGTATTGCATGATTTTATCGTTGATCGAGATCATTTTACTTGTTCCAGCAATTATATATTAGTCAGTAAAATACTTTATTTTTCTAACAATGTCAATTTTTTTTAGATAGGTTATTTTGCTTAATGTTAACCTTCATTTGGCTCAAACAAGGCCAGAAAGCGCTCTACACTATTCATCACTAAGCCTCAGATTATGAGCAATTGTCGCGGCTCAGCCGGGCAAGTCAGCGGACCAAGCCAGTGCAAGGCTAGCGCTACGAGTTCCGATTTATCGTGCCGCGCCATGACACGAGCCCCCGTGTGAGCCAGACCAATAGTATGCCCACCAATTTGGAGGGTTAGGGCCTCATCATCGGTCACGTAGCTTATTTGGGCGGGAACGGCGTTGGTCAATCCGTGGAAGTTAGCGGAGATGGAACCCTCTTTTATAATACGGACATTATCGCGGTGCGCGAGGGCGGCGACAAACAAATCTATATCTGCTGGAGCCCAGTCGTCCAATATAGTGCTCATGCGTGGCTAGTCGTAAAACCCTTGCCCAATACGGCGCAAATCGCTGCTCTGTACTAAACGCGATAAAGCTTGGTTCACGGCGGCGCGGCTACCAAAACCGCTAAAATCCCTTGGGGTTCATACCCATTTTCCTCGCCCCTTTGCTTTCATGTATTGCATGATTTTATCGTTGATCGAGATCATTTTACTTATCCCAGCAATTATATTAGTCAGTAAAATACTTTATTTTTCTGACAATATTAAGCTCTTTTTAGCTAGGTTATTTTGTTGAATGTTCATCTTCATTTGGCTCGGACAAGGCCAGAAAGCACTCAAAGTTATTCAGCGGTAAGTCACAGATTATTGCTATCTGATTAAATGGCTCAATCCGATTGGCAACTTGGCGGCTGGGTTAGGGGCGAGCACTGGCGGCGATTTTCTGCTTAACCTCATCCGCTAGGCGCATAATTGACGCTTGATCGAGGGTATCGGCTGTCAAAATACCAAGATCCTTGGTCTTATGCCGATGGCCCACCCGATCATAAGAGGGGTCATAATGATGCGTGATCAGTGATGAAACAAGATTCTCCCATTCCTGTTTGGCAATAAAATCCTGCCATGTATCCCGCAATTCGTGGCTATGGCGTTGCCTCATGCTATCGATGAAGTGCTTAAGATGGGCAGGCTCATCAATAATGTTTCGGTAATTGCGTATGATAAACTCAACGCGTTGGGGCAGGGGGAG
Organism: uncultured Candidatus Puniceispirillum sp.; assembly: GCA_965207125.1. Lineage (GTDB taxonomy): Bacteria > Pseudomonadota > Alphaproteobacteria > Puniceispirillales > UBA1172. Next base: position 109,356 of record OZ242263.1, read on the forward strand.
CGCAACGCCAACCCTAGGCGCGCGCGTCATCACACTCCATAACGGAGCAGGGATATGCAATGCGCCGACCTTGCTACTTTCGGCCTCAAGAAGCACGGGCTGGCTTAAATCTAGACGTGATAAAGAGACGTAAAGTTGGCTTTCAAACATCCTTTGTGATGGTTGAGCTGTGCCGGGCAATGCTCCTAATAAGGATCCTCTGTGATTTGCTAATCCTTCAAGATCAATAGCTTGAAATCCGTTTTTAATGTATTGTTTGATTATCTCCGTTTTTCCTGACCCGGTTCTGCCTTGCAAAATCACGCATTGTAAGCTCTTAGCTTTTTCGGCAATGGATTCGGTTAAATCATTTCGATAACGCTTATAGCCGCCCTCAAGAACAAAAACCTTCCAGCCTATTTCTGACAAGATTCGTGCTAAGGCCTCCGAGCGTTGCCCACCCCGCCAGCAGTAAATTAACGGCGACCAAGTATTGGGTTTGTCGGCTAGCGCTGTTTGGAGATAACCCGCGATATTCACGCTGATTAATGCCGCCCCATGCCGTCTTGCGGCGAAGGGCGATATTTTTTTGTGCATAGTGCCAACCTCAGCACGCTGTGCGTCGTCGAGCACCGGCAGGTTGATCGCTCCATCAATATGATCATGGTGATATTCGGCAGGGCTTCGAACATCTATAATGCTGTCAAAATCTTTATCCCACTCGGTTGTTCTGATAATCGGCGCACCCATGGCGGTTTCTCAATCGCTGACCTTAATCAGACCGCCCGTGCTATCACTGATCTCGCCGATAATGGCCGCCTCTATACCGCCCCGGCGCAAATCATCTAACGCTTTACTAGCGTATCGGGCCGGCATCGCGGCCAATAACCCGCCACTGGTTTGTGGGTCATTGAGAATAGCCACCGCATTACCCTCTGTGGTTTCATCAAGAAAATCCACGGCGGCCATGTTATCAGGGGTGATTGATGAGAGGATGCCTTGGGCTGCAAGGTTTGCCGTGCCTTCAATCATTGGAATATTTGAGAAATTGATCGTGGCCGATAAATGCTCTGTTCCATCAATTTTCCCTCTATCGAGCATCGAGCGACAATGCCGCAATAACCCAAAACCTGTGATGTCGGTCATGGTTGTAGACGCATGTTTGCCTAAAATCTGTGCGGCGGCATGGTTAGATTGCGCCATGACTTTGGTTGCTTTTTCTACCATCTCGCCAATATCTAGATTCCGCCGTTGATGATAAGCCGCCATGGTTAGACCGACTCCCAAGGGTTTTGTTAGAATCAACGCGTCTCCCTTGGCGGGTAGTTGGGTTTTGAGGTCTTTTTTTCTCAAGCCGGTGGCGGCGACGCCGATGTGCAAAGCATCACCGATCGTGGTATGCCCGCCGGTCAACACCGCACCATGTTCTGTGAGGGCGATTAAAATACCGGTTAAGACCTGTGTGAGGTCATCGCGTTGTATAGTGCGCGCCGCACGGGGAAGGGTTATGATGATTTGGGCCGCCAGCGGCTTGGCGTGACTCGCGAACAGGTCGCTCAGGGCGTGGAGCGTGGCTATTCGGCCGAGAAGAAAAGCATCATCGATAATTGCTGAGATCTGATCAACCGACTGAACGAGGACATGGTTCTCCGCATCCTTCGGCATCTCGAGATCAGCGGCGTCTTCGTTTATGCTTCGCTTGAATTTCCCGATTTTGAGATCAGGCCTTAAGGTATCGGCGAGCAGAAAAGAATCATCTAGGGTGCTGGCAAGCGTTTTCCATCCGGTTTTTGACCCGCAGCCAAAGCACTGCATTGGTTTGAATGCAGAATCATCGGGGGTATGGAACCTTTGAGCCAGCGGCGCTAGAGGGGCGTCGGGCATTGGGGTGAGATCCGAGAATCGGCGGATAAAACGCCTGTCTATCGATTCTTTCAGGCGCCAGGCCCATCTGCTTTCCGGCAGGGCTATATTGCCCCGGATGGGTATAGCTTTACCGCCACCGGTGCCAATCAAGGCGAGGTATTTGTGTTGTGGTGTCCATTGTTTGGCGGATTGCTCAAGAATTTCACGTCGTAAATTTCTGGCGAGAACAGGGCCGGCTCGAACGGCGAAAACACCCGCCTTGGCGCGAGGTTCGCTCATGATTCCAGCAATATCACCAGCGGCAAAAACGCTGTTATGCGAAAGGCTCATCAGCGTGTCATTCACGGCGATAAATCCGCGTGCATCCGTCGCGAGTCCTGATGAGGCGAACCATGACGGTGCGCTCGCGCCGGTCGCGAGCAAAGTCATATCAGAGGCGACTGGGTCGTGGTTGTCTAAAATAACGTCTGACTCGGTGATCAAGCGCGCGGGAGCGTTTAGCAAAACCTTGATGTTACGGTCTTGGCAAGCCTTGAGCAAAAGAGATGAAGCGCGAGGGGTGAACTCATCTGCGAGTCTTTCGCCGAGGTGTATCAAGGTGATCGAGGTTTCGGTCTGCCTTTCGATATTAAGGCGATGGTTTAACGCGAGGGCCACCTCTGTCCCAGCGATCCCGCCTCCAATAATCGTGAGGGATTGTTTTTTCAGGTGGTTGTCTATGATCGGCGTGATGCGTGAGATCAGCTGCGGTACCGGCTTGACGGGCGTTGCGTGTTGTGCTGCGCCTTCAATCGCATCTATTGCCGGAGACGAGCCGGTATTGACCGACAGCCAATCATAGGAAAGGGGAGGGCGATCTTTGAAAAAAACCTTCTTTTCATCAGCGTTAAGTCCGACGGCCTGAGCATGGATGAAATGAACACCTGCGTATTTTGCGAGATGAGCCAGATCGACCATGGATTCGCGTGCTGTATATTTCCCTTCGATAAATCCAGGCAGCATCCCTGAGTAGGGCGTTAAAATATCCTGACAGACAAGGGTGACACGCAACCCTTCGATGGGCGCCATAGCCAGTGATTCTAGGACGAATATCTGGGCGTGCCCGCCGCCGAGTAAAACAAGATGAGCGATGTCTGATGCATTATTTTTCATATCGTCCTTATGCTAGTGTTTCATTGGACTTAGTTCAATGATCAAAACAGCAATAAAGATAAACCCCGCACCGACGATTGCGACGGTGGTCATTGAGTGAGAGAGAATTACCCAGCCGCCGACTGCGGCGACCACGCTTTCCAGAGATAGAATGATCGCGGCGGCGGCGGCACTACAATGACGCTGGGCGAAAATCTGAAGCGTGAAGGCGAAGGCCGTGGATAAAATTCCAGCGAACAGAATATAGAATAAAACCGGCGGCAGAAGCGAGAGGTCTATCGTGTCGATCATCGCAAATACGATCAAGGATAGAACAGCGGTGATAGAAGTCTGAATAAACGCGAGTTGTAATGGCGCGGAGGTTTTCTGCACCAGATATCCCACCAGCATAATATGAAACGCCCAGAAACACGCACTGAAGGTGACGATGCCATCGCCGAGGACTACTTTGGCTGGTGAGGCGCCGGTCATAAGCCAACTGCCGATAATAAAAACCCCAACCGCGGCCCAACGCACGGCGGGTAAATGAATTCTAAACAACAGAAGTCCAAAAATCGGCACGAGCGGGACGTAAAGCGTGGTGAGAAAAGCGGCATTGGCCACGCTCGTGCTGACGAGGCTGATTTGTTGCAAGAGCGAGCCGATAAACATTACAAGCCCAAGTCCAATCATAGCAAGATAAAGCACTTTTGGCGACGGTGAGACCGAGCGTGCGGCGATCGTGAGAATAGACTTACTCCGATATTCAAAAATAGCCGCAGGCAGCAGCGCCACCGAGGCGGCTATAAATCTGTAGGTGTTGAATCCGGTCGCGCCGATGTACTCCATCCCGGCTTTTTGGAAAACGAATGTGAGCCCCCATATAAACGCAGTGAGCAGAAGCAGAGAGTGAGCAATAAGGCGGGATGATGGCATGGGGGCACTGGGGAAAGTAATGAGTATCTGTATTTAGCAAATTCTTGATGATTTTGCTAACGCAAGTTGTAGGTGTTACAAAGGGGATTGATTTCGCGCTTGAAACTTCTTGCTATCAGATGCGTAAACTGTGCTAGCATCATTTGGCGCAAGATTAGGAATTAGAACGATTAACAAGTAACATCATGGAAGCTGAAAGCATTGAAAATGCTCAAAGCTGTATGATTTTTTAATCATCGGAATAAATAGATCATCATGACACAAGATTCTCAAAGACCTCGGAGACGGCGGCGCGAGACGAATGATACCCCACAAATAGAGGACACCCCGCCACCGTTCTCATCACTAATCAACCGCTTTGGGTATCTTACCCCGCTTACGGATGAGCAGATTGAGAGGATTCACGAGGAAGCCCTCGTTATTTTATCCACGGCGGGAATCAGGGTGTTAAGCGACCAAGCGCGCGCGCATCTTAAAAAAGAAGGCTGCCGCGTTGATAATGAGACGATGATGGTTTTCGCTGACGCTGGTTTCATCACTGAAAATATCGCTAAAGCCCCGCCTAATTTTACCCTAACTCCCCGCAATCCCAGCCACGCGATTACTGTTGGCGGTGATATCGTTAATTTCGGCATGGTGTCAGGCCCGCCCAACGTCAGTGATAGCGTGAGGGGTAGGCGAGCCTCCCAATTCAATGATTTCAAAGATTTTATTAAACTCGGGCAATCTTTTCAAAACATCCATTTTTTCGGCAACCAGACCGTCGCAACCAATGACCTCGATGTTCACACCAGACACCTTGATAGCATTCTAGCAACACTGACGCTTTCAGATAAGGTTAGCGCATGTATGTCAGTCGGGCGCGAGCGCGTGACCGATGCCGCCGCTATGATCGCGATTGCTAAAGGAATAAGCCTTGATGAGATGGCACAAGACCCGGCCGCAATCACCAATATCAATATCAACTCGCCGCGCGTGCTCGACAAAGAAATGTCTGATGCCGCGATGGCCATGGCTGAAATGGGGCAGGCGGTGATCGTCACGCCTTTTACCCTGATGGGAGCAATGGCGCCGGTAACGATCCCTGCGGCCCTCACTCAACAGAACGCTGAGGCGCTTTTTACCATCGCCCTGCTTCAGTCATGGCGGGCAGGGTGCAAGGTTGTCTATGGCGGTTTTACCTCTAACGTTGATATGAAAAGCGGAGCGCCAGCCTTCGGTACCCCTGAAAACGCCCTCACCAATATGGCGGGCGGGCAACTCGCGCGGCGGTATAACCTGCCTTACAGAAGCAGTGGATGCAATGCTTCGAACACGCCGGACGCCCAGGCGGTTTTTGAGACACAAATGTCGTTGTGGGGAGCGGTTTTTGGCGGGGCGAATTTGATTTATCATTCGGCTGGATGGCTTGAGGGTGGGTTGGTGGCCTCGTATGAAAAAGCAATACTTGATGCCGATATGCTCGATGCTTTTGCCACGATGATGGGTAAAATATCTTTTGATGATGCTGAGTTCGGACGCGAGGCCATCACTGAAACGCCGCCGGGGGGGCATTTCTTTGGGCATGGGCATACGCTTGAGCGCTATAAATCGGCTTTTTTCGCGCCGATGCTCAGCGACTGGCAGAATTTCGAGAACTGGGAGGCGGCTGGTAGCCTGACCGCCACTGAACGCGCGGCTGTGGCTTGGCAGGAAAGGCTTAAAACGTTCACGCCTCCGCCTATAGACGCGGCAGTCGCTGAGGCGCTTGAGGCCTATGTTGCACGGCGCATCGAAGAGATCGGCGACCGGCCGCTGTAGTTTGAAAATGGAGGCCCAGACCGGAATCGAACCGGTGTAAACGGCTTTGCAGGCCGTCGCATGACCACTCTGCCACCGGGCCTTAAATGGTTTCACTCTTGTGTTAATACCTAATGCCGTGATAGGCGTCAACTCATCACCGCTTATCTTATCACTAGGCATATAGGGTGCAATCATATATGTTTGTCCCTTGTTCAATATCGGAGAAATCAATGTCAGTTTTCACTGAACGACGCCAAACGATGATCGAAAGCCAGCTGAGGACGAATAAGGTGATTGATGTTGCCTTGCTTCACGCCTTTGAGACGGTGCCCAAAGAAGAGTTTATTGCGCCAGAACTGCGCGGACTTGCTTATGTGGATGAAGACCTTATGATCGGTCATGGGCGGTTTATTCTTGAGCCCATGGTCTTTGCCAAACTTATTCAGGCCTTAGACCTGAATAGCGATGACAGCATTCTTGATATCGCGGCGGGCTGCGGGTACAGCACGTCAATCCTCGCCTGTCTTGGCCAATCCGTGGTCGGGATAGAAGCCAACCAAGAACTCGCGGGCACCGCGCAGAAAAATATGCAACATCACTCAATAGATAACGCGGTTATCCTGCATGGCGAGCACACCGAGGGATTTGAGGCTGAAGGGCCTTATGATGCGATTGTCATCGAGGGTGCGCTCGCGCAAGTTCCAGAAAAAATCCTTCACCAACTTTCCACCAAAGGTAAACTCGTGACGATCTTGCGCCAGCATCGTGCTGGGCCGGGTAAGGCGGTGATGTTCAGACGTGCGGGTGATGGATTCAAGCATCAGATTTTGTTTGATGCGCAAACGCCTGTTCTTGAGGAATTTAATCAATCTAATGCTTTTATCTTTTGATTTATCAAGAAAAATAATTTTCTCCACCCTCGTGCTTTCGGTCATTACGATCACCCCTGTTAAAGCCGAGGTGTTTGAAGACAAGCTGGCGGCGGCGCTCGATTACAGCTACGATCTAGCGGCGGCGGTCGATGGGATACGTTCAGCCATCGAGGATATCCAGGTCGCTGGTGGGAGCAAGGAATGGTCAGCCCGCCTGAATGCCACCGGAATAAAGGAAAGACAGCAAGCAGGGTCTGCGGACGCGTTTAGTGATAATGACAGCGCGAGTTTGGCTATCACCATCTCCAAATCGCTTTATGACGGCGGAGTTGCTAAAGCGCGAACCTCCTCAGCGGCCCTCGCGCTTGATCTTTCAGTGGCCGGGTATCGAGTGCGTGAGCAAGCACTCTTGATCGAAGCGATAGAAGCTTACGTTAATCTGGGCACCGAAAGGCAGCGCTTTAAGGTTGCTACAGCCAACACCGAGCGTCTGACAGAACAGGTGAGAGCGAGTGCGTTAAGGGTTGAGATTGGCGAAAGCACCGTGCCTCAACTGGCTTTATCCCAATCACACCTAGCACGCGCCAAAGCCACGATGATCGCCGCTGAGGTTAGTCTCAACAATGCGGTGGCCAATTATCGTACGATTTTTGGCACTGAGCCCCAAGAGATCACCCTGCCTGAGGTCATTGGAGATCTTCCTGATTCTGATCTGGCCGCTAAAAACATTGCGCTTGAGCAGAACCCACAATATCGTGAGGCCTTGCTGGCTGAAAAAATTGCTTTAAAGAATATCAATATTTTAGTCGCAGAAGTCAGCCCGACCGTTAACTTTAACCTTAGCGCTGGGGTTACCGAAGCCGATGAGCTGATGCGCGATAGCGAAGAAATATCTGCTTCGGTTAATTTCTCCATGCATCTTTTCCCAACCAAGGCTACCAAAGCCCGGGCAAGAGGAATCGTTGCCAACCACCAAGCCGCCATTAACCAACTCAAAGAGATCGAAAGATCAGTTAAACTCGCGACTGAAAATGCTTTCCGCCATTTTAGCGCCTCGCAAAGTCTCATAGACGCGAATGAAGCCGAACTCGTTGCTGTGCAATTGTTCCGCGATGGCGCCAAAACGGAGGTAGAGTTTGGGCTTAAAACCCTGCTCGATTATCTGGACGCTGAGCAGGATGTGGTTGCGGCCGAACTTAACCTGATCAACGCGCACCGCGATTATGTTTTAGCTGGCTATCGATTGCTTTTATCAATCGGCACCCTTAAAGCTGAAACCTTTGGGCTTTCGCCGGTTTTTGTCTCCTTGGATACGCTAAAACCTTATGGTATATCGATCTCGGTACTCCCTCCAAGAATTGACTATGATCAATAAAACTTACGACCCGAAAAATTTTGAAGACAAATGGTATCGAAACTGGCTCGATGCCGGATGTTTCGCCTGCCAACCTGAGTCCAAGGCCACCCCTTACACCATCATGATGCCGCCGCCTAATGTCACCGGCTCGTTGCATATCGGACACGCGCTGACCTTCACCTTGCAAGATATTTTGATCCGTTTTCACCGGATGCAGGGGCGGGACGTTCTTTGGCAACCGGGAATGGACCATGCCGGTATCGCAACGCAAATGGTGGTGGAGCGCCAACTGGCTGAAGACGGCCTTAGCCGCCGTGAGATCGGGCGTGAGGCGTTTATCGATAAAATCTGGCAATGGAAAAAAGAATCTGGCGGGACGATCTCGCGCCAACTGCGCTCGCTTGGCGCGTCCCCTGATTGGGCGCGGGAGCGATTTACCTTAGATGCGCCGCTCTCCCAAGCCGTTCGGGTTGTTTTTGTGGAATTATACAAACAAGGGCTGATTTACCGCGATAAAAGACTGATTAACTGGGACCCGAAACTAAAAACGGCGATTTCAGACCTTGAAGTAGAGCAACGCGAGGTTGATGGGTTTTACTGGCATATCAGATACGCGGTGGAGAACTCGGGCCGGCACATCACCATTGTGACCACAAGACCCGAGACGATGTTCGGCGATACCGCCGTGGCGGTTCATCCTGATGATGAGCGTTATCAAGACCTAATTGGCAAAAACGTCATCCTCCCGATCAGCGGACGATGCGTGCCGATGATTGCGGATGAGCACGCCGATATGGAAAAAGGGTCTGGGGTGGTGAAAATAACCCCTGCGCATGACTTTAACGATTTTGAAGTCGGCAAGCGTCATCATCTTCCTATGATCAATATCTTTGATGAGGATGCGCGCCTCAATGAGGCGGCCCCATCTGATTATCAAGGGATGGATCGCTTTGAGGCGCGGGCAAAACTCATCAAATATCTTGAAGCCGAAAAGCTGCTGGTTAATGCCGAGGTGATCAAACACACTGTGCCGCATGGCGACCGGTCTGGCGTGCCTATAGAGCCGTGGCTGATGGACCAATGGTATGTTGATGCCGAAACCCTAGCTAAACCTGCGATTAAAGCCGTGGAAGAAGGGCGGACTAAAATCATCCCCCAAAGATGGGAGAAGACTTATTTTGAATGGATGCGCAATATCCAGCCGTGGTGCATCTCACGCCAGCTGTGGTGGGGGCATAGAATTCCCGCTTGGCATGCTCCTGATGGTGAAATTTTTGTCGCGATGGATGAAGGTGAAGCCGCCGGTCTTGCTAAAAAACACTACGGATACGAGGTTGTCCTCACGCAGGATGAGGATGTTTTAGACACGTGGTTCTCAAGCGGATTATGGCCGTTTTCAACCCTCGGCTGGCCCGGGGACACGGCTGAGGTCAAACGCTACTACCCCGGTGATGTGCTGGTAACTGGCTTTGATATCATCTTTTTCTGGGTGGCTCGCATGATGATGCTCGGAATTCATTTTATGGATGGCGGGGTGCCTTTCAAAGACGTTTATATCCACGCGTTGGTTCGTGATGAAAAAGGGCAGAAAATGTCTAAATCTAAAGGCAATGTTATGGATCCTTTAGATTTATCACAGAAATACGGTGCAGATGCTTTGCGCTTTACTCTGGTCGCGATGGCGGCCCAAGGCCGCGACATAAAACTTGCTGAAAACCGAATAGAGGGATATCGGAATTTTACCACTAAAATCTGGAATGCGTGCCGGTTTCTGCAGATGAATGACGCCACCAGCGGCAAAGATTTTACCTTAACAGAGGTTAAAAACCCGCTTAATCGCTGGATTGTTCATGAGACCCTCGAAACCGAACGCGTGATTAGAAAATCCATTGAGACCTACCGATTCAACGAAGCCGCTGATGCGATTTATCACTTTATCTGGAATACCTATTGCGACTGGTATCTTGAGTTGATCAAGCCCCAGATGGAGGACGTCGAAGTCAAACAGACGGTGGCGGCGGTTATGGCTGAGGCGATGAAAATGCTCCATCCCTTTATGCCCTTCATCACTGAGGAGTTATGGCACGAGATTTTTGGCAGCCAAGAAATGCTAGCCACCTCTTTATGGCCCGAGCATGACGCAAAAGGCTTTGCTGAAGCGGGAGGTGAGGCCGCCGAGGAGATCAGGTTTGTGATCGCGCTGATCACTGCTATTCGCTCCTTACGCAATGAGATGAACGTCCCATCTAAAGCCACACCTGATTTGGTTATACTCGCCGCGGGTAACGACGATAAAAGCTTTGTTGACAATAACCTCGCCGCGATCAAAAGGCTGGCGAGGGTTGATGCGGTGGTTTTCGCCGATCATGCGCCGCCTCAATCAGCGCAGGGCGTTGCCGCCGGTATTACTTTTGCTTTGCCTTTAGCGGAGGTGCTTGATTTTGACGCTGAACGGACGAGGCTTAAAAAAGAACTGGGCGCGACTGAGGTTGAAATTAAAAAACTTGAGAGCAAGATGAGCAATCAAGGTTTTTTGAGCAAAGCCCCTGGTGAGGTTATCGAAGAAAATAAACGAAGGCTTAGAAACGATATAGAATGTCGTGATAGAATTGCTAACGCCCTAGAACGACTTAAATAAATCATCTTCCTAATCTTTTTATTTCGGATTCAATAGCAGTAATGATTTCGTTCTTATCAGCTTTGGCCCACTCATGGCTTCCGCTAAAACTATGATGGATGTAGGTTTCTATTGCCCTATAATGTGGGGTTTGAAATTCCTTAATCAATTTATAGCCTCTATTGGGGTCAGAGGTTTGGTAGCTATTCAATCGCCTCTTTACATCTTTGGCAACACCAACCTTATATATGCCATCCCATGCGGCGTTGGCGAGCACATAAACGAAGCCTTGTTCCTTAGATTTCTTGCCTAGATCTCCCCGTGTGGGCGGTATCGTCTGAAAATGTGGTTCTTCCCTGGAAAAATCCCTAGGCACTTCTTTTTCTAAGCGTTCCTTGACTAATTCGTAGGACTTGTATGATATGTCAATACCAATCCATTTTCTTTCTAATTTCTCTGCTGCAATGCAAGCAGTAGCACATCCACAAAATGGGTCGAGGACAACATCGCTTTTATTGGATGAAGCCAGAATAATCCTCTCAAGCAATTTAAGAGGCTTTTGAGTTGGATAGCCGGTGCGTTCCTTAGATGTGCGCCCCACCGCATTTATCTCCCACACATCTCGCATGGATGCCATGGTGTACCATTGTCCCTCTTTATCTTGATATTCCTCAACCCCTTTGAATCGATAAGCCTTGCCGTCTCGATTATATGATTTTTCCTTGATTACATTAAAGTTATGATGGTTGGAAGATTTAACGTAAAGCAAAATAATATCATGCTTTCGACCAAAGCATTTTTTACTAACGCCGCCAGTACGGTATCCCCAGACAATCTCATTCATGAAATTATCTTCTCCAAATATACAGTCCATAGCTGTTTTTATGTAGTGACTCATTGTGGGGTCGCAATGAAAATAAATACTTCCGGTATATTTTAAGATTCTTTTACACTCAATCAACCTAACGGCCATATAGACAAGGTAGCAGTAATTGTAGGTGTTGCTGAATGTTTTGACCCCCTTCAGGTATTCATATAACTCTGGGTTTTCAAACTCAATACTACTAACCCACTCATCTTTAATATCGTCCTGCCTGAAAATATCTGAAAACTCTGCTCCTTCTGCACTGCTACCAATAGGGGCCGTGAAGATTTTTTTCTTGTTGAACGGAGGGTCAAGGTATACCAGATCGATACAATCGTTATTTATCTTTTGCAATACATCCAGATTATCACGATTGAATATAGTTCTAGATTCTACATTTAGATTGCTCATCACTTTCACCCCATGTAGCAAAATAAAAATAAACAGTGAACAATAAAATTGATTTAAGTATATAATTCCCTAGATAAACAACTCAAATGATAGAAGAGGGATACTATGACTAATCAACAATGGGATAAATCCAACCTACCAAGCCGCCACGTCAGCATAGGGCCTGAACGTGCGCCGCACCGGTCTTATTATTACGCTATGGGTATGACTGAGGAGGAGATCAATCAACCTCTGGTCGGCGTGGTGTCCACTTGGAATGAAGCCGCACCATGCAATATCACCCTTAGTCGGCAAGCGCGTGCTGCTAAAAAAGGCGTGGCTCAAGCCAAAGGCTCGCCGCGTGAATTCACAACCATTACCGTCACAGACGGGATTGCCATGGGGCATCAGGGCATGAAATCATCATTGGTTAGCCGTGAAGTCATCGCTGATTCAATAGAACTCACCGTCAGAGGGCATTGCTATGACGCTCTGGTCGGAATCGCTGGATGTGATAAATCTTTACCCGGGGTCATGATGGCGATGGCGCGGCTTAATATCCCGTCTGTCTTTATGTATGGCGGCTCTATCTTGCCCGGACGCTATAAAGATCGGGACGTTACGGTCCAGGATGTTTTTGAGGCGGTTGGCGCGTATGCCACCGGTAAAATGTCTGATGAGGAACTCCACGAACTAGAATGCGTTGCTTGCCCTAGTGCCGGGTCATGCGGCGGGCAATTTACCGCGAACACCATGGCTTGCGTTTCTGAAGCAATTGGGATCGCTCTGCCGGGCTCGGCTGGCGCTCCTGCACCCTATGAAAGCCGCGATGAATACGCCTATCATTCAGGCCGGGTGGTGATGGAGTTGATCCAGTCAGGAATTAAACCGCGTGATATTCTCACCCGCAAGGCTTTTGAGAACGCTGCGACTGTTGTTGCGGCTTCAGGCGGCTCGACCAATGCGGGATTGCATCTACCGGCTCTTGCGGCTGAGTGTGGGATTAGTTTTGATCTACACGATGTCGCTGAAGTCTTCAAACGCACCCCGTATATCGCTGATCTTAAGCCTGGCGGGCGTTATGTTGCCAAAGACATGTTCGATATAGGCGGGATTTCTGTTTTGCTTAAAACGTTACTCGATGGTGGATTTATTCATGGCGATTGCATCACTGTAACCGGCAAGACCATGGCGGAAAACCTGAAAGACGTTGTTTTCCCGTCCGACCAAGATGTCGTTCGCCCTGTCAGCAAGCCGATCACGCCAACCGGAGGCGTTGTTGGGTTAAAGGGCAACCTTGCTCCTGAAGGCGCCATTGTTAAGGTTGCTGGCATGGAAAAATTGAAATTTACTGGCACTGCGCTTTGCTTTGATTCAGAGGAAGAGGCTTTTGCTGCTGTTGAAAAACGCCAGTATAAAGAAGGGGATGTGTTGGTGCTTCGCTATGAGGGGCCGAAAGGAGGCCCTGGCATGCGTGAGATGCTATCGACAACCGCTGCGATTTATGGGCAAGGCATGGGCGATCAAGTCGCACTGATCACCGATGGACGTTTTTCCGGGGCCACCAGAGGATTCTGCGTGGGGCACGTAGGGCCTGAAGCCGCGATCGGAGGTCCGATTGCTTTGCTGAAAGACGGCGATATAATCACGATAGACGCCGAGGCGGGCACGATTTCGGTGGACCTGGGTGATGCGGAGCTGGAGAAACGCCGCAAAGCGTGGACACCGCGTAAAACCGATTACCAGTCGGGCACGTTATGGAAATACGCCCAGACTGTGGGTTCGGCTGAAAAAGGCGCGGTGACACATCCTGGCGCTAAAGCCGAAACGCATATCTACGCTGATATTTAATCGCTAGCTGGAGTCTTAGGGTAGGGCAAAGAGTTCTTTCAGGAACTTCTTGCCCTGAGATAGAGACCGATTGTGAGAGCACAGGCACTCACTCCCAACATGGTTAGAAGCATGGTATTGACGGAGGCTGTAGCGATGAGGTGTCCAGCGATGACAGGGAAGCCAAAAATACCAACGAAGTAGAACAACGTGAAAATTTGTGACGATGTTGAAACTGGAACCCCCTTCGCTTCCGCAATATTTACCGCGACTGCATTCAAGGTGGAGTAACTCAACCCATAACCTACTGCGAAAACGACGGAAGCTAGCATGTACAATGGGACGCTTCCCTCGTTCACCAGTAACAGACCCAAAGACACTATGACGGTCAGGATTAGACCAACAGACAGCGTATGGGCTGGGAATTTTGCGATTTGTGAGGCGACTCCAAAACGTAAAACAACCGTAACGACGGTGAACAAAAGAAAGAAGGTCTCAGGCGTTAGACCTCGCTGTTCGGCATAAAGTGATTGGAATGTTGCGAGCCCAGAAAAGCTACAGGCCAGCAAGCTGATCATCACCGCAGGAAACACAGTTTGGTTGCTAATGATCTTGGCGGCCCCATTGAACGTCAAGCTGTGAGAGGTGGTATTACTGTTAGGGCTATTCTGGGGAAGACGTAAAAAAAGCACAGCGGTGATCAAGGAAAAGATGCCAAGGCCTGCATATATTTCGCTATAGTTGACTCCTGTACTTGTTAGCAGGCTACCAATAGGAGCGGATAAACCCAATCCTAGCATCTGGGCACCAGATAGAAAGGTTAGGTATTTTACCCGGACGGTGCTGGTGACTCCATCGATAATGATTAGTGGTGCAAGAATATAGAAAACCGCCCAGCCCCCTCCAAGGAAGACACCCCCGGCAAAGATAGCGTTGGGCACAATCGGGACCACGCTGAAACCCAGCATTGCAAGTGCCATCAATATCGCAGAGATCGATATGCTTTTCATAAGCCCTATGCATGCTGCCAAGCGCCCAGCAAAAAGGGCTGAAACAAGCGTCACCAGAACACCAGCGGAAATAGCCGCTCCCGCAAGCGTTGGATCCAAATCTTGTAGTTTGAAATAATCGGCCAACATGAAGGTCGAGCCATAACAAGCCGCCAATAACACACCGCCAATGATAAGTGGAAAAAAGAGGTTCTTGGGCAGAACGTCGGAGGGCATGATAGCATCGCTCATACTGGCTATTCCTGATTGGATGGGAGCAATTGCTCTATTTCTGCACCCTGCGGCCCGCCACCTGTTAGCGCAGGGGACGGGGTCTCTGTTTGTGTATCAAGGTATATCAAGTCGGCACCATACAGGGGTATGATCGCTCGCCCGTTCCCCGCCACGCGGGTTTTTGTCTATACCGACTTCGCGGGTTATATCCACGGCTTCGGGGTTGAGCATAAGATGATCGATGCGGACGCCGTGGTCTTTCTGCCACGCCCCGGCCTGATAATCCCAGAAACTATAAGCCATCGCTGATGGGTGAAAGGCTCTGAACGAATCGGTATAACCAAGATAGTTAAAGCTGTGCCATAATTTCAGACTGTCGGGGTGATGGAGTGCATCACCGCGCCAAGAGTCTATATCCCAGCAATCCCGATCACCGGGAATAATATTAAAATCACCCCCGATCACCACTGGTTTTATCTGCTTATTTAATTCATTTGCATGATGAATAAGGCGTTTCATCCATCTGAGTTTATAGGAAAATTTTTCCGAAATACCATCTTGATCACTGACCGGATTGCCGTTAGGTAGATAAAGACATGAGATGATCATTTTGCCGTCGTATTCTGCTTCAAGATAGCGCGCCTGATCATCGGGGATCTCGAAGTTATCTGGGGGGAGTTCATCACGCCTTAAGCTTAGCGGCTTGCGGCTTACGATCGAGACGCCGTTATAGGTCTTTTGCCCTTTAACCAGCGCGTGATACCCTGCTTCACGAAAAGCTTCTGTTGGAAAGTTCTCGTTGGTCATCTTGAGTTCCTGCATCAGCAGGATATCGCAGTTAAACTCTTTCAGCCATGAGAGGACCGCATCGAGGCGCACTTTGATCGAGTTAACGTTCCAACTCGCTATGGTGATCATCTCAGAGGGCAAATGACGTCCCACACCCACAAGATGCGGTTGCGTTAGGGTTGGTGATCTGGAAATACTGCCCAGCCAACTCATCGACGAAATCAATTGTGCTGCCCGCCACGAACTCAAGCGACATAGTATCGATGACGATTTTGACCGTCTCGCCTGCATTTGTCTTGCGGGTGAGTTCAATATCATCAGCGGTGGTCGCGTTATCTATGCTGAAATTATACTGAAAACCTGAACAGCCACCGCCGGTCACTGCGACGCGGAAAAACGTACCGCCCTCGTGTTTTAAAACGACGGCCACGCGCTCGGTTGCCTTTTCAGTGATCGAAAAATCTTCGTGTGTTGCTAGATGTTGATTCATTTCCTTTATCCATTGTTGCTGTCTCCCTTCAATGGAGACTACAATAGAGACTACAATTATTTTAAAAGATTGTCATCATGCTTCGAGGGTAAAGGGTTTTTCAGTTGCTTGAGGCTTGCCGCAGTTGTAAGTTGACCAAGCGATAGCCATACGCGAAATGAGGAATAATGACATCCATTGCCCCTTATGCCTCCCACGCTGACCAGAGCCGCGGGCGGCAACATTCCTTCCCGCCTGATCCGGCTGAAATACGTAATGAATTTCAACGCGACCGCGATAGAATTATTCACTCATCGGCGTTCCGGAAACTCAAATATAAAACACAGGTTTTTGTTTATCATGAGGGCGATTATTACCGCACACGCCTGACGCATTCGCTTGAGGTTGCGCAAGTCGCTAGGGTTATCTGCCGTCATCTTAACCTCAATGAGGACCTCGGAGAAGCGGTTGCGCTGGCCCATGACCTAGGGCATACCGCTTTTGGGCATGCCGGAGAAACTGAATTAAATAATTGTATGAAAGAGTATGGCGGATTTGATCATAATGAGCAGACGGTCCGCGTGGTCACTATGCTTGAGCAATACTATGAAGAGAGCCCGGGGCTTAATCTCACTTGGGAAACCCTTGAGGGGGTTGCTAAACACAATGGTCCCATGAGCAAGGAAAACGCACGGCCAACGATCGCTGGGTTATGCCGCTCGTTCAATATCGAGTTTGATACCTATCCCTCCCTTGAGGCGCAGATCGCTAACCTCGCCGATGATATCGCGTATATCGCGCATGATTTCGATGACGGCATCAGATCGGGACTGATTAATCCCGATGACTTGTCTGACCTGCCTTTAGTGAGTGATGTTATTCCACCGGCTGGTAAAAAATTCAATAAATCTGTTTTGGTTAATACCATCAGACGAAAGATCATCACGGCCGAGGTTACTGGTTTGATCGCTGAAACTGAAAGGCGGCTCAAAGCTCTTAACCCGAAAGACGCAGATGCTATCCGCGGGGCCGGGCATCCTGTGGCCGCTTTTACCAAGTCCACGCAACAAGACCTCAAGGATCTGAGGGCTTTTCTGTGGCAGTCATTCTGGCGTCATGACGAAGTCATCGAAATGACGGATAAAGCGCGGCGCATCCTGCGCGACTTGTTTGATTTTTTTATCGAAGATACCAGTAAGTTGCCTGATGAGTGGCAGTATATAGGCTCGCGCCATCTCGATGCTGTTGACAAAACCGATAAAGCCAGACATATCGCGGATTATATCGCTAGTATGACAGACCGATACGCTATGCTTAAGCACAAGAAACTTTTTGACCTTGAGCCAATTATTGAGATGAAGCAATGAATATTTACGAACATTTTGACATCGAAATCGACAAGATTATCACAAAGATCAAAAAGGATGACAAAATCAATGTGGCAGGAAAGGAATTGACTGTTGGTCTTTGCGAGTCGCCTCGTAATCCGGAGCATGGTGATATAGCAACCAATATTGCTATGACTCTAGCCAAGCCTTTTTCGATGAAACCGCGAGAGTTGGCCGAGAAGGTCAAGCGGCACCTCACTGAAATAGAGGGGGTTTTTGACGTTTCGATAGATGGCCCTGGATTTATCAATCTGCGCCTTGAACCATCAATGTGGCAGCAGCGCATCAAAGATATTCTGGAAGCCGGCAACGATTGGGGCAAAAGCACTACGCTTAGGGGCATGAAATTCAATGTCGAATATGTGTCGGCTAACCCAACAGGCCCACTTCACGCGGCGCATGCGAGAGGAGCGGTGGTTGGCGACGCTTTGGCGGCCTTGCTCGAAAAGGTGGGGGCCGCCGTTGTGCGAGAGTATTATGTTAATGACGCCGGGGGGCAGGTGGATACACTAGCACAGTCTGCATATCTGCGCTATCGCGAGGCGTTGGGCGAGAATATAGGCGAGATTCCCGCCGGATACTATCCCGGAGAATATCTGATTGAAACAGGCAAGAAACTGGTTGAAAAATATGACACAAAACTGTTGGAAATGCAAGAGTCTGAACGGCTGGAGACCATTCACGATGAGGTGATCAAGGATATGATGGCCTCGATTAAAACTGATTTGGGACGGCTTGGGGTTAGGATGGATAGGTTTTCATCTGAGCGTGAATTGATCGAGAGAGGTGCGGTCGAGGACACCATCGCTGAACTTGAAAAAAAAGGGCTTATTTATCAGGGCGTGCTGGAAAAACCTAAAAGTCAAGCCGCCGAAGAGTGGTCGCCGCGAGAGCAGATGCTGTTTAGATCGACGCAATTCGGCGATGATAGCGATAGAGCACTCAAAAAACCGAATGGACGCTGGACTTATTTTGCCTCAGACATCGCCTATCATCGCGATAAACTATTTCGTAGCGGCCATCTGATCGATATCTGGGGAGCTGACCATGGCGGTTATGTCAAACGGATGACCGCTGCGGTCGCGCCCTTTCTCGACGACAATCCCGCTAGATTCCAGATTAAACTTTGCCAACTCGTTAAACTGCTCGATCAAGGCAAGCCTGTTAAAATGTCCAAACGCGCCGGAACTTTCGTTACTCTAGCGGATATTATAGATGTGGTTGGCAAGGATGTGCTCCGTTTTATCATGTTGACGCGCCGTAGCGACCAGACACTCGATTTCGACTACGCTAAGGTTACCGAACAATCTCGTGAGAACCCCGTGTTTTATGTCCAATACGCTTCGGCCAGAGCCACTTCAATCCTGCGGCAACCAGAAGCCCGCGAGACTGATGTCAGTGATGCCAATCTCGCCTTATTAGAGGATCGGGATGAACTCGCTCTGATCAAACTCATGGCTAGCTTCCCGCGTATTATTGAATCTGCGGCCGCAACGTACGAACCTCACCGAATCGCTTTTTATCTGATGGACCTTGCAGCACATTTCCACGGATTATGGAATAAAGGGAACACCGATCCCAAAATGCGATTTATCACCCCTGATGCCGAGGTTACCAAAGCACGACTTGCTATGGTGAAGGCAGTTTCCGTTGTTATTCGCAGTGGAGTTGCTATTCTTGGCGTCGAAGCCACGGAGGAAATGTAAATTATGACTGAAAATGAAAACAAAACCTACAGCTCCACCATTAAAATCTTGATCGGTGCGGCCGTTATTACCTTCGGCATAGTGCTGGGCGGGGTTGTCTATGTATGGGCCCCTGTCAGTAATAATGAAATTCCTGTGCTTACTGCTCTGGACGCGCCATTCAAAAGCAAGCCTGATGATCCAGGCGGCGAGAAAATTAACAACAAAGACAGCAAATTGCTTCAGTCGCTTGACGAGAAAACTGATTTAACCGCTGGCGGCGAAGTATTATTGCCACCTGAGCCTGCCCCTGAACCACCGCCAATCGATGTAGATGCCGCTGACATTAAAACCGAGGTTGGGACTGAGGCTGAGGTTGAGGTTGAAACTGGCACAAAAGCCGCCGAGCAAGCCATCGTGGACGATCAGGCCAGTAGCGAGAGCGAGGCGGAAGGAGCCATTCCAACCCCCGCTAGTCGCGCCGAAGAGCAGGTCGAGGGGCCGCTTTACAGAGTGCAACTCGCGGCTCTGAAAAATGAAAAAAGAGCGCGGCAGCAAGTCGCACTTCTCACCGATAAACACAAAACCAGACTTGGCGATAAAAAGATTGATGTCATGATCTACCACGCCGGTGAGCAAGGCGATTTCTGGCGAATAATCACCGATGCTATGCCAAAATCTGAAGCGTCCAAATTGTGCGACCTGTTCAAGTCAGCCGGGCAAGACTGTATCTTGCGCCTGATCAACTAACCGCATCTGGATTGTCATGCCCTCCCAAGATCAAGATAATTTCGATCAGTCCCCGCCACCGAAACCGATGAAGCAATTATCGCTTTTCGTCACTCTCGATGGCTATGAAGGGCCGATTGATTTACTGTTGGATCTTGTGAGGGAGCAGAAGATAGATTTAAGAGAAATCGCTATACTGCCACTCGCTGAGCAATATCTTGAGTTCATCTCATCGGCACAAAACCTCGATATTGAAATCGCCGCTGATTACCTTGTTATGGCGGCGATTCTCGCCTATCTCAAATCCAAATTGTTGGTGCCGGACTCCGACCCTGAAGAAGATGAAGAAACCATCGATTTAGCGGAGGTATTAAAACTCCAGCTCATGAAACTCGAATCTATGCGTGCGGCCGCCAAGCAACTCATGGCACAGCCACGGCTTGGATATGAACGCTTTGCCGGCGTTCATCACCAGCAGTTCGGTGCAGGTAACCGAGCAATACATACCGCCACGCTTTATGATTTGCTCGCCGCTTATGGTAGGATTGCAAAAACAAGCGATCATGACACTTTGACCATTACAGAATCTCAACTCTATACCGTAGAGGAAGCACTGGAGCGAATAAGCCAGATGATCAAAACCCGGTCAGGCTGGAATGACTTGTTATCGTTTCTGCCGCATAACCTCGCCTCATCCCTCGATCGGCGCTCGGCTCTGGCGGCTCATTTTGGCGCGTCGTTGGAAATGGTGCGTGATGGAAAAGTTAAAATCCGCCAAGATCAACAATTCGGCAAAATTTATCTTAAAACTGCCGAGAAATCTGCCGAGAAAACCACCAAGAAAACCACCGGGCGGAAGCAGATATGACCGAAACTGGACTTGTGCATTACGTAAAGATAATAGAAGCGCTGATTTTCGCCTCCCCCGAGCCTGTCACTGATAAACGCATCAAACAATACCTACCAGATGAAGCCATTTTCAAGGATGTTATCGCCGCGGTCGCTGAGAAATACGGAGAAGATAGTGGGATAGAACTTTGCCGAATCGATGACAGATGGGCGATGCGAACGAAAACTGATGTTGCGGCTTACCTCAACATCGAAACCGAAGTCCAAAAACCCTTATCCCGCGCGGCGTTAGAAACCCTCGCCATCATTGCCTATCATCAGCCCGTCACCCGTGCTGATATAGAGGGGATCAGGGGCGTTTCTATCTCAAAAGGCACGATTGATATTTTGTTCGAGCGCGGCTGGGTCAAACCGGGCCGAAGGCGGCAAACACCTGGAAGGCCGCTTACTTGGATTACGTCTGCCGAGTTTCTCGATCATTTTGGACTTGAGGATCTGGGCGATCTGCCTGGATTTGATGAACTGGAAAAATCAGGGCTTTTGCGACCCGCCCCAACATTGAGCGATTTTATCATGACAGAACAGGGCGGTGAGCCCGATGATCGCAGTGAAGAATCAGACGATGCTTGAGTTTAAATCTGTCTCGCATCATTACGGACACCTGCCTTCGGTTGAAAACCTCACCTTTAGCATTGCCAAAGGTGAGGTGGTCAGCCTGCTTGGTCCTTCGGGCTGCGGCAAATCAACAATTTTGCGGCTGATCGCGGGGCTTGAGCACCCTGCCACTGGGGAGATTTGGCTCGCTGGACGGAAAATCGCCGACAATCAAGCCATGGTCATGCCTGAAAACCGAGGGGTTGGACTCGTGTTTCAGGATTACGCGCTTTTTCCTCATATGACGATTATTGAAAACGTTATCTTTGGTTTGAACACCGGACGTAATAAAACTTTATCGCATCAAGCAAAAACCGCACGCGCGAATGATATGCTCGAGCGCACGGATTTGTCTGGCCTTGCCAATGCTATGCCGCATCATCTTTCAGGCGGGCAGCAACAGAGGGTGGCGCTCGCGCGGGCCTTAGCGCCTGACCCGGCTCTTATACTGCTCGATGAGCCTTTTGCTGGTCTGGATAGTCGCCTTAAAGAAAAAATCAGGGATGATATGTTGCATGTCTTGCGTGAGATTGGCTCAACCGTGTTGATGGTCACCCACGATAGCGATGAGGCGATGTTTATGTCGGACTCGATTATTGTTGTTCGTGATGGACGGATTGAACAGTCAGGCCCGCCCATAGATCTTTACTGCAAGCCGGGGAATGCCTTCATTGCTGAGTTCTTCGGCGAGGTGAATAAAATAGATGGCGTTGTGCATAAAGGCAGAATCAAAACGCTGTTCGGTGATTTTGAGGCAGAAAATACCAGTGATGGTGAGGAAGTATCATTGATTATCAGGCTTGGGGGGCTGGTTATAGAATCAACAGGTGAGGGGCAGGGGGTTGTGATGGAAACACGGTTTTTGGGTGCGTCGACGCTGGTTCATATGAGCGTAACTGGGGAGGATGGCACTGATCTGCATCTTCACGCCAAGATTCCGGGGATGGTTTGGTTTGAATCAGGAACCCAAGTTTCGATGCGTTTGGATGATAGCCAGGTGTTCATATTCCCAAAACAAAATGCTTCTCATGCAAATAGAGCATTGCGGTTATGAGTAGCCTTTGGCTATAGTGATGCTGAATTTTAACGAACACATATAGGTGGAATTATGTTTGGTGGTGCTTTTGGTATCTGGCAGTGGATTATTATCCTTGTCATCGTCTTGTTACTATTCGCTCGTCCGGGAAAAATCTCGGGGATGATGGGCGATATGGGTAAGGGGTTACGCAACTTCAGAACTGGCATGAAAGGCGATGATGAAAAAGACAACGGTGATGACAGCGGCGATGATCTGATTGAGGAGGACTCCGACCTTGATGCAGAGCAAAACATCGCGTCTAAACCCGCACCACGCCGAAAGGCCGCCGCTAAAAAGGCGCGCCCGGCTAAAAAAGCGACTGCGGCCAAGAAAGCCCCTCGCAAAGCAAGTGCTGCGGGATCGAAGACCACGCGCAAGAAAAGCACCTAGCTGGAATAGGGTTTTTGCTCTGTTCCGTTTTAGCGGTGAGGATTGTGGATGCTTGATTTAGGTTGGCAAGAACTGATGATTGTTGCCTGTGTTCTCGTGCTGGTCATGGGACCTGAGGAACTGCCTAAAGCAATGCGCGGTTTTACCCGCGCCGTTGCAAAAATGCGGAATATGGCGAATGAATTTCGCGCCACGATGCTTGAGATCGCTAACCAGGATGAAATGCGCGAGATTCGAAAAACGCTGGATGACGTTAAATCTGATGTTACCAGTGAGACGACGGCCCCTCTACAGAAAATCAAAGATGACTTCCATAGTATCGAAAAAGATGTGAAGAAGGCTGTTGAGACTGAGGACGGAGTCAAAACTGAAGCCAAGGTTGAACCCAAGACTGAAGATAAAACCAAAGCCAAGCCTGCAACGAAACCCGTAGCCAAAGCTAAGCCTGCAACGAAACCCGTAGCCAAAGCTAAGCCTGCAACGAAACCCGTAGCCAAAGCCAAGCCTGCAACGAACCCCATAGCCAAAGCCAAGACTGCAACGAACCCCGTAGCCAAAGCCAAGCCTAAACCCGCCCCGCGCAAAAAGGCGGTAGCTACAAAACGCGCATCGAAAACATAATGGCGGACGCGGATCAAAAACAGCCGGAGAATGAAAAAGGCCTGATGAGCCTGATCGATCATTTGAAGGAGCTGCGCAACAGGTTAGCAATCTCGATTCTCATCTTTGTTGCTTTGTTCGTTTTCTGTCTCATTCCATTCAATGGAGTGGCTGGAACCGTCGCCAGCGTAGTCCAGCAATTTCTTCAACAGCCGCTCGCCGATTACTTCGCCGCTAATGATAGTGAGGGGCGGATGATTTTTACCGGCCTGCATGAAGGGTTTTTCACTCAAATCAGGGTCGCCTTCTTCACCTCCCTCTTTGTGGCGTTCCCGATTATCTTGATGCAAGTGTGGCGATTTATCGCTCCCGGGCTTTATACCAATGAAAAAAAAGCATTTTTGCCGTTTTTGATCGCCACTCCTGTTCTGTTCGTGATGGGCGGGGCGATGGTTTATTATGTCGTTATGCCGCCTGCTTGGCAGTTTTTTCTATCGTTCCAGGTGGCGGGGGGAGAGGCCTCTCTTGCGGTTGAGGTTGAGCCTCGCGTGAGTGAGTATCTGACGCTTGTTATGCGTTTGATTTTTGCTTTTGGCGTTGCTTTTGAGTTGCCGGTGGTGTTGCTCTTGCTTGCCAAAGTTGGGCTGGTCACCGCCGACTGGCTCGCATCAAGACGGCGTTATGCCATCGTTTTTGCCTTTGTTGCAGCAGCATTGCTAACCCCTCCTGATATCATCACGCAGCTGATGCTAGCGGTCCCCGTCATAATGTTGTATGAGTTATCTATTCTGGGTATTAGAATATTGATCAAATCATCAAATGATGAAGATGATTCTTGATCGGCTCACAACACAGGTCTGACCGATGCATGATATAAAATTTATCCGTGATAATCCTGACGCTTTCGATCAGGCGATGAAACGTCGAGGGCTTGACCCTGCTGCGCAAGAAATCTGCATAATCGATGGTGAGCGGCGCAGTTGTTTGACTGAAATGCAGAGCATGCAGGAAACCCGCAATGAAGTTTCACGGGACATCGGTGAAGTTAAGCAAGCAGGCGGAGATATAAGCGGGCTGAGCAGACAGGTGGCAGAGTTAAAATCTACCCTCGCCGATCTCGATAAGATAAAACAGGACGTCGATGAGAGGCTTACGAAAGAGCTGCTTGAATACCCCAATATCCTTGATGATCGCGTGCCTGATGGTGATGATGAAAATGACAATGAGATCATCCGCTATGATGGCGAGATCAAAACGCTAGCATTCCCTGCCAAAGACCATGTTGCACTGGGTGAGGGGCTTGGCATGATGGATTTTTCTACCGCCGCCAAACTATCCGGCAGCCGGTTTGTCATTCTCAAAAACACATTGGCGCGCTTCGAGCGTGCGATTGCTGCTTTTATGCTCGATGTCCACACGAGCAAATTTGGTTATACGGAATACCTGCCGCCATTCCTTGTCAAAAGCGATACTATGCAAGGCACGGGTCAACTGCCAAAATTCGCTGATGATCTGTTTCAAACCACCGATGAGCGTTGGTTGATCCCCACAGCCGAAGTGCCATTGACCAATATGGTAGCTGGCGAGATTCTTGACCCCGCCGACTTGCCATTGCGCCTCACCGCCTATACTCCATGCTTTCGGGCTGAGGCGGGCTCCGCCGGACGCGACACCCGGGGAATGATCAGGCAGCATCAGTTTTCCAAAGTAGAACTGGTCTCGATCACGCGTCCCGATAAATCCGATGCTGAATTGGAGCGCATGCTCTCATGCGCCGAAGAGATTCTGAAACGACTCGCTCTGCCTTACCGGGTGGTCAGACTTTGTAGCGGCGATACGGGGTTCTCCGCCAGCATGACCTATGACATAGAGGTTTGGTTGCCTGGACAGGATGAGGGCCAGGGGAAATATCGTGAAATCTCGTCTTGCTCAAACTGCGGTGCATTCCAAGCAAGGCGTATGAAAGCTCGGTTTCGTGAAACCGGTAAAAAAGAAACCCAGTTCGTTCACACCCTTAATGGCTCAGGGCTAGCGGTTGGGCGCACGATGATTGCCATTCTGGAAAACTACCAGAACGAAGACGGGTCTATTTCAATCCCTGAGCAGCTTAAACCTTATATGAACGGCTTTAGCGCTATTGAAAGAATCGCAAAATGATACCATCAGCAAGCGAAAAGGTCGGACGAGTTCTGATCACCAATGATGATGGAATAAACGCGCCCGGGCTTAAGGTTTTAGAAGAAATTGCCGCTGAGATCGCTGATGAAGTCTGGGTTTTTGCCCCTGACCGAGATTGCACAGGATTCGGCAGGTCTATGACGCTTTATCGTGATATTAGTGTTACTGAAATCGCGCCGCGTCGCTATAGCTGTGACGGAACGCCCGTGGATTGCGTGTTGCTGGCTCTTAATCATTTCATGGTTAAAAACAAACCTGACTTGGTTATGAGCGGCATTAACAGAGGAATGAACGTTGCCGATAATATTACATGCTCGGGTACAATCGGCGCCGCTTGGGAAGCCACTGTTCATGGAATCCATTCAGTCGCGCTCTCCCAGAAAATGAACTTTAAAAACCCGCCAGTAAACCCTTTGGATGCTTATGCCGTCAGCCGCGCTGAATCCGCGCCTCTGATGCGAAAACTGATCAAAGGAGGCTGGCCGAAAGACGCGATCATCAATGTGAACTTTCCTAACCCTGAAGACGGAAAAATTAAGGGAACGCTATCCCTCAGCGTTGGTCGGCACAAAGAAGCTGATGAAGTGATCGAAACCGGTAAGGGCAATGCCTACCGGATTGGTCTTTTGCGGCAGCGTGGAGAACTCAAGGAACATCATGATTTTTATGGCGTGATGAATGATTATATCTCCGTGACGCCTTTATCCCTCGATATGACGCATGAAAATGCGCTAGAAAACCTCAAAGCCATTCTTTGACACCCTCTAAAAAGGAGCAGCACCTTGGCTGAAGCATCGGAAATAAACGAGATCACCCAAGCCAAAGCGTTGCTCATTATGAATTTGAGGAGCATGGGGGTTCGTGATATCGCCACGCTCACGGCTGTTGAGAAAACGCCGCGCGAGGCTTTTATACCGCCAGTGCTGCAAAAACATGCCTATGACAATGTCTCTCTGCCGATTAGCCATGGGCAAACCATCAGCCAGCCCTATGTTGTCGCCGTTATGACTGAGAATCTAGATCTCACCGGAAAAGAACGTGTTCTTGAAATCGGCACCGGCACTGGATACCAAACCGCTGTCCTTTCTCATATATGCAGGCGGGTCTATACAATAGAGCGTATCAGGCCTCTCTTGGTTGAGGCTGAAAGACGCTTTACCGCCCAGAAGATCACTAACGTTACGGCACGACTTGGCGACGGTGCACTGGGTTGGCCGGAAGCGCAACCTTTTGACAGAATCATCATTACTTGCGCTAGTCCTACTGTTCCCGAAACGCTTATGGAACAACTCAAAGATGATGGAGTGATGATCGTTCCAGTCGGAGAGAGTAGGGGCGGGCAGAAACTCAAAAAAATCACTTGGGATAAAAACCGCGATAAAATCGTTATAGAAGATTTACTCGATGTCCGATTCGTCCCGCTATTGCCTGATATTATTGAAAGTGGCAACAGTTGAGATTTTGTCCTTTTTTTCACCGCAAGCGTTGGATTATACTAGTGCGCATAACCTAAAAAGAGTATTGATACAAAAGATTATGAAATCAAAAAACCGTCATATTGTTTTGCTTAGTGTCATAGCCGCAGTCGCACTGTCCGCCTCGGGTTGTGGTCAATCCAACGCGCCACTGCCTGTGTCGCACGCGCCGCAACGCGAGGAAGTAAGAGAAGTTCCCGCTGACGGTGTTATCAGAATAGAAGCAGGCGATACCATTTATAGAATCGCCAACCGGTATGGCATCGACCCGCGTAAAATTATTTTGAGCAATAATCTCTCCCCACCTTATGTGCTAGGGGGACTTGCAACCCTGACCCTGCCAAAACCTCGCAACCACACCATTAACCCCGGAGATTCAATCCAGTCAGTCTCTGATCGCTATGCCGTCACCGCCCATGAGCTGATCAGAATTAACCGCCTAGAGCAACCCTACACCCTGCGCCCGGGCACAACATTGCTAATTCCAAGACAGCTTGATTATTCAATGCTCGATTTCCCAGAGAATGAGGGGGCGCCTCAAGCCGAAACCGAACCCGCCACTCAAGCCCCTGCGACTACTGCCAATGCCACGATTACTACCACCACCTCTGCGACTGCGGCCAATGCGGCCGCGCGCATAGCAGGCGCCCCTGATTTCACCTGGCCGGTCAATGGTGACGTCATCGAGCGTTTCGGGCATGTCGCCAAAGGCGTTCAGAATGATGGCGTGAATATCACCGCAGCACTGGGAACGCCGGTTGCCGCTTCTTCAGATGGAACTGTTGCTTTTGTTGGCAAGAATCTGAAATCATTTGGAAATATGATTTTGATAAAACATAAAAACGGCTGGATAACCGCTTATGCTCATCTCGATGATATCACGGTAACCGAAGGACAAGACCTCGCCGCAGGCACGGTCATCGGCAGCGTCGGCGACACCGGCAAAGTCAATGTGCCTCAACTGCATTTTCAGATCAGAAAATCACGGACGCCAGTCAATCCTGAACATTACGTTCTTTGATGGCCTTCAAGGGTGATTTTGATCCCTTCCTCGCCCGCTATATCAGTAATAAACTGCCATGCGACTCTGCCCGAGCGACTGCCTCTGGTGATCGACCATTCAAGGGCTCTTTGCCGCAAGAGTTTCCTTCTAGTAGGGGAGGAGTACTCCACCAAGCCAATCGCGTCAGCATAGCCATAGACCATGGTAAGATATGTCTCTTGGTCAATTCCGTGAAAACCAAGCCATAAGCCGAAACGGTCGGACAGTGAGACTTTTTCTTCAACGGCTTCGGATGGAGTAATGGCCGTGGATTGTTCATTGTCGATCATCTCACGCGCCATCAGATGACGCCGGTTTGAAGTCGCGTAAAAGATCACATTCGCTGGTTTTCCCTCAATACCGCCCTCTAGCGTGGCTTTCAGGAACTTATAGGAACTCTCGCCCCCTTCAAAAGCGAGATCATCGCAAAACACAATAAAACGCTTTTCGGGTTCAGTCGCCAAAAGTGATAATAAAGTCGGCAAACTCTCTAAATCCTCACGGTGAATCTCGATCATCGTTAACGGAGCATCTGACAGTGTTTCTGCATGAATAGCTTTGACCAAGGACGATTTACCTGTGCCTCTCGCCCCCCATAACAAGGCGTTATTCGCGCTAAATCCACGGGAAAATCGCCTCGTGTTTTCAAGCAGCTGGTCGCGTTGCTGGTCTATTCCCTTGAGTAAAGCCAACGGTACTCGGCTAACCGTTTCCACCGCATCAAGTCTTACTGGGTGGGTATTCCACACATAGGCTTGACAACCCTCTTTAAATTGTGGCGGGGCGGATTGGCCGCTTAGGGACTCGAGCGCGCTGGCGATCCGCCTTAATTCCTCCAAGATTTTACTGTCCTCAGCCATGTTTTCTTTTAAAAGCCTGATCTATTCAGGTCAATCACCTTTTGAGCATCCCATCAGTGATTGCTTTTTTATACATAGGCGGAGTATGGTGTCGCCATGTTTAACCTCAATTATCGGAGAATCTAATGCTTATTTCTTCAGCTTACGCCCAAGACGGCGGAATCGGTAGCGGACAGGGCTTGCTGAGCGCTCTACTACCTTTTCTACTTATTTTTCTGATCTTCTATTTCCTGCTAATCAGGCCGCAACAAAAACGCGCCAAATTACATGGTGAGATGGTCACTAACCTTAAGAAAGGCGATCAGGTCGTCACTTCAGGGGGAATCACTGGAAAAATCGTCAAAGCAAGCGAGGGAAGCCCGACTATAGATGTTGAGATCGCCAAGGGCGTCACTGTTAACATTATCCGGACCTTCGTCACCGAAGGGCGTGATAAAGACGGCAATCTTCTCGCCCCGTCTGCACAAAAAGCCAAGTAATAGCAAACCACCTGACTGATGATACGCATTGATCCTTGGAAAATTATTCTTACCCTGATGACTGTGGTGGTCATCGGGTTTTTTGCTTTGCTGAATTTTCTACCGAACTCATTGTCGTTCGTCGAACGCTACCGGGTTAATCTGGGGCTCGATTTGCAGGGCGGGTCATATCTGCTGCTGGAAGTCGATATCGATGCGGTGATCACCGAACGGCTTGATGACCTCGCCGAGACAATCCGTCTTGAGACGCGCGCGCAGCGCATCGGGATAAAAAACCTGCAAGCGACTGATGATCTCGTTACTTTTGAGTTGCGCGATCAGTCGCAATTCGCAGAGGCGAGGGGGGCATTGAGCGAACTGGTCTCATCTGACTATAATGTTACCGCCACCCAAGACGGGTATTCAATAAAATATAACCAAGCCGCGATTGCACTTCTGACCTCGACCACGATTGAGCAGGCGATCGAGATTGTGCGTATTCGTATAGATGAAACCGGCACTAAAGAGCCCATCATCCAGAGGCAGGGCGTTAACCGAATTCTGCTGCAACTGCCTGGGGTCGATGATCCGGAGCATGTCAAAAAACTGCTTGGGCGCACCGCAAGGCTAGGATTCCAACTTGTCGATATTTCTAGCTCCGCTGAGGCGGCCCGCAGATCGGGGCGTGTGCCACCGGGATCAGAATTATTGCCCTCCGCCAATAACCCTGAAGAATTTCATCTGCTCAAAAGGCGGGTGCTGATCAGCGGTGATATGCTCAATGATGCAAGGCCGGGATTTGATTCTAGAAGCAATGAGCCTATTGTCTCCTTCACCCTTAACGCCACTGGCGCCGAACGCTTCGGGCGTGTAACAGGGCAGAATATCGGACGTGCTTTCGCTATTGTTCTTGATGATCAAGTCATCTCTGCTCCTGTCATCCAGGCACAGATTTTCGCTAATGGGCAAATCTCTGGCAGGTTTTCTGTCACCGAAACCAATGATCTCTCCCTATTGCTGAGGGCAGGGGCGCTACCTGCACCTCTGACGGTGCTCGAGGAACGTACCGTGGGGCCTGGGCTTGGAAGCGATTCCATTAAGGCTGGCAAAATTGCCGCCATCATCGGATTAGCGGGCGTGATTGTTTTCATGATCGCCTCATATGGCGCGGTTGGCGTGATTGCTGTGATCGCTCTGATCGGCAATATCTTGTTGTTGTTCGGGCAGTTATCATTGCTGCAAGCCACCTTGACCTTGCCCGGCATCGCTGGAATTGTTTTGACGATCGGCATGGCGGTTGATGCTAATGTGATCATTTTTGAGCGCATTAAAGAAGAACTCGCAGCAGGGCGAAAACTAGCGCAATCACTGGAAACAGGGTTCAAGCAAGCCACCGGTACGATTTTTGACGCTAACTTCACCACATTGGCGGCGGCGGTATTTCTGTATTTCCTAGGATCAGGGCCGATTAAAGGGTTTTCAGTCACCCTGGCAATCGGGGTAATCTCCTCGATGTTCTCGGCTGTGCTTGTTACGCGAATGCTGATGATCTTATGGATTAACTACGCCAAACCCGAAACATTATTTACCCAGCGGCCTACCGATGCTTAGATTTATTCCCGAAAAAACCACAATTAATTTCTTCAAGCCCCGCAAAATATGCGCGGCCGCCTCAGTCCTTCTGATGCTTATCTCAATCATGGTTTGGGGCGGCATTGGGCTGAACACCGGCATTGATTTTCGCGGCGGGTTTTTAATAGAGGCGCAAGCGATTTCAGGCAATGCTGATGTCGCCGCGATGCGCTCGGAGCTTGATAAGCTTAACCTCGGCGATATCTCGCTGCAGGAGTTTGGCACCTCAAGAGATATTTTGATCAGGGTGCAATCACAAGAAGATGGTGTTACCGATAATCTGTCGGACGCCAATAAAGCCGCGATTGCTCAGGTTCGTGATGCTATTGATGATGAGTACACTATTCGCCGCACTGAATTTGTTGGTGCGGTGGTTGGGGATGAATTACGCCGCAAAGCCTTATATGCCGTACTTGCGGCGATTGGGTCTATTCTGGTCTATGTCTGGTTTAGGTTTGAATGGCCTTTCGCGGTGGCCGCTATTCTGGCCTTGAGCCATGACGTGGTAACCACAATTGGGTTATTTGCGATTGCCCGCTTTGAGTTTAATTTGGCCACCATCGCCGCTTTGCTGACCATCGCCGGATATTCCATCAATGACACGGTGGTGATTTTTGACCGGATCCGCGATAATCTGCGCAAATATAAATCATGGTCTAACCTTGACGTTATCACCCTGTCGCTCAACCAGACTTTCCGCCGTACGGTGATGACTTCGGTGACCACTCTGATTGCTCTGCTGGCTATCTATTTTTTCGGTGGCGCGGTGCTTGGTACTTTCGCGCTGGCGATGATATGGGGAGTGGTTATTGGCACCTATTCATCTATTTTTGTTGCGGCGGTGGCGCTCGAAAGATTTAATTTGCGCCTTGAGAGCGATGATCACACCCCAAAACCAGAATATGAGCGCGATGATTGAACCGTGGCCATACAGCACCTCAACCCCCGTTATCAACGACTATGACACCTCTAGTTTTATCATCGACGGCCAGCGATTTGATGGCTCGGTGGCGATTGTCAGTGATGAGGCGGGACAATTCCATATAAACACCTGTGTCACTGGCGACCCTGCGTGCATTACTCCAGATGATATGGCTTTATTTGCCACGCCTGACCTCGTATCGCACTTAGTGGTGATCGGAGTCGGGGAGGCGATGACGCATCCTTTTTATCCCTTGCGGCAAAAACTCGCCACCCTCTGCTTAAAAGGTGAGATTCTTCCCACCGGGGCTGCGTGCCGGACGTGGAATTTGCTGTTATCCGAAGGGCGCAAAGTCGCTTTTATTGCTATTCCCGCCATTAAAGAGAGGGGTGGGTAAAATGACGACTGAAGCGGTGGCCAGTCTGCGTCATGAGTTTCCTGCCCTTGGTCTTGTTGTGAGTTTTATCCCCGTCCGAAAACGCGCGCTTATTGCCGATATTCTATTGCTTTGGCTTGAGATACGCCGGGCCTTGCTTAGTGATGAGGTGATGGTTTCAGCGATCCGTCTTGCTTGGTGGCGCGATATGATCAAAACCGGGGAAGGGCAGGCACCGCCTCTGGCTGAAAGGCTTTCGGGGCACCTGAGCTATGGCAGGCTCGATCGCGATAGTATCGTATCGATGCTAACAGAACTAACCGATCAAACCGCGAGTAATGCATCCCTTGAGTTGATTTCATCGCTTATTCATAGAGGTACTGGCGAGGTGCTTGCCAAAGCCTTGGGCGAGGGGCGTGCGCTCGTGGAGGACGTTGAGGCGGCCCAAACCGCACTGAAAACCCTCGATGATGCGTTGGCGGGGCGAGAACAAGCTTTTCCTACTCATCGGCGTCTGCGGCGGGCGCCGCTTATTGTACGTTTGGTTTTCTGGCTAGCTGATACTCCGTCTTATCTTGATTATCCGCACAAACATCCTTTGCTTGGTGCAAAAATGCTTTGGGCGGTGGCGATCAGACGAGTGTGAGTACGCTTTCCACTTTCCAAGTCTCTATCGCCTCAACTGCGCGGAGCGCCATGATTTTTCTGCGATCAACCCCTTTGATCTTGCGCTCTGATGGGGGCAAAGGGGGGAATAACCCGAAATTGACGTTCATCGGCTGAAATTTTTCACTATGCGCCTCATTCGTGATGTGATTGAGCAACGCGCCATGCGCTGTTTCAAGGGGCGGCAACGTGAAATCACGCCCTGTAATCTCAGCCGCGGCCATCAAGCCCGCCATTAAACCGGTGGCCGCGGATTCAACATAACCCTCAACGCCAGTCATTTGTCCCGCAAAGCGTAGGCGTGGGATCGCTTTAAGCCGTAAATGATGGTCTAGAAGTTTGGGCGAGCGAATAAAAGTATTCCGGTGCAACCCGCCAAGCCGCGCGAATGATGCATCGGTAAGTCCTGGGATCATCCGAAACACTCTGACCTGCTCGGCGTGTTTCATCTTCGTTTGAAACCCGACGATATTATACAAAGTGCCTAACGCATTATCCTGCCTTAACTGCACGACTGCATGGGGACGCTTGCCGGTTGAGGGGTCTGTCAGCCCAACAGGTTTCATCGGCCCAAAACGTAAGGTCTCGATGCCGCGCTCAGCCATAACCTCTACCGGCATACACCCCTCAAAATACGGCGTGCTACGCTCCCATTCGTGGAACTCCATCTTGTCGGAGGCGATGAGCTCGGCGATAAAAGATTCATACTCATTCTGGTCCATCGGGCAATTAATATAATCATTTCCCTCACCCTTGTCATAACGCGACTGACGCCACGCCTTTTTCATATCGATGCTGTCCAGATAGATAATCGGTGCGAGCGCGTCAAAAAACGCGAGGTCGTCTTCTCCGGTTACCTCTTTTAGCGATGCGGCTAAATCTGGCGAGGTGAGGGGGCCGGTCGCGATAATCACCTGTTTCCAGTCAGGGGGCGGGATTGATGAAACCGCCTCGCGCTTGATGGTCACCATCGGATGCGAGGCAAGAGCCTCCTCAACAGATGCGGCGAAGCCGTCGCGGTCCACTGCTAGTGCGCCACCCGCTGGAACTGCATGGGCATCAGCCTTTGACATGATCAGCGAGTTTAGCAGCCTCATTTCTTGATGCAGAACGCCAACCGCGTTCGCCGTATGATCATCAGAGCGAAACGAGTTAGAGCAAACCAGCTCGGCTAGATTATCGGTTTTATGAACATCGGTTTGATGAGATGGGCGCATCTCGTGAATAATCACTTTTACGCCTTGGTTGGCGATTTGCCACCCGGCCTCACACCCTGCAAGGCCGCCGCCAATGATATGGATTTCTTCGCTCACCCTGTTAAAGCACGCTGGGTATTGCTAAGCGTGCTCTGGCGTTCAATCAGTTTTGATAGATATAAGCCTGTGACAGACTCAGCGTTCGCCATGATGGTTTCAGGTGTTCCTGTCGCCACGATTTTGCCGCCACCATCGCCGCCTTCAGGGCCGATATCGATAATCCAATCGGCGGTCTTGATCACATCGAGGTTATGTTCGATCACAATCACCGTATTGCCTGATGAAACCAATTCTTGGAGAACTTTAAGCAATTTACGAATATCTTCAAAATGCAAGCCAGTGGTTGGCTCATCCAGAATATAGACTGTCCGCCCTGTGGCGCGGCGCGATAATTCCTTGGATAATTTAACCCTTTGCGCCTCACCGCCCGACAAAGTCGTCGCTTGTTGGCCGATCTTGATATACCCCAATCCCACGCGCTGCATCGTTATTAATTTTTCGCGGATTGTCGGAACAGCCTTGAAAAACTCGCATCCTTTATCGATCGTCATGTCAAGAATATCGGCGATCGACTTATCGCGCCACGTGATCTCAAGCGTCTCCCGGTTGTATCGCTTGCCTTTGCAGGTATCGCAGGTCACATAAACATCGGGCAAGAAATGCATCTCAATCTTGATTAGCCCATCACCCTGACATGCTTCACACCGGCCGCCTTTGACGTTAAAACTAAATCGCCCCGCGTTATAGCCTCTGGTTTTGGCTTCGGGTAGCCCTGCGAACCAATCTCTGATCGGCGTGAAAGTGCCTGTGTAGGTCGCGGGATTGGAACGAGGCGTCCGGCCGATCGGCGACTGGTTAATATCAACCACCTTATCCACGTGATAAAGCCCCTCTATCTTATTAAGAGCCGCAGGAACTTCGCGCGCGTTATGAAGGCGGCGCGCCATTGTTTTCCATAAGGTCTCGATCACAAGAGTTGATTTGCCCCCACCTGAAACTCCGGTAACGCAACTAAAGACGCCCAATGGAAAAGAGACATTGACGTTTTGCAGATTATTGCCTGTTGCGTCGCTGAGCGTAATGAGGCGATTTTTATCGATTTTACGACGCTTTGAGGGAGCCTCTATCTTCTCGATGCCCGCAAGAAATTTGCCCGTGAGTGAGGAGGGGGAGGCGATAATATCATCTGGGGTTCCGGTCGCCACGATCTCGCCGCCATGCACGCCAGCGCCGGGGCCCATATCAATCACGTGCTCGGCGCTTAAAATTGCCTCTTCGTCGTGTTCCACCACGAGCACCGTATTGCCTAAATCGCGCAAGCGCCGCAGTGTTGCTAATAATCGATCATTGTCGCGTTGGTGAAGGCCTATGGACGGCTCGTCCAAGACATAAAGCACGCCCGTTAACCCTGAGCCGATCTGCGAGGCAAGCCTGATGCGTTGTGATTCGCCGCCCGACAGAGTGGCCGAAACCCTGCTCAGCGAAAGATAACTAAGCCCCACATTGCCAAGAAAGGTCAGGCGCTCCAAGATTTCCTTCAGGATTTGGGAGGCGATCACATTTTCTTGCTCGCTTAGAAATTCTGAAACACTGCCAAACCACAACAAAGCCTGCTCTATAGAATAGGTAGATACTTCTGCGATGTCCTTATCGGCCACGCGAACTGCTAACGCTTCTTCTTTAAGGCGCTTGCCGCCGCATTGCTCACACGGATGATCAGCTTGGTATTTGGCTAATTCCTCCCGCACCCAGGCAGAATCGGTCTCACGGAGGCGGCGGATGAGATTGGGAATGACGCCCTCAAACGCTCTTTTTGTTTTATAGGACCTCAGCCCGTCATCGTATTCCATGGTAATCTCGACCCCGCCGGAGCCGAAGAGTATCGCGTCCTGATGCACAGGGTCGAGGTTTTCAAATGGTATGTCTAGATCAAAACCATAGTGTTTTGCGAGGGAGGCTAGGGTTTGCAGATAGTATTTCGCTGTCGCGGACGCCCAGGGTGAGATTGCGCCGCCACGCAGGGTTTTATCTGGGTTGGGGACAACCAACTGCCGATCAAAATGACTTGCTTTGCCCAAACCATCACACGAAGGACACGCGCCGAAGGGATTATTGAACGAAAAAAGACGCGGTTCTATCTCATCGATCGAAAACCCGCTAACCGGGCAAGCAAATTGCGCCGAATATGTATGCCGCTTGTCGTTATCGACCTCTTCGGCGATCATCAGACCATTGGCTAATTTCAGCGCGATTTCGGTTGAATCAGCGAGTCTTGTTGGCAGTTCCTCATCATCATGGCGGATTACTAATCGGTCCACGACGATCTCGATATCGTGCTTTTTCTTCTTATCTAGCGTTGGCAATCCATCCATTTCATACATGCCGCCATCGATTTTCACCCGCTGGAATCCTTTGGCGTGATGCTCTGCTAGTTCTTTTTTATACTCACCCTTGCGCCCGCGCACGATCGGCGCGAGCAGATAAATCCGCGTGGCCTCATCAAGCGTAAGAATCCCATCAACCATTTGACTGACGGTTTGGCTTTTGATCGGTAGCCCCGTGGCTGGCGAATACGGAATCCCGATCCTCGCCCATAACAGCCGCATATAATCATAAATCTCGGTCACCGTGCCGACGGTCGAGCGTGGGTTTTTTGACGTGGTTTTCTGCTCTATAGAAATGGCGGGGGATAACCCATCGATCAGATCAACATCGGGTTTTTGCATCATCTCAAGGAATTGCCGCGCGTAGGCTGACAGTGATTCAACATAACGCCGTTGTCCTTCGGAATAAATCGTATCGAAAGCGAGGCTAGATTTACCCGAACCCGAGAGTCCTGTTAGCACCACAAAACTATCGCGCGGAATATCAACCGAGATATCCTTGAGATTATGTTCTCTTGCGCCTCGGACTTGGATGAATTTGAGGTCTCGGGGCGCGGGTTGAGGTGATGATTTTATAGGCATGGCTAGACTATAATAACACTGGGCAAAATAACAAACAAAAATAAGGTGCATTAATGCAGATGACTTCCTATACTATGCCTTCAACGCATATCACTATGTCCGGAGGAAAAAATGTCAGGAAGTGTTAACAAGGTCGTTCTAGTAGGACGACTGGGCAGTGACCCTGAAGTCGCAAGCCTCAATAATGGAGGAAAAGTTGTCAAACTTTCGGTTGCGACCTCTGAGAGATGGACGGATAAGCAAACGGGTGAGCCACGAGAGCGCACGGAATGGCACAGAGTCGTCATTTTTAATGAGCATATCGGGCGAATAGCCGAGCAATATCTCCGTAAAGGCGGCCAAGTTTATCTCGAGGGGCAAATTCAAACCAGAAAATGGCAAGACCAGTCAGGCGCAGACAGATGGACCACCGAAATCGTTCTGCAACGATATCGAGGCGAATTAACGTTGCTTGGAGGACGAGGGGATGGCGAGCAATGGGCTTCTCAGACGTCTGATCGCGGTCAAATCCCTGATAGTCCAGCCTCTGCTAGCTCCGATAAGTCAGCCCCTGCTAGCCCCGATAAGCCAGCCCCTGCGGCTCCCACTGGCAACGATCTTAATGACGATATTCCCTTTTGACTGAATCTCCCGCACGTTCTCGCCAAAAATACCCAACCATCTAGTCGCAGAAAGCCATAATATATGGTGTTTTTCTTATTTCTGTGTTATGATGCCAATCTCAATATAAGATGACAATGAGGATGTGATTTTGTCGGAACAAACACCACTCAATCCGCCACCTACGCCCCCTGATGAGCAGCATGTTTCTATCTCCGATGAGATGGAACGGTCGTATCTCGATTATGCCATGAGCGTGATTGTTTCACGCGCTTTACCTGATGTTCGAGATGGGCTGAAACCCGTACACCGCCGGATTCTGTATGCGATGATGGAAGGCGGCTATGATTGGTCAAAGGCTTATAGAAAATCGGCAAGGGTTGTTGGTGATGTTATGGGTAATTACCATCCCCATGGCGACCAAGCGATCTATGATGCCATGGTGCGTATGGCGCAAAGCTTTTCTATGCGCGTACCGCTTGTGGATGGGCAGGGCAATTTTGGCTCGGTGGATGGCGACCCTCCGGCTGCTATGCGTTATACCGAGTCACGCCTTGCCAAAGTCGCTGAAACCATCTTGCGAGA
Organism: uncultured Candidatus Puniceispirillum sp.; assembly: GCA_965207125.1. GTDB lineage: Bacteria > Pseudomonadota > Alphaproteobacteria > Puniceispirillales > UBA1172. The sequence continues at coordinate 147,851 of OZ242263.1, forward strand.
TATAGACCGAGATACGGTCTCCTTTATCCCTAACTATGATGAAACCCAGTTAGAACCTTCGGTGTTGCCCGCTGAATATCCTAATTTGCTGGTCAATGGCGCCGGCGGTATTGCCGTGGGCATGGCGACCAATATCGCGCCGCACAACCCAACTGAAGTGATCGATGCTTGTGTTGCTTATATCCAAAACCCCGCCATAACCCTGCCTGAGATCATGGAGATCATCCCCGCGCCGGACTTTCCCACCGGCGGCATTATCATGGGGCGTGAGGGGGTTAAAAGCGCGTTTGAGACAGGACGTGGCTCGATTATCGTCCGCGCGAAAGCCGAAATTGAAGAAAGCGACAAGCATAGCCGCATTATTGTTCATGAATTGCCGTATCAAGTTAATAAAGCCCAACTGCTGGAGCGCATTGGCGAGATGGTTCGTGATAAATCCATCGTTGGCATCGCCGATCTTCGTGATGAATCTGACCGTAGAGGAATGCGGGTGGTTGTCGATCTTAAACGGGATGCGCAGGGTGATGTGATTCTCAATCAACTCTTCAGGCATACCCGGCTTCAGACGAGTTTTGCTGTCAACCAGCTGGTGCTTGATAACGGCATTCCCAAACAGATGGGATTGCTCGAAGTTATCGCCGCGTTCTGCCGCTTCCGTGCCGAGGTTGTCACGCGACGCACCAGATTTTTGCTCACCAAAGCGCGCGACCGTGCCCATGTGTTAGCGGGGCTTATGGTTGCTCTGGCTAATCTTGATGAGATTATCACTCTTATCCGCAAGGCCCCTGATGCTGAAACCGCCCGGCAGCAGCTCACCTCTAAAAACTGGCCTGCTGAGGATGTAAAACCTTTCATCGATCTTATTGACGATCCGGGGCATGAGGTGATCGATAAACATTACAAACTTTCAGAGGGGCAAGCCAGAGCCATTCTTGAGTTACGCCTCCAGCGCTTGACTGGGATGGAGCGCGAGAAACTCGCTGAGGAAACCGGTGAACTCGCCGAGAAAATCACCGAATATCTATCGGTTCTCTCAAATCCAGACCATTTGACAAAAATCATTCTCGAGGAATTTGCTTCTGTCCGTGAGGCGGTTGGGAACCCGCGCCGCACTGAAATTAGCGACCAACCCGCCGACCAAGAGGATGAAGACCTGATTCCTGTGGAAGATATGGTCGTCACCGTTAGCCACCGAGGCTATATCAAGCGCGTGCCTTTATCGGATTATCGTGCCCAAAGACGAGGCGGCAAGGGGCGGGCTGGCATGAAAACACGCGATGAGGATTTCGTCACCAACCTCTTTATCGCCAATACCCATACGCCGATTTTATTCTTTACCGCCAAGGGACAAGTTTATCAGTTGAAATGCTATAAATTGCCCATGTTCTCACCGCAGGCGCAAGGAAAAGCGATGGTCAATATCCTGCCCATTACCCCTGATGAAACCATCCAAGCCGTCATGCCAATGCCAAACGACCCCGATGCTTGGGGGTCGATGAACATCATCTTTGCCACCGCTAAAGGCAATATCCGCCGTAATATGCTTTCGGATTTCGCCAAAATTAAACGCAACGGCAAAATTGCCATGAAACTGGCCGAGGGCGATAGCCTGATTTCAGTTCACCCGTGCCACGAAAATAACGAAATACTCATGGCCACAGAGAAAGGTAAAGCCATCCGATATAGGGTAGACCAGGTCAGAGTCTTCAAAGGCAGAAATAGTTCTGGTGTTCGGGGGATAAGGCTGCGCGGCGAGGACGTGGTGGTATCAATGTCAATTCTCGATGATCCCGAGCAGCAATATGTGTTGGCGGTCACAGAAAATGGTTTTGGTAAACGCACTAAAGCGACTGATTATCGCCTTGCTAGACGGGGAGGGATGGGGGTTGCCAATATCGTCACCTCTGAGCGCAATGGCCCGGTTGTCGCCTCATTCTTAGTCACCGAAGAAGACCAGCTGATGCTCGCCACTAATAAGGGGACGGTGATCCGAATCAGAGTCCAAGGGAGTGAAGGGGACATCATCAGAGTTGCCGGACGGCAAACCCAAGGCGTCACGCTATTTTCCATCGATGAGGATGAACAGGTCGTCTCGGTCGGACTTATTCAGGAAAAAGACGATGACGATGATGATGAGGTTAATGATGCGGAGGCCCCTATAGATAGCGGTGCGGCAACGCCTGAAGAGGTAACAGAATCCACAGAATCTCTTGAATCTATAGACGAAGATCCAGCAGAAGAGGGCGAAAGCCAAGACGAGGCTGAGATAGACTCCGAGGACAGTGACGAGATATGACGCAGCACATCGCGATTTATCCGGGCGTGTTTGATCCGGTCACTAACGGGCATTGCGATATTATCACACGGGCGGCCACGATTACCGACCGCCTGATTGTTTCGGTTGCGATTGATGCTGGAAAATCACCGCTTTTCAGTCTTAAAGAACGCGTGTCTATGCTCAAAGACCAGATCACCAAGATTAATGAGATGAAATCAACCACGGCTATGATCGAAGTCGTGAGTTTTTCAGGGCTTCTGATGCATTTCGCCCAAGAGAGTAAAGCTAAAATGATCATCAGGGGGCTGCGGGCTGTCACTGATTTTGACTATGAATTTCAAATGACTGGCATGAACAGGCGGATTAACCCCAATATTGAGACGGTTTTTTTGATGGCTTCGGAAACCAACCAGTTCATTAGTTCGAGAATGGTCAAAGAAATCGCGGGACTCGGAGGTGATATATCAAGCTTCGTTCCGCCGAAAATCGCTGAGAAATTATTAAGCAAAATTAAATAATTCCAGCATAAGACCACATTTCAGGTTGATTAAACCTAAAAGATTGCCTAGTAATTTGTCGTCAATAGGCAAAAGGGCACGTAGCTCAGTTGGTAGAGCAAGTGACTTTTAATCACTGGGTCACAGGTTCGAGTCCTGTCGTGCTCACCACTTTCGCAATGATGACAAACTAGAAAGAGCGCCAGAAAGAGGCGTTTACGTCCGGCTCTGTTCGGCCGCTTCTCTGATCTGCTTTAGGGTTTTGCTCGGCGAGATCGCCTCAGGGTCAATCACCACATGGATAAGGGCTGGAGAGTCAGAAGAGCGGCAAAATGTGAAAGCATCCGCGAATTCCTCCGTCTTGACGACTTTTTGCCCAACCCAGCCCATAGACTCCGCAAGCGCGACAAAATCAGGATTGAGCAATGAGGTATGTTTAACCCGGCCGGGAAAGATGTTTTCTTGATGCATCCTAATTGTTCCATAAATGCCGTTATCAACGACAATAATAATTAATTTGGCCCCGTATTGCTTGGCGGTCGCCATCTCCTGCAGTGTCATCTGAAAGCAACCGTCGCCCGCGAAAGTGATGACTTGCCTGTCAGGAAAACGAAGCGCGGCCGCAACTCCTGCTGGGATACCATATCCCATCGAGCCCGAGGTCGGAGCGATCTGCGTCCGAGGGGCTCTGAAGCGGTAGAAACGATGGATCCATGAGGCGTAGTTTCCCGCACCGTTAGTGATAATGGTGTCGTCAGGCAGGGTTTTGCGCAGGTAACACATGATTTCAGCCATATTCACCTCACCAGGGGGCGAGACAACCGCGTCCGACCACGCGAGATATGCTTGATGGGCCTCGGTAAGGCGGGTAGGGGGGCGCTTTGTCTTGTTTCGGGCTAATAATCCCTCAAGCACAGGCGCGGGCTTGCTGACGATACCTAGGGATGGCGTATATACCCGTCCGATTTCATTCGCATCGCGATGGATATGAACAAAAGGCATTTGCGGCGCTGGAATAGTGATCAATGTGTAGCTCTGTGAGGGAATTTCCGATAGCCGCCCGCCGAGCAGAATCACCAGATCGGAATTTTTGATCCGTGATAATACCTCAGGATTGCTGCCTATTCCCAGATCACCGCCATAACAAAGGTTTGTATTGTTCATCAGTGCATGACGCCTGAATGAGCATAAAACCGGTGTGTCATAGGCCATAGAAACCTGTTCGAGCAAGGCGATCTCATCATCGCTCCATAAAGGCCCGCCCGCAATAATCACCGGACTAACCGCTTCTCCCAGCATTTTGGACAAAGAATTAAGCGCGTTTGAGTTTGGAAGGGATTCGCTTAAAGCCAGATCAGGAATGTTAAAATTACTAACCGAATCATAGAGCATATCTTCGGGCATGCTGATAACCACCGGCCCCGGCCGGCCCTCCATCGCGATGCTTAGTGCTTTAGTTATGACTTTAGGTATGTCTTCTGCTTGATTGATTTCGTGAACATATTTTGCCATGTTTCCATAGAATTGCTCAAAATCAACTTCCTGAAAAGCATCACGTCCTTTCATCTCTCTTGCCACTTGTCCTACCAGCAACAGCATCGGGGTTGAATCTTGTTGGGCCACGTGAACGCCGCACGAGGCGTTCGTCGCACCAGGGCCGCGGGTTACCATCGCAACCCCAATGTTGCCGGTCATTTTACCGTCGGCTTCCGCCATCATCGCCGCGCCGCCTTCTTGGCGGGCTAGCACCGTTTCTATGGATGAGTCCTGCAAGGCATCCAGCACTGGCAGGAAACTCTCCCCTGGAACACAGAAAATTCTGTCAACTCCGTGATGTTCTAATATCCGAATAATCGCCTCGCCGGCGTTGATCTGTGCCATTGTCTCGCTCTCAAATAATTTCAGGATAAGTCTATTGGTAATGACTTCCAGACTTCAAGCGAAAAACGTCATCACCAATCTCAGCCGCGTCCTCAGGATTGTGGGATACCAAAAGCGCCGTGATCCCATGATTGGTGACAAGATTCTTCACCGCTTCAAGGCATCCCTTTTTTGTTTCGGGATCAAGGGCGTTGAACGGCTCATCAAGTAACAACAGAGAACGGGGCATCGTACTTTTCCAAATTTTCACGAAGGTCCGTGATCTGACTAAAGCGCGGGCCAATGCAACCCGTTGTTGCTGCCCCCCTGAAAGCGAAGTCACAAGGCGCTTTTCAAGCCCCGCTATACCGAGCTTCTCAAGGCTTTCGCTGATGAGCATCTTTTCCGTATGTGATAATGTTAAGTGTGGATTGATGCCAATCGCGATATTTGTCCAGCAATCGAGATGCTCAAAGAGATTATGATCTTGGAACAGCATCGATATCGGACGCAGGGCAGGGGCTAGGCGTGTGATCGCATGCTCTCGCCATACAATCTCACCATCGCACGGATGGATAAAACCGGCGATGAGGTTAAGCAACGTTGATTTACCAGCCCCTGAGGTACCTTCGATCACCATGCAGCACCCTTCACGGACGCCAAGGTTAAAATGGAATTTTGCTCCACTATCGGGATAAGCAAAGTGAACATCAATTACTGCGAGCATAGCCACCTCCTTTTATCATGTCGCTATTGGTCGGTGTAACCGAAGGTGGGCGGGCGAGCAAACGGCCGATCATGGTGCCAGCGAAAAATACCAGCATTGTCAGCGCCATGAGTAAAAGCGCAGTGGCCGCAGCTGCTTGGGCATCATACCGCCCTGATAACTGAAATAAAAACCATGGTAAGGTTTGGAAATTCGGGCTAGCGAAAAGCGCAATTACCCCTAGATCACCCATCGACATTGCCGCCGCCAGCCCTATAACAAAACCGATCTCATGCCCCATCACCGGCACGCTACAATAACGAAACCGAGGCCAACCTGTAAGGCCAAGGCTTATTGCCAATTTGTCATGATTTCCGGCTAACGCTCCTGTTTTACTGTAAAGCAGGCGAAAAGCCACCGGCAGACCCAGCAAAACATTAGCGAGCAAAACCAAGAGAGGCGCAATTGCGAATAAATCAGCAACGCCTCTTAAGAGGATAAATGCTGATGTACCGATCACAATCGCTGGAATGACCAGATAAGCCATGATGCTGATATCGAGAAAGATCGCTAAAGGCTTGCTCCAAATCCTCCCCCCCAAACGCCGTCTTGTTTCAAGATTAGTTCGCGATTCTGCTAGAATCAGGGCAAAAGCCGTCACCACAAGCGAGGTTGATAACGCGATGATCAAACTACCGCTGAGGGCGCGCCAGAAACTAGCATAGCCCATCACTCGATCAAATCCGCTGATACTAAGGCCTTTGATGATAATAGCTGCGATCGGCGCGACCACCACAAGGGCTAGAATCAACATCCAGAAGAGATCCCATGCCATCAAGGTTTTCCCCTTTGATGGCAACATCATCACTATGCCATGCTTCATTGTGGCGATCGTTAAGTTTACCGCTTGATTGGCCGAGGGTAGGGCGGTCATAAACAGCAACACGCCCCCCGCCACTAGCAGCTGCAAACACGTCAATAACGCCGCTTTTGCTAGGTCAGATTCAATGCGCACCGCTGAGTAAATCTCGACTTCAAGAGTCGTTACTGCAGGGCCTCCGCCGAGCATCAGCACAAGTGCGAAGGACGAGAAGCAAAACATGAAAACCAACACCAGAATAGGCGCAACCATGCGTCTAATCGTTGGCCATTCGATCAGGCGGAATTGATCAAAGGCATTCATGCCTGTAAGCCGCGCGAGACGCCATCGGTTATCAGGAACCGATAGAATCCGTGGCAGAAAAATCTTGATCATCAAGGGGGCATTGAAAAAAATATGAGCCAGAATCACTCCGTGAAGCCCATAAATCGCCGGTAGTGCGGGAATATCAGGTAAAAATGGAATGCTATTGATTGCGCGAAAGCTATCCATAACCATGCCTTGGCGACCCCATACTGCGAGCAACCCTGAGGCGGCCACTGCGGTCGGTGTCACCATCGCGACTGGCAACGCCAATCGCATCAGTGCCATGCCAACCCAGCTGTAACGCCGTGCCATCACCACCGATGCAGGAATTGCTAAGGCCAATGAACATATCGCTGATAAAGCCGCCTGCAATCCAGATGATTTTAGAACATACATAACGCGCGGAGTCAGAATTTGCCCATCTACCCGGGCCACTGGATCTATTGAGATCAGGCTGGTGATCGCAAGAATCCCCAAGATGAAAATCATCAAGGCAATTCCTAGGCCAACCCCTGTGATCACGATTAAATTGGCGGGGGGGGAGATTGATAAACGACGTGTCATTTTAGACGCTTTCTCATCTAATACGCTCCACTTAATGCATCAACCCAAGAATTGATCCATTGCTTTCCATTGGCTTCAATCATCGCGCCATCAAACAAAAGCGCGGGCGGCTTGCTTTCGGTTTCAAAACCATCAGGCAAATCTATGCCGGCTGCGGCCGGATACATCCAGTTGCTTGTTGGAACAACCGATTGAGCTTCACGGCTAAGAAGAAAATCAAGGAAATCTCTTGCTAAGTCCTGCTGCTTAGTCGATTTCAGAATTCCCGCAACCTCGACTTGGATATAATGCCCCTCGGAGAAACGGGCTGAAGCATAATTGGACTTACCCTCTGCAATTCGATGATAGGAGGGGGAGGTGGTGTAGGACAGAACCATGTCAACCTCGCCATCTAGAAACATCGAATAGGATTCAGACCAGCCTTTGGTCACTGTCGTAATTTTCGGCGCGAGTTTCTGCCAAGCGGCCTCTGCATCATCGCCATAAATATGACGCATCCACAGCATTAACCCATAACCGGGAGTGGATGTGCGCGGGTCTTGGATCACAACACTATAAGCGTCATTTTCAGCCTCGATAAGCTCCTTGAACGAATTGGGTGGGTTTTTTATTTTGTCCGTATCATAGATAAAGGCAAAATACCCCCAATCAAACGGGATAAAAGAGGGATCATTCCACTCCCCGACAAATTCAGGCAAGGCGAGGCGATCAGACAGGTTATTAAGCCCGTGTGGGGCAAATAAACCGCTGCTATGAGCCGCTCCGATCTGCGATGTATCTAAGCCTAGAATGACGTCGGCTTTGCTATTATCGCCCTCGAGCCTGATGCGACCAAGAATAGCCAGAGACGTATCAAGACCAACAAAAGTCAGCACGCAATGGCAGTTTTCTTCGAAAGCCTCTTTGATCTTGGGGCCGGGACCCCATTCGGCTGAAAATGAATCATAGGTGTACACCACCAGCTCAAGCTTATCATCAGCCTTTGAGGAGGTGAGGGGAAATACCATTACCATCGCGAGGACGATAGCGGGTAAGGTTTTTCTTATAGTAGTATTCATCATCATAGACTCCACTTATTAGAGTTAATTGGATGCCAACGATCAAGGAAAAAGATAGAGGGCGGATTCCTCCGCTACTGTCTCATTCCTTCGCCAGCATTATCTGGATCAGGTTCATGGGTATATCTCAGCCAAGTTATCCTCAGCACCCCAAGAGATCTGTTTTAACGCTATCAAGGATAATCAGAAGTGTAAACCCATAAATTCGTCCCGTAGCCAATCAATTTTGCTAAGCGTTGTGATAGTAGATGTTTTCAGGCAAGTAAGCATCACTAGTGCTGTGAAATCGGGCGTGCATTTCCTCATCTGTTGCCCTTCATCCGCCAAGAGCCTCAGGCCGAAAGTTATTATTCCTATACCAGTAGCCGTTGCTGGTCAGTAACCTCAACTGTATCGGTTGTATTCTTTTCTGTATTCGTTTGCTTTTCCATAACAGGGTTATTCCGCTACAAGCGGACCATCAAAATAAAAGAGCCTTTTATTTTTGGTATCTAACGAAGTGATGAAACTGGATGTTTTGATGAGACGGGGGCTTGGATATAGTGGCGCAGTCAATAATGTATTTGTCGCATAATATATATTATGACAAAATACGTGTTATTATTATAATCTCTGTAATCCTTGCTGTAGCCTAGTATCGCTGCTTACACTTGCTTAAGTTGGGACGTCAATCCCGAACACTGATAATCAGACGCCGGTAAATTACAACCGATCGCGAAGGTTTCTTGGTAAAACTGCTCTGGTAGATTAACTGCGGCCTCATGCGATATTTGACAAAACCCTGATTACGACAGCTAACATAACACCAATAATAGTAGATATAGACACAACGATTGTTAAAGCGGTTCTAGCCAGAAGAGCTTTCATCTCATTTCGAAGACTATCAATCTTGATGTTCATCTCTTTTTGAACACCATCAAACCTGATGTTCATCTCATTGCGAAGACCACCAATCTCTACGTTCATCTCATTGCGAAGACCACCAATCTCTACGTTCATCTCATTGCGAAGACCACCAATCTCTACGTTCACCTCATTGCGAAGACCACCAATCTCTTTTTGAACACCATCAATTTTACCTTCAAGACCCTCAATTTTACTGATCACTACCTTCTCAATGGCATCTATTTTAATTAACTGGGTATCATATTGTCTCGAGAGAAATTTAAAGTCAGCCGCGGTTTCAGATTTTAAAGATATTATCTCTTTCTTGACTTGAGTAACCTCATTTTTGACATCTACCAGATCTTCCCGCGTCACGTGCTCGCTATGCAAGATCGTGAATGCATTGGATAGCACAGCCACTTGCTGCTGATCCATTCCCAGATCAGACATATCTTTGACGAATTGGTCAGAATTAAAATGTACAGCTGTTTGTGGCATAGTCTTTGCTCTACGAGGAGGTCTTCATCTAATATAATACCCTTTATCGGGATTGTCATCCTATATTTCCTCTGTGCACCCTCTGGCGCGGACGGCGTTCTGCCAGAAAAGCCATCGGGGGCATCATCACCCCTCCCCTTGTCCGATATACCGTCGGCTAACTGTCTGATTATGTGCAACTCAGGTGCGTAGATTGCCTTAAAGGGTAATTACTAACCCATCATAGCCCGGCTCTACATGTTTCGGGCAGCGTGATAAAATCTCATCATAATCTGCTTCAGCTCCTAAATGCGTCAAAATCGCCCTTTTCGGCTGACATGTTTCAATCCACGATAAAGCCAAGTCAAAGTGAGCATGGGCTTGATGCGGCTCGTCCCGCAAAGATTCAACCACCCACACATCTAATGCCTTCAGATAGTCAAACGAGGCGTCCGGCATATCAATGACATCAGTTGAATATCCAAGCTGGCCGTCAAAAACAAAGCCCAGACTATTGGCCCGGCCGTGATATTGAAGCAATGTCCGAATATGGACTCCGCCAAGGCTAAATGCACTACCCGCCTCAATAACATGCCCCGTCAAGGATGGCTGAAAATAGTTTGGCGAGCCGCTATGCTTGAAAAAAAGATAACTGAACCTGTCTTGGATCGTGTCAAGATCGGTCGCGGTCGCGTAAATCGGCAATCTCGTCTGGTCGACAAAATAAAACGAACGCAAATCATCCATACCCGCCACATGATCAGAATGCGTGTGGGTGATCAGAACAGCGTCCAGACGCTTAACTCCAGCTGCTAGTAATTGATTGCGGATGTCAGGCCCAGCATCAACCAGCAGAACAAAATCATCCTTTTCTATCAGCAAAGCGCAGCGCTGGCGTCGATTGCGAGGATTATCAGGGTTGCAACGCCCCCAGCCCATCGGGCCTAACGCTGGAACACCAACCGAAGTGCCGCACCCCAATAATGTGATCTTCATGACCCTGAACTGCCATTCATACGGTGAAAGAGTTGTTTTGTATTAGAAGACGTGATTGCCGCCATGTTTTCCACTGTTTCGCCTTTAATTTCAGCGAGTTTGGCGAGGGTGTGAATAACGTGTGCAGGCTCATTACGTTTGATTTTGCGCACTGGTTCAGGGCTAAGATAAGGTGCATCGGTTTCAACCAGCAATCGGTCAAGCGGGATTGTGGCGGCGATCTCTCGAAGCCAATCAGCATTATTAAAAGTTAGAATGCCAGAAAAAGAAATATAAAATCCTATTTCTAATGCTTTTTCAGCGAGTTGCTTTCCACTACTAAAGCAATGCAATACCCCTTTGATGGAAGAATTCTTTGCCGCCTGCCCGATCATATCCGCCATATCCTCATCAGCCTCGCGCGCGTGGATCACAATCGGAAGATCAGATTCCGCGGCGACCTCTAACTGCGTCTGAAAACTGATCTTTTGACGCTCAGGTGCAGATTTTTGGCGCATATAATCAAGCCCCGCCTCACCTATCGCCACACAACGCGGATGCTCTGCTGCGGTCATAAAGGCGTCGCGGTCATTATAACGGTCATCCTCATCTACATGGTTAGGGTGAACCCCGACTGTGAACCAGATATTATCCGCTGATTCAGCCAAGATCCGGGGGCTGTCGCTATGCTTGAGGGTTGTGCCTACACAGATAACCTCAGCAACCCCCGCCTCGCGCATCCGCGTTAGCATTGCTTGCTGATCATCCAGAAACACTGGAAAATCTATATGCGCGTGGCTGTCAATGACGCCGGTTATGTTCTGAAGGCTCGTCATGGCTATTTTTTCTCCGCATCCTTGGCGTCCTCGCTACTGGTTTCATTGATGATATAGCGCGGAAAAATCGGTGTTGGCTTATCGATCTTATGGCCGCCTGTGATTTTGGAGGCTTTTGAGACGTGGCTAAAATCCCGCGCGTTTGCATCTATCCCTAACGCATCAAGTAATTTTTCCGCCGAGGACGGTATGACCGGTTGAAGGATCAATCCGATCACTCTGATAGACTCGCACAGCACCCATAACACATCAGCCATGCGGCCGATGTCGGTTTTTCGTAAAGCCCACGGTTCCATCGTATCGACGTATTTGTTAGCGTTGCTTATGACTTCCCAGACTACCCGCAAGGCTTCATGGAATTGCTGATGGTCATAATGCTCGCGTTGCTTTGCCATCAGCTCATAAGCGGCGTCTAGCATTGCTTTATCAGGCGTGGTTAGTGATTTGGGCGGCGACGGCATCACCCCGTCGCAATTCTTGAATACCAAGGATAAAACTCTTTGACACAGATTCCCTAAATCATTGGCGAGATCGCCATTCACGCGCCCGATTACCGCACGGTGCGAGAAATCACCATCATTACCGAAAGGAACCTCACGCAACAGAAAATAACGCATTTGATCGAGACCATAGGTATCTGCGATGCTGATTGGATCGATGACATTGCCTAGGGATTTGGAGATTTTCTGCCCCTCATTCGTCCACCAACCATGGGCGAAGACCCGCGATGGCGTTGGTGCATCAACCGCCATGAGAAAAGCAGGCCAATAAACCGCGTGAAAACGTAGAATATCTTTGCCCACCATATGCAGATTAGCAGGCCAATACCGCTGGTAGGTCTCATTATTTGGGTCGGCATAGCCCACCGCTGTTATGTAATTCGTTAGCGCGTCCAGCCAAACATACATCACATGATCTGGATTGCCGGGCACCGGGACGCCCCATGAGAAACTCGCACGGCTAATAGAAAGGTCGCGCAATCCCATGGACACAAAGCTTTTAACCTCATTAAAGCGCGATGCGGGCGCAACAAAATCAGGGTGGCTTTCATAAAACGCCAGTAATTTATCCTGAAAAGCCGACAAGCGAAAAAAATAAGATGGCTCTTCGACCCAATCGACAAGTGCGCCGCTCGGCGCTTTGCCGTCTGTTATCTCATCCTCGCTATAATACGCCTCATCCCTCACCGCGTACCAGCCGGTATAGCTGCCAAGGTAAATATGCCCGTTGTCTTCCATTTGTTGCCATAGCAACTGGCAGGTTTTGATATGGCGTTCTTCTGTGGTGCGGATAAAATCATCATTGCTGAAATTAAGTTTTGCGCTGAGATCACGAAAATTCTTGCTGACCTCATCGGTGAAACGCTTTGGCTCTATGCCTTTTTCGTGCGCTGATTTCTCGACTTTCTGGCCGTGTTCATCCGTGCCGGTCAGAAATTTCACGTCATATCCGTCAAGACGCTTAAACCGCGCCATCACATCACACGCAAGAGACGTATAGGCATGGCCTATATGCGGTTTGTCATTCACATAATAGATCGGAGTGGTAATATAATATGGCTGTGTCATCAGAACCCGCTCGGCTCGCTTTGAATAGGACTATCGTTTATTAACGATAACATATCTTGCTGGCAAGCGTTTCCCTATTAGTTCACGCCGCATAGACGAAACATCAACCTCATGATCATCGGGGCCATTGCCACGTTTAACGCCTCAGCCTCGCGCCAGTCTATGAGCCATTGGTCGTGTAAATCCGCGAGTGTGGAGGGTGAAAACCGCGCTGATATTTTCGTGATGGCCGCTAACTCAAAAGAAAGTGTGGATGGGCGTGATAAAGCGGGGTTTATTCCATAAAGAGAAGATCTGTAAAGAAGGCGTTCAAATAACAACATACCCATGCGTCTTCTTTGCTGGTTTTTTGCGCCGCCCCCGCCCCAGGCCTCGGCAATGGTATCAATCGCGGCTAGGTCTGGGGACGTTCGGGTGATCGCCTCGCAGGTCTCGCAGTAAATCTCGGCAACCTTGCCTTCGGTTGCCATAACCGCCCTGCCCGGCGCACCATCGGCTAACCCAACCATAGTTTTTAGCCATTCATCATCGATATCAGAAAATAACGATTTAACCACCTGGCTACATTCTTCATCACTGAGTGAGTCCAGCCGGATTATGCGGCTTCTGGAGCGGATTGTCGGCAATATCGCGCCGGATACGTGGCTGATCATCAGGATAATCGATCGCTGGGGCGGTTCTTCGAGCATTTTCAGCATGGCGTTATTTGCGTTCGGGGTCATATCGTCCAGACTGTCGACGATCACCACGCGCCATCCTCCCATTGCCGCCGTGTGGTGAAGAAAACTGTTCATTTCTCGGACTTGTTCAACGCTAATGGTTTTACGTCCCGATTCAGGAGGATTATCAACCACCATCAGATCAGGATGCGAGCGTGCTCTGATCAGGTTAAGCACCGTTGGATCAAGCGTGGGGGTTGCGTCCTCGCCGAATAATCCTCCGCCCTCGCCGCCGTCCGATAGATATCTTGCCGCGATATGATACGCTGTTGATGCTTTGCCGATTCCTTCTGCTCCCACCAAAATCCACGCTGGGTATTGCCTTGATGAGGTATCGGCCACCTGCTCGACAACATTTCCATGTCGTATTAAGGGCGCGCAATCGCGCGGAGTTGTAAAACCAGCTTCCATCTTGCCTATTATAACAGAGATTTTAAGCGCGGCTCAAGAATATCGACAATCTCTTGGTGAATAGCGGATTGATTTCTTGCGGCCTCGATGACGTGAAAGCGGTCTGGAAGGCGCGTTGCAAGGTCTAAAAACGCTTGTCTTACCGACCGGTGATCTTGCGGATTTCATTCGCTTCATCCACGACGGTTGCCAAGTTTTTTTTGATCCAGTCGAAACATTCTGGACTGTCTGATACGGCTGGGTTGTAACATTTCACAATCGAAGATAATTCTTTTCCGGTGCTACTGTAAATCGAGGTGAAAGGATTATGGCCCATCATAGAGGGGTTGCAGTCTGAATCCCACAGTCTGTGAATATGGATGCCAACAACACCCATGCCGTCTTCCCACGATTTCATGATCTCGTAATTGATCCATTTACGCCCTGCAGTGTGGCTCCCGACCAGAACAACCGTGCATGAGCGGCCCTTCATTTGGCCATCAATCCATTTTGCAATAGCTGCGTCTCCGTCTTTTGTTATCGCCTCCCAATCATTATCCAGTGCGGGCTTATTGTCTTCTAACGCACCAATATTGCGCACTATAGATACCCGCCAACTATCTGGCTGATAGTGGAAGCTGTAGAATACTCTGTGCTTTGTCATTGATCCTCTCCTCTTATAAAAGAACGTTAGTTATGTTTGGCCACGTCCATTGGATCAAACGTCCCGCATTGGGAACAGCCTTCGGGCTGGAATCCTTGTAACCAATGATCTGAACAATCGGCTTCCCCAATCGTCTTGCTATGGCCACCTCTTTCAGCACGCCACTGGCTTGGTGAGTTTTTGGCCCAACAAGCACCATAACAACATTCGAACGGCTAATACGAGCCTCAGCTTCAGCCTCCCAATTGCTTTGCTGTGCCGCTTCTTTCATTGACCAGTCCTCCGCTGTAAATGGCGATGAGTCTAATTTAAGTTGACCTGCCATGTGGTGTTTTAGTACTTGATCTTCATCAAAGTCAAAACTTAAAAAAACTCGCTTCTTTGCCATATTCCTATCCTTGAGCGCCATTCAATCCCAGAAGTATACCATAGTAATTATGAAGATTAAACCTACATAGAACGGGATTAGAGTCTTTGAAAATGTAGCCTTCACCCAGTCCCCGCATGGCCAATTTGTTTTGAACGGGGTCGTATCCATCGAAAAATCGACGGCTTCGTTCCTTTGCTCGCGCACATGATCGTAGAGCTTTCGATAAAGCCGCTCCTGATAAAGAAAAAATCCATCCAAGCCCCAAAACACACTCGTGGGGATATAGGCTAAACAAACAAACGCCGCATGGCTATCTGCTGCGGACAAGGCAAAAAGTGCTGAGGCCAGCACGACGCTCCATTTTTTAATCAAAAAGGAATTAGTTGAAAGGCGATTGAGGATGCCTTGAATGAATTCCAGATGCTTGTGCTTTCGCTCCTCTGCCATGCTCAACCCTCATACGGCCCAAGAAACCGCTTGCCATTGAAGTGAATGAGATGAGTCGGCGCGTCTGCACACCAAACTTCGGTTTCCCAGGAGATCTTGCCAAGGTAACGCGCCATAATCTTACGGTCGGGAAAAGCGGTGACATGCACCAGACCGGGTGTGGCACCAGAAAACAGCTCGCCGAGTTCGTTGTAGCGCTTCGCATCAACAGGGCCGTGGCTAGTCACAGACTCCACAAGCAAGAGCCAATCTCGTTCGCCGTAATACAGCACCACATCCGGCATTTTCCCGCGCTTACCGATGGTAACGCCAAGATCTGCGAGCCGCTGTTCTTGGAAGTAACTCACCTTGTCTCCAGTATCTCCGAGGTGGATCACCTCGGCCGCCGGAGCGAACCGCGGCGCGAATTCTGTAATGATTTGTTTGATCAGCTCCGAATGCGCGCCCGGCGTCAGATTGATCTCATGGCTTTCTGCTATCTGGACTGGGATCATTTGCATCTCGCGATGTTTGCCCCACCTGGCTACGAGCGTTTCCTGACCCTCTAAGTACTTCTCTAGGGTATCTTGCCAGACATCGGTACCAAACGTATTAATGACCTCAAGTGCTTCTGCACTGATCTGGTAGCAAGCTTTTGGACTATTGACTGGCCGGCCGGGCTTATCGGGGTTGTAGAGTGCGATGCCAGCCTCCACGAATTGATGCATTGTCTGCCGGCGAAATGTCTCACGTGTGTTCGGTGCATACTCGCGGCCGTAGTTTTCGCGGCAATACTCCATAATCGGCGTGATTCTCATTAAGGGATTATGTAAGTCATCCCATGCCCCATTCGCTTTGAGATCAAGCAAGGCCTTGCTCATCGCCAAATCGACGAAATCTTGCGCATAAATCTCACCACTAACGTCGATCCATGATCAGCCCCTTTGGCTCGACTTACGCGGTGGGTTTTTCGCCGCCTGGAGCATAGAGATTTTAAGCGCGGCTCAAGAACTTTTCTCTGTATCGACAATCTCTTGGTGAATAGCGGATTGATTTCGCCTTTGCGCCGAAAATCGATGACGTGATTTTATGCCATCCGATCAACAATACCCTGTTCAAGATCGTTCGAGGCGTTTTGATAATCAACATCCCTTTACGCAGTCTTGGGAATTCGCGGCAAACTCGAACCCCCCTCCCCGGCTCGTCGTGAACGCTCGTCTTACCGACCGGTGATATTCAAGTCCCTTTTTCTCAAATCGATTCCTTGATAGGTGCGGGAACGGCAGAGCTCCGCTATAACCACCAACAAGACTCTTTTCAGGGTCAATATCTAGAAGAAAGGTAATCTCAGGACTAACGTCGATCCCTGTGGCTCGACTTTGGTTTTTTCTTGGAGCGTTGCCTTCAAGCAATTAACAGCGGCTCGATCTTAGCATTTGAGAAATGGATCGGGGCTCGTGTGCGCATCCTCGACTAAATGCGACGATCGACGCCGGCTATACGACATTGCCGAACAAGCTGCCAAGATTGGGGTCGGGGTCATGTTTGCCCTCGGCCTCTTGGGATCCAGTTTTAACAAGCATCTAATCGGTAGAAGTCGGCGGTTTCCGCAAAAGCTGGTTGCATTCCATCTGTTCGCCGATCGGAATTTCAAGGGAAGCTGTCTGTGCCATGCCGCTCCAAGCAACGATCGCTTGGCGAGTGATGCGAGAAAGAGATACATCGTGTTGCTCGGCCGAGCTGTTAACGAGAAACCACGACTTTGCCGTCCTTAAGCGAGGGGATATTACGCGGTGGACGTGATCGCACCGGGCGGCTGTGAACCAGTAAGATTTTAAGCGTGGCTCAAGAATTCAATCTCTTGGTGAATAGCGGATTGATTTTGAATGACGTGAAAGCGGTCCAGGCGCGTTGCAAGGTCTAAAAACGCTTGTCTTACCGACCGGTGATATTCAAGTCCCTTTTTCTCAAAGCGATCCTCGGTAGGTGCGGGAACGGCAGAACTCCGCTATAACCACCAACAAGACTCTTTTCAGGGTCAATATCTAGAAGAAAGGTGAGATCGGGTTTAACGCCGCCAAGGCATTGATTATTGAGGAACTCAATTACCGATCGACATTCCCGACCATGCCTTGATAAACCGACGTGCTGTCAAAAAACCGATCAGAAACCACAACGCCTTGCTTAAGCGAGGGGATGATTACGCGGTCGTGATGCCGTGCGGCTGTGAACAGTAAGACTTCGGTCATTGAATCCCAGCGGTCTGTTTCGCCTTTGACGATGAGCTCGCGGATTTTCTCAGCGCCCATCGTGCCGCCGGGTTCTCGCGTTAGAACCACGCGGCTTTTCATCTTCTTTTTGAGCCAATCACCTAAAAGCCTGATCTGGGTTGTTTTACCGCTCCCCTCGACGCCTTCGAAAGTGACGAAAATACCTTTAGCCATTTGGGGCTGCTTTGGTCTCTAACCCAAAAATGAGATAGTGCATATATGAGCCGGGGTAACGGTAAAATGATAAGGCTTCCACCTCTTTTCCGGCGACGAGTGGATAAAAATGATCAACCCCGTTGATGCTTAGGGTCAAACGGCCGATTTTCTGCCCTTTGCTAATCGGTGCGTCCAGCGAGGACGGCCAATCTACTTGGCGCTTAACTTTATCAATTTCGCCATGGGCAAGAATCTTTGAAATATCCTCGGCGACCGTGAGTGGCACAACCCCGTCTTCACCCATCCAGACAGAAACATAGCCTAGGATCTCATCACGCGTTACCAAATCATATTTTTTGAATGTTCTGAAAGCGAGATTGATTAACCGCGCGCTTTCTTGTTTGCGCTCGGTTACCGAGTCAAGGCCATTAAGCACTAGAATGACCCTCTGTCCATCGCGATCAGCCGAGGCCGCAAGACCATAGCCAGATTCCGTAGTATGTCCTGTTTTTAGCCCATCCCCGCCGGCGACCGTGCTGAGCAGTGGGTTTCGGTTTTGCTGGCTGATATTGTTGTAGGTAAAGGATTCTTCTGCGAACATTGGATAATAATTGGGGAAATTCTTGATCAAAGCCCTTGATAATATTGCCATATCGCGGGCTGTGGTCGTGGTAACCTCATCAGGCCACCCCGTTGAGTTGCCGAAAACCGTGTTCTTCATCTCGAGTTCTTCGGCTTTTTCCGTCATCTCCACCGCAAAAGCGTCTTCAGTTCCCGATAAAGCCTCAGCCACCACAATTGCTGCGTCATTGCCGCTTTGCACGATGATCCCGCGCATTAAGTCAGACACTGTTACCTTTTTACTAGGCTCAAGGAATGTGCGCGAGCCGCCTTTTTTCCATGCTTTTTCAGAAACAGTAACAAGATCATCGATCAAAATGCTACCGTCTTTCAGTCTGTCCATCAGCAGATAAACCGTCATCATCTTTGCTAGTGATGCGGGTTTCATCGGCGCATCGGCGTTTTTTTCAAACAAGACCTCGCCCGAATCATGATCCAGAATCATCGCGTATTCTGCTATCGTCGTTATCTCGGCGCGGGAGGGTATTGGCGTGAAAATTACCCCGATGAACAGCGCCAGAGCCGTTCCATAAGTCAAACATCTCGGAAGTCGCATGAGAGTCCCTTTCAATCTTCGTGAAGTTTCTGTTTTTATCCTCGATGGATATGGCAATTATGTGTTCTATTCCAGAATAATTTTTGCTCCGGGGTAACCCCGTCCGATCACTGATAGTAATAACCGGTCAGCTTCAGCCACATCTTGCACTGGGCCTATTCTTACTCGGTGCAGAACCTCGGACCCTGTATCAAAGCGCGAGAGTTTTACCTCGCCGATATTTTTCAGGTTGCGCTTTACCAATAATGCGTTTGTTCTGTCATTAAAAGCTCCGGCCTGCACCCAGATTGATGTTGCGACCGGTGCGCCGGTCACAAGAACGACCGAGCGCGATGAATTAATCTGGTTGATTGCGGACAGTGCGTTGTTTAACTCTGCGGCACTGGTGGTGTTATTGCTTGTTTCAAATGTTGTTGTGGGCACGGATGCTGCGTTTGTTTTCGGCAATGGGGTCGCGTTAGAGAGCTCATTTAGCTTTGGAAAACGGCCATCTTTAGCCTCACGTTCAAGGCGTAGGCTTTCCTCAACGAGTATTTGGACTCTGACCTTGGCTATGCCGTTATTCTTAAAACCCAAAACCCGTGCGGCTTCTTCGGATAGATCTATGATCCTCCCTGCGACAAAAGGGCCCCGGTCATTCACTCTCACGGCGATTGACCTGCCGTTTTCCAGATTCGTCACCCGAACAACCGACGGTAATGGCAATGTTTTATGTGCCGCTGAAACCCGTGTTGGATCGAATATCTCGCCATTAGCGGTGGGTCGGCCGGTGAAGGGGTCGGCATACCATGAGGCGATTCCCGTCTCATCATATTCCAGATCGCGTTCGGGGTAGTACCAGACGCCACTAACCGAATATGGATCGCCAACTTTGTAGCGTGGCTCTGGTGCGTCCGCCCCGCCGGCAAGTGGGAGTTTCTTTGTCCAGGTTGCTGCGAGTTCTACAGAGGCGCATCCCGCCATCATCAAAGAGAAACCCAGCAATAAAGTGATGGTGATAAAACGCATAACCGTTAATCCTCTATTGAGTCTGATAATGCGCCGACCGCCAGCGCAAAATAATTTGATCTATTCCATCTGAGAATAGATTCGTAATTAGCATAAACCAGAAACGCCGCACCGTCTGAGCCGTCTGGCAGGACTAATCGTGCGTTGAGGGCTCTTGAGGGCAAGGGAGAGCCATCAGCTTTGCGGACGCCAAGGGCTGACCATTCCGGTAATGTCATCCGAGTCTTATTATCGTGTAGCACCAACGCGTTCTGGGGCGAGGCCTCCCCGCTGTTTGGCAATGCTACTTGCCGTCCCCATGTTATGTCATCACGCCACCCTGCTCCGCGCAGATAATTCGCCGCTGAAGCAAACACGTCAGCTTGGGTGGTCCAGATATCGCGTCGGCCGTCATTATCGTAATCTTGTGCATAGCGGCGGAATGATGAAGGCATAAACTGGCTTTGCCCCATTGCGCCGGCCCAGCTGCCGCTCATGGCGGCTACGCTGATATGGCCTTCATCAAGGATATGCAGGGCGTCGAGCAATTCTTTTCTGAAATAACTAGACCGCCGTCCGTCATACGCTAATGTAGCCAGAGCTGGGATCACCTTAAAACCGCCTTGAATTCTACCAAAATCAGTCTCAATGCCCCATAATGCCACGATAAAACGCGGCTGAACCCCGTATTTTTCACCGATCTCATTAAGAAGGGCGCGATGTTCTGTCAGGCGATTCTTGGCTCTGTTCTGCCGCGAGATTGGCACGACTCGGTCTATATACTGTGCGAAAGTCAAGGTGAACTCAGGTTGGCTGCGATCTAGTTCAATCACCCTTGGAATCAGTTCTATGTCAGATAAAGCGGCGCCAATCGTGGCGTCCGAGATACCTTGGCTTGACGCCTCGCGTCGTAGGTCTTCAAGCCACGAGTTAAAATCAGCATCAGCCGACCAAGCCAGCTGGCTGTATAGTATAAGCAGTAAAGCCGAAAACCATATCATCGGGCGATAGCAAATCATCTGCACTTCTCTTTTCCTCTGTAACAATACTACAAACACTATATTTTGTATAGGTCAGTTTTACAATAACAATATACCCGGGACAATATACTCAAGACAATATACTCAGGACAATATACTCAGGACAATATACTCAGGACAATATACTCAGGACAACATACCCGGGACAACATGCTTTACGACCGTGCTATACGCTATCCTATAAAAAAAGAGAACACAGAGGCACTTTATTTTCGCTTTAGCTGGTGATATATAGGCGATTGTTAAAAGGGAGCGTGAGAAGTGCTACTGAAAACGGATGGGTGGCAGAGCGGTTGAATGCACCGGTCTTGAAAACCGGCAAGGGTGAGAGCCCTTCGTGGGTTCGAATCCCACCCCATCCGCCATTATAGCATTTGCGAATCTGGGATGAAGCCTCTAAAGGGGGCTTTTTTTTGGTTTCAAAGGGATTTTTCCCACCGTCAAGGGGCAAGTATCCGCGGGGTGCGCGAAGCTCGCCCGCGTCTCCTTAATCTATAAGCGCGGTACATGGTATTAAACCCCGTTAAATTTTGCTTTGGTTTCATCTGGCATAAAGGAGATTTGGATAATGATATTATTCAGAAAACGTCAGCAGGATTAAAGAAAAACGTAGGAAGCTCATAGGGCTACTTCTGTGAGGTATTATAGGGGTTATAGGGCTTATAAGAGAAGCTTAGAGTATTTATGATACTGGTTTTGGCGATGAAGGATGGAAATACTAAGAATAAAATACTGAGAATATAGAGGCTCTTCTTGTTACCATGCTCGCAAAACTCTTTCTTAACAAACATACAGAAGGCTTTCTTAATAAACTTCGTGAAGCTTGTCTCCTAGCCACCATAGTTCAAATAATTAAGGTATGAACCATCAGTATAAATACCAAGCTGCGAGGTCTGTAAAAAGCGTCCCCTACCCTCAATCATCATCATCTTTCATCGCAGACACAGTCCTGTCTAAGATCGTGCTCGGTTTTCTTTGCTAGGGGTTCACGGTCAGCAACAGGTCGCTTTTAGGGCGGCTCACACCGCACAAAGCCTGACGCCTACAGCAAGGTTTTATCTAGGGCAAGTTTTGATTACTTCCTAGAGATTAAACGATATCATTAACGGCTATGGTAGCAAGGTGTTGGCTCATTGCTGATATAGCGATCACACAAGAAGAGCTAAGTATCGCAAAGCACGAATTTCAGCTCGGGACGCTTAACTATCCATCATGATAATTCAGCAATCCGCACTTGTGACGATGGAAACAACGGTAAACTCGTCCAGACCCACCTAGTACAGCTGTGCTGATTTTCCCATCGGGCAGATTACACTCCACTTCTGCTTACAGGATGGTAAGGCTTTGTCGCATCCTTAAATAGCATGATATCAAAGTTTGCGATGCGATTAATTTATCCTTGCGAGCGATTAATTTTAAGAGTAGCGTGCAATTCGGTGATACTCGTGGTTTCGCCGTGATGTTAAGGTGTTTTAATTTTAGTAAAAAGGATTGTTCTTATGACTCATTTCACGTTTATTCGTTATTTTGTCCCTGATAGCAATGAATTTGCCCCTGGTTGGTATCAAACTAGGAATGAAGGTCGAACCCGTATAGGAGACGTGCCTCTTAGTTTGAGCGATGCGCTCTATGACGGTCCAAACCGAGTCATTATTGATGATAATACTCCTGAAACCAATACCTTGCCGGTCAGTGGTGGTAAGGGCGTTGATGAGTTTTTAATCACACTCACCGCGAACTCGGTTGTGATCGATGACGATAGCGAAGCCAATGTGATTGTCTTTGAGAGGGATGTTGTCATCACCTCAATTGAGAGGCAGGCTGGGTCAGAGGGGGCTTCTGTTGCCCAGTATGTCATTACCTTGTCTAGCGGTAAGACAATCACGCTTAGGAATCCGGCGAGTTTCACGTTCCAGCATTTGGGTGATGCTACGAGAACGGCCCCTATATCTGCTGAAGATTTTGTTACCGCTTATGAGGACGGCTTTGCGGCCTCTGATGCTTCCCATCCGGACATCATCGATGATGCGTCAGGTCCGAGCGGTGTGCAAGGACCGATCATTACTAGCGACCCTCTTACGGCCTCGCGGAATGAAGATCAGACCAGAGAGGAAACCGTCACGGGAACGCTCAGTGTTACGGGTACTAGCGATCCCATCGTATTTTCAAGTGTTACTAATCTTGATGTGGACAGAACAGTAAATGGAAGTGGAGTCATACTAACCACATACGGCAGAATGGTGTTTGATCAGGCGACTTCGATGTGGACTTACAGCGTGCGCGTCAACAGGATTGGCGCTATTAGGGAGGGGGAGACATATACCGATACCTTCACCTTTACCGCCGGAGGCTCTAGTTTTGATTTGGTCCTTACGATAATAGGTGTCGATTCCCCAACTATGCTGTCCGGTCTTGGGAATCAGTTTGATAACGATGCTTTTCACCTCAATGCTAGATCCTCGCTAACTGACCCGTTAGAGGACAGGGCGGAGGTTGTTCTAAGAAGCCTTTTCACTGACCATGATGATGATCTTACCATAACGTTCTTGGTGTACTATCTGACGGAATTGGGTAGCAACTCCCTGAACGATGTTACCTATAAGGTGTATGATAGCACGGATCCCAGTCAGACGTTAGAGGAGGCTATAGGGCTTACCTATGACCCCGTCACCACGCGTATCAGCGGCACGTTTAAGTATAAAGGGTGGTACAGATTTGATGTCACGGCGAGTGACGGGCGCGGCAACTCGCCCTCGGTGAAGTTTTGGAGGTCTATTTCACAAGATGATTTTAATCGTCCGGTAATCGGAGGGGTCAGTGAAAACACGGTTACTGCCGATAACGATCTACAAGGCAGCGCCTCGGGAGTGATCTCTATTACTGACCGTGATCAGCATCACCCGATAACATTTCCAACCATCACGCTTGTTAGTGGTGCTGGTACATACGGCACGATGACGTTTGATGGGAAGACTTGGACTTACACGGTGGATAACGACGACCCGGACACGATTGGTCTGGCTGGGGGTGATGAGGTAAATGAAACCTTCACCTTTAGGGCTACTGGCGCGAGTGACTTTACTGTAACCATCAGGGTTCTCAAGGCTCCTCCGCCAGTGATCAATGGGGTGGATAATACGCCGGCGCTGACGGCCGGTGACGATGCCGCCGCGACCGCTACGGGGATGGTCACAGTTAGTGACGAAGATGAACTGGATTTAACGCAACTTCCAGGCGTCGTGCTTACAAATGAAGGTCATGACGGCACGAATGTGCAAGATGACGGCACGACAATGTCTCTTAAGGGCACATACGGTACGTTGACTTTTACGCCGACCGCTGGCCCGCCCCCCGGCGGCACTTGGGTGTACACGCTTGATAACGAGGATCCGGACACGCTGGCGTTGGGTGACGGGGCGACAGGAGAAGACGAATTTATCCTTAGTGCCGAAGGCGCGGTGGACTTTGTAGTGCTTGTCACGGTGACCGGGGTAAATGATGCGCCTAGGATTAATGTTGATGTCGATAATCTAATTGTGAAGACAGGTGATCCTATCGATATCGATCTACTCGATCTTTTCAGAGACCCTGAAGGTGGTAACTTGACGGTGACGGTGACGCTTGGTGATGGCTCGGCGTTGACCACGGTCGGGCTTGTATTCAACCAAGATGTAGACCTCGGAGGCACGGTTATCGCTAGAAACATTGTCAGTGAAGCACCGATCTCCGCCGGCACATACACGATCAGGGTCACTGCGACAGATGCAGGCGGTCTGGAGGATACGACGTCATTTACCATTATTGTTAGAGATGCTCTCTCTATTGTTCGTTACTTTCCCGCCGCCTCTGGCAACGCTGCGGGTTGGTACAGGGAAAATGATGATGGCTCCCGTGGAGGAGCAGTTAATGTAGAGGAATCTGTAATAAACGATAAGACACCCTCTCGGGTGGTTATTGACGGCAATACTCCCGAAAACGCACCGGCGAGGGCGAAGGTCGGATTCAAGATCGGGGAGGACGCAGAACTTGTTAGGGTGGATGGAAATCAAGATCTTATCATTACCGCAAAAGATGCTGGCGCAAATGGTAACAACATCACGGTTGAATTTGAAATCGGTAACCTTGGTGGTTCAGGTGTTGAGACCATAACGGTAGATGACAAGGCGATTAAATTTGTGTTGAAGTCTGAAGGGGCGCTTTTGGAGGATATCAAAGAAGTTTTTGATACGAATTCAAGCGCGGGTACTACTGCGGCGCGAAAGCTGATTGAACTTACGATTGCTGATGGCGAAGAGAGTACGATAATTAACTCGCCGGCCGCGAAGACGGGGCTTTTAGGTGGCTCTGGGGCGAAGGCGAGAGTTGGAATCGATGCTGATCAAGACGCGGTTACTTATGTGGCTGGGAATGAAGATCTGCTCATTATTGCGAAAAATTTTGGCACAGAGGGGAACAACATCAGGGTTCAATTTAATACCGGTGACATTCCTGGTGGTTTAGCTATTGAGAAAATAGAGGTAAAGAGCGCGACCGGCTTAAACGGCGTAATCATCAAAACGATTGTATTTACGCTTTTTGCTGATGGGGCGAGGTTGAGGGACATCAAGGGGCTCTTTGATCATGGTGCAGCCCCGGGTCCTACTGAGGCGCGAGGTCTGATTGATTTAATAATTACCGATGGACAGGAGACTGCGGCGATCACTAAAACAATCGGGGTGGCAGCTGGTCCATCGATCGGGGGGATATTGCTTCGGGGCGGCACGGGCGACGAATCCTCTGCGGCGAAGGCGAGCATTGGATACAATGATGGTCAAGCTACTGCGGTGGCTGGAGGCCAAGATCTGATCATTACCGCAAAAGATGCTGGCACAAGTGGTAACAGCATCAGGGTTGAATTTGAAATCGGTAACATTAATGGTAGCGGTGTTGAGAGCATAGAGGTAAGCGGACGTACGGTTACGTTTGTGCTGAAGGATCGCGGAGCAAGGTTGGCGGACATCAAAAGTTTTCTTGATGATGATGCGAGCGCGGGTGCTGGAGCGGCGCGGGCGCTGGTTACGATCGAGATTGCCAATGGCAAGGATGCGTTTCTAATTAACACGGATATCGCGGCGACGGCCCTGTCGGGTGGTGTAGCCGCCAGTCCAGGCATACAAGAAGGTCTCGGTAACGATGAGTTTTTCATCAAGGCGAACGCCTCCTCAGTCATAATTCATGACCCTTGGGATAAGAGTTCAATCATCTTTGATGAGAACGTTATCATCGAGTCTATTGTTGAAATACAGCCGAATAGACAGGGAGAAGTCGGAGAGGTTCAAGGAACTTTCCTGCTCTTATACCGACGGACGCCAGCTCGGTTAGAGATTATATCGTTACTTTGTCTAGCGGTAACACAATCACGATTCAGGATGTGTTCGCAAGGACGAAATTTACTAGCGCTGGTGAGGCGAGATACAACTTCTTGCATAATGGCGATGAGTCATTGCGTGTCAGAGACGCTCAGTCGTTTTTTGACGATTACAAAGATGGATTTTATCCTGATTTCACCCAAACGGTCATCACTGGCGATACTAGGGCTGCGGTAGATCCCAATTCCGGCTATTTCATTGCCGGAGTGCTCACTGTTGTGGACCCTGATGTTCCGGCGGAGCGACTACCCGAGATTATGTTTGTTGACAGCGATGCCCGTTCTTTGACTGGTATATACGGCACGCTAACGGTTGACCGGATGCAGGATGATCCGAGTAAATTCACCTGGAACTATGTGCAAAATAACAATGACCCGGAAACAATAGCGTTGAGGAGTGGTGAAAAAGCAGCTGAACGCTTCACCCTTACTGCTGGTGACTCGGAGGAGTTTGTTTTAGAAATCACGGCGATTGGAATAAATAATTTTCCTATAGCTAACCTAGATTTCGATGTTGATCTAACGGGGACGGTGGGTGAGGTGGCCCGTATTGATCTGAGCACAATTGCCATTGATCCTGACGGCGATGCATTGAATATCAATGTTGAAATTTTTACTCCCTCTGGAGATCCCGCCTCTGATCTGATGTTTGACTCCGACGATGGTACGATCACGGGTATACCGACGGCCGTTGGCACTTACACGGCTCGGGTGACAGTGACCGAGGGGAGGGCTATATTAGTCTTAAAGGCTTTGTTAATTGAGATTGAAGCACAGCCAATCGGAGGTGATGACACGGGTTCGGTTGTTGAAGATAACCCCGCCGACACCGCCACGGGAAGTCTTACACTAGCCTCTAGTCAAACCATCACGCTTGTAGACAATAACGATCGGGCCAGCAATAGCGGTGTCGAAGGCACATATGGCACGATGACGTTTGATCCAAGTAATAACACTTGGACTTACACACTGGATAACACAGATGCGGAGACGAATGCGCTCAAAGATACGCCAGGGATGGATGTATTCACTTTTACTGCCACAGGCACTAGCTTCGATGTGACCATCACGGTGGCTGGGGCGAATGATGCTCCTGTGCTGTCTGGCACGTCTCTCAGTGGTAAACGTGGGACGGTAGGCCAAGCGATCGAAACCATCACGGATACGGAATTAAATAGTCTTTTCAGCGACCCTGATACCGGTGATGTGTTGGCCTTCGTGGTGACACTTGATGATGGTTCAGCCCTAAGCACAATCGGTCTGTCCTATACCGCTGGAACAGGTATAACAGGCGATCTACTTTCCTCCCTCACCGCTGGCACTTACACGATCAAGGTCGTGGCGAGAGACAGCGACGGCACTGGTGAGGCGTCTCCAGAGGCAACATTTACTTTGGGGATTGTGGCGCAAGGAATCAGTGGTGATAATGTGGGTTCGGTTACCGAAGATGATGGCGGCAATAACTCCGCCACAGGAACGCTCAGTGCCCTTGGTCAAACCATCAGCCTTGATGGGGCCAATAACTTGGGCCGCGCTGATGGCACATACGGCCAGATGAGGTTTGATGCGGGCAGTGGCCAATGGACGTACACGCTGGATAACAACAATCTTGAGACGGATAAACTGGCTGGGAATGTCTCCGCCGAGGATCTTTTCACCTTTAGTTCCGGGACTTCTTCCTACACTGTGACCATCACGGTTAGCGGCGCGAATGATGCCCCTGTGGTGGCGACCGCTATTGAGCCTCAAAGTGGAACAGAAGGCCAAGAGAGCCGTATTAATCTGGCTAATCTTTTCAGCGACCCTGATACAGGCGACACATTAAGACTGACATTCGTGGTGATGCGTAATAATACCGATGTCACGAGTACGGTCACGCATAGTTATACTAACGATATACTCTCCATCACGCCGCCTAGCGAGGGCACTTACACGGTTATTGTCACAGCGAGTGACCGCCCGGGTGGTAGCGGCTTGACAGCGACCTCGACATTTACCCTTGAGGCTGAGGCGCAGTCCATAGATGGTGATGCAACAGGCGAGGTTACCGAAGATGATCCCGCCAATAGCATCGACACAGGAACGCTCACGGCCGGCGCTCTACCCATCAGGCTTGTAGACCCTCGCAATAGCGATACGGGCGACGTCGAAGGCACATACGGCGTGATGACGTTTGATCTAAATAGTAAAATTTGGACTTACACACTGGATAACACAGATGTGGACACACAAGCGTTGGCTGCTGGGGAAGAGGGAGAGGACAGTTTCAGTTTTGCCACCGGTAGTGGTAGTGGTCGCTTTACGGTGGTGATTACGGTTCATGGGGAGAATGATGCCCCCATGGTTTCGCTGATCGATGACGGCACTGCTGTGTCCATCGTTCCTCAAGGAGAGCCGCGGGTGAATCAGGACCTCACGCCGATTGATCTGAGTGGTCTTTTCACTGATGTTGATGGTGATGAATTGAGTCTGTCGTTTGAGGTGTCAAGGTCTGGTAGCAACGTCGTGGAGAGGTTGAGTGATATCGGGCTTACTCACGAAACCACCGACTCCACCACCGGTGCAGCTGTCAGCAGAATCATCGGCACGCCGACAATCAATGGCCTTTACACAATCAAGGTCATAGCGACGGATGGCTCTATGGAAGACGACGGCAGCGGTGGCGAAAGGCCGGTGACGGCTACGTCAACATTTAGCATTTTTATCAGGGCTGATCAGTCGCCTATAATCAGAGATGCTGGTGATAGCGCTCTTACCTCTGGTGTTGGCGCGGTTATGGAAGATGGTACTCTCACCGCCGAAGGGAGGGTCTCCATCAGCGACCCGGACGGCGACCCAACCCCACCCATCGTGCTTGATGGCGCTAATACCAACACAGGCATTCTCGCTGGCCAATACGGCATGATGGCTTTCGTTGAGTCTACTGGCACTTGGACGTATACGCTGAATAACAGTCATACGATGGTGCAGGGATTGGGGGACGGTGAAACATTAACTGACACTTTCATCTTTACCGCTCTGGGTGCGAGGGCTTTCAATGTAGAGATCACGATTACCGGTGTGAATGATGTCCCTGTGCTTGTGTCTAATGTCGAGCCCCCTAATGCAGACGTGACACAAGACCAGAGTTTTGAAACGGGCGATCTGCGTAGTTTTTTCAATGATAAAGACACGAATGATGAGTTGATCTTAACGGTTACGCTTAGTGATGGTGCGGCGTTGGACACGATCGGGCTTACTTATAACGGCAGCAGCGGAAAAATCACTGGCGCCCCTGATACAATCGGTGATTTCATGGTCAAAGCCGTGGCTAGTGATGGCACCGTGGAAGCCGCCGAGGCTTTAACATTTACCATTACTGTTAGGGAGCAATCAATCACAGGTACTGCCACGGGTTCGGTTGTTGAAGATGTTTCATCTAGCAGTTCCGTCCGTGGGTCGCTCACTGTATCCGAGGGGCTCACCATCGCCCTTCAAGGTGGCAATGGCGTCTTTCTCCTTCCTGATGGGAGGGGCAGCACTCAATACGGCAGTATGAGGTTTGATGCGAGCAATAGCCAATGGGTTTACGTATTGGGTAACCGTAATACGGCAACGCAAAATTTGGCAGCCGGACAGACAGTAAATGAGGTATTCACTTTTACTGCCGGGACGGCCTCCTTCGACGTGACCATCACGATCACTGGCCGCAATGATTCCCCTGTGGTGGCGACCGCTATTGAGTCTCAAAGCGGAGTGGAGGGTCTAGAGAAGGTTATCGATCTGAGCACTCTTTTCACTGACATTGATACAGGGGATACATTGACCCTGTCGGTCGTGGTGGAACTCGATGGAAATGAGTTCACCTTTGACGGTAGCAGTAACATTAGTACCCTTCTTAGCAAGGAACTTCGTATTACGCTGGCGAGCGCCGGTACTTATACGGTCACTGTCAAGGCTGATGATGGCAACGGTGGAAGGGGTAGTTCTTCATTTAACCTTGTAATCGGGGCTGATACTCCGCCGGTAATTGGTATTCCTGGCTCTGCAGATAGAGCTGGCGCGGGCGCAGTGACCGAAGATGGTCCCCTCACCGCCACAGGAGTGCTCGAAGTTACGGACGTTGATAACCCGCCAACCCTTCCAGCCATCGAGCTTGAGGGCGATGGCGTTGGTACATACGGCACGATGACGTTTGATGGGAGATCTTGGACGTACACGCTGGCTGTAACGCCAGAGCAAGGGGGTACAACGCAAGCACTGAACGAAGGGCAGATAGAAACAGAAACCTTCACCTTTAGGGCCGGGGTTGCGCGTTTTGAGGTAACGATCACGGTTACTGGCGTGAATGATGTCCCTGTGGTTGGCACGGCTATTACGAATAAAACAGGGACGATCAACCTGCCGATTGCGGAGATCAATCTGGGCGATGCTTTCACTGATGCTGACGAAAATGATACTTTGACTTTGACGTTAACGGTGACCCTCGATGGTAACGCGGTCATTTTGACAACTAATGGCTCCACGACCACTTTGGGAGACACCGGTCTTACTTATAACACTGAAACCCATATTCTCTCTGGTAGTCCGAGTGCCACCGGCACTTACAAGATAAAGATCGTGGCGGCCGACAGTGCTGGTGCATCCTCCGCAGAGACAGAGTTTGACATTGTGATCGCGCACCAAACAATCTCTGGTGATGAAACAGGCTCGGTGACCGAAGGTGGTGCTTCTGGCGATGATAACACGGGAGAACTCACGGCCCCCGGTAGTACGATCACGCTTACACCCAAAGAAGGCACTGATAGCCCGGGCATGAGCACAGGCACATACGGCGTGATGGCGTTTGATGGGACGACTTGGACTTACACACTAGATGACAGGGCGGAGGCGTTAGGTGATCAGCAGACGGCCACTGAAAGTTTCACCTTTAGCACTGGAGGGGAAGCCTTCGTTGTGACCATCACGGTTACTGGCGTCAATGATGCCCCAGTGGTTGATACGGCTATCACGAATAAAACAGGGACGATCAACCAGCCAATTGCGGAGATTAATCTGGGCGATGCTTTCACTGATGCTGACGAGAATGATACTTTGACTCTGGCGTTAACGGTGACCCTCGATGGTAACGCGGTCATTTTGACAACTAATGGCACCACGACCACTTTAGGAACCACCGATCTTACTTATAACACTGAAACCCATATTCTCTCTGGTAGTCCGAGTGCTGTGGGCACTTACAAGATAAAGATCGTGGCGGACGACAGTGCTGGTGCATCCTCCGCAGAGACAGAGTTTGACATTGTGATCGTGCACCAAACAATCTCTGGTGATGAAACAGGCTCGGTGACCGAAGGTGGTGCTCTTAGCGATGATAACACGGGAGAACTCACGGCCCCCGGTAGTACGATCACGCTTGTATCCAAAGAAACCACTGATAGCCCGGGCATGAGCACAGGCACATACGGCGTGATGGCGTTTGATGGGACGACTTGGACTTACACACTAGATGACAGGGCGGAGGCGTTAGGTGATCTGCAAACGGCCACTGAAACCTTCACCTTTAGTGCCGGGGGTGCGACCTTTGAGGTAACGATCACGGTTACTGGCGTCAATGATGCCCCAGTGGTTGGTACGGCTATCACGAATAAAACAGGGACGATCAACCAGCCGATTGCGGAGATTAATCTGAGCGATGCTTTCACTGATGCTGACGAGAATGATACTTTGACTCTGGCGTTAACGGTGACGTTTGATGGCACCGACGATAATACCGACAATGGCATAGAGGTCGTTTTGGCGACTAATGGCTCCACGACCACTTTGGGAGACACCGGTCTTACTTATAACACTGAAACCCATATTCTCTCTGGTAGTCCGAGTGCTGTGGGCACTTACAAGATAAAGATTGTGGCGACCGACAGTGCTGGCGAATCCTCCGCAGAGACGGAGTTTGACATTGTGATCGAGCCCCAAACAATCTCTGGTGATGAAACAGGCTCGGTGACCGAAGGTGGTGATCCCGGTGATGATAATACAGGAACGCTCACGGCCTCCGGCACTGTAATCACGCTTGTAGCCAAAGAAACCACTGATAGCCCGGGCACGAGCACAGGCACATACGGCGTGATGACGCTTGATGGGACGACTTGGACTTACACACTAGATGACAGGGCGGAGGTGTTAGCGGACGGGCAGACAGAAACTGAAAGTTTCACCTTTAACGCTGGGGGGGCGACCCTCGTTGTGACAATTACGGTTACTGGCGTCAATGATGCCCCTGTGGTTGGCACGGCTATCACGAATAAAACAGGGACGATCAACCAGCCGATTGCGGAGATTAATCTGGGCGAGGCTTTCACTGATGTTGACGAGAATGATACTTTGACTCTGGCGTTAACGGTGACGTTTGATGGCACCGACGATAATACCGACAATGGCATAGATGTCGTTTTGGCGACGAATGGTTCCACGATTACTTTGGGAGACACCGATCTTACTTATAACACTGAAACCAATATTCTCTCTGGTAGTCCGAGGGCCGCCGGCACTTACACGATAAAGATCGTGGCGACCGACAGCGCTGGCGAATCTTCCGCAGAGACGGAATTTGACATTGTGATCGTGCACCAAACAATCTCTGGTGATGAAACAGGCTCGGTGACCGAAGGTGGTGCTTCTGGCGATGATAACACGGGAGAACTCACGGCCCCCGGTAGTACGATCACGCTTGTATCCAAAGAGATTACTGATAGCCCGGGCACGAGCACAGGCACATACGGCATGATGGCGTTTGATGGGACGACTTGGACTTACACACTAGATGACAGGGCGGAGGTGTTAGCGGACGGGCAGACGGCCACTGAAAGTTTCACCTTTAGCACTGGAGGGGAACCCTTCGTTGTGACCATCACGATTACTGGCGTCAATGATGCCCCAGTGGTTGGCACGGCTATCACGGATAAAGCAGGGACGATCAACCAGCCGATTGCGGAGATTAATCTGAGCGATGCTTTCACTGATGTTGACGAGAATGATACTTTGACTCTGGCGTTAACGGTGACGTTTGATGGCACCGACGATAATACCGACAATGGCATAGAGGTCGCTTTGACGCCTAATGGCTCCACGATTACTTTGGGAGACACCGGTCTTACTTATAACACTGAAACCAATATTCTCTCTGGTAGTCCGAGTGCTGCGGGCACTTACAAGATAAAGATTTTGGCGACCGACAGTGCCGGCGAATCCTCCGCAGAGACGGAGTTTGACATTGTGATCGCGCCCCAAACAATCTCTGGTGATGAAACAGGCTCGGTGACCGAAGGCGGTGCTCCCAGTGATGATAACACGGGAACGCTCACGGCGTCCGGTAATACGATCACGCTTGTATCCAAAGAAACCACTGATAGCCCGGGAATGAGCACAGGCACATACGGCGTGATGACGTTTAATGTGAGCAGTGGTGAATGGACGTACACGCTAGATGAAAGGGCGGAGGTGTTAGGTGATCAGCAAACGGCCACTGAAAGTTTCACCTTTAGTGCCGGGGGTGCGACCTTTGAGGTGACAATTACGGTTACTGGCGTCAATGATGCTCCTGTGGTTGGCACGGCTATCACGAATAAAACAGGGACGATCAACCAGCCGATTGCGGAGATTAATCTGGGCGATGCTTTCACTGATGCTGACGAGAATGATACTTTGACTCTGGCATTAACGGTGACGTTTGATGGCACCGACGATAATACCGACAATGGCATAGAGGTCGATTTGACGCCTAATGGCTCCACGATTACTTTGGGAGACACCGGTCTTACTTATAACACTGAAACCCATATTCTCTCTGGTGGTCCGAGGGCCGCCGGCACTTACAAGATAAAGATTGTGGCGACCGACAGTGCTGGTGCATCCTCCGCAGAGACAGAGTTTGACATTGTGATCGCGCCCCAAACAATCTCTGGTGATGACACAGGCTCGGTGACCGAAGGTGGTGCTCCTGGCGATGATAACACGGGAACACTCACGGCCCCCGGTAGTACGATCATGCTTACACCCAAAGAAGCCACTGATAGCCCGGGCATGAGCACAGGCACATACGGCGTGATGGCGTTTGATGGGACGACTTGGACTTACACACTAGATGACAGGGCGGAGGTGTTAGCGGACGGGCAGACGGCCACTGAAAGTTTCACCTTTAACGCTGGAGGGGAACCCTTCGTTGTGACCATCACGATTACTGGCGTCAATGATGCCCCAGTGGTGGCGACCGCTATTGAGCCTCAAAGCGGAGTGGAAGGTCAAGAGAAGGTTATCGACCTGAGTAATCTTTTCACTGACGTTGATCAGGGCGATGAATTGACTTTTGAGGTGACGCTTGATGATGGTGCGGCGTTGAGCACGATCGGGCTTACTTATGACTCCGACGAAGATGAAATCACTGGCACGCTGCCCGAAACTGGCACTTACGTGATCAAAATCGTAGCGACCGATAAGAGTGGCGCAACGGTTGAGACAACATTTGACCTTAATATCTTCGCACTCATAGTTCAGCGTAACAGCCTCACTTATAATCCCGATGAGGCGAGTATCACTATTGATGAGACAATGCTGGAGGTTACCTCTGGAAATGAATCTGACCCAATATTGCTAGTATACACCATTACCACTCTGCCGGATGCAGGCGTGCTATCGAAGAGTGGGACTCCACTCAATAACGGTGATACCTTCACCCAGGCGGATATTAACAACGGGCTCATAACCTATGTGCCAGATGTTAGCGACCCTTCTGCATCACAAAGCAACCCGCTGTCCTTCACAATTTCAGATGGAGAGGCTACCCTTAACGAAACCCTCCAGATCACCTCGCGAGAAGTTTTTGAGGATAATACCCCGACCGAAGATAACTTGATAGATCGTTCTAGTGAAATAGTCCCGCAGAAGATCGAAGCAGGAGATGGCAGTGATAACATCATTGGCAGTCAGCGTGATGATCAAATAGATGGTGGTGCTGGCGATGATGAGATTAAGCTTACCCGCACAGTCAATAACGTAGAAGAAGACGCAGGCGCCGATGAAGTGCTTTATGAGTTCGGTTATGATGGTGTCGGTATTGATGGCGGTGATGAGATTGTGGGCTTCAAGCGCGGACAAGATAAATTAACATTCGTTGTCGATCGTAATTTCAATAGTCTGGCAGAGTTTCTACAAAGCCTCAATGGTGCAGACGATGCGGATTTAACCGCTGATGATGCCTTTGTCGTCACCATGCAGTGGGGAACTGATGAGGATGGCGATTTCTATTTTGACAGTGTGTTGCTGCACTTTAAGGAGGCATCGGCTTTCGGGAGCGGGCGTGTTTCTAGCCCTCTGGTACAGATTACTTTTGATGAGCAGCTTGATTTTGGTGAGCTGGTTGAGATTCTGGGCGGTGCGGTGGAGGTCGCTGATAACTTTGACTTCACCCACGCAGCGTTTAAGAATCTGGATGAAGTCCTGCCGCGTCTCTTTGGCGAGGGAAGCATTGGTTTTAAGGGTGTTGATCCTTCTGGTACTAACGGAGCAAGCGAGCGGGGGAGCGAAGAGCCCCTGGAACCCCCCATTTATGAGACGCTTAGTGAGCAGCTCGACGATGACCTGCAACCAACCAGCTTTGAGTTAGGCGGCGGAGAGACCGATATCATCTAGCGCTTATGATGAGGGTCACATAAGCGCTTCTAAATCAGGTGGACGATATAGGTTTTAAGCAACCCCAGATATCGGCGAAAACGACATCAAATGCGGTTCTAGATAGCTGTAGCTGATGTTTTAGATGGTTTTGTTCTGATTTCTATGGCCAATATCTTTATAATATCGCCGAACAGCACTGCTTCACCCGCCTCCCCCGCTAAGCTTATCACGAGGGGCGTTTCATTACTTCACGACCCTGCCCCCCTCACCTTTTGGCCATATTCAACCTAAATGATAAGGAATTGTGTTTCATTGGTTACCGCAACGGCGACGATGCTAAAAACCCAGCAGGTCAATAATGGGCCTATTTCCCGATAAACGAGACACATATCAAAATCCCAGAGATAGATGCTAAGAAACACGAGCCGCCGAACAGAAAGCAATGCTCTCGATGCGCTCGCGAAGCGCCGCACCTTGATACACACGACTCCAAATTTTTTGAAGTATCGCATACTGTTTTTAGTTACAATGATTGTGAGAGATTTAGAGAAACATTATGATTTTATTGAATCAGATATTTTTCAAAAAAATAACAATAGGCTATCTGTTGACTTGGGTAAATTTTGGCCCCCGTCGTGGGCTCAAACCTGACAAACTAGCGATGAGGCGGTAGCCATAATGGCTAAACCTTGGGAAAACTCGCTTGCACTCCTCCGCGCTCTCAACGAGTGGGAAGTTGCAAGCAATATCATTGCCGCTATTCGCCAAGGGCACGATACCTTCGGGAAAATTCGTAAAGCGCTAGACTATGACGATCTCTCCCTAAAGGCATGCTTACGCCATGCTCATAATTGGTTGCCCATTATCGAACGATCAGGGAGTGTCCAACGTCCCCAGTTAACTCGAAAGCAGGCACGTGTTGAAAGCAATGGACGCCGATATTCCGTGGTTATTGTCTGACAGCAGAAGGATGAGGCTGGTCATGGATTGGAGTGGTGAGAAGCGCTATTTGGATTTATTTTTGGGTTTCTTTGACACATCAAGAACAAAAAAGCATATCTTATCCGAAACTTGGACTTTATCCTCATCCGAAGTCGGACCTTTATGGTAGTTCTCGAGCAGGTTAAGCATCTCATCTGCTGATGTTGGTTTATTTCCATGTAAAATATGGTCTTTTGGTAATGATAATAGTTTTGGTTTTTTCATTGTCTTATAGCCAAACCACAATACGAGATAAATACCATGCCCTCGCGCTTCATACGACGATGCATACTGTTCTCCCAACTGATTTTTGGCGGCTGTCCATAATTCTGAATGCCACTGACCTTTGATCTCAATGGGTAGCTTATCACCATTAGACGTGCAGAGAATATCGCAATAACCTTCATTCATGTCACCTTCCCTATGAACTCCTATCGAGCGCGCCTCCAAGAGTGGTTTTAACTGTGTCATCAATCGATTACGACAATAAGTCTCACAGTGTGAGGTATTGCCTTGCCAAAACACTTCGTATTCGTCTGTTTGCCCTGTTAATATTTGATCTTGCGCATCTTCAAGTGCTTCCATAACGGTGGCCTGCAAGCCATCAATCGTCGCAGGCTTCCTGGAAAGCAGTATGTTTTGTACGCCTTCAAGAGAAACGGGTTGCTGTTCTTCAGTAAATTTTCTTTTAGACCCCACGATTACGTTTAGTGCATAATTCTCATAAGTGTGAAATCCTGATTTTTTCTTGATTTTTTCTAGAATCCTCAGACCTTTAGGGGTATCTTCAAGTAATCTTATGGTTTCTCGTATGGTATCTGATGCACTAAACTCATCTTGGGGATTAATCCAACTAGCTCCAAACGTAGAACGATGTTTTTCAGGCCAGTCCGAAATGAATGTTTCAATTAAGAACTCGAGATGCTCAGGAAGAATTTTAGAATTAGAAGCTAGGTTTTGATTCAACATGAGTTCCTTGAATACAAACAGCATATTTTTCTGTTTGGATGAGTAATTTTTACGAAACAACGGAGAAAAATGGCCAAAATCAGCTCTAACTCCGGCAACAAACCATAGCTGTCTTATTATGGATCGATCGCCAGATTCTTCTAATTCGTTCACTCTTCTCTTAATTAGGTCTACGAGTGATGAAAGAGGAGAATGCTGTAGTGCAGCCTTAAGAAGGCTAGTAACTATTACCTCACCAGACTTCGGGTAGTTTGATAGCCAGTCTAAGGCTAATTCACCGATGATATCCTTAAATTGTTTTCCAGTGACTACTTGATGAAATCCTGGATATTCATTTTCTCCTTTTTCAAGGTATGGCTCAATCGTATCTCGAACAAACGCCAATTTTTCGTCTTTATCGCGAAAAAGAATTGCTTGAAGCTTATCTTCCATACCCTCTACAAACTCATAATCAGTATCACGGATACCCCAACAACAAGAAACCAATGCGCATTTCAGCACTGCGATTGGAAGGTCTTCCAAACTCTTGCCAGATTCTTCAGCTAAGAGGCATCGAGCCATGCAAATATTTTCAAAAAGAGAGAGACTGTCTTCCAACGCCTTGAATGAAATACATTCTCTCGGCGAATGGATGTCATCACGTTGTGATGCGGTGATAATGCCTTCAATCGCTTTTTGAGTGTTTTGCTCTCCGACTAATAATTTCAAATTATCTCTTGGGGATGAGGTTTTAATGTTAAGGTAATAGCCAAGAAATGCTTGCGCTGCTTGATTTAATGCTTCTAAATTCTCACCTGAAGCCATTTTATCAGCCACTGCGGTAAAAAAAGCAATTCTTTCATCGTCGTTTTCCTGGATATTGCTTCTTGTGGCCTGAATCCTATCCTGCCTTGTGTGATCCTCCCATGACTTAGGAGGCTCATTAAGGTCCTTCCAGACATCCGAGATTTTTGGATAAATCTCGGCATGTTCTTGGGCTAATTGACAAATTTTTTGTGGAAAACCACTCTCTCTTTTTGTCATATGAATGAGACAACGCCAGTGATCAACCCAATTACTAGGTTTTTCTCGAACAAGACTTTGAGCGTGGAAAGAGATATCATCTTGAAAAGAAATATCATTAGAATGAAAAAGCGCTTCACCAAGTAGAGGATTTTGGTATATTGATTTTTCCTCAGACAAAAATTTTGACTGGATAGAGTGACGAAGTTCAAGCTTATCAGAAAGAAATTTTCTGGCTTTGTTTATCAAATCTTGAGGATAATCTTCATAATCGCCTGCGATCTCATGCCAACGAAAAAAGCTTAATGCGTCAATATCAACATCACTGGGCAGATCACACAGTTCTAAAAATCGTATAAGATAATGAGCGATAGCTTTTCTATAATTTTGTTCTTGATGTGGTGTGGATTCAAATTTTTCAGTAAATCCATTGAGTAATCCTACAACTTGCTCATTGGATAGTCTTGAGCACATAAGCCGATCAATACCAGAAACCTTTGGAACTTCATTTTGCCGTGTAATGGTCTCATACTCACAAAAAACCTCAGCAATTTCCTCACCTGATAAGAAAACTGGTTTTTTAGCTAATATCTCAAGGACCATTCTCAAACTGTCATGATTTTTGCTGTCTCGCAGTTGCTGAATAATGGCTTGCCAATTTTTACTATGTTTTGAAGCTAGTAATGCCTTGCACGCTTCGAACCTCACAAGATAATAATGCTCATCATCGCAAGCAATACCCTCAAGAACATTTGACATACATTTATCAAAATCAGTGATAACCAATGATTTAAGAATCAAAAATTGTATCTGCCAAGGAAGGACTGCAGGAGTAAGGTATTTAATGAACTTTTCCTTCATCGACTCTCTAAATAGGCCGTGTCCAACATATACACTCAGGTTATCTACGTAAAAATAAGGATCTTGCTCCGAGAGTTTAATTAAAGATTCGATAAGAAACTCGATTTCATTATCTGAATAATCTGAGACATCTCCATAAAGCAAGCATCCGTAAGGATCGTTTTTTATCCATATCTTTCGTTGCCTGTCATCTAAGGTGGCAATCCAAGCGTAAACACCCCGTAAAGCACTTGGAATGAGTCGGTGAGTGGAAATAAATGTCCTTTCTATTCGTTTTCTTGAAAGAGGATGCTGTTCGGCCTTGAATCGCTCGACTATCCAACGAGCGGCGAGATATTCAGCGATAGTTCTATGGTATGGTTCAACCGCTGATTTTTCAGTGCTCACAGGAGAAAAAAGCATCCTTGATACGGATTCTCTAACTTCACTGAGTGAATATTGATCGTCTGAAAGGTCGGCAATAATTGGAAAACCTCCTGTTCCATTACCTTCATAATCGATCCCTTGGTTACCGGACAGGAGGAGTTGTGCGCAAATCCAACCACTAATGTCAAAAATTTTTTGCGATGCCAAACGATCGCGATTTTGAGATTGGTGTCCTCGGTTATATTCCTTTGACATTCGAAGGCAGGCTTTTTCGAATAATTCTTGCTTGTTCTTAGGCCAATCCTTTTCTTCTCTCATTTTACAGAGCAAGCCTAGCATTAGCGGATTTCTAGCCATCTCTAAAGCCCCGCGCTGTTGTGCTTCTTGCAGAAATCTTTGGGCATCATGTGCATCATGTGTTGATAATTTTCTAACAAAATCCATTATCTCTTCATTGGACATCTTTTCAATAAATCCGATTGCTACGTCACCAATACGCTGTTTTATGCGCTCTTCAAAAATACCGGAGGGCCATTCAAAAGACCGACAGGTTATAACCCATTTCTGGAAACCAGATTTTTGAAGTTGTTTAAAAATGGAATATGTTCTTAATGAGGTATCCGTTAAAATCTCATCAAGCCCATCAACGAAAAGAATTTGATTTTTATGATAGGGGCGATCTATCTCGTTTGTCTCGAGATCGCCCGCGAATAGGAGCAGCCCCTTGTAACGGTCGCACATTTCTTTTAGGAAAGATGTTTTTCCTGCTCCGGGCTCACCAAGTAAAATCAAATGCTTGCCTAGTTCTATAAATTCCTTATCCATAAGTAGACTCTTGCCACCCTTGCCTGTGCTTGTTTCATGCAAGCGCACTCTTCTACTGATATATACCATTTTTATCATCCCCTCCTTGGCATCGATAGCTATATCTTATGTCTATGTTTGTAAATAGTTTTTACGAAGAGCAGAGATTCGACTGAAGGAGAGAATGGAAGGGTGTAGAGTGAAATCCTCTCACTCAGGAGAGACACGGCGGCATTCTAAACAAACAGGAGATCTACATTCAGTACTGTTGCTTGCTGGGAATGACGCCACGTACCCCGCCGCGTGGTTCTGATACGTCGCCTTTTCGTCGTGGGATAAGGTGAACATGGACGTGGAAAATTGTTTGTCCGGCATCTTCCCCAGCATTAATACCGACATTGGATCCAGTGACGGTCGGGTCTTTGCATAAGATCTCTGTCCGCTGCTTTTCGAGCATAGCATGAATGGCGTTTAGTTCTGGCTGGTAGAGGTCGAAGTATCCAGCAACGTGCCGCTTGGGAATTACAAGCGTGTGATGCCGCGTAACGGGATAACCATCCCGGATCGCATAACACAACTCGTTCTGAGCAACGACCTTTTTGGAATCGATGTTACAAAACATGCAACTATCCGCCCGGTCGTTATAGGACGCTAGAACGCCGCGGAAATCCGTATCATCGCGGTCGCGCTTGTTCGTGTTACAGGTGATGCAAAGTGCTTGAAAGTTGCTGATATCATCAATTCCACCCTGTGCGCGAGGCACGATATGGTCGATGTGAAGGGCAATCTGATCTTCGTGAGCCCCACATAACTCGCAGCGGTACTTTGCACGCTTCAATACATCATAGCGTATGGATCCGGGCACATAGCCTTCTGCAATCCCTCTGTGCCCCCAAATACTCTCCCCGCGCTTTTTCACATAGGCAGATAAGCGCTTATCGCAGAGATCCATGAGTGAGGTGCTTTCCCGATTAGTCAATTGATCTGCGGTCAACCTATATCCGGTTATTCGACGGCCGTCTTTCACAGGTTCTACAATGCCGTTTTTCGTCAAAACCTTGCCAACCATGTTTTTGACGCGGATCTCGTAATATTCGATCTGCGATCGGTCGTAGTTCAGAAGTGCCTTGGCTACATCCTCAACCGCTGCGGTGCCACCGTTCTCCAGCAGCACGCGAAGCATCACAGGCTGATAGACGTGAGACATCCGCATATGCTCGCGAATGTACTTCTCAAGTTGCACAAAAGATTGGTTTTTATCCATCTCGCTAAAATGGCTAATAGGCCGATAAAAGTCCACACATTTCACTTGATTGCAGATCGCCTCCTACGGGGCAACGCCTTCAAGCCCCCTCCTCCGTTGCAACGCCACGGCCGTGGTTGCACGGATGAATACTCTGAAGTCGGAGAAACAATACTGTTCTGTGTTGGGGTGGGTTTGGTAAACGCACCTGTAGATCCTCTTAATAGAGTACTACCCTCCGAAGGAAGAGGTCAGAGGTTCTAATCCTCATTGTGATTTACCTCATCCCTCAATGAAAAACCTCTAAAAGATATAGGGGACAACATCATTTGCGAATTCTGTGGCACTAGGGCGGAACGTCCCACTAGTGCATTAATCTAAAAGATAGACGCGCCTCGTTAAATGGCATACTATGTGCGCGACGGAGTGAATCTGTATAATAGTAGAAAAAGAAGTGAACTAGAGCATCGAGAGATGCTACAAGTTCAGGGAGTTCAGATTGGACTGCTGAATGGACCTACAATTTTTCGAGAAGGTGGTGGATTATAATGAACGTTTTTAAACTCGATGATGCTGTTATTAAACAATACAAAGCCTTTTCCCGTTCATTCACTAAAATCAAATCCTCAAAAATATCTTCAAAAGTAGATAAACTTTACGACGATAATCGGTTTTGGCCTGCCCCGTTGCTTCAGGTCAATCCGCACTACGCCTCTGATAGTTCGATCAAAGACTTCGTCGACGGTGGGATTCTGGAGCCTGAATGCGCCGATATTTTCCAAGGTAAAGGGAGGAGCACGGACCAAGCAAACTCAACGCTTAAGCTTTACAAGCACCAAGAGCAGGCAATTAGCTTTGCGAAAGAACGTAAAAGCTATGTTGTAACGACAGGCACGGGCTCAGGTAAATCCCTTTGTTTTTTTATTCCGATCATCAATGCGGCACTGAAAGCCAAGAAAGCGGGGGAGAAAGCGAAAACGAGAGCTATTGTCATCTATCCCATGAACGCTTTGGCTAACAGCCAATTCAAGGAGCTTGAAAGGCGTCTCGGTTCCACCGTAGGTGATCAGAATGAGGTGACTTACGCACGCTACACAAGCCAGGATGACCAAGAAGAGCGTGAGCGGATTAAGGCTAATCCGCCTGACATCCTGCTCACAAATTTTATGATGCTCGAGCATCTGATGACCCGCCAAAGTGATCTGGACAGCCAGGTGCTTCTGAACTGTAAAGGGCTTGAGTTTATCGTTCTAGACGAACTTCACACCTACCGCGGCCGGCAAGGTGCTGATGTTGCCATGTTGATGCGCCGCTTGCGCTCTCGCATTGGCGACTCAGAACGTCCGCCACTGTGCATTGGCACGTCGGCGACAATGGCATCTGAGGGAAAAGAATCCGAGAAGAATGAGGAGATATCTAAGATTTCCAGTCAAATTTTCGGCACTACTATTGGTTCAGATGCCGTTATTACCGAGACACTGATACGGATCACGAATCCTGAAAAGATTGGTAACGCCTCACTCACTGGCTTGCGTGAAGCAGTCGCAAAAGCAGCAAAGGGAGACGTAGCGAAGGATCGTTCAAATGCTGATTTTGTTGAAGATCCGCTCGCAATTTGGGTTGAAACGCGCATCGGCCTCAAAAATATTGAGAAGAAGCCTGAGCGAGCAAAACCTATTTCCCTAAAAGAGGCGTCGGAGGATCTTGCAAAAGACTGTGACCTTTCTGTAGATTTATGCGAAAAGGCGTTGCAAGAGGCTTTAATTGGTTACAGCATTCCCGAAGAAGTTCGTGTGCTTGGAAGTAATGAGCCTTCACCACTCTTCGCATTTAAGTTACACCAATTTATTGCGGGTGCTGGTAGGCTTTACACAACGCTTTGCCCTGAAGGTGAGCGAGATGTCACATTTAACGGGCAAATCTTTAACCCTAATAACAAAAAACAACGTCTCTATCCAACTCACTTCTGCCGCTCCTGTGGACAGGAGTTTCATCCTGTAACATTGCGCGTGCGCGCCGACTCCAA
The DNA here is from genome assembly GCA_965207125.1 of uncultured Candidatus Puniceispirillum sp. Lineage (GTDB taxonomy): Bacteria > Pseudomonadota > Alphaproteobacteria > Puniceispirillales > UBA1172. The sequence goes on from OZ242263.1 coordinate 192,247, forward strand.
GGTGTTCGAAAAGCGAGAAATCGATGATATCCCCGTCGAAGGGGATGAAGATGATGAGGATGCGGACTGGGGTTTCTTGATGCCGGAACCACCGGGCGACGATTTTACCTTTTCAAATAAAGACGAAGATTATCCTGATGCTTGGCTCTATACAAGGGCCGATGGCGAAAAACGTCTGAAAAAAACCCACCGTGAAAAGCGTGCGCAACTCCATTCAGTCGCACCCGATGGCAGTGCGCTTGGAATGCGGCGAGCTTGGTTCTTGCCTGGTAAATACCGCTTCTGCCCTTTTTGCAGAGATGTGAACACTTCGCCGGCGAGGGATATCAACAAGCTTGCATCCCTTGCTGCTGAAAGCCGCAGCTCGGCCACCACCATTTTGTTGAAGACTGTATTGCAATGGATGAATAGCCAAGACCCGAATAGCCAAGACCCGGAGATTCACAAGGATTCTCGGAAACTTTTATCATTTACTGACAACCGTCAAGATGCTGCACTTCAAGCTGGACATTTCAACGACTTTATCTTTGTGACGATGTTACGAGGAGCAATCATTGCCGTCCTCAAATCGAGGGTCTCTTTAGATGAAGTGAGCATAGGTCAAGAGGTGCAAAAGGCTCTGGGCTTCCTTGCGGACCCAAACTCTGACTCGCGGGCAAATGAGTGGCTCGTCAATGCTGGATTGAAGGGTGAGCGGCGAAATGAAGCCGAAGGTCTACTACGACAAAACCTTCAACATCTTTTCTGGATCGATCAAAGGCGTGACTGGCGCTACACAAACCCCAATTTGGAGCAATTGGGTCTGCTAGTGGCGCAATATAAATATATAGACGATATTGCTGCTGACAACGATGTATTCCAAGATTCTCCAATCCTGAGCAACGCTAGCCCGGAAGAGCGGTGTGATGCACTTAAAACACTCTATGACTACATGCGCAAAGGTCTTGCGGTCGATTGTATGGCTTTGAACCGCTATAAGCTCGAAGAACAAGCAGGCAAGTCTTACAACTTGATCAAGTCGCCGTGGAACATAGAGGAAGATAGCCTTACCACCTCCACAATTTTCATGGCAGAACCTCCCAATCGTAAAGGAATGAGAAACAAGGATGAGGACAAGCTGCTTCGTGGTAGCCCTACAAGTGCTATAGGTCGTCAAATCCGAGACTTCAAATTTAATGGCAGGCGACTGGAGAGTAAGGAGGTCCGGGAGGTTGTCGAAGGTTTACTGAAGGCGTCAGAGAACTATGGTTCGGTTATAAAGGTAGAAAATTCCTTTGCGGGGATGGGGTGGAGACTTGTTGGATCCATAATCCAGTTTAAGTTCGATAAAACCCTTAAAGCTAAGAAAATCACCAACGATTTCTTCGCCCGCCTTTACTTAAATATTGCTGAACTCTTGGCTTCGGACGACCAAACGCTGTTCGGTTTTGAGGGACGTGAACACACGGCTCAAGTCGAAGAACAACTACGAGAGCTGCGTGAGATGCGTTTTCGCTATGAGGATGAAGATCAAAAAGCACTAGCTAAAGAAAAAGAAACCTTAAAGTCTCTCAAGGAGGACAGCCGCTTTCTGCCAACTCTCTTCTGCTCGCCCACGATGGAACTGGGCGTCGATATTTCCGAAATGAATGTGGTTTTTCTGCGCAACGCCCCCCCAACGGCAGCTAATTATGCCCAGCGAAGTGGTCGAGCAGGACGGAGTGGACAATCCGCATTGATCTTAACCTATTGTGCAGCACAGAGCCCTCATGACCAATACTTCTTCGACAGAAAGACCGATCTCGTCGATGGTGTGGTGATTCCACCCTCCATTGATCTCAAGAATCGCGACCTTATTGAGAGCCATCTGAATGCAGAATGGTTGGCATCGCTTGGCATGGAATTGGTGGATGAAGGCATAGAGCTTAAGGAAAATATCAGGGAAAACCTTGATTTGAACGAAGACTCAGACAAAGCCCTTCTTACTGAGATCCGTGATGTTGCGTCGTCTAAAAAAACTGCCGATAGAGCGAAAGAGCTCATTGAGAGGGTACTCGAGGCGCTAGAAAAGGATTACGTGGAGGAAAAACCACAGTGGTTCACGTCAATCTCTGATGATATTATCTCGAATGCTCCTGCTCGCTTCGATAAAGCCTTCAATCGTTGGCGGGATCTTATGAAGGCAGCAGAGCGCGCGATTGGGCTCGCAGAGCAAACACTCAAAGACTACACGATTTCTCAAAGTGAGCGGAAAGCGGCGCAAAATCGCCTGAACAGGGGTAACGCTCAACGTGATCTCTTGCTCTCTACTCAATCTAGTAAAAACAATGACTTCTATCTTTACCGTTACCTTGCAACTGAAGGTTTCTTGCCCGGCTATAACTTCCCGCGCCTGCCTTTGATGGCTTATGTTCAGGACAGTAAGGATGGTAAAAAACAGCGTTATATTCAACGTGCTCGTTTCCTTGCTATTTCTGAGTTTGGACCTAAAAGCCTCGTCTATCACGAAGGGCGGGTATTCCGGGTTGATAAAGCCCTTCTCAAGGAGGGAGGTGAGCGAGGTGATGATCTTCTGAGCACAAAGTCCCGGTCGCTTTGCCCATCCTGCGGGGCAAGTCACGATGGTGACGACCGCGAACGATGCCATGTCTGCGATAACTCTTTGGGCAAATCGGCTTTGATTACAAACCTCTACCGTATCGAGAATGTTGGCACTCGACCAGCTGAGCGTATTACCTCCAATGACGGGGAGCGCAGACGTCAGGGTTTTGAGATCCAGACAACCTTCGCTTTTGATGCTTCAAATTATAGAAACTCCCAGATAGTATCTGATGATGAGGGTGATATCTTTACCGTTGATTATGCTCAGGCCGCTAACATTAGCCGGATTAATAAAGGTCTACGCAGGCGCAAAAACAAAGCACAAATTGGCTTCGTCATCAACCCAAAGACAGGTGAATGGGTTAGTCAGGAAAAGGGTAATAAAAGCGAAGAGAATCGTCCCGACGATATTCGCCAAACCATTGTTCCGATTGTGGAAGATCGCAAGAATGCGCTTCTTATTCGCTTCAATGACAAATGGATTGCAGAACTTGGTAAAGAAAGTGACAAGACCATTGCCACACTTCAGCATGCTCTAGCCCGTGGAATAGAGGCTGTTTATCAGCTTGAAGAAGGCGAAATTCTGGTTGAGCCGACACCATCACGACAAGATCGGAAAGCGCTTTTTTTCTATGAGGCCACTGAAGGTGGCGCAGGCGCATTGGAACAAATTTTGTCTGAGAAAAGCAGTTTATCTAAGATTGCTCGCAAAACCCTCGAAATCATGCACTTCGAGCCTTCGAGCTTTGAAGAGGCGAGAAATGATATCAACGCGCTTAAGGAAAAGCCTGATATTGATTGTGTTGCGGGGTGTTATCGTTGCGTGCTGTCGTATTTTAACCAACCTGATCACGAGGATATCGAGCGTAGGGATGAGGCGATGCAGAAGATGCTTTTGCGTCTCGTGTTTATGGGGGCCTTTACTCCTAGCGAAACCAACCAGAAACCTCAGCCAATTTCTGATCTCCCTTCAGCTGCGTCTGAAGCCGCTATTGTTGATATGGACGGATTACCTCTGGCTGATGATAAGCCCTTGCGGATTGCTGGGGCTGAAATTACCAAATTTTGGCGTAAAAAACGTATCGTAGCGCTGTATGAACATGAGGTGAATAATGACCTTCTTGAGGCTTTGACAGCCAAGGGCGTGCGTCATTTTGTTTTACCGTCTGACCCTACACAACAAGCTGAGATTCTTGATCAGCTTAAAGCTGCTTTGAAAGGTTAAACCATGGGCGTTGCCGAGGATTTTTCTCCCGGGAAATTGGTCAGAGCGCGGGGCCGTGAGTGGGTTGTGGTTGACGCCCCAGATACGGCTCCAAATACCGCCCCAGATACCTTAACTTTGCGACCACTATCTGGATCCGAGGATGATCTGGAAACCATCATTCCAGAAATAGAAGCAGAACCGGTCTTAGATGCACAATTTGATCCCCCCACTCTGAGTAAAACTGACGAAGGTTACGCTGCACAACGCCTTAGTGGAAGTGTTGCCGCACAACTTCTGCGTGATGCTTTACGCTTGTCGTTACGTCGTGGTGCTGGGCCCTTTCGCAGTGCTGGACGGCTTAACTTTGCGCCTAGGGCTTATCAGCTTGCGCCCCTGATGATGGCCCTGCGTCAGGATGTTATCCGCTTGCTGATCGCTGATGATGTTGGTGTGGGTAAGACAATTGAGGCAGGCCTAATTCTCCGAGAACTGCTAGATCGCGGCGAAATCGATTGCTTCACGGTTCTTTGCCCACCTCATCTTGTCGAACAGTGGACCACCGAGCTTGAGAGCAAGTTTTCAATCCCGGCAACCCCGGTGACTGCATCTGCTGCCGCTCGCCTTGAACGCGACCTGCCGAACACCACCTCCATTTTTGAGGCCTACCCATTCACTGTCGTGAGTATGGATTTCATCAAGAGCGAGCGCCGGTTCCATGACTTCAAGCGGGCATGCCCAAACATGGTTGTTGTTGATGAAGCCCACTCTGCGGTGAGTGCAGGTAAAGGGCGTCAACAGCGATTTGAATTGGTTCGTTCTCTTGCGGATGACACAGAGCGCAACCTTATCCTTTTAACTGCAACGCCGCACTCGGGTGATGACACCGCATTTTATAACCTGCTGGGCCTCTTAGATAAAGATTTTGAGCATTTGCATGATGATGAAAGTGGTGATATCCAGCGCCAGCGTCAGCTTCGTGAAAAGCTTGCAAACCATTTCATCCAACGTCGGCGAAGGGATATTGATGCTTGGAAAGAACCAGGGTTATTCCCCCAACATGAAACCTCAGAGCTCAAATATCGCCTCACTGGGGAATACGAAGAATTTTACGGCAAGATTCTTGATTACTGCGCTGAGGTGATTGAATCTGTTGAAGGCGAAACCAAGCAACGACTCGCTTTCTGGGGAACTCTCGCGCTGATGCAGTGCGTAGGTTCCAGTCCGGCGGCCGCTGCTAGAGCACTCAAAACACGTGCGCAGTTTGATCCAAACGCCGTATCGGAAAGTGAACAGATCGCACAAATACTGGATGACGAAGAACTTTTAGAAAATGATCTCGAACCCGGTATTGGCATCGAAGATCTCAGTCTTCGGGTACTTATTGATACGGCGGACCGCCTCTCTGCGGATGTTGAAAAAGATCCAAAGTTCAAAGCTCTTATAAAGGCTCTATCGGATCTCTTAGCCAAGAGGCACTCGCCTGTCATTTTCTGCCGCTATATTGCCACAGCAGAGCAAATTGGCGCGACTCTTAAAAAGCTTTTCAAGCATGATGTGGATGTGGATGTGGTGACGGGTGCCATACCATCTGAAGAACGAGGACGCCGTGTTGAAGAATTAGGTGACCGAGAAAAGCGTATTTTAGTTGCAACAGATTGCTTGTCGGAGGGCATCAACCTTCAAGAGTGGTTCGATGCTGTCATCCACTACGACTTATCTTGGAATCCTACCCGCCACCAACAGCGAGAGGGTCGCGTTGACCGATTTGGCCAGAAGAAGTCCGTAGTCAGAAGCCTTCTCATGTATGGCGAGAACAATCCCGTTGATGGTGCAGTGCTAAGAGTCATCATCCGCAAAGCTGAAGTCATTGCTAAACAAACAGGCGTTCGTGTCCCACTGCCCGATGACCAAGGTAGTTTGACAAAAGCACTGATGTCGGCTGTTATATTACGTGCCCGTAAGAAAAAACAGATGGACCTTGATCTTGATTTTACAAATTCTGAGGAGGCCAAAAAGATTGAACTCGCATGGCTTAATGCTTCAGAGCAGGAAAAAAAGACCCGCACCATCTTTGCTCAAAACTCATTAAAACCTGAAGAAGTTATCGTTGAGTGGGAGGAAACCCAGTCTGCGTTGGGTGGATACGAAGACACTGAACGCTTTATCTTGCAGGCGATGAAGCGTTTAGGGTTGCCTTTGGACCCCCTGAAAAACGATACTTACAAAGTATCGCTTCATCGAGCACCGGAGCATATCAAGGAGCGGTTTATCTCCGAAAGTTTGATTGAAGAGGCTGACGAAAAACCGCTCAAGATTAGTTTTTCTGCTCGCCCGCCAAGTGGGGCGATTTCAATCCATCGTGCCCATGCTCTACCGAGTGTTTTGGCGGAAACATTCCTAGAACAAGCCCTCGACAAATATGCAGATGTGGAGACACTGTTCACCTTGCCCCGCCTTGGTGCGTGGGAAAATGGATGTGTGAAAGAAGTCACATGGCTCGCGCTGCTCAGAGTGCGCCACCGCATTGATTCTCGAGGCAAGTTAGGGCCTAAGTTTGCAATGGCTGAAGAAGCAACAGCCATTGCGTTCAGTGCGTTGACTAAAGCCCCCCTTTGTCAAAACGGAGACGCTCTTGTTCTTCTTGATCGTGAAGGGCGAGATTTGGATGAAACCACCAGATGGGAGCAATTAGAGCGCGGTCTCAATGCGCTGGCAAGCTTGCAGCCAGCCCTCGATACATTTGCCCAAGAGCGCTCAAAAATACTGGCGTCTGCCCATGTTCGGGCGCGCCAAGCTTTAGGCTCTAAAGCCCAAGTAAATGTGAACGCAGTTTCCCCTTTGGATATCATCGGGTTTTATGTGTTAATGCCTTGTTTGTAAGGACAAAGAATGGCTAGCCCAACAAAAAAGCGTAAACAAACCCGTCGTTCAACTCGTTTGGACTTTTCCGCTATCGAGGTCGTGAGCGGTCTCCTTCCAACGGATGTTATCGCACAAGTTGCCACTGGTGATGCTAGCGAGCAAAGTGATGAAGACTACGGTATTCCGAAAGGCCTAAAGCTGCGGGATGAAATTGCTCGTTATTATCAGATTGCGCGCGCTCATTGGGAGACCTTTATGGTTGCACAAGATAGCAATTCCAGTGCGCCAAACAGATTTGTTCAAAACCTGTTAGTCGAATGTTTTGGTTTCAAAACACTTACCACGTCATCAGGGCGAGTGGTTGGAAACCGACGGTTTCCCATAAATTTTAAAGCTGAAAGCGGCCGTATCCCAGTTGTTATTGCACCGTCTGCACCGACCGATAGTCGCAAGTCGGGTATAGATGAAGCGTTACCGCAGTTTGGCGATGACTCTCGACGTCGATCGGCCACCCAGCTTCTTCAAGATTATCTGAATGCTGACGAAAACGTCTTGTGGGGTATCACTTGTGACGGCAGCACGCTGCGTATCATGCGAGGTAACGCAAGCTTGACGCGCCCTGCATGGATCGAGGCGGACATAGAGAAAATATTCAAAGAAAGTTTATTTTCTGATTTTTCAGCCCTTTGGCTCCTTCTCCATGCATCACGCTTTGGCATTGTTGGTAATAACCTGTCCGACTGTCCGATCGAGCGCTGGAAGGAGCGTAGCCGTTTGGATGGCGTGGCCGTCAAGGATAACTTGCGACTAGGGGTGGAAGCCGCACTTATTGAATTGGGGAGCGGATTCTTGAAACACCCGCATAACAAGGATCTTCTGGAAAGTCTCAGATCCGGCGACATGAAGAAGCAAGCATATTACGAAGAACTTTTACGTCTTGTTTACCGCCTGATTTTCTTGTTTGCGGCGGAAGACCGAAATCTTCTGCATGCACCCAATACCAAAAACGCGGCTAAAAAATCTTACTTAGGTGGATATTCGCTCAACCGCTTGCGGGAACGTTGTGTCCGTAGCGCCTCTCTGGATAAAAACATTGATGCTTGGGAGGGAATGAAATCCCTCTTCAATGCACTCGCCGAGGGGCAACCCGCCCTTGGTCTGATTGCGCTGGGGGGACTGTTCGAGCCGAAAAAACTCTCTCATCTTACGGCTTATAAAATCGAAAACAAGCAATTTCTAAAAGCAATCTGGTACATCTCTTGGTTTCGCCCTGAAGGTCAAGCTATGAGCAAAATCAACTGGCGAGATATGGAAACCGAAGAACTGGGTTCGGTCTATGAAAGTCTTTTGGAACTTACTCCGGATCTTAATCTTGGATCTCGAGATTTCATCTTCGTGAAAGGTGACGAGACGAGGGGTAACGCACGTAAAGTGTCCGGGTCTTATTATACTCCTGACTCGCTTGTGGAACTGCTGCTCGATACCACTCTGGATCCGGTACTGGACGCGGCTGAAGCTAGAAACCTTGAAGACCCGAGTGCTGAAATCTTAAAACTTTCAATTATAGACCCCACCTGTGGCTCGGGTCACTTTCTGCTCGGAGCGGCACGGCGTGCCGCCGTCCGCATCGCACGCCATAGAATGCCTGGAGCAATCAGCATCGAGGTTTTCCAACATGCCATGCGCGAGGTCGTTAGCAGCTGTATCTACGGCGCGGACCGTAACCCTATGGCAGTCGAACTATGCAAAGTTGCGCTTTGGATTGAAGCACTGGAACCCGGCAAACCATTGTCGTTCCTCGATGCTCGTATCCAGTGCGGCAATAGCCTGATCGGGATTTTTGATTACGATATGCTCAAGGCCGGCATTCCAAACGATGCTTACAAGGCGATGCCAGGCGATGATAAGGCGGTTGCCAAGGCTTTCGAGCGACTCAACAAGGGTGAGCGTGATGGCAAGGCGGCTTCTGGTTTCATTAGCTCGTTCTCTGCGCCTAAGGAAATAGCAGATGATGCCACCCGCATTGCGGCCATGCCTGAAGACACGCTGAAAGAGGTCAAATCTAAAGCTAAAGCTTTTGCTCGATATGAAGGGGCAGAACAAAGGCAGCGCCTCAAACTCGCTTGTGATATGTATGTGGCAGCGTTTTTTGCATCCAAAATCGGCGAAGTGCCTACCGCACGTACTCTGGCCGATATGATTGTCCCCACCACCGGGACTATGTGGGGAGTCTTTAGCGGCGTCACAGCGCCGGATCTTATCCGTGTCCATTCAAACGAGGCAGCTAAAAAAAGCAATGCTTTGCATTGGCCGCTTGCCTTCCCATCTGTGATGGTAAGAGGCGGGTTTGATGCTGTGGTGGGCAACCCACCTTGGGAACGCATCAAACTGCAAGAGCAGGAGTTCTTTGCTTCGCGTGCCCCTGAAATTGCGACTGCAAAAAACAAGGCTGCACGGGAGAAGAAAATCAAAACTCTTTCTGAGGCAGAATCTGACTCACGTGAAGGCAAGCTGTTCCTTGAATTTCAGGAGGCTAAGCGGGCGGCGGAGGCTTCAAGCACCTTTGCTCATAAGTCGGGGCGCTTCCCACTATCCGGGGTTGGAGATGTCAATACATACGCTTTGTTTGCCGAGCATTTCTCAAGGCTTGCGCGCCGCATTCAAAAACCAACCCAATCTGGGCAATCCACCGTACCAGCAGCAAATACCGACAGACGAGAGGTTTTGGGCATGCACCAAGCCGGTCGTGCAGGCATGATTGTGCCAACCGGCATTGCTACGGACAGCGCAACAAGTGGGTTCTTTAAAGATCTTGTTGAGTCCAAGCGGCTGAATGCTCTTTATGATTTCGAGAATAGAAAAGGGATGTTTCTTGATGTGCATCGCAGCTTTAAGTTTTCGGCGCTGTCGATGGGCCCCACAATCTATGCAAAATTCGCTTTCTTTCTTCATGATGTTGCGATGCTTGAAGAAAAAGAGCGCCGCTTCACACTCAGCCCCGAACAGATTGAGTCTATCAATCCGAATACGAAAACAGCCCCTATATTCCGGTCACGAGCAGATGCCGAACTGACAGCCAAGCTTTATTCCAAAGTGCCTATTCTACTCGAAAAATGCCCTGAACACCCGGGAAGAGACAAGAATCCTTGGGGGATCAGTTTGCAGAGCATGTTCCATATGTCTGGTGACAGTGGTTTTTTTAAGGGGGAGGATGATCTTATATGGGACGACGACTTCTCACCCGATGGAGCAGATTGGAAACATTTGGACGGGCGGCGCTACGTGCCACTCTATGAGGCCAAAATGATCCATCACTATGACCATCGCTGGGCGACCTATAATAGTGAAGATGCGGGAGCCGTCCGTGATATGACTTTAGAAGAAAAACAGAACCCCAATATTGAACCTACCCCCAGATATTGGTTGCCAGAAGAAGAAGTCGATAGGCGTGCTAGTCGTGTACCGCAGCACCTCAAGAAAGCATTCAAGAAAGAGGAGTCACAGGCTTGCTTGAAAGCCCTTGCGGAATGGGTGCTGGGGGGTACTGAGGGGTTGGATGTGAAAAATCCCATCGCTTCACTTAATGAGATTAGGAAACACTTGTTCGATGTTCTGGGTAAGGATGAGGTTTTAAGTTCTATCGCAGGGCCAAACCTCCAAAAATGGCTGAGCACCGTCGCTCCGCAATGCGTTGAAATGCAGCATTACACGCCGCTGTTATCGGAGGATTTAGATTTCATTCGGGATTATGACGGGGATAACTGGTGTGAATTGGTTGGCGGGCTGATTGCGCGTAAGAAGCCTCGTTGGTTGATGGGGTATCGCAGTATTACAAGATCGACCGATGAGAGGACTGTAGTGGGGGGAATGTTCCCAAAAGTCGGTGTGGGTAACAATCTACCAATATGGTCTCCGAGTGCGAGATTCTCAGCAAAACAGGTCTCAGTGCTATGCGGATTACTCTCCTCTCTCACATTCGACTTTATTGCTCGGCAGAAAATTGGTGGCTCAAATCTAAATTTTTTTATTATTGAACAACTTCCGGTAATTCCACCTGAAGATTTTAGCGATTCTGAGATTGACCTCATTTCAGGCTATGTGGCTGAGCTCACATACACAAGCGATGCCATGAGCCCGTGGGCAAAAGACCTTGGTTACACAGGCGAGCCATTCGCCTTTGATCCTGACCGACGTGCTCACTTGCGGGCAGAGATTGATGCCTTCTTTGCCAAAAAATATGGACTGACGCGGGACGAGCTGCATTATGTTCTCGACCCGCACGATATTAAAGGTGAACATTATCCGTCTGAAACTTTTAGAGGTTTGAGAAAGAACGAAATGGAGCGATTTGGTGAATACCGCACGCAACGTCTGGTGCGGTGCGTCTTTGACCGAATGATAGGACACTGACACATGGATATGACTCTTCGTAAAATGTTTGAGAAACATGCCGAGGATAACGGTTTTTCGATTCCGAAGGGCGAAAGGGATGGCTGGTTGATTTTTCAGGCGCCGCATGCGCCTAGCCAACTGGCTTTGTGTCAGTTACCAGAGGATAAAACGTTACTGATCGGGACATCACATCAGGGCGTGGGCGAAGAATTGTCTACCCTCCTCGCCTCTTCGCCAGTGAGACTCGATGGTTTTGATTGTTTTGTGACTCCAAGTTTTAACGAAATGTTCCAGATCATCGGCCGCATTTGGAAATTAGCCCGTTCTTTACCAAACGAGCCCCTCGCCGAATTCAACCGAAAAGTAAAAGAAAACCTATCCACCACGGAGGTTGAACGCCTACGCATCGAACGCATCGGGCAAGATATCTTCAGAAAAGCACTAATAAATTACTGGGATAGTAAATGCGCCGTAACCGGGGTGGATAATCTAGCCTTATTGCGAGCAAGTCACATCATTCCTTGGGCATCCTGCAAGACTAACGAAGAGCGTTTGAACGTTCTCAATGGACTGCTACTGGTTGCCCATCTAGATGCTGCTTTTGACGCAGGGTTGATTTCGTTTGATGAAACCGGCGGGATGATGATTTCGAGTTCTCTGAGTGAGTTTGATCAGAAAGCCCTAAACATTGTTGCTCGCCCACCCCTAAAGAAGTTTAACCCTGAACTAATGAAAAGATTGGAGCATCACCGATCCGAGATATTTAAGGAATAGTGTTAGCATGAATTTTATTATTCTGAATAATTATTCATGATTTCTTCTATGCGGATTATACCTTGAAGGTCGTGGGTTCAGATCCTGCCGTCATCGCTTACACGGATCACAACCTCAACGTCCAAATAAGCGGGATTAAACCTATGCGGCGCTCTCGATCATCTTTGATCTCTCCCAAAAGATGGAATATTATAAATTCATCGCGACGTGCTGAAACAACCTGCCCGTGATCTTGATCGTCCTTAAGGCCGTTACTCTATCAGGAATAACAAGGTGAGGTTTGCTTGTTCAGGAGAAATCATCCTTCATGGCAAGCACATCTATCTCCAAATCAACTGCGATCTTTCATCCCATAATGATAAGAATAAGATCATATAGCGCCCTCGCGCCACAGCCGCACGGATGAACACCCTGCCCCCTAAAAACCAGCACTACGGCGATGCAAAATGTCAACCCTCAGGGCTTATCGACAGCCTATAGATCGGCGAGGTTGTAGCTTGTGCTTCTCCCACTGCCTTCATTCTTGCGGAGCACACCGAGGTCAATGAGCTCTGTGATGTCGCGTAAGGCTGTGTCGGACGAGGTTTTCGTGAGTTTGGCCCATTTGCCTGATGTGAGTTTACCCTCAAAGCCATCTAGAAGACGGTTGATTACCTGGCGCTGCCGGCCGTTCAACGACTGCTCGCGTAACTGCTCCCACACTCTTGCCTTGTTCAGAACTAGGCTGAGCAGATCGTCCGCGCCTAGGAACGCCCGATCAAGGCAGTCAAGGAACCAGACGAGCCAGTTGGTAACATCGAGACCGCCTTTTTGTGTGTGTTCCAAAGCGTCGTAATAGGCATCACGTTCACGGCGGGTTTGCGCTGACATACTGTGGAAGCGTTGCGGACTGCTTTCTGATCGGGCTAGAGCCATATCGGCGATCGCCCGTGCGATGCGGCCATTACCATCCTCAAAAGGATGGATCGTGACGAACCATAAGTGCGCAAGCCCTGCACGTAGCACAGGATCAGTGTTGTCAGGTGTCTTAAACCATTCAAGAAAGGCAGCTATCTCATCGGGCAAGCGAGCGGCATTAGGTGCTTCAAAATGCACTTTTTCTCGGCCGTAAGGACCGGAGACCACCTGCATCGGCTCCGCTTCTTCATCGCGCCAGATAGCGACCGTGATCCGCCTTATTCCACTGCCCCCAGTGGGAAAGAGTGCGGCATGCCAATTGAATAGCCGCTCTTTGGTCAATGGCCCATCATAGTTCTGGGTCGCATCGAGCATCATCTCGACCATCCCTTCAACATATCGGTCAGCCGGTGCAAGTCCGCCGATGTCGATTCCAAGTCGCCTTGCAATAGAAGAGCGTACGGCATCACGGTTGAGCACCTCGCCCTCAATATCGCTTGATTTGACAACGTCTTCGGTCAGTGTGCTGAGAAGAGCTTCGTTTTGCAGATCGAAGCCAAGCACCCCCATCCGGCCGATCAACCACCCCTGTCGATAACGGACCCCAGCGAGCCGATCAGCAATGCTTTCAGCTGACCAATGGAAATGAGGCCAATCTTCTCGCTCATGGATATATTTCATTATCGCCGCTTCCTTTGCGGTGATTATGGCCGATATTCACCGCAACAGTCAAGACAAACACCGCAAAATTTGCGGCTAAAACTTGGATTATTTGCCACATCGTGCCGCCTATTCCAACGCAGGGCATTCGTCTGGACGGCTAGCGGCTAGCTGCGATTGTTTTGGTAAGTGCTTTGTAGTAAACTGGGGCCACTTCCTTTATCATTATCTTAAGGTGCTTGACGTTGGTTTGGGTCTCTCCGACGAGTGCTGGATCTAGACCAGATGAGGTTGGATGCGATAGAACATTGGTGTAGTTATAGAGAGCCGTTTTTTTTACGTCATCATCATAGTCTAAGTTTTTGAGGCGTTTATAAAAACTGATTCCCTCAGAATGTTGAACTAAAAATGTCTCAAGAACTTTGCGGACAATATTGGGTATTCGGTATGATTGTTCGATTGAGCCATCCGATTCAAAATCCTCAAGTATCTTAAACAAATAGATAAACTCATTTTTATTTTTGATCAATGTCTCATCTAATGGCTTAATCTCAGCTTCTCTAGTGCCATGGCTAGGAGATGAGCAATGCAACATCCAATATGTCTTTTCTTTTTCATAGGCAAACCAATCAAGTAGCAACTTCAGAAACTCAAAATTATGTGTGAGTAAGAAAACTTGCTTGGATGCATCCTTAACCGCGTCTTTTAGGGAGGCAAATGCTTGATAAACTGAACTAGAATCTAGACTAGAAATCGGATCGTCGATGACCACGATACCTTCTGCAAGGTTGAAGTCTGTATCTTTCAAACTAACAATAAAGTGCAGGAATGTAATCGCAGTTTTTTCACCTTCGCTCAATCGTTGGGCTTTTCGACCAAAGCGTTTGATTACATAACCCTCCCCTTCTGCCTCAAACTTCAGGTCATCGCGGCCAAGAAAACCTGCCAGTTTCTTCGACATGTCGTCTGCCGCTCGATGTAAATTAGAAATTTTTCCTCGGTTTTCCTCGATGCTACTTTCTAAGCCTGTGATACCAGGTTTTGCTGGAACACCTTTAACGCAATCACTAATCTCAATCTCCAGACCAACGATTTCGGAGGATATCTTATTCACCTTTTCATTAATCTCGCTAAAAAAATGTCTCTGGATCTCAGTGAAGTTGTTGACCAAGCGCTTTTGGAAATCATCCGTTTCTTGGTTATGGCGTCGGATCAGAGCGTTAAGGGACGTCAATGCTTCGTTCCAAGCCGAGCTGTTGCACGTGGGAAGTTCCTCAGTGTAGCTCTCAGTGCGCCGGCGGAGTTTATCGTCCAGTGCTTTCTTGAACACCTCGAGGTTTGACAAAACTTGTTTTCGTTCATTGTCGAGTACCTCGAAACATTGGGAAAACTCCTCCCTTAGTTCAGGGTAGAAGTCCGTTTCCTTCAACTCGCGGCGAGAGTTTATCTCGTTTATGATTTTATCTATGACGGCAATAGCCTCCTCGATTTCTGTCTTCAGGTTGCTGTCCGATTGGTTGAAATGTGCCGCCAGCTCCTCCTCACGTTCTTCAGGAATGGTTTGCTGACAGTACTCACATTTTCTATCATCTTTTGAGGCATGGAGTTTCCTGCCCCGTTCGATCCATAAGGCTAGTTCATGATTATCCTTAAGACGTTCGATCGCTGATGAGGTTGCGCTTTTTTGAAGAATTCTCTCAATACCGCCGCGTTGCAAATCTAGGGTCTCAAAATTGGGAACCATGAGTTCATTCTGCTCGTTCATTTCTGGTTGCTTTATTGCTTGGGTAGTAATTGCCAATTCTTCGGCTGTAAGTAGTTTGAACGGGGTCAATTCTTTATAGTCTTTTTCAGCATGACTTTTGTTGTAGGTTCTTGAGATAGTGCCCGCATTGGTAATAAGACGAGCCACATTGGTGAAAAGTTCCCCTTTGTCCTTCTTAAGTTTTTCGAGATCACCCTCTTTCTTTTTTTTCTCTTCTCGCAAACTGACAAGAGCTTTTTCGTCTGCTTTCACTTTCTCTGCCAGAGTCTTGCTTTCTTCACCAATGACGTAAATTGGTTTCATCTTACCTTTATTATCTTCAAGCTGACCGATGTTTGCCTCCACATAGTCGGGATTAAAAACTTTAACCTTACGCGTGTAGGGGTTTTTTTGCTCAAAAGGCCCATCTTCTGTTGTGATCTTGTACTTCAGATCAGGAAAACCATCGGCACATCCTTTGCCCAAATCTGCAAAAAAACGCGACAACGTACTCTTTCCTGAACCGTTAAGGCCATAAATCAGATTGAGCCTTTGAAAAGGTTCCATTTCTTTGGGCTTCTTATAGTTTGCGAAAACGCCAAGGTTTTCAATTTTTTCAAAAAATGTAATCAATGTTATAATTCCTCAAAGTTTAGATTTTGTATCCATCTTGCTAAAATAGCTGATACGTCAATAGCGCAAAAAATCAAGCCATTTTACTCGATGGAAGATCGCCTCCTAAGTGCAGATAAATGCTCTGACGTCGGAGAACTCCATCCGCCACCGCCACCGAATGAAGACAACTCTTTGCCTTAAAAACCATTGCTCTTAGGCAAGTCTTGAAGGGGTAAGAAGATTGTGAAAGGTTGTAATGCGATTTCAAATTTGAGTCTGTATCAAACCGTTTCATCCAGAATAAACCCAATACGCATGGTCATATTCAAAAGCCTTGAGGAAGAGAATTCCTCATCGGTCGTGCCCTCGTTAGCCGTGAGTTCTAAGCAATATCCGGGTACGGGGGGTAACTTCTAGAATATCCGCGTAATCTGCGACGAGATCATCAATGCCCAAGGTTCAGCGACGTTGGTCGTAGATCTCGATGTTACCGATGAGTTGCACTGTTAATCCGGCATATTCCGAGTCAGCCACTCCTCCTCGCTTGGCGCATCTCATTGGCCGCAGACTGATAATCACGGGCCTCGATCATCTCAGTGCACCTTGTGGTCATTTTGGCCCAACGGCCGGGTAGGTTCGCTATCGGTAAAAAAACCTAGTTTTATCTACCGCACCCCACTCTTAGTCACAAATCCAAGATGATCACTACACAGGAGATCTAGTGTTACCTCCCCAAATATAGCAAACCAAACGCATTTCATGTTGTCATAGCTCTAGGGCCTCTATACTATAACGGCTGATCAACTCTTATGATCATTCCATCAATCAATGACCACAATGGTCATCACTCCCCTACCCCATCTTTAAGGATATTTAATGCGATATAACACCCTTGGCCGCAGCGATATTAAGGTCTCCCCACTCTGCCTCGGCAGTATGACTTGGGGAACTCAAAACATTGAAACCGAAGCCCACGAACAGATAGACATGGCGCTAGCCTATGGTATCAATTTCATCGATACCGCTGAAATGTACCCCACCAACCCTCTTAGCCTTGAGACCCAGGGCGATACCGAGAGGATTATCGGCTCTTGGATTGAAAAAACAGGACGCCGCGATGAGGTGGTTCTTGCAACCAAGGTTTCGGGCGCGGGCTATAAAAATGTCCGCGACGGCGCAGCGATCTCACCCAAAACGATCATCGACGCCCTTGAAGACTCGCTGAAATCACTCAAAACCGATTATATAGACCTCTACCAGCTTCACTGGCCTAACAGAGGCTCGTATATGTTCCGCCAGAACTGGCACTTTGACCCCACAGACCAAGACGGGGGCGAAGTTGAAAGGCATATGCTTGAGGTCTTAGAGACTTTTGAGACCCTCATCCGTGAGGGCAAAATCCGCGCAATCGGACTATCCAATGAAAGCTGCTGGGGAACAACACAATGGCTTGAGTGCGCTGAGAAGAATACCCTGCCCCGCATGATGTCGGTGCAGAACGAATATAGCTTGTTACACCGCCTCTATGATCTTGATATGGCAGAAATGACGCATCATGAAAACGTTGGCTTGCTCGCATACTCCCCTCTGGCCTGCGGGTTGCTCACCGGCAAATACGCGCCTGACACTAAGCCTCCTGAAGGCACGCGCCTTGCGATCACCGGAAACCTTGGCGGGCGCACCACCGATCGCGCATGGAAGGCGATCGATGCCTATCGCCAGGTCGCTGAGAACTTTGGGCTTGATCTAAGCCAGATGTCGCTGGCATGGTGTCTAAGAAGACCCTTTATGACTTCGGTTATTCTAGGCGCGACCTCGACCGCGCAGCTAGAAACCATTCTCAAATCCGCCGAGGTAACCTTGAAAGATGAGGTCATGAAAGCAATCTCCGAGACCCACTACGCGCATCCGATGCCTTTCTAGTTATGTTATACCGGAGAGTGAGACGCGCCCGGCGAATTCTTTCAAGAAATAAAACTCTACTTGGAATCATCATTATTATTTTTACGGTGATTCTGTTCTCTATCCAGGACGGGTTGTCCAAATATATGGCACAGCGCTATGACGTGGTCACCATCGTCATGATTCGCATGTGGTTTATGTTGATGTGTGTCGTTGGCTGGAGCATGACACGGCAAGAAGGAGTGGCTGGCGTCATCCGCACCAAGCACCCGGTTCTGCAAATCACCCGCGGGGTACTTCTCAATGTGCAAATCTGCGTTTTGATTTACTCGTTCACAGCCATTGGGCTCGCCGAAAGCCTCGCGGTTTTCTCTTGCTACCCCCTCTTGGTCGTCGTGCTGTCTATACCCATCCTCGGCGAGAAAGTCGGCTGGCAACGATGGAGCGCGGTTCTGGTGGGTTTCTCTGGCGTTATGCTGATCATACAACCCGGCAGCGACGTGTTTAGCATCACCTCGTTCATCCCTCTGATCTCCGCGCTGATGTTTGCCACCTATTACGTGTTAACCCGCTATGTCGTGCGTGAGGACAGTGCGATGACCAGTTTCTTTTGGATTGGCGTTACTGGCTCGGTTCTGTTCACCCTTGTGATTCCGTTTTTCTGGACACCGATCGCCGCCGTGCACTGGCCTTTAATGGCCTTGCTGTGCGTCTTCAGTGTGTTGGGGCATTTTCTTGTGATCAAAGCCCTTGAGTTTGCCGAAGCCACCACCTTACAGCCTTTTACCTTCTTACAGCTGGTGTTCGGCTCAGCGATCGGGATCATTATTTTTGATGAAGTCATCCGCACCGAAATGCCGATTGGCGCGGCGATTGTGGTCGCCTCAGGGCTTTTTACTATCTGGCGGGAGAGTCGCGCGCGCGCAAAACTCAGGCCAACGCGCGCGAAAGCGTGAAAGATTCGCCGTTGAGATCTGAACTGTTAGCACCTGATCATGCTCCCGCCCATTCTTAATGGCTTTGACTTGGCTGTGTCTGTGGAGCCAAGCCAGCGCGCTTCCCTTAGAGTACGGAACGGTTATTTTTATTGTTTTCTCGGACAATGAGAAACGCTTTTCAATTTTTTTGTGAAGATCTTTAATCCCCTCACCGCGCAACGCCGATACTTTTACCGCATCAGGATACCGGTGCTCTAATGCGGTAACCACATCCTGTTGCCCTTCGCCGAGCAGATCGCTTTTATTGAATACATGCAGAATACAGGCTTTTCTCGCCTCGATATCCAGATCAAGAGAGTCCAGCACCTCATCAACGTCCTCAGCCTCCTCAAGTGCTAAGGGCGAGGACATATCGTGGACATGGATCAATAAATCCGCCTCGGTCACCTCCTCTAGGGTACTTTTGAACGCTTCAATCAGCCCTGTTGGAAGCTGGCTAATAAAACCCACTGTATCCGCTAAGATCACTGGCCGCATACCCGGCGCGTTAATAGCGCGCATCAAAGGGTCCAGAGTCGCGAACAGCATGTCCTTTGACATGGTTTGCGCCCCGGTCAGGGCGTTAAACAATGTAGACTTACCTGCGTTGGTATAGCCGACCAACGCCACGGTTGGCGTTTCAAGCCGTTGCCGGTTGCGGCGTTGCAAGCCCCGGGTTCGCTCAACTTTCTTCAGCTCGGTTTTTATCTGCTCGATGCGATCATCCAAAAGGCGGCGGTCTATCTCAATTTGCCTCTCACCCGGCCCACCCAAAAACCCTGACCCGCCGCGCTGGCGTTCAAGATGCGTCCAACTCCGAACCAAACGACTACGCTGAAAGTTAAGCGCTGCGAGTTCCACCTGCAGCCGCCCTGCATTACTAGTCGCGCGCTCGCCAAAAATCTCTAAAATTAACGCTGTTCGGTCGATCACCTTGCATTTCAGGGCTTCTTCTAGATTACGCTGCTGGACTGGCGTGAGGCTCGCGTTAATCACCACAAGGCTGGTTTCATCGACCGCCTCGGACAGCTGCGAGACAAAGCCAAGCCCCAGAAAACTGCCTGCGACTGGTGCACTTAACATGATATGTTCAGATTTCGTCACCGACAGACCGATGGCCTGTGTGAGCCTCACGGCTTCATCGAGCATCATCTCAGGTGGTTTTCTAGACGGTGATGGCCTTGAGCGAAACTCTGGATGAATAACCAATGCTTCTGTGATGCTCATGAATATCCTGACCAAAGTTGTATAATCTGTTATATAGAATAACCATGATTCACGATAAAACAACAATCCGTGTCGATATTTTCTCCGATGTGATCTGCCCGTGGTGCTATATCGGGCGCAAACGCTTGGAAGAAGCTGCTATTCTACACCAGAAGGTCGTGCTCGATATTCACTGGCGCGCCTTTATCCTTAACCCGCAGATCCCCCCCGAAGGCATGGATAGAAAAGCCTATCTCAAAGCCAAGTTTGGCGCGAATGCGGATAATTTTTACGGACAAATCGCTGAGGTCGGGCGGCATATCGGTATTGATTTTAATTTTGATGCGATCACCCGTGTTCCTGATAGCAAGCCGCCTCTAACGCTAATCAAGGCCGCCGGCGATAACGCGGATGCGGTTTTAAAGATTTTATTCAAAGCCTATTTTATCGATGGCATCGATATCGGCGATGAGGCGTTTCTGAATAGACTGGCTGAGCGCTTTTCCATCAGTGCTGATGATCTGTCCACCGCTGAGACTTTGATTGAGATTGATTTAGAAGAAGTGGTGAGAATGTCGATCAGAGGCGTGCCGCATATCATTATCGATAATGAATGGGCGATTAATGGCGCGCATATGCCGACCACCTTCCTGCCGATTTTCGATGTGGCCATCGCCCGCCGCCAGCACGCTTAAATCAATCCAGCCAACTCATCGACCACCTCAATCACCTTGGCAAAACGTTCCGAGATCGGAATCACCTGCTTGACGATCAAGCGTTGGTCTGCGGTAACCTGTAGCCGCGTGGGCTCCCGAGCGATGAGATTAATCAACGCGTCCGGACGAGGAAAACTGTTGTTTTTAAAACTGATGCTGATGCCTTTCGGGCCTGCGTCTATTTTTTCAATCCGCAGCTGACGACAGGTAATCCTAATCGAGATCGTATCCAAAAGATTCCGTACTTGGTCAGGAATAGCGCCAAAGCGGTCGATCATTTCCATGGTTAGAGCATCGCGTTCCTCTTCAGTGGCAATCGCTGCGATCCGCCGATAAAGCGATAATCTAACCGCTAAATCCCGTACATAATCTTCGGGGATCAGCACCGATGCACCAAGATTGATTGTCGGTAACCAAACCTCCTCATCGATGGGGCCTGATTCTAGCGTGCTTCCTTCCCGGCCTCGCTGCACCGCTTGGTTAAGCATATCCTGATATAACTCAACCCCAACCTCACGGACATGCCCTGACTGCTCATCGCCCAGGAGATTCCCCGCCCCCCTGATATCCAGGTCGTAGGATGCGAGCGAGAACCCAGCCCCGAGTGAGTCTAACGTCTGCAAAACCTCAAGACGCCGCCGGGCGTTGGCGGTCAATCTTCGTGAGGGCTCGGTTGTTAGATAAGCGTAAGCACGGTGCTTACCGCGACCAACACGCCCTCGGAGCTGATAGAGTTGTGATAAGCCGAACAAATCAGCACGGTGAATAATTATTGTGTTGGCGGATGGGATATCTAATCCTGATTCAATGATGTTCGTCGACAACAGAATATCAGCCCGCCCATCGGCAAAACGCGTCATTCCTTCATCTATCTCATGTGGGGGTTGCTGCCCGTGCACGGTAATGATTTTTGCCGATGGCACGATTTCGTTCAGGCGGTCATAAACCCGCGGCAGAAAGTCTATCCTCGGGCTTACGCAGAAAACCTGACCGCCGCGATGGTGCTCGCGGCGAATAGCCTCGGTTAAAACCACCGCATCCCACGGGGCGACGGAGGTTCTGATCGCTAGACGATCAATAGGCGGGGTGGCGATAATCGACATATCCCGCACTCCTGATAACGCCATTTGCAATGTTCTTGGGATCGGCGTTGCGGTTAAGGTTAAAACGTGGATATCGCCGCGTAGGGTTTTCAGCCTTTCCTTTTGTGTTACCCCAAAATGCTGTTCTTCATCGATAACAACCAGGCCAAGGTTGTTGAACGTCACCGCTTTTGATAACAAAGCATGCGTGCCGATCGCAATGTGACAGTCGCCACTCGCGAGGGCTTTTCTGGTAGCCGTTGCTTTGGCCGCAGGCGTCATCCGTGACAGTTCTCCGATTTTAACCCCAAAGCCTTCAAATCTCTCGGTAAACAGCCTACTGTGCTGGCGAGACAGTAATGTTGTTGGGGCCACCACCGCGACCTGATACCCCGCCATCACCGCAGCAAAAGCCGCGCGCAGGGCAACCTCGGTTTTACCGAACCCCACATCGCCGCACACCAACCGGTCCATCACCCGCCCTTCAGCCATATCATTGATCACGTCAGTGATTGCATCCGCCTGGTCTTCGGTTTCAACATAGGGGAAACGCTGACAGAACTCGGCGAAGGTGGATGATTCTAGTTGAATCGCCTCGGCTTTTGCCGCCTCACGCATTACTGCGGTTTTAATCAGGCTGTCGGCGATATCCTTGATCTTGCCTTTTATCCGCGATTTTCTCGCCTGCCACGCCGCCCCGCCGAGTCGGTCTAAGACAACACCCTCACTATCACTGCCAAAACGCGACAAGAGCTCTATATTTTCAACAGGCAGATATAACCGATCATCACCCGCATAAGACAGCAAAAGGCAATCATGATCTATGGTGCCCGTAGAAATCGTCTCAAGGCCTTCATAACGCCCAATGCCATGGTCAAGATGAACCACAAGATCGCCAGTGCTGAGGCTTGAGGCCTCACGCAGAAAGTTATCGGCTCGGCGTTTTCTTCTCTGCGGACGCGAAAGGCGCGAGCCGTAAATATCCTGCTCAGTGATCAGCAGCGTATCAGGCAGAATAAAACCATGCTCCAGCCCCCAGACAACCGCATGAACCTTGCCCGCCTTGCATTCGGTTACATGATTGACTGAAGTGATCGGCAAGCGTGAGGGCTCAAGTTTCTCACCGAGGCGCTCGATGATATGCGCCTTGGACCCCTCGCCATGCGCCGCTAGAATGATCGTTTTACCCGCCGCGTTTCTGCTGATGAAATCGGCAAGGGTGGCAAAGACGTCTCCCCCCTCACCTTTCGCCATCTGATAAAACATTGTGCCAGTTTTTGATTTAATATCAAAAGATAGAGAATCGCTTTTCTCATCATTACTGAAGGGAGATATATGAAAATTTCTGTTGGTTTCGAGGCGGGTTTTGATCTCATCCATCGTCTCGTATAAGGCGCCGGGCAACAGAGGACGAACAACTCCTCCATCACCGCTCCCCCGGGCCCTCCTCAGGTTGCTCCCTGCGGCCGCGGTATCTAGTCTGGCTTCATAAAAATCTTGGATTTGTTCTAGTCGTTCTTCGGCGGTGGTTAGGGTCTCATGGTTCTGGATGAGCAGCGGGTTGCTGAAATAATCGGTTAAATGCCCAAGATTCGTGTGAAAAAGCGGCAGTAATTGCTCGATGCCCGCAAAACGCCGTCCTTCGGAGATCTGATGATAAATCTCATCACGCGAAGCGGCGGCGCCGAAAATCTCGACATACTGCCTGCGAAAATGATTGATGCTGGAGTCATTAAGCAAAATCTCACTCACCGGATACAAAGCGAGGGATTTGAGGGTATCCTGACTACGCTGGGTTTCGGGATCAAAGACCTTGATCTCCTCAACCCGGTCGCCGAAAAGATCAATCCGCACTGGATCCGCGGCTCCTGGGGGAAAAATATCAACAATTCCGCCGCGTATAGCGTATTCCCCTCCTTCATGCACCGTGTTAACGCGTTGGTAAGCGTTCGCCTCGGCAAAGACGCTAATCTCTTTGAAAGACAATGCTGACCCTGTCTTTATGACCAGTTCGGCGCCGTTAAAAAAATCAGGGCGAGGAATACGCTGAATCCACGCATTAACTGTTGTTAAAACTATTTTCCGCGCGCTTTTACTGCGCACGAGCTGCGCTAGACAATTCAGTCTGTGGCCGACTAGAGTGGCGTTTGGTGAAACCCGGTCATAAGGCAGGCAATCCCAAGCAGGAAACATCATCACTGAAGATGGCTCGACTCCGTTAACAATCAGCGATTCTCGCATATCCTCCATCTCTGCGTCATTAGCGCTGATATGAATACACGACGTGGTTTTATTGCGTGCGGCGGCCTCTGCGACCGCGAGTGCATCTATCCCCTTTAAGGCCCCGCGCAATACTGCGGAGTTCTTGCCGTCCAGCGGCGGAAAACCAGGCGAAAAAATAGAAAAACGCAAAATTACCGCCTTGTCTTAAGGAAACTAATTAACGCATCCAGGGCTTTGAGATCAAAACCGGATGGCGGGATGGTTTTGCCTGTCACCATCTTCCAGATCATAACATCGCCTAATTCCAGCAGGTCTTCATAGCTGTCGAGGGTTTTGTTATCCATTGTGGGCACGACCTCCCTCGCAAAACGTCCAAGTATCATGTCCGTTTCTTTCATAGCGGTGTAGCCTGACCTGTAAATCAGGCGGCGAATACGATTTTCACGATGACTGTCCATTAGATATAACGGCGTGATAGCATAGCGTTTAAGGAAAATATAGCGTATCTATACATCATGGGCGAGACGGGATTTCAAAAGTTTACCAGACCACAAAGCCTTTACCCATTGTTTCGGCGTGTCAACGCCTTGCCGGGGATTGGCACACGGTTATCTGGGATCATCGAAAAGCGAATCGGCGTAACTATAATAGACCTATTGCGCCACGCACCAACCAATCTGATCATCAGAGAGAAGGTAGATAACCTCGCCGCCATCAACGAAGGCGATATCGTCACCTTACACTTAACCCCCTTCAAGCATGAGAAACCCCACATAGCACGGCAACGCCTCCCACTGCGCGTGAGATGCTCCCATGACCAGGGCGAGGTAGACCTCGTCTTTTTCCACGCCAAAGGCGATTATTTCTTAACCCAGCTGCCCTTGGAACAGGTGCGGGTAGTGAGCGGGCGCGCCGAGAGATTCAGAGGCCGGCTCCAAATCACTCATCCGGATTACATCACCCGGGTAGAGCGCGAAGATGAGATTCCTAAGATCGAGCCCGTCTATCCCCTCACCGCCGGCTTAACGCCAAAACCTTTAAGAAAAGCGATTCTAGCCGCCCTTGAGTCCCTCCCGGATCTGCCCGAATGGATCCCGGATGAGACGATGAAAAAATTCAATTGGCCTGACTGGAAAACAGCGATGGTTTTACTCCATCATCCGAAATCCCTAGGCGATCTTTTGCCGTATCATCCGGCGAGACAGCGGCTTGCTTATGATGAATTACTGGCCAATCAACTCGCCCTCGCGCTTGTACGCGATAGAAGTGCCCGGAATAGCGGGCAGATCTTCAAGGGTGATAAAAGCTTCACTGATCCTTTGCTCCAAAAGATTCCCTTTTCCCTCACCAAAGCCCAAGAGCGCGTGATTGCTGAAATTGCCGAAGACCAGGAAAAACCCCAGAAAATGCTGCGATTGCTACAAGGTGATGTTGGCTCAGGCAAAACATTAGTCGCCTTGATGGCGATGTTGAAGGCGATCGAATCTGGGGCCCAAGCGGCCCTGATTGCCCCAACCGAAATATTAGCCCGGCAGCATTCCGAGACCATCACGGCCCTTTTAGAACCTCTTGGCATCACGCCTTTACTGCTGGTTGGTAAAATGAAGGCTTCAGAGAAGAAAAAAGCCTATGGTGAGATTGCCGATGGCACAGCCAAGCTGATCATTGGCACGCACGCGCTCATCGTTGATGATGTTATTTTCCCTAACCTTGGAATCGCCGTGATCGATGAGCAACATCGCTTCGGCGTAAGACAAAGGCTTATCCTCGGACAGAAAAGCAAGGGCGTGGATGTCTTGGTGATGACCGCAACCCCCATCCCCCGCACCCTCGCTATGACGACTTACGGCGATCTGACCTCATCCGTGCTTGATGAGAAACCCGTCGGGCGCAAGGATATCACCACCACTGTCATGCCGATCGAGCGCATCGATGAGATTATCGCGAGGCTACGCGAACGCTGCTCGCCACAACAGCAAGCCTATTGGATATGCCCTCTGATCGAGGAATCTGATGCGATAGATATCGCCGCCGCCGAGGACCGTTTCACCTTCCTCAAAACCGCCCTAGCTGAACTCAATCCTCACCTAGCTCACGGGCGGATGAAAAGCGATGAACGCGCCGCCGCGATGGAATCTTTTCGCACCGGAGAATCCCAGCTTCTGGTCTCGACCACTGTCGTTGAGGTCGGGGTTGATGTTCCTAACGCCACTATTATGATTATCGAGCATGCTGAGCGTTTTGGCTTAGCCCAGCTTCATCAATTGCGCGGACGGGTCGGGCGAAGTGAAACGCAATCGTCTTGTATTCTTCTCTATAAGTCGCCTTTAGGAATTGAGGCAAAGGCACGGTTGTCGGTTATGCGTGAGACCAATGACGGTTTTCGTATTGCCGAGGAGGACCTAAAACTTCGCGGCGCGGGTGAGGTGCTTGGGCAAAGGCAATCAGGTGACCCTGAGTTTGTTCTCGCCGATCTCGCCTATCATACCGATTTGCTCTTACTGAGCGCCGGGCAAGTCGAAAACGACCATCGCCCAAAACCTTGATATCACGGGTGAGGACGGAGAAGTGCTCAGAACCATGCTCGCGCTATTCGAGCGCGAACATGCTGTTACGTATCTCGCCGGCGGCTAGCCGGACGTTTTGGATTTTTCTTCCAGTGAGATGGCTTTACGCTCTTTTATTCTGGTCGGGAGGGGTTACAATTCCGCCGGACACCACCAGTTTTACCGCCTCTTCAACACTCATATCCAGAGAGATCACGTTGTCTCGGGTTAAAAATAGCAAGAAACCTGAAGTTGGATTAGGCGTCGTCGGCACAAAAACATTCATTAATTCTTCCTTGGCGAGCGCTTGAATCTCGCCTTTGGTCGCCCCCGTCACGAATCCAATGGCCCAAAGGCCTTTGCGCGGATATTCAACCAGCACAACCTCACGAAAAGCGTCAGACTGGCTGCCAACAACCGTCACGAGAACCTGTTTGGACGCGCTATAGATTGACCTCATCAAGGGTTACTCTGTCCATAAGCCGCTCGCTGGTGCGAATGATCATCCCGCCAAGAACTCCCGTGGTTAACGCGCCGATTATGATAAAACCGGCAAGTGCTGTCACAATCCCATAGCCGGGAACTGGAAAAGACACATAACTCTGGATATTTAACTGAGCCGGAACGATCCCGGCCCACGCGCGAATCTACAAAAGTGATCAGATTCCACGTGATATACACCGTTAATACCAGTGGGACGCCAACGATAACCCCCGCCAGCAACCAGCGTCCTCAAATGTGCGATCATATGGAAGCTCCTTTATTATCTTTGATTAAATCTCGCATACTCCGAGATTTTCCTAATCTTGCGATATTGCCAACGCTATTTCAACGCTATAATGATCAGGGGTGATCATATCACATAAATAACACTTTTGACGATCAGGCGCGATACCGATGAATACACCTCATAATATACCGGCAAAACCAAGTGGAATAGAACAATTACTCGATATTATGCGACGCCTGCGCGACCCTGAGGACGGGTGCCCGTGGGATGTTAAGCAAACCCACGAGACTATCGTTCCTTATACCATAGAAGAAGCGTATGAAGTCGCCGAAGCCGTGGCGCGCAGAAAACCTGAGGAGATTTGTGATGAATTGGGCGATCTTTTGCTCCAAGTTGTCTTTCAGGCTAGAATTGCCGAGGAAAACGGGGATTTTACCTTTGCCGATGTTGTCGACGCTATTTCAGCAAAAATGATTCGCCGCCATCCGCATGTTTTTGTTGATCGCAAGAACCCAACCCCGCCTGATGCTCTCCCTGATATTCTCCCTGATGCGGCCACTAATGTTAACGAGTCTTGGGAGGCGCTTAAAGAAAAAGAGCGCCACGGCCAAGGCGCAAGGCGATTGCTCGATGATATCGCATCATCACTACCGCCGATGACCAAAGCCCTCAAAATGCAAAAACGCGCGGCAAGAGTTGGGTTTGACTGGGTCTGATATCGGCTCAGTCTTTGATAAGCTTTCAGAGGAAACCCAAGAGCTGCTCGATGAAGTTGAACATCAGCCTGCTGACCCTAACAAAATCAAAGCCGAGGTTGGTGATATGCTTTTCGTCATGGTGAACTTAGCGCGCAAACTTAATATAGACCCTGAACAGGCGCTGCTGAAACCAATCGCAAATTCATCCATCGCTTCTCGCACATAGAGAATAGCGCCATCGCAAAAAGGCTTAACCCTCGATGATGTGAGCCTTGATCAGATGGAAGAATGGTGGCAGGACATCTCCGCCACTGGTTAATATCTGAGACTATGCAACTATAACTTAGATAAAGTGAGATTGTCAATGTTAAAAAATAATTCAGTGCTTACCACTAGGTATTCGTTAAAGATATCACCACAAGTGGTGGTGTTTTCTATGGTAGCTGCGGCTGCTGTGGTTGCAATACCGGATGTGGCTTTTGCTACGACTCCGTCATCCACAGGGACGGGGTTTGAAAAAGCTGCCTTTCAGGTCTATGGACCTACGCGATAACTGGGTAGGAACCACGATCGGATTAACCACTGCGGGTCTTGGTCTTGCTGGTATGGTCACGGGTTTTCGTGGTGGTATCGCTGCTGGTGCCGTAGGTACCGGTGGTTGGCGTGGGGCCGTGATGCCAGACATTATGGTTACTCTTGCTGGTGGCATGGTGATCTAAATCAATGAGCCAGAAGTCATCTTGGCACATCCCTCAATTCTTAGACGCCCCTCCAAAGATTTTAATCTTTGGTGTGGGGAATTTGTATTGCTTATGACCGCATTCTTTCTGGGAATACTGTTAAATTTTTTCATTCTTGGGATGATCGCGGCGGCAGGGATAATTGTCCTGAGTAGATACTGCAAACGCTACTTGGTGGGTTTGACTATACCAGTCGTTATGTATTGGTATGCGTCAATCGGACCACTGACCTTACCGGCGGCCTGGAAGAGCATTGGCGAGGGTGATATGCTCCCAGTTGAAATTTGATGATAAGATGAGGATAGCAAAATACGGGCAAGGTGTTTTACTGATTTGCTTGCGCTATCCCTCATCATTAACATTATGATTTTGGCACGAGACGAGCGTGTAGTCGTTCTTATTCCAGGGGCTATGACGGGCAAATATGAGATTAGCCAGGTCAAATACGATCAGCGCTACGTTGCTGATGCCTCTACATTCTTGGCCGGTCTTTTTTTGAACACTACTCCCGGGCCACAGCGGACTGGCGCAAAGAAGAACTGTTGAGATGGGTTCATCCCGCCGCCACCCAGAAAATTGCTGATCTTGTGGACCAAGAAATCCATCCGCATCAAATCACAGCGCTTAACCACGTCTTTTGCGATTAGCAATGTTGATGTGAAACTGGACAATTCTGGTGCTGTGGCAAAGGTTGAAGGACGGCTAACAAGGCTGATCGGTGATCGTGTTTTTAATAAAGCGACCGTGGCGGTAGAGATCCTGTGGGAACGGGATGATCGCGGCACTGTCTTGATTCGAAATCTAAAATGGGAGGAACTGTTCAAATGAGGCTTTATATAGTTATGGGAGTGATTATCTCACTTCAGATTAGCGGTATGTTTTTTGGGAGATCAGATGTTCAAGCGGCTCAATCGCGTGTTGTTGAAGACAACGCTGAGATCGCCGGCATTATCTCAGCACGGGAAGTTAATCGGATCACCCTGGGCGATGATCGTATTAAATCAGCGGTGGGAGCGCCTACAGGGCTATACGATCGAACACGATTCAGACTCGGGTGATTTATTTTTGGTGCCTTTCGGTTTTCCTTTGCCAACTGACCCGGTTAACCTTTTCATTACGGCTGAATCAGGGGTTACATATCAACTGTTCTTGAGCCGAGGGATATTCCAGCAGAACAGATTTTTTGATTAGCAATCGAACTGTTAATCCTGAAACTTCTGGCAATACGCCCCGCCGAGAGAAATTAGCACGATTGACGCGGGCGGTTATAACTGGTGAGTCGCTCGATGGCTATATCAGCACTTCAACATCCACGCCCATCAGAACAAGAATTGACGCTCAAATCGTTCCGATTGAATTCAGGGTCGGCAAAGATTTTAAGGCAATGGCGGTAATCAAGATGCCATCTCGGTGGATACAATTGCTCCTGAGGCGGCGGCCGTTTGGCTGGCTGAGGATGGAAGCCGCGCAATTATCATAAAGGAGTTTGGCCATGTTAAAAGATGATCCAAACCTTCGAGTGCGATTAATCCAAGGCGGGGTTCTCGCTGGCATTGCTGGGTTATTATTCTTTGTCGTCTTTGCGATTAGCACCCGCGATCGTGGCGAGACGTTGCTCGAGGCGAACGACACGAGGGAGACCTCTATATCTCGTATTGATGGGGTTGAAGCTGAAGAGATTTGGCTCCAAACCGCTGAAGGTCGTATTCAAACCCTTGAGAAAGCTGTGGAAGACTCGGTAGAGCAAAACCGTAGATTAATTAATCGCAACGAAGACCTTCTTCTAGAAAAAGAGAACATCCTTCAAGATTTCAAACAGTCTATTGACCGCTATGAAGATGTTATTTCTTCGATCGATGAAACAATCATTAATGCTGCACAGCGTGCTCAATTAAATCCATCAGTTCCATCGGATTATGTTGCGCCCCCACCTGTGGATATCGACTCTAGCGGTCTTCCTTCGGATCCGTTTCAATCTGGTGGGAATCCTTTAGTTGATACGGCGATTCAGTTTGCGGCTCCCTTGCCTGGTCCATCTTTGGTTAACTTTACCTTAAATGCCAAGAGCAAAGCCGTTGATTTCTTATCTAGAAACACTGAATTTTGGCTACCTACAGGCTCGCATGCGACGGCTGTGATCACTGCGGGAGCGGCGGCTCCCGTCGGAGTACGTAGTCAAGAGGACCCTCCTCCTGTGGTCATGCGGATTACTGGGATGGCAATCTCTGCGGCTGATGAATTCGGAAACACGAAAAAAACTGACATAAGAGGCTGTACGATTACTGGTGAAGCCCGTGGCAATCTTTCTGCTGAACGGGTTTATGTCCGTCTTCAAACCATGACCTGTCAGAATAGTGAGGGTGAGGGTGTTATTGAAACGAAGGTTCAGGGCTTTATTGCGGGGACCGGGCAAGCTGGAGTCAGGGGGCCTGTAATAAGCCGTGAAGGTGATCTTATTCGTAGAAGTTTTGCTGCTGGTGTAATCGGCGGTTTTGGTTCTGCCGCAAATACTGCACTTAATCCTCCGATTGTCCTTGATGGAACTGATGCATCCAGGCCGAGCGAGTCAGTGCTTCTGGGTCAGGCTGCTCAATCAGGATTGGCTTCTGGCATTGGCACAGCAGGTGAAAAACTTGCGGACTTCTATATTGAAAGAGCTGAGCAATACAGCCCCATTATCTCGCTTTCGGCGGGAACCAAGGTTGAGGTTGTCTTCCTTGCGGGTGCTTGGATTGACGGCCGCGTTCAAGGAAATTGAAAGGGAATTTAAAAATGAGATATTTTTTGTTAATCACAGCAATTGCAATTCTTGGCGGGTGTTCATCATCTAGCAACGTTGCTAAAGATTTTCAGTGTCCGGTCAATCAGGAGGGTGGCTGTTTAGAGGTCTCCGACGGGGATGATGTTGCATTAGAAGAGCTTGAGCGTGGCCATCCGATCATGCGAGGCCCCTTGGTAACGGTTTCTGGACGGTCGCCTAGTGTGTATAGACTACCCGAAGACGAAGGGATTAAGGGGCAACGCACAAACGAAAGCCTCACAGCACTTTGGATTGGCTCTTTTGTAGATGAGTCAGGGAATTATCATCCGCCATCAGAAGTTTATATTGTCATCAAGCCCGCCGAGTGGATCACTCCATGACAGTAGCCTCTCTCAATTCAGTTGAACGTATTCCTCATGTATCGGAATTACTTGAGGCTCGTGATTACGATGGCGACACACAGATTTACGATTGTCAGCAAGGTTCGGCTATCTGCATTGAAATTATGCCTTTCATCGGCTTGGATGAAAGGTCTCTGCTTGGCATAAAAATGATGCTTACTGATTTTGATTTAGATAATTTGAGCATTCAGGTTATCAACTGGTCCTCTGGCAAGATTGCTAGTCCTGTCACGCGATGGCAAAAGGGCCGCAAAAACGGTCGTTTCGGCTTCACGGAAGCCCGTGGAGAGATGTTTAAGAAGGCGGTCGCCGGAAAAGCTTTCGCCACCCAGTTTTGGCGTCCCAAGCATTACAGAGTCTTGATAGTGCTTCATAGTCGTAATCTTGCGGACAGCAAGCCTAAGAAAGATGCGCTGAGAACTCATATGGAACGATTGATGACGGGCTTTAAAAGCCTTGGCACGCAATCTCGTGTGGTTACTCCGAAAATCTTACTCAATTTCTGCCACGAGGTCTTATCTCCGCGCTTTGATGAAACAGAGCCGCCTTCGATTGATTGGAATGAAGATGATCCGATTAACCTTCAACTCTCTATTCCTGGGCAAGCCATGGAAGTCAAACGTCATGGAATTTTGTTTGATAATGAGGGCGGGGCTTCGCGAGCGAGGGCTTACACTGTTAGTAAGTATCCTGAAGAATGGCAACCGGGTGCTTCGGGGACGTTAATTGGTGATGTATTTACTTCGTCTTTGTTCTGCCCTTGGCCAGTCTTAAAGTCTATTTCCATCACAGGATCGAAGATGTCGGCGGACATGGCTGGTATAAAATCAACTCGCGCTACTCAAGCGGCAAACTCCCCTTTGAGTCTTTTGCGCCCTGAGGTCAAAGAAATTTCAGAGGATTGGCAACGGACTGCTCAAGACTTGAGTCGCGGCGAGACGATGGTAACGGCGTTGTATCAGGTGGTTTTGTTCTGTGAAGAAGATCAAAAAGAGGATGCAGAAACCAAGATCAAAAACATTTATAATTCCTCGGGTTTTACCCTAACGCCAGAGAACGGAATTCATTTGCCAGCCTTAGCAATAGCTCTTCCTTTTGGGTCGAGTATAAAATCTCTGATGGTGATGAAGCGTTTTTCTCGCACGCGAACAATAAAGATGAATAATGCCCTTGCTCTCTGGCCATTATTTGGTGAATGGCAGGGCAATGCTGGTGCTCGTCCTCCACTGATGCTGTTAGCAGGTCGTCGCGGACAGATCGCGGGTTGGACGCCCTTCCAATCTGAGGCTAATTTCAATGTGTCAATTGTCGGAAAATCAGGCAGTGGCAAGTCCGTTGCGATGCAAGAGATTATGTCGTCTTTGGTCGCGGTGGGCGGTTCGGCGATCGTGATTGATGATGGGTATTCCTTTATAAATTCAGCAGAAATCTTAGGCGGTACTCATGTTGATTTTGGCGGCATAGATTTGCGTATAAATCCATTTGCCGCAGTTGATACTGAAGCCGTCGCGGACGATGAAGAGTTCAAAGAGACGGCCTTCAGCATGCTGGTCGCGTTTATCTCTGCGTTGTGTCATCCAGGAGCACCAGCAGAGGATTTAGAGCGCGCGATTTTGTCTGATGCGGTAAAAACCGCCTGGACCTCTCATGGTTCCAAAGCCAGTCTTAACACTATAGTAGATATTCTCAAGGCCGCCCTGCCTAACAATAAAAAAGAGACGAAGAGCAGCGGAGGAGAGAACCGCGTTCGTGCGGATCTGATTACCTTAATGAAGCCGTTTTGTTCCGATGGGGCGTATGGGCGGATATTTTCAGAGGGGTGTTCTGTGTCGTTGGACGCTTCGTTGGTTGTCTTTGAGATGTCCAATCTGCGAGATAAGAAAGAAATACAAGCCGCTTCGATGGTGTTGCTGATTTTTCTTGCTACGCAAAAGATGTATCATTCGCCACGAGATGTACCGGTCGCCATTATGATTGACGAGGCTTGGTCTCTTCTTAGTGGCACGACGGCTGATTTTGTTGAGGGTGTTGCCCGTCGAGCCCGAAAATATAACGGATCACTGATCACAGCGACTCAAGGCGTTGAGGACTTTTTTAGATCAAAAGCGGCTGAGGCGGCTTGGTCTAATAGTGATTGGACGATTTTTTTCGGACAGCGTGATTCATCCATTGAACAGTTAAAAGCGGAAAAGCGTATCCAATGCGATGAGGTTTTAGAGCGCGCCCTACGTTCTCTTAACTCACTACTCAATGTTTGGTCTGAGGCGATCATCTACGGCCCTAGCGGCTGGGACATTATGAGACTTTGTCTTGATTCTGTTTCTCTTACTGCCTTTTCGTCTAAGGGCGAGGATGTTGTCGCCATTGAGAACTTAATGAAAGGCGGAGCGACTCGCGGCGAAGCCATCACCCAACTTGCACATGAAAAGAGACCCTCATGATAATATTATCGATTTTGGATAGAGTCCTAATAATTTTGATCAGTGTTCTGATCAGCCTGGTGCTATCGTTGTGGCTTTTTAGTAAAGAGCCACCGCAGAGAATTGCCGTGGTTGACCTGACCAAAATGAGTCAAGATTTTATTTTTGACCTTGCTACTGGTGATTTAGAGGAGAGCGAGGTCGCAAAAAAGACCGAAGTTTGGTCTGAAGACCTACTCACGCGAATAAACCAGATCGCCGAAAAGCATAATCTGATCGTTATTCCGTCTGAAATTGGCGTTCATGGGCCGGTTATTAACATAACGCACCTTTTGGAGTAGCCATGAAGAATGTGCACTCCATGATGAAACTAGCATTGATCGCGGTGGCCACGCCTTTGGTGTTGGCGATTATCCTTAAGCAGTTTTTGGTAATCAACACGACTTGGTCGTTGCCCGAATGGGGGTGGGTGCGTGCGCCGGTTATAGCAACTGGTACGGATTTTGAGAGAGGCGATTATCTTGAATTCACGCCGCCGATCAAATCGCCTTGGAAGTCGGTAAAGATCGTCAAGGGTATAGCTGGAGATGTGATTACGATCGCAAATCGTTTTGTCTTACTGAACGACGAGATTATTTTCTATGCGAAGCCTCACGCGCGAGACGGACGCCCACTGACGATCATTGCAGAGCAGACGATTCCCCCGGATTATTATTTTCTGATTGGTACGCATCGCGATAGCTACGATAGCCGTTATGCGGAGATCGGGCTTATTCACAAGGACAAGATCAGTGCACGGGTTTGGCCGTTACCCAATATTGCGTGGCTAGGTCTTGATGGACCTCTGTTGAGATCGCCAGATGAGGAGAGCCCCGCGTGAAAAGCATCTTTTTCATCCATCTTCTCCTTTTAGGCTTTTTGGCGAGAATTGCGTTCGCCGAGGATTTAGGTGTTCACGGTGAGATTTTTCCTATCGGGGAGCCTGATCTTGTTGAGAGCATTCGCGCTGAGCTTGGTGCTGCTGAACAAGACGGTCGCCTCGCTCGCTTTAATGAACAGGTGGCGGGTCAAGTGTCTTCTATTAATAATCCTCCTAAGCTTGGCCTGTCATCTGCTCAAAATTATCGGACGTGGTTTTATGATACTTCAATCACGCTTAATCGTGACATTAGAGATCATGAAGGACGAATTATTGCTGCGCGGGGCACGCGGGTGAATCCTTTGGAGCAGGTTGGGCTTCGTGAGCCGCTTCTTTTCGTTGATGGTACCAATCAGAAGCAAATGTTATGGGTTTTAGGACAACGGGGTAAGATCGTTTTGACGGGCGGAAGCCCTGGAGGTCTTTCGCGTGCACATGAGAGACCGATGTTCTTTGACCAAAAGTCTTCTCTTACAAATCGTTTTGGCATTCGGGCTGTCCCCGCAAAGGTGAGTCAAGAAGGCTCCCTCCTTAAAATAGAGGAAATTCCTCTGGAGGGTGGCGCAGAATGAGACGCGAAGGATCTAAATTATTCCGTAGGGTTTACATATTGCTGGTTTCGCTTTTGGTTACTACGATCTTGATGTTTGCTTTAGCTACTTTTGCTCGTCCTGCATCAGCACAAGGAAGTTGCACTGGTAGATTTGTGAATCCGATCACTGACATCTGTTGGGAGTGCGTATTTCCTATAACGCTTGGTGGAATAACTCTTGCGGGAGGTCCTATTGATGCACCTAATCCATCCTCGCCGCTTTGTTGGTGTGGCGTGCCCATACCGCGTGTTGGTTTGCCTGTTGGTTTCTGGGAGCCTGTTCGTCTGATTGATGCCTCCCGTAGGCCTGGATGTTTTAGCAATCTTGGCGGCTTAGAACTTGATTTTGGTTTTTCGCCTCAAGGGGCTACTAGTTATAACGCGGGCTCGGCGGGTACGACTACGATGCATGCTCATTATTACCTTTATCCTGTTTGGGCTCTGCTTGAAGCATTAGTTGACGTTGCCTGTTTAGATCCGGGGAATGTTTTTGATATTGCGTGGGTCACAGAATTGGATCCGACTTGGCTCGATGATGAGTTGGCCGCTATTCTTCATCCTGAATCCGCCTTATTCGGGAATATACTGGCGCAAGCGGCTTGCGCGGCTGATTGTATCGCCTCCACGCTCGGATTGCCGCTTGATGAGCTTTTCTGGTGTGCCGGGTGTCAAGGGGGCATGTACCCTATGACGGGGAATGTGACAGCTCATGTGGGTGGGGTACAGGCGGCCCTGCTGACTAGTCAAAGGGTTCTTTATAAGCTTCATCGTCTTTTGATCGCTTGGGGTACCTACGGCGAGGGTGCTCTCTGTCAGCGTTTTCCTATGCCAATTATGAGTAAGAGGCAATACCGTCTTCAACTAACGCAACCGGTAGCAATTACCACTGCGGCTCTAGCTTGTAATCCGCCTGGGCGAACAACAGTCCATTATGAGTGGCGAGGTGGTGAAATACCTATCGCGGGTGAAAACTTTGGTTTTTTGCTTTGGCGCAAACGAAATTGCTGTCTGCTGTGAGGATATAATGAAACGCTTATTTATTATTATTATCACATTGTTTATGCCAATTTTTGCTCAGGCTGAGACTTTGCCAGCAGTTCCGTTGTCTGACACTTCGCCGGGCGCTTTGGCAGCAGAAGCCGCTCGTCAAGCGGCTGAAAATGTGCATCTTTACAAAAACCTTGCCGAGAGGCTGCATGTATTACGCGGTCTTGATGATCGGTCAACGTTTAATGATCAGGCGCTTGTGGCGGGAGTTAAGCCTTTTGCTCCACCCGATAATCCTGGGCAACAATCACAGTTGATCGTGTTTCTTAGTCTTTCAATGCCTGAAGAGTCTATCAAAGGCTGGCTAAGAGAGACAAGCGCTGCGGGCGGGGTCGTGGTGTTGCGAGGATTTTATCAAAACAAATTATCTGCGACCTTAACGAGGATCGCTGAGATTCGTGGTGATGATGATTTTTTCGAGGGAATGCAGATCGATCCATCCTCCTTTCGCAGGTTAGAGATTAATAATGTCCCCGCTGTGGCTGTGTTGAGTGAGCCATTAGGTCCGTGCACTAACGAGGGCTGTGTGGGCGACTCCGCTCCAGAACATGATCGTATTTTTGGAAATATCTCTTTGGAAGCGGCGCTTGAGATCATTGTGAAGGCTGGAGGTGTGTCTTCGTCTCTAGCTGATGATTATTTGAGTAATTTGAGAGAGGTATTATGAAAAACCATATTTTCTTATCTTTAGTTCTAATGATGCTGTCTGTTTCGTCTGCCTTTGCTGATAAAACGGATGGAAGAGCTGAGGGGAAAACCCTCGGTGCGGGTCAACGTAGTGCTGTTGAGAATATCCTTAAGGTCCAACCAACCGACAAGATTGTTCCTGGTTACGGCGGTACTAATCCTACTGAAGCAGGGTATGATCATACTGATTTGCAAGATGTGGATACAAAGGATCTTGGTGATGCGGGTACTAAGGCACGGGCTTCGGCTGTTGATCGTGCTGGTCAAGGGGATTGGAGGGAGCCAGGAGGCACCTTTAATCAGTCGTGGAGAGTAATCGATTCACCAGAGGGGGTTGATCGGCTTGGTGCTTTGATCAGTGCTAAATATGGCGATTGTGAAACTTCTTATGAAAAATCCTCTGCGTCGACAGAGCATTTTTGTGATTCTTGGGTATCATCGGCTGGCGAAGTTTGTGATATCGATAGAAGAGTGGTTGTTCATAGAGATTCTATTTATGAGTGCGAGCGAGATAACGAACGTCAGCGTGTTGTTTGCGAGGAGAATTTAACGAAGTATTGTTCTTCGGGGGCGGTTCAGTCTGAGACTGTAGAGGATGGGCTTAAAAATCTGAGTAGTTCAGGTTCATCTCATCTTGTGGGCCAGACAGTAGAGGAGAGCGGTATCTTCACTATTGGTAATCCTAAGATAGACCGTATCAAGCCCCGTCATGGTAGATGTACGGAATATGATGGCAGTATGACCTTTAACATAGAGAGATTAGAGTCAATCAAAGAGTTGAGGCTCTTGTCCCTGAAGTTTGACGATTGGACGCATGTCAAATTGAATGGGAGAGCTATATATGTAGGTCCGCGCGGCGGAGCATCAAAAGGTGGGGTTGAGAAAAGAACTGTGACTCAAACGAGGATTGTGAGGGTAGGCAGAGAGCAGATTCCAAGAAGAGAAACATATACTGTAACAAAGGTTTTTTATCAAAATGGAGAGAGCGGAGGAAGTTGTGAAATTGCTACGAGGCATGTAAAATCGCCTAACGTAAATCTACTGCCGTATTTGGTTGAAGGGTTAAATACTCTCGAGACGCGAGTGATTGTTCAAGGCACTGGACATTTTTCTGCTGTCCTTAGGATAAAATATGAAGACTGCGATAATTTCACCGAGACCTGGACAGAGACATGCGAATAATTCTTGCCACTCTGATGTTGTTTGTCTTTATCCCTTCGCTGAGTGCTGCTCCGGATTTAGAGAATTGTAATCTTATAAGTAGTAGGATTTGCGTTGAGGCGGATGAAACGCGAGAGATTAACGGTTTTCCGGTCTATGCGGCTTGTTGGAAATGGAAAACGGTTTTTGCGTGCGATCGCGAAGAAGTGGAAAATGAGTGTGAGGTGTTTGAGCCTTACCTGCAACAGCACCCCTCGCCTCTTGGATGTCGGAAGAGTTCGCAAAGTTGTGCGGGGGTTGCAGAAGATGGGCTTTGCCCTCGTTTTGAGGAAGGTTGGCGGTGTACGGGAGAATTTAGTGCACTTGGAGAGGACAGTTTTACTGATGCTCTTTTTCTTAGCAAGGTGCCTACAAGATTTCTTAAGAATCAAGAGTCTTCTAGAATTGTATTAGAAACACCAGAAACGCCAAAGGAATTTAGAGATGCCTGTACACAAGAGAGTAGTGGTTTGTGTGTTGCTAGAGGGTCGCGTACTTGTGTTAAGGGGGCCGCGCGGCATTTTCTTGGTGGAAAAGTAGTAGAACGAAGTTGTTGGGGTTGGGAGCAAAATTATACTTGCCGTGGTCGAACCCGGGAGGAACACGATTGTCAGGCATTTATAGATAATCCTGATTGTGAGTATGTGGATGCTGAGTGTTTGTCTTATCATGGTGAAGACTGTGTTCATGAAACCCATACTTATTTGTGTGGCGGGAAGGTTAAAGGGACGGTTGATCATTCATGCGGATCCCAAAACTGGTGTCTTAATGGAGTTTGCGAAGATCGTCCTGAACCACAGGCTAATCAGGGGTTTGGGCATGCTGCTACTATGATGAATTTGCTTCAGGAAATGGGTCGTGATTTCACTGCCGAGGGTAATGATGTTAAGGTTTTTACTGGCAAGGATCAGAATTGCGATAAGGTGATTTTTGGAATTAAAGACTGTTGTAAAATTAAAGGGTGGGGTGTGTCTCTTGGTCTTTTGGAGTGCAGTGAAAGTGAAGAGATGCTGGCTATTGCGAGACAGCAAGGACAGAGCCATAAGGTTCGAACTTATTGTTCAGAGAAAGCGTTCCTTGGTATATGTTTAAAAAGAACGACAGACTTTTGCACATTCAATGGTCGTCTTCCACGGATATTACAGGAGGAAGCTCGTGGTCAACTTGGTTTAGGATGGTCTAATTGTAATGGTCTCACCCCTGAACAATTGGCGACGATTGATTGGTCTGAGGTAGATCTTTCTGAGGTTCTCGTTGATATAGAAGCGAATTTGAGTGTTCCTGATACCGAGAAGGTTAAAGAAAATGTGACAAATAAGATTCAGACGTTTTGGCAAAGCGGACAAAAAGGTCCACTTGTTGAGAAGGCGGATGAGTTAGAGGATGTGGAAATTCCTGCTCTTGATGACCTAAAAGAAGATGTGGAAAAGGAGATTAGGTCGCTTTCTCCAGAGGATGAGGAAGATGAATAGATCAAGCATAATTTTTATTTTTGCAGGGCTCATATTTCTATTTATCACGCTGTCTTCGTTAGGGTGGGCGAGAGAATGGTCACCTCGATGCGATCGTCCCTCGGAGGCTCCACAATTAGGCTGGCATTTTTATTGTGATCCGGCAGAAGTTGAAGAGCCACTGGAAGAAGAGCAGGTAATCGTAGCTGTTCCTCCAGCCGCGCCCTCGTTTACTGCAACAGAGCGTATAGCACAATTACGTGCTGAACTAGAAGAAGCTAGAGCCTTAGCTATTCTTGAGCCATCGTATG
Source organism: uncultured Candidatus Puniceispirillum sp. (assembly GCA_965207125.1). Lineage (GTDB taxonomy): Bacteria > Pseudomonadota > Alphaproteobacteria > Puniceispirillales > UBA1172. The sequence continues at coordinate 232,587 of OZ242263.1, forward strand.
AAAATGTTGAGAATTATATGAGGATGCAAGAGAAAACCTTAACGCAAGCGTCTATTTTTGCGGATACCTTCAAGAGGGTGGTGTGGCAAAATCCTGATTTAAGTTATGAAGGAAAGCATCCGCAATCTCACAAAGGCAAGAAAGCCACCGAGGACGCCCTTGACGAAGCGCATCAAAAGACTCTTGAAGAGGTCATACAGGAATATGCACTGATCTATGTAGGTAGTGGGAAGTGTGCCCCTTGTTCTGTTTATGGCCCTGATTTACGCCGATTTGCTGAAAAAGTTGGGTTTACGGTGCTTGCGGTTAGTATTGATGGCACGGCATTGGCTGGTTGGGAGCATGCGGCTCAGAATAACGGACATCTTGAGCGGCTGGGCGTTAAGACTAAGACAGTGCCATTAACAATGCTCTATCATCGGCAACGAGATCAAGTGACGATTTTGGGTGTTGGCTATCTTGCAGAAGAGGAAATATTGAGGCGTATTCACGGTTTGGTCAAACAGGAGATTGGTGATGCTTTTTAAAAAAATCATTTCCGTTTGTGCCGTATTGTTAATTACCACGACCCCATCTCAGGCTACGATTAGCAGTGATTTGGGTTCCTTTTGGAACGGGCTTGGTGGTTCTTCTAATATTACAACAGGGCGTAGCTTTCATGGGCAAGGGGCTGGTTATTATACCTTTGGTAATATTAGGCTGCGTGGAAACTCGAGAAGTGTTTCATTATTCAATTTCTCTTTGCCATCTGTAGAGGCGGGCTGTGGCGGTATTGATCTCTTTGCGGGGGCGCTTAGTTTCATTGATGCTGACCAGCTAGTCCAATTAGGCCGTGCGATTGTTCAGAATGCTGTTGGCTATGCTTTTGATTTAGCCTTAGAGACAATTTCGCCGGTAATAGCGGAAACAATGAAGGATTTGCGGGCTAGACTTCAAGAATTAAACCTTAACAATATTGACTCATGTGAAACGGCACAAGCACTTGTAGGCTCGGTATGGCCACGTCACACTTTGGCTCGAGATAAGATTTGTTCAAGTCTTGGATCATCAAGTGGCATCTTCACTGATTATGCTTCGGCACGCCATGAATGTGATACGGATGCGGGACAGACACAAGGTCGGGGCAACGCAACCGATGAGGAAAAAGAGGCCTTACCTGAAAATGTTAATGTTGCTTGGCATGTGATGCGAGGTGATCGTGTTTCCAGTTCTGATTGGCTCAAAAGTGATAAAGAGCTTTCGGAACTCGCAATGACCTTAACTGGTACGGTCATTATCAAAGATCAGGAAGTTGATTATAAGCAGTCTCAGATTTTGGATGGTTCGGTTTTCGAAGCTTACATGACAGGAGGTTCGGCCAATTCGTACAGTAAATATGTCTGTGACGAAGCGGATGAATGCCTAAATGTATCGAGTTCTCCTACTACTGCGGGTAGTAACGGGAGCTTTCGATATAGAGTTAGTAGTGCAGTAACTAGATTGTTTGCGAATGCCAGAAACAACACCACCCCATTAGGAGAGGATGTTGCATTGGTCCAGCGCACCACTTTCCCGCTTTGGAAAATTATTAATGTCTATGCGGCGTATTCAGGTCCTATAATTACAGGGGAACTGGACACAATAATAAATCTTATAGCGATCGATATGACCCTTCAATGGGTTGAGAGTCTAGTCAATGAGGTGGTAGCTCGTTCTGGCACAGATGAGCTTGCTGAGTACCCTGCGATTGCACTGTGGTTGGAAAATCTTCGGGATACCAGAAAGTATGTTACCGAGTATCGTATAAAAAATAACGATGAATTTTCGCAGGCTTTAAGGATTGTGGAGCGGGTGCAGTTCATTGAGAGAGCTCTTAGTCAAGAACTTGGCGGAAGAGCTCTGGGCAATGCGTATTACCATAGGGGTGGGACGGCTAATTAGAGATGTATGAGATTTTTACCATTGGTGGCGGCCGTTTTCTGTTTAATTTCTTCAACGCTGTTGCGGCGTTGATGGGCACGGCTGAGTATAAGTTTGCGATGACCACAGCGACACTTGCTGCCACGACTTGGATGTTGACGGCTCTTGCTTTTAGACCAACTGAATGGGGTCCGATGAAAACTTGGTTAGCGTCCAGCATCTTAGTTGTTGGTGTTTTAACGACCCCCTCATTTACGGTGAAAATAACCGATCGTATTAATCGTATTGATAGTACTGGTTATATTGTTGCTAATGTTCCTGCTGGTCTTGCGGTATTTGCTTCTCTAACGAGCACTGTAGGCGATACCATGACGGGGTTATTTGAAGATAATTTTACAGATGTGGATGCTCCAAAGCTACGGGAGCATGGCTTTCTTTTCGGAGTGCGATTATTAGCTGAATCCACCCGTGTGGAGATAAAAAATACGGATGCTGCTTTCACAATGTCGAGTTATGTCCAAAACTGCTTTTTTTATGATGTTTTGTTAGGGCGCAAAAGTTTTGGGACATTTGCAAATCGAACAGACCCTTGGGAATACATGAGCGAGCAGCCGTCTACAAACAGATATGCTCGGCTTTTTACAGGCACTCTTTATACTATTCAGTCTTGTGCAGCGGTAGCTAGTTATTTAGATGGGGCTTTTACTGCTGTCCTACCACTCGGAGCGCGAAATCGATTAGCAAGTTGGGTATCTCCGGCCAGTGATAACATCAATGAGACCGCTCTAAGGGCATTAGTGTCTACCGAATTGCCAAATTTTAATGAATATTTTACTGGTGCATCTAGGACCGCTTATGAGACCCTTATAAAACAGATGGTAATCAACGCTGTTGCTGCGGAACCTGCTAATTGGCAAGCTTCAGTTGGAAATTCTGCGGCGTTAGAGCATTACACGAATGCGAGGCAAGAATTACAGACCACACAAAGCTATCGAGCAATCGCCCGGCAAGCAGAAAAGTGGGTTCCCCTTCTCAAGGTGGTGTTTCAATGTATCTATTATGGCTCTTTTCCAATTGCTGTTTTGCTGATGTTATCACCGATCGGCGGGGCGGTCTTTCGTAATTATATTTTTGGCTTAGTTTGGATTGAGAGTTGGGGTCCGCTGTACGCCATTATCAATTACATTATGAATAGCGAGGCCCAGAGCCGTATGAAGGCTGTAATCACATCGTCGTCCTCAAGCCTACGGGAAATAACATTCTCTAATCAGGCTGGGATACAGGCTGTTGAGGCTGATATTTCAGTGATGGCGGGATATTTAAGTATGTCCGTGCCATTCCTTGCGATCGCACTAGCTTCTGGAGCGTCTCGCTTTGCCTCTCTCGCAACCTCAACATTAGCAGTTACGCAGGAGGCGGTCTCTAGTACCACGCAAGAAACAGTAACGGGGAACTTTTCACTCGGAAACACCCAGCTTGGGAATCATTCCTTTAATAACCTGAATGGCAATAAGGTGGACTCGTCTTGGCGCGTTGATGATAATTTCACTAGTGCTAGAGGCTCGGATGGGGCTTGGTTGAGTCAATCAGCAAGTGGACGGTGGATTTTGAGAGGAGAAGAGGGATATTCAAGTTTTCCTACGAGCGTTAGTGGCTCTAATGTGGTTACTAATCAACTTTCAGAAGCCGCCACTTATAGCCGAACGGCGGCGCAAGGATATTCCGTGGCGGCAGATACGGCTCGATCATCAGCGCAAGATGAAATTACTCAATTCTCTCGAAGTCTAACTCAAGGAAGCCAGCATGATTCACGATTTGGCCGTGGTGAGAGCAACACGAGATCTAATGATGCCTCAACAATATTAAGATTTGCTGATGATTTGGCGGTGAAAAATAACACATCACAGACGGATGCGCTTAGTGCAATTTTAGCAGCTCGGGCATCAGTCGGAGGTAAGATTTTTGGAACAGGTCTTGAGGCAAGTGCAACCGGTCGATACGAAAATGCTTATAGTGGTAGTATTTCATATGATGATGCGCTATCTGCTGGTAGTACTGAGCAGGTTTCAGAGGCTCTTAACCGGACTGTTAATACTTCTTTCAATCAGACGGACTCAGAGCAATACGGCGATAGTACATCTCTGGCCAATTCAATAGGCTCTCGTTTATCTGAAGTACACACTCTTACAGAAAGCCGTAACGCTTCGCTACAGGATGCTACGCGCCTTGAAGAAGGGGTGTCTCAAGTGAGGGCAAATTCCACACAGATTAATCAAAATTATGCCCAGCCTTTCTTTGAATATGTGGCGAGGCAACAAGATGACTCTGGTAGGACGCTAGGTCAGGAGGGAGCTTCGGCTCTTTTATTATCTCCAAGGGATGCGGACATTGTAACCGTTGGGAAATATGCAGATAATTTTATTGAAGAACGGGGGCTAGTGCAAGAAACTGTTTCTTCTGATGTTGCCGCGATCTATAACAGAGTTAGCGCTGAGATTAAGGGGAAAACTAATATTGCTGCGATACATGAAAAGAGCCTTACCGATGTTCCCGGTGTTGAGTCAGACGCTTCCGGATCAAATCTTAAAGATGTTTTTAATGCCGACACAGCCTTAACAGAGACGATTCTTGGTCAGGCTAAGAAGGAGGCTCAGAAGACACAAGATGAATTGGATGGTGATTTTGCTAATGCTAAGGCTCTTAGTGAACAGAAAAGAAATCACTCAGAAGGGGAAGTCAACAGGCTGAAGAGGCGTACGCAAGGTCAGGGCGGCGAATGGGGTGATGGAAGTGGTTTTAATGACGACACACCTTAATCCAACCCGTGTTATGAAGCGGAATCTCTATTCCTCGTGTGTATGGTTGTGGTAGATATTATCACCCATAATATCATAATCAGGGTGCGTATACATCCTATTGCTAAACTCGTCCATTTCTTCGTTAGTCATCATTCGCCCGCCAAGAGTCATGCAGAGAGTTATCATTCCTATACCGATCATGAGAATAAGCAAGGCACCATGGTTGGTTGCCCACCATCCCGCAGTAGTGAGAAGCCAAGGCACACCTGGAATACAAACCCTCTGCCAATAAGGCCAGCGCTGACACTCAATAACCTCAGCGATCTCGGTTGTATCTTGTTTTGTTTTGATCTTCATAACAGTGTTATTCTACTACAAATAGCCCATAAAAGCAAGAGAAACATTCATTTTGAGGGCCTATGGACTACCAATTGATGAAGCAGGAGATTTTGAAGACAGCCATGGTCACAATGGCTCATGGTGCGATTGATCAAGGCTATATTAAAGACGGAGAAGAGGCGGTTAAGATTTTGTTGGCAGTGTCGTTTTTAACGGCGGTTCAGACGGGCGGTCGCGGCAATGAGAGGCGATCTCTCACAGAGGCACTAGAAGAGGCTGAAGAACAGGTGTTATTCCTTTTAAGGCAAGTTAAGGATGGAGGCCTCAACGGACGCTCAAGGGGCGGTTTTGATAGAAGATGATGAATTTGAAGGAAACATTTTTGGAGGTATGTAATGACCAGTAAAAATAAAATTATTACCAAGGCGAAGTCCGGGGATCCGATTGCTCAGTATAAACTTGATATGATGTGTATAGAAGGCAAAGGCGCACCGGTAAATGATGAACAGGTTGTTCATTGGTACACCAAATCCGCAGAGCAAGGTGATGCGTGGGCGCAGAATGAACTTGGTTTGATGTATGTCAATGGCTTTTGCGTCCCACAAGATGCTCAACAGGCTATTCATTGGCTGACCAAAGCCGCAAAGCACGGTGATGCAGGGGCGCAGTATAATCTTGGTGTGATTTATGATAATGGAGAAGGCGTTCCAAAAGATCACGTAAAAGCTTTTAAGTGGTTCACCAAGGCCGCAGAACAAGGCCTTGTGACAGCTCAGTATAGTTTAGGTAATATGTATGAAAATGGAAGAGGCACTTCGAAAGATCATAAACAGGCTGTTCATTGGTTTGAGAAAGCCGTAGAGCAAAATCATTCTGAAGCCGAGTATGCTCTCGGAGCGATGTGTTTTATTGGAGAAAATATCTCACAAGATTATGATCGTGCCTTAAGTTTGTTCACCAAGGCGGCCAAGCAAGGAATGGCCTATGCTCAGTATAATGTTGGTCGGATGTATGCCGATGGCTTAGGAGTTAAACAAGATGAAAAAAAGGCTTTGGATTGGTTCACCAAAGTAGTGAGGCAAGGTCCACCACTGGATACTTCGCCATATGCTCCCCATACATCAGAATTACTTAAAAATTATGAGAAATCTTTTCAGTGGTTGATTGAGAGTGCAAATAACGGCTATGTGGCGGGTCAGTACAATCTTGGTGCGATATATCGTGATGGTGAGGGCGTCCCGCAAGACGATGAAAAAGCGGCTCATTGGTTTACTTTAGCGGCCGCGAAAGGTGATTTATTGGCACAGCATAACCTTGGTGTAATGTACGCGAGGGGACGAGGCGTTTCACAAGATGAAAAAAAGGCTGTTCGCTTCTTCACTTGGGCGGCCAATAGGGGTTTGGTAGCTTCACAGCATAATCTTGCCGGGATGTATGCAGAAGGTAAAGGCGTTCCGCAAGATCACGCAAAAGCTTTTGAATGGTACATGAAAGCGGCTTTAGAGGATTTGCCCCAAGCACAGTATAAGCTTGGATTAATGTGTCTCGCTGGATTAGGCACTCCGAAAGACGAAGAGCAGGCTTTTAATTGGTTTATCTTAGCGGCCGAGCAAGGTGATATGGATGGTGAATATACTCTTGGTCAGATGTATTACCAAGGGTTAGGTGTCTCACAAAATTATAAAGAGTCTATTGATTGGTTTGAGAAAGCCGCAGAGCAAGATCATTTTCTAGCTCAATATAGCCTTGGAGTGATATATTTGAATGGAGATATTGTCCCACTAGATTATGATGAGGCGCTGGATTGGTTTAAAAGAGCCGCAGAGCAAGGAATGCTGGATGCTCAGTATCATCTTGGTCTGATGTATGCTGATGGTTTAGGGGTTGAGCAAGATGAAAAAATTGCTCTGAATTGGTTCACCAAAGTGGTTGAGCAAGGCTCACCAGTGGATACTTCGCCGCAAACTCCTGATAGATTACAATCAGCAAGGTATTACGAAGAATCTTTAAAGCGGCTCATAGCGGTCGCAAATAGCGGCTGTGTGGAGAGTCAGCGCAATCTTGGTCTGATTTATCGCGATGGTAAGGGCGTGCCACAAAATTATCATCAAGCTGCTCATTGGTTCACCAAGGCGGCCGAGCAAGGGTGTGAAGAATCAGCTACAAATCTTGCTTTTATGGAAAACGGGCAAAACATATTCGATAACGATAATGGCACAATTCATTAGAGAGAATGGTAATGATTGACAAAGATGCTCTACAGGATGATCAACGGGTCCTTGAACGGTATAAAAGCCTTGCGGTGCAAGGCAATACCGAAGCCCAGTACCATCTTGGGGTCGTATACTGGTGTGGAGAGACCGTTCAAAAAGATTATAAAAAGGCTTTGGATTGGTTCACCCTCGGGGCGAAGCAAGGGCATGCCAAATCTCAATGCTCTCTTGGTGTATTTTATAGACACGGGCTGGGCATTCCTCAGGATTACAAGCAAGCCCTTAGGTGGTTCACCCTAGCGGCGAGGCAAGATGATTCAATGGCCAAAACCAACCTTGCCGAGATGTACAAAGATGGACTAGGCACTCCCGAAGATCACAGACAAGCCTATATATGGGGCAAGTTAGCTATTCATTACAACAAATTCAAAGGAGATTTTAAAAAATGAATTTATCTAAAACATCATTAGCGTATATCGCTTTTGGCGGCATAATATCTATCCTACTTTGGGTAATCTTATTAGCTAATCCAGACTCAGATCGTGTGTCATCGGTCAAATATGACGAATCCTTTGCAGTGGCTGCAAAAACGTGGCTACTTGAAAATCCAGAGCTGCTTCTTGAAGCAATTGCGGTGTTAGAGCAACGTGAGCAGGTCGCACAGAGTGATCAAGATCAAACTCTCATCACTCAAAACGCCTCCGCTCTCTTTGCGAGCGATCAGGACGGCTACATTGGTGAAGGGGAGCCGGTGATAGTTGAGTTCTTTGACTATCAATGTGGCTATTGTAAACAGCAGAGTAGCCCGATTAACTCCTATGCTGAAAACAATCCTGACAAGCGGATCATTCTTAAGGAGTTTCCGATTTTAGGGCCCGTGAGTGAAACGGCTGCTCGTATGGCGATCGCCACGCGGAGAATTCATGGTAATGAGGCATATATTGCCTTTCATAAGGACCTGCTAGCCCATAGAGGCAGTCTCGATGACTCCGTCCTTGATGGCCTCATCACAGAACATGGATACAATATCCAAGATGTTCGCGAAGCGATGACGGACTCCCTTGTGGATGCAGAATTAGAAGCTAATCGGTTGCTTGCCTCAAAGATGGGTATTACTGGCACTCCTGGTTTTGTGTTTAGAAAGAGCATTGCGAGAGGTTTTCTTAACCTAGAGCAACTTACGAGAAGTGCTTCTGCGGGATGATTGCCTCTCTGATACGGGGTGGCCAGGTCACGATACATAGCTGGCGTATGGCTACGCAGATTCTTCGAATCTTGCTAAGTTTCATGTTTTTTGTGACCCTTATCGTTATGGGGTGGCAATTCTACAGTGATTATAACAAGGATCCGGTTGTTTATAAGTATGGTATGCTTTATATACGCGCGGTTTCCATCGGGGCTTTCAGTCCGGATACTAAGGTTGTTTATTACAAATTGCCCTCGGGAAATCAAGGTAGTCTCACTTATGGGGTAATCCGTAGAACGATGAAGCCTCAAGGAGATTTTGTTAAGGCTAACACGATTGCCTCCGCTTGGAGTGCTGGGAAGATAGCTCTTATACTTTCAATTGCATTGGTTGGCTTTTTCTTAAGCCGAGGCTCGAGCCTTAAAAAATCGACTCGTTTGGGTGGTAGTGAGCTAGTCAGTGCAAAAGAATTGAATGATCTCGCAAAGAGAACATATAACCGCTGGTTTGATTGGTTTGGCCCAAAGAAAAGGATATATAGGATCGCTGGAGGGGTAAGTTGGCCTAAGAATGGTGAAACCTTGCATACCATTATAACCGGGTCTACTGGGACAGGTAAGACTGTGGCGATGCTGGAGTTGCTTGATCAGATCGAAGAAAATGGTGATAGAGCAATTGTCTTCGACAAGATGGGCAGTTTTGTCAATCATTTCTATCGTCCTGAGCGCGATTTCATTTTGAATCCTTATGACGCGCGGTCTGTGGATTGGGATCTCTTCAAAGAGGCGTCTTCGGTCGTTGATTTTGAAGCAATGTCTGTGGCGTTGATCCCTCAATTCAAAGATACAGCTGACCCGTTTTGGACAACGGCAGCGAGACAGTTGTTTGCTTCAGGGGCCGCGGCCTTTTGGAAAGAGGGCAAACATGATCTTAAGTACCTCTGTACGCTGTTGATGCAATCGGACTTGAAGGAATTAGCGGATTGGATGGAAGGTTCAGTTGCACAGGCGATTGTGGATCCCGGTCAACCTAAAACCGCACTTTCAGTTCGCTCTATACTCACAACACATTTGCGTCCATTATCGTTGCTTCCAGAGCCAAGAAATCGTTTTTCTATCAAGGAATGGGTAATGGATGAGAAGCAAAAAGGCTTTCTTTTTTTAACATCCACAGCTTCAAAGCATGAAACGCGGCGAGCGATGATTGCGGCTCAGATAGAATTGGCGATCACAGCGCTTTTATCAATGCCTCGGTCGCCAAACAGACGTTTGTGGTTCATAATTGACGAGTTGCCAACTTTGTATCAGATTCCATCTCTTTCCTCCGGTTTACGTGAAAGTCGGCAGTTTGGGGGAGCTTTTATCCTTGGCACACAGGTGATTTCTGAATTGCGTGAAATCTATGGACCACAGGTGGCGGAGACAATATCGGGAAATTGTAACACGCGCCTTGTGTTCAATACACCAGATTGGAATACAGCAAGATGGCTATCTGATAATTTAGGACGGATTAAAACTCAAAGAACTGTTGAAGGTTATAGCTTTGGGGCAAGCGAAATAAGAGATGGTGTGAATATGTCAACGCGCGAAGATTTAGGTCCTCTAGTTCTTCCATCAGATATTATGAATCTTCGGCCTCTCAACGGCTATCTGAAACTTCCGCATGGGTTTCCCGTGGCGCCTATAAAGTTAAAACCAAAGGATAGAAAGGATATTGCAGAATCCTATGTTGAAAGAAAAGATGAGGACGATGATAATCAAGCCGTCCCGAACAAGAAAAATCCGTCATCGGGTTCATCTATTAGGGCCGTTGATGCTGGTTCTGTTTCCAGAGCACCCTCCCCTGAGGAGGATGAATTTGATTTAATATCACCCCCTCCGGATTTAGAGGGTGAGCCAGAAGCCACAAAACCACCATTAGGAAGGCCAGAGGACTGGAACGATACATCTTCATCTCCATCAGGTCCTCCTTCTAAGGGGCAAGCCTTGGAAGAAGTGACAGAGCGCCCGATAGAGACCTTCTATCCTAACGAGAATTGGAACGATGATTTGCCTATATCTCCACCCCCCCCAGAGGAGGATGAGTTACCGGAGGAGAGTCCAGAGTCCTCACCCCCAAAATTCAATAAGGGGCAAGGGCCTAGATTTGTGAAAAAGAAGCATCAGGTTTGGTCTGATGCCCAGAAGCCACAAGTTAAAAAACTTACAAAAAAGAAGAAAAGAATTAACAATCTGTTGGGTGGTTAAAGAATGGTTGCATCAATCGGAAGGGTCGCCTCAGCGGCGGCTGGAACAAAATATTTTGAAAATGATGGGTACTACGCTGATGGCGACCCCGCACATCACCTTGCAAGCTCATGGCACGGCAAGGGTGCTGAGGAACTTGGTTTGAAAGAGCACGTCTCTTCAGACAGTTTCAAAACCATCCTTGAGGGGTATGTGATCGGCACGAGCACCAGATTGGGGCGTATGAGAAATGGTGAGCATGAACACAAACCAGGCACTGACATCACGTTTTCCGCCCCTAAATCGGTCTCCCTCGCCGCTTTCCTTGGCAATGATCAGCGTATAACAAAGGCGCATGATAACGCTGTTAAAGCAACCCTCAGTCATATCGAGAAGAATATCCTTGAGAGCCGAGCGGTTAATCCCGCAACTGGAAATCTTGAACGGGTTGGAAATCAAAGTATGGTCTCGGCTATTTTTCGTCATGAGGCCTCCCGCAATCTTGACCCGCAGCTTCACAGCCATGCCGTGATCGCTAATATGAGCAAAGGGGAGGATGGTAAGTGGCGAGCGATTGAAAATCGGTCTTTGTATGACAATAAAATGTTGATCGGGGCATTCTATAGAAACGAGTTAGCCTCGCAGCTGATCGGTCTTGGCTACTCCATAGCCAAAATCCACGCGGACGGGCGTTTTGAGATCAAGGGACTCTATACAAAAGAAACTCTTGAGGCCTTTAGCACTCGGTCTCAGGAAATCAAAGCGGCGGTTAAGAATATGGGCTACGAGACTTCCACGCCGGCGATCGCTGCGCGGGCCGCTCTTCTAACCCGTTCACGCAAGGCTGAACCTGATCGAGAGGCTCTGAAAGAAATTTGGGGTAAGCAAATGGTGGAACTGGGCATCTCTCCTCATCAGGCACCGTCCCTGTCTCAGGAAGTGTCTAGCGATCAGGCATCAGGTAAAACAACATCTTCTGCCCGCACTGCTGTTGAATGGTCGGCTCGACATCTTGAGGAGCGAAACAGCACTTTTGCTCAACGCGATTTGTTAACCTCAGCTCTTGCCTTTAGCCCTGGTACCATCGAGGTGAGTGCTATCAATGACGCCATTGTTGATATGACCAAAGAAGGTCGTTTGGTTGAGGCACAAACGCCGCGTGGTGCGGGATATACCACGGACACTACGCTCAAGGCTGAACGTGAGAGTATCGATCGCATGGAATCTGGCAAAGATGTGTCTAAATCTCTGGTCAACAGCGAGGTGATCGGGCGGCATTTATCGGAAACAACCTTGACAGACGGACAGAAAGAAGCGGTTGAAACAATTCTTGCTAGCAACGATCGTGTTGTTGGTGTCCAGGGTTATGCTGGGAGCGGTAAGACTACAATGTTGAACACCATGCGTGAGATTGTTGAGGCAAACAAGGATATATCCATTTTAGGTTTTGCGCCCTCGGCGTCTGCGGCCAATACGCTCGAGGCTGAATCCGGGATTAACTCTAATACATTGCAATCCTTTCTGGCAAAATACAGTGCGATCAGCGAGGGACGAGCCGGTAAAGAGATGATAAAATCTATGCAAGAGGATGTGAAGGGCAGCATTATCATTGTCGATGAGGCGTCTCTCACGAGTAGTAGGCAGATGCGTGATCTTTTGCGGATCACAGATGCACTCCAGCCGAGCCGAGTGGCCTTAATCGGTGATACCAAGCAACTTGACGCGGTAGACGCAGGAAAACCCTTCCAGCAGCTGCAACACGCTGGGATGGAAATCGCGGCGATGGATCAAATCATGCGTCAAAGTAATCCGCAGTTGAAAGCGGCGGTTATTGAGGCTTTATCGGGCGAGCCAACCAAAGCCCTCGGATTTCTTGGAGAGGACAATATTGTTGAAACCCCGCAGGACAGTCTTGCTGAGACTGCTGCAAGACAATGGTTGGCGTTATCACCCGAAGCCCGTGAGCAAACAAGCCTTATTGCTCCAACGCATTCATTAAGAGAAGAGATCAATGGCACCATTCGCACTGATCTAGCACAAGAGGGAATCATTCATGGCGGGGCGGTTGAGATCGATCGTCTTACTTCAGTCCGTATGACAGGTGCAGAGTGTGAATTAGCAGCAAATTATCAAGAGGGACAAATTGTTCTGTTTGAGCGGGACATTCGTGGTGCGAACATTGAAAAAGGCGAGACGCTTACCGTCCTTGGTAATGATGGTCATCAAGTCTTTTTTGCACGAGATGACGGAGAAAAGGTCGCGATAGATCCTGCGGGTGGGGTGGCTGCGATGCTGGAGGTTTATGATCAATCAGCAATGGAACTCCGGGCAGGTGACATTATTCGCTGGACGCGCAACGACAAGACTCATGATTTGACCAACACGCATCAAGCTGAAGTCATCGAGATCAAGAATGATCAGGTATATTTGCGTGGTGAGGATGGGCGTGATTTGACATTGCCAGCTAATGATCCTGCACTACAGCATAGTGATTATGCTTTTAACGCTACGGTTCATGCTTTTCAGGGGCGCACTACTGATAAGATTATTGCAGTCCTTGATTCAACGCATCAGGAATTGACCAATCAGAAGACCTTCTATGTAGAGATCAGTCGTGCACGTGAAAACGCTATTTTGATCACGGATGATCGGGAAAACCTTGCGGCGACTCTTGAAATGAATACAGGCGATCAGATTTCCGCGCTTGAGGGAGTACATCAAGAGCCTACGAAAGGAAGTGCTATTGATGAGCGCTTAGCGGATGTGATCGATGAGGAACGGCAAGATAACGATCTTTCGCTTGCTGAATTTGAAGCGTTGCATCAAGGCGTCCCTATGGGGGATGAGCATGATTATGCCTTTGCTGATAATGAGTACACCACTGATTATAATGTTGAGAATGACAAGGATAGTTATTCGCGATCAGAACGCGAAGAGCGTGAGATGGAGGTATGATCATAAACCTCCAGCTCCGCCAGCCAGAATATTTCTACCATCTCCACCGTCGAGCTATTATCCTTCCTCAGTCTCATCAGCCTCATCTTTCATGGCCTCTTCAACCATCTCTCTGTAGTCATCTTCACGGTTTGCTTTGAATAGGCGATCTTTCACCGCCAATGCCAGAAACCTGAGCCCTGGTCGCAACGATTTTATTTCCTCTAGTATTGCGTTCGTACTGTCTTCACTTCGCGAAGATCCTGCTAGCGGTAACAGCAGATTTTCCATTTCGTCCTTTAAAGATTTAATGTCGTGTTGAAGTGATAACACCTTTTCATTTTGGGGTGATAATGCTCTGTCGTGTAGGTATTGGTTGGCACTGATTCCCGCTTCTTTTGCGCTATCTGAAATCTGCTTCCATTCCTTTTCCGTGCATCTGAATGTGTGGCTTGTGGTCTCAGTTTTGTTCATGCCCTGCCCCGTTGAATGATTTTATAAAGAGTATATACATTTTTTCTTGGTGATATCACTATTTTCAGCCTTTGTAATAAAGCAATAAATATCAATAGGTTAACTGTGCCATCAAAGTGATGGCATGATGTCATGCAATTCGTTGCGTCAGGTGTGACAAAAATTTCGCCTTATGGCGCTGTGTGTGGATATTGGGTTCTTTATTTGAAGCATCTTTAATTTGGTCTCGTGATCGGAATTGGAGAAAGCTTGCTCGGCGTGTGAGGGCGCTCTTTGTTTCCACAAGGCGGGGGATGATCATGTTTTTCTTTGGGGGTGATGTAGTCTCTTGTGCGATCCGAGGATGGATGATGAAAGGCTTGCACGGATGTCTGAGGGTGCTTCTGTTGGACAGGGCACGGATGAGAGATCATAGAAATTGGCTGCCGTGTAATGTGTGTCATAGAGCGTTTGGCTATACGGATTATATTCAGATTTTCGGGGGGATCAGATTGTCAACGTAGAGCGTCTGGCTATACGGATTATATTCAGATTTTCGGGGGGCTCAGATTGTCAACGTAGAGCGTCTGGCTATACGGATTATACTGAGATTTTCGGGGGGCTCAGATTGTCGACGTAGAGTGTCCGGCTATACGGATTATACTGAGATTTTCGGGGGGCTCAGATTGTCGACGTAGAGCGTCCGGCTATACGGATTATACTGAGATTTTAGGGATCGTCTTTCGGGTAGGAATGAGGACAAAAAAAGCCGCCGGAGCCGCTAGGCTCCGACGGCGTGAGGGCTGAGGCCTCAACTGATGAGTTTGACAGGAACACCTTTCTTTCTTGCTTTATCCACCAGATTTTCGGTAATACCCGAGCCTGGGGTCGCGATGAGACCTACAAGGTCTAGCTTCAGCATCTCATCGTTCCTGATAAAGGGTGCGGCTTTGTTATGCGTGTTCCAATCGGGTGTACACACAATCACCTTAACGCCTTTGTTATCCGCCCAACTCTGTGCGATCCTTTCGGCGCCTTTCTTAGCGCCTCCATGGACAAGCACCATGTCTGGGTGGCGGCGTTTTGCGACGTCTAGGATATGGTATATCCTGTGAAGGGCATCCTTACCGTCAAACTCCTTACCGCCTGCAAACCCAACACGAGGGCCTTCAGGGATTAGGGATTCGAGTTTGAGGGAGGTTTGGGCCTTCAAGACTTCTCGGGCTTCTACCACGGTGTGGGTCAAGCTTGTGTACCTGCTAGCGTGGGTGCCAGCTGGAGGATGCCAAACTTTGCCGAAGCGCGCCTTGATTTGCTCAGCGGTCTGATCTCTCAGATTTTCTAGCATCTCAAGGCGTTCGTTCAAATCAACCATCAGATTCACCTGTTGTTGCATCTGGCTGTCCTTGATTTCGCTCCCGTCGTTTTCACGATCAAGCCTTCGGACTTCCATCTGTGTATTTTCCAACTTGCGCTCTGCTCGCCGGTACATGTAGTGGAATGAGGTGGCGATGCTGCTGACAAGGTTTTCGATGTCGTCCTCCAGTTTCGTCTTCTCGGAGAGGCTGTGTAGGATGTCAAGGATGTCACCTACGGCGTTCCCGACTGTATCCTCATCGGGTGTAGGCCGATGATCGGGCTCATCGAGTCCGAATTCAGGCTTGTGTCCGCCGATTAGTTCTAGCCGCTCCATAACGACCGCTGTTTGTGAGTGTCCCGCCTCCGCGTGTTGATAATCCATGATAATATCCTCCATGGGGTTGTTTGCAGCCCTGTGTGAGCCACTTCTGGTAATTTTTTTGCACGACAGGGCCCCGCTGTTGCGCCATCCCTACCTGAACACCAGTTTGAGTGGTGCGGCCTGCAATCGTCCCTATGTTGATGCTTGGTGGCGAAGCCACCTTAGCGAAACTTGGGAAGATGAAGCCCCGGTCAAACTGGTTTGTGAAGGTTAGGATGGACCAGAGAGCGAAGCGAACGCCCGAAGTCGTTAGTGGTGCTTGGTGGCGAAGCCGCCTTAGCACCCTTCGACTTGCAATGGTGGGATGTCGTGCCACAATACCAAAAGACGTGACGAGAGACGTTTTAGCTTCTTAATCAAATAAGGCCGCTGTCTAATTTCTCGGTATTGGATGAGGCCTCCGTCAGCCGAAACTGATGGAGGCCTCTGATGATATTCTAGAATGGAATATCGTCACTGAGATCGCTTGCCGAAGCATCGTTCTCAGTGGGTGCTGGAGCGGTTTCCGCAGCCGATTGGCTACCGTTCCCGTTTGCTACGCCTTCAGATGCTCTTTCGAGTAATTGAAAGCGACCAGCAGGATTGATGACAATTTCGGTTGTATACCGGTTGCCTTCTTCCCCGTCCTTTTTCCAAGAACGTGTGCGAAGTCCTCCCTGTACCATCACCAGTTTGCCCTTAACAGAACTTTGGCTCATCAATTTCTCGATACGCTCAACTAGTTTTGGCATGAAGGTTACAATCCTGTGCCATTCAGTGCGTTTCACTTTTTCACCGCTGTCCCTGTTGATATAGGATTCATCGGTGGCTACTGACATCGTGAGGCATTTGCCCCCGTTTTGCATTGATCTCACTTCGGGGTCGTTTCCAATCCTTCCTATGAGATTCACTTGGTTTTGTCCAAACATGGCGTTTTCCTTTCTCTATTACGCTAGTTTAATCACCCTTTCGAACCCATCTTTACTTTTGTTTTGACATAGGGCAAGGCTTAAGAATGACCTTGAATTCAGTATAAAATATGGTCGTTCCCGTATATTAGGATGCATTTGCTATAGCTGCTCCCCCCGTCGGCGTAGCCGATGGGGTCGGTTGCAATATTCCGCAAAACCATTAATATGGTTTTGTGGGCCCTGTAGTAGGAATCAGGGTGTGGCGGGTTCCTTGCCATGGGCCTGCCACGACCCTGCTAGGGGGGGGTGCCGAACTTGATCCTTTGTGCTGCCCTCCCCCGCTATATTTTCTTAAAAAATTGCCGTTAGAGATGCTATCAGGGGCTCGAAAGAGCAACTGGAAGGGTTTTTCCCCGAGACGTGTAGCCGATGGGATCCGCTTGCAATATTCCGCAAAACCATTAATATGGTTTTGCGAGCCCTGTAGTAAGAATCAGGATGTGGCGGTTTTTTTATTAAGGCCTGCCAGACCCTGCTAGGGGGAGGGTGCCCGCCTTGAATCGTTGTGTTGCTCTCCCCCGCTATATTTTCTTAAAAAATTGCCGTTAGAGATGCTATCAGGGGCTCGAAAGAGCAACTGGAAGCGTCCTTGTGGGTTGATGACGATCTCGGTGGTATATCGGTTGCTTTCTTCACCTTCATTTTTCCAAGAGTGGGATTGAGGTGTTTTTTATTTGTTGCTTGGCAGGGCATTGTTCTGTGTGTAATGCGTTCGAAACAAATGACGTTTATTAGTGCTAGGTATAACGTAAAAAATTGTGGTATCGTATGCACATAGAAGACAGGGAGAAAGATATGGAGATCTTAAGAAATGAAACGCTTTTATGCCGTTTTGGCTGTCTTTGCCGCTTGCTGCCTTTTTATGGTAGCCAACATCCACGCTCAATCCTCGCGAGAGCCTATTGAGGGTGGTTACCTAAGTTATTTAAGTGGAGTCTTCGATCGAAGTTCTCTAAATGCCGACCTTTCTGATGTTATGCTTTCTTTCAACGATCAGCCTCCGGCGAGCGTTGATCGGCTGATTGTATCTTCTCATATAGATGCTGAAACTGGACGGCATGTTATTGAGGAGTTTTCGATAGCTGGCTTCCGTTTTGAATTGGATAAAAGCATTACGACCCTCGAAAAACTTGAGATGGGCAACGTCGTCAATGATAGCCGCATTGGTTGGCAGAATCTTTCTGACCTATTCAATTTAGACTCAAATTTCATTCCAGAGAGCCTCAAACTGGAAAATTTTGTGTCTTTTGATGATCGAGGTGATCGTTTTGAGATTGAGCTTGCTGAGTTTGTGGCGTCCGGAGGCGTTTTTGATTTCGTTGAGTATGAGGCTCGGGGTCAAATCAAGAACCTAAAATGGATTTTTGCCTTAAATGAGCCAGAAGGTGATGAGTTCAGTGAAAGTTATTTTATCAGTAAATCTTTAAGAGACATGGGCATCGATTATCTGTTGGTCAATCTGGCAGTAGATGCGTTTGGTAGGATTGAAGGTGATCGGTATATCACCAAAGATCATCTATCCTTGGAAATTGAGAATGTCTTAGACATTGAGATCGAGAGTTCCTTTGATCTTGATGCGGTTGCTGCAGAAAAGCTTGAGCAGGTGCTTAAACTGACGGATGAAGATCCTGAGTTTGCCCTGCTGATGGGCTTATTAATGCATACCGAAATAAAAGCTGATCTTGTTTTAACTGTTACTGACAGGGGGACGCTTGATGAGTTTTTTAAGGCGGAGGTTGAGAGTAGCGGTTTGAGCCGTGAGGATACTGTCAGGGGGATGATGCAAGCTCTTGTTGTGATGGCGGTATTAATGCCTGAGCACTACGGAGCATTTGCGGCGGAGATTGAGTCGTGGCTGCTGAATGGGGGTGATTTGCGCTTTGCTTTATCACCTGACCGACCTGTTTTGATCGGAGAAATTATTGCTGAGTCCGGTATAAATCTGGACAGAGTGATTAATTTGCTTGGTTTCAGTGTTCAGTGGGACGGCTAGATGCCTAAGGATAACCCTCCCCCGGCTTGATCGAGGGCTCGCTAAGTCTGGTATAAATCTGGACAGAGTGATCAGTTTACTTGGTTTCAGTGTTCAGTGGGACGGCTAGACGCCTAAGGACAGCCCCTCCCCCGGCTTGATAGAGGGCTTGCTGAGTACGTTATAAATCTGGACGTGGGACGGCTAGATGTCTATAAGGACAGCCCTCCCCCGGCTTGATCGAGGGGGAGAGTCGTGGATATCATTTCTATCTTAATACACTACCGGGTAACGCTCCAGAATAGATTTGATTGCAGAAATGTTTGGAACAAACATTTTGGTTTGATAATTATGAATCTCAACGATGCATCCACATTGTTTGAGAGCACTGATGTTTTCATGGGTTTCTCCCATGATTTCGACCCGGCTTGTTCCGTAGGTCCGAGTGTGTCTGAGGCGCATTTCATTTGCTAAGTTTACGCCGAGGCCGCCAGTGATGAGGCTGTCAAAGAGATTTTCGGGTTCAGGCTGGATGATATCTAATCCCATATTAGCCCTGAAGGTATTGATTTCTGTGTCGCTTAGGAGGCGTCCGAGAAGAACCTCACCCTCATCGGTGGTCATCCGCCGGACGCGTGGTGTATCTTTTGGCAATTTGTCCCAGATAGGCAATAGCGTGCCGGTGACCAGATTGAAATGACCGTCTTTGTATTCAGGGAGATTGTCGTATTCCTTCTGCCATGCGGCAGCGAATTGATCTAGGGGGACATCCTCCCAGTTGCTTGCATTTAACTCGTAAACGGCTATGCGTTCTTTGCGGTCGGGGCGGAGTAATTGTACACGTGGAACGACCGCCCCGCTATCGTAAAACATCGAAGATGTTTTGGTAACAAGGGCGGCGTTGCCTGACTTTTTATTAACCATCATGCGTGCGTCTAGAACGGTTTGAGCAAGATGCTTGATTTGCTGAATATCTGTGGGGTTGATCTTTCGTTTGGTATTGATCACACAGAGGTTCAAGGGGGTGTCAGAAGGGATTTTTTCCCTCGTCTTGATGGTGAGGCTGTCGGCGATGATTGTTTCGATGCCTAATTCGTAAGTGCCATTCTGCTGAGCGATTTCGATACGACTGGCAATCCGGTCTTCTAATTCGCTGAATAAAGCATTCTGTGTATCAATCGGCAGAGCCAATAGTCGGTTGAGGAACGTACTCATGGGCGGAAGTTGTGCTTTTAGAAGGCCTTCATCGATAAGTTTGAGTCCCGTCATTGTCTGGAATTCATCACAGGAGCAAGACTCGATAGAGCCTTCATGGAGATCGCTGTAGAAATGCCTTAGGGCTGCGCGGGCATAGTCAGATTCAAGGTTATCTTCTTCCTTGAAAAACCCTTGGTTGGCAGAGGCTCTTTGTCCTCGTGTGATCGCTCCGAGAGTGTCTAGACGGCGGGCGATGGTGGAGATAAATCTTTTCTCGCCTTTGACATCAGTGCTAACAGGACGAAATACGGGTGCGCTGACCTGTCCGGTTCTATTTGAGCGTCCAAGTCCTTGAATCGCATTATCGGCTCTCCAGCCGGTTTCTAGTAGGTAGTGAATACGCCGACGTTGATTAGTGACATTTGCATCCGCGTGATATGACCGACCTGTGCCGCCTGCTTCAGAGAAGATGAGGATTTTCTTCTCATCTTCCATGAATTGTTGGGCTTCGCTTAATCCCGCGAGGGATGATCTTGATTGTACCATCATTCGGCCATCATCGCTTTTGACGATACGCCGTGATCTGCCGGTTATTTCGGCGACGGCATTGAAGCCATAATGCCAGGTGATCTGATCGAGGGCGGACGGCAAGGGAGGAAGGTTAACTAGATTTGCAATCATTTCATCTCTTGCGGCGAGGGCCTGGGGATCTAAGACTGGATGGCCGTCTTTATCAAAGAGCGGCCGTGATCGGATTTTGCCTTCCTCGTCAGCGTATTCTACCTGCATTTGTACAGGAAAGGCGTTATTGAGGTAGTCTAGTACATATTCGCGCGGGGTGATATCGATAGATAAATCGTCCCACTCCGAGGGGTGTATGCGAGCAAGGCAACGTTCCATTACGGCTTCGCCAGTGCTGACGATCTGAATGATGACTGAATTCCCATTTTCAAGATCTTGGTCGATTGCTTTGAACAGCAAGGGGCATTTCAGCCCGGTAAGGAGAAGACCAAAGAAGCGTTGTTTTGCGCTTTCAAAATGTGATCTGGCGTTCGCGAGGGCGTTTTTGTTGAGGGCTCCTCCTTCACTACTTTTGATGCCTGTGGTTTCCAATGCAGCATCTAGATTATTGTGAATGATTAGAAAGGCTCCAGCCCATTCGTCATAAATGCGGTGCTGTTCAGCTGTTAGCGGTGTATCCAGAACAGAGACCTCAACCCCTTCAAAGGATAGATTTCGTGCGGTGTAAAGCCCGAAGGATTTAAGATCGCGTGCAACAATCTCTGCGGCGGCGACTCCTCCTTCTTCCATTTGCGCAACAAAGGCTTTTCGATCAGCAAAAGGAATGGTGGGCTGGGACCAGAGCCCTAGGCGTGTTGCGTAGGCGAGAGAGTTGATTGAGGATGCGCCGGTGGCTGAAACATAGACGACTCTAGCGTTGGGTAATTGGTTCTGCAGAGCAAGTCCGGCTATACCTTGCCTTGACGGAGTTTTTGCTCCGCGTCCTGATGCTTCACCGCCGGCTGCCCCCGCCATTGCGTGAGACTCATCAAAGATGATGACTCCGTCAAAATCTTCATCCAGCCACGCGAGGATTTGTGAAAGGCGCGAGGGTTTATCGCTTTTTTCACCTGATCGCAAGGTTGCGTAGGTGATGAACAAAATCCCGCTGTCAGCGGTTATTGTTTGATCTTGCTTGTACTTGTTGAGGCCGATGATGTCCGAGGCTTTTCCGCCGACAGACATCCAGTCGCGGCGGGCGTCCTCGATGAGTTTTGTTGATTTTGAGAACCAAAGTGCTTTTGTCCTGCCTTGGTTTAAATTATCGAGGATAATCCCGGCTGCTTGGCGTCCTTTGCCTGCTCCGGTTCCGTCGCCGAGGAAGAAGCCTTGCCGTAATTTGAAGCCATCTTCATCTTCGGTGGTGAAAATCATTTCCTTACCTTGCTCCTCCCCGAAAATGAAACGTTGGGGTAATACTTGGCTGTGCGCTTCGCCGGCGTGGATGATGGTTTCGAGTTGAGCGTCTGAGAGGATCCCGTCTTTGATGAGTTTTTGGTCAAGACGCGGGCGGTACGAAGGCATTGGCGGGCGTAAGGACGCCATAGCGATGCCTTCAGCCAATGTTGTGGGGTGCGCTTGGGCACTAGGGATTTTAATAACTCCGGGCTTCCAGGGCTGAAAGATTCCGGTGTTCACAGACGTGGCCAAAGGAGCATCATTGGCGATATAATTGATATCGCTTGGCGTGTTAGCAATGGTGAGGGTTGTGTCTTCAGGCACCGGCGGCGTGGTAACAGGTGTTTTGACTGAGGGCTTTGGTATGTTGAAAAAGCTTTGCTGAATTGGTGATTGAGAGGCCGGCTGAGGTTTATTGTCTTCAATGATCCTCCAACGCGGTGGGATATCCCTGTCGATCAAGGCGGCTAGTGTTTTAAGGTCATCTATCTCGTGGATTTGTTTGAGGTCTTGTGATGGTATGTTGTCGATGACATGGATTGCGATATCAAAGACTGTGCCGTGGCGGGCATAGACTTTGCCTGGGATTTTTGCCGAAAAGAGATGGGCTGCGGTATCGAGACCTTTCATTAGACGGGTTGGGGTTGTGCCATGCCCGGTGATGATCACGCTTCGGCCGCCGGACTTCAGGCGTCTGAATGCCGACTGAAAATGCTTGATTGTCTCGTTTGATGAGCGTTTATTCTGCTTAGCAGGATCCGCGCTGAAGGGCGGGTTCATAATAACCGTGTCAACGAGCGGCTCATTTCTGCAAAAGCCGTTGATATATGCGGCGTGATGATCGGTGATTTCTGCTTGCGGAAAAACGAAATCTAGCAAAGAGATGCGATGCCTCCCGATTTCGTTGAGATGGAGGTTTGCTCCGGCTAATTCAGCAAAGACTGCGAGCAAGCCTGTGCCGGCAGAGGGCTCAAGAGTGAGACTACCCGGTTTGATCTGGGCGGCTATATGGGCGATATATGCTAGATTTATTGGGGTTGAGAATTGCTGAAGGGCGTTTTGCTCTTCTGATCGTTTGGTTTGTGAAGGCATGAGCCCCGACAATTTATCGAGCAATTCAAGCATTGCGGTATGATCGCCATTGGCTCGGCGGAGCAGGGCTGGCCAGAATTTACGAATAAAGAGCACGGCGGCGCTTTCACAGCAATCGTAAGCATGTCGCCAATCCCAGAAGCCTTCTGCATTACTGCCGCCGAATGATTCATTCATAATATGCTGGAGCAAAGTGGGTTTAAGTATCTCTCCTTTGTTGAGATGTGCTGAGAGCCCTTTGACGGCGTGCTGATGAGCGGCTTTGGGCTCGCTTTGCGTCTGGCGAGCAAATATCATGTTGTTCATTTTTGACTCCTATTTCGGGGTGTGGAGGCCAGTTGCTCTCTCTTTTTGATGAGCAAAACCACACAGGCATAACCTTCCGTTCCTCTAAAAATTTAGGAGTGTTGAGGATGATGGAGAAGAGGACTTTCTGGCGTCGCGCCAAAGGACGAAGAGTCGGAGTCAGTGAAGATCAGAAGGAGATATGCCTCTAATGGCTATCCAGCAGTAATTTACCCCGTTTCAGCGAGGCCCGAAAGCATATTGATCTTCCGATTCCTCAAGACAGCGAACAGTTTTTATTGTTGGAGTTGGAGCAGGTTCAGCTTCCCTCGCCCGTAGTAGGATTAGCTTATCGCCACCATCCCACGCTTCTGAATCATCGCCATCATAGCGATAAAACACAAAATCCTTACCGCCCCCGAGATTAATGATATCATCGCCCTTGCCGCCAAAGATCGCATCTCCCTCAGTGCCAGCGTTGAGTGTCTGCACGTTATCACCGCCGAGCAAAAACTGGCTTGAAGCCGCAGTGTCAACACCAACCGATGCATTATCGTCTCCATCCCCTAACTCTTTTGCAAAGGTGAAGACGTCAGGCAAGACAACGGCATTAGTTTCGATCTTAATGCACTGTACTTGAAGTCAAGGCGTTTACCAAATCGCCGGGTTTTAATGTGGCGACTTTTGATGCTTACATCAGATCTTTGAGGAGGCCTGCTTACAGAAGCCTTCTGCATTACTGCCGCCTAACGATTCATTTATAATATGCTGGCATAATATGCTGGAGCAAAATAGGTTTAAGCATCTCGTCTTTGTTGAGATGTTCTGAGAGGCCTTTGACAGCATTAGATGATATCGGTCTCTCCGCCGCCTAACTCCAAGCTGCTTGGTTGCAGGTCATCGCCGTGCTGCTCACTAAGCGTCTCATAAATGGGGGGGTCTAGGGGCTCTTCGCTCGCCCGCTCGCTTGCTCCGTTAGTGCCAGAAGGAGCACCACCCTTAAAACCAATGCTCCCATCGCCAAAGAGACGCGGCAAGACTTCATCCAGATTCTCGAATGCTGCGTGGGTGAAGTCAAAGTTATTCGCAACCTCATCCGCACCGCCCAGTATCTGAACCAGACCATCAAAATCAAGCCGTTCATCAAAAGTAACCGTGACCAGAGGGCTGGAAACACGTCCGCCACCGAAAGCCGATGCGTCCTTAAAGTGCAGCAACACACTGTCAAAATAGAAATCGCCATTCGTATCAGTTCCCCACTGCATGGTGACGACAAAAGCATCATCAGCGGTTAAATCCGCATTGTCATCGCCATTGAGGCTTTGTAGAAACTCTGTCAGACTATTGAAATTACGCTCGACAACGAATGTTAATTTATCTTGTCCGCGCTTGAAACCCACAATCTCATCACCGCCATCAATGCCAATACCATCATAATCGAACGTATAAAGCACTTCATCGGCGCCTGCGTCTTCTTCTGCGTTATTGACTGTGAGGGTAAGCTTAATCTCATCATCGCCAGCACCACCATCTATTTGATCATCCTTCTGACCGCCAGTGATGATATCACTACCTTCTCCCGCCTCTATCTTCTGCGGAGCTGTTTCACCAGAACGATTTATCGTATTATCTTCGGTAGAGTCCGTATTCCCAACAACCTCTCGCGAGGTGATCTCGAGGGTTTCCTCCTCAGAGGTCGCCTCTCCATCTGAAATTGTGAAGGACAGCGGGTTGCTTTGTGATGCAGAAGGGTCGCTAACATCTGGCACATAGGTTATGAGCCCGTTGTTAATATCCGCCTGGGTGAAGGTATCACCGTTATTGAGTGGAGTCCCACTCTTCGATAGCACGCCTGCATCCGGCAGAGTGGTAATGGTGTATACTAGCAATGTTGGGTCAGATTCATTTCCAGAGGTAACCTCCAGCACTGTCTCATCAATAGTGATACTCCCCGTCTCATCGGGACTGTAAGTGAGGCTGTTACGCTGAATTATGGGTACGGCCGACAAGATCTCAAGGTCAAATGTCGCCTCAACCGTCCCGCCACTCTTATCGGTCGCTACGATTTTGATCACGTAAGTGCCAACTTCGGTCAGTTGACCAGTGATTTGATCTTCGTCAGGGTCATAGGAAAGCCCGATCGTGCTCAACGGTCTGTCATCACCAAGCGTCACTGTAAAAGTCAATTCATCGCCCTCATCAACGTCAGTGAACTGATCGCTTAGATTGGTCAGAATAAACTGTCCACCTGTCGGACCCACTCTATCAAAGAACTCCCCGCTAACCGTAGGGGCATCATTCGCGCCAGTAACCGTGATGGTCACAACGAAGGTTCCCCCTCCAGCGCTAAAGGTGAAACTTTCAGTGGCCGTCTGCCCGTCCGCTAACACCTCCGCCCTGTCATCTAGTGTGTAAGTCCAAGTCGTCCCATCAAACGTCATCACGCCGTATGTGCCATTACCATCGTCAAGCGTGATTGTACTGCCGGGGGCTGTGAGTTCTCCCGTGTTATCATCGCCAGGAGCACCACCGTCGGTCACCGAACCTGTGTCATCACCAGTGATTGTTTGGGGCGTGATCACAATGTCAAATTCTGTCTCTGCAGAAGATTCGCCAGCACCATCGGTCGCCACAATCTTTATCTTGTAAGTGCCGATGGCACTCGGATTGCCAGAGAGAATATGGGTTTCACTGTTATAAGTAAGACCGGTGTCTCCCAAAGTAATCGTGGTGCCATCGAGGGTCACCGTTAACGCCAGAGCCAAAGTATCATTTTCGTCAGCATCAGTGAAAGCATCGCTCAGATTGATCTCCGCAATCGGCTGGTTGATCGTCCCTGTTTGATTCGTAATAGCCGTGCCAACCACTGGGGCATCATTCACGCCAGTAACCGTGATCGTTACCTCAAAACGTGCAACCCCGGCCCTAAAGGTGAAGGTTTCTGTTTCTGTCTGCCCTTCGGTCAGTGCTTGCGTTTTACCCCCTTGCTCTGGCGTTACAGCCAGCGTGTACGTCCAAGATCTCCCATCAAACGTCATCGTGCCGTATGTGCCAACGCCATCGCCCTCAAGCTCGATGGCTGGAAGGGTTGGCGGGTTATCAACGTCCGTAACTACGAGCACTCCTGTGGCGGTGAGGGCTCCATCTTCGGTCACCGCACCAGCACCAGTTCTATCTTCAGAGCCAGGAATACCAATTACCGGCGGAGTATTGGCCCCGATTTCAAGGTTAAATGAAGAACTACGCCTTCCACCGTTGCCATCATCAGCCACGACAGTGACCTCATAAGTGCCGGTGCTCGCCAGCGTAATACGGAGCATCTTGCTTGCACTAAGATCGGAAATAATATTCCTGCTACCGTCAAAGATGATCTCATTTCCATCGAGTTCCACCACGACCGACAGGGTCAATGTATCCCTTGTATCAATGTCAGTGAAAAGAGTGCTCAGATCAATAGCTGTGATCTCTTGACCTTCCACTCCGCTTTGAGACTCAATAGCGGTCGCCACCGTAGGGGCATCATTGCTGCCAGTGATCGTGATGGTCACGTCGAAGGTGGCCTCCTCGGCGGTGAAAGTGAATACCTCATTTACTGTCTGTCCGGCTGCCAAATTTTGCGTTGCCGTATTACGGTTACCCAATACGTAAACCCATTCGCTAGTGCTCGCATCAAACCTCATACTGCCGTATTGAGTGCTGCCACTCCCATCAGGACGGAGAAAGACGCCATCACCGCCTTGAAGGGCGATGGTGAGACCCTCGGATGCAGTGAGCGTCCCACGGACGGAACCTCTAGATTGAACATCTTCAACAACCGAACCCGTGGCAGTACCTGCGATTAATTGATCCCTAACAGTAATGGTAAATGTTAAAGCATCGGCGGCGTCCACGGTGCCATCACTGGCCACGGCTTTGATCGTGAAAGTACCGATTGTATTAGGGACGCCAGTGATTCTTCCGCTGCTGCCGTCATAAGTAAGCCCGATCGTGCCCAACGCCGCGCCACCATCAAGCGTCACCGTTAAGGTCAACTCATCACTCGTGTCTTGATCAGTGAAAAAACGACGCAGATCGTCCGTTTCAATACTCTGGCTTTTCGTCACGGTTTCATTAGGGGGCTCGGCATTAGATAAAAGCACAGGGGCATCATTCGCACCGGTAATCGTGATCTCTACATCGAAGTTCTCCGCACCCAAAGCGGTAAAGGTGAAGGTTTCAGTTAATGTCTCACCGTCCCCCAATCCCTGCACCATCGTATGACTGTTATTCAGCGTATACGTCCAGGCGCCTGTAGCCTCAACGAAAGCCATCGTGCCGTATTGGCCAGCGAGAATGCCTGTGTTGGTATTAGCGCCATCAAGCACGATGGGTGGCGTTTGGTCGCCGTCAGGGTCGCTGATGGCGACCGTCCCTTCGGCGGTAAGAGTACCATCTTCCATAACCGTAGAGGTAAGACCGCTATCAGAAGCATCTCTGATTTCCGGCGGCTGATCAGCCCTGATAAAAATGCTAAATGACGACGTAGCTGTCACCGGCCTTTCGCCACCGCCACCGTCGTCTTCCATAGAGCCATCCGTCGCTATGACCTTGATCGTGTAACGGCCACTGATTGTCGGCGTGCCGGTGATTCTGCTGACAGATGCACCGGTGGTGGAGTCGGTGGTTTCGTGAGTAAGCCCGATATCACGCAACCTCTGCGCGTCGTTGCTACCAGACCTTGACACCTCAAACGACAGACTCAATTCATCACCATCAACATCAGTGAAAAGACCACTCAGATCAATCGGCGTGAGCTCCTGATTCGTCCGCCCTTCTTGAAAATCGATGGACACAGCAGTGCCGTCATCGATCAGCGAAACCATAGGGGCATCATTCACGCCAGTAACCGTAATCACCACCGTAAAGCGACCAGTACCGGTGGCAAAACTGAAACTGTCCTCTCCCTCTTCCCCAGCAGCCAACGCTTGTGTGTCCACATCTGTGTTATCCAGTGTGTACGTCCAAATCGTCCCATCAAACGTCATCACGCCGTATGTGCCTTCGACGCTGCCCGTATCGCTATTGGTAGGGTCTACAAGCCTGATGAGTAGAGCGCCGGCCGTGAGCGTTCCTGTGGCGGAGTTATTGCCGGCATCATCTTCGGTAACCTCGCCTGTTGCATCACCAAGTATGGACTGCGCCTCAGCCTCAAGGGTAAATGTCGATGTTGCTGTCAAGCCGCTACCACCCGGGCGGTCACTCGCTGTGACCATAACTGTGTAAGTGCCCGCGCTAGGCGGCGTGATGGAGAGTATATCGTTAGCATAACTATGCGTGACCGTACTCGTGACATCGGTATTATTACGCATCACCACGAATGTCGGTCTTAATGTGTCGCCTGTATCAGGGTCGGTGAAAAGATTAGCCAGATTAATACGGCTCTCTTGGCCTTCTGTCCCACTTTGAGTCTCTATAGCTGTATCAACCACAGGGGCATCATTCGCGCCGCTAACCGTGATGGTCACAGTGTAGGAAGAAGTCCCGGCACTAAAGGTGAAGAGATCTTCGGCGGTGGCATTCTCAGCCAGTTTATTCGTCTCATCATTGCTGTTATCCAGCGTGTACGTCCATTCGCCACTACCCACATTAAAACTCATCTGGCCGTATGTGCCATCAGCGCGGCCCAAGTTATCGGCCCCATCAAGGCCGATGGTTTGACCAAGGGCACTGAGCGTTCCTGTGGCGGAGTTATTGTCGCCATCATCTTCGGTAACCGAACCCACATCATCACCACTGATTCCTTGCGCCACAACCCCCAAAGTAAATGTTGCATCTGGAGACGCCTCACCAGTGCCGTCGCTGTCTCTCGCCACGACCTTGATCGTATAAGTGCGAGCAGTGAGGGAGGAAAGTAGATCGCCTGTTATACCTGTTCCAGCGGTATAGGACAGACCGATTGTGCTTAAGGCTGAACCATCATCAAGTGTCACCGCAAGAGCCAACACATCACCGGTATCAGGGTCGCTGAAAAGACTATTTAATTCCGTATCCGTGATGGGTTCGATCGCTTGGCCTACCGTCCCACGTTTACCACTGAGAGACGTTCCAGACAGCACAGGAGCATCATTCGCCCCAGCCACCGTGATGGTCACATCGAAGCTAGTGCCTGTGGCAGTAAAAGTGAATACATCCGTCTCTGGCGTATCTTTGAGCGCATTCGTATCCGCATCTGTGTTATCCAGTGTGTAAGTCCAAATTTTACTACTTGGATCAAACGTCATCGTGCCGTATGTGCCTTCGACACCGCTATTGCTGGCCTGACCGTTATTGTCTACAAGCGTGATGGTTAGACCAGCGGGTGTAAGACTTCCCGTGGCGGTGGAGGCGGGGTTATCTTCAACAACCGAACCCGCGTCATCACCTCCGATTGGCTGTGCTTCAACCTCAATATCAAAACTTTCGGAAGTTGTTCTGCTGGAGTGAACCGCCGTCACTTCAACCCTGTAAGTGCCAGCGATAGTCGGCACGCCTTCGATCGTCTGGTTCGAAGAGTTATAGCTCAGCCCATGGTTAGAGGGGAGTGGGTTGCCCTGATCATCAAGAAAACGCACCCTTAAGTTTAATCTATCACCCACATCAGGGTCTTTGACAAAATCGTTCAGATTGATACTGACCGCCTCACCCACCGCCGCCATTTGAGTGCCGAAACTTGAGATAAACTCAGGAACATCATCTATTCCGGTAATCTTGACCCTTAAAGTATAAGGTACCGAGTTAGCCGAGTTACCGGCAATAAGCATGAACTCCTCAAATACTACTTCACCCGCAGCCAACAGCTGCGTGTCCGGAAAGAGAAAATCTATAACGTAGAACCAGACGACGTCGTTACCCGGGCCGTTGGTATTACGAATAAATAGAATGCCGTATGTGCCTATTAACCTTATACTATCGCCGCTAATAATAACGCCGTCTGGATCAATAATCTGGATCGGTGGTAGTAGGTTCTTTGGAAGATCAGGGTCCTTAACGATGATAAATCCAGACTCCCCACTTGACGCTGTACTTACTTCCTCGATGGTCGTTGGCTCGATGTTAGGAGCAAATCCGTCCTTGTAAGCGTTGAAAAACCCCCGGGCGGTTTTGAAACCCGATGCGTCATCATTCTCATGCAGAAATTCGTATCTCTGCTCACTACCATTAAGTGCCGTCTTTGCGAACACATCCCAGATCGTGATTGTGTTACCGCTAGACAAAGTAACGACATAATTTGTAACCGAGTTGCTCGTCACGGCAATAACCGGAAAGCTTCGTACGAACTGTCCGACCTGTCCCTGCGCATTCACCTCTTCTTCAACAATGGACACGATTCTGACCGTATTCTCAAAGATGATCGAACTCTTATCCCAAAGGTCATCAATTACGACTGAGGCGGCGTTCGCCTTGATGAAAAACTCATCGTCGCCGGGGCCCTGCCCTATGAAAGTATTGCTGTCTAGCCCGCCGCCTGACAGGGCCGTCGCCGCGATATCCGTGTTAATTAGAAACGCATCCTTGCCATTGGCAATCTCGATCGTAACCAGCGCCCGCGCCGCTCCAGCACCCGTGCTCGCATCATCATCAAGAAAACTTTTGATGTCCGCCAACGTTGCTCCGCGATCCCTCAGCACAAACGTAACCGTACGTCCGCTTACCTCTATGCTCTCAACACCGCTACCATTAATGTTACCGATTTCAAATTCAACCCTGATGCTGTTACCACTTGTGCCATAAGCTTTTGCGGTAATGATCAGATCTTGGCCTTCAGCCACCGTAACAGCCTCAGAGTCTTGACCATCATTGTATCCAATGCTCGCCTTCGCCGCAGAGGATTCGTCGCCCGTGCCGCCCCTAAGCTCTATCCCTCCGATCGCTGGACTGGGTGCCACCCCGATCGTTTTACTGATCGTCGCATTCTCCTGTCCATCGGTAATTATTAAATCAATCAGACCTCGCGCCTCAGTAGGACCCGGTTGTCCACCATTATCAAAGAGCGCCTTGATGAGCTCCAAGCTCGCCCCATCAGCAAAAAGCGTAAATACAATCGTTTTGACGATTACGCCGTTTAAGATGGTCCCGCTCTTTACCTCTATTTTCTCAATAGCTAAACCACCAGGAATGTCACCGATATTAAATTGAACCCTGATGTTGTGCCCCTCTGTGCCAAAAATTTTCGCAATAATGAGCAGATCTTCATTCCCAGCCACATAAGTAACCACGTCTCGATCAGCATCGATTCCAACTCTCGCCTTCGTCCCAGAGCCACCTAAAAGCCCCGTCTTCGCGGCCGGCGCGTTAATTATCGTACTCTCTTCGCCATCAGCAATCGTAAGTTCAATCAGTTTTCGCGCCGCAGTAGTACCCGCGCTTGAATTCGTATCAAAAACATCTTTGATATCCTCCAAAAGCGCCCCTTCAGACTTCAACACAAATTTTATCGCATTGCCGGTTACCGTTATGCTCTCAACACCTGAACCACCAAGGTTACCGATTTCAAATTCAACCGTGATGTTGTTACCATTTGCGCCAGCATCTTTTGCGGTAATGATAAGATCTTGATTTCCATCCACCCTAACAAGTTCTGCGTCCTCCCCGATCTTGAATCCGACCTTCGCCCTCGCCAGTGAGTTTTCGGGAGTATCACCATCAATAATCAGCCGATATGGCGTCCTATCGGTAAAAGCGCGTATATTAGCTGCTCCTGCACGGGAGCCATTATCATTTTCCCTATACCAACCTGCAGCGAAGCCGCCACCGGAGGGAAAATAACTAATAATCTGGAGAGCATCTCTAACCTCAATGATAAATGACGTCGTAAGCTCCAGACCGCCGTCGTCTGTCGCAGTGACCATGATCCTGTGTCTGCCGGCGGAGATCGGTGCTTCACTGACAATGTTTCTAGCGATAATCGTACCTGAGAGGTCTGCATCTTGGTTGAATACAAGCCCGGTCGGCAATCCCGTCGCCGCCCACATCAATTCACCACCTTCAGGGTCTCTGAAAAGATTGAACAAATCGATATCGATAGGATCACCGGTCTTCACAACTATATTATCGGCAGCAACATTAATCCTAGGCGCGTCATTCACCCCGGTCACCGTGACGGCTACTGCAAAATCCTCCGCGCCTTCGGCTGTAAGGATGAATATGTCTTCTCCTGTCGCCCCGTCACGCAACGCCAGCGTGTCCGGATCCTCGTTATCAAGCGTGTACATCCAAGTGCCGCCGGGGGGCGGGCCAACGGTCGGCGTAAAAGTCAACGTACCGTATGTGCCCTTAAGAGACATCGTCGTGCCGTTCTCTTCCACATTCGTGCCGCCATGACCTTCATTTGTAAGCACAACACCTGGAAGTTGCGTTAAATCCAGTTCATCTTCGTCACTAACTGTGACCATCCCCGTAGCGGTCGCGGCGGCATCGTCACCGGCCGTCAGCGCCGGCGTATTATCCACCCCATTGATCACTGGCGGAGGAGCCTTGAGAACCGTGATGGTTACAGTAAAGGGCCTAGACGCGCCTTCGGCGGTAAAGGTGAAGGTTTCATTTACCTCATCACCCCCAGACAGAGCCTGCGTGTCCGGGTCGTCGTCATCCACCGTGTAAGTCCAGGTCTTCCCATCAAACGTCATCGTGCCGTATGTACCAGCACCACTAACAAGCGTGATGGTTGGAAATGTTATCGGGTGATGCTGATCACGGTCAGTAATAGAGATCGATCCCGAGGCGCTGCCTTGTAGATCGTTACCGGCAATAACCGTGTTTTCATTGTTCCCTCCGATTACCGGCTTATGAAAATCATCTCGTGAAATAGACCTCCAAAACTTCACCGAGGGCGAGTTGCCGCGCCCGTCACTCGCCGTGACATCAAATCTGTACCACCCGTGATAGTCAAACGTGCCGCTGATACGCGTGGTGACGGGGTCATAGGTAAGCCCTATAGCCTGCTCTAACGTCTGACTGGGATCCGTGCTATCATACACCTTATAGGTAACATCGTTCAGGGAGTTGCTACCCAATTTCGTCAGATAGTACACCAAGAACGTTATGGTAGGATCATCATCAGGGTCAGTGAAAAGGTTTCTTAGAACAACCTCCGACCTTTCCTCTAACGGGCTAGTTAGCGAGGATCTAGAATTGAATGTAAAAGCATCGTTATCATACGTATTCCCAAGACTGGACAGCACAGTTGGGGTATCGACACCTATTATCGTAAGGACCAAATCAAAACTAGAGCCTCCGGCGGTAAAGGTGAAGGTATCGGTATATTCCTCCCCCCCCCTAATAGGGCCAATCCTTCCGGAGCGCACGCTGTAAGTCCACATCGAAGTCGACTGATCAAATATCAATCTGCCGTATGTGGTTAGTATTTCTCCACTTCCATTTACTGTCCTGTCAGCAAAAAAATTAGTAACACTTGAAAATACGATGGGATCGCTAGTACCCGTAACACTGAGCGTTCCCGTGACGGTTTCCTCTTTACCATGATCTTCATTCCGCGAGGCCGTAGGAGGGTCGCTAGTAATGATCGGTCCTTGCACACCGCTCGGACCTGACGCATCACCGATGATGTCCGGATGAGAAGTATCAGAGGCCGCAAAGCCGTCCTCATAAGCGGTAATAAAATCTTCAGCGGATATAGGGGCCGTTCTCGTAGCATCACCCAAATGCTGGAACGTGAAACTCGCCGGATTCCTAAGCGTGATTGTCTTGCCGCTAGACAAGGTAATGACATACTGGGCAACAGAAGCCCCTTCTGACCCAGCCTGCCTCTCAATCGAGGTGATGACAACATCCCTCTCAAAGACAATCACATTGGCTTCGCTATCGTCATCAATCACAACCGAGTTCGCGGTGAGTGTGATTAAAAACTCATCAACGCCCTTACCACCACTGACCGGTAGGGTATTGGTTTCAGGAGTGTTATCATCAATGATGACTCGGTTTGGACCGTCATAGAGCGCATCGCTCAAACTAAGAGGCACGTCTCCTATACGGGTTCGGCCTTCATTCCTAGTTTGATACCAACCAGGGGCAAATTCATTGCTATCAGGGACAAAATAACGAATAAACGTAAGATGAGTCATAAGAACAATCCTTTATGTTGCTGAGGCGAAGCAACAAACACCACAATAGGACACTATTGACTCCTCCCACCTTTAATCTTGGAATACTACCTTTAAGATTAATTAAACGCAAGAAGCAATGTGACAGAGATTTACCATTCTGTGGGCAGAAGGATTGTGTCATTGTAGAAGTAGAGTGTGATCTGCTCCATAGGAAAATCAGTATAGCTGTACTGAATGCTATGAATGGGCTTATCATTGTTCCCATCTTGGCAGATGAGAGTTGCTGAATGATCGGGATTGACCGTTAGTGTCCAAACCTGAAATTCGTTTTTTGCAACAAGGGGTTCACCCTGTGCAATTGCAATGTCATCGATAAGCCAATAGGCTTGGCCTGCCTCACCGACAAATTTCACGCCTTCGGTATATGTTACGGTATCAACAATAGCGTGTTTATAAAAGCACTGAGAACCAATAAAGTGATTGAGTGCTTCGGTGGTTAAGTCCGACTGGGACAGGGTCTGAATTTCATTCATGATAAGACTCCATTTCAGATACCAAGGCGAAGAAAGAACAATTCTCTCTTTTAAATTTCCTGATATTTGACCTTATCTACCTACCCTCTTCTGAAAGAAGCCAACGAGTGAGTCTGGTTCTCGGTTCTTATCTTGGTCTTTTCTTATTCATTGCTCTCTATGTTTCATAGTATACAGGGATTTCTTTACCCTTAGGACCAAAAACCCAGAGGTCATCAAGAGCGCTTATCTCATCGGCACGATCTTTAAGGTCAGCAACAAGATTTTGATAGTCTTCATATTCGTCATCTTCTAAGTCTTCAGGATTAGTAAATCGGTCATAATGAAACAAGGCGGCGATCTTGGGATCAAAATCACAATGGCCCCCTTCTGTGCCAAAATCATAATAATGGAGATCCATGCTATCTTGCCCTTCGGGTTGAAAGACCATAAAGAGTGGAACTCTGTCGGAATAACTTCTTTTCCACGTTACGACTATGTGTTCGTCATCATTATAGACATCGGCGTATAGATATTCTTGTGTATCTAGGCCTAAGTCTTGCATCTTTTTACCGATAGATATTTCGCTGGGGACGGGATCGTGCTGCCCATATTCAAATAAAATTTCGTAATTTTCACGCATTGTTCTCGTGCCTCCAGGCACTTGGTAGGATGTTGGTTTCAGGGGTGTTCTCTTCAAGAATGAAGAGATTTACCATTCTGTGGGCAGAAGGATTGTGTTATTAAAGTAGTAGAGTTTGATCTGCTCCATAGGAAAATCAGTGTATCCGTACTTTGTACTATGGATGGGCTTATCATTATTCCCATCTTGACAGATGAGAGTTGCTGATTGATCGGGATTGACCGTTAGTGTCCAAACCTGAAATTCGTTTTTTGCAACAAGGGGGTCGCCCTGTGCAATGGCAATGTCATCGATAAGCCAATAGGCGGGACCTGCCTCAGCAACAAATTTGATGCCTTCGGTATATGTTACGGTTTTGACAAGGGGGTGTTGATAAGAGCACTGAGATCCAATAAAGTGATTGAGTGCATCTGGGGTTAAGTCCGACTGGGACAGGTTCTGAGTTTCATTCATGATAAGGCTCCATTTCAGATACCGGAGCGAAGAAAGAACAATTCTCTCTTTTAAATTCCCTGATATCTTAACCTTATCTACCCACCCTCTCCTGAAAGAAGCGAACGAGTGAGTCTTGCTCACGTTCTGATTTTGGTCTTTAGGAGTGTATTTGAGGGGTTAAGAGCGTTTAGAGGGCTCAGATGGCGTGCTGATGAGCGTCTTTTGGTGTAGTGCCAAAGGATATAGAGCAGGGATTGGTGAAGATCAGAAGGAGATTGTAGCCAAATATCTCATTGATTATTCTATAGTGGATTCGAGATTTTGGAAGCCATAAACGTCATGATAATTTTCTGGAAAGATAGCGTCCCCTAGAATTGCATCGATCACTTCATAAGCGGGGTCTTCCTGACCAGTTTTGATTGTCCGTCTACCGGAGTCCTCTTTATTAAAGGCCGTTAGGTCGGTATCCTGGGGGGGGATAAAGTCGGCATCATCAAAATTTACAGTTAGGTCTATTTCTTCAGTTGGGGTATCGCGGTCAGTGAAGGTAAACACAATGCCGGTAATGATTTCATTTCCGTAAATGACAGCAGTAAGTAGGCTAACGCCTTTAATCGCGGCATAGAATTCGGTGGTGGTACTATGAGCATTATTCCCTACATGAAGTAAACGCAATACATCACCATCCAAATCAAAGCCATTGATCACATCATTACCATCTAAGGCCGCAGAATTAGTTTTATCTGTCCCATCGTAGTGATAAATTATAGAATTTAGCCCGCCGTATTCTTGATTGATTTCAAGATTGATAATATCATCGCCTTTGCCACCAAGAATAAGATCGCCAAATTGACCAGAGTTGAGGGTCTGTTTGTTATCACCACCGATTAGGAATTGCCTTGTGTTTGCGTCTTTATTACCGATTGTCACATCATCGATCCCGTAGCCGGAAACGATGATATGATCACTTAGAAGCAGTCCGAAGGGAAAGACTTTATTGATGATCGTCTCGTAAGCGGCGTCTTCCTGACCAGTTTTGATTGTCCGTCTACCGGACTCCTCTTCGTTAAAAGGGGTTAGATCAATATTTTCATCTTCATAGGAAATGAAGTCATCCTCTTGGAAGTTTACCGTAAGATCGATTTCATCGTCAAAGGTGAATACAATACCGGTAATTTTTCCAGCGCTTTCAAGCAGGCTGATACTTTTTATGCCATTAAAGAACATTTTTTTGTCTTCGTTGGAGGTAACGTTATCATCGTAAAGAAAATGACCGTCCGTATGGTATATATTTAGAAAGTCTTTGTCTAAATCAAAGTCATTGATCACATCAACCCCATCAAAGGCCGCAGATTCACTGATGATCAGATTTCCCTCGTCAATCACGGCATCATAGCGATAAATCACGTTATCTGTGCCGTCATCAAGATTGATAATGTCATCTCCCTTGCCACCAAAAATCAGATTGTGGTTTGGGCCAAGGTTGAGCGTTTGTATGTTATCATCGTCAATTAGGATTTGATTTGGTGCCATAAAGATGATCTCGTCAATAAAGTTGCTATCCTCAAAATTAATTAGAGCTAGATTATGGCCTTCGGTGAATAATTTGTTAAGTTCTTGATAAGCAATAGCCTTCTGATCAGGTTTGATCGTTCGTTTATTATCCACCGCAGCATTAAAGGCGGTAAAGTCAATGTTCTCAGAGGAAATGGATTCTTCGAAATTTAGCGTGAATAAGGTATCCCCTAGAGCAGAGGCTTCTCTATTTTCGGTGAAAATGAATTGAATACCGATAATGTTTCCATCTTCATCAAGAAGCAAGCTAAAGCCAATTGTATCAAGGAATGCGGCGAGGTTATTGTGAAGGCCTAAACCCAGTTGAGCCAAAACTAAAATGTCTTCGCCCAGGTTAAAATTATTGATCACATCACCGCCATCATACGCGATAGAATCATTTCCAAAGCTATGACGATAGCGATAAATTACAATATCCTTGCCGTCACCGAGATTAATGATATCATAGCCTCTACCGCCAAAGATGAGATCGCCAGCATTGCCAGCATTGAGAGTCTGTGCGTGATCACCGCCGGTCAGAAATTGACTTGAGGTTGCTTCGGTATTGCCAATCTTAGCATTAACACCTCCGTCACCTGATATTTTTGTAAGGTTATCAACGTTAGATATAATGTTAAAGGGAAATTCTAAAGCCGGTTCTCCGCCTTTGATGCTATTTTCACCAAAGAGACGCGGTAAAACTTCATCGAGATTCTTTAATGCTGCGTGGGTGAAGTCAAAGTTATCGGCAATCTTATGCTCTCCACCCAGAATCTCAACCAAATCGTCAAAATTAAGCCGTTCGTCAAAAGTAATTTGTACCAGAGGGCTAGAAATCCGTCCGCCCCCGAAAACCGATGCGTCCTTAAAGTGTAGTAACACACCGTCAAAATAGAATGAGCCATCCTCATTAGTTCCCCACTGTATGGTGACGATAAAGGCATCATCAGCGGTTAAATCCGTTTCGTCATCACCATTGAGGCTTTGTAGAAACTCTGTCAGACTATTGAAATTACGATCTATAACGAACGTTAATTTATCTTGTCCCCGCTTGAAACCTATAATTTCATCACCCCCATCAATGCCAACACTATCATAACCGAATGTATACAACACTTCATCGGCGCCTGTGTCTTCTGCTACGTCATTGACTGTGTGGGTAAGAATAATCTCATCATCACCCGCACCGCCATCTATTTGGTCATCATTCGTGCCGCCAGTAATCGTATCACTACCATTTCCCGCCTCTATCTTCTGGGGAGTTGCTTCAGTAGAACGATCTATCTCGTTGTCTTCGGCTGGGGCTGTATTCTCAACAACCTCTCGCGAGGTGATTTTGAGGTTATACTCCTCAGGGTTCGCCGGTTCTTCTCCAATAACTGAAATTGTGAAGGACAGAGGGTTGCTTTGTGATGCAGAAGGATTAGTAACTGCTGGTCGATAGGTTATGTGCCCGTTGTTAATATCCCACTGGGTGAAGTAATCGCCGGCATCGAGTTGAGTCCTATAGTACAATAGGAAGCCAGCATCCGGCAGAGTGGTAATGGTGTAAAATAGATAAAATGGGTCTGATTCATCAGCAGAGGTAATTTTGAGCATTGTTTCATCAATAGTGATTCTTGTTTCATCGGGATTATAAGTGATGCTATTAATCTGAATTGTGGGTATGGCCGACAAGATATTAAGGTCAAATGTTGTCTCAACTGTTGCGCCACTCTTATCGGTCGCTACGATTTTGATCACGTAAGTGCCAGTTCCGGTCAGTGTACCAGTGATTTCATCTTCGTCAGAGTCATAAGTAAGCCCGATCGTGTCCAACGCCGCACCATCATCAAGCGTCACCTCAAAAGTCAATTCATCGCCCTCATCAACGTCACTGAAAAGAGTGCTCAGGTCGATAACCTTCTCTCGACCTTCCACTCCGCTTTGAGGCTCAATAGCGGTCGCCACCACAGGGGCATCATTGGTGCCAGTGATCGTGATCTCTACAGCGAAGTTCTCCGCGCCCAAAGCGGTAAAGGTGAAGGTTTCAGTTAATGTCTCACTGCCCCCCAATCCCTGCACCGTCGTATGATTGTTATCCAGCGTGTACGTCCATTCGCCACTACCCGCATCAAACGTCATCGTGCCGTATGGGCCAACGCCATCGCCATCAAGCTCGATGGCTGGAAGGGTTGGCGGGTTATCAGCGTCCGTAACTTCGAGCACTCCTGTGGCGGTGAGGGTTCCATCTTCGGTCACCGCACCAACGCCAGATCTATCTTCAGAGCCAGGAATACCGATTGCCGGCGGAGTATCAGCCTCGACTTCAAGGTTAAATGAAGAACTACCCCTTCCACCGTTGCCATCATCAGCCACGACAGTGACCTCATAAGTACCGGCGCTCGCCAGCGTAATACGAAGCATCTTGCTTGCATTAGGATTGGAAATAATGTTCCTGCTACCGTCAAAGGTGATCTCATTTCCATCGAGTTCCACCGCGACCGACAGAATCAATGTATCCCCTGTATCAATGTCACTGAAAAGAGTGCTCAGGTCGATAACCTTCTCTTGACCTTCCATTCCGCTTTGAGATTCAATAGCGGTCGCCACCACAGGGGCATCATTGGTGCCAGTGATCGTGATGATCACGTCGAAGGTGCCCGTCCCGGTGACAAAAGTGAATACTTCATCTACTGTCTGTCCGGCTGCCAACTTTTGCGTTGCTTCATTAGCGTTACTCAATGTGTAAATCCATAAGCTTGAGCTGAAGGCAGACCCCATATTGCCGTATTGAGTGTCGCCACTCCCATCAGGACGGAGTGAGACGCCATTGCCGCCTTGAAGGGCGACGATGAGACCGGGACCGGTCCCAAGGGCGAAACCTCCACCACGATCTTCAACAACCGAACCCGTCTCGGATGCAGCGCCAGTAATCATCGGTCCTTGCACACCGCTCGGACCTGACGCATCACCGATGATGTCCGGATGAGAAGCATCAGAGGCCGCAAAGCCGTCCTCATAAGCGGTAAAAAAATCTTCAGCGGGTATTGGGGCCGTTCTCGTAGCATCACCCAAATGCTGGAACGTGAAACTCGCCGGATTCCTAAGCGTGATCGTCTTACCGCTAGACAAGGTAATGACATACTGGGCAATAGATGCCCCCTCTGATCCAGTCTGGCTCTCAATCGAGGTGATGACAACATCCCTCTCAAAGACAATCACATTGGCTTCGCTATCGTCATCGATCACAACCGAGTTTGCGGTGCGTGTGATTAAAAACTCATCAATGCCCTTACCACCACTGACCGGCAAGGTATTGGTTTCAGGAGTGTTATCATCAATGATGACTCGGTTTTGACCGTTATAGAGGGCATCGCTCAAACTAAGAGGCACCTCTCCTATACGGATTCGGCCTTCATTCCTAGTTTGATACCAACCAGGGGCAAATTCATTGCTATCAGGGACAAAATAACGAATAAACGTAAGATGAGTTATAAGAACAATCCTTGCTTGTGCTGAGGCGAAGCAACAAGTACCACAATAAGACGCTGTTGACCCCTCCTATCTTAACCTTGGAATACTACCTTTATGATTGATTAAACGCAAGAAACATTGTGATAGAGACCTATCATTCTGTGGACAGAAGGATTATGTCATCTAAGTTTTCTTCGTTTTGACCGATGAGAGAGAATAAACCTCTCTCTTCAAAATCAATCAAATCACTAGAGAGATTCTCACTTTATTCCTTAAGGGATGTGGCGGGGGTCTATCTTGTTATTTGTTTTGAGCAAGGATGGCTTGCTTCATGGCCTCTGCTCCATCTGCTATGAGATCGTCATTGAAGTCGGCTCCGCGCGGCGTGACGATAACGATATGCCGTCCTTCGTCGTGTATATTCTCTTTCAAAGTCTTGGCCGCATTTTTACCCGGCGGATCATTGTCGGCGGCAATCATAACACGGCGATAGAATGGTGGTATTTCCATCACGGACAAATGGTGGGCCGTGAGCCCTGCAGCAAGTGAGACAGTAGGAAAAGCCATGCCGAGAGATAAGGCTGTTTCTAGGCCTTCGGCGATAATGAGGGAGGGGTCTTTTTTGCGGAACCAACACGCCCCTCCGGTTAGACCACCTAAGGCCCGCTTGGGTTTGTCAATACTTGCTTTGATCGGTTTTTCTGGATCGAGGAAGGTGCGATGCACGGCGATAATATCGCCTGAACCATTACGCACGCACGCAATAATGGCTGGGAGGACAAGTTTCTGTTCGTTCACCCTAAGCCACGCATCTTGCAGGAATCTAAGATCATCGATGTTGTTGTCTATTGTCAGACCGCGTGAGGCGAGATACTTGAGTCCGTGTTTACTGTACGTCTCCTTGATCGGTTGGGCACGATGCCATAAAGCAATAGCGGCTTTGGTGTTGTTGCGTTGGGGTGTTTTATCTTGGAGAGATGATGTGGGGTCGTTCTCGCGGATCATTTCAGCAGCAATGGGAATGGCGTCTTTAATTGATAATGTGCGTTGAGCGGCGATAAGATCGAGGAGATCACCGCGTTGCCCGGTGGCCGCATCGATCCAGTTGCCGATGCCTTCTCCGTTCATTTTGATGTAAAGAGATGTTCCCGGTGCGCCGTGAATGTCTCCGGCCTGCCAGTATGACCCGGTTTTCTTGCCCTTCGGGAGCAGGATTGGCACAATCACGTGGACGCGATCGACTAAGGCTTTTGAAATATCTTGTGCGTTCATTATTCGGTCTCTTGATGCTCATGCTGGATGTTTCTTACGTGCCGGTTGTATCTACACGATGGTTTTTGTCTGATTCCAGAGATCTGTTCGAGCCTTTTCGTTAATCCCCTTGCGGCGGTAAACTAGTTGAACATAATTTCTGTTCACGACTGAATGAGCCGCCAAAATATTACTGCTTTCTCGCAGTATAACATCATCAGGCTTTTCTGGTCGAAAGTTATTTTCAGTTTCGCAGCGGATAACCTTCTTTTCCACTGTGTTCTTGATGCTCTTGTGGTAGCCGCGTGGTGCGGGCCTCTTCGTCTCTCCAGATTAGCCGCTGCGTGCCGGGTGGCTTGGAACGGCCGACACAGCTACCCCCACTGAGGATATTTCTGTTTCTGGTGATATATTCACGCCTCATCTCTTCTTTTAGGTCTTCATCAGGGCCTTCGCAGCCGGTTATGTGGATGGCTAGAATCTCTAGACCATCAGGGTTGTCGTAGATTTTGGTGATGACTCCCTCAACCTCACGCTTGCCTTCGGCAATATACGCAAAACTATATTTTCTGGTCCAGCTACTTTCCCACCATTTTACTTTATCGCCGAGCACGATCTGGTTTGAGTCGACAGATACCCATTGGTCCGTGTGGCGAATAAGGAGATGTTCCGCTTGTGCTTGGATGTTGGTCTGTAGGTTTTTTGTCATAGTTCTTGTGCCTCCTCAGCACTGTGCTGATTTCGAGAGATTACTCGGCTTGGTTTTGTGGTTGTTCCTCGCTTATCCCTTGTTCTTTGAAATAATCGTCTAAGGTCTGCTGTGCCTTTTTGAGATCTTTCAAATTTTCCTCATGGAGTTCTTTGAAGAGTTCGGTTGATTTAGCGAGATCGTCCCGGTGGTCCGTCAGATCTTTCTTGATATAGGCCTGGTTGATCGGCGTTTTGGCGAGGATATCTACCTCGGTCGGCGACATACCGTCATCGGGAGAA
This sequence comes from uncultured Candidatus Puniceispirillum sp., assembly GCA_965207125.1. Lineage (GTDB taxonomy): Bacteria > Pseudomonadota > Alphaproteobacteria > Puniceispirillales > UBA1172. Next base: position 275,752 of record OZ242263.1, read on the forward strand.
TGGGCGACATCTAAACCCCCACCTGCGGTTTGACGAATATGCTCAACGGCATCTTCAAAACTTTGCATTTCGCAGCGTTTTTTTGCTGGTAAATCCCAGTCATTATTGTCGCGAATGGCGTTAAAGGCGTTTTGTTGTGCCTCCACCCGATCAGCGCCGACAATCTCCCATGAGGGTCTTTTATCGCCAACGCGAGTAGTTTCAGTGAAGGTTATTGTGTATTTCTGGGTCATAGTGATAGCGCCTCCTAGCGCCCTTATTGTTGGTAAAATCTTTTCTCTCTCTTGAGTGAGACAAGTTCACCTCAATCCATTTCTGGCTTGTCTCTCTAATGCTAGCCAATCATTAACCTTAATATCTTTGGTTACTAAGAGTGGTAGGTCTGTTGGTGTCTCAGTATTCATTTTCATCTCTCTTGCTCATAATGGTCCGTGACGTCTTGGCCGAGCCTTTCAGCTCGCCGCCACAGCGGCAAATACCCTTGGGTTGCTAGCACGGTAATCAACGCTCGTTTTTCCTTGATGTAGATGCTCCTGAAGGAGGGCTCTAAAGTTTCGGCGTAGGTCAAATTACTGATGATGTCGGCTAATTTGATGGTTTGAACCGCAAAACATTCTTTGCCGAGGCGTTGCCTTTCGGCTAATTTCCGCTTGGTGCGGTTACCTTCTGTGGCTTGATCAGTAAGTTTGTGAACATATTCTGCGACCTTTTCGTGTGTTTGCTCGGATATGTCTTTAAGGGTCAAACTGGTATCTTCCACGGCATCATGAAGCCAGGCGGCCGCGATCATGATATTGGAATCAATGGTCGCTTGTATTATTCCGGCTACCTGGGCGCAATGCACTACGTAGGGGATATTACTTCCCTTAATGGTTTGGCCCTCATGGGCCTTCATTGCAAGATCTCTTGCTTTCAGTACTATGTTGTCCATCTTATCCTCTTTCTTGCTCAATAGAGTCCCAATAGGGCTTGGGGCCGGTTATCTTGGAGAGGTAATAGGACCGTCTGTCATCCTTTCCGCCTCCCGGCGTGCCGATTCATCTATCCAGACGCGGCGTCTGGTGGCATTGCTGTAATAAATATTGGGGTTAGGGCGATCGATGATGCCTTGCTTAAGAATTAACGCCGCATCTCTACCCTTACAACTGATAACGTTAACCTTTATCTTTACCGCCCCGTCCTCTAACCACTGGCGTAGCACTATGCCTTCAACCTGTCTCTCGCCCAGATAGCGCATTACACTGCCATCACTTCTGCCGGTCGCCCAGACCTCTTCGATCCAGTGGATACAGTCATCCTTTACGAGGGTGGAGGTTTTAATCCATTTGTCAGTATGCTTGTTTGTTTCTGTCTTTTCCTCGTTTGTCATAGCGCCCTTAATTTTGAAATGTGATTTTATCATCGCTTTATCTTTTCTAGCCGTTTGTTTTGATCTTGGCGAGGGGCTATATCATCATTGCTTGGCGCCGCTCTTCCTTGATAGATTTTGTGAACCATTCAATGGATTTTGAGTAATCCTTAGTGCGAGATTCTCTTTTTTGGTATATGTGGGCAATATTGAGACGGGCATGCTCATCACCCTGATCTGAGGCTTTGGTGAACCACTCAATAGCTTTGTCATCATCGTGGGGGACACCCATTCCCTCCCTGTAAAATACACCAAGGATAAATTGAGCCTCTTGGTCACCTTGCTCGGCGGCCTTGGTGTACCACTCAAAGGCTTTTGCGTGATCTTGGGGAAAGCCCTCGCCAAATCTATGCATCCACGCTATTTCACATTGGGCGTCTGGGTCGCCTTGCTCGGCGGCCTTGGTGAACAACTCAATGGCTTTTGCATTATTTTTCTCAAAATACAGACCGTATCTGTACATCCATCCAAGATGAAACTGTGCGTCAGCGTTATTGTTTGCAGCCGCTGAAGCGAAGAACTTCACAGCTGTTTCAGGACTCAGTAGCACACCTTCGCCGCTTTCGTGCATCACGCCAAGTTCATACGTAGCCGCCGCAAGACCTTGCGCGTCCGCCTTGGTGAACCACTCAATGGCCTTTGCATAGTTATGCTCAATGTCTCGGCCTTCTTTGTACATCCAAGCCAGATTATACTGGGCTTGAGGATTGCCTTGCTCGGCGGCTTTTTCGATAGGGGTTATTCGCCTTGGGGTTTCTGGAGTTGTCATGGTTTTATCTTTCTTTGTTGAGGGTAAAGGTAGGTTATAGGGTTATCTTGGCAATGCTGGTGCGACCGTTATTGGTTTCAGCGGCCACCAATGCGGTTACCGCACTGTGGCAAGCTTTTTCAGCTAGGTTGATTCTAATATAGGCCACATCGACTTGACGGCTGTGTTGCCCTGGCCATTTCAGGCGGCGAAGGCATTCTTCAGCTTTTTTGATTGAGGCTATTGCGTTTTTCATTTCATCGGACGCATCAGAGTTTCTTAGCGATAAGTCGTCTTCAGGGTAGGTTACCACGAGATCAAGAAGATTATCCCGAAGTTGCTCTATGCCATCTTCGATGGTGTCGAATGAATCTGCATCTTCTTCAACCATTTCGGTTTTCATGACACGAACCGCCTCAGCTTCGGCTGTGGGGCGATCAACACCTTTCGCGTCCCAGATCTCTATATGACCGTTATGGAAGGTTTCTTTAAATTTGATGATATACATGTTTACCTGCTTTCTGCCGGGTTCCTTGGCATTGGGTTGCTAGGGGCTTTTTTTCAATTACCGCTAGTTTTGGTTAGTCCTCAGGATTGAAGGTGAGGGAGCGTTAGTTTCTGCGCCACCTGCGGGAGTTACCACCACGAAGCATATTGCTCTCTTGCCGGTATCTGTACTGCTCACGTGGTGAGCAATAGTCTTCACCAAGCCCGGCGGCTTCTGCTGCACGATATTGCTCATCTGCAATTTCCTGAGGTGTTTGCATGCGTCCGTAGACCTTATACGTCTCAATCAGGTAGCTGGCTTGCTGGCGATCGAGGGCTTCTCCGTCTTTAACAACATTCTGCGGATCATCGCCCGCTTCTGCGATCAGTCGAGCGAGATAACGGATCTGTTTTTTGGTCGGGTTTGGCATATATCCCGACTCTTTTTTTATTTTGCTCGCTTGTATGAGGCGCCGTTCGGCGGCTTTGAAGAGCTGATCGTTAGGTGCTTCAATCTCTGTTTGTGTAGATTCATGAGTCATGGGTTTACCTTTCTAGGGTGTTCTTGCTGGCGGGATGGCCTGCTGAGGTTTTGGTTTTAAGTGTAGGGTGGTTTGCTTGCCTACATTGTGCACGAGCCCACCACTGCAGGGCATATTGCCCTGTTGTCGGCATCTGTACCGCTCGTGTGGTGAGCAACAATATTCACTAAGACAGCGGTTATCGCTGAGCGAGATTGTTTGTTATTTCTTATTGACCCGGCAAGATTGCCGGTATTCAGGAGAAGCTGGTTGTTTTTGCGACCAGAAACCCGGTGCAAAAGCAAACATCACTTTCTCATTGAGGCATCTTTAGAGGCTCTTTGAGTTCTTTTTTACTGAGATGCATTGCTATTGTGCTCTTGAGGTTCTGCGTGTCTGGGTGTCCATTATCAATCGCAAAGCGAGCCCACATATAGGCTTTTTTGTAATCCGGCGAAACGCCAGCCCCGGTATGATACATCCAAGCCAGATTATACTGAGCCTTTCGATCGTTTTGCTTGGCTGCGATGGTGTACCAATGAACAGCTTGTTGATCATCTTGCGGGACGCCTATGCCTTTTAAATACATATCGCCAAGAATATTTTGAGCGGGTGAATCGCCTTGTTCAGCTGCTTTCGTGTACCAATAAGCTGCTTTTTTATGGTCTTCCGGGGGAGTATGAAAGTTATAATATCTCAGACCAAGAGCAAACTGTGCGGTGCGATGACCTTGTTCGGCGGCTTTGGTTAGCCACTCAATGGCTTTGTCATCATCTTGTTGGATGCCTATGCCTGCACCATAGTGGTACGTCATACCAAGATTATACTGGGCTTCGGCGTCCCCTTGAGTCGCCTTAGCGATCTCCAGTTCTAATTTTGTAGGATAGTTATTCATTTTTCTATCCTTTTTAGGATTTTGCTGCCTTCTAATCGAGCCTCTTCGATTTCTTTTTCACTGAGGTGTGGGGTTATTTCGATCTTGAGGTTGTGGGTGTCTGGGTGTCCATTATCGGTCGCAAGGTGAGCCCATATATAGGCTTTTCTGAAATCTTGGATAACTCCTACACCGTAGCAATATATCAATGAGAGATTATACTGCGCATCTACATAACCTTGCTCAGCCGCTTTGGTGAACAACTTAAAGGCTTTTTTGTTATCTTGTGGGATACCATTACCATTGTAATACATCACACCAAGATTAAACTGCCCTGTCGCTTCATCTTGCTCAGCGGCTTTGGTAAACCACTCAAAGGCTTTTGTGTAATCTTGCGGGACACTATGGCCATTGTAATACATATTACCAAGATTACTCTGTGCATCTGCAAAGCCTTGTTCAGCGGATTTGGTGAACAATTCAAAGGCTTTTGTGTAATCTTGCGGAACGCCTTCTCCACTGAGATACATCCAACCAAGATCATTCGGGGCCTGGGCAGAACCTTGCTCGGCAGATTTGGTTAACCATTCAAAGGCTTTTGCGTAATCTTGCGGGATACCTTCCCCGTTGAGATACATCAGACCAAGTTGATTCTGCGCCTCCGTAAGACCTTGCTCGGCAGATTTGGTAAACCACTCAAAGGCTTTTGTATAATCTTGCTGGACGCCCTTTCCATTGAGATACAACCAACCAAGATCATTTTGTGCCTCTGCATAACCTTGTTCAGCGGCTTTGGTGTACCATTCAAGGGCTTTTGCGTAATCTTGTGAGACACCTTCACCATTGAGATATAACTGACCAAGATCAGTCTGTGCCTCTGCAAGACCTTGTTCAGCGGATTTGGTGATCAACTCAAAGGCTTTTGCGTAATCTTGTGGAACACCATCACCATTGTAATACATTAGACCAAGATCATTCTGTGCCTTGGCATCACCTTCGGTTGCTTTATTGATCTCGAGTTCTAATTTTGTAGGATTATTATTCATTGTCTTATCCCTTCTAGGATTTTGTTGCTTTCTAGTTGTGCCGTTGCGATTTTTTTTTCACTAAGACGTAGGGCTATTTTGATTTTGAGGTATCGGGCGTCTGGCTGTCCACAATGGGTCGCAAAGCGAGCCCACATATAGGCTTTTTTGTAATCCGGCGAAACGCCAGCCCCGGTATGATACATCCAAGCCAGATTATACTGAGCCTTTCGATCGTTTTGCTTGGCTGCGATGGTGTACCAATAAACAGCTTGTTCAAAATTTTGCCAAACACCCCTGCCCTTTTCATACATATCGCCAAGATTATTTTGGGCGGCCGCATCGCCTTGCTCTGCGGCTTTCGTGTACCAATGAATGGCTTTTTCATAATCTTGCGGGACGCCATCATCGCCGTAATACATCCAACCAAGATTATACTGTGCATCAGCATTACCTTGCTCTGCGGCTTTCGTGTACCAATGAATGGCTTTTTCATAATCTTGCGGGACGCCGTAACCGTAGTAATACAGTACACCAAGATTAAACTGAGCCTTGGAATGGCCTTGTTCTCCAGATTTTTCGTACCAAAAGGCGGCTTTTTCATAATCTAGCGGGACGTTGTCCCCATTGTAGTATCTCGTTCCAAGGTTAAATTGGGCTTTGGCATCACCTTGAGTCGCCTTAGCGATCTCGAGTTCTAATTTCGTAGGATTATTATTCATTGTCTTAACCATTCTAGGTGTCCCCCGCCGACGAGATTGTCGACGGGGTTGGAGGATAGGCGAGCGGGTTAGTGATATAGATTGTAGCAATCACCATTTTTGATTCCCTCGGCAAGCAATTTGTCCAGTACCTTTATCGTTGATGGGTCTAGTTCAAGATTTTCGTTGTTCCAGTAGTCGGGCACCGGTTCGTCTGATTCAGGGCGATTAATGGATATAAGTTCCCAGCCCTCATCGTTTAGCCACGCTTCAATTTCATAGCCTTCGCGGTATATATTCAGCGTTGCTTTTGCTGAATGATCTTCGATCACTGATACCAAGACCTCTTCGGGGCATGTGGCGTTAAAGATTGTGCCGTTCACTTCTTTTTCCAACGCTAACAGAACATTGTAATCTATTGCATCTTGATCTTCGATGTCCTCTTCATCTGTATACTCGTCATTATAAATCATGATTTTACCCTCCATTTGTGTTTTAGGCGAGAACAACTTTCTCTTTTTAATTAACTAAAATCACAAAAACTAACCCCCCTACCCTGCTCTTTGCTTGTCTGTCTTATCCTTCTGCTGTCAGACAATAACCACGGAATATCGGCGGCCATTGTTTTCAACGCGTGCCTGTTTTCGAGTTAGCTGGGGACGTTGAACACTCCCTGATCGTTCGATAATGGGTAACCAATTATGAGCATGCCGCAAGCCTGCCTTTAGGGAGCGATCATCATAATCTAGCGTTTTACGAATTTTCCCGAAGGTATCGTTCCCTTGGCGAATAGCGGCAATGATATTGCTAGCAACCCGATCTTTATAGGCTTTGGTCAGGGCTATTTTCTGAGGACCCTGGAGGTTCGGTTTTATGGTTACTTTGGTTTGGGTGGTTTCACACTTCTGATGTTTGCGCCGAAGGAAATCAGGGATTTCTAGCCCTGCATATTTGTCAATGTTTGCCATCTGAAGCCTCCGTTTAAGCCGCTTCTTGCTCTTGGGTTTCATTAAATGCTAGGAGATACTTTGCTGCCTTCTCAGCACTTGCGGCCGCCCGGAATATGGCTTTTTTGTCTGACTCTAGGGCTTTAAGCCACCCTGCGATGTATTCAACATGATCTTGCCGTAAAGAAGGAGTGAGTCCAAGCTGGGCACATAAGAACGATGAACCGATCTCGGCGATCAACTCCTCAAACGCGTAGATTTTCTTATCGGCGCGTTTTTCGCTAACTCCCTCGCGGTCAAGGCGGGATTTGTGTCCTGTCCAGTGAACCAATTCATGAAGTATGGTGACGTACCATCCTTCTGTGGCGGTCAGAGTTTCAGTGCCATTGAACCGCCGAGGTTCCGGCATGGTGATGGCGTCTTTGTCTGGGCAATAGAACGCCCGAGTGCCAGTCAGTCCAATCTCGGCCCCAGAGGCCGTTATAAGCTCTTCGGCTTTGATTTGTGGCATGATAAGGGGCTCCACGAAGTCAGATGACTGTGTTTCCTCTTCTTTCAGTCCTTCTACTTGGCATTTGTTGAATACGGTGGACGCGCGGATGAAAAATCGAGTTTTTTGACGGCTGTCTTTGGAATCATCTCCATCGTCATGGCCTTCGATGTCATAGCCGGTATCTTCATCATTAATAGTATACTGCTTGTAAAAGATAATTTGACAGCCACGCTCGCCTTTGCGGACATGTCCACCAATTGTCTGCCATTGCTTATAACTGGCCCATTTATTGGTTTCATAGCCTCTGGTGCTAGCGGCGAGCCAGAGGGCCAGAACATTGATGCCATGGTAGGGGCGTTTGGTTGTGGCATTTTCGGGCAGGGAAAGCCCTGGCTTATGCCAAGGCAACTTAAAATCACCGCTAGCCGTTTTAAGGCCAGTGATGATGGTATTGGTAATTTCGGCGTAGACATCGCGCATAACTCTCTCTCCTTATGTTTTGAGAAATCATTACTTCGCGCAACACCACTCTCCTTTTATGCAAAAAACCCGTTCAGTGACGGGGCATAAGAGGAAGTTCCTTCTGCCAAACTTCATCTAAAAATGAATGTCACAGCCAGCTCAATCTTGAGTATACGGTCATTGTGGATGAGGTCAAAAGGGATGCAAAAGCCTAGAAAACGGCCAAAGTCCCCGCCTCTCTCCTGCCCAGGGCAATGCGCATGAAAACACGCTTCTCAAACTCAGTGTTCTGGTTTGGCATGACAGTGGCAATCATAAACGATACGGCCGCCGGCGAGCGGATATATAAAATACGCGTATGGCGCAAACATCACACCACTAGAGCTGACCAATGGGGCTGACCAATAGGGCTGACCAATAGGGCTGGTGCTTGACGATTTGCGAGGTATGCTCGATAACGCAAGACCCGGGACGTTGAACCTTCCCACGTTGGTTTACGCACAGCAGAACAGGGAAAATTATGATGCATGAGCTTTATTGTAGCATTTTAAAATCTTGGCGAGTCCCTGATAGTCGGGGATCAATTCCTGAATGGCATACGTGCCATCGATGCTAAAACCGACGCTGACGGAGGCGATCAGAAGATCAACAAACTCTTCGTGTTCATGGGCCCACGCTTTTATCAGCGTCTTGAATTTTCTTTTGTTCATCGTGGCGAGCGATGACAAAGATTGCAAGGATGCTAGTTTCTTTTCCGCTTTCTCGAGATCGCTTTGGTTTTTCCTGATGTGTTTGTGGAATGAATCAGTTGTACACCCCCCCGCGCAGAGGTCCTCTGTTAGTCTATCGATAGTACCGTGGTACTCCTCACATTCTTTTTTGGTCTTATTGATTTGATCCTGCTTATCCTTGCCCAATTCAAGCAGGTGAGCGCGCCACTCATCCCATAGAGTGCTTGGATCTAACGCTATCTGTTCGTAAATCGCGCGGCGCAGCTTGTTGATATTGATCTTGCGGGTTTGTGTGCAGGTCCCTGTATATTTATGATTGGGGCAAATAACGTAAATGGGAGTACTACGAATGGTCTTGGCCCCGCATTGTGAACAATAAATATCGAATTCTAGTGGCGGCCGTTTTCTGTGCGGGCGACTTTGAGGACGCAGGCTTTTTTGTATGAGATGCTGAACCTTATTCCATTGCTCATCAGAAATAATTCTGAGACCCTCACAAGTATGGTAAATCCATGTATCTTTCGGGTTTTGGCGCATATGGCGGACGCCAGTGATCGGATGTTTGGCACGATTGTGACGATTCCACACGATCTGGCCTATATAAATTGCATTCTGCAAGATACCAGTACCGTGTCCACGATGCCCGATGACGGTCGAGACGGTCCATTTACCACCACGCGGCGAGGGAATGTCCTCCTTATTAAGGGAGGCCACAATCTCGCGGACTGTTTTGCCGGAGCAGAATTCATCATAAATGCGTTGCACGATTCTGGCCCGCTCAGGATAGATCTCCCGCAATCCCTTTTCTGGTACCCCCTGATCATTTAAGTATTTGATCTTATAGCCATAAGGGTGCGCGCCGGCCGCTTTGCCTTGACGAATATTACCGGCTAACCCTCGTTTCACTCGATGAGAGATTTGTTCTATAAAAATCGAATTCATCGTCCCCGATAACCCCACATGTAGCTTTTGAATTCTACCCTCCATCACCGTGAAGATAGGTATGCCGTAATACTTGCATAACCGAAAGATTTCGTCCACCTCACTTAAACTACGACTTATGCGGTCTAAAGACTCTGAGACGATAGCCGAAATATTTTTTTGCCTAATGTCGCCCAGCAAACGCATCATAGATGGGCGATTTGTAATAAAACTGCCACTGATCGCATTATCACTAAAAAGCTCAGTAGGCCAGCCCCTGAGATCATCTTGCCTCTCGATGTATTGCTTGCATTCTATGATCTGGTCTTCGCACGAACGCTCATTCTGCAGATCTGTGGAATATCGTGCGTAAATCGCAATCGGTAATTTGAATTGATCCATAGTTTTCTCCTAGTTGGGTGTTTATGGGTTATAATTACTTTTTTTTGGGAATTATAACGCAATGCTTTTGGTCTGATCCTTACTCTGGCGACCTGCTGGCGGTGCAGTTTTTTCTCATCCGTAAATGATCTTATGTTATTATTTAAGACCTCTAAGTAAGGGACAATCAAGAGATGCCTGATGAGCTTTAAGTTGCGCGGCGGATATCATGATTTGCATAGCTTCAAACTTGATTCCGTTAGTTAGATCGCTTACCCTGCAGAAAATATTGTTGGAGCTGCCAGTATAATCCTTGCGTCCTTTGCAGGAGCGGAACATGGCCTTGAAATATTTGCTTGAAGAGTCGATTGTTACGTAGATATGTTCGCTATGAAGCGTAATTTCCCCCGAGACCGCAGGCCCGCCCTTATTGCTTCTGATATCGTAGCCGCCTTCGGGAATATCCAGATCGCGAGCAAGCTGCTTCAGTACGCGGCGGCCTAACCGGTGATATTCTGGTTTGCGTGGGTCATCAAATTCGAAAGGTGTCATCATATCGATGGTTTCGTGGATGTTGTTTTTTGGCATGGGAATCTCCTGCTTGCTTAGTGTCGTTGCCTCTCTCTCTTGAGCGAGGCAATTTCACCCTAATCCACCCATCATCTCACCCTTTATTAGACAATACTCTTAGTCTGAGAGTTCACCATTTTGCTTATCAATATCTCTTTTCGATACAAAAACCCCATCCGAAGACAGGACGCAAAAGGAAGTATCTATCTCTTAAAGGATAAAGTACCCGTGCAATCCACAGCCAATTCTGCGATTTGTTACTTGAAGATATACTTGGAATTGAACCCTTGACGCAGGTGAAAAGCACCTCATTATGTCAGAGGAGTTGCGTACCCGTACGCATTTGGATGATGCATACGCGCTCGAGAACACAATACGGGACAGAGGTGCGAGCGGTAATTACTGATACATCGCTTGGTTTTGCATATCCTACCTTGTCACAAGTCCCCACACTATCATCCCACCCGTCACGTGCAAACCCCGTCCGAGAGCAGAACAAACAGGTATAAAACGGGGATTATTCCAGCTTGAAGCGGGTTAACTTGAGAACATGATTCTCTCCAGCGATATTAAACACCTATCGCGGATTTTGACCCTTGATCCATTAGCAATTCTCATATCCACTATCGAGGCAACGCTCTGTCATCTCTTGTGCTTCTATCAAATCTTGAGAGCTAAGTTTCTTTGCCACTGTGTCTCTATCTTTGTATTCATCTGAAGATCCGTTATAACTAGCAAGAGCACATCATAACTGATACCAAGAGATTGGTTCAACATCGTTGAAAAACAGCTTTACCTTCATTTTAATCTGAATATCGTTAGCACGGTGCGATATGTGACCTATATCGTTACCAGCTTCGCCTTTTTCTGAACCTTTGCGCTGTAGTACGATATAATCACCTATAGCAATGTTGGCCGCGCGGGTTGTAAATCCAATCTCTGCGCCCCTCACTAGCGGCAGAACCTGCTTATTCATGTCATAAAAATGGAACTTGCTTTGATTCACTGAATACAACGCGAATATTTGCGGATGGTCATTGCCTAACAAACTCGATGCGGCTGGCTCAATGTTTGAGAATATCTTGCCGATCCGTTCATGCTCGGCATCTTCCACCAGCAACTGCCGCTTGCCTGTTGCCTTTTCAAGCCAAATATCTATCAAGAATTTAGTATCTGCTGCGGTGATTTGATTAAGCTTGCAGAACGTAGGCAGCCGCCGCCGCTCAAGATGGTTATAACCTGCCCCTGTGAATGATTTAATGCTGACCCGAATAGGTGGCACGGTTGGCTGGTTGAACCCTATCTCAATATCAGTCTTGTGTTTGCGACCGCCGACAACGGATGGTTCTATCGGCGTGGCGTCATTAGGGATGGATAGGGCGTCACAAACGGCCTTAAACGCCTTGGGATGGTCTAGTATGCTGTTAGCCAATAAATGCTCTACATTACTACCTTGATGTGTGTTGGTTTTGTTATTCATCAATTTATCCTAACGTGGTTATAAATCTCGGTTATCATTGGCGGTATCACGGCATTGCCAAGCTGTCTATAGCCTTCAATGCCTTCACCAACAATATGCCGCTTATTAAAACCCATGACCTGCTTAGCCTCGGCTATGTGTAACCGCCGCACCTTGTTGTTGACCAAGTAAAGCCCTGTCCTGTGACCAACGCCGCCGCCATTGGCTGATAATGTGATGGCGTGGCCATTGGTGCTATAGATACGCTCGCCTTGTCCCCCTTTATTCAAGTATCCAATACGAATCGGTTTTAATTGGCGACGCTGTGCTTCAGGTTTTTCAATAACAATGTCATCACGATTTATGACCAGATTAGCCGTTTCATGGTCTGGCAATAAAATGTCTTTCAAAAAGCGTTGCCGTGTTGCGGCGGTCGGGTGCTTGAAATGTAGGGGACTGTCTTTCAGCACGGCCACAAAATAAACACGCTGGCGTTGTTGCGGGATACCGAACTCGCTGGCGTTCAATGCTACATGGTCAAGGCGATAGCCTAGTGCCTCAAAACTTCTGTATATCTCACGGCAGACGCTGCCGTTATCAAGCGTCAATATGGTCTTGACGTTCTCAAGTAATATCATCATAGGCCGATGGTGCTTAGCTATTCTGACAATCTCATAGAATAGGCGGCCTCTTGCATCATTCAAGCCGCCACGATTGCCTGATATGCTGAAAGGCTGGCATGGGAATCCTGCACAAAGTATATCATGGCTAGGGATATCAGCGGCAGCGATCTGTGTAATATCGCCTTTCGGTTCAATATTAAAGTTGGCTTTATAGCTTTCCCTCGCGGCTTTATCTATCTCACTGGCAAACACGCAATCCATACCCTGCTTTTGCAAGGCAACATGAAAGCCACCAATACCTGCGAATAGGTCTATAAACTTGTGCATAATATATCTCCTGTTAATTCGTTGAATACGGCCTCAACACCTTTACGATTGATATTAGCCCGATGGTTGTATTTGAAACAAGCCTCGGCAACATAAAGTCCTGCATACTTTCTTGTGTAGTGATGATGTTGCCTCATGTATGCCCTCTTGATGGTTGCCCAAAACCCTTCAATGCTGTTGGTGTGAATATCGCCAACAACATAGGTCTCACTATGGTTGATGGTGACGCTGAAAGAAACACGGCAATCGTTACACCACCATTTGCGGCGGCGTTGGCTTTCCACGCCACGCATCTTGACCCTTGATCCATTAGCAATTCTTATATCCACTATCGAGGCAACGCTTTGTCATCTTTTGTGCTTCTATCAAATCTTGAGAGCTAAGTATCTTTGCCACTGTGTCTCTAATTTTTCGTTTATCTGAATATCCGTTATGACTAGCAAGGTTTACCCACATATAGGCTTTTTTGTGATTTAGTATAAGGCCTTTCCCTGTTCCATACATCAAACCAAGAACATGCTGTGCCACCGCATTACCTTGCTCTGCGGATTTGGTGAACCAATGAACAGCCCGTTTTTCATCTTGTGGAATGACGCCTATTCCATTTTTATATATCAGACCAAGACTATACTGCGCCACCGCATGACCTTGCTCTGCAGATTTGGTGTACCAATGAACAGCCTGTTTATAATCTTGCGGGACGTCTCTTCCATTGACATACATCACACCAAGATTATACCGTGCCGCCGCAAGGCCTTGCTTTGCAGATTTGGTGTACCAATAAATGGCTTTCTCATAGTCTTGCGGAACGCCATTACCACTGTAATACATCACACCAAGATTATACTGCGACTCTGCATAACCTTGCACCGCAGATTTGGTGTACCAATGAATGGCTTTCTCATAGTCTTGCGGAACGCCATCACCACTGTAATACATCAGACCAAGATTATACTGCGCCTCTGCATAACCTTGCTTTGCAGATTTGGTGAACAACTCAATGGCTTTTTTATAATCTTGCGGGACGCCATCACCATTGTAATATATCACACCAAGATTAAACTGCACCCTTCCATCACCTTGCTCCGCAGATATAGACCCTAAAGTTACGAACATAATTGCAGGGACAAGCCATGTAAGCCACAAAAGGTGAGACCTTATTCGCCACGTGCGTTTTTCCGTGGGCTGTGTCATGTTCGATATTTTCTGAATAACGTCACTATTCAAAATCTCCTTGTGGGCTTCATTATGAGGTGCAATCAAAGTAAGAGTCAACAGCATTTAACCACAGATACCGTGTTTAGGTCTGTTCTCAGCGTCTGTTCTCAGCGTTTTATCTACTGGAAAGCACCCGTTAGCGATAAGATATACTTGGAATTGAACCATTGATCCATTAGCAATTCTCATATCCACTATCGAGGCAACGATCTGTCATCTCTTGTGCTTCTATCAAATCTTGAAAGCTAAGTTTCTTTGCCACTGTGTCTCCAGCTTTTTGTCCTTCTGAATATCCGTTATGACTAGCAAGGTTGAACCACATATAGGCTTTTTTGTAATCTTGCGGAACGCCTCTTCCATTGTAATACATCAGACCAAGATTAAACTGCGCCCTTGCAACACCTTGTTCCGCAGATTTGGCGAGCCAATGAACAGCCTGTTCAAAATCTTGCGGAACGCCTCTTCCATAATAATACATATTACCAAGATTATACTGCGCCCACGCAAAACCTTGTTCCGCAGATTTGGTGAACCAATGAACAGCCTGTTTATCATCTTGCGGGATACCTCTTCCATTGACATACATCACACCAAGATTATACTGCGCCCACGCAAAACCTTGCTTTGCAGATTTGGTGAACCAATCAACAGTCTGTTTATCATCTTGCGGAACGCCTCTTCCATAATAATACATATTACCAAGATTATACTGCGCCTCTGTATCACCTTGCTCCGCAGATTTGGTGTACCAATGAACAGCCTGTTTATCATCTTGCGGAACGCCTCTTCCATTATCATACATCTCACCAAGACTATACTGTGCCTCTCTCTCACTTTGCTCTGCAGATTTGGTGAACCACTCAATGGCTTTCTGATAGTCTTGCGGAACGCCATCACCACTGTAATACATCACACCAAGATTAAACTGCGCCTCTGCATAACCTTGCTTCGCAGATTTGGTGAACCAATGAACAGCCTGTTTATCATCTTGCGGGGCCCCTTCCCCTTCGTAATACATCAAACCAAGATTATACTGCGCCTCTGTATCACCTTGCTCCGCAGATTTGGTGTACCAATCAACAGCCTGTTTATCATCTTGCGGGACGCCGTCCCCTTTGTAATACATCACACCAAGACTATACTGCGCCCCCGCAAAGCCTTGCTCTGCAGATTTGGTGTACCAATGAACAGCCTGTTTATCATCTTGCGGGACACCGTCCCCTTCGTAATACATCCAAGCCAGATTATACTGCGCCTCTGTATCACCTTGCTCTGCAGATTTGGTGTACCAATGAACAGCCTGTTTATAATCTTGCGGAACACCGTACCCTTCGTAATACATCACACCAAGATTATACTGGGCATCCATATCACCTTTCTTAGCACTCTTAGTGATATCTTCTACAAGGGTCTCAGGAAGTTTGCTATAAAAAGATTGGTCAGAATCGGAGGGATCTGCTGCTGGGTTACGTTTTTCCGTGGGCTGTGTCATGTTCGATATTTTCTGAATAACGTCACTGTTCAAAATCTCCCTTGGGCTTCATTATCAGGTGCAACCAAAGTAAGAGTCAACAGCATTTAACCACAGATACCGTGTTTAGGTCTGTTCTCAGCGTTTGTTCTCAGCGTTTTATCTACTGGAAAGCACCCGTTAGCGATTGATCAAAACCCGCTATGAGCGGAAGGTTTGCTCCCTTTAAACGATACAATTGTATCATTTGGGTTTGGGGTATTTGCGAAGCAAGAGTTCAATTGCTTCTTCGATCAAGGTTGGAGCATTTTTACCTTCGGCGTATTTCATCCTCGTGACCAATTCCTTGAACTCTTGTTGCGCATGCATTTGTATACGAAAAAAATTCGGAGATTTATCATATTTATCGAATAAGAGATCGAGGGCCTCCTCCATGAGAGCACGCCTGTGTTTGTCTTCTGTATATTTTACTCTTGCGAGCATTCCATCAAAGAGGGATATATAAATTTCAGATATTCTAAATATTTTAAAAACAGCAGGTTCCTTCGTCCATTTTTCTTTGTTTTTAGGTTTTGACTCAACCTTTCGGACTTGCGGATTGCGATCCCTTTCAGAAAAAAGAAGCTCTAGGGCTTCTGCGATTAATTCAGGCCCAGTCTTGTTTTCGTCATATTTTAATCTTAGAGCCAATTCATCAAAGCCTTGAGCATAACTCAGGCCAATTCTAAACCCTTTAACCTTACGTTTACTCATCTCCACCCCTTCATTTGTTGGTTTTTGTGCGGTCTTTAAGACCCAGCTTATTAACTTTTCGCTTAGATTCAAGCATCCTACCAGTGTAATTGTCCTTTGTATTGAACCAATTTGTTCTTTACCCTTTCGGTGATACGACCTTATCCCTTCTGGCCGTTGGTTTTGTAAAACCGCCGAAGGAATGACGATAACGACAAGGTTGAGCACGACCGTGCTCTTGTCTTACCCACCCTTAAAATTCGTTAGGCCAGCAACTTTCATGCCGACAACCGCTACTCAGAAAAAACCACAATACCAAGTTAAAATGGCCTTGCAACACATAGGGTAATATGATATCATAAAAGAAGCAATATGATAGTGTGAAAATAAAATATCATGCAATATTATAAAGCACCCAACTAAAGGAGAAAACTATGGATCAATTCAAATTACCGATTGCGATTTACGCACGATATTCCTCAGATCTGCAGAATGAGCGTTCGTGCGAAGACCAGGTCATAGAATGCAAGCAATACATCGAGAGGCAAGATGATCTCAGGGGCCAGCCTACTGAGCTTTTTACTGATAATGCGATCAGTGGCAGTTTTATTATAAATCGCCCATCTATGATGCGTTTGATGGACGCCATCAAACAACAAAAGATTGCGGCTATCGTCTCAGAGTCTTTAGACCGCATAAGCCGTAGTTTAAGTGAGACGGACGAAATCTTTCGGTTATGCACGTATTACGGCATACCTATCTTCACGGTGATGGAGGGTAGAATTCAAAAGATACATGTGGGGTTATCGGGGACGATGAATTCGATGCAGATAGAACAAATCTCTCATCGAGTGAAACGAGGGCAAGCCGGTAATATTCGTCAAGGCAAAGCGGCCGGCGCGCTCCCTTATGGCTATAAGATCAAATACTTAAATGATCAGGGGGTACCAGAATCAGGATTACGAGAGATTCAGCCTGAGGAAGCCAAAATCGTGCAACGCATTTACAATGAATTCTGCTCCGGCAAAACAGTCGGCGAGATTGTGGCCTCCCTTAATAAGGAGGGCATTCCTTCGCAGCGTGGCGGTAAATGGCGCAGCTCGACCGTCACCGGGCATCGTGGACGCGGTAATGGTATCTTGCAGAATCCAATTTATACAGGCCAGATCGTGTGGAATCGTCACAATTTTGACAAACACCCCCTCACCGGCGTCCGCCATATACGCCAAAACCCAAAAGAGATATGGCAGTCCGGTACTTGTGAAGACCTCAGAATTATTTCTGATGAGCAATGGATGGAGGCTCAGCATCTCATGCAAAAAAACGCCGCTTCTCAAAAAAGTCCTCGTACAAAATACGAGCCAATAGGATTTGATATTTATTGTTCACAATGCGGGGCCAAGACCATTCGTAGTACTCACATTTACGTTATTTGCCCCAATCATAAATATACACAGAGCTGCAAAGAAACCCGCAAGATCAATATTAACAAGGCGCACCGCACGACTTACGAACAGATAGTGTTAGATCCAGGCACTCGATGGGATGAGTGGAACGCTCCCAAGCTTGAATTACAAAAGGATCGGCAGCGTCATATCAGAAAGGCCGAAAAAGAACGTGATGGATATCGCCATCGTATCGATAGGTTAACAGACGCTTTAGCCACGGGGGATTATAAACTTGATTCGTTCCGCAAACACATCATGAAAAACGAAAGCGATCTCGAGGACGCGGAAAAGAAACTGACCTCCTTGGAAGCTTTGCCGGCGCTCATTACGCTGAACAAAAGAAAGTTCAAAGCGTTGATAAGGGCTTATAGGAATGAACCCGAGGTTCTGGTTAGATTTCTTATAACCTCCGTCACTATTGAGATTGACATAGATAACAAGTATACCGCCCGAGAATTGAACCCCGATTATCAGGGAATTGCCGAGATTTTAAGATTGTACGAGGCTCCTAAAGCGGCGTAATTACTTCCTGTTCTGTAGTGATATGTCACGGTATCAACAATAGCGTGTTTATAAAAGCACTGAGAACCAATGAAGTGATTGAGTGCAACTGGAGTTAAGTCTGATCGGCTCTCAGTGAGCTGTTTTCTCTTTTTGGTATTGTGGAGGGCCATAATGTATTTGCGGCACCACACCACGCTTAAAATCGGTTTTAAGAGGCCAGATGATCTTAAGGGCAAGCCTACTGAGCTTTTTACTGATATTTATTCCTGTTCTGTAGTGAGTAGATGGTTTTAGGAAGGTTCAAATTTCCTGACTGGGCCTTCCTGATCATACCCCAAAGATAGGCAGCGGGGGTTCTATCAATCAGCCCCAGCTCGTTTTTCCAGTGGGTAATGAGTATTGCGATCACCAGAGCTTCTGTTCCCATAATCGACGTGGCTTCTTGGATCATTTTATTAGAAAGACCCAAGTCGTCTTTCCATATTTTTGCGTAATAGTACAAGCCAGACCAGGAGCCATCCCATTGGTGACGAATGAAGCTTGGTACATGGGGGTGTAGTCGACCAAGATCGATGTGTTTTCTTACCTGACGTGGATCATACCTCTCGTCTCGGTTTTTCATCATCCGGTCTCTTTCCTTTTGTTTCTCCGCACTTCGTTGTATCGGATTTGTGGGCTTGCCCCGCTGGAGGATCGGGGGGGCTTCGGTTGGCTCTTCTTCCCCTTTATGGCAATCTTCTACCACGTCGGGTGCTTGAGGAGAGGGTTCTTCTCGTTCGGTTGTACTACTAGTACTGCTATAAATTTTAGCTTTAGGTTTTGTATTCTTACATGTGTCCCCCCTTTTGGGGGGGGCTAGCTGGACAGATTCGGGGTCACCGAGCTGGTCTTTTTTGGCCTCTTTTTGAGCGTCTTCTTCAGTGTATACACAGGTTTGTCCACAGGCTTCAGAGGATTCCTGGCTGTCCGGAGCGGACTGAGAAGGGTGCAGGATCTTTTTAAGGCGATTAAGCGCACAACGAAGCTCATGAATGTAGTGGTTGATGTAGTCAATTCCGGTATTATAGCGGATTCTCTTAGTGAGAAACTTCTTAGCTTGCTCTGTTATTTCCATGATTTTGGTATATGTCTTTGATTGGGCTTGGTTGTTATCGGAGGCATACTTGAAAACAGACCGCCATTCTTGCCGCAAACCCGACAGGATTTTTTTGCTCGCTTTTCTCTCGCAGTGATCTCTATCGATTTTCTTCTTAGCCTCTCGAAGATCATCCAGCATTGTTCCAAGCGCCGTTATGTTGACACCGAATGCGAAAATTACGTTGCCATTCTGGTCGCGTTCGCCGGTTCGTCTACGATTCCCTGCGTCGTTCCAGAACAGTACGCCGAGTTTCAGCAGCTGTTTTTCTTGCCTGGAAACTTGCTTAGTGCTGATGCCGAGGCGAGTGGCCGTTTCGTCTACGGACATCCAGACGATCGCCTGTCCGGCCTGCCAATCTTTTTCCATTGTGAATTTGACTAGCAGGTCTATGTGCAGGATCAGTCTCTCTGTCCATTTTGCGCCATGTTCGTTAACCGGAATCCGCAGCCCATGGCTCTTAAGGAGGTTGATCGCTTCGAAGCGATTAAAACCAGGCGTGGGTTTAAATCGAGCCGCTCGGGTTTCTACCCAGTTATGGAGGGGATTGTGTGTCCGCCTTCCGGTTGAAGTCACTCTATTACGGTCAACATCAAGTAATCCGTGAAGATAGTCTGTCATAGTATAATAACGTGCCACCCAAATTGAGCGTATAAAAATCCTCTCAGAAAAAGTGCTTTTTTCTGTTGACAGGAGGGTCAATCAAGGCTATTAGTAGAGTTCTTATGTGCTACTAATAGCGATTAAGGCCTCCTTTTGGAGGTCTTTTTTTGGCAATTTTCTGGGCTTTTTCGTTCCTCTTGACCTCATCTTAGTTTTGCGTTATACCCTTAGAGGTAGTCAAGATATTTACCGTGAGATGAGGGTTTTGCAAAGAAACGCCAAACGAAACCCCCGCGCTTAAAGCACAGTGGCCAGGTCTTACGAAGATTTTATCTCCTCACCTTACTTGTCGCTATAAAATGCAATTGAAGCTGTTGGCATGATTGTCGAGATCGCATGCTTATAAACAAGCTGGATGTGATCATCGCGTTGCAGGAGCAGAGTATCATCGTCAAACATCGTGACGGGGAAAAGATGTTCCCATTTGCCTTTTTGCTCCTTACGGTTTACGCCTGAACCAAACTATTAAAAGCCGCCGATGGCGTGCATTTTGTGATGGTTCTTATCCAGCTATAAGTTCTATAGTTTCTTTGCCAAAAGATATCTATGATGGAGTCCTGTTTCATAGCGAAGTGCGGATTTCATCCTCGCGACATTCATAATATGCTGGAGCAAAATGGGTTTAAGCATCTCGTCTTTGTTGAGATGTTCTGATTTGTGGTGGTTCTTATCCAGCTATAAGTTCTATAGTTTCTTTGCCAAAAGATATCTATGATGGAGTCCTGTTTCATAGCGAAGTGCGGATTTCATCCTCGCGACATTCTCTCCAGCGATATTAAACACCTATCACGGATTTTGACCCTTGATCCATTAGCAATTCTCATATCCACTATCGAGGCAACGCTTTGTCATCTCTTGCGCTTCTATCAAATCTTGAGAGCTAAGTTTCTTTGCCGCTATGTTTCCAATTTCTCGAAAGGCTGGATTTCCGTTATGAATAGCAAGATTGATCCACATATAGGATCTTTTGTAATTTTGCAGGACGCCAGCACCACTGTAATACATATAACCAAGATAAAGCTGCGCCTCTGGCTCACCTTGCTTTGCAGATTTGGTGTACCAATGAACAGCCTGTTTATCATCTTGTGGGACGCCTCTTCCAATATCATACATCAGACCAAGATTATACTGCGCCTCTGCGAAACCTTGCTCTGCAGATTTGGTGTACCAATGAACAGCCTGTTTATCATCTTGCGGAACGCCTCTTCCAGTATCATACATCCAACCAAGATTATACTGCGCCGCCGCAAGACCTTGCTCCGCAGATTTGGTGTACCACTCAAAGGCTTTCTCAGAGTCTTGTGGGACGCCTTCCCCTTCTCCATACATCCAACCAAGTTCATTCTGCGCCTCTGCGAAACCTTGCTCTGCAGATTTGGTAAACCAGTCAATGGCTTTCTCAGAGTCTTGTGGGACGCCTTTCCCTTCTCCATACATCCAACCAAGATTATACTGCGCCGCCGCAAAGCCTTGCTCTGCAGATTTGGTGAACAACTCAAAGGCTTTCTCATAGTCTTGTGGGACGCCTTCCCCTTCTCCATACATCACACCAAGTTCATTCTGCGTCCTTGCATCATCATGCTTCGCAGATATAAGCCCTAAGATGTCGCCCCCTTTAACGAACAGAACTGCAAGGCCAAGCAATGTAAGCCACCAAAGGTGAGACCTTATATGCCACGTACGTTTTTTCGTAGTCTGTGTCATGTTTTAGCAATTCTTATATCCACGCTTGAGGCAACGCTGTGCCATCCTTTGTGCTTCTATAAAGCCTTTATTGCTAAGTTTCTTTATTGTTATGTCTCTGGTTTTGTGTGCTTCTAAATATCCGTTATGAAGAGCAATGGTTAACCACATATGGGCTTTTTTAACATCTTTTAGAACACCTGATCCATTTAGATACATCTTACCAATCTTATTCTGCGCTTTTCTATTACCTCGTTCAGCTGCTTTTTTGAACCACTTAAAGGCTTGGACGTGATTTTTTGGAATGCCTATTCCATTGCCATAAATCACAGCAAGCTTATTCTGAGCTATTACATCACCCTGCTCTGCGGCTTTCTCAAACCATTGAACAGCTTTTAGAGCATTTTTTGGAGTGCCTCGTCCGTTTTCATATATATTACTTAAATTATTCTGCGCCCACAGATCACCTTGCATTGCGGCTTTGGTGTACCATTCAATAGCTTTGTTATAATCTTTCGGGACGCCTCTTCCAAAATAATACATCTTACCAAGATAATTTTGCGCCTTTATATGACCTTTTTCCGCAGCTTTAGTGAACCACTCAATAGCTTTTTGGTAATCTTTCGGGACGCCATTACCTCTGTAATACATCTTGCCAAGATTATTTTGCGCCCCTGTATGACCTTGTTCGGCAGCTTTAGTGAATGACTCAATAGCTTTTTGGTAATCTTTCGGGACGCCATTACCATTGTAATACATATTGCCAAGATTATTTTGCTCTTGACCTTTCTCAGGAAAAGGTATAATACCAAGATGATACAGATTCAGAATTGCAAGGCCAAGCAATATTAAGCCAAACAATAGAGTGATTGAGTAGATCTTAGTCATCTTAGCAATTCTTATATCGATTTTTGATGCAACGTTGTGCCATTCTTTGCGCTTCTATGAAACCTTTTTTGCTAAGTTTTTTTATCGTTATGTCTCTAGTTTTGTGTGCTTCTAAATATCGGTTATGAAGAGCAATGGTTAACCACATATGGGCTTTTTTAACATCTTGTGAAACACCTGATCCATTTAGATACATCTTACCAATCTTATTCTGCGCTTCTCTATCACCTTGTTCAGCTGCTTTTTTGAACCATTTAAAGGCTTGGACGTGATTTTTTGGAATGCCTTTTCCATTGTCATAAATCACACCAAGCTTATTCTGAGCTACTACATCCCCTTGCTCTGCGGCTTTCTCAAACGATTGAATAGCCTTTAGAGCATTTTTCTGAGTGCCTCGTCCGTTTTCATATATGTTACCTAAACTATTCTGAGCTATCTTAAGGCCTTGCTTTGCGGCTTTGGTATACCATTCAATAGCTTTTTCTTGATCTTTCGGAACGCCTTTTCCATTGTCATAAATCACACCAAGACTGTACTGTGCCCTTGTATGACCTTTTTTCGCAGCTTTAGTGAACGACTCAATGGCTTTTTCATAATCTTTCGGGACGCCTCTTCCAAAATAATACATATTGCCAAGATTATATTGCTCATGACCTCTCTCAGGAAAAGGTATAATACCAAGATGATACAGATTCAGAACTGCAAGGCCAAGCAATATTAAGCCAAACAATAGAGTGATTGAGTAGATCTTAATCATGTTAGCAATCCTTATATCCACTATCGAGACAACGTTTTGCCATCTCTTGTCCTTCTATCAAATCTTGAGAGCTAATTGTAATTGCTAGTGCGTCTCTAAGTTCTCGTGAGCTTGGTATTCCGTTATGAATAGCAAGGTTTATCCACATATAAAATTTTTTATCATCTTGAGGGACGCCTTCTCCGTGGTGATATTTCAGGCTAAGAGAATGCTGTGCCCTTGCAAGACCTTGCTCAGCTGCTTTGGTGAACCAATAAACCGCTTGTTTTTCATCTCTAGGGACGCCCTTCCCTTCTGCGTGCATTTTAGCAAGGCTATACTGTGCCGCCGCATTGCCTTGCTCGGCAGATTTGCTGTACCAATGAAAAGCTTGTTTAAAATCTTGTAGGACGCCATAACCCCCAGAATACAACGAGGCAAGATGATTCTGTGCCTTTATATAGCCTTGTTCCGCAGATTTTGTGAATAACTCAATGGCTTTTTCTTCATCTTTCGGAACGCCTTTCCCGTAGTAATACGTATTGCCAAGCTTATACAGTGCTTCTACCTCACTTTCCTCCGCAGATATACACCCTACAGTTATAAACAGAATTACAGGGATAAGGCATGTAAGCGGCCAAAGGCTAGATCTTATACGCCACGTACGTTTTTCTGTGGGTTGTGGCATCTTAGCAATTCTCATATCCACTATTGAGGCAACGCTTTGCCATCTCTTGTGCTTCTATCAAATCTTGAGAACTAAGTATCTCTGCCACTATGTCTCTACTTTCTCTGAATAGCTTAAGCATTTTTTTGTTAAAATTACGTATACTATCATCATTTTTTTGTGCTTTTGGTAATTCGTTATGAATAGCAAGGTTAAACCACATATGTCCTTTTTTAGAATTTTTTGGAACACCTTCTCCAAAGAAATACATATGACCAAGATGAGCTTGCGCTATCGCATAACCTTGCTTAGCTGCTTTTGTGTACCAATGAACAGCCTGTTTATAATCTTGTAGGGCGCCTTCCCCGTCGTTATACATCTGACCAAGACTAGTCTGGGCATCTGCGTAGCCTTGCTTTGCGGCTTTGGTGTACCAATGAATAGCCTGTTTATAATCTTGTAGGATACCTTCCCCGTATTTATAGCTATCGCCAAGATTATTTTGTGCGGGTGCATAATCTTGCTCTGCGGCTTTGGTGTACCAATGAACAGCTTCTTTGGAATCTTGTTGGACACCAAAACCCCTAAAATACATGAAACCAAGATAGTTTTGTGCCTCTGCATGACCTTGCTCTGCAGATTTGCTGAACAATTCAAAGGCTTTCTCATAGTCTTGTGGGACGTCTAAGCCATCGGCATACATCACACCCAGATTATACTGTGCCTCTTTTTCAGATTCCTCCGCAGATATAGCCCCTAAAGTTATAAATAGAATTGCTGGGATAAGCCATGTAAGCCGCCAAAGGCGAGAGATTATAAGCCATGTACGTTTTTCTGTGGGTTGTGTCATCTTAGCAATTCTCATATCCACTCTTGAGGCAACGCTTTGCCATCTCTTGTGCTTCTATCAGATCTTGAAAGCTAAGTATGTCTTCCACTCCGTCTCTAATTTCTTGTGCCTCTGAATATCCATTATGAATAGCAAGGTTTAACCACATATAGGCTTTTTTATCATCTTGCGGGACACCGTCCCCTTTGTAATACATCACACCAAGACTATACTGCGCCCCTGCATAACCTTGCTTTGCGGCTTCGGTGTGCCAATGAACCGCCTGTTTATCATCTTGTGGAACGCCTTTTCCATAATAATACATTCTACCGAGATTATACTGCGCCGAGGCATGACCTTGCTCGGCAGATTTAGTGTACGAATGAATAGCCTGTTTATAATCTGGTAGGACGCCTTCTCCATTTTCATACATTACACCAAGATAATTCTGTGCTTCCGCATGACCTTGCTCGGCAGATTTGGTGAACGACTCCAAGGCTTTTTCATAATCTTCAGAGATGTAGTAATACCTCCAGCCAAGATCATACTGGGCTTCGGGATCATTTTCTTCCGCAGATATAGGCCCTAAAGTTAGAAACAGAATTACAGGGACAAGCCATAGAAGCCACAAAAGGCGAGAGATTATAAGCCACGTACGTTTTTCTGTGGGCTGTGTCATGTTAGTAATCCTTATGTTCATTATGGAGGCAATGCTTTTTTGGTCTAATTTTTGCCATAGATGCTTTCCAATCTTTGCTTTGCTATGTCTATATAATTATCATTGATTTCAATACCTATGCAACTTCTATCTGTTTGCATAGATGCTATTGCCGTCGAACCACTGCCTAAAAATGGGTCTAATACTGTTTGTCCTTTTTCAGTAAAAACCTCTATCAAATGACTGAGTAGCTTTACAGGCTTCGGCGTTAAGTGGTTGCTATGTTCTCTTTCTACACTGTCGGGCTTTTCTACTGTCATTACAGTTGACGGGAGGTGCTCGTCTAGCGTTTTTGTGCCGTCAATCAAGCCGGTCCTATACTGTAGCCAATTGTCTACAAAGGTCCCCTCTTTTGGCTTTTGTGCCATAATAATAGATTCATATTGCGGTCTGAATTGAGGGGTTTTTCTACCTGCCAATTCTCTAATTAGCCGCCGTTCTTCTTTTTTTGGTAAGCCTCTTTTCTTGACAAAATGATCTTGGGAAAAAGCCTTAAATTGTGCTCGTTGGGTAAACCGCCAAGCGTAAATATCCCCTATTTCAAACCCTGCATCATCTATGCCTAAAGCCATTCTATGCGATAAGCGTGGTTGTGAAAATGATAAGACAAACCCGCCAGAGACCAATATTCTATGCCATTCTATAGCAACGGCGTTCATAAATTCTTGTAAAGCAATGCCTTGCTTAGCGTCAAATTTCATACCCACTAGCAAACCACGAACTGAACCAGTGGATTTGCTTGCTTTTTGATTGCCTTTTTTCCAATCAGAATCAAGTCCATCGAGGAAGTAAGGGGGGTCTGTTAAAACCAAGTGAACGCTATATCTCCCTTGGACTTCATTATCAGGTGCAACCAAGGTAAGAGTCAACAGCATTTAACCACAGATACCGTGTTTAGGTCTGTTCTCAGCGTTTTATCTACTTTTGAGGCTTACATCAGATCTTTGAGGAGGCCCGCTTACAGAAGCCTTCTGCATTACTGCCGCCTAAAGATTCATTCATCATGTGCTGGCATAATATGCTGGAGCAAAATGGGTTTAAGCATCTCGTCTTTGTTCAGGTGTTCTGAGAGGCCTTTGACAGCGTTAGATGATATCGGTCTCTCCGCCGCCTAACTCAAAGCTGGTTGGTTGCAGGTCATCGTCAAGCTGCTCACTAAGCGTCTCATAAATGGGAGGTTCTAGGGGCTCTTCGCTCGCCCGCTCGCTTGCTCCGCTAGTATCAGAAGGAGGAGCAACAACCTTAAAACCAATGCTCCCCTCGCCAAACAGACGTGGCAAAACCTCATCCAGATTCTTGAATGCTGTGAGGCCGCCGTCAAAATTATTCGCAACATTCTCCGCCCCGCCCAGAATCTCAATCAAATCGTGAAGACCAAGACGCTCATCAAAAGTGATCTGGACCACAGGGCTAAAAATCCGCCCGCCGCCGAAAGATGTTCCTTCCTTGAAGTGTAACAACACACCATCAAAATAGAAATCGCCATCCGTATCAAGTCCCCACACCATGGTGACGATAAAGGCATCATCATCGGTCAAATCTTCATCGTCCGCACCATTGAGGCTTTGTAGAAACTCTGTCAGACTATCGAAATTACGATCGACAACGAATGTTAACTTATCTTGTCCGCGCTTAAAACCTACAATCTCATCACCGCCATCAATACCAACACCATCATAACTGAACGTATAAAGCACTTCATCGGCGCCGGCGTCTTCTTCTACGTCACCGACTGTGCGGGTAAGCTTAATCTCATCATCGCCAGCACCACCATCTATTTGGTCATTACCATCTCCGCCAGTGATGGTATCACTACCATCTCCCGCCTCGATCTTCTGCGGGGCTGCTTCACCAGAACGATCTATCGTGTTATCTTCGGCCGGGGTCTCATCCACAAAAACTTCTCGCGAAGTGATCTGGAGGGTTTGCTCCTCAAGGGTTTCAACTCCATCTGAAAATGTGAAGGACAGCGGGTTGCTTTGTGATGTAGAAGGACTGCTAACATTTGGCACATAGGTTATGAGCCCGTTGTTAATATCCGCCTGGGTGAAGGTATCACCGTCATTGAGTTGAGTCCCACTCTTCAATAGCTTGCCTGCATCCGGCAGAGTGGTAATGGTGTATACTAGCAATGCTGGGTCAGATTCATTTCCAGAGGTAACCTTCAGTATTGTCTCATCAATAGTGATACTCGTCTCATCGGGATTATAAGTGAGGCTGCTACGCTGAATTTCAGGTATGGCCGGCACGATACTAAGGTCAAATGTCGCCTCAACCGTTGTGCCACTCTTATCGGTCGCTACGATTTTGATCACGTAAGTGCCAGCTTCGGTCAGCGTGCCAGTGATTTCATCTTCGTCAGAATCATAAGTAAGCCCGATCGTGCTCAACGGTCTGTCATCATCAAGCGTCACCTCAAAAGTCAATTCATCACCCTCATCAACGTCAGTGAACTGATCGCTTAGATTGTTCAGAGTAAACTGTCCACCTGTCGTCCCCTCTCTATTAAAGAACTCCCCGCTAACCATAGGAACATCATTCGCCCCTACAATCCTGATTTCTATCTGAGCGTTTGCTGCACCAGGTACCCCCTCAGGGATAAAGGAGAAGGATTCAAATGGTATGGGATCACCCTCCTTGAACACTCCCAACGCCTGCGCTCTCTCATCCAGCGTGTATGTCCACTCCCAAATTTCACTGCCTGCACGCCCCGCATCTGTTTCGCCGGTTTTTTCTATTGATACCGAGCCGTAGAGGCCTCTAAAGACTCCTGATACATCGGCATTTTCAATCACGATATCTGGCAATGGATCACGTTCCTCGTCATAAATGACCAATCTGCCCGTTATGGGGGGGTCATCTTCATTCAGTGGCGGTTGAGGGGCACTCAGAGGTCTGAGTAGCGGCCGGGTACCGCTTATGGCGTTAATGGTAAATGTCGACGTAGCCGTTGCGCCGCCCTCGTCCTCAGCCACAACCGTGATCACATAAGTACCTTCGGCCTGCGGCGCGCCGGAGAACGTCTGGGTCTGGTCCTCATCGTTTATGGTATGGGTAAAACCAGCATCATCCAAAGAGATCGCGGATTCATTGAACGTTGCCGTGACAGTCAGTTCCAATTCATCGCCGTCAGGGTCATTGAAAAGATCGAGCAGATTAATGCTTTCCAGCGTCTGACCTGTCTGCCCTTCTATCGTCCCTTGAGACCTGGCGAGCACCGGGGCATCATTGGCACCTTCTATCGTGATTGTTACGGTAAAATCACTAGAGACACCTGTGGTAGTAAAAACGAAGGTTTCAGTTAATGTCTCACCAACCCCCAACCCCTGCACATCGACATGCGTGTTATCTAGTACGTAAGACCAATCGCCGCCGGATGCGCTCGCCACAAAAGTCATCGTGCCGTATTTGCCTTCACGCGTAAACGTGCCGGCCCCATCATTCATCACGCCCTCACCTGTAAGCTCAAGTGATGTAGAGGCGTTGCTCCTAGTGAGCGTTCCCATGGCGGGGGTGTTGCCGGGATCATCTTCGGTAACCGAACCCTCGCTATCACCACTGATTTGTTGCTCCACGACCGTAAAGGTGAATTCCGAAGTGACAGCAGGGCCAGTTCCACCGTCCGTCGCCTCAACGCTGATCGTGTATTCGCCGATATCAGCCAAATTGATGGTGAGCATCTCGGTATCAGGATCATAACTAAAAGAGTTATTAGTGCCGTCGAACACGACCGCTGTCCCATCAGAATCTAACGTAGCCGTGGGTACCACATTCAAGACGTCATCAGGGTCGATGAAAACACCACTTAGATCAATAATTGTATCCTCACCTTCCGTCCCGCTTTGATCACCGATGGATGCAGAGACAAGAGTGCCGGTGCCGGAACCATCATCCACCATCGCAATCGCAGGGTCATCATTCGTCCCAGTCACCGTGATAACTAACTCAAAGTCAGTCGCACCTTCGGAGGTAAAGACGAATCTGTCGGTCCCCGGAGTATCATCATTCAGGGCCTGCGCCCTTTCATCAACCATGTAAGACCAAGCGCCAGTATTCGAATCAAAAGTCAGCGTACCGTATTCGCCCTTGACAATGCCATCGTCCGTACCATCGCTATCATCTGTAAGCGCGATGGGTCGGAACGGAGCAGAAGAATCTTGATCAGTAATGGTGAGCCTTCCCGTAATAGGAGATCCAGCATCCTCTCCAATCTCGGTGGGACTATCGTTCCCGATTACCGGTGGGTGCACGACCACAATGTCAAATGTAAAGGCAATGGATTCCTCGCCGTCACTCGCCGTAACCTCGATTGTGTAAGTGCCAGCAGCACTCGGTGTACCAGTGATCCCATCGGTAGAATTATACCCAAGACCGATCGTATCCAATCCAGACCTAGTACCATCACTAGCCAGCACCATCACCGTCAATACCAAGGCAGCATTATCAGTGTCAGCGTCAACAAAACGAGCCCGCAAATCGCTCTCTGAAATCGGATCTATCAGCTGACCTACATTCCCATCTTGATCTTCGATTTCCGCGCCAGACACAAGCTCAGGAGCGTCATTCACACCACTAATCGTGATGGTCACCGTGATGGGGGCCGCACCTTCAGCGGTAAAGGTAAAGTCGTCGGTTAATGTATCATCTTTCCCCAACGCCTGCACAGCCGCATTAGCGTTATTCAGCGTGTAAGTCCAAACACCACCCTCCGCACTCGCAACAAAGGTCAGCGTTCCGTATTGGCCAGCGCCATCTGACAGCATGACTGTTGGCAACGGATCGCCCTCAGCGTCCGTAATGGTGAGCGTCCCCATAAGGGGGTCTGCTGCATCTTCAGCAATCGTGCCGTCCACATCACCTCCGATTACCGGTGCGATATCGGGTGCGACCACAATGTCAAATGTCGAAGGCTGGGACTCATCGCCGCCATCGTCTGTCGCTATGACCTCGATCGTGTAAGGGCCGGCAGCAACACTGTTTAATAATGTACCGGTGATCATCTTGGTATCAGAGTCATACTCAAGACCAAGTGTATCCAACGCCGTCCTAGTATTACCATCACTAGACAGCACCATCACCGTCAGAGTAAAGGTATCGCCGGTGTCAACGTCAGTGAAAAGACCACTCAGATCAATAGCCTCGATCTCTTGACCTACCCGCCCAGCTTGTTCACCAATTTCATTGCCAGACTCAACGACAGGAGCATCATTCGCACCAGTAATCGTGATCGTTACCTCAAAGGTCGGATCCCCGGCACTAAAGATGAAAGTTTCTGTTGCCGTCTGCTGATCAGCTAACGCTTCCGCCCTGTCATCTAGTGTGTAAACCCACTCGCCACTGCTCGCATTAAACCTCATCACGCCGTATGTGCCTGTGCTCGTGCCCGGGCTATCAGTGATTTCTTTGGATACAAGCGTGATCGTATGACTGGGGGCCGTGAGCGTTCCCGTGTTATCATCACCGGGAGCACCATCTTCGGTCACCGAGCCTGTTTCATCACCAGAGATGATCTCAAAATAAGAGTCTGGCAAGTCATCAGGACCGATAATACTGATAAAACCCCCGTCATCCAGAGCGGCGTCATAACCCGGCCTGCCAAATCCACCGAACAGACTACTCAACTGAGCAACAGTAGAAATAGTATTCTCGGAAAAATCAGTGCTCCCGGTGAGAGTATTCCAAACCGCCCTGTCATTCAAAGCCTCAGAGGTCACACGGTCAAACTCAATTCTAAGCACGAGTCCTGCTCCACCAGATGTCGGTCCTGTACCGTCTGCTTGAAAACGTATCTCTATATAAACTCTTGCCTCATCATCTAATTCGCTGGAACTTAAATTACGATCACCATCGATATCCCCGAGACGCATTAGTTGAAAAGCATCTTTTGTTAGGCTATCGAATAAACCAGCAAGGGTCGTGGGGGATTCGTTAACATCGAGCATAACCAATTTATCCTCACCGGGGGTAAATTCTATAACCGTATCGCGGCCATCCTCGGCTTTAACCAAACCATCAGGGTCGCTACTATTAATACGATAAACCACGGTATCTGTACCGCCTGCGCCCAGAGATATAAAATCACGACCATATCCGCCGACAAGCAGGTCATCACCGCTACCTCCTGTGAGTAAATCATTAATAAAGATGCCATTTCCAGCATTGAAGCCAAAAATAGCCTGGTTATCACTCGTACTCGCATCTCCAAGATTACTATCATCACCATTAGTACCAAATACATCGGTTCTGCCGCTAATGGTAATAGTGATTGTTTGAGTTTGCGCACTGTCGTCATCGGCCGTAACATTCACTACAAAAGTATCGGTGAGAGTATCACCGCTATTGAGCGCTCTCACATCGGTATTTCCGTTATCTAGCTTGTAAACCCACTCGCCATCATCATCGATAGAGGCTGTACCATAAGTGCCTTGAGTAGAGATGGTGAACGGAGTTGTCGAGGCGAGCAAAGTATCATCACTGACATCAAGATCGCCACTAGTCGATGGATCACCTTCATAGACCGCACCCACGATATCACTACCGCTCGTATCAACGTTCAGAACCGAGATAAAATAAGAGTCTGGCAAGTCATCAGGACCGATAATACTGATAAAACCCCCGTCATCCAGAGCGGCGTCATAACCCGGCCTGCCGAATCCACCGAACAGACTACTCAACTGAGCAACAGTAGAAATAGTATTCTCGGAAAAATTAGTTCCCCCAGTGAGAGTATCCCAAACCGCCCTGTCATTCAAAGCCTCAGAGGTCACACGGTCAAAGAAAATTTGAAGCATGCTTCCTGCTCTAGTAGACGCCGGATCTCCATCGACTGTACCGCTTGCGTGAAAATCTATCTCTATACCATACCTTGCACCAGCATCTAATTCGCTGGAACTTAAATCACCACTACGATCGTCGTCCCTGCTAATACGTAGTTGAAAACGATGTTTTGTTAGGCTATCGAAAAAACCAGCAAGGGTCATGGGGGATCCGTTAACATCGAGAATAACCAATTTATCCTCACCGGGGGTAAATTCAAAAACCGTATCGGTACCATCCTCGGCTTTAACCAATCTTGCACCACCCTGAATGTAGCTACTATTAATACGATAAACCACGGTATCTGTACCGCCCGCGCTCAGATCTATTCTATCGGCACCATATCCGCCGACAAGCAGGTCATCACCGCTACCTCCTGTGAGGGTATCTCTAGAATTGAAGCCAAAAATAGCCTGATTATCACTCGTACTCGCATCTCCAAGATCACTGCCGCTATCATTTCGATTATCTCGACCATTAGTACCCAATACATCGGTTCTGCCGCTAATGGTAATAGTGACTATTTGAGTTTTCGCACGGCCACTAGCGAGATTTACATCCACTACAAAAGTATCGGTGAGAGTATCACCGCTATTGAGCGCTCTCACATCGGCATTTCCGTTATCTAGCGTGTACACCCACTCGTCATCATCACCGATAGAGGCTGTACCATAAGTGCCTTGAGTAGAGATGGTGAACGGAGTTGTCGAGGCGAGCAAAGTATCATCATTGACATCAAGATCGCCACTAGTCGATAGATCACCTTCATAGACCGCGATGATCTCAAAATAAGAGTCTAGCAAGTCATCAGGACCGATAATACTGATAAAACCCCCGTCATCCAGAGCGGCGTCATAACCCGGCCTACCGAATCCACCGAACAGACTACTCAACTGAGCAACATCGAGAATAGCATTAATTCTGCTTCCCCCAGTGAGAGTATCCAAAACCGCCCTGTCATTCAAAGCCTCAGAGGTCACACGGTCAAAGTTAATTTGAAGCTGGCGTCCTGCTCCAGCAGATGTCGGTCCTCCATCGACTGTACCGTCTGCTAGAAAAACTATCCGTATATAATACCTTGCACCAGCATCTAATTCGCTGGAACTTAAATCACCACTACTATCGGCGTCCCCCCCAATACCTAGATAAGCTGGGTGAACGTTTGATAGGCTATCGAATAAACCAGCAAGGGTCGTGGGGGATTCGTTAACATCGAGAATAACCAATTTATCCTCACCGGGGGTAAATTCTATAACCCAATCTTCGCCATCCTCGGCTTTAACCAAACCATCACCGTCGCTACTATTAATACGATAAACCACGGTATCTGTACCACCCGCGCTCAGATCTATTGTATCACGACCATATCCGCCGACAAGCAGGTCATCACCGCTACCTCCTGTGAGGGTATCTCCATCTTGGAGGGTCTTTGCAGGATTATTGAAGCCAAAAATAGCCTGGTTATCACTCGTACTCGCATCTCCAAGATTACTATCATCACCATTAGTACCAAATACATCGGTTCTGCCGCTAATGGTAATAGTGACTGTTTGAGTTTCCGCACGGCCACTAGCGAGATTTACATCCACTACAAAAGTATCGGTGAGAGTATCACCGCTATTGAGCGCTCTCACATCGGTATTTCCGTAATCTAGCTTGTACACCCACTCACCATCATCATCAATAGAGGCTGTGCCATAAGTGCCTTGAGTAGAGATGGTGAACGGAGTTGTCGAGTCGAGCAAAGTATCATCATTGACATCAAGATCGCCACTAGTCGATAGATCACCTTTATAGGCCGTATTCCCAACAATCTCTCGCGAGGTGATCTCGAGGGTTTGCTCCTCAAGGGTAGCCACTCCATCTGAAATTGTGAAGGACAGCGGATTGCTTTGTGATGTATAAGGACTGCTAACTGATGGCACATAGGTTATGAGCCCGTTGTTAATATCCGCCTGGGTGAAGGTATCACCGTTATTGAGTGGAGTCCCACTCTTCAATAGCATGCCTGCATCCGGCAGAGTGGTAATGGTGTATACTAGCAATGCTGGGTCAGATTCATTTCCAGAGGTAACCTCCAGCATTGTCTCATCAATAGTGATACTCGTTGCATCGGGGTTATAAGTGAGGCTGTTACGCTGAATTATGGGTATGGCCGCCAAAATATTAAGGTCAAATGTCGCCTCAACCGTTGCGCCAATCTTATCGGTCGCTACGATTTTGATCACGTAAGTGCCAGTTTCGGTCAGTGTACCAGTGATTTCATCTTCGTCAGAGTCATAAGTAAGCCCGATCGTGCTCAACGCCGCACCATCATCAAGCGTCACTGTAAAAGTCAATTCATCGCCCTCATCAACGTCAGTGAACTGATCGCTTAGATTGGTCAGAATAAACTGTCCACCTGTCGGCCCCACTCTAGTAAAGAACTCCCCGCTAACCGTAGGGGCATCATTCGCGCCAGTAATCGTGATGGTCACCGTGATGGGGGCCGCTCCATTGGCGGTAAAAGTGAAGGTTTCGGTTAATACCTCACCATCCCCCAACGCCTGCACAGCCGCATTAGCGTTATTCAGCGTGTAAGTCCAAACACCACCCTCCGCACTCGCAACAAAGGTCAGCGTTCCGTATTGGCCAGCGCCATCTGACAGCATGACTGTTGGCAACGGATCGCCCTCAGCGTCCGTAATGGTGAGCGTTCCCGTGACAGGGTCTGCTGCATCTTCAGCAATCGTGCCGTCCACAGCACCACCGATTACCGGTGCGATATCGGGTGCGACCACAATGTCAAATGTCGAAGGCTGGGACTCACCGCCGCTACCGTCTGTCGCTATGACCTCGATCGTGTAAGGGCCGGCAGCAACACTGTTTAATAATGTACCGGTGATCATCTTGGTACCAGAGTCATACCCAAGACCAAGTGTATCCAATCCAGACTTAGTACTACCATCACTAGACAGCACCATCACCGTCAGAGTAAAGGTGTCGCCGGTATCAACGTCAGTGAAAAGACCACTCAGATCAATAGCCGTGATCTCTTGACCTACCCGCCCAGCTTGTTGAACAATTTCATTGCCAGACTCAACGACAGGAGCATCATTCGCCCCAGTAACCGTGATCGTTACCTCAAAGGTCTCACGCACGGCACTAAAGGTGAAGGTTTCTGTTGCCGTCTGCTGATCAGCTAACGCTTCCGCCCTGTCATCTAGTGTGTAAGTCCAAGTCGTCCCATCAAACGTCATCACGCCGTATGTGCCTGTGCTCGTGCCCGGGCTATCAGTGATTTCTTTGGATACAAGCGTGATTACAGCGCCGGATGCCGTGAGCGTTCCCGTGTTATCATCACCGGGAGCACCACCTTCGGTCACCGAGCCTGTTTCATCACCAGAGATTGGCACGATCTCAAAATAAGTTGATGGCAAGTCATCAGGACCGATAATACTGATAAAACCCCCGTCATCCAGAGCGGCGTCATAACCCGGCCTGCCGAATCCACCGAACAGACTATTCAACTGAGCAACAGTAGAAATAGTATCCGAGGAAAAATTAGTTCCCCCAGTGAGAGTATCCCAAACCGCCCTGTCATTCAAAGCCTCAGAGGTCACACGGTCAAAGTTAATTTGAAGCTGGCGTCCTGCTCCAGCAGATGTCGGTCCTCCATCGACTGTACCGTCTGCTTGAAAACGTATCTCTATATAAGTTCTTGCACCAGCATCTAATTCGCTGGAACTTAAATGACGATCACCATCGTCGTTCCCGAAAGTACCTAGTCGAAAAGCATCTTTTGTTAGGCTATCGAATAAACCAGCAAGGGTCGTGGGGGATCCGTTAACATCGAGAATAACCAATTTATCCTCACCGGGGGTAAATTCCATAACCCTATCGGCACCATCCTCGGCTTTAACCAAACCATCAGGGTCGCTACTATTAATACGATAAACCACGGTATCTGTACCGCCCGCGCTCAGATCTATGTCATCTACACCATATCCGCCGACAAGCAGGTCATCACCGCTACCTCCTATGAGGTTATCTGGAAAATTGAAGCCAAAAATAGCCTGGTTATCACTCGTATTCGCATCTCCAAGACTTTCTAAACCATTAGTACCCAATACATCGGTTCTGCCGCTAATGGTAATAGTGACTGTTTGAGTTTCCGCACGGCCACTAGCGGGATTTACATCCACTACAAAAGTATCGGTGAGAGTATCACCGCTATTGAGCGCTCTCACATCGGCATGTCCGTTATCTAGCTTGTACACCCACTCGCCATCATCACCGATAGAGGCTGTACCATAAGTGCCTTGAGTAGAGATGGTGAACGGAGTTGTCGAGGCGAGCAAAGTATCATCATTGACATCAAGATCGCCACTAGTCGATAGATCACCTTCATAGACCGAACCCGTAGCAGTGCCAGTAATCATCGGTCCTTGCACACCGCTCGGACCTGACGCATCACCGATGATGTCCGGATGGGAAGCATCAGAGGCCGCAAAGCCGTCTTCATAAGCGGTAACAAAATCTTCAGCGGATATAGGGTCCGTTCTCGTAGCATCACCCAAATGCTGGAACGTGAAACTCGCCGGATTCCTAAGCGTGATTGTCTTGCCGCTAGACAAGGTAATGACATACTGGGCAACAGAAGCCCCTTCTGACCCAGCCGGCCTCTCAATCGAGGTAATGACAACATCCCTCTCAAAGACAATCACATTGGCTTCGCTATCGTCATCAATCACAACCGAGTTCGCGGTGCGTGTGATTAAAAACTCATCAACGCCCTTACCACCACTGACCGGCAAGCTATTGGTTTCAGGAGTGTTATCATCAATGATGACTCGGTTTGGGCCGTCATAGAGCGCATCGCTCAAACTAAGAGGCGTGTCTCCTATACGGGTTCGTCCTTCATTCTTAGTTTGATACCAACCAGGGGCAAATTCATTGCTATCAGGGACAAAATAACGAATAAACGTGAAATGAGTTATAAGAACAATCCTCTATGTGCTGAGGCGAAGCAACAAGCACCACAATAGACGCTATTGACTTCTCCTGCCTTTAATCTTGGAACGCTACCTTTAAAATTAATTAAACGCAAGAAACAATGTGACAATTTTATAAACCTTAAATAAAACTATTTAAAATTGTGACAGAGATTTATCATTCTGTGGGCAGGAGGATTGTCTCATTGTAGAAGTAGAGTATGGTCTGCTCCATAGGAAAATCAGTGTAGCTATACTGAATGCTATGAATGGGCTTATCATTGTTCCCATCTTGGCAGATGAGAATTGCTGAATGATCGGGATTGACCGTTAGCGTTCAAACCTGAAATTCGTTTTTTGCAACAAGGAGCTCACCCTGTGCAATGGCGATGTCATCGATAAGCCAATAGGCTTGGCCTGCCTCACCGATAAATTTCACGCCTTCGGTATATGTCACGGTATTAACAATAGCGTGTTTATAAAAGCACTGAGAACCAATGAAGTGATTGAGTGCAACTGGGGTTAAGTCCGACCGGCTCTCAGTGAGCTATTTTCTCATTTTGGTATTGTGGAGAGCCATAATGTATTTGCGGCACCACACCACGCTTAAAATCGGTTTTAAGAGGCAAGATGATCTTAAGGGCAAGCCTACTGAGCTTTTTACTGATATTCACTCCTGTTCTGTAGTGAGTAGATGGTTTTCGGAAGGTTCATATTTCCTGACTTGGCCTTCCTGATCATACCCCAAAGATAGGCAGCGGGGGTTCTATCAATCAGCCCCAGCTCGTTTTTCCAGTGGGTAATGAGTATTGCGATCACCAGAGCTTCTGTTCCCATAATCGACGTGGTTTCTTGGATCATTTTATTAGAAAGACCCAAGTCGTCTTTCCATATTTTTGCGTAATAGTACAAGCCAGACCAGGAGCCATCCCATTGGTGGCGAATGAAGCTTGGTACATGGGGGCGTAGGCGACCAAGATCGATGTGTTTTCTTACCTGACGTGGATCATACGCCAAACGAAACCCCCGCGCTTAAAGCACAGCGGTCAGGTCTTACGAAGATTTTATCTCCTCACCTTACTGGTCGCTATAAAATGCAATTGAAGCTGTTGGCATGATTGTCGAGATCGCATGCTTATAAACAAGCTGGATGTGATCATCGCGTTGCAGGAGCAGAGTATCATCGTCAAACATCGTGACAATGCCCTGAAGCTTCACGCCATTGACTAAAAATACTGTCACCGCCACACGATCATTGCAAATCCTAGCAATAAATCCTTCTTCCAGAGTGGGTTTTTTCCCAGCCGCCATTTTATTCTCCATTTTTCGGTGATGCTAAAAACTATTTACCCGCCTGTAAATCCCTAAAATGCATAGTTACGAGGTGGCCACTATGCCATTAAGAAAAAGAGTTACAGACTTAGCCGATAACGATGGTTCTTTCAAAAATAATTAGATTTTCAGGAATCTTCCACCATATTTGCCAACTCATTGATGGGCGTAGTGAAAACCTAACGCCTTGGCTATTCTGTTGCACAAACTGCTTGCCATGTTCTTGCCATCCATTCGACTCCAAACCGCACATATGATCGGTGGATATATACGCTATCTTGTAATGATGATGCCTTCCCCTGTCATCTTCTGCTTGGTAATAGGGGACGGCTATCATATTTGCCTTATGATTATTCAAATACGCGCTGATCTGCTTGAAATCCTCCTTAAATCGACCCAGACGATGCCCCGAAAGCGTTAGATAACCATCTTTTATCTGACCAGATTTGATATTGATTGGCCATACAGCAGTATCAGTCTTAACCGTAATATCAGCTTTATCATCATGCCCGGCTTCTCGCCAAATTGGATGATGGTTAACAGCGGTATCAAATTTGATGGCGCGCACAAACAACTCCTCAAGTTCCCAGCCAGCGCAACGCCCACCACCGAACAGTTCATGGTACTTATTCAGGTCTTTCTCAAGATGCTGAACCATCTTCGGTGTCAATTTGTACATTGCTTGATCCATTTTCTGGCAAAATCTACATATTCAGGATTAATTTCTATCCCCAGCCATTCAACTCCAAGTCTATTGGCAACAACACATTCTGAACCTGAACCCGCGAAAGGTATGAGCACCCGGCCTGCATTGCTCTGACCTACCTCTAGCTTTGACTTGATCAATCGGTCCGTCAGATCCATAGGTTTTTGTGTTGGATGCTTCATAATATCATGATCACGATGATGCTTGAGTTTAGAAGGAGGATAAACCTTGTTATTGCAATCGTGGCACATAAACCACCTTTCGGATGCTCCGGCCCCGCCAGCCAGTGCTGGAATCTTAAGGACATCACGAGGCAAGGCCCCGCCGTGATCTCCATAAACTGTTTCATGGCCCCTGCCACGGTTAAATCGAGAATCCGTATCTTTACGAATTTTGCCGATACATTTTCTGTAGCCGTCAGTATAGGGTTCTCTTATCTGGTTTATTTCCAGCGTTGGTCTGGGACACTCTGGCTTCCAGAGACACAGTATAGATTCGTGAGACCGTTGCCAAAATCGGGCAGAAGGAACAGTCTTATTCGTATAATGCCACACAAGCCAGCGTTGGTCTTCTATAGGATAGTTTGCGGCAACTCTGGCTAATATCTCTGGAAAACCATACACATAGATTATTCCATTATCAGCTAATAGTTCAAAGCACCGATAAAGCCATTCATTAGTCCACTCAAGGTACTCGCCGATTGGCATATTGTCATCAGTGACTCCAAAGTCCTTACCAATGTTATACGGAGGATCCGCAATGATAACATCATATTTGATACGGACTGGCTGCTTTTTTAAAACTGAAACAACATCGCCCTCGATCACTTTTGATTTGAACGCCCGCAGTGCAACACGCGGTGAGACCGCGGTTTCTATATCAAGCATCAGCGTTCCTTTCAAAACGGAGTAAGTAGCCTATAATCAACCATCCTAAAACATAAATCAACCGTCCTAAAACATATACCAGCAAGTTTGTTTAATTCTTTAGCATAGCCGATTAGCACGACCAACAAACCCACCTTACAATCTCCTATCTATGACAATACAAGTCATAGAGTCATTCTAAGCGTTGTTGAGGCGAGGTTATCACGAGCACACCCCGCCATATCAACCAATCGCCCCGCCGCCGCTATGTTGATGAGTTTACGAGGTGGCCTAATACCCGCGCGGCGGACACTGTTGAACAAATACCTTTGCTGATTTGCGGCTTTCTTGGTAAAAAAACCTTATCAAGCTTTAATCGTGGAGGAGATGGAATAGTGGAGCATTCACCAACAAATGCACTATATTACGGCGACTGCCTGACCATCGTGAAGGATATGCAATTGGGTAGTGTTGACCTGATCTATCTTGATCCGCCCTTCAATTCCAACCGTGATTATAATGCGGTCTATAAAGACGAAACTGGCCGCCCATTGCCTGACCAGATAGAGGCCTTTGGCGACACTTGGCGGCTGGATGAGGAAAGAGAGCGATCACTCCGTGATATGCTGATTACGATGCGGGACAGCGGCCTTGATGATGATGCAGCACAATCTTGGGTGCTTTCAATGAAGGCGCTTCGGCAGACTAACCCAGCCCTGCTGGCATATCTTATCTACATGACCGAACGCTTATTGCCGATGAAGGGGATATTGAAGTCGACAGGAAGCATCTATCTGCATTGCGACTCTACTGCGAGCCACTACATCAAAGTCATGATGGATGCTATCTTTGGGCATGAGAATTTCAGAAATGAAATAATCTGGCATTATACAGGTGGAGGTAGAAGCAAGAGGTATTTTTCAAGAAAGCACGACAACATATTCTGGTATAGTAAAACTAGCAAATATGTTTTTAATGTAGATGCTATGCGTGTTCCATATAAAGAAACAAGCGGATATGCCAAAAGTGGAATAACGTCCAAAGCTGGCAAGAAATATATGCCACACCCAGATGGAACGCCAGTGGATGATACTTGGGATATTCCTATTGTTAATCCAATGTCAGAAGAGCGCATAGGCTATGCCACACAAAAACCTTTGAAGCTCCTTGATCGCATCATAAAAGCCAGTAGCAATGAAGGTGATGTTGTCCTTGACCCGTTTTGCGGATGCGCCCCCACGATTGAAGCGGCCCACAACTTAGGGCGTCAATGGATAGGGATAGATATCGCTATTCACGCCATTAAGCGCGTATCCAAAACCAGGTTGAAAGACCGCCTTGGATTAGTTGAGGGCAGAGATTATTTTATTGAAGGCGTGCCACATACCATAGAGGGCGCACTGGAGTTATGGGAGCGCGGCCAAGATCACTTTCAACAATGGGCGGTTGGGCATGTTGACGGCTTTGTTACCAATAAGAAGACGGCAGATGGCGGCATCGATGGGAGGATTTACTTCACTATGTCTGATACTGACAAAGAGCTGTCTAGCATGGTGCTGGAGGTTAAAGGCGGCAAGAATGTAGGGATTGATAGCATAAGGGATTTGCGCGGCGTCCTTGAGCGCGAGGGCGAGGCCGTGAAAATGGCCGGGCTCATCATCCTTAGGCCGCTTAGCCAACTTAAAGAGGATAATTTCAGGCGAGAGATGGCACAGGCCGGTGATCTTGATTTGAATGGAGTAAAATATTCGCGTATGCAGATGCTAACCATTGATGATATTCTTGCAGGTAAGCGGTTTAATACCCCAAGCAAGGTTTAAGGACAGGGCAAAGCCCAGCCAGCCTTGCCGTTAGGATAAAGTATTCACAACACTTTAGGGGGATGATACCATGCGGAACAAACCAGCAATAAGGCGTGAAGTGTAAACGAGGGGGTGACAACCAAAAGGATACCCGCCATGGTTCAATGCGGCTTGCTAAGATAGTTTAGAAAAAATCGAGCCTCACTGAGAGAAGTTTTTCAAGGTTAGCGATGGCCCCGCGAGCGACAAAGATGATTACCCGGTCGCCGGGCTCGATGATTGTGTCCCCCCTCGGCCTGATATAGGTATCATTCCTGATGATGGCCCCGACAATCGCGCCTTTTGGAATTTTCGCCGACTTAAGCATAGTGCCAACCAATGATGAGGACGCTAACGCCTCAACCTCCATCACCTCACCTTTTTCCTCGATGATGGTGTGAATATCACGAACCCGGCCTCGGCGGACGTGTTCTAGAATTGTCGATACCGTGATCGCGGGTGGATTGATCACTGAATCAACCCCCAATGTTGAAATCAACGGCACGAAACTGGCTATATTCACGAGCGACACCACCCGCGGCGTACCAAATCGCCGCGCGAGCAATGACGACAGAACATTAACCTCATCATCATTGGTCAGGGCCAGAAAAGTATCAACGTCCTGAACGCCGCCTTCAACCAGAATATCTGATTCAAGAGCGTCGCCATGAATAACCGTCACCTCCGGCAAATCCCGTGCCGCCTCACGCGCGCGATCATGGTCAT
Organism: uncultured Candidatus Puniceispirillum sp.; assembly: GCA_965207125.1. Classification (GTDB taxonomy): domain Bacteria; phylum Pseudomonadota; class Alphaproteobacteria; order Puniceispirillales; family UBA1172. Next base: position 318,381 of record OZ242263.1, read on the forward strand.
ACTCGATGATTGTCGTCGTTGAGTTATCGGTTTTTCTAAACTGATCCGCCACCATCTTGCCGATAATCCCTGCCCCTGCGATCAGGATATTTCTGCTTTCGTGTTCCTCATGGCCGAACGCCGCCATCGCGCGCTGCAAATGGCTGTCCTCACAGACAAAATACACCTGATCGCCTTTCATCAGTTCACTTAACCCGTCACGCGGTATCGTTAAGTCGTTGCCGCGTAAGATTGTGATGATCGTCACATTTAAATTTTCAAACAAAGCCGTTAAATGACGAATTGGTTCACCAAGAATCGGGCAGGATGCCGTGCATTTAACCCCGATGATATTCACTTTGCCGGCACACATGCTCGCCACGTCAAAGGCCCCCGGCACTTCAAGACGCCGCGATACCGCTGCTGATACTTCAACTTCAGGTGAGATAATATGATCTATCGGCAGATTATCAGGGCTGTATAAGTCTCCAATGGAAGGATCCAGATAAGATTGTGCACGAATTCGTGCAATTTTGAGCGAGGTCCGATAGATTGAATGTGCTACTTGACACGCCACCATATTGATTTCATCAGACGCGGTCACGGCGATGAGCATATCGGCATGGGGTAATCCTGCCTGCTCTAAGATATCAGGATGCGAGGGTGTTCCTATGACGCCGCGCACATTGTGATGGTCGGTAACGCGCTGAACCAGGTCTTTATCTTGGTCTATAATCGTTACGTCATTATCCTCGCTCGCTAGTTTCCCTGCGATACTCGAGCCGACTTGTCTCGCGCCGCAAATAATAATCTTCATGTTTAATCCCCGGAATTGTCTAAATTTTCAGCATGGATATCAAGACTCTTCAGCTTTCTATGCAAAGCCGCTCTTTCCATGCCGATAAAAGCTGCTGTTTTAGATACGTTACCATTAAATCGCGCCAATTGAGAAAGAAGATAACGGGTTTCAAAATGTTCCCGCGCGGCTTTCAGCGGCAAACCCGCGATCGAGGTCAAAATATCTTGATCCGAATCAGCCATATTACCGGTAACCTCGGGCGGCAGGTTATCCACCGCAATCACCTTCGCGTCCCGTTCAATGATAATCGTGATCCAATCGACCATATTGCGCAAATGCGTGATATTCCCCGGCCACGAGCATGATCGCAGGACCGCTAGCGCGTCCTCGCTAAAAGAAAGCGCGCGGCCTTTGCCTTCCGTTAAAAGTTTCTTTTCAAGAAAATGCCTTGCCAACTCCGGAATATCCTCACGCCTTTTGGCCAGTGAGGGCAAAGTGATCGGCACCACGTTAAGACGATAAAAGAAATCTTCTCTTAGTTTTCCGGCCGCGACCTCTTCTTCGAGATTATGCGTTGAAGCACCGATGATGCGAACATCAACCTCCACCTCTATAGTACCGCCCCCGCGCCGAAAACGCTGGTCCTGCATTGTGCGAACCATTTTTCCTTGGGTCTCAAGGGGCAGATCACAAATCTCATCAAAATACAGCGTCCCCCCATGCGCGCGTTCGAATAATCCAATCACGCGCGATTGTTGGTTGTCAGAACTTTCTGTGCCAAACAACTGCCTCATTAATTTATCTGAGGACAGCAACGCGCAATTCGCCACAACAAAACGGCCTTGATTACGATCGGACATGGCGTGGATATTCCGTGCTAGTAATTCTTTACCTGTGCCGCTTGGGCCTGCGATTAAAACCCTACTGTTGGTTTGTGCGACCTTTTTCGCCGTCTGCCGGATGGCTTGAATAGCCGGCGAGATGCCTTTTAACTCCAGCGAGGATGGGCGGTGTCGCTTTAAGTCCTCGTGTTCAGCCTCGAGGGCTGATGCTGCGAGGGCGCGTGAAATCAGCAGCAATAACTGCTCAGATTTGAAGGGTTTTTCAACAAAATCAAACGCCCCGTCTTTCATCGCTTGCACCGCTGTTTCAATGTTGCCGTGCCCTGAAATCATAAGTGTTGGGATATAAGGATAAAGACGCCTGATCCATTTCTGCAACTCAAGCCCATCCATATCAGATTGCCGCATCCAAATATCAAGAATGGCCAAAGACGCCGGCTTCTCGCTCAAAGCCTGCCGGGCCTCACTCGCGTTCGCCGCCTCGCGAATAGAGTAGCCTTCGTCTTCGAGTATAGCCCTCACCATCGCCCGAATATCACGCTCATCATCAACGATCAGTATGTCAGGTTTCATCTTCGTTCTTTTCCCGATTGTCTGGTGCGGTCTTGAAGACCAGCGCGATCGATGCGCCATTATACCCATTTTCATGCATCACTGCTTGTTTTTCACCATTATTCGCTAAAATTAACCGCGCCTTATGATCTTCAGAGATTTTACCGACAATAGCCAACCCCAAGCCCGTCCCTTTTTCACGATGGGTTACATATGGTTCGGTTAAATCCCTGCGTCCTTCTATTGGTAACCCAGGGCCATTATCAATCAGAGCCACTGTCACCAATTCATCTTCAACCGTAACCGAAACCAGCATCTTTTTATCGGCGGTCTCGGATTCGATCATTGCATCCACGGCGTTCTGCACCAGATTGGTAATCACCTGTCTGATCATGCCATCATCACACACAACATTAACGCGCTGGCTCTCGGGATAATGGGTTGTGAAGATTATATCCTTATGCGCGATTTTAAAAAGAGCGATTTGGCTTTCGATGATTCCGAGCAAATTATGGTTTTTCAGCATCGGCGCGGGCATCCGGGCAAAAGTAGAAAACTCATCAACCAGGCGTCCGATATCGTCAACCTGCCTGATAATCGTATCTATATAGGTTTCAAAACCGCGTTTTTCTGATGGGTCTGCTGGCGTGTATTTGCTGGTTAATCTTTCAGCCGCCAGCTGGATCGGCGTTAATGGGTTTTTGATCTCATGCGCTATTCGGCGCGCCACATCCGCCCAAGCCGCCTTGCGCTGTGCGTCGAGCAAATCGCTGACATTTTCAAATGTTACCACATAGCCAACCGTTCGTCCTGCCTCTTTTTCCGTGGTGATCCGCGCGCGCAAACTCAGGCTTATTCCCTCTCGATTAATTTCTATGTTCCGTTCATGCTTGCGTGCGCCGGACGCCTCGGCTCCTTCGAGCAGAGGAACAAATTCAGGCAAAACCTCGACAAGTTCGTATCCGATTACCTTCTGCGCGTCCAGACCAAGGATTTCACAGGCTGCGACATTGGGCAGGTTAATAACCTGTTTTTCATCCGTGCCAATAACCCCCGAGGCCACCCCCGCCAACACCGCCTCGGTGAACTCGCGCCTTTTATCAAGCTGTCGGTTAGCCTCGACAAGCTGTTGCCGGTTTTTATTGATATCATCGAGCATACGGTCAAAGGACGCGCCTAACTCAGCGATCTCGCCCTTATCCGCCAAGACTCCGACGCGTGAGTTCAAATCCCCCGATCGCACCTTATCAGCCACGCCAATGATTGAGCTGATCGGCGAGACAATTGCGTTAGCAAAACTCAGTCCAACCCAAACCGAGCCAAGCAATAACAGCAACGCCACCATTCCAAATAACACAGAGAAATTGATCTGAAGATCCAGCTGTCGAATATCCAGAAACTGATAAGCCGATGCTGCGAATCTGGTTCTGTCGACGGCTTCAAGCACGGCAGAGTCGACAAACTTCCCGACCAGCAGATATGCATCAACAAGCCTATTAAGTCTGATTCCAGCCCGAATCCGATTACCGCCGTCATTACCCGCAATCGCGACCTCGCCTCCCCGCATCATTTCGAAAAAGCCGTCTTCGAGATTAGAGAATGTGATTGAATAAGCAAAATCGGAACGCGCCAGCACCCGCCCGGTGGAATCAACCACCAGTGCTTCGGATAAATCGCGCGCCCCGGCTTGGTTGGTGAGGAACGCATCAAAGCTATTCCGATTACGCGTCAGGTTTGAGGCCTCGCGGTTGATATCATTGGCAATCGCTAATATCTGTCCGGTCACCGAGCGTTTATGTTCTTCGAGATAGGAATTAGCGATGGTCACTGATTCATCAATGGCTGTTGAAATCTGCGTGCTAAACCAGCCACGCAGGGAGTAATCAAGCACGAAAACCGAAAAGGACATGACAATTACGGCTGGCAAAACAGTGATGGCGCTGAATAAGACCGCCAGGCGCCAATGCAGTTGATACCCTGCCCGTCTTCGCTTTCTGTCTTTGACCAAGCTTATGATGCGGCGCGAGACAAACAACAAAAGAACTAACAAAACCAGACTATCGAAACCGAACAAGATCAGCGCGATATTGGACCGGCCTTGCAGAAATGCCTCGCTCGACAGCACCGCGAACGTCGCGAGCCCTAGGCATAATGCCAGCATAATAGAGGCGTAAGCAATGCGCCTTTCACTGATCAGCTGAAAAGCGCCCGAGGCCAAGCTTTGCCTCCATCTGTGATGAAATGTCTCAATGGTCATACTGAGGTCTCGCGCGGACGGCCGGGTTTTGGGTCAATATCAAGCGCGGTGATTTTTTTGCGCAATGTATTGCGGTTAATACCCAGCACAGTCGCGGCCTTTAGCTGGTTGCCTCCGGTCGCCACCAAGGTTTCCTGAATTAACGGGCGTTCTATCTGTTCTAGAATCATATCATAAATTCCTGTGCGTGGCAGCGTGCCATTATGCGCCTCGAAAAACCTCCTGATGTGCTGTGAGACCACAAGGGATAGGCTATTGATTCCGGCAGTGGCGGTATCATTACTCTCTGGCCCCTTTTGTCCCGCTTGGCTTCCTTGCTCTTCTTGCAAATCGCTTGCCAGCATCTGGGCGATATGTTTGGCCGTGATCACCTTATCATCAACCAACACCAGAATCCGCCGGGTAAAATTTTCAAGTTCACGCACATTGCCAGGCCAATGATAGCTTTGCATGGCGGCGATCGCATTATCTGAAAACACTTTGACCCCGAGACCTTCTTTTTCGGCTTTTTTCATGATGTATTCAAGAAGATCAGGAATGTCACCCGCCCGCTCGCGCAACGGCGGAATTGAAACAGGAACCACATTAAGTCGAAAAAACAAATCCTGACGAAACAGCCCTTCTGTTGTTTGTTGCCTTAAATCCTTATGCGTTGCGGCAATAATGCGTGTGTCCACCCTAACAGTCTCACCCCCGCCAACTCTGGTGAAGCTACCGTCCTGCAACACTCTTAACAGTCGGGTTTGGGCGTCCAGCGGCATATCGCCAATCTCATCCAAAAACAATGTGCCCCCCGCCGCCTGTGCAAAACGCCCCTCCACGCGGCGGTCAGCGCCAGTGAACGCGCCTTTTTCATAACCGAATAACTCTGACTCGATGAGATCACGCGGAATAGCCGCCATATTCAGTGCAACGAAAGGCTTCTCGCGGCGAAAACCCAGATCATGGATCGCGCGCGCCACGACTTCTTTGCCCGAGCCTGACTCGCCGCGGATAACCACCGAAAGATTGGTTGGCACAAGACGCGCGACTGCGCGATAAATCTCCTGCATAGCCAATGATTTACCCACAATAGGCCCTGAAGCCCCTGCTTGAATTGCGGGTGGGTGCTCTTCGGCTGGTTTTTTCTCGATGGTTATGGTTTCGTGTCGTCCGGTTGCCCGGGCGAGGCATGCGAGCATTTCTTTAAGGGGAAAGGGTTTTGGTAGATATGAGAAAACCTTTTCCTCACGGGCCTTGATCGCCGTTAATAGGGTGGAGTGTGCGCTGATCATGATAATCGGCAAATCAGGGCTAATCGCTCGGATTTGCGGCAATAGATCAAGGGTATTGCCGTCTGGAAACATCACATCAGCGACTAAGGCTGCTAATCTATTGCGCTTAAGGGCGCCTAACAGGTCCTTGGCGGTTGAAACCGGCACTACGTGGTAGTGTTCACGCGATAACGCCTCGGTCAAAACCGTTCTGAGTGAGATATCATCATCAGCTAACAAAATGGTCAGAGGGTCAGCCATCTGCTTAAGCCTTCACGATTGGTAAGTTGAAATGAAACGCCGTCTCGCCGCGGCGGCGCGTGTAGTCCACTGACCCGCCATGGTCCGAAGCAACCCCCGCCACCATCGCGAGCCCCAATCCAGTCCCCGATTTTTTGGTGGTAACAAAAGGATCAAAAAGCCGCGATTTTATCGCCTCGACAACGCCCGCGCCTGCATCGATAACCGAGATTGTTAGCATTGGTTTGATGGGGGTATTATCGGTTGTCATCGCGAGTTTCTCACCGATATTATATGCGGTTATTATTTTAATAAGTGATTTTTTATCAGAAGCTTCACAAGCGTTTTTAATTAAATTTATTAACGCTTGAATTAACAGGTCTCTATCCCCCATTGTTTCTGGCAATGATGGGTCAAACTGTTTCTCAAACCGGTGGCTATCCCCGAAACTCGCGGCGGCGAGAGATAGACAGTGATCGATGATTTCATGGATATTAACCTCATCGTGTGCGATCGGCTGGCCTCGGGCTAGGTTTTCCATCCGATTAAGCAATGTTGCCACCCGGTCCGTTTCAGTAACGATCAGTTTCACCAGCTTATCGCGTCCTGCACGATCGCCGCCTTCTGACATCAACAACTCTGCGGCCCCTCTGATACCTGCCAAGGGGTTTTTAATCTCATGGGCGAGCATTGATGAAAATGAGGAAATGCTAGAGGACGCGCTACGAATTTGTGCTTGGTCGCGCAGTTTTTCCGCCGCCGCACGCGCTTGGATGACCAACACCATAAAGCCCGCTTTGCCTATCAAAGGCGAGATATGCAGATTAACCAGATGTGTGCCTGTTCTTGCGGTGGTAAACTCTATTCCTTGGTCATTAACGCTCGCCTCGCTCGCACGAGCCCGCTTGAGCATGTCAAAAACCGGCGAGTCTGATGGTAGAAATGATTCCATGGGTTTGTTGAGCAACAGTTTTTTGCCACTCAGTAGAAATTCTTCAGCAGCATCATTAACGTCCATGATCATAGTGCCGTTATCGACCACAATCACCGGCAAAGCCAGCGAGTTCATCACCGCCTCGGCGTGGGTGGTCAGGCTGTAATCCTTCATCAAGGGTTTGTCTTTATCGTAGCGCATGAAATATACTTTGCCTAAAAACTAGGCAATTTCTAGCATTGATAGCCCCTCATCGCAAGAGCTTACTAGCAATTTAGGCAAACTCGGCTATAAGGTAGAGCAATGACAGAGACAAATTTTCATGGCGTTATTGTTGCCGCTGGACTTGGCCAACGCTTGGGCGGGGTTTCCAAACAATATCGGGTGCTCAATGGCGAGGAGGTTTGGCTTCATGCTCTCCGCGCGATGAACACCCACCCTCTCTGTCGCGGCGGCGTGGTTGTTTGCCCAGACGGGCGTGAAAATCACCATCAATCACTTCTTACCGCAAAAAACCTGCAACATTGGCGCGTGGCGCGGGGCGGGCAAACAAGGCAGGATTCGGTTAAGGCGGGGCTTTCCTTCTTACAAAACCTTACCCCCCGTCCCGAGTTGGTAATGATTCATGACGCCGCCAGACCTTTTATTCCACAAGAATTGCTCACCCGCCTGATCGCCACCTGCAGCGGCGGCGCTCAAGCTGCTATTCCTGTTATTCCCTCATCCGACAGTCTTAAAAAATGCGAGGATGGTATTATCGGCCCGAGTCTTAACCGTGAAAACATTATGCGTGTCCAAACGCCGCAAATATTCTGCTATGATATGATCAGTGCATTGCACGAACGATACGCCGGAAAAAACTATCCTGATGATAGCAGTCTTGTTGAAGCGGCAGGCCTTAAAGTCTTGGCGGCCGAAGGCAACGCACTGTCTTTCAAAATCACTGATGAGACCGACTGGGAGATGGCATTGATGCTTTTTAACAAAAGATCTTTTGAAACACGTGTTGGCACTGGTTATGACCTTCACCGGTTTTCCGACACTCCGGGGCAGATCATGATTTGCGGTGTGGCGATCGATCATGATCGCGGCATTATTGCCCATTCCGATGGAGATGTTGGGCTTCACGCCGCAACCGATGCTTTGCTTGGAGCATTAGGCGAAGGCGACATCGGCCTGCTTTTTCCCCCTTCTGACCCGGCCTTACGCCACGCCTCATCCGAGCAGTTTTTAATGGAGGCGTGTTCGAGGCTAGACAAACGGGGCGGGTATATCATCAACCTTGATCTGACTCTCATCACAGAAACCCCCAAAATCACCCCCCATCGTGAGGCGATGATCGCAAAACTCAGTGAGATTGCACAGATTGAAGCCAATCGCGTTTCGGTTAAGGCCACAACACATGAGGGGCTTGACGCAATAGGAGAAGGCAAGGGCCTCGCTTGCCAAGCACTGGTCACCATCGCCTTGCCTGAACGCTCTGGGGCATGACGGTTACCGCGAGAACTGGTCTTAACAAAAACGAAGCTATGGCCAAGGCTGATCGAGACGATGCGGAGGCTCAGCAATAGGTCCCTTGCGGTTTGCACTCTATCTGCTGTGCTTAATAAACGGTGGTAGGATAATGAAGTCTCCTTCATTATTTGAGCACGAGTTAGGCCTTCTTTGAGCTGCTTTGCTTTAAGGAGCTTTCGCAAGTGCTCTGTATCAAATTTTTCTTCATGATTATTTCTGCAATCATGTGCTGAGCAACAGCATCAGATGATATCGGTCTCTCCGCCACTTAACTCAAAGCTGGTTGGTTGCAGGTCATCGTCGAGCTGCTCACTAGGCGTCTCATAAATGGGGGGTTCTAGGGGCTCTTCGCTCGCCCGCTCGCTTGCTCCGTTAGTGCCAGAAGAATCAGGACCCTTAAAACCAATGCTTCCCTCGCCAAAGAGACGCGGCAGGACTTCATCCAGATTCTCGAATGCTGCGTGGGTGAAGTCAAAGTTATCAACATTACCCACCCCGCCCAGTATCTCAATCAAATCGTCAAGATCAAGACGCTCATCAAAAGTAATCTGTACCAGAGGGCTAGAAACACGTCCGCTCCCGAAAGCCGATGCCTCCTTAAAGTGCAGCAACACACTGTCAAAATAGAACGCGCCAGCCTCATCAGTTCCCCACTGCATGGTGACGACAAAGGCATCATCAGCGGTTAAATCCCTATCGTCATCGCCATTGAGGCTTTCTAGAAACTCTGCCAGACTATTGAAATTACGATCGACAACGAATGTTAATTTATCTTGTCCGCGCTTGAAGCCCACAATCTCATCACCGCCATCAATACCAACACCATCATAACCGAACGTATAAAGCACTTCATCGGCGCCTGCGTCTTCTTCTACGTTATTGACTGAGCGGGTAAGAATAATCTCATCATCGCCCGCGCCGCCATCTATTTGATCATCCTTCTGACCGCCAGTGATGATATCACTACCATCTCCCGCCTCGATCTTCTGCGGGATTATTTGATTAGAAAAATCTATCAAGTTATCTTGGTTAGCGTCCGGAATCCTATCAACCTCTCGCGAGGTGATCTCGAGGGTTTGGTCCTCAATCTCAGCCACTCCATCTGAAATTGTGAAGGACAGCGGATTGCTTTGTGATGTAAGAGGATCGCTAACTGATGGCTCATAGGTTATGAGCCCGTCGTTAATATCCGCCTGGGTGAAGGTATCACCGTTATTGAGTTGAGTCCCACTCCTCGATAGCACGCCTGCATCCGGCAGAGTGGTAATGGTGTATACTAGCGATGCTGGGTCAGATGTATTAGCAGAGGTAACCTTCAGCACTGTCTCATCAATAGTGATACTCGTCTCATCCGAATTATAAGTGAGGCTGTTACGCTGAATTATGGGTCTGGCCCCCACGATATTAAGGTCAAATGTCGTCTCAACCGTTGCGCCATTACTGTCCTCCGCTACGATTTTGATCACGTAAGCGCCAGATTCGGTTAGCGTGCCAGTGATTTCATCATCGTCGGAGTTATAAGTAAGCCCGATCGTGCTCAACGGTCTGTCATCATCAAGCGTCACCTCAAAAGTCAATTCATCGCCCTCATCAACGTCAGTGAACTGATCGCTTAGATTGCTCAGAACAAACGGTTCACCTTTCCCCCCCCTACTAGTAAAGAACTCCCCGCTAAACGTAGGGGCATCATTCGCGCCAGTAATCGTGATGGTCACGTCGAAGGTTCCCCCTCCAGCGCTAAAGGTGAAACTTTCAGTGGCCGTCTGCCCCTCCGCTAACACCTCCGCCCTGTCATCTAGTGTGTAAGTCCAAATCGTCCCATCAAACGTCATCACGCCGTATGTGCCATTACCATTGTCAAGCGTGATTGTACTACCGGGGGCCCTGAGTGTTCCCGTGTTATCATCGCCAGGAGCACCACCTTCGGTCACCGAACCTGTGTCATCACCAGTGATTGTTTGGGGCGTGATCACAATGTCAAATTCCGTCTCTGCGGAGGATGCACCAGTGCTGTCGGTCGCCACAATCTTTATCTTGTAAGTGCCGATGGCATTCGGATTGCCAGAAAGAATATGGGTTTCAGTGTCATAAGTAAGACTGGTGGTTCCTAAAGTAATCGTGGTGCCATTAGTTGTCAAATTGACCGCGTTGCCATCGAGGGTCACCGTTAACGCCAGAGTCAAAGTATCATTTTCGTCAGCATCAATGAAAGCATCGCTCAGATTGATCTCCGTAATCGGCTGGTTGATCGTCCCTGTTTGATTCGTAATAGCCGTGCCAACCACAGGGACATCATTCACGCCAGTAACCGTGATCGTTACCTCAAAGGTCGCAACCCCGGCCCTAAAGGTGAAGGTTTCTGTTTCTGTCTGCCCTTCGGCCAGTGCTTGCGTTTCACCCCCTTGCTCTGGCGTTACAGCCAGCGTGTACGTCCAAGATCTCCCATCAAACGTCATCGTGCCGTATGTGCCAACGCCATTGCCATCAAGCTCGATGGCTGGAAGGGTTGGCGGGTTATCAACGTCCGTAACTACGAGCTCTCCTGTGGCGGTGAGGGTTCCATCTTCGGTCACCGCACCCGCGCCAGCTCTATCTGCAGAGCCAGGAATACCGATTACCGGCGGAGTATCAGCATCGACTACAAGGTCAAATGAAGAACTAACCCTTCCACTGTTGCCATCATCAGCCACGACAGTGACCGTATGAGTACCGGTGCTCGCCAGCGTAATACGAAGTTCCTTGCTTGCACTAAGAACGGAAATAATATTCCTGCTACCGTCAAAGACGATCTCAGTTCCAGCGAGTTCCACCGTCACCGACAGGGTCAATGTATCATTTGTATCAATGTCAGTGAAAAGATTGCTCAGATCGATAACCTTCTCTAGACCTTCCACTCCGCTTTGAGACTCAATAGCGGTCGCCTCCATAGGGGCATCATTGCGGCCAGTGATCGTGATGGTCACGCCGAAGGTGGCCTCCCCGGCGGTGAAAGTGAATACTTCATTTACGGTCTGCCCCTCTGCCAAATTTTGCGTTGCCGTATTACGGTTACCCAATACGTAAACCCATTGGCTATTGTCCGCATCAAACCTCATACTGCCGTATTGAGTGCTGCCACTCCCATCAGGACGGAGAAAGACGCCATTGCCGCCTTGAAGGGCGATGGTGAGACCCTCGGATGCAGTGATCCCCCCACGGACGGAACCTCTAGATGAATCATCTTCGGTAACCGAACCCGTGTCAGTACCTGTGATTTCTTGATCCCTAACAGTAATGGTAAATGTTAAAGCATCGGCGGCGTCTGCGGTGCCATCATTGGCCGTGGCTTTGATCGTGAAAGTACCGATTGCATTAGGGACGCCAGTGATTTTTCCGCTGCTGCCGTCATAAGTAAGCCCGATCGTGCTCAACGGTCTGTCATCATCAAGCGTCACCGTTAAGGTCAACTCATCATTCATGTCTTGATCAGTGAAAAAACTACGCAGATCGCCCGTTTCAATATTCTGGCTTTTCGTCACGGTTTCATTAGGAGGCTCCTTATCAGACAAAAACACAGGGGCATCATTCGCACCGGTAATCGTGATCTCTACATCGAAGTCCTCCGCACCCAAAGCGGTAAAGGTGAAGGTTTCAGTTAATGTTTCACCGTCCCCCAATCCCTGCACCATCGTATGATTGTTATTCAGCGTATACGTCCAAGTGCCAGTAGACTCAACGAAAGCCATCGTGCCGTATTGGCCAGCGAGCATGCCTGTGTTGGTATTAGCGCCATCAAGCACGATGGGTGGGGTTTGGTCGCCGTCCGGGTCGGTGATGGCGATCGTCCCTTCGGCAATGAGAGCACCCTCTTCCATAACCGTGCCAGCACCAGAGGTAAGATTGCTATCAGAAGCATCTCTGATTATAGGCGGCAGATCAGCCCTGATCAAAATGCTAAATGACGACGTAGCCGTCACCGGCCTTTCGCCACCGCTACCGTCGTCCTCCATAGAGCCATCCGTCGCTATGACCGTGATCGTGTAAAAGCCACTGATTGTCGGCGTACCGATGATTCTGCTGACAGCTGCACCGGTGGAGTCGGTGGTTTCGTGAGTAAGATCGATATCACTCAACTCCTGCGGGTCGAGGCTACCAGACCTGCGCACCTCAAAGGACAGCGTCAATTCATCACCATCAACATCAGTGAAAAGACCACTCAGATCAATCGGCGTGAGTTCCTGATTCGCCCGCCCTTCTTGAGCATCGATGGACACAGCAGTGCCGTCTTCTGTCAGCGAAACCTCAGGGGCATCATTCACACCGTTCACGGTGATGGTCACATCGAAAGTAGCAGCACCGCCGCCCAGGGTTCTAAAAGTGAATACATCGGCTCCTGTATCACCCTCCCCCAAGGCCTGTGTGGCTAACCCTCTCTCGTTATCCGCCGCGTTATCCAGCACGTAAGTCCAAGTCCAAATCGTACTACCGTCGTTCTGATCCACGCTTGAGGTTAATGTCATCACACCGTATGTGCCTTCGACACGACCACTGCCAGCTACGTCCGGGGGATCGGCATTGGTTAGAAGATTGATGGGTAGACCGCCGGCACTGATCGTTCCAGTATCAGTGCCATCAGTGCCATCATCTTCGGTAACCTCACCTGTTCCATCACCATCTATGGACTGCGCCTCAGCATCAATGGTAAATGTCGAGGTCGCTGTCATGCCGCTACCACCCGTGCGGTCACTCGCTGTGACCATAACCGTGTAAGTGCCCGGGCTAGGCGGCGTGATGGAGAGTATATCGTTAGCATAACTATGCGTGACCGTACTCGTGACATCGGCATCATCACTATCACGCACCAAGAATGTCAGTCTTAATGTGTCGCCTGTATCAGGGTCGCTGAAAAGATTAGCCAGATCGATGTCCAACGACTGACCCTCTGTCCCTCTTTGAGTCTCGAGGTCGTCGCCAGCTACAGGGGCATCATTCGCGCCGCTAACCGTGATGGTCACAGTGTAAGAAGAAGTCCCAGCACTAAAGGTGAAGACATCTTCGGCGGTGGCATTCTCAGCCAGTTTATTCGTCTCAAGATTGTCGTTATCCAGCGTGTACGTCCATACGCCACTACTCTCATCAAACCTCATCTGGCCGTATGTGCCATTAGCGCGGCCCAAGCTATTGGCCCCATCAAGACCGATGGTTTGACCAAGGGCCATGAGCGTTCCTGTGGCGGTGTTATTGCTGCCGCCATCATCTTCGGTAACCGAACCCACATTATCACCACTGATTCCTTGCGCCACAACCACAAAAGTAAATGTGGCATCTGGAGACGCCTCACCAGTGCCGTCGCCGTCTCTCGCCACGACCTTGATCGTATAAGTGCTAGCGGTGAGGGAGGAATCTAGATCGCCTGTTATACCTGTTCCAGCGGTATAGGACAGACCGATTGTTCTTAGGGCTGAACCATCATCAAGTGTCACCACGAAGGCCAACACATCACCGGTATCAGGGTCGCTGAAAAGACTCTTTAATTCCGCATCCGTGATGGGTTCGATCGCTTGGCCTACCGTCCCACGTTTACCACTGAGAGACGTGCCAGACAGCACAGGAGCATCATTCGCCCCAGCCACCGTGATGGTCACATCGAAGCTAGTGCCTGTGGAAGTAAAAGTGAATACATCCGTCCCTGGCGTGTCTTTGAGCGCATCCGTATCCGCATCTGTGTTATCCAGTGTGTAAGTCCAAGTGTTATTACTTGGATCAAACCTCATCGTGCCGTATGTGCCTTCGACACCGCTATTGCTGGCCTGATCGTTATTGTCTACAAGCGTGATGGTTAGGCTAGAGGGTAGTGCAAGAATTCCCGTGGCGGTGGAGGCGGGGTTATCTTCAGTCACCGAACCCGTGTTATCACCTGTGATTGGCTGTACTGCAATCTCAATTGACAACTGCTTGGTGAGTATTACCTGCCCCCCCTCGCGCACCACCACCTGAGCCGTGTAAGTGCCAACGAGCGTCGGTATACCCGTGATTGTCCTATCGGTAGGGTTATAAGTCAGATCAGAGGCGATTTCTCGAGAGGGAGTAAAGATGTCAACGTCGATATCCAATGCATCGCCGTCAGGGTCAATGGCAACGCCGCTCAGATTGATACTGACCGCCTCACCCACCGTCCCCGTTAGATCAACATCGAAATCTGGGTTAGCTATAGGAGAATCATTTCTTCCAACCGCCGTGATTTCTAAAACAAACTCCTCCGAGTTACCAGCAGTAAGGGTGAAGCGTTCAGCTGCTTTTTCACCCTCCCTCAACGCTATTGTTTCCGGGTCATCGTTATCTTGCACGTAGCTCCAGATGAATTTACTCAAATCACTCTGCGTCCGGGAAACCGTTAGCGTGCCGTATATACCAGTCAAAGAACGGCCACTGCTGCCAACAAACATAATCTCGGGTAGTTGATCCGCCGGAACATCAGGATCCACAACAGTGAGCTCTCCGGCAATGGTATAGCCGGAATTGGGATCTACCTCACCCACGGCAGCGCCAGTGATTTCCGTTTGGGTGAGATCAGGATAAAATCCATCTTTGTAAGCGTTAAAAAACGAATCAGCGCCTCTGAAACTCAATGACTCATCGCCCTCATGCAAGAAGCTGTATCTCGCCTCACCAGCGCTAGTAAATTTCGTCCTTGCTTTCACATTCTGAATCGTGATTGTGTTACCGCTAGACAAAGTAATGATAAAATCTGTAACCGGGCCGGAAGTATCAGCAACAGTAGGAAACCTTTCTCCTGGAGGAAGCTCTGTGGTTGTTCCCCCTCTATTCACCTGTATTTTAACAATAGACTCGATGATAACGTTCTCATCAAAGATGATTGAACTCTTATCCCAAGAGTCATTAATTATGACTGAGGAGGCGTTCGCCTTGATGAAAAACTCATCGTCACCTCGACCTTCTTGTATTGGATCACTGGCCTTTACACCACCCGACAGGGCCGTTGCCACGACCGCCGTATTAATTTCCGCCGTATCTTTGCCATCAGCAATCCTGATGTTAATCAGCGCTCGCGCTGCAATAGCACCTGCGCTCCCATCATCATCAAGAAAGGTCTTGATCTCCGCCAACGTTGCCCCATGAAGCTTCAGCACAAACTTAATCGAGCGGCCGCTTACCTCTATGCTTTTAACGCCGTTACCAATATCGTTGCCATCGATTTCAAATTCAACCTCGATGCCGTTACCAGCCTCACCAGCAGTTTTTGCAGCAATGATCAGGTCACGGTCTCCAGCGATATTAGCAACTTCAGAGTCTTGAACATCACTGTATCCAATGCTTGCCTTCTTTCCACCTGAGGGACCCGAGCCGCCCGAAAGCGTTGCTGCACGATCCACATTGATGACCGTATTCTCCTTGCCTGCGGCAATCTCTAAACTAATCAGCTCATTTACTGCAATAGCACCCGAATCACCCTCAATAAAGGTCTTGATGTCCGCCAACGTCATCCCACCAGCGGTCAGCACAATTCTAATATTGTTATTTGTTACAATGAAGTCGGGACGAGCCTCGCTACTGGTTACAAATTCAACCGTGATTTGGTTACCATCTGCGCCGGCAGTTCTTGCGGTAATGATCAGATCCGGGTTTTGAGCCAAATCAGTAAACTGCGCGCCCTTAAATCCAATGCTCGCTGCTACCCCCGCGCCGTCCGACAACGCCGTTTCCTCGATCGCCGCGCTGATCCGCGAGTCCTCCATGCCATCAGCAATCGTGATATCAATCAGGTCTCGCGCCTCAGTGTACGTTTTATCCTCCTCAACATGCTTCTTGATCTCTGCGAACGTCGCCCCACCACCATTCAGTGTAATTATAATCTTCTTGACGTTATTTTCGGTGACCACACCCGTAAATCTAACGCCGCTATTAACAAAAAGATCACCGAGTCGAAATTCAACCGTGATGTTGTTACCATCTGGGCCAATCTCTTTTGCGGTAATGATCAAACCCCGATTAGCCCCATCAGCAATCTCCGAGTCCCTTCCACCTTTGAATGCAATGCTCGCCGCCGCCTGCGAGTTGGGGGGAGTATTGCCGTCAATAACCACCCGAGATGGCGTATTAGGGCTGTTTATAGTTGCAGAATTAGGAGCAAGATTAACAGTAACTGCTCCTCCACGGGAGCCATCATCATTTTCCCTGTACCAACCAGCGTTAGAGCCGGGAAAGTAACGAACAATAGAGAGAGCCTCTCTAACAACAATGGTAAATGCCGTCGTAGTCTCCTGACCGCCTGCGTCTGTCGCCGTGACCCTGATCACGTATGAGCCCTCGTTGGTGGAGGCTGTGCCAACAATTTCTCTAACGACAAACACACCTCCGGAGCCTGTCTCTTGATTGAATTCAAGTCCGCTCGTCAACCCCGTCACCGTCATCGACACGATACCACCTTCAGGGTCTCTGAAAAGATCGAGTAGATCGATATCGATAGGATCGCCGGTCTTCACGATTAGATCTTCGACATCAATATTAACCCTAGGTGCGTCATCCACCCCGGTCACCGTGACAAGCACCACAAAGCCCTCCGCGCCTTCGGCCCTAAGGATGAATTCATCTTCTCCTGTCTCCCCGGGACGCAACGCCAGCGTGTCCGGACCCTCGTTATCAAGCGTGTACACCCAAGTGCCGCCGGGGGGCGGGCCAGCGGTCGGCGTAAAAGTCAACGTACCGTATGTGCCCTTAAGAGACATCGTCGTGCCGTCATCTTGCACATTCGTGCCGTCATTACCTTCATTTGTAAGCACGACGCCTGGAAGTTGCGTTAAATCCAGTTCATCTGCGTCACTAACTGTGACCATCCCCGTAGCGGTCGCGGCGGCATCGTCACCGGCCGTCAGCGCCGGCGTATTATCCACCCCATTGATCACTGGCGGAGGAGCCTTAGAAACCCCGATGGTTACAGTAAAGTCACTCGCGCCAGTAGCCCTAAAGGTGAAGGTTTCATTTACCTCATCACCCACAGCCAGACCAATCGTGTCCGGGTCGTCGTTATCTACCGTGTAAGTCCAGGTCTTCCCATCAAACGTCATCGTGCCGTATGTACCAGCACCACTAACAAGCGTGATGGTTGGAAATGTTATCGGGTGATGCTGATCACGGTCAGTAATAGAGATCGATCCCGAGGCGCTGCCTTGTAGGTCGTTACCGGCAATAACCGTGTTTTCATTGTCCCCTCCGATTACCGGAGGATGAAAATCATCTCGTGAAATAGACCTAAAAAACTTCACCGTGGGCGTAGTGGTGCGCCCGTCACTCGCCATGACATCAAACCTGTACCACCCGTGATAGTCAAACGTGCCGCTGATACGCGTGGTGACGGGGTCATAGGTAAGCCCGATGGCCTCCTCCAATGTCTGGCTGGGATCCGTACTATCATACACCTTATAGGTATTATCTCTAATACTGGAGCTGGTAAGAATCTTCACATAGTACACCAAGAACGTTATGGTAAGATCATCATCAGGGTCACTGAAAAGGTTTCTTAGAACAACCTCCGAGTTGGCCGCCAGCGGGTCAGTTAGCGAGGATCTAGAATTGTTAAAAAAAGCACTGCTCTCGAACTGGTTCCCAAGACTGGACAGCACAGTTGGGTCATCTACACCCGTTAGTGTGATAACTACATCGAAACTAGCCCCACCAGCGGTAAAGGTGAAGGTGTCAATGTATTCCTCGCCCCCACTAAGAGGATTAACCCTGCCGCTGCGCACGTTGTAAGTCCAAGTCGTCCCGTCAAAGAACATCCGGCCATAGGTGGTGAGGATACCGTCTCCAGTATCAGCACGTCTATCAAAATTGTCAGGATCACTGCTTGCAAGCAAAATGGGATCGCTCGTACCCGTAACGCTAAGCGTTCCCGTGACAGGGTCTGCATCATCTTCAGTTAGCGCACCCGTAGCAGTGCCAGTAATCATCGGTCCTTGCACACCGCTCGGACCTGACGCATCACCGATGATGTCCGGATGAGAAGCATCAGAGGCCGCAAAGCCGTCCTCATAAGCGGTAACAAAATCTTCAGCGGGTATAGGGGCCGTTCTCGTAGCATCACCCAAATGCTGGAACGTGAAACTCGCCGGATTCCTAAGCGTGATTGTCTTACCGCTAGACAAGGTAATGACATACTGGGCAACAGAAGCCCCCTCTGACCCAGCCTGCCTCTCAATTGAGGTGATGACAACATCCCTCTCAAAGACAATCACATTGGCTTCGCTATCGTCATCGATCACAACCGAGTTCGCGGTGAGTGTGATTAAAAACTCATCAACGCCCTTACCACCACTGACCGGCAAGGTATTGGTTTCAGGAGTGTTATCATCAATGATGACTCGGTTTGGGCCGTCATAGAGCGCATCGCTCAAACTAAGGGGCACGTCTCCTATACGGGTTCGGCCTTCATTCCTAGTTTGATACCAACCAGGGGCAAATTCATTGCTATCAGGGACAAAATAACGAATAAACGTGAAATGAGTCATAAGAACAATCCTTTTTACTAGAGTTAAAAAAACTTAACATCACGGCGAAACCACAAGCATCACAGTAGGATACTATAGATCCCTCTCTCATTTAATCTTGAGAGGATACCCTTAAAATTAATTAAACGCAAGAGGATAATGTGATAATCTTGTGTGCTTTAAATCAACGCCCCAAGGTTACGGCATGGCACTGCTATTTTATGGGCAGAAGGGCAGAAGAATTGTGTCGTTATAGAAGTAGAGTATGACCCGCTCCATAGGAAAAT
The DNA here is from genome assembly GCA_965207125.1 of uncultured Candidatus Puniceispirillum sp. Taxonomy (GTDB): domain Bacteria; phylum Pseudomonadota; class Alphaproteobacteria; order Puniceispirillales; family UBA1172. The sequence goes on from OZ242263.1 coordinate 337,523, forward strand.
CGGTATAGCTCCACTGAATGCTATGGACGGGCTGATCATCGCTCCCATAACCATAAAAGCCAGAGTTGTTGAACGATCAGAATGGACGGTCAGCGTCCTGACCTGAAATCTGCACTTTGTGATACTCGCTTCCTTCTTGGCGGATTGGGTGTTGTCGTTTATTTTGTTAATCATTTATCACTATTTAAACAACCTCGTTATCGTCCCATCATCCTCATTATAATGATGAAAAGCCTCCTGTACTCCCTAAAACCATAACGATGATGTCGCCCTCCCCTAAGGTCAACCAAAAGGTCTGTCTCGATACTCATCAGCCAGCACTTTAAGCGATTCTGGCTCGTCTTCAGCGTTTAGTCTTAGTATACGATACAGAGGGGGTGTTATTGTATTCCGGAAAGCGATCATAATCATGCTTCCATACTCTGAAAGCTAGGCCATCTACATTGTGCATTTCTGACGTCTTATATGGTCCAGAGGTATCAGTACATTAAAACAAGGTTTTTACACCCATCTTTAGAACCTTGTTCGTTGGTAAAGGCATACTATAAAATAGCGCTATCATTATCTTAACTGTGTCTGGGTAGTCTTGGTCTAAAGAATAAGGCCGGTCCATAGACTAACCCTCCAGTATTCTAGGCCCTCCCTTCTTTTTGGCATTTTGCTACGCTCTATGATGCTCCAAACTGGCTAATCATTGACAGCAATACGGCCTTTCTTATTCTGCCTCTTACTCTGATTCTTACCCTGATCCTTACTTTAGATCTTACCCTGGCAACCCGCTAGCGGTGCAGTTTTTACTGCACTTTGCTGACCATGGGTTGCGAGTGATTATTTTTGAGGGTATAAATATGAAAAAATTATGCTTTCTGAAGTTATGGAACACTAACTGGCACTCGTGGAATTGTGCCAATTATTTTATTAGAGGAGATGCACCGTGCTAGATATCAATGCCTCCCCCATCACTTTGAAGACCATCATTGATGAAGACGGTAGTTTCACCTTCATGATCACCCCCAGTATGGCTTTTTCCTCGCCGGAGAAATTCCGATGGGAGATTACTTTTGGACAAGGCGCCCCTCATCGCGGAGTCATCACTTTTAAGGCCGGTGAGCCAGACTCACAATCAATCCCGCAGTCCATAGACCCTGATGAGCATTATCAGTTGAGGGTTTTTAGAGTGTCCGATAACAATAACGACGCGGATGATGCATTGGTGTTTCAGCAACAGAGCGAGCACCTCCCTCCCCTCTTAATAATGCTCCGCAGCAGTCAAGGGTAGGAGGCGATCAGGGAACAGACATCACTCAAGTCAAAGCCTCGCTGGTTCTCAACAAAGACGAGGTGACAATTATCGATGCGAGCGCCCTATTGTACATGCACCCCACGGACCCGAATGCTGTGCTGACCTACACGCTTACGGCTGACCCGGCTGGGGGTGATCTGTTCCTTGAGGATGTAGAACTGGCTAATGGTGATACTTTCACCCAGAGTGATATTGATGCTCATCGCCTTACCTTTCGTTTTACCGCGGATAACAACGACCCAACCGATATAACCTTTACGGTCTCAGACGGCACGCTCACCCTGTCAGGCCAAACCCTCACGATCACTCCTCGGGTGGTTGTTGAAGTGGAGGATCCTGAAGAAGACAATACGATAGATCAATTCAGCGAGACGGCACCGCAGAAGATAGATGCAGAGGGTGGTAATGACACCATCACTGGCGGTGCGGGTGATGATCAAATAGATGGCGGCCCAGGGGATGATACCATCGATGGTGGCGGTGGTAATGATGTGATTGATGGCGGTGATGGTAGCGACAGCATCACTAGCGGTGCGGGGGATGATACCATCGATGGCGGTGCGGGGGATGATGATATCACGCTCACCCACGATGGTGAAGATGGCGATACAGTGGATTTTAGCAGTAATGAAGTGGTTTACACTTTTGGCTATGACGGCGTGGGCATCGATGGCGGTGATGAGATCAAAGGGTTCAAACGCGGACAGGATACATTAAAATTCGTTGTGCGGCCTAATACCAAGGTTGCCACTCTGGAAGATTTTTTGAACAGTATCAAAGGCGCAGACGATGCAGATTTAACCGCTGATGATGCCTTTATCGTCACCATGATATGGGGACTTGATGATGTGAGTGGCGCGTTCTCTTTTGATGGCGTATTGCTACACTTTAAGGACGCAACCTCTTTTGGCGGCGGCCGTGTTTCTAGTCCTTTGGTCTCTATCACTTTTGATGAGCGGCTTGGTCTTGATGATCTGGTTGATATTTTAGGCGGGGAGGATAAGGTCGCTGAGAACTTTGACTTTACCCACGCAGCATTCGAGAATCTGGCTGATGTTCTGCCGCGTCTCTTTGGCGAGGGCAGCATTGATTTTGAGGTTTTAACGACCACGATCACTGTGAGTGGTGATGTGACAGAAGATGATGAGAGCGCCAAGACCGCCACAGGAACCCTCGATGATGATAATAATCCGTTGACACCGCCTCCAGTCATTGAGTTTGTTGGTGATGACGATGGCGATGGCGTTGTCGAGGGCACGTACGGCACGATGGTTTTTGATGCGGCTACCCGCGAATGGACGTACACGCTGGATAATATGAGGCCAGAAACGCAGGTGTTGAAAGCTGGCCAGCAAGAAACTGAAATTTTTACCTTTACCGCTGATGGTACCACATTCACCGTGACCATCACGGTTAATGGTGTGGTAGATAAGCCTGTGGCTAATACCGAGTTTTTCGAGGCCTCCGGGCAAACAGGTAAAGAGATCACGATTGATCCAAGCACTCTTTTCACCAATCCTGAGGGCGAGGAATTGGAGCTAACATTCACGGTGATGCTGCTTGCTGACGACTCCACCAGAGAAGAGCTAAGCACGATCGGGCTTTCCTATAACTCCGTCACCAAGATGATCACTGGCACGCCGACTAAATCTGGGATTTATACGATCGAGGTCGCGGCTAGTTATAGTGATGGCGCAAAAGACGACATAGTGACAACATTTGGCATTACGGTCTCCTCTGTAGCGCCATTGGCTGACATCCTCGGGTATCTGGGGAAACCGATCGAGGCGATCAATCTGGGCAATCTTTTCACTGACCTTGATGTCGCGACCTTGACGGTGACAATCCTTGATAGCGGTGGAAATGAAGTCAATATTAATAGCATCGGCTTGTCCTATGATGATGGAACTAGGATGCTCACTGGCACGCCAACGACCACTGGCGCCTACACGATCAAGATAGTGTCGTCAGGCGGGCAAGACGAGATAATCTTTGATTTTACGCTGGTTGCGCTTCAACCGCCGACCCTCACCGGATATGTGGGACAGAACACGGAGATTGATCTGGGCAGTTTTATCACCGACCCTGACAATGTGACATTGACGGTTACATTCCTTAATAGCAATGGAGATGAAGTCGATATCGGACTTAGGTATACCGTGACCACAGAACTTGTAACCGATGAGACCACAGGCCTTAAGACCGAGAAGACCACCAGAGCAATCACTGGTGTGCCAACATCTGAAACTGGCACTTACACGCTCAGGATCGTGGCGACTGACTCCACTTCAGGCGTGCAGGCGGAAACCTTTACTTTTGATTTTACGCTGGTTGCGCTTCAACCGCCGACTCTCACCTTTGTGGACGCCCAGGTTGAAGCCAACGCAGACTTCATGGTCATTGAGGATACGGGTTCGTCGATCACCCCCATTGATCTAAGTGAGCAATTCGCTAATGTTGATGGCGGGGCGGTGACGGTTACTCTTAAAAATGGCGACGCATTAAGCACGATCGGGCTTGAGTATGATCCTGCCACCAAGATGATCATTGGCACGCCGACTAAAACCGGCACTTACACGATCGTGGCTTCGGGGACTGACAACAGTAACACCGAGGTTACAGGAGAGTTTGTCATTGTCACTGACCTAGATAAAACCCCCGCAAAGATCATCCAAATAGACGACCCTGATGTGCTGGCCGATAATCCGCACGAGTCCTCGCGCAACCAGGTAGGAATCAGGGTCGGCGCGAAGGGTGGCTCGGCTGACGATGTAACTGCGGCTAGAACAGACCTCATCTCGGATTATGACGATTCAGACGTGAGTGTTTTCGCCCCAACGGACACAACCGATGCCGAGGAAGAATATGTGGTTGAGGGTGAATACGGGCGGTTTATCATCACGCGCATGAGGGGTGAGGACGCCCCCGATGGAGCCCCGGCCGAGCTGCGTTATTATTATGAGCGTTATCAAGACGGCGATGAGAATTATAAGAACATTAACGCGCTGGGCGCGGGCGAGATTGCCTATGATGTGCTGACAATCTGGGCGTTTGATGGGCTGACCTATGCGGAATTATTGGAACTGACCCCCGAAGGAGGCCCTTACGAAATCCCGCAATCTGCTTTAGACCGGCGGGTGTTCAAGACGGTTGTTGTTGAGATCACGGGCGCAAATGACGCTCCGGAAGTGGTATCAGAGATTTTCGATGTTTTATTCACAGATAGCCAGGCGGTCGATATAGATATAGACCCCGCTAATTTCTTTGACATTGACGGCGATACATTGACGATAACCGTAACGCTTAATGATGGTGCGGCGTTAAACACGATCGGGCTTGCTTATGACCCCGCGACCAGAAAAATCACCGGCACGCCAAATACCGCCGGGCCTCATACGATCAAGGTCACGGCCACTGATGGGGCTAGCGAGTCAGCGAGTTATACTTTCATCCTAACCACTGCGGCCGCGAATGTTAATACAGAGCCGGTTGTGGAAATCTCTGGCACGCAAACTCTGGTATTGGTTGCTAAGGTCGCAGTAACATCCGACTCTGATACAGGTTTTAATATCAGCTACATCGACGACGATGATGCTCACCGCGATAATGACGAGGTGATCTATAATTTCTACCAGTTGGGGCGCGATAAGGATGGTAATACAATAAGAATACGCCCCGCTGATACCTTATTAAAGGTTAGCGCGGATGGCAGTATCCTTCTCAAGGCAGGGGTTCAATTCGTCTCTGACCTTAGTTTTGAAGTCGTGGCCACCGATGGTGAAGGCGCCTCATCAGCTCCGAAACAATTCACGATTACCGTCGCCGAGAACCCTGCCCCGGTTCTTATTCTGGTTGGTTTGGATGGGTTAGAAACTATCCTTGATAACACAGACGGCGGACGGCTTAACCGCCTGATTGTTCAAGATAGTGACACGGATGCAAGTGTTTTCACTTCAGAGAGTTTCACCATTACCGGCGACCAAGCGGAGAAGTTTATTGTCAAAAAGGATGATGATGGCCGCTGGTATCTGTTCTTAAAGGATGGCGAATCTCTTGATCAAAACATCGAGGGGACCATTCTAGATCTTGACATCACGGTTTCTGATGGCACCAATATCTCAAACGTGCTGGAGGTGGTTGTCAGCGCGGCGCGGGAGTATTTCTTTGATGGGGATACTTATGAGGGCGTCGTCTATCGGGCGGGGGAGGTCGCGGGCACGAGATACTCTATTAAGCCGGGGATTGGTGATGCTGATCTCTTCATCATCGATGGTGAGGACGGCGAGGTGAGATTCAAACCGGGTTCTATCCCAGCTACTTTTGACATAGATGGAGAGTTTAACTTCATCATCATCGAGCGGAGTGGCGGGGATGTGACTGAAACAGTGGTCACCCTCTATAACAACGTCCCTTCGGTTGTCAGCCCCGCTACGAGTGCTGATTCTCCCTCCGACCGAGCACTCGGCGAGATAATTGGTCCTGATGAGCCGACGGACGCCGATGGAGTGGCTAGCATTGAATATTACTGGTTCGCCCATACTCGTCCTCGAGGTGAACTTTTTAGAATTTCTAATGAGGAGTTAGTCGCTGGCGAGCACGCCACCGTAAAGCCTCTTGAGGGTGAGAATGATAGGCTACTCACGCTTAAAGGCGAGCATGCCGAAAAAGAACTCTGGCTGATTATCGTCCTCACGGATGAGGACGGTTCTGTCACCTATAATTTCTGGGCGGCAAATCCAGATGGACGCTATGATATCGCTGATGGTACACAGCACGCGCTTGATCTTGCCGATATAGGCATGAGCAACAACGACAACTCGGGCGACTTTGATTTTGTTGGCGACCTCGGTAGAAGCGATAGTGATTACATCAAATTCACTGTTGAACCTGGCGAAACTCTGGATATTAAAGTTGGTGGTAGTGGTTACAGAACTGCGCGGTACACGGTTATAAGAGAAGATGGCTCAGCAGTAGCAAACCAGAGTGAAACGGTGGTAGTAAATGATCAACAAAAGATTCTTAATACTCTAGAGGCTGGCACTTATATTCTCAGGGTGACTCAAAATGGCTTTACTACCGGCCCATACAAAGTCAGTTTTCAAGGAATTGACGATCAACCCACCAACTTTCAGCTAACTGAAGCAGTTGAGATATTGCCTGTGGACGCTGATCTTAGTCAAGGGATGAAAGTCGGGGTTTTAACCATTACTGATGATATTTATGGCTCTAACACCATCGTACTGACTGGCGTTGACGCTGAATTATTTGAGATCCGCGATACCTCGGACCGATTGGTCAAGGAATTGTGGCTAAAAGCCGGTGTGGAGTTTGATGCGCCGGGATCAGTCCTTGAAGTCATCGCTTCGCTCGAAGGGACGGGCAAGGGTAGTACTCTGGACATTGATCTGGTTCTCAATGTGATCAGTGCGGATGGAGAGCTTCCTATCTATATCACAGGTGATCGCGGGGTTGCGGCCACTACAGAAACTGACCCGATTTTTGTTCTAGGCGAGAATGGGCGATTGATTCTGGCGGACGGCACGGACGCTGGCGTGATCACGATTGTGGATACTAAACCGGCCCCCTCTGATCCGAATCAAATCACATTCACCATAGAGGGCACGAATAGCGATTTATTTGAGATTATTCTCTTGGATCATGATGATAACGCCAACACGCCTGATCGGTGGGTATTACGGCTGAAAACCTCCGCTACGGCATTGCCGAGCGGCAGTGATTACACCATCACCATCGTGGCGACCGACGCCAATAGCGATGAGTTCAGGCTCGATCTGCGGATTAAGCAGGGAGGGCTGTATATCTACGATGCAGCCGGTGCGGATGATGGCTTATCGCGGGTTTTCACCGACGGCAAGGCTTTGATCCCAGAGGAAGAAGACGGAAGTGGGACGCCGGTTACCATCGGCGCGCTCCGGAGTGAGATCACTCCGCAATTTATCGAAGTACTGGATTTTGAATTGATCGATGGTGAGGCGGATAATGATCAGTTCGAGATTGAACGGGGTGATGGCGCGGATGGCGCGGCGAGGACAGATGACGATGTTTTCACTCTGAAGTTTATAGGCCCTAATAGCGGTGATGCCGATATTGGGCCCGATGTGTTGAATATCCGGGTTCTAGAGACCTATCTTAAGGAAACGGCGCATGAAGAGACCGTGGATGAGAACGGCGATGGTAGTTTTGTTGGAACAAAGGATATAGACGCAAGTGGCGATACCACCGATGCCGATACGCGGATTTTTGCGTTGAGTGGCGGGGGGTTAAGTGCGCGAGATTTTATCTATCAGGACTTACTGGGTATTGATGATGATGACATAACACCAGAGTCGCTGGCGTCAGGTGATGCAAGTCTCAAGGCCTCAAGCCCCTTCGACCTACTGGATTTTTCCAATATTGATATTACAGCGGTTTTCGGGGGGCGTGCTGGATTTCAGACCGATATTATTCTCCCCGAGGGTTTCATGTCGGGGGATACCATCTGGATTAGGTTTAATGACGCTCAGTTTAACAACGTTAAGGGCGTTGAAGTTGTAATACGTCTAGGCGATGACGGTACATCGCTGATATTTACCCCCACTGGAGCCGTCAAGCTTATTGATTACCGTCCTACGGGATCCTCTCTGACCACGGCGGAGATTTATCAAATTGATTTCACCTCCAATACTCCTGCGCCGATCAGGGATGGTGCCATAACTTTCGCGCCGAGAGGGTCATTCACTAGCAATAACTGGCATATCGCTAGTATTTTTGTTGATGGCACTGCGGTGGTTTCAAGTCGTTTTCTGGATAACACCGATACGGCGGTTCCTCTGAGCAAAACCAATTATGACGCTGTGGTCGGCAAAACTTTGTCTGTTGTAGCCGATGAAGGCGGCCCGTCGGGTAATAATATCAGAGTCATCGTGGAGATTGGGACGGCCGCAAACCCAACAACTTCAGGTGAAAAGGGTGTTGAGTCGGTGTCAGTGATGGATAATGTCATCACGGTTGTGACATACAGCGAAGGCGCGACGTGGCAACAGGTGGCGGATGCGATTAACGCTGATACTGAGGCGGCGGCGTTGGTTGATGTTGAGGCGAATCCAGCAACTGCTGGGAATGATGCTGCGGCGAGGGATTTCTTCTTAAGTGGCGGTAAGGACGTTCCAGCTCTGGAGAATAATACTAACGCACGGCTGGTTGATGTTGAGGGTGGCTGGATTTATCCTGATGACGCGGATGCTATTCGCTTTGAGGCGACCACTGATCTGCGCGTAGATCTAAGTGCTGGCGAGGCGGACATTATCGTTGTTCCGACTGGTGGTCTGGATGGGAACGGGGTGCGTATTGGTGAGGTGCGTTTGCTTACCTCCAATGAGACCCCGCCGGAGGAATACTATGTTATTGGCACGACTGGCGATCTGAGTGCCACAGATACAGTGGCGGCCACAGCCGTCCTTGAAATTGACGGCGCTGAGTATCTGAGATTCACCTCGAATAAGGCTGGTGCGGAAGGCAATGGTCAGGAAATCCGGTTTGAGTTTAGCAATAATCCTGTAGGTGGTATCTTTGCTTCTACCGATACTAACGGTCTGATCACCATAAGGATAACAAGCGGGCTAGACCGTGATACTGTCACCAGTGGTCCTAGTAAATCCGTCAATGATCTGATCGATGTTGAATATATCGGAGTTCTCAAAGACGCAGGTTTTTTTGATGCCAGCCTCTTTGATGGCAGAGTGATCACAGTAACCCTGAGTGGCGGGGAAGATTTTGTCCAAACCACGCCAACTCCAGCGACTGGCACAGAAGTGAGCACACCCGAGGTGCTTACTTGGCAAGAGATAACCAGCAGAACCCATGATTATCAGATTAATCTTGATAACATTGACGATCACGCACCGGTTTTCGGCGAGGCGGTTGGCTTTGAGGTGACGGTGCCGTCAGACGGCTCAGACCCCCATGGCGAGGCCTCTATTGATGAGAATGACACGGATCCAGGCGTGATTTTTCAAGTATCGGCCAGCGACGCGGATGGTGATGTGGTGACCTATTCACTGGCTGATGATTTTGGGCTGTTTGAGATTGACGCCGCCACTGGCGAGATTACCTTAATTACAGGCGAAAGCGCTGATTTTGAGGCGGCCGCAAGCTATGATCTTCAGGTGATTGCGACGTCTATCTTTGAGGGCGAGGCACCAAAAACCACGAATTTCAAGGTTGTGGTTCAGGTGAATGATGTCTCTGAGACGGGGGGCGCGGCCTCAGGTCACATTCTAATCGGCGGTGAGGACGCGCAAACCCTCAACGCAAGCGATCGCGGGGATGTGATCTTTGGCGGTCAGGGCGATGATACCATCAATCTCGGCGCCGGCAGGGATACCGTGATTTATCGTTATGATGCCACGGATAAAACCAATCCAGCAGCGATTGATGGCGGCGATGTGATTAATAGTTTTGATCTGAGCGAAGACCATCTGTTTTTGGCTCATGTGGGGGATACTGACAGTACTCTTAATACCGCCACTGCGTTCTTTGAGGCGATTAAAGGCGTCCGTCTGCTTGTGGACGAAGATGGACGTATTAGCGGTATCGTGTTTACCTTCACCGGCCGTGTTAACGAGGCTCAAGACACCGATCTGACGGTGAATTTTGATCAAGGCTTTGACGCCTCACAGATTAACCTAGACGCGAGTTTTGATGCGGCGGCTTCAGGCGAGCGGGTAATCACCACCGGCCAAGAAACCGCCGCTTACCAGGCGATCAATCCAGTGCTTGGCGAGAGTTTGGTGCTGGTTGATTTTGCGGATGTGGGTTTTGAGTTAAACTCTGGGGACACTGATATTCTTTAAATCGGTCGGACAATAATAACCGACATTATGGAATTAACCTTATCATTATCTTAACTGTGTCTGGGTAGTCTTGGTCTAAAGAAAAGGCCAGTCCATGACTAACCCTCCAGTATTCTAGGCCCTCCCTTCTTTTTGGCATTTTGCTACGCTCTATGATGCTCCAAACCAGCTGATCATTGACAGCAATACTCTGGCTCTTATTCTGGTTCCTATTCTGGCTCTTGCCTAGGGCGTCCTGCTGGCGGCACAGTTTTTACTGTGCATCACTGACTATGGGTTGCGAGTGATTAATTTTGAGGATATAAATATGAAAAAGGGTCTACTTACGGACGTTGAATAACATTAACTAGCACTCGTGGAGTTGTGCCAATTGCTTTATTAGAAGAGATACGCTGTGTTAGATATTAATACCTCCCCCGTCACTTTGAAGACCATCATTGACGAAGACGGTAGTTTCACCTTCATGATCACCCCCAGTATGGCTTTTTCCTCGCCGGAGAAATTCCGATGGGAGATTACTTTTGGACAAGGCGCCCCTCATCGCGGAGTCATCACTTTTAAGGCGGGTGAGCCAGACTCAAAATCAATCCCGCAGTCCATAGACCCTGATGAGCATTATCAGTTGAGGGTTTATAGAGTGTCCGATAACAATAACGATGCGGATGATGCATTGGTGTTTCAGCAACAGAGCGAGCACCTCCCTCCCCTTCTCAATAATGCTCCGCAGCAGTCAAGGGTAGGAGGCGATCAGGGAACAGACATCACTCAAGTCAAAGCCTCGCTGGTTCTCAACAAAGACGAGGTGACAATTATCGATGCGAGCGCCCTATTGTACATGCACCCCACGGACCCGAATGCTGTGCTGACCTACACGCTTACGGCTGACCCGGCTGGGGGTGATCTGTTCCTTGGGGATGTAGAACTGGCTAATGGTGATACTTTCACCCAGAGTGATATTGATGCTGCTCGCCTCACCTTTCGTTTTACCGCGGATAACAACGATCCAACCGATATAGCCTTTACGGTCTCAGACGGCACGCTCACCCTGTCAGGCCAATCCCTCACGATCACTCCTCGGGTGGATTGTTGATGTGGTGGATCCTGAAGAAGACAACACGGAGGATCTCTCCAGCAAGACGGCGCCGCAGAAGATAGATGCAGAGGGTGGTGATGATAGCATCATTGGCGGTCCGGGCGATGATCAAATAGATGGCGGCCCAGGGGATGATACCATCGATGGCGGCGGTGGTAATGATGTGATTGATGGCGGTGATGGTGATGATATCATCGACCGGCGGTGATGACAATGATGTGATTGATGGTGGTGATGGCAGTGATAGCATCACTAGCGGCAAGGGCGATGATCAAATAGATGGCGGTGCGGGTGATGACGACATCATGCTTATTCATGATGATGACCCTCAGGTGGACGCCAGCACTAATGAAGTGCTTTATATGTTCGGTTATGACGGTGTTGGCATCGATGGCGGTGATGCGATCAAGGGCTTCCGTCGCGGACAAGATAAAGTGACATTCGTTGTGCATGATGGTCGTAAATTCGCTAATTTGAAAGAGTTTCTGGGGATTCTCAACGGTGCGGATGGTGAAGATTTGACCGCTGATGATGCCTTTATCGTAACCATGATATGGGGGCTTGATGAAGAGGACGCCTTCTATTTTGATGGCGTGTTGCTACACTTTAAGGAAGCAACGTCTTTCGGCGGCGGACGTATTTCTAGCCCTCTGGTACAGATTACTTTTGATCAGCGGCTCGGTCTTAATGATCTGATTGATATTCTGGGCGGGGAGGAGAATGTCGCTGCAAACTTTGACGCCACGCATGCAGCATTCAAGAATCTGGCTGATGTTTTGCCGCGTCTCTTTGGTGGTGAGAATAGCATTGATTTTAAGCTTTTAACAATCACTGGCACTGCGCGTGGTGAGGTGACCGAAGATAATGAGAGCGCCAAGAGCGCTACAGGTATCGCTACGGGAACCCTCACCGCTGTTGACGATGGTGACCCATTAACACCGCCGCCAGTCATTGAGTTTGTTGGTGATGACGATGGTGATGGCGTTGTCGAGGGCACATACGGCACGATGACTTTTAATGTGTCCAGTGGCGGATGGACGTACACGCTGGATAATATGAGGCCAGAAACGCAGCTGTTGAAAGCAGGCCAGCAAGAAACTGAAACCTTCACCTTTACCGCTGATGGTACTATATTCACCGTGACCATCACGGTTAATGGCGCGGATAATAAGCCTGTGGCTAATACCGAGTTTTTCGAGGCATCCGGGCAAGTCGGCCAAGAAATCACAATTGATCCAAACACTCTTTTCAACGACATTGAGGGTGAGGAATTAGCCCTGACATTCACGGTGATGCTGCTTGCTGACGACTCCACCAGAGAAGAGCTAAGAACGATCGGGCTTTCCTATAACTCCGTCACCAAGATGATCACTGGCACGCCGACTAAGCCTGGTTTTTATATACTCGAGGTTGCGGCTAGTTATAGCGGCGGCACAAAAGACGACATAGTGACAACATTTGGCATTACGGTCTCCTCGGGTGAAACCCTTGGGTTTGTGGGACAACAGATCACGCCGATTGATCTGGGCAGTTTTTTCGCTGATCTTGGCGATGGAACATTAGCGGTGACGTTCCATGATAGCACGGACGCTGAAGTCAATATCGGGCTTAAATACACCGAGATCAAAGAAGACACACCAGACGAGGACACAGAAGACACAGAAGACACAGAAGACACACCAGACGAGGTTATGGACGGCAAGGTCATTGGCGGCACGATCACTGGCACGCCAACGACCACTGGCACTTACACTATCAAGATTGTGGCGTCTGACCCAGCGGGCACGCAGATTGGCGAGGCGACAATCTTGACTTTTGTGCTGAGGGCCCAACAAGCGCCAACTCTTACCTTTGCGACAGAGCAAGACGCTGCGGACGCAGATTTTACCACTACGGAGGATACGGATCAGCCGACCAATCCGATCGGGCCTATTGATCTAAGTGTTCTATTCGCTGACGTTGAGGGTAGCGCGGTGGCGGTGACTCTTGAAAATGGAGAGGCGTTAGACACAGTCGGTCTTTCCTATGATCCTGTCACCAAGATGATCACTGGCACGCCGACTGCATTTGGCACGCATACGATCACAGCTTCGGGGACTGACAGTAATGGCGATGAGATTACAGAAGAATTTATCATTACCGCCGGTTTAGAAACCCCCGCAAAGCTCATCCAAATAGACGACCCTGATGTGCTGACCTATAATCCGCACGAGTCCTCGCGCAATCAAGTAGGAATCAGGGTCGGCGCGAAGGGTGGCTCCGCTGCCGATGTGGCCACGGCCAGAACAGACCTCATCTCGGATTATTACGATTCAGACGTGAGTGTTTTCGCCCCAACGGACACAACCGATGCCGAGGAAGAATATGTGGTTGAGGGTGAATACGGGCGGTTTATCGTCACGCGCATGAGGGGTGAGGACACCCCCGATGGAGATCCTGCCGAGCTGCGTTATTATTATGAGCGTTATCAAGACGGCGATGAGAATTATAAGAACATTAACGCGCTGGGCGCGGGCGAGATTGCCTATGATGTGCTGACAATCTGGGCGTTTGATGGGCTGACCGATGCGGAATTAGCGGAACTGACCGTCATGGGAGGCCCTCACGAAATCCCACAATCTGCTATAGACCGGCGGGTGTTCAAGACGGTTGTTGTTGAGATCACTGGCGCAAATGATGCTCCGGAAGTGGTATCAGAGATTTTCAATGTTTTATTCACAGATAGCCAGGCGGTCGATATAGATATAGACCCCGCTAATTTCTTTGACGTTGATGGCGATACATTGACAATAACCGTGACGCTTGATGATGACTCAGCGTTAAGCACGATCGGGCTTGCTTATGACCCCGCGACCGGGAAAATCACCGGCACGCCAAATGCCGCCGGGCCTCATACAATCAAGGTCACAGCCGAGGACGGTAATGGCGGCGCGGCGCGTTATACTTTCATCCTGTCCACTGAGGCCGCGAATGTTAATACAGAGCCGGTTGTAGAAATCTCTGGCACGCAAACTCTGGTATTAATTGACAGGATTCCAGTTGCATCCGACTCTGACACAGGCTTTGATATCACCTACAGCGATGCCGATGATGCTCACCTCGATAATGACGAGGTGATCTATAACTTCTACCAGGTGCGGTTGGTACGCGATGAGAATGGCGATGTTATAAATACAATAAGAATCCGCCCCGCTGATAACTTATTAGGCGTTAGCGAGGACGGCAGTATCCTTCTCAAGGCAGGGATTCAATTCATCTCTGACCTTAGTTTTGAAGTCGTGGCCACCGATGGTGAAGGCAGTAAATCGGCCCCTCAAGTATTTACAATCATCATCGATAATAACCCTGCCCCGATTCTTATTTTGGCTGGTTTGGATGGGGTGGGAACGGTTCTTGGTAACACAGACGACGGCCGGCTTAGCCACTTGATTATTGAGAACACGGATGTGATTCTCACTTCAGAGAGTTTCACCATCACCGGCGACCAAGCGGAGAAGTTTATTGTCAAAAAGGATGATGATGGTCTCTGGTATCTGTTCTTAAAGGATGACGAATCTCTTGACCAAGAAAACATCGAGGGGACCATTCTAGATCTTGACATCACGGTTTCAGTTTCTGATGAAAACGGCAATACCTTAACCTCAAACGCGGTGGATATAGTTGTTAACACGGCCCGGGAGTATTTCTTTGACCGCGGCGACCGCGAGACTTATGATTATGAGAATGTCATCTACCAAGCGCGTGCTGAAGGGGATGCTGAGGGCACGAGATACTCTATTAAGCCGGGGATTGGTGATGCTGATCTCTTCATCATCGATGGTGATGACGGCGAGGTACGATTTAAATTCGGCCTTCTACCTGCTGCTTTCGACGTAGACAGAGAGTTTAACTTCATCATCATCGAGCGAAGTGGCGGGGATGTGACTGAAACAGTGTTCACCCTCTATAACAACGCCCCCGGCACTATCAATACATCTGGTGTTGGTTCAACCCTTTCTCCTGACAAACCGATCGGTTTTAGAATAGGCTCTAATGTCGTTACGGCAGAGGACCCCGATGGAAGTGTCACCTTGGCTTATTACTGGTTCGCCGATAACCGTCCTTTTGGTGAAAGAAGCAGTCAAAATTTAGAGAGATTGGTCAATGGTGAAATCGAAAGTAGTGTAAGTGGGCTGATGTTGACGCCTCTTGAGGTTGATAATAGCAGCTTACTCCTGCTCAAAGGCGAATATGCCGAAAAAGAAATCTGGCTGGTGATCGCCGCGACTGATAGTGAGGGGCATACTGTTTATCTTCTCTTGCAAAGTAGGCGTTTTGATATCGCTGACACCCGCCAGAAGGCCATCGATGGCGGGTTTACTCTTGCTGATATAGGCATTGGCAATAGTGACGGCAATGGCAACATTGAGATGGTCGGCGACATCGGTAATAGTGATAATGATTGGTTCAGCTTTATTGTTGAAGAAGGCCAGTCCGTGACAGTCACAATCGACACTTCTGGCAACAGAGATTTGAAATTCCGGATTCTTAAGTCAAGTGAAACAGAAAAGGACTTTAGAAATATTGACAAGGGTGGTTCGGCTTCTGAGGTGATCACCGAGTCCGGCCTCTATTTTTTCCATGTGTCTCAACTGAATAATGCTGGCTTATACACAGTCACATTTGAAGGCATTGACGATAAACCCACCAATCTTCTGCTAGGCGAATCAATCGAGATAGTGACTTTGGATACTGATCTTAGTCAAGGGATGAAAGTCGGGGTTTTAACCATTACTGATGATATTTATGGTTCTAACACTATTATCCTGACCGGCGCTAACGCTGAATTGTTTGAAATCCGCAATACTTCGGACCGATCGATCAAAGAATTGTGGCTGAAAGCCGGTGCTGACCTTGGCGCGTTGAGAACAACCCTTGAAGTCATCGCTTCGCTCGAAGGGACGGGCAAGGGTAGTAATCCGGACGTTGATCTGGTTATCACTGTAACCGCAACGGATGAAGACATTCCTATCTCTATCACAGGGGCTCGTGGGGCCGCGGATACTACAGAAACGCGCACGACTTTTGTCTTGAGCGAGAACGGGCGATTAATTCTGCCTGACGGCACGGACGCGGGCGTGATCACGATTGTGGATACTAAAACGGCCACGAACCAGATCAGATTCGCCACAAGGGGCGTGCATGGCGGTTTATTCGAAATTGTTCTCTTGGATCATGATAATAACGCCAACACAGCTGATAAGTGGGTGTTGCGACTGAAAGCCTCCGCTGCGGCATTGCCGAGTGGCAGTAATTACACCATCACCATTGTGGCAACCGATACCAACGACGATGAGTTCATGCTCGATCTGCGGATTGAGCAGAGAGGGCTGTATATTCACGATGCGGCCGATGCTGGTATTGATGATGATGGCTTATCGCGGGTTTTCACTGACGGCAAGGCTTTGATCGAAGAGAACACGGATGGGAGCAGCGGGACGCCGATTATCATCGGCGCGCTCCGGAGTGAGATCACTCCGAAATTTATCGCGGCCCTAGGTTTTGAGTTAATCGCTGGTGAGGCGGATAATGACCAGTTCGTGATTGAAAAGAATGATGGTGCGGATGGCATAGCGAACACGAGTGACGATGTTTACACTCTAAAGTTCATAGGCCCTAATAGCGGTGATGCCGATAGTGCGACCGCTGATGATGATGACATGGCGCCGAACTCGCTGGCAGAGCGTGAAGCGCTTAAGGCGTCAAGCTTCTCGAGGCTGTTGGATTTTTCCAATGTTGATATTACAGTGAAATTCAGTCGTGGTAATGGTTTTGAGACTTCAATTATTCTGCCCGAGGATTTCAAGTCGGGGGACACTATCTGGATTAGGTTTAATGACACTCAGTTTGACAACGTTAAGGGCGTTGAGGTTGTAATAAGTGTAAGCGATGACGGCAGATCGCTGATATTTACCCCCACTGGAGCCGTCAAGCTTATTCACTACACTATTCATGTGGGGGGCAGACTGAGCACGGAGGAGATTTATCAGATTGATTTTACCTCCGAGGCTCCAGTGCCGATCAGGGATGGCACGGTAACTCTCACGGTATCAGTGGTCAATGATACATTTACTAGCGATACCTGGCATATCACTCGTGTTCTTGTTGATGGGGCCGAGGTGGTTGAAAGTCGTCTTCTGGATAACATCGATACGAAGGTTACTCTGGGTGAAACTAATTATAATGATCCGATAAGTCTGGCAAATATGGACATTGCAGCGAGATTTGATGGTCTTTCTATCAGTAGTGGTAATGGTTTTGAGACTTCAATTATTCTGCCCGAGGACTTCAATCCAGGCGACACCATCTGGATTAGGTTTAATGACACTCAGTATAACAACGTTAAGGGCATTGAGGTTGTGATAAGTCTAGGCGATGACGGTACATCGCTGATATTTAGACCTACAGGAAGGGTCAAGCTTATTGACTACCTCCCTGAGGACATTACTCTGACCACGGAGGAAATTTATCAAATTGATTTCACCTCCGAGACCCCTGCGGCGATCAGGGATGGCACGGTAACTTTCACGGTTAGAGATGCTACATTCACTAGCGCAAACTGGCATATATCTCATATTCTTATTAACGGGGCTGAGGTGGTTAAGAATCGTCTTCAGGATAACATCGATACGAAGGTCATCCTGGGTCTTGGTGAAATTAATTACAATAATGTAATAAATCTGATGGAATTCGCACCTTTGTCTGTTGTGGCTGATGAAGGCGGCTCGGCAGGTAATACTATTAGGGTTTTCGTGCAGATTGGTACGACCGCGAACCCAACAACTGGTGCAAAGGGCGTTGAGTCGGTTTCAGTGGTGGATAATGTCATCACGGTTGTGACCTACAGCGAAGGGGCGCGTTGGCAACAAGTGGCGGATGCGATCAACGATGACAGTGATGCGGGAGCGTTGGTTGATGTTGAGGCGACTCCAGCGACTGCCGAGAGTGATGTTGAGGAGGTGGATTTGTTCTTAAGTGGCGGCGCTGATGCCGGGCCCGATGTGTTGAATATCAGAGTTCTTGAGACCTATCTTGAGGAAAAGACGCATGAGGAGACCGTGCTTGAGGATGGCGTAGGCAGTTTTGTTGGAACAAAGGATATAGACGCGAGTGGCGATACCACCGACGAGGACACGCGGATTTTTGCATTGATTGGTGGCGGGATACGTGAGCGAGATTTTATCTACCAGGACTTGCTAGATGACGGTGAGACGCAGGAGTCACTGGAGGTGGGTGATATGCATAAGGCGTCAAGCTTCTCGAGGGTGTTGGATTTTTCCAATATTGATATTACAGCGAAGTTCAGTCGTAGTGGTGGGTTTGAGACCAATATTATTCTCCCCGATGATTTCAAGTTGGGTGACACTATCTGGATTAGGTTTAATGACTCTCAGTTTAACAACGTTAAGGGTGTTGAGGTTGCAATACGTCTAGACAATGACGGGACATCGCTGATATTTAGACCTACAGGAAGAGCTAAGCTTATTGACTACCTCTCTGAGGAAACTACTCTGACCACGGAGGAAATTTATCAAATTGATTTCGCCTCCGAGACCCCTGCGGCGATCAGGGATGGCACGGTAACTTTCACGGTTAGAGATGGTACATTCACTAGCGAGAATTGGTATATAACTCGTATTCTTATTGATGGGATCACGGTGGTTAAGAGTCCTCTTCTGGATAACATCGATACGAAGATTACTTTGAGTGAAACTGATTATAATGATCCGGTAAGCTTGGCGAATATTGATATTACAGTGAAGTTCAGTCGTAGGGGTGGGTTTGAGACCAAGATTATTCTCCCCGATGATTTCAATCTAGGCGACACCATCTGGATTAGGTTTAATCACCCTCAGTTTAGCAACGTTAAGGGCGTTGAGGTTGCAATACGTCGAGGCGATGACAACGCCTCGCTGATATTTACCGCCACTGGAGCCGTCAAACTTATTGAATACAATCTTAATGGGGGAACCGCGCTGACCACGGAGGAGATTTATCAGATTGATTTTACCTCCGAGGCCCCTGCGGCGATCAGGGATGGCGCGATAACTTTCACGGTACCAAGTAGAAATGCTACATTCACTAGCCAGGATTGGCATATAACTCGCATTCTTATTGATGGTATCACGGTGGTTAAGAGTCGTCTTCTGGATAACATCGATACGAAGGTTGTTCTGGGTCCGGGTGAGATTAATTATAATAATGCAATAAGTTTGGCGGAATTTGCACCTTTGTCTATTGTGGCCGATGAAGACGGCTTGACAGGTAATACTATCAGGGTTTTCGTACAGATTGGCACGGCTGCGAACCCAACAACTGGTGAAAAGGGCGTTGAGTCGGTTTCAGTGGTGGATAATGTCATCACGGTTGTGACATACAGCGATGGTGCGCGTTGGCAACAGGTGGCGGATGCGATCAACGGTGACAATGATGCGGGAGCGTTGGTTGATGTTGTGGCGACCCCAGCAACTGCAGAGAGCGATGCGGAGGCGGTGGGTTTGTACTTAGAGGGCGGTGAAATTATCGTTCCACCTCTAGAGGAGAATACTAACGCACGGCTTATCAATGTTGAGGGCGGCTGGATTTATCCTGGTGACGGAAAGGCTATTCGCTTTGAGGCGGTCTTTGATCTGCGCGTAGATTTAAGTACTGGCGAGGCGCAAATTATCGTTGTTCCGACCGGTGTGGATGCCAACGGAGTACGCATAGGTGAAGTGCGTTTGCTTGCCTCCAGTGAAGATAAACCGGATGAATACTATGTTATTGGCACGACTGGCACGTTGGGTGAGTTCCCCGAGATTGAGGCAGCCACAGCCGTCCTTGCGATTGACGGCGTTGAGTATCTGAGATTCATCTCGGAGAAGACTGGCACGGAAGGTAATGGTCAGGAAATCCAGTTTGTGTTTCAAGATAGTTCCGTTGTTGGAATCTTTTCTGGTATCAATGATGATGGAGTTATCGTCATCATGATACCAAGAACGCTAACCCGCGATGATTTCAGCGATGGTTATGATAGTACTCCTGCCGTCGATAATCTTATCGATCTTGAATTTATCGGAGCCTTCAAAGACACAGGGTTTTTTAACGAAAGCAAATTTGATGATCTCTTTGATGATAGAAGTATCACATTAACTCTGAGCGGTGGGAGAGAGCAGGTTCAAACCGCACCAACTCCAGCAACTGGCACAGAAGTTACCACGCCTGAAGTGCTTACTTGGCAAAAGATCAGCACCAAAACCCATGAGTATCAGATTAATCTTGATAACATTGACGATAACGGGCCGGTTTTCGGCGAGGCGCGCGGCTTTGAGGTGACGGCGGCAACGGCGGCGAGTCTTGGGATCAAGGGCGCGAGTGATGATGGTCAAGGGACGGTGATTAACGCTAAGGTTACTGATGTGGTTGAAGACCAAGATCTGATCATTACCGCAAAAACTGTTGGCTCTGCTGGCGCGCTCATCACGATTCAATTTGAAACCGGTAGTACTGCTGGCCGCGGCGTTGAAAGCATAACGGTAACCGAAACTGCGATTAAATTTGTGCTGAAAGCTGATGGAGCGATGTTGTCAGCCATCAAGGCTTTTCTTGATGATGATGCGGGTGCGGGTGCTGTTGCGGCGCGGGCGCTGATTGAGATCACGATTGCAAGTGGTAAGGACGCTTTAGAAATCGGGACACCGATCCCTGCAACCGCGCTGTCGGGCTCAACGGAAACCCACGGCGAGGCCTCTATTGATGAGAATAACACGGATCCAGGCGTGATTTTTCAGGTATCAGCCAGCGATGCTGATGGCGATGTGGTGACCTATTCTCTGGATGATGATTTTGGGCTGTTTGAGATTGATACCGACACTGGCGAGATTACCTTGATTACGGGCGAAAGCGCTGATTTTGAGGCGACACCAAGCTATACTCTTCAGGTGATCGCGACGTCTAGTTTTAAGGGCAAGGCACCAAAAACCGCGAATTTCAAGGTTGTGGTTCAGGTGAACGATATCACTGATGAGACAGTGGTTGATGTTGCTGAGGCCGTGATTGATGTTGCTGGTCTCACCCCGCTGCTCGGCGACGGGGTCGATAATGCATCGGTGGGCGATGCCGCCGAGACCGCACGTCAATTCTTGATCGGCGGTGATAACGCGCAGACGCTTAATGCTGGTGAAGGGGGGGATGTGATCTTTGGCGGCCGGGGCGATGATACCATCAATCTCGGCGCCGGCGCGGATATCGTGATTTATCGCTATGATGGCACAGATAAAACCAATTCAGCGGCGTATGATGGCGGCGATGTGATCAATGACTTTGATCTGAGCGAAGACCGTCTGGTTCTGGCTCACGCGGAGGTTACTGGCAGTGCTCTTGATACCGCCCCTGCGCTCTTCGAAGCTCTTAAAGGTATCAACCTGCTTGTGGACGGAGATGGAAACATTACCGGTATTGCGCTCACCTTCACGGACCGTGCTAACGAGACTCAAGAGATTGATCTGACGGTGAATTTTGATGAAGCCTTTGATTCCACGCAGATTAGTAACCTAGATACGCTCTTCAACGCAGAGGCGTCCGGCGAGCGAACCATCGCAACTAGCCAAGAAACCGCCGCTTATCAAGCGATCAACCAGGTGTTTGGCGAGAGTTTGCTGTTGATTGATTTTGCGGATGTTGGTTTTGAGTTAAACTCTGGGGAAACTGATATTGTCTAACGTTGAGCATACGGCTAATATTGCTGAGGAGACTAGTCAGAGGAAGCCAAAAAGCTTACTCAGTGGATGTTCGACAGGAGACTCTGAACAGAGAGATGATGGATCTAAACAAGATGCTCGCGGTCGTCAATTTTGCTTGGTTAAGCGGCTTAGATGGGCGGACGGCGGATTTATCTGTTATGCCCCCCATCCCTGCTCATCAAATTAAACCCAGAAAGCAGTCTGTGGGAGGTGCGTAATGATTATTTTGACGAGATTAGCCACGATCTCAGTTATTGGAAAACTCCCAGCAGCAGGAACCTTTGGCTCGCTGGTTGCAGTGATGACTGGCGGAATTATTGCCGTTAACTTCGGTTTTCTTGCCTTAGCGGGCGCGCTGGTTCTGTTTACGTTATTGGCTTTCCCCGCGATTAACGCGCATTATAAAAGCACAGGTAAACATGATGCTCGTGAGATCATCATCGATGAAGTCATCGGGCAATGGATCGCTATTCTAGCGATTCCCCCTCCTTTCATTTGGGACGGGCGTTATATCTCAGCCCTCGCCGCCGCCTTTATCCTGTTTAGATTTTTCGATATCCTCAAACCGCCACCGATCTCTCACGCAGAGTCCCTGCCCGGCGCGGCGGGTGTTATTGCTGATGACGTACTCGCTGGCGGTGTGAGTGGCCTGATTATTATCTTATTTTTTCAATTTTATGGCGGTTAACCCATGGAAACAAAAATCAGAAACCTCGCAAAGGATGTCCTCATCCTTGCCGATAAATCCTCAATCACGATCGCTACAGCCGAAAGCTGCACTGGCGGCATGATCGCCGCGGCCTTAACCGATATCCCCGGATCATCTACATATTTCGATAGAGGATTTATTACCTACTCAAACACAGCCAAAACCGACATGCTTAACGTCCCCCCTGATATGATCTCTAGGCACGGTGCGGTTAGCGGTCAGGTCGCCGAAGCCATGGCGCAAGGGGCAAGTATGGCCATTGGCGGGGCGAGAGAAAACATCGCCGTATCCGTTACTGGCATCGCAGGCCCTGCTGGGAGCGGCGAGGATAGCCTCCCCTCAAAACCCGTTGGGCTTGTCTGGTTTGGGCTCGCTGTTGGGCACAAGGTAAATCCTGCCGCTTTCACTGAAAAGCACATATTTGATGGCGGCCGGGACGATGTCAGAAAAGCCGCCACCTATCACGCGTTAAAAATGCTCAAAACAGCAATTGAACATTACTTCTGATCGCCTTGATATGGATAAAGCAAGTCTGCGCGGGTTTCAAAAGCACGCACCATCCGCTTGACGGCTTCAGAAAAAAACACCTCAATGACCGACTGAAACACCATCGATTTGAACTCGAAATCAACGTGGAATTCTATCTCTGTGCCTTCCTCATGCGGATGAAAACTCCATGAATTCCTTAAATATTTGAACGGGCCTTCGGCATATTCGACATTGATGGCCAGACTCTTACTATCAAAATCAACATATGACGTGAATTTCTCTCGATAAAACTTGAAACCAATGATCAGATCGGCGGTTAATTTATCGTCTGTGCGCTCGATGATGCGCGCCGCATGACACCATGGCAGAAATTGCGGATACGCGTTTACATCCAAAACAAGTGCGTAAAGATTTTCTGGCGAGTGGGGAATAACGCGCTTCTCAGCATGGGTAGTCATGGGTTAAGCACCTGTGGCCCGTGACTTCTCTTTTCTCAGGCGGGCGAAATCATCATCAGCGTGATAGGATGAGCGTGTGAGCGGCGTTGCCGAAATCAGTAAGAAACCTTTCGACTTACCAAAGCCAGACAGGCGATCAAATTCCTCCGGCGTCCAGAATCGATCGATCGGATGATGTTTTGGGGTCGGCTGTAAATACTGCCCAATCGTCATAAAATCAACACCAGCCGAACGCATGTCATCCATAACTTGTGTGATTTCCTCCATAGTCTCACCCAAACCCACCATGACTCCCGATTTGGTGAAGATGGAAGAATCCATCTGCTTGACCTGCCACAGCAGATTGAGTGAATGGAAATAACGCGACCCCGGACGCACCGAAGGATAAAGGCGCGAAATTGTCTCAAGGTTATGATTGAAAACGTCAGGACGCGCCTCGACAACCACTTCAAGTGCACCTTGTTTTTTGAGAAAATCCGGCGTTAGCACTTCTATCGTCGTCTCTGGTGATAACGCTCTTATCTGGTTGATGGTCTCTGCAAAATGCCCGGCCCCGCCATCCGCTAGATCATCACGATCAACCGACGTCACCACGATATGAGCAAGTCCAAGTTTGGTAACCGCCTCAGCGACTCTTTCAGGCTCGTGAGGGTCTAGCAAATCAGGCCTGCCGGTCGCCACATTGCAGAAAGCGCAGGCCCGGGTACACACAGACCCCAAAATCATCATTGTCGCGTGTTTTTTCTGCCAGCATTCACCGATATTCGGGCACGCGGCTTCCTCGCATACCGTTACCAAATGATGGTCACGGATAATTTTGCGCGTTTCTTGATATCCCGCCGATTGCGGCGCTTTGACCTTGAGCCAATCAGGCCGTGGCGGCTGGGGTATAGAAGGTTTTTTATCTTTTTCAGGATGCCTTTCAGCCCCCTTTAACTTCTGCCCTCTGAAGCGGATTTCATCGTTTCGCCCATCTAATTTCATGAATTTTGATCTTTCTTCAACTAAAAATGAATCGCCCGGCCAAAGGCGTCCAGAACCGATTCATGCATCGCTTCAGATAGTGTTGGATGTGGGAAGATGGTTTGCATTAATTCGGCTTCAGTCGTCTCCAACGTGCGGGCAATCGCAAAACCCTGAATTAACTCTGTCACCTCAGCTCCAATCATATGTGCACCAAGCAATGCGCCGGTTTTCTCATCAAAAATCGTCTTGATCATTCCCTCATCATCGCCAAGAGCGATGGCCTTGCCGTTGCCAACAAAAGGAAACCGCCCTACTTTCACCTGATACCCCGCCTCAATCGCCGCCTGCTCGGTTAACCCGACACTGGCAATCTGGGGACGACAATAGGTGCAGCCGGGGATATTTTCTACATGCAAGGTGTGGGTATCGCTTAGGCCTGCGATATGTTCGGCGGCGATAATCCCCTCATGGCTTGCTTTATGGGCTAACCAAGGCGCGCCGGTCATATCGCCAATCGCATAAAGCCCTTGGTCGTTCGCGCGGCAATGTTTGTCCGTCACCACATGCCCCCGCTCGATCTCAACCTTTAGGGTTTCTAATCCTAAATCTTCTATATTGGCGGCTATACCAGCCGCTAAAATCATCCGTTCGGCGGTGAGCGAAGGCGTCTTGCCGCCGATATCGAGGGTCACCGTCACCCCCTTCTTTGTTTTTTTAACCCCTGTCACTTTGGCTGAGCAGTGAAAGGTTATGCCGCGCCCCACGAAGATTTTTTCCGCTAAGGCCGAGATTTCAGCGTCCTCAACCGGTAAAATCCGCTCTTCCATCTCAACCACCGTCACCTCAACGCCCATATCACGGTAAAATGAGGCAAACTCGATGCCAATTGCGCCCGAACCAACGATAATAAGCGATTTAGGCATGGTTTTCGGCGTCATCGCATCACGGTAGGTAACGACCTTCTCACCATCTGGTTCTATACCGGGTAAATGCCGCGCCCTTGCGCCTGTCGCTAAAATCACTGATGGTGCTTCTATCACCTCACCGCTATCAAGAATAATCTGCCACGCATCATCAATGCGCTTGCCCATTTTGCCGCTCGCTGAGAAAACCTCGGCCTTGTTCTTTTTCATCAAATGATCGATGCCCGATGATAACCGCGCCGCGACATCGCGTGAACGCCCGATTACTTTATCAAGATCAAAGGAGATCGCCTCAGCCTTCAGCCCATAGTTTTCAGCTTGGGTGAAACTATGATAAACCTCGGCCGTCCGCAGCAACGCCTTGGTCGGGATGCATCCCCAGTTCAGGCAGACTCCGCCCATATTCTCGCGCTCGACCACCGCGGCTTTCAGCCCAAGCTGCGACGCCCTGATCGCAGCCACATAACCGCCGGGGCCGCCGCCGATCACCACAACATCAAATTTTTTATTCGCCATGAAATCTCCTAAATCAAGGCTAGCATTGGATTTTCAACAATCGTTTTGAAGGCTGCCATCCATTCAGCACCAACCACGCCATCAACCACCCGATGATCACAGGATAAGGTTGCCGTTAATATCGTCGCAATCGTAATCTCACCATCCTTCACGACTGGCATCTCGCGCCCTGCTCCAACCGCGAGAATCGCTCCATGGGGCGGATTGATCACCGCGTTAAAAGACGTAATCCCATACATGCCAAGATTAGAGATCGTAAAACTCCCGCCGGAGAACTCTGCGGGTTTTAACTTGTTCTGCCTTGCGCGCCCCGCGAGGTCAGCCATTTGCTGCGAGATCGCCAGTAGTGATTTTTTTTCAGCATCCCAGATGATCGGCGTTACCAACCCGCCATCGATCGCGACCGCGACCGCGATATCAGCGTGATGCCATTGCCTTGTCTGCTCGCCTTCCCAGCTAGCGTTCGCGGCTGGGACTTTCATCAACGCCGCCGCCGCGCATTTGATCATCATGTCATTGACGGTCACCTTGCCGCTATCACCAATATTGGCATTTATTGATTTCCGCGCCGCCAGCAAGGCATCAAGTTCTATATCGATATCAAGGTAGAAATGCGGAGCCTCTTGCATCGATTGCTGAAGTCTTGAGGCGATTACAGTGCGAAGCGATGAGTTTTTGATAACTGTTGATCGCTCGCCCGTATCTATCTGGCCTCTCTCTCCTTGCGAGGACGCGCTAGTTTGAGACGGAGAGGCGTTTTCTATATCTGCTGCAATAATTCTTCCATGCGGGCCTGACCCAGCCATAGAGGCGAGATCAACACCTTTCTTAATGGCAAGACGCCGGGCAAGAGGGCTTGCAAAAATCCGCTCGGTTTTCTCATCAGACACAGGACGTGTTTTGAGGGCGGCTTCGCTTTTCGGGGGAGGCGTTTCTGTGGGCGGGGATTCTTTTTCCTCTGCCCCTGCCTCAGGAGAAGTCCCTGCTTCTTTTGCCTTAGGAGGGGCACTCGCTTCTTTTTCTTCTGGAGCGGGCTGTGTTTGAGGCGCTTCTTGAGGCGGCGAAGAGTTGTCTGCGATCGTGCTCTTCTCATTCTCACCGAGAATCTCGGCGATTGCTGTTCCGACCTTGACCCCTTCAGTGCCCTCAAGCACTGCTATTTTGGCTATTACACCATCATCGAGAGCTTCCACTTCCATCAGCGCCTTATCAGTTTCTATCTCAACGATCACATCGCCTGATGACACCTGATCACCTTCGCTCACCAGCCATTTCGCCAATTTACCCTCAGTCATCGTTGGCGATAACGCCGGCATTAAAACAATAGCCATCAGTCTATCCCCTCTCCTCACGATACGTGACCTGCCGCACTGCTTTGACGATATCATCAACCTGCGGCAATGCTAGGGCCTCTAGATTGGCGGCATAAGGCATCGGCGTGTCCACCCCGGTAACCCGCAACACTGGCGCATCGAGCCAATCAAAAGCCTGTTCCATGATCACCGCACAGATCTCAGCCCCGATGCCTGCAAACGGAAAACCTTCCTCACAAGATACAATCCTGTTCGTTTTCTTGACCGAAGTGATGACCGTTTCACTGTCGAACGGGCGTAGTGAGCGCAAATCAATCACCTCGGCATTAATCCCTTCCGCCGCTAAAATATCAGCCGCTTCCAATGCTTTACCGACCATAATTGAGAAAGCGGTTATAGAGACGTCACTGCCCTCACGCACCACCTGGGCCTTGCCAATCGGAACAAGATGATCGTCATCCTGTGACACTTCTGAAACAGTGCCATACAAAACCTCATTCTCCAGAAAAATCACCGGATTCGGATCACGAATAGCCGATTTTAATAACCCTTTAGCATCAGCCGCCGAGGACGGCGCGACGACCTTTAGCCCTGGACAATGCGCATACCAACTCGCATAGCATTGCGAATGTTGCGCGCCGACTCTAGAGGCGGCCCCATTGGGGCCTCTGAAAACAATCGGGCATCCCATCTGCCCGCCTGACATATACAATGTCTTAGCGGCCGAATTAATGATCTGGTCAATCGCCTGCATCGCAAAGTTAAATGTCATAAACTCAATGATCGGACGCAGACCACCAAAAGCCGCCCCGACCCCCATTCCCGCAAAACCCATCTCTGTGATCGGCGTGTCAACCACCCGTTTTGCGCCAAATTCTTCTAAAAGACCTTGCGAAATCTTATAGGCCCCCTGATATTCACCAACTTCCTCACCCATCAGAAAAACCGTATCATCACGGCGCATTTCTTCAGCCATCGCGTCGCGCAATGCTTCACGGACTGATATTTCTTGAGATGCGCCGCTTGATGAAGTCGCCCCAGATATTTTTGTGGAGGTCTTTGTGGGGGGCGTCTCGGGTGAGGATGCCGGTTTTTCGGCGGTAACCTCAATCTGGGGTGCTTTTGCAGATGTTTTTCCCTCTGCTTCTTTTTCTTCTTTTTTCTGGGGTTCAGGAGAAGGCGCGGTTTTGCTCGTCGCCGCACCATCGCCAAGATCAAGGGTGGCGATTACTGTGCCAACAGCAACGCCTTCAGCGCCGGCCTTAACTGCAATATTGCTGACCGTCCCATCATCGGTTGCTTCTACTTCCATCAAAGCCTTGTCGGTTTCAATCTCAGCGATCACATCACCTGATGACACTTGATCGCCCTCGGCCACCAGCCATTTCGCCAGTTTGCCTTCAGTCATTGTCGGCGATAAAGCGGGCATTGTGATCTGGGCGCTCATGCCACTGCTCCTTCGATGAGAATATCCGTCATTAATTCAGATGGGTCGGGCTCAGGGCTAGATAATGCGAAATCAGCCGCCGCCGCGACCATATTCTTTATTTTCACGTCAATCGCTTTCAGGGCTTCATCATCTATTTTTTTACCCGCTAGCACCTCACGCACCGCATCTATCGGATCATGTTGCTTGCGCATCGCATCAACTTCTTCCCGCGTGCGATATTTAGCAGGGTCAGACATCGAATGACCCCGATAACGATAAGTCTGCATCTCAAGAATAAAAGGCCCCTTACCGCCACGGCAATACGCTAAGGCTTCGGCCGCAGCCTCGCGAACCGTCAACACGTTCATCCCGTCAACCTGCAAACCCGGAATCCCATAGGCTTTACCTCGGTCCGCTAATGCTCGGCCTGCCGCTGCGCGCGCAACCGAAGTTCCCATCCCATACTGGTTATTCTCGATCACAAAAACCACTGGCAATTTCCACAGCGCGGTCATGTTAAATGTCTCATAGACTTGCCCTTGATTAACCGCGCCATCGCCTAAATACGTCATCGAAACCGCGTCCGAGCCGTGGTATTTATGCGCAAAAGCAAGCCCCGCACCGATCGGTACTTGACCGCCGACGATGCCATGGCCGCCAAAGAAATTCTTCTCGCGGCTGAACATATGCATCGAGCCGCCCTTCCCTCGTGAATACCCGCCAGCCCGTCCGGTTAACTCAGCCATCACGCCTTTGGCCTCCATACCACATGCCAGCATATGCCCATGGTCACGATAAGAGGTGATCACCGTGTCTTGCGGCTGTGAAACCGATTGCATTCCAACGACTACGGCTTCTTGGCCAATATAAAGATGACAAAATCCGCCAATAACGCCCATGCCATAAAGCTGACCAGCTTTTTCTTCAAAGCGCCTGATCAGAAGCATCTGCTCGTAAAGACCGAGGATTATGTCTGGGTTAAGTTCGCTCGCTGCCGCTTTTTTCGGCGGCCTGCCCGGAGCACGTTTAATTCGTTTGGCGCTAGACGCCGTAGAGGCGCTACTTTTTTTACGCGATGCAGATTTTGTTTTACGTGAACTAGTGGCCATAAAATTATCCTAATAAAATTTACGGTTCTATTTTTTCACATTTTCAATAATTTTCAAGATTTTTATCTAATTGTATTTATTTATTTATTTTATTGTTAACTAATTTAAGTTAATTTACAATATCATCAAGAATTACTATTTCGTTATCGGCATATAAACCGCTTTTACGCCGCCCAAGCTCACCAAGCATATCGCGGTCAATTCCATCATCTGACAATAAGCTCACCTTGTTCTTAAGGTAGTCATTCACCTCAGTCAGCTTGGATAACTCGTTTTCAGCAGCTATAATTTTAGAAGCCGCTAGTTTTCGCGCAAGATAGCCTTGATCGCTGCCCAATCCATAAAAAAGAGAGACAATAATGAACACTAGACAAAACACCGCGATGCTCCATCCTTGCCCTAATCTCAATAGCCGCCTTATCATTATTAGATGTCCTCACTAGTTTTCGATATCCATTGAATCAGAAAGGTGGATAATCGTCAACTATCAACAGTGCTCTAACGTCCTCCATCCAGAAAAGCACGGCCATAATAAACCGCCCTCTTCTTAAGACTTTCCTCAATCCGTAGCAGTTGGTTGTATTTCGCCACCCGATCAGAACGCGAAAGAGACCCTGTTTTGATTTGCCCAGCATTGGTCGCAACTGCCAAATCAGCGATAAAATGATCTTCGGTCTCGCCAGATCTGTGCGAGATGACCGTTCCCATCCCTGCGTCTTGCGCCATTTTAATCGTCTCCAATGTCTCGCTAACCGTGCCGACTTGGTTAACTTTAACCAAAATCGCGCCCGCGGCCTTCGTTTTAATCCCAACCGCCAGCCTTTCAGAATTGGTGACGAATAAATCATCGCCGACAATCTGGATTCTATCCCCTATTTGCTTTGTCATTTGGCTATAACCGTCCCAATCATCTTCAGATAAAGGGTCTTCCACGGAACAAATCGGATAGCGACTGGTTAAGTCTTGCCAATACGTGATCATCTCGTTCGATGAGAACACCTTGCCCTCTCCCTTCAGATGGTATTGCCCATCTTCGAAAAACTCAGTGGCCGCCGCGTCGATAGCGATCATCACATCATCACCCGCTTTATATCCCGCGGTCTCGATGGCTTGTAAAATATAATCAAGGGCGATGCTTGTATCATTGATCGCCGGCGCAAAGCCACCCTCATCCCCCACCGCCGTGGATAACCCCGCCTTGGTGAGCAGTGACTTTAGCGTGTGGAAAATCTCAACCCCAATACGCACCGCCGAAGCCATCGAGGATGCGCTCATTGGCATGATCATAAATTCCTGAACATCGAGGGCGTTATCAGCATGCGCGCCGCCGTTCAGGATATTCATCATCGGGGTGGGCATGACATGGGCCTCATCACCGCCAATATAACGCCAAAGCGGAACGCCAGCGGAGTTTGCCGCCGCCCGCGCCACCGCCATGCTTACGCCTAGAATTGAATTCGCACCAAGCCTTGATTTATCCTTAGTTCCATCAAGATCGATCATCACCTGGTCAACAGATTTCTGCTCAGAAGCCTCCAATCCGGCCAACGCATCCGCAATCTCGCCATTGACGAATTCAACTGCCCGGTAAACCGATTTGCCGTGAAAGATAGATTTATCCCCATCCCGCAATTCCACCGCCTCATAAGTGCCGGTCGATGCGCCAGACGGCACGGAAGACCTGCCGTCCCTGCCATTTTCTAGACCCACATCAACCTCGATAGTCGGATTACCTCTGCTATCAAGAATCTGCCTTGCAAAAACAGTTTTAATCACAGACATCGTCAGGATTCTCCCTTCTTGGCAATCCGGTCAAACGCGACAAGTTTTTCCAGCAGCATCGGCATATCATCGAGCGCAACCATATTTGCACCATCCGATGGCGCTTGATCCGGGGTTTGATGCGTTTCCATAAAAACCCCCGCGACTCCCACCGCCACCGCAGCCTTCGCCATGGGCGCGACAAACTCACGATTACCGCCTGAAGTCCCACCACGTCCGCCAGGGTGCTGGACTGAATGGGTCGCATCATAAACCACCGGATACCCTGTCGCGGCCAGCTGCGGCAAGCTTCGCATATCTGAAACCAACGTATTATAACCAAAAGACGTGCCGCGTTCGGTTACAATAATGTTATCGTTGCCTGCTCCAGCGATTTTCTCCACCACATAGCGCATATCCCACGGTGCAAGAAACTGCCCTTTTTTAACATTAACCACACACCCGGTTTTCGCCGCCGCCACCAGTAAATCGGTTTGACGGCAAAGAAAAGCGGGGATTTGCAGAATATCAACAATATCAGCCACGGCCGTGCATTGCTCCGGCAGGTGAACATCGGTCAGCACAGGACAGCCAATATAATCAGACACGGCGGATAGCGTCTCAAGACCTTCATCGATGCCAACCCCTCGAGGAGATGACAGTGATGTTCTGTTGGCTTTGTCAAAAGAGGATTTGTAAATAAAGCCCATCCCTAACTTCGCCGTCATGTCAAGCAACGCACCTGCGGTATCGACGGCGTGGGTTCTGCTTTCGATCGAGCAAGGCCCTGCGATCAAAACCAGCGGCAGATCATTGCCGATTTTAACCTTGCCTAGTGTGATGATGCGTTGATCGGTCATATTCTACACCAGACGCGAGCGCCGAAGCGCCGCCTCAATAAAACCGCTAAAGATCGGATGCGGATCAAACGGACGGGATTTCAGCTCAGGATGAAACTGAACACCCAAGAAAAACGGATGATTGTCGAGCTCGACAATTTCAGGCAAAGCGCCATCCAGCGAAAGCCCCGTGAAGATCAAGCCTTGGTCTTCGAGGTGGGCGCGGTAATTAATATTCACTTCATAACGATGGCGATGCCTTTCGCTGATCGTCTCGATGCCGTAAAGACGACGGGCCAGCGAGCCTTCGCTAAGCACGCAATCATACGCACCGAGGCGCATCGTGCCACCAAGATCACCATTCTCATCGCGGGTTATCTGGCTATTACCGCTAAGCCATTCGGTCATCAGTCCCACAATCGGGTTCTTAATTTTACCAAACTCGCTTGAACTCGCATCGCTGATCCCCGCAAGATGCCGTGCGGCCTCGATCACCGCCATCTGCATGCCAAAGCATATTCCTAAAAAGGGCACGTTATTTTCTCGTGCAAGACGAATGGCTTTAATTTTACCCTCCGAGCCACGCACACCAAAACCGCCCGGAATCAGAATCCCGTCAGCGTTATTCAACGCGGTCATATCTGGCTCGGATTCCTCAAAAATTTCACTATCAATCCAATTGATCTCAACCTCAGCGTTATTGGCAAGCCCGCCATGCGTCAACGCTTCGGCCAGAGACTTATAGCTATCGATCAAGCTGGTGTATTTGCCGACGACCGCGATGGTCACTTTGCCGTCTGGATGCTCGGCGGTCTGGACGATATTCTCCCAAATGCTTAAGTCAGGCTCTTTTAACGGCAGGTCAAAATGGCGACAGATCTCTACGTCTAGGCCTTCCTCATGATACAAAAGCGGCACTTCATAGATGGAGGTAGCATCATGCGCGCTGATGACGGCTTCGCTGCGGACATTGCAGAACTGGCTAATTTTAGTTTTTTGATCTTCCGGGATGCCCCGGCTCGTGCGGCACAGCAAAATATGAGGCTGAATCCCCATCGATTGCAATTCTTTAACCGAATGCTGCGTTGGTTTGGTCTTTAACTCATTAGCCGCATTGATATAGGGAAGGAGCGTTACATGCATAAAGCAGGTTTTTTCCGGCCCCATCTCATAGCCAATCTGGCGAATCGCCTCAAGAAACGGGAGTGATTCGATATCACCCACCGTACCGCCGATCTCACACAAGACAAAATCCTCATCATCCAGATTGCTGACAATAAAATCTTTTATTGCATTCGTGACATGGGGGATAACCTGTATTGTCGCCCCCATATAATCACCGCGCCTCTCATGCGCTAAGACTTCCGAGTAAATCCGCCCTGTTGTTACATTATCTGATTGCTTCGCGTTCACCCCTGTAAAACGCTCGTAATGCCCCAGATCCAAATCAGTTTCTGCCCCATCATCCGTGACGAACACCTCACCATGCTGGGTTGGGCTCATCGTACCGGGGTCTACGTTCAGATAGGGATCAAGCTTACGCAGGCGAACCTTATAGCCTCTGGCTTGCAAAAGCGCGCCTAAGGACGCCGCCGCCAAACCCTTTCCAAGTGAGGAAACCACTCCGCCGGTGATAAAAATAAAACGAAGCATGGACACTACCTATACCAAAAGAACACACTGTTGGCGACTACCTTTTTGCCCATAAGATTACTGATCGACAGGAGGAGCGGGAATTTGGGGAATCTGGGGCACGGACTGGGTTTCCTCAATCACCTCGTCTAT
The DNA here is from genome assembly GCA_965207125.1 of uncultured Candidatus Puniceispirillum sp. Classification (GTDB taxonomy): domain Bacteria; phylum Pseudomonadota; class Alphaproteobacteria; order Puniceispirillales; family UBA1172. The sequence goes on from OZ242263.1 coordinate 371,828, forward strand.
CACCGAAGATGTAGGGGCGCGGCCGCCGCCAAGAATCGCCAGAACAATCGAGGTTAAGAAGAAGGCCGCCGCCAGAAATGTCGTTATACGGGTAAGCATATTAGCCGTCCCGCGCGCGGTCATAAAGCCCCCGCCGCCTTGGCCGCCACCGCCGCCAATCCCAAGCGCACCGCCTTCGCTACGCTGGATCAGAATGATGCACACCAGCGCAATCGCGATAATAATATGAACAGTTAAGATAACAATACCCATTAGATTGCCCTCATCTCTTAAATTGAAACTTTTTATAGCGAAATGCTTACAAAATCGCCAGAAAAAAGTCAGCTGCTATGACATAGCGGCCTGGATAATCCTTATAAATTCATCAGCCTTAAGGCTGGCCCCCCCAACCAACACGCCATTGACGTCAGATAGCGCCAAGATTTCCGCCGCGTTTTCGGCTTTAACCGAACCACCATAAAGCACGGGACAAGACCCCATCGCCGCGCCAAACCCTTTGAGTGCATTTTTGATATGATGGTGAATCTCCTCGATATCAGCAAGCGATGCGACCTTACCCGTGCCGATCGCCCAGACCGGCTCATACGCCACCGCGACTAACGCCGGGTCAGCGTCCGGCGGAATAGATGATATAACCATATCCGTCACCGTGTTGATGGCTTTACCGGCCTCGCGTTGCTGCTCGGTCTCACCGACACAGATAATCGTCTTTAGCCCCGCCTTTAGCGCGGCGGTGGTTTTGGCGGTAACCTGCTGGTTTGTCTCGCCATGATGCGTGCGCCTTTCCGAATGACCGACTAAAACCCACTCACACCCCGCCTCAACCAGCATCGAAGCCGATATATCTCCTGTGAACGCCCCGTGTGAGGCGTGATGACAGTCTTGCCCGCCAAGTTTGAGCAAGCCCCCGCCAAGAGATCGCCTAATATGATCGAGCATAGTAAAGGGCGGAAAAACCACGCTGACAACCGCGTTTGGCGTTTTAACTCCCTTGAGCCCCTCTATCAGGTGAGACGCCTCATCCCATCCGGGATTCATCTTCCAATTGCCTGCGATGATCATGATGTTTTTCTTTCCTTGCCTCACTTACCCTATATCATCTATCTTGAACGACAGACACACGTCAAACAAAAGATAGAGCACCCATGTTACAAACTCTTCGAAATAGCACCAAATCATCCTCTATGCGGGCCTTCCTTCTCGTATTGGTTGCCGGATTCGCCATGTGGGGAATTGGTGATGTTTTCCGATCTAATCTCTCCGAAGATATCGCCATCGAGACCGGAGACGTCACGATAGAAGCGGGCGAAGCCGCCGCAGTCTTTGACCGCACCAGACGCAGTTATCTGCCCGGGAGCAACAATAACGAAGCCCTCGCCGCTGGATTGCTTGTTCAGGTTCTAAGCGACTTATCGCAGCGCGCCTTATTCACCGCCGAGGCGTCCCGCCTTAATCTGCTCATCACTGACGAGATGGTCAAAGATGCGATAGCCAGAAATCCTCTCTTTCTCGATGACACCGGAAGTTTTAATCCTCTTCTCTTGCGCGATGTGCTCATCCGCGAGGGAATCAGCGAACAAGAACTCATTCAATACATCGTCCATGTTGAAAATCGTGATCAGATCACCTCAGCCATTGCGAAGGGATTGAGCTATCCTCAAAGTTCTGCTGCGATGATCGCCGCCTGGCAAGCCGAGCAACGCCAAATCAGCTATGTTGAACTGCCCATCACCCCGGGTAGCGTGCCCGAGCCGTCCCAAGCCGCGTTAAGCGCATGGTATGCTGAAAAAAAGAGCGAATTTGCAAGCCCAGCTTTACGATCAATAACCGCCGCTATTCTCGCACCTGAAACCTATATAGATCACGTTACGGTCACCGAAGAAGAAGTGCTTGAGATGTATGAGGCCCGGCGGGCGTCCTACTCGTTCCCCGAGCGCAGGACCATCAGGCAAATGGTTTTCACGAACCAAGCGGACGCTGAACGCGCCAAAGCAAGTCTAGACGCGGGGGAGAATTTTAATGCTGTCGCCGACAGTTTGCTTAACCTTTCAGGCGATGCGCTGATTCTTGAGGAGATTACCGAGAATCAATTACCTAATGACGCCTTGCGCAAAGCTGTTTTCTCAGCCGAGATTGGCAAAGTAAGCGGCCCAGTTCAAAGTAATTTCGGGCAGCATTTCTTCATTGTCGATAAAATAGATGAGGCCGTAAGCGCAAGCCTTGATGATGTGCGCGAGTTTTTGATCGAAAATCTCAGAAATGAACACGCGATCGATAGGGTTTATGATCAAGTGGCGGTGTTTGAGGACGCGCGGGATAGCGGCGCGACATTGACCGAAGCCGCTGAACAGGCCGGCGCGCAGATCATCACCATAGATGGCATGAGCATCAATGGGTATGATGAGAATGATGAGATCATCGAAGGCATTGCTACAAGCACTGAATTCCGTGAGATGGCTTGGCAACAGGCGGTCGGCGATGTAAGCCTTTTGACCGAAGACGAAGCTGATAGTTATTTTGCTTTGCGTGTGGGTGGCGAACGCCAAGCAAGAGAACGCCCACTTGATGAGGTCTACCCCCGTGCACTCGCCGCCTATAAGCTTGAAAAAGCGATTATCTCAACCCGCGAGCGCGCCAAAACGCTGATTAGCGATGGAGATTTTGAGACAGCAGCAAGCAAAGCCGGGTTAGATATCATCACTAGCCCAGCCTTCCGCCAAACCGGAAACGGGCTTGATCACCAAGCATCCAGTCTGATCGCGCGCTCGGCGTTTTCCCTCAACACTGGCGAAAGCGATCTGGTTGAAACCGGCGCTGAGGGAATGATTGCTTTGCGCCTGGAGGCCATCCTTGAAGGCGATGAGGAAACCAAGCGCCTCCGGGGCGAGCAGATCAAGCGCGAGTTTAGCCAAAACCTGCAAAGTGATACTGACCAGATCATCGGTGAGGGATTGATGACTATTCATGAACTCCATATTCGCCCCGCCACCGTGGAACGGCTGCTCATAGGAACACAAAACTAATGCGCGTCTATCCCGATGATGACGCAGTCCTAGCAGAACTTAAGGCAGGGCAAGGGGTCTTAGTCTATACCGAATTAGTCGCTGATCTCGACACCCCCGTATCCGCGATGATGAAACTCGGCCCTGAGCAGCAGTACCAATGCCTGCTAGAATCCGTTGAAGGGGGTAATACGCGCGGACGGTTTTCAGTCATCGCTCTTGCTCCCGATTTGATCTGGACGACGAAGGATAAAAAGATCACCATCACCGATGGCGCCGGGCATGTTATTTCGGAGAAAAGTGGCGATGTTCTGGCCTCCTTGCGCGAGATGATCGCCACCACCACCCTTCATATCCCCGATCATCTACCGCCTATGTCCGCCGGGTTATTCGGCTATTTTGGCTATGAGCTCATTAGCCAAATGGAACGGATACCCGTCAGCAACCCCTCTGATCTCGGCATCGCAGATTCGTGCCTTACGCGCCCCTCCATCGTGATCATTTTCGATAGTCTGAAAGACCAGATGACTATCGCAACACCAGCCCGTCCTAAAATAGACGACAACCCGGCAACAGTGCTCAAAGACGCGAAAGCCCGCCTAGGCGCAGTGGTGGAGAAACTGAACGCTCCCCTACCCCAACAAGAACCCACAAGAGCAGAGAAGAAACTGCCTGAGGCCCAATCAAGCATGAGCAAAAGCGGTTTTATGGACGCCGTCAAACACGCCATTGAGTATATCAAGGCAGGAGATATTTTTCAGGTCGTTCTATCGCAGCGCTTTTCAGTGCCTTTTACCAATACGCCTTTTTCGCTTTACAGAACTCTAAGAAGGTTGAACCCCTCGCCGTTTCTGATCTATTTCACCATGGGCGATTTCGCACTGGTTGGCTCAAGCCCTGAGATTCTCGTGCGGCTTCGAGACAAAAAAATCACCATCAGACCGATTGCCGGAACACGCCCTCGGGGCCAAACCCCCGCTGAAGACGCTGCGCTGGCCGAGGAGTTGCTCGCCGATGTCAAAGAACGGGCTGAGCATCTGATGCTATTGGACCTTGGTCGCAATGACACCGGGCGTGTGGCGCAGCCAAACACTGTGCGGCTTGTCGATCATTTTGCCATCGAGCGTTATAGCCATGTGATGCATATCGCCTCCGAGGTCGAGGGGGTTATCCGTGATGATTGTGATGCAATAGATGCGCTTAAAGCCGGATTCCCCGCAGGAACAGTTTCGGGGGCTCCTAAAATTCGCGCGATGGAGATTATCGATGAGCTTGAGCCTTTGCAACGAGGGCCTTACGCGGGGGCCATTGGATATATTTCTGCTGCTGGCGATATGGACACCTGCATTGCCCTGCGCACCGCTGTGGTCAAAGACGGGGTCATGCATATTCAGGCAGGCGCAGGAATTGTCTATGATAGCGACCCTGAAAAAGAGTACGAGGAAAGCATCAATAAAGCCAAAGCCCTGATCCGCGCCGCCACTGAAGCCGCCCAGATGCCGTCCTAAAATCTCCTCTAATCCCCCCGACAAAGGAAATACGCATGGCCATCGAATTATGGGTTATTTTCACGCTCATCGCCGCGAGCAGCCAAACGTTCCGTAGTGCCATACAGCGGCAAATGAAGCCGGTGTTGGGGAATGATGGCGCGAGTTACATCCGGTTTCTTTACGCCCTGCCCTTCGCGTGGATTGCTGTCATTACCTATCATTACGGCTGGCGCATAGAGATCCCCGAGACGTCCTTGTCGTTTTGGTTCTGGATAACTTTCGCTGGCATTGCCCAGATTCTTTTTACCGTTTTTCTCATCAGGCTTTTCTCGCATCGAAGTTTTGCGGCCGGGACAGCTTATTCCAAAACCGAAGTTCTGCAAGCCGCCGTCTTGGAGGCGATTATTTTAGGCGTGGTGGTCAATCTCATCACAGGCACTGCCATTATTTTGGGGGTGGTCGCCGTGATTATGCTCACCCTCGCCAAATCACAATTCACACGCCGGGATATGATCAAATCCTGCTTTTCACTAACCTCAGCAATCGGGCTGGCGAGTGGCACGTTTCTGGGTTTTGCCACTGTATCGTATAAAGCAGCTATTGGCGCGCTCATCGGCGCAGATTTTTTCATGCGCGCGATGTATGCAGGCGCGTGCGGCACCGCCATCCAGGTCATTCTCATGGGTGTCTGGATGCTGTTTTTCACGCGCCATGAGTTGCTACAATGCTTGAGACACTGGCAAGGGTCTATTGGCGCTGGATTTTTCGGTGCACTCTCGACAATCGCGTGGTTTGCTGCTTTCGCTCTTTATGCAGTCGCGCCGGTCCGTGCGGTGGGACAGGTAGAATTGCTGATTACGCTGGGTATTTCCATCATGTTTTTCAAAGAAAAAACCAACAAAACCGAGTTAATAGCGATTTTACTGCTTAGCATTTCAATTATCATGGTATTGCTAGGAGACGGATGATTTTTACAACCAACGTCTACCAGCAGCTTCGAATTGGCCTGCTCTTATTAACATGGGCCGCCGCACTGGTCTTTGTTGTTTTCAAAGAAGACGGCCAGATCATCGCTAATATCGGCGTGATCAGTTTTGGCTTTTTTTATCTCCTAACCTTGCCAATCCTCAAATGGGGCAGTTTGCTTATCCTTGCTATGCTTGGCGTCCTCGGCTGGTTGTTGCTCAATATCGTGCCGGATGGTGCCTTTATATTCGCGGCCGGGCGGTTTGTTCTTATTTTCACGGCTTTGCTCTGCACCATGACCTTGGTCAAAAACACGGCCATCACGATGCCTTCAGTGCAGAAAAGCCAGCAGCAACTCGCCAAACTTCCCCCCGAATCCTCATCAACTGGTCTGCAACTCGCCGCCCATGCTTTTGGCGGGATCATCAATACCGGCGCCTTTGCGATGTTATCCGCCGCGCTTCCACCGGACAGCGATCTGCACCGGCGAAAAATTGCGGCCGAAGCAGCCATGCGCGGCATGGTGACCTCAGCCGTCTGGTCACCTTTCTTTATCGCTTTTGCCGTAGGACAGGGGTTTGTCGGCACAGAAAATTCATGGATCGCTATAGGGATTGGATTGATAACAGCGTCAATTTTTACAATAGGTTGCACCATTATATTCACAAATAACTTTAGCATAAAAACCATCACCACTTCGCTAGGCTGCTTAAAGCCTGTATCGATGCGTTTGCTAATCGTGGTGGTGGCAGTGCTCACTTTTGCCCTCGCTTTTAACTTCACCGCCTTATCCGCTGTGGTGGTGGTTATGCCCTTGCTCGTTCTGGTCCAGTTTCTCCACACCCCTCACCTCGCGGCCCAGATGATTAAAGGCACAAAGAATGGAATGGCTAACATTTCAGATGATCTGATTATCATCACCTCAGCCATGATCATCGCTTTTATTGCGACCAACACCAACGGGCTTGAGGCCTTAGGAATAAACCCTGATGGCATCATCCCTGGCTGGGTGGCGTTGATTGGCACACCGCTGGTTATGATGCTCACATCGACAGTTGGAATTCATCCGGTGATCTCAAGTAGTTTTTTGCTCACGATCTTTAGTAATGGTGGGGCTGATGTACATCCGGCCTTGCTTATGCAAAGTTTTCTCATCGGTTGGAGTGCTGGGACAATCAGCTCCGTCGCCTCGTTGTCCATGATCATCTGCGCCAATCTTTACCAAGTACCGGCCCGCACCCTCGCTTTTGGCGTTAATCTCAAAGTCGCGGTGATCTTGGCGCTCGGCGGTGGCGGGGTTTTAAGCATCATCAACGCGATGATCTTCACACCCTGAACTCCCATAACCGCCTCATCTACCCAGACCCCCTAATAGCCCCCATGAGTAGCCCTATCAGCGGCTCTATCAGTCGCCCTATCACCCACCAAGAAAAAGCCTACCAACCTCGGGGTTTTTCAGTAGATTATCACCCGTGTTTGCAAGCACCAGCTCGCCCGCCACCAGAACATAACCAATATCCGCAAAAGCCAATCCCTTTTTGGCATTCTGCTCGACCATGATAATTGTCTTGCCCTCGCCGCGTTGCAAGTCCTCAAGAATTTCAAACACCATATCAATGAATCGAGGCTCAAGACCAATAGAGGGCTCATCAACCAGTAAGACCTGAGGTTCCATCACCAGAGCCCGGGAGATCTCAAGCAACCGCCTTTCGCCGCCAGATAACACTCCGGCGGGCTTATTGCGCCGGTCAGCAAGACGGCTGTATTTCTCAAAAACCTTTTCGGTGGCGATTTTTGCCTTGCGAGGCTGGTCTTTTAGAAAACCGCCCATCAGCAGATTTTCCTCGACCGTCATTTGCGGGAAGACTGATTTATCCTGAAGAATATAAGCAATCCCCGCATTAGATAATTTCTCTGATGGTTTGAGCGTGGTTACGTTCGTCTGGTTCGCCGTGATCGCCCCTGAAAATATATGGGTGAAGCCAAAAATGGAATGTAGAACCGTTGATTTGCCGGCGCCATTCGGCCCAATCAGACAAAGCGACTGCCCCTCGCCAATTTTCAGTGAGAAATCATGCAAGATTTCCATCTTGCCATAACCGGCATTGAGGTGATCGATGCTCACGAACGGTTTGCCTTTGACCAAATCAAGCAGTTTTTTATCCGATAACGGCTCGCGTTTGATGCTGGCGGCCTCGCTGGCAACCTGATCAACCGACATAACGACCTCAACCCCGCCTTGACCGTATCCCGAAACTGCCTTTTTCGTCTTGCCTTGCTTAGATCCTGCCATCAGTGCCCCCCGAGATAAGCGTCGATAACCCGTTTGTCTTTCTGAAGTTCTGCCGGTTTGCCGGCCGCTAACATCTTGCCATTTGATAAGCAGTAAATATGCTCAGCCAGATTCATCACCACCCGCATATTATGCTCGATCAGACATAAGGTAATCCCCAACTCCTCATTGGCGCGGCGCAAACGATCAATCAAGCCGTTGATCAATGTTGGATTGATCCCCGCCGTAGGTTCATCAAGCAGCAAGGCCAAAGGCTTATTCATGAGGGCCATCGCAAACTCAAGCAGTTTTTGCTGTCCAAAAGATAAATCACCCGAAATCAGGTTGCGTTTGGAATAAAGACCAACAAAATCAAGCAAAGACTCCGCCCGCTCCTTTATATCGCCCCGGCGGCTCGCAAAGATCCCATCGCGGGCGTTTTGGCGATGCGAGACTGAAATCCGCATGTTATCAACGCAATTCATCTTACCGTAAATACGCGTTTGCTGAAAAGTTCTCAGCAATCCTAACTGCGCAATTGGTCCCACGCGCAAATGTGAAATTTCCTTGCCGTTAAATGTGATCGAGCCCGAGTCAATCGGGTGATAGCCGACAATCGAGTTAAACAGAGTGGTTTTGCCACACCCGTTAGGCCCAATAATGCCCGTGATACCGCCGCGCTGGACAGCGAGAGAGATGTCCACATTTGCCTTAACCCCGCCATAGGCTTTAGACACATTTTTAACCGTAATGATATCGTCAGTCATGCGCCGCCTCACCTGCCTCACCCCGTGCGTCCTGATCGATGGTAATCCCGAAAAACTCAGGATATTTCCGCATCAGCCAGCCCATAATCCCTTCTTGGAAATAGACGATGTTAACGATTAGAATCAGCCCCAATGCAACCCACTGCCAACCCAGCAGATGAGTCCAAGTCACTTCCTTGATCACATGAAACAAAAACGCTCCTAGCACCGGGCCCCACAAGGTTCCCTTCCCGCCAAGTAGCGCCATCGCCACCATGAAAATCCCAAAAGTTGCAACTGGAAAAGCAACCTCGACCGGCTCGATAAAACCAACCATATTGCCGAAAACCGCTCCCACACACCCCATGAAAAACGCGGCGACCGCCCAACCAACCTGCTTATACCGCAAAATTGGCAGCCCCATCGCCTCGGCTTTGTCCTCATCATCTCTGATTGCGTTGATCGCAAGACCAAACTGCGTCTGGTACATCCATCGCAACAGAAAATGCAAGCTCGCCGCCAGAGTAAAACAAAGGCTGTAGAAAAACAGGCCTCTGAACTCAATCGCACCCGGGAAAAACGGCATCGATATTCCCGAGCCGCCACCAATGTAATCGAAGGTTCCTGTCAGTTGCCCCGCCGCAATCGCGACCCCCAAAGTCCCGATGGCGAAATAAGGTCCTCGCAAGCCGAAAACGATAAAACCAAGCAAGAATGATATGAACATCGCGCCAAACCCACCTGCGATAATCCCTAAAAACAAACCGGTAAAATACTGCATATCGGTAAATTCAGGTCGGATCGCGCCAAAAGCCGAGGTGTATTCGCCTACATCATAAAACATCGCTATTTGGACAATCGCTGAAATATACATGCCAGCCCCGAAAAACGTAATGTTGCCAAGTGAATTATACCCCATCTGCCCGCCTAAGATATCCCAGCTAGACGCCATGAGGATCATCATCCACAACACCGCCATCTGCTGAACATAGCTGGGGAAAAGCAACGGTAGGAAAAGCGACAGCCCCAAAATAACCAGATATAAGCCTAAGCTACGGTATGCCATTATCGCACAACCTGTCTTTTGCGTCTCAGACGGAGCTGGCGCCAGACGAGAACAGCCAGCAACATCACCACCGCCGAAGCAACTTGATACTCAGCCCCCAGAACAAACCCTGTGTATTGCTCAAGCAGACCCAATCCGAACCCTGTCGTGATCACCGCCGGCAGATTACCAAGCCCCGCTGCTGTCACAATCGCGAAGGATCTGATTGAATACGTGATTCCATAAAACGGTTGTAGAACCCAGATCATCGACACCAGGACGCCAGCCGCGCCGCAAATTGCCGTATTTAATGAAAAGGTAAAAGCATAAATCTTGTCGGTATCTATTCCTAAAACTCTTGCCGCGCGTGGATCTTGAGAGGTTGCTCTGATTGCTTGGCCAAGACGCGAGCGTTTCATGAACAAAACAACCACCACCGCCAAAACAGAAACCATCACCAGCGATAAAACCTTGACCATCGGCACGGTTACTGCGCCGTCAAAAATTTGCGTGTTTGGCAGTTTGCTATCGATGGTTTGTACTTCAGGGCCGAAAATCAGATTAAGCACCTGCTGCATCAAAAGAGACAGTCCAAATGTTGCTAGTAATGATGTGAACATATCCTGCTGGAGAACCCGTCGGATGATCAGAATATAAATAATCCAGCCGAAACCGAACATAAGCACCATCACAAGCGGCAGTGCTATTACCGGATGCACGCCCCAATTATAAAAGGCAAACGCCAGATAGCCGCCGGCAATGACAAAATCACCCTGCGCCAGATTCTTGACGTTCATCACCCCCCAAACCAGTGCAAGGCCATAAGCACTAAGCGCGATGACCGCACCGATAAACACGCCATCCAAAATCAATTGAATATTCGTGACCGGCGATAAATCATATAATATTTGTAAATTGAACAGCATCCGTTAGGACCCTTTGCCTACTCTGTAAAAAAAGGGGGCAAGCCCCCTTTTTCAATCCGATGTTCAATAATCTGCCTTACGCGGCCATTGCAGGTCATTAGTTGTGATAATCGCGTTATACTCCGCGGATGCGTTGATCTGGCGCAGGAACATCGGCTTAGCGATATTGTTCCCTGCATCTGAAAACTTTATGTTGCCATAAAAGGTTTCCATGTCAGTCGCCGCGATTGCATCACGTACTTTTGCTGGGTCAAAATTGTTTGCCCGCTCGAACGCATCTTTCCACACCAGAACAGCGGCGGAGGCCTGTGCGGACTGGTAAGGTACTGATGTGTAGCTCGGGTATGTCGTTTTGAAATCAGCGTTCCATTTAGACGCATTACCGAAATAATCATCCATCTTCGGTGAGGTTTCCACCCATTGAGTCGGGCACAGAACCCCGTTTGCTGCTTTTGGAAATTTTTCTTGAATCTTAGCAGCTTCACAGTGAGTCATACCGACCAGAGGCACCTGTAGTCTCATCTCATCGATCTGGCGCGCCGCCGTAGCCGCACCTTTTGAGTGACCTGAGATGATCAGCATATCAGGCTTGAGCGCCTTAACCTTGGTCAAGGTTGCTGACATATCCGATAAATCGGCTGGCAGTTTGTCATCGATCACAATTTGCATGCCGAATTTTTTAGCCATATCAACCACACCCTCACGCACATCTAATGAGAATGGGTCATTTTCAAATGCCATAGCGATCGTGACGCTTGATGGGTCTTTGCCTATACCCTCAGCCTTCTCAGCAGCCATAACCACAGCCGGTGCGAGATACTGCTCAGAGGTGGACAGAACGGCGAACAGGTATTTATAGCCTTGGGTGAAGAGAGAGCGTGAAGCGCCTTCAGCCTCAACCATTGGCACGCCGAACTTTTCCGACACCGGCGCAACGGCCTTGGTCATGCCTGAACTGTATGGCCCAAGCATATATTTGATGCCATCTTGCTGAATCAGCCGCTCAACAAGCTGGGTTGCGCGAGCGGGGGTTGATTCGTCATCGTAGTATTTGACAGCCAGTTTGTAAGACTGCCCACCAACGTTAACCCCGCCCTTGTCATTGATTCGCTTAATTGCGAAATCATAGCCACGCTGGGTATGCAAGCCGTTCGTTGAGTACTTGCCCGTTAAGGATATAGACGACCCAAGGATAATCGTATCGCCTTCAACCTTCGCCGACACAAGGCTTGTGGTCATCACCGACGTGGCAATAATTGCTGAAGCCAGTAGTGTTTTTATCAATGTGAAATTCATTGTTTTATTCCTCCAAATTTTTCTGTCGGCATTATCATGCCTAAATATGCATTAGTCCAGCATTTTAATCTTCTCAATATCCCATAACGCACCCATCTTTGCGTGCATCAGACCCGCCAACCAGTATTCCTGACTTGAGGTCGCGCAGAATCGCTTGGCCGCCACCGATCGGATCTGCTGGATAATCAATCTGATGCCCTCGCTTAGCCAGCGCATCTGCCACCGATCGATCATACCCTGATTCAAGCGACAAAATTCCGTCATAGGCAAAGCTTCGAGGGGAGTCCAACGCCTGTTGAGGCCCCATCCCGAGCGCTAGGAGATTAGAGAGAAACGTCGCCTGCCCCGTCGCCTGATACTGACCGCCCATCACGCCGAAAGCGCCAATCAAATCATCATCTATGGTAAGCATCCCCGGAATAATCGTATGCAAAGGACGCTTGCCGCCAGCGACCACATTTGGGTGGGTGGGCGAGAGACTGAAAGACCTACCGCGTGATTGCAACAGAATGCCAAAGCGCGGAGAGGCGATCCCTGAGCCGAAAGAATCAAAAATGGAATTGATAAACGAAACCGCCATCCCGTCTTTATCCACCACCGCAAGGTAAACCGTGTCGGGATGAGTTGGAAAATCGCTATCAGCAAAATCCCGCGCCCGCGTCATATCAATCAACGCGGCGGCTTTGTCTATATTCGCCTGGCCCAGCAGCCAATCTGTTGGCTTATCGGTGCATTCAGGGTCAGCGATATAGCGGTCTCTTAAGCCATAAGCAATTTTTGAGGCCTCGGCGGTCACATGAACCCTGTCAATGTCAGTCATCGTAGCAAGATCAAAACGTTCAAGGATTTTCATGATGATCAAGGCGGTTAATCCTTGCCCATTGGGTGGGCATTCCCATACCTTATGCCGCAAATAAGACGCTGAAATTGGCGGGACGAAAACCGATTCGGCTTCAGCAAAATCAGAGTGCTCATGCATACCGCCCATTTTGTTCAATTTGGACAGGATATCTTCCGCCACTGGGCCTTGATAAAACCCATCACGCCCGTCTTTGGCGATTAGTTTCAGTGCTTCAGCGAGTGGCGGACAGCAAAAAACCTCGCCCAATCCATAAGCTTTATCACCGTTCAGATAATAGCGCCTTGCGTCCTCATCATCGGCTAGATTCTCGGCGTGTCTTCCCCAATCCCAAGCGGTGCGTTCATGCACTGCGATGCCGTGTTCAGCATAGTTTATCGCGGGGCTGAAGAGTTTGTCCCAATCGCTATGCCCGAATCGTTGGTGCAACCGCCACCACGCATCAACCGAACCGGGGGTCGTCACCGCATGGGCGTTGTGGCGCGGAATCTCGCCGCTCATTCCTGCTTCACGGGTGATATCAAGGCTAAGGGCTTGGGGTGATTTACCTGAGCCGTTAAGAGCGCTGATATTCGTGAGGCCGTCCCCTGAAACCAGCGCAAAACAATCGCCGCCAAGAGACGTCATATGCGGCTCAGCAATGGAAAGAACCGACGCCGCCACGATTGCCGCATCCACCGCATTGCCACCCTCAGTAAGGCATTTCAGCCCCGCCGATGTGGCTATTGGGTGCGATGTGGCAACCATGGCGTTCGCCGCATAGACCTCTGAACGTCCGGGTCGTGAAAAATCCCGTGTCATTTAATCACAATGACAAGCATTTAAGCCGACGGGTCAGCAACTTTTCTCAGGTAAGGTTTTACCGTCTCCCAACCACCGGGAAACAATGTTTTCGCCTCATCATTAGAAACCGAAGGAACGATAATCACATCCTCGCCTTTTTTCCAGTCGGCAGGGGTCGCCACCTTGTGCCCGGCCGTCAGCTGCAGCGAGTCAATCACCCGCAGCAGCTCAGCGAAGTTACGCCCTGTCGCCATCGGATAGGTCAAAGACAGTTTGATTTTTTTGTCAGGCCCGATCACGAACACCGAACGCACTGTCTGGTTATCGACCGCCGTGCGTCCTGCTGAGCCGCCCCCTTCGGATGCAGGCAACATATTATATTGCTTAGCAACCGCAAGCTCTGTATCAGCGATAATCGGATACCCCGGCTTCATCCCGCAAACCTCATCGATATCAGTGAGCCAAGCGTTATGATCTTCGACTGGATCGACGGATAAGCCGATCACCTTGACGTTGCGCTTTTCAAACTCAGGTTGAAGACGCGCAAGCGCGCCTAGTTCGGTCGTGCACACCGGTGTAAAATCCTTAGGGTGTGAGAACAGAATCCCCCAACCATCGCCAAGCCAATCATGAAAACTGATCTTTCCATGCGTGGTCTCAGCGGTGAAATCCGGAGACGTATCATTGATTCTAAGAGACATTTGATCCTCCATTATGATGAATTGTTGATATTCTCGCTAAACACTATTGCTTTTCTTTTATAACAACGGCTCATGAGCCATTTTAACATAAAGAAAAGCAATGGTGCGGCTGGAGGGAATTGAACCCCCACGGCTTGCGCCACCAGAACCTAAATCTGGCGTGTCTACCTATTCCACCACAGCCGCTAGAATGCCTAGCGTCTGGCTAGCATAACACCTCGAGTGAAAGCAATGCAAGATTAAGATTCGATTTTATGAATCTGGGGTATACTTATTGATATCAGGGGGAAAGCGATGAAGACCATCATCGCCAAGCAAAAGCGGCAATTCATAAGCCACTTTTTTCATCGGCAATGATCCATATAGATGCGGGAAAACCGTCCCGTCCCGAGATTTTTCATAGCGAATATCAAGTTCAAAGGTCACGATGGATATGAGCATCAGCCCCTCGACACCGCCGAAATGACGATAGGCCGTCTCAGCCACTTGCGCGGGCAGGGACAGGTGGATGAAGCCATCTTGGCGGTCAGTCTCACTCCCTTGATACTGTCCCTTATCCTTCGCCTTTTGCCATTCATCAGCGGCGCATATTTTGAACACTATAGGATAGTAAGGGTGATCACTCATGAAAGCGACCTAACACGAAAAACCTAGCCTTGACAAGCCACATATAGGGTCTTTTGTAATTTTATAGAAAGTCTTTCGCATTGTGAGACCTCGCGCCCAACTACAGATGATAAACAACGCGGCCTATCCGGTGAAGATGAACTTGCCCCCCCGTATGCCGGCGGGTGATTAACGCCCCGCGTTAGACAAGATCAGTTTCCCCAGCGTTTAACTCAAAGCCTATATCATCAAAATCAACCAGCACCAGGCTATCACCAAGAATCACATTGATCGCCTCATAGGCATTGCTGTCCTGACCAGAAGTGATTTCTCGGACACCGGATGCCGCCGGGTCAAAGGACGTGTCTAGTAGGTTACTGATCGCCGAAGCATCAAAGGCTTCATCAAAATTCACCGTCAGATCACTGTCTAAGGCGAAGGTAACACCGGTAATATTTCCATCTCCGTCCACAAGCAGACTGACCCCTGTGCTCGCAGCATAGAACTCGGTGGCAGAAGAGTGAGCACTACCAGGGCCTCCCGTATGGGCTAGAACCAGATAATCTTCATCGAGATCAAAGCCATTGACCGTATCGGCTCCATCATTCGGGCTCGCGCCAGCATAGCGATAAATCACGATATCTTCGCCGTCTCCAAGAGTGACGGTATCATCACCCCGGCCGCCAAAGATCACATCGCCTTCAAGGCCAGCGTTGAGTGTCTGCGCGTTATCGCCACCGATCAAGAGTTGACTTGAAGCCGCATCATTTACGCCGACCGCTGCGTCAGCGACCCCTTCGCCCAATTCTTTGGTGAGTCCGGTAACGTCCGGCAAACCTAGCGTGAGTTCAAATGTCGAAGTCGCGCTTCCACCTTGATTATCAATCGCCTTGACCGTGAGCGTGTAAGTACCAATTTCATTCGGCGTGCCAGTGATTGTTCTGGTAACCACACCTGATACGGAGTCTGTATCCTCATTGTAAGTGAGCCCGATATCAGCTAATGCCGTCGTACCGTCGTCACCAGCCGTCACCATCAGAGTAAAGGCATCGCCGTCAGGGTCTGTGAAAAGATTACCCAGGTCAATACTGATCTCCTGGCCTAGTACCCCGCTTTGAGGCTCGAGAGCTGTGCCAACCACAGGGTCTTGATTTTCATCCGCCCCATTTACCGTGATCGTCACAGCGAAACCAGCACTCCCAGAGGTAAAGATAAAGATATCCTCTACCACATCTGTTGCATTCAAGGCCTCCTGTTTCTGCTTTCGTGTTATCCAGCGTGTAAGTCCAAACACCTGTGGACATCACAAATTCCATTCGGCCGTATACACCTTCAAGAATAAACGTACCGTCATTATCGTCATCGGTAGCATCATTAAGCACGATGGCTGGGGATGTTACCCCAGAAATAATCCCAAGCGTTCCGGTTACAGAGTCTTGGGCTTCATCATCTTCAGTAACCGCAGCGGTACTCCCGCCTGCGGTTGCTTCGATTGTTTGCTCCACAACCACAATGTCAAATGTCGCAGCAGTGATCCCACCGTTGCCGTCCTCCGCTACGACCTCGATCGTGTAAGTGCCAGAGCCAGTCGGTGTTCCGGTGATCATTTGAGTGTCAGAGTCATGCGCAAGACCAATCGTATCCAACGCCGTCCTAATAGTACCATCACTAGACAGCACCATCACCGTCAGAGTCAAGGTATCGCCATCAGGATCTGTGAACAAGCCGCTTAGATCAATACTGGTGGATTGACCCACTGTCCCACCTTGCTCAACGATAGCAGTATCAACCACAGGGTCTTGATTTTCATCCGCCCCATTTACCGTGATCGTCACAGCGAAACCAGCACTCCCAGAGGTAAAGATAAAGATATCCTCTACCACATCTGTTGCATTCAAGGCCTCTGTTTCTGCTTTGGTGTTATCCAGCGTGTAAGTCCAAACACCTGTGGACATCACAAATTCCATTCGGCCGTATACACCTTCAAGAATAAACGTACCGTCATTATCGTCATCGGTAGCATCATTAAGCACGATGGCTGGGGATGTTACCCCAGAAATAATCCCAAGCGTTCCGGTTACAGAGTCTTGGGCTTCATCATCTTCAGTAACCGCAGCGGTACTCCCGCCTGCGGTTGCTTCGATTGTTTGCTCCGCAACCACAATGTCAAATGTCGCAGCAGTGATCCCACCGTTGCCGTCCTCCGCTACGACCTCGATCGTGTAAGTGCCAGAGCCAGTCGGTGTTCCGGTGATCATTTGAGTGTCAGAGTCATGCGCAAGACCAATCGTATCCAACGCCGTCCTAATAGTACCATCACTAGACAGCACCATCACCGTCAGAGTAAAGGTATCGCCATCAGGATCTGTGAACAAGCCGCTTAGATCAATACTGGTGGATTGACCCACTGTCCCACCTTGCTCAACGATAGCAGTATCAACTACAGGGTCTTGATTTTCATCCGCCCCATTTACCGTGATCGTCACAGCGAAACCAGCACTCCCAGAGGTAAAGATAAAGATATCCTCTACCACATCTGTTGCATTCAAGGCCTGCGTTTCTGCTTTCGTGTTATCCAGCGTGTAAGTCCAAACACTTGTGGACATCACAAATTCCATTCGGCCGTATACAGATTCAAGAATAAACGTACCGTCATTATCGTCATCGGTAGCATCATCAAGCACGATGGCTGGGGATGTTACCCCAGAAATAATCCCCAGCGTTCCGGTTACAGAGTTTTGGGTTTCATCATCTTCAGTAACCGCTGCGGTACTCCCGCCTGCGGTTGCTTCGATTGCTTGCTCCGCAACCATAATGTCAAATGTCGAAGTAGCGATTTCACCGCCGTCGTCCTCTGCTACGACCTCGATCGTGTAAGTGCCAGAGTCAGTCGGTGTTCCGGTGATCATTTGAGTGTCAGAGTCATACGCAAGACCAATCGTATCCAACGCCGCCTTGGTAGTACCATCACTAGACAGCACCATCACCGTCAGAGTCAAGGTATCGTCATCAGGATCTGTGAATAAGCCGCTTAGATCGATACTGGTGGATTGACCCGCTGTCCCACCTTGCTCAACGATAGCAGTATCAACTACAGGCTCATCATTTGCCCCATTTACCGTGATGGTCACAGCGAAACCAGCACTCCCAGAGGTAAAGATAAAGATATCCTCTCCCACATCTGTTGTATTCAAGGCATGCGTTTCTGCTTTCGCGTTATCCAGCATGTAAGTCCAAACACCTGTGGACATCACAAATTCCATTCGGCCGTATACACCTTCAAGAATAAACGTACCGTCATTATCGTCATCGGTTGCACCATTAAGCACGATGGCTGGGGATGTTACCCCAGAAATAATCCCAAGCGTTCCGGTTACAGAGTCTTGGGCTTCATCATCTTCAGTAACCGCAGCGGTACTCCCGCCTGCGGTTGCTTCGATTGTTTGCTCCACAACCACAATGTTCAATGTCGCAGCAGTGATCCCACCGCCGTCGTCCTCCGCTACGACCTCGATCGTGTAAGTGCCAGAGTCAGTCGGGGTTCCGGTGATCATTTGAGTGTCAGAGTCATACGCAAGACCAATCGTATCCAACGCCGCCTTGGTAGTACCATCACTAGACAGCACCATCACCGTCAGAATCAAGGTATCGTCATCAGGATCTGTGAAAAGGCCGCTTAGATCAATACTAGTGGATTGACCCGCTGTCCCACCTTGCTCAACGATAGCAGTATCAACTACAGGGTTATCATTTGCCCCGTTTACCGTGATCGTCACAGCGAAACCAGCACTCCCAGAGGTAAAGATAAAGATATCCTCTCCCACATCTGTTGCATTCAAGGCATGCGTTTCTGCTTTCGTGTTATCCAGCGTGTAAGTCCAAACACCTGTGGACATCACAAATTCCATTCGGCCGTATACACCTTCAAGAATAAACGTACCGTCATTATCGTCATCGGTAGCATCATTAAGCACGATGGCTGGGGATGTTACCCCAGAAATAATCCCCAGCGTTCCGGTTACAGGGTCCTGAGTTTCATCATCTTCAGTAACCGCAGCGGTACTCCCGCCTGCGGTTGCTTCGATTGCTTGCTCCGCAACCACAATGTCAAATGTCGAAGTAGCGCTCCCACCGTTGCCGTCCTCCGCTACGACCTCGATCGTGTAAGTGCCAGAGTCAATCAGTGTTCCGGTGATCATTTGAGTGTCAGAGTCATGCGCAAGACCAATCGTATCCAACGCCGTCCTGATAGTACCATCACTAGACAGCACCATCACCGTCAGAGTCAAGGTATCGCCATCAGGATCTGTGAATAAGCCGCTTAGATCAATACTGGTGGATTGACCCGCTGTCCCACCTTGCTCAACGATAGCAGTATCAACTACAGGCTCATCATTTGCCCCATTTACCGTGATGGTCACAGCGAAACCAGCACTCCCAGAGGTAAAGATAAAGATATCCTCTACCACATCTGTTGTATTCAAGGCCTCTGTTTCTGCTTTCGTGTTATCCAGCGTGTAAGTCCAAACACCTGTGGACATCACAAACTCCATTCGGCCGTATACACCTTCAAGAATAAACGTACCGTCATTATCGTCATCGGTAGCATCATTAAGCACGATGGCTGGGGATGTTACCCCAGAAATAATCCCCAGCGTTCCGGTTACAGGGTCTTGGGTTTCATCATCTTCAGTAACCGCAGCGGTACTCCCGCCTGCGGTTGCTTCGATTGCTTGCTCCACAACCACAATGTCAAATGTCGAAGTAGCGCTCTCACCGCCGTCGTCCTCCACTACGACCTCGATCGTGTAAGTGCCAGAGTCAGTCGGGGTTCCGGTGATCATTTGAGTGTCAGAGTCATACGCAAGACCAATCGTATCCAACGCCGCCTTGGTAGTACCATCACTAGACAGCACCATCACCGTCAGAGTCAAGGTATCGCCATCAGGATCTGTGAATAAGCCGCTTAGATCAATACTGGTGGATTGACCCGCTGTCCCACCTTGCTCAACGATAGCAGTATCAACTACAGGCTCATCATTTGCCCCATTTACCGTGATGGTCACAGCGAAACCAGCACTCCCAGAGGTAAAGATAAAGATATCCTCTACCACATCTGTTGTATTCAAGGCCTCCGTTTCTGCTTTCGTGTTATCCAGCGTGTAAGTCCAAACACCTGTGGACATCACAAATTCCATTCGGCCGTATACACCTTCAAGAATAAACGTACCGTCATTATCGTCATCGGTAGCACCATTAAGCACGATGGCTGGGGATGTTACCCCAGAAATAATCCCAAGCGTTCCGGTTACAGAGTCTTGGGCTTCATCATCTTCAGTAACCGCAGCGGTACTCCCGCCTGCGGTTGCTTCGATTGTTTGCTCCACAACCACAATGTTAAATGTCGCAGCAGTGATCCCACCGTTGCCGTCCTCCGCTACGACCTCGATCGTGTAAGTGCCAGAGCCAGTCGGTGTTCCGGTGATCATTTGAGTGTCAGAGTCATGCGCAAGACCAATCGCATCCAACGCCGTCCTGATAGTACCATCACTAGACAGCACCATCACCGTCAGAGTCAAGCTATCGCCATCAGGATCTGTGAACAAGCCGCTTAGATCAATACTGGTGGATTGACCTACTGTCCCACCTTGGTCAACGATAGCATTATCAACCACAGGGTCTTGATTTTCATCCACCCCATTTACCGTGATCGTCACAGCGAAACGAGCACTCCCAGAGGTAAAGATAAAGATATCCTCTACCACATCTGTTGTATTCAAGGCCTCTGTTTCTGCTTTCGTGTTATCCAGCGTGTAAGTCCAAACACCTGTGGACATCATAAATTCCATTCGGCCGTATACAGATTCAAGAATAAACGTACCGTCATTATTGTCATCGGTAGCACCATTAAGCACGATGGCTGGGGATGTTACCCCAGAAAGAATCCCAAGCGTTCCAGTTACAGAGTTTTGGGTTTCATCATCTTCAGTAACCGCAGCGGTACTCCCGCCTGCGGTTGCTTCGATTGCTTGCTCCACAACCACAATCTCAAATGTCGCAGCAGTGATCCCACCGTTGCCGTCCTCCGCTACGACCTCGATCGTGTAAGTGCCAGAGCCAATCGGTGTTCCGGTGATCATTTGAGTGTCAGAGTCATGCGCAAGACCAATCGTATCCAACGCCGTCTTGGTAGTACCATCACTAGACAGCACCATCACCGTCAGAGTCAAGCTATCGCCATCAGGATCTGTGAATAAGCCGCTTAGATCAATACTAGTGGATTGACCCACTGTCCCACCTTGCTCAACGATAGCAGTATCAACCACAGGGTCTTGATTTTCATCCACCCCATTTACCGTGATCGTCACAGCGAAACCAGCACTCCCAGAGGTAAAGATAAAGATATCCTCTACCACATCTGTTGTATTCAAGGCCTGCGTTTCTGCTTTCGTGTTATCCAGCGTGTAAGTCCAAACACCTGTGGACATCACAAATTCCATTCGGCCGTATACAGATTCAAGAATAAACGTACCGTCATTATTGTCATCGGTAGCACCATTAAGCACGATGGCTGGGGATGTTACCCCAGAAAGAATCCCAAGCGTTCCGGTTACAGGGTCTGGGGTTTCATCATCTTCAGTAACCGCAGCGGTACTCCCGCCTGCGGTTGCTTCGATTGTTTGCTCCACAACCACAATCTCAAATGTCGAAGTAGCGGTCTCACCGCTGCCGTCCTCCGCTACGACCTCGATCGTGTAAGTGCCAGAGTCAATCAGTGTTCCGGTGATCATTTGAGTGTCAGAGTCATGCGCAAGACCAATCGTATCCAACGCCGTCCTGATAGTACCATCACTAGACAGCACCATCACCGTCAGAGTCAAGGTATCGCCATCAGGATCTGTGAATAAGCCGCTTAGATCAATACTGGTGGATTGACCCGCTGTCCCATCTTGCTCAACGATAGCAGTATCAACTACAGGCTCATCATTTGCCCCGTTTACCGTGATGGTCACCGTGACAGGCTCCGCACCCTCGGCAGTAAAGGTGAAGGTATCATTTTGCGTTTCCTGGGCTGCCAACGCTTGCACTTTCTCCTCCTGGGTTGACGTTTCACCCAGCGTATAAGTCCAAGTACCATCGGCCAGCACAAATTCTAGTGTGCCGTAGGTGCCTTCAAGAGACATCATCAAACCATCTTGGCTAGGGATACCATTTTCAAGCATAATAGGTGGTCGCGGATCGTCATCGGCTGCGTCCGCGTCCCTAATAATAAGGATTCCCGTGGCAGTGTTTTGTCCATCATCATCTTCAACAACCGCGCCAGTGGCCTCAACAACCTCGTCAGCATCGTTAACAGGAGTGATTACTGGCGGCCTAAGAATTATAAAATCAATGCTATTACCATCACCAAAGAGACGTGGCAGAACATCAGCAAAATTCTTGAACGCGGCGTGGGTGAAGTCAAAATTCTGACTGAGATTATCCTCCCCGCCTAAAATATCAACCAGATCATCAAGACCAAGCCGCTCATCAAAAGTGATCTGCACCAGAGGGCTGGAAATACGCCCGCCGCCGAAAGCCGATGCGTCCTTGAAGTGTAGCGACACACCGTCAAAATAGAAATCACCAGCCGCATCAGTTCCCCACCGCATGGTTACGATAAAGGCGTCATCCGCGGTTAAATCAGCCCCATCTGCACCGTTAAGGCTTCCTAGAAACTCTGTCAGAGTGGTGATATCAGCTCGTTCAACGCTCACAATGAATTTCAATTTATCCTGTCCGCGCTTGAAGCCAACAATCTCATCACCGCCATCGATACCAACACCGTCATAACTGAAGGTGTAAAGCACTTCATCAGCGCCTGCGTCTTCTTCTACGTTATTGACTGTGCGGGTAAGCTTAATCTCATCATCACCCGCCCCGCCATCTATGTAATCATTAGCCTCACCGCCGGTGATGATGTCACTACCATCACCCGCCTCTATCTGCTGCGGGACTGTTTCAGCAGACCCCTCAATGCTGTTGTCCTCTTCAGGATTCTGCACATCAAAAACCACTCGAGAGGTGATTTGGAGGGTCTGTTCATCAATTGCATCAGCAATTCCGTCTGAAAATGTGAAGGAAAACGAGTTACTTTTCGACACCAACGGATCTACATCTGATGGTTGCTGATAAAGGATGAGCCCGTTATTAACATCCGCCTGGGTGAAGGTATTGTTCGTACCGATTACAATTTCAACGCCATCTTTCAGCAGCGTGCCCTCGGTCGGCAATACAGTGATGGTATATACTAGCAACGTTAGGTCGAGTTGATTTCCAGAAGTCGCCTTCAGGATTGTCTCATCAATAATGATACCTTCTTCATCGGAATTATAAGTGAGGCCATTGTTCCGAATTACGGGCGCAGCCACCAAGACTTCAACGTTAAATGTCACCTCAAGTGTTCCGCCATTACCATCATCCGCTACGACTTTGATTATGTGTTCGCCAATTTGACTCAACGCGCCAGTGATCATCTTGGTGTCGGGGTCGTAAGAAAGCCCGATCGTGCTCAAGGGGCTGTCATCACTAAGCGTCACCGTAAAAGTCAATTCATCGCCCTCAACGTCAGTGAAAAAGGCGCTCAGATCAATCTCAATCGTTTCACGTATAGTTTCACTTATAGCAGGAAGACCCGTATCAATCACCCTAGGGGCATCATTCGCGCCGCTAACCGTGATGGTCACAGCAAAACGAGCACCACCATTGCTATCAACAAAGGTGAAGACCTCCTCTACTTGATCCTCATCACCCAATGCTTCCGTGTCCTCATCATTGTTATCTAGCGTGTACGTCCAAACACCAGTACCCGGATCAAACGTCATCGTCCCGTATGTGCCACTGACACTGTTATCGCCATCGCCATCATCTATCAGCGTGACTGTGGTTAGATCAGGCGTTCTAACGAGCGTTCCTGTGACGGTAGTAATTGGGTTATTGTTTCCATCGATCTCATCTTCCATAACCGTGCCAGTGTCAGGATCAGTGGACGTTATTGTTTGCACCACGACCACAATGTCAAATTCCGAAGCCTCGGAGGACGCACCGTCGGTGTCGGTCGCCACAACCGAAATCTTGTACGTGCCTACGGCACTCGGAATGCCAGAAAGAATATTGGTTGCAGTGTCATAAGTGAGACCACTATCTCCCAAAGTGATCGTGGTACCTTCAGTTTCCAAATCGACCGCGACGCCATCGAGGGTCACCGTTAACGCCAAAGTCAAATCCAAGACATCACCGTCAGCATCGGTGAAAAGGTCGCTCAGATTGATCGCTTGAATCGCCTGACCCATCGTCCCATTTATCGGATCGAGGGGCGGGCCGGCCTCAGGAGACTCATTCGCACCGTCAATCGTGATCGTTAGCTCATAGTTTTCCGCGCCCTCAGCGCTAAACGTGAAGGTGTCAATTAATGTATCACCTACCCCTAACGCCTGCACATCCGCAAGGGTGTTATCCAGCCTGTACGTCCATTCGCCCGTAGCAGCATCAAACGCCAGCCGGCCATAGTCGCCAGCACGAACGCCGGTGACGCTATCAGCCCCATCAAGCACGATGGTTGGCAGTGCATCCCCTTCGTCAGCGTCCTCAATGGTGAGTATCCCGGTGGAGGGGGTATCATCATCTTCAACCACCACAGCGGTCGCAGGATCACTCGTGATCACCGGCGCATTATCAGCCACGATATTAACGGTAAATGACGCGCTAACGGACCCAGAACCATCACTGCCTGTGACCTCGATGGTGTGAACGCCTAAGACGGTTGGCTCCCCGGTGATTTCTCTGATGAGATTGCCATCAGGGTCTGTGGTCTCACTGTAAGAAAGTCCAATCGCCGCTAAATCCCCTGTGCTCCCATCAGCAAGCGTCACCGCGAAGGTCAGGGTCAATTCATCGCCCTCATCAGCGTCAGTGAAAAGATCGCCTAGATTGATTGAGATATCATGAGCTGTCCGCCCCGCTTGTTCCTCGAGAGGCGTGCCAAGCTCAAGGGCATCATTCACACCGACCGCCGTGATGACGACATCAAAGGTGTTGTTCTCTCCAGCGGTAAAGGTAAAGGTTTCAGTGGCTGGATCCACACCGTCCTGCGGGCCCCTCAACGCTTGCGACTTCACTGCATCTAGCGTGTACGTCCAAACACCAGTACTCGGATCAAACGTCATCGTGCCGTATAAGCCCACAAGAGTCATCGTGCCGCTAACATCATCCGTTTCAACCCCTTCACCCGTAAGTTCAACGGATAACGATAGGTCGCTAGTGGTGAGCGTTCCCGTGGCGGAGCTGTTGCTGGGATCATCTTCGGTAACCGAACCCACGGCCTCACCACTGATTAATGGCTCCACGACCGTAAAGGTGAATTCCGAGGTGACAGCGGGGGCAGACCCACCGTCAGTTGCCTCAACTCCGATCGTGTATTCGCCGGCGACCGCCAGTTTGATGGTGAGGATCCTAGTATCTCTATCATAACTAAGAGTGTTGTCATCGTCTAAGGTGATCGCGGTCCCACCGAGCATCACCGTGAATGTCAAATCCAAAATGTCACCATCAGCATCAGTGAAAAGAGCGCTCAGATCGACAGTGATATTCTGGCCTTGCGTTCCAGCTGCATCAACGATAGCAGTGCCAAGCTCCGGGGCATCATTCACCCCGTTAATCGTGATGATCAGATCATAGTTTTCCGCGCCCTCAGCGGTAAAGGTGAAGGTTTCAGTTAATGTCTCACCAACCCCCAACCCCTGCACATCTACAAGGGTGTTATCCAGCGTGTACATCCATTCGCGCGTAGTTGCATTAAAAGTTAGCGTACCGTAGTCGCCAGAAAGGTCACTTGGAGGCAAGATCGCTGGCAACTCATCCCCATCCTCGTCCTCAATGGTGAGGGTTCCCGTAATGGGGTCTGCTGCATCTTCATCAATCACACCAGCAATACCGCTGATTACCGGTGCGTTATCAGCCACAACCTCAAGGGAAAATGACGAGCTAGTAGACCCGGAGCCATCACTGGCCGTAATCGTGATCGTGTGAAGCCCTAAGACGGTTGGCTCCCCGGTGATTAATCGAGTGACCACATTTGTTACGGAGTCTGGCGTCTCATTGTAAGAAAGCCCAATCAACGATAAATCCCCTGTGCGCCCATCAACAAGCTTCACCGCAAACGTCAGGGTCAATTCATCGCCCTCAGCGTCAGTGAAAAGATCGCTCAGATTGATCGTGATATCATGGGCAATCTGCCCGTCTTGTTTCTCGATATCAGGGCCAACCTCAGGAGCATCATTCGCACCGTTAATCGTGATCGTTAGATCATAGTTTTCCGCACCATCAGCGCTAAACGTGAAGGTGTCAGTTAATGTATCACCTACCCCTAACGCATTCACATCCGCAAGGGTGTTATCCAGCCTGTACGTCCATTCGCCCGTAGCAGCATTAAACGCCAGCCGGCCATACTCGCCAACACGAATGCCGGTGACGCTATCAGCACCATCAAGCACGATGCTTGGCAATGGATCCCCTTCGTCAGCGTCCTCAATGCTGAGCACTCCCGTGGCGGGAGTATCAGCATCTTCAACCACCATAGCGGCCGCAGGATCACTCGTGATCACCGGCGCGCTATCAGCCTTGACGACAATGTCAAATGACGAGATAACCTCCTCAGAATCGCTCCCGAGCGCCGTGACCGTGATGGTATGCGTGCCTAAGACGTCCGGCTCCCCGGTGATTAATCTAGTGACCACATCTGTTATGGGGTCTCTGGTCTCACTGTAAGAAAGTCCAATCGCCGCTAAATCCCCTGTGCTCCCATCAGCAAGCGTCACCGCAAAGGTCAGGGTAAATTCATCGCCCTCATCAGGGTCAGTGAAAAGATCGCTCAGATTGATCGTGATATCATGTTTTGTCAGCCCGGCTTGTTCCTCGATCTCAGTGCCAAGCTCAAGCGCATCACTCACACCGATCGCCGTGATGACGACATCAAAGGTGTTGTTCTCTCCAACGGCAAAGGTAAAGGTTTCAGTGGCTGGATCCACACCGTCCTGCGGCCCCCTCAACGCTTGCGACTTCACTGCATCTAGCGTGTACGTCCAAGCACTAGCACTCGGATCAAACATCATCGTGCCGTATAAGCCCACAAGAGTCATCGTGCCGCTAACATCATCCGTTTCAACCCCTTCACCCGTAAGTTCAACGGATAACGATAGGTCTCTAATGGTGAGCGTTCCCGTGGCGGAGCTGTTGTTGGGATCATCTTCGGTAACCGAACCCACGGCCTCACCACTGATTAATGGCACCACAACCGTAAGGGTGAATTCCGAGGTGACAGCGGGGGCAGACCCACCGTCAGTTGCCTCAACTCCGATCGTGTATTCGCCGGCCTCCGCCAGTTTGATGATGAGGATCCTAGTATCTCTATCATAACTAAGAGTGTTGTCCTCGTCTAAAGTGATCGCGGTCCCACCGAGCATCACCGTGAATGTCAAATCCAAAATGTCACCATCAGCATCAGTGAAGAGAGCGCTTAGATCGACAGTGATATTCTGACCTTGCGTTCCAGCTACATCAACGATAGGAGTGTCAAGCTCCGGGGCATCATTCACCCCGTTAATCGTGATGATCAGATCATGGTTTTCCGCGCCCTCGGCGGTAAAGACGAAGGTTTCAGTTAATGTTTCACCGTCCCCTAACCCTTGCACATCTACAAGGGTGTTATCCAGCGTGTACATCCATTCGCGCGTAGTTGCATTAAAAGTTAGCGTACCGTAGTCGCCAGAAAGGTCTCTTGGAGGCACGATAGCGGGCAACTCATCCCCATCCTCGTCCTCAATGGTGAGGGTTCCCGTAATGGGGTCTGCTGCATCTTCATCAATCACACCAGCAACACCGCTGATTACCGGTGCGTTATCAGCCACAACCTCAAGGGAAAATGACGCATTAATAGACTCGGAGCCAGCAGTCGCCGTGACCACGATGGTGTGAACGCCTAAGACGGTTGGCTCCCCGGTGATTAATCTAGTGACCACATTTGTTACGGGGTCTGTCGTCTCGCTGTAAGAAAGCCCAACCGTCGCTAAATCCCCTGTGCTCCCATCAGCAAGCGTCACCGCAAAGGTCAGGGTCAATTCATCACCATCACCGTCAGTGAAAAGGGTGCTCAGATTGATCGTGATCTCATGGGCAATCTGCCCGTCTTGCTTTTCGATACTAGGGCCAACCTCAATAGGATCATCCGCACCATTAATCGTGATCATTAGCGTATAGTTTTCCGCGCCCTCGGCGGTAAAGATGAAGGTTTCAGTTACTTGATCAGCCGTCTTCAGCGTCTGGGCCCTCTCATCCAGCGTGTAAAGCCAATCGCCACCGGACAAGGTTAGCGTGCCGTAGTCGCCCTTAAGAGACATCACCCCGCTGTTAACTAACACTTTATTCACTAAACCATCCATAAGCATAACAACTGGCAGTGTATCACCGACGTTTTCATCAGTAACTGTGAGTGTTCCTTCAATGGGGTCTGTAGCATCCTCTCCAATCTGGGGGTCGACATTATCATTACTGATTATCGGCGGGTGCTCAATAATGACATTAATGGTAAAGGACAAAGCCTCGGAGACTCCACCGTCACCGTCTTCCGCCGTGACCACAATGGTGTGCATACCTAAAACGTCCGGCACCCCGGTGATTTCTCTGATCAGATTGCCGTCGGGGTCTGTGGTCTCCCTGTAAGAAAGTCCCGTCGATAATAACCCACCCGTGCTCCCGTCAGCAAACGTCACTGCGAACATCAGCTCCAATTCATCGTCGTCGTTGTCAGCGTCAGTGAAAAGGCCGTCCAGATTGATAGTTAAATCCTGATTTAACCGCACCTCTTGATTATCTATAGAGGCGAGAGGCACAATCACAGGGGCATCATTCGCGCCGTTAATCGTGATGTTTAGCTCATAGTTTTCCGCGCCCTCGGCGGTAAAGATGAAGGTTTCGGTTAATGTATCACCGTCCTTCAACATCTGCACTTCTACTTGCGTGTTATTCAGTGCATAAGACCAAGTACCACCGGTTGCGGTCGGCGTGAAGGTTAGCGTGCCATAGTCGCCAGAAAGAGTACTTGGCGGCACGATAGCGGGCACCACATCGCCGTCCTCGTCCTCAATGGTGAGTGTTCCCGTGACGGTGGGGTCCTCAGCATTTTCATCAATCACGCCAGGAGCACCGCTGATTGCCGGCGCGTTATCAGCCGTGACCTCAATGGTAAATGACGAACTAACGGACTCAGAGCCGTCACTGGCTATGACCTTGATGGTGTGAGTGCCTAAGACGTCCGGCTCCCCGGTGATTTCTCTGATCAGATTGCCATCAGGGTCTGTTCTCTCGCTGTAAGTAAGCCCAATCGCCGTTAAATCGCCTGGGTCCTCCTCTGGGGCTGCATTAGCAAGCGTCACCTCGAACGTCAGGGTCAAGGTATCACGCGCATCAGCGTCAGTGAAAAGCCCGCTCAGATCAATCGGCGTGATAGCATGATTTGTCTGCCCGGTTTGATTGACGATAGCAGGGCCAACCTCGGGGGCATCATTCACCCCATTAATCGTGATGGTTAGTACATGGTCTTCCACTCCATTGGCGGTAAAAGTGAAGGTTTCGGTTAATACCTCACCATCCCCCAACCCCTGCACAGCCGCATGAGTGTTATCTAGCGTGTACGTCCAAGTCCACTCTCTAAGCAGATCGTCCGTGCTCGAATCACCCGGAACCGGAGGATTATCTGGGCTTGAACCTAAGGATATCGTGCCATAGTCGCCAGAAAGAATGCCTGTGATGCTATCAGCCCCATCAAGCACGATGTTTGGCAGTTCATCCTCAAACACGAGGGTTTGTTGTCCATTTTCTGCCGTCACGGTGATGCGCCCTGCATCCCTATCCACGTCCTTAACGAAGAGTGTTCCCGTGACGGGGGCCGCAGTCTCTTCATCAACCACGCCATCAACACCACTGATTTCCGGCGGGCTATCAGCCCTAACGACAAGGTCAAATGACGAACTAGCGGACTCAGAGCCGTCACTTGCGGTGACCTTGATGGTGTGCCTCCCTATGACGGTCGGCTCCCCGATGATTTCTCTGATGACATTGCCGGCACGGTCTGTGCTCTCCTTGTAAGAAAGCCCAATCGCCGCTAACCCCTCTGCTCCCCCATTCACCTCAAACTCCAAATTCAAGGTCGCGCCCTCATCAGGGTCTACGAAAAGAGTGCTTAGATTGATCGTGACACGATGATTTTCCTGTCCGGCTTGTTCCTCTATAGCAATGCCAATCTCAGGGGCATCATTCGCACCATTAATCGTGATGATTACCTGAACGGGTGATGCATCCTGAGCGGAAAACGTGAATGTTTCAGTTAATGTATCACCGGCCGCTAACGTATTCACCTCTGTAACAGAGGATAATCCGTCTCTTGAAAATCCGGCGACACTCAGCAAGTAAGACCAAGTATTATTGCTAGTATTAAAAAGCATCGTGCCGTAGTCGCCCTCACCATCTAAAAGCGCGATGGGTGGAGGGGTATCCCCTTCATCCGCGTCCTCAATAGTGAGCACTCCCGTGATGGGGAGTAGCCTATCTTCACTAATCGCACCCGTCAGAGTACCACCGATTTCTGGTGGGTTATCTTCGACAGCGGAAATGGTAAATGTCGTAGCATCGGAGCGCGCATTATTGCTGTCGGTTGCTTCGATAGTGATCACGTAATCGCCTGCGGCGTTCGGTGCGCCGGAAAGCGTCTTGTCAGTAGAGTTGTACACAAAACCGGTCGTACTCAACTCGACAGTGCTGCTCTCAAAGGTCACCGACATGATCGACAGAGTTATTTCATCGCCTTCAGGGTCTCTGAAAAGAGCACTCAGATCAATCGGCGGGGTCACCTTATCTACCTTTCGGGCTTGACCGTCAATAACACTCCGGACGCCCTCATCAACCACAGGGGCATCATTCGCCCCCACAATCCTGATTTCTATCTGAGCGTTTAATGCATCAGGTATGTTCCCTCCAGGGATAAAGGAGAAGGATTCAAATGGTATGGGATCACCATCCTTGAACACTCCCAACGCCTGCGCTCTCTCATCCAGTGTGTACGTCCACTCCCAAATTTCACTGCCTGCACGCCCCGCATCTGTTAGGCCGGTTTTTTCTATTGATACCGAGCCGTAGAGGCCTCTAAAGACTCCTGATTCATCGGCATTTTCAATCACGATATCTGGCAATGGATCAAGTTCAAAGTCAAAAATGACCAAACTGCCGGTGTAGGAGGTGTCATCTTCATTCAGTGTCGGTTGATTTGCTTGATTATTACCCGAGGAGATAGGTCTGAGTTGCGGCGGGGTACCGCCTGCGGCGTTAATGATAAATGTCGACGTAGCCGTTGCGCCGCCCTCGTCCTCCGCCACAACCGTGATCACATAAGTACCGTTGGCCTGTGGCGTGCCGGAGAACGTCTGGGTCTGGTCCTCGATGTTTATGGTATGGGTAAAACCAGCATCATCCAAAGAGATCGCGGATTCATTGAACGTTGCCGTGACAGTCAGCTCCAATTCATCGCCGTCAGGGTCATTGAAAAGATCGAGCAGATTAATGCTTTCCAGCGCCCGGCCTTTCAGCCCCTCTATCGTCCCTTGAGACCTGGCGAGCACCGGGGCATCATTGTCACCTTCTATCGTGATTGTTACGATAAAATCACTAGAGACACCTGTGGTAGTAAAAACGAAGGTTTCATCAGATAATGTATCACCAACCCCCAACCCCTGCACATCGACATGCGTGCTATCTAGTACGTAAGACCAATCGCCGCCGGATGCGCTCACCACAAAAGTCATCGTGCCGTATTTGCCCTCAAGCGTAAACGTGCCGGCCCCATCATTCACCACGCCCTCACCTGTAAGCTCAAGTGATGTAGAGGCGTTGCTCCTGGTGAGCGTTCCCATGGCGGAGGTGTTGCCGGGATCATCTTCGGTAACCGAACCCTCGCCATCACCACTGATTTGTATCTCCACAACCGTAAAGGTGAATTCCGAAGTGACAGCAGGGCCTGTTCCACCGTCCGTCGCCTCAACGCCGATCGTGTATTCGCCGATATCAGCCAATTTGATGGTGAGGACCCTAGTATCTCTATCATAACTAAGAGTGTTGTCCTCGTCTAAGGTGATCGCGGTCCCACCGAGCATCACCGTGAATGTCAAATCCAAAATGTCACCATCAGGATCGGTGAAAAGAGTACCCAGATCGACAGCGGTATTCTGGCCTTGCGTCCCGCTCAGCCCCTCTATATCGGTGCCACGCTTAGGGTCATCATTTACCCCGTTAATAACGATTGTTACTTCAAAACTAACAGAGTTGCGCTCGCGGATAACAAAAACAAAACTATCAGATAGTGAGGCGCCGGCCCCTAACGCATTCACCTCCGTATTACTGTTATCCACCGCGTAAGACCAGGTATTATTAGTCTGATTAAAAGTCATCGTGCCGTAGGTGCCCTTGAGCACACCATCAGCACCCGCGTCGTCTCTAAGAAAGATTGGAAAAGTACCACTCAGAGAGACGCCAAGCACTCCAGTGACAGGGGTTGTATCATCTTCTGTCAGCGTGCCAGAATGATCTCCAGTAATCTGTATCCGTTCTTGTGCACTGATCGTCTGAATGGTAAATGTCGACGTAGCCGTTGCGCCGTCCTCGTCCTCCGCCACAACCGTGATCACATAAGTACCTGCGGCATGCGGCGCGCCGGAGAACGTCTGGGCCTTGGTCGCATCGTTTGTGTTATGCGTAAAACCAGCCTCATCCAAATCGATCTCGACAGTATTGAACGTTGCTGTGACAGTTAGATCCAATTCATCGCCGTCAGGGTCATTGAAAAGATCGAGCAGATTAATGCTTTCCAGCGCCCGGCCTTCCTGCCCATTTATCGTCTCTTGAGATCGGCCGAGCACCGGGACATCATTCGCCCCGTTAATCGTGATGGCCACGGCAAAATCACTAGCCGCGCCTGTGGAAGTAAAAATGAAGGTTTTCTCAGATAATGTATCACCAACCCCCAACTCCTGCACAGCCGCATGGGTGCTATCTAGTACGTAAGACCAAGTGCCGCCGGTCGTGCTCGTCACAAAAGTCATCGTGCCGTAGGTGCCCTCCTGCATAAACGTGTCGACCCCTTTAGTAGTCACGCCATTACCTGTAAGCGCGATATTCCAAGCTGCGCTGCTCTTGGTGAGCGTTCCCGTGGCGGGGGTGTTGTCGGGATCATCTTCGGTAACCGAACCCGTGTTATCACCACTGATTTGTTGCTTTACGACCGTAAAGGTGAAACTCGCAGTAGCAGCAGAGCCAGCTCCGCCGTCCGTCGCCTCAACGCCGATCGTGTATTCGCCAACCTCGGCCAGTTTGATGGTGAGGATCTTTGTATCTGCGTCATAGCTAAGAACGTTGTTTTCATCCTGGGTAATCTCGTTTTCAGCGAGCGTGGCTGTGAATGTTAAAGCCAAGACATCATTATCAGGGTCGATGAAAAGAGTACTCAGATCGATAGTGGTACTCTGGGCTTGCGTTCCGCCTGCATTAACGATAGCAGTGCCAGATTCAGGGTCATCATTTACCCCGATAATAACGATTGTTACTGTCAAGTCACTACCGGAGACTCCGGAGATAGTAAAAATAAAGATATCAGATAATCTATCACCCTCCCCTAACGCATTCACCTCCGTATTAGTGTTATCCAACGTGTAAGTCCAAGCACCACCGACGTCGCTCGGCACAAAAGTTATCGTGCCGTATTCGCCCTCGAGCGCACCATCACCATCCCCGTCGTCTCTAAGAACGACGGACACAGTAGCACCCATATTGTTGTTAAGAATTCCCACGATGGCATCGGTGGTACCTTCTGTCACCTCGCGAGAAAAAACCCCAGTAATCATTAACGGTTCTTGAGCACCGCTCGGGCCTGACGCAGTGCCGATGATATCCGACAGGGGGGCGTCAAGGGGCTGGAAGCCGTCCTCATGGGCGGTGAAAAAATCTTCAGCGGATATGGCGGCAGTCCTCGTGTCATCACCAAAATGCTGGAACGTGAAACGCGCCGAATTCTTAAGCGTGATTGTCTTACCGCTAGACAAAGTAATGACATATAGACCAACAGAAGAGGCCTCTGGGTCCGCCAGCCTTTCAATGGAGGTGATGCTAACATCCCTCTCGAAGACAATTGTGTTGTTCTCACTCGTGTCGTCAATGACAACCGAGTTGGCGAGGCTTGTGATAACAAACTCATCATGGCCGCCGCCGCCGTTTACTATAGAATCCGTAGGAACAAGCTCATCAATAATCACCCGATTCAGAGCATCATAGGCCGAATCACTCAAATTAAGAGGCACGTCTCCTATGCGGGTTCGGCCGTCATTTTTATATGTTTGATACCAGCCAGAGATAAACTCATTGCCATCGGGAACAAAATAACGAATAAACGTAAAGTTAGTCATGCAAAACATCCTTTTTTACTGGGTATAAACCCAAATTCGGCATTGCACGTCTGACAGGCGGTCATGCAAACCATCTTTTTTACTGCACATAAACCGCTAGCCTCAAAATCAAAGACTACCAGTCACCCTACTACTCAACCTAAGGTGAATACCCTTAAAATTGTTATCTTACAAGATATAATTTAGCTGGATATGATCAGTAAAAATTCTGCTCAAGTCTCATGGCCTTCGCCAGTATCTGCAACCATCCCTCTTCTGGCAGCAGGTTTGTCAGCCAAGGAAAAATTAACTCGTGGGGATTACTTTATCCTTTAATGGCATTGTGACCGAAAGCGGGAACGCACCCTGCGTAACTCGCCATTTTGATGAAGTACGGAGCGACAAAGAACCATCTCCAGCACCATCGGCGTAATCAACGGATCACACTCAGGCCCAACAACCATCATCGATCTTGTTTTTTGCGCGATAGGTATTACGGTGAACGCTTAAGACTCAGCACCTTATGCTAGAAAGCATGGTTCACCAAAACTCCCCCCACAAAAACACGCGCCACTAGGCTCCGATCTCCGTTGTTTAAAATGCGGCCATAAGGCTTTCTTGTTGACGTTATTCGCGATATAGCGATAAAGAATAACCAAGATAAACCATTAACTAGGATATAACCCCATGGCCCTCACACTGAAAAACGCTAATAGCATCATCGAAGCCGCTCTCGCTGAGGCAAGACGGCTTAACCTCAAACCGATTAGTGTCGTGGTTCTCGACCACCGCGCCGCAACCGTCGCCCTACAATCCGAAGACGGAGTTTGCATCATACGCGCCCGCATCGCCGCCGCCAAAGCCAATGCAGCGGTTCAACTCGATATGGGTAGCCGTGCAATGATGAATCGTGCTGAACAACAAGCGTATTTCGTCCAAGCGGTGGGCGCGCTGGCGGGAGGCGATTTCATTCCTGTTCCAGGCGGGGTTGTTATTCGCGATAAAAACAATGCTATTCTGGGCGCGGTTGGAATTTCAGGAGATACATCCGATAGTGATGAAGTCGCCGCTATTGCAGGCATCAAAGCCGCAGGATTTACCCCTGACGGCGGATGATCTCCCCTATCGGCTTCGCGCCATGATCGCGTTGCCTGAAACTACCAAAAAAAGACCGACAAAAGCAAAAAGGGACCAGACATACCCCTCAGCAACAGTCGAGATCAACAACGCACCCACCGGAAAAAGCACTGTGGCATAACTCGCCTTGCCCGCTCCTATGCGCCCCACCAGCATCAGATAGCAGGTGAAAGCAAGCACCGAAGCGACCACCGATAGCCATAGCAATGAGCCGATATAACGCAAGTTTGGCTCAATGATGAAGCTATGCCCTCTGATTAGACAGACGATCGTAAGATAGCATGTACCATAAATCATGCCCCAGCTGTTGGCGCTCATCACCGACACGCCAGACCGCTGCAAAGCACCGGAAATCATATTTCCCGAACAGAATGACACCGCGCCAAGCAGACATAAGAACATGCCAATCAGCGAGGCTGGTGATTGCTTGATTTCCGGCAGAAATATCAGGCAAACCCCCGAGAAACCCATTGCGGCCGCGATGACTTGTGCCCGCTGGGGACGTTTTCGCTCGATCACCGAAATCATCACGATATTGATCATTGAAGACGTCGAAAAGATCACGGCCAACAATCCGGAGGTCGTGTATAGACCGCCGTAATAAAACATTGAAAAATTAAAGCTGAAAAGCGCAACGCCAAGCAATGCGATCAAACCATGCGCCCTTAGGCTCAACCTTAAGGAATGCCCATACCATTTGGTGACCATGATCATCAAAACGGCAGCGATGCCAAAACGCCAGACAAGCGAAACTTCAGGCGCAACAACGCCTAGCTGCCATTTAAGCGGTAGCCAGCTTGATGACCACGCAAAAACGGTCAAACCATAGAGAACATAATCAAATAATGTCATTAGAAGAAAAATCTTCCAGTAAGAATAATGGTCGGAGTGGCGGGATTTGAACCCACGGCCCCCACACCCCCAGTGTGGTGCGCTACCAGGCTGCGCTACACTCCGGCCTCATGCTTTTTATATCAGAATTGAAACCAATGGAAAATTATAAAATGGCTGCTTGAAATGATCATGGCTGAAAACCTTCACGACCCTGAGATTAGCAGCGATAATCTCTCTTGGGCTTGGCTGAGTAAAGCCAGTGCTTTTTCAATTTTTTCCCCGCCCATAGGCGATTCGTCCCCAGTCGCCTCGTTGGGCTTGGCGGCAGATTTCAGCACTTGCTGCGCGCCTTTGATCGTATAGTTTTCACGATACAGCAGATCTTGGATTTTCTTGAGCAGAACGATATCTTCAGGCCGATAATAACGCCGCCCACCGCGCTTAATCGGCTTTAATTGGATAAAACGCGTCTCCCAGAAGCGCAACACATGGGTTGGGACTTCAAGCATGGTAGAGACTTCGGAAATGTTTCTAAAAGCGTCAGGATTCTTTTTCAGCATTATTGTGTTTCCTGACCAGTCACTTACCGCTGTTGACTTTTTCCTTCAGAATATGAGACGCACGAAAAGACAGAACCCGGCGCGGAGTAATCGGTACTTCATCACCGGTCTTTGGATTGCGCCCGATGCGTTGCCTTTTCTGCTTGAGGGTGAAACTGCCAAATGATGAAATCTTGACGTTGTTGCCCGATTCTAGCGATTGTAAAACCTCTTCGATAATCGTTCGTACGATCCCCGCAGATTCATTACGGGACAAACCGATTTCTTGATAGATCGCCTCTGCAATATCGGCGCGAATGACTGGCTTACTCATGACCAGACAATAAGCAATAAAATCAAACAGGTCAAATGTAATAAT
This sequence comes from uncultured Candidatus Puniceispirillum sp., assembly GCA_965207125.1. Taxonomy (GTDB): domain Bacteria; phylum Pseudomonadota; class Alphaproteobacteria; order Puniceispirillales; family UBA1172. The sequence goes on from OZ242263.1 coordinate 408,926, forward strand.
CAGAAATTATTCAGGTTTTCCTATTCGAGCCACCGAGGCCCCCCAACTCAACCCGCCTCCAATCGCCTCAAACGCAACCACATGGCCAGATTTGATCACCCCCCGACTAACTGCATCATTCAAGGCAAGCGGAATAGACGCAGCAGACGTGTTCGCATGGGATGATACCGTGAGGATCACTTTTTCATCTGATATATTAAGTCTTTTATGTAACTGATTAATAATTCTCATATTTGCTTGATGTGGAACTAGCCAATCGATCTGGTCTATAGACAAGCCCGATGCGGCGATCGCCTTATTGAGGCTTGAGGATAATTTCTCAACAGCGTGCTTGAATAAGTCTTGCCCCTTCATCTTAACGGTACCAACGTGAGCTCCGCGGGACGGTCCTCCATCGACATACAGAATGTCCCGATAGCGCCCATCGGTAAATAACACTGACGATAAAATCCCCCACCCTTCCTGATAAGGCGTGCCTTCAAGAATAACCGCCCCGGCCCCGTCCCCGAACAGAACCGCCGTTGATCTGTCTGTCCAGTCAAGAATACGGCTAAAGGTTTCGGCGCCAATGATCAGCATCCTGTTTGCTTTTCCGGCTTTGATCATCGATTCGCCCACGTCAAGACCATAGACAAACCCCGCGCAAACCGACTGGATGTCAAACGCGAAAGCTTTTGAGGCCCCTAGCTTATACTGCACCGTCGACGCGGTTGATGGAAATGTGTCGTCCGGCGTGGTGGTGGCGACGATAATGCCGTCTATATCTTCAGGTGTTAGACCCGCCGATAAGAGCGCCTCGGTCGCGGCCGCGACCGCAAGGTCTGAGGTCAGTTCACCGTCAGCGGCAATATGGCGTTTTTTTATCCCTGTTCTTTCCCTGATCCACTGATCGCTCGTGTCCATCATCGAGGATAAATCGTCATTGGTTAGAAATTTTTCCGGCAGATATGATCCCGTCCCCGTCAGCAAAACCGAAGGATAGCTAGAGGTATTGTCAGGCATTATTTTCTATCCTTACTTATCGTTTTGGTTTTCGAGCGCTGCTGATTCGATGGCCCTCAGCGAACGTTTAACGCATATCTTCAAATCAGTCATAAAATCATTGCTGTGCATATCGCTTGCGACTTTGATCGCATTGGCAAAGCCTACCGCAGTCGCGTTGCCATGCGATTTCACCACAATACCGTTCAACCCCAGCATCACCGCGCCGTTATATCGTTGCGGATTGATTTTATTGCGCATCTGCCGCAGCGACCGCCACACTAAAAGATAACCGAGGCGCGAGAAAAACGTCGCCCGAAACGCCTGCTTTAGCATTGAGGAGATGAAGTGCGAAACACCTTCAGCGGTTTTTAATGCAACATTGCCGCTAAAGCCATCACTGACGATCACATCCATCTGTCCTGATAGAATGTCATTGCCTTCAGCGAATCCTACATAATTGAGTTCTATGGTAGGCCCCGAAAGGATCATCGCGGCTTCTTTGATCGAAACTTTGCCTTTATTTTCCTCTTCGCCAACATTAAGGAGTCCGATTTTCGGGTGCTTAATCCCCAAGGTAACCCGGCAGAATGCATCCCCTAACGCGGCGAATTGAACCAGATTAGCAGAGGAGCACTCAACATTAGCGCCCAAGTCAAGAATACAGACCTGTTCTTTTTTAGAGGGGAAATATGCGGCCATTGCTGGGCGGTCCACCCCATCGACCGTCCTGAGCACCACCAAAGCCTTCATCATCAAAGCGCCTGTATTACCCGCCGAAACCACCGCATCGGCCAGATTTTCCTTAACCAAATCAATCGCGATTCTCATCGATGAATCCCGGCCCGAGCGCAAAGCCGTCGAAGGCAGCTCATCACCCGACACTTTACTTTCCGTGTGGACAACCTCGACATCGCTTAAGTTTTTATGCTTTTTAATCAGTGGCATGAGGCGATTCTTATCCCCCACCAGAATCGGTTTTATTGATGGGTCACGTCTCACCGCCAAGGCCGTTCCATCTATAACAAACTTTGGGGCATCATCTCCACCCATTGCATCTATCGCTATTTTCATAATAACTCTTTACTCATCTAGTCGCTGTTATCGCTTTTTTTTATAATTTGGGCAAGGTTATTAAAGTTTTCGGGGCAGAAATGGCTCAAGGCTACCTTTGAGTAAATGCGTAGAATCTTGGCTCCCCAGCGATTTTTCTATCGTCATAATCACAGACACAAGCCCATTTTTTTGCGGATCAATCCCGCTTTTCTCCCTATACAGATTGCGGTGAAGGGCCAACGCCAATGCCGCTTTGTCCCCTTTGTCCAGCGCCGCCCCATAGCTGCGCCCCCGCCCCACAAAAGCCCGCGCCATTATCTTTACTTTGCCGCCAACCTTGTTTTCGCTCACGCCAATCTCATGCAAGCTCAAATCCATATCAGCGAACATCACGTCAACCAGTTCTTGGGAGCGTTGCCGCCCCTGCTCCCCTATGCTCACCAGACGGCGAACCACCAAAGACGTCAACAACGTTAGGGTGTCAAATCGGCCGTCTAGCGTGTCGGCGATCTCAAAGCGTTCATAAAACTCAGGATTCCGCGCCTCAGCCGTGATAGTCTGGTATAAACTGAGGGCCTCAGCGCTGGACGGGCAAGACCATTTCACAACTTTGTCAGATAGCCATTGCAACATTATATTCTACCTCATATAAATACTTAGCATGAAAAAATCTCTTTCCATACTTTATCCTGTGATCGCCATCAGTATGATAGCAACGCTAACAGCGTGTGAGAGCACCATCAGAAATCATGGTAGTGCGCTTGATCCTGCCTTGCTAGAGAGAATTGAGGTCGGCGAGACGCGGCGCATTGAAATAGAGACTCTGTTTGGTAAAGCCTCAGCCGAAGGGGCGTTTGATTCTGGAAAAATTTATTACATCGCCCAGACGATGGAAGAAGCTCCGCTACGGCAAAATACCACCATCGTGCGGACGGTGATCGCCTTTAGTTTTGACACGCAGGACGTTCTTCAGGACATCACAGTTCTTGATGTCGACAATGCGACTGATGTTATCCACCTGACGAATCAAACGCCAACCCCTGGGGACCGCTATGGATTTTGGGAGCAGATCTTCCGCAATATCCAAAGCGGCAATGTCGGCGGCAACTAACCTCAAACCCTAGTGCTAAGCGGCAAGCCCCGCTAACATCAGCAAAGCCACGATATTGATGATCTTGATCATCGGATTAACCGCAGGCCCTGCCGTGTCTTTATACGGATCGCCTACTGTGTCCCCCGTCACCGCAGCTTTATGCGCCTCAGACCCTTTACCCCCATGGTTGCCGTCCTCTATATACTTCTTAGCGTTATCCCACGCCCCGCCACCTGCGGTCATTGAGATCGCCACATAAAGCCCGGTTACAATCGTCCCCAGCAACATCGCCCCGACCGTGGTCAACGCCTCGGTCTGCCCGACTGTCCAGCTAATCGCGGCATAAACCACAATTGGCGCCAGCACTGGCAATAATGATGGAACAATCATTTCTCTGATTGCGGCTTTAGTTAAAAGATCGACAGCCTTGCCATAATCAGGCTTAGCCTTGCCTTCCATGATGCCTTTGATTTCCTTGAACTGGCGGCGGACTTCTATAACCACCGAGCCAGCCGCGCGTCCGACAGCCTGCATCCCAAGCGAGCCGAAAAGATACGGCAGCATCCCGCCGAGCAATAGCCCGACCACCACATAAGGGTTCGTGAGATTGAACTCAAAGGTCAAAGTCGGAAAGTAGCGTTCTAGATCGGCAATATAAGCCGCAAACAGCACCAAGGCCGCCAGCGCTGCTGAGCCAATCGCATATCCTTTGGTCACGGCTTTGGTCGTGTTACCCACAGCATCAAGAGCGTCGGTGACCTCACGTACCTTATCATCTAAATTGGACATTTCTGCAATGCCACCAGCATTATCGGTCACAGGGCCGTAAGCGTCCAACGCAACCACCATACCCGCCAAGGCCAACATTGTTGTTGCGGCGATGCCGACGCCATAAATACCCGCCATCTGGTAAGAGATGATAATTCCGGCCGAGATGATAATCGCTGGAATTGCCGTAGCCTCCATCGACATCGCAAGACCTGAGATCACATTCGTGCCATGGCCAGTTTCTGATGATTTAGCGATAATCCGCACCGGTCTGAAGGAGGTGGAGGTGTAGTACTCGGTAATCCAGACCAACAAACCAGTCACGCCCAAACCAACCAATGCGCAAACAAAGTAATTTGAGCCCACAGCAGCCTCTCCGAACATCTGCCCGATTAAGAAGTAAATCGCGATTGCTGAGAGAACCGCCGTGGTAATAAACCCTTTATAAAGAGCCCCCATGATATTCTTTCTAGAACCAAGACGAACAAAAAACGTGCCGATGATCGAGGTAATGATGCACACAGACCCAATTCCGATCGGCAACAGCAAGGTGTTCACATCACCGCTGAACTGTATGGTAGCCAACAACATCGTGGCAACAATCGTCACCGCATAGGTTTCGAACAGATCCGCCGCCATTCCAGCGCAATCACCAACATTATCGCCAACATTATCGGCGATCACCGCAGGGTTGCGTGGGTCATCCTCAGGGATACCCGCTTCAACCTTGCCCACCAGATCAGCGCCGACATCAGCACCTTTGGTGAAAATTCCGCCGCCAAGACGCGCGAAGATCGAGATCAATGACGCACCGAACGATAGCGCCACTAAAGCTTCCATCACCTTGTGCGTGTCCAGGCCTTGCCCGGTCAAGATTTTGTAATAGATCGCAACCCCTAGCAATCCGAGGCTAACCACCAGCATGCCGGTAATCGCTCCTGATTTGAAGGCGATAGACAAAGCCCCATCCAAAGAGTGCCGCGCGGCCTCAGTGGTGCGAACATTAGCCCTAACCGAAACATTCATGCCGATATAGCCAGCGATTCCCGAAAGCACCGAGCCAATCACGAAGCCAACAGCGACATACATCCCCAGGCTCAATGCTAGTATAATCGCGACAATCACACCGACAATGCTAATGGTCCTGTATTGGCGGTTGAGATACGCGCGCGCGCCCTCCTGAATTGCGGTGGCTATTTCTTGCATCCGCTCATTACCGGCATCCGCCGCAAGAATACTACGTGAGGCCCAGACGCCATAAAGCAATCCAGCAATGCCACAGATAATAGCAAAATCGATAATGTTCATCATTTCTACTGCCTTAACTTATCGGGGTTATGGGGTAAAACCAGCGAAGCCCCCTTTTGCCATCGCTGACCCTCATTAAAGATTAGGGATTGTGTATAATCAAAACGCCGCAAGAACGCAATCGAAAAACCACGTATTTCATTCCATCTGGTCTGCGCGAAGCTGATGAGCGAGTTTGTCCAAAATCGCCGTAATAAATGTGCTGTCACAGCCACAGCTGTTGGCAATCGCGCCATATTCAGCAATCACGGTCAAAGCCGGGGTATCAGCAAAATCACGCAATTCCACAACCGCAGCCCGCAATACGTCCCGGTCTACCTGGTTAAGCCGGTCTAAACGCCAGCCGTCCTTAAGATATGGCGTGATGAGTTCATCGATCGCGCTTTGATCATCGGTAACTTTCAAGATTAACGCGGTGTAATGATCTTCATTGATCCGATCAAGTTCAAAATCCTCTAGCAGTTTTGGCAGAAAATTCCTGCGAAATTTGGGCCTAGTCTTGCTCAAATCCTGCTCGCTCGCCCAAGCTTGATATAAAGTCTGCACCGCCGCAAGCCTTGCCGCCGAACGTCGTCTTACCGAAGTCGGGCGCAGCTTTTCTTGATCATCATTTGTCATCATCACTCCCCGGCCGACTGAATGGCCGATATGCGGTGACCGTTAATCCATAACCATCAAGACCGACAATATTCCGCTGAACATTTGATAAAAGCACCATATCCTCGATCCCCAGATCGATCAGAATCTGTGCGCCGACACCGTAATTTCTAATCTCCGGACGGCTTTGAGAATCACCTGATATCTTACGCTGCACAAGATCAGACAAGGTGGTCGGGCTCGGCTCACGCAACATCACGACCACCCCCCGTCCCTCATTGGCGATCATCCGCATGGCTGATTGAATTTCCGTCCCTGTCCGCCCTTCTATATCTTCCCCTAGAACATCGGACATAATGTTCAGCGCATGCATCCGCACTAAAACAGGTTCATCTGAGGAAATATCACCTTTGACCAAGGCCACGTGTTCAGCATAGCTTGCGGTGTTGATATAGATCATCATCCGCCACGCGCCGCCGATGCTTGAGCGCAAGATCATCTCACCGCCGCGCTTGACAATGGTTTGGCTTTGGCGCCGCAACCCAATCAGATCGGTGATCGTGCCAATCGCAAGATTATGTTTTTTAGCAAATTTCTTAAGCCATGGAAAATCAGCAAGCGCGCCATCTTCTTTCATCATCTCGCACAGAACACCCGATGGCCAGCTGCGCGCCGCATAGGCGATATCAACGATGGCTTCAGTCCGCCCAGCCCGCACCAGAGTACCGCCGTCCCTTGCGATCAGGGGGAATAGATGACCGGGCGAGGTAATATCAGACGCCCCGTATTTTGGATTGGCTGCGACCGCGATACTCAACGCTCGGTCTTGGGCTGATATACCGTTGGTCACCCCCTCGAGGGCCTCTATAGACACGGTAATCGCTGATTGCCGCGGGGCGTCATACGAAACCTCAGGGTAATCAAGCCCTAGTGTTTCAGCGCGTTGTCTGTCGATCGCAAGGCAAATCAGCCCTCTTGCGTGCTTAGACATGAAATTAATCGCCTCCGGCGTTGCGAATTCCGACAACACGCAAAGGTCGCCATGGCTGTCGTCATCATCGCCATCGACCAGAATAAACATCTCACCAGACTTCGCGAGATCAATCAGCTGATTAATATCGGTCGTCATGTGCTCTGGTTTCCGAAGGATAGTATTCTTGCCGCGTATCGCGCCAGCATATCAACCTCAATGTTCACTTTATCCCCGACCGCCGCTAAGCTTAGTGTCGTATGTTTGCATGTGTGTGGAATTACCATAATATCAAAGCGATTGCCCAATACTTTATTAACCGTCAGCGACACACCATCGAGCGACACCGACCCTTTTGCAGCAATCATGGGGGCGAGCGACGACGCTACCTCAAACTCCATCTCATGACTATCGCCGTCTTGGGTCAGGCCTGTTACCGTCGCCAAGCCGTCAACATGCCCTGAGACGATATGGCCGCCCAGCTCATCACCAACCCTAACCGCAGTTTCAAGATTAACCTGGCCGCCTTTCTTCCAGCTCGACAACGTTGTTATGGCAGAGGTTTCGTGGGAGGCCTCAAAAGCAAGGCTATTTTTATGCCTTTCGGTAACCGTAAGGCAAATACCATTGCACGCCACCGACGCACCGATCGCAATTTTATCACAGTCCCAAGACGTTTGGATCTTAAGCCATGTGATAGAATCAGCACTGGGCTTAAGGTCGGTAATCGTTCCTATTGTTGAGATAATTCCGGTGAACATTTTTCTACGCGCGTTCCAGTATTTCTAAGCAATCATCACCGAGCATCATGAAGGAGACCCGGTGAAAGATTTTTCCTTGCTCCAAAGTATCAAGCCCTAGCGCCGCGATGGCGGGAAGACTATCGTCGCCGAGCAAACCCTCACTTCTAATCCAGCATAGCCGGTCGATCAGCCCTGCCGATAAAAAGGACGTCATAAGTTTTCCCCCCGCTTCGATCAGAACACTTGTCATACCCCGCTCCGCTAAATGAGACAACAACGCATCGGGCTTGACGTGCTTATTTTCCCCGGCCTCAAGAGTAATAACCTCAACCCCCTTATCGGCCAAACGGTTAGCGCTCGCGATGCTGGCTTCGGTTACGGCTTGCAGCACCGGATATTCTTTCGCCGTCTTGACCAGCGCAGATTGATCATCAAGACCAGCCTCGCGCGCCATGACCACCCGCAAAGGTGAGTGTGTCACCCCTTCAAGGCGGACCGTCATCAGTGGGTCATCGGCGCGCACTGTTCCCATTCCCGTTATAATCGCATCGCAGCGCGAGCGTAGATCATGCACATAGCCCCGCGCGCGAACGCCGGTGATCCATTGCGAGCGCCCATCAGCAAGCGCTATACGGCCATCTAAACTCGTGGCGATTTTTGCTGTTACCAAAGGGCGGTTTTTCGTACGATGCTTAACATACCCCGCAAGATTAACCTTGATGGTTTCATGAAGCACATGTTGGGTGACCTCGATACCGGCGGCTTTAAGTGCTTTAACTCCTTGGCCTGAGACTTTATCGTCAGGGTCGCTCGCCCCGGTCACAACCCGCGCAATTCCCGCGCTAATCAACGCCGTGCAACAGGGCGGGGTTTTTCCGTGATGCGCGCATGGCTCAAGCGTCACATAAACGCTTGCGCCTTTTGCTTTATCCCCAGCTTCGGCCAACGCCTCGGTTTCAGCATGGGGACGCCCGCCTACCGCTGTATACCCGCGCCCCACAAGCACTCCATCCTTGACGATCACGCAGCCCACCGCAGGATTAGGCGCAACCCGCCCCTCGCCATAACGCGCTAACGCAATAGCGGCACGCATCCAGCGCTCATCAGCAGGATTATTAAGCCGCGTCATTATTTATCCTTAGAGAAGCAAGGGTTACTTCGTTAGTTCGCCATCGACAAAATCACCGAAATCGCTTGCTTCGCGAAAATTCCTATAGACCGAAGCATAACGAACATACGCGACTTTATCGATCTTGGCTAAGGCGTCCATCACCATCTGTCCGATGGTCTCGGTTGGAATTTCAGGTTCACCTTTTGATTCAAGCCCCCGGACAATGTCATTGATATGATTCTGAACGATGTCTGGCTCAACTTCGCGCTTACGCAAGGCGATGTTCAGCGATCTTTCCAGTTTATTCCGATCAAAGGGTGATTTTTTGCCATCGCGTTTGACCACCATCAGCTCACGCAGCTGAATCCGCTCAAAAGTCGTGAAACGGGCCTCACATGAAAGGCACTCGCGTCGCCGCCTAATCGCCACCCCGTTCTCACAGGGACGCGAATCTTTAACTTGGGTGTCGCCGCTTCGGCAAAAAGGACAATCCATCGGCTTGTATCCACTAGCTGTTGATCACCTTGTTATCAGTATACTAAATCTAGTAAATAGGGAAGCTCTTACATAAATTATGCACTTTTTCCAGTATAGCGGATTCAACCGCACCGTTATTATCGCGGTTTTTGGCAAGACCATCTAGCACTTCACCAATCATCAAACCAACCTGGCGAAACTCATCAGTGCCAAAACCCCTACTCGTGGCGGCCGGGGTCCCAAGCCTAATCCCTGACGTCACCATTGGACTTTCAGGCTCAAAAGGCACGCTATTCTTGTTGCAGATCATCCCCGCTTTTTCTAACGAGATCTCGGAAATATCCCCCGTTAATTTCTTCGGGCGCAAATCAACCAGCACCATATGGTTATCCGTCCCTCCTGAGACGATATCAAAACCGCATTCGATGAGTGTTTCAGCCAGTATTTTGGCGTTCTTAACCACCTGCTTTATGTAAGCCTTGAATTCAGGCTTTAACGCCTCACCAAACCCCGCCGCTTTACCGGCAATCACATGCATCAAAGGCCCACCTTGCAAGCCAGGAAATATCGAAGAGTTAATCTTTTTGCCTAACGCCTCGTCATTACCCATAATCAACCCGCCCCTGGCACAACGCAGCGTCTTATGCGTGGTTGAGGTCACCACATCCGCGTATTCAATCGGGCTAGGATGCTCGCCGGCCGCCACCAATCCTGCGATATGGGCCATATCAACCATGAGATACGCACCGCAGCTATCGGCGATGTTACGGAAGCGAGGAAAATCGATAATGCGGGAATAGGCGGACCCACCAGCGATGATCATTTTTGGCTTGTGCTCGGCGGCGAGGTCTTCCATCTCGTCAAAATCAATCCGTGCGTCTTCGCGCCGGACGCCATATTGCACAGCGTTGAACCATTTGCCTGAAAGATTAGGTTTTGCGCCGTGGGTCAAATGCCCCCCTGCTGAAAGCGCCATTCCTAAAATCGTGTCCCCCGGCGAGAGCATCGCTAGGAAAACACCTTGGTTGGCTTGTGCGCCTGAATGGGGTTGAACATTCACCCATGCACAGCCGAACAGTTCCTTGGCCCGGTCTATAGCGAGTTGTTCCACCACATCGACATGCACACAGCCGCCGTAATAACGCCGGGAAGGATAGCCTTCGGCGTATTTGTTAGTGAGAATAGACCCTTGGGCCTCAAGCACTGCCTTGCTGACGATATTTTCCGAGGCGATCAGCTCGATGCCTTCACGTTGCCGGGTTAATTCTTCAGCGATCGCTGCGTGAACTTTATCATCGGTCTCGCTAAGGCTTGCGGTAAAAAAGTTTTTCATGGTCATTCTCCTAAAATCATTTTGGCTAATTTTTCAACCCGCGGCTGGTGCCTCCCGCCGTCAAATTCGGTTGTGAGAAAGGCAGAAATCGCATCAAAGGCGACCACGTCGCCGATCAATCTACTGCCCAACGTGATCACATTAGCATTGTTATGCTGGCGCGCAAGTTTTGCTGTGGTCACATCATAACATAATCCTGCCCTAATCCATGGAAAACGATTCGCCGCGATACACATGCCAATCCCGCTTCCACAGACCAGAACGCCAAAAGCATCGCCTATAGCGCGCATATTCCGCGCCAACTCCGCCGCGTAATCAGGATAATCCACCCGGCGCGCCTCGTGAGAACCCGCTTCATCCTCAGGCCCGAGATCATGCACCACCGCCCCCAAATCCACGATAAGAGGTATTAAACTCTTTCTTAATGCGTGTCCGGCATGGTCGGAGGCAATAAAAACTTCTTTCATTTAGGACTCCCTCTCATCAGACAGAGTATTGCGGCGGTTATGATTTTTCAAGCCCACTATCTATCTTGGGTCGCTATATCTCTGGCCATGTCGCGAAAAGATAACCATTCTTTGTCGATAATCACATAAACCCCGCCCCATAAAACCACCGAGATCAACGAAGTAATCAGCAGTTTACGTCCAATATACGGTTTTGCGGGCGCGGATTGTGCGTGGCCTTCTCCTATGACTTCTGATGGCTTTGCACCAAACGGCAAGGTCATAAACAAAACCCACCACCACAGCAGAATATAAACCACAATACCGCCAAGCCATCCCATCACTTCTGCTCCAGTTCGATCAAGGTGCCGTTCATATCCGCTGGATGCAAAAACAACACCGGCTTGCCATGCGCGCCAATCGTCGGCGCGTCTTGGCCTAAAACCCTCGCGCCTTCGCTAACCAAGTGATCGCGCGCCGCCATAATATCGTCAACCTCAAAGCAGATATGGTGTGTTCCGCCCTTGGGATTTTTTTCAAGAAATTTTGCGATTGGGCTGTGCTCCCCTAACGGCTCAAGCAATTCGATCTTTGTGTTTCCAAGGTCAATAAACGCCACCCTGACCCCATGATCGGGCAACTCTTGATATTCAGATACCGCCGCGCCCAAAACGCCCCGCCATTTCTGGGCGGCTTCATCTAAATCAGGAACAGCGAGCGCGATATGGTTAACCTGCTTGATCATATCCATCCATCCTCATCACATGAACATGAACAATAGGACGTTTATCCGCTATTTCGCGCGCGAGTTCTCTTAAAGTCCGCGAGACTTCACCGATAATAGCATCATCACTATAACGTTTTTTACGGGGCATATCCTCAAGACATTCTTCCACCCTGAGCCCGCCTTCAGCGATATAATCGCTCGCAAACGCGCCATCAAGCAGCCCGGATTGCGAAATGCTCGGCGCCATACATAGCGTGCCCCGCGCACCGAGAACAATCCCCGCCGTCACCGTGCCGTTCCATAGCATCTTGCGTCTGGCCCGAATCGCGGCACTATCGAGGCTGACAATATGCCCGCCCTCGACGGTCAGCAAACCCGTAAACGCGTGGTCTACCACCTCAACAGGCCCCGGATGCAGCCTGATAATCTGGCCGTTTTCAGGAATAACCACATCGCCCACTTGGCAGGATTGCGCCAATTCAGCGTGCGATGCTAGATATCTAGCGGTTCCATGCACTGGAATTGCGATTTGGGGCTTAATCATCTGGTACATATCGATCATATCCTGCCGGGCGGGGTGGCCTGATACGTGGACCGCGGCGTCATCGGCGGTGATCACTTTAATTTTGCGGCGTAAAAACCGGTCATGCACTCTGCTGATCGCGCGTTCATTGCCTGGAATTTCTCTTGAGGAAAAAATTGCGGTGTCGTTTTCTTCCAGCCTCACCTGGTGATGATCGCCGCCAGCGATTCTTGTCATCGCTGAACGCGACTCGCCTTGCGAGCCGGTGCAGATCAGCAGAATTTCATCGCGCGGGATCAAATCAAACTCATCAGGAGGCGCGATTTCTGGCCAATCTTTAAGATAGCCGCATTTCCGCGCCACCTCGGTTAATCTATCAAGCGCGCGCCCCACCAGCATCGGCACGCGCCCCACCGCATCCGCTGCGTGAACGAGTGAATTGACCCTTGCGACATTGCTCGCAAAACACGTCACCGCTACCCGGTTTTTCTGGGCGGCGATCACCTCGATCAGTCCGTTTTTAGCATCAGCCTCACTGCCCGTCCGTCCATCGACCATCGCATTGGTGGAATCTCCAACCATCGCCAGAACCCGCTCATCCCCCAGCCGCTTAAGACGCGACATATCTGATAGATCGCCAATCTGGGGGGCTTCATCGAACTTCCAGTCTCCCGTGTGATAAACCACCTGCCCACCTGCGCTGATCACCAACCCTGCTGATTGAGGGATAGAATGCGTCACCGAGATCGCTTCAAAGGTAAAGGCGCCTATTTCGGTTGGGGTGTTGTAGTCTATAACCCGCAAATCTATTTTCCGGCCCAGATTGTGTTCAACGAATTTTGCTTTGAGCAAATTGATCGTAAACAGCGTGCCGTAAATCGGACAGCGTAATTCATCCCATAAATACGGAATAGCGCCCAGATGGTCTTCGTGGCCATGCGTGACCACCAGCCCGACTAGTTGATCCTTGCGCTCTTTAATAAAACTCAAATCCGGCAGGATGACATCGATGCCGGTCATTGTATCGTCTGGAAAACTAATACCCAGATCGACCAAAACCCACTGATCATCGTAATGATACAGATTAGCGTTCATTCCTATTTCATTCGATCCGCCTAGCGGCGCGAATAAAAGATCACTTTTTTTCCAACTCATTGCTTATTCCTGATGGCGGTCATAAATAGCCGCTAATCCTTTTAGGGTAAGATCGCTGTCATAGCAATCAATCACCGTAATTGCATCGCAAAAAATCCGTCCCAAGCCCCCGGTGGCGATGAGCGAGACCCTCTCTTTTTTCCACGCCGCGAGAACCCGCGCGAGCAGCCCCTCGACCAAACTAATATAGCCATAAAAAAGCCCGCTATTCATCGCCTCTATTGTTGAGGCGCCGATCACCGGCATTCCGCCGTGCCAGCGGGCGGGATCGATCATCGGCAAACGCGCCGCCGCCTTATACAAGCCGTCGATCGAAAGGTTTACTCCCGGTGAGATCACCCCGCCGCAATATGCGCCATCCTTATCCACCAGATCTAGAGTCGTGGCCGTACCAAAATCGATCACAACAGCAGGGGCGGTATAATGTGCCATAACCGCCGCCGCGTTAGCAATCCGGTCAGACCCAGCCTGGTGCGGGTGGTCTATCTTAATGGGAACGCCGTGGCGGTCATCATCAGCGTTGAGAATATAAACCGAGGAGCGCTCTATCCGCTCAGCAAGGCTTTTGATCGCCGGCAGCGTTTCCGGCACCACGCTTGAAATAATAACCCCGGTAATGGCGTTAAAATCATAGCCTGAGGTCGACAGATGATAATGAATCCACGCCTCATAATCATCGACCATCATCGAGGTGCTTGTTCCCATTCTCCAGCTGGTAAAGCCGCCATCGGCGCGGCGTAGACCGAAAACGGTATTGGTGTTGCCACAGTCAATCGCAAGAAGCATCAAGACCTCCCTGATCAAGGCGCGCGCGTAGCACATTTCCAGCCGCAAGAGACAGCGTTGCACCATCATCCATTTTGAGGCGCAGTTTGCCGTCCTCATCTAACCCGTCAAAGATACCTGATATAATCTTCCCGCCATAATCAACCCGCAAGGCTTGGCCTGAAAACGCTGCGATCGCTTGGCATTCATCACGAAGCGATGAAAACCCCTCCGCGTCCCAATGCGCGATAAGGCCCGTGAGATAGGCGCAAAACCTGTCTCTGATCTCATCTCTTGAAACGGGTCTTAAAACGGGTCTTGAAACAGATTGATCACCCTCATCGTTCAGTGCGATCGCCTGCCAGTCCGAAGGCGCTTTGGAATCTACTTTTGGCGCCGAGACAATATTCACCCCGCAGCCGAGAATAACCACATCGCCGTGAACTTCAGGCAAAATCCCCGCTATTTTCTTCCCATCCAGCAAAACATCATTAGGCCATTTGACATTTAATCTCGAAGCGTCCACGAACTCTGACAGCGCCCGATAAAGTGCCAGCCCCGCAACCAGCGATACCGCCCCCCACTCACGAAGCGGAAGATTTGGTCGCAAAACCACCGATAAATACAGATTGCCGTGAGGGGATTCCCAGCGCCGCCCATGCCGGCCGCGCCCTGCCGTTTGCTTCAACGCCTGAAACGCCGTCCCTGAAGCCGCTCCTTGACGCGCGGCCTCTATCGCAAGATCTGAAGTACTACGCGCCTCATCGACAACAGTAACGTTAATCGATGATAACACTTTACTCAGCCACCAGGACGACGAAAGGCAAAGTCGCCTCTATCGTCTCTCTCAACGCACCAAGCCCAAAGGCAAACAGAATTAAAAACACCGCCGCGCCCCCTATGATCACCGCATTGATCAAAGGTATATTGCCATCAAGCGCGTCCTTCTTCAGATCATCGACATACATGACCTTGATGATGCGGAGGTAATAAAACGCACCGATCACCGAAGATAACACGCCTATAACCGCCAGGGGCACTAGCCCTGCGTCCACCGCCGCTGAGAAAACGAACCACTTGCCAAAAAAACCACCCAGAGGAGGAATTCCCGCCAGCGAGAACATAAATACCATCATCGCAGCGGCGTAAAGCGGATGCGTGCGTGAGAATCCGGCAAGATCAGCAATTTTTTGCACCGGTTGATCGTCGCATTTAAGCGAAAGAATCAGTGAAAAAACACCAAGCGACGAGATGATATAAATCACCATGTAGACCATCAAAGCACTAACCCCTTTGGACGTGGCCGCCGAAAGCCCGACCAATGCATAACCCATATGCGCGATAGATGAATATGCCATCAGCCTTTTGATATCCTTTTGCATGATCGCCCCGCCCGCGCCGACCAACATCGACAAGACCGCTAGCGCAACCAGCACTTGCTGCCAGCTATCAGCAACCGGGGCCAACATTCCATAAGTTACCCTCGTTAATAACGCCATCGCCGCTAGTTTCGGCACAACCGCGAAAAACGCCGTCACGATCGTCGGTGAGCCCTCATAAACATCAGGCGTCCACATATGAAACGGCACCGCTGAAATCTTAAACGCCAGCCCACAAATCAGAAACACCGCCCCGATAATCGCCCCCGGATGAACGCCAGTTTCAAGTGCGTATTTTATCGCCCCATAATTAACCTCGCCGGTAAAGCCGTAAATCAGTGATGCGCCGTATAAAAGCAATCCTGATGACAAAGCCCCCAGCAGAAAATATTTCAATCCCGCCTCAGACGAACGGCTTGAGGAACGACGAAACGCCGCGACCACGTAAAGCGGCAAAGATTGCAACTCAAGCCCCATATAGAGAACAATCAGATTATTTGCTGAAACCATCAGCATCATGCCCAGCACCGATAAAAGGATCAGCAAAGACAATTCGGGTTTATCGATATCATCGGAACGCAAAGGGTTTTTAGCCATCAATAAAACCCCGACCGCGCCCAGAACAATCAGCACTTTCATATAAACCATAAAAGGAGCAGTGACATAATGTGATGCGAAGGAATATGCTGGAACAGAGCCATTAATCATCACCAAAACCCCGCTAATCAACAAAGCGAAGATCGTCAGTTTGCGCACCAGCGATGGCACATCAGTTTTGGCTTCATTGGCAAAAGCTGATACCAACAGCAGTACCAGCGAAGTCGCGGCTAGGAATATTTCTGCGCTCGCGGGTTGTAAATTGAGAAATTCCATCGTCATTACCTCACGGCCGTAACAGGTGGGAGTTGCTTGATAATGGCGATCACTGATTCTTCCATCACGCCGAAAATCATCCCAGGGAAGATTCCATACCAAATAATCAAAAAGGCCAGCGGCATGAAGATCACGATCTCGTACCGACTCAAAGGCTGTAAGGTTTTCACCTTCTCTGATCGCACCTCGCCGAAAAAGACTCTACGATAAAGCCACAGCATGTAAATCGCCCCCAGAACCATTCCGCTCGCGGTGAGCACCGCCACCACGCGATCCGTCTGCCAAGCCCCTACCATCACCAAAAACTCACCAACAAAGCCTGTCGTCCCCGGCAAACCAACCGAGGCCAGCATCATCAGCATAAAGAATGTCGCATAGCGCGGCATTGCTGAGGCCACGCCGCCATAGGCGCCGATATCGCGGGTGTGAATACGGTCATACACCACTCCGACTCCGAAAAACAGCGCCGCCGAAATCAAGCCATGGCTGATCATCTGGAACATCGCACCGTTAATACCCTGCTCGTTCATCGAAAAAATCCCCACCGTGACAAAGCCCATATGTGCAACTGATGAATACGCGATGAGTTTTTTCATATCCTTCTGCGCCAGTGCGACCAAGGACGTGTAAATAATCGCTATAATGGATAGGGTGAAAATAAACGGTGCGAACTGCACCGAGGCCTCCGGGAACATAGGCAGGGAAAAACGTAGGAAGCCATACCCTCCCATCTTCAGCAAAACGCCTGCGAGAATCATCGACCCCGCCGTTGGCGCCTCAACATGCGCATCGGGCAGCCATGTATGCACCGGCCACATCGGGATTTTCACCGCGAAAGACGCAAAGAAGGCCAGAAATAGCCAGAACTGCAAGTCCTCAGGGAAGGAAAAACCCGTCAAGGCTTGAACGTCAGTGGTTCCCGCCTCTCCATACATCACCAATATCGCCACCAACATCAAAACCGAGCCCGCCAAGGTGTAGAGGAAGAACTTAAATGATGAATAAACCCGTCTTTTACCGCCCCAGATACCAATGATCAGAAACATCGGAATCAGCACTGCTTCAAAAAACAGATAAAACACCAGCAGATCAAGGGCGCAAAACGTGCCGATCATCAATGTTTCCAGCACCAGAAAAGCAATCATATACTCTCTGACCCGGTGCGTTATTGAGCGCCAACTCGCTAAAATCGCCAGTGGCGTTAGCAAGATTGACAGCATCACAAAAGGCATGGAGATTCCATCAACGCCCATCGTGTAGCCGATCCCCTCGCTAGCCAGCCACGTCCCGCGCTCGACAAACTGATAGCCCTGGTAGTCAGGATCAAAGCCATAAAGCAGTATAGACGCAAAGAGCAGCGTGAAACACGATACCCATAAAGCGACATTGCGTGAATTGCGGGCCACCACCTCATCATCGCCTCTGATCAGCAATAAAAAGAGGACGCCAATCATAGGCAGAAAGGTCAGAACCGTTAGGACAGGCCAGATTGTTTCCATCTTACGCTCCTAAAACCTAACCACATACCAGCCGAGCAACACAATCACCCCGATCAGCATCGCAAACGCATAATGAAAAACATACCCCGACTGCACACGACCACACGCCATTGCAAACCGATTGACCAGTTTACTCACGCCGTCTGGGCCAAAAGCATCAATGACCGCTTGATCGCCGCGATGCCAGAAAAACCGCCCTAGTTTCACCGCCGGATGCACAAACATCCAGTCATAAATCTCATCAAAAAACCATTTACGATAAAACAGCACATAAATCGGCTTTGTTACTGTGCTGATCAGAGGCGCGAGCCACGGCGCGGCGGCGTAAATGAAAATAGCCACAGCCACGCCGCCGACACTGACCACCAAAGGCATCAGTTTAATCGTTGATGATACGTGATGCGCGGCCTCCATCGCGTGGTGTGATGGGTGAATAAAAATTGAATCACCCCAGAAATTCTGCCAGCCCTCCCCGACAAAGAGATCATAAAACAGCCACCCCGATACCACCGCGCCAACCGCTAGAATAAAAAGAGGGATCGTCATCGTCAGCGGACTTTCGTGAACATGCGCCATGACCTCAGCGCTCGCGCGGGGCCGGCCGTGGAAGGTCAGCATCAATAGCCGCCATGAATAAAACGCCGTCAGAAACGCCGCTGTAATTCCCAGATACCAAGCAAACGCACCGAAGGAACTATGCGCGCCCCAGGCCGCCTCTAGAATCATGTCTTTGGAATAATATCCAGCAAAGAACGGAAACCCCGCCAAAGCCAGAGACCCGATCCACATCATCATATAAGTAAACGGAATTCTATACCAAATCCCGCCCATATTCCGCATATCCTGCTCATCGGACATCGCGTGAATCACGGAGCCCGCCCCTAAAAACAGCAAAGCCTTGAAAAAAGCGTGGGTGGTCAAGTGGAACATCGCCGCCGGGTACGCCGAGACCCCCGCTGCGAAAAACATATATCCAAGCTGCGAGCAGGTTGAATAAGCAATCACTCTTTTGATATCGAACTGCGTCATGCCAACCGTGGCCGCGAAAATCGCCGTCATCGCGCCAATCACGGTTATCACCCCTAAGGTAATCGGGGCAAATTCGAGCACTGGCGATAAGCGACAAACCATAAACACCCCGGCGGTCACCATCGTTGCTGCGTGGATCAAGGCCGAGACTGGTGTCGGGCCTTCCATCGCATCGGGAAGCCATGTGTGAAGCCCGAGCTGTGCTGATTTACCCATCGCGCCGATAAACAGCAGAATTCCAGCGACCTCAAGGGCGGGCAGATCAAAGCCTAGTATCGATATTGTCGCGCCTTCTAGCGAGGCCGCCGAGGCAAAAATCGCATCAAACTGAACCGAGTCAGACAGGGCGAATAAAGCAAAGATTCCCAAAGCATAGCCAAAATCACCAACGCGGTTGACGACAAAGGCTTTCATCGCCGCTTCATGCGCTGAGGGCTTGTGATACCAGAAGCCGATCAGGAGATATGAGGCAACCCCAACCCCTTCCCAGCCGAAAAACATCTGGATGAGATTGTCAGCCGAGACCAACATCAGCATGGCAAAAGTAAAGAAACTCAAATACGCCATAAAGCGAGGCTTTGAGGGATCATGCGCCATATATCCTATAGAATAAATATGCACCATCGCCGACACCGTGGTCACCACGATCATCATCACCGCGGATAAGCTGTCGTAGCGCAAAGCCCAGTCGGCTTGGAAACTCCCCACCGATATCCAATGCGTCAGATGCTTTGTTTCATTAAAGCCCGGCAGCGCATAAAGAACAAAAGCCACCCAGCTCAGCACCATTGCTATCACAAGACCGGAGACGCTGAACACGTATCCTAGCCGGTCCTTGCGCATGAAGGCCGCTAGCCCCGCACCAATCGCCCCGACTAAAGGCAGAAATACGATAGACTCGATCATTTCTAGCCCTTCATCATATTGATATCTTCGACCGAGATCGTGCCGCGATTACGAAAATAAACCACTAGAATGGCCAAACCAATCGCCGCCTCAGCCGCGGCCACGGTTAAAATAAACAGCGCAAAAATTTGCCCGGTGATCTCGCCGTGATGCGCTGAAAAAGCCGCAAGATTAATATTCACCGCCAAGAGCATCAATTCAATACACATCAGAATCGTGATCACATTCTTGCGGTTAAGAAAAATCCCCACCGCGCCAAGGGTGAACAGTAGAGCAGCCACCGTGAGATAGTGCATAAGCGTGATCGTTAGCATAGCGTCCCCTTCTATGACAGCGTTCGCTGCTCTGTTTTATTGCCGGTGATCGCTACCGGAGGCTCGCCAGTCTCGACGGACACCACCGCCACTGTATCAGCGCGTGTGCGCGCGTTCTGCGCAATCACCGATTGACGCTTGACCCCTTCGCGTTGTCTGGAGGTCAATGTAATCGCCCCGATCATCGCCACCAGTAAAATCAGCCCTGCGATTTGAAAAAGCAATATATACTCAGTGTAAAGCACATCGCCGATCAGTGCTGTGTTACTGCGCGCCGGGCTGATCGCCCCGCCAGACACCGAAGAAACTTTAGCCCCACTCTCCCCGAACACCACGACCAATTCCGCCAACAGCACCACGCCGACCATGAGACCCAGCGGCAGATGGCGCTTTAATCCTTCGCGCAGTTCAGCGAAATTAATATCGAGCATCATCACCACGAATAAAAACAGCACCGCCACCGCCCCGACATAAACCACCACCAGTAACATCGCTAGTAATTCGGCGCCCAGCAGGATGAAAAGCCCCGCTGAGGTAAAGAAGGACAAAATCAAAAACAGCACCGAATGCACGGGATTCCGCGCCACCACCACCATGATCCCCGCAAGGATGGTGAAAATTGAAAACAGGTAAAAAAATAAGGCTGGCATCATGGTATTTATCTATATTTATCTATACCGGGCGTCTGAGGCGAGGTTGCGGGCAATTTCAGTTTCCCACCGGTCGCCATTATCCAGTAGTTTTTCCTTGTCATAGTAAAGTTCTTCCCGGTTTTCCACGGCGAATTCGAAGTTCGGGCCTTCGACAATCGCGTCCACCGGGCATGCTTCTTGGCAAAAACCGCAATAAATGCATTTGGTCATATCGATATCATAGCGCGTGGTGCGGCGGCTACCGTCGTCTCTTGGCTCGGCTTCTATTGTGATCGCCTGCGCCGGGCAGATCGCCTCGCATAATTTACAAGCAATGCATCTTTCCTCGCCATTCGGATAGCGTCGCAGCGCATGCTCGCCTCTAAAGCGCGGCGATAAAGCCCCTTTTTCATACGGATAGTTTAGCGTCACCTTTGGCTTGAACAGATATTTTAACGTAAGGCCTAGCCCACGCACAATCTCTAACAGCAGAAATGATCTCATAGCGGTGATAACTGAATTCATGATCCTACCCTCATTACGGCGACCCCACCAGACCAAAACCTAACAGAACCCCGCCGGTGATCACGACAAAAATCAGCGTGAAAGGTAAAAAAACTTTCCAGCCAAGGCGCATCAGCTGGTCATAGCGATAACGCGGGGTGGTCGCCCTTACCCACAAAAACACGAACAACACCAGCGCGACTTTCAACGCAAACCAGATCGGCCCGGGTATCCAAGTGAAAGGTGCGATATCAAAAGGAGGCAACCAACCGCCGAGAAATAGCGTTGTTGTCATGCCACTCATTAAAATCATATTCGCATATTCACCTAAGAAAAACAGCGCGAAAGACATGGAAGAATACTCGACAAAATATCCCGCCACCAACTCCGACTCTCCTTCAGGCAAATCAAACGGGGCTCGGTTGGTTTCGGCTAATGTCGAGATGAAAAAGATAATAAACATTGGAAATAAAGGAATAAAAAACCAGAGGTTTCGCTGGGCATTAACGATCTCGCTCAGATTAAGCGAACCCGCCGCCATGATCACGGTAATGATCACCAGCCCTAGCGAAACCTCATAGGAAATCATTTGCGCCGCCGAGCGCATCGCGCCTAAAAACGGATATTTTGAATTACTCGCCCAACCCGCCATGATCACTCCATAAACCCCCAGCGATGAGATCGCGAAAAGATACAAAATCCCGACATTGATATCGGCGATCACCAACCCGTCCCCGAAAGGAATCACCGCCCAAGCCACCAGCGACAAAGTAAAGGTTATCATCGGCGCGATTATAAAAACCACTTTTGAGGCTCCTGATGGGAGTATTGTTTCTTTTGAGAGAAGTTTCAGTGCATCAGCGAAGGGCTGGAATAAGCCCATCGGTCCCACAACATTAGGGCCTCGGCGCAGTTGCATCAGTCCGATCACGCGCCTTTCAGCCAGCGTTAGATAGGCGACTGCGATCAGTAGTGGCACGATCACCGCCAATATTTTGAGAACAATCCAAACCAGCGAGAGCACCTCATCCGAAAGCAGTATGGACATGAATAGGTCTATCATTTTGCCCCCGCCGATTGTTGGCCTGGCTCAAACGCCGCGATGCATTCCGCCATCACCACCGATGAGCGGCTAATGGGACAGGTCCCATAAAAACTCCGGCCAGAACCAGTCCCGATATGGCATGTGAGCGGGGCCGAGGTGATTTTCCGTTTACTCTCTTTGCACCGATCAAGGCGTGCGGGCACCACCGTATCAAACGCACCGAACGCCGCTACGGCATCGATCATCTGTCTGCGTAATTCCGCATGGGTATTAAAAGGCAATGCTTTGCCCAGAACCGCTGAAACCGCGCGAATAATCGCCCAATCCTCACGCGCGTCTCCAACGGGAAACACCGCACGATGACTGCGCTGAACCCGCCCTTCTATATTGACGTAAATCCCGTCTTTTTCACACCATGCAGCCCCGGGCAGGACCACATCAGCGTGGGCTGCGCCCTGGTCGCCGTGGCTGCCTTGATAAATCACAAAACTTGATTTATCGCGGCCAGAGAGATCGATCTCATCAGCCCCGAGATTGTAAAGAACCTTTAACGCGCCTGATTTCAATGCACCGGCCATACCAAGCGCGTCCATACCGCCTTTTGCCGGAATAAAGCCCATATCAAGCCCGGCCACTCTAGCGGCGGCCGTGTTCAAGACGTTAAAGCCGTTCCAGTCATCGCGGATAAGATTAACTTTACCCGCCAGACGCGCCACCGCCCCTAGAATTCCCTTGCTATCCTTGCGATTAAGCGCCGCTGCTCCAAGAATAATCATTGGATTTTTGGCTTTTTTCAACGCAGTGGCCGCGGCCCCGCCTTGCTCGGCGAGTGTTTCAATAACCGACGGGTCCTCTCCTAACTCTACCACGGGGTAAGTGAGATCAACCGCGCTCCCGACCCTAAAGACTTTCAGATCGCTATTAAGCCAACGCTGGCGAATGCGGGCGTTGATCACCGCCGCCTCATGGCGCGGGTTGCATCCCAGTAGCAGCAGCACATCGGCTTCATCGATACCGGTGATGCCGGAGTTGAATAGATATCCTCCTCGGCCTTTACCACCGACCACCGAGCCATCTTGACGGCAATCGAGGTTAGCAACTTTCATATCTTGCATTAATTTCATCAAGGAATACATTGATTCTGCATCACATTGATCGCCAGCAATCGCGCCGATCTCGGATGGTTTGGCTTTGCTGATGCGCTTTTTAATCTCAGCAAAAACCTCATCCCAACCCGCCTCAACCAGCCGCCCCGAGCCCCCCCGTCGCATATAGGGACGATCAAGGCGTTGGTGCAGTAAGCCGTCTATGGCATGGCGGGTTTTGTCTGAAATCCATTCCTCATTCACATCATCATTAATCCGCGGTAAAACCCGCATCACCTGGTTGCCTCGGCTATCTATTCTAATCGCGCTCCCCACGGCGTCCATAACATCTATACTTTCGGTATGGCTTAGCTCCCAAGGACGCGCTGCAAAAGCATAAGGTTTGCTTGTCAAGGCTCCAACCGGGCATAAATCCACTACATTGCCTGATAACTCTGAGGCCAGTGATTTCTCAAGCCAAGTCGTGATTTCCATGTCTTCGCCGCGCCCAATCGCGCCCAGATCATCAACCCCCGCTACTTCGCTCGCAAAACGAACACAGCGCGTGCAATGGATACACCGCGTCATGATTGTTTTAATCAGCGGTCCCATGTTTTTATTTTCGACCGCGCGTTTGTTTTCCTGGTAGCGGCTATCCGCCATACCATAGCCCATCGCTTGGTCCTGAAGGTCACACTCACCGCCTTGGTCGCAAATCGGGCAATCGAGCGGATGATTAATCAGAAGAAACTCCATCACCCCTTCCCGCGCTTTACGCACCATCTCGCTATCGGTTTTGATCACCATATCCTGGCCCACTGGCATAGCGCATGAAGCCACAGGTTTTGCCGAAGGCTCTACCTCAACCAGACACATCCGACAATTACCAGCGATCGATAAACGCTCATGATAGCAGAAACGCGGAATTTCCTTGCCCGCCGCCTCACAAGCCCGCAGGATCGTTGAACCTTCTTCAACCTCGGTCTCAATGCCATCAATCGTAACTTTTATCATCCTGCTATCCTTCGCGTCCTTCAACAGCGGTCGCCGTTTTATAGGCGGTTATACGTCTTTCAATCTCAGGGCGAAAATGGCGAATTAACCCCTGAATAGGCCATGCGGCGGCATCGCCTAAGGCACAGATCGTATGGCCTTCAACCTGCTTTGTCACCTGATAAAGAGAATCAATTTCCCCGACTTCTGCTTCGCCCCGGGTCAGCCGTTCCATCATCCGATACATCCAACCCGTCCCCTCACGACAAGGCGTGCATTGCCCGCAAGACTCGTGTTTGTAAAAATGCGAAATCCGCGTGATTGCCTTGATAATATCCGTGGATTTATCCATCACGATCACCCCCGCAGTGCCGAGCCCCGTGCCTTCAGCAGCCAGGCTGTCAAAATCCATCAGCACAGTGTCGCAGACTGGTTTTGGAAGCAGCGGCGTTGATGATCCGCCCGGGATCACCGCCAAAAGATTATCCCATCCGCCGCGCACGCCGCCTGCATGTTTTTCTATCAGTTCTTTTAGCGGAATGCCCATTTCTTCCTCAACATTACACGGAGCATTGACATGTCCCGAGATACAAAACAATTTTGAGCCTGTATTGCCCTCGCGGCCAAGTCCGGCAAACCACGCCGCGCCGCGCCGCAAGATCGTAGGCACAACAGCGATTGTCTCAACGTTATTCACGGTGGTTGGACAACCGTATAACCCGACTCCTGCTGGAAAGGGTGGCTTTAGGCGGGGTTGGCCTTTGCGCCCTTCTAAGGATTCAAGCAAAGCCGTTTCCTCGCCGCAAATATACGCCCCCGCGCCTCGATGCAGGTAAAGATCAAAGGTCCATCCTGAGCCTGCGGCGTTTTTACCAAGTAGATTTTCTTTATACGCTTCATCAATAGCGGTTTTTAATACTTTATATTCATTAACAAACTCGCCTCTGATATAAATATATCCGACCTCCGCACGCATCGCATAGCCCGCAAGAAGACATCCTTCCAACAGCTTATGCGGCTCATTGCGAAGAATGTCCCGGTCTTTACAGGTCCCGGGTTCTGATTCATCAGCATTGACCACAAGGTAATGCGGCCTGTCCTTAACCTCGCGCGGCATGAACGACCATTTGAGTCCGGTCGGAAATCCGGCACCGCCGCGTCCGCGCAAGCCTGATGCTTTAACCTGCTCGGTAATCTCATCATGCCCAAGCGCGATTAATTTTGCGGTTGCATCCCAATCACCGCGCGCACGCGAGGAGGCCAGCCCTGCGCCCGCTTGGCCATAAATATCGGTAAAAATACGGTTTTTCAGATCAAGCATTGTCGTCCCCTTTGATGGGCTGATCCACAGCAGCCGGCAGCGGTTGGGCTTGCGAGCCCTTTCGGCCAATAACCGAACCGGCCGGGGGGACATCATCACGCCGCAATCCCTCGATCAAAGCCGCCATCTGCTCGTAATCGAGGTCTTCATAATAATCGTCATTGATCTGAATGACGGGGGCGTTAACGCAGGCCCCAAGGCATTCGACTTCCAACAGGCTAAACGTACCACACGCGCTGCTCTCGCCCGATCTGATGCCGGCTTTGTCACGGATACAGCGCAAGACCTCATCACTGCCCCGCAGCCAGCAAGGGGTCGTCCCACACGCTTGAATAAAATACTTACCGACCGGCTTAAGGTTAAACATCGTATAGAAGGTCGCGATTTCAAGCACTCTGATTTCCGCCATCTCCAGAACCTCAGCCACCGCCTCTACGGCTTTGATCGGTAACCAGTTATGATGCTGTCTTTGCGCCATATCGAGCAAAGGCAACACTGCGCTCGCTTTTCTATCTTTGGGATACTGGGCAAGAATCGCTTTGATTTTCTTTTTATTCGTGGGCGTGAAAGCGAAAGATTCGGGCTGGTTTTCAGCGATGCGGCGTGAAATGCTCATCGATCAATCTCCCCGAAAACCACGTCTAGCGAGCCGAGGATCGCCACCGAATCCGCGAGCATATGCCCGCGTGATAAATGATCCATCGCCGCCATAAAGTAAAACCCGGGGGCTCTGATCTTACAACGATAAGGCTTATTGCTTCCGTCTGACACAAGATAAACGCCGAACTCGCCTTTGGGGGCTTCAACCGCCGTGTAAGTCTCGCCTGCTGGGACGTGAAAGCCTTCGGTGTAGAGTTTGAAATGATGAATTAATGCTTCCATCGAGGTTTTCATCTCATCGCGCGCCGGCGGAGTCGCCTTATGATCTTCTGAGATTACCGCCCCGGATGGCATTTTTTCAATACATTGCTTGATAATCTTGAGGGATTCACGCATTTCCTCAATCCGCACAAGATACCGTGCGTAGCAATCCCCGGTCTTGCCGGTGGGAATATCAAACTCGATCTCGTCATAAATTTCATAAGGCTGGGCTTTACGCAAATCCCACGGCAGGCCTGAAGCTCTGATACATGGGCCTGAAAAGCCTAGATCAAGAGCCTCGTGCAAATGCACCACGCCAATATCAACGGTTCGCTGCTTAAAAATTCGATTCTCGGTCAGCAGACTTTCCACATCATTGATAAATTTAGGGAAGTTATCGACCCAAATCGCAATATCGTCGAGCAAGCCGTCAGGTAAATCTTGATGAACCCCGCCGGGGCGGAAATAAGCCGCGTGCAGCCGTGCCCCTGAAGCGCGCTCATAAAACCCCATCAGATGCTCGCGTTCCTCAAACCCCCACAACAAAGGCGTCATCGCCCCCACGTCAAGGGCAAAAGTTGTTAGATTAAGCAGATGGCTTAAAATCCGCCCAATTTCGCAATAAAGAACACGGATAAATTGCCCGCGCCGTGGCACCTCTAAGTGCAACAGTTTTTCAATCGCGAGCGCAAAAGCGTGTTCTTGATTCATCGGCGCGACATAATCCAGACGGTCAAAATACGGCAAAGCCTGAAGATAGGTTTTATGCTCGATCAGCTTCTCTGTGCCTCGGTGCAAAAGCCCAATATGCGGGTCCGCGCGCTCGATCACCTCACCATCCATCTCAAGCACCAACCGCAACACCCCGTGGGCGGCTGGGTGCTGAGGCCCGAAATTCATCGTTAGCGGCTTGATTGTCGGATCAGCCATGATCATCACCCTTAAGCCTCTCTTGGTCTGGCGCGCGCGGGGACTCGTCCTGCCTCATTGAGGTCTGTGTTCCCTCCCACGGGCTTGCGGTGTCAAAATCGCGGTATTCCTGGGTTAGTTCAACCGGCTCATAAACCACACGTCTTTCGGATTCGTCATACCGAACCTCAACATTTCCCGTTAGTGGGAAATCCTTGCGCAAAGGATGACCTTCAAAGCCATAATCGGTCAGAAGTCGACGTAAATCATTATGCCCATCAAAAAAGATGCCATACATGTCCCAGACTTCGCGTTCAGACCAGTTGGCTGATGAGAAAATCTGCGTAACAGACGGCGCAACCGTCCCTTCTTTAATCGCCACCTCCACCCTTACACGGCGATTTAAGGTAACGCTTAACATCTGATAAATAAGAGTGAATCGCTTGGTGCGATTGGGATAATCAACCGCAGTCAGATCGGTCAGCTGGGTAAAACCGC
Source organism: uncultured Candidatus Puniceispirillum sp. (assembly GCA_965207125.1). GTDB lineage: Bacteria > Pseudomonadota > Alphaproteobacteria > Puniceispirillales > UBA1172. Next base: position 436,827 of record OZ242263.1, read on the forward strand.
CCCCAGCCTCATCGCGCAACAGCGTCAAGACGGACACGATCTGTTCGATCGTAGTGCTGATCGTCAACTCACCCCTGAACACACGAACATCGATGATTTTAGCCGCGAGCAAACCGCTAATTCGTTGGTGCAATGCATCAAGGTTTTCGTGGCTTCTGAGTGGGTTTTGATCAGGGTGGGGCATAGTATTATAGTAAAGAGTGCTTAGCGGGCGATGGTCGTGGTGCGGCGGATTTTCTTCTGCAACTGCAAAAGGCCGTAAATCAGGGCCTCAGCGGTCGGCGGGCATCCCGGTACATAGACGTCAACGGGAACAATCCGATCACAGCCTCTGACCACAGCATAGGAATAATGATAATAACCGCCCCCATTAGCGCAAGACCCCATCGACAACACCCATCGCGGTTCTGCCATCTGGTCGTAGACTTTCCTTAGGGCTGGCGCCATTTTATTGGTCAGCGTGCCGGCGACAATCATCACATCCGACTGGCGCGGACTAGGACGAAACAGCATCCCGTAACGATCCATGTCATATCTTGAGGTGGCTGAGTGCATCATCTCGATCGAGCAACAAGCAAGACCGAAAGTCATCGGCCAGAGCGAGCCGCTTCTTGCCCAGTTAAACAGTTTATCGGCTTGGGCCACCACAAAGCCTCTGTTGGTGAGTTCATCATTAACGGTTTGTAACACGGCATCCTGATCGGCGGCCAGAGCGGGTGGCTTATTCATCGCTTAATCCCAGTCAAGGGCTCCTTTTTTCCACTCATAGACAAACCCAACTGTCAGAACGCTCAGAAACACAACCATCGACCAGAAGCCGAAAAAGCCAATCTTGCCCAGCGAAACCGCCCATGGAAACAGAAAAGCCACCTCAAGATCAAAAATGATGAATAGGATAGCCACCAGATAAAACCGCACGTCAAAACGATTACGAGAAGTATCAAAGGCCTCAAAGCCGCATTCGTAAGCGCTCAGTTTTTCGGGGTCGGGGCGCTGGGCTCCAACAATCAACGAGCCGATGACAAACGCACCGGCCAAACCCGTCGCAATGACTAGAAACACCGCTATTGGAAAATACTCCGCTAAATAGGACGCCATGCTATCCCCTTAAAAAATCCTTGTACATCCGAGATGTTATCCCAATATAGCAAAGTGATGACAAGTGCAAATCGGATCACAACGATGATTCCTGTATGCGGAGTTTATTCTAAGGTAAACGAGAATTTTTCACGTAACTCGCGCTCAATCGCCTCCGCCTCCGTGTCATCCATCGCCATCAAAGGCGGCCGGAGAGTGCGCCAGCGATTATCCTTCAGCGCACGGGCAAGCAAGGCTTTCTGCGCTGGAATCGGTGCATAGCCCTGAAGCAAAAGCCGAAACTCCTTCACCTTTACATGGAGGGACTCCGCGCCAGCAAAATCACCCTCGTGGCATTTTTTGATCACCTCGGCAATACCAACCCCGTTAAGATTAGCGGTCGCTGAAATACAGCCTGGCGCACCAAGTTTAATCGCTTCAATCAAAGGCAATTCCGCCCCTGGATAAACAGTCAACCCTTCTATCTTCAGCAAGGCTTCGGTGTTCGCCCAATCTCCTGATGAATCCTTGATTCCTACCACAACCCCTGAAAAATCTCGATAAAGCCGCCGCACCAGGTCAACCGAGAGACCAACGCCCGCAACTTGCGGGATATGATAGAGATAAATCCGCAAATCAGGGCTATCCACCATCTCTATTAGCTTAGCGTAATAGCGATAAAGGCCTTCATCGCTCACTCCCTTAAAATAAAAGGGCGGTAGAATCATCGTCCCATAGCACCCAAGATCAGTCGCATGGCGCGTCAGCTGTGCTGTATCAACCAGATTGGTTAACCCAGTACCGGGAATCATCACCGATGGGCTGACGTCGTTTTTGATGAGTTCTTCTAGCATCGTCCTCCGCTCTTCAAGTCCAACTGAGAGCGCCTCGCCCGTGGTGCCGAAAGGAGCGAGCCCCGCGCATCCACCAACCGTGAGTAATTTTTTCGCATGCGCGAGATATAAATCCGTCGCGATGGTTAAATCATCGTTAAATGGGGTTAAAATCGGCGATATAAGTCCTTTGATCATGGCATAATCCTCTTAGTATTCTCTATAAAAACTATACCGACTGATCTTATTCTGCAAGACTTGACTTAAAAAACCTTGCAAAACCTATTCACTGTTGTTAGAAGGCGTCAATGAATTAACCTCTTGCTGATCTTTCATGCGTTGTTGTGCGGGTCAGCTAGCGAGAGGGCGACGCGCTTTCTCAATGATCCGAAAGGGGACAAACTATGCGCCTTTACGAGTGTGTGTTTATCACGCGACAAGATATTTCCCAGCCTCAGGTCGAAACGCTGACAGATAAACTGGCTGACATCATCACTGAGCATCAAGGGAAAATTCTGAAACGCGAATACTGGGGGCTTAAAAACCTCGCTTACCGAATCAGAAAAAACCGCAAAGGCCACTACGTACTATTGAACATAGAAGCCAACCATGACGCGATGTCAGAATTAGATCGCCGCATGGGGCTAAATGACGATATTATTCGCTCACTCCTCGTCAGAATCGATAGCGTAGACCCCGAGCCTTCGGTGATCATGCAAAACAGGTCCGACCGAGCCTTATCAGATGATGACCATGATACAAGACCCACAAACCGACACACAACCAGACCCCCCCAAAGGCCAAGCAGACCCGACCGGGCCTTATCAGATGATAAACCTGACACAACCAGACAAACACAAAGGGAAAGCCATGACTGAACTTGAAATCAAAAGACCTTCCGTACGCCGTGCGGCGCGGTCGCATCGCAAACCCTGCCCCCTCTCGTTGCCAGACGCACCCGCGATCGATTATAAAGACGTCAGGGTTCTCCAGCGCTACATTACCGAACGCGGCAAAATCATTCCGAGTCGCATCTCCTCTGTCTCTGCCAAAAAGCAACGAGCATTAACCACGGCGATCAAACGCGCACGGCACCTGGCTCTCATGCCTTATGTCATTAGCTAAGGAGCTTTGTGATGGAAATTATTCTGCTTGAACGTGTCGAAAATCTCGGCCAGATGGGTGATCTGGTCAAGGTCAAGTCCGGCTACGCACGCAACTACCTGTTGCCGCAAGGCAAAGCCTTAAGGGCGACCGCAGATAATCGTCAACGCTTTGAAACCGAGCGCGCTACTCTTGAAGCGCAAAATCTCACGCGGAGGACTGAAGCCGAAAAAGTCGCCGCCAAAATGGAAGATCTTTCAGTCTCGTTGATCAGAGCGGCGAGCGAAATGGGACAACTGTACGGCTCCGCTAGTGCGAATGATGTGGCCCAAGCCGTCACTGAGGCCGGCTTTACCGTGATCAAATCACAGATAGACATTAGCGCCCCGATTAAAACACTGGGGCTGTTTCCGGTGCGCGTTACACTCCATCCTGAAGTGGCCATCATGGTGATGGTCAATATAGCTCGAAGCGATGATGAAGCAAGCGAGCAACTCAGACTTGGACGGGCGATCGTCAGCGATATCGACGAACGAGAGCGAATCGAAGCTGCCGAAGCTGCACAACACGCCGAAGAACGCGCCGAAGAACACGGGGCGCATCAAGCAGAAGAAGCCGAGGAGGACGGCGCGGGCGGGGCTCAAGAATCAAGCGCTGGTGAACCAGACGCAGGTCAATCTGGAGAGGAGGCCGTCGCAAGCGGGGCGCAAGAACCCAGCCCTGAGGCCCCCGATGCAGACCAGCCCAACGAGGGCAAAAAAACAGAAGCCGCTGAAACCGCCGAAAACCCTCAGCCTGATGAGGAAAAATAGCTTATCAGCTTTACTTGATCTGACTTTATCCTCATTATTACCGTAATTAACAGGGGGTAAGGTCCATTCTGTTTCTCTACTTTACCCCTCATATTTCGTAGTGTGAGTGGGTTATGCAAGAACAAGAAATACCTAAAAACCAACCAGTTGAAGGTGAAAACGTCACCAGTTTTCCTAAAGATCATACTGCGCTTTTGCCACAGAACATCGAGGCTGAACAGGATTTGCTGGGTGCACTACTGAATGATAACGACATTCTAGAAAAAATCCCCGATACCCTCGAAGACCATCATTTTTTAGACCCTCTTCATAGCCGGATTTTCGCCGCTATCAAGCAACTTCACCAGCGCGGACAACTCGCTAACGCCATCACGCTGAAAAGCTATTTCGCCGGCGATGAAGCCTTCGCCCACTTGAGCATCGAGAACTATCTAGGGCAGCTGGCCGAAAATGTCGTCTCGCTGACCGAGGCTCCTCATTACGCGTGGGATATTCGTGAATGCTATCTGCGGCGCAAGCTGATCGCGATCGCTGATAAGACGATCAGCAACGCGCGCACCGCAAAGATAGAAACCAGCGCCGAGACCTTGATCGAAGAAACAGAACAGGAATTATTCGCCCTCGCTGAAAGCGACCGTCGGGATAGTGGACTTCTGCCCCTACGGCATTCACTGAATGAAGCCATCCAAACCGCTGAACTCGCCCATAAAAACTCAGGCCATATCACTGGAATCGGAACCGGGCTTACTGGTCTCAACAATCTGCTTGGCGGCTTGCAATCCTCTGACCTGATCATTGTCGCCGGACGGCCGGGTATGGGAAAAACCGCGCTTGGCATCAATATCGGTTTTCACGCCGCCACCACCACAAGAACTGATGAAACACCTCAACATGTCGCTTTCTTTTCGCTTGAAATGTCCTCTGAACAACTGGCCAACCGTATTCTGTCGAGTGAGGCTGGTGTTCCATCCGATCAGATCAGGCGTGGCAAAATCACCCCCCAGCAATTCACGGAGTTGGTGCGCGCTAGCCACGAGATAGAGCAAGCCCCGTTCTATCTAGATGACACCCCGTCCTTGTCAATTTCACAACTAGCAAGCCGCGCAAGACGTCTTAAAAGAACGCATAATCTTGGATTGATTGTGGTTGATTATCTACAGCTGCTGACGGCTCCAATCAATTCCCGCACCGAGAATAGAGTCAATGAAATATCCTTGATTAGCCGGACGCTGAAATCCATCGCTAAAGAACTCGATGTTCCCGTGCTGGCACTTGCACAACTATCAAGGGCGGTCGAGCAACGCGAGGACAAGCGCCCTAACCTCGCCGATTTGCGTGAGTCGGGGTCTATTGAACAGGACGCTGATGTGGTCATGTTTATCTATCGTGAGGAATACTATCTCGACAAAAAAGAGCCCCAGCAGCGCGAGGAGGAAGGCCAGCAGCAATACGACGAACGCTATAACCGCTGGATGCAAAGAATGGAAGAGCATCGAGGGCGGGCTGAAATCATCATCGCCAAGCAGCGTCATGGGCCAACAGGGAACGTTAAACTCAGATTCATCGATAGCCAGACCAAATATACCGATGATGTCAGCGACAAGCACCTTCCTGAAATGACTTCGTGATCCCAATGAGCAACGTACCGCGCTTGGTCACGCGTATCGATATCGACGCTATTATCTCTAACTGGCAGCGGCTTAAGGACTTATCAGGCAAGGCCGAAACCGCCGCCGTGGTCAAAGCCGATGCCTATGGACATGGAAGCGAGATGGTCGCCCGTGCGCTTTATCACAGCGGCTGCCGCGTGTTTTTCACCACCGATACCATCGAAGCCGCGCGTTTGCGCCCCTATGTTGGCGATTCTGTGATCGGGTATTATGACGGCCTCAGCCAAGGCGATGAGGAGGCGATTATTGAACACAACCTCATCCCCACGATCAATCACCCCGAGCAGATCGAGATATTAAAAGGCCTCAGCACGGACGCACCACCCAAAGCTATGCTGCAGATAGACACAGGAATGAATCGGCTCGGCGTCTGTTGGCAATGGTTTGATGAAAAAAAAAGCGCTAAACTAGCGTCCTCAGCGGACTGGCGGCTGGTTTACTCCCACCTTGACTCCGCCGCCGACTCCGTCGCGCGAAGCATCCTCCAGCGCGAGCGTTTCGATCAGGTCATCCGCTATTTTCCTTTAAGGTCTTATAGCCTTGCCGCTTCAGGAGGTATTCTTCTCGGCAAGGACTACCATTATCACCTAACCCGCCCCGGCATCGCGCTTTACGGTTATCCGCCTTTACCGACCACTGGCTTCACCCCTGCCTTGACGTTAGAGGGACGGGTTTTGCAGATACGCCACGCAAAGCGCGGCGAAACTGTGGGCTATAGCGCCACCCATACCCTCACCCGCGACAGCACTCTCGCCACTGTTGCCGGCGGATTTGCTGATGGGTTTCGCCGCGCCCTAAGCGGGCGTGGGCGCGTTTATTATGGCGTGCGATCCGCGCCGGTTCTCGGACGGGTGTCGATGGACTCGCACGTGGTTGATATTACTGATTGGCCGTCCGGGATCATCACCACGCATGATTATATGACCTTGATCAGCCCACAGCATGATGCCGAGGGTATGGCGGCGCTTGCCGGGACGCATTGTTATGAGATTCTGACCTCCCTAGGCTTAAGAACCTCAAGAACATACACAGGGTCTTACGCCGACAGCAACACTATGCTATCATAGCAGCTGGATAACGCAGATGACACGGATTCTACAAACTTCAGGCGCCGCGGCCCTTGATTTGCTCGCGCAAATCGGCAAGTTGAGCATCTTTATCAGCCAATCTATCTTTTGGCTGGCGCGCCCGCCGTGGTATCGAAAGCAAATCATCAGGCATTTTATCGATATCGGCTATTATTCACTGCCGGTGGTTGGACTGACAACAATGTTTTCAGGCATGGTGATTGCTTTGCAAAGCTACACGGGAACCGAGCGCTTTTCGGCGGAAAGTGAAAACTCCGTCGCAACCGTGGTTGTTCTGATTGTCACCCGCGAGTTAGGCCCGGTGCTCACTGGGTTAATGGTCGCCGGACGCATGGGAGCCGCTATGGCCGCAGAAATCGGCACGATGCGCGTAACGGACCAGATAGACGCTCTGGATACGTTATCAACCCGTCCGTTTCAGTATCTTATCGCCCCTCGTATCATCGCCGCGACTTTATGCCTGCCTTTTCTCGTGCTCATCGGCGATATTATTGGTGTTTTTGGTGGCTATGTCGTGGCGATTTATCAACTCGATTTCTCACCATCCATGTATCTCACAGGAACACTTGAGCATCTCGAGGCCTTCGATGTCATTATCGGTTTAATCAAAGCTGCGGTTTTTGGCTTCATTATCTCGGTGATGGGATGCTTTTTCGGATATTTCTCAGGACGAGGCGCAGAAGGAGTCGGACAAGCCACAACGAACGCGGTGGTTTACTCCGCGATCCTCATCCTGTTATCTGATTTCTTAATAACAGGACTTGCTTTCGTCAGATGAAGCCCATGACCGACAGCCAAATTCACATGAGCAAACTTGTTAAAAGTTTTGGCAATAACCACGTCCTGAAAGGAATCGATCTCGATATCCAGAAAGGCGGTTCAGTCGCACTTATTGGTGCGTCGGGGACGGGTAAGTCTGTCTTGCTGAAATGCCTGCTTGGGCTTATTCCTCCCGATGGAGGCTCGGCGACGGTGAACGGTATCGAGACTGTTGGGGCCCCTCGGGCTGTTCGCGAGAAAACTCTACGGCAATTCGGAATGTTATTCCAAGGGGCCGCGTTATTCGATTCGCTGCCGGTCTGGGAGAATGTCATTTTCCGCTACCGACAAAATAACCGCCTAGGGCGCGATGAATTGCGCGAAGTTGCGCGAAGAACCCTTGCTGAACTCCGACTTGAAGAAAGCGTGCTTGATCTCTACCCTGCTGAGCTTTCGGGAGGAATGCAAAAACGCGTAGGGCTTGCCCGGGCGGTCGCTGATAAGCCTAAAATCCTTCTTTTTGATGAGCCTACCTCAGGCTTGGATCCGATCACCGGCGAGGTGATCAATCGCCTTATTCGTGACCAGGTGGATAGACTGGGGGCGACGGCCATCACTATTAGCCATGATATAAATTCGGTGAGACGCATTGCCGATGAAGTCGCGATGATCCATGAAGGACAAATCATCTGGAAAGGGTCGGTGGAAACCATGAAAAAAGCTGATAATCCTTTTGTCTATCAATTCGTCAATGGGCTTGCGGACGGACCGATGACACGCTACGCGGAAAGCATCTGATGGCAAGGCGACCAAGCGAATTTGTCTGCCAGCAATGTGGTGCGGTGCATTCAAAATGGTCAGGGAGATGCACCCAATGCTCCAGCTGGAATAGCATCACTGAAGAAAGCGCCGCCGCATCCCCCGCGATTGCGGGCAAGACTAAGGGGCGTAAGATTGAAATGGAAAGCTTGGTTGGCGATGCTGAGCCGCCTCCTCGAATTTCAACCGGGATTGGCGAGCTTGACCGGATGCTTGGCGGCGGGCTCGTGCCGGGTTCGGCCACGCTGATTGGCGGCGACCCTGGTATTGGCAAATCAACTCTTCTCCTGCAGATGATCTGCCGTCTGGCCTCCTCTGGTGTGGCCACGGCTTATTTTAGCGGCGAGGAATCCGTCGAGCAGATCAGAATGCGCGGCAAGAGGCTGGGCATGAATAACACCGAGAACGCCCCGCCGGGTATCGCCGCAACAACTGATGCCGCCGATATTACCGCCTCACTCATGGCCCCTTCACCGGTCGGCGTGGCGGTGATTGACTCTATACAAACGATGTATCTGCCCATGATCGAATCAAGCCCCGGCACAGTCAGCCAAGTTCGCGCTAGTGCTTTCGAGTTTATCCGGGCGGCCAAAGTCAAAGGCGCGGCGGTGATCATCGTTGGGCATGTCACTAAAGACGGCTCGATCGCCGGCCCACGCGTATTAGAGCATATGGTCGATACCGTGCTTCATTTTGAAGGTGATAAGAATCATCATTTTCGTATTCTGCGCGGGGTCAAAAACCGTTTTGGCCCAACTGATGAAATTGGCGTTTTCGAGATGACTGGCGAGGGATTGGCCGAAGTAGCCAATCCATCAGAGTTATTTCTCGCCGACCGCCGCCATAATATCTCGGGCGCGGTCGTGTTTGCCGGCATCGAAGGCACCAGACCTATATTGGTTGAGATTCAAGCCTTGGTATCACCCTCGGTGATGCCTAACCCTCGGCGTAATGTCGTGGGTTGGGATAGCGGCCGGTTATCGATGCTCGCCGCCGTTCTTGAAACCCGTGCAGGACTTCCTTTATCCGGCAACGATATTTTCCTCAATGTCGCAGGAGGGGTTAAAATCACTGAACCCGCAGCTGATCTAGCGGTGGCCGCCGCACTGATTTCAGCCATCAGCGGCAAATCTTGCTCCAAAGATAGCGTATTTTTCGGCGAGATCGGACTCACGGCGGAGGTCAGGCGCGTGCCCCATCCCGATTTACGCCTTAAAGAAGCGGCGCGATTAGGCTTTACCCAGGCCGTCATGCCACAGACTAAAGATAAAAAAATATCAATGCCCGATACCATCACCGCGAGGCGCATGGACCATCTGCAAGCGCTGATCACTGAAATAGATCGTTCAGCAACACCACAGGAGTTTTAATGCCTTGTTGCTCCCGCAAGAGAAATATAGGATAAAATACATATTATGGAGTTGATCACTTCACTTAATTATGTCGATTACCTGATCGTCATCATCGCGCTGATCTCAGGGGTCATGGCGATGATGCGTGGGCTGACCCGTGAAATACTTGGGCTCATCGGCTGGGTGCTAGCGGTGATTATCGCGCGGCTTCTTGATGACATTACCGGCCGTTGGCTACAAAACTATATCGATTCGACAACCACCGCGAATGCTCTGGGCTGGATTATTCCGTTTTGTGTGGCGGGGCTAGCTGTGTTTATCTTGTCTAATATGTTCGCGCCAGGGTTGAGCAGAACCGCGATTGGTCTTTTGGATAAGCCGCTTGGTTTTCTGTTCGGCCTTGCACGCGGGTTGGTGATTGTCGCCTTGCTTTATATCGGCACGGTGTTGACCATCAATCAGGAGGATGGCCTGCCACAGGATGTTTTATCCGCCTCGATGATTGAACCCGTTCGCCGCACAGCCGTGGCCATCGCCGGTTTACTGCCCGAGACCGTCTATGATGAAATTATTGCTAAAGTCCCTGCGAACTCGGGGAATTTTGAGGGTATTGATGATCTCCCGGACCTGATCCCTGATGATCTTCCAGACCTGATCCCTGATGACCTTCCAGACCTCATCCCCATCATCCCCCTTGATGAGGACAACACATTATTGCCTGATGAAAATGACTTAGATTTACTGCCCAATATCCTCGATGGAGATACGTAATGAGCCCCCCCTTGCCTACAATAGATGGACTTCATGAAGAATGCGGCGTTTTCGGCGTTTTTGGCACCCCCGAAGCCGCTGTTCATACCGCATTAGGACTACACGCCCTGCAGCATCGAGGACAGGAAGCCACTGGCATCGTCAGCGTCGATGAGCATGGGTTCCACGCGCATCGAGGGTTTGGGCATGTCGGTGATAATTTTGATGCGGCCTCAGGACACCTCGATCACTTATCCGGGCATGCGGCGGTCGGACATAATCGTTATTCGACCACCGGCGGCCCAGATATCAGAAATATCCAGCCGATTTTCTCCCATCTGTCTTTTGGCGGTTTTGCTCTTTCACATAACGGAAATCTGACTAACGCGGCGCGATTGCGGCAATCTTTGATTCAAACCGGCAGTCTGATGCAAACCACCACCGATAGCGAGGTGATCGTTCATTTGGTGGCCCGCTCACACCAAGAAACCCCGTCTCTACGTCTGACCGATGCGATGAAACAGCTAGAGGGCGCGTGGTCAATAGTCTGCCTCACGCCAGACAGCATGATTGCCATGCGCGACCCGCATGGGGTCAGGCCTCTGGTTTTGGGGCAGATCGGCAAGGCTTATGTGGTCTCATCCGAAACCTGCGGCCTTGATATTATCGGCGCGCAATATATCCGCGATATAGAGGCGGGTGAAATGGTGATCATAAACAAGGATGGTATCACCTCAACCAGACCGTTTTCTCCCCGTGAGTCGCGTTTTTGTATTTTCGAATATATTTATTTTTCTCGCCCCGATAGCGTGATCGAAGGGCGGAGCGTGTATGAAGTGCGCAAGAATATCGGACGAGAACTCGCACGAACAAGTGCAGTTAAAGGTGATATTGTTGTGCCGGTTCCTGATTCAGGCGTCCCCGCTGCCCTCGGGTTCGCCGAAGAAATCGGTCTACCCTTTGATTTTGGCATTATCCGGAATCACTATGTCGGACGCACTTTTATTCGCCCCACCGATAGCGCCAGACAGACCGGCGTTCACCTTAAGCATAATGCCAATGCCGCTATTGTTGCTGGAAAATCAGTGATTTTAGTCGATGATTCGATCGTTCGAGGCACAACATCCACCAAGATCATCACCATGATGCGGCAGGCGGGTGCGCGTGAAGTCCATATGCGCATAGCGAGCCCGCCGATCACGCACCCATGTTTTTATGGCGTCGACACCCCGAGCAAAGATAAGCTGGTCGCGGCCAATATGGACACCAAAGCGATCGCTGATCGGATTGGCGTGGATAGTTTGGAATTCCTATCCCTTGAAAGCCTTTATCGCGCGACCCAAGGCACCTCCGGTCACGGTGAGGCGGCTGAGCGCTATTGCGATGCTTGTTTTACCGGCGACTATCCTATTCCGATCTCATCGGAAAACATCCACACGCTCTCAGGCCGCCAATAATGGCGCGGCTCGACAACCGTGCAGCGTTGATCACCGGGGCCTCACGTGGGATTGGGCGCGCGGCGGCGCTTAAACTCGCCGATGAAGGCGCGCATGTTATCGCTACAGCGCGCAGCAAAGCAGCCCTTGAAGAATTAGATGATGAGGTCACCGCTGCAGGCGGAGAGATCACGCTGGTGCAGATGGACCTCGCCGACAGACCTGCGATGCTCCGCCTTGCCGAAGCAATCGCTGGGCGATGGGGGCGGCTTGACGTAATGATCGCTAACGCCGGAGTCCTTGGCGATTTAACCCCTGTCGCGCATCTTGACGCTGACACATGGGATCAGGTGATCGACACCAATCTTTCCGCCATCTGGCGGATGATCAGGGCTTTTGATCCGCTTTTAAGGCAATCACCTTCAGGACGCGCGGTGTTAATGACCTCGAGCGCCGCGAGCAATGACGACCTTCCCTTTTGGTCCGCTTATGCGGCGAGTAAAGCAGGGCTGGAGGCTTTGGGAAAATCCTGGGCGGCTGAAACACGCCAGACGGCATTGAAAATCAATATTTTGGATCCGGGCGCGACCGCCACCGCGATGTTCTCACAGGCCTTTCCCGGTGCTGATCTTAACGCCATGCGGCAACCCATGGATATCGTTGAAGCCTTTGTGGCGCTAGCGGCAGAAGACTGCCCGTGGCATGGCCAAGTTCTACGCGCTGATCAGCTGATATAAGGGTTTTTTCCCTTACGCATAACCAAGCGCAACGGCAATCCTTGCAAATCAAAATCATCACGCAAGCCCGCCGCCAAATAGCGCAAATAGTGATCTGGCAGATCATCAGGGCGGCTGACAAACAGTGCAAAAGTCGGCGGACGCGTTTTGATTTGCGTCGCATAGCGAATCCGAATTCGCCGCCCCTGAACAAGCGGTGGGGGATGCGATTCAAGCATATTCTCAAGCCAGCGATTAAGGCCAGCCGTGGAAACCCGGTAATTCCAGCGTGTATAAACATCGAGCACTGACCGCATCATCTTGGTCACGCCACTCCCTTTAAGCGCCGAGATTGGGATCAGTGGGATTCCTTTGACCTGCCCTAGAGATTTCTCAAGCCGATCCTTTAAATCCTTCAGGCGATTTTGCCGATCCGATGCCACATCCCACATATTAGCGGCGATGACCATAGCCCTCCCCTCATCCGCGACAAGACGGGCGAGCGCTAGGTCTTGCTTGTTCAGGGGCTCACGCGCATCGATGAGCAAAATACACACATGGGCGAAACGGACAGCCCGCAAACTGTCATCGACCATCGCTTTTTCTAGAACGTCCTCGATGCGCGCTTTGCGTCGGACCCCTGCTGTGTCGTATAACAGCAATGCCCTGTCATCATAGTGAAACGGAATTTCAATCGCATCTCTGGTAATTCCCGCCTCAGGGCCTGTTAAGACTCTTTCACTGCCGACAAGGTGATTGATCAGGGTCGATTTGCCCATATTTGGCCGCCCGATCACCGCTATCCGAAGAGGCATATCGATTTTAGCAGCCGTTTCAGTTTCAGGGTCAGTTTCAGGGTCGATTTCAACACCGGCATCAACACCGGCATCAACACCAGTTTCAGGATCATTTTCCTCGGCCACTTCAGAGTCTATCTCATGCTTTGGCAGCATCTCCACGATAGCATCATAAAGATCGCTTAAGCCTTCGCCATGGGCGGCGGAAATTCCAATCGGTTGCCCAAAGCCAAGTTGCCATGCCTCGCTTAGACCGGCGTCTCCGGCTCGGCCTTCGCATTTATTGCCAACCATAATGACTTTCACGCTTGATTTTCTGATTTCACGGGCAAAAAATGTATCATCGGTGGTGATTCCCGCACGCGCATCGAAAACCAGCAAAGTCAGTTCACTGTCGGCGATCGCGCGTTCGGTTTGAAGCCGCATTCTTTTTTCAAGACTTCCATCAACCGCATCCTCGAGCCCTGCTGTATCGATCAGCTGAAATTCAAGGTCAGCCAGACTCCCCTTCCCTTCGCGGCGGTCGCGGGTAACGCCAGGGCGATCATCTACGATCGCCTTATCGCCTCTGGTCAGACGGTTAAAAAGCGTGGACTTGCCAACATTAGGCCTGCCGACAATGGCGATTCTCTCATCCATAACATCACCGGTTATCTATAGGCGGTCAATCGCCCTTGCCTATCGAGAACGACAAGGGTGTTATTGACGATAATCGGGGTGGTGGTGATCGAGCCTCCCACCGAGAAACTGTTCTCGATCGCGCCTGTGGCCGCATCGAGGCGATAAATAACCCCATCCCCAGCGATGATCACCTTATCCGAAGCAACCACAGGACCAACATATCTAGGTGGGTTTTTTGACACCGATACATTTACAGGAATGGCGTCCGGCAATTCAGTGATCCAGCGTATCTCTCCATCACTACGTCTTAAGGCGAAAACGCGGCCTCTTGTTGAGACCACAAAAATCGTGTTACCAGCAATCCACGGCATGGAAATAGAAGCAATCGCTTTTGTCCATATCTGATGTCCGCTCGAAGTGTTAAACGCCGCCATTTGTCCGGACATGGTAACAGCGACCACCAGTCCTCCATCATGGACAGGGTGTGCGATAATCGCGCTGATTCCATCAAGAGCCGTGCGCGGCGTGCGCAGGGCCAGATTACTCGCCCATAAAAACTCACCAGACGGCGCGCGTAATGCTGATACTTCCCCGTCAACCCCGCCAAGAATCACCTCACCTCCTCGCATCGCAGGAAAAGGCGCGCCGACCACGCCGGTGCTTTCAGAACTGCCCACCCTGCTCCAGACCTCCGCACCCTCGGCGGCGTTGAGCATGAATAAGCGTCCATCTATATCGGTAACAGCGACAAAATCATCCGTTACAGTCGGCCCGCCCACCAAAGGCAGAGAAAAATCATCCCTGCGCCAGATCACTTCACCGGTATCCGCTACCACCGCAACCAGTGATTTTCCGCCACTGTGAACGTAAAGCCTGTCATTATTCAACCCGAGCCCGCCACTAACGCTGGGTTGGGTTTGGTCACGTTTTTCCTCCACCTCAAGCGACCAACGCCGGACGCCATCCTCTAGATCAAAAGCGTTCAATATCGCATCAGGAGTGATTGTATAGATTATATCGCCCCCCGCCACCGCTTGTGCCATTTCAGTGCCGTCCTCAACGGCTAATCCGGAGGACATTGACCACGCCAGCCCCAAAGACCCAGCAAGCGATAAATGTCCACCACTATGCCCTGATCTCAACCCGGGTTGCGTGAAGCGGATATTAGTGATTTCTTCAGGCAGAACCACGCCTTCTTCTGCGGCTTCGGCATTAACCTGCCAAGTTTCGGCGTTGTCAACCACACTGATGCGCTCACCAGGCAGAATGACCTCTCGTTCTGCGCACGCCGAGATAAAAAGCATGAATAGTGCCGGTAAGGATAGTTTTGTGATCAGGGTTTTCATGGTTTATTGTGCCAGTGCTGTTGCAAGTATCTGCATTCTTCGGTTTGATTCAGGAGACAATCGCGCTGATAGATTTTGCATTTCTTCCAGATAATTCTTCGCTGCTATAAGGTCGCCTTTTTCAAGCGAAAGTCCTACCATTATCTCTAACCTCAACCCATGCCACGGATTATCAAGCGAGGAAATGCGCTCTAACCGCGCGACCCTTTCATCAACTGAAACGTTTTCAGGTGCGTTAATCACCGATAAAATCAACGCTATATCTTGATAAAGCGGCTTAAGTGATGCGTCATCAGCGAGGGCTAGATATACAGCCTCTGCTTCTGTTTTGTTGGTTTCAGCCAGCAACGCCGCCCGCTGAAATCCCGCCAACATGCCATAGCCACCGCTCTTCTCAGAGAGGGGCATGAGATCGGCAACAGGGGTCTCCGATAAAAGGGCTGCGCGATATTGATTAGCGAGGGCGCCGCGTTTGCCATCTTGCCAGTGAATATAACCTTGCCGCGCGCCCACTAGAATAATGATCGCCGCAACCGCGCCCAGAATATAGCCGCCATATTTCCGCATCATCATGCGCGCACGGTCAGCCCTCAATTCTTCGTTAATTTCATGAAAAATATCACTCATACCCCATCCCGCACTTGACCTTAACGCCTATTGTTATGCAACATAGTGTATTGATCATGAATTATCTAGTCTGAAAGAGTCTATCACACACGAATGTTTATCATCAAATCATCTTCAGCCCAATCACCTTCTACGAAGAAAAAACGCGCGGGATATTTCACCCGGCCCGAGCTCAATCTTATTCTGAATACTTACTCTCTGAGAGTAGCAGCCGGGGACTGGCGCGATTACGCCTTGGATCATCTCGAAGAACTAGCATTGTTCTCTATTTATCGTAGCCGGCTCGAGACGCCTATTTACACCATCGAAAAAAAACGGTTAAAAGGCATCGAACGCTGGCAATACAGTCTTCATGATCGTCGACGATTATTAAAGACCTCTCAGCAGATTGATGCTATCCTCACCTATCTGAACAGCTTACCGCGATTGGTGCGGAGCTAACATGTTTTGTGCAAGTTAAAGGAGTACTATAATGGAATTAGGCGAAACAAACAGAATAGAAGGTTACTTACAGCAGAAATTCAATAACAAAACCATCAAAGCCGTCCCTCGGAGCGATGATGTGGCTGAAAGCTCGGCGGAGATCTCAATGAATGGTGAATTCATTGGCGTGATCTTCAAAGACAGCGAGGATGGTGATGTATGCTATCACTTCCAGATGACAATCCTCGATGAGGATTTGGACTAGAATTCTCTAGAGACTATAAAAACGATCGTAGTGTTGCTGGCGCTGGTCTTTTATCATGCCAGCGGTTTCATCCATGAAGCGATTGCGGTCTTCACGCGTCTGAAAAACCCAGATGCATACTGTGTTTTTGCTGTGATAGATCGCTTTTAACTCATCGTCGATCGCGCAAACTTCTTCAGGAATATCAGCCTTAATACAAATCATGCAAATAGCCTATAGATCCAACAAAATTTGTCAATCCCGATGATAATCACCCTCAATGGACATCGCCAAGATCTTGAACTATGGTGAATTTAGGCTAATCAAAAGCCATAACCAGACCCGCCTATATCGCATGGATAATGATGATATTACGCTGACCTGCACCGGCGATGATGGCCTACAAGAAGAATAACTAGTGGAAACGGGGCCTCTCAGATCATTTATTCTTTCAGGGCGTGGCAACGTTCATGATGATATCGATGCTTTTATAGGGGCGGTTAGAGGTATTAATCTGCCCGTTGACGAAGACGGAAATATTACCGATATCGTACTCAACTACACTGCTTAAACCCCAGTAGCATGCGCAAGACATGAGCATTATATTCGAACAAGATTATGCACGGTCACAATTTTACCGCGTCCCGCCAATGATGGGTTGTGAATGATTGATTTTGAGGATGTAATTGTGACATGGTTATGATATAATCATAATATAGTTGTGATATAGTCATGCCAATTGCCTTATTAGAGGAGATATGTTGTGCTGGATATTAATACATCCCCGATCACTTTGAAGACCGTCACTAATGAAGACGGCAGTTTCACCTTCGTTATTACCCCTAGTATGGCTTTGGCCGCGCCGGAACAATTCCGATGGGAGATGTCCTCAGGACAAGGCAGTTCTCATCGCGGAGTGATCGCCTTTAAAGCGGGTGAGTCAGGCTCACAATCAATCCCGCTGTCAATAAACCCTGATGAAGGTTATCAGTTCAGGATTTATCGGGTGTCTGATAACGATGCAGATGACGAATTGGTGTTTCAGCAACAGAGCGAGCCCCTCCCCCTCAAGGACGCCCCGCAGCGAGCAGAGGTAGAAGGCGCGCAGGGAGCAATCAGGAAAGTCAATGCTGTGCTTGTCTTTAATAAAGGCGAGGAGACGGTTATCAACCAAGCAAACCTGCTGGTGAGTTCCTCAAATGAATCCGACCCAGCGCTATTAGTATATATCATCACTGTTTTGCCGACCGAGGGCACGTTGCTGAAAGATGGCGTTGCAATCGGTGTGAGCGACACCTTCACCCAGGCGGATGTTAACAACGGACTCATTATCTATCAACCAGAGGTTAATGCAGGTTCTGATACGTTTTCTTTCACAGCCAATGATGGGACTGTGACAACTGGGGTGGAAACCCTTCAGATCACTCCCCGGGTGGTTGTTGATGTGCCTAACCCTGAAGAAGACAATACGATAGATCAATCCGCCGAAACAGACCCACAGCAGATAGAGGCGGCGGGTGGTGATGATACCATCACTGGCGGTGCGGGCAGTGATGCGATTGATGGCGGCGCGGGGGATGATATCATCGACGGTGGTGCTGGCAATGACACCATCACTGGCGGCGATGGCAATGACACCATCACTGGCGGCCCGGGCGATGATCAAATAGATGGCGGCGCGGGGGATGATGACATCACGCTCACCCACGCTGGTGAAACAGTGGATTTCAGCAAGAATGAAGTGGTTTACACTTTTGGCTATGACGGCGTTGGCATCGATGGCGGTGATGTGATCAAAGGGTTCAAACTCGGACAGGATAAATTGAAATTCGTTGCGCGTCCTAATAGCAATATCACCAATCTGACAGAGTTTTTAAACAGTATCAAAGGCGCAGACGATACAGATTTAACCGATGATGACGCCTTTATCGTCACCATGATGTGGAGTTTTGATGAGGATGACGAGTTCTCTTTTGACGGTATATTGCTGCACTTTAAGGAAGGAACATCTTTCGGGGACGGGCGGCTTTCTAGCCCTGTGGTACAGATCACTTTTGATGAACCGCTCGATCTTAACGGTCTGGTTAGTATTTTAGGCGGGAGCGGTAGTGTCGCTGATAATTTTGATGACGGTCTGACGGCATTCAAGAATCTTGCTGTGGTTCTGCCGCTTCTCTTTGGCGAGGATAACATTACTTTTGAGGCTTTAATAGACACGATCACTGCGAGCGGTGAGGTAACCGGAAATGATGATACTGCCAATACTGCTACAGGAACGCTCGATGATGATAATGATCCGTTAACACCGCTGCCAACCATTGAGCTTGATGGTGATGGTATTGGCACATACGGTGCGATGACTTTTGATGCGGCTACTAGCGAATGGACCTATACGCTGGATAATACGAGGCCAGAAACGCACGTATTGAAAGCAGGCCAGCAAGAAACTGAAACCTTCACCTTTAACGCTGGTGGCACTAGATTCGTCGTAACCATCACGGTTAATGGCGCGAATGACGCCCCCGTACGTGCGTCTAACATCGATGATATTCCGTCTCAAAGCTGGACAGTTGGTCAGGTGATCGAGGCGATTGATTTGAGCGGCCTTTTCACTGATCCCGACGGCGATGAATTGACCCTGACGGTGAGGCTTGATGATGGTTCAGCGTTGAGTACGATCGGGCTTGAATACGATTCTGCTAACAAGATGATCATTGGCACGCCAAGCTTAGCGGGCTTGCACACGATCCAGATCGTAGCGACAGACACTGCCGGCACACCTGCGGCAACTGTAGCAGCATTTGACATTGAGGTAGCGCCATTGGCTGACATCCTCGGATATCTGGGGAAACCGATCGAGGCGATCAATCTGGGCAATCTTTTCACTGACCTTGATGTCGCGACCTTGACGGTGACAATCCTTGATAGCGGTGGAAATGAAGTCAATATTAATAGCATCGGCTTGTCCTATGATGATGGAACTAGGATGCTCACTGGCACGCCAACGACCACTGGCGCCTACACGATCAAGATAGTGTCGTCAGGCGGGCAAGACGAGATAATCTTTGATTTTACGCTGGTTGCGCTTCAACCGCCGACCCTCACCGGATATGTGGGACAGAACACGGAGATTGATCTGGGCAGTTTTATCACCGACCCTGACAATGTGACATTGACGGTTACATTCCTTAATAGCAATGGAGATGAAGTCGATATCGGACTTAGGTATACCGTGACCACAGAACTTGTAACCGATGAGACCACAGGCCTTAAGACCGAGAAGACCACCAGAGCAATCACTGGTGTGCCAACATCTGAAACTGGCACTTACACGCTCAGGATCGTGGCGACTGACTCCACTTCAGGCGTGCAGGCGGAAACCTTTACTTTTGATTTTACGCTGGTTGCGCTTCAACCGCCGACTCTCACCTTTGTGGACGCCCAAGTTGAAGCCAACGCAGACTTCATGGTCATTGAGGATACGGGTTCGTCGATCACCCCCATTGATCTAAGTGAGCAATTCGCTAATGTTGATGGCGGGGCGGTGACGGTTACTCTTAAAAATGGCGACGCATTAAGCACGATCGGGCTTGAGTATGATCCTGCCACCAAGATGATCATTGGCACGCCGACTAAAACCGGCACTTACACGATCGTGGCTTCGGGGACTGACAACAGTAACACCGAGGTTACAGGAGAGTTTGTCATTGTCACTGACCTAGATAAAACCCCCGCAAAGATCATCCAAATAGACGACCCTGATGTGCTGGCCGATAATCCGCACGAGTCCTCGCGCAACCAGGTAGGAATAAATCTGGGCGCGAAGGGGGGCTCCGCTGCCGATGTGGCCACGGCCAGAACAGACCTCATCTCGGATTATGACGATTCAGACGTGAGGGTTTTCGCCCCAACGGACACAACCGATGCCGAAGAAGAATATGTGGTTGAGGGCGAGTACGGGCGGTTTATCATCACGCGCATGAGGGGTGAGGACGCCCCCGATGGAGATCCTGCTGAGCTGCGTTATTATTATGAGCGTTATCAAGACGGCGATGAGAATTATAAGAACATTAACGCGCTGGGCGCGGGCGAGATTGCCTATGATGTGCTGACAATCTGGGCGTTTGATGGGCTGACCTATGCGGAATTATCGCAAGTGGTCGACGACGACGAAGAGAAGCAGAACCCTTACGAAATCCCGCAATCTGCTGTAGACCGACGGGTATTCAAGACGGTTGTTGTTGAGATCACTGGCGCAAATGACGCTCCGGAGGTGGTATCAGAGACTTTCGATGTTTTATTCACAGATAGCCAGTTGGTCGATATAGATATAGACCCCGATAATTTCTTTGACGTTGATGGCGATGCATTGACGATAACCGTGACACTTGATGATGACTCAGCGTTAAGCACGATCGGGCTTGCTTATGACCCCGCGACCGGAAAAATCACCGGCACACCGAACGCTGGCACTCATACGATCAAGGTCACGGCCACTGATGGGGCTAGCGAGTCAGCGAGTTATACTTTTATTCTGTCCACTGCGGCCGCGAATGTTAATACAGAGCCGGTTGTGGAAATCTCTGGCACGCAAACTCTAGATTTGACTGCTAGGGTCGCCTTTGCATCCGATACTGACACAGGCTTTGATATCACCTACAGCGACGACGATGATGCCCACCGTGATGATGACGAGGTGGTCTACAGCTTCTACCAGTTGGGGCGCGATAAGGATGGCAATCCAATAAGAATACGCTCCGCTGATACTTTATTCTTTGTTGACCCCGACGGCAGTATCATTCTCAAAAAGGGTATTAAATTCGTCTCTGACGTTACCTTTGAAGTTGTGGCCACTGATGGTGAAGGCGTCTCATCAGCCCCACAGCAATTCACGATTACCGTCGCCGAGAACCTTGCCCCGGTTCTTATTGTGGTTGGTTTGAATGGGGTGGAAACTATCCTTGACAACACAGAGGGCGGGCGGCTTAACCGCCTAATTGTTCAGGATAGTGACACGGATGCAAGTGTTTTCACTTCAGAGAGTTTCACCATCACCGGCGATCAGGCGGAGAAGTTTATTGTCAAAAAGGATGATGATGGCCGCTGGTATCTGTTCCTGAAGGAGGGCGAATCTCTTGATCATGAGGGTGAGGGAGTAATTCTAGATCTTGACATCACGGTTTTTGACGGCGTCTATACCTCAAACGTAGTGGATGTGATTGTCAGCGCGGCGCAGCGGTATTTCTTTGATGGGGATACTTATGAGGATGTCGTCTACCAGGCACGTGCTGAAGGGGATGCTGCACGCACAACATACTCTATTAAGTCGGGGATTGGTGATGCTCATCTGTTTATCATCGATGGTGAGGACGGTGAGGTGAGATTCAAACCCAGTTCTATCCCGACTACTTTTGACATCGACAGAGAGTTTAGTTTCATCATCATCGAGCAAAACGGCGAGGATGTGACTGAAACAGTGGTAACCTTCTATAACAACGAGCCCGGCACTATAACTCTAAATGATAATGATTTCACAGGCCTCAGCAGCAACAATGTGTTCGGCGATACAATTGGTTATAACCTTAATCCTGACAGCATTACGGTAGTTGACCCCGATAATGGCGCTGGTGAAGAATCCACCCTTACCTATTACTGGTTCGCCGAAGAGCGCTCTTTTATTGAATATGGGGTATCTGAACAAGAGTTGTTCAATGGTGAGGCCAGAAGTAGAAGTGGTGAGATTTTAACGCCTCTTATCGGCGAGAATGGTCTCACACTCACGCTCAAAGGCGAATATGTCGGAAAGGAAATCTGGCTAGTGATCGCCGCCACTGATAGTGAGGGGCATACTGCTTATCATCTCTGGAGTGCTGGGCGCTTTGATATCCCTAACACCGAACAGGAGGCCCTCGATCTTGCCAAAATAGGCATCAGCAATAAGGACGACAATGGCGACGTTATGCTGGCCGCTGGCATAGCTAATGGGGATAGTGATTGGCTCAGCTTCACTGTTGAAGATCACGATGTTGCAAATGGGGGCTCCGTGACGGTCACGATTAAAACTTTCAACACAAACTTGAATTTCCAAATTTTTAAGTCAGGCGAAACTGCGGCCACCGAGAGTATTTCAGCAGGTGGTTTGGCAGCTAAGATTATCTCGGAGGCTGGTAGCTATTTTCTCCATGTATCTCAAAGAAATGCCACTGGCGGATACCAAGTCACATTTGCAGGAATTGACGATAAACCTACCTCCCTTGAGCTAACTGAACAATCAGTTGATATGGTGACTTTGAGCGCTGATCTTAACCAAGGGATGAAAGTCGGGGTTTTAACCATCACTGATGACCTTTATGGCACTAACACCATCATACTGGCTGGCGCAGACGCTGATTTGTTTGAAATCCGTGATACTTCAGACCGATTAGTCAAGGAATTGTGGCTAAAAGCCGGTGCGGACCTTAGTGCGTCGGGTTCAACTATTGAAGTCATCGCTTCGCTCGAAGGGACGGGCACGGGTAGTAATCCGGACATTGACCTAGTTATCACTGTGATCAGGGCGGAGGAAAATGCAGATATTCCTATCGATATCACAGGTGATCGCGGGGCCGCAGACGGCGCTGAAACTGACCCTATTTTTATCTTGGGCGAGAATGGGCGATTGATTCTAGCGGACGGCACGGAGGCTGGCGTCATCACGCTTGTTAATACCAAATTAGCGTCCTCAGACCCAGCCCAGATCACATTCGCCGTAGAGGGCACAGATGGCACTTTATTTGAGGTTGTTCTCTTGGATCATGATGATAACGCCAACACGCCTGATCGGTGGGTGTTGCGGCTGATAGACCTAGCGACAGCATTGGAGGGTGGCAGTGATTACTCCATCACCATTGTCGCGACTGCTGAAGGCATTGATTTCAGACGTGATCTGCAGATCAAGCAGGCAGGGCTGTATATTTACGATGTGGCCGATGCTGGTATTGGTGTTGATGATGGCTCATCGAGGGTTTTCACTGACGGTAGGGCTTTAATCCAAGAGGAGGCGGATGGGAGCGGGACGCCGGTTACCATCGGCGCACTCCGGAGTGAGATCACTCCGCAATTCACCAAAGTGCTGGATTTTGAGCTGGTCGATGGCGAGGTGGATAATGAGCATTTCGTGATTGCAAAGAGTGCTGGCGCGGATGGTGTGCTCAACACAGATGATGATGTTTTCATTCTGAAGTTCGTAGGCCCTAATAGCGGTGATGCCGATATTGGACCCGATGTGTTGGAGATCAAAGTTCGTGAGACCTATCTTGAAGAAAGGACGCATGAAGAGACCGCGGATGAGAACGGCGTCGGCATTTTTGTTGGAACAAAGGGTATAGATGCGAGTGGCAATACCAGTGACTCTGATACGCGGGTTTTTGCGTTGAGTGGTGGCGGGTTAAAGGCGCGAGATTTTATCTATCAGGACTTACTGGGTATTGATGATGATGACATAACACCAGAGTCGCTGGCGTCAGGTGATGTAGGCATCAAGGCATCAAACCCCTTCGACCTACTGGATTTTTCTAATATTAACATTGTAGCATACTTCAGTCGTGGTGGGTTTAACTCTGAGATTATTCTCCCCGAGGGTTTCCAGTCGGGGGATACCATCTGGCTTAGGTTTGATGACGCTGAATATAACAACGTTAAGGGCATTGAGGTTGTGATCAGTTTAGGCGATGACGGCGCATCGCTGATATTTGCCCCCACTGGAAAGATTAGGCTTATTGATTACCTTCCTAAGGGATCCACTCTGACCACAGAGGAGATTTATCAGATTGATTTCGACTCTGGTGTAGCTGAACCTGACCCGATCAGGGGCGGCGCAATAACTTTAAAGGAGAGAGGTCCATTCGATAGTGGTACTTGGTATATCACTCGCATTATTGTTGATGGCGCCGATACTACCGAATTGGGATCTGGTCGTCTGAATATCGCTACGAAGGTTTCTCTGAGCAAAACCAATTATGACGCTCTGGCGGCCGGCAAAACTTTGTTTGTTGTAGCCGATGAAGGCGGCCCGTCGGGTAATAATATCAGAGTCATCGTGGAGATTGGGACGGCCGCAAACCCAACAACTGGTGAAAAGGGTGTTGAGTCGGTGTCAGTGGTGGATAATGTCATCACGGTTGTGACATACAGCGAAGGCGCGACGTGGCAAAACGTGGCGGATGCGATTAACGCTGATACTGATGCGGCGACGTTGGTTGATGTTGAGGCGAATCCAGCAACTGCTGAGAATGATGCTGCGGCGAGGGATTTCTTCTTAAGTGGCGGTAAGGACGTTCCAGCTCTGGAGGATAATACTAACGGACGGCTGGTTGATGTTGAGGGTGGCTGGATTTATCCTGATGACGCGGATGCTATTCGCTTTGAGGCGACCACTGATCTGCGCGTAGATCTAAGTGCTGGCGAGGCGGACATTATCGTTGTTCCGACTGGTGATGTGGATGGGAACGGGGTGCGTATTGGTGAAGTGCGTTTGCTTACCTCCAATGAAACCCCGCCGGAGGAATACTATGTTATTGGCACGACTGGCAATCTGAGTGCCACAGATACAGTGGCCACAGCCGTCCTTGCGATTGACGGCGTTGAGTATCTGAGATTCACCTCGGATAAGGCTGGCGCGGAAGGCAATGGTCAGGAAATCCGGTTTGAGTTTAGCAATAACCTTTTAGATAGTATCTCTTCTTCTGTCGATGTTAACGGTGTGATCACCATAAGGATAACAAGCGGGCTAGACCGTGCTTCTGTCACCAGTGCTCTTAGTAAAGCTGTCAATGATCTGATCGATATTGAATATATCGGAGTTCTCAAAGACGCAGGTTTTTTTGATGCCAACCTCTTTGATGGCAGAGTGATCACAGTAACCCTGAGTGGCGGGGAAGATTTTGTCCAGACTGCACCGACCCCGGCAACCGGCACAGAAGTGAGCACACCCGAGGTGCTTACTTGGCAAAAGACAATCACCAAAACCCATGATTATCAGATCAATCTTGATAATATTGACGAGATCACAGGTGAGGACGCTGGCTCGGTGAATGAAGGGGCCACAGAGGCCACTGCAGGAGAGACCGCCACGGGAGATATCGAAGTTGCTGGCACCGCCAGCCCAGCGCCAACGATCACACTTGATGGCGATGGGGATGGCGATGACGTTAGAGATGGCAGTGTCACTGGCGACTACGGCACGATGGCGTTTGATGAGCCTAATGGTAGGTGGACGTACACGCTGGATAACACCCTTGAGGCTGTGCAGGCGTTAGGGGTAGGTGATACATTAGAAGAAACCTTCATCTTTAGGGCTAATGGTACGGCGCCCCTCACAGTAACCATCACGATTAACGGGACGAATGATGCCCCTACGCTTGTTGATGCTGGGGTTGCTACTCGAAATGTGGCGATAGGTGAGGCGGTCACCGATATCACGCAAGCCTACCTGCTCGGTCTTTTTAATGACATTGATGGTGATGCTTTGACCCTGACGGTGACATTCCCAGCAAATAGCGGACTTTCGCATAACTCCGCCGACGGCATCACCGGCACACCGACTGCATCTGGCATCATCACAGTCACTATTGAGGCGGATGATGGCAACGGTGGGACAGTTGAGAAAACCCTTGAAATTGCGGTGGGGCAAATCGTGAATGCGGATACGTCCGATCCGGTCACGGGAACGCTCGGCCTATCCGACCCCGTGCTTCCTTCTAATCCTATTGGCACATACGGCACGATGACGCTGGCTAGTGGCACATGGACTTACACGCTGAATACGGCAACGACGCGGGCATTGAAGGCGGGAGAAGAAGTAACCGAAACCTTCACCTTCACCAACACTAGCGATCAAGAAACCGAGATTGTGGTCATCACGGTGGTTGGGGTGAATGAGGCCCCTGAGATTATTGGTGGTGGTATTGCTGCGCAAAGAGTGATGGTAGACAATGCTGTTACAATTGATCCGAGCAGCTTTTTCGAAGACGCTGACGGCGATGAATTGACCCTAACGGTAACCCTCACATTCCTTGATAGCAATGCAAACCCAGCAACTGCCGAACTTTCCTATAATTCCGAGAGCGGCACAATCACTGGCACGCCGGCCACCGAAGGCACCTACACAGTCACTGTTATGGTGGATGATGGCAACGGTGGGACACTCGAGACGACATTTGATATTGTGGTGTCAGCACAAGCAGTCTCTCCAGTTTCAGCAGGTGATGATGCTGGTATGGTGAACGAAGGTGACACGGCGGCCACTGCAGGAGAGACCGCCACGGGAGATATCGAAGTTACTGGCGCTACCGGCACAGCGCCAACGATCACGCTTTCGGAGACTAATGGCACATACGGTACGATGGCGTTTGACGGGACGACTTGGACTTATACACTGGATAATTCAAGGGATGTGACACAGAATTTGGCGGCGGGGCAGACAGTAGAGGATGAATTCATCTTTACCGCCGATGATACAGAATCCCTCACAGTAACCATCACGGTGAACGGGGCGAATGATGTACCGACGATAACTGCAACAAGCACTGTAGCGGTAGACGATGGCGCCACTTCACTCCCTGATAATATCTTCGAAATCACCGACGATACACTCGACGTGGCGGCTTACACGCCAGCGAGTTTCGCCATCTCTGCTGTTGATTCCGCGCACGATGCGATCGCGAGCACGTTCGAAGTGCTCAAAGATAGCAACGGAAGATGGCAGCTTGCCCTGAAATCAGGACAAACTTTCAATCGCGCTGATGCTTCTACTTTTGCTATCACTCTCACTGTTACTGACCCTAGTAGCGAAACCTCTGCGCCTGTCACTATCACGTTTAATGTCAACCCAGCTCTGAACGTTGACCTAGCAAACAGTGAGGTCGACGGTGCTCTTTATGAAGGGGATCTATCGGTTGTTAACGGTGATCTTGACGTCAATGATGACGCCTTGCTCGCGTCCTCAAACCCGTTCACCATCTCCACTCAAGCCACTTATGGTACAGCCTCTATCGGTGATGATGGCGAGTGGGTGTACACGCTAGATAACGGAAATGCCGATGTGACAGCGCTCAATAGCGGTGATACTCTCACCGATACTTTTGTGGTGGATGTAAATCCCCTCTCAGGCAACCCGAAAACTCAAATAATCACTATTACCATCAACGGCAAAACCAATATAGTGGGGAGCTCTGGCGCAGATACGCTTGATCAAAGCGCTAGCACTGATGATCTTATTATTCTCGGCGGTCAGCAAGCAGATACCCTCATCGGCGGTAGCGGTGATGACCTGATTGTCGGCAGCTATGGTGCTGATCTGATAGATCTGAGCGCGGGCGGTGATGATACCGTGATTGTGCGTTTTAATAGCGCAGCCGGCGATGGTCAAGGGATTAACGCCCGTGATGGTGGCGATACTATTAAGGAATTCACCCGGGGTGAGGATAAGCTGATTATTGCCGATGTTAACTCAACAACAACGACCCTTGCTAATTTATTCAGCGGGCTCGGTCGTAGTGATTTTCAACTAAGCATCTCCGGTGACGATAATAGTGATAAGACTTTAAGTAACGGAGAATTAAGTGCTGGCGGGAGGTATTCTTTGGCGATAACCTTCGACACATCAGGTACAAATGATGATGCATTACGCGTAAACAGTAGTACCAATGATGCTGGAAAAACGCTAACGATTACCTTTGACCGTACGACCTCGGAATATCTGAATAGCACTTGGGATACGCTCACTGGCGGGACGAGTTTTTCTTCATCGACTATTCTCGATGTTGCGGGGCTGATGCAGCTGTTCGGCGGTGAGGACTTTATCACCCTCATCGATGCTAATGACTTGCCATCAAGTTATTTTGATATCGCGTAAGAACACATAAAGATCAACGGCGCATGATGGCGACGGCATAATCAATACACCTCTGATCTAGGGGCAGGCCGCCTTTCTGGTTCTGGTTCACGGGGGGAGCAGCAGTAGCCGTTCTCGCGCGCCTCCCCTCTTTTTGGCATTTTTTGATGGTCAATCCTAACTAGATCAGTTGTTCATTTTCTTCTAAGACAAGGATAATTCCTAAAATGGCCAGCGTTAAGGCTCTTCATTTTGTTCTCACTAGCAACGAAGCAGTCCTCCCGGATAATCTTTAACAGCCAATGATGATAGCGTAACCAGCCCGGGCTCGGTGATGGATACGGGCAATGCGACGATCTACGATGCCCCAAACCGGATAACCCCAGATAATATTCCGGATAATCTCTTTGAGCTTAATACTCCCCCCTACTCCGTCTCCCCGCTAGCGGAGCAGTATGCATTTGATAGAATGGTTCATCTTGGAAAAATCGTCCAGCACGTTTATTAACAGACTGTCCATTGACTCACTAAATCTACCGTGCCAAGTATACAAAGACATAGTTTTACCGCATCATGCCGACTAGGGTTGCGCGTGATTGATTTTGAGAGTATTAATCATGGACAGTTATGCTTTCTGAAGTTGAAGAACACCCATCAACTGGCATTATGGGAATTATGCCAGTTGCTTTATTAGAGGAGATGTGTTGTGCTGGATATTAATACATCCCCGATCACTTTGAAGACCGTCATTAATGAAGACGGCAGTTTCACCTTCGTTATTACCCCTAGTATAGATTTGGCCGCGCCGGAGCAATTCCGATGGGAGATGTCCTCCGGACAAGGCAGCCCTCATCGCGGAGTGATCGCCTTTAAAGCGGGTGAGTCAGGCTCACAATCAATCCCGCGGTCAATAAACCCTGATGAAGGTTATCAGTTGAGGGTTTATAGGGTGTCTGATAACAATAACGATGCAGATGATGAGTTGGTGTTTCAGCAACAGAGCGAGCCCCTCCCCCTCAAGGACGCCCCGCAGCGAGCAGAGGTAGAAGGTGCGCAGGGAACAATCATTCAAATCAATGCCGTACTTGTCTTTAATAAAGGCGAGGAGACGGTTATCAACCAAGCAAACCTGCTGGTGAGTTCCACAAATCAATCCAACCCGGCGCTATTAATATACACCATCACTGTTTTGCCAACCGAGGGCACCCTGCTGAAAGATGGCGTTGCAATCGGTGCGAACGACACCTTCACCCAGGCGGATGTTAACAACGGGCTCATTATCTATCAACCAGAGGCTAATGCAGGTTCTGATACGTTTTCTTTCACAGTCTCAAATGGGACTGAGACAACTGGGGCGGAAACCCTTCAAATCACTCCCCGGGTAGTTGTTGATGTGCCTAACCCTGAAGAAGACAATACGATAAACCGATCCACCGAAACAGACCCACAGCAGATAGAGGCGGGGGATGGCAATGACACCATCACGAGCGGTCTGGGCGATGATCACATAGATGGCGGCGCGGGGGATGATGACATCACGCTTACCCACGATGGTGAAGATGGCAGTACAGTGGGTTTCAGCAAGAATGAAGTGGTTTATACTTTTGGCTATGACGGCGTTGGCATCGATGGCGGTGATGTGATCAAAGGGTTCAAACTCGGACAGGATACATTGAAATTCGTTGCGCGTCCTAATAGCAATATCACCAATCTGACAGAGTTTTTAAACAGTATCAAAGGCGCAGACGATACAGATTTAACCGATGATGACGCCTTTATCGGCACCATGATGTGGAGTCTTAATGGGGCTGACGAGTTCTCTTTTGATGGTGTGTTGCTGCACTTTAAGGAAGGAACATCTTTCGGGGACGGGCGGCTTTCTAGCCCTGTGGTACAGATCACTTTTGATGCACCGCTCGATCTTAACGGTCTGGTTAGTATTTTAGGCGGAGCCGGTAGTGTCGCTGATAATTTTGATGGCGGTCTGACGGCATTCAAGAATCTTGCTGTGGTTCTGCCGCTTCTCTTTGGCGCGGGCAATATTACTTTTGAGGCTTTAATAGACACGATCACTGCGAGCGGTGAGGTAACCGAAGATGATGATACTGCCAATACTGCCAGAGGAACGCTGGATGATGATCAAGATCCGTTAACACCGCCGCCAACCATTGAGATTTTTGGTGATGGTATTGGCACATACGGTGCGATGACTTTTGATGCGGCTACTAGCGAATGGACCTATACGCTGGATAATACGAGGCCAGAAACCCAAGCATTGAAAGCAGGCCAGCAAGAAACTGAAACCTTCACCTTTAACGCTGGTGGCACTAGATTCGTCGTGACCATCACGGTTAATGGCGCTAATGACGCCCCCGTACGTGCGTCTAACATCGATGATATTCCCCTTCAAAGCGGGACAGTCGGTCAGGTGATCGAGGCGATTGATTTGAGCACTCTTTTCACTGATCCCGACGGCGATGAATTAACCCTGACGGTGAGGCTTGATGATGGTTCAGCGTTGAGTACGATCGGGCTTGAATACGATTCTGCTAACAAGATGATCATTGGCACGCCAAGCTTAACTGGCTTGCACACGATCCAGATCATAGCGACAGACACGGCCGGCATATCTGCGGCAACTGTAGCAGCATTTAACATTGAGGTAGCGCCATTGGCTGGCATCCTCGGGTATCTGGGGAAACCGATCGAGGCGATCAATCTGGGCAATCTTTTCACTAGCCTTGGTGTCGCGACCTTGACGGTGACAATCCTTGATAGCAGTGGAAGTGAAGTCAATATTAATAGCATCGGCTTGTCCTATGATGATGGAACTAGGATGCTCACTGGCACGCCAACGACAACTGGCGCCTACACGATCAAGATAGTGTCGTCAGACGGGCAGGATGAGATAATCTTTGATTTTGTGCTGAGTGCCCCTCAACCATCGACTCTCACCGGGTATGTGGGGCAGAACACAGAGATCGACCTGGGCAGTTTTATCACCGACCCTGACAATGTGACATTGACGGTTACATTCCTTAATAGCAGTGGAGTTGAAGTCGATATCGGACTTAGGTATACCGTGACCACAGAGATTGTAACCGATGCGACCACAGGCCTTGAGATCGAGAAGACCACCAGAGCAATCACTGGTGTGCCAACATCTGAAACTGGCACTTACACGCTCAAGATTGTGGCAACTGACTCCACTTCAAGCGTGCCGGCGAAGACCTTTACCTTTACTTTTACGCTGGGCACGCTTCAGCCGCCTACTCTCACCTTTGTGGACGCCCAGGTTGAAGCCAACGCAGACTTCATGGTCATTGAGGATACAATCCAGTCGCCTGAGAAGATCGCGCCGATTGATCTAAGAGGTCTTTTAGCCGGCAGTGCCAAGTCTTCTGCGGATGTGACTCTTGAAAATGGAGATGCGTTAAGCACGATTGGACTTGAGTATGATCATGACACCAAGATGATCACCGGTACGCTGACCAAATCTGGTATTCACACGATTATAGCTAAGAGAGCAGGGACGAAGGTAGGAGAATTTATCGTTGCCTCCGTTCCAGACAAAACCCCCACAAAGCTCATCAACATAGAGGACCCTGATACATCAGCCAATCAAGTAGGAATAAACCTGGGCGCAAAGGGAGGCACCGCTGCCGATGTGGCCACGGCCAGAACAGATCTCATCTCGGATTATGACGATTCAGACGTGAGGGTTTTCGCGCCAACGGACACAACCGATGCCGAAGAAGAATACGTGGTTGAGGGCGAATACGGGCGGTTTATCGTCACGCGCCTGAGGGGTGAGGATGACCCCGATGGAGCCCCGGCCGAGCTGCGCTATTATTATGAGCGTTATCAAGACGGCGATACAAACTACAAGAACATTAACGCGCTGGGCGCGGGCGAGATTGCCTATGATGTGCTGACAATCTGGGCGTTTGATGGGCTGACCTATGCGGAATTATTGCAAGTGGTCGACGACGACGAAGAGAAGCAGGACCCTTACGAAATCCCGCAATCTGCTGTAGACCGACGGGTATTCAAGACGGTTGTTGTTGAGATCACGGGCGCAAATGACGCTCCGGAAGTGGTATCAGAGATTTTCGATGTTTCCTTCACAGATAGTCAGGCGGTCGATATAGATATAGACCCCGCTAATTTCTTTGACGTTGATGGCGATACATTGACGATAACCGCGACGCTTGATGATGACTCAGCGTTAAGCACGATCGGGCTTGCTTATGACCCCGCGACCGGAAAAATCACCGGCACGCCAAATGCCGCCGGGCCTCATACGATCAAGGTCACAGCCGAGGACAGTAATGGCGGCGCGGCGCGTTATACTTTCATCTTGTCCAGCGACCCCGCCGAAGTTCAAACCCGGCCGGAGGTAGAAATCTCTGGCACGCAAACTCTAGATTTGACTGCTAGGGTCGCCTTTGCCTCCGATACTGACACAGGCTTTGATATCACATACAGTGATGCCAACTCTGCCGATGATGGGGGCGTGGACTACAATTTCTATCAGATACGGGTGATGCGCGATCAAGATGGCAATATCATAGAGATAATAAGGCTACGCCCCGCCGATACGTTATTCTCTATTGACCCTGATGGCAGTATCATTCTCAAAAAGGGTATTAAATTCGTCTCTGATGTTGCCTTTGAAGTTGTGGCCACTGATGGTGAAGGCGTCTCATCAGCCCCACAGCAATTCACGATTACCGTCGCCGAGAACCCTGTCCCAATTCTTACCCTGGTTGGTTTGAATGGGGTGGAAACTATCCTTGACAACACAGAAGGTGGGCGGCTTAACCGCCTAATTGTTCAGGATAGTGACACGGATGCAAGTGTTTTCACTTCAGAGAGTTTCACCATCACCGGCGATCAGGCGGAGAAGTTTATTGTCAAAAAGGATGATGATGGCCGCTGGTATCTGTTCCTGAAGGATGGCGAATCTCTTGATCATGAAGGTGAGGGAGTAATTCTAGATCTTGACATCACGGTTTTTGACGGCGTCCATACCTCAAACGCGGTGGATGTGATTGTCAACGCCGATCGAGAGTATTTCTTTGATGGGAATACTGATGAGGATGTCGTCTACCAGGCGCGTGCTGAAGGAGATGCTGCCGGCACGACATACTCTATTAAGCTGGAAATTGGTGATGGTGATTTGTTTACCATCGACTCAAACGGGGATGTGCGATTCAAATCTGGTTCTATCCCAGCTACTTTTGACATCGACAGAGAGTTTAACTTCATCATCATCGAGCAAAACGGCGGAAATGGGATTGAAAGGGTGGTAACCATCCACAACAACGAGCCCGGCACTATAACTCTAAATGATAATGATTTCACAAGCCTCAGCCCTGACAAAAATATCGGTGATCGTATAGGCCCTAATATTGGCGCCATCACGGTAGTTGACCCCGATAATGGCGCTGGTGAAGAATCCACCCTTACCTATTACTGGTTCATCGATACCCGTCCTTTTAGCGAACTTCGCATTGGTGGACGTCCCGCATCTGTGCAGGAATTGCTCAATGGTGAGGTCAATAGTGCCCGAAATGGCCGGCCCTTAACGCCTCTTGTCGGCGAGAATAATCGCACCCTCGAACTCAAAGGCGAATATATCGAAAAGGAAATCTGGCTGGTGGTCGCCGCCACTGATAGTGAGGGGCATATCACTTATAGCAGTTTATGGGCGGCTGGGCACTTTGATGTAACTGATCACCGAGGGAGCGCATTTTCTATTGCCCAGATAGACTTGGGCAATAATAACAACAATGGCAACCTTAAACTGAACGGCAACATCTCGGATCAGGATTGGATTAGCTTCATTATTGAAGATCACGATGTTGAAAATGGGGGCTCCGTGACGGTCACCATTAGCGCGCCTCTCGACTTGAATTTCCAGATTCTTAAAGCTGGTGAATTTAGAGGTAATCCCGGAAATCTCGGAGGAAGTCGTTCGGCGTCTGAGACGATCACAGAGGCTGGCACCTATTTTATTCAGTTGCTTCAACGACTTGACCCTGGTAAATATAGCGTCACATTTGCAGGAATTGACGATAAACCCACCTCCCTTGAGCTCAGTGAAGCTGTCGATAGGGTGACTTTGGATGCTGATCTTAGCCCAGGGATGAAAGTCGGGGTTTTAACCATCACTGATGACCTTTATGGCACTAACACCATCATACTGGCTGGCGCAGACGCTGATTTGTTTGAAATCCGTGATACTTCAGACCGATTAGTCAAGGAATTATGGCTAAAAGCCGGTGCGGACCTTAGTGCGTCGGGATCAGCCATAGAAGTCATCGCTTCGCTCGAAGGGACGGGCAAGGGTGATAATCCGGACATGAACTTAGTTATCACTGTGATCAGGGCGGAGGACAATGCGGATATCCCTATCTATATCACAGGTGATCGCGGGGCCGCAGACGGCGCTGAAACTGACCCTATTTTTATCTTGGGCGAGAACGGGCGATTGATTCTAGCAGACGGCACGGATGCGGGCGTCATCACGCTTGTGAATACTGAACCGACTCCCTCAGACCCAGCCCAGATCACATTCGCCATTTCAGGCACAGATGGCGCTTTATTTGAGGTTGTTCAGTTAGATCATGATGATAACGCCAACACGCCTGATCGGTGGGTGTTGCGGCTAATAGACCCAGCGACAGCATTGGAGGGCGGCAGTGATTACTCCATCACCATTATGGCGACTGATACCAATAACAACGTGTCCACACGCGATCTGCGGATTAAGCAGGCAGGGCTGTATATTTACGATGTGGCCGATGCTGGTATTGGTGTTGATGATGGCTTATCGAGGGTTTTCACTGACGGTAGGGCTTTAATCCAAGAGGAGGCGGATGGAAGCGGGACGCCGGTTACCATCGGCGCGCTCCGGAGTGAGATCACTCCGCAATTCACCAAAGTGCTGGATTTTGAGCTGGTCGATGGCGAGGTGGATAATGAGCATTTCGTGATTGAAAGGAGTGCTGGCGTGGATGGCCTGGCCAACACAGGTGATGATATTTTCATTCTGAAGTTCGTAGGCCCTAATAGCGGTGATGCCGATATTGGACCCGATGTGTTGGAGATCAAAGTTCGTGAGACCTATCTTGAAGAAAGGGCGCATGAAGAGACCGCGGATGAGAACGGCGTCGGGAGTTTTGTTGGAACAAAGGATATAGATGCGAACGGCAATACCAGTGACTCTGATACGCGGGTTTTTGCGTTGAGTGGTGGCGGGTTAAAGGCGCGAGATTTTATCTATCAGGACTTACTGGATATTGATGATGATGACATAACACCAGAGTCGCTGGCGTCGGGTAACTTGCGTTTAAAGGCGTCAAACCCCTTGGTGGACCTACTGGATTTTTCTGATATTGATATTGCAGCGTTTTTCGGGGGGCGTGCTGGATTTCAGACCGATATTATTCTCCCCGAGGGTTTCAAGTCGGGGGATACCATCTGGATTAGGTTTAATGACGCTGATTTTGACAACGTTAAGGGCGTTGAAGTTGTAATACGTCTAGGCGATGACGGTACATCGCTGATATTTACCCCCACTGGAGCCGTCAAGCTTATTGATTACCTTCCTAAGGGATCCACTCTGACCACGGAGGAGATTTATCAAATTGATTTCACCTCCGATACTCCTGCGCCGATCAAGGATGGTGCCATAACTTTAGCGCCGAGAGGGTCATTCACTAGCAATAGCTGGCATATCGCTCGTATTGTTGTTGATGGCACTGCGGTGGTTACGGAACGTCTTCAGGATAACACCGATACGGCGGTTCCTCTGAGCAAAACCAATTATGACGCTGCGACAATTGTACCTTTGTCTATTGTGGCCGATGACAGCGGCCCGTCGGGTAATAATATCAGAGTCATCGTGGAGATTGGGACGGCCGCAAACCCAACAACTGGTGAAAAGGGTGTTGAGTCGGTGTCAGTGGTGGATAATGTCATCACGATTGTGACATACAGCGAAGGCGCGACGTGGCAAAACGTGGCGGAGGCGATTAACGCTGATGCTGAGGCATCGGCATTGGTTGATGTTGAGGCGACTCCAGCAACTGCTGGGAATGATGCTGTGGCGAGGAATTTCTCCTTAAGTGGCAGTAAGGGCGTTCCAGCTCTGGAGGATAATACTAACGCACGGCTGGTTGATGTTGAGGGTGGCTGGATTTATCCTGATGACGCGGATGCTATTCGCTTTGAGGCGACCACTGATCTGCGCGTAGATCTAAGTGCTGGCGAGGCGGACATTATCGTTGTTCCGACTGGTAATCTGGATGGGAACGGGGTGCGTATTGGTGAAGTGCGTTTGCTTACCTCTGATGAAACCCCGCCGGAGGAATACTATGTTATTGGCACGACTGGCAATCTGAGTGCCACAGCCACAGATACAGTGGCCACAGCCGTCCTTGAGATTGACGGCGTTGAGTATCTGAGATTCACCTCGGATAAGGCTGGCGCGGGAGGCAATGGTCAGGAAATCCGGTTTGAGTTTAGCAATAATCCTGTAGGTGGTATCTCTTCTTCTGTCGATGTTAACGGTGTGATCACCATAAAGATAACAAGCACGGCAGGGCGTAATACTGTCATCCAGAACCAAGCAAAGTCCGTCGATGATCTTATCGATGTTGAATATATCGGAGTTCTCAAAGACGCAGGTTTTTTTGATGCCAACCTCTTTGATGGCAGAGTAATCACAATAACCTTGAGTGGCGGGGAAGACTTTGTCCAAACCACGCCAACTCCATCGACTGGCACAGAAGTGAGCACACCCGAGGTGCTT
The DNA here is from genome assembly GCA_965207125.1 of uncultured Candidatus Puniceispirillum sp. GTDB lineage: Bacteria > Pseudomonadota > Alphaproteobacteria > Puniceispirillales > UBA1172. The sequence continues at coordinate 473,994 of OZ242263.1, forward strand.
ACTTGGCAAGAGACAATCACCAAAACCCATGATTATCAGATCAATCTTGATAATATTGACGAGGTCAATGGTGAGGCGGATGAAGGGACCACAGAGGCTACCGCGGGCGCGACCGGCACAGCGCCAACGATCACGCTTGACGTCACAGGGCACACCAAAGTGTCGGGCAACGGGAGCATTGGCAATACCACCGCAACAACACCTCAATTCTTAGTCGGCGGCGATCCCGCACAGACGATCGACAATGGCACAGCCGGTGATGTGATCTTGGGCGGTAAGGGCAGTGATAACATTCGTCTCGAGCGTGTGGGTACTACGGACATCGTGATTTATCGCTATGATGGTGAGAACAAAAGCAATTTAGCGACGCAAGATGGCAGTGATACGATCAATTCCTTTGAAGTGGGTAAAGATATTCTGGTTCTGGCTCACCTGGAGGGTACTGGCAGTTCTTTTAATACGGCTGCTGAGTTCTTCGAGGCCCTTAAAGGCGTCAGCCTGCTTGTTTCCTCTGGTGAAAATATTGACAGTATCGTGTTCACCTTTACTGATCGCGACACCCCAACTCAAGACATCGATCTGAGGATAAATTTTTTTGCAAATGTGGATTCTTCTAACCTAGACGCAACCTTTAACGTAGCGGATTCGTTAGGAAAGCGGACAATCAAAACCGGTCAAGAAACCGCCGCTTATGAGGTGATCAATCAGGTGTTTGGTGAGAGTTTAGCGTTGATTGATTTTGCAGATATCGGTTTTGAGTTATAATCTGCAGAAAATAATATTGTACTTCTTTAATGCTGAAGGCGTTGTCGACATGACACCCCAAGCATTGCGTTCATCTTGACTATTTGTGCTATCGAGGCTCAAGACATCGCTGTGACGATGAACTTTAATGAATGATGATAGCGTAGTAACCCACATAAGATCGGCAATTGCTACGGGCGATGCGATGCTCCAAACCGGATAATCTCATTGACATCAATACCCCCACCCCTGCTCCGACGACTTGCGGCCGCGCAGTTTGCTCTTGATGAAATGGTTCATCTTAGAAAAATCTTCTAGCAAGATTATCAACAGGCTGTCCATTAATTCACCAAACCCACAAATCCGCTGAGCAATGTTATAAAAAGTCACAATTATATCATATCTCACCAATAATGGGTTGTGAATGATTGATTTTAAGGTATAATCGTGACATAGTTATGATATAGTTATGCTAATTGCCTTGTTAGAGGAGATATGTTGTGCTAGATATTAATACATCCCCGATCACTTTGAAGACCGTCATTAATGAAGATGGCAGTTTCACCTTCGTTATTACCCCCAGTATGGCTTTGGCCGCGCCGGAACAATTCCGATGGGAGATGTCCTCCGGACAAGGCAGCCCTCATCGCGGAGTGATCGCCTTTAAAGCGGGTGAGTCAGGCTCACAATCAATCCCGCTGTCAATAAACCCTGATGAAGGTTATCAGTTCAGGATTTATCGGGTGTCTGATAACGATGCAGATGACGAATTGGTGTTTCAGCAACAGAGCGAGCCCCTCCCCCTCAAGGACGCCCCGCAGCGAGCAGAGGTAGAAGGCGCGCAGGGAGCAATCACTCAAGTCAATGCTGTGCTTGTCTTAAACACGGGTGAGGAGACGGTTATCAATCAAGCAAACCTGCTGGTGAGTTCCTCAAATGTATCCGACCCGGCGCTATTAGTATATACCATCACTGTTTTACCGACCGAGGGCACGCTGCTGAAAGATGGCGTTGCAATCGGTGTGAGCGAGACCTTCACCCAGGCGGATGTTAACAACGGACTCATTATCTATCAACCAGAGGCTAATGCAGGTTCTGATACGTTTTCTTTCACAGTCTCAGATGGGACTGAGACAACTGGGGCGGAAACCCTTCAAATCACTCCTCGGGTGGTGGTGGTTGTGCCTAGTCCTGAAGAAGACAATACGATAGATCAATCCGCCGAAACAGACCCACAGCAGATAGAGGCGGCGGGTGGTGATGATACCATCACTGGCGGCGCGGGCAGTGATGCGATTGATGGCGGCGCGGGGGATGATATCATCGACGGTGGTGCTGGCAATGACACCATCACTGGCGGCGATGGCAATGACACCATCACTGGCGGCCCGGGCGATGATCAAATAGAAGGCGGCGCGGGGGATGATGACATCACGCTCACCCACGCTGGTGAAGATGGCAGTACAGTGGATTTCAGCAAAAATGAAGTGGTTTACACTTTTGGCTATGACGGCGTTGGCATCGATGGCGGTGATGTGATCAAAGGGTTCAAACTCGGACAGGATAAATTGAAATTCGTTGCGCATCCTAATAGCAATATCACCAATCTGGCAGAGTTTTTGAACAGTATCAAAGGCGCAGACGATACAGATTTAACCGATGATGACGCCTTTATCGTCACCATGATGTGGAGTTTTAATGAGGATGACGAGTTCTCTTTTGATGGTGTGTTGTTGCACTTTAAGGAAGGAACATCTTTCGGGGGCGGGCGGCTGTCTAGCCCTGTGGTACAGATCACTTTTGATGAACCGCTCGATCTTAACGGTCTGGTTAGTATTTTAGGCGGAAACGGTAGTGTCGCTGATAATTTTGATGACGGTCTGACGGCATTCAAGAATCTTGCTGTGGTTCTGCCGCTTCTCTTTGGCGAGGATAACATTACTTTTGAGGCTTCAACAGTCACGATCACTGCGAGCGGTGAGGTAACCGAAGATGATGAGGGCGCCAAGACCGCTACAGGAACCCTCGATGATGATGATAATCCGTTGACCCCGCTGCCAACCATTGAGCTTGATGGTGATGGTATTGGCACATACGGGGCGATGACTTTTGATGCGGCTACGGGCGAATGGACCTATACGCTGGATAATACGAGGCCAGAAACCCAAGCATTGAAAGCAGGCCAGCAAGAAACTGAAACCTTCACCTTTACCGCGGATGACATTAGATTCGTCGTGACCATTACGGTTAATGGTGCGGATGATAAGCCTGTGGCTAATACCGATTTTTTCGAGGCATCCGGGCAAGTCGGCCAAAAGATCACGATTGATCCAAACACTCTTTTCAACGACCCTGATGGTGAGGAATTAGCCCTGACATTCAAGGTAATGCTGCTTGCTGACGACTCCACCAGAGAAGAGCTAAGCACGATCGGGCTTTCCTATAACTCCGTCACCAAGATGATCACTGGCACGCCGACTAAATCTGGGATTTATACGATCGAGGTCGCGGCTAGTTATAGCGATGGCGCAAAAGACGACATAGTGACAACATTTGGCATTACGGTCTCCTCTGTAGCGCCATTGACTGACATCCTCGGGTATTTGGGGAAACCGATCGAGGCGATCAATCTGGGCAATCTTTTCACTGACCTTGATGTCGCGACCTTGACGGTGACAATCCTTGATAGCAGTGGAAGTGAAGTCAATATTAATAGCATCGGCTTGTCCTATGATGATGGAACTAGGATGCTCACTGGCACGCCAACGACCACTGGCGCCTACACGATCAAGATAGTGTCGTCAGACGGGCAGGATGAGATAATCTTTGATTTTGTGCTGAGTGCGCTTCAACCGCCGACCCTCACCGGATATGTGGGACAGAACACGGAGATTGATCTGGGCAGTTTTATCACCGACCCTGACAATGTGACATTGACGGTTACATTCCTTAATAGCAGTGGAGTTGAAGTCGATATCGGACTTAGGTATACCGTGACCACAGAGATTGTAACCGATGCGACCACAGGCCTTAAGACCGAGAAGACCACCAGAGCAATCACTGGTGTGCCAACATCTGAAACTGGCACTTACACGCTCAGGATCGTGGTAACTGACTCCACTTCAGGCGTGCAGGCGGAAACCTTTACTTTTGCTTTTACGCTGAGTGCGCTTCAACCGCCGACCCTCACCTTTGTAGAGGAGCAGGTTGAAGCTAACGCGGACTTCACGGCCATTGAGGATTCGGATCAGCCGACCAATCCGATCGGGGCTATTGATCTAAGTGTTCTATTCGCTGACGTTGAGGGTAGCGCGGTGGTGGTGACTCTGAAAAATGGAGACGCATTAGACACAGTCGGTCTTTCCTATGATTCTGCCACCAAGATGATCACTGGCACGCCGACTGCATTTGGCACGCATACGATCACGGCTTCGGGGATTGACAGTAATGGCGATGAGATTACAGAAGAATTTATCATTACCGCCGGTTTAGAAACCCCCGCAAAGATCATCCAAATAGACGACCCTGATGTGCTGGCCGATAATCCGCACGAGTCCTCGCGCAACCAGGTAGGAATCAGGGTCGGCGCGAAGGGTGGCTCGGCTGACGATGTAACTGCGGCTAGAACAGACCTCATCTCGGATTATGACGATTCAGACGTGAGTGTTTTCGCCCCAACGGACACAACCGATGCCGAAGAAGAATATGTGGTTGAGGGTGAATACGGGCGGTTTATCGTCACGCGCATGAGGGGTGAGGATGACCCCGATGGAGCCCCTGCCGAGCTGCGTTATTATTATGAGCGTTATCAAGACGGCGATGAGAATTATAAGAACATTAACGCGCTGGGCGCGGGCGAGATTGCCTATGACGTGCTGACAATCTGGGCGTTTGACAGGCTGACCTATGCGGAATTATTGCAAGTGGTCGACGACGACGAAGAGAAGCAGGACCCTTACGAAATCCCGCAATCTGCTTTAGACCGGCGGGTGTTCAAGACGGTTGTTGTTGAGATCACTGGCGCAAATGATGCTCCGGAAGTGGTAGCAGAGATTTTCGATGTTTTATTCACAGATAGCCAGGCGGTCGATATAGATATAGACCCCGCTAATTTCTTTGACGTTGATGGCGATACATTGACAATAACCGTGACGCTTGATGATGACTCAGCGTTAAGCACGATCGGGCTTGCTTATGACCCCGCGACCGGAAAAATCACCGGCACGCCAAATACCGCCGGCCCTCATACGATCAAGGTCACGGCCACTGATGGGGCTAGAGAGTCAGCGAGTTATACTTTCATCCTAACCACTGCGGCCGCGAATGTTAATACAGAGCCGGTTGTAGAAATCTCTGGCACGCAAACTCTGGTATTGGTTGCTAAGGTCGCAGTAACATCCGACTCTGATACAGGTTTTAATATCAGCTACATCGACGACGATGATGCTCACCGCGATAATGACGAGGTGATCTATAATTTCTACCAGGTGGGGCGCGATAAGGATGGCAATACAATAAGAATACGCCCCGCTGATAACTTATTAAAGGTTAGCGAGGACGGCAGTATCCTTCTCAAGGCAGGAGTTCGACTCGCCTCTGAACTTAGTTTTGAAGTCGTGGCCACCGATGGTGAAGGCGCCTCATCTGCTCCGAAACAATTCACGATTACCGTCGCCGAGAACCCTGCCCCGGTTCTTATTCTGGTTGGTTTGGATGGGTTAGACACTATCCTTGACAATATAGAAGGCGGACGGCTTAACCGCCTGATTGTTCAAGATAGTGACACGGATGCAAGTGTTTTCACTTCAGAGAGTTTCACCATCACCGGCGACCAAGCGGAGAAGTTTATTGTCAAAAAGGATGATGATGGCCGCTGGTATCTGTTCTTAAAGGATGACGAATCTCTTGACCATGAAAACATCGAGGAGACCATTCTAGATCTTGATATCACGGTTTCTGACGGCATCAATGAGTCAAACACGGTGGATATAAATATCGGCGCGGCTCGGGGGTATTTCTTTGATGGGAATACTCATGAGGGCGTCGTCTACCAAGCGCGTGCTGAAGGGGATGCTGTGGGCACGAGATACTCTATTAAGCCGGGGATTGGTGATGGTGATCTCTTTATCATCGATGGTGAGGACGGCGAGGTGAGATTCAAACCGAGTTCTATCCCAGCTACTTTTGACATAGATGGAGAGTTTAGCTTCATCATCATCGAGCGGAGTGGCGGGGATGTGACTGAAACAGTGGTCACCCTCTATAACAACGTCCCTTCGGTTTTCAGTCGCGCCACGGGTGCTGACTCCCCCCAAGACCAAGCGCTCGGCTATACAATTGGCCCTGATGAGCCGACGGACGCCGATGGAGTGGCTAGCATTGAATATTACTGGTTCGCCCATACTCGTCCTCGAGGTGAACTTAGAGATTCTTTGGAGGATTTAGTCGCTGGCGAGACCGCCGTAAAGCCTCTTGAGGGTGAGAATGATAGGCTACTCACGCTTAAAGGCGAGCATGCCGAAAAAGAACTCTGGCTGATTATCGTCCTCACGGATGAGGACGGTTTTGTCACCTATAATTTCTGGGCGGCAAATGAATTTGGACGCTATGATATCGCTGATAGTAGACAGCAAGCACTTGATCTTGCCGATATAGGCATGAGCAACAACGACAACTCGGGCGACTTTGATTTTGTTGGCGACATCGGTAGAAGCGATAGTGATTACATCAAATTCACTGTTGAACCTGGCGAAACTCTGGATATTAAAGTTGGTGGTCTTGATTCCAGAACTGCACAGTACAGGGTTATAAGAGAAGATGGCTCACCAGTAGCAAACCAGAGTGAAACGGTGGTAGTAAATAATCAACAAAAGACTCTTAATACTCTAGAGGCTGGCACTTATATTCTCAGGGTGACTCAAAATGGGACGAGGACCGGCCCATACAAAGTCAGTTTTCAAGGAATTGACGATCAACCCACCGACTTTCAGCTAACTGAAGCAGTTGAGATATTGGCTGTGGACGCTGATCTTAGTCAAGGGATGAAAGTCGGGGTTTTAACCATTACTGATGATCTTTATGGCTCTAACACCATCGTACTGACTGGCATTGACGCTGAATTATTTGAGATCCGCGATACCTCGGACCGATTGGTCAAGGAATTGTGGCTAAAAGCCGGTGTGGACCTTGGTGCGTCGGGATCAATCATTGGAGTCATCGCTTCGCTCGAAGGGACGGGCAAGGGTAGTAATCTGGACATTGATCTGGTTCTCACTGTGATCAGGGCGGATGGAGACATTCCTGTCTATATCACAGGTGATCGCGGGGTTGCGGCCACTACAGGAATTGACCCGATTTTTGTTCTGGGCGAGAATGGGCGATTGATTCTGGCGGACGGCACGGAGGCTGGCGTGATCACGATTGTGGATACTAAACCGGCCCCCTCTGATCCGAATCAAATCACATTCACCATAGAGGGCACGAATAGCGATTTATTTGAGATTATTCTCTTGGATCATGATGATAACGCCAACACGCCTGATCGGTGGGTATTACAGCTGAAAACCTCCGCTACGGCATTGCCGAGCGGCAGTGATTACACCATCACCATCGTGGCGACCGACGCCAATAGCGATGAGTTCAGGCTCGATCTGCGGATTAAGCAGGGAGGGCTGTATATCTACGATGTAGCCGGTGCGGATGATGGCTTATCACGGGTTTTCACCGACGGCAAGGCTTTGATCCCAGAGGAAGAAGACGGGAGTGGGACGCCAGTTACCATCGGCGCGCTCCGGAGTGAGATCATTCCGCAATTTATCGAAGTACTGGATTTTGAATTGATCGATGGTGAGGCGGATAATGACCAGTTCGAGATTGAACGGGGGACTGGCGCGGATGGCGTGGCGAGGACAGATGACGATGTTTTCACTCTGAAGTTCACAGGCCCTAATAGCGGTGATGCCGATATTGGGCCCGATGTGTTGAATATCCGGGTTCGTGAAACCTATCTTAAAGAAACGGTGCATGAAGAGACCGCGGATGAGAATGGCGCCGGTAGTTTTGTTGGAACAAAGGATATAGATGCGAGTGGCAATACCAGTGACTCTGATACGCGGGTTTTTGCGTTGAGTGGTGGCGGGTTAAGTGCGCGAGATTTTATCTATCAGGACTTACTGGATGATTATGAGGAGGCGACTCCAGAGTCGCTGGCGTCAGGTAACTTGCGTTTAAAGGCGTCAAACCCCTTGGACCTACTGGATTTTTCCAATATTGATATTAAAGCGGTTTTCGGGGGGCGTGCTGGATTTCAGACCGATATTATTCTCCCCGAGGGTTTCATGTCGGGGGATACCATCTGGATTAGGTTTAATGACACTCAGTTTAACAACGTTAAGGGCGTTGAAGTTGTAATACGTCTAGGCGATGACGGCACATCGCTGATATTTACCCCCACTGGAGCCGTCAAGCTTATTGACTACCGTCCTGAGGGATCCTCTCTGACCACGGAGGAGATTTATCAAATTGATTTCACCTCCGATACTCCTGCGCCGATCAAGGATGGTGCCATAACTTTAGCGCCGAGAGGGTCATTCACTAGCAATAGCTGGCATATCGCTCGTATTGTTGTTGATGGCACTGCGGTGGTTACGGAACGTATTCAGGATAACACCGATACGGCGGTTACTCTGAGCAAAACCAATTATGACGCTGTGGTCGGCGGAATTTTGTCTATTGTGGCCGATGAAGGCGGCCCGTCGGGTAATAATATCAGAGTCATCGTGGAGATTGGGACGGCCGCAAACCCAACAACTGGTGAAAAGGGTGTTGAGTCGGTGTCAGTGGTGGATAATGTCATCACGGTTGTGACATACAGCGAAGGCGCGACGTGGCAAAACGTGGCGGATGCGATTAACGCTGATACTGATGCGGCGGCGTTGGTTGATGTTGTGGCGACTCCAGCAACTGCTGGGAATGATGCTGTGGCGAGGGATTTCTCCTTAAGTGGCGGTAGGGACGACGTTCCAGCTCTGGAGGATAATACTAACGCACGGCTGGTTGATGTTGAGGGTGGCTGGATTTATCCCGATGACGCGGATGCTATTCGCTTTGAGGCGACCGCTGATCTGCGCGTAGATCTAAGTGCTGGCGAGGCGGACATTATCGTTGTTCCGACTGGTAATCTGGATGGGAACGGGGTGCGTATTGGTGAGGTGCGTTTGCTTACCTCTGATGAAACCCCGCCGGAGGAATACTATGTTATTGGCACGACTGGCGATCTGAGTGCCACAGATACAGTGGCCACAGCCGTCCTTGAGATTGACGGCGTTGAGTATCTGAGATTCACCTCGGATAAGGCTGGTGCGGAAGGCAATGGTCAGGAAATCCGGTTTGAGTTTAGTGATAATCTTGTAGCTGGTATCTCTTCTTCTGTCGATGTTAACGGTGTGATCGTCATAAAGATAAAAAGCACGACAGAGCGTAATACTGTCATCCAGAACCAAGCAAAGGCCGTCAATGATCTTATCGATATTGAATATATCGGCGCTCTCAAAGACGCAGGTTTTTTTGATGCCAACCTCTTTGATGGCAGAGTGATCACAGTAACCTTGAGTGGCGGGGAAGATTTTGTCCAAACCACGCCAACTCCATCGACTGGCACAGAAGTGAGCACACCCGAGGTGCTTACTTGGCAAGAGACAATCACCAAAACCCATGATTATCAGATTAATCTTGATAACATTGACGACCACGCACCGGTTTTCGGCGAGGCGGTTGGCTTTGAGGTGACGGTGCCATCAGATGGCTCAGCCCCCCATGGCGAGGCCTCTATTGATGAGAATGACACGGATCCAGGCGTGATTTTTCAAGTATCGGCCAGCGACGCGGATGGTGATGTGGTGACGTATTCACTGGCTGATGATTTTGGGCTGTTTGAGATTGACGCCGCCACTGGCGAGATTACCTTAATTACAGGCGAAAGCGCTGATTTTGAGGCGGCCGCAAGCTATGATCTTCAAGTGATTGCGACGTCTAGCTTTGAGGGCGAGGCACCAAAAACCACGAATTTCAAGGTTGTGGTTCAGGTGAATGATGTCTCTGAGACGGGGGGCGCGGCCTCAGATCACATTCTAATCGGCGGTGAGGACGCGCAAACCCTCAACGCAAGCGATCGCGGGGATGTGATCTTTGGCGGTCAGGGCGATGACACCATCAATCTCGGCGCCGGCCGGGATACCGTGATTTATCGTTATGATGCCACGGATAAAACCAATCCAGCAGCGATTGATGGCGGCGATGTGATTAATAGTTTTGATCTGAGCGAAGACCATCTGTTTTTGGCTCATGTGGGGGGTACTGACGGTACTCTTAATACCGCCACTGCGTTCTTTGAGGCGATTAAAGGCGTCCGTCTGCTTGTGGACGAAGATGGACGTATTAGCGGTGTCGTGTTTACCTTCACCGGCCGTGTTAACGAGGCTCAAAACACCGATCTGACGGTGAATTTTGATGAAGGCTTTGACGCCTCACAGATTAACCTAGACGCGAGTTTTGATGCGGCGGCTTCAGGCGAGCGGGTAATCACCACTGGCCAAGAAACCGCCGCTTACCAGGCGATCAATCAGGTGCTTGGCGAGAGTTTGGTGTTGATTGATTTTGCGGATGTGGGCTTTGAGTTAAACGGCTCAGACACTGATATTCTCTAACCTTAAGTATACAGCCGACACCTTGGGTGCTGTGTTTACTTTATTATGATCTTAACTGTGGCTAGGTAGTCTTGCTCTAAAAGAAAAGGCCGTTTCAAGACTAATTCCTCCAATATTCTAGACTCTCCCCTCTTTTTGGCATTTCACGATGGTCAATGCTGGTTAGATTAGTCGTCCATTTTTTTCTAAGAGGGTGCTAAGCGAAACTTCAATTCTAGTAGCCCCTCGCTTTATATGCTCTTCAAAGTCATTGATAAATTTAAAGAACGGAGATGGCGGATCATTTATCTAGAGGGTTCATTTTCTCGCCCCCCTACCTTCAACTAGTGAGCCGTCCAGCATCCCAGTCGTAAAAGCAAACTCTTTATACAACACATACCTTCTATTAAATCAATGACCACACTATAAAAGCTACTCCCACTCTATTGTTCCGGGCGGTTTTGAGGTTATGTCATAGGAGACTCGATTGACGCCTCGGACCTCATTGATAATACGCGCAGCAACTTCAGTTAGAAAGTTATGGGTGAAAGGATAAACATCAGCAGTCATGCCGTCGGTGGAGGTAACAGCGCGCAAAACCAGCGCATAATCATATGATCGAGCATCACCCATCACCCCAACCGAGCGCACCGGCAATAACACAGCGAGCGCCTGCCAGATTTCATCGTATAATCCGGCTTCACGGATGGCTTCAAGATAGATCGCATCAGCCTTACGCAATATCTCAAGTTTCTGCCCATCAACTTCTCCCGGAATTCGAATAGCCAAACCAGGCCCCGGAAAAGGATGCCTTCCAACTAGGTTTTCCGGCAGGCCCAGTTCTCGTCCAAGCGCGCGCACCTCATCCTTGAACAAAACCCGCAGCGGTTCCACCAATTCAAAATCTATTTCATCAGGCAACCCCCCAACATTGTGGTGCGATTTGATCGTAACGCTTTTATCGCTCGTGACCGAAATGCTTTCGATCACGTCAGGATAAAGCGTCCCTTGTGCGAGAAATTTTGCCCCCTCAATACCACGCGCCGCCGCATCAAAAACATCGATAAACGCAGCCCCAATAATCTTTCGTTTCTCCTCAGGGTCCGCAACGCCCTGAAGCCTGCTTAAAAACATTTCTGCCGCATTCTCATGCACCAGAGGGATTTTATAATGCTGCCCAAAAAGCCTCACGACTTCTTCCGCCTCGCCGCCCCGCATCAAACCATGATCGACAAAAACGCAGGTCAGACGGTCGCCAATCGCCTCGTGAATCAGCGCAGCGGTAACCGAACTATCAACCCCGCCAGACAACCCGCAAATCACGCGCCCGGTCTCACCAACCTGTTCACGAATAGCCGCAATCGCGCCGTCTTTATACGATGCCATCGACCAATCGCCCCGACAGCCGCAAATGCGCCGTGCAAAAGTTTCAAGCAACGCCTTGCCATCAGGCGTATGCGCGACTTCGGGATGAAACTGCACACCGTAATAATGTCTGTTTTCATCGGCAATCACGGCATAGGGTGCCCCTTTGCTTTGCGCCGCCACATGGAACCCTTCGGGCAAATGGGCAACCTGATCGCCATGACTCATCCAGACTTGGTATGAGCGTCCTTTGCTCCAAACCTCATCAAAAAGCCCACAGTCCTCCGTAACCGCAATCTCAGCACGACCAAACTCACGCGCATCGCCCTCGATCACCTCACCGCCAAGTTGCTGGCACATCGTCTGTTGCCCATAACAGATACCAAGAATTGGGATATCCATCTCAAACACCACCCTCAGGCGCGCGCGGCGTGTTAGCCAAGGCCACCGAATCAGGGCCGCCAGAAAGAATAATCCCCCTCGGATGATAGTGGCGAATACGGTTATGATCGGCGGTATAAGGCAGGATTTCAGCGTACACTCCGAATTCACGCAAACGCCGCGCGATCAGCTGCGTTACCTGCGAGCCAAAATCCAAAATTAATATCGTATCGGTGTCTATCATCAGATATTGGGCATCACATATTGGACATCAGATATTGGGCATCACATATTGGGGCGATAATTCGGAGCCTCACGCGTGATGCTAACATCGTGAACGTGACCTTCGGTCAATCCCGCACCAGTCAGCCGCAGAAAATCTGTGTTTTTATGCATCGCGTCAATCGTCTTATTTCCGGTATACCCCATCGCCGCTTTAAGCCCGCCCAGCATCTGGTGTATTACCGTCTCCACCGCGCCTTTATACGGAACTTTACCCTCGATGCCTTCGGGTACAAGTTTCAGCGCCTCGGTTATTTCAGCCTGAAAATAGCGATCGGCTGACCCTCGCGCCATCGCCCCGATAGACCCCATGCCGCGATAGGATTTGTAGGATCTTCCCTGATAGAGAAAAACCTCACCCGGCGTCTCATCAGTGCCGGCCAGCATCGAGCCAATCATCACGCAATCAGCGCCCGCAGCAATCGCTTTTGCTAGATCACCCGAATATTTAACGCCGCCATCAGCGATCGCAACCACGCCTTTTTTATGGCATACCGCCGCCGCTTCAAGAATAGCGGTCAACTGGGGAACCCCTACGCCGGTAACAATCCGGGTCGTGCAGATTGATCCGGGTCCGATGCCGATTTTAACTGCGTCCGCCCCCGCATCAATCAAAGCCTCAGCGCCTTCAGCCGTGGCGATATTACCGCCAATGATCTGCCCCGCGCCAGATAACTTCCGCATTTCACTAACCGTCTTAAGAACCCCCTCTGAATGCCCATGAGCTGTATCAACCACCAGCACATCCACTCCAGCGGCAATCAATGCCTCACCGCGTTCTAGCGCCTCGGGGCCTGCACCAACCGCAGCCCCGACGAGCAAGCGTCCTGATGCGTCTTTAGCCGCGTCCGGATAGGTTTCAGCCTTTTCCATATCCTTGACTGTAATCAACCCGATACAACATTTATTCTTATCAACCACGACAAGTTTTTCTATGCGATGTTTGTGAAACAAGCGTTGCGCCTCTGTTGGGCTCACATGCTGTTCAACAGTGATCACGTTATGAGTCATCATATCACTGACCGATTCCGCCGGATTAGTGGCAAAACGCACATCACGATTGGTTAAAATTCCCACGAGCCGATCGCTTCCGGTTTCAACCACCGGAATACCGCTAATACCGTAGGTTTTCATCAAGGACAAAGCGTCGGACAGAGTTTTATCGCTCTCGATCGTGACAGGGTTAACCACCATGCCCGCTTCAAATCGCTTGACCAACTCCACCTCCCGCGCCTGTTGTTCAATATCCATGTTTTTGTGAATAACGCCAAGCCCGCCTAGTTGCGCCATGGCGATCGCAAGCCTGCTTTCGGTCACCGTGTCCATCGCCGCTGAAATAAGCGGGATATTCAATGTGATATCCCGGGTCAGTTTGGTACGAATATCAGCCTCGCGCGGTAAGACCGAGGAGGCCGCTGGTTTCAGCAAAACATCATCAAACGTCAAGGCTTCGGTGACAGTGGGCATTGTGCCTCCCGCAAGGTCGGTGGCGTCGAACTATAGTCAAAAAATCCTGAAAAAGCAAAGATTATTCCTCGCGCGCGAGCGCCTCATCCGGCACACCCCTAAAACCCGTTGCCATCACATAGATTTCCACCGATTCTGACCGACTGGCCTCGGGTTTAACATGGCGCACATGGGTAAAAGCGCTGCGCATTAAAGCCAGCACCTCGCCGTCCGCACCGCCGCGAAAGCATTTACCCAGAAACCCGCCACCGGAAGCCAGAGACCAACATGCGACATCCAACGCCGATGAGAGCAACGCCATGGTGCGCAGGTGGTCGGTTTGTCTATGCCCGGTCGTATTGGCGGCCATATCGCTAATGACCCAGTCTGCACGCCCGCCAAGAGCCTCAATCGCCTCAGCGATGAGGGTTTGCTCCGTCACATCGCCCTTAAAAATTGTCACCCCCGCGATTGGCTCGATATCAAGCAAATCGACACCCACCAGTTTACCGAGCCCTTTATCTATTCCAATCCGCCCCGCAACACACTGAAGCCAGCCGCCGGGAGCCGAGCCAAGGTCAAGCACCGCTTGGCCTTTTTTGAACATCGTAAACTTTTGATCCATCTGCTCTAATTTTAGCGCCGATCTTGAGCGTAATCCTCGCGTTTTCGCCAGGGCAACATAAGGGTCATTGAGTTGCCGCGCGATCCATTGCCGTGATGAAGCCTTGCGGCTGCTCGATTTTGTAGGGTTTGTGGTCAAGCCGCCGCTGCCTCTATACGACCGGCCGCTTGTTCCCTTTTTTTCGCGATTGCCAGACATCTGAAACCGTCAGTTCATCCCGCGAAAAAAGCAGCTGCGCCTGCCAGTATGGCACGCGGCTCCAGTCTGCTGGACCTTAAGTAAAATCGTATCCCCATCACAATCAAGATGCGCTGAGACCAGTTCCTGAATATTTCCTGATTGATCGCCTTTGCGCCAGAAAGCCTGCCGCGAGCGCGAATAATATATCACCCTGCCCTCGGTCAGCGTGCGCACCAGCGATTCACGACTCATCCACGCCAGCATCAGCACTTCACCAGTCTCAACGCATTGCGCAATGGCTGGCACCAGCCCATCGGCGTTAAACACGACTTCATCGATCAGATTAGGTAAGGTTTCAGGCAAGACTCACTCCGCTGTAACTGACCGCCTTCTTAGCAGTTTAGATGATAAGGCTTTAAGAGCAATTTTAATATCCCCACCAACCGCTAGCACCGACGGTACAAGAAAGAGCACCAATAACGTAGTCACCGCCAGCCCAAAGACAATCGTGGTCGCCATTGGAATTAGGAACTGCGCCTGCAAGGACCGCTCGAACATCAGCGTCGACAAGCCACAAATCGTGGTCACCGATGTTAGGATCACCGGCCTTAACCTATCAACCACACCAGAAATAATCGCGGCGTGCCTGTCGCCTTCGTTTTCAAGCATACGGCGCTCTATCGTAGCGACTAGAATAATTGAGTTATTAATCACAATTCCAGCCAAAGCGATCAGCGCGAACATCGACAAAATCGTCATGGTTAATCCCATCACATAATGCCCGACCACCGCGCCAATCAGCGCGAAGGGAATCATAACCATCACCGCCAAAGGTAACAGCCATGAGGAAAACACCCAAGCCAGAATTACGTAAATACACACCAAAGCCAAAAGCGCGCCGCTTCCCATATCGGCAAAGGCCTCACTTTCTTCCTGATCACGCCCATCAAAACGATAACGCAAGCCATAACGCTCTGCGAGTTCAGGTAATCCGGCCTCAACGACTTTCTCTAATGCCTCAGGGGTGGCGATCGATGTGCCATCAAGATCGCCAACAATCGCTACTTCACGAAATCCGTCCTGTCGCCGAATCACTGAAAATCCCAACCGGTTTTTGATCGTGGCAACCTCGGACAATTCGACAAACTGCCCTGACGGAGTAATGAGCTGTAAACCACTGATATTATCAGTCATGACTTCCTCGTCCGGCAAAGAGAGCCTCACGGTCACTTCTTCATCACCATCAGGAAAGCGCGTGACGATCGCGCCATCCAGCGCGCTGCGCAGCTGTTGGCCGATGGAAGAAACAGTAAAGCCCAGCGAACGTCCATAAGGCGTCAGATGAATAATCCTCTCCTCAGCACCATAAGACAGGTTTTCCGACACGCCGCTGGCGGTTGGAACGGTTTTAACGAGTATTTCAGTCTGTAGTGCTGCCTGTTTCAGCACACTCAGGTCATCTCCCATCAGCCGAACATCTATATCACGCCCTGGCGGCCCACCGCGCGGTGCTCTGATCGTCAGGCGTTGCAAGCCAGCCAGCGGCTTGACTTCAGCGCGCCAAGCATCGAGAAAATCATCTATCCGCACCACGCGTTTATCAGCGGTCAGTAGTTCAATAGTAACCCCAGCACGGACGTCATTGGCTCTGGCTGGTGGGCCAAAATTATCAGAAACTGATGCGCCCAGAGTCGCGAGCGCCATATGGATTAAGCCCCCTTCCCCATCCGTCACTTTCTGCTCAGCCACCAGCGCAGCCCGTGAGACCTCATCCAACATCGCCTCAGTCTGTGTGCGCGAGGTCCCCGGAGTCATCACGATATTACCGAAAGCGATATCAGCCTCTGGCGAGGTGAAAAAGACGAAATTAACGCGCCCCCCCGCCATCATGCCAATCGCGAGAATGAGCATGGCACATGCGAAGGCAATAGTAGCATATCGCCACCGCACCGCGGTGGTCACCGCGCGCTTAAACTGGCCATCACGGAAAAGGTTAAAGATACGGTCAAAATGATAGCGGAAACCCGATTGCTTTTCATTAGCCTTCCCGCCGAAATGCGCAAGATGCGCCGGTAGAATAAAAAAGACCTCGATCAAACTAGCCATCAGAACAGCAACCACCACCAAAGGAATCGCTGAAATAATCTCACCGATAATTCCCTTAATAGTGAAAAGTGGCAGAAAAGCTGCAACTGTTGTCAGCATCGCGGCAATCACAGGCGCGGTCATGCGCGTGGCCGCCGCCGCCGCCGCCCGGTCTATTGGCAAGCCGCGCCTCTTACGCAGATGTTCGCTATGCTCACCGATAACAATCGCGTCATCAACCACAATCCCAAGCGCCATAATCAAACCAAACAGCGAGATCATATTGATGGTCTGCCCACTTAACCACATCACGCCGAAAGTGGCGAGAAAAGCCACAGGAATCCCGGTCGCTACCCAAATCGCCACTTTGAACGACAGAAACATAAACAATACGATCAGCACCAGAGCCAATCCACCAAGCCCGTTCTTGACCAAAAGAGAAATTCTTTGCTGTATAAGATCGGCCCGAACGTCAAATTGCTCGATGATGAGAGATTCCGGAGCGCGGCTCCGATATTCGCTAAGCCAGTTCTGGACCACCTGGTTGATCTCAAGCGAGTCATTGCTCTGCCCGCGCTGAAAAGTCAAGGCCACCGCCGGCGCGCTATTGCGCTTCATCGTGATCGAAGGACTGTCTATCGTTCTGGTGATTGTCGCTATATCAGCCAAGGTCACTTTGCCGCCGTCCGGGCGGATTACAACCTCTATCTTCTCATATTCGCTAACCGTCTTGAGCAACCCCAAAGAGCGTACCCGCAATGCACCATCGGCAAAACTTCCAGCCGGAACATCAAGGGATGTGCGGGTGATAATGGCTGATATATCGTTTAGCGACATACCAAGTCTTGCCAACTCATTTTGACTGATCTCGATCAGGATAGTTTCATCAGGCAACCCATCTATTTTTATACGATCAACGCCTGCCCGTTGCAGGTCTTCCTTTATTTCCTTAGCGTGAACGCGCAAGGTTTCTAAGTCAAAATCCCCCGAAATCACCAAAGTACTGATCGTATCATACGCCTCGCCCTTCACGACCACGGGGGTGTCGCTTTCTTCGGGGAAATTGGTCTGGTTGACCACAGCTTCGACATCGGCGACCGCTTTTTTCATATCCGTGCCGAATTTGAATTCTACCTCAATACTCCCCACACCTTCATAGCTTCTCGAAATCACTTTTTTAACATTGGTGATCGAGCGCAGCTCAGGCTCAAGCGGTTGGATGATATTGGCGTCCACGTCTTCAGCGGTTGCGCCAGTCCATTCAACCTCCACCGCGACAATCTCGACGGTGAAACTAGGAAAAAACTGACGATTAAGATTGGTCAGGGAAATGACGCCGATCACAATCATCAAAATCATCAGCAAATTAGAGGCGGTTTTGTGACGGATAAAAAACTCTAAAATTGGTGAGGTTTTCATGGCGTGACCGAGGATACCCTCATTCCCTCACCAAGCCCTGGCAGGCGTGTGGCGACAATCTGCTCACCGTTAGCGATATCACCCCTGATAAACGCGGCGCCGTCGCTTTTCTGGATCACTTGGATGCTACGGCGTTCAGCGCGCCCGTCTGTAATCACATAAACCGCCCCATCATCGCTATTCAGTGCGGCTTCAGGGACTTTAGCGACATTTTCAAGCAAGCCCGATGAATAGGATACCTCAACAAACGCACCTTCAGGAATAGGCGGTAGATCGCCGACCGCTGGCGGCATCGAGGCGTAAAGCCTGCCGCCACCATCTACTGTATCAACATTACCCTCGGCGCGTTTAATAATGGCTTCTTGGGTTTTGATATTTTTCCCCCCCGCCTTCCAAATAACACTGATGGGCGTGCCGATTAATCTGGCTTGATCTGCAAAAATCTCAGACGGCACAACAAAGGACGCCTCGAGGCTATTGATATCGGTGAACTCGGCAACCGGTGCGCCCGTCGTTAGCACAACCCCGAGCCCGATCGTGACCTTGGAGAGAATTCCGTCATAAGGCGCGCGCAAGACGGCGTCCGCGAGGTTTTTCTCAGCCCGTTTCAGGGCCAACGTCAACTGGGCACGGCTTGAACGCGATTGCTCAAGTGCGTTTCTGGCAATCGATAAAGCGAGACTGACCTCATCGAGGGAGGACTGGGAGGCGATGGAGGCCGCGTTCATCGACTGCATCCGCACATATTGCGCCTCACGCAATTCAAGTTGCTTTGCTAACTCGGCGGTATTGGTTTCGCTCGCCGCGAGCCGAATCTTGATCTCATCACGGTCTAAAACCCGAAGGTCGGTTTCAAGCCGGGCCAACTCATCACCTTTTCTAACAAAAGCACCATTTTTGAAATGATCGGCAATACCCACGACCTCGCCTGAAATATTAAAGGATAAGCCGGATTTGCGTGCGGCTCGAACATGACCGAAAGCTGATTTATGCGGATAGGCGTTCTCAAAATGGATAACCGCCTGTTCGACCGTCCACACTTGCTCACGGCTCGGCTGCAGAGGCTTCTCCGGCTTGGTGGCAACCAGCGCGTTACAACTGGCAAGGGCGAGGAGGATAATCCCGATCGCCACCAGCGCACGCACGGCCACTGGATATTTTCGTATAAGAGATGAGGACAAAACCTTACCCATCACGTGAATGAAGGCTTTGTTTATGCTATTTACAACGCAATAAATCAAGTGTTTAATCCCGATACGCCAATAAATATGCTATAGTCGCGCTATGAATGATCTTGTTGCTGGCAAGCCTAAATTACTCGTGCCTTCTGAACATTTTTCCGAATGTAACAGTTTTCTCACGGAGATATCAATCGCTGAGGAGGCCGCGATACCCCTAGCCGCCGCGATGGATATCGCTCCTTATCTTGGGCGGATTATACGCAAAAACAGCGCTGATCTTAATCAGGTATTGGGCGGTAAGGGTGCAGGGATTATTGCCAATGCGCGCGCCGCCTATAGCGCGGCCATCGCGGCCGCCACCACCGAAGACCAAGTGATGGAGGCAACACGTCATTTCCGCGGGAAAGTCAATATGGTGGTCTCAGTCGCGGATATTTTCTCGCTAGAGGCGATGCCGCAGCAGATGACATGGCTGAGCCAAGCGGCGGAACTGGCGGTGTCCGAGATTGCCGATTGGCTCGTGCGCGACACAAGAAAACACGAGAATCTGGATGAAAAAGGCTGGTTTATTCTGGCGATGGGAAAACTTGGTGCGGGCGAGTTAAATTTTTCTTCGGATATAGACCTGATCGTTATTCATCGTGACGATGAGAATAATCACCTGAGCAGCCACGCTTATATCGAGAGAACACGGCGGCTGGCTAAAATTCTATCACAGCCAACCCCGGACGGAATCGGGTGGCGGGTTGACCTGCGCCTGCGCCCGGACCCGGGGGTTTCGCCGGTCGCGATCAGATTTAACGCGGCGATCACTTACTATGAAGCCATTGCTCGCACTTGGGAGCGCGCCGCTTTTATCAGAGCACGCCCGGTTGCCGGCAACCTTGCGTTTGCTCGTGAGTTTCTTGAGGCAATCCAGCCCTTTATCTGGCGGCGCTATCTTGATTATTCGGTGCTAGAAGATATGCGAATCATGTTGCGCCGCGAGAACAAAACTGATGGATTACTTGGATTTAACGTCAAGAAAGGACGTGGTGGTATCAGGTCGGTTGAGTTCTTTGTCCATCTCCAACAGCTGATCGCCGGGGGCCGCGAGCCTTCTTTGCGATGCGGTAATACTATCCCCGCACTTCACGCACTCGCAAAAAACCAGTGGATCAGCGAGGAGGACGCAAGCCTGCTCGCGGATCATTACCATCGCTTAAGACGGCTAGAGCATCGCCTGCAAATGATCAATGACGCACAAACGCACCAACTGCCCAAATCCCTTGATCACATGGAACGCCTCGCGGGATTTTGCGGGCATGACCGTGTTGAAAGTTTCAAGCAATCACTCGAGCGGATTATTGATGAGGTCTGGGACAGCACCCACGCTATATCAACACGGGTGGGGCTTGATCCGACGACCACGGATAAAATCCTCGCCCCACTTATTTCAGATTTGCTGATCGGCGATGATGATAATACCGATTTGCTCTATGATAAATTAACCGAAATGGGTTATGAGAGCCCACAAAACATTATCCCGGTTTGCCGGGGGTGGATGGCGGGAAGAATCCCCGCGACCCGGTCCGGACGATCACGTGATATTCTCGCGCGAATCCTGCCTGACCTGCTCTACCAATTCAGCAAAGCCGCTCGTCCTGACACCGCTTTTTCAGCTTTTGTCCGCATGGTCGAAAACTTACCCGCTGGAATTCAGTTTTTCTCTCTGCTCGAAAGCAACTCCAACATTGCAAAAGCAATTGGAACCATTCTAGCCGCCTCGCCGATTATGGCCGAACAGATGGCGCGTCATCCGAGCTTGGTCGATAATTTGCTCTATCATGAATTCTGGCAGCCTTTAGACTGCGGGGTTGCGGTACTCGCTGCGCAGCTAGCTGATGCTATGGCTAATGGACGATCTTATGAGGACAAGCTCAATCTGCTTCGTTGTACGGTGAGAGACATGCAGTTCCAGACAGGCGTTCAGATGATCACTGGCTTCATTTCAGCGTCTGAAGCTGGCGAGACTTTCTCAGCGATTGCCGAGGCGACAATCCTCAGCGTGCTGCCTTACGCCGAAGACTTGGTCGTCGCCCAGCATGGCGCAATCAAAGGAAGTTCGATGGTGGTCATGGCGTTAGGCCGGCTTGGCGCGAAAGAAATGACCATCGCGTCTGACCTCGATTTGGTGTTCATCCATAGTGCTGAAGCAGATGCGGTCTCAGATGGCGAGAAACCAATAACCGCCAACCAGTATTTCACCCGCATCGGACAGGAATTGATCAACGCACTCACCGCTCCGACCGCCGAGGGCAAATGCTATGAGGTGGATATGCGCCTAAGACCAAGCGGTAAGTCTGGTCCTGTTACGGTTTCAGCCGCACGTTTTTTCAAATATCAAATAGAGCACGCTTGGACTTGGGAGCATATGGCGCTGGTTCGAGGCAGAATTGTTGCTGGGATCAATCATGGGGATCTGACAAGGGAGGTGAGCAAAAACCTCTTAAAAATCATGCAGCTGCCACGAGATGCGCAAAAAGTTATCAAGGACGTCACCGATATGCGCGGGCGAATCCGCCAGCATAACCCACCTAAAAGCCCGCATGACCTGCGCCTAATCGACGGCGGGCTGATTGATTTTGATTTTCTAGCACAGATGCTCCAGCTGCTTCATCCGGGGGGGGATAAAACGCTTCGTCCCAAGGCCATAGACGCCCTCGCTTATTTGGCTCAAACTGGCGTCATCGATAAAATCGAGACCGATCACCTACTCAAAGCGGGACAAAAGTTGATGGATTTACATCAGATTATGAGTATCACCATGACGTCGGTCAAAGATGACCGCGACGCTGAAACTGACCTGCCTTTGATCTTTTATGATATGTTCAAAATCAGCACGATTGGGGAACTTGATACTATGGTAGACCAGCAGGCCCAGACGATTTCCCACCTGACCACAAAATATTTTTCCCCCGCGTAATAAAAACACTTTGCATTGCCGGATAAAAGGGAGTAATCGGAGCTCGATTAAGTGTGGCGCTGGGTGGCCAGTATTTTCTTGATTCAGGAGAACGCAAATGAAAGCTGCGCTACTTTCCTCATGGACTTTGTTTTTTGGCATCGCCCTGTTCATGGTCGGCAACGGCCTGCAGGGGGTTTTGCTTGGGATTAAAGCCGAGCAACTGTCTTTCGGCGTTTCGGTAACCGGCTTCGTCATGGGCGGCTTTTATTTCGGTTATGTTATCGGTTCGTTCTTTGTACCAACCATCGTCAGCCGCGTGGGGCATGTAAGGGTTTTCGGGGCAATGGCGGGGCTCGCCTCGTCTTCTATACTCATCCATGCGATTGTCGAGATATCCGTCGTTTGGTTTTTCATGCGTGTTATAACCGGCTTTGCCTATGTGGGGCTTTATATTGTCGCTGAAAGCTGGATTAACGACAAAGCCACTAATGATACCAGAGGCGCATTGCTATCCTTTTACATGATCGCGCAGATGCTAGGGCTGATTTGCGGACAACTGATGCTGGTTCTTGATGATGGCGCGAGCTATCACCTGTTTTTATGGGCGTCTATTCTGGTCTCGCTTGCGGTTATTCCGATTCTGATGACTGCGGCGAAAGTGCCTGATTTTCAAGAACCTGAGCGCGCCTCATTCAAACATGTTTATAAAACCTCGCCCCTTGCGGTATCTGGCATGGCTTTTATCGGCATGACTTCGGCGATGATTTTCGGCATGGGAGCGGTTTTCGCCAGCAAATTGGGGATGACCATCAATGAGATTTCTATCTTCATGTCCTCTTTTGTGGTCGGAACGCTGATTCTGCAATACCCTATAGGCAAATTATCCGATATCATCGATCGCCGCACAGTGATTCTGTTTGCCCATATTCTTTCGGTTCATCAGTGCGCTTGGCGCCTGGTTTATTGGCGACCGTAGTTTTGGCTTACTGATTCTCGCGGCGCTCATTCATGGCGGGGGTAGCACGCCGCTTTATTCACTCTATATCGCCCATGCCAATGATTTTCTCACCTCAAAGCAGGTCGTCAGCAGCAGTTCTAAGCTGATTATGATCAGCGGAATCGGCTCGATGGTGGGCGCGCCGGTTATGGGTTATATGATATTTCTATTCGGCGCGATGGCGTTTTTCGCGGATTCTGACCATCGCTCATGCAATGATGGGCATCTTCGTGGTGGTTCGTATGCGGGCGCGCCCCGCGCTCCCAACCGAGGAACAGGGTACGTTTGTTGTTATGCCGAGAGGCACTGCAAGCGCGACTCCATTGTTGCCTGAAGCCGAATGGGAAGAAGATAATGCGGCCTGATAAATTGTTGTTTGAAAACACTGCATGAATCATGCCAATCTGAATAACCACTTATTAGAGGATAAAAAGATACTATGAATGAAAATCGCATCACCATCATTGCCGAAAGTTTCGAGGCGGCCGCGCTCGAATTTCATCGCCGCAACCTTGCCCAAGACGGATACCGAATGGCAGGGCCAATCACTATGCAACGTTTTGAGATGCTGTCAGGTGCGGAACGCGAAATGCTATTTGACGGACGCCCGATGTTCGCCGTTACCTTCGTCAAAGAAAGTACCTAAAGCAGCCCTAAATCGCGCAATTCTTCCGCTATTTCATCCGGCATAGCGGCGGATGATCCGTCCTCTGATTGTGGCAAATCCGGCGGCGCGTCAGGGGCCTCAAGATAGCGCCACCCCTGAAACGGTCTTGATTTCCTCTGAAGCACGGGAATAAGCCCCGGCCTGAGCACAATTCCGCAAGCGGGTTTACTATCGCCACGTTCTACCTCGGCAAAATCCTCGATTACCTGCCTTGCACACATCCGGCCTTTGATCACCCAATACATAGACCCGCCAGCAGATAAAATCTCATTGGCCCGTCTGGGAAAAGATCTGGTGACATGCATTATTCGCCCATCACGCGCAAGAACCGTGGCATGCCATTCAGCGAGCCCTTCGATGCTCTCTGAGCCAACTGAAAGTTTTTTCATATGCAAAGCCATGGCAAATCAGACGATAAAGATCGCTGCCATGCCAAGAAACGTCAAAAACCCGATAACATCGGTAACAGTGGTAATAAAAACCGATGAGGCTACCGCCGGGTCTATACCAAAACGCGATAAAACAACCGGAATAGCTGCTCCACTCATCGCCGCCACCACCATATTGGTTAGCATAGCGAATCCCATCAGCGCTGCGATTTCGATACTGGCGAACCAGAACCACGACACGGCCGCGGCCGCCGCTGCAAAAACAACCCCGTTGATAATTCCCGCCGATAGTTCTTTTGCGATGAATCGCTTCATCGTCGAGCGCGATAGTTGCCGCAACGCCAACGCGCGCACCGCCACCGTCACGGTTTGCGTTCCCGCATTACCCCCCATCGAGGCAATAATTGGCATCAGCACCGCCAACGCCACCAGTCTTTCTATCGTCTCATCAAAAAATCCTATCACCACCGAGGCGATAATCGCAGTGAGCAAATTGACCGAAAGCCAAGAAAAACGCGAGCGCACAGTGGTGACCAACGAGGAGCGAAAACTGCCACCGCTCACCCCCGCCAAGGCCATCAGATCTTCTTCAGCTTCTTCATCGATCACATTGACTACGTCATCGACTGTGATAACCCCCACCAGTTTTCCTTGATCATCGACCACACTAGCCGAAACAAGCCCATAACGGCGAAAAAGCAGTGCTACTTCTTCCTTGTCCATCGTGACGGGAATCTGATGCGGCGTGGTTTCCATGATCGCCGATAGCCTTATAGGCCGATCAGATG
This sequence comes from uncultured Candidatus Puniceispirillum sp., assembly GCA_965207125.1. GTDB lineage: Bacteria > Pseudomonadota > Alphaproteobacteria > Puniceispirillales > UBA1172. The sequence goes on from OZ242263.1 coordinate 499,173, forward strand.
ACAGCAAATGCCCCAGATGAACCTGCCCCAAAACCCTATGTTTTGGGTTAATGATGACGATGCTATAAAAGTCATCAGGAAGATTCTCTTTATCAATGCTACGCAGATAATCGATCGATTGCCCCACTGTCCAATGCGACGGGCAGACCACCACCTCACGCTGCATCATACGTCCAGCGCAATCTTCGGGATAGGATAAGGTTTCTTCGACGATCAGGCGTTCGCCCACAGGCATCGCCGCCAGAACCTCCAGCAAGTCTTCGCCTTCAAGGTCTTCCAGAATATCAAACGCATCATCACTCTCAAGACTAGGCAAGGCGCGCGCTAGGTCTTCAGCGCCAAGAACATCAACGACTTCTTCTAGAATATCTTCGGGTAGGTAAGTCAGTGTGGCAGGATCCATTTTTCCTGCGAGTACCTGCACCAGTCTTTTGCGCTGCGCTCTGTTAAGGCGTTCAATCAAGTCAGCCTGATCGGCGGGGTGCAGTGGTGAGACGAGCGAGATGATTCGCTCGGTGCTTCCTGCAACAAGAGCCGCAATCACTGCTGCTTCGACTTTTGGCGTCAATCCATAGAGACTTGATAATTCAGTGGTCTCGCCTTGCCGATTTAAGGGGTCGGGTATCTCGGTGTATTTAACCATAACCGGAATATCCTCGATCGTGTTGCGTTCAAGTCTTAGGATGCTTATACCCGATTGTCTCACAAGATCAAGTAGTGTTAGTTTTGCAACTTGTAAATGTAAATAATTTACAATTTTCATATTTTCACTATTTTCATAGCGTTTTTATTATTTTTACTCTATTTAAGGCATAAACATACATCTGGCATTCCTACTTAAGGAGGGACTCATGACCGAATTTGAACAGCTGACTCGCGCGCCCGCTGGGCGCTTTGCCAACATCAAACGTGATTACACTCTCACTGATGTGAAAAAATTATCGGGCTCCATCGATGTGGAACACAGCATCGCACGCGAAACCGCCAATAAAATGTGGCGGCTTCTGGAGACTGAGGACTACGTCAACACTCTGGGCGCGATGACCGGCAACCAGGCCATGCAACAGGTACGCGCTGGATTGAAGGCTATTTACCTTTCAGGTTGGCAAGTAGCGGCTGATAGCAACACCGCCGGTGGAATGTATCCGGATCAGTCGATCTATCCCGCCAATTCAGCCCCTGAACTCGCACGGCGGATCAACAGAGCCCTGCAACGCGCCGATCAAGTAGAGACAATGGAAAACAATGGCCACGCACCAAAGACCGATTGGCTCGCGCCGATTATTGCCGATGCCGAAGCAGGCTTTGGTGGTGCACTCAACGCTTTTGAGATCACCCGCGCCTATATCGAGGCCGGAGTCGCCGGAGTTCATTTTGAAGACCAGTTGGCAAGCGAGAAAAAATGCGGGCATATGGGCGGCAAAGTTCTTGTTCCGGTTCAGCAGCATATCACGACCATGAATGCGGCGAGACTCGCAGCGGACATCGCCAAAGTGCCTACATTGATCGTTGCCCGGACTGACGCTGAAAGCGCAAAAATGATCACCAGTGATGTCGATGAGCGCGATGCGCCCTATCTATCCGGTGAGCGGACGCCTGAAGGGTTTTATTATCTGACCGATAAAAATGCCTTTGAGCGTTGCGTGACGCGAGGCCTTGCCTATGCTGAATACGCTGATCTGCTGTGGATGGAAACCTCAAAGCCCGATCTTGATCAAGCAAAGCAATTCGCTGAGGCAATCAGGAAAGTTTATCCTAACCAGTTGCTTGCTTATAATTGTAGCCCGTCTTTTAACTGGTCGGCTAATCTTTCGGAGGCCGATATTGCTCGCTTCCAGCGTGAATTGGGCGCGATGGGGTATAAATTCCAGTTTATCACTCTGGCGGGCTTCCATTCGCTCAATTATTCAATGTTTGAATTGGCGCGCGGCTATGCCCAAAGCGGCATGACCGCCTATTCTGCCTTGCAGGATGCTGAATTTGGTGCAGAAGACAGAGGCTATACGGCGCATCGTCATCAGCGTGAAGTAGGTGCAGGATGGTTCGATGCGGTCAGCGTGGCCGTTAAAGGCGGCGCTTCATCGACAACGGCGCTAACTGATTCAACCGAAGAAGATCAGTTCATCACAGAAACAAAGCGCAGTGCTTAAATAACCTGCCCTTATTTTTGGACAAGAAGCCTGCAGAAATCACCTGCAGGCTTTTTGTTTGGGCGGCATTAATTTTTCGCTTTACAACATAGCGGAAAAAACACCATTGTCTGAAAATCATGAAGGCTGCAATCCTTTCTGCCCCTGATCAGGCAATGCGTTTTGAGGAGATCACGCTTGGGAAGCTTGCCCCGCGTGAAGTGCGTCTTGCGGTTAAATCTTCGTCTATCTGCCATAGTGACATTTTATATATGAACGGCGGGTGGGAAGCTGAATACCCAATCGTTCTGGGGCATGAAATTGCTGGCGTTGTTCTTGAGATGGGAGATGATGTTCAAAATCTCGAAAAAGGCCAGCATATCGTGGCGACCTTGATCAGTTCATGTGGGTCGTGCGCACAATGCCTTAACGCGATGCCCGTTTGTTGCGACCGCCCACCGCAAGTGCCAGAGGGACGTTTTCAAACCACCGCCGGCGCGCCCGTCAAACAAGCCTATAACACAGGCGGTTTCGCTACTGAGACTATTGTGGATATCGGGCAGATTGTCGCCATTCCTGATGAGATGCCGATGGATCACGCGGCTTTGCTGGCTTGCGGTGTGATTACCGGCTGGGGGGCCGTCAAACGCGTGGCCCAGGTTAACAAAGGCGATCATCTCGCGGTGATCGGTGTGGGCGGCGTCGGGCTGAGTGCGATACAAGCGGCAAGAATAGCGGGGGCGGAGACGATCTTGGCTATCGATACCAATCCGACAAAAGAAAACATAGCACGGCAATGTGGCGCGACACATTTTGCCAATCCTTTAGATGGTGATGTCCCGGCCCTCGCCCGTCGTTTGAGCGGCGGTTATGGTCTTGATAAGGCGCTGGTGGCTGCCGGGTCTTCACGCGCGATTGCCTCATCCGTCGATTTACTACGAAAAGGTGGGCGTGTGGTTATCGTGGGGATGCCTGCATCGAACGACCTTTTGTCATTAGATGCCTCGAGCCTTGCTGGGGATTCACTGTCGCTGGTTTTCACCAAGATGGGGTCATCGGTGATTAGCGAGGATATCCCCGCCCTGATACGACATTATATGGATGGTGCTCTCGATCTTGAAGGGATGATTAGTCATCGTTTTGCTTTTGATGAGATCAATACAGCCTTAGAGGTCGCCCAATCTGATGAGGCGTTGCGGGTTGTGCTGACGATGCCGTAATCAGAAGTCGGTGGGAACACCGCCTTCAGCTTTGCGCCGCTCTACAAAATCTTTTAACGCATCATCAATCGCCGGGGCGATCGGCGGCGGGGTAAAATCGCGTAATATGTCTTTCATAACAGCATTGGCACGATACTCGGTTGTGACGGCTCCGGTTTCCTCCCAGGTCTCAAAATTGCGCCAATCGGAAAGGAATGGTGCGTAAAACGCATCTTTAAAACGTCTTTGGGTGTGTTCTGCCATAAAGAAATGGCTACCAGGGCCGACTTCTTTGATCGCCTCAAAAGCGAGTGCATCATCGGATACATCGAGTGGTTGGTTGAGATAGATCATTTGCTGGAGCATTTCGCAATCCATGATCAATTTCTCAAAACTCGCACAAAGCCCCCCTTCGAGCCAACCCGCCGCATGATAGACCATATTGCAGTGCCCTGAAGAGATCGCGTTGAGCGAGGCCATGCTCTCCCAGACGGCTTGGCCGTCGGGGTAGTTGGCGGCTGAGGCGACTGAGCCGCGCCATGGCAAGTTATATCGTCTAGCCATCTGCCCTGATATTTGCATGGCGCGGACATATTCAGGCGTGCCGAAGGCAGGGGAGCCTGATTTCATATCCACATTAGACGTAAAGGCCCCATAGACAACTGGCGTGTGAGGTTTAACCTGTTGCATCAGGACTAATCCGGCGAGGAATTCAGCGTTTTGCTGAACTACTGCGCCAGCAACGGTCACAGGGGCCATCGCGCCGGCGAGGGTGAAAGGACTGATGACCACGGCTTGTCCACGTTTAGCGCAGCGCATCGCGCCATCGAGCATCGGCCAGTCATGTTTAAGGGGCGAGGTTGAGTTGATATTGGTGAACATACAAGGGGTTTTGGTGAATTCGTCTTCGGTTAATCCCGAACCTATGCGCACCATCTCCATCGCATCTTCAACGCGCCCACTACCGAGCGAATAGGCATGGACGACTTTATCGGTCAGGGTGAGCATATCATAGATACAATCAAGGTGTCTGATCGATGGGTGGATATCCACGGGTTCCACGGGATAGCCTGAGATGAAATGGAGACAGTTAAAATACTGGTTAAGCCTCAACAGGTTGCGAAAATCATGTTGCGTGCCGATCCGTCTGCCGCCATCAAGATCACTGACATTTGGTGCAGACCCGACTGTTGAATAGACGAAATTATCACCGCCGATGGTGATTTGTCTTTTGGGGTTGCGCGGGGTGAGAGTGAAAACTGCGGGAGCTTTGGCGATAGCCTCCGCAACTAGGTTTCTGTCCATTCGGACATTTTGTGTGGCGCGTTCTACCTTGCACCCAGCTTTTTCGAGGTAGTCCAGCGCTTCGTCATTGAGAAAGACGATACCTATTTCCTCAAGTACGCGCATTGAGGTGTCATGAATTCTGTCGAGGTCATTTTCTGACAAGGGTTCAGTCGGATCATCAATATAGCGTGGCAACTGCCAGTCGAGCTGTTGAATAGCCTGACTAATTGTTTTTCCACCGGCATTACGGATGCGTTTTTTTCCGCCTCGTCTTGTGGCTTGTGATGCAGTGTCTGTCATAGAGATAGCACACATTAAATCAGTATGGATTGCAACGACTGATTAGTGATTTGATGTGAGAAATTAAGCCTGCCCTCAGCCCAAAAGATCGAGTGGCGGGATTAACTTACCCCAACAAAAAGGGGTGTCTCCAGCGTGCATAGCGATACCCGTATATCCAAGCCGAGAATGGCGTCTGGCTTACCCCAACAAAACGGGGTGTCTCCAGCGGGCTAGGAGGCCAATGCGTCCACCGTATGAACTAACGTCTGGCTTACCCCAACAAAACGGGGTGTCTCCAGCAATTTCTAGCGCCATAACTAGACTTTAATAGTCTGGCTTACCCCAACAAAAACGGGGTGTCTCCAGCCTCAAACAATGGTGGAAGCTGATGAGGTATGTCTGGCTTACCCCAACAAAACGGGGTGTCTCCAGCCCGTCCTTAGGAGGGACGACACTATGACTAGTCTGGCTTACCCCAACAAAACGGCGTGTCTCCAGCCTCGAAAGAGCAACAGAAGACGTTCCAAGAGTCTGGCTTACCCCAACAAAACGGGGTGTCTCCAGCGGCTAGGAGGCCCGATTTATTTACGGTATGGACTATAAGTCTGGCTTACCCCAACAAAACGGGGTGTCTCCAGCGAAGATTGGCTAGCATACTTCATTACACGCCGATATTTTTTGTCTGGCTTACCCCAACAAAACGGGGTGTCTCCAGCTCACATCTTTCTTGATAGATAAAAAAAGAAAAAAGTCTGGCTTACCCCAACAAAACGGGGTGTCTCCAGCATTTTGATGAGCGGTACTAGCAATGGACCTTAATAAATGTCTGGCTTACCCCAACAAAACGGGGTGTCTCCAGCGGACGCTGGATAACCTCTTGTTAAGAAAACCAAACTTTATCTTGATAGCAAGAAAAACTGCCACTGTCAATAGTGCCCAAAACCTGATCATTCGCTAATCTAATTTTTTTTCCCCAATACTCTGGCGGCAGTCTTTTTCTGTTCAGATCGTCTTCCATCCCGCTTTTTTTTCAAGGTCCTCATAAATATTTTTGATCGGCTCCGGGCAATAGGCTGAAACGCCCATCATCAGACAAGGTCATCGTGGAAAGCATTGTTTCTGAAATCTGTGACTTCCTTTGTGACTTCCTCACCTAAACCTGCCTTACTTAGCAGATGTCTAAAAAACTCGACATACTGTTCATCGCCTTCCGTAAGCAGTTGAACGCTGTTACGATTCTCTTTCAGCCAGGTCACATTCCCATTGCAAAATAGCCTGCATAAAAAGATAACGTTCACCGCGCATCTCGATCAACGCTGATTTCGATCGACTGGTCTGATTTGTTTTCGTCAGACTCCAATAACGGCACCTCCTTGGCATCATTCAGATAATGCTTGATCAATTTACTGGCAAATATCTTGTCCAGCTTCGACATATTACGCCACGATTCACCAAATTTGATGATAATCTTCTTGTCGCCAAACATAAGAGAGCACCCTATATCCACTAACTTAGGAAACTCGTCTCCACTACCAGGAACAATCAGTTGGTCACTCAGATTTACGACAATATCCCAAGCCATGCACAGCAAAAGCTGTTTCCTACACCATTGATCACGTTGCTTTGTAGCATCTTTCGTCTTCTCATTTGGCACATCAGGAAAAAATTGCTTACGTTTTTTTGCCGTATCTTTCGTATTCCCATTTGGTGCATCAGGAAAAAAATTCTCACTGAGTTTTTTTATCAAATCAACCAATTTAGGGGTCGTTTTTTCTTCAGAAAAATATTCCTGCCGCAAGATTCCAAGCAGGCAAACCCACCGGCATCGATGGGAGTACTGAAGATGAAGAGGGTAAACGGCAACCGATAGCTTTGGCGATACGCTCTTTTTCCTCATCATCCTTCTTATGATTTCTTCTCTCACGCCCTTTAGATAAGCGTCATAATCACCCACCATATCTTTATAGACGCCCTGAATCCTATCCTTCTTGATGGCGTATTTGAGCGATTTTTCATCATCATAACCGAGTTCAATCGCTTGCAGGTCATCGATTCCAGCTTTAGTCAAATAACCATATAAATCTTGCTTACGATAATATCGTACCAGATCCTCAAGATGTTTATACTCATGTTTGTTAAGCGCCCTATCATTTTTTTTCCGCAAGCAACAGCAATTCGTTTGGTGATAAAGCGTATCTGATCTTGCAGATTAGGCGGCGTTTTCTTTTTTATTTTCATATAAGCTGATCAGGTAATCACATCGCGCCTTTATCTTCTTATCGAGAGATTTATCATCACTCTTGGGAGTCTTCTTCCGATGCTTATAGTCAGCATTTTTATCGAGCCAATGCTTAATAAATTTATTAATAGCTTGTTTCTTATGACTTTTATCAAGATAGGCGACAACAATATAAAGCAATGCTCGCAATCCAAGCGTTCCCTTGACCCCACTTTTCTGATGTTCAACCGCGATGGTGTTATAGCGGATATTTAGAGGCTTATCTTGATCATCCGAATATACACGTTTTTGTTCAAGTTTATCATCATCTTTGTCACCATCGGAGGTGGTTGTTTCCACACGGCTGAAGGCAAATCCTTCCAAAATACCTTTGTAAATAATAAACCCGATTAGCTGTCGTATGAAATAAATGGTCATCCAGCGACCATTCATTCCCGCTTTTTGTCTCGTCCTCAGATATTCCCCAGGCCGCAAAAGCGAATTCATGTTCAGGGTTGAGCCATTGACCTGTATCTCGGTCATTCATACGCCTGATCCCATTTACTGGCTGGGCGAGACAATTTAGCAACATCTCTTTTGCTTTCTTCTCGATTTCTGCTTTCTTTCTCGATTTCTGCTTGCTTCTCGATTTCTGCTTGCTTCTCGATTTCTGCTTGCTTCTCAACAGAATTATACTTTTGGCTGAAACACAACTTGCCGAGCAGAAATGCGATTTGCTCTTTGTCCAAAAATAACCCTAAAATAAAAGCAAGTTCAGGTTGCTTGTGATCGGTCAACGGCGATTGTTTGAAGTGAAAAAATTGACTCTCTACATTCGACGGGTCAAAATCTTTATTCAGTATCACCTGCCTAGCCTCTTTTTCTTCAGTTTTGGCTTTTTGTCGCGCTTGCGGGTTGCGTTTGCGATACTCAAAGATAGTCGCTTGCTGCAGCTTGTTCAGCATTTTCACATCTTCGATGGTCAAACAATAGTTATCGCTATGGCACTGATGAGAGGTGAGATTGCGTATCTTTTTGACGAGATTTTTAATGCGCTTGGTTTGCGTGCCTGCCTTAAGTCCTCCTCTTTTCTCAGCAATAGTGAAAAAATGGACGGTTTCCATCGCACCTTTTAATTGATTAATCGCCCAGTTTGACGCCAGTGCAAACGCTGCTTTTTGCTCCAACGTAAATGGATGATAAGGATTTTCGTTTGTTCTTTTGTCATGTTACGGTAAACTATCCATTACTTAACTACGACGATAGTCTATTGCCAACAGAAAAATGATGTCAAGCTGGTCACCTATACTTATTCTAGACGGAGTACGCTCAGGAAGAGCATCGAGATCGTACTAGGTCAAAAAATTCAATCGATAAATCGGATATAATCGGGTATGAAATCGAATATATAAAGACCAAGTTCAAATGATTGAGCCAAACATACCTTTAACCCAAGCCCTCGTAAAACTGATTGCGGAAATCGATGAGTTCAAGGGCCGCTGGGAAGCATTGAAGACCCTGTCGCCCGATCGCCTGAATGCTCTGCGTAAGATGGCGATGGTAGAAAGCGTTGGCTCATCCACGCGGATTGAAGGTGCAAAACTCACGGATATTCAGGTTGAAACTCTGCTATCCAACATCAAAATGCAAAAGTTTGATTCACGCGATGAACAAGAGGTCGCAGGCTATGCCGAGGCCATGGATCTGGTTTTTCAGGCCTTCGAAGATATGCCACTCACTGAGAACCATATCCACCAACTACATCAAGTTTTACTACGTCATAGCACCAAAGATGAGCGGCATCGGGGCGACTACAAAAAACTGTCGAACAATGTCGTTGCCATCGATGCTAATGGCCATGAAATCGGCGTTATTTTCGAAACAGCCCAGCCATTTGATACACCACACCTCATGGAGAAACTGGTGCATTGGTCACGCAAAGCTGTTGATGAAGAGTCCATGCACCCACTTCTGATCGTCGGCGGTGTTCACGGTGCAGTTCTTAGCAATTCACCCATTCCAAGATGGAAATGGCAGGTTATCACGCATTTTGACCACTTTGATGCTGCTCAGAGCAGGATATACCTATGTTCCTTATGCTTCTCTGGAAAGCGTGATCGAAGAGAATAAAGACCTCTACTACAAGAACCTGCGCCGCACCCAAACGACACTCAAAGGCAGTGATCCAGATTGGGTACCTTGGATTGGGTTTTTCTTACGTTGTCTAAAAAAACAAAAAGATAATCTGCTTGCGCGTTTGGATCGCAAACAATACCAAATAGACGACATGGAGTTGCCGGAATTATCTGTAAAAATCATGAGCCTATTTGAAACACATGAACGCCTTAACCTATCTAAGATCGAAGGACTAACCGGCGACAACAAAAACACGATCAAGGTTCGGCTACGTGAGCTTGTGAACTCAGGGCACATCACTAAACACGGCAAGGCCCGTGCGACTTGGTATGTAAAAATAAGAACTTAAGCCCAGAATCAAAAGGAACAAAACCTTGGAGGGGAGAACTTTATCCTCGGGAAATTCCAATCTTGACCTACGCCATTCGAGGAACCAATTCTCTCAGTCATAGTGAAAAAATGGATGGTTTTTTCGCCTCACCTTGTAAATTGTGACGCAGTGTCTATCATAGTGATAGCACACATTAAATCGGCGTGAATTGCACGATCAGTAGAGAGAATATGTTCTTATTAAATTCATAGACCCTAGACAATCTTTCAACTGAAGTTAAATTTGGCATGTTAAATGCTGTATCAACTCTATGAGTTTTTACATCTACAATGGAATAAAATTTTGTGTATCTGTGAATGCTAAATCTGCCATGGAATGCCTTTCAAACTCACCAGAGTATTCTTTGCACCAACCATTCAAAAATTTCTCAAAATTTTCTGAAAGCAAACGTTAAATCGTATCACCCACCGCGCGGCGGCTTTCTATATTCTCTTTAGGAATTTGATTTTTAACTGAATTCAAATATTTTTTAATATTCTCTGATACAGATACGTGATAATTTTCATAATATAATTTAGATTTCACAATTTACTATCCTACCGAATTTCGCCCCCAAAAATTCCATCTCTATATCCTTGAATACTTCGATAGCTTTCAAATGCGTTATTAATAAAAAAACCGTAGCCACCCATAACCTCGCCTATGATCCAGCTCAATCGACAAAATGAAGAGACCTAGCGATTTTGCCATCTTCGTCCCATCGTCCTATATTCACCCCATATTCACTATAGTAAGATAAATAATCTATTGCCTAACCACCATGATATTCTGTATCGACAGAAAATGATGTCAAGCCAACCACCTATGCTTATTCTGGGCGGAGTGCGATCGGGCAAAACCGATTACGCCTCAACGCTCGCACTCGCCGAAGCCGAACAAAAGCCCCACTACCTAGCGGTGGCTGAGCCTTTGGACAATGAGATGAAAAGCCGAATCGAGCGCCACCGACAAGCCCGCGCCGATATGTTTCACACCATAGAAGAGCCGCTAGACCTCGCCGCCGCCATCACCCCCCTCCCTGACCACTCGGTTATTCTCATCGATAGTCTGGGCATGTGGCTAAATAACCTAATGATAGCCAAGATGGATTGGGCCCGAGCCTCTTGAGGCACTAACAAGCCAGATCGCTGAAGGAAAACACCGCGCGATTTTCATCTCAGATGAAGTCGGTCTGGGGATTATTCCCAATAACGCTGCCTCACGCGGATTCGGTGATGAGTTAGGGCTGATCAACCAGCGAATCGCCAGCATTGCCGAAACTGTCGTATTCATCGTGGCAGGAATCCCGATGATCATCAAAGGTCAGTTATGATGCTTTTCTCAAGCCCCGATAATATCACCGATTGCCTTAAAAACCTGCCCCTGGCTGACCAAGACAGCATGGATAAAGCGCACGCCCGCCAGCAAGGTCTAACCAAGCCTGCTGGTTCACTCGGTGTGCTTGAACATATCGCCATTTGGATGGCGGGATGGCAAGGTAAAGAAAAACCACTGATTAAAAAAGCCCAATGCGTGATTTTTGCTGGCAATCATGGCATCACCAAACATGGCGTATCGGCTTTTCCATCTGAAGTCACCGCCGCGATGGTGGCGAATTTTGAATCAGGAGGCGCAGCAATTAATCAGATTTGCCGATTAAATGGCATTACCCTGAACGTCCACGCGCTTGATCTTGATACCCCAACCGCCGACTTTACCCAAGCCCCAGCTATGAGCATTGCCGAAACCCTCGCCGCGATGCGTCTGGGCGCGGAATCAGTCAATGAGGATACTGATATTTTCATCGCCGGTGAGATGGGCATCGGCAACACCACTCCTGCCGCCGCCCTCGCAATGGCGATTATGGGCGGCGAGGCTGCTGGTTGGACCGGGAGAGGCACAGGGCTCGATGATTCTGGCATGACCCGCAAGCGTAAAGTGGTCGAGGCTGGAATTGCGCTACATAAAGATACCATCACCGATACAGTCTCAGCACTTGCGGCCCTTGGCGGCCGAGAACTCGCAGCCATCGCAGGGGCTGTACTGGCCGCAAGAATCAAACGAATACCAGTTCTCCTCGATGGGTTTATCGTAACCGCCTCATGCTTGCCGCTTTGGATGGCTAATCCGGGCGCGCTAGACCATTGCATGATCAGCCATTGCTCGCGAGAAGCGGGGCATCGGCACCTGATTGACGCCCTCGGTAAACGTGCTATCCTTGATCTTGATTTGCGGCTTGGCGAAGCAAGCGGTGCGGCGATAGCTTTATCAGTTGTCAAAGCCGCACTGGCAACGCATAATGGCATGGCAACTTTTAGTGAAGCGGGTGTAGCGACAAGTGATTAATCAACAGAACATTTGGCAGAGCTTCTGGCAGAAACTCACGCCCATACAAAATGATTTTCGCACCGCCGCGAGCATCTTAACCCGCATCCCGATGCCCCATCAAGAAAGCGATACCGCAAGACCCCTCGCCTCATCCTATTGGGCGTTTCCTTTAATCGGTGTCGTGGTCGCTGGAATAGCCGCCCTGCCCGCAATGATTCTTTATTCTTTTTCGATCCCGGCCACGGTTCTCGCAGCAGTAATGCTGGCTATTGCCGCAGTAGTTACTGGCGGACTCCACGAAGACGGGCTGGCTGATTTAGCCGATAGTTTCGGCGGGGGCGATTCAGAATCTAGACTTCATATCATGCGTGATAGCCGCATCGGGGCCTTCGGGGTGCTGGCGTTGATTTTCACCATCGCCATTAATCTCGCATGTCTTGCTGATCTGGCAATGGATGGCATGACGGCTATTCTAGGTGCTTGGGTCGCCGCCTCGGTCGTATCGCGATCAATGATGGCCTTGCAAAGCCATTATTATCCCGCCCCCGACACGACAACGGGTTTTTCAGCCTCCGTGGGACAACCTGACCAACGCACCATGCTGATAAGTTTAGGGGGCGGTTTTATCATCTCAGTTCTTTTTATCGGCCCTGCGGTGGCTTTGATCGGTTTCGCCCTGTCAGCGTTGGCGACTCTTGGTTTGGGCATGTTTATCAACCGACATATCGGCGGAGTCAACGGCGACAGCCTCGGTGCGACCCAGCAATGCGTCACAACAATCATGCTGATTGTCGCCTCAGTCATCCTTTCTTAAATCCACCATGACAGATCAGGCTCGATATTCACGCCTGATTCTGCTGCGCCACGCCCGCACTGATTATGACCGCGAGCGCGTGCCTCCAGAAAATCCCCCGCTTGATAAAAAAACGCCTCACACTTTTGCGACGGTCGCCGCTGTGCTTCCCGCCGATTTTTGCTGGCTTGTCAGCCCTCTTGATCGCTGCCGGGAGACAGCGGATAAGCTGGTAGAGCATGGCGCGCGTCCGCGCGCACTAAGTTATGACGACAGACTGAGCGAGCAATCATGGGGCAAATGGCACGACCAGCCAATTGCCGAAGTCTGGAAAACTCTTGAGGATAAACCTAAACATAACTGGAATTTTCTTCACCCGGCTATCACCCCGCCAGACGGTGAGAGTTTTCTGGATCTTATCGAGCGCCTGCGCCCGCTTTGCAAAACCTTCACCAATGATACAGTCATCATCGCGCATGGAATGGTCATCAGAGCATTGATCGGTCTCGCGCTTGATCTTGATCCGGCCTGCGCACTCGCTACGTCCGTAGACCCTCTATCGGTTTCATCCCTGACGCACATAAACCCCCACATAGAGGCCCATATAGGAGACGGCACAGATAACGGCACCAGCGTGCATCCCGATAAGGCCAACGCAGGAATTAACGCAGAGGGCGGCGCGTGGAGGTTAGATTATCTCAACCGCGTTTATGAGGCCTGATCGGCTTCTTGGCGATTGCCACGCGGGTCAACCCAACCGATGCTACCATCATCACGGCGATGGAGCATATTAAGCCCCATATGCAATTTGTTGCGGAACAACAGAGCGGGTTGTCCTGATAACTCGAACTGCATGATCGCCTCTTCAAGGCTTAACAGATGAACGGGATAATCCATCTCAGCGAGAATCACAGGTGCGGCTTTATCATTCTCATCGCCCCCTGATAAATCGCTCGCCTCTTCTTCCTTAGGAGAGAAAACCGTCAAGGTCGCGGGTAAAATATCCTCAGCGTTGCTGTTATCATGTCGGTAGTTTTTCAGCTTCCTTTTATAGCGCCGCAGCCGTTTTTCGATATGATTGACGGCAATATCAAGTGCGGCATGCGCGTCTGAAGCACTGCCGTTTGCCTCCATATCCATACGCTTCGTCAGGAAAACCATAAGTTGCACGTCAAAACCTGCCACGCCCTTGGTTAAAGTGATGCTTCCGCTTACCGCTTTGGGAAAGTATTTATCCACAGCGGATTTAAGCGCGGCTTCAGCGTGTTCACGAAAAGCCGTGCCGGTATCGACGTTCTTGCCTGAAATCTTGATATTCATCGGTCTATTCACCCAGCGATGCGGCGAGTTTATCAACAGCAGGCATGACGCTCTCAATGCGGTCAAACATCATGTTGATTTCATCCTCGCTAATAATCAACGGCGGGCATAAAGCGATCCCGTCCAACGGCACCGCGCGTGCAATAACGCCACCCTCCTGAATCATCCCCATCACTTGAGGGGCGAATTTATGTTTGGGATCAATTTTCTTGCGCGTCCCCCGCCTCAGCAACAAATTCCATCCCGCCAATCAACCCGACGCTCCTGACATCACCGACCGAGTCATAGTGACCGAGGGCCTCGAAACGTTCATGAAAAACTTTTGCAACCCGCCGCACATGGTTGATAATATCACGTTCTTCCATCAGTTCGAGGGTTCTGCACGCGACCGCAGCCGGCACCGGATGCGCTGAATAGGTATAGCCATGCCCGAACACGCCAAGTTTAGCGGCTTGTTCTTCAACGCCTTTAACCACTTCGCCCGACAGCAACACCGCCGAGATCGGCAGATAAGCCGAGGATAACGCTTTAGCGCATGTCACAATATCGGGTTTGATATTATACGTATCACATCCCCACATATTTCCCGTGCGTCCGAATCCACAGATGACCTCATCAGCGACTAGCAAAATATCATGCTTTTTAAGAATAGGCTGTAACGCCTCGAAATAGCCTTTAGGATGAATAATCGCCCCGCCGGCTCCCATGACAGGCTCAGCAAAAAAGCCGCCGATTGTCTCTGCCCCCTCGGTCTCGATCATCTCCTCTAACTCACGCATAATCCGCACAACAAAATCCGCTTCAGTCTCGCCATCATGGGCATCTAGAAAATAATGCGGTGAGGCTGTGTGCTTGGCAAAATCAAGCGGTAAACCAAACCCATCCTGGACATAAGGTAAAGCGGTCAAACTCGCGGCGGCGAGAGTTACCCCATGATAAGCGCGCTTGCGGCTGATGATTTTATTCTTTTCCGGCTTGCCGAGCGCAGCGTGGTAATACCAGATCATCTTGATCGCGGTATCATTGGCTTCTGACCCTGAATTACAGAAAAATGCTTTTTCGAGGTTATTCGGCGCGATCTTGATCAGTTTTTCAGCCAGATCAACCGCCGGATTAACCGTCTTACCGGTAAAACTATGGTAATAGGGCAATTCGGACATTTGTTTGGTTGCAGCTTTAACAAGCTCGGGCTCGCTGAATCCGAAAGAGGCACACCACAGTCCGGGCCAAACCTTCTATATAGGACTTGCCTTGGTTATCGTGGACAAAAACCCCTTCGCCTTTGTTGATAATATGCGCCCCTTGCGCTTTTAGCGCCACAGGATTGGTATAGGGATGCATATGGTTCGCTAGGTCCCTCGCCTCAGGCGAGTTTGCTAGAAATTCCGGTTTATTCATGATTGGTACTCCTTTTATGGGGTTAAGTTAGGTGTGTTGGCCGCCATTGATATGAATCTCGGCGCCGGTGACATAACTCGCTTTACTGGAACACAAAAAGAATATCGTTTCAGCGACTTCTTCGGTTGTGCCGAGTCTTTCCATTGGAATATCAGGCAACATTTTGTCTATTGTGCCTGATGATAGCATATCGGTTTGGATCTCACCTGGAGCAATAGCGTTGACGCGCACGCCGGCCGAGCCAAAATCAGCCGCCATTTCCCTTGTGAGGGCAGCGAGGGCAGCTTTTGAGGTGGCGTAAGCCGTGCCGGCGAAACTATGAACGCGGCTTCCCGCGATAGAGGTGACATTGACAACCGCGCCGGGGGCGGCTTTCAAGGGCGAAGCCAATCCTCTCGCTAGCATGATCGGGGCGAAGAAATTGACCTGAAACACATCACGCCAGATGCTGATTGGTGTTCCTAAACTGTCCATCCGCTTGTCTCCTTCGACCTTCGGCGAGATTGCAGCGTTATTGACCAAAGCGTGAAGAGGCCCTGCCCGCTAATCGATCATAGAGATTTTTAATTCCTATCTCAATACTACTCGGGTCAGCCAGATCGATTTGCAGGTGATCTTCTTCCCCAGCCGGCCAAGGACAATCTTCAGGAAAAGCCTGACGCGAACAGGTAATAACGCGCCATCCTTCATCTGAAAATCGCTTAACCGTAGCATGACCGATGCCTCTACTCGCTCCAGTCAATACCAATATTGGTCTTGTGTCTGCCAAGGTGTCTGTCATATGTATCTCACCCTCTCTTGAGAGTAAGTTGCTTTCAAGTGATTAGCAAGTGAGATTTTCCACATGGCGGCCTATCATTCTGGCGTCTTATTCGGAAAATCATCTTAAAGACTTCATAAAACCTTGAGGGCAATGTAGGCTATGGCGATGGTTTCCCATTTTCCTATCACTGTTATTGGTGACGGATATGCAGCGGCGATGGTCGTATGGCATTCCCACAAGAACGGCATTCCGCTTGAGGATATCGCCGTGGTTGGCGGCAAGCCTCTGGGGCAAGGTTTTGCTTATGGCACAACGCATCCAGATTTCAGGCTTAACGTGGCCGACAAGATCATGGTGGTTGATCCGGAAAACCCCGAACTTTTTCCCAACTGGGCGATGGCTAATATCCGCGATGATGAGGCACAACACAAAGCAGGCTGGTTTTATCGCCGTGCTGATTTCGCTCATTTCGTGAATGACCTGCTTGACGATATCGGTGCGGATAAGCGCCTTTCTCTCATCCAGCATCGCGCGGTTGACCTAAAACCCGCAAATACCCCCACAAGCGGCTCAGGCTGGCAAGTGATCTTGGATAACAGCGAAAAACTCACCACTGACATGGCGATTTTAGCCACCGGCAACCCGCCACCCGCAGCCGATCATCTGCTCGCTCCCTCATCTCACCTCCCTCGAGTGCCAAGCCAAGTGCCAAGCCAAGTGCCAAACCAAGCACCAAACCAAATACCAGAACAAATCATTGATAATCCGTGGAAAGGCGATAAGCTGTTATCCGTCGACAGCAAGGCAAAGATCCTCATGGTTGGCGGCGGACTAACGGCAATGGACGCTTGTCTTAGTCTTTTTAACCAAAACCATCGCGGACAGATTACTATCATAACGCCGCATGGTCTGTTGCCCCCACCGCAATCATCATGGGAGTATCATGAAGTCTCACCATGGCCAACCCCGCTAAGCGGCGCGGGATTCGTGAGGCATTTCAGAAAACAGCTGCCCGCGAAGAACTGGCAGAGCGAGGCTTGGCAATCGGCCTTTGAAAGCGTGAGACTTACTCTTGCCGAAGGCTGGGCTCTGATGTCCCAGATTGACCGAGGGCGCGTTACCCGCCGTCTTGGCTGGCTATGGTCGCTCGCACGGTATCGCTCATGCCCACAAACTTGGCATGCGGCTGAAACAATGCTGGCCGATGGGCGGCTCAATATTATCTCTGGCAGAGTCGCCCAAATAACCCCCGCGCGCAAACTCACGGTTAGACTAACCGATCAGACCGAACTCTCCTGCGATAACGTGATTGTGGCCTCAGGCTTGGGGCGTGATACGCTAATAGATAAACTGACGGCAAGTGGGACAGTAGGATCGTTAAAGATGTTCCCAGGGCTTAGTGTTGATCAGGATATGGATGTTTTAACGCCTTCAGGTCACAAACAGCCCGGTCTCAAGGCCATTGGCGCCCCCACGCGCTTCAGTCTCGGCGATAGTGTTGGCGCGGCCACAATCGCAAGGCACGCCAGTCTTCTCGCCGCATCATTAAAGGCAAGCGCATGACGCCCTCCCCTTTCTGGAAAACCAAAGCCTTAACTGAAATGACCCAGGATGAATGGGAAAGCCTGTGCGACAGCTGCGGCAAGTGCTGTTTGCTTAAACTAGAAGACGCGGATAGCGGTGTTATTCACTACACGGATGTGAGTTGCCGCTTGCTCGATACCGAAAGTTGCCGTTGCTCCCGTTATTCTAACCGGAAAGCGTTGGTTAGCGATTGTATCGTTCTCACCCCTGATATGCTTGATAAATTACCTTGGATGCCTGAAAGCTGTTCGTATAGACTTTTGCATGAAGGTAAAGATTTGCCGGACTGGCATCCCTTGGTGACAGGCGAGGCTGACAGCACAATCACGAGCGGTCATTCGGTCAAAGGAAAAATTATCTCAGAAACCCGGGTTGAGGAAAACGATCTACCCTCCCATATAAAAGACTGGAGTACAAAACCATGAACGACAATAATGATGGCGGTTGGCGCAGACGCGGAACTAGCAAGTTTAGCATGATTCTTTACGCACTGGTTGCAGTGTTGATCATCGTTAGCCTGTATCAAGCCCAGAACAGAGCCCCTAGGTCATGGGAGACATGCCGCGAATCACTGCTACAGCAGTTCTTTAGCGATTCGTGCACACCCAGAGACGGTTTTAATGATGGGCCAGATGCAGATGCACCCCTCACCTCGCCTTCAGGGCAGAACATATAACGATGGAGACAGAAGATGTTTTTCACACCAGGCACGCATAAAGACCAAGGGCTTCCCTTCAACCCGTTAAAAGCTATTGTCTCGCCGCGCCCGATCGGCTGGATTTCGAGCATCAGCGCGTCCGGCACTCATAATCTCGCGCCATATAGTTTTTTCAACGCAATTTCAGAATCGCCGCCGATGGTAGCGTTTTCATCATCCCCCGGCGAGAATGGCGATAAGGATTCGGTGCTGAATATCGAGGAAACGGGTAATTTTGTCGTCAATATCGTCTCTAAAAAACAGATGGAAGCAATGAATCAATCTTCCGCCCCGCTTGATCGAGGCGTGTCTGAGTTCAACGCAGCAGGGCTTAAGACCGAGACATCCACCCTAGTCGCCGCCCCGCGGGTTGGCGGCGCTCCATGCTATCTTGAATGCACGTTGTGGAAAATCATCTCCCTGCCCAATAACGCCCAAGGACAACATTGCAAACTGGTGATCGGCGAGGTCGTTGGCATCGGCATCGATGAGGCGATCATCACGGATGAAGGTAAAATTGACGTAACGCTCTACCAACCCGTCGGGCGTCTTGGCTATATGGATTATACCTCGGTCGATGAGGTCTTTCAGCTGAACCGGCCGGGCTGACGCGCTATTCTATCAGGCATTTGCTGATGGTAACGTTAGCATAACCCCTCAGGCTTGTTTCGGTCAGCCTGATTCTGATCAACCATCCGTCAGCGATTAATGTCATGCTGTGCGGCAGAATCCCACCAGATGTTTTCTCGCCGCCAAGATAAGAAATACGAATAGAGACGGGCTTTTGCGCATCAAACCAAGGCTTTTCACGCGTTGAATCCTTTCCCGCCTCCCCTTCGATAAAGATTCCCATCGTTTCAGAAATAAACAGTCTTTTGGTTTCACCGCCAGCAAATTGCGGCGTGGCCACAGCAACATCCCGCTGTTCCAATTTGCGGCACTTAGCAGGGTTGCCTACCGATAAGAGGGCCATGCGAATTTGATCAACTGAAATGCCCTTCGCCAAATAATTGACCATCATGCGGCGCAAACTCCGTAATTCGACGTCGTCATCGTTAGCGAGCAATTCAGCGGCGATTCGTTTTTGCCGCTCAAGAGTTAAATCCTCTTGCGCCGCGACCTGCTGCTGCTCAAGCCTGTTATTAACTTGCCGTAATTCGACAAGTTGCTCATTGGTTGGTGAAAAATAACTCCAGTTCTGGTTTGTGCCCACAAACCACCCAAGGCACAGCGTCACCGCCGCAACAAGCAGCCACAGAAGAACGGTAATCTGTGACCTTGCCTCGCGTTTTCGATAACGTTCGGTTGTTTGATGAAAATCCATAATTGCTTTTTATAACGCAAGCACTCTAAATTGAACCACTATTATACTTTTATCACTCACAAATAGAAAGACAGAACAAACATGGCCAAAACTGACAGGGCTTGGCAAAGGATGTTAAGCGGGCGGCGGCTTAATCTGCTTGACCCGACGCCTGTGGATATAGAGATAGAAGATATCGCTCACGGGTTGTCGCGTGTCACGCGCTGGAACGGGCAAACCACTGGCGATTGGCCTTATTCAGTCGCTGACCATTCTGTTTTAGTGGAACAAATTTTTTCGGCGCTAAACCCCACGACCAGACGTAAATGGCATCTCGCCTGTCTTTTACATGATGCGCCTGAATATGTAATCGGCGATATGATCACCCCGTTTAAGGCTTTTCTGGGCAATAGTTATCAAGACATAGAGGACAGATTATGCCAAACTATTCATATTCGCTTTGGATTACCGGGCCAGTTGCCATCGATTGTCGAGAAATCGATCATGCGCGCTGATAAGATCGCCGCTTATCTTGAATCTGTGCAAATCGCGGGGTTTAGCCCGTCTGAAGCCAAGCGGGTTATTTATAATCCGAGATATATTCCTGATATCAAGATTGTTGGCACACCGCCAAAAGAATCAAAGAAAAGATTTCTTGACCGATATAATGCTCTAACTGGTGATGGTGGGGACACCCGGACTTGAACCGGGAAGCCTGTTACGGCGGCAGATTTTAAGTCTGCTGTGTTTACCAATTTCACCATGCCCCCTTTTATACTCGCGCCTTCGTGTTAAGATTACTAACATATGCTGTCAAGATAATCCCTTGCTTTCAAGAGTCACTCGCTAATGTTTTTTCTACCTCTGTTTGATGATAACCCGCCAAGCCGCCGTCCTTTGATCACATGGATGATTATGATGGTGTGTATTCTAGTTTTTCTCTACCAGACTGGACTTGAGAACGAATCAGAAAGGATTTTTATCTATTCCTAC
Source organism: uncultured Candidatus Puniceispirillum sp. (assembly GCA_965207125.1). Taxonomy (GTDB): domain Bacteria; phylum Pseudomonadota; class Alphaproteobacteria; order Puniceispirillales; family UBA1172. The sequence continues at coordinate 519,973 of OZ242263.1, forward strand.
GGGGCGATTCCAGTATTGATCCTAGGAACTGAGATCAGACCTGATTTCTTTGCCGCCCTCCCATCTGAAGCGACCGTGATAACATCAGTCTTCATGCATGGCGGCTGGCTCCATCTAGGTGGAAATATGCTGTATCTGTGGATCTTTGGCGACAATGTCGAGGACGCCATGGGAGCGGTTAAATTCACGATTTTCTATCTTCTGTGCGGAATAGCCGCCACCTTAAGCCATATCGTCATCGATCCCAGCTCGATAACGCCCCTTGTCGGAGCTTCGGGGGCCATCGCCGGAATTCTCGCATCCTATCTGATGCTTTTTCCCCATGCCAAGGTCAGAACACTGGTATTTATTATTGTTTTCGTGCGTTGGGTGTCCTTGCCCGCAATCGCGGTATTAATGGGTTGGCTTTTGATTCAATTTCTATCCGCACCCACTTCACTCAATGGTAATGCTGGCGGGGTTGCGTATTTCGCGCATCTAGGTGGTTTCGCCGCCGGATTTATCCTGACGCCTTTTTTCAAACGCCGCGGTATGGTGATCTTTCCACCGAGACAAGGCGCTGAAAACCGCAAGGACGTGCTGGTTATGGACAGAAAACAAATACGAAATGAATTTGTTAAACGCTATCGCCATACCCGCCGTGATGCCCAGTTAAAATCCTCGCCGAACTCGGTCAAAGAACAAAAGCATCGCAAAGGACCATGGGGTTAAGCGATATCGGCGGTGCCGCCAACCCCAGCAACGAACGCGATAATATCCCGCACCGCCTCCTCGAGCACACTTCGCTCAAAACCACTGACCACAACTGCGGTTCCATAGTTTCCGGGTTTGAACCATGGATAACAGCCAATGGTGATACCCTGATATGCTTGGGTTACCTCAGCAAGGCACGGCGCTAGCGTCCCCTCACCGATATTGATCTGGATAGTCAGGCGCTCACGGACAATCCCTTCAGGTAAAAGATGATCTATACCATCGAGCATCGCCGCAAAGATCTCCGGCACGCCCGCAAGCACGAAAACATTGTTAATACGGTAGCCGGGTGCGACTGAAACCGGATTATCAATCAACGCCGCGCCTTCAGGAACATCAGCCATTTTTTGCCGCGCGGGGGTGTATTCAAGGCCTGTGCCTTTGTAATGATCGATCATCAACCGGTCAGCCTCAGGGTCACGAATAACACAAACATCGAAAGCTTTTGCGATCGATACGGTGGTAATATCGTCGTGGGTCGGGCCTATACCGCCCGAAGTGAACACCAGATCATAGCGACGCGAAAGCTCTGTTGTGGCGGAGATGATTGCCGTCTCATCATCCGCGATAATCCGCACCTCGATCAGGGCAATTCCCCGAGCATCAAGCATTTGAGCAAGGCAGTTGATGTTTTTATCGGCGGTACGCCCCGATAGAATCTCATCGCCAATCACGAGCATGGCGGCGGTTGGTTGGATCATTTTATCTCCGATGCGTCACAAAATTCTAATGATGATATAATCCGATGCTTCTGATATATCTATAGCCGCTACACGAAAAATAACTCTCCATGCTTTTACCGCCTCTCCAAAAAGGGATCTTACTAAAACGCTATAAGCGTTTTCTTGCCGATATTGATTTCAACGGGCAGGTGGAAACCGTCCACTGCCCTAATCCCGGCGCGATGACTGGTGTTAATAGTCCTGGAATGACCGTCTGGTGTTCCTCCTCAGACAACCCCAAACGCAAACTGCCGAAAACCCTAGAGCTCATCGAGGCCGATAGCACGTTGGTGGGCGTTAATACCAACCGCCCGAATGCGATTGCCGCCGAGGCGTTAGAAGCGAAAATAATCCCCGAATTAGCGGATTACACCTCGATCAAACGAGAGTTTTTATGGCAAAAAGGCGTGCGTTTTGATTTCAGGTTAGATGCAGCGGCACACATCCCGCCAATGGCCCTTGAGGTCAAGAATGCCCAGCTCCGCCGCCCTCAAGGGCCAAATCCTGACGCTGTTGAATTCCCGGACGCAGTAACAGCGCGAGGCTCAAAGCACCTGCTCTCTCTGATAGAAGCGAAAAAGCAAGGCTTCATCGCAGCGTTACTTTTCGTTCTGCAACGGATGGATGGGGAAAGGTTTTGCCTTGCGGATGATATTGATCCGGTTTATGCAGAGAATCTGCGAGAGGCACATCTAGCAGGCGTCATGATTATGGCATGGCGTTGCCAGATCACCTCGCACGCGATAACATTAAACCAAGCAGTCCCGATAACCCTACCATGACCTACCCCTATGCGCTCTGAACTCGTACCAAAATATAGCCAGAACGATTTTGCGAAAATGCGCGTAACAGGTGGATTGGCGGCGGACACGCTTGATTATATCACTCCTTATGTAAAAGCTGGCGTGACCACCCTTGAATTAAATGATCTCTGTCATCAGTATATCCTTGATCACGGGGCTATTCCCGCGCCGCTAGGATATAAAGGCTTTCCCAAGGCGACGTGTATTTCAGTCAACCATGTTGTTTGCCACGGAATTCCTTCGGAAAAACGCCTTGTGGATGGCGATATTTTGAACATAGATATAACGGTCATTGTCGATGGCTGGTATGGCGATACCAGTCGCATGTTCTGGGTTGGCCAGCCTTCGGTCAAGGCTTCAAGACTAACGGCTGTGACCTATGAGGCGATGATGCGCGGCATTAACGTTGTGCGCCCCGGGGCAACTCTGGGCGATATTGGCCATGCTATTCAGAGTTATGCTGAAAAAGAACGGTTTTCAGTGGTGCGTGATTTCACTGGCCATGGTTTAGGGCAGCGATTCCACACAGCGCCAGCGGTGCTCCATTTTGGCAATCCCAACGAGGGCATGCCACTTGAAAAAGGGATGTTTTTCACAATAGAGCCAATGATCAATGCCGGAAAATGGGACGTTAAAATTCTCGGGGATGGCTGGACAGCAGTGACGCGAGATCGCACATTATCGGCGCAATTCGAACATTCTATCGGGGTCACCGAGGACGGCGTTGAAATTTTCACCCTGTCGCGCAAAGGATACACTTTGCCTCCTTATGAATAAGGGTTTAATCTTGTGGGTAGACAGGATATCTATCTCATTATCAGCAGTGAATACTATTACTGTTTCAAGGCTGCTGGGTTGTTAAATAAGATAGCAGACAGGACACAACAATGATTCCCCGTTATTCACGCCCTCAAATGACCGCGATCTGGACCGATGAGAATCGGTATCGGATATGGCTTGAGATCGAGTGCCACGCGTGCGATGCACAAGCTGAACTTGGGGTTATTCCACGTGAGGCCGCAAAGGCTATTCGTGAAAAAGGCCGAATAGACGTCGGGCGAATTCAGGAAATAGAAGCCGAAACCAAACATGACGTGATCGCGTTTCTAACCAATCTTGCCGAATCGGTCGGCGAGCCAGCCCGATTTGTTCATCAGGGGATGACCTCCTCGGATGTGCTGGATACTTGCTTGGCCACGCAGTTATCGCAGGCGAGCGATATGATTATCGATGGTATTGATAAGGTGATGGCTGCCCTTAAAAAACAGGCGCTTGCTCATCGTCTCACCCCGACCATCGGCAGAAGTCACGGTATCCATGCAGAACCGGTGACCTTCGGGCTAAAACTTGCGGGGCATTTTGCCGAGTTTGAACGGGCGCGGCAACGGATGGGCCTCGCTAAATCTGAAATCGCCACCTGTAAAATATCAGGAGCCGTAGGCACTTACGCACATATAGACCCCTATGTTGAAAGCTATGTCGCAGAAAAAATGGGACTTAAAGCCGAAACCCACACCACACAAATTATCCCACGGGATCGCCATGCAATGTTCTTCTCCATCCTCGGCGTCCTCGCGTCATCGGTCGAGCGGCTCGCCATTGAAATTCGCCACCTTCAGCGAACGGAAGTTCGTGAAGCGGAGGAGTTTTTTAACCCCGGACAAAAAGGCTCATCAGCAATGCCACATAAGCGCAATCCGGTGCTGACCGAAAACCTAACGGGATTAGCCCGGGTGATCCGCGCCGCCGTAATCCCAGCCCTTGAGAATGTCGGGCTGTGGCATGAGCGCGATATTTCGCACTCATCAGCCGAGCGCGTATTCGCCCCTGACGCAACAATCGCGCTTGATTTTGCTTTACACAGGCTAGCCCAGGTCGTCGATAACTTGATGATCTACCCTGAGGCGATGCAGAAAAACCTCGATGCGCTTGGGGGGCTTATTCATTCACAACAAGTCCTTCTCGCTTTGACTGAAAAAGGACTGAGTCGCGAGGACGCCTATATGATAACACAGCGCAACGCGATGAAAGTTTGGGATGAAGGCGGTATGTTTTTAGAGTACCTTCTAGCGGACGCCGGCGTTATGCAAGTGATCAATCGCGAGGACCTAACGGCCCTGTTTGATGTCTCATATCATTTTCGGCATATCGATAAGATTTTTAAGGACGTTTTTGGTGCACACTGAAATGACGGCCCGCGAGAAGATTTATGAAGGCAAAGCGAAAATCATTTTCACAGGTGATGATCCTACCACACTGATTCAGTATTTCAAGGATGACGCAACCGCCTTTAACGCGCAAAAGCATGAGGTCATCGAGGGAAAAGGACAGATAAATAACCTGATTTCCACACATCTGATGCAAGCCTTGGGCAAAGCGGGCATCGAGCATCATTTCATCAAGCAACTCAATGACCGCGAGCAGTTGATTCGCAAGGTTGATATTATTCCGGTTGAGGTGGTGGTGCGGAATATCGCGGCAGGCTCGATGGTTAAAAGATTATCAGGCCAACACATCGCCGTAAAAGATGGCGATGGCCTGAAGCCGTCATTGGTTGAGTATTACCTGAAAGAAGACGCTCTGGACGATCCGATCATTATGCCCGAGCACATTACCGGCTTTGGGTTAGCCACGGCTGATGAGCTTGAAACCATGCGGCGCCAGGCGTTGATCATCAATGATGAATTAAGTCGGATTTTTAACGACATTGGCATCACGCTGATCGATTTTAAGGTCGAGTTTGGCCGCGCCGCCGATAACGGACAGTTTTTGCTGGCTGATGAAATCAGCCCCGATAACTGTCGTCTTTGGGATCAAGCGACTGGCGATATCAAGGATAAAGACAGGTTTCGCAAAGACCTCGGTGGTCTTATCGAAGCGTATTTTGAGATTGCCGAACGACTGGGGCTAAAACTGCCCATAAAAACCCCGCAAACATAACGCTCATAAAAGAAATCAGAGAGGAATAATGCTCATAACCATCACGATACGGCTCAAGGATGGCGTTCTTGACCCCGAAGGCCGCGCGATTGAAAGCGCGCTAAAAAACCTTGGCTACACCGAAGCGTCAGCCATCAGTGTTGGGCGCATCATTACGCTGGATATCAATGAGCCCGACCGCGATCAAGCACATCGCCGCGCCAGCCGAATGTGTGAGACTTTGCTGGTCAACACGGTGATCGAGGATTACGAGATCAGTATTACCCCCACTCAAAAAACTGAGAAAAGCGATCAATTGTGACGCGCGTTGCCGTTATTAGTTTTCCGGGATCAAATTGCGACCGCGATATTATCACAGCGGTTGAAATGATCACAGGACGCCGCCCTACGCTTGTCTGGCACAAGGAATCGGATATCACGGACCATGATCTTATGATCATCCCTGGTGGCTTTTCCTTTGGTGATTATCTGCGCTGCGGCGCGATCGCGGCCAAATCCCCCGTGATGGATGACTTGCTCAGACACGCCTCACGTGGCGGGTATGTTCTTGGCATCTGCAATGGCTTTCAGATTCTGACTGAGACGGAATTGCTACCAGGCACCTTGATACGCAATATCGGACTGAAATTCACTTGCCGTGAGGTTTCAATCGCCTGCCATAATACCAACAGGCCCTTGCTTAACGGCCTGGAGGACGGACAATTCCTGCGAATGCCCGTCGCGCATAATGAAGGTAATTTTTTTGCTGATGAAGAAACGCTAAGCCAGATCGCCGATAAAGGACAGATCGCTTTCACTTATGCCGATACAGGCGAGACAAAGCAGTATAACCCAAATGGCTCGATCAATGATATCGCGGGGATTATGTCAGAAAACGGCCGCGTGATCGGGTTAATGCCGCATCCCGAGCGGATGGTCGAGCCTATCCATCACGGAACGGATGGCGGATTATTGTTAAAAACCGTTATCGAGGCCGCCGCATGATCAAAGATAACGTCCAGATGACCGAAACCCACGCCAAAGCGATGGGCTTGAGCGCCGATGAATTCAGTCTGATCTGCACGAGATTAGGGCGCGTTCCCAATCCGACCGAGCTTGGTATTTTCTCGGCGATGTGGTCTGAGCATTGCTCCTATAAATCATCAAAAAAACATCTGAAAACCTTGCCGATTGCAGGCAAACAGGTAATCCATGGGCCGGGCGAAAACGCAGGGGTTGTCGATATCGGCGATGGTTGGGCAGCGGTTTTTAAGATCGAAAGCCATAACCATCCATCATTCATCGAGCCTTGGCAAGGCGCGGCGACGGGGGTTGGCGGGATTCTACGCGATGTGTTCACGATGGGCGCGCGTCCGGTGGCGTTGTTGAACGCGCTTCGTTTCGGCGCGATTGACCATCAATTAACCCGCTATCTGCTTGGCGGCGTGGTCGGCGGCATTGGCGGCTATGGCAACTGTATTGGGATTCCAACGGTTGGCGGTGAGACGCATTTCGATGCGTCCTACAATAACAACATTCTGGTCAACGCTATGGCTGTGGGGCTTGCACGGAGTGATCGGATTTTTCTGTCCGCCGCCTCAGGGGTCGGCAATCCGGTGATTTATATCGGTGCAAAAACTGGCCGTGATGGGATTCACGGCGCGACAATGGCCTCCGCGGAGTTCAGCGAAAAAGATACATCCAAACGCCCGACAGTCCAGGTCGGCGATCCATTGACCGGAAAATTGCTGATGGAGGCTAGCCTTGAGTTAATGGCGTCAGGCGCGGTGGTCTCCATACAGGATATGGGCGCGGCTGGGTTGACTTCATCTTCGGTTGAGATGTCCGCAAAAGGCGGGCTTGGCATGGATATAGACCTCGATCGCGTGCCGGTGCGCGAGCAAAACATGAAGCCATATGAGATTATGTTATCGGAATCACAAGAACGGATGCTGGTGGTAATCAAGCCCGAGGCGATGGAACAAGCACAAGCAATTTTCGACAAATGGGATTTGGATTTTGCCACCATCGGCCGCGTGACTGACACCGGACATCTGATATTGAGAGAAAACGGTGAAACTGTCGCTGATTTACCAGTCGCGCCGCTTGTCGAGGACGCTCCCGAATATGAAAGGGTCTATGAAAAACCTGCCACCCCGCCCCTTGTCGATAACGCCTCCCTGATAAAGGATATTCCGCTAAGCGAAGCACTGCTCGCCATGATGGGTAGCCACTTTCTTGCTTCGCGCCGATGGGTGTACGAGCAATATGACCGCCATGTGATGGCGGACACAGTCATTGCCTCAGGTGGAGACGCAGCGGTTATCCGGATTCACGGTAGCGAGAGGGGGCTTGCGATGACCACCGATTGCACGAGCCGCTATGTTGAGGCTAATCCGTATCTGGGCGCGATGCAGGCGGTGGCTGAAGCCTATCGCAACATATCGGCGACCGGCGCGAGGCCACTGGCTGTGACAAATAACCTCAATTTCGGCAATCCTGAAAAACCAGCGGTCATGGGGCAGATTGTCGATGCCATCGCTGGCATGGGCGAGGCCGCGGACGCCCTCAGCACCCCCGTGGTGTCCGGTAATGTATCGCTTTACAACGAAACCGATGGCATGGCCATTTCCCCTGCTCCGGTGATCGGCATGATCGGGGTGATTGAAGATGTTATGCTCGCCCCGGGCATAACGCTTAAAAAACCCGGGCTAGGCCTCTATTGTGTCGGACAAAGCTCTGACAAAACAGATGGCTGGCTTGGCTTAAGCGTCTATGCTAAGGTTATCGCCCAAACCGATGCTCCCGCCGCCCCGCCGCCTGTGGATTGTGCCGCCGAAAATCGCCACGGTGATTTTATCAGACATGTGATTGGCCAGCGCTTGGTTGAGGCGGCGCATGATATCGGCGATGGGGGGGTTTTAGTTGCATTGACGGAAATGGCACTTGCCAGTAAAATGGGGGTTCAGGTGATTTTACCTGATGGTGCGGAGCATCATGGCTGGGCGTTTGGTGAAGACCAAGGGCGTTATGTGGTTGCGACCGCATTTCCTGATGAGGTTGAACGTCTGGCCGACGATCTAAATGTCCCCATATGCAAAATTGGTGAGACCATTATGGCAAAAGAATTGAAACTTGGAACAGATGGTCGTATCCTAATAGACAGATTAGAGAAGATTTACGAAGGTCTGTTGCCTGAACTAATGTCTTCGTAATGGAAGGTGATGGAATATGTCGATGCAAGCCGAAGAAATCAAGCGTCTCATCCTTAAGGCTTTGCCTGACAGCACGGTAACGATTAATGATTTGCGTGGTGATGGTAATCATTATGCCTGTCATGTTATCTCGAAAGCCTTTAAGGGGAAGACCCGCGTTGATCAACACAAGATCGTCTATGAAGCACTAGGCGATAAAATGGGCAATGAATTGCACGCTCTCGCGTTGCAAACATCCCCTACTGAGGAGTAAATTTCATGTTAGATGATAATGCCAAAACAAAGGTTCAAAATGAAATAGATAGCCACGATATCGTGCTGTTTATGAAGGGGACGCCCACACTTCCGCAATGCGGCTTTTCAGCGGCGGTTGTCGGGGTTTTAACGCATATGGGTGTCCAGTTTAAAGGGGTTAACGTCCTTGATGACGATGAACTGCGCGAGGGCGTCAAAACCTTTACGAACTGGCCAACGATACCCCAGCTCTACATCAAGGGCGAGTTCGTCGGTGGCTGTGATATTATCCGTGAAATGTATGAAAGCGGCGAGTTGCAAGACTTACTGCCGGCCTCTTAAAACTGTCGTGCCATCGCTAGCCCGCCACGTAAAACGTAAAGCGAGCACTATGCTCCTTGCCACCATGATCGGGACAATCTAACCATGTCCGGCTATGGGTGGGTTTTATTGATGTCGCTCGGTCTGGCTTGGGGTGGGTCGTTTATCTTTATTGAGATCCTGCTGGAAGAAAACCTTCCTTTCACCATCGTCTTTTATCGAGTCTTTTTCGCAGCGCTTTTCATGATCGCTTTCATGTGGCTGTCAGGAAGATCACTCCCCAAAGCGCCAAAAACAATTATGACGCTGTTTTTAATGGGGCTAATCAATAACGCTATCCCCTTTTCGGCAATTACCTATGGGCAACAATATATCACCGGCGGGCTGGCCTCGATCATCAATACCAATACCGCGTTTCTAGCCATTATTTTATCGAGCATCTTCTTGGCGGATGAACGGATCACCGCAAATCGCCTAGCCGGAGTGCTTCTGGGTATCGTGGGGGTGATCATCGCGATAGACCCCGTTGCGGTGTTAGATGTATCGGTTAGTAACATCGGACAGCAATGTATTTTGCTGGCCACTGTCTGTTATGCGACGTCGACGGTGATCACACGGAAGTTTATCAGGGGTGTGGATCCGGTTGCGGCCGTCTCTGTGATGCTAACCTCAAGCACGTTTTGGATGTTTTGGATAGTGATGCTGATGGAGGGCCCACCGGTATTAACCCCCTCAGCCACAGGATTTACTACCATATTTGCCCTCGCGATTTTCTCAACGTCGCTTGCTTACGTGTTTTATTTTAAGCTGCTGGACATATCAGGAGCAGGAATCACTGCGGTTGTAACGATCATCATCCCGCCAATCACTATGATTTTTGATGCCGTAGCACTGCGAGAGGCGATCACTTTTGAGCAGATCATCGGTCTCGGGTTTATTATTCTGGGCTTGCTACTACTGGCGCGCGGGGCGCCATTATCCACAAGCGGTGTGATTAAAATTAACGCGAATAAAACTCGATAACCAGATTGGGTTCCATCTGCACCGGATACGGTACGTCACTCAGTTCAGGAACACGATTCATATTGCCTTTGAATCCACCGATATCCACCGTGAGATATTCAGGAATATCACGTTCTGCCGAGACTTGGGCATCTAGCACCGCCGGAATATTGTGCGCTTTTTCCTTCAATTCCACGACATCGTCTACCTTGAGCAAGGCGGACGGGATATTACAGATTCTGCCGTTGACCAAAACATGCTTATGGCTAACAATTTGACGGGCCGCAAAGACGGTCGGAGCGAATTTCATCCGATACACCAGCGCATCGAGGCGTGATTCTAACAATCCCACCAGATTCTGTCCGGTATCCCCGCGGCGGCGCACAGCCTCTTGGTAATAGCGTTTGAACTGTCTTTCGCCGATATTGCCGTAATAGCCTTTCAGCTTCTGTTTCGCCATCAGCTGAATTCCGTAATCCGTGGGCTTGCCACGACGTTGACCGTGTTGGCCGGGGCCATATTCACGAAGATTGACTGGCGATTTTGCTCGCCCCCAAAGATTGATTCCCAAGCGGCGGTCTATTTTGTGCTTGGCGTGATGACGCTTATGGTCTGAAGTTGTCGCCATAATCTGACTCCATTCTTTTATTGTTGTTCCGGTAGGGCGTTAAGCCGGGATGAAACCTCTTAGTACAATCATCCACGTTCCCGAAAAGTATGGTGGATACATAAAAAACTATACGTCACTTGTCAAGCTTGCCGGCACGGCGCACCGCTTTGATCATTCCGTGCAGTGTTCGCACTTCTTGTTCAGTCAGTTTCGCTTTATTAAAAAGGGTTTTGATATTCCGCATGATAACCGGTCGTATTTCAGGGTTTGCAAAAAATCCACCATCGGTAAGGTTTTGCTCAAGAGTGTCATAGAAAAACTCACGATCAGCCAAAGTGGCGGGTCCGGACTCTTTTTGTGCGTGTTGGCCGGGCAGGTTTTTGAGCCCTCTCCCTGCTTCCATGCGACACTCCCACCCCATCAGCAACACGGCCTGCGCTAGATTAAGTGATGAGAACGCCGGATTAAGCGGGGCCGTAACTAAACTATCAGCCATAGCGACCTCATCATTGGTAAGCCCCGATCTTTCAGCGCCGAACAATAGCGCTGGCCTGCCTCCACTCTGGGCGTGGTCTATAATGGCTTTGGCAGCCTCTCTGGGGGTGATGGAGTGGATTGGCATATCGCGCCGTCTCGCGGTGGTCGCGAGCAGCATGGTGCAGTCAGCGGCGGCTTCGGCGGTTGTGCCATAGACCTCAGCCGATTTGAGCAAATCTGCACCGCCCGCCGCCATGGCTTCGGCATCAGGGTTAGGCCAACCGTCTCTTGGTGCGACCAGCAGCAATCGGGAAAATCCGCAGTTTTTCATCGCCCTTGCAGCCGCACCGATATTCTCGCCCATTTGTGGATGCGATAGAATCACTGCGGGCATCAGGTCTATTATTCGGTTATCCGTCTCGACGGCTGATGAGTCAGTTCCAGCCAAGATCATGCTCCGCTAGGCGGCTTGACCCCTGACTTATAAAGTTTCCAAGTCATCGCATCGATCAAGGCCAGAACCGATGCATCGATAATATTGGTGGAAACACCCACCGAAGTCCAGTTATGACCTTGTTTATCTTCGCATTCGATCAGAACGCGGGTAACCGCACCGGTGCCGGTTTTCTCGTCTATTTCGTTATTGAGAATACGCACTTTATAATCCACCAGCGTGACGTCGATCAGCTCTGGATAGGCGGTGACTAGCGCTTTTCTAACTGCGGTATCCACGGCATTGACAGGGCCGTTGCCGACTGCGGCTTCATGATAGGTTTTCTCGCCAACGGTGACACTGACGGTGGCTTCAGATTCAACCACGAGGGTGCCCATCGCGTTAAATCGCCTTTCATCCATGACTCGAAAGCGCCCGATGGTGAAATAGTCAGGCACAGTATCGAGGACACGCATCACCATCAAGATGAGACTGGCTTCGGCGGTGTCATAAGCCCAACCTCGATATTCCCTATCTTTGACGTCATTGACTAGGCTTTCAAGTTTTTCATCTTTGGGGTTAATTTCAATTCCTAATTCTTTAAACCTTGATATAAAATTTGCTTTTCCTGATTGGTCAGACACGACATAATGACGGGTATTTCCAACCAGATGCGGATCAATATGCTCATAGGTACGTGGGTCTTTCAGCGCAGCGGATGCGTGCAAGCCCCCCTTATGGGCAAAAGCCGACTCGCCGACATAGGGTGCGTGATGGTTAGACAAACGATTGATGCGGCTATCGAGGGTGCGCGACAGAGTTTTCAGATGGCTGAGTTTATCGGTTGGGATTCCTGTCTCATATCCCATTTTCAGCATGAGATTAGGAATAAGCGTGATGAGATTGGCATTGCCGCATCTTTCGCCGATCCCGTTGATAGTTCCCTGCACTTGCCTCGCGCCAGCATTCACAGCAGCGATCGTGTTGGCGACTGCAAGTCCAGCATCGTTATGGGCGTGAATCCCGATCCGCGCGCCGGGCAGATGCTCCATCACCTCACGCACCGCATCATAGATTTCATCGGGTAGACTTCCGCCGTTAGTATCACAAAGAACGACCCATTCAGCACCGCTTTTCCACGCAGCTTCGGCAACTGATAAGGCATAATCACGATTGTTTTTGAAACCATCAAAAAAATGCTCGCAATCAAACAGGGCTTCCCGTCCGCGCTCGACCACAGCAGCGACTGAATCCCTGATCATATCGATATTTTCATCGAGTTCTACATTAAGCGCTTTAGTAACGTGAAAATCCCACGCTTTGCCAACAAGGCAAGTAGCGGCGGTTTCGGCATTAAGAATGGCAACTAACCCGCCATCGTTAGCCGCGCTTCGACCACCACGTCTCGTCATGCCAAAAGCCACAGTTTTAGCAAAGGTCATCGGCGGCAGATCGCCAAAAAATGCATCATCGGTGGGATTAGCCCCCGGCCAACCACCTTCCACATAATCTATACCCATCGCATCAAGTGCTTTGGCGATCGCGACTTTATCGGCAACGCTAAAATCGATGCCCCTAGTTTGCCCGCCATCACGCAGGGTCGTATCAAATAGCCAAATTCTTTTATCAGTCATCATTCGTTCTTTTAGCCATCGAACGGCTAGGCCGCAAGAAAAAGCATGATTTAGCGGCTAACGCCTACGCCAAATAGTGCCGTCAGCGTTATCTTCAAGGATAATGTCTTGCTCGGCGAGACGGTCACGAATCTGGTCAGATTGGGCAAAATCGCCTTGTTTCCTTGCTGCATTGCGCTGGGCGATCATCTGGTTAATATCGCTTTCTTTGATGCAGTCTGGATCATCGCTTTGCTGAAACCATTCGGTGGCCGTTTGATTGAGAAGACCGAGGATTGCTCCTGCGTTTTTCAAATCTTGCCTTGCTCTCTCATCGCCTGCCTTGGCCTCCTCTGCAAATCTATGCAACCATGCAAGTGCGCCTGGCGTGTTCAGATCTTTGGTAAGCGTGGCTCTAAAATCTCTATGAAGCGCGATCATGCTAACGGCGGTATCACCGACAACCCGATAAAGCCCATCCAATGTCGTAGCGGATTGGGTGAGCATATCCATCGAGAAATCCAACGGCGCCCGGTAATGAGCCCCTAGCAAAGTATAACGAACAACCTCACCCCGCGCGGCTTTGAGGGCGTCGGCCACAGTGATGAAATTGCCAGTGGATTTAGACATTTTCTCGCCATTGACGGTAACATAACCGTTATGCAACCAAAATTGGGCCATCATATCGGTATGATGTGCTGAACATGATTGGGCTATTTCATTTTCATGATGAGGAAAAAGCAGATCAAGCCCACCGCCATGGATATCGAATTTCTCCCCCAGATACTCAGCGCTCATGGCTGAACATTCTATATGCCAGCCAGGTCTGCCCCTGCCCCATGGACTCTCCCAAGCGGGCTGGTCTGCATCTGATGGCTTCCACAGGATAAAATCCATCGGCGAGCGTTTATAGGGCGCGACCTCAACGCGTGCACCCGCTAGCAATGCATCAGTGTCATGCCCAGATAACTTGCCGTATTCAGGAATCGTATCGGTCTGGAATAAAACATGGCCCTCGGCCTCATACGCTTTGCCTTCAGCGATTAGGGTAGAGATCATATCGATCATTTGAGGGATATGGTCAGTCGCGCGGGGTTCATGATCAGGGGGCAAAGCGCACAGCGCAGCACAATCTTCATGAAAATGCTTTATTGTCTCATTGGCCAATTCCCTGATCGTAATTCCCATCTCAGCGGCGCGCATGTTAATTTTGTCATCAATATCGGTAATATTGCGAACATAGGTAACATGCGGATATTCGTAGCGAAGTAACCTGACCAACACATCGAACACCACCACCGGTCTCGCGTTACCTACATGAATCCGATCATAAACCGTAGGACCGCAAACATAGATTTGCACCTTGCCTTCTTCAAGAGGCGTAAAAGCCTCATTTAAACGGGTCAGACTGTTATGAAAATGTAGCGAGAACCGTTGAAAATGATCTTTACTGTATTCATCAACTTTCTCCTTTACGTGAAAGAGAATCCTCTCACGGCCCATCAACGGCAAAAGCGCTGACATATCAGGCCCTGATTCCTCCCCAGTCAAAGCGAATCTGAGCCCGGTGAATACTTTTTTTCTATTAGCTTGCGTACTCTCGATGACGCTCTCCGTCCACTCACGCCACGTTGAGGTGGTAACTTCGCCTTCAGGAAACTGCATACCGGCAACCAACAGCGATTTATGCCACATAGAGGTCTCTTCAAGATCAGGCGTCGTAAGTTTAGAGTTGGGCTGCGCAACTCGCAGAAAGCAAATATTCCACCATTTTCGCACTTCATCAACACGCGATAAATTCCCCTTCACCACCTCCCACAAAGCCTCAAGCTGCGAAGCCTCACCATCAAGGTCGCCAAGACGATCTTTAACGTCATCATAGTCCAGTTCTGAGACCAGTTTGGCGTTGACCTGCCAAAGCGTTTTCATCTCAAAACGAGGAGTCGCCCGTCCAAAACGTGTAATATCAAATCCGGCGAGCGCCTCGATCATCTGCTTTCGGACGACAACGGGGTCAGCCGTGCCGATGCGTGCCAACATACTTGTAAGCGCCATCGCCTCTACTCCCTCACCGCGCAACGCACCAACAGACAGAGACCCCAGTCGCTTCGATAAACCTTCACCGCCAGCGCCCGCCAATAAAGCAAAATGCCCCATTTGCGGGACGTCATATCCGAGGGCCTGAAACAACTGGATTTGCGCTGCTGAATTTGTCGTATGATCTTCGCCCCGCATAATATGGGTGATCTTATAATCACCATCATCGATCACCGAAGCCAGAGTATAGATAAACCGCCCATCAGCCCGGCAGATCACGGGGTCAGAGAGGCTCGACATTTTTATGGACTGCTCACCACGCACGAGATCATCCCATATGACGTCCCCATGATCCAACTTAAACCGATAATGCGGCACCTCACCCGTGCCGGTACGCGCCTTAATCTCATCACCGCTAAGCGACAGTGCGGCTCGGTCATAGACTGGCGGTTTTCCTGATGCCAACTGGGATTTTCTCTTGAGTGATAGTTCTTCGGGGGTTTCAAAACATGGATAAGCGCGCCCGCTCTCAATTAACCGCTGCAAGCCGTCCCGATAGTATTCAAGCCGATCAGATTGCCGTGCTTCACTATCCCATTCCATACCCATCCAAACCAAATCACGACGAATGCTGTCTTCATAGTCTTTGGTCGAGCGCACATCATCAGTGTCGTCAATCCGTAACATAAACGCGCCGCCGCATGATTTTGCGTAAAGATAATTAACTAAGGCTGTGCGGATATTGCCAACATGCAAATGACCCGTGGGGCTTGGCGCGAACCGCACTCGAGGTTTTGTCATGATATCAGTCTCCAACCGCGTTATATTTCGAAGTTATCGGGAACCGCCGGTCACGATAAAACGAACGTTTGCTGGTCTTAGGCCCAGGGGCGGCTTGCCTACGTTTATATTCGGCAAGTCTCAAAAGCCGTGCTAATCGGCTAACAACCTCACGATCATACCCTTTAGCGATTAATTCTATAGGAGACTCCATATCCTCGACAAGCCCTTTTACGATCGGATCAAGAGTATGATATTCGGGCAAACTGTCGGTGTCTTTCTGGTCTGCGCGCAATTCAGCCGAAGGCGGGCGGGTGATAATCCTCTCTGGGATCACATTCGTGCTCTGCCCAAGAGAACCTTTTGGCAAGGTTTCATTGCGCCACGACGCCAAATTAAACACGGTCGTTTTCCATATATCGATCAGGGGCGCGTATCCGCCGCACATATCGCCGTAAAGAGTCGCGTAGCCCGTGGCGTATTCGGATTTATTGCCGGTCGTCAAAAGCAGATGCCCGCAAGTGTTCGAGATCGCCATGAGTAAAACCCCTCTAAGGCGTGATTGCAGGTTCTCTTGGGCGATATCAGGATTGCCGCGAAGGAAAACGTCTTTGAGCGTTCTATCAAGGTCATCCATCGCCGTCTCGATCGAAAGGGTGTCAAGGCGGATGCCGAGATTGGCGGCGAGGCTCGCGGCGTCCTCAAGGCTTTCCTCTGCGGTGAAAGGCGATGGCATCATGACCGCCTCGACACGGCCGGGCCCCAAGGCATCGGACGCCATCACGGCAATCAGAGCCGAGTCTATTCCTCCTGATAATCCAAGCAGCACTTTATCAAAGCCGTTCTTTTCAGTGTAGTCACGAATTCCAGTGGTGACACACCGCCAGATTGCGGCTAATCCTTCATCGGGCTTATGGATAGGCCCTGTCAGGGCTAATCCCTTATCACCTTTTGTTACCTCAATCATCGCCACTGATTCAGAAAAGTTTGGCAAATGTGCCGCTAGAGTTCCGGGTGGGTTCATCGCGTAAGATGCCCCATCAAAGACAAGATCATCCTGTCCGCCAACCAGATTGATATAGATCAACGGCAAATTGGTTTGGCGGGTGGCGTCGACTGAAACATTCATGCGTTGATCGGCTTTTTCTATCTCAAACGGCGAGCCATTGACGCATATTAGAACCTCAGCACCGTCATCAGCGAGGTCTTTAACCACATCTATGTGCCATAAATCCTCACAAATCAGCACACCTACGCGAACACCGCGAATCTCAACGAGTTTCTGCCGTTCGGCGGGGGTGAAATTGCGCGGGTCATCAAAAACTCCGCTAATCGGGAGTTTGATTTTATCCCTGACGGCCGCGATCGCACCGGCATCGAGGACAAAAACCGAATTTCTAATAACCGCGCCATCACGTCGGGGCGCCCCGACCATAATTGCCGGGCCACCATCCAGCGTTAGCGCCGCCAGATCCTCTATCGCTTCAGCTATCTTTTCGAGAAACCCATGGGTCAACACCAGATCATCTATCTGATACCCGCTTAGATACATTTCTGGGGCAATGACAACATCCGCCTCTTGCGCGGCCGCGATCGCGCGCGCCTCGATCAGCTTAGCTGTATTGCCCGCTATATCGCCAACAGTGGGGTTAAGTTGGGCGATAGCAAAAACTCTATGCTCGTTCATACTCATTCCTTATCACCTTTGTGTGTTTTTTTCAAAGCACGGATGACGGTCTGGTGGTCAGGGGATGAGGAATTCTCTGCCTTTTTTAATGCGTGTCACACCATCATAGGCGACAATATCGGCGGTGGCGTAAGTTTCTGACCATTTGTTAGGCAGATATGACCCTGACCCAATCAGATTAACCGGCGTGTCCGCCAGTGCAAAGACGCGGCATTTTTCAGGGCCGAAACTGCTTGAGCAAACAATAGACACGTCATTAAATCCGTTTTGATCGAGCTTCTCGCGCAAATGCCAAACGGCGGCGGCTGAGACCCCGGTTCCAATCAGATGCTTTAATTCATTATCGGTGCGATAAGCTTGTATAGATGAAGGGCTGTTGCGTTCGAGAACTCCGTAGGATTCCTGCACATCGAGCCCCTCAACATAACGCCCGCCATGGGTATCAAGGCGCAACGACAACGCGCCACGTTTCGCCAGATCGGCGAATTCGGCGGCGACGGCCAGCCCGTCCGTGATCTCAAGTCCAAAATAATCTACCAGCACCGTCAGCGGTTCATCGGGAAAAGTACTGTGATAAAGTCGTGCGGCTTCGAGCGTCGATCCAGCATAGCCGACTAGCGCGTGTGGCATCGTCCCCAAGCCTTTTTCAGTGCCGAAAAAATGGGCGGTTTTATCGGTAGCGCACCCGACAAACCCTGTTGCACCAGATTGTCGCGCGACTTTTGAGCCAACCGATGCGCCGTAAGCCATCATTTCCGCCATATTGCCGCCAGCGCAATGGCGGGCGTCCATAGCCAGAAATGCTACATGAGGCAGTGCTTCACACATTGCATGGGCATTATAGGCCGCGACTGAGGCGGGGCCGATACGTTGCAGAAATACGGTTTCAAGATCAACCAACCCTGCCAGCGAACCGGTGATATAGCAGATCGGTTGCCCTGCACCGACCCAAGCGCCTTCAGGGTGTTTGAGATCGATGTCGACCTTTAATTTTCGATGGTCCATCATCTCGTTAAGCCAATCAAGAGCGAGGGTGGGGGCTGACAGCACTGGCCGCCGCATGAAAATGGCGTAAGTCGCGTCCGCATCGCCATGGGCTTCGACCACGGCTTTGCTGCGCAGAAAATAACTGTCGGTCAGGCTTTCCTGTTCATTTGGCGCTGGCCCTGATGATTTAAAAAACGGCATAAGTGTTCCTATGATGAGTTTTTGTTGGTCGTAAACATGCTAGACCCCCTGACACGGCGTCCGATAATATAACACCATACTGCGCAAGTCACATGGGGAAATAGTAATACCATCAATTTCTGCTTCGGAAATAATATCTGTAACGATAAAGCACAAAATCGTCACCTAAGGTGACCTATCAGGTTATGAAGCCTGCGCTAATTTATCATTATTATCGCGTTTTTGGCGGAGCAGGTCAGCAATCAGAAAAGCGAGTTCGAGTGATTGCGTGGCGTTAAGACGAGGGTCGCAAAAAGTATGATAGCGATCAGACAGGCTTTCTTCTGACACTGCTTGAACATCCCCGCCTACACATTCGGTGACATTGCGCCCTGTCATTTCGAAATGAATACCGCCAGGGTATGTGCCGCAAGCGTCATGAACATCAAAGAACCCACGCACTTCACGCAAGACATCGACAACCCGTCTGGTTTTATAGCCTGATGAGGCCTTGACGGTATTGCCATGCATCGGATCACAGCACCAGATGACTTCGAAGCCTTCTTTTTTCACCGCCGCCAAAAGATGCGGCAGTTTCTCATGCACAGAATCAGCGCCCATACGGCTAATCAGCGTCAATTTGCCGGGGATATTGGTGGGATTAAGCGCAGCAATCAGTTTGAGCAATTCATCTTTATCCATAGAAGGCCCACATTTAAGCCCGACCGGATTATGAATCCCGCGCATAAACTCAACATGCGCACCGTCCAGCTGTCGGGTGCGGTCGCCTATCCACAGCATATGCGCTGTGGTTGAAAAATAGCCGCCCTCATCGGTGAGGGTGTCCTTGCGAGTAAAGGCCTCTTCGTAATTAAGCAACAAAGCCTCATGGCTGGTATAAAACTCGGTTTCACGCAGGGTCCTGCTGTTATTACTTGAAATTCCACAAGCCCGCATAAAGTTAAGGCACTCCTCGATCCGCACGGCCAACTCCTCATAATGTCCAGCCTGGGGTGAGCCGGCGATATAATCCAGTGTCCAGCCATGCACTTGTTCAAGATCAGCAAGCCCGCCAGTTGCGAAAGCGCGCAACAGATTTAATGTGGCCGATGATTGATGATAAACTTTTCTAAGTCGTTCAGGGTCAGGAATTCGAGATTCAGGATTAAAATCGAACCCATTGACCATATCGCCTCGATAGCTTGGCAACTCAACACCCTCGATCGCCTCCACGGGCGATGATCTGGGTTTAGCGAATTGCCCGGCGATGCGCCCGACTTTAGTCACGGGCATCGATGCACCGAAAGTCAACACAACAGCCATTTGCATGAAAATCTTGAACGTATCCCTGATGCCGTTCGCAGAAAACTCATCAAAGCTTTCGGCGCAATCACCGCCCTGCAGCAGAAACGCCTTGCCCTTAGCAACTTCAGCGAGCCGAGCCCGCAAGGCCGTCACCTCGCCTGCAAAAACCAGCGGTGGAAACGAAGCGAGGTCTTTTTCAACCGCCGCCAGTTTATCCGTGTCGTTATAGTCAGGCACCTGAACAATCGGGTGCTTACGCCATGATGAAGGTGTCCAAGTCACCGCGAATACCTTATTTAAAATGATACTATGTGAATATATATAGGGCTCGGGCGGTTTTTGCAATCACGCCGTGATAGATTTGCTTTATACTTCAGTTACTGCTGAGCTGCAACGCTAGGTTTTTCGAGGCTCACGCATAGTAACGAACTCTTCAGCAGCAGTGGGGTGAATCCCAATTGTGGCGTCAAAATCGGCCTTTGTAGCCCCCGCTTTGATGGCAATCGCAACGCCTTGAATAATCTCTGGCGCGTCCTCCCCTAACATATGAACGCCGATCACCCGGTTATCAGCACGACGGACCAGCACTTTCATCAGGGTTGGATCATCCCGGCCGGAGATCGTATTTCTCATCGGATTAAAGCGCGACAAATACACCTCAACATCTATTCCCTGCTCGATCGCCTTATCCTCGCTCACCCCAACTGTGGCAATCGGCGGCTGGCTAAATACCGCAGAAGGCACATTATCGTAATTGATTCGCCGCGCTTTATTGCCGAAAAACGTATCGGCAAAGGCATGCCCTTCAGCCACCGCGACCGGCGTTAGGTTAATCCGGTCGGTAACATCGCCAATCGCAAAAATGGACGACACAGAGCTCTGCCCGGCTTCATCGACGATGATTGCGCCTTTATCATTGGTTTCAACCCCCACGTCCTCAAGCCCTATACCATCGGTGTTTGGCTTGCGTCCGGTGGCGGCCATCACTTGGTCTGCTGTAATAACCGTCCCATCACTACAGGTGACCACTTTGGCGCCGTTTTGTGCTTCGATCGAGGTAATGCCCGTCGATGGATGCAGAATAACCCCGCGGGGCGTCAGAGATTTCATCAGTTGCGCGCGAATATCGGCATCGAACCCGCGCAACACTTTGTCGGCTCTGAAAATCAAATGGGTTCGGCTACCGAGCGATGCGAAAATACCCGCAAACTCAACGGCAATATAGCCACTGCCGACAATGACTACCTCCTCGGGGCGTTCAGGCAGATCGAGTGCTTCATTTGAGGTAATGGCATGTTTGCGCAAGCCGGGTAGATTAACAACGCTTGGCCAGCCGCCAACTGCGATGAGAATCTTGTCCGCTGTGTACGTTTTATCGCCAACCTCAACGCTATGAGCACCGGTAATCTTTCCCCTCGCGTTAAATGTAGTGACGCCTGCATTATCGAGCAGCGCGCGATAAACCCCCACCAATCGATCCAATTCACGGTCCTTAGCAGTGATCAGATGAGACCAGCGATGCCGAGGCTCACCAATGTCCCAGCCGAAATGAGGAGCATCGGCGAACTCGTCCGCGAATTTACTGCCATAGACGAGCAGTTTTTTCGGCACACAGCCCCTTAAGACACAAGTGCCCCCAAGTCTGTTTTCCTCGATAACCGCGACTTTCGCGCCGTGGTTTGCGGCGATACGGCTAGCCCGGACTCCGCCTGACCCGCCGCCGATCGTAATAAGGTTAAAATCATTGTTCGCCATCAAAACATCTCCTTTTCTCTCCACCCATTCTATCTAAGGCATCGTGGAATAAAAATCCAGAACCCTTCATCATAATATATCAAGGCCGCTAGGGTATCATCAAGGGGCAATCTGCTGGTTTTGATGAGGGTATCAATGGTAACACATGATATAAAGCCTCCATACATAAACACGGCTAGCATGCTTGATTTTTGCACTTTTACATACCATCTTATCAGGATAAGACTTGAGAATGATAGAGACGCTCTCATCCCCTTTATGGCAATCCTTTAAAGAACAGGACATAAAATGAAGATAACGACACTAAGTTTTGATTGTTACGGCACATTGATTGATTGGGAAGGTGGGATTTGGACCGCATTGCAGCCGCTGATCACTAGCAATTCTAGCGCGATCACGAGAGCCCAAGGGCTCAGCCTTTTCGCCGCTATCGAGAATGAGATACAAGCAGCAGAACCAACTATGCCGTATCATCATATTCTTAAAGAGGTTCATCGGCGTTTTGCCAAAGAAGAACAGCTAAAAACTTCAACTGATCTGGATCAAATTTTCGGCCAATCCGTCGCTTTCTGGCCTGCCTTTCCTGATAGCCTAGATGCGCTAAGGCTGCTTAAAAAACACTATAAGCTGGTAATCTTATCTAATGTGGATAACGCTGGATTTGCTCACTCAAACGCAAAGATTGGGGTGGATTTTGACGCGGTCTATACCGCAGAAACCGTTGGATCATACAAACCCAACATCAATAATTTTCATTATATGATCAAGGACTTAAAAGAAAATCTCAACATATCAAGCGAGAACATTATGCACGTGGCCCAAAGCATGTTTCACGATATCGCCCCCGCCGACGAGATTGGTCTCAGAACAACATGGATTGACCGCCAAAATCTATCCGGAGGGGGGGATTGGGGCGCAACGCCTAAGATAGACAACATGCCAAAGCCCGAGGCGATTTACCCAACATTGGAGGCTTTCGCCAACTCCGTATGCGGTAAATAACTCTATCGCCACGAGGCAGGCGCAATATCCGGCGGCAGAGTATCTTTATAGCCTGCAACACTAGCAGCAAAATCGCCCATCCACGCTTCGAGATGCGGAGCTTGGGCGCGCCAGTCAACGACATCACGAAAATCGAAAAAATCAAGGCTGCAAGCCAGTGCAATTTCGGCGGCGGTCGGGGTTTTGCCGTTGGTGTATTTGACATAAGACGTCCCGATCGGCTCAAAAGCGCGCTCTATCTTGCCGCGCTGCCAAGAAACGATGCTATCGAGGCGCTTGTCTTCAGGGCGAAACCGCCCTTCATAAACGATCATTACGCCTGCTTCGAGCATCCCCTGCAACAGGGCAAAATCAACATGCGTTTGAAGATCATCCATCCCCTGCCCTGGAAACAAGACGCTATCGCCATGTTTTTCGCGGTGGAGACGGTCAAAGTAATCCAGAATCACGCGACTATCGAAAATTGCACGCCCATCGACCAGCAAGACAGGAACCTTGCTAAGGGGATTTTGTTCTCTGATGCTGTCCTTCTCATCGAACGGGTTGCTTGGCTCTACGGTGATTTGGTCCATCAGCCCAAGGCTATGAGCGGCCAGAAGAACGAGACGTACGAAAGGCGAGGTCGGGGAGGTGCGAAGAATCATAATATCATCCTTTTATGAGATTACATGCTATATAGTTTTGTCAATAATGCTGGCACATGTCCAGCAAGAATCATCGTGGGAGGATCATATGACAAAATTAGCATTTATTGGCCTGGGGGTGATGGGGTATCCGATGGCTGGACATCTCAAGCGGGGCGGGCATGAGGTGACGGTTTTTAACCGTACCGCTGCCAAAGCCAAAAAATGGGCTGACGAATATGGCGGCCAAATGGCAGCAACACCAAACGAGGCGGCCCAAGACGCCGATGCAGTTTTCGCATGTGTCGGAGCGGATAATGATTTGCTCGAGGTAACAACCGGTGAGAACGGCGCGTTTCGCGCGATGAATAAAGACAGCGTTTTTATTGATAACACCACCGCCTCAGCAGACGTCGCACGCACCCTTCACAAGGAGGCGAGCACGAGGGGTTTTCACTTCATCGACGCACCAGTATCCGGGGGGCAAGCCGGGGCTGAAAGTGGAGTTTTGACGGTGATGTGCGGCGGTGATGAGGCAGCGTTTGACCGTGTCAAGCCGCTCATTGAATGCTATGGAAAAACGGTGATGCTTATAGGGGCCTCAGGGTCTGGGCAGCTGACTAAAATGGTCAACCAGATTTGCATAGCAGGATTGGTGCAGGGTTTGTCTGAGGCGATTAATTTTGGTCAATGCGCGGATTTGGACATGGAGAAAGTTCTCAAGGTTATCTCAGGCGGCGCGGCGCAATCATGGCAGATGGTCAATCGAGGCCATACGATGGTTGAGGGCAAATTTGATTTCGGCTTCGCCCTTGACTGGATGCTCAAAGACCTTGGAATCTGTCTTGATGAGGCGCGGAATAGCGGTGCGACAATGCCGATAACGGCATTAGTCGCGCAGTATTATGCCTTACTCTCTCGTCATGGTCACGGACGCGATGACTCGTCCGCGTTGATTAAATTACTCAAATAGGAATCGGATAACCTAGCGCATAGTATCTCACGAACGTGTGCCCCAGATGCCCTCGAAAGTATCTGTGTTAAAACCAAATGCGAGGTATTTTTGTTTGTTCATGATCATACCTCCTTTGAGAGTCGTCGCTAATATATTCCTTTTGAGCACAATATCTCTGTGCGCTGGTTCACTGAGAATGTAGGATTTTTTACCGAGCTAGATCTTTTCTTACTTGAGTGATCGCCAGTGCAGCGTTAGCCGCCTCGATGCCTTTTTTGACAAAATGCTTGGTGAAAAACTCGATCATCTCCGGGCTTTCTTGAAAGTTATGCGGCGTCAGCACCACCGATAGAACTGGGGTATCGCTATCCATCTGGGCGCGCATTAACCCATCAATCACAGCGGATGAGACAAAATCATGACGATAAATCCCGCCATCAACGACAAAGGCACACCCGACGACCGCCGCGTATTTTCCGCTCCGCGCAAGGTCTCGCGCGAGTAAGGGTATTTCAAGCGCCCCTGGCACATCAAAGACGTCGACCAGTTTAGCGTCTATTTTTTCACAAAAGCCTTTTAGCGCTTGGTCAACAATATCACTGTGCCAGTTGGCTTTAATAAAGGCAAAACGTGTCTCGCTCATCCTTTTTCTCCATGAGGTCTTATGATTTCCAGATGGTTTATATTATAGCGCAAAACAAGCAGTAAGCGATAGATTTTACGCTTTTGAAGTAATTTGAGGTAAATCGCCGGGTTATCCGCGTTTGGACGTTTGGCGGTTCTCCCCGCCCCAATCACCCAGCGTGTGCTGTTTTTCAGCCAGAAGATCCATATTTAACCCCTCGGTGGACTTAGATATTTTATCTGTCTGCTCCCAGCCGAGGGCCTCAAGACATGCTTGGCATTTTTTATCTTTTGGCGCAGCGGCGGTGTTTTTATAAACCCATTTTCCCTCGACGATACGCCCATAAATCACCGCTGTTTTCCAGTCAGCCAGAACAATTTCAGAAAATGAAGCGGCGCATCTTTTGAGGAAATCGAACATTAGCGTCTCTGGTGAAGGCAAGGTTTCCTCGGGCTTAGTCGCTTTGATATTGACGTTGCGAAAACGGTCTATGTTGCACAAAGAGACCGGATCCA
The DNA here is from genome assembly GCA_965207125.1 of uncultured Candidatus Puniceispirillum sp. Lineage (GTDB taxonomy): Bacteria > Pseudomonadota > Alphaproteobacteria > Puniceispirillales > UBA1172. Next base: position 545,526 of record OZ242263.1, read on the forward strand.
AAATAGTCATTGTGTCGCCTTGCCCGAACGCAATGGTATGCGGCCGCTCACCCAAAGGCTGGTCATTATCAAGAAACTCGAAATAAACCGTCTTTTCACTCACCCTCAACCACGAGAAAAACAACTCAGGCATCCCGATAAACGCTTCCTTATTATGGTAAAGCAAATCATCAACGGCTTTATATCTTGAGGTCGTAAGTCCTCTGCTCCACGCTCGTTCGACGGTGGCGGCGGGTGAGGTAATAACAAAAAACATAAACAAAACATGCCCGAATTGGCTTAAAAGATTGCTGGTGTAATCGCCCTCGCCATCAAACTTAAAACTATCAAACCTGAATCGGTCGATCAGAAGATGAGGCATGTTCTGTCTGACGGCTTTTCCCGCCATATAGTAATCGAGTTTCTTATCGATAATGGCGAGTTCCTGTCCGGTGAGCATCGCGGCATATTTGTAATCCTCGCCGAGACTGTCATAATCCATCAGATATTTACGCCAGTAATCAGGGCTGATCACGGCAAAATCCTCCCAAGGAATCCGCAGTTTCTCGGCGAGTTTTCTCTGTAGGGGGCGAATGGTGCTTTTGCCTGCGGCGGACGCGCCTTTAGTATTCATCACCACCGATTCTTTTTGTGGCGGCAACAGCCGATACCCTTCACGCTCTACGGCGTCGATAAAGATTGGCTCGATCAAGCGGCTGATCAACCGGCTACCATAATGATTGCTAGCAATCCGTGAGGCGAGCCGGATAATTGCTTCGTTATCAGCAACCAGTTTACCGTGCCGTCCGGTGATGCTGCCAACCACTTCAATAAGAGCGCTAAGACAGGCCCGCTCGAGGTCATCATCTGTCTTATGTTGACGCACACGCCAGTTTTCGATCAGGTCCTTTTCATTATGCTCACGTTTTTTTGGTGTGGCCGCTGGTTTGCGCGAAAAAGAAAACCATTTTTTCTTTGTCTCAACCGGCGTCTGTTTGCCAGATAAATCCTGATCTAAAATCGTTCCAACTGCGGTTTTGATTTCAGATTTCATCGCTTCAAATTTTTCCTCGATCTCCTCCTGATGCGGCGGCATATAATGAAGGTGAATCCGCTCGACCATCGAGCGCAGTGAAATACCGAGATCAGCGTAATTAGGCCCGTCCGCAACGAATAAATCAGCCGTCACGCGCACCAGCAATTCATGGACGACAAGACGCTCGGTCTTAAACGCCGCGAGGGATTCCATCGGCAAACCGCTGAAATCGGCAGCCTCGAGCGCCTCGTCATATGAAACGGTGGCGTTTTCGGGACGATACAGCGTAATCATCGGGCGCAGACGATGCGGGATAGATGAGGTTAGCCCCGGATTCCAAGCATGAAAGGCGCTATTATCGGGGCTTGCCGGGTTTTTGCTTTTACCTGCCATGTCCGTTACTTAGAAAAATGGCGTCCTCTAAGCTGCTTCAACCTTTTTGATTTTGCTATAAATGATTTTGAACAAAGGTAACAGAATCAGCAAAATGGCGAGGATGGTGATCGGGGCTGAGATTGGTCTTGTGAGGAAAATCATGAAATCACCATCGGAAAAAAGCAACGCTTGGCGCAATTTTGGTTCAGCAATTGGTCCCAGAACAATAGCCAGCACAGCAGGGGCCACAGGATAATCCAGAATCCGCATGAAAAAGCCCCCAAAACCAACGAGCACCATCAGTGAGACATCGAACATATCAAGATAGGCGGCGTAAGTGCCGATCAACGACAGAACGAAAATCACCGGGGATAGGATCGTGAACGGCATTTTCAGCATCCACAGAAAAATCGGGATAAACAGGATGTTAACCACCACGGCGACAAAGTTAGAGATATAAAACGAGCCAATCAAAGGCCAGACGAAATCAGGCTGGTTAGTGAACAGCAAAGGCCCTGGCTGCAATCCCCAGATAACCATCCCCGCGAGCAGCACCGCGGTGGTTGGCGAGCCGGGAATCCCAAGCGTCATCATTGGTAACATCGCGCCAGTTGAGGCCGAGTTATTCGCCGATTCAGGCGCGGCGATACCATCTATTGCGCCCTTGCCGTATTCGTTTTGGTTTTTCGAGGTCATTTTGGTGACGCCATAAGCCATCAGTGAGCCGGGAGTCGCGCCAGCGGCTGGCAGGATTCCCACAAAAAATCCAAGGAACGAGCCAATGAGCGTGCCACGCCAAGCCTTTTTAAATTGTCTGAGCGCATCGATAATGCTGCTAAACGACACATCCACCTGTGACAGTGAGGTGCCATAACGTGAGGTGTTGATTGTCCAAATCATCTCGCCAATGCCATAGATTCCAATTGCAAGAACGAGGAATCTGATCCCGTGAGAAAATCCGCTAATATCGAAAAAGATCAGCCGAGGTTCGCCTGAAATAATATCGAAGCCGACGGTGGCCATCACTAGCCCGAAGCAGATCGAAAAAATCGTCTTGGGGAAATCATCGCCGCCCAATCCAGCAAAGGTGGCAAACGCCAGCAGCATCAACGCGAAAACTTCGGGGTCGCCGAAAGACAAGGCGACAGACGCAAGAAGCGGCGCAAAGGCAGTGAACATCACATTAGCGATCGAAGCACCGATAAATGAGGCAATAGCAGCAACCACCAGCGCCACATGCGCTTTTCCGGCGAGCGCCATCGGCCTGCCATCGAAAGTCGTGGCAACCGCTGTAGACGCGCCGGGAATTCCTAGTGTGATCGACGAAATCGCACCGCCATACATCGCGCCGTAATAAATGGCCGCGAGAAAAATCATCGGCGAGGTCGCCCCGCCAGTAAAGCTCTGGATAACAAAGGTGAAGGGCAACAAAATGGCAACCCCGTTCACCGAACCAAGCCCCGGCATTGCGCCGACAAACAAACCAACCACCACACCAATGATAGCAAGGCCAAGATTGATCGGCTGCAATGCGATCAGAATACCGTCAAAAAGCGAAACTAAAACATCCATAATTTTCCTCGTTTACTCTGGGGTTTACTCTAATGGGGTTTACTTTAATGGGGGGTCTCGATGGCTTATAAAAAGAGATCATAAAGTGGGATAAATAGCGGCTCCAAATAGCCTTTCGGTAAGACAATTCGCATAGCGATATCGAAAAAAAAGAAACTGACAAACGGCAGTAGAACAGCGATGCTCATGGTTACGAACCAACCGTGCCTTCCCAGAAATTTCATATAATAGATCATGAAAAGTGGTATCGCGCCGTAGAATCCGATCAGTTTGATCAAAACAAGAAACCCGATCAGCCCGCCACCGACACTCATCAGCATACGCTTGCCGTAACTGTCTAGAAACGGCTCATCAGAAACCGATGGCGCAGAACGCCTCAGATACCAGTTGATGCCAATCCAGACGGAGCAACCCAGCATAATGGCGGATAGCCAGAATGGCCAGAATCCGCTTCCAGGGCCTTCACCATCAATAAATCCAATATTGGCAAAGCGCGGAACATCGGGATTCCAACTTGGTGGATCCCCGCTCTTCCACATAAGATAAAGCGAGAGGGCTCCAAGAATGACAGCTGTGATAATTTCAGCTCTACGCATACTCGAAACCCTCCCGTGTTAGATTACCGTTCAGACGATGATCGTCTTACTTGATTGCTCCAGATTGACGTAGGATTGTTTCGTGGCGATCCCGTTGTGACTGCCAATAAGACGTCATGGTATTACCACTAATGAAATCACCCATCAGCGACTTGCTACTCTTGTATGTCTGCCAGTCGTCGGATTTATACACCTTTGTAAACAAGTCGGTGTAGTAATCGAGTGCTTCAGGAGCCATGCCCGGTGCGCCAACAACAGCACGCTGCATGAAGTAGCTAAAATTGCCACCTTTTTCCTTCAATGTCGGAACATCGGGGAACAACGGCAAGCGTTCATCGGTGAAAGCAACCAAGGGCACCATATCACCTGACTCGTAAAAGCCGAGAGCTTCAGATGGGTTATTAACTGATGAGTTCAGCTGCTTTCCCGCGACCTGCTTAGCGACCGCCCCGCCTCCTTTATAGGGGATATATTTCATATCGAGCCCATAATTGTTGTTAAGGTAGTCGGTGATGATATTATCCTCGGAGTTTTTACCGGTACCACCCATGACCCAGTTCTGCCCTTCGGCTTGCGCCACCTTGAGAAACTGATCAAAACTGGTGATCCCGCTATCCTTATGCACCCATAGTAAAAAGGTGTCTTCGGCCATACGACCGACCGGAGCAAAATCCATAATATCAACATTCAATCCCGGCTGACGCAGGGGGGTTGTGAAGAACGAATTCAGCGTCACCATAATCGTGTGATTAGGGTCACTTGCATCCTTCGCGGCGATCAGGGCTTCCGCGCCTGAGCCACCTGATTTGTTAGTCGGCACAAGTGGACGATTTGACAAACCTTCTTTTTCGACGATGGCTTGCATCAGACGAGCCATTTTATCAGCTCCTCCGCCTTTGCCGGCCATAATGATGAAGTCGACGGGCTTATTAGGCTCCCACGCGTTAGCGACACTAACCATGCCGCCAAGCGTGAAAAACACGCCCATCATTGCGATTGCGCAACGCTTCAGTATACTCATTGTTTCCTCCTTTAGAGTAGTTGAAGTTTCTATAATGACCATTACACTATTTCACCTGTAATGATACATTAACCCAAAAATTACCTCCCTTTGCCATCAGTGCACCAGAATAACTGGTTTGCTGGCTTTATCTATAAAGCGCTGCGTGACGCCGCCAATCGCGCGCTCAAAGTACTGGTTACTGCCGTATGCACCCAAAATAGCGAGATCGGCGTCAATTTCAGTAAAAGCCCCCAGTAGGGTTTTGCCAACACCGCCAGATGGCTTAATCTTAAAACTCTCGGCTTTAACGTCATGCTCTTTAAGGTAATCACGCAATTCTTCAGCGGCAATTTCTACCGAAGATGTATCAACGGTGATGATTGATACTTTTTTAGCGGATTTCATGATCCAAAGACACAGCGCAACCGCCCGGGTTGATTCCAACGACCCATCCCACGCAAGCGCAACATGCTCGTTGATATTTTTTGGCTCTGTCCCGCCAGTATCAGGACACATCAGCACAGGTCTTGCTGTGTGAAACAACGCGGTTTTAAGCGTGTTTGCCCCAAGATTCCGATCAATATCAGGTTGCGCCACGGCAATCAGGTCAGATAGCCTGCCATATTTACGCACGATATCAATCTGCTTGCCGGTGTCCTCGGTGATACTTGCGGTCAGCTGGTTAGAAGAGGCCTTGTCGCTGATTTTAATCCCAAGGCTTTTGCATAAGCCCAGAATTTTATCGCCAAGCACCTTCTGCTCAATATCGAACATCGAAGCCGATTGCTGGATAAATCTCTCCTTAGTCTCTTTTGACATCGGAACGCCGAAGGGCAGAATATCCTCAGGGCGCGGATGGCAGTGAGTGATTTTGATATGCGCGTTTAATCCTCTCGCTAAGCCAGCCGTATAGGCAAGGACGCTATCAGCCTTGCCATCACCGCGGACAGGAACGAGAATTCTTCTAATCATCGCCTAGAACAACCCCTCTATTAATCCACCATCATTAATGCGGATTGATTCAGCCGCAGGAACACGCGGCAAGCCCGGCATAGTCATGATCTCGCCACAGATAACGACAATGAATCCGGCCCCCGCCGACAGCCTGATCTCACGAACCGGCAAACTATGCCCGTCGGGCGCGCCGCGCCTGTTCGGGTCGGTGGTGAAACTGTATTGTGTTTTCGCCATGCAGATCGGTAAATTGCCATATCCCTGCTCTTCCCAAGCTTTAAGTTGATCACGGATTTTCTGATCCGCCAACACTTCATCGGCGCGATAGATTTCCTTAGCGATGGTCTCTATTTTGGTGAAAAGCGGCATATCAGCCGGGTAAAGAGGCTTATATTGAGATGGATTGTTATCGATCGTCTCAACGATTTTATTCGCGAGTTCCTCAGACCCCGCGCTTCCATCCGCCCAGTGTCTTGCTAACACGGCGACTCCGCCCTGCTTAGTCACATATTTCCTAAGCGCATCTATTTCAGCCTCGGTATCAGAGTGAAAATGATTAATCGCGACCACGGCCGGAACCCCAAACTTTCCAATATTCTCCATATGACGTCCAAGGTTAGCGCATCCTCTAACCACCGCATCGACGTCTTCTGCGCCCAAATCATTTCTCGCAACGCCGCCATTCATCTTCATAGCCCGCACTGTCGCAACAATCACCACAGCGTCAGGCTTAAGCCCTGCTTGACGACATTTGATATCGAGGAATTTCTCAGCCCCAAGATCAGCACCAAATCCGGCCTCTGTGACGACATAATCAGCCAGTTTCAACGCGGTGGTGGTGGCAATCACCGAATTACACCCATGGGCGATATTAGCAAAAGGGCCGCCGTGGACAAACGCCGGGTTATTTTCAAGCGTCTGAACCAGATTAGGCTGCATCGCTTGCTGGAGCAAAACCGTCATCGCACCGTCCGCTTTAATATCTCGGCAATAAATCGGGCTTCGGTCGCGGCGGTAAGCAATGATAATATCACCAAGCCGCTTTTCTAAATCAGCAAGGTCCGTGGAAAGGCACAAAATCGCCATGACTTCTGACGCCACGGTGATATCGAATCCACCCTCGCGTGGAAAGCCGTTAGCGACGCCGCCAAGATTACAGACAATCTCGCGCAAGGCCCGATCATTCATATCGAGCACCCGCCGAAAAGCAATGCGCCTGACATCAATTTCCTGCTCATTGCCCCAATAGATATGATTATCGATCAGCGCCGCCAGCAAGTTATGGGCGGTGGTGATTGCGTGAAAGTCGCCGGTGAAATGAAGATTCATCTCTTCCATCGGAATAACTTGAGCATAGCCGCCGCCAGCGGCCCCGCCCTTCATCCCGAAACAAGGGCCAAGGGATGCTTCACGGATACAGACCGCAGCTTTTTTACCGATGCGATTAAGCCCATCCCCAAGTCCAACAGTGGTCGTGGTTTTTCCTTCTCCGGCCGGAGTCGGGTTAACCGCAGTCACGAGAATCAATCGGCCGTTTTTCTTACCATCCAACCCTTTGATGAATTTTTCCGATACTTTGGCTTTGTCATGGCCATAAGGCAATAGGTCTTCATGAGGAATCCCCAGTTTGTCCCCTATTTCCATAATGGGTTTCTTTTTTGCCTCGCGGGCGATTTCGATATCAGTTTTGTAACTCACGATTTTTGTCCTATTCGTTTATATTGCTAGTTTCGTTCCCACGTCAAGATTAGCGGTGGTCGCCCATTCGACGGCAGGAATTTTCCCTTGGCCTGCTGGTCTGACACGTTTGATCAGTATCCTGCCGCCAACCCCCTGAACGGTTACGCCCTCATCGGTGATTGCGACAACTTCACCAGAAATTCCATCGCCTTCCAGTTTAATCGCGTCATAAATTTTTACTTCCCCGCCATTTATCGTAGTCCAAGCTCCGGGAGCCGGGTTTGCCGCACGGATGAGGTTATAGACCTCATCGATCGGTTTGGCCCAATCCAGTTTAGCGGCCTCTTTATTGAACCAACCTTCATAGCTGCCATCCTCAAGACGCTGGTCATGCTTGATAATGACTCCGGCCTTGACCAGATCAAGGCCTTCCATCATCGCCGCGACTCCCATGGGGAATAACTTGTTGAAATAAACATCGCCCAAAGTCTCATCAGGGCCAATATCGCAGGTTTTCTGCAACATAATAGGCCCTTCATCTAACCCGTCATCAGGCCAGAAAATACTCAGCCCGGTGTGGGTTTTCCCCATGGCGATTGGCCAGTTAATAGAAGATGGGCCGCGATGATGCGGACAAAGAGATGGATGATATTGAAACGTGCCGTAAGTCGGAGCATCGCGCACCGCTTGAGGAATAAAAAGTAATACGTAAGCCATCAAGCAGATATCGGCTTTGAAGGATTGCATCAACTGCAAGGCTTCTGGAGTTTTCCACGAAGACGGCTGATGCAAGGGTATGTTTTTCTCACGCGCAAGATCAGCAAGAGGGTCTTCAGGCTTACCTTCAGCGGTTGGAGCGCAGCAGACGGCGACCACATCCTCGTGCCTTTCCAAAAGCTGCTCAAGAACAGCTTTGCCGAAAGCCTGTTGTCCATGCAATACAATACGCATTCTACCCCTCCTCCCAGATCGGGTGTCTTTTATTTCGCCGCCGAGCCCACATCTCCAACCGCGCCGGACGCGACAATACCCGCTATTTCATCTTCGGAATATTTAAGCACATCCCGCAGAATCTCGACCGTGTGCTCGCCCAAAAGCGGCGACCTTGTCACATCAGCAGGACTGTCTGATAATTTAATCGGGCAACCGACTGTAATATAATCCCCACGTTCAGGATGCGGCACATTGACTAAAGTGCCAGTGGCGTAAAGCCCCTCATCCTCAGCGATTTCCTTCATCGACAGAATAGGACCAATTGGAATATCTAAAGGATTGCAGATATCCATCACTTCGAATTTGGTTTTGGTTATTGTCCATTTTTCGATGCGCCCGAAAATCTCATCGAGTTTATCAAGGCGCGCTGGCAGGGTCGCATAACCTTCATCGGTTTTCCAACCCACCTCACCGATCACATCACAGACCTTCTCCCAGACCGCCATTTGAATAATGAAATAGATATAGGCGTTAGGGTCATTCTCCCAGCCTTTGCATTTGAGGATTCTGCCGGGTTGTCCCCCTCCTGAATCATTGCCAGCCCGAGGCGTTGCTTCCCCGAACGGAATCCCATTACCACATTGTGAGTATTCCTTAAGCGGCCCACTAGCCAGTCTTTGCTGGTCGCGCATTTTAACCCGTGCAAGGTTAAGCACTGCATCCTGCATAGCGACGGTGACTCGCTGTCCCTTGCCGGTTTTTTCGCGTTGGAACAAAGCCGCTGTAATCCCCAAGGCCAAATGCAATCCGCTGCCTGAATCGCCGATCTGCGCCCCGGTCACCAAGGGCGGGCCATCAAGAAATCCGGTGGTCGAAGCCGAGCCGCCAGCGCATTGAGCCACGTTTTCATAGACTTTGCAGTCTTCATATTTGCCGGGGCCAAATCCTTTAATAGATGCCATGATCAACCGAGGATTAATCTGATGAATCCGCTCCCAGCCAAAACCCATGCGGTCCAGCGCGCCAGGAGCAAAGTTCTCGACCAGCACATCACATGTTTCGATGAGTCTCGTTAACACGTCTTTGCCGGTTTCATCTTTGGAATTCAGCTCAATAGACCTTTTGTTGTGATTAAGCATGGTGAAATAGAGGCTATCCGCGCCGGGTTTATCCACCAGCTGCTTACGGGTTGCGTCCCCAACTCCCGGCCGTTCCACCTTGACCACATCCGCACCAAGCCAAGCGAGGAGCTGGGTGCATGTCGGCCCCGACTGCACATGGGTAAAATCCAATATTTTAATACCTTCAAGAGCTTTCATCGTTCTACTTTCTCTTTATCCTTTCATGAGGACGCTTTGTGGATTGAGGTTACCAATCCGTCCACTTTCCGTTCCCGCGCCTTCATCAATAACAGCGTTGATCAGGGTCGGTTTTCCAGAATTGAACGCTTGCTTTATTCCCATTGCTAATTCATCAGGGCTAGTTGCGTAAATTCCAGTGCCACCAAACGCCTCCATCATCATATCATAGCGGGCATCCTTGACAAAAACAGTTGGTGCAACATCCTCGCCACCAGATAGATTTTTATCAGTACCGCGATAAATCCCGTTATTGTTAAAAACCACAATGCAAATCGGTAGATTGTAACGGCATATTGTTTCTATTTCCATACCAGAAAAACCGAACGCGCTATCGCCTTCCACGGCGAGCACTTGCCGTCCTGTTTCTATCGCAGCAGCGATCGACGCGCCCTGCCCGATTCCCATGATTCCCCACGTGCCGACATCGATGCGATGCCGCGGGCGATAGATGTTAATAATGCTACGGGCAAAATCTAGAGTATTCGCGCCTTCATTAACCAGAATCGTGTCAGGGTTATCGGTGATGATTGTTTTGATCGCCCCTAATGCGCCGTGATAATCCATGGGCGCGTTGTTATTCATCAGTTTGGGCGCCATTTTTTTAAGATTAATGTCCGAACGCGCCTTGATAGATTCAAGCCATTCTTTCGGTGGTTGGACCCAGTTTTTGCCAAAGGCTTCGGTCATCGCCCCAAGACACGAAGCGATGTCGCCAACAAGAGGCGCATCAATTTTAACATTACTATCCATTTCCTGTGGTTCAATATCTATTTGGATGAATTTTTTGCTTTGCGGCGCACCCCATCCAGCACCTTTACCATGGGATAAAAGCCAGTTCAGTCTCGCCCCGGCTAGCACAACAACATCAGATTCTTTCAACACAAGAGAGCGGGCGGCCGCGGCTGATTGTGGATGATTGTCAGGCAATAGCCCCTTAGCCATACTCATAGGCAGATAAGGCAGGCCGCTTTTGTCAACAAATGCGCGGATGGTTTCATCCTGCTGGGCATAAGCCGCGCCTTTGCCAAGTATAAGCAAAGGCTTTTTTGCCGATTTAAGCATATCGACAGCGCGCGCCACAGCTTCAGGGGCGGGCAGCTGCCTAGGAGCAGGATCGATGACCTTGATCAGCGAATTACGTCCCTCCTCGGCGTCCATCGTCTTGGCGAAAACCTGCGCGGGGAGATCTAAATAAACGCCGCCGGGTCGTCCGGAACAAGCCGATCTAATCGCTCTTGCGATACCGACGCCGATATCCTCCACATGCAAAACCCTATAAGCGGCTTTGCATAACGGCTTGGCGACCGCCAGCTGGTCCATTTCCTCATAATCCCCTTGCTGAAGATCAACAACCTCGCGCTCAGACGACCCGCTGATGAGAATCATCGGAAAGCAGTTCGTGGTGGCGTTGGCAAGGGCGGTCAGACCGTTGAGAAATCCTGGCGCGGACACCGTGAGGCAAACCCCTGGCTTTTGCGTTAAAAACCCTGCGACACTGGCCGCGTATCCAGCGTTTTGTTCATGGCGAAAGGAAATAACGCGTAAGCCTTCTGCTTGGGCGATTCGCCCGAGATCAGTGATGGGAATACCAGGGACGTTGTAAATCGTGTTGATGTCATTGAGTTTCAGCGCTTCAACAACCAAGTGAAAGCCGTCCGTCAGCATTGAAGTATCACCCGGACCCTCATCCGTATCATCATTACTCACCCCAGGGACGCTCTCGGTTTGCATAGATTTTCCTCCATTATCCTCTTTCTCGGTATTTTTATTGTTATCCGCACTCTGAGCAGGCTGGGCTATACTGGCGAGATGAGTCCAACGTTCTTTAATATGATCGTGAAGCCGCATGGTATGCTCGCGCACCAGTTTCGCGGCCAGATCAGCATCGCGCGATTCAAGAGCCTCGATAATTTCCATATGATCGACCACTGACTTTGCGGCTCTGTCGGCTTCACGCATAGCACGGCGGCGTATACAGGCCATTTGCATGAACAGCTGATCGGCGGTGGTTTTCAGCAAGCTACAGCCGGATAACTCGAGAATCATCTGGTGAAAAGTGATATTGGCATCTGAATATTCAGCGAGTTCCATCTTGCTCGCGCTGATGCTGTTGCTCATGGCGAATTTGCGCAGCAGGATAAACTCCTCATCGCTCGCGCCTTGGGTGGCTAGCCGCGCCGCCATGCTCTCAAGCGCCGCCCAAGTGATCACCATATCCAGAATTTCGCTTAAAGATTTGCGACAGATAAAAACGCCCCTGCGCGGGATGATCTCGATCAGCCCATCCTGTTCCAGTCGCGCCAGCACCTCTCTGACCGGCGTGCGTGAGATACCAAGCTGGTCAGCAAGGCGGCGTTCATCAAGCCGCAGGTCTTCATCTATATCGTAAATATCGATGCTAAGAATATGATCGCGCAAAACCTCATAAACATGATCTCTCATGGTGAAATCGTTTTCGATTGGCTTCAGCTTAATATTATGCAGTGGCATAGAGTTTTCTTACTCACCCTCTATTGACTTGTTCTACTAACGCCCGCCGCCCCCTGCCCGATTTTCCACCAATTTTTGGAGAATAAACCCCATCTAAAGCGATGGACGGCAACAACGGCACGTTCCGTTATACAATATACCGAAAGATGTCGCCGTCAAGCGGAAAAATGATTCTTTTTGTTCAAGATGAGGCATATTCAGTGCGGATTGTGCTGTATATTGATCTGGTATACCATACGCAAAACTTGTCGAAAAGCGAAACTCATGATCAATAGTTTTTATCCAAAAAATGTGTATTATGATGAAAACAACAGGAGGCCTTGCAATCAATGAACATTCACGAATATCAAGCCAAAGAAATTCTCAAAGATTACGGTGCGCCAGTGGCGGCGGGGGTCGCGATTACCTCGCTTGACGCGCTGTCATCGGCCATCGCCTCACTGCCCGGGCCTGTCTGGGTAGTCAAAAGCCAGATTCACGCAGGCGGCAGAGGCAAAGGCACATTCAAAGAACTCGGAAAAGAGGCCAAAGGCGGGGTTCGCGTATCTTTTTCAGCCGAGGACGTCATGGCGAACGCGCGGGATATGCTTGGCAAAACCCTCGTAACCGCACAAACCGGCGCCCAGGGCAAAAAAGTTAACAGGCTTTATATTGAGGATGGGGCTGATATTGCCCGCGAGTTATATCTTTCTATTTTGGTTGACCGCAGCGTCGGGCAAGTGAGTTTCGTTGTGTCGACCGAAGGCGGCATGGATATAGAGACCGTGGCGCATGAAACGCCTGACAAGATCCACAGCGTGGCGATTTCCATTGAGCGCGGATGCTCTGATGTTGAGGCTGGCAGCCTAGCCGACGCGCTTGAGATGAAAGGCGCAACGCGCGATCAGGCGATGGTACTGTTTAAGAATCTCTACACGGCTTTTGTTGAAAAAGACATGAGCCTGCTTGAGGTCAATCCCTTGATTGTCACCCAGGCGGGAGATATTCAAGTGCTCGATGCCAAAATGTCTTTTGATGATAACGCCCTTTTTCGCCATCCTGAAATCATCGCCTTGCGGGATGAGACCGAAGAAGATTCAAAGGAAATAGAGGCATCAAAGCATGATCTCGCCTATATCAGCCTCGATGGCGATATCGGCTGCATGGTGAACGGTGCGGGGCTCGCTATGGCCACGATGGATATCATCAAACTCTATGGGGGTGAGCCAGCCAATTTTCTCGATGTTGGCGGCGGCGCAACAGCTGAAAAAGTAACCTCAGCCTTTAAGATCATCACGTCGGACGCAAAGGTAAAAGGAATTCTGATCAATATTTTTGGCGGAATCATGCGCTGTGACGTCATTGCCGAAGGCGTAGTCCAAGCAGTGAAAGAGGTGTCATTAAATGTGCCACTCGTGGTGCGCCTTGAAGGCACGAAGGTTGCCGAAGGTAAGGCTATTCTCGAAAAAAGTGGACTTGACGTAATCGCCGCCAATGATCTTAACGACGCGGCGGAAAAAATTGTGAGCGCGGTTAAGGCGCTATAAGGGAAAAAATCATGGCAATACTCATCAATAAAGACACCAAAATCATCGTTCAGGGCTTAACCGGCAAGACTGGCACCTTCCACACCGAACAAGCCCTCGCCTATCACGGCACACAAATGGTCGCGGGAACACATCCTAAAAAAGGGGGTGAGACCTGGAGGAGCGAAAGCGGCGTCTCATTGCCTCTTTTCACAACAACCGCCGAAGCGAGGACGGCGACTGGCGCAAACGCCTCGGTGATTTACGTGCCCCCCGCTGGTGCGGCCGCTGCGATTATAGAGGCCATCGACGCCGAGATCGAATTAATCATCTGCATCACCGAAGGCGTGCCTATTTTAGATATGGTTCGGGTCAAGGAAAAACTGGACGCATCCCGCTCACGGCTGATCGGGCCTAACTGCCCCGGTTTGCTGACGCCGGAGCAATGTAAAATCGGCATCATGCCAAGCAGTATTTTCAAACGCGGTTCGGTTGGGGTTTTATCGCGCTCGGGGACTTTAACTTATGAGGCGGTTTACCAGACGACCATGGCCGGACTTGGTCAAAGCACCGCCGTGGGAATTGGTGGCGACCCGGTCAAGGGAACGGAGTTTATCGATGTATTAGATTTATTTCTTGACGATCCCCAGACAGAATCAATCATCATGATCGGCGAGATTGGCGGGGCCGCCGAAGAAGAAGCCGCCGCATTCATCGCAGCTGAGGCTAAAAAAGGACGCGCAAAACCAATGGTCGGCTTTATCGCCGGGCGCACATCTCCCCCTGGGCGAACGATGGGACACGCAGGAGCGGTGATTTCCGGCGGCAAAGGCGGTGCTGAGGCGAAGATCGAAGCACTGGAAGCAGCAGGGGTTCGGGTGTCCCCCTCGCCCGCTTCGCTTGGCGACACGCTACTTGAGGTGCTAAAAGCTTAGCATCTCTATGGGTGTCACGCTGCGAGGCGCGCGAGACGCGCATCCACGATATCGACAATCTCATCAACCGTCTCATTGGAACGGCCTTGCGATCTGCCAATCCGTTGGATTAATCGGTCCACGCGCTCTATACGATGAATACCTCCATCTATCGCCCGCGCCACGGATGACGGATTGATGAGGTTTTGGGCGGCGGCGGCGTATTTCTCAAACGGCACTTGGTCGGCTTCATCCGCTCCTAGACGTCGCGCTAAATCACTAACCCACCCATAAACAGTTTCAGAAGCAGCAAGGTCGCTATGAACCGCGTCCTTGATAGACGTCACTTTGTCCCTACCAATACAGCGATAATTACCCGCCATGAGCATACTCCACTTGGCAAGCGGCACGAACAGGCTGTCTGAAACGCGCAATTTAACCGGCACGTCTTTGCCGTCCAAACGCACAGCGGCGATATCCTCCTCGAGGCTGTTAAGCATAGCGTTCGCTGAAGAACTGGCGAAACTGGCGGCTTTGAAATTAGTCGGCAAGCCAACTTGCAGAACGTTATTCTCCTCATCCTGAGGTCTAAAAGCTTGAGGGTCAGGGCTACAAAGTGACATCAGATCCGGTTTGAATCCATCCCACACCTCTGGTGTTTCATAGCAATCGCTAAGGTCAATTTCTGCAAGAGCCGACACGCGCTTGAGAAACGGCAACGGCGGCATATTCATAATGGACAAGCAAGGCTTGCCGCTTTCGGCGACATTTTTCATCAAGCCCCGCACGTCCGGAGAGGTGTATTGCGGCTCCTGCATGGCAAGGGCGATCATATCATACTGCTCGGGGCGCGCATCCGCAGGCGTGCAGGCCTTGAGAGTGCCGGGCAAATCCCGTGAGAAAATAGAGCGATGCGTATCTTCATCGCGCAATTTGATTCGCACTTCAGTCCCCTCACGATTGACCAGCTCCGCTGAATTCTCGCGACAGATCAACATAACTTCATGACCAGCCATCAGCAATTTGGTCGACAGGAGCGAGCCGTAGGACGCACCCAAAATCATGATTTTCATCGCAGTATCCTCTTGTTTGTTGAGATAACCCCGCGACCACATCGCGGGACACCATGCCTTAAAAACAGGCAGTCTTATCCTGTCATTGACGCTATGACTAGCCAAAAAGTGAAAAAATGAAAATTGTAAATTCTTTACAATTTCAATTTACATTCCGCGCCAATCCTAGTATGTTAGTGTCTTGTCTGGGATTTTCAGGAAAAACCGATGCAAAAAATCCTTGCTGGACATAAATTGCGGCGATTGCGCCAATCGATTGATCTCTCACAAAGATCAATGGCTGAAATCCTTGGCATTAGCTCATCTTATCTCAATCTTCTTGAGCATAACCAGCGCCCTTTGACGGCGGCCCTCCTTTTGCGGATTGGCAATAATTTTGACATTAACCTGCTGGAATTCGCTGAAGATGACAACGCCTCGCTGGCAGTTAGCGCTACTGAAGTGTTTTCAGACCCTATTCTCGCTGATGAGCCGATATCAAGACGGGAAATACAGGATATGGTGTCGGCGGCCCCAACCGCAGCGCGCGGGATTATCAAACTATTTCAAGCCTATCGTAGCGTCCGCGATGAGTTAGAAGCCACCGTAGGCAACAGCCGCGATGTCAAAGTGATTGGCAATCCAGTTGAACAAGTCCGCGATATTCTACAGAAAGCCCATAATTATTTTCCGACTCTTGAGGAGAAAGCCGAGGAATTGCGCTTATCTCTTATGGCCGATAGCGGCTTATTACAAGGCGTGGGAGGCGCGCAGGAGGTAGATCTAGGGGCCACTATCCGTCACATCAAAAAAGCACATAACGTCACGACTCGCATCATGCCTGTCCAAGTGATGCAGAATCAGTTAAGACGATACGATATGCACCGCAGTGAGATTCTCATCAGCGAGATTCTATTGCGTCCCCAGCGCGTTTTTCATCTGCTGGTTCAACTGGCCATGATCGAGGACGAGGAGATTATCGAAGCGGTGATCAAGGAGTACCGGCAGCATGATCAACAGACCTTGTCTTTGCTGAAAGTGACCTTGGCAGCGTGGTTCGCCGGAGCGGTCATGATGCCCTACCAGCATTTTCTCGAATCGGCCAAAGCCTTGCGCTATGATATCGATTTGCTATGTCGGCGTTTTGGCACAACTTTTGAGCAAACCTGCCACCGCTTGACCACCCTACACGCGCCGAACGCTCGAGGAATTCCTTTCGCCTTCATCCGCACAGATGACGCGGGCAATATCTCTAAAAGAATCTCAGCAGCCGGCATCAATTTCGCCTCGCATGGTGGTGGTTGTCCAAAATGGGCGATGCACAGAGCATTTCGGACGCCCGACAAAATCCTTGTTCAGGCGGCAGAATTGCCGAACGGCCAGCAAATTTTGTCGATGGCCCGGTCGGTATCATCGCAATTATCACCGGCGGGGAAGGACGCTCCCGAATTCACGGTGGCGCTCTGCTGCGAGTTGCATCACGCGCCCGAAATCATTTATGCCGACAGGCTAGATCTTGGTAAAAATAAAGTTCTCGATCCCGTAGGGATTAACTGCTCGGTATGCGAGAGAATGGATTGCACCCAACGTTCGCATCCACCCATCGGCCACGAATTGCGCTTTGACGGGCCTATGAGACGGGTAGGGTTTTACGATCTAGGATGATCAGGCTTGGCAATTTGGCAAGCGGCGAATTTGAATTCGGGAATCTTACCATAAGGGTCTAATTGCGGGTTGGTCAGGATATTGGCGGACGCCTCGACATAAGCAAAGGGAACAAACACCATATCTTCGGCAACCGCGCGGTCCGCCCGCGCCATAATGGTGATTTGCCCTCGGCGGGTTTTGATCGAGATCATATCGCCTGCATCAACCCCAAGTCGCCGCAATGTTTTCGGATGAAGCGAAGCATTCGCCTCTGGCTCTATCACATCAAGCACGTTAGCGCGGCGCGTCATCGAGCCGGTATGCCAATGTTCCAACAGCCGCCCAGTGGTCAGGATCATTGGATATTGAGCGTCAGGCACTTCGGCGGGCGGGATGATGCTCGCAGGCGTAAATCGTGCACGCCCACCACCACGGGGAAATCCTTCGGCAAAAACGATCGCTTGCCCTGGGTCATCTGCGCTCAGCGAGGGATAGGTTACGACATTCTCCGCTTCAAGCCTCTCCCAAGTGATATTATCAAGCGACTGCATCGAGTGTTTCATCTCAGCAAAAACCTCACGCGGGTGGCTGTAATTCCAGTCAAGACCAAGACGCCGTGCGAGTTCAACGGTAATCCGCCAATCCTCACGCGCCTCACCCGGTGGCTTAATCGCTGGCCGTCCCATTTGCACTTGGCGGTTGGTGTTGGTGACAGTGCCGGTTTTTTCAGCCCACGCCGAGGCTGGCAGAATCACATCGGCGTAATTCGCGGTTTCGGTTAGGAAAATATCCTGCACCACCAGATGGCTGAGTTTAGCCAGCGCATCTCTCGCATGCGCAACATCAGGATCAGACATAGCGGGATTTTCACCCAGAATATACATAGAGGTAATATCGCCGTCATGGATAGCATCCATGATCTCGATCACAGTCAGCCCTTTTTCAGCAGCGATGTTATCGGACTGCCAGATGTCGTTAAAAGACGTGCGCACGCCTTCATCCGTGACACTTTGATAGTCAGGCAGGAACATCGGAATTAACCCCGCATCAGACGCGCCCTGCACGTTATTCTGTCCGCGCAAAGGATGCAGTCCTGACCCCGGGCGTCCAACCTGCCCGCACATCAGGGCAAGCGAGATCAGGCATCGAGAATTGTCAGTGCCGTGGATATGCTGTGAGATTCCCATACCCCAAAAGATCATCGCGGCCTTAGCGGTGGCAAAATCACGCGCAACCTCACGCAGGGTTTCTGCATCTATCCCGCAGAATTCAGCCATTTTTTCAGGGGGAAAATCTTTGAGATGCTTCACCATCGCATCCCAGTTTTCAGTAAAACCATCGATATATTGCTTGTCGTAAAGCTTTTCCTCAACGATGACATGCATGATCGCATTCAGCATCGCAACATCAGATCCGGGGCGAAATTGTAGCCTATGAGTGGCATAGCGTTTAAGCCCCACCCCTCTAGGATCCATAACAATCAGCTTGCCGCCGCGTTTGGTGAATTGCTTAAAATAGGTGGCTGCCACCGGGTGGTTTTCGATGGGATTAGCGCCAATCACGATGGCAACATCAGCGTTTTCAATCTCGTTAAAGGTCGCGGTAACCGCACCGGAACCAACATTCTCAAGCAGGGCCGCGACCGAGGACGCATGACAAAGCCGCGTGCAGTGATCAACGTTGTTATGCCCAAATCCTTGCCTGATTAGTTTCTGGAAAAGATACGCTTCTTCATTAGAACATTTCGCTGAGCCAAAACCAGCAACCCGGGTGCCTTTAACGTCACGTTCACGAATAAACCCTTGGGCCGCGATATCTAACGCCTCATCCCACGAAGCCTCGCGAAAATGCGTTAAGGGATTTGCGGGGTCAACATTGAGTCCTTTGGGTGGGGCGTCCTCACGGCGAATGAGGGGCTTTGTTAGGCGATGCGAGTGGTGAACATAATCAAAACCAAAACGTCCTTTGACACAAAGCCTGTTTTCATTTGCTGGCCCGGGCGCGCCTTCAACATATTTTATTTTATCGTCCTTGATTTTGAAACTGAGTTGACAGCCGACACCGCAATAAGGGCACACCGACTGCACTTCACGATCATAATCCTTGCTATCGCCGCGTTCTTCCTCATCGAGAACGGTGGCGGGCATAAGAGCGCCGGTGGGACAAGCTTGGACGCACTCACCGCAAGCAACACAGGTAGAACTCCCCATCGGGTCATCCATATCGAAAACAATTTTCGCATCGCCCCCGCGCGCCGCCATGCCAATCACGTCATTGACCTGCACTTCTCGGCAAGCCCTAACACAGAGATTACAATGGATACAGGCATCGAGATTAACCCGCATTGCCACGTGGGATGCGTCTAATAAAGGCACAGCATCGGCAGGTTTGGCGGGAAAGCGACTTTCGGTGATGTTGTTAGCTTTCATCATCGCGTGAAAATGTGATGAGGCGTCATGCGCGGCGTCTGGCTGGTCAGCGGCCAGCAATTCCACGACGAGTGCGCGGGATTTTTCAGCGCGAGGGCTCGCAGTGTTAATCACCATACCGTCCCGTACTTTGCGGATACATGATGCGACAAGCGCTCGCTCGCCTTCAACCTCAACCATACACGCACGGCAATTTCCATCCGGACGATAGCCAGGAGCCGGTTTATGGCAGAGATGGGGGATTGTGTTACCTAGCCCTTGAGCGGCTTCCCAAATGGTTTTATCCTCGGCAACATTGTGCTTAATGCCATCAATCGTAATGGCTAGTTTTTGCGTATTGAGTGAATCAGGCATAGATCAAGTAATTTCGCTGTTAAAATGTTTCATGGTAAGGCGGATGGCGTTAGGCGCGGCTTGTCCCAACCCGCAGATAGATGCGTCTTCCATAACCTGACAAAGGTCGGTGAGCAGGTTCTGATCCCATTGCTTTTCTTGCATGAGCTGGACGGCCTTAGCGCATCCCGTTCGGCATGGGGTGCATTGCCCGCAGCTTTCATCCTCGAAAAAGCGCAAAATATTAAGCGCGGCATCGCGCGCCTTGTCCTGATCAGACAGAACCACGACGGCCGCCGAGCCGATAAAACTGCCATGCGGTTGCAAAGTATCAAAATCAAGCGGCACGTCATCAAGACGCGCTGGCAGAAGCCCCGATGATGGCCCTCCAGGCTGGTATGCATTGAAATTATGCCCCCCAGCCATACCGCCAGCCGCTTCGATCAGATCAGTGATGGTCGAGCCAGCCGGCAACAAATAAACCCCAGGCTTGGCAACCCGCCCTGAAATAGAATAGCTTCTCAGCCCTTTGCGCCCATTTTTCTCAACTGACGACAGAATCTCCGGGCCCTCACGACATATTCTCGCAACCCAGTGAAGTGTTTCGATATTGTGCACCAGAGTCGGGCGGTTAAAAATACCACATTGCGCGACATAAGGCGGACGGTGTCGAGGCAACCCTCGCTTGCCCTCGATGGATTCGATCATCGCGCTTTCCTCACCACAGATATAAGCACCCGCCCCGCGCCGCAGATCAATATACCCCGGCTTGACGATTCCAGCTTCTTCAATCTTGGCAATTTCATCGCGCAGAATGTGCAAAACAGCCGGATATTCATCACGCATATAAATAAAACAGGCCTCAGCCTCGACAGCCCACGCAGCAACCAGCATTCCTTCTAGGAAAAAATGCGGGGTACGTTCGAGATAATATCTATCCTTGAACGTGCCTGGCTCCCCCTCATCACCGTTGACCGCGAGATAACGCGGCCCAGTTTCAGCGCGAACAAACCCCCATTTTTTACCTGAAGGGAATCCAGCACCGCCCAAACCACGAAGCCCGCTCGTAGCAATTTTCTCTTGCACCACTTGCCAATCACCATCTTTACGCAAGTCTAAAAGCGCTTGGTATCCACCTTCAGCTTGGTAGTCGTCAAAAGACTGATAGTCGGGAATATGGGCATGCGTGTCGCCGGTCTCAATCGCCGTCTTAACTTTATCCAAACTCGCGTGATCCACATGATTATGCCCGATCTCAAGGGTTGGCGCAGTATCACACCGTCCCATACACGGCGCACGAACCACTCTGACCTGATCAGGGGCGAGATTCTTTTGCAAGGTGGAAATCAACGCCGCCGCTCCAGCAAGTTCGCAAGACAACGAATCGCAAACACGGATCGTTAACGGTGGCGGCGGGGTTTCACCTTCATCAACAACGTCAAAATGCGCATAGAATGTAGCGGTTTCATAAACTTCGGTCTGGGCGAGGCGCATCTCATCAGCCAAGGCGTGAAGATGGGGCAAGCTAAGGCAGGCGTATTTATCCTGAATGAGATGCAGAAACTCTATCAGGTGATCGCGGCGCCGTGGCTTATCACCCAGCAAATCGCGCACATCATGAAGGGCGGCGTCATCTAGCTGTCGTCCTTTGGGATTTCTGCGCCCCTTACCGGGGGCTGATTTCCAGACGCCGCTTTTATTATCAACAGATGAATCCAACTTCACAAAACTCCTATTAGTCTTTTTAATTCCTATAGCATGAAACTATCGTGGTATATTGTATGCTAGAAATCACGATGTCCCGCAAGATAAAAAAAACCATATACTTATGGTCTCGAAATAAACAGGAAAAGACGAAGAAACATGAAAACCCTTGATGATAAAATGACCGCGGTTTCAATGGATGGCAGCGGCGATGCTGGTGTTTTACGCAGCGAGACCAGAGCGCGTCCCGTCCCTGCTCCTAATGAAGTTCTGATCAAAGTAGTGGCGGCCGGCGTTAACGGCCCTGATCTGATGCAGCGCCGAGGCCTTTACCCCCCACCGCGAGGCGCATCAGACTTGCTTGGGCTTGAGGTGTCAGGCGAAATTGTGGCGACCGGCGCCCTTGTCTCTCGCTGGCAGGTCGGCGATAGGGTGGTAGCACTCACCAATGGCGGTGGCTATGCCGAATATGTCGCGGTGATTGCTGAGCATTGTTTGCCTCTGCCGCCGGGTGTTGATGCGATCGATGGGGCGGGCTTGCCTGAAGCACTGTTTACAATCTGGAGCAATGTTTTTTATCAGCATAGCGTGCCAGATGATGCGCGATTCTTAATCCATGGCGGCAGCGGCGGCATAGGTTCTGCGGCTATCCAACTCGCAACCGCTTTCGGTTATGAAGCCTTCACAACAGCGGGGTCGGATGAATCTTGCGCGTGGTGTGAGAAATTAGGCGCTACGCGCGCCATCAACTATAATACCGAGGATTTTGTTGAGATCACGCGCGCGGCTGGCGGGGCAGATATTATCATCGATATTATCGGTGGTGATTATATTGCGCGGAACATTAAGGCGGCTCGTGCGGACGCGCGCATTATCCAGTTGGCGTTCAATCACGGCTCGAAAGTAGAGCTTGATCTAATGCCTTTGATGCTCAAACGCTTGAGTGTGACAGGCTCTACCCTGCGCTCGCGTCCCGATGCGTTCAAAGCAGCCATCGCCGCCGAAATTGAACAAAAACTTTGGCCTTTATTCACCGCCGGTAAGCTGCGCGCTACGACCTTCAAATGCGTCCCACTAAGCGAGGCGAGCAAGGCCCATCGGCTGATGGAATCCGGTAACCTCCGTGGCAAGATTCTGCTTTCAGTCGCCTGATCCCCACCTCCTCAGTAGCCTCTTAAAGCACTACAGTTCTGCCCATATAAAAAAGACTTAACCCTCAACCTTAGATAATATCAGTTTCCGCAGGATTTAACTCAATACCGAGGTCATCAAAGTTCGCTAGTTCCACGCTGTTGCCAAGAATAGCATCGATCACCTCATAAGCGGCGGTTTCCTCGCCATCTGTGATCGCCCGCTCGCCGTCCTCCGCATCCTCAAAGGCCGTTAGGTCAATGTCTGAAGGAGTGACAAAATCGTCTTCCTCGAAATTAACTGTCAGATCGATCTCTTGAGTCGCGGCGTCTTGGTCAGGGCCATCTTGACCAGCGAAGGTGAACACAACACCGGTAATGTTTCCATCTCCGTCAACAATCAGGCTAACGCCTTTGATAGCATCGTAGAACTCGGCGGTGTCTGTGTAGATACTCTCATTCTCTGCTTCTGCGAGAATCAGGGTGTCTTCATCCACATCAAAGTCATTGATCACATCGCCGCCATCATGCGCCGTCGGAGCAGTATCCTCCGCACCATCATAGCGATACAGCACAGTATCTGCGCCTGTGCCCAAATTGATGGTATCATCGCCTCGGCCGCCGATGATCATATCACCGCCTTCGCCTGCGTTGAGGGTTTGCGCGTTATCGCCGCCGATCAGAATCTGGCCTAATGTGTCGGTTTCATCGCCAATCACCGCGCCTTCAATACCATTACCCAACACTGCGCCCGGGTCAGTTTCATCACTGGCTCCGCTAGCCCCGCCTACAGCCCCCCTAATGTTAAGTTCAAAGGTCTCGGGGGCCGGATTACTACCCTCACCTGTCCCTTCAACCGAAGCAATAACGTTAAGGGTTTCTCCTCCCCGTGTGCTAAAATTAATATCGGCTTTCAACCACAATTCCTTCACCAAGCGATCCGAGTTCGAGGTTTCTCGAATTTCAAACAATGCAACGTCAGCACCGGCCAGTATGATGGTGTTAGTACCGTAAGTGTCATCAGTGATGGTCAAAACCCCAACCTTCTGACCGGCACTAAGTTCAGCATCCGAAGCCAGCTCCGTGACGGTGTCGCTCAAAACAAAGGCGGTAGGCTTATCGTCAATTCCTTGAAAACTGACTTTGTATCGGCCGGCATCACGCCCCTGTTGAGTCACCCTGAGAATATAAGTGCCAGCCTCTAGAGTATTAAGAGTTTTTTGTTGAGCCCGAAATACCCGCGTTTCACTCTGGTTTTCTACTGCTGAGCCATCTTCTCTTATAACCGTGTACTTCACATCTCTGGAATCAAGACCACCAACTTTAATATCCAGAGTTTCGCTAGGTTCAACAGTGAATTTGATGTAATCACTATCGCTGTGACCGATGTCTCCAACATAATCAAAGTCGCCAGAGTTGTCGTTGTTGCTCATGCCTATATCGGCAAGATCAAGCGCTGTCTCTATAGTATCAGCGATATCATAGCGTCCTGGATTTGGCGCCCAGAAATTATAGGTGACAAAACCGTCCTCATCCGTGAGGACGATAATCAGCCAGATTTCTTTTTCGATATGCTCGCGTTTAAGCGTGAGTAGCCTATCATTCTCACCCTCAAGAGGCTTTACGGTGGCGTGCTCGCCAGCGACTAAATTCTCATTAGAAATTCCACGAAGTTCACCTCGAGGACGAGTATGGGCGAACCAGTAATATTCAATGCTAGCCACTCCATCGGCGTCCGTCGGCTCATCAGGGCCAATTATATAGCCGAGTGCTCGGTCTTCGGGGGAGTCAGCACTCGTGGCGGGGCTGACAACCGAAAGGACGTTGTTATAGAAGGTGACCACTGTTTCAGTCACATCCCCGCCACTCCGCTCGATGATGATGAAACTAAACTCTCCATCTATGTCAAAAGTAGCTGGGATAGAACCCGGTTCGAATGTCACCTCGCCGTTCTCACCATCGATGATAAAGAGATCACCCTCACGAATCCCCGACTTAATAGAGTATCTCGTGCCCGCAGCATCCCCTTCAGCACGCGCTTGGTAGACGACGCCCCCATGATCATTCCTATCAAAGAAATACCCCCGAGCCGCGCCGATATTTATATCCACCGTGTTTGACTCATTGATGCCGTCAGAAACCTTGATTTGAAGATTTAGAGTTACCTCCTCGAGGTCTGCATGATCAAGAGATTCGCCATCCTTCAGAAACAGATACCAGCGGCCATCATCATCCTTTTTGACAATAAACTTCTCCGCCTGATCGCCGGTGATGGTGAAACTCTCTGAAGTGAAAACACTTGCATCCGTGTCACTATCTTTAACAATCAAACGGTTAAGTCTCCCGCCCTCTATATTGCCAAGGATAGTTTCTACTCCTTCCAAATCCATCCGGAAAAGAACCGGGACAGGGTTAACGGTGATGGTAAGGGTAAATTCCACCCTCGTTTCTGCCCCTTCATTGTCACCCACCGTGAAAACGACCCTGTATTCTCCACCTCCTCCCGTGTCGATTTGGATTTTCTCGGGTGTGGTGGGACTTTCGAGAATGACGAGTTCCCTCTCTAGTGATCCACTAAATACTTGCGCCCTAAACGTAGCTAGGCGGCCGTTTTCAGGGTCAGTGAAAAGCTCACGCAGATTATATTTTAACTCATCACCTTCATCCACGGTTACATCACCGATCGTCTCGCCATCGGCAACCCTAGGAGCATCATTCACCGGAGTCACAGCGATGCTCAGTGTGGCGTCCTCAGACGCATCCTCACCGTCCCAAACCTGATAAACCCAGTTTAGATTGCCATTGAAATCAAGGTTTGGACTCAATTTCAATTTTTCCAGATTAGCCAGTGTCACGTAAACATAGCCAGGTTTTGCAGGCGCGTCGCCAAGATCAAACATGGACGCATTACCCGCCGTCACTTCGGTTTCAGAGCCGCCAGGCGCAATAAACATCAATGTGCCGTTATCATTGGCTATCTTGATATAAACGCCTTCGAAAGACGAGACCGTCTGCCCTTCACTATTGCCTTCAGGATCAGCAAAACCAAACAAGTCCATCAACCCTTGTGTCGTGCTAGGAAACTCGTAATCTTGGTCCTCCATGATCTCAATGCTAGTCATCGGATCTGCGGTGGGAGCACCGCCTCCAGCCCCCCTAATGTTAAGTTCAAAGGTCTCGGGGGCGGGATTACTACCCTCACCTGTCCCTTCAACCGAAGCAATAACGTTAAAGGTTTCTCCTCCCCGTGTGCTAAAATTAATACCGGCTTTCAACCACAATTCCTTCACCAAGCGATCCGAGTTCGAGGTTTCTCGAATTTCAAACAATGCAACGTCAGCACCGGCCAGTATGATGGTGTTAGTACCGTAAGTGTCATCAGTGATGGTCAAAACCCCAACCTTCTGACCGGCACTAAGTTCAGCATCCGAAGCCAGCTCCGTGACGGTGTCGCTCAAAACAAAGGCGGTAGGCTTATCGTCAATTCCTTGAAAACTGACTTTGTATGGGCCGGCGGATTGACCCTGTTGAGTCACCCTGAGAATATAAGTGCCAGCCTCTAGAAGATTAAGATCTTCTCGGGCATCTCGGCGTACCAACGTTTCACTCTGGTTTTCTACTGGTGAGCCATCTTCTCTTATAACCCTGTACTTCGCCTCATAGGAACCAGGACCACCAATATCAATAACCAGCGTTTCGCCAGGTTCAACAGTGAATTTGATGTAATCACTATCGCTGTTACCGATGTCGCCAACAAAATCAAAGTCGCCAGAGTTGTCGTTGTTGCTCATGCCTATATCGGCAAGATCAAGCGCTGTCTGTATAGTATCAGCGATATCATAGCGTCCTGGATTTGGCGCCCAGGAATTATAGGTGACAAAACCGTCCTCATCCGTGAGGACGATAATCAGCCAGATTTCTTTTTCGATATGCTCGCGTTTAAGCGTGAGTAGCCTATCGTTCTCACCCTCAAGAGGCTTTACGGTGGCGTGCTCGCCAGCGACTAACGCATCATTAGAAGTTCCAAGAGCACCTAGAGGACGAGTATGGGCGAACCAGTAATATTCAATGCTAGCCACTCCATCGGCGTCCGTCGGCTCATCAGGGCCAATTGTATAGCCGAGCGCTTGGTCTTCGGGGGAGTCAGCAATCGTGGCGCGACTGAAAACCGAAGGGACGTTGTTATAGAAGGTGACCACTGTTTCAGTCACATCCCCGCCACTCCGCTCGATGATGATGAAACTAAACTCTCCATCTATGTCAAAAGTAACTGGGATAGAACTGGGTTTGAATCTCACCTCGCCGTCCTCACCATCGATGATAAAGAGATCACCCTCACTAATCCCCGACTTAATAGAGTATCTCGTGCCCGCAGCATCCCCTTCAGCACGTGCTTGGTAGACGACGCCCCCATGATCATTCTCATCAAGGAAATACCCCCGAGCCGCGCCGATATTTATATCCACCGTGTTTGACTCATTGATGCCGTCAGAAACCTTGATTTGAAGATTTAGAGTTACCTCCTCGAGGTCTGCATGATCAAGAGATTCGCCATCCTTCAGGAACAGATACCAGCGGCCATCATCATCCTTTTTGACAATAAACTTCTCCGCCTGATCGCCGGTGATGGTGAAACTCTCTGAAGTGAAAACACTTGCATCCGCGTCACTATCTTGAACAATCAAACGGTTAAGTCTCCCGCCCTCTATATTGCCAAGGATAGTTTCTACTCCTTCCAAATCCATATCCACTTTCGCAATTTCAGGCGCATCATTTGACCCGGTTACCGTGATAACTAACTCAAAGTCAGTCGCACCTTCGGAGGTAAAGACGAATCTGTCGGTTCCCGGAGCATCATCATTCAGGGCCTGCGCCCTTTCATCAACCATGTAAGACCAAGCGTTAGTATCCGAATCAAAAGTCAGCGTACCGTAGTCGCCCATGACAATGCCATCGTCCGCATCATCGCTATCATCTGTAAGCACGATGGATTGGAACGGACCAGAAGAATCTTGATCAGTAATGGTGAGCGTTCCCGTAATAGGAGATTCAGTATCCTCTCCAATCTCGGTGGGATCACCATCACCGATCGCGATTACCGGTGGGTGCACGACCACAATGTCAAATGTAAAGGCAATGGATTCCTCACCGTCACTCGCCGTCACCTCGATTGTGTAAGTGCCAGCATCATTCGGTGTACCAATGATCCCATCGGTAGAATTATACTCAAGACCGATCGTATCCAATGCCGTCCTAGTACTACCATCACTAGACAGCACCATCACCGTCAATACCAAGGCAGCATTATCAATGTCAGCGTCAGCAAAACGAGCACGCAAATCGCCCTCTGAAATCGGATCTATCAGCTGACCTACATTCTCATCTTGATTTTCGATCTCCGTGTTAGGCAGAAGCTCAGGAACATCATTCACCGCATTCACCGTGATGGTCAGTGTGGCATCCCCAGACACCTCCTCACCATCCCGAACCTGATAAACCAACTCCATAGCGCCATTGAAATTAGGGTCAGGGGTAAACTTTAACTTCCCGAGAATGGAAAGCGGCACATAAAAATAGCCACCGATGGCAGACAAATCCAGTTCGGTTGCAGCTGTGCCGTCAGATGGAACAAAAAACAACGTGCCGTTAAGGATTGAATCTTGTTTGATATAAATGCCTTCGAAAGACGATGTCGGCTGCCCATCACTATTACCTTCAGGGTCAGAAAAGCCAAACAATGCCGTCAGGTCTTTCCCCGCAAACACGTAATCAGTGTCCTCATCGATCTCAACGCCACCCATCGGTATCGCGGTAGGCGTATCGTTCACGGCCGTAATGGTAAATGTCCTCTCAGCCGTCGCCGTTCCATCATTTGCCGTGATTGTGACCTTGTAATCGCCAGAAGAGAGATCGTTATTCAGCGTGCCTACAATCCCTGTGGTTTCGCTATAAGTCAGTCCGATCTCTGCTGGAGTTGTTCCATCAGTCTCAAAGAACGCCACTGTGATGTCCAGGTCTTCACTATCAACATCAGTGAAAAGAGCCTTTAGAGCGGCCAAGTCCATTGGCTCGAATGTGGTGCCCGCTCTCAGGTTTTGATCAGCAAGAACTGCGTCACTTGCCACAGGGACATCATTCACACCGCGAACCGTGATGGTCAGCGTGGCATCCCCAGACGCATCCTCACCGTCCCAAACCTGATAAACCAGATCCAGATCGCCATTGAAATCAGGGCTCGGACGCAATTTCAACCCGCCCAGCGTAGCCAGTGTCACATAAATATAGCCATCTTTTGCCGGCGCATCTGCCTCGGCTGAGCTTGCATCGACCACAGTGTTATCATCCTGCAACAACGCACCGTTAATGATCGAAGACAGTTTGATATAAATGCCTTCGAAAGAAGAGGCCGGCTGTCCATCACTATTGCCCTCAGGGTCAGCAAAACCCAATAAATCAGTCAACTCTTGGGCCGCATCAGGAAACGCGTAATCGGAGTCCTCATCTATCGAAACTGTAGCCGGACTCGCGGTAGGCACACGACTCAAGACCGTAATTGTGAACGGCTGAGGAACAGATTCACTGCCTTCACCATCGGTGGCCACAACTTCAAGCCTAAGGTCAGAGATGAATCTAAATCCCGCCTTGATATGGATACTGCCGTCTTCACTAACCTCTAATAAATAATCGGCGGGGCGTATTCTTATTGTATTGCCATCCTCATCGAGCCCCAACTGATAGAAGCTATAGACCACCTCATCATTATCACGGTGATCATCATCGGCATCGCTGTAGGTGATATCAAAACCTGTATCAGTGTCGGATGCAACTTCGATCCCGGCAATCACTTCCAGTTCTTGCTCGCCAGAGATGACCACCACCGGCTGCGTATTAACATCCCCGGCGTTACTGGACAGGACGAAAGTATAGCTCGCTGACTCACTACCCCCATCAGTAGCCGTGACCTTGATCGTATGAGGCCAGCGGCATTTGGTACGCCAGTGATTTTTCCGGTCGCGGGGTCATAAGCAAGATTGATCGTGCCTAACGCTGAGTCATCACCAAGCGTCACTGTTATCCCCAATTCATCGCCATCAACGTCAAAGAAATTAGCAGGATCTATGGCTATTGAGACCGCTTCACCAGTTATGAATAAAACATCGAAAGTCTCTGATACCACCTCCGGAGCGTCATTCGCGCCAGTGACCTCAACAACAACTGTCTTGAATACCTGCCGGTCTACAGCAGATTGTGGGGTGTTGCCATCGGAGTCGATCAGTTGACCGAATTCCACATCGGTAAACCCATCAAACGCCCAGATCGTCAGCACGTCATAGGCAATCTCGCCCTCTTTTAGTGCATTAATGTTCTTATAGTTTGTATCGCCGTCCTGATAACGTTCATAATAATAGCGCAGCTCGGCAGGAGAGCCATCAGGGGCGTCCCCACCCCTCAGCAGTGTGATGACAAACCGCCCGTACTCACCCTCGACTATGAACTCTTCCTCAGTATCTGTTGTGTCCGTTGGAGCGAAAACCCTCACATCTGAATCGCCATAATCCGATTTGAGGTCTGTTCTAGCCGCTGCTACATCGTCAGCCGAGCCACCCTTCGCGCCGACCCTGATTCCCACTTGATTGCGCGATGATAGGTGCGGGTTATCGAACAGCACATCAGGGTCGTCTATTTGGATGACCTCTGTGGGGGTTTTGTACGGGTCGGTGGTAACGATAAATGTTCCCGTCTTTCCTCCCCCCGAAGCCACAATCGTGAACGTGCCAAATTTGGTCAGCGCGCCAGTGACTGCTTTGCTTGTGGAACTATACTCAAGCCCGATCGTGCTTAACGCATCTCCATTTTCAAGAGTCACCGTCACACGTTGACCGTTAACAGTAGCGAAAAGAGTACTTAGATTAATAGGCACGATCGGCCCGGCCGGCTGATCCGAATCCTCAATAATCGTGAAATCCGCGTTGGCTTCAACCTGGGCGTCCACAAAGGTGAGGGTCGGCGGTTGAAGTGCTTTCAGCACAAGGTTAAAGATGGTCGCCTCGCCAATCTGCGTGCCTGCTGGATTAGACAACACAGCCTTGATCGTGTAAGTGCCAGTTATCGCTGGCATACCAGTGATCTTCGCAGTGGCAGGATTATATTCAAGGCCAGTATTATCGACTTCATTTCCCCCACTATCAAGGAATGTCACCGTCAATTTAACGCCACTAGGATTAGTGAAAAGATTCCTCAGATCGATCTCTGTGATAAATTGCCCCACATACCCCAAAATGCTATCCGAGGAGGCTACCACAATGTCAAATGTTGCCACACTCGTCACAGAGCCGTCGTTCGCCGCAACCTTGATCGTGTGTAAGCCAGTTAAAATTGGCGTACCGGTGATCTCGTTGGCGATAGGATCATAGGAAAGACCGATCGTGCTCAACACTGAACCATCGTCAAGCACCACCGTCAGAGTCAAGGTATCGCCGGTATCAACGTCAGTGAAAAGACCACTCAGATCAATAGCCGTGATCTCTTGACCTATCCGCCCAGCTTGTTCAATAATTTCATCGCCAGACTCAACGACAGGAGCGTCATTCACACCACTAACCGTGATGGTCACCGTAAAGGAGGTAGTCCCATCTCTAAAGGTGAAAACCTCTTCTTCTGTATCCCCATCACGCAACATTTGCGTGTCATCATCCTCGTTATTCAACTCATAACGCCAAACCGACCCGTCAAAAGTCATCGTGCCATATGTAGCTTCGAGATTGCCTGAACCATCGGCCCCATCAAGCGTGATCGTCCCGCTAACGCTAGAGGTAAGCGTTCCTGTAGCAAAATAGGTGACAAGATCATTTTCAACAATCGTCGCTGCGTTTCCGCCTTCGGTTGCTTCGATTGTTTTCTCCAAGACCGTAAAGGTGAATTCCGAAGTATCCATCTCGCCACTAGGGTCAGTTGCTGTGACCGTGATCGTATAATCGCCTGCGGCCAGAGATCCTGATAAAGTGCCAGTGAGCATATCATTGCGAATACTAAGACCGGTATCTGCATTCGCGGCCGTGCTCCCCGCAAGAGTCACCGTGAACGTCAAGACCACTTCATCACCATCAATATCAGTGAAAAGACCGCTTAGATCAATATCAGTGATTTTCTCACCGACCGTCCCGCTTTGAGGACCGATATCAGTGCCAGCCACAGGCGCATCATTCACCCCAGCTATATTAATAATCAATTCTGCGTCCGATGAGACCTCCTCACCGTCCCAAACCCGATAAACCAGTGCTAAATCGCCATTGAAATCTCCGGCCGGAGAAAGTTTTAACGCGCTGAGCTTATCAAACGTCACATAAACATAGCCGACGATGGCGTCCGCGGTATCACTACCGCTAAGATCCGTGTCTGCAACGATCTGGGTGTTATCATCGAGCCTCAACGAAGCGTTTTCAATGGCTATCCTGATATAAACGCCTCTGAAAGACGATGTATCAGCTGCAGGATCATTGCCCGACGGGTCGCGGAAGCCAAAAAGCCCAGTCAAAGCCTCGGGCGTATCAGGGAATGCGTAATCAGTGTCCTCCACACCATCAACGCTCGCCGGAGTCGCGATCGGCTTACCGCCCCTAACCGCATTAACCTCAGCAACACGAGCATCAACAGCAGCCTTGAGATCTGCGACGCTGGAATCATCAGGAGAGTCCACCAAAGTCTTGATCGCAGAGACAATTTCAACCTTAGTGGTAGAACCATCGCCATCACCGTCAGCCAAATCATCATTCTCTTTAATCTCGGTCAGGGCTATAGCGGCCCTGCTGATCAGATCTTTTTTATTATTCTCTGGCGTATCGGTATCGGCTGGTATTTCATAATTCCCCGCATCGAGAACATCGGCGAGTGTGACCTCATCATCACCAAAAATCTCATCCAAAACCTCTTGCTCCGTGGTCGGCGTACCAGCCTGACCCTCTACCTCTTCAAGGTAGGTGACAATCAGGTCAGTAATCGGAGTCGCTATCCCGCCTCGGCCTTCATCAAGCGAGCGGAACTCACCTTCTAAACGCTCACCACTATCAATGTCATAAGCACTCCCCACAACAGCAACAAAGGCACGACCGACATATTGCTCGGGAATATCAACTGTGCCGTCCTCATCCGTGAGATAGCGCGAACGGCCAGACTCATCACGCTGGGCATCTTTTTCAGCGTCGGTGACCTCGCCATCACCATTCAAATCAAAGAAGACTTCCGCACTGGCGACCGGGCCGTCAACAACCGAGACCTCGTCAATGGGTCGTACTTCAAAGTCGATGCTATTCTCGCCAAACAGACGCGGCAAAACCTCATCCAGATTCTTGAATGCTGTGAGACCGCCGTCAAAGTTATTCGCAACATTCTCCACCCCGCCCAAAATCTCAACCAGATCATCAAAATCAAGCCGCTCATCAAAAGTGATCTGGGCCACAGGGCTAGACAGAGGCCCGTTGCTGAAAGCTGAGGCTTCCTTGAAGTGTAACAACACACCATCAAAATAGAAGACGCCATCCTCATCAAATCCCCACATCATGGTGACGATAAAGGCGTCATCATCGGTTAAAGCCTCACCATCTGCGCCTTCGAGGCTTTGCAGAAAGGCTGTCAGAGTCGTGATATCAGTGCGGTCAGAATTGACAACGAATTTCAGTTTATCCTGACCACGGCGAAAACCTTTGATCGCATCACCGCCATCAGTACCATCGCCGCCATAACCGAAAGTATAAAGCACCTCATCGGCGCCGGCGTCCACCTGCTCGCCATTGTCATCGCGGGTAAGCGTAATCTCATCATCCCCCGCACCGGCATCTATTTGATCATCCCCCTCACCGCCGGTGATGGTGTCGCTACCATCCCCCGTATCTATCTTCTGCGGCGCGGTCTCACCAGAGCGATCTATCGTGTTGTCCTCTTCAGGATTCTGAACATCCACATCCTCACGAGGAGTAATCTGAAAGACTCCCGGCACCTGCTTAGGAGAGAGAATAGCTGAGTTGAGGACTACGAAGGAGAAACTGTCACTTTGCGCCGAGGAGGAATCCGATGAACGATAGGTGATGAGCCCGTTGTTAACATCCTCTTGGGTGAAGCTGTTGCTACCGTCTTGATCATCGAGTTGAGTATCACCTTTCCATAGCGTGCCATTAGTCGGCAGACCCTGAATAACGTATACCAACATAGACAGGTCATCTTGACTTCCATGACTCGTCAATAGGTTGTCCTGACTGATGACGATAACCTCACCGCCAACATTATAAACAAGGTTACTGAGCTCGATCACTGGCTCAAACGGGCCAACCACAATGTTAAATGTCGAAGTATTAGTCCCACCCCTACTATCACTCGCCGTGACCGTGATCGTGTAAGTGCCTTCGGCGTTCGGCGTCCCGAAAAGATTTTTGGTCAGGGGGTCATACTTAAGACCGGTATCCTCAAAATCGATCGCGCTACCATCGAGCATCACCGCGAGCGTCAGGGCCAATTCATCGTTATTAGAATCAGTGAAAAGGCCGCTTAAATCGATAGGCTTAATCTCTTGGCCTGCCGCCGTCCCGCTTTGCTCCTCGATATCAGGGCCAGCCACAGGGTCCTGATTTGGGTAAGCGGTTAAAAATTCTGCGGCGGAGATGGGAGCAGTCCTCGTGGTATCCCCCAAATGCTGGAAAGTGAAACTAGACGGATTCCTGACCGTGATTACTTTATCGGTAGACAGAGTGATGACATACACAGGAGAGACCCCCGACGCCTCACTCGTAATGGACTTGATTTCAACATCTAACGCAAAGACAATCATATTGTCCCCGCTGTCGTCATCGATCGTGACCGAGTTCGCGGTGCTTGTGATTAAAAATTGATCAAGACCCGCGCCACCACTTAGAGGGGACACGCCTCCAGCAGTGCTGTCGTCAGGAGTATTGCTGTCAATGATTATCTGGTTTGCAACACCGTAGACCGCCGAATCATCCGCAGGAATCATATCCCCCACACGGGTTAGGCCATCATCATTGTCTGTTAAATACCATCCGGCGGTGAATGTATCACTATCAGTGGGAGCAAAGTAACGAAGAACCTTAAAATCAGTCATAGAAACCACCTTTTTTACGAAGTAAGACTACCAGTATTAAAGAGGGGTGACAATATATAAGGGCCTACAAAACATGCAGGCCCTTTTTTTAATCGTATAAAGCAATCTGTCCAGATTAACGCTTTGAGAACTGAAAACGCCGACGGGCTTTGCGACGGCCGTATTTTTTCCGCTCGACAACCCGGCTGTCTCGCGTCAAGAACCCGCCCTTCTTCAAGACAGGGCGCAAACTAGGCTCAAACCTGATCATAGCGTGGGAAATACCATGCCTCACAGCACCGGCTTGCCCCGATAAACCGCCACCCTTAACAGTCGCGATCACATCAAACTCATCCTTGCGCAACGCCGTTTCAAAAGGCTGGGATAGCAACATTCTCAACACAGGGCGCGCGAAATATTCAACAACGTCCTTACCGTTCACCGTTATCATACCCGTGCCGCGCTTGATCCAAACCCGCGCTGATGCGTCTTTCCTGCGACCAGTTGCGTAAGAGCGCCCTAAACTGTCAATTTGTGGTTCAACAAGCGTCTCGACAACTACCTGATCAGCCGGCTGGTCAGCCACCGCACCATCTTTTAGCGCCTCAAGGGCCGCCATTCCAGTTGCTGCCTCTACTTCAGGCGTCTCTACGGCCTGAGCGGGTGTTTCATTTTTTTCCGTTTCTTCAGCCATTAGTCTATCTCGCCGTATTTTTCGGATTCATGGAGGCAATATCAAACACCTCCGGTTGTTGCGCGGTGTGCGGATGATCACCACCCGCATAAACATGAAGATGCTTCATGCAAAGGCGCCCTAAGGGGCCGCGCGGAATCATCCGCTCAACGGCCTTGATAATCACGCGCTCGGGATGCTTACCATCGAGAATCTTATCCGCCGTCCGCGATTTGATTCCACCAGGATAACCCGTATGCCAATAATATGTCTTGGTGTCGCGCTTGCCGCCCGTGAGCAAAACCTTTTCGGCGTTGATCACGACTACATTATCGCCGCAATCCATATGCGGGGTGAATGTTGGCTTGTGCTTACCACGCAAGCGCGTCGCTATTAGCGCCGCTAGACGCCCTAGCACCAACCCATCAGCATCGACCACAAGCCAATCCTTCTTGATATCCGCCGGACGCGCTGTGTATGTTTTCCGTAAAGGCATCGGTAAATCCCGTGTTATTACTTGCAGAAAGACGCATATATAGCGACCTTAAATCGCTAGGTCAATCGCTATTTTTGCACAAATCTCAAAAAAACCTATATTTTTCACACCTCTATCTATGTGGTTATATTTTACCACACAAGATGACTTCATCTAAATCACCGATCAACCATTGCGCATGTCCCTTCTTCGGGCTAAACAGGCGGGATAAAGGAGTTCTTACCTGTGATTATCCTGATCGATAATTATGACAGTTTCACTTGGAATCTCTGGCATTTCATGAGTGATCTCGGCGCAGACGTCAAAACCATCCGCAATGATGCAATGACTGCTGGCGAGATTCTTGCGCTTGACCCTGCTGGAATTGTCCTGTCGCCGGGGCCTGCGACCCCCGATAAGGCTGGAATCTGCATGGAGCTGATCAAGGCGGTTGGTAAAACCCCCGTGCTGGGTGTCTGTCTGGGGCATCAGGCGGTTGCTGCCGCCTATGGCGCAAAAATTACCAGGCTCGACCCACCGGTTCACGGCAAATTGTCTTATGTTCATCACGACGCACGCGGAATTTTTTCAGGATGCGAGACTCCAATTGCCGCAACCCGTTACCATTCATTAGCCATCGCCCCTGAAACCTTGCCCGATTGCCTGGCTGTTACCGCCACCACCGAGTCAGGCGTGATTATGGGGATCGCCCACCGCGACCATCATCTTTATGGCGTCCAATTCCACCCTGAATCGATCGCCTCTGAATGCGGCTATCGCATTCTTAGCAATTTTCTCTCGATCACGGGGAGCCGCGCCGCCAAAAGCAATGATCAGATCGAGCGCCTTGAAGCGCAATTACTTAACCTGTCCTCAAACTATCCGGAACATATCCATGACTGAAACAGCGCCGCCAATGCGTGATCTGCTGGTTAAACTCACCCAAACCCCCTTGCCGCGCGAGGAAATGGAACAGTGCTTTGACCTCATCCTTGAAGGCCAAGCAACCCCGACCCAGATCGCGAGTTTCATGACCGCGCTAGCTGTGCGCGGTGAAACCCCTCAAGATATTGCCGCCGGCGCGTCAGCGCTGCGGGCCCGCGCCGTCACGATCAAAGCCCCTCAGAACACCATAGATATCGTCGGCACCGGCGGAGACGGAAGCCGCACGTGGAATATCTCGACCACCACCGCTTTGGTCGTGGCCGGCGCGGGAATCCCTGTCGCCAAACACGGCAATAAAGCTATATCCTCGATGAGTGGGGCCGCCGATGTATTAAGCGCGTTGGGACTTGATCCTAACCCTGACCTTAAAAACGTCCAAGCCGCGCTTGATAACACAAATATCTGTTTTCTCATGGCCCCGCGCCATCATAGCGCTATGCGCCATGTTGCCCCGGTTCGTGCCGAAATGGGGTTTAGGTCTATTTTCAATATGCTCGGGCCTCTTTCCAACCCCGCACTAGTCAAGCGAATCATGGTCGGCGTCTTTGACCGTAAATGGATCATGCCCTTTGCTCAAGCCTTAAGAGACCTCGGCGCGACCCATGCGCTGGTGGTGCATGGCAGCGATGGATTGGATGAAGTCACCACCACCGGGGAGACCGCAGGCGCGCTCCTCAAAGACGGTACAATTACCGAGATTACCCTACACCCGTCTGATATCGGGATAGAAATCGCACGCCCCGAGACACTGGTCGGTGGAAACGCCAGCGAGAACGCCCAAGCACTCCGTGCTTGTCTTGGGGGCGCGGCAGGTGCTTATCGAGATATTGTTATTCTCAATGCCGCCGCCGCCCTGCTTGGTTCAGGGCACGCCGCATCTCTTAAAGATGGAGCGGCGATCGCGATCGACTCCATCGATAGCGGCAAAGCAACCAAAACCCTCGAATCCCTCATCAGCATTACCAATAACGGCAAAGCCGATGGTTGACATTCTAAAAGAAATTACCAAAAGCAAAAAAGCCGAAGTTGCGCAGCTAATCTCATCCAGAGACGCGCATGAGTTACCCATGCTAGCCCGGGATAGGCCGCCACCACGAGGGTTTAAGGATGCACTCAAAAAAGCATCTGTCTCAGGCTACGGCTTGATCGCTGAATTCAAGCGAGCCTCCCCATCAAAAGGCGTCATTCGGGCTGACGCTGACCCAAAAATCATGACCAAAGCCTATCAGGACGGCGGCGCAACGTGCTTATCTATTCTAACTGACACGCCGTATTTTCAAGGAAGCCTAGAGGACCTAACCGCCGCGTGCGAGGCCTCTACTCTGCCCATACTGCGTAAAGATTTTATCATCGATCCTATCCAGATCACCGAAACCCGCGCTAAAGGCGGCGACTGCATCCTATTGATCATGGCGATGCTGGAGGATAACCAGGCGCGTGACCTAGAAGCCGTTGCAATTGAACATGGGCTGGACGTGCTGATCGAGACCCATAACGCCGAAGAAATCGAACGCGCCAAAGCCCTCACCTCGCCACTCATCGGCATTAATAACCGCAACCTCCGCACCATGAAAACCGACCACGCCCCTGCCGAAAACCTGTTAAGCACTTTGCCTCAAGATGCCATCTCTGTCGCCGAAAGCGGCCTTAGCACCCCTGATGACTTAAAGCGAATGGCACGTCTTGGCGCGAGATGCTTTCTCATCGGCGAGGCGTTGATGCGACAAAACAACGTGTCTGCTACGGTCGCTACTCTGCTCGCTAATCCCCTACCCCATCCTGACCGCCCCCTTAACCGAAAGACAGATCATGAGTAAACTCACGCATTTTGACGATAAAGGCGCACCGCATATGGTCGATATCTCAACAAAACCAACCACAGACAGAGTCGCCATCGCGCGAGGTTTCGTTACGATGAAGCCTGAAACCGCTGCCATGATTACCAATAAAGAGCACAAAAAAGGGGATGTTATCGGTATTGCGCAAACCGCCGGGATCATGGCGGCAAAGAAAACCAGTGAATTAATACCGTTATGCCACCCTTTGGCCTTAAGCCATGTCGCTATCGAGGTCGATGTTGAGCGCACCCGCGCTGTCATCACCGCAGAATGCCACGTCAGCGCACCCACAGGTGTTGAGATGGAGGCTCTTACCGCCGTGATGGGCGCCGCCTTGACACTGTATGATATGTGCAAAGCCGCCGATAAAACCATGACCATTGAGGGGGTTAGACTGATTGAAAAATCAGGTGGAGGTTCCGGACGGTTCAAAGCCGATGACTAAAACCCTGCTGCCTGTAGCCGAGGCCATCGATCGGATCGCCGCAGCGATGCCAATACTTGAAGCCGAAACCGTGCCGATTGCTGAGGCGCGGGGGCGAATCCTCGCCGAGAATATCACCGCCCGCCTCGACAACCCACCGCAAAATATCTCGGCAATGGATGGTTATGCCGTCATGGCCGAAGATGTAGCCCGCCTTCCCGCAAGCCTAACCGTTATCGGTGAAAGTTCAGCTGGAAAGATTTTTGACCATGGCATCGAGCGCGGGCAATGCGTTCAGATTTTCACTGGCGCGCAGCTACCTCCTAGAGCAGATACCATCATTATCATCGAGGACACCACCAGCGAGGGTACTGGCAGTGAGGGTACTGGGAAAAACGGCGAGATCGTGACAATTCATACGGCTAACCCGCCGGGGCGTTATATCAGAAAAAAAGGGCAAGATTTCACCCACGGAGCAACACTGGTCCCAAGCGGCGTTAAATTGACAGCGCGGCTTTTGGGGCTTTGTGCCGCCGCCGGATACGCGCATATCAAAGTCAGGCGCAAGCCAACGGTCGCGATCGCCTCGACCGGCAATGAGCTGGTCGAGATAGGCACGATGCCATCATCGCCTACACAAATCATTGGGAGCAATACTCTCATGCTGACAGCGATGATCGAAGAGATGGGTGCTATTCCATCGCCGCAAGACATCATCTCTGATGATATGACAGCGCTCAAGACAGCTCTCTCGGGCCTCGAGGAAAACGATTTGGTTATTGTCACCGGCGGTGCGTCCATTGGCAAATATGATCTCGTCACCTCGATGATGCGCGAGACTGGCACGATCACTTTCTGGGGAATTGCCATGCGGCCTGGAAAGCCTGTTTTGTTCGGAAAAATCCCAACCGTCAGCGGTGAGACGCCTTTTCTTGGTTTTCCCGGTAACCCTGTCTCGGCGGGGGTCTGCGCACTGATTCTCGGCGGGGCGGCGATCAAGGCGATGCTAGGGCTAAAGCCACATTGCCCCACCGAAACCGCTATCCTGTCAACGACTCTTGACGCTAATGATAAACGTCAGGATTACCTGCGCGCGCGCCTTGAGCGAGACGGACAAGGACAGCTCATTGCGGCCTCTGTTGCTGCTCAGGATAGTGGCAAAATTTTCGACTTTGCGACTTCAGACGGATTGATCATCAGACCGCCCTATGCACCGAAAGCCCATAAGGGAGAGGTAGTCGAAATTATCGCTTTTTCTGCTCTGTTCTAAAAATTTTTACAAATCCTCTTGACAGATGGAATAAATTGCGAACAAATAGAGATCATAACGAGATAGAGATACCAGTCATGCTCACGAAAAAACAACGCGATATCTTAACCATCCTGACTGAATACATAGAACAGCATGGAATTGCCCCAAGTTTTGATGAATTATGCCCGGCCACTGGACTTAAATCAAAATCAGGGATTCATCGACTTCTTTCTGGGCTTGAGGAACGTGGCTATATTCGCCGTCTCCACAATCGCGCGCGGGCCGTTGAAATCCTGCGCTGTGCCGATGGCAGTCCGTATGTTTATAAAGCCATGAGGAAAATCAATGCCCGCGCCGCTGAAAGTCATGATGAGAACCACAGCGAAGACACCCAGATTCCCTTGCTTGGTAAAATCGCCGCCGGAACACCCATTACCGCAATCTCAAACCCTACTGATCACATTACCATCCCTGACCATATGCTTGGCCAAGGCGAGCATTTCGCCCTTACCATCGAGGGTAGTTCGATGGTCGATGCCGGTATTCTCGATGGCGATACCGTCATCATCCAACGCGCTGAGACCGCGCAAAATGGTGATATCGTTGTCGCGCTGATCGACGATGAGGAAGCAACCTTAAAACGCCTTCGCCGCAAAGGTGATAGCATCGCTCTTGAACCCGCTAACGAGTACCATGAAACCCGCATTTTTGGCCCTGATCATGTGCGCGTGCAAGGGCTTTTGGTCGGGCTTATTCGCCGCTATTAACCAATAGTCATCGCTCTCTTGAGCAATCAACACTCCACAAAACACCGCGGCTGAAATCGATGATAAAGCCTCGGTTATGCTTGGCACTTAGCCTGATATCATGGTAATTATTCACCGCAATCCACCGTGGCTGGGAAGGGCCGATTTCTCATGAGTGTTGTTACCCGATTTGCTCCATCACCGACAGGCTTTCTGCATATTGGCGGCGCGCGCACCGCGCTGTTCAATTACCTCCTCGCGCGGCATCATGGTGGAAAATATCTACTGAGGATAGAGGATACCGATAAAGCCCGCCAAACCGGTGAAGCGATCGATGCGATTCTAGACGGATTGGATTGGCTCTGTTTGCCCGGTGATGAAGAACCGCTTTATCAGTCATCCCGCGCAGAACGTCATGCTGAAATAGCAAAGCAATTGCTTGATCAGGGGTTAGCGTATCGGTGTTATCTGACCAGCAGTGAGTTGGGCGATATGCGCGAGGACGCGCGCAAGATCGGTTATCCGATCCGTAGCCCTTGGCGCGATAAGCCCGCGCATGAGGCTCCCGATTTACCTTATGTCGTTCGCCTTAAAATGCCCACCAGTGGCGAAACTACCATCGATGACTTGGTGCAAGGCAAGGTCACGGTCGCCCATCAGCACTTAGATGACCTGATCATGCTACGCAGTGACGGCACGCCGACTTATATGCTGGCGGTGGTGGCGGATGATCATGATATGGGCGTCACCTATGTGGTCAGGGGCGATGATCATCTCAACAACGCTTTTCGCCAGCAGAAAATTATAGAGATGCTGGATTGGCCGCAACCCGCTTACGCCCATATCCCCCTGATTCATGGCAGTGATGGCGCTAAACTCTCCAAGCGACACGGAGCGTTATCTGTCATGGAATATAAAGACATGGGATATTTGCCCGAGGCGATGAATAATTACCTGCTCCGTCTCGGTTGGTCGCATGGAAACGATGAGGTGATCAGTCGTGAGGAGGCGATCGGGTGGTTTTGTCTTAAAAACATTGGCAAGAGCGAGGCGCGGTTTGATCAAGATAAATTGACCGCACTTAACGCTACGTATCTGAAAAACCTCGATGATGAAAAAATCGCCCAGATCATCACCGGCGATGACCAAGTCAACGATGAGATTAGAGAGCGGCTGATACGCCTTGCTCCAGCTATCAAAAAACGTGCCGAGAAAACCGATGATTTATGCAGGATGGCGCAATTCGTGATTGAAGAGACCCCGCACCTATCGCCAGACGACGCACGCGAGGTTTTGACGGATTCGTCTATCGGTCATCTAAAACTGTTCGCAGAAGAATACCCACAAGAAGAACAAGACCTCGAAGCAATACAGGCATGGTTTAGCGACTGGTGTAATAAAACGGGATTACATCTGCGCGAGATAGCCCCCGCTTTACGGGTTGCTTTGACTGGACAAAAGCAATCAGTCGATATCCCGCGAATCCTTTACGCCCTAGGAAAAAGCGAAACGGTCAAAAGAATAAACCATAGTTTGCAAAAAAGCCGTTAATTGACTATAGTGGTCCGTTCAACATCCGATAAGATCGATAATATAAGGGAGTGGCAAGATGGCTGATGACAAGAAAAAGCGTGTCGTAACCATGACCGACAGTATGACCGGTAAAAGCTTGGAGTTGCCTGTCCTTAACGGTGTTGAGGGTGCACCGGTCATTGATATCAGAGGAATCCACAAGGAAACTGGGCTCTTTACCTTTGATCCGGGCTTCACCGCCACCGCTGCGTGCAAATCCAAACTCACCTTTATAGACGGCGATGAAGGTTTGCTGATGCACGGAGGGTACAGCATCGATGAACTCGCGGAAAAAAGCGATTTTCTTGAAGTCTCATATCTGTTGCTTAATGGGAAGTTGCCTAGCAAAGAACAGAAACTGGAATTCGATCGAGCCATTACGCTGCATACGATGGTGCACGAGCAGATCATGACCTTTTTTCGCGGTTTCCGGCGGGACGCTCACCCCATGGCGATTCTTTGCGGCGTCACTGGCGCGCTATCCGCTTTCTATCATGATTCGACCGATATCAGCGATCCCGTTCAACGCATGGTCGCATCCCGCCGTTTGATCGCCAAGATGCCAACCCTCGCATCGATGGCCTTCAAATACTCACTCGGACAACCCTTTAACTATCCGAAGAATGACCTCAATTACTCTGAGAACTTTCTGCATATGTGCTTCGCCACGCCAACCGAAGAGTACAAAATCAACCCTGTGCTCGCTGATGCCATGGATAAAATTCTGATTCTCCACGCTGATCATGAGCAAAACGCCTCGACCTCCACTGTGCGCCTCGCCGGCTCATCAGGCGCAAACCCGTTCGCCTGCATCGCCGCTGGAATTGCTGCACTTTGGGGCCCGGCCCATGGCGGCGCCAATGAAGCTGTCCTTAATATGCTTGGTGAGATCGGCGACCGGTCGCGGATTCCTGAATACATCAAGCGCGCTAGGGACAAGGAAGACCCCTTCAGACTCTTTGGTTTCGGGCATCGGGTCTATAAGAGTTTTGATCCCCGCGCCCGTGTCATGCGTAATGCTTGTCATGACGTGCTTAAACAACTTGGAATCAAAAAAGAACCGCTTTTGGAGATTGCACTCGAATTGGAAGAGATCGCGTTAAAAGACAGCTATTTCATCGAGAAACAACTCTACCCCAATGTCGATTTTTATTCGGGAATCATTCTGAAAGCCATGGGGTTCCCCACCTCGATGTTCACTGTTCTTTTTGCGGTTGCACGAACAGTCGGATGGATATCACAGTGGAAAGAGATGATTGAGGATCCTATGCAGCGAATCGGACGTCCGAGACAGCTCTATATTGGCCCCGAACAAAAACCTTACGTGCCGATCGATAAACGCTAGTTACTGCCGCGCACGGATTCGAGAATAGCCTTTCGGCACGCTTGCCCAAAACGCCGCTTGCCACGTTGCATAACGAGGGATAATTTCTCCACCATCGCGCTAAAGCGAAAAGCCTCAGGCTCATCCATCACCGCCAAAACACGACCAGCAATATATGGCGCACTCCCTCGCCCCG
Organism: uncultured Candidatus Puniceispirillum sp.; assembly: GCA_965207125.1. GTDB lineage: Bacteria > Pseudomonadota > Alphaproteobacteria > Puniceispirillales > UBA1172. The sequence goes on from OZ242263.1 coordinate 589,752, forward strand.
CCCAGATAAATTCGTAAAGCCTCTCGCCTAGAATTTTATTGGGCAGAACGATGCTTTCCTCATCGACAAGCAATTTCCCAGCGGCATAGGTAATCACATCTGAGTGGTAGATAACAACGCCATTAAGCCCGGCCAGAGCCGCCTCAAGCGCGACTGTGCCTGAACAGATCATCCCTGCATCCCCCGCCGCTAGGGCCATCATGATATTTTCGTTGCCGCCAGCGACAAGACGAATCCGCGGATGATCACCAAGAAGGGATACGATCCGATCATGCATATAAGGCGATGCGGGTAAAATCGGTACGATGTCAGGACGCGAGGTGTGAATACGCTCTTCAGCCTCAATCATCTTAGGCAAAAGCCTTTTGATCTCGCCACCGCGACTGCCGGGCAACAGCACCAAAACCCTATCATTTTCATTCAAGCCAAGCGAGGCGCGCGCCTCAGACCGGCTAGGGATTGTTGCCTCAAGTAAAGGGTGGCCGACAAAATCAGCGGTAAGGCCATGACAGGTAAAATATTCCGGCTCGAAGGGAAAAAGGCACAACAGGCGATCGATAGAACGGCTTAGTTTTTTCGCGCGCCAACCGCCCCAAGCCCAGACGGTCGGGGCCACAAGATGAATAATTGGTGCGCTCCAACCTGTTTTTGCCATCGCTTTCTTAAGTCTCCGCGCGAAAGTCGCCGAAAAGGCCTTGGCGTCTATCGTCAAAACTGCGTCAGGGCGGCGATCGAGAATAACTGCAATCAGCTCATCAGCCAGTGCTAAAAGGCGAGGTACTGACAGAAGCGAATCTAGCAGACCAAGCGTCATCAGAGATTCCTGCGGTGCGAGGTTATCAAAACCCATCCCGCGCATCTTGAGACCGCCAACGCCAAAATAACGCGTCTCCTCACCAAAACTCATCATGATCTCGCTGCCAAGCAAATCGGCTGAAGCCTCACCCGCTAGGATAAAGAGAGTATCCAGACGCTTCACCGCCCGACACCTTTAAGCGTCATCCCGCAACGCTGTGCCATTTCGAAGGTTTTCTGCTTGTCAGCGATTAAGACCTCCTCTGCTTCTAGTGCTATAGTTTTTATCCCCGCTTGGTATGCGCGCTCGATAGTCTCGAGGCCGACCACCGGCATATCTAAATTCCGATCCTGACCCGATTTTAGCATTTTGACCAGAATAGGCGGGCGCATCGACGGATTGGCCAGCGTGGATGCACGATCAATCATCGCATTCGTGCCTTCCGCGGCCTCAATCGCCAAAACGTAATTTTCCTGTATCACCAACCCCTGGCCAACATCATGCGCCCCGAGACTTTGAAGAATTGAAACCCCGCGCGCGATCGATAGCTCATCGGCTGCATCAGGGTCTTGGCCGACCATCACCCCCTTATTGGCAAAATGATTAGATAAGAGTGTATGAGAGTCAGCGATATTCAGCCCGTGTTCCGCAAACAACGCGGCAATTTTCTTGAGAGCAGCGTCATCAGCTTGTCCCCACGCTTGATCGAGCAGTTTTTCCGTCTCAGAATCAACTTCGAGCTCATTCAGTGATGGACGTATGAATTTACCAATGATTACAATATCATGGCAATCTGCATCTTTGAAAAATGCGATGATCTTACCTATTAATCCCACCGAAATTACCTCGACAGGATGATTATATTCGCCATCAGCGATGCCGTCCAAGGCAACGATAACCGGGGTAATTCCCTTCTCGGCTAGGTCATCAGCGATTAACGCGGGCAACAGGCCGCCACCTGCGATTATACCCAGCTGCGTCTGCTCATGACTCATGGGTTTTATGATCAAAAAGAGGTTGCGTGATCACACGAGCATGGTAGCCATCGATAAAATGCAGAATCTCGGCAATATCCATGCTGTTGATATATTTTTCTCTGATCGATGCTAGACGTTCTTTGAACGTCCCCCCTGATTTGAACAGATCATTGTAAGCTTGACGCAGGGTTTGGATTCTTGCTTTATCAAAACCCTGTTGTTTCAGCCCCACTACGTTCAAACCCTGCAAATAACATGGCGAACCCTTGATTCTAGCAAAGGGCGTTACATCATTAACCACCGCTGATTTGCCGCCGACCATCACATTGCGGCCAATCCTCACCCGTTGCTGGATAGCAGTGGATGCACCTATAAACGTGTTTGCGCCAATCTGAACATGACCACCAATATGAACGTTATTGGCGATCAATACGTGATTGGCAACCGAGGAGTCATGGCCGATGTGGCAGCCAACCATAATAAAACAGCTGCTGCCAATTGTTGTTGTCATCCGATCAAGTTTAGTGCCTCTGTGCATGGTGACATGCTCACGAATAATGTTATCATCACCGATGGTCAGCGTCGAGGGCTCGCCTTGGTATTTAGTATGCTGAGGCTCTTTACCCAAAACAGTGAAAGGAAAAACCTTGTTGTTCTTGCCGAGAATCGTAGCCCCATCAATGACCACCGATTGATGCAAAACACAGCCATCACCTATTCTGGTCTCTCGCCCAATGAAACAAAAAGGGCCAATTTCTACATTATCGCCAATAACCGCTCCATCCTCAATGATGGCTGTCGGGTGAATGACTGGCGTCACTTTCACCATGTGCCCTAACTCCTAACGTTTACCTTCAATACCCATTGCTGAAAATGATGCAATCGCGACTTTTTGCTCATCTCTTAGAATTTTACCGTCAAATTTATACAGAGCCCCCTTACCCCCAACAATATTAACATGCAACTCAAGATAATCGCCCGGACGAACCGGCGCATAAAAACGTGCTTTTGTTACTTCGGCAAGGAATATATTTATTTCATCTAAATTAAGCTTTTTTGTATAGCTAATCAGTGCGGCCGCTGTCTGCGCTAGCGATTCAACGAGCAATACACCAGGGACGACGGGAAAACCGGGATAATGCCCAGGAAGATAAGGTTCAATCGCTGAGACCGCCTTGATTCCGATCGCTGATTCACCGGCAACGATATGCTTGATTTTATCCACCAGCAAAAACGGAGGACGGTGAGGAATAATCTTGATGAGATCGTCATACTCAAGGGTCTCTTTACTAGTCATGATCCGGAATCCTTAGTTTTATTACGTATGTCTCTTGCCATTTTTCGCATCACGATAACTTGATTTTGAAACTCTTTGATCGGCACAGCGGGAAATCCACCCATTATCATATTATTACCAATATCTTTAGTGATACCTGATCTTGCGGCAAAAATATTATCATCCCCGATCTTAACATGATCTTTCACGCCAACATCACCCCCTAGCAGATTACGCTTACCGATCTCAACCGATCCTGAAATGCCAGACTGGGAACATATAACTGTTCCATCACCGATCACCACATTATGACCGATCTGGCAAATACTGTCTATCATCACGTGATTGCCAATCTGCGTGTTATCGAGCATGCCTCTGTCTATATTCGTGTTAACCCCAACATAAACATGATCGCCGATACAAACCTTGCCCACATGAGGAATAAGCCCCCCCTTGCCCTCACTAACACCGAAACCAATATGACCAATCACGCACCCTGCGCTGAAATGGCAATGATCACCCATCACCGTTTCTTCTATTTTGACATGGGTTTCAATCCGGCAGTCTTTGCCAATCACCACGTTTGCACCGATGCTCGCAAGACCATCGATGATCGTATCATCCCCGATCTCAACTCCATGGCCGATGATTGTGAATGCGCCAATCTCAACGTTTTTGCCGACCAGTGCGTCTTCCGCAATCACCGCCGTCGGATGAATAACCCCGATGCTTTTTTTCGGTGGGAATAGCGCCTCGATAACATCGGTAAAGCACTCTTTTGGTTTTTCGGCCGTGATCACTGTCGTCTCAGGCGGCAGAATAGGCGCAAGATCATCAGTCGTGAGGCACACCACGCTGTCCTTCGCTATGAGGGTTTTGGCCATTTTCTCATTATCAACAAAGCAGATAGAGTCAACGCACGGATTATTCGCCGGACGCACCGAAGTCACCCGCTGGTCTTCACGCCCTCTGAACAGCCTGCCCTTGGTTATCTGGAGTATCTCGCGGACAGAAACAGGGCGCTTAGCGCGCCTAATAATTTCATTCGCCATCAGTGTCTCGGTCTTTGCCTGAAAGCGTGATTTTGACGTCTTTTGTTTGCCCATCAAGACGAACCAAAGCTTCATCAGAGATGTCAAAACCGGTATCAAAAATCACCACGTCCTGCCTTTGCAAAACGATAGAAAAGCCGCGCTCGGACGCGATTTCTGAAATGATCTGCAACAACAGTTTTCGAACCTGATCATCAGCTTGACGCAATACCTTATCAAAATTGCGGCGTTGTATCTGAACATCCTGCTGAATCCTGAGCACCCGATTTTCAAAATCTTTTTTACGGCGATTAAACTCATTTTCATCCAGAATATCTCTTTGTGCGGTTAAATCCGCCTCAGCTTGCCGTAACTCGTCATTCTCGCGTTCGATGATCTCTTGAAATTTGCGCGTTTCTTCATCGATGACCTCGCGAATCTTATTGATTGCCACCGACCGATCCATCACGCCGTTTACATCGACAATCCCTGCTGTAAAGGCCTGGTTTGTCGTCCTGCTCGTATTATCAGACTGCGCTTGTGCCAATCCTGACACAGCAAGTGTCATCAGAAAGGCGAGCAGTATCTGTCGCGCCCCCCGTATCATCAGAAGCGCCCGCCAAAGGAAAACTGAAAACTTTCCGTCCGGTCGTAATCTTCATGGCTAACTGGAATCGACCAGAAAAACGTCAAAGGACCAAGCGCCGTATCCCACAGCAAGCCATAACCGATTGAGGCGCGCAAAGTATTATCATCAGCACCGATAACATTCGCAGGATAATCGGTATCCCATAACGACCCCGCGTCGGCGAAAAGCGTCCATTGCAGTCCGAGATCAGGATCGAGTCCGTAATCAGTAATCATATTGACGCTCGCGACATAGTATTTATTGCCGCCGACCGCCGAGGAATCACCGGTATCTCGCGGCCCGATGCCAGTGCTATCAAAGCCTCTAACCTTTCGGCCGCCGATCAAAAATCGCTCAGAACGCGATACTTTCTGGCTTAACCCTTGGATAAACCCGATCTCGCCTTCAACTCCAAAAACAACCCGCCTGAACAAGAAAGGTTTCAGATATTGCCCGTTAAGAGTAGTCCTGAGGTATTGTGCATCACCGCCAAACCCGGCCAACCCCGAGGACGCGCTCCATAAATAGCCATCCCGCGGGTTTATTCTACTATCTCGATGATCCTGCGTAATCCGATAATCCACCTCAGAGATAAGTTGCGCTTCTTCATCACCGCTAATAGAGGTCTCGGCGGAGGAGGAGGAGGAGGTTGTCTGGGTTTGGGCAAGTCTATAGCCAATCCGATGTCTGAAATTATTCTCAGCCCCGAATCCTACTCCCAGATCAATCCCCTGTTCCTTGAGCGTAATGTCCGAAAACTCCTCTTCATCGACGAAAACCGCAGCACTGCCAGTCAGGTTTCGGTTGAATAAATAGGGTTCTACTATTCCTGCTCTGAAATTCGTGTCTAGACCAGAAACAGATAGGTTGGCGCTGACGCTTCTGCCTGAACCTAGAAAATTATTTTCCTCAATCCCGAGTGTGGCCTTCGCTTCGTCCAAGGTGGAATATCCAACCCCGACCTTGAACGAGCCGGTGGATTGTTCCGCAACTAAAATATCGACAACCGATTGCTGGCTGTTGCTCCCCGGTAGAACATCAACCTCGACATTGGAAAAATAGCCAAGATTGCGGATATTCCTAACTGAACGCGTTAGCTTCAACTGGTTAAAACTATCACCTTCAACCAGTTCCATCTCTCGTCTGATCACCCGATCAAGAGTCCGATCATTGCCTCTTATCGCAATTTCTTCGACGTAGTTCTGCGCAGATTTGTTGATCTTGATCGTAATCGCCATTGTCGCGTTTTCTTCATCGAGATCAAAATCAGGTTCTATATCGACAAAAGCAAAACCAAATTCGCCCAGTTTATCAGTCATGTTAGATAAGGTTTCTTCAAGATAACGAACATCATAAACTTCATCGATTTCGACCGTATTGACCTCAAGCAGTGATTCCACTGCAACACTAGCAATGTCCGAATTAACAGTAACGCTCGAGACCTTGTATTGCTGGCCTTCCTCGAGCAGAAAGGTGAGGACGAAACCGCTATGATCAGGCAAAAGCTCACCGGTGGCGCGGATAACATCGATATCGGCAAACCCGTTTTGCAAATAAAATTGGTTTACTCTCTGTTCATCCAGCCGCAACCGGTCGGGATCATATTTGTCATTCGCCGATAAAAATACATACCACTTGGCTTCACGCGAGACGATGACATTGCGCAAGGCTCGATCACTAAACGCCTGATTGCCTATAAATTTCACTTTGCTGATCTTGATCAACGGCCCTTCATCAACCTCAAATACCAGATCGATTCTTTTATCAGGCAACTCGATAATTTTAGGCTCAATCACCGCAGCATAGCGCCCGCTTTGCCGATAGACCTCCATCAGTAAGGCCTTACCATTCAAAGCGACTTCACGAGTGAAAATGCGGCGGGGGCGGATATTGAGAATCTGCAACAACACGTCATCCTTTAAAACGTCATTGCCCTCGATAGCCACGCGGTTAATGATCGGGTTTTCATCAACCGTGACGATCATCGCTCCTTCTTCTACTCTGATGGTGACATCGTTAAAAAGATTGGTGGCGAAAAGAGTTGAAATGATCTGGTTGAGTTTCTCGAGGGTGATCTCTTGCCCTTCGGCCACCGGCATATATGACCGAACCGTCGCTGGCGCGATCCTTTGCGTGCCTTCAACTCTGATCTCTGAAATAACCTCCCCATCCTGTTGAGCATAGGGAGACGCCATCACTGAAAGCATCACAGTCAAAATAATCAAACCATATCTTAAAAGGCCAAGCATCATACTAACTCCTCAAAAAATCCATCCACACTATAATGCCCTTAGCAAATATAGCAAAGAGGATTAACACGGGGTCTCAATGATACTAAGTATATCAAATACCGTGACCAACAGAATAAAAGTCAATAATAGCGCCATTCCCGTTCGCGTGACCGCCCCGCGAACAGCGTGTGATAATGGGCGACGCATCACTGCCTCAATCCCAAATAATACCAGATGACCGCCATCCAGCACTGGCACTGGCAGAAGATTGACTAATCCCAAATTGATTGACAGCAATGCTGCCCAGATGAAAAACGCATCCACGCCTCTTTTGGCGACCATGCCTGATATTTCGGCTATTTTAATCGGCCCGCCTATCTCACCTTTATTCGCCCGGCCACTTACCAGGCGTCCAAGGCCGCGCAACATCGCACGCGACATTGCATAGCTTTCCTGTCCGGCCGCGATGACAGAGTTAAAAATGCCTAGACGCCTTACCTCTCCGTCAACGCCGGACACGCCTAGCTGGCCGTATTCAATTCCCGCGCATTCATCGATGATCACTGCCGGAGTGACCGGAATAATACGCTCATTGCCACGGCGCATAATCACAACATTGATCTCGCGGCCTGGATTTTCGACAATATGACTACGAATATCTCTGAACTCTTTCACCGAATAGCCATTGATCTCAATAATCTGATCATCAGGGTACAACCCCGCAATTTCAGCAGCACTACCTTCAGCGACCGCGCCGATCACCGGCGGGATAAATGCTTTGCCCGACACCATAAAAATCACCGCAAAAATACCGATTCCAAGCAGAAAATTGGCGATCGGTCCCATGGCCACCACCAGCGCCCTTTTCGGCAATGATGCTGCCGAAAAACTACCTGGGAGTTCCCTTGTGCCTGAGGTGCTGTGCTCGCCCACCATCTTCACATAGCCGCCGAGAGGAATTGCCGAAAACTTCCAGCGCGTCCCTTTACTATCGGTGAAACCTAACAATTCACTGCCAAAGCCCACCGAAAACACCTCGACAGTAATTCCGGCTCGCCGTGCTGCCCAGAAATGACCGAGTTCATGGATAAAAACAATCGGTGTTAAAACCAATAAAAACGCCGATATGTTAATCAGAGTATCAAGCATGATCTTTAATCCATTTCAATGTGGCGCGCGAGACCATCCGGTCGGTTTCCATAATATCATCCAACGTTGGGGACGGATGGTTTTCAATCTCATTCAAGATATGCACACAAACCGCGACAATATCAAGGAAAGCCAATCGGCCCTCGAGAAATTCACTGACGGCGACTTCATTAGCAGCGTTGAGAATACATGGCGCAAGACCACCTGCACGTTGCGCCTCCCTCGCAAGACCTAGAGCTGGATATTTCTTTTCATCCGGCACATAGAACTGTAACGCGCTGATTTCAGTCAGATCAAGCACATCATCAGCCCAATCAAGACGATCAGGCCACGCCAGCGCGAGTGATAGTGGCACCCGCATATCAGGCTTTGCCAACTGCGCAACAACGCTGCCATCGGCATAACTCACCATGCCATGAATCACCGATTGCGGATGAACAACCACCTTAACCTTTTGCTCTGGCAAACCGAAGAGAACGCACGCCTCGATGATCTCAAGTCCCTTATTCATCATCGTTGCTGAATCGATCGTGATCTTTCTGCCCATCGACCAATTAGGATGGCGAAGCGCGTCCTCGGGTGTCACATCTGCCATTTCCTCAACAGTCCTTGCCAGAAAAGCCCCACCCGACGCCGTCAAAGTCACCGAACTGACTGAGGCTTCATGTTTGTCGGCCCAAAGCTGAAAAATCGCGTTATGTTCGGAATCCGTCGGCAATAGCACAGCTTGATGACGCTGCGCGGCCTCCATCACTAGGGCCCCCGCAGCCACCAACGACTCCTTATTGGCAACCGCGATCGTACCGCCTTGCTCGATTACTTTCATTGTCGGCATTAAACCGGCGATGCCCGTAATGCCGTTGATTGTGATATCCACCCCACCCAGAAGATTAAGCAACGCCTCCTCGCCGAAATGAACCCCTATTCCCATGTCCTCTAGGGCGGTAAGATCTTCACACTGGCCTTGCGGATTGACCAGCACCACGTGGTCAGGACGGTGCTTCAAGGCGAGAGATACTAACGATGAAGCATTGGTCGAGGCCGTCAGAAGTGTCGCGCGATAGCGCTCAGGAAAGCGGGCGATCAAATCAAGCGTGCATGACCCTATAGAGCCGGTCGCCCCCAACACCGCGATTGATTTTTGATTATCATTCATCCCAGCCAACCTAGTGCGATCAGCAGATAAACAAGTGGGACTGCAATCAACGCGCTATCGAATCGATCCAGCAGGCCGCCATGCCCTGGCAGAAGGCCGCCGCTATCTTTAATGTCGTGTTTACGTTTAAACCATGATTCGATCAGATCGCCAAAGATCGAGGTAATTCCAACCACCAGCCCTAGAATCACCATCGTCGCAATATTTCCCCATGCCAAAACAGCCATCAGAAGCATTGGGACGGGGCTAATCGCGACTCCGAATAATGCGCCAGCCCATGTTTTAGAGGGGCTAACCGATGGTATTAGTTTCGCTCCACCGATCATTGAGCCCGCAAAAAACGCCGCCGTATCCGCAAGCACGATCGTAGCAAGAGTCAGAACCAGCCAGATATTGCCTGCCGGAAGACGCAATAAGGAGATCGCCGCGGCTATCGTCAATCCCAATAAAACTGATACAATCACCGCAGATTTATGGCGCGCCGCCATCGAAGCGACAAGCGCGACCGCGAGGATAAGCCCCGCCGTGCTTACGCTGGTCGCAAAAGCGGATAACCCTACCAAATTGGCACCAATAATCACCACAGAAGGCTCGAGAATCATCACGATCAAGAGCACAGATGTCAGGTCATTTTTATGACCGCGCATGATTATTGCTAACTCGAAAGCCGCAATTCCGCCCACAGCGAGGCAGAGAAGGTCGGCGGCAATCCCGCCGAGGAATAAAACCGCTAGCAGTGGTAGTAGAATCAATCCCGTCAGGATTCGAGGGAGAATTTGCGTTGCTTGCACCATTATATAACCGGCTTATCTACCCGGCCACGTCTGAGCGTTTGACATCTTTTTTCCGGCCGCTGCCAAAGCGTCTGTCACGATTAGTATAATCTTCAAGAGCGGAATCAAAATCGCCCGTCGAGAATTCAGGCCACATCACCGGAGAGAATACCAATTCTGAATACGCCAAATCCCACAGCATAAAATTAGATAAACGCATCTCATTGCCAGTGCGAATCAACAGATCAATTGGCGGCAATTCTGAGGTGGCTAGACTTGATTTGATCCTAGCTTCATCTATGTCCTGCCGTGTTATCTTTTTTTCATTCAGATCATCGGTAAGTTTTCTCACCGCGTTTGTAATATCGCCAAGCCCGCCATAATTTATCGCCACCGTTAGATTCAAGCCAGTGTTGGATGATGATTTTTTAACCAAATCCTCTATGGACTCGCGTAAAGCCACTGGAAAACCTTGCAACGTGCCGACTGTTCTGAGACGCACGTTTTTATCAACCAGCGTCTGCGCCTTACGATCGAGAAAATACCTAAAAACCCCAAAAATCCCATCGATTTCCTGCGTTGGACGATTCCAGTTTTCCGTTGAGAAAGCAAATAACGACAGCCAGTGAACGCCTCGATTCCAAGCATGACTGACAATCGCTTCGATGATCGATGAACCTTGCATATGCCCGGCTGTGGCGGGCAATCCGCATTTTTCTGCCCAACGGCGATTGCCATCCATAATCAACGCAACATGGTTTGGGGACGGGTTCAGCATAATTCGCTAGGTCTGATCCTATACTGTGGTGATATCGGCTTCTTTAGCGGCCAGCATTTTATCGACGGTGCTGATAAATGAATCGGTCAGTTTCTGGATCTCGTTTTCATGCCCGCGGCGTTCATCTTCACCAAACTCACCATCTTTTTCGAGCTTGCGCACCTGCTCCATAGAATCGCGCCGCACATTACGCACTGAAACCCGCGTCGCCTCGGCATATTTTCCCGCAACCTTAGCAAGTTCAGCACGGCGATCCGCCGAAAGATCCGGCACGGAGATCCTGATCAAGGCCCCTTCAGTTTGGGGATTAAGTCCAAGATCAGAGTCCCTGATCGCTTTCTCAACCGACGCCACTAGTCCTTGATCCCAAACCTGTACCGTTAGTAAGCGAGATGAGGGTGTGGATATATTGCCAAGCTGGTTAATCGGCGTTTTCGCGCCATAAGCGTCAACAGAAATCGGCTCAAGCATCGCTGTTGAGGCCCGACCTGTTCTCAATCCCTGGAATTCGGTTTCAAGCACACCCATCGCGCCCTGCATGCGTCGTTTTATGTCATTAAAATCAAAGCTCATCGTCATTCCTTTTCTTTAGTCACTGATCAGGGTAAATGTGCCATCGTGCTTGAGTGTTTTTTCAAACCCGCCCGATTCTTGAATAGAAAAAACCAAAATCGGAATGGCATTCTCGCGAGCAAGTGAGATCGCCGAGGCATCCATTACCATCAGATCCCGCGATAATACCTCAAGATAGGTTAAATTTTTATGATGTTTTGCGGTCGAGTCTTGTTCTGGGTCGGCCGAATAGACTCCATCGACCTTCGTGCCTTTCAGGATGGCGTCGCATGACATTTCAGTTGCTCTTAGCGCCGCCGCCGTGTCTGTCGTGAAAAATGGATTACCGGTTCCGCCCGCGAAAATAACCACTCTGCCTTTTTCCATGTGACGCTCAGCGCGGCGTTTGATATAAGGTTCGCACACCGAACTTATCGGCAACGCCGATAAAACCCGAGTGTAGACTCCCATTTCCTCGAGAACGCTTTGCATCGCCATCGCGTTCATGACCGTGGCCAGCATACCCATATAATCGCCCGTGGTACGCTCCATTCCGTTGGCGGCCAGCGATATGCCTCTGAAAATGTTACCACCCCCGATCACCAGGCAGACTTCAACATGAGAAGCAATAACGGATTTGATCTCTTTGGCGAGGCGGGTAATAGTATCGGTGTCGATGCCGTGGTCACGCGGCCCCATAAGTGACTCGCCTGATATTTTCAGCAGAACCCGCTTATAATGCATTTTCCCTGATGGTGTTTTTCCCGATGACATATCTCAATTTCCCACAAAATGATGGGTAACAGAACGAATAACGTCCTTGACCACTTTAATTTATAGCCAATTTACCCTTATGCGCCAAAAATAAATCAGCCACTAAGCTGTGCTGCGACTTCCGCTGCGAAATCGGTTTTATCCTTTTCGATTCCCTCGCCCAGATTAAAGCGAACGAATCCCTTCAGCGTAATCGGCGCACCGACTTCATGGGCAACATTTTCAACCACTTTCCTTACCGGCGTCTCGCCATCCATGACGAAAATCTGATCGAGCAATACCACGTCTTTCAGGAATTTTTTCATCCGCCCCTCGACCATTTTCTCAGCGATATCAGCAGATTTACCTGATTGAATCGCTTGATCAACCAGCAACTGCCGTTCATGCGCGACAAAATCAGGGTCAAGGTCTTTCTCATCGAGGGCGGCCGGGGCGGTCGCGGCGATGTGCATCGCGAGTTTCTTGCCAAGCTCGCCCAAAGGTTCAGCGTTGGCCTCTGATTCAAGCGCGACCAGCACGCCGATCTTGCCCAGTCCATCGACAACCGCATTATGGACGTATGAAACCACGCGTCCTGTGCTTACCGTCAATCCCACCTTGCGCCTTAGGGTTATATTCTCGCCAATCGTGGCAATTTTTGACGTTAATTCATCAGCGACGCTCTGCCCTGATTCGGGATATTGCAATGCCATCAGAGCGTCTATTGTTGCTGCTTTCACCGATAATCCGGCAAGAGCTGTCGCAAAATCCTGAAAATCTTTATTGCGCGAGACAAAATCAGTTTCAGAGTTGACCTCGATCATTGCACCCTCGGTCCCTGATGTATGCACTGCAACTAAGCCTTCGCTTGCCACTCGATGCGATTTTTTTGCTGCTGCCGAAAGGCCTTTTTTTCTCAACCAATCGACCGCAGCATCCATATCACCATCGGTGTCCGTCAGTGCTTTCTTGCAATCCATCATTCCCGCGCCCGTTGAGGCACGCAAATCTTTTACATGTTGTGCTGTTATTGCCATTTTGTTTCTCCACTAGATAACGCGTCAAATACCCTCAACCGCCGGTCGTCTCATCGCTGGATGGATTTTCTTTATCCGCCACCGATACGCCAGACGTTGATGCACTTTCATCACCTTTGAGGTCAGCCCCCGCAACCACACCCGTAGTCTCTACCGCCTCTTGCGCCTCATCTTTAGATGATTCTTCCGTCGATACATCAGGCGTTGATGCGCCTTCATCCCCTTTGATGGCCGCCTCCGCAACCACACCCGTAGTCTCTACCGCCTCTTGCACCTCGTCTTTAGATGATTCTTCCGTCGATACATCAGGCGTTGATGCGCTTTCATCCCCTTTGATGGCCGCCGCCGCAACCACACCAGTGGTCTCTACCGCTTCTTGCGCCTTATCTTTAGACGGTTCTTCAGCTAGGGTTTCTTCCATTGGTATCTCGGCTTCGCCTAGGTCACCGCCCTCCTTGATTACCTCAGTCTTAAGCCCATCGATCACCGCCCCTGATATCAGATCACAGTAAAAACTGATCGCGCGAATGGCATCATCATTACCGGGGATAATATAATCAACCCCGTCAGGGTTAGCGTTGCTGTCGACAACCGCAACGACTGGAATCCCCAAAGTATTAGCTTCAGCCACTGCAATCGCTTCTTTATTCGTATCAATAATAAACAACAGGTCAGGCAAACCGCCCATTTCCTTAATGCCGCCAAGAGTCATTTCCAACTTGTCGCGCTCACGCGATAGCTGGAGGGTTTCTTTCTTGGTTAATGCTTGAATTTCATCACTGTTCAGCTTGTCTTCCAGCACTTTAAGGCGACGAATCGATTGTGACACCGTGTCCCAATTCGTCATCATTCCACCAAGCCAGCGATGATTGACATAGCATTGCCCGCATGATTTTGCGGCTTCGGCGACTATTCCAGATGCGGACGGCTTGGTGCCGACAAACATAATCCGTCCGTTACGCGCCACTGTGTTACTGATCACTTCGAGGGCTTGGTACAGCATCGGCACCGTCATCTGAAGATTAAGGATATGGATATGATTGCGAATTCCAAAAATATAGGGCTTCATTTTCGGATTCCAGCGTCTTGTGTGGTGGCCGAAATGAACACCGGCTTCTAGAAGCTGGCGCATGGTAAAAGATGGCAGTGGCATTGGATATCTCCTTTTCCGGTTTAGCCTCCATGAAGGGATAGAGCCAATTTGGCCCACCGGACGGTAGCCACCCTTGTACCGGGCAACCACCAATCTTCATGTGCGAATTTCAGAGCAAACTCTGATTGAGAACGTTCTACCCTTTAATTATCGATAGTGCAAGATCTTTAACTAAAAATCAGCTAAATTGCTTGAGGAGTCTGAATTGCTCATGAAAACAATCTTCAGCGCTGGCCATATTCAGATACAAGCAGGGATATGGCAAAACCATCTGGCCAGCAGGGGCGGAGTATTACACCACATCAAACTGCGCTCAAATTCTCACGAGCGAATAGACCATGTCCGCCGCCGCCATAGACAGCATCATCGCCCTTATCGGCTGTGCACATAATGGATTTATCTACAGAAGGTTATTTTTTCAAACCACTGATGACCTCACCCGATCTAACAAAAGCTTTTGGAGTGGGGAAATTTAGGGTTGAAAAACCCAAGCTGCATGGATTCAGGCGCGATCCTTACCAAGGCCGACGACGATAATGCTTCCAAGGCTTATAAGATTTCACGCATTCCTAGACTGGCAACATTCTTTGTTGCGCTCCTGAAACCGATGGTCTCAAGGACAATAATTCATCTTTAACGTCAGGTGATAATTTCCTGCGCTAACTTCGCACCGGTGATGCTTTTGAGCCTCTGGCGAAAATCTTTTCCTACCTTATACAGCCCCGGTAGATTAACCGTAACCTCATGCGATTGGACGTGCATCCTGAGATAGAGGCTGATCTTGCCAACATCCTCACTTTTAACCCCATCAGCAACCCCCTCAAGCGCAGTTGCATCAGCAACATAAATTACTACTCCGTTCACATCCTTATTGGCTTCTTCATCCAAAAGCGTGATTGTCTCAGCGCGTAAGCGCAGGCGGTTTTGCTCATAACTTGCTTCAGCTTTGACATAAACCGCTGTGTCTTTTTCGAGCATTGCCCCGGCCCTGCTTAATAGCTCAGAAAAGACGCTTATCTCAGCAATACCTGTCGGGTCTGTGAGTTCGATAAACGCGAATCGATGGCCTTTGCTCGAGGTACGGATTTTTTTACCCACAATCATTCCAGCGATATTAATGAGGATTGCGTTTTCGGCCTTCTGCGTAACCGAAATAATATCCTTGGCGTAGGTGACTCTCAATTTTTCTAGCTTATCACGATAATCATCGAGCGGATGGGCACTTAAATACATGCCCAGTGCAGCCATTTCATGGGTTAATTTCTCTTCTACTTCCCACTCATCGAGGGGATTGAGTGGAATAGAGACATCGATGCCCTCCACGCCGTTAAAAAGATTTTCCTGTTCTATCTCGCGCTCCCTTTTAGAGGCTTGGCTAAAAGACGTGATCTGTTCAATCGAGCCAAAAAGCGTCGCGCGGTTATGCTCAAAGCAATCAAGCGCACCAGCTTTGATCATGTTTTCCAGTGTTTTGCGGCTGAGGAAATACGCCGCACGATCAGCAAAATCCTCCAAGGATGCATAAGCGCCGTTGTCTTGGCGTTCGCGCGCCAGTTCTTTCATCGCCCCAGCCCCAACATTTTTAATCGCCCCCAGACCATAGCGAATAGCGCTCTTATCCTGGTAGTTTTCAACCGTAAAAACCGCATCTGATGTGTTCACCGATGGCGGCAGAACAGTGATATTACATTGGCGGCAATCCTGCCTTAGCACTGATAATCTATCGCTATTTCCCATATCAAGCGTCATGGTGGCGGCGAAAAGTTCGGTTGGGTGATGCGCTTTTAGCCACGCCGTCTGCCATGCCAACAATGCATAACCCACAGCGTGTGATTTATTAAATCCGTACCCGGCAAATGCACTGATCTGTTTGAATATCCTCCCGGCCAACTCGGCATCTATTTTGTTGTCCCCAGCGCCTTTGATAAAAGTCGCGCGCTGCTCATCCATCACCGCTTCAATTTTCTTACCCATGGCGCGCCGCAGAATATCAGCCCCCCCCAGAGTGTATCCCGCCAGAACCCGCGCCGCTTCAAGAACCTGTTCCTGATAAATCATAATACCGTAAGTCTCAGACAAGATCGGCTCGAGCCACGGGTGCATATAATCAACGTCCTCACGCCCGTGCTTGCGTGAGACATATTGCGGGATATTCTGCATCGGCCCCGGACGATAAAGCGCCACCACCGCAACAATATCTTCAAATCGATCGGGCTTAAGAGATCTTAGCACTTCGCGCACGCCGGTTGATTCAAGCTGGAACATTCCAGTCGTATTGCCTTCGCCAAGCATGGCAAAAGTCGCTTCATCATCGAGGGGAATGTCCTCAAGATCGAGATCAACACCCTTCTGCCCCAGCAACGATAATGTCTGCTTGAGTATTGTTAGAGTTCTCAGTCCTAGAAAATCAAACTTAACCAATCCGGCCTCTTCAACCCATTTCATATTGAATTGCGTAACCGGTATCACAGAACGAACATCACGCGTAATCGGCACAATTTCCATGAGAGGACGATCACCGATCACCAACCCGGCCGCATGCGTTGATGCGTGGCGGTTAAGGCCTTCTAGGCGGCATGATATTTCAATCAGATTGGCAACCTGCTCATCTTCCTCTCTCGCTTTTCTTAACTCCTCTTCGCTTTCAAGCGCCTCGTGTATCTTGACGGGATGAGCGGGATTGAAGGGAATGAGTTTTGCGATCCGATCAACCTGCCCGTAAGGCATCCCTAAAACTCTACCGACATCACGCAAAGCCGCCCGCGCCTGCAACGTCCCAAAAGTGATGATCTGCGCCACCTGTAGCTTGCCGTATTTTCCCTGAACGTAGTCGATCACTTGCTCGCGGCGGTCCTGACAGAAATCGATATCAAAATCAGGCATCGATATACGCTCTGGATTAAGAAAACGCTCAAACAAAAGCCCCCAGCGCATTGGATCAAGCCCTGTAATGCCTAACGCATACGCAACCAGCGACCCGGCCCCCGAACCACGCCCCGCACCCACTGGAATATCCTCGGCTTTCGCCCAGCCGATAAAATCGGCGACAATCAGAAAATATCCAGCAAAACCCATGCTGGTAATCACCCCTAATTCAGTCTTAAGGCGGTCATGATAGGGTGCATGGTCGGTCTCAATCCGGCTAAGTTTTTTCTCAAGCCCCTCGCGGGCAAGATTTGTTAGCAACTCCTCCTCCGATAAGCCATCCGGTGTTATAAAAGCGGGCAGCATCGGCTTGCGCGTTGGAACGCGGTAGGCGCATCGCTTGGCGATGACTGAGGTATTGATGCAGGCCTCCGGCAGATCAGCGAACAGCGCGGTCATCTCAGCTGAGGTTTTCAGGTAATGATGTTTGGTCTCCCGGCGCCGTTCCTGGTGATTAAGCGTCATGCTTTGCGAGATACACAGCAGAATCTCATGCGCTTCAAAATCCTCCTGGTCGAGAAAATAACAGTCATTCGTCGCAACCAATGGCAGATTATGCTTATATGCGAGTGCAATAAGCGCGGGTTCGGCAAGAGATTCTCGCCGGGTCCCGTGACGTTGTAACTCCACATAAACCCGCCCCGGGAACATTTCATTGAGGCGCATAAGGCGCTTTTCAGCTAGCGCCTCTGCGCCATCGGCGAGCACTCCGGCGATAAAACCGCGCTTGGCGCCGCCACTCAACACAATCAACCCATCGGTATGCCCTCGCAAGGCCTCAAGCGTGAGTTTGGGAGAAAGGCTGTCCTTAAGCAAGGCCGTCGACATCACCGTCGATAAATTCTGCCATCCTTGCTCGTTCTGCACCAGCAAGGCGACTTCACCCATCAGATTCTCATCGCCCTCCGATAGTATCAACTGTGCGCCGATAATTGGCTGAAGTCCTTTCGCCGCCGCATATTCCGAAAACTCCAACGCGCCAAAACTGTTAAAACTGTCGGTCACCGCCACCGCTGGCTGGTTATGTTCAGCCACGCGCCCGACGAGGGTATCTATCGGCAACATACTTTCGGCCAGTGAATAAGATGAGTGAACTCTAAGGTGAATAAATGGCGCGTCCATATCGCCATATCACTCCAGCCTTGAGAAAAAAACAAGAGCCAAATCGGCAATGCTTAAAAATGAATACCTTAGGCGAAGACAGAGAAAATTATTCCACCAGACGCCCGTTGCGAATCGTCACCACTCGATCCATTTTTTCCGCCAATTCTTGGTTGTGCGTCACGATCAATGCTGACGTATTCACCGATTTTAGTATAACCGATAGATGCTGAAACACATCAGCGGCGGTCTCGTGATCGAGATTACCCGTTGGTTCATCAGCCAGTAGGATAGACGGTGCATTTGAGGTTGCTCTTGCGATCGCGACCCGTTGCTGCTCACCGCCTGACAACTGCCCAGGGCGATGGTCGCGGCGCTTCTCAAGCCCCACCATCTCAAGAAGTTCCTTCGCGCGTTCCTCAGCAATGTGACGATCTAGCCCGTTCATCAGCTGGGGGATTAAAATATTTTCAAAAGCCGAAAATTCGGGCAAAAGGCGATGAAACTGAAAAACAAAACCAATATGATCACGCCGCAATTTTGACATCGCCTTATCACGCAGGCGGTGCGTGTTAAGGCCATTGATTGTAACTCGACCCTCATCGGGTTTTTCGAGTAATCCGGCGACATTCAACAACGTGGTTTTACCGGAGCCGCTCGGGCCAACCAATGCTACAATCTCACCCCTATGGATGGTAAGTGCAATATCATCGAGCACCTGCAAATGCGTCTCACCTTGTCTGAAAGAC
The DNA here is from genome assembly GCA_965207125.1 of uncultured Candidatus Puniceispirillum sp. Classification (GTDB taxonomy): domain Bacteria; phylum Pseudomonadota; class Alphaproteobacteria; order Puniceispirillales; family UBA1172. The sequence continues at coordinate 608,817 of OZ242263.1, forward strand.
TTAAAAACGCCATGCATGGAAAGGGGCAGGGAGTCCTCTCTGTCCTGTGCACCTGCCGCCGTATTACTCTCCATATTATTCATAGCGAAGCGCCTCGGCAGGTGAGATGCGGGATGCGCGCCATGCAGGATAAATCGATGATAAAAATGATAAAACCAGCGCCATCAGAATCACATTGGTCACTTCAGTCGGATTGACCAGAGCGGGTAGTGTTGAAAGGAAATAAATTTCCGCTGCGAAAAGCTCCGCCCCGCTCACCCATTCAAGTGCGTTTTTAATGCTGTTAATATTCCAACAGAACCCGAGGCCTAGCAATGTACCGAACATCGTTCCCACCAAACCAATGCTCGAGCCGGTCATTAAAAAAATTCTCATAATCATTCCGCCAGTCGCCCCCATCGCCCGCAGGACGGCGATATCGCTGTTCTTTGATCGCACCAGCATGATCATCGATGAGATAATATTAAACGCGGCCACCAAAATAATCAGCGTCAGAATGATAAACATCACATTGCGCTCGACATTAAGCGCATTGAGAAAACTGCGATTGCGGTCGCGCCAGTCATAGATGCGTGTCTTTTGAGGCAGGATTTGTTCCATATTGGCACGGATCACGCTAGTATTACCCAAATCCGCAGCATAAACCTCAAGCGCTGTTACGTTATCACCCAGTCCTAAAAAAGACTGCGAGGCCGCGAGCGGCATAAAAATAAAGGCTTTATCATATTCATACATCCCAACATTAAACACGCCTGCGACTTTATACCCGCGCCGTTCGGGCAATGTGCCAAAAGCTGTAGTTCTGCCTTTGGCGGCCACCAACGAGATACTGTCCCCCGCCTTAAGCCCTAGTGTTCTTGCCATCTCATAGCCGATCAGAACCGACTCACCCTCTTGCATTGCTTTGATGGCGTCCTGATCAAGCGCATCCCATAAGGGTTTTCGCGCCGATAAATCTTCCCATCTCACGCCGCGCACCACGGCTCCTGCGGCGTTGCCGTTAGCCGCCGCCATCACTTGGCCTTCTACCTGCGGCGTTACTGTCTGGATACCCGGAATTCCTGCGACTCGTCCTGCTAATGTGTCGAAATCGCCTATACCGCCAACCGAGTTACTATAAACCGCAAGATGCCCGTTAAGACCTAAAATCCGCCCCACCAACTCAGCACGAAAGCCGTTCATCACTGACATGACGATGATCAGGGTCGCGACTCCAAGACAGATACCAAGCAACGAAAACCATGCGATCACCGAAATAAATCCTTCCGACCGACGCGACCTGATATAGCGCAAGGAAAGCATTCTTTCGACATGACTGAAAACGCCTCTCATCTATTGCATCCCGGCGATCGCGTTAATCACATTATCTGGCGCAACCGATGAAGAGTCTCCGGTCCCCCGATCCCTGATCTCAACGACTCCTTCGGACAACCCGCGAGGGCCGATGATGATATATTGGGGTATTCCGATCAGTTCAATCGCGCTCATCTTTGCTCCGGGGCGTTCGGGTGTATCGTCAAGCAAAACGTCAAAACCGGCTTTGCCCAGCTGTTCATATAATGAGTTCGCAGTTTTATCGCATTCGGCATCACCGGGTTTGAGATTTACCACCGCCACATCAAACGGCGCAACAGCACGGGCCAGATAATCCCTTTGTCATCATGACTCGCCTCGATAATTCCCCCCAACCAGCCGTGAGACGCCGATGCCATATGATCCCATGTGAATATCAACCTCAGCCCCGTTTTCATCGGTGACCGCAGCGCCCATTGGTACTGAGTATTTCGTGCCAAAATAGAAAATATGACCAACCTCGATCCCGCGCGTTATCAGTAAATTGGACTCATCTACCGCAGACGGGTCATGCTTATCATCGGTGGCGGCATAGAGATCGGTGAAACTATCGACAATCGGCTGGAGATCTGCGGAATAATCTATTTTGCCCGCATCAAGATTTTTTTTCATCCAATCTTTATGGCAATAAACCTCACTTTCGCCAGTATCGGCGAGAAATCACAAACTCATGACTCATATCGCCGCCGATTGGCCCCGTATCGGCTTCCATCGGAATAGCGGTCAGCCCAAGCCGCTTAAAACGTCAGCAGATATGAGACGAACATCTTGTTATACTCAGCCCGCGCCGTCTCTGCATCCATCGCAAAAGAATACCCGTCTTTCATCAGAAACTCGCGCCCACGCATAATTTCCAAAACGAGGACGCACCTCATCACGGAACTTCAGCTGGATATGATAAAGGTTAAGCGGTAGCGCACGATAACTTTTCACATGGGTGCGGAAAATATCAGTCACCTGCTCTTCATTGGTCGGGCCGTAAAGCATGTGACGTTCATGCCTGTCGGTAATCCGCAACATCTCAAGCCCGTAATCATCATAACGCCCTGATTCCTGCCATAGTTCGCAGGCTGAATTGTCGGCATTAGGATTTCAAGCGCGCCGGCCCTGTTCTGTTCCTCACGTACGATCGCCTCGATCTTTCTCAGGGTCTTCACCCAAGCGGCAACCATGAATAAATCCCCGCACTCGATTGCTGAATCATCCCCGCCCTTAGCATCAACCGGTGAGAAACAATCTGTGCGTCTTCGTGTTTCCTTCATCCGTGGGTAGAAAATAATGGCTAAGACGCATTCGTTTGTCCTTTTTCAGTGTATTTCTCAACAAGAGGCGGCAAGGGAAAATGAGGCCTGTCCAACGGAGCAAAAATAGCGTCTAGTTCCTTATCACTAACCGCCTCAAGCGATGAGTGATGCCAGTTTGGCGCGTTATCCTTATCGATCAGCAAAGCTCTAACCCCTTCAGCAAAATCTCCATAACGCATTATACGCATAGCGGCCGCGTAATCCACCCACAAAGCAGAAATAGCATCGTGCGGTTTTATCTGATCATCAACCAAAGCCTATGTGCCACCTTTAACGATAACGGACACCGCGTTGTCAGCGCCTCATAAGCCGGTTTTGCCAATTCATGGCCAGATGAGATGAGAGAGTCCCGAATAGCCTCAACCGATGGCGCACTAAAATGGTGCTCGATCCAATCAAGATGCTTTGTGTAATGGCCTTTACCGGGTTCGACAGCAGCGCTTTTGATAAGATCATCAAGGCGGTCTGTGGGTACCTCTATGAGATTTTCGATCATCTCATCGATGCCAGATGCATCTGTGCACTGCGGAATAAATCCTGCAGCGATCATATCAGAGACGCCTAACCGTGTCCCTGTGAGCGCTAAAAATACCCTGAATTCTTTTGCGGCGCGGCGCAAAAATAACGAAGCACCCACGTCAGGGAAAAGCCCTATCGCAGTCTCGGGCATAGCAAATGAAGCTCCTTCGGTCACCAGAGGGTGGGAGGCGTTAAACAAAATCCCCGCTCCTCCCCCTAAGATTAACCCATCCGCTAAAACCACAATCGGCTTTGGAAAAGCCGCTATAGACATATCCAAAGCATATTCAATCGCGAAAAAATCCCTGCCGAAAACATTATCAGAACCAACCAGATTTACCGCTCGCCTGATATCCCCGCCAACACAAAAGGCACGGTCATGAGAACTCGTGATCAGAAGTTTATCTATTGTCTCATCATCAGCCCACGCTTCAAGTTTTTCCATAAAAGCGATGCACATTTCAGGCGATAGAGCGTTGAGCGCCTCAGGACGGTTCAGAATAATCCGGCCCGTACGCTTTTCTTGCTTGATGATGATGTGATCAGTGTCAGAAGCCATTGTTCTGATATACTTTACTATATAATTTGCAACAACAGATAAGCTTAGTTTATATAAACAAATGGTCAATTTAACAAAAACACTCGGGCACTTTCCCGAAACTCGTTTGCGCAGAACGAGGGCCCAAAGCTTCTCACGTACCATGACCGCCGAGGCCTCGCTTGAGGCGCGTAATCTCATCCAGCCCATTTTTGTCACCGACGGCAAAAATATCCTCGATCCCATCGAAGGACTCGATGGCATGTTCCGACATTCAATTGACCACTTAGCCAAGCGTGCTAAAGACATTCACGCGCTTGGCATTCCGGCGATCGTACTTTTCCCTCATATAGATAAAACCCGCAAAGATGATGACGGCCGTGAAGCGCTATCTCCTGATAATCTCATCTGCCGCGCCATCGCCGAAATTAAGAACGCCGTCCCTGATTTAGGCGTCATTACCGATGTTGCGCTTGACCCCTACACGACCCACGGACATGACGGGGTGATAAGAAATAAAGCGATCGATAATGACGAGACCGTCTCTATTCTTAGAGAGCAGGCTGTTATCTCAGCCAACGCTGGCGCCGATATCATCGCGCCATCTGATATGATGGATGGACGCGTTGGCGCTATTCGCCGCGCCCTTGATGAAGCCGGGCATCAGAACGTTATGATCATGTCTTACGCGGCGAAATATGCCTCAGCCCTCTACGCCCCCTTCCGCAACGCTATCGGGGTTGATAAGGTAAAAATTATCAAAGACAAAACATCTTATCAACTCAACCCCGCCAATAGCGATGAGGCGATGCGCGAGATTGCCCTTGATATAGATGAAGGCGCTGATCTCATCATCATCAAGCCCGGCCTGCCTTATCTTGATGTGATCGGACGCGCTGTGCATACATTCAATATCCCGATTTTTGCCTATCAAGTCAGCGGTGAGTATGCCATGATTAAAGCTATGCCCGCCAGTGATGCCCAGCAAAGCCAAGCCCTGATGATGGAAACTCTGCTCGCCTTCAAACGCGCAGGGTGTCAGGGGATTCTGACCTATTTCGCAATTGAGGCAGCCCAAGCCCTCAACAAAAACCGATAAGCCAGAGCGATGACCGTAACCCCCCAAAATATCCGCCAAGCCCACCAGGAGATGAGCGGCGCGGTCTTGCGGACCCCAAGCGTCAGTTCCTATGCTCTTGCCCAAATCACCGGCGCGCCGTTTTATCTCAAACTTGAAAACCAGCAAATCACGTCATCTTTCAAACCCCGGGGTGCGTTCACCCGCATATCGGCGCTTGATCATGATCAACTCAAAAAAGGCGTGATTACCATGTCAGCCGGCAACCACGCCCAAGCGGTCGCCTATCACGCGTCTCGTATGGGAATCCCTGCGGTGATCGTGATGCCGTCTCAAACGCCTTTTACCAAAGTCAACCGCACCCGCGCCTGGGGTGCTGAAATCGCTCTAGAAGGACGCAACCTTAATGAGTGCGAGGGGACTGTTGAAAAGATTATGCAAGAGCGCGGCCTGAGCTTAATCCATCCTTATGATGATGAACTTGTGGTCACCGGACAAGGGTCTGTTGGTCTTGAGATGCTCGAAGACAACCCTGATATAGATACCCTCATCGTCCCGATCGGTGGCGGCGGCTTGATTTCTGGCATCGCCACTATCGCCCGTGACATTAACCCATCTATTAAAATTTACGGCGTCCAGACTGAAGCGTGGCCCAATATGGCCTCGGCGATTGCAGGCCAAGAACTCAAAGGCGGCGGTGCGACGCTGGCTGAAGGGATCGCTGTTAAAAAACCGGGCAAGGTAACAATGCCAATCGTCAAAAATCTGGTTGATGAGATTCTACTCATCTCCGAAGATATGATCGAAGCGGCGGTTGCGTTCTTAGTAGAACAACAAAGGATTGTCGTCGAAGGGGCGGGGGCGGCAGGCATCGCCGCCGTCATGCAACATCCTGATTATTTCAAAGGCCGGCACTGCGGCGCGGTAATTTGTGGCGGTAATATAGACGCCCGTCTGCTGGCCGCAGTGATGACGAGAACCATGGCGAAAGACGGCAGAATCGCCCGCATCCGAATAGATATCACCGATGAGCCGGGAATGTTGGCCAGCATCACGGCGGCCATCGGCGATTGCAAAGGCAATATTGTTGAGATTTTTCATCAGCGCATGTTCCATGATGTTCCAGCAAAACTAGCCAAAATAGATGCGGTGATAGAAACCAGGGGCGGCGGGCATATCGATGAGATTATCAAGGCCTTAAAAGAGCGAGGGTTTTCAGTCAAAATCCTTTCCGATACAGCAAAATAGGATTTTCGCTGGTACGCACTCAATGGAACAGAATCAAAAACTGACTTTTAATACTCCCCTCTCTATGCGGATTGCTCAGCCGAGCCCGTGTTCTTATATCAGAGGCAATGTGGAACAACGCCTCGCCACTGATATCAGCAAGAATCCCGAATATCATAATCATCTCGCCCGCGCTGGATTCAGACGTGTTGAAAACCTCGCCTATCGACCGGTCTGCCCTAACTGCCAGCAGTGTATCCCGATGAGAATTGCCTCAGGCACAGGGGATAAAGGCGAGCTAATCATCAGCAAAAGTCAACGCCGAATCCTGCAACGCAACGCCAAATTAACCCGCCAAATTCTGCCTAATGAAGTGCGTGATGATCATTTTATGCTGTTTCGCCGTTATCTCGATAATCGCCATCATGATGGTCTCATGGTCGATATGGATCTGGGCAGTTATTCCTCGATGATCGAAACCAGTCCCGTCCAGAGTGCTATTATCGAATATCGGGATAGTGGACAGTTGTTCGGCGTCGTTCTCATCGATGTCCAAGACGATGGAATCAGCGCGGTTTATAGTTTTTTTGACCCCTATTATAAAAACCAATCGCCGGGAATTTTTATGGTGCTCGATTGCGCCGCTGTCACCTATGAGATGGGACTATCTTTCGTCTATCTCGGCTATTACATCAAAGCCAGTAGGAAAATGAATTACAAGAAGCAATTCAAACCCGCTCAAATACTCTGGCAAGGCCAGTGGATTCCTTTGACGGCGGATTCGTAATCAGGTGAAACGCGGCGGCTTCGGAAAACCGCTCGGAAGCAGCGTGCCAGCTCCTCCGCGTCGGCCCTGCCATTTGGAGGTGTCTTTCTCACTGCGCGTTCGGCCGCCCGGCTGCTGCCAGGACAAACCTTCATCCATGGAATAGGTCGTGGCGTCGGCCAACCCTCCAGTTTTATAGCGTTGCATGATCAAGCCGCGCCCCCGGGTCATGACCGGAATATCTTTTATCGGCACAGCCAACATTTGTCTATTATCACCGACAAACGCCGCCATATCACCCTCAACCGGCTTGGCTACCACCATTTTGTGGCCTTTGGCAAGATTGATCACTTGTCGACCATTGCGGGTTCGGGTGACCAATCCTTCACCTTCGGTGATAAATCCGCGTCCTTCTCCTGAAACCACAAGCACATGCTGCGCGCCCGCAACAAACATTGCCGTGATGCGATACTCGCGTGCCATTGAGATCATCAGCGAGACTGGTTCGCCAAAACCTCGGCCGCCGGGTAATTTATTGGCATTGATCGTAAAAAAACGCCCATTATCCAGCGCAACGATAATCTTATCAGTGCTTTCAGCGTAGAAATGAAATGCCGCCGCATCGCCTTCCTTGAAGCGAATATCATCGCTATTTTCTATCCGCCCCTTCATGCCTCTGACCCAACCTTGCTGTGAGCAGACAACAGTAATCGGTTCTTTTTCGAGCAATAACGCACCCGGCTCACTATCAAGCACTGGCAAGGCCGCAAGGCGGGTTCGCCGGTGATCATCACGCTGAAAAAGAGCTTTAACCGCTTTAATATTTTCAGCGACCATTGCGCGTTGCGCGTCCTCGCTTGCGAGGATTAATTCTATGTCGCGCTGCTCATTTTTCAGCGCCTCGCTTTCTCTCTTGATCTCGATCTCTTCTAGTTTGCGTAAAGAGCGCAACCGCATGTTTAAAATGGCATCAACTTGGTTTTGATTAAGCGTCCATCGCGCCATCAACACCGAGGCTGGGTTATCTTCTTCCCGGATAATCGCGATAACCTCATCGAGATTAAGATAAACCACCAAATACCCTTCAAGGGCCTCAAGCCGGGCTGCAATTTTTTCAAGACGGTATTTTTTTCTGCGTCTTAAAACCACCAGCAAATGGTCAATCCACGCCAAAAGCGCATCTTTGATCGACATAACACCCGGCGAGCCCGATGCATCAAGCACGTTCAGATTAAGCGAAATACGGCTTTCCAGATCGGTCATGCGAAATAGATTTTCCATGATCATATCAGCTTCAAAACGGCGTGATTTAGGCAGCAGTACCAAGCGCAACTCATCGGTCGACTCGTCCTGAACATCCGCAAGAAAAGGCAGTTTTTTCGCCATAACCAACTCAGCGATTTTCTCCACCAGCCGCGATTTCTGCACCTGATATGGAATAGCGGTAATAACGATTTTCCAATTGCCACCACTTTCTTTTTCGGTCATCCAATCCGCGCGGACCCTGAAACTGCCACGTCCGGTGGCGTAAGCCTCAGCAATCATTTCAGGCGATTCAACCAACACCCCACCGGTTGGAAAATCAGGGCCTTGGACAATCGTGGCTATTCTCGCATCGGTGGCTGTTGGATGTTTGAGGAGATGCAAAGCCGCTCCGGTTAATTCAGTGACATTATGCGGCGGGATCGACGTAGCCATTCCCACGGCGATCCCTTGCGCGCCATTCGCCAGTAAATTCGGGAACGCTGCTGGCAGAACAATAGGTTCTTCATCCTCACCGTCATAAGTCGGTCTGAAGTCAACCGCATTCTCATCGATTCCATCGAGCAATAACCTTGCGACCATCGTCATGCGCGCTTCGGTATAACGCATCGCGGCGGCGTTATCGCCATCTATATTGCCGAAATTGCCTTGCCCATCGACGAGCGGATAACGCATAGCGAATTCTTGTGCCAATCTGACCATCGCATCATAAATCGCGCTGTCTCCATGGGGATGAAACTTACCCATCACATCGCCAACCACCCGCGCTGATTTTTTAAAACCCTGTTCAGGGTCAAGCCGCAGCTGCCGCATCGCATAAAGCAAGCGCCGATGCACTGGCTTTAGTCCATCACGGACGTCCGGCAATGATCGTGACGTGATCGTTGATAACGCATAGGCTAAATAGCGCCGACTTAGTTCGGTTGAAAAATCCGCCTTAATCTCATCACTCATCGATCGTTATCCCCTCTCACCAAATTTTTTCACGACAATATCTTCAAAACGCTGCCTGGGCTCAGCTATAGGCCGATGATTTACTCCATAAATCTCCCGCGCGAAAAAATGCCCTGTTAGCCGGATTCCGTCAATTAAATCCTCATCGAGGTTTTTTTTCGCGCCACCAAGAAACCCCGGCAACGGTAATAATTTCGGGGCGTGCTCACCCGCCACCTCTGCTGTTACCGCCACGCCCGTACGCGGGCTGACATAGGCGAGATTCTCGCTCTCGCCGCTAACCCCGCAGTAATCAAGTTGCAACCCAAATCCCGCAAGCGACAGCAAGCCGATCTCCCACCTGATATATCCTGCGAGCCACACCTCGTCCTCGGTCACCCCGCAAATCATTTTAATCATGTCATTGGTAGCCTCAAACACATTACGCGCTGGCTCACGCTCAGGAATACAGGCCTCAATCAGCACACACATTGATGCAAGCCCCGCGAGTCTCAACGGATTATCCAGCACCCCCGATATGTTCGAAGCAGTCATTTCCACCGTCATATTGCCGAGATGCTCCTGAAGCCGCGCGCGCCACGAAACCGTGATCGCGTTACCAGCCTGCAACACCGGACGCATCGTTCTCGACTGCCCGCCGCGCACCATCCCTGCATGACGCCCGTAGTTTTCGGTCAACACATTAATGATAGATGCGTCCTCACCAAATGGACGTGCTGATAACATCAGAGCTTTATCGTCCCATTCAAGCATAATTCACGCGTTAAAATCCAAACCCCACGGTTTATATCGCGCCGGATCATTAAGCCAGTTCTTGCGGTATTTGACATGGGTAAAGAGATGAATCCGCCGATCAAACAGTTTCTCAAGTTCAAGCCTTGCTGCGACCCCGACCCGATTGATCGCACTTCCCCCTTTACCCAAAACAATTGCCCGGTGACCTTCACGCGCAACATATATAGAGCAACGTATCTCAGCGCTACCATCCTCGCGGTCTTGCCAAGTCTCGGTTTCGACGGTCAACTGATACGGTAGTTCTTGATGGAGATTAAGAAACAGTTTCTCCCGCACGATCTCAGCCGCCAGCAGACGCTGCGGTAAATTGGACAAATCATCAGGATCATAAAGATAAGGGCTGGACGGCATCTCACCAGCGAGCCACGTTAGAATATCCTCGGTTCCTTTGGCTTTTTTCGCCGATACCATAAAAACTTTACTAAAGGGGAATTCATCTGACATGGATTTTGCCCGATCAATTAGTTTTTCAGGCGTTGTCATATCTATCTTGTTCAGGGCCAGGGCGACCTGCATTTTTTTCTTGGTAAGCCCGGCCATAATACGCTTAGTGTCATCGTCTATCATGCTCCGCGCCGCGTCATGCAGCAGAATAGTAATGTCGCTGTCCCCAGCGCCTTGCCATGCTGCGTTAATCATTGCACGATCAAGGCGTCTTTTTGGTCTGAAAATCCCTGGGGTATCGATAAAGATGATCTGGCTTTCGCCGCGCATAGCGATGCCCTGGATACGGCTACGGGTTGTTTGCACTTTCGGTGTCACAATAGACACTTTCTGCCCCACAAACGTATTCATCAGCGTTGATTTACCAGCGTTTGGTGCGCCGATAAGTGATACAAAACCTGCCTGTGTCATGGGCGTTCTTGCTCCACCAAGCGCGCGTCAATATCTTCAAGAATTGTTTTGGCCGCCTCGTGTTCTGCAAGGCGGAGCGATTTACCAATCCCCTGGGCTGTCATGGCCTCAAGCATCACCTCGACAGTAAAAATCGGTGCGTGGTCAGGGCCTTCACGGCCGACCATCTTGTATTGCGGCAAAACCTGATACCGCGCCAGTGCATGTTCTTGAAGCCGTGTTTTGTTATCCTTGCCCCTCGCCCCTGCCTCAAGCATTGTCTCTTTCCACAAATCGCGCACCACCCGATAAGCGGGGTCTATTCCGCCATCACGCCAGATCGCGCCAATCAACGCCTCAAGCGCATCAGCAAGCACCTTATCGGTTTCAGCTAGGGCGGTGTTGTTTTGTACGACCAAGGCCTTGCCAAGATCTAAAGAATGAGCAATTTTCGCCATCGCGGTGTTTTCAACGCAATCAATGTAAAACCGTGCCATTACCCCTTCAGGACGCTCTTCGCCATCGATAAAAATCATATCCGCAACCACCAGATTAATAACGCGGTCCCCTAGAAACTCAAGCCTCTGGTTATTGATAGAAACGCGGAGTTCACTTTGCGCACTGGGATGAAGCAAGGCCTCATCAAGCAAAGACATATTGCTAAAACGGTAACCAATCCTATTAAGCAAATCTTCCCTGGCCTTAACCACCGCTTGTGTAAGACGTATTTTAGTCATTCTATTCCTCGTCCTATTCTCTTAAAGCGAATAGCGAAAGGCCACCTCCAAACTTCCCATAAATGCGCCTTGCCATTATGGGAGAAAAATAGAAACTCAGCCCGTCCAATTAGATTCCGAGCAGGAACCATTCCAACCCCCATTCTGCTGTCGTTTGAGCGGTCGCGGTTATCGCCCATGAAAAAATAATGCCCCTCAGGCACGGTAAAGACCCTCGTGTCATTCGATAAACTATTGCCAAAAATGCTATCGTTTTCAAACACCGTGTATGTCTTACCACTTGGTAGTGTTTCAGTGAACGCCTTAATATTCTCGTTTCTTAAAAAAGTTTCTAGGCTCGAATGACTAGTCTCATCTATCGGCGTGCGCACTAGAGCAACGTCATTGATATAAACTACGCTGTCAATCACCTGGACCTGATCGCCCGGCAATCCTATCAGACGCTTGATAAAATCGACGTTTTCCTGCCCCGGACGGCGAAAAACTATGACATCGCCGCGTTCAGGTTGATTCTCAAAAACCCTGCCAGAAAAAGGAATTATTCCAAAAGGAAAAGAATATTTTGAATAGCCGTAGGAAAATTTCGACACAAAAAGGTAATCGCCAATCCGCAAAGTCGGTATCATCGACCCCGATGGAATACTGAACGGCTCAAACAAAAACGAACGGAAAATCATCGCGATGACGATCGCCCATAACGTTGTTTTCAGCAATTCGATAAACGGTTTTTTTACTTTATTCACCATTGTCCCTATCCTTTAAGAGGCGGAAAATACCGCAAAAGCCAACGCAATGCCACCATCATCGGATAACGATAGATCAAGCTGCCATGATTCGCGTGCTTTACGTTTCGCGCTCGCCAGAGCATTGCCGTATAGCTTCACCTGAGGCGCGCCATTCTGATCGGCAAGAATTTCCATATCACGCCAGCTGATCGAGTACTTAAAATCGCCACCGATCGCTTTCCAGATCGCTTCTTTGGCGGCAAATCTTGTTGCTAAAAAGCGTGACGCACGAAGCCGCCCCCGCGCTTGATCTCGCTCGGCTGGAGTAAAAATCCGATTGACGAATCTTTCGCCATAGCGATCAATAGCGCAGGTGATCCGCTCGATAACCACCATATCCGTTCCAATACCTAAAATCATACCGGACGGCGCGCCTTATCCATCAGCGCGCGCATTTGTTGCACAGCCTCATCAAGCCCGATCATAATCGCCTCGCCGATTAGAAAATGGCCGATATTGAGTTCGACAACCTGTGGAATGGCCGCTATATCAGCGACATTATCAAACCTCAACCCATGGCCGGCATGGCATTCAATTCCTAACTCCTCGGCATAGGCGGCGGCTGTTTTAATCCGTTTTATCTCGCCCGCTCGCAGATCACCTTCTGGCAAATTGCAATAATGCCCGGTGTGAATTTCAATAATATCAGCGCCCAATTCAGCGGCGCTCTCAATCTGTGCTGTTACCGCTTCGATAAACAGTGAGACTTTGATCCCATTGTCTTTAACTCGTGCGATCATCGGCGCGAGGCGCGGCGCGAGTCTCACCACGTCTAGGCCGCCTTCGGTCGTAATTTCTTCGCGTTTTTCCGGCACGATGCACGCTGCATTCGGGCGCGTATCCAGCGCGATCGCCAGCATTTCATCAGTCGCCGCCATCTCAAGATTAAGCGGCAGGGCTATATCGTCTTTGAGCCTTTTGAGGTCATCATCCCGAATATGCCGGCGATCTTCGCGCAGATGTGCGGTGATGCCGTCGGCTCCTGCTTGTTCTGCAAGAATAGCCGCCGCCACCGGATCAGGATGACCGCCGCCGCGAGCGTTGCGAATTGTTGCCACGTGATCTATATTCACGCCAAGACGAAGAGGGGTAATCATATCGTCTCTCTCTTGACGCTCTCGACATACTGGTTGGCGCGCATCGCCGCCAGAATAGCGTTTAACTGCCGGACGTGCTTGACCTCAATATCGATATCGAAGTGGAAAAAATCAGCCGTACGGTTCTGAAGCGAGATATTGGTGATATTGCCATCATACTGGCTGATTAAAGTGGTAATCGAGGCGAGGCTGCCAGATTCATTGGATAATACAATCTCAACCCGCCCGGTCACTATCGTAGGCCCTTCTTTTTGCCATTCAATATCGAGCCATAATTCTGGCATTGTGCTAAATTTTTCAAGCACAGAGCAATTGGCCACGGTGAACCGTGATCCCCTTGCCTGTGGTGATGATGCCGATAATTTTCTCACCCGGAAGCGGATGACAACACAAACCAAGATGCACCGCCATGCCAGGAATCAAGCCTTTGATATTGAGTTTCTTATCATCACTCGCTGGCTTGCTCACTTCGCGTTTGGCTTTGGGGATGCGCAATTCTGGATACAGCTGTGCCAGCACGGTGCCGGGCACGATGCTCGCCTCACCGATCATCGCGTAAAGATCTGTAATAGAGGTCGCTTTGAAATTAACCAGACATGGCGTTAGGTTTTTTTCCCTTAGTGTTTTGCGGCGATCGCGGAATGCTTTTTCAAGCATAGCCTTGCCGATCCGCGCGAATTCTTTTTGTTTTTCAACGCGCATAAACTTGCGCAAAGCCGATCGTGCGCGCCCAGTCGCGACAAACGCGATCCATTCAAGGCTTGGCGTCGCGCCTGCTTTAGTTAGAATCTCGACCTGATCACCGTTATTCAAAATAGTCGCTAACTGGCGTTGCTTACCGTTGATTTTAGCCCCAACGCATCGATCCCCGACCCCCGAATGCACCGCATAGGCAAAATCCACCGCCGTTGCCTTTTTCGGCAGGGCAATCAGCAGCCCTTTGGGGGTGAAACAGAACACTTGGTCGGCATACATTTCCATTTCAGTATGTTCAAGAAACTCATCAGGTGATACCGCGTTTTCGAGAATGTTCAATAAGTCCTGAAGCCAGTGGAATTGCTCAACATCGCGGGCCTCAAGCGCCCCGTCCCGGCCTTTATACCGCCAATGCGCTGCGACTCCGCGTTCAGCAACTGCATGCATTTCCAAGGTTTTAATCTGCACTTCGATTTTTTTCTTTAATGGACCGATAATCCCTGTATGAAGCGATTGATAATTATTAGGCTTAGGATTCGAGATATAATCTTTGAATCGTTCCGGTACCACGCGATAATTGCGGTGCAAGATTCCAAGCGTCCGATAACATTCATCGATATCATGCGTGATCACTCGAAAGGCCATAATATCGGACAATTCCTCGATAGCAACCCCGTGACGCTGGGTCTTACGCCAAATAGAGTAAGCCGTTTTTGTTCGACCGGCAACCGAACATTCAACCCCGCTATTCTTGGTCACATTGCCAAGTTCAGTAGTAATATCTTGAATAATATCTTTTGATTTTTCGGTTAGATATTCAAGCCTTGATAAGATCGATTGCCTGATATCGGGATGAACAACCGCAAAAGCCCGGTCTTCTAGCTCATTCTGAAAACCAGTCATGCCTATTCTTCTCGCCAATGGCGCAAAAACCGTCAAAGTCTCGTGAGCGATTCGTTCGCGTCTTTCTCGGTTAGGAATACCGCTAATCGTCCGCATATTATGCGTCCGGTCAGCCAATTTCACCAACAAAACGCGGATATCATTACTCATCGCTAGGATAAGTTTACCGAAATTCGCCGTCTGCCAATTATCCTTCTGCATCTCCATTTTAGTCAATTTGGTCACGCCATCGACCAATTTGGCGATTTCTTCGGTGAAATGCGCAGCGATCATATCGATCGAAATATCGGTATCTTCGACAACATCATGGAGCAACGCTGTTATAATGGTGGCTGGGTCAAGGTGCATATCGGCGAGGATTGTTGCAACTTCGACGGGGTGGGTAAAATACGCCTCCCCCGATTCGCGTTTATGCCCTTTGTGAGCATCGCGCGAGAAATCATAGGCCTCGCCGATCATGCCCATATCCATATGTGGATAAAAAGGCTTAATCCGGTCAGAAATGTCTGAGGCGGTCTCAATCTTCATCATGAGAGTAGAATCGCAAAAAATACCGTTTTGGCAAAGTTATTTTTGCGTTTTAGCGGAAATACGGAGCGGATTAAATGTCGTCACTTTCAGCCGATTCATCTATATCGCCAAAACCACCGTCATCTTTAGGCTCTGCGCGATCGCTCATAACTGCCTTTTTAGTATTAACGCGCCCATCAATTTCAGGAAGTTCCACGGCCGCGCCGGTGGAGTGTCCTCCGTTGCTTTCTCTAGCGTTTTCTCCGGCATCATGGCCGCTAAACGATGCCATGTCTTGCTGGGCCATGCTACTCGCCTCATCGAGGGCGGCTTGTTCTTCTTCGCGTTGGCCGATTTGCTGGAGACTTTTGATCAAATTCTCTTTGACGTCCTCTATCGAAATCGTTTCGGCGGCGATCTCACGCAAAGCCACGACCGGGTTCTTATCCCTGTCACGATCAACCGTTAGCGGATCGCCTGACGACACACTCCGTGCGCGCTGGGAGGCCACCAGCACAAGTTCAAACCTGTTATTGATTTTTTCAATGCAGTCCTCGACCGTAACTCGTGCCATAATGTAACGCTCCGTTTATTTGTCGCTTTCGGGCCGCATGATACTCAATTAATGTCGTGAAAGCAACAAAGAAAGATCAGTCTTCGCGTTCTATTTGTTGATCATCAAGATCCGCGATCAGATCATCTATGCCTCGCCCTGATCGCGGATGCTGCCAATCCGGCGCTATATCCCGCAACGGATAAAGTACAAAAGCCCGCAAGTCCATTCTCGGGTGAGGTAAGATCACGCCTTCGTTTATAACTATGCCTTTGTAATCTATTATATCTATATCTAAAACCCTGGCCTCATTGCGGATTTTACGCAACCGGCCAGCCGAGGCCTCACATCGATGAATATGCTCGAGCAATTCATGCGGAGGTAGCGCACACTCTATCTCGACCACCGCATTATAAAACCAAGGTTGCTCGGATATAGGCACAGGCGCAGAGCGATACCAGGGTGAAATCTGTTTTACTGAGATTGATGCGGCTTGGGCAAGGGTTTTGAGGGCGGCCAAGCATCCTTCTTTAGGATTTTTATGATCACCCGTTGACAGATTTGCTCCAATGCCAATATATATAGAAGATAGGAAAGCCATGTATAGTTTTCTTTTTTTGAAAATACCACGTTGACTTGTTTTTAGTCTTGTTTGTTTTATTTGACAACGCCATTTATTACATAACCATTAAGGGAGTAGAAAATGTTTAATCTCTCACCCAACGAAAGAATCGCTGTTTTCATCGATGGCTCCAATTTTTTTGCGGTTTCTAAATCCCTCGATTTTGATATCGATTACGTGCGCCTGCTTGACGAGTTGAAAAAAAGCGCCATCCTTGTTCGCGCCTATTATTACACGGCTCTGCCCGATACAGCTGAGTATTCACCAATTCGGAAACTTGCCGATTTTCTGGCGTATAATGGCTACACCGTCGTCTCAAAACCGTCCCGCGAGTTCCATAATTATGAGACAGGTCAGCGCCGCATCAAAGGCAACATGGATATGGAATTAGCCCTCGATATGATGAAACTGTCAGAACATATAGACCATGTGGTTCTGTTCTCCGGCGATGGAGATTTTTGTCGCCTTCTGCAGGAGGTGCAAGATAAAGGCGTCCGCGTCACTGTTGTGTCAAGTATAGAAGCCAAAGTCATGTCAGACCCGTTGCGCCGGCAGACTGATTCATTCATCGAGGTTGAGGATATCAAAGAGTTCATCAGCCGTCCGCCAAAACCTGCTGACCAAGAGACCACTCAATGCGATCATCACAAGACGGCCAATGTCCATGATGATCTTGGATACCGGTAATTCATCTGTCCTTTAGCACCCTTGCTTTTTGGCGGTCCCAATCGCGCTTTTTGATCGCCTCACGTTTGTCGTGCTGGCGACGGCCTTTGGCTAGCCCTAGCGATATTTTGGCAAGGCCCCGCTGGTTAAAATAAAGACTCAAAGGCACAATCGTCATGCCCTGACGATTGACCAGCCCAAGCAGTCGTTCATGCTCTTTACGGCTTAGCAAGAGCGAACGGGGACGTTTCGGTTCATGCTTTTCACGCGATGCATCATATTCAGGAATATTGGCGTTGATTAATGCTAACCTACCGTTTTCCTCAGCGGCATAGGATTCATTGATACTCGCACGCCCACAACGCAATGATTTAACCTCGCTGCCCAAAAGAACAAGCCCGGCCTCGATGGTTTCAATAATCTCATAATCGTGGCGGGCTTTGCGGTTTTCAGCCACCCTCCCGACCGAAATTGTCGATGCCATTGATCACCTCACCCGATCAAACCGACGGTTTTCAGTGCTGATTTAACGGTGGATTTTGAGGAATCAGAGATCAGCACGAGCGGCAGGCGCAGCTCATCACCGCAAAGACCGAGTAATTTTGCCGCATATTTAACCGGCCCCGGGCTACTCTCACAGAATAACGCTTGGTGAAGCGGCATCAATTGGCTATTAATGCGCATCGCGGTGGCGGTATCACCTTGATCCCACGCCGCGTGCATTTCAGCCAAAAGCCGGGGCGCTATATTAGCTGTTACTGAAATACAACCATGCCCCCCAGCGGCGCGGAAAGCGAGGGCGGTCGCATCTTCACCTGAAAGCTGTGAGAACCCATCCCCAACCAGATTAGCCATCACGGTCGGGCGAGATAAATCTTGCGTGCTGTCTTTTACCCCGACAATATTAGGATGCTCCGAGAGGGTCACCATCGTGTCTATATTCATGCTGACTGCTGACCGGCCGGGAATATCGTAAATGACCACCGGGATCGTCGATGCCTCGGCCACCTCAGTAAAATGGGCGATGAGACCCAGCTGGGTCGGCTTGTTGTAATATGGCGTTACGACCAATACTGCGTCCGCGCCGCTTTGAGAAGCATGACGTACAAAATCAATGGCTTCAGCAGTCGAGTTAGACCCCGCCCCCGCGATCACCGAAACTCTGCCCGCCGCCTCATCTATACACCACGAAACAATCTGTTTATGCTCATGATGGCTTAAGGTCGGAGATTCTCCTGTGGTGCCGACTGGAATCAACCCGCTTGTTCCCTCGGCGATTTGCCACGAGACAAGCGCCCGAAAAGCCAGTTCATCAAGCGTACCATCCTTAAAAGGCGTCACCAACGCAACACAAGACCCTTTGAATAGTGGCCTCCCGTCCATCATCATCTTTTTTATTCCTCATTTTTATCTATAAAAGCGGAGCATAGGCTTATGATCGCCTTTCTTCAAGTTATGGATACCATTATTGTTATATTTTCATTATCATCAGGTGGATATGACGATACTTACCTTGCCTTGTTATGATGATATTCTCGCTGCTGCTGAGCGGATAAACTCTTTTATCACCAGAACACCTATTCTTGAATCATCACTGCTTAACGCCAGAATCGGTGGGCGGGTTCTGCTTAAAGCTGAATCACTACAACGCACCGGATCATTCAAGTTCAGGGGTGCGTCTAACGCTATTCGCTCACTTGATGGCCAAACGCACCATGTTGTTGCCTACTCAAGCGGCAATCACGCCCAAGCCATCGCGGCCGTCGCAAAAGACCTTGGCATAAAGGCCAGTATTATCATGCCTCAAGACGCACCTGCGGTCAAAATCGCAAACACCAAAGCCTATGGTGCAGACGTCATTACTTATGATCGATATACCGAAAGCCGTGAGGACATCACAGCAGCAGTAGCAGTCGCCGATCGTGCGAGCGGCGATTACCCGTGCATCATTCCACCCTTTGATAGCCACCAGGTGATCGCCGGGCAAGGCACCGTTGGACTCGAAATTAACCGCTATCTTAAGGATAAATCTATCACGGCAGACCAGCTGGTCTGTTGCACGGGTGGAGGTGGATTGCTGGCGGGGGTCGCACTGGCTATTCATCATGAGTTTCCTGATCTGACCATTATTGCCGCCGAGCCTGAAAACCTTGATGATTTCAAACGTTCACTCGAAACTGGACACAGGGTATGCAATGACCCCGCCGCGCGATCCATATGCGATGCCATCGTCACCCCAACACCAGGGGAGTTAACCTTTGCCGTCAATAAGAATCACGTCAGCCACGGCGTTTCAGTCAGCGACGCCGACGTGCTTCACGCCATGGCAATCGCGTGGCAGGATTTTAACATTTCGCTTGAACCTGGCGGAGCCGTGGCCCTCGCGGCTCTGTTATCAGGGGCAGTAGACGCCCAAGGCAAGACAAGCATCGTGATCGCGTCCGGTGGCAATGTCGATGACACGGTATTCGCCCTCGCCCTGAAAACGCTTAAAAATCAGCCTCGGCCTCGATAGCCATCAACACCCTGATCAGGAATCCAGACCTGATCAGGTGGTGTACCATATTGCCAGAACACATCGATAGGCATCCCGCCGCGCGGATACCAATACCCTCCGATTCTGAGCCAATGCGGTTCAAGCAACGCCGTGAGAGTCTGGCCGATGGCGACCGTACACCCTTCATGGAAAGCTTGATGATTCCTAAAACTATTGAAATATAGTTTGAGCGATTTTGATTCGACCATCCACCGATCAGGAATATAATCAATAACCAGATGGGCAAAATCAGGCTGCGCCGTCACAGGACAAAGCGACGTGAACTCAGGTTGGGTGAAACGAACAAGAAACATCGTGTCGGGATGCGGATTAGGCACCCGGTCTATCTCAGCGGCTTCAGGCGAGGATGCAACGACGCTTGGCTTACCGAGATGTTTTAGAGAATCAGTCATGCCCTTACCCTCATGAGATAAGATTATTTTACCATGACATGCCCTCATGGACAATCACAAGATTTTGGTTTATTGAGAGGAAAATCTTTTGCATCGGGGAGTAGCTCAGCCTGGTAGAGCACTGTCTTCGGGAGGCAGGGGTCGGAGGTTCGAATCCTCTCTCCCCGACCATCACCAGACTATCCACCGCGCTTTTTAAGTGTTTTCGCCGTTTCAATGATCGTATACGCCATCCGCGCTGAGGCGGCATCGATCATCTGGCCTTCGTATCTTGCTACGCCCAAGCCTTTGGATTCAGCATCTTCAAGCGCTTTGATCATCGCTTCGGCTTTGGCCACCTCGCTGGAGGACGGGGAAAAGATCTCATGAGCCAGGGCGATTTGCGATGGATGTATCGCCCACTTTCCTACCATACCAAGTGCTCGTGCTCGCCTGGCCACCTCAAGATACCCTTCGGGGTTATTAAAATCACCAAACGCACTATCGATCGGCATAAGTCCGTTCGCATGACACGCCGCGACCATGGCTGAGAGCTGATAATGCCAAATATCGGCGGAATAGCCGCTCACCGCACCACCAATAGAAGTGGTTGGAATCTGAACGCTCGCTGCGTAATCCCCCGCGCCAAAATGAAGTGCCTCCAGCCTGTCCGTGCCAACATGCCGATTATAAGCCGCGATCTTGCTGAGGTTGACAATGCCAGAAGCTGTCTCGATGAGGCCTTCGAGCCTGACTGTCTTATCAAATTTCATCGCACGGCTGATCTGGGTAACCAAAACATCCACCGCATAAATATCAGAACGTGAGCCAAGTTTAGGAATAATCACCGTGTCAAGATGCGCCCCGGCCTTCTCCAAAACCGTCACAATATCCTGATACATCCATTCAGTATCAAGACCATTGACACGAATTGAAATAGACTTGCCAGCCCCGTGCCAATCCATTTCAGTCAGCGCCTTGATCGCATTGCTTCGCGCCTCACCCAAGGCCGCAGGGACGACCGAATCTTCTAGATCAAGAAAAACTGCATCAGCATCTGAATTCAATGCCTTACTGATCATCTTCATCGAAGTGGCTGGCACTGATAAAAGGCAACGTCGCGGGTGTTGTGGAGGGGTAGGATATATACGCATCATGGCGTTTATATCCTACCATAATCAAAAAAATGCACTACAGAATTTTTACCAATCGACTCTGTCGATGATTTTCTGCGCGGCCGGAGAGTGTTTAGCCACCGTGCTGATCGGCAGATCATCGGTAATAAACCTGCCCCATGATCTGATTTCAGCGTTAGGCGCGACCTCCGGGTTGACCGGATATTCGTAATTCGCCGAGGTGTAGAGCATTTGTGCTTTCTCACCGGTCAGCCATTCGAGAAAAGCAACCGCATCATTCTTGCGTTTGGACGTCTTAACCACTCCTGCGCCCGATATATTGACGTGCTGTCCTCTATCCGCTTGGTTAAGAAACACGATACGGACCGCCTTAGCCCATTTTTTCTGCTCAGGCTTAGTGCGGTTGAACTTCATCAGTCCGTAATAATAGGTGTTAATCAGCGCGACATCACAGAGGCCCGAATAAATCGCCTCAGCCTGAGCACGATCATTGCCTTGCGGACGCCGCGCCAGATTAGCCACCAACTTCCTTGCCCAGTCTTCGGCCTTCGCCTCGCCATGATGCGCGATGAGTGACGCCAGTAGGGCGCGGTTATAAACATGGCTACCGGCGCGGGTGCAAATCCGGCCTTTCCATTTCGGAGCAGCCAAATCCTCAAGCCGTGTAATCTCGCCTTGTGTTGTTCGTTCGGTTGAAACAACAACAACTCGTGCGCGCTGGGATAGAGCAAACCAATATCCCTTATCATCACGCAGACGCGCGGGGATATTTGCGTTGAGCACTGGCGAGTTTATTTGCGCGAGCAAGCCTAACTCATCCAGTTCCTCAAGACGTGCGATATCGACTGTTAGAATCAGGTCAGCAGGCGAAGTCTCGCCTTCTGCTGCGAGCCGTTGCGCGAGCCCTTTCGGGGCATGAACGATATTAAATTTTGTTCCCGTTTCAGCCGTATAAGCATTGAGTATTGGTTTGATCAGCTGGGGCGAACGATAGGAATAGATATTGAGTTCAGCCGCTATCGCGCTCGTTGAGAATGCAAACAATATTAATATGATAGATGCGAGAGCATGCGTGAGGCTTGACAGTTTTGATAACATCTTCTTCTCCGGCATCACAGAATAATGATATTGATATTGATAATCAATCTCAATATCATTAAAGGTGATGAGCACCAATACTGTCAAGTAGTTTTTTAAGACTTATTACTCTTTGGAATGAGGCAAAAGGTAGCACTCTCAGGCAGAGTTAGATAATATCGAAATCGGGTGGGGCTAAGGACTCGCCGCCAATCTCATCAACTCCAATGATTTCCACGACAACCGTTATTGAATCTCGATTATTGTTGCCATCACGCGCCCAGAACGTCAGCACATCATAGGCTTTCTCACCCTCAGTCAGTGCATTAATGTTCTCATAATTAAGATCATTACGTGAAAAAGGTGCATAGTAATAGATCAATTCGACGGGGTCGCCCAAATGCTTGTCGCTGCCGGGCTCTCTTCCGATAAAAAATGTGCCGTATTGACCATCAATACTGATATCTATGCTAGTGATCAGATCGGAGCGATTGATGAAACTTGTTTCAAACTCGTCGCGAGCGCGTGCTACTTCAGTGATCGGAGTGTTATTACTGTCTTTGTTACCGCCCCTCACACCTGCCCAAATCGAGACCGAATTTCGCGTTGATATTACATCATCAGCACTCCCTGGGTTCAAGTCAGGGTCATCAACATAAACTATGCGGTTTTGTGTTGATTGACCATCTTCGATGACGGTTAATGTATCTACATCCTCGCCGTTCAGTTGCTGATATGTCAGCGTTGGCGGCTGTGATGGTGCGTTCCGATCAAGCACAATAATATCAAAACTATACTGGATAAACCTGCCGTCACTATACACACCATTGACGATGATCGTATGAATTCCAATCTCAGTAGGCCTGCCAGTAAATTTCCCTTCTTCGGCATCAAAACTGATCCCTGCAGGAAGCGGTGTATCCAGTTCGAAAACCCGTGTGGCGCCAGGCTCACCCAAGAAGCTAAACTCTTCGAAAACCACTGACACATTAATATTCTCGATCCTACTGCCAAAATACAGAGCTTGGTCTGAAGCGAAAGCAAAGTCCAGAACGTTGATCGTCAATTCACCATCCGTTGAGGTTTCTTCACCATCAAACACCCGATAAACTAGTCTCATAGTGCCCGTGAAATGCTTGTCAGGGCGCAATACCAACCCGTCCAGTTTCTCTAACGTCACGTAAATATAACCATCGATTGTGGGCGCGCTATCACGGCCGCCAAGTCCGGGGATATCATCGGTCAACGGCGTACCGCCACCAAACACAATCTGGCCATTCACTATCTCATCATATTTGAAATAAACCCCATGCAAAGCCGATACTGGTTGGTTGTTACCATTACCCCCTCTGTCAATAAAGCCGAAAAACTTAGCCAGTTCATCTGGTGTGTCAGGGAAAGCAACGTCTATATTTCTGTCTACCGTGAATTCTGACGAAACCGCTATGGGTTGCCCGTTTTTGACCAATTGCGCTAGATTAAGATATTCTTTGACCGCTACATCTAAGGCCTTGATCGCCTCGTTACGTGCGCTTGTTTCTTTATCATCGCTTGGCGAGGTGGTGGGATTAGGGTCATCCAGATAATCGCGCACAAATCTCGCTATCGTGATCGGGTTTGCCTTATAAAGAGGATGATCCCTCGCTTCTATCAAAGCGATCATTGTCCTGATTTCGATCAAAGAAACCACCGCCTTGCTGATTAATTCTTTTTTCTCGAAGTTCGGATCGCCTACGTCAGGTGTCTCGTAATTCTCCACATTGAGAATATCAGCAACTGTGACTTTTTGGTCCGAGCCAAAAATCAGATCAAGAACATCTTGTTCGGTTTTAATTCCGGCCGGCCGGCCCCCTGAATTAAGAACAGTGACGATGGCATGGGTGATCGGACTGGCTATGCCACCCTTACCATTATCGAGCGAGCGGTATCTGCCTTCTAAAATCTCACCGGTTGCCAGATTAACTGCGCCCTCGACCTCGACACGAAAGGCGCGTCCGAGATATTCCTCAGGAAATGAGACAACAATGCCATCACCATCGGTGATATAGCGCGGGCGGTTTGTGACAGAGCTTTTTTGACTTCGTATTTCATCTTTATCGATATTACCGTCTCCATTAATATCAAAAAAGACTTCCCCGCCGCTGACAGGACCGTCCGAAGCTAACACGGTGGGTACTGTAGTTACCGTGATGATTAACTTGGTATCCCCAGAGGCATCCTCGCCGTCCCAAACCTGATAAACCAGTTCCAAAATACCATTGAAATCAGCGGGCGGATGCAATTTCAACCCGCCTAGATTAGCCAGCGTCACGTAAATATAGCCAGGTTTTTCCGGCGCAGCTGTCTCGGTTGCACCTGCATCAAACGCAGTGTCATCATCCTGCAACAACTCGCCGTTAATGATCGAAGACAGTTTGATATAAACACCTTTGAAAGCCGATGGGGGTTGCCCAGTACGATTACCATCATGGTCAGAAAAGCCAAACAATATCGCCAACTCTTGTGCTGTATCGGGAAACGCGTAATCAGTATCCTCATCGATCGTCTGGGGCACCGGCTTCGTGATAGGCGTATAATCCACCACGATCGTAATAGTAAACGTCCTCTCAGCCATCTCCGTTCCATCATCCGCCGTAATCGTGATCTTGTAATTGCCAGCAGAAAGATCGTTATTCAGCGTGCCGGTGATCCCTGTGGCTTCGCTATAAGCCAGTCCGATATCGGCTTCGGTGGTTCCATCATCCTCAAAGAACACCACCGTAATGTCCAAGTCATCGCCGTCAGCATCAGTGAAAAGACTTTTCAGAATATCCGGTTCAATCGTCGTGAACGTAGTCCCTAACCTCTTGGTTTGATCAAGGAGAGGCACTTCACTAGCCACAGGGGCATCATTCACCTCAGCTATATTAATAATCAATTCTGCGTCCGATGAGACCGCCTCACCGTCCCAAACCCGATAAACCAGTGCTAAATCGCCATTGAAATTAGGAGCAGGGGTAATCTTTAAATTATCAAGATTATCAAACGTCACGTAAACATAGCCATCGATTGTGGGCGCGCTATCACGGCCGCTAAGATCCGTGTCTGCAACGACCTGGATGTTATCATCGAGCCACAACGAGGCGTTTTCAATGGCTATCCTGATATAAACGCCTCTGAAAGACGATGTATCAGCTGCAGGATCATTGCCCCCCGGGTCGCGGAAACCAAAGAACCCAGTCAAAGCCTCGAGCGTATCAGGGAATGCGTAATCAGTGTCCTCCACACCATCAACGCTCGTCGGAGTCGGAGTCGCGATCGGCTTACCGCCCTTAACCGCATTAACCTCAGCAACACGAGCATCAACAGTAGCCTTGAGATCTGCGACGCTGGAATCATCAGGCAAGTCCACCAAAGTCTTGAGCGCAGAGACAATTTCAACCTTGGTGGTAGAGCCATCGCCATCACCGTCAGTCAAATCATCATTCTCTTTAATCTCGGTCAGGGCTATAGCGGCCCTGCTGATTAGATCTTTTTTATTATTCTCTGGCGTATCGGTATCGGCTGGTATTTCATAATTCGCCGCAGCGAGAACATCGGCGAGTGTGACCTCATCATCACCAAAAATCTCATCCAAAACCTCTTGCTCCGTGGTCGGCGTACCAACCTGACCCTCTACCTCTTCAAGGTAGGTGACAATCAGGTCAGTGATCGGAGTCGCTATCCCGCCTCGGCCCTCATCAAGCGAGCGAAACGCGCCTTCTAAACGCTCACCACTATCAATGTCATAAGCACTCCCCACAACAGCAACAAAGGCGCGACCGACATATTGCTCGGGAAATGAGACACTGCCATCATCACCCGTGATATAGAGTGAACGACCGCTTGCATCACGCTGGGCGTCTTTTTCAACATCGCTGACCTCACCGTCATCATCTATATCAAAAAAGACTTCCGCACCGGTGACAGGACCGTCGATAACTGAGATGCTGTTAGAGAAGGGTAGAACCACAAAATCAATGCTGCTCTCACCAAAGAGACGCGGCAAAACCTCATCCAGATTCTTGAATGCTGTGAGGCCGCCGTCAAAGTTATTCGCAACATTCTCCGCCCCGCCCAGAATCTCAACCAAATCGTCAAGACCAAGACGTTCATCAAAAGTGATCTGTACCACAGGGCTAGAAATCCGCCCACCGCCGAAAAATGTTCCTTCCTTGAAGTGTAACAACACACCATCAAAATAGAAGGCGCTATTCTCATCAAATCCCCACACCATGGTGACGATAAAGGCGTCATCATCGGTTAAAGCCTCACCATCTGCGCCTTTGAGACTACCCAGAAACTCTTCCAAATTAGCAAATTGACGACTGTCCTGCACAACGAATGTCACTTTATCTTGTCCGCGTTTGAAACCCACAATCTCATCACCGCCATCAATACCAACACCATCATAACCGAACGTATAAAGCACTTCATCGGCGCCTGCGTCTTCTTCTACGTTATTGACTGTGCGGGTAAGAATAATCTTATCATCGCCCGCGCCGCCATCTATTTGATCATTACCTGCGCCGCCAGTGATGAGGTCACTGCCATCTCCTCCGTTTATCTTCTGCGGGGCCATCTCGTCGAAGAGGTCTATCACGTTGTCTTGGGCTGGGGTCTCATCCTCAAAAACTTCTCGCGAGGTGATCTGGAGGGTCTCCTCAATGTCAGCCTCTCCATCTGAAATTGTGAAGGACAGCGGGTTGCTTTGTGATGTAGAAGGATTGCCAACATCTGGCACATAGGTTATGAGCCCGTTGTTAATATCCGCCTGGGTGAAGGTCTCACCGTTATTGAGTTGAGTCCCACTCTTCAACAGCCTGCCTGCATCCGGCAGAGTGGTAATGGTGTATACTAGCAACGTTGGGTCGGATTGATTTTCAGACGTTATCTTCAAGATTGTCTCATCAATAGTGATATTCGTTGCATCGGGATTATAAGTGAGGCTGTTACGCTGAATTATGGGTATGGCCGAAAAGATATTAATATTAAGGTCAAATGTCGCCTCAACCGTTGCGCCACTCTTATCGGTCGCTACGATTTTGATCACGTAAGTGCCAGTTTCGGTCACCGAGCCAGTGATTTCATCTTCGTCAGAGTCATAAGTAAGCCCGATCGTGCTCAACGCCGCACCATCATCAAGCGTCACCGTAAAAGTCAATTCATCGCCCTCATCAACATCAGTGAACCGATCGCTTAGATTGCTCAGAGTAAACTGTTTACCTGTCGGCCTCTTACTATTAAAGAACTCCGCACTAACCACAGGGGCATCATTCGCGCCAGTAATCGTGATGGTCACCTCAAAGGTCGCACCCCCGGCACTAAAGGTGAAGGTTTCAGTTGCCGTTTGCTGATCACCTAACGCCTCCGCCCTGTCATCTAGTGTGTAAGTCCAAATCGTCCCATCAAACGCCATCACGCCGTATGTGCCTGTGCTCGTGCCCGGGCTATCAGTGGTTTCTTTGGATACAAGCGTGATCGTATTACCGGGGGGAGTGAGCGTTCCCGTGTTATCATCACCGGGAGCACCACCTTCGGTCACCGAGCCTGTTTCATCACCAGAGATTGGCACGATCTCAAAATAAGAGTCTGGCAAGTCATCAGGACCGATAATACTGATAAAACCCCCGTCATCCAGAGCGGCGTCATAACCCGGCCTGCCGAATCCACCGAACAGACTACTCAACTGAGCAACAGTAGAAATAGTATACTCGGAAAAATTAGTTCCCCCAGTGAGAGTATCCCAAACCGCCATGTCATTCAAAGCCTCAGAGGTCACACGGTCAAAGTTAATTATAAGCAGGCGTCCTGCTCCAACAGATGTCAGTCCTCCATCGACTGTACCGCCTACTTGAAAAAGTATCTGTATAAAATACCTTGCACCAGCATCTAATTCGCTGGAACTTAAATTACGATCATCATCGGCGTCGCCGTTAATACCTAGTTTAAAAACACCTTTTGTTAGGCTATCGAAAAAACCAGCAAGGGTCGTGGGGGATCCGTTAACATCGAGAATAACCAATTTATCCTCACCGGGGGTAAATTCTATAACCGTATCGTCGCCATCCTCGGCTTTAAGCCTCCGGTGAGTGTCGCTACTATTAATACGATAAACCACGGTATCTGTACCGCCCGCGCTCAGATCTATTCTATCGACACCATATCCGCCGACAAGCAGGTCATCACCGCTACCTCCTTTGAGGGTATCTCTAGAATTGAAGCCAAAAATAGCCTGATTATCACTCGTACTCGCATCTCCAAGACTACCATCTTCACCATTAGTACCAAATACATCGGTTCTGCCGCTAATGGTAATAGTGACTATTTGAGTTTTCGCACGGCCACTAGCGAGATTTACATCCACTACAAAGGTATCGGTGAGAGTATCACCGCTATTGAGCGCTCTCACATCGGCATTTCCGTTATCTAGCGTGTACACCCACTCGCCATCATCATCGATAGAGGCTGTACCATAAGTGCCTTGAGTAGAGATGGTGAACGGAGTTGTCGAGGCGAGCAAAGTATCATCATTGACATCAAGATCGCCACTAGTCGATAGATCACCTTCATAGGCCGTATTCCCAACAACCTCTCGCGAGGTGATCTCGAGGGTTTGCTCCTCAAGGGTAGCCACTCCATCTGAAATTGTGAAGGACAGCGGGTTGCTTTGTGATGTATGAGGACTGCTAACATTTGGCACATAGGTTATGAGCCCGTTGTTAATATCCGCCTGGGTGAAGGTATCACCGTTATTGAGTGGAGTCCCACTCTTCAATAGCATGCCTGCATCCGGCAGAGTGGTAATGGTGTATACTAGCAATGTTGGGTCAGATTCATTTCCAGAGGCAACCTTCAGCATTGTCTCATCAATAGTGATACTCGTTGCATCGGGGTTATAAGTGAGGCTGTTACGCAGAATTATGGGTATGTCCCCCAAGATATTAAGCTCAAATGTCGCCTCAACCGTTGCGCCACTCTTATCGGTCGCTACGATTTTGATCACGTAAGCGCCAGTTTCGGTCAGCGTGCCAGTGATTTCATCTTCGTCAGAGTCATAAGTAAGCCCGATCGTGCTCAACGCCACACCATCATCAAGCGTCACCTCAAAAGTCAATTCATCACCCTCATCAACATCAGTGAACCGGTCGCTTAGATTGGTCAGAATAAACTGTCCACCTGCCGCACCCACTCTAGTAAAGAACTCCCCGCTAACCGTAGGGGCATCATTCACGCCAGCAATCGTGATGGTCACGTCGAAGGTGGCCGTCCCGGCGGCAAAAGTGAATACTTCATTTACTGTCTGTCCGGCTGCCAAATTTTGCGTTGCTTCATTAGCGTTACCCAATACGTAAACCCATTCGCTACTGCTCGCATCAAACCTCATACTGCCGTATTGAGTGTTGCCACTCCCATCAGGACTGAGTGAGACGCCATTGCCGCCTTGAAGGGCGATGGTGAGACCCTCGGATGCAGTGAGCGTCCCACGGACGGAACTGCTAGATTGATCATCTTCGGTAACCGAACCCGTCTCAGTGCCCGTAATCATCGGTCCTTGCACACCGCTCGGACCTGACGCATCACCGGTGATGTCCGGATGGGAAGCATCAGAGGCCGCAAAGCCGTCCTCATAAGCGGTAAAAAAATCTTCAGCAGATATAGGGGCCATTCTCGTAACATCACCCAAATGCTGGAACGTGAAACTCGCCGGATTCCTAAGCGTGATTGTCTTACCGCTAGACAAGGTCATAACATACTGGACAACAGAAGCCCCCTCTGACCCAGCTTGCCTCTCAATCGAGGTGATGACAACATCCCTCTCAAAGACAATCACATTGGCTCCGCTATCGTCATTGATCGTGACCGTATTAGCATCGCTTGTGATTAAAAACTCATCAGCATCCCCGCCGCCAGTGAGTTCAGTATCAGGGGTATTGTCGTCAATAATTATTCGGTTTGGCTCCGCATTGTCCGGATTAATCTCAGGCTCCGCGCGAGTTACGCCATCATTGTTGGTTGTTAAATACCATCCAGCGGCGAATGTTTCGCTATCAGTGGGGACAAAATAACGGAGTTTTTTAAGCTCAGTCACAGAAACTATCCTTTCCTAGGAAAAAACGGCCAACATCAAAGCAGACTGACAAGGTAAAAAGCACGAAGCATCACTTAGCATAAAAGAGGGTTGAATAATATCATTTTTTCCAGAGTTTACCTCAAAACTAAAATCCGCAAAATCAACCAGTTGCAGATGGTTACCAAGCACATTGATGATCGTATGATAAGCAGCAGTTTTCTCGCCAGTTGTGATTACCCGTTCGCCGGACACTACTGTATCAAAGGCTATGTTTAGGCCAATCTGTGTGGACTTAAAGGATAGGTCAGAGTTACCGCTGGCAAAAAAACTTCCAAAAGAGCCACACTGTTGAAGATCGCGAGATGCTGGTTTTTATCGATGGCCTTATTCAAAAGACTCTCATCATGAAAAATGAAACTGCTCTTGCATCGCGCGTTCAGCTAATCCCGCGTCTTGGTCGCTGAGAATTTTGAAGCTAACATCTTTATCGAGATAAATGGAAACACGTGTCACATCGCGCACTTCGTGATTATCGGCGGCCGCGCTGACGGGGCGGAATTTTGGCTCGAGGACCGTTAAAGTGACACGCGAATCCTGCGCCAACAACGCTCCACGCCAACGTCTGGGGCGAAAAGCACTGATAGGGGTCAACGCCAGAATCTCAGCGCTAAGTGGAATAATAGGGCCATGGGCTGATAAATTATATGCTGTGCTGCCAGCAGGTGTTGCCACAATGACGCCATCGCCGAGCATTTCCTCAATGCGCGTGACGCCATCTATCTCGATGCGAATTTTTGCCGTCTGATGACTCTCCCGCAACAGCGATACCTCGTTTATTCCATGCGCATGATGGTCTTTTCCATGCATGTCCCGCGCTGTCATCGCGAGCGGATGGATAATGGTTTCTTCGGCTTTTTCAACCCGTGCGGGTAAATCATGATCATCATAGTTGTTCATCAGAAAGCCGAAAGTACCACAATTCATACCATAAACGGGTTTATCGGTGTTGAAGGTCGATTTAAGCGCTTTCAGCATATGCCCGTCACCGCCCAACGCGACCACAGCGGTGCAATCGTGAGCGTCGGCCTGTCCGTAACGTTCGACAAGGTCTTGATATCGTTCCCGAGCGAGTGGGGTCTCGGATGAGGTAAAATGAAAGCGCATAGCAGATCCCTTATTCTTGGAAAGCCATACCATAACTTTAAGCAAGGCGCTATATTTGCCTGCTCTTCACGGCGATGACCGCCATTTTATGAATTTTTAAACAAGGAATCTTCTTTGTTTTAGTTTACTACGGAGTGGTGTTTTGAAGAACGCTTCCAGAAAGAAGCACAAACAGAAGAAGGTGTATGGGATTTTGTCCGGACACACTTGGAATATTTGCCGATCATCAAACATCAAGGCGGCGCGCTACAATTGATTCAAGAACGCGACCCGCCGCATCCTTTTCGATCAGATGGTGGCCTATTACGTCCGTAAGGGATTCCCTTGCACCCATCTCACGTCATGAGTTCCAGAAGGCTTTACATAAGAGGAGTTGGCTCAGAAATCTGGAGTCAGTTGGCCTATGTTAGAGAATACCAGTGTCCCCAGCATTTAACTCAAAACCAACATCCGCAAAATTAATCAGCGCCAAACTCTAATAGATGAGGCTTGTTGGTAAAAGATCTGGTTTTTAGCACTCAAAACCTCTATCGCTGCTAAAATTCCACCTCTCAGTGCGCTATTTTCTCTTTTTGGTATTGTGGAGGGCCAAAATGTATCTGCGGCCCCACACCACGCTTAAAATCGGTTTTAAGGAGCTGGTCTTTGATTTTAAAAAAAGCGTTTTAGTGTTTTTTCTTACAATGTTGCTTCTGTGGGTATTCCATCCCAAATCCTACCTTGATGTTTTCGCCCGTGTTCTTTCTTGGAACGGCGTTTGATCTTCGCCCCAAGCCCTTCATTGCTTAAAGATGAGGGGGCGAACACTAGGAATGAAAAATGGAGAGAAAAGAATAGGCAAATCGTTGCATCACCAAAAATTTCCCTCTATGATGGGCGCATGAAAACAGGAGAAGGGTGGCCGAGTGGTTTAAGGCGCGCGCCTGGAAAGCGTGTTGGGGCTAACGTCCCTCAGGGGTTCAAATCCCCTCCCTTCTGCCAATTTGCACGTTAAGCGCCTGTTAAATAAGCCTTTTTTAACCTGCTTGAGCAGGAAAACATGAGCCTTCTTAAGCGATATTATTCAGGGCTTAGGGTATTTTTGAACTAAGAGTTTCGTGGCTTCTTCAAGCAAGGCTGGGGCATTTTTACCTTCGGTGCTTTTTATCCTCGTGACCAATTCCTTGAACTCTTGTTGCGCATGCATTTGCATACGAAAAAAATTCGGAGATTTATCATATTTATCGAATAAGAGATCGAGGGCCTCCTCCATGAGAGCACGCCTGTGTTTGTCTTCTGTATATTTTACTCTTGCGAGCATTCCATCAAAGAGGGTTATATAACCTTCATATATTCTAAATATTTTATAAACAGCAGGGTCCTCCGTCCATTTTTCTTTGTTTTTAGGTTTTGACTCAACCTTTCGGACTTGCGGATTGCGATCCCTTTCAGAAAAAAGAAGATCTAGGGCTTCTGCGATTAATTCAGGCCCAGTCTTGTTTTCGTCATATTTTAATCTTAGAGCCAATTCATCAAAGCCTTGAGCATAACTCAGGCCAATTCTAAACCCTTTAACCTTACGTTTACTCATCTCCACTCCTTCATTTGTTGGTTTTTGTGCGGTCTTTAAGGCCCAGCTTATTAACTTTTCGCTTAGATTCAAGCATCCTACCAGTGTAATTGTCCTTTGTATTTAACCAATTTGTTCTTTTACCTTTCGGTGATACGACTTTATCCCTTCTGGCCGTTGGTTTTGTAAAACCGCCGAAGGAATGACGATAACGACAAGGTTGAGCACGACCGTGCTCTTGTCTTACCCACCCTTAAAATTCGTTAGGCCAGCAACTTTCATGCCGACAACCGCTACTCAGAAAAAAACATATTATCAAGTCAAAGCAACAATTTATCTACCCTTTTCTCCCCATCTTTCATTCTTACCTTTCGCCGGGCGAAGATCAAAACGCCGTTCCGAGAAAGAACACGGGCGAAAACATCAAGGTAGGATTTGGGACGGAATACCCACAGAAGCAACATTGTAAGAAAAAATACTAAGTGGCACTTGATGGTTTTATTACTTGAAGTCAAGGCGTTTACCAAATCGCCGGGTTTTAATGTGGCGAATTTTGATGCTTACATCAGATCTTTGAGGAGGCCTGCTTACAGAAGCCTTCTGCATTACTGCCGCCTAACGATTCATTTATAATATGCTGGCATAATATGCTGGAGCAAAATGGGTTTAAGCATCTCGTCTTTGTTCAGATGTTCTGAGAGGCCTTTGACAGCGTTAGATGATATCGGTCTCTCCGCCGCCTAACTCCAAGCTGGTTGGTTGCAGGTCATCGTCGTGCTGCTCACTAAGCGTCTCATAAATGGGGGGGTCTAGGGGCTCTTCGCTCGCCCGCTCGCTTGCTCCGTTAGTACCAGAAGGAGCACCACCCTTAAAACCAATACTCCCCTCGCCAAAGAGACGCGGCAAGACTTCATCCAGATTCTTAAACGCTGCGTGGGTGAAGTCAAGGTTATCAGCGACCTTATCCTCCCCACCCAGAATCTCAACCAGATCATCAAAATCAAGCCGCTCATCAAAAGTAATCTGTACCAGAGGGCTAGAAACACGTCCGCCACCGAAAGCCGATGCGTCCTTAAAGTGCAGCGACACACTGTCAAAATAGAATTCGCCATTCGTATCAGTTCCCCACTGCATGGTGACGACAAAGGCATCATCAGCGGTTAAATCTTCACCGTCCGCACCATTGAGGCTTTCTAGAAACGCTGTCAGACTATCGAAATTACGCTCTATAACGAATGTTAATTTATCTTGTCCGCGCTTGAAGCCCACAATCTCATCACCGCCATCAATACCAACACCATCATAATCGAAGGCATAAAGCACTTCATCGGCGCCCGCGTCTTCTTCTGCGTTATTGACTGTGGTGCGGGTAAGCTTAATTTCATCATCGCCCGCACCGCCATCTATTTGATCATCCTTCTGACCGCCAGTGATGATATCACTACCATCTCCCGCCTCGATCTTCTGTGGAACATCTACATCAGAAAAGTCTACCGTGTTATCTTGGGCAGAGGCCGTATTCCCAACAACCTCTCGCGAAGTGATCTCGATGGTTTGCTCCTCAAGGGACACCACTCCATCTGAAATTGTGAAGGACAGCGGGTTGCTTTGTGATGTAGAAAAACTGCTAACATTTGGCACATAGGTTATGAGCCCGTTGTTAATATCCGCCTGGGTGAAGGTATCACCGTTATTGAGTGGAGTCCCACTCCTCAACAGCATGCCTGCATCCGGCAGAGTGGTAATGGTGTATACTAGCAATGTTGGGTCAGATTCATTTCCAGAGGCAACCTTCAGCATTGTCTCATCAATAGTGATACTCGTCTCATCGGGATTATAAGTGAGGCTGTTACGCTGAATTTCGGGTGTGGCCTGCACCGTGATGGTAAATGTCGCCTCAACCGTTGCGCCACTCTTATCGGTCGCTACGATTTTGATCACGTAAGTGCCAGTTCTGGTTAGCGTGCCAGTGATTTCATCATCGTCGGAGTTATAAGTAAGCCCGATCGTGCTCAACGGTCTGTCATCATCAAGCGTCACCTCAAAAGTCAATTCATCGCCCTCATCAACGTCAGTGAACTGATCGCTTAGATTGCTCAGAGTAAACTGTCCACCTGTCGTCACCTCTCTATTAAAGAACTCCCCGCTAACCGTAGGGGCATCATTCACACCACTAATCGTGATGGTCACCGTGATGGGGTCCGCACCCTCAGCGGTAAAGGTAAAGTCGTCGGTTAATGTATCATCCTTCAACGCCTGCACATCCGCATTAGTGTTATTCAGCGTGTAAGTCCAAACACCACCCTCCGCACTCGCAACAAAGGTCAGCGTTCCGTATTGGCCAGCGCCATCTGACAGCGCAACTGTTGGCAACCCATCGTCATCAGCGTCCGTAATGATGAGCGTCCCTGTAATGGAGTCTGCTGCATCCTCAGTAATCGAGCCGTCCATAGCACCACCGATTACCGGTGCATTATCAGCTGCGACTACAATATCAAATGTTGAAGGCTGGGACGCAGCGCCGCTACCGCCATCGTCTGTCGCGATGACCTCGATCGTGTAAGGGCCAGTAGGAATACTGTCTAATAATGCACCGGTGATCATCTTGGTATCAGAGTCATACTCAAGACCGATCGCATCCAATCCAGACTTACTACCATCACTAGACAGCACCATCACCGCCAGAGTAAAGGTATCGTCGGTATCAACGTCAGTGAAAAGACTACTCAGATCAATAGCTGTGATCTCTTGACCTACCCGCCCAGCTTGTTCACCAATTTCATTGCCAGACTCAACGACAGGAGCGTCATTCACACCACTAATCGTGATGGTCACCATGATAGGGTCCGCACCCTCAGCGGTAAAGGTAAAGTTGTCGGTTAATGTATCACCCTTCAACGCCTGCACAGCCGGATTAGCATTATCCAGCGTGTAAGTCCAAACACCGCCGTTCGCATCTGCAACAAAGGTCAGCGTGCCGTATTGGCCAGCACCATCTGTAAGCACGACCATTGGCAACGCATCGCCCTCAGCGTCCGTAATGGTGAGCGTCCCCGTAAGGGGGTCTGCTACATCCTCAGCAATCGAGCCGTCCACAGCACCACCGATTACCGGTGCGTTATCGGGTGCGACTACAATGTTAAATGTCGAAGGCTGGGACTCATCACCTCCCCCGCCACCGTCTGTCGCGATGACCTCAATCGTGTAAGGGCCAGCAACAATACTGTTTAATAATGTACCGGTGATCATCTTGGTATCAGAGTCATACTCAAGACCAAGTGTATCCAATCCAGACTTAGTACTACCATCACTAGACAGCACCATCACCGTCAGAGTAAAGGTATCGTCGGTGTCAACGTCAGTGAAAAGACTACTCAGATCAATAGCCGTGATCTCTTGACCTACCCGCCCAGCTTGTTCACCAATTTCATTGCCAGACTCAACGACAGGAACGTCATTCACACCACTAATCGTGATGGTCACCATGATATCTTCGGCGCCTTCAGCGGTAAAGGTAAATTCGTCGGTTAATGTATCATCCTTCAACGCCTGCACAGCCGCATTAGTGTTATCCAGCGTGTAAGTCCAAACACCGCCGTCCGCACTCGCAACAAAGGTCAGCGTGCCGTATTGGCCAGTGCCAGACGAAAGCTCGACTGTTGGCAACGCATCGTCCTCAGCGTCCGTAATGGTGAGCGTCCCCGTAATGGAGTCTGCTCCATCCTCAGCAATCGTGCCGTCCACAGCACCACCGATTACCGGTGCATTATCAGCTGCGACTACAATATCAAATGTCGAAGGCTGGGACGCAGCGCCGCTACCGCCACCGTCTGTCGCTATGACCTCGATCGTGTAAGGGCCGGCAACAACACTGTTTAATAATGTACCGGTGATCATCTTGGTATCAGAGTCATACTCA
Source organism: uncultured Candidatus Puniceispirillum sp. (assembly GCA_965207125.1). Taxonomy (GTDB): domain Bacteria; phylum Pseudomonadota; class Alphaproteobacteria; order Puniceispirillales; family UBA1172. The sequence continues at coordinate 645,882 of OZ242263.1, forward strand.
AGACCAAGTGTATCCAATCCAGACTTAGTACTACCATCACTAGACAGCACCATCACCGTCAGAGTAAAGGTATCGCCGGTGTCAACGTCAGTGAAAAGACCACTCAGATCAATAGCCGTGATCTCTTGACCTACCCGCCCAGTTTGTTCAGCAATTTCATTGCCAGACTCAACGACAGGAGCGTCATTCACACCACTAATCGTGATGGTCACCATGACATCTTCGGTGCCTGCAGCGGTAAAGGTAAAGTCGTCGGTTAATGTATTACCCTTCAACGCCTGCACAGCCGCATTGGTGTTATTCAGCGTGTAAGTCCAAACACCACCGTCCGCACGCGCCACAAAGGTCAGCGTTCCGTATTGGCCAGCACCATCTGTAAGCACGACCGTTGGCAACGCATCGTTGTCAGCGTCCGTAATGGTGAGTGTCCCTGTAGAGTCTACTGCATCTTCATCAATCGTGCCGTCCACAGCACCACCGATTACCGGTGCATTATCAGGTGCGACCACAATATCAAATGTCGAAGGCTGGGACGCAGCGCCGCCCCCGCCACCGTCTGTCGCGATGACCTCGATCGTGTAAGTGCCGGCAGAAACGTCACTTCTTATCGTGCCTGTGATTGCATTTTCGCTCGGGTCGTAAGTAAGACCAAGTCTAGTATCCAACCCTACCCTAGCACTACCATCTTGAACCATCACCGTCAGAGTCAAGATATCGCCGGTATCAACGTCAGTGAAAAGACTACTCAGATCAATAGCCTTGATCTCTTGACCTACCCGCCCAGCTTGTTCAACAATTTCATTGCCAGACTCAACGACAGGAGCGTCATTCACACCACTAATCGTGATAGTCACCGTGATGGGGTCCGCACCTTCAGCGGTAAAGGTAAAGTCGTCGGTTAATGTATCACCCTTCAATGCCTGCACAGCCGCATTAGTGTTATTCAGCGTGTAAGTCCAAACACCGCCGTCCGCACTCGCAACAAAGGTCAGCGTTCCGTATTGGCCAGCGCCATCTGACAGCATGACTGTTGGCAACGGATCGCCCTCAGCGTCCGTAATGGTGAGCGTCCCCGTAAGGGGGTCTGCTACATCCTCAGCAATCGTGCCGTCCATAGCACCACCGATTACCGGTGCGATATCGGGTGCGACCACAATGTCAAATGTCGAAGGCTGGGACTCATCGCCGCCACCGTCTGTCGCTATGACCTCGATCGTGTAAGGGCCGGCAGCAACACTGTTTAATAATGTACCGGTGATCATCTTGGTACCAGAGTCATACCCAAGACCAAGTGTATCCAATCCAGACTTAGTACTACCATCACTAGACAGCACCATCACCGTCAGAGTAAAGGTATCGCCGGTATCAACGTCAGTGAAAAGACCACTCAGATCAATAGCCTCGATCTCTTGACCTACCCGCCCAGCTTGTTCACCAATTTCATTGCCAGACTCAACGACAGGAGCATCATTCGCACCAGTAACCGTGATCGTTACCTCAAAGGTCTCACGCACGGCACTAAAGATGAAGGTTTCTGTTGCCGTCTGCTGATCAGCTAGCGCTTCCGCCCTGTCATCTAGCGTGTAAACCCACTCGCCACTGCTCACATTAAACCTCATCACGCCGTATGTGCCTGTGCTCATGCCCGGGCTATCAGTGGTTTCTTTGGATACAAGCGTGATCGTATTACCGGACGCCGTGAGCGTTCCCGTGTTATCATCACCGGGAGCACCACCTTCGGTCACCGAGCCTGTTTCATCACCAGAGATTGGCACGATCTCAAAATAAGTTGATGGCAAGTCATCAGGACCGATAATACTGATAAAACCCCCGTCATCCAGAGCGGCGTCATAACCCGGCCTGCCAAATCCACCGAACAGACTACTCAACTGAGCAACAGTAGAAATAGTCTCCTCGGAAAAATTAGTTCCCCCAGTGAGAGTATCCCAAACCGCCCTGTCATTCAAAGCCTCAGAGGTCACACGGTCAAAGTAAATATAAAGCGTGCTTCCTGCATCATTAGATGTCGATACTCCATCGTCTGTACCGCCTGCATCAAAATTTATAAACAAAAAAACTCTTGCACCAGCATCTAATTCGCTGGAACTTAAATAATCATCATCATCGTCGTCCCCGTCAATACTTAGTTGAAAAGCATCTTTTGTTAGGCTATCGAATAAACTAGCAAGGGTCGTGGGGGATCCGTTAACATCGAGAATAACCAATTTATCCTCACCGGGGGTAAATTCTCTAACCACACCGAAGCCATCCTCGGCTTTAACCTTACCATCAGTGTCGCTAGTATCAACACGATAAACCACGGTATCTGTACCGCCCGCGCTCAGATCTATAATATCGGCACCATATCCGCCGACAAGCAGGTCATCACCGAGACCTCCTGTGAGGGTATCAGAAGAATTGAAGCCAAAAATAGCCTGGTTATCACTCGTACTCGCATCTCCAAGATTACTATCATCACCATTAGTACCAAATACATCGGTTCTGCCGCTAATGGTAATAGTGATTGTTTGAGTTTGCGCACTGTCGTCATCGGCCGTAACATTCACTACAAAAGTATCGGTGAGAGTATCGGTGAGAGTATCACCGCTATTGAGCGCTCTCACATCGGTATTTCCGTTATCTAGCTTGTAAACCCACTCGCCATCATCATCGATAGAGGCTGTACCATAAGTGCCTTGAGTAGAGATGGTGAACGGAGTTGTCGAGGCGAGCAAAGTATCATCATTGACATCAAGATCGCCACTAGTCGATGGATCACCTTCATAGACCGTATTCCCAGCAATCTCTCGCGAGGTGATCTCGAGGGTTTGCTCCTCAATGGTAGCCACTCCATCTGAAATTGTGAAGGACAGCGGGTTGCTTTGTGATATGAAAAAACTGCCAACATCTGGCACATAGGTTATGAGCCCGTTGTTAATATCCGCCTGGGTGAAGGTATCACCGTTATTGAGTGGAGTCCCACTCTTCAATAGCATGCCTGCATCCGGCAGAGTGGTAATGGTGTATACTAGCAACGTTGGGTCTAATTGATTGTCAGAGGTAACCTCCAGCATTGTCTCATCAATAGTGATACTCGTTGCATCGGAATTATAAGTGAGGCTGTTACGCTGAATTATGGGTATGGCCGAAAAGATATTAAGGTCAAATGTCGCCTCAACCGTTGCTCCACTCTTATCGGTCGCTACGATTTTGATCACGTAAGTGCCAGTTTCGGTCACCGAGCCAGTGATTTCATCTTCGTCAGAATTATAAGTAAGCCCGATCGTGCTCAACGCCGCGCCATCATCAAGCGTCACCTCAAAAGTCAATTCATCGCCCTGATCAACGTCAGTGAACTGATCGCTTAGATTGGTCAGAATAAACTGTCCACCTGTCGCAACCACTCTAGTAAAGAACTCCCCGCTAACCATAGGGGCATCATTCGCGCCAGTAATCGTGATGGTCACCGTGATGGGGGCCGCTCCATTGGCGGTAAAAGTGAAGGTTTCGGTTAATACCTCACCATCCCCCAACGCCTGCACAGCCGCATTAGTGTTATTCAGCTCGTAAGTCCAAACGCCACCCTCCGCACTCGCAACAAAGGTCAGCGTTCCGTATTGGCCAGTGCCATTTGTAAGCGCGACTGTTGGCAACGGATCGCCATCAGCGTCCGTAATAGTGAGCGTCCCCGTAAGGGGGTTTGCTGCATCCTCAGCAATCGAGCCGTCCATAGCACCACCGATTACCGGTGCGATATCGGGTGCAACCACAATGTCAAATGTCGAAGGCTGGGACTCATCGCCGCTACCGTCTGTCGCGATGACCTCGATCGTGTAAGGGCCGGCAGCAACACTGTTTAATAATGTACCGGTGATCATCTTGGTACCAGAGTCATACCCAAGACCAAGTGTATCCAATCCAGACTTAGTACTACCATCACTAGACAGCACCATCACCGTCAGAGTAAAGGTATCGCCGGTATCAACGTCAGTGAAAAGACCACTCAGATCAATAGCCTCGATCTCTTGACCTACCCGCCCAGCTTGTTCACCAATTTCATTGCCAGACTCAACGACAGGAGCACCATTCGCACCAGTAACCGTGATCGTTACCTCAAAGGTCTCACGCACGGCACTAAAGATGAAGGTTTCTGTTGCCGTCTGCTGATCAGCTAACGCTTCCGCCCTGTCATCTAGCGTGTAAACCCACTCGCCACTGCTCACATTAAACCTCATCACGCCGTATGTGCCTGTGCTCATGCCCGGGCTATCAGTGGTTTCTTTGGATACAAGCGTGATCGTATTACCGGACGCCGTGAGCGTTCCCGTGTTATCATCACCGGGAGCACCACCTTCGGTCACCGAGCCTGTTTCATCACCAGAGATTGGCACGATTTCAAAATAAGAGTCTGGCAAGTCATCAGGACCGATAACACTGATAAAACCCCCGTCATCCAGAGCGGCGTCATAACCCGGCCTGCCAAATCCACCGAACAGACTACTCAACTGAGCAACAGTAGAAATAGTATCCGAGGAAAAATTAGTTCCCCCAGTGAGAGTATCCCAAACCGCCCTGTCATTCAAAGCCTCAGAGGTCACACGGTCAAAGTCAATTATAAGATGTTGTCCTGCATTAGTAGATCTCAATGCTCCATCGTCTGTACCGCTTGTTTGAAAAACTATAAACAAAAAAACTCTTGCACCAGCATCTAATTCGCTGGAACTTAAATTATGATCACCATCGTTGTCCCCGCTAATACGTAGTTCAAAAGCATCTTTTGTTAGGCGAGCGAATAAAGCAGCAAGGGTCGTGGGGGGTCCGTTAACATCGAGAATAACCAATTTATCCTCACCGGGGGTAAATTCTAAAACCCCCTCGCGGCCATCCTCGGCTTTAACCAAACGACCACCAGCGTCACTACTATTAATACGATAAACCACGGTATCTGTACCGCCCGCGCTCAGATCTATTATATCAAAACCATATCCGCCGACAAGCAGGTCATCACCGCTACCTCCTGTGAGGGTATCTCTAGAATTGAAGCCAAAAATAGCCTGGTTATCACTCGTACTCGCATCTCCAAGACTAGTATCTCCACCATTAGTACCAAATACATCGGTTCTGCCTCTAATGGTAATAGTGACTGTTTGAGTTTCCGCACGGCCACTAGCGAGATTTACATCCACTACAAAAGTATCGGTGAGAGTATCACCGCTATTGAGCGCTCTCACATCGGTATTTCCGTTATCTAGCTTGTAAACCCACTCGCCATCATCATCGATAGAGGCTGTACCATAAGTGCCTTGAGTAGAGATGGTGAACGGAGTTGTCGAGGCGAGCAAATCATCATCATTGACATCAAGATCGCCACTAGTCGATAGATCACCTTCATAGACCGTATTCCCAACAACCTCTCGCGAGGTGATCTCGAGGGTTTGCTCCTCAAGGGTAGCCACTCCGTCTGAAAATGTGAAGGACAGCGGATTGCTTTGTGATGTATGAGGATTGCTAACTGATGGCACATAGGTTATGAGCCCGTTGTTAATATCCGCCTGGGTGAAGGTATCACCGTTATTGAGTGGAGTCCCACTCTTCAATAGCATGCCTGCATCCGGCAGAGTGGTAATGGTGTATACTAGCAACGTTGGGTCTAATTGATTGTCAGAGGTAACCTCCAGCATTGTCTCATCAATAGTGATACTCGTTGCATCGGGATTATAAGTGAGGCTACTACGCTGAATCATGGGTATGGCCGCCAAGATATCAAGGACAAATGTCGCCTCAACCGTTGCGCCACTCTTATCGGTCGCTACGATTTTGATCACGTAAGTGCCAGCAACAACACTGTTTAATAATGTACCGGTGATCATCTTGATATCAGAGTCATACTCAAGACCAAGTGTATCCAACGCCGTCCTAGTATTACCATCACTAGACAGCACCATCACCGTCAGAGTCAAGGTATCGCCGGTGTCAACGTCAGTGAAAAGACCACTCAGATCAATAGCCTCGATCTCTTGACCTACCCGCCCAGCTTGTTGAACAATTTCATTGCCAGACTCAACGACAGGAGCATCATTCGCACCAGTAACCGTGATCGTTACCTCAAAGGTCGCACCCCCGGCACTAAAGATGAAGGTTTCTGTTGCCGTCTGCTGATCAGCTAGCGCTTCCGCCCTGTCATCTAGCGTGTAAACCCATTCGCCACTGCTCACATTAAACCTCATCACGCCGTATGTGCCTGTGCTCATGCCCGGGCTATCAGTGGTTTCTTTGGATACAAGCGTGATCGTATTACCGGACGTCGTGAGCGTTCCCGTGTTATCATCACCGGGAGCACCACCTTCGGTCACCGAGCCTGTTTCATCACCAGAGATTGGCACGATCTCAAAATAAGTTGATGGCAAGTCATCAGGACCGATAATACTGATAAAACCCCCGTCATCCAGAGCGGCGTCATAACCCGGCCTGCCAAATCCACCGAACAGACTACTCAACTGAGCAACAGTAGAAATAGTATCCGAGGAAAAATTAGTTCCCCCAGTGAGAGTATCCCAAACCGCCCTGCCATTCAAAACCTCAGAGGTCACACGGTCAAAGATAATTCTAAGATGGCCTCCTGCTTCACTAGATGTCGGTCCTCCATCGACTGTGCCGCCTGATTGAAAAACTATATCTATAAAAGCTCTTGCACCAGCATCTAATTCGGTGGAACTTAAATCACCACTACGATCGTCGTCCCCGTGACGACGTAGCCGAAAAGTGCCTGTCAGGCTATCGAATAAACCAGCAAGGGTCGTGGGGGATCTGTTAACATCGAGAATAACCAATTTATCCTCACCGGGGGTAAATTCCATAACCGTATCGATACCATCCTCGGCTTTAACAAAACCATCAGTGTCGCTACTATTAATACGATAAACCACGGTATCTGTACCGCCCGCGCTCAGATCTATGTCATCAGTACCATATCCGCCGACAAGCAGGTCATCACCGCTACCTCCTGTGAGGGTATCAGAAGAATTGAAGCCAAAAATAGCCTGGTTATCACTCGTACTCGCATCTCCAAGACTACTATCTTCACCATTAGTACCAAATACATCGGTTCTGCCGCTAATGGTAATAGTGACTGTTTGAGTTTCCGCACGGCCACTAGCGAGATTTACATCCACTACAAAAGTATCGGTGAGAGTATCACCGCTATTGAGCGCTCTCACATCGGTATTTCCGTTATCTAGCTTGTAAACCCACTCGCCATCATCATCGATAGAGGCTGTACCATAAGTGCCTTGAGTAGAGATGGTGAACGGAGTTGTCGAGGCGAGCAAAGTATCATCATTGACATCAAGATCGCCACTAGTCGATCGATCACCTTCATAGACCGTATTCACGATTTGCGCACCCGTAACAGTGCTAGTAATCTCTGCCGCTGCACCGGTGAAATCTGACGCATCACCGATGATGTCCGGATGGGAAGCATCAGAGGCCGCAAAGCCGTCCTCATAAGCGGTGAAAAAATCTTCAGCGGATATAGGGGCCGTTCTCGTAGCATCACCCAAATGCTGGAACGTGAAACTCGCCGGATTCCTAAGCGTGATTGTCTTGCCGCTAGACAAGGTAATGACATACTGGGCAACAGAAGCCCCTTCTGACCCAGCTTGCCTCTCAATCGAGGTGATGACAACATCCCTCTCAAAGACAATCACATTGGCTTCGCTATCGTCATCGATCACGACCGAGTTCGCGGTGCGTGTGATTAAAAACTCATCAACGCCCTTACCACCACTGATCGGTAGGGTATTGGTTTCAGGAGTGTTATCATCAATGATGACTCGGTTTGGACCGTCATAGAGCGCATCGCTCAAACTAAGAGGCGTGTCTCCTATACGGGTTCGTCCTTCATTCCTAGTTTGATACCAACCAGGGGCAAATTCATTGCTATCAGGGACAAAGTAACGAATAAACGTGAGCTGAGTTATAAGAACAATCCTCTATGTGCTGAGGCGAAGCAACAAGCACCACAATAGGACGCTATCGATTCCCCCTCCCTTAACCTTGGAATACTACCTTTAAGATTAATTAAACGCAAGAAACAATGTAATAGAGATTTACCATTCTGTGGGTAGAAGGATTGTGTCGTTATAGAAGTAGAGTGTGGGGGATTTGAACCCCTGAGGGACGTTAGCCCCAACACGCTTTCTAGGCGCGCGCCTTAAACCACTCGGCCACCCTTCTCCTGTTTTCATGCGCCCAGCATAGAGGGAAACTTTTGGTGATGCAACGATTGGCCTATTCTTTTCTCTCCATTTTTCATTCCTAGTGTTCGCCCCCTCATCTTTAAGTGAGCAAACACTTGCGAGAAAAACAAAATTGTCATATCATACCACCGATGCGCTATATTTTTTCCTTTCTAGCCTTGATTTTTGGCGCCCTAGCGGCGGCGGCGATTTGGCACGACCTCGCCGATGGGCGCGACGGGATCAATGACATTGGCACTTTGTGGTTTGAATGGGCCGCCAGTAGCCTGCAAGTCACTGAGGCGGTGATCAGCCGCTATATAGACCCATGCGGGCTATTCGTATCACTGGATTGCGCGCCTTTTATCTGGCATCCGTTGATCTCGTGGCTTCTTCTGTTGCCGGGAGCGGTGTTCTTCACGGTGATGACAGCGATATTCATCGTGATCGCAAAATATCTCAAACGCCGCTAGGCGCTTTTTCCACCTAATCATCTCGCATTTTCAGTGCTTCGAGGAAGGCTGATTGAGGGATTTCGACATTTCCGAACTGGCGCATTCGCTTTTTTCCCTCTTTTTGTTTTTCGAGCAATTTGCGCTTGCGCGAGACATCGCCGCCATAGCATTTAGCCGTGACGTCTTTGCGCAGTGCGCCGATGGTTTCACGAGCGACAATTTTACCACCAATCGCGGCTTGCAAAGCCACCTTGAACAACTGCCGGGGGATCAGGTCTTTGAGTCTTGCGCAAATGGCGCGTCCGCGCCCTTCAGCCTGCTGCCGGTTGACGATCATAGCGAGGGCGTCCACAGCTTCGCCATTAACCATAATAGCAACTTTGACCAGTTCACCTTGATGATATCCGGTGATCGCGTAGTCGAACGAGGCATATCCTTTGGTAACGGATTTGAGCCTATCATAGAAGTCAAACACCACTTCATTGAGTGGCAGGCGATAGATGACCATAGCACGGGAGCCGACATAGGTGAGTGTGACCTGCTCGCCACGGCGTTCAGTGCATAAAGTTAACACAGCGCCAAGATAATCATCAGGTGTCATGATGGTGGCCTCGATCCATGGTTCTTCAATAGACGCGATCGAGGGGGTTTCGGGCATATCAGCAGGGTTATGAAGTTCTATTGTCGTGCCGTTGGTGAGGTTGATTCGGTAGATGACCGAAGGCGCCGTTGCGATCAATTCGAGATTAAATTCCCGTGCGAGTCGCTCGCGGATAATTTCCATATGCAGCAAGCCGAGAAAACCACAACGAAAACCAAAACCGAGCGCAGCAGAGGTCTCTGCTTCGAATGAGAACGAGGCGTCATTAAGACTAAGTTTTGACAACGCCTCGCGCAAATCGGCGAACTCTCCGGCGTCCAGCGGGAACAGGCCGCAGAATACTACGGGGATAGAGGGTTTGAATCCCGGCAGGGGATGACTCGCGGGCTTTCGATCATCGGTGATGGTGTCGCCAATTTTAGTGTCAGATACGGTTTTGATCCCGGCGGTGATAAAACCGACTTCACCGGGGGTGAGTGTGTCGACATCAACGAGTTTTGGGGTGAAAACGCCAACGCGTTCGATATGGTACGTGGCTTCTGTTGCCATCATCCTGATTTTCATCCCTTTTTTAACCACGCCATCGCGAACCCGCACGAGAATCATCAAGCCGAGATAGGTATCATACCAGCTATCGACAAGCATCGCCTTGAGGGGGAGTTCCGCATCTCCCGTAGGCGGTGGTAGTCGAGTGACGAGTGCTTCTAGCACCTCATCGATACCGATATCGGCTTTGGCGGACGCGTTGATGGCGGCCTCGGCGTCTAATCCAATCACTTCCTCAATCTGTTGCTTGACGCGTTCTGGGTCGGCGGCGGGGAGGTCTATTTTGTTAAGAACGGGGATGATTTCATGATCTACCTCGATCGCCTGGTACACATTAGCGAGGGTTTGCGCCTCAACCCCTTGCGAGGCGTCCACCACCAACAGCGAGCCTTCACATGCCGCAAGTGATCTTGAGACTTCATAGGCGAAATCGACATGCCCCGGCGTGTCCATAAGATTGAGAATATAGGTTTCCCCGTCCTGGGCTTGGTATTTAAGCCTGACGGTTTGCGCTTTAATCGTGATGCCGCGTTCTTTCTCGATATCCATATTATCGAGCACTTGGTCAGTCATCTCGCGTTCGGTCAGCGCGCCGCAACGTTGGATGAGGCGGTCGGCTAGAGTTGATTTACCGTGATCAATATGAGCAATAATCGAAAAATTGCGGATGTGGGTGCGTGAGATCATTCTGTGGGTAATACCTACTTTGGTCGGAATTCGCAACGGCCAGATTGACATGATCGTTTATCGTCTATAGAAAATAAGGATGATGTGGATACAGATAGGGACATTATTGCGACTTACCGGCACGACTCCCGCTGTCCTGAGAGATGCGCGAGTCGGCCTCCTTCTGCGCTAGAGGCGATAATCGCTCTCTTCGTTTTGTTGACACTCTAATAGACGGAAACCGGTCATGACCATATCATTTAATAATACCCCATCTTATAAAAAATATCGCCCCTTTGCGGCGGTTGATCTTGCCGACCGGCGGTGGCCGAGCAAGACGATCACATCGACACCAATCTGGTGTAGCGTTGATTTACGGGACGGTAACCAGGCCCTTATCGAGCCGATGGATAGCGATCGAAAAATGAAAATGTTTCACGTGCTTGTCAAAATGGGTTTTAAGGAAATAGAGGTTGGTTTTCCATCGGCGTCTGAGACGGATTTTAATTTCTGTCGCGCGTTAATTGAAGGCGGTCATATTCCAGACGGCGTCTTTATTCAGGTATTGACCCAAGCGCGTGAGCATCTGGTTGATAAAACTTTCGATGCACTCAAGGGCGCAAAGAACGCAATTCTGCATATTTACAACTCGACATCGGCTTTACAACGCCGCGTGGTGTTCAAGGAAGATATGAAGGGGGTTAAAAAGATCGCGGTGGACGGAGCGCGGATGGTCGCAGATCGGCTAGGACGCTTGGAGGACACGCGTTTATTGTTGCAATATTCGCCTGAATCTTTCACGGGAACGGAGTTAGACTACGCCCTTGAGGTTTGTGAGGCGGTGATGGATGTCTGGCAGCCAACTCCAGAAAACCGGACGATCATTAATTTACCGGCTACTGTTGAGATGTCGACGCCGAATATTTATGCCGATCAGATTGAGTGGATGCACCGGCATTTCAGTCGGCGTGATAGCATGATTCTATCGCTTCATCCTCACAATGATCGTGGCACAGCAATCGCGGCGACCGAGCTGGGTCTGATGGCGGGTGCGGATAGGATTGAGGGAACTTTGTTCGGCAATGGCGAGCGCACTGGTAATGTTGATATAGTGACGCTTGGATTGAATCTGTTGACGCAAGGCGTTAACCCGAACCTCGATTTCTCGGACATAAACAATCTGATTGAAACCGCCGAGTATTGTAACCAGCTTCCGATTCACCAGCGCCACCCCTATGCCGGCTCGCTGGTTCATACGGCGTTCTCCGGCAGTCATCAGGATGCGATCCGCAAAGGGATGGATGCGATCATCAAGTCTAATGAGGCTTATTGGGAGGTTCCTTATCTGCCGGTTGATCCATCAGATATTGGGCGCACATATGAGGAGATTATTAGGGTTAATTCGCAATCTGGTAAGGGAGGCGTTGCGTATTTGCTTGAGACCGATCACCACATTCGCCTGCCGCGGGGGGCTGAGATTGAGTTAAGCAAAGCCGTTCAGAGGGTCGCGGATAAAACCGGACAAGAGATTACTAGCGCACGGATTTTTGATATATTTTGTGCAGAGTATATAGATCAAGGCGGTGATTTTTCTCTGGTTGCTTTTGATAGCCACAAACTCAGCAAGACTGGTGAGAAGGAATGCATTGAAGCCACGATGCTTTATCAGGGCGAGGAAAAAACTTTTACCGCGGTCGGCAATGGTCCTATTTCGGCGTTTGTTGAGGGAGTGCGTGAGACTTATGGCTTGGCATTTCGGCTGAATGATTTCGCCCAGAACACGCGAAGCTCGACCTCAAAAGCTGAGGCGGCGGCGTATGTTGAATTGCTTGTTCCTGATGAAGGCGGACGACCGGTTTATGGCGTTGGGATAGACACCTCGATCACGCTCGCGCCGATTAAGGCGGTCGTCTCGGCTCTTAATCGAATTTAGCATCATGAGATTTATTTTGGGCAGATTGAGCGTATGCGGATTTAGATAACCCTCTATCCCCGCAACTCACCGCCGCAGTGCTTCTTGACCGCCTCTATGATCGCCGCCGATACAGCCTCTATTTCATCCTCTGTCATCGTTGCTTTGATGGGTTGTAGGATCACCGCGAGCGCGAGGGACTTCTTTCCCGCTTCGATCCCCGCGCCTTGATAGACGTCAAAAATGGTCACGTCTGAGATACGTGTTTTGGCCGCGCCTTTAACCGCGCGGATTAGATTTTCTGCTGTTACCTCGTGATCAAGAATAAAAGCAAAATCCCGTGCTACCGCTTGAAACGGTGATAATTTGGCGAGCGGACGGCGGCTAGAGGATGCTTTTGCATCCCGCAGGTTATCAAGCTTCATCTCAAAAGCAGCAGCGGGGGCACTTACATCATGGTCTTTTAATAGTGCGGGATGCAACGCGCCAAAATACGCCAAAACCTCGCGCCCCTGACACAATGCGCCACTCTGCCCTGGATGATACCAAGGCGGTGCCTCACGGCGCGCTTGCACGCTATCAGCGGCAATCCCTAGTGATTCCAGCACCGCAACCGCATCCCCCTTGGCATCGAGCCAGTCTATTTCCCGCGCCTCCCTTGTCCATTCACGCTTAGCCGTTAGGCCGCGGCGAATTCCGGCAATGCCCGCGCATTGATCTTGGGGTTGATCGCCATAAAAAATGGGGCCAATTTCAAAAATAGCAATATCGGTCTCACCGCGCGCTAGATTCCGCGCGACTGTGTCTATTAGGTTTGGGAGCAATGATGGGCGCATCGTATCAAGATCAGTGCTGATCGGATTAACCAGTTTTAACGCATCATCGCCGCCGCCGTAACGTGTGGCTATGTCATGCCGCAGAAATGAAAAAGTGACAACTTCGTTCATTCCGCGCTCGGCCAGCAAACGTCTGATGATAAAAGGGCGTCTTTGACGAGGCGTCACCGCCGGTTGGCTAACCACCCGGTCGCGGGGCAGAGGCAAAATTGGAATGGCGTCATAGCCGTTAACCCGGATAATTTCCTCGACCAGATCAGCGCCGCCAACAATATCCCCGCGCCATGGCGGCGGTGAGACTTGCCATGTGTCATTATTTTCTCCCGTCACCTCAAATCCGAGCGCCGCCAGAAAATCACGCTGTTTTTCAGCCGATACATCCACCGAAGTCATCGCAAGACATTTAGACGGATGATAAGTGATGCTCCGTTGCCAATCGGCCCCGTCTCCGGCGACCACTGGCAAGGAGGCTTCGCCGCCGCAGAGCGACACAATCATCCGCGAAGCGTAATCCATCGCCCAGTCGGGTGATGTTACGTCAAGTCCTCGCTCAAAACGGTATCGGGCGTCTGAATTAATGTTGAGTTTGCGTCCGGTGGCGGCGATCGTGGCTGGGTCAAAAATTGCCATCTCAAGAAACACCTCAGTGGTCTCGGGTACAACGCCGGTGCGCTCCCCCCCCATGATTCCGGCCAGATCATCGGCCCCATCCGCATCGGCGATCACCAGCATCGTTTCATCCATCTGGTAAGTTTTCTCGTTCAGCGCGGTGATTTGTTCATTTTTTCTGCCGAGTCTTACTGTTAATTCATCGCCTTTGATTTTATCTGTGTCATAAACATGCAGAGGCCTGCCGATATCGATCATGATATAATTGGTGATATCCACCAGTGCGGATATCGGACGTTGCCCTACGGCTTTCAGTCTTTGCTGCATCCATTGCGGCGCGTTGCTGTTTTCAAGCCCACTAAAACTCCGTCCTGCGATTCTGGGGCACAGGTGCTTTTGATCTTGCGGTAGGTCTATCTTCCACGAAATCCGGCTTTTGCCCTGGCCTTTGACTTCACCCAGATCAAGGGGTTTGAGTGTGCCAAGCCCCATCGCAGCGAGGTCTCGCGCGACCCCCCGCACTCCGAGGCAATCGGCTCGGTCGGGGGTAATAGCGATATCGATAACCTGATCATCAAGTCCGGCATAGACAGCGAATGGGCTGCCGACCGGCGCGTCTTGGGGCAGAGAAATAATTCCATCATGCTCTTCGGAAAGCATCATTTCACGTTCTGAGCACATCATGCCGCTTGATTTAACTCCTCTGATTTCGACCTCGCGTAGGGTAGTATTAATCCCCGGCACATATGCGCCGACGGGGGCGAATACGCCGATGAGTCCTTTTTCAGCGTTAGGCGCGCCGCACACCACCTCAACCGTAGCATCGCCGGTGTCTATGGTGCAGAGTTTGAGGGTATCAGCGTCAGGATGGGGTTTGGCATCGATAACCCGCGCGATCGTAAAAGGTTTAAGCGCCTCACCGCGATCGGCCACGCCCTCGACCTCGAGCCCGAGCGCGGTTAGCGCATCGGTGATCTGCTGCAAGGGTAGGTTGGTATCAAGGTGATCTTTGAGCCATGACCAAGTCAGTTTCATTTAAGCCCCCAGACCGAGATGAACTGAAGGCGGGGTGGAGGGCGGGAACCCATAATGTTTCAGCCAGCGCAGATCTCCGTCATAAAACGGGCGCAGGTCGGGAATTCCATATTTGAGCATAGCGATCCGCTCAAGCCCCACTCCGAAAGCGAATCCTTGATGCTCATTGGGGTCAAGGCCACAATATTCCAGAACCCGTGGATTAACCATCCCACAACCGAGGATTTCGAGCCAGTCATCCCCTGCTCCAATCTTGAGCCCTTCGCTATCACGGCGGCATCCGATATCGACCTCAGCCGACGGTTCAGTGAAGGGAAAATAGCTTGGTCTGAAGCGGACTGGCAGGTCATCTACGTCAAAAAACGCACGGCAGAACTCAATAAGACAGCCTTTGAGATGGGCCATCGTTATGCCGTCATCGATAACCAGCCCCTCGCATTGATGAAACATCGGCGAGTGGGTTGCGTCATGGTCTGAGCGATACGTTCGCCCAAGGGCCATAATCCTAATTGGCGGCTTGGCGTTTTCCATCGTTCTGATTTGCACGGGTGAGGTGTGGGTGCGTAGCACTTTACGCTCACCTGCTTGATCAGGGGGTAGATAAAAGGTGTCATGTTCCTGTCTTGCGGGGTGATCTTCGGGCATATTAAGCGCGGTGAAATTATAATAATCGCTTTCGATATCGGGGCCTTCGGCGGTGGTGAACCCCATCTCGGCGAAGATCGCGATGACCTCCTCAAGCGTCTGCGCCAGCGGGTGGATAGATCCGGCGGCTTGGGGCCTGTGGCTTAGGGAGATATCTACTTGTTCGGTTGCAAGGCGTTTATCGAGGGCCTCTCTTGCGAGTATATCTCGGCGGTCATCGAGGGCTTTGATCACGGTGTCTTTGACGGCATTAAGTGCTTGTCCCGCCTCACGTCTTGCCTCAGATTCAAGATGCCCCAAAGCTTTCATCTCAGCGGTGAGGAGTCCCTTTTTGCCGAGATATTTGATGCGAACAGCCTCAATCTCATCGAGGCTCGAGGTGTTCCCGAGCTCGGTAAGAATATCTTTTTCGAGGTTCTTCGTCTCAGACGCCATCGCCAAGCGTCCTTTTAAGCGGAGGCTTTACGCGCCGTCTCAACAATTTCTGCGAAAGCGGTGGGCTCGCGCACAGCGAGGTCAGCCAGCATTTTCCTGTCAATATCAATTCCAGCGACTTTGACGCCGTTCATGAATTGTGAATAGGTCATGCCGTTCAATCTGGCCGCAGCGTTAATGCGCACGATCCAGAGCCCGCGCATATCGCGCTTGCGTGTCCGGCGGTCGCGGTAGGCGTATTGACGTGCTTTATCTACGGCTTGTGTAGCAACACGAAAGACGTTTTTGCGCCGGCCGTAGTATCCTTTAGCCGCCGCGATGACTTTTTTATGTCTTGCGCGCGATGCTTTACCTGAGGTGACTCTCGCCATGATCTATCTCCTCTATGCGTTCGGTAGTAGGAAGCGTTTAACAACGCGTGTATCAGGAGCGCTAAGAATCATAGTACCACGCGCTTGGCGCTTCATTTTCTGCGATCTGCGACGAAGATTATGCTGGAGAAAAGCGGAGCTACCCCTCACCTTCCCAGTAGCGGTCAGGCGAAAACGTTTTTTCGCGCCGCTATTAGTTTTCATTTTGGGCATTTTTCCCTCATTTGGTCAGTGATCATCGGTGCGATTAGCGTGATGATCGGGTTGCATCTATCCGGCAAGGCAGCCCTTATCGCCTATACTCGGAACTGTTAATAGGTTTCTATACCCGCCCTCTAGACTGAAAGCAAGTGGGTTTCATCTATTTTTAGGTAATTTTCAGGAGGCGCTCACGCGGGCGCGAGCACCATGACCATCTGCCGGCCTTCCATTTTAGGCATCGCCTCTACCTTGGTCAGTTCTTCCATTTCCTCACGCACTCTGGCCAGAACTTGCGCGCCGAGTTCTTGGTGCACCATTTCTCTGCCGCGAAAGCGCAGGGTTACCTTGACCTTATCACCGTCATCGATGAATTTTCGGACGTTGCGCATTTTGACGTTATAGTCGTGCTCGTCGATATTGGGTCTTAATTTGATTTCCTTGACCGCGACGATCTTCTGCTTTTTACGAGCGAGATTGGCGCGTTTCTGGGCTTCATATTTATACTTGCCATAATCGAGGACTTTGCAAACAGGCGGCACGGAGGTGGGTTGAACTTCGACAAGATCGAGTCCTATCCCATCAGCGTGTTGTTGCGCTTGATCGGTGGTGATAACACCGAGCTGTTCACCTGTTTCGCTGATACAGCGAACGGTTGGTGCGGTAATGGCGTCGTTGACACGAAGGCCATCACGGCTGGGTGGAGCCTTATTCGGGCTTATTGGTTGACGTGCTATCTTAGGTACTCCTTTCCTAAAAACTATAGTTACACCGTACAATAATGCAAGTATATCAGATTTTTTTTAAATCTGGCGGTAAAACATCTTGAGCGAGGGTTTTAACAGCTTCATCTAGCGGTATAACCTGCTGCTTTTCCTCACCAAACCGACGGATTGCGACCGTTTTGTTATCACGTTCGCGTTCGCCAATGGCGAAAATATAAGGCGTCTTAGCCACCGAATGTTCTCGCACCTTATAGCCGATTTTTTCATTACGCAAGTCTAATTCAGCCCTAATTCCTGCGTTTTTCGCGGCTTCAAGAACTTCCACGGCGTATTCACTGGCGGCGTCGGTGATCGTTGCAATGACGCATTGGACTGGAGCGAGCCATAGCGGGAAGTTTCCTGCATATTGTTCGATGACGATTCCGATCCAACGTTCTAGTGAGCCTAAAATGGCGCGGTGAAGCATAACCGGGCGGTGGCGCACGCCGTCTTCTGCGACATATTCAGCATCCAGTCGCTCGGGCAGGACGAAATCCACCTGCAAGGTGCCGCATTGCCACTCACGCCCGATGGCATCGCGTAGGATGAATTCTAGTTTTGGGCCATAAAACGCACCTTCACCCGGGTTAAGGGTTACATCGAGCCCGGCGGCGGCGGTTGCGGAGGCGAGAGCCTCCTCAGCTTTATCCCAAGTCGCATCATCTCCTGCGCGCACCGGCGGGCGGTCAGAGAATTTAACCCGCACTTCATCAAAACCAAAATCGCGGTAAATATCGAGAAGAAGTGAGCAAAAAGCAGCACTTTCAGCGTTGATTTGCTCTTCGGTGCAGAAGATATGCGCATCATCTTGGGTGAAGGCGCGAACGCGCATGATGCCGTGGAGTGCGCCGGATGGCTCGTTCCGATGGCATGAACCGAATTCCGCCATTCGCATAGGTAAATCGCGATATGAAGTGAGGCCCTGCCGATAGATTTGAATATGTCCAGGGCAGTTCATCGGCTTGAGCGCGAGGGTTCGGTCGCCTTCGCTGGCGGCGGTAAACATATGCTCACGGAATTTCTCCCAATGTCCTGAGGCTTCCCAGAGGATTTTATCGATAAGCTGCGGTGTTTTGACCTCGCGGTATCCCGCGCCATCGAGGCGGCGTCGCATATAGTTTTCTATTTCCCTGTAGATCTTCCAACCTTTTGGGTGCCAAAACACGGACCCAACCGCCTCCTCTTGGATATGGAACAGATCAAGAGCGCGTCCAAGTTTTCGGTGGTCGCGTTTTTCCGCCTCGGCGAGCATATGAAGCCATGCTTTGAGTTCTTTTTCGGTTAAGAACGCAGCGCCATAGATTCGCTGCAACATAGGTTTGCTTGAATCGCCGCGCCAATATGCACCAGCGACTGACATTAGTTTGAAAGCGTGCCCTACGCGCGTGGTCGAAGGTGCATGAGGGCCGCGGCATAGATCGATAAAATTGCCTTGCTTATAAAAAGTGACGGTTTCTTCGGCCGGAATTGCTTCGACGAGTTCTACTTTGAATGGCTCATTGTTTTTCTTATAGAACGCGATGGCGTCCTCACGACTCCAGACTTCGCGGGTGATGATTTCATCGCGATCGACGATCTCGTGCATGCGCGCCTCGATGGCGGCGAGGTCATCTTCGGAAAACGGGGTCTCGCGGTTGAAATCATAATAGAACCCGGTCTCGATGGAGGGGCCGATGGTGACTTGGGCTTCAGGATAGAGTTCAACAACGGCTTCAGCCAGTACATGTGCGCAGTCGTGGCGGATTAAGGGCAGGGCTTCATCATCACGCGGAGTGATGATAGCAACATCAGCGTCTTGGTCTATAACGCGCGCGAGGTCAACTAGAGCGCCGTTGACTTTGGCCGCAAGTGCGGTTTTCGCCAATCCGGGGCTAATATCGGCGGCGACCTGCTGCGGCGTTATTTCGCCATCATATTGTCGTTTTGCTCCATCGGGGAGAGTTATGGTTGGCATCTGTTCCTCGCCATGAAATTAAGCGCCTATCTTTAACCTTTTGCCGCGCCTGCATCAAGCTTTGGATTGTCTTTTTCTATTGACTTGGCAAGAGGGACAATTGGCTGAAAATACCTTTGACTTACTATGTAACCTAAACAACAAGATTTTGATGGTAATATGCTTGGCTACACAGGGTTCACACAATGTATTGTGGTTTATGATTAATGGAGGACGTAACTGTGATACACACATTATTCCACAAGCATTACATCAAAATATAGAGGACTTCCTTACGAGGACTTGGCGGCGTCGATATCATACATCACACCAAGATTATTCTGCGCCCCCGCAAAGCCTTGCTCTGCAGATTTGGTGAACCAGTCAATGGCTTTCTCATAGTCTTGCGGAACGCCTCTTCCATTGACATACATCAGACCAAGATTATACTGCGCCCTTGCATCACCTTGCTCCGCAGATATAGACCCTAAAGTTACGAACAGAATTGCAGGGACAAGCCATGTAAGCCACCAAAGGCGAAACCTTATACGCCACGTACGTTTTTCCGTGGGCTGTGTCATGTTCGATATTTTCTGGATAACGTCACTGTTCAAAATCTCCCTTGGGCTTCATTATCAGGTGCAACCAAAATAAGAGTCAACAGCATTTAACCACAGATACCGTGTTTAGGTCTGTTCTCAGTGTTTTATCTACTGGAAAGCACCCGTTAGCGATTGATCAAAACCCGCTATGAGCGGAAGGTTTGCTCTCCTTAAACAATATAATTATATAATCATATCATTTGGGTTTGGGGGCCGTGGGATTGTTAACGTCATCGTTAGATTGAGTAAATTCATCTGAACGCTCGTCCTCTTGCTGTAACCAGTCTTTTTCTTTATTTTTTAAGTCGCTCGTCATGATCTCATCCTTCTAATTGCAGGTTTTGCAATACCGTAGAAATTATCGCGGCCAACTCCCGTCGCCGGTCGCGGATTCCATAGGTATTTTTTAAGGCCGGGTCAAAAATCGTCCGGTATGAACTATCTGCACGGGTAAAGACACCACTCGCAGGGATTTCGAAAGCCCCCTCTTGTTTCAGGGATAGGATAGTATTGCGCTTTGTATGCTTTGGGCATGGTTGTGACTTTGTGGAAGATTATGATAAAAAATCATGTGTCATGTCGAAAATATCCATGATGAATGAATATTATCCAGTGAATAAAACTTATGTTTTTAAGCGTGATGGCGGCCGTGCCAAAAATCGCTTTTCGCCTGTATCTATGTTCTTTCGAGAAGAGGATTGGACACAAGAAGACATGTTTGATGTGTTGAAAGAAATAGGCGAGACCTCAATTCGATAGTACTTGTTCTGACAACAAGTACACCACTCTCACCGCCATGCCCTAATCATCTGGTCGTAAATTGCCAGCGTGGACGCGACCATTTTATGCGCCGAGAAATTCTGCCTGATATGTTCCCGCGCCTCTGCGGCCATGCTTTTCCGCGTGGCGAGCGACATATTCAACGCCTCTCTCACCATACAGGCAAGGCTTTTTACGTCATTCGGCACAGCCAGCCAGCCAGTCTTGCCGTGAACGATAATCTCGCTCGTCCCGCCATGGTCAAAAGCCACCACAGGCCGCCCCATGGCCTGCGCCTCGATCGCCACTCTCCCGAAAGGCTCTGGCATAACCGAAGGCATCACCACCACATCTGCTAACAACATTGCGGCGGGCATATCACTGCAAGACGGGGTTAATCGCACTTTACCGCCAAGGTCATGGCGTTCGATTCTCGTGCTCAGTTTCTGTTGGAATTTTGCGTTTCTGCCCGCCGCCCCGACCAAAAACATCATCACCGGCACGTCATTGATCATCGCCAGCGCGTCGATCATGATCTCCATACCTTTCCCCGGCGTGGGTCTCGCCGGCAGCATGATCACAGGCACATGATCGGGAACCCCCAGATTATCTGCAACATTGATCACCCGTTGATTAGACACAGTTTTAGGATCAAATACCTCCAAATCAACGCCTCGATGAATAACGGTGATTTTATTGGCGGCCGCAGGGAATTGATCTTGAATAATTTTGGCGGTGTACTCTGAAATAGCGATCACCCGATCAGCTTTAACCATAATGCCGTTATAGATTTTCTTGGCCATATTTTGGGCCTTATACCGTCCATGAATAGTGGTGAGGACGGGAATATTAAGCTGTCTTGCCACCTTCATAGCAATCCACGCAGGCGCTCTTGAGCGGATATGAACCAAATCAACGGAATGGCTTTTTAGCGCTTCGGCGATGTGCCGCCTGATCAGCGTCCAGCGCAGGGGGTTTTTCGACCCCGCCGGTATGGTGATATGTTCAGCCCCGGCCCGCGTGAGTTTTGCGACCATCCGTCCACCACCGCTGATAACAATAGCCCGCCCACCTGCCGAGATAATCGCGGTGGCTGTATCTATTGTCTCCTGTTCTACCCCGCCCAGATCAAGCCGTGGTAAAATCTGCGCGATGGTCTTGCCTTTCATATCAGGGATGGACAATGATAGCGTCATGTGTTTTTTCTGGCCTACGATAAATTTTAACCTTGAGATGGTATATGACGAATAGCCCTGATAACGCAACAACCAGTTATCTCACCCTCGATAGTAGCGACAGGATCGCCTACCAGGCCAATCTTGTTGAGGGCAAGCCGACGGTTGTTTTTCTGCCCGGCCATGGCTCAGATATGCTGGGAGGAAAGGCGCTCGCGACCGCCGAGTGGGCCGAGCAACAAGGTTTAGGTATTCTGCGCTTTGATTATTTCGGTCACGGCGCATCATCAGGGGATATTTTGGCTGGCACGATTAGCCGTTGGCGTCAGGATTGCCTTGACGTCATAGATCATCTGGGTCTGGATGAGGTGTATCTTGTCGGCTCATCACTCGGCGGCTGGCTGATGGTGCTGGTGGCGTTATCCCGCCCGCATCAGGTTCGGGCTTTGGTTGGTATTGCGGCCGCCCCTGATTTTACCGAGGATTTAATCTGGAGGGCCCTTAGCCAAGACCAGCGTGCTGAGATGGAAAGCACAGGGCGCATTAGCCTGCCCAATCCCTATAGCGATGAGGACGTCATTTATCCATTAAATCTGATTACAGATGGCAGAAAGAATCTGGTCTTGCGCACCCCGCTCGCACTCTCGTGTCCGGTTCGGCTGCTTCACGGGACGGCTGATGAGGAAGTCCCGTTTGAAACATCAGAAAAACTAGCGGCGAATATCACGCATGACAATGTTGAGGTGGTGCTCGTTGAGGGCGCAGGACATCGTTTCTCCGCGCCCGAGCACATAGATATTCTGCTAGCGACTTTAGCTGAAGTCACGCTGAAGCATTAATCTTAAAAATCAAGATCGGCGTAATGCGGCGGCGGGGTGATTCCGACCACCTGGTCATTGAGCAGCTGTCTGAAACACGGCCGAGATTTAATCCGTGAATACCAAGTTTTCGCCTCCGGCCAAGACTCCCAGTCAACATCATCCATAAAATCGAGCACCGACAGCGAGGCGGCGGCATGAAGATCAGCGATACTTATTTTCGCGCCGGCTAGCCAAGGCCGTCTTTCAGCAAGATAGTTGATGTATTCAAGGTGGATGGAGAGATTATCGTGCGCCGAACGGATTACTCCCGAGGACGGAACCCCGTTGTTAGTCACCCGACTAATAAAGCGCTCATGGACAAGCGGGCGGACGATTTCACGCTCTGCCTTAGAGGAGAACCAAGCAAACAGCCGCCTTATTTCAGCGCGGGCGGCGGGGGAGCCGGCCAGCAATGAGGTTTCAGGCATAATATCCTCGAAATACTCTGCGATGGCGTAGGTTCCGGTCAGCACCGTGCCGTCATCCTCCACCAGAACGGGAACTGACCCGGCGATATTAATCCGTAAAAAATCGTCTTTTCTCAGCCAGTATTCTTCTAATTTCGGCAAAAAATCCAATTTGCGCTCAGCCAGCATAATTCGGGCAAATCGCGACCCTGAAGACAGCCAGAAATGATGCAGAACCCGCATAGCTTAAAAAATCCCTTTTTCGCTCTGGATTGTGGATTTGATCGCCCATGGTTTTTGCGGCATATCAAGTGGTTTTGCGGCGGGGAGTGCCATGAGATGGAGTCTTTCTTCCTCGATAAATCCAGGCAAGCTAATCTCATCACTGCTTACTTTTTTGAATCCAAATTTGAGGTAATAATTCGGCTCGCCCGACACAAAGCACCACTCCCAGTGCCCTTGGGCGGCAAGGGCTAAACTTGTCTCAACCAGGGCAACTCCAATACCAAACCCGCGCCATTCAGGGTTAACCGCAAGAGGCCCGAGCACCAGAGCCGGGCGTCCGCCAACCGTGACCGGCCAGTATCTGATCGAGCCCAACAACCTTGCGCCCTTGCTTGTGTGCATATCAACAGCGACATGGCATAATTCATGCACCATCTCGCCCCCACGCAACAGGTGGATTACTCGGCTTTTATGGCTGGCCGCAAAACTCAAACCCATCAACCGCGCGATTTCACTCAAGTCATGATCGTCTTGCGGTCTGATCATATATTGGGGATCAGGCGTATCCATGACATGAGATTGTGTGGTCATTAAGCGGTAGTTGATGTTTCTTGTGGAGAACTCTGAGTGGATAGGATTTGGACAGGAGGATCAAGTTTATCGAGCATTTCGGTAGGAACAACCTGCCAGAATTTTCGCACCTCACGCTGCCAATTACTTAGGATTCGGGCGGCGATCGATGAGTGGGTTTCGTTTTCGTGCTCGATAATCAGTGTTTTCAGTTGCTCATCCCAATAATCGGTTGTCACTCGGTGAAGACCGATCGTATCAGAATTGACCTGATCGGTAAACCTATCATCGGGGTCATAGACAAAAGCGAGGCCGCCTGTCATGCCCGCGCCGAAATTCGCCCCAACCGCGCCGAGGATAACGATCGTTCCTCCCGTCATATACTCACACCCATTAGACCCACATCCCTCAACCACAGCGGTTGCGCCTGAATTGCGGACGGCCAGGCGCTCGCCCGCCCGCCCTGAGGCAAAAAGCTTGCCCGAAATAGCGCCATAAAGCACGGTGTTGCCAATGATCGTGTTGTTTTCAGGAACAATTTTTGAAGCTGGCGCTGGGCGAATGGCGATAGCCCCGCCTGAAAGCCCTTTGCCAACATAGTCATTAGCATCGCCGAAAACATCGAGTTTAAGCCCTTTGACGGCGAACGCGCCTAGCGACTGCCCGGTAGAGCCTCTCAGCTGCACGGTGATGGTGTTATCGATAAGCCCTGTCATGCCAAAACGCCGGACGATACGGGACGATAGCCTAGTGCCGATCGCGCGTTGAGTATTATCGACATTATAAGAAAGCTGGATTTTCTGCCCCAACTCAAGGGCGGATGCGGCATCCACCACCATCATGGCATCGAGGGCATCGGGCACTTCGTTGCGTTGTTTTTTGGTGCGCGGCTCACCAGCTTTAATATCGGCGGATTTGATATCGGCGCGAACGAGAATCGGATTAAGATCGAGGTCGTCCAAAGCTTTATTTCCTCGGCTGACTTGGGCTAGCATATCGGTTCGCCCGATAATTTCACTCAGGTTTTTTGCGCCGAGGGACGCGAGTATTTCGCGGGTTTCCTCGGCGAGGTGGGTGAAGAGTTGGACGACTTTCTCAGGGGTGCCGGTGAATTTTGCGCGCAGGTCGGCGCGCTGTGAGCAAACCCCGACCGGGCATGTGTTAGAATGGCACTGGCGCACCATAATACATCCCATAGCAATCAGCGAGGCGGTGCCGATGCCACATTCCTCAGCGCCGAGCATCGTAGCGATGACGATATCGCGTCCTGTTTTAATCCCGCCATCGGTGCGCAGGATGACTTTGTCGCGCAGGCCGTTCATGGTCAGCACCTGATGCACTTCGGCTAATCCGATCTCCCACGGCAATCCGACATGTTTAATAGATGATTGCGGGCTTGCGCCGGTGCCGCCGCTATGCCCTGAGATCAAAATAGTATCGGCTTTGGCTTTAGCGACTCCGGCGGCGATTGTGCCGATGCCGGTGGAGGCCACTAGTTTGACGCAAACCCGGGCATTTGGGTTGATTTGTTTTAAGTCATAAACCAGCTGCGCCAGATCTTCTATCGAGTAGATATCGTGGTGGGGCGGCGGCGAGATTAGCGTGACGCCTTCGGTTGAATGCCTAAGTTTTGCGATCATCGCGTTAACTTTGATTCCCGGCAGCTGCCCACCTTCGCCGGGCTTTGCACCTTGGGCGATTTTAATCTCGATCTCATCACAGTTATTCAGATATTCGGCGGTGACGCCAAAACGCCCTGAGGCGATTTGCTTAATGGCCGATGAAGGGTTATCGCCATTCTCGCGCAAAACAAATCGCGTGGGGTCTTCTCCTCCCTCGCCTGAATCGGATTTCGCGCCGATTCTATTCATGGCAATAGAAAGTGTTTCATGCGCCTCCACGCTTAACGCCCCCAGTGAAATACCTGGGGAGACCAGTTTTTTTCGAATAGATGTGATGCTCTCGACCTCATCTAGATTAATGGGGTCGTTGCGCGGGACAAAATCTAATAAATCACGCAGATTGACCGGCGACGAGGCCGAGACTTTCGCTGAATACGCTTTCCAGTCGTCATAGCTTCCCGTCTCGCAAGATCGTTGCAGGGTGTGGATAGCGTCTGCATCAAAGGCGTGATGCTCGCCTGACTTACGATAGCGAAAAAAACCGCCGACCGGCAAAATGACACTAGCCCCCAACCGCGCTTCTTGATGCAACGTTTTAAGGTGGGTATGGATTCCGCTGATGCCAAGCCCTGAAATACGCGATGACATCGGCGGAAAATACCGCGATACCAGTGATCTTGAAAGCCCCAGCGCCTCGAAATTATATCCGCCCCTGTATGAAGCCAACACCGAAATGCCCATTTTAGACATAATTTTAAGCAAGCCATTTTCGGTAGCGCTGCGGTAATTATTGACAGCTTCGTTCGCACTAAGCCCTTTTAATAATCCGCGTTTATGACGGTCGCGGACTGATTCTTCAGCCAGCCAAGGGTTGATGGTGGTGGCGCCGATACCGATGAGCACAGCAAAATGATGAACATCGAGACATTCGCCACTAGCGATATTAAGCGATGTAAATGTTCTGAGTTGCCGCATCACCAGATGCGCGTGCACCGCCCCGACCGCGAGAACTGAAGGGATGGCCATCCGGGTTTCGTTAACATTATGGTCATCGAGCATGAGATGTTCCGCCCCGCCCCGCACAGCCTCTTCAGCCTCTCGTTCTATGGCATCAAGAGCGTTTTGTAGCGCATCGCTGCCGGCGGTAATATCAAAGGTGATATCGATCCTTGCGGCTTTGGCGCCGAGGTATGCTTTTAGCGATTCGTGTTCGGCTGAGGTTAAAATCGGTGAGTTCAGCAGCAGGTGATCGCATTGCTCAGGGTTTTCATCGAGGATATTGCCGAGATTACCGAGCCTAGTGCGCAAAGTCATCACATGCCGTTCACGGAGTGAGTCAATTGCTGGGTTAGTGACTTGCGAGAAATTCTGCCTGAAGAAATGATGCAAGCCGCGGTATTTATCGGACAAAACAGCAAGCGGAGCATCATCCCCCATCGATCCCACAGCTTCCTTGCCGTCCTCGGCCATGGGCTGCAACAACAGTTCCATATCCTCCATCGTCCAGGCGGCGGTGAATTGGCGGCGGCGCAAGTCTTCGGTGGAAAGAGTGGAGATATCATGCGGGGCGTTGTCGGCCAGCAGATCATCCATCACCTGTGATCTGCCGAGCCATTTTCCCCAGTCTTGCCGCCGGGTTAGCGCATTTTTAAGATCATCATCGCGGTAGATTTTGGCTTCAGCGAAATTAAACCCGATGATTTGCCCAGGGCCGAGGCTCGTTTTTTCAACAACTTTGGCTTCATCTATCTGCACCATGCCGGTTTCTGACCCGGCGATTAGGAATCCGTCCTCAGTGATGGTGATGCGCATCGGTCTTAATCCGTTACGATCCATGCCGGCGAGCACCCAGTCTCCGGCATAGGCCGCGATTGCGGCGGGGCCGTCCCAAGGTTCCATGACGGCGCTGCAATAGCCGTAGAGATCTCTTAGTTCTGG
Organism: uncultured Candidatus Puniceispirillum sp.; assembly: GCA_965207125.1. GTDB lineage: Bacteria > Pseudomonadota > Alphaproteobacteria > Puniceispirillales > UBA1172. The sequence continues at coordinate 673,283 of OZ242263.1, forward strand.
CGCGATGCCTCGTCCGAGTGCTTCAGGGATCATCATGGTTTTGACCATCGGCAAGTCGCGCCCGCCATGCAAAAGTAACTCGAACACGCTATCGAGGGCGGATGAGTCAGACGCGCCATTTTCGATAAGGGGTTTTAGTGACACGATATCCTCGCCAAACAGATCGGAACCCATTCGGTCTTCATGGCATGACATCCAGTTTTTATTGCCGCGAAAAGTGTTTATTTCGCCGTTATGCGCGAGCACTCTGAAGGGCTGCGCGAGTTTCCATGTTGGGAAAGTGTTGGTTGAATACCGCTGGTGATAGATAGCGAAACGCGAAATAAAGCGCTCATCCGTGAGGTCTGGGTAGAACGCTGCGACCTGCTCGGCGAGAAACATCCCCTTATAGATAATAGAGCGTGTTGAGAATGAGCACAGATGAAAATCCATAATTTTATCATCGAGGATGGCGTTTTCGATCTTGCGGCGAATGACATACAGCTGTCGTTCTACATCGGCTTCGGCGAGGTTTGCGGGGACTGAGAACATGATTTGTTCTATTTCCGGGCGTCCCGCATCCGCGCGCTCACCGATAATCGCGACATTAACTGGCACTTGCCGCCAGCCATAGATATGGAATCCTGCTTTGAAGATTTCTGTTTCAACGATGCACCGGCATCGTTCCTGCGCAGCGATATCTATTCGGGGCAGAAATGCCATGCCCACCGCGATTCTTCCGCCGTCGTTCTGGTGTCCGGTGCGCTCGATATGCTCGCTGAAAAAATCCTGCGGGATATCGAGATGGAGTCCCGCGCCATCGCCGGTTTTACCGTCGGCATCGACCGCGCCTCGATGCCAGATGGATTGCAAGGCTTCGATGGCCTTAACCACGACTTCACGGCTTGGTTTGGCATCGAGCGCGGCGATAAAGCCAACCCCGCAAGAATCATGTTCAAGGTCAGGTGACCAGACTCCGGCCTCACTCAGCCGCTTTTCCATATCGCGGCGATGGGCTAGCCAGTCTTTTTGGGTGTTGTTGGCGGTGATGCTCATGGCGTTATGAGGCCTTCTCGATGGTAGCGTGTTGCAACGCGGCTTTGGCCACTAGGTGTTTGTCTATCTGCTCAGCGGCATCATGCCCGTCGCGGATCGCCCAAACGACTAGTGAGGCCCCCCGCACGATATCGCCGGCGGCGAAAACATCATCCAGACGTGTCATCATGGTTTTCCAATCAATGCTAACAGTCCCCCAACGCGATACTTTTAATCGGGGTTCAGCGAATAAGGACGGCAGGTCTTCAGGATCAAAGCCAAGTGCTTTAATCACCAGGTCGGCTTTCAGGCGATACGCTGAATTTTCGACTGGCTCGGGAACTTGGCGTCCGGTTGCGTCCGGCAATCCTAAATGGATTTTCTGGCATTGAACGCCAGTGACGCGTTCTTGGCCATCAAAACCGCAGGGTTGTGATAGCCATTCAAATACCACGCCTTCTTCTATAGCGTTATCGACTTCACGCAGCGACCCTGGCATGTTATCGCGGTCGCGGCGATAAACGCAAGTGACGCTTGTTGCTTCTTGTCTGATGGCGGTTCGGACGCAATCCATCGCGGTATCGCCGCCGCCGATCACCACCACATTTTTACCGGTAGCGGACAGGTTTTTTTTGTGCTGCGGTGAGATTTTATCGCCAAGCCCGAGTTTATTGGCGGTGGTTAGGTAATCGAGGGCGGGAATGATGCCATCGAGGTGGTCGCTGTCGCCGAGATTCAACTCTCTTGACTTATAAACACCGGTGGCGATCATCACGGCGTCGTGTCGATCGCGGATTTCTTCTAGCGTTATATCAACCCCGATATTGGTATCGAGGACGAAAGTGATACCGGCGTCTCGCAGCAGCATCTCGCGGCGGTGCACTATGTGTTTTTCTAATTTGAAATTGGGGATTCCATAGATCATCAAGCCCCCCGCTCGATCGTATCGATCATAGATGGTGATTTGATATCCTCGTTGTCTTAAGCGTTCAGCGGCTGCTAATCCGGCGGGTCCTGCGCCGATAATTCCGACCGATTGTTTGAGTTCCTGAAGGGGAATCGGTGGTTTAACCCAGCCATTATCGAACGCGGTTTCGGTGATGTATCTTTCCACCGCGCCGATGGTGACCGACGAGAAGCCTTTTTCGATGACGCAATTCCCTTCGCATAATTTGTCCTGTGGGCAAATGCGTCCGCATATTTCGGGAAAACTGTTAGTGGCTGAGGCGATCTCCCACGCTTCTTTTATGCGTCCTTCGGCGGTCAGCAAGAGCCAGTCGGGGATGTTGTTATGGAGTGGGCAGTGAATTTGGCAGAAAGGAACCCCGCATTGCGAGCATCGTCCGGCTTGCTCGGTGGCGGCGGATGCGTTGAATTCATCATAGATTTCATCGAAATCATGGCGGCGGCGTTCGGCTCCACGCTTGGTTGGCATCGCTTTGGCGCGATGGACGAATTGCAACATCGGTGTGTTTGACATTGTCTTTGTTTTTTCCTTTTGCGTCTTTCACTCAACAAGCACCATAGCACTGTCTGCAAACTAGGTCAATGTTTTTAACTATTTTCATCAAAAATACCAGACGTCAGGCTATTTTGAGGTGTTTTCTCAGTGATCACCTTTATTTAATACCATATCGGAACTAAAATAAGATATCTGGTATAGTCTAGGTTTCGCTATCTCTTACTCCTCTTGTCGGCTCTGGTTATAAAGACTTCTAAATATGAGCATAAGGCAAATATCAACAGGACGTCCAAACGAAGACCCCAAATGAAGACCCAAAACGAAGATAAGGTGCTTTTGGAAGGTGATACCGAGGACTATTGTCGCGGCCGATTGACTTTGAGGAGATCTACTTCGAAGCACCCCTATGGACACTGGTATAATCTAACATTGGCCGTCAACTGCGGATATTGTATTCATCTTCACTGCTCAGTCCTCTTTCATTATAAAATTGTGTATTGATTGGGTTTGATGGTATAATCTTGAGTTAGATCGTGGAGAAATTGATATTCTCCAAATATTGAGGAACAGTAACCGATACTATGAAATTGTGCTTGTTGCTTTACCTCAGGACATAGGAATATAAGCTATGATATATACCAGCACCCCTCCTGTTACTTTGGATACCGTTCTTGGTGAAGATGGCAGTTTCAGCTTCTTCATCACCCCCAGCGTTGCCTTTTCCTCACCCGAAAAATTCCGCTGGGAGATTGTTTTCGAACACGGTGCTCCTCATCGCGGCCTTATCACTTTTCAGGAGGGTGAGGTAGACTCGCGATTAATCCGACAGTCCATAGACCCTGATGAGAGTTACCAGATTCGCGTCTATAGGGTGTCTGATAACAATAACGACGCGGATGACGAATTGCTGTTTCAGCAACAGAGTGAGACCCTCACACCCTCTCCTAATACCGCCCCGCAGCGAGCAGAAGTACAAGGCCATCAGGGAACGGGTATCATCAAAAACAACGCCGAGCTGTCCCTAACCATTGCCGAGCTGACTGTTATTGATGCCGCCGCCCTATCTTACACTCATCCCACGGGTTCTGAGCTGACTTATACGCTCACAGCCACCTCAACAAGAGGCGCTCTATTCCGTGGTGGCGTAGAACTCACCAATGGGGATACTTTCACCCAGAGTGATATTAATAATGGTCTTGTCACCTATCGTTTTATCTCCCCGATCACCAGCTCAATTGGCATAGCTTTTACTGTCTCGGACGGCACCCTCACTTTGTCTGACCAAACCCTCACGATCATCCCCCGAGAGATTGCTAGGGTGGTGAACGCTGCCCAAGACAACTTCCTCAATTTTTCTGGCACAACCACCCCGCAGAAGATCGATACGGAGGGTGGTAGTGATACCATCACTAGTGGGGACGGCGATGATCAAATAGATGGAGGCGCGGGTGACGACACCATCTTCGGCGTGCGGGGCAAGGATCAAATAGAGGGCGGCGCGGGTGACGATACCATCCACGGCGGTCAGGACGATGACCGAATAGATGGCGGCGCAGGCAACGATGCCATCCATGGCGGCCTGGACGATGACCGAATAGAGGGTGGCGCAGGCGACGATCGCATCCACGGCGGTCAAGGCGAAGATCAAATCAATGGTGACGCGGGCGACGACAACATCCTCGGCGGGCGCGGCGAGGATCAAATAGAGGGCGGTGATGGCAACGATACCATCAACGGCGGCCAGGGCGATGATCAAATAGAGGGCGGTGCGGGGGATGATGATATTACGCTTACCCGTACAGTCAATAACGTGATCGAGGACGCCGGGGCCGATGAAGTGTTTTATACTTTTGGTTATGATGGCGTTGGCATCGATGGCGGGGACGCCATTATGGGGTTCAAGCGTAATCAGGATAAATTGACATTCATTGTGAGTTCTCATCGTGAAATAACCACTCTGAGAGAGTTTCTGCAAAGCCTCAACGGCGACGATGGGGTGGATTTAACCGATGATGATGCCTTTATTGTCACCATGATGGGGGGTCTTGATGATGAGGGCACCTTCTATTTTGACGGTGTATTGCTACACTTTAAGGAAGCACCATCTTTCGGCGGCGGGCGGGTTTCTAGCCCTCTAGTCTCTATCACTTTTGATGAGCGGCTTGATCTTGATGATCTGATTGAGATTTTAGGCGGCGCGGAGAAGGTCGCTGATAATTTTGACAGTGGTCTGGCGGCGTTTAAGAATCTGGCTGATGTTTTGCCGCGTCTCTTTGGTGAAGATAGCATCGATTTTGAGATTGTTGCTTCGGATCCGCCCGAGATCATCCCTGAAGACGACCCCTTCCCTGCGGACGGCACGCCTATCGAAATTATAACAATTTATGAAAACCATCCCTTAAACAAGGTTATATTTGACTTTGATCCACCACAGGATAATGGCGCGAATGGGCCAGCTGGCGGCGGGATATTTTCGCTTGAACGTGGGCGTTTTGATAACGATCGTTTTCGCGTGGATGCTGAAGGCAAGATCTGGGTGCGCACGCTGGTTGATTTTGAAAATCCCACAGATAACAACCGCGATAATATCTATCGTATAGAGGTAACTCATACCGCCGCAGATGGCACTAAATCCGCCCGGTATATTCAGGTCGAGATCGAGGACATTCTGCTTGAGAACAATAACCAAAAAAAATCAACCACAGGAGCGTCACTATTCAATGTGGATCGTGAAGATTACTCACCAGACGAACTACCAAGTCCCGAGGCGCAATCTCTTTTAAGTGGATACGCCTTTTCTGCACCTGATCAAGGACCACTTATTTTGACATGGTCGTTCGGTACTTATGGCCCAACGACGAGTCGTTTAACATCACAGGAAAATATCGATCTTGCACGATTGTACATAGAGCAGGTGTTTGAGGTCTTTGAATCCGTCGCCAATCTCAAGTTTATCGAGGTGGGACATAACATCCAACGTTCGGGCGTTATCGGCGATATCACGATTGCTTTTGAGGAAAAATCCGAGAATGCAGTCCCCCCGTTTGGGGGAGAGGAGGTGGATGGTCTTGGTGGGTTATCTTTAAGCGATGGATTGGCCGTCTTTTTTGGTGAAGGTGATCGCATCACTGAGAATAAGTATCTTTTTTTCCATGAAATCGGCCATGCGCTTGGGCTTTTTCATCCCTCTGATGCATCGCCTCGTGGGAATTGGCCTACAATACCAGAATCGGAATTCGATAATAGTATCTTGAGCTCTAACACCGACCTTAAAACACTTACGTCCGTCGACATTGAAATTTTGCAGTGGCTTTACGGCGCGCCGGAGACAAATTTTGAGACGGCTGAACGATTCCGCGATGTGCAAGGGCACTTCACTAACGGAGATGAGAGAGTTGAGGTTGATGAGAATATCTCAACGGACACGCCAATTTATCAATTGCCTGAAAACATCTCCTATCAGCTTACCCCCGATACCCATATATCAGGTTTGCAACATATATCTTTTGATTCTGACCTGTTTATACTCCATCAGGATGGCGGCTTATTTTTTAGAGACTCTCCTGATTTTGAAAACCCCACTGATGCCGCCGGCGGCGAGCGCTATGCGTTTAACAACGTTTATGAGATCCACCTTACCTATGGCACGGATGATGATCCTCTGCCTCTCAACCATCTATATATCGCAGTTGAGGTTATAGACGTGGAGGAACCTTTGGACATCACCCCTGATGTGATCTAATCGCCAGCGGTCGCTTTTTGGATACGTTAAAGTTTATCCTCTCGCACTATGCTCGCCCTAAAATAACGCTCCCCTAGGGCGATGGTTTTTTGCTAGGATGGGTTATCTTGAGGGAGAGATATGGTTGAAAATTTGCTCATTCTCGCGGCGATTCAGGGTATTACCGAATTTCTGCCAATTTCATCATCAGCGCATTTGATTTTATTTCCCCGCCTGACCGGTGCTGCGGATCAGGGGTTGGTAATAGATGTCGCGGCGCATTTTGGCACTCTCATCGCGGTCATTTTGTATAATTTCCGCGCTATTAGAGAGATGCTCGCCGCATTTTTTTCTTGCGGGCGATATCACCGTGAAATGTTGATGCCTTCAGTGATGGTGCTGGTTGCGACCGTCCCCTTGATCATCATAGGTTATCTTATAAGCCATTATGATATTGTGACCCTTTACTTGCGCAATATCCAAGTGATTGGCTGGACTACGTTGATTTTCGGGGTCTTGCTTGGCGTATCTGATCGCAACCAGGGGGAACGATCGATGATAACAATAACCTTGAGGGAGGCGATTGTGATCGGTCTCGCTCAACCTCTGGCGTTAATTCCTGGTACGAGTCGTTCTGGGATTTGTATGACGATGGCACGTTTTAGCGGTTTAAGCCGCCGAGCATCAGCGCGTTTCGCGATGATTTTATCTATTCCAGCGATTTTAGGCGCGAGTGTTCAATCAACAAGTGATCTCATGATGACCGGCGCGGGCGATCTGATCGCGGCGGCGATGCTTGTGGCGGTTTTGGCGCTGGGGTTCGCACTGGTATCTATTTCACTGATGATGAGGTTGATACACCACATCGGCTTTATGCCGTTTGTGTTATATCGTATTGTGCTGGGGTGTATTCTGTTGCTGGTTGCGTATATCGTCTAGTTTTTTTCTATAGCAAAGCGTCCGCCGGGCTTATAGCGTTCAAGATATTGCGGCACGATTAGGTCCTGAGGAGTTGGAGTTATGTCAAGGTCCATCAAGGTTTTGACTTTGCCCCCTGATGAGACAACATTATCTATCTTGAGCAATTTAAGTTGGTCTCTTGTAAATGGCGGGTTTGGCAGAAAAGCCATAGGGATCGCGCAAATACCCAGCATCCAAAACGGGATCGGCAACAAAATTCTATCACGGCTGATGGTGGTGAGGATATAGCGCATTGCATCGCGGAAAGTCATGATCTCCGGGCCGCCAAGTTCATAGATCTGCGCCTCGGTGCTATCATCGGTTAGGGCTTTGATAACTGCGGCCGTAACATCCCCAACATAAACCGGCTGGATTAGATTGCGCCCGCCGCCGGCCAGCGGTAATACAGGGGCTAAGGCCGCTATAGAGGCAAAGCGATTAAAAAACCCGTCTCCCGGCCCAAATACCAGTGAGGGACGCAGGATGGTAGCCTGGGGGAAAACTTTTAGCAGCAGTTCCTCCCCCTGCCCTTTAGTCCGCGCATAGGCGCTGGGGGATGAAGGATCAGCTCCGATGGCTGATAGGTGAATAATTCGAGGTCTTGCGCGCCGCGGCCGGCGATCTGACGCCGCCCCGCTGATGATTTTGCCAATGCGGTGCGGCAGGTCAGCCTGAAGCGTGTTAAAGCGCTGCCGACGGGACTGGGCGAGAATCCCGACGGTATTGATCACGGCCTCAGCGCCATCGAGGGTGGCGCGGAGTGCGACTTCGTCATTGGCGTCTCCTGTGATCAAGGTGATCTGCCCGACTTGGCCGAGGGGCTTGAGGAATTTGGCGCGCTCAGCGTTTCGGGTGAGGATTTTAACGCGCGCGCCATGACGTGCCAATTTTTCGACAATGTGGCGCCCGATGAATCCGGTGCCGCCAATGACGGCAACTGTTGCATTATTGAGTTTCATTTCATCGTCTCATCATTTCATCATCTCGGGTTATAATATAGCTCGATCAATGGCGATTGGCGAGAGGGCTTTTTACATTAGAGGTGAAACTATTTGACAGATGACGCAAGGCGGGTATTCTGGCGAGCATACTGGTTACGGTATTTCCAAGCCTGGGTGGCGGAATTGGTAGACGCGCTGGCTTCAGGTGCCAGTGGCCTTTAGGTCGTGGAAGTTCGAGTCTTCTCCCAGGCACCATTTACTCTTGATACCATCATTGGGTTTCTATTGTGATTGAGGTCGTATTGACTCCCTAGGCCTTGGTCGCGCCGGTCTTGGTTCCAAGGACGTTCAGATGACGCGCCCCACTATTCTTGCTCTTGGCAACAATCGGGCGCCATGAGACCGGGCCATGGGATTCTCTCATCAGGGCTGAGGGGCGCGAGGTTTTAAGCGCTCCAATTTTTAAGGCATCACGGGGGATTAATTGCCCTTAGCCTTAAAGCGATGAGTGGTGAGGATTTGGTGCGATTCTTGATGAGATATTAAAAATGCGCGTCCTCTATTGATTAGGCCGTATCGATGCTTTGATTTTTTTGAGCAGACCAGCGGTAATCCAAGCGCTCCCATGACAGCATTAGATGATATCGGTCTCTCCGCCGCCTAATTCAAAGCTGGTTGGTTGCAGGTCATCGTCAAGCTGCTCACTAAGCGTCTCATAAATGGGGGGGTCTAGGGGCTCTTCGCTCGCCCGCTCGCTTGCTCCGTTAGTACCTCCAGGATCAACAACCTTAAAACCAATGCTCCCCTCGCCAAAAAGACGCGGCAAGACTTCATCCAGACTCTCGAATGCTGCGTGGGTGAAGTCAAAGTTCTCAGCATTACCCGCCCCGCCCAGAATCTCAATCAAATCGTCAAGACCAAGACGCTCATCGAAAGTGATCTGGACCACAGGGCTAGAAATCCGCCCGCCGCCGAAAGATGTTCCTTCCTTAAAGTGCAGCAACACGCCGTCAAAATAGAAAGCGCCAGCCTCATCAGTTCCCCACTGCATGGTGACGATAAAGGCATCATCAGCGGTTAAATCTTCACCGTCCGCGCCATTGAGGCTTTTTAGAAACGCTGTCAGACTATCGAAATTACCCTCTACAACGAATGTTAATTTATCTTGTCCGCGCTTAAAACCCACAATCTCATCACCGCCATCACTGCCAACACCATCATAATCGAAAGCATAAAGCACTTCATCGGCGCCTGCGTCTACTTCTACGTTATTGACTGTGGTGTGGGTAAGAATAATCTCATCATCGCCCGCGCCGCCATCTATTTGATCATCACTCGTGCCGCCAGTGATGATATCACTGCCATCTCCCGCCTCTATCTTCTGCGGGACTATTTCAGTAGAAAGATCTATCAATTTATCTTCGGCCGGCGGGGTCTCATCCACAAAAACCTCTCGCGAGGTGATCTGGAGGGTTTGCTCCTCAAGGTCGACCACTCCATCTGAAAATGTGAAGGACAGCGGGTTGCTTTGTGATGTAGAAGGGTCGCTAACTGATGGCTCATAGGTTATGAGCCCGTTGTTAATATCCGCCTGGGTGAAGGTATCACCGTTATTGAGTTGAGTCCCACTCTTCAATAGCCTGCCTGCATCCGGCAGAGTGGTAATGGTGTATACTAGCAATGTTGGGTCAGATTCATTTCCAGAGGTAACCTCCAGCATTGTCTCATCAATAGTGATACTCGTCTCATCGGGATTATAAGTGAGGCTGTTACGCTGAATTTCAGGTGTGTCCTGCACCGTGATGGTAAATGTCGTCTCGGCCGTCCCGCCATTACCGTCATTCGCTACGATTTTGATTATGTGTTCGCCAATTTGACTCAGCGTGCCAGTGATTTGTCCGGGAGTGACTGGATCGTCATAAGTAAGCCCGATCGTGCTCAACGGTGTGCCATCATCGAGCGTCACCGTAAAAGTTAATTCATCGCCGTCGATATCAGTAAAAAAGGCGATTGGATCAATCGGTTTAATCGTTTCATCTATTTCACCTCTTATATTGAGGGGAGGTGTACTAACCTCAGGGGCATCATTGACGCCAGTAACCGTAATTGTCACCTCAAAGGTCGCACCCCCGGCCCTGAAGGTGAAGGTTTCAGTGGCCGTTTGCTGCTCCGCTAACGCCTCCGCCCTTTCATCTAGCGTGTAAACCCACTCGCCACTGCTCACATCAAACGTCATCACGCCGTATGTGCCTGTGCTCATTCCCGGGCTATCAGTGATTTCTTTGGATACAAGCGTGATCGTATTACCGGGGGCCGTGAGTGTTCCCGTGTTATCATCGCCGGGAGCACCACCTTCGGTCACCGAGCCTGTTTCATCACCAGAGATTGTTTGGGGCGCGATCACAATGTCAAACTCCGTCTCTGCGGAAGATTCGCCTGCGCTGTCGGTCGCCACAATCTTTATCTTGTAAGTGCCGGTGGCCCTCGGGCTACCAGAGAGAATATGGGTTTCAGTGTTATAAGTAAGACCGGTGTCTCCCAAAGTAATCGTGGAACCATTAGTCGCCAAAACGACCTCTATGCCATTGTCGGTATTATCGTCGGTGCCATCAAACGTCACCGTTAACGCCAGAGTCAAAGTATCATTCTCGTCAACATCAGTGAAAGCATCGCCCAGATTAATCTCCGCAATCGGCTGGTTGATCGTCCCTGTTTTATTCGTGATAGCCGTGCCAACCACAGGGGCATCATTGACGCCAGTAACCGTGACCGTCACCTCAAAGGTCGCACCCCCGGCCCTAAAGGTGAAGGTTTCAGTGGCCGTTTGCTGATCACCTAACGCCTCCGCCCTATCATCTAGTGTGTAAGTCCAAGTCGTCCCATCAAGCGTCATCACGCCGTATGTGCCTGTGCTCATTCCCGGGCTATCAGTGGTTTCTTTGGATACAAGCGTGATTACAGTGCCGGAGGCCGTGAGCGTTCCCGTGTTATCATCACCGGGAGCACCGCCTTCGGTCACCGAGCCTGTGTCATCACCAGAGATTGTTTGGGGCGCGATCACAATGTCAAACTCCGTCTCTGCGGAGGATTCGCCAGCGCTGTCGGTCGCCACAATCTTTATCTTGTAAGTGCCGGTGGCCCTCGGACTACCAGAGAGAATATTGGTTTCAGTGTTATAAGTAAGACCGGTGTCTCCCAAAGTAATCGTGGAACCATTAGTCGCCAAAACGACCTCTATGCCATTGTCGGTATTATCGTCGGTGCCATCAAACGTCACCGTTAACGCCAGAGTCAAAGTATCATTCTCGTCAGCATCAGTGAAAGCATCGCCCAGATTAATCTCCGCAATCGGCTGGTTGATCGTCCCTGTTTTATTCGTAATAGCCGTGCCAACCACAGGAGCATCATTGGCGCCAGTAACCGTGATCGTCACCTCAAAGGTCGCACCCCCGGCACTAAAGGTGAAGGTTTCAGTGGCCGTTTGCAGATCACCTAACGCCTCCGCCCTTTCATCTAGCGTGTAAGTCCAAGTCGTCCCATCAAACGTCATCACGCCGTATGTGCCTGTGCTCGTGCCCGGGCTATCAGTGGCTTCTTTGGATATAAGCGTGATCGTACTACCGGGGGCCGTGAGTTCTCCCGTGTTATCATCGCCGGGAGCACCGCCTTCGGTCACCGAGCCTGTGTCATCACCAGAGATTGTTTGGGACGTGATCACAATGTCAAACTCCGTCTCTGCGGAGGATTCGCCAGCGCTGTCGGTCGCCACAATCTTTATCTTGTAAGTGCCCACAGCACTCGGGCTACCAGAAAGAATATTGGTTTCAGTGTTATAAGTAAGACCGGTGTCTCCCAAAGTGGTCGTGGAACCATTAGTCGTCAAAACGACCTCTATGCCATTGTCGGTATTATCGTCGGTGCCATCAAACGTCACCGTTAACGCCAGAGTCAAAGTATCATTCTCGTCAGCATCAGTGAAAGCATCGCCCAGATTTATCTCCGCAATCGGCTGGTTGATCGTCCCTGTTTTATTCGTGATAGCCGTGCCAACCACTGGGGCATCATTGACGCCAGTAATCGTGATGGTCACAATGAAGGGTTCCCCTCCAGTGGTAAAGGTGAAACTTTCAGTGGCCGTCTGCCCGTCCGCTAACGCCTCCGCCCTGTCATCTAGTGTGTAAGCCCAAGTCGTCCCATCAAACGCCATCACGCCGTATGTGCCTGTGCTTGTGCCCGGGCTATCAGTAATCTCTTTAGATACAAGCGTGATCGTACTACCGGGGGCCGTGAGTTCTCCCGTGTTATCATCGCCAGGAGCACCACCTTCGGTCACCGAGCCTGTTTCATCACCAGAGATTGTTTGGTGCGCGATCACAATGTCAAACTCCGTCTCTGCGGAGGATTCGCCAGCGCTGTCGGTCGCCACAATCTTTATCTTGTAAGTGCCCACAGCACTCGGACTACCAGAGAGAATATGGGTTTCAGTGTTATAAGTAAGACCGGTGTCTCCCAAAGTGGTCGTGGAGCCATTAGTCGCCAAAACGACCTCTATGCCATTGTCGGTATTATCGTCAGTGCCATCAAACGTCACCGTTAACGCCAGAGTCAAAGTATCATTCTCGTCAGCATCAGTGAAAGCATCGCTCAGATTAATCTCCGCAATCGGCTGGTTGATCGTCCCTGTTTTATTCGTGATAGCCGTGACAACCACAGGGGCATCATTGACGCCAGTAACCGTGATGGTCACAACGAAGGGTTCCCCTCCAGTGCTAAAGGTGAAGGTTTCAGTGGCCGTTTGCTGATCACCTAACGCCTCCGCCCTGTCATCTAGTGTGTAAGTCCAAGTCGTTCCATCAAACGCCATCACGCCGTATGTGCCTGTGCTCATGCCCGGGCTATCAGTGGTTTCTTTGGATACAAGCGTGATCGTACTACCGGGGGCCGTGAGTTCTCCCGTGTTATCATCGCCAGGAGCACCACCTTCGGTCACCGAGCCTGTTTCATCACCAGAGATTGTTTGGTGCACGATCACAATGTCAAATTCCGTCTCTGCGGAAGATTCGCCAGCGCTGTCGGTCGCCACGATCTTTATCGTGTAAGTGCCGGTGGTACTCGGACTACCAGAGAGAATATTGGTTTCAGTGTTATAAGTAAGACCGGTGTCTCCAAAAGTAATCGTGGAGCCATTAGTCGTCAAAACGACCTCTATGCCATTATCGGTATTATCGTCGGTGCCATCAAACGTCACCGTTAACGCCAGAGTCAAAGTATCATTCTCGTCAACATCAGTGAAAGCATCGCTCAGATTAATCTCCGCAATTGGCAGGTTGATCGTCCCTGTTTTATTCGTAATAGCGGTGCCAACCACAGGGACATCATTCACGCCAGTAACCGTAATCGTTACCTCAAAAGTCGCACCCCCGGCCCTAAAGGTGAAAGTTTCTGTTTCTATCTGCCCTTCGTTCAGTGCTTGCGTTTTACCCCCTTGCTCTGGCGTTACAGCCAGCGTGTACGTCCAAGAGCTCCCATCAAACATCATCGTGCCGTATGTGCCAACGCCATCGCCCTCAAGCTCGATGGCTGGAAGGGTTGGTGGGTTATCAATGTCCGTAACTTCGAGCACTCCTGTGGCGGTGAGGGGGCCATCTTCGGTAACCGAACCCGCGCCAGCTCTATCTTCAGAGCCAGGAATACCGATTACCGGCGGAGTATCAGCCACGACTTCAAGGTTAAATGAAGAGCTAACCGTCCCACCGTTGCTATCATCAGCCATGACAGTGACCGTATAAGTACCGGTGTCCGCCAGCGTAATACCAAGCATCTTGCTTGCATTAGGATCGGAAATAATATTAATGCTACCGTTAAAGACGATCTCAGTTCCAGCGAGTTCCACCGCGACCGACAGGGTCAATGTATCCCCTGTATCAATGTCAGTGAAAAGAGTGCTCAGATCGATAACCTTCTCTTGACCTTCCACTCCGATTTGAGGCTCAATAGCGGTCGCCACCACAGGGGCATCATTGACGCCAGTAACCGTAATTGTCACGTCGTGGGTGTCCTCCCCGGCGGCAAAAGTGAATACCTCATCTACTGTTTGTCCGGCTGCCAAATTTTGCGTTGCCTCATTAGCGTTACCCAATACGTAAACCCATTCGCTACTGCTCGCATCAAACCTCATACTGCCGTATAGAGTGCTGCCACTCCCATCAGGACTGAGTAAGACGCCATTGCCGCCTTGAAGGGCGATGGTGAGACCCTCGGATGCAGTGAGCATCCCACGGACGGAACTGCTAGATTGATCATCTTCGGTAACCGAACCCGTGGCAGTACCTGTGATTTCGTGCTCCGTAACAGTAATGGTAAATGTTAAAGCATCGGCGGCGTTTGCGGTGCCATCACTAGCCACGGCTCTAACCATGAAATCACCGCTTGTATCAGGGGCGCCAGTGATTCTTCCGCTGCTACCGTCATAAGTAAGCCCGATCGTGTCCAACGCCGCACCATCACTAAACGTCACCGTTAAGGTCAACTCATCATTCGTGTCTTGATCAGTGAAAAAACTACGCAGATCGACCGTTTCAATACTCAGGCCTTTCGTCACGGTTTCATTAGGGGGCTCGGCATTAGACAAAAGCACAGGGTCATCATTCGCACCGGTAATCGTGATCTCTACATCGAAGTTCTCCGCACCCAAAGCGGTAAAGGTGAAGGTTTCAGTTAATTCCTCACCGTCCCCCAATCCCTGCACCATCGTATGATTGTTATCCAGCGTATACGTCCAGACGCCAATAGCCTCAACGAAAGCCATCATGCCGTATTGGCCAGCGAGAATGCCTGTGTTGGTATTAGCGCCATCAAGCACGATGGGTGGGGTTGGGTCGCCGTCCGGGTCGCTGATGGCGATCCTCCCTTCGGCGGTGGGAGTACCATCTTCCATAACCGCGCCAACACCAGAGGTAAGAGCGTTATCAGAAGCATCTCTGATTATAGGCGGCATATCAGTCCTGATAAAAATGCTAAATGTCGACTCAGCCGTCACCGGCCTTTCGCCACCGTTGCCGTCGTCTTCCATAGAGCCATCCGTCGCTATGACCGTGATCCTGTAACGGCCAGTGATTGTCGGCGTGCCGATGATTCTGCTGACAGATTCACCGGTGGTGGAGTCGGTGGTTTCGTGAGTAAGCCCGATATCACTCAACCTCTCCACGACGTTGCTACCAAGCTCGCGCACCTCAAACGATAGACTCAATTCATCACCGTCAACGTCAGTGAAAAGACCACTCAGATTAATCGGCGTGATCTCCTTACTCACCTGAACGTTTTGATCCTTGATAGATACAGGGGTGTCGTCATCGATCATCGTAACCCTAGGGGCATCATTCTCCCCATGAACCGTAATCACCACCGTAAAGCGACCACTACCGGTGGCAAAACTGAAACTGTCCTCTCCCTCTTCCCCAGCAGCCAACGCTTGTGTATCCACATCTGTGTTATCCAGCGTGTACGTCCAAATCGTCCCATCAAACGTCATCACGCCGTATGTGCCTTCGACGCTGCCCGTATCGCCATTGCTAGGGTCTACAAGCGTGATGAGTAGAGCGCCGGCCGTGAGCGTTCCTGTGTCGGAGTTATTGGCGGGATCATCTTCGGTAACCTCGCCTGTTGCATCACCATCTATGGACTGCGCCTCAGCCTCAAGGGTAAATGTCGAGGTCGCTGTCAAGCCGCTACCACCCGGGCGGTCACTCGCTGTGACAATAACCGTGTAAGTGCCCTCGCTAGGCGGCGTGATGGAGAGTATATCGTTAGTATAACTATGCGTGACCGTACTCGTGACATCGGTATTATTACGCATCACCACGAATGTCAGTCTTAATGTGTCGCCTGTATCAGGGTCGCTGAAAAGATTAGCCAGATTAATACGGCTCTCTTGGCCTTCTGTTCCACTTTGAGACTCAATAGCGTCCGCCACCACAGGGGCATCATTCGCGCCGCTAACCGTGATGGTCACAGTGTAGGAAGAAGTCCCGGCACTAAAGGTGAAGATATCTTCTGCGGTGGCATTCTCAGCCAGTTTATTCGTCTCAAGATTGTTGTTATCCAGCGTGTACGTCCATTGGCCGCGGCGCGCATCAAACCTCATCTGGCCGTATGTGCCATCAGCGCGGCCCAAGTTATTGCCCCCATCAAGCCTGATGATTTGACCAAGGGCACTGAGCGTTCCTCTGGCGGAGTTATTGACGGCATCATCTTCGGTAACCGAACCCACATTATCACCACTGATTTCTTGAGCCGCAACCACAAAGTCAAATGTTGCAGCATCAGATTCCAATCTGTTGCTACCGCTGGTGCCGCTGTCTGTCGCCCCGACCTTGATCGTGTAAGTGCTAGCGGTGAGGGAGGAAAGTAGATCGCCTGTTATACCTGTTCCAGCGGTATAGGACAGACCGATTGTGCTTAGGGCTGAACCATCATCAAGTGTCACCACGAAGGCCAACACATCACCGGTATCAGGGTCGCTGAAAAGACTATTTAGTTCCGTATCCGTGATGGTTTCGATCGTTTGACCTACCGTCCCACGTTTACCACTGAGAGACGTGCCAGACAGCACAGGAGCATCATTCGCCCCAGCCACCGTGATGGTCACATCGAAGCTAGTGCCTGTGGCCGTAAAAGTGAATACATCCATCCCTGGCGTATCTTTGAGCGCATTCGTATCCGCATCTGTGTTATCCAGTGTGTAAGTCCAAGTGTTATTACTTGGATCAAACGTCATCGTGCCATATGTGCCTTCGACACCGCTATTGCTAGGGTTATCACTATTGTTATGGTCTACAAGCGTGATGGTTAGACTAGAGACTAGTGTAAGACTTCCCGTAGCAGTGTCGACGTTACTATCTTCAAGCACCACACCAGTGTTATCACCTAGGATTGGCTGTGCTTCAATCTCAATTAACAAAGTCTTGTCTAATGTAAACCTCTCCTCGGTCACTGTCACCTGAGCCGTGTAAGTGCCAACGGCCGTCGGTATACCCGTGATCGTACCATCGTCGGAGTCAAACATCAGATCAGAGGCGGGATCTCCAGAGGGAGTAAAGATTTCAACATTGATATTCAATGCATCGCCGTCAGGATCAAAGGCAATTGTGCTCAGATCAATACTGACCGCCTCACCCACCGTCCCCGTTAGATCAACATCGAAATCTAGGTTAGCCACAGGAATATTATTTCTTCCAATCACCGTGATTTCTAAAACAAAATCCTCCGAGTTACCAGCAGTAAGGGTGAAGCGTTCAGCTGCTTTTTCACCATCCCTCAACGCTATTGTTTCCGGGTCATTGTTATTTTGCACATAGTTCCAGTTGAATTTACTCGAATCACCCTGCATCCGGACAACCGTTAGCGTGCCGTATATACCAGTCAAAGAACGGGCATCGCTGTCAACAAACATAATCTCGGGTAGTTGCTCCGCCGGAACATCAGGGTCCACAACAGTGAGCACTCCGGCAATGAAATAGCCGGAATCGGGATCTACCTCAGCCCTGGTATCGCCAGTGATGACCGTTTGGGTGAAATCAGGATGAAATCCATCTTTGTAAGCGTTAAAAAACGAATTAGCGCCTCTGAAAAGCAATGACTCATCGGCATCATGCAAGAAGTTGTATCTCGGCTCAGGATTGCTTCCGGCAGTAAAGCTCGTCATTGCTAACGCATCCTGAATCGTGATTGTGTTACCGCTAGACAAAGTAATGATAAAATCTGTAACCGGGCCGGGAGTCAGTACAATAACAGGAACCCCTCCTCTTGGAGGAACCTCTCCGACTTCTCCCCCTCTATTCACCTGTATTTTAACAATAGACTCGATGACAACGTTCTCATCAAAGATGATTGAACTCTTATCCCAAGGGTCATGAATTATGACTGAGGAGGCGTCCGCCTTGATGAAAAACTCATCGTTACCGAGACCTTGTTGTATGGTTGGACTGGCGGCTACACCACCCGACAGGGCCGTCGCCACGACCGCCGTATTAATTTCCGCCGCATCTTTGCCATCAGCAATCCTGATGTTAACCAGCGCTCGCGCTGCAACAGCCCCCACGCTCCCATCATCATCAAGAAAGGTCTTGATGTCCGCCAACGTTGCTCCACCAAGCTTCAGCACAAACTTAATCGTGCGCCCGCTTACCTCTATGCTTTCAACGCCGTTACCATCTGAGCCGCCATCGATTTCAAATTCAACCTTGATATTGTTACCACCTACGCCAGCAGTTTTTGCAGTAATGATCAGGTCACGGTCTCCAGCGACATTAGCAACTTCAGAGTCTTGAACATCACCGAATACAATGCTCGCCGTCCTCCCCTCGCGAGTAGAACCACCCGACAGGGCCGTCGCCTCGATCGACACATTGATCTGCGCCCCCTGCATGCCATCGGCAATCGTGAGATCAATCAACTCTCGCGCCGCAGTAGGACCCGGGTCCGTCCTCTCGACAAAAAAAGCCTTGATCTGTGCGAAACTCGCCCCACCAGACAGCAGCACAAATTTAATCGCCTTGTTGGTTACCGTTATGTCATCAACACCTGAACCAGAATTAGAAGTACTGATTTCAAATTCAACCGTGATGTTGTTACCAACTGCGCCGACAGTTTTTGCGGTAATGATCAGACCCTGATTACCCCCATCAACAACCTCCGAGTCCCTTCCACCTTTGAATGCAATACTCGCCACCGCCTGCGCGTTTGGGGGAGTATTGCCGTCAATAACCACCCGAGATGGCGTCTTATCGTTTAGTGCAGCTAGAGATACATTAGCTGCTCCTCCACGGGAGCCATCATCATTTTCCCTGTACCAACCCTCAGCGAGGCCGCCACCGGAGGGAAAGTAACTAATAATCTGGAGAGCATCTCTAACAATAATGGTAAATGCCGTCGTACCCTCCAGACCGCCTTCGTCTGTCGCCGTGACCCTGATCGTGTATGTGCCGGCGGAAACCGGTGCTTCATTGACAATGTTTCTAGCGATAACCGTGCCTCCGAGGTCTACCTCTTGGTTGAATACAAGCCCGACCGTGGTCAACGCCGCGCCATCACCAAGCGTCACCGTCACCGTCAAGTTACCACCTTCAGGGTCTCTGAAAAGATCGAGTAGATCGATATCGATAGGATTACCTGCCTTCACAACGAGATCATCGACATCAACATTAATCCTAGGCGCGTCATCCACCCCGATCACCGTGACAAGCACTGCAAAGTCCCTCGCGCCTTCGGCTCTAAGGATGAATTCGTCTTCTCCTGTCTCCCCGTCACCCAACGCCAGCGTGTCCGGGTCCTCATTATCAAGCGTGTACACCCAAGTGCCGCCGGGGGGCGGGCCAGCGATCGGCGTAAAAGTCAACGTACCGTATGTGCCCTTAAGAGACATCGTCGGGCCGACCTCTTGCACATTCGTGCCGTCATGACCTTCATTTGTAAGCACGACACCTGGAAGTTGCGTTAAATCCAGTTCATCTTCGTCATTAACTGTGACTATCCCCGTAGCGGTTTTGGCGGCATCGTCACCGGCCGTCAGCGCCGGCGTATTATCCACCCCATTGATCACTGGCGGAGGATCCTTGATAACCCTGATGGTTACAATAAAGTCACTCGCGCCACTAGCCCTAAAGGTGAAGGTTTCATTTACCTTATCACCCCCAGCCAGAGCCTGCGTATCCGGGTCGTCGTTATCCACCGTGTAAGTCCAAGTCCTCCCATCAAACGTCATCGTGCCGTATGTACCAGCACCACTAACAAGCGTGATGGTTGGAAATGTTGCCGGGTGCGGGCTATCACCGTCAGTAATCACGATCACTCCCGCGGCGGTGCCTTGTTGATCGTTATCGGCAACAGCCGTGTTTTCACTGGCCCCTCTGATTACCGGACGATGATTATCATTAGCAGTACCAGAAACAGACCTTGCAACAAGCACCGAGAGCGTCTCGCCCTGATCGTTAGTCGCCGTAACATCGAACCCGTACCACTCTCGATACTTAAACGTGCCACTGATACGCGTGGTGACGGGGTCATAGGTAAGCCCGATGGCCTCCTCCAATGTCTGACTGGGATCCGTACTATCATACACCTTCACATTATTGGGAGAATCATTTATAAGATCCGTTACAGTATCCGCAACGTACACTACGAACGTTATGCTTATATCATTATCAGGGTCAGAGAATAGATCTTTTAGAGTGACCTCCGACCTGTCGGAAAGCGGATCACCTAGCGGGGTTGTGGTATTGAGGTAAAAACTCTCGGCCTTAAAGCTATTCCCAAGATTGGACAGCACAAATGGGTCATTTTCACCCGTTATCGTGAGGGTTAAATCGAATTCAACTCCCCCGGCGGCAAAGGTGAAGACGTCAGTGTATGTAAAACCCTCAATAAAAAGGTCAGGCGCAGCCCTAATTGGGTTGGGGCGCACTGCGTAAGACCAAGTCGAATCTGCCGGGTCAAATGTCAATCTGCCGTATGTGGTTAGTATGAGTATCTTACCATCAGCTATATCCCTCCTCTCATCAAAATTGGTACTTTCTACAAACGTGATGGAATCGATAGTACCCGTAACACTGAGCGTTCCCGTGACGGTTTCCTCTCTACTATGAAATTCATTCCGCGAGGCCGTAGGAGGGTCGCTAGTAATGATCGGTCCTTGCACACCGCTCGGACCTGACGCATCACCGATGATGTCCGGATGGGAAGCATCAGAGGCCGCAAAGCCGTCCTCATAAGCGGTAAAAAAATCTTCAGCAGATATAGGGTCCGTTCTCGTAGCATCACCCAAATGCTGGAACGTGAAACTCGCCGGATTCCTAAGCGTGATCGTCTTGCCGCTAGACAAGGTAATGACATACTGAGCAACAGAAGCCCCTTCTGACCCAGCCTGCCTCTCAATCGAGGTGATGACAACATCCCTCTCAAAGACAATCACATTGGCTCCGCTATCGTCATTGATCGTGACCGTATTAGCATCGCTTGTGATTAAAAACTCATCAACGCCCTTACCACCACTGACCGGCAAGGTATTGGTTTCAGGAGTGTTATCATCAATGATGACTCGGTTTGGACCGTCATAGAGCGCATCGCTCAAACTAAGGGGCACGTCTCCTATACGGGTTCGGCCTTCATTCCTAGTTTGATACCAACCAGGGGCAAATTCATCGCTATCAGGGACAAAGTAACGAATAAACGTGAAACGAGTCATAAGAACAATCCTTGCTTGTGCTGAGGCGAAGCAACAAACACCACAATAGGACGCTGTTGACTCCTCCTATCCTAACCTTGGGATGATACCTTTAAGATTAATTAAACGCAAGAAATAATGTAGTTTCTTTGCCAAAAGATATCTATGATGGAGTTCTATTTCATAGCGAAGTGCGGATTTCATCCTCGCGACATTCTCTCCAGCGATATTAAACACCTATCACGGATTTTGACCCTTGATCCATTAGCAATTCTCATATCCACTATCGAGGCAAGGGGATTTGAACCCCTGAGGGACGTTAGCCCCAACACGCTTTCCAGACGCGCGCCTTAATCCACTCGGCCACCCTTCTGTCATGCGCCCATCATAGAGGGAAACTTTTGGTGATGCAACGATTGGCCTATTCTTTTCTCTCCATTTTTCATTCCTAGTGTTCGCCCCCTCATCTTTAAGCAATGAAGGGCTTGGCGCGAAGATCAAAACGCCGTTCCAAGAAAGAACACGGGCGAAAACATCAAGGTAGGATTTGGGATGGAATACCGCCCTTTTGCCAAACTTCATCTAAAAATGAATGTTACAGCCAGCTCAATCTTGAGTATACGGTCATTGTGGATGAGGTCAAAAGGGACGCCAAAGCCTAGAAAACGGCCAAAGCCCCCGCATCTCTCCTGCCTAGGTCAATGCGCATGAAAACACGCTTCTCAAACTCGGTGTTCTGGCTTGGCATGACAGTGGCAATCATAAACGATACGGCCGCCGGGATCCGACAGGAAAAAAAGAAAAAACCTCCCGCTGTGAATTTCACAGCGGGAGGGTATTGTATTAGATTTCTGCTATTACTGGCAGATCATCTATTATTGGTGGATCATAAATCACTTCCACCGATTGAAGCAAGTCCTCCGGGCTTGCGCCAGATAGACCTTCCTCTAGAGTAGGGTTCTCATCATCTCTTGGATTAGAGCGGACGTAATCTAAAATTTCTTCTAGTAATAAATCCTCAATATCTTTTGAAAAATTTAATGAAATTTCTTCAAATTTCTCAAAAGATATTGCACCAAGAGAATTTTCAAGGGGCTCTAAGAGCCACTTTCCAATCTCTATAAGCTCCTCAAAGGACGCTTCTGGAAGTAATACCTGCAACCTTGCGAAGAATGTTGCCGCCAAGGTGGTAGACGTAGAGGTTCCATAGGAACTTGATTCGTCGCTTATTGGGAATAATATCTCCGCCCCAATTACATTATCGGAATAGGAGATTGGTAGAGTGGAAGATATAGGTGAAATTTCTTTTTCACCGTCTTCATTCGTAATTATGCCAATTACGAAAAAAACATTTACATCTTCATTGTCTAATAAATCCTGAACCCATTTTTCTTCTAATACAGCATAATCCAGTAGCTGGCCAGTATTTCCGGCGGAAACTAAAAGGATGTCCCCTGCCAAATCGCCTTTAAGGCGTTCTATTGCTGCTTCTTTTGACGATTGATCGGAAACCCGATGAATTGAGTCTAATACCATGAAGAAATTATCGGGATTTGAAGAAGCAATAATATCATCTCCTCCTTCTCTAGCAACCACGTCCGCGAAGTAAGGACTTACTATCACATCCGTTTTAAATGCATTTGCTATAGCTTCCATGTTTTCTTGATGCGGCCCCGGGGGATCGTTAAGCGTGATTTCGGCACGCTCATCAAAAGCTATATCTTCTACGCCGTTTAGCGCGTCAAGTTGTTTTTGGCGAAGAATTTTTGAGACGACCGTAATGCCAAATGTTGTCACTATGTCGTCTTTTGCGCCGCCGCTATAACTAGCCGCGACCTCGAGTATATAAGAACCAGACTTAGTCGGCGTGCCAGTGATCATCTTGGTGAGGGGATTATAGGAAAGCCCGATCGTGCTTATCTCTTCTCTGGTGGAGTCGTCAGCAAGCAGCATCACCGTGAACGTCAGCTCCAAGTCCTCGCCATCAGGGTTGTTGAAAAGAGTGTTTGGATCAATTGTGATCTCTCGGCCGACAGCCCCGGATGCCTCGAAAAACTTGGTATTAGCCACAAGCTTATCATCCGCGCCATTAACCGTGATGGTCACGGTGAATATACCGTCCGCAGCGGTAAAGGTGAAGGTTTCATCTTCTTGCTGGTCTGCCTTCAACATCTGCGTTTCTGGCCTCGTGTTATCCAGCGTGTACGTCCATTCGCCCTCATCCACATCAAAAGTCATCATGCCGTATGTGCCAACGCCATCACCAACAAGTTCAATGATTGGCGGCGGGGTTAATGGGTCACCATCGTCAATAGCGGTGAGGGTAGCGGTCTTGGCACTCTCATCATCTTCTGTCACATCACCACTCACAGTGATCGTGGTTGTTAAAACCTTAAAATCAATGCTACCCCCGCCAAAGAGACGTGGCAAAACCTCATCCAAATTCTTGAATGCTGTGAGACCGCCGTCAAAGTTATCAGCGACATTATCCGCACCGCCCAAAATCTCAATCAGATCGTCAAGACCGAGCCGCTCATCAAAAGTAATCTGTACCAGAGGGCTAGAAATACGTCCGCCGCCGAAAGACGTTGCGTCCTTAAAGTGTAGCACCACACCATCAAAATAGAAGGCATCCTCTTCATCAAGCCCCCACATCATGGTGACGATAAAGGCATCATCAACGGTCAAATCCTCATTATCCGCGCCGTTGAGGCTTTCTAGAAACTCTTTTAAATTAGCGAAGTTACGACCGTCTTGCACAACGAATGTCACTTTATCGAGTCCGCGCTTGAAACCCACAATCTCATCACCGCCATCGATATTTGCTAGTTTTACTATACCAGAATATGTGTGCTTGAAACCCACAATCTCATCACCGCCATCGATGCCAACACCGTCATAACTGAACGTATAAAGCACTTTCTTTGGATTAGAGCGGACGTAATCTAAAATTTCTGCTAGTAATAAATCCTCAATATCTTTTGAAAAATTTAATGAAATTTCATTAAGTTTTTCAAATGAAATAATGCCTAGAGTATCTTCAAGGGGCTCTAAGAGCCACTTTCCAATCTCTATAAGCTCCTCAAAGGACGCTTCTGGAAGTAATACCTGCAACCTTGCAAAAAAGATTGCCGTTAAAACCGCTGATGAAGAAGTACCTCCCGGTATTTCTACCTCACCCCCAATTAATATTGGAACTTCTAGTGATGCACCAATTACATTATCGGAATAGGAGATTGGTAGAGTGGAAGATATAGACTCAATTTCTTTTTCACCGTCTTTTTTCGTAATTATGCCAATTACGAAAAAAACATTTACATCTTCATTGTCTAATAAATCATGAACCCATTTTTCTTCTAAAAAAGCATGATCCAGTAGCTGGCCAGTATTTCCGGCGGAAACTAAAAGGATGTCACCTGCCAAATCGCCTTTAAGGCGTTCTATTGCTCTTTCTTTTGTCGATTGATCGGAAACCCGATGAATTGCGTCTAAAACGGAGAAGAAACCATTGTTTGGAGAAGCAATAATATCATCTCCTCCTTCTCTAGCAGTTATGTGTACAACATAGGGATTTACTACCACATCCGTTTTAAATGCATTTGCTATAGCTTCCATGCTTTCTGCATGCGACGACCCCGGGATGTCGTTAAGCGTGATTTCGGCACGCTCATCAAAAGCTATATCTTCTACGCCGTTTAGCGCGTCAAATTGTATTTGGCCAAAAAATTTTGAGAGGACCGTAATGCCAAATGTTGTCACTATGTCGTCTTTTGCGCCGCCGCTATAACTAGCTGCGACCTCGAGTGTATAAAAACCAGGCTTAGTCGGCGTGCCAGTGATCATCTTGGTGAGGGGATTATAGGAAAGCCCGATCGTGCTTATCTCTTCTCTGGTGGAGTCGTCAGCAAGCAGCATCACCGTGAACGTCAGCTCCAAGTCCTCGCCATCAGGGTCGTTGAAAAGAGTGTTTGGATCAATTGTGATCTCTCGGCCGACAGCCCCGGATGCCTCGAAAAACTTGGTATTAGCCACAGGCTTATCATCCGCGCCATTAACCGTGATGGTCACGGTGAATATACCGTCCGCAGCGGTAAAGGTGAAGGTTTCAGCTTCTTGCTGGTCTGCCTTCAACACCTGCGTTTCTGGCCTCGTGTTATCCAGCGTGTACGTCCATTCGCCCTCATCCACATCAAAAGTCATCATGCCGTATGTGCCAACGCCATCACCAACAAGTTCAATGATTGGCGTTGGTGTTAATGGGGCACCATCGTCAATAGCGGTGAGAGTTCCCGTAGCGGTATTGGTATCATCATCTTCGGTCACCTCACCACGCGCAGTGCCTTCGATTGTTTCTACTAGCACCTCAATGTTAAATGTTGTCTCGGATGACCCGTTCCTGTCGTCCGTCGCCACGACCTTGATCGTGTGAGTGCCAACGGTATCCGGTGTGCCGGAGAGTATCTTATTAATAGGGTCATAAGTAAGACCGATCGTGTCCACCGCCGAACCATCAGCAAATGTCACTACCAAGGTTAATTCATCACTATCAACGTCAGTGAACAGATCGCTTAGATCAATCGCCTCGATTGCGCGGCCGACCGTCACGGTTAGAGTCTCAATAGTCCCAGCCACAGGGAGATCATTCGCACCTTGAACGGTGATGGTCACGATGAATCTAGTGTCTTGAGTGGTAAAGATGAAGGTTTCAGTTTCTTGTTGGCCTACCTGCAACGCCTGCGTTTCTAGCCTTATATTATCTAGCGTATACGTCCATTCGCGGGTAACCGCATCAAAAGTCATCGTGCCGTATGTGCCGACACCATCACCAACAAGTTCAATGATTGGCGGTGGTGTTAACGGATTATTATCATCATCGAGGGTTCCTGTGGCGGTCTTGGCACTCTCATCATCTTCTGTCACATCACCACTCACAGTGATCGTGGTTGTTAAAACCTCAAAATCAATGCTGCTCTCACCAAAGAGACGCGGCAGGACTTCATCCAGATTCTTGAACGCTGCGTGGGTGAAGTTAAAGTTCTCAGCGACCTCATTCGCCCCGCCCAAAACCTGAATCAGATCATTAAGACCGAGCCGCTGATCAAAAGTGATAGAGACCAAAGGACTGGAAACACGGCCGCCACCGAAAGATGTTGCGTCCTTAAAGTGTAGCAACACGCCATCAAAATAGAAGGCGTCCTCTTCATCAAGCCCCCACATCATGGAGACGATAAAGGCATCATCATCGTTCAAATCCTCATTATCTGCGCCGTTGAGAGTACCGAGAAAATCTTTCAAATCAGCGAATTGACGAATGTCCCGCACGACGAATTTTAATGTATCCTGTCCGCGTTTGAACCCTTTGATCTCATCACCGCCATCGATGCCCACGCCGTCATAGCCAAAAGTGTAAACCACTTCATTACTGCTAAAATCCACTGTATCGCCATCTTCACCATCGTGGGTGAGCGTGATGTCATCATCCCCCGCACCGCCATCTATTTGATCATCGCCCGCACCGCCAGTGATGCTGTCGCTACTATCACCGCCATCAATCACATCATTACCACCGCCACCATCGATGGTATCATCCCCTAGGCCGCCATCTATTTGATCATCACCCGCACCGCCAGTGATGGTGTCATTACCACCCTCTGCATCTATCTTCTGCGGTGCCGTCTCGCTGGAGAGATCCTCCGTGTTGTCTTCTTCAGGATCCACCACTTCAACAACCACCCGAGGAGTGATCGTGAGGGTTTGGCCTGACAGGGTGAGCGTGCCGTCTGAGACCGTAAAGGCTATATCGGTTGGGTCGTTGTTATCCGCAGTGAAACGAAAGGTAAGGCGATGAGCATTAATATCACTCTGGGTGAAAGTGTCACCATTAGCCAGTTCTACATCCCCAAGGAACAGATCACCCCCAGCCGGGTCAGCCGTAAGCGTGTAGGTCAGCACAGCATTCGGGTCCGCGGGGTGCTTGTACAATAAGGCGGTCGCATCGATAATTGTCACCTCGTCTTTGTTGAGAACCAGCGAGGCCTTGACTTGAGTGATGTCTGTTACTGGCGGTTCTTGATCGCCTCCTACCCTTGACTGCTGCGGAGCGTTATTAAGAGGGAGAGGGAGAGGGAGAGGGAGAGGGAGGTGCTCGCTCTGTTGCTGGAATACCAATGCGTCAGCCGCATCGTTATTGTTATCGGACACTCTAAAAACCCTCAACTGATAATGCTCATCAGGGTCTATGGACTGCGGGATTGATTTTGAGTCTGGCTCACCCGCCTTAAAAGTGATGACTCCGCGCTGAGGGGTGCCTTGTCCAAAAGTAATCTCCCATCGGAATTTCTCCGGCGAGGAAAAAGTAATGCTGGGGGTAATAGTGAAGGAAAAACTGCCGTCTTCATCAATGATGGTCTTCAAAGTGATGGGAGAGGTATTAATATCCAGCACGGTGTATCTCCTCTAATAAAGCAATTTTGCACAATGCCATAGTGCCAGTTAGTGTTCCATAACTTCAAAAAGCATAATTTTTTCATATTTATACCCTCAAAACTAATCACTCGCAATCCATCTAATTTGATATAAACGCCTTTGAAGGACGAGGCCTCCCGATCACTATTCCCGAATAGGTCAAGGAAGCCAAAAAGTTCCGTCAATTCAGCGAGTGTGTTTGGAAACTCATAATCAGTGTCCTCGGTGGTCTCAATGTCCTTCGGGGTCGCGATGGGCTTGCCGCCCTTAACCGCCTTAGCTTCCTTGATGCGCCCATCAACAACTTCCTTAAGGTAGGTCATGATCAGATCAATGATCGGACTCGCGATGGCGCCATCGCCACCCTTGAATGAGTAGAACTCACCTACCAAACGCTCACCAGTATCGGTGTCGTAAGCACCATCCACATCAGCAACAAAGGCTAGCCCGACATATCGATCAGGAAGTTCAACAGTACCATCATCACTCGTGATATAACGCGGGCGACCAGACTCATCACGTTGGGCATCTTTTTCAAAATTGGTGATCTTACCATCACCATCCAAATCAAAAAAGACGGCCGCGCCGGTCTTGGCCCCAGGGACGTTCAGATGACGCGCCCCACTATTCTTGCTCTTGGCAACAATCGGGCGCAATGAGACCGGGCATGAGATTCTCTCATCAGGGCTGAGGGGCGCGAGGTTTTAAGCGCTCCAATTTTTAAGGCATCACGGGGGATTAATTGCCCCTAGCCTTAAAGCGATGAGTGGTGAGGATTTGGTGCGATGCTTGATGAGATATTAAAAATGCGCGTCCTCTATTGATTAGGCCGTATCGATGCCTTGATTTTTTGAGCAGACCAGCGGTAATCCAAGCGCTCCCATGATTATATTGGCTAAAAAGCAGCTGAAAAAATTACTTGCAAAGCCCGATCGATTAGCGGAAGGTTTTCAGTAGTTTCATTATCTAAGGGAAATATTAACTCATGATAACTTGTGGTGAAGCGACCATGCGTCTGTTGTCGCGTTATGGTGTGAATACAGTTTTTGGGATTCCGGGCGTTCATACCCTCGATCTTTGTCGCGGCATGACTGGCGGCGGTAACGCTGGCACGATCAAACATATCCAGACCCGCAATGAGCAAGGTGCGGGGTTTATGGCTGAAGGCTGGGCGCGTGCGACCGGCGACGTTGGGGTTGCGGTGGTCATCTCAGGCCCCGGCGTTACCAACACCGCCACCGCACTAGGGCAGTGCTATGCTGACAGCTTGCCGATGCTGTTAATTTCAGCAGAACCCGACTCCCGTAGCATCGGCAAGGGCTGGGGGGTTCTGCATGAAGTCACCGAGCAGAAACAAGTAACCGCTCCCCTAACCGCGTTTTCAGCGACAGCATACAAAGCCTCAGATGTGCCTGATTTGATGGCCCGTGCTTTTTCTATTTTCGCCAGCGAAAGACCGCGACCCTGCCATATCTCTATTCCAATAGATGTTCAAAACGAGCAAGTAGAGGACCAATGGGACACGGTAACCCTTCCTCCTCGGCCATCATTTCGTCCAGAACAGATCGCTGAGGCCGCCCAGATTCTAACCAAGGCAAAAACGCCCGTGATCATGGTCGGCGGCGGTGCGAGCAAAGCCTCACATGATATCAGGCAGATATGCGAGCGCTTGGGCGCAATTGTGGTTTCATCCTCTGCGGGCAAGGGCATCGTGGACGATAGTCATGATTTATCGCTATCCGCTTCTACGGTACGCCCTGAAACGCATCGCTTTCTTGAACAGGTTGACGTGATTTTGGCGGTCGGCACGGAATTATCCGAGACCGACAGTTTTGTTGAGCGCTACAATTTTAACCCTGACACGAAGATCATCAGGGTCGATATAGATGCTAGCAAAATCAGCGATTTCTATCACGCGTCTTTAGGAATTGTGTCTGACGCTGCGCCCGCAATGGCGGCTCTTAACAAGGCTCTTAGTGGTCATAAAGAGACGATCGGCGCGGCGGCCAGGGATAAGGTCAAGGCGTTGCGGGCTGAGATCATGGGCGATCTTACCCCTTCAGAGCAAAGGCACTGCCGGGTGCTCAAGGTTTTGCGCGATATTGTGCCTCCAAACACGATTTTTTCAGGTGATGCCTGCCAGATTGTCTATACGGGTGGTTTTGCGATGCCGGTTTCGGCGCCGCGTCAGTGGTTTTATCCGGCGGGGTATTGTGCGCTGGGCAACGCGTTGCCAAACGCGATCGGCGCGAAAGTCGCGTGCCCTGACCGTCCGGTGGTGGTGCTGGTCGGTGATGGCGGCTTTATGTTCACGATGCCTGAACTGATGACCGCCACTGAGTTGGGGTTAAACTTACCGGTGATCATTTGGGAGAATGGCGGCTTAAAGCAGATTCAGGATGATATGGACAACCGCGATATTTCTCGTGTTGGGGTTGAGGGAAAAAATCCTGATTTTTCAGCCTTGGCGGTGGCTTGCGGGTGTTATGCGGCAAAACCATCAGAGGCCGAGGCTTTTAGCCAGGCGATAACAAAAGCATTAAATGCAGATAAACCCACGGTTATTAACGTGACTGAGGGTGAAGGATGGCTAGCATAAAAACCTATCAGCTTTCAGACAGGAGTGCATGATGAAAAAAGATGAGAACATGAACAAAAAATGGCACTGGCATCCCGATTTGCCGGTGGCTTTATCGCCGATTATGGATTGGCCGCCGCGTCCGCTTTTGTGGATAAAGTGGCTTGCGGGGTATTGGCTTGCGATCGGGTCTATCACGATTGAGTTCGCGATGGCGTGGGTGATTTTCATGTGGTTTCTTCCGGACGCTGAAACGATGCGCGTTATGTCTTTCGACTGGATCGGGATGCTTTGGATTCGCAACGCTTTGCTTTTAACCCTCGCCGCAGGCGGGTTGCATTGGTGGTTTTACATGGTGAAAGGCCAAGGCAAGAAGCTCAAATTCGACCCCCGCGACCTCACCCGAGGCAATCGCAAATTCTGGTTCAAAGACCAAGTCAAGGATAACATCTTTTGGTCTATAGCAAGTGGCGTTACGGTCTGGACGATTTTTGAAGCGATCTATTTCTGGGCGGCGTCCAATGGTTATGTCTGGGGGCTTGAATGGCGCACCAATCCAGTGTGGTTTGCGGCATTTTTTGTGATTATTCCGATCTGGTCCAGCATGCATTTTTATTTCATCCACCGTCTTTTGCACTGGCCGCCTTTATATCGTCTAGCGCATAGTCTGCATCATCGGAACGTGAATATCGGGCCATGGAGCGGCATCGCGATGCACCCTATAGAGCATGTGCTGTATTTCTCATCGGTGATGATTCACTTTGTCGTGCCGTCTCATCCGGTTCACGTGTTGTTTCATTTTTATCAGGAGGGGATAAACCCATCGTTTTCACATTCGGGGTATGCAGGAGTGCTTTTGGGTGAAAAAAATCGGATCATTACCGGTAATTTTTTCCACCAATTGCATCATCGTCATATTACCTATAATTACGGTACGGTTGAAATGCCGTGGGACAGGCTGTTTGGCACATTCCATGACGGCAATGGCGTGGCGTCCAAACGGTAGTCGTGTCTTCTGCTGTCTCTATTCTGGAAACCCTGATTGGTTTTGATACGACTAGCCGCAATCCCAACCGCGCACTTATCGATTATGTCGCTGATATTTTGTCGGCGTGCGGGACGACGGCCCAGATTATCGAGGACAAGGACGGCGGCAAAGCAAACCTTTACGCCGTAACCGGCGGCGCTGGTGGCGAGGCCGCAAAGCATGGCGGGGTGATGCTATCGGGTCATACTGATGTTGTTCCGGTTGACGGACAGAGTTGGACCGTACCTCCTTTTGAGTGCACGTATCGGGATGAGCGCTATTATGGTCGTGGGGCGGCGGACATGAAAGGGTTCGTGGCGTCCGCGATCAACGCGTTTATCGAGGCCACCGCACTTGAGTTGCGCTCGCCGCTTCATCTGGCGTTATCGTATGACGAGGAAGTGGGGTGTCTTGGTGTCAGATCACTGATCGAGATGATGGGACATTTCGGGATCACTCCGGCTATGTGTGTGGTCGGCGAGCCGACTGAGATGAAACTGGCGGTTGGGCATAAAGGCAAGATGGCAATCAAGGCTGACTGCATTGGGCGTGAGGCGCATTCCGCGCTCGCGCCAAGCACTGTGAACGCACTTCATCTGGCTTGTGATCTGGTGGTCGAGATCAGGCATCTTCAGGAAGAATTACGGTGCGGTGGCGGGCAAGATAATGATTATGATATTCCGTTCACGACATTGCATGTTGGGCGGGTGAACGGCGGTGTTCAGGTGAATATCGTGGCGCGTTCAGCGAGCGTTGAGTTCGAGATCCGTTCTATCGCGGCTGATAATCCAGCGGCTCTACTCGCAAATCTGGAAAATCGGGTGGAGCCGGTGCTTCGCGCCGCGCGAAGACTCGTACCCGAGGCCGATATTAAGTTTACGATAACCAACAGCTATCCCGGCCTTAACACAGAAAAAGATTCAGAGGTCGCCGCATTCATGCGTGATCTGACCGGGGCGAATACAATGATCAAGGTCGCTTTTGGTACTGAAGGTGGATTATTTTCGGAGCGGCTTAAGATTCCCACGGTGGT
Organism: uncultured Candidatus Puniceispirillum sp.; assembly: GCA_965207125.1. GTDB lineage: Bacteria > Pseudomonadota > Alphaproteobacteria > Puniceispirillales > UBA1172. The sequence continues at coordinate 705,703 of OZ242263.1, forward strand.
TTGCGGCCCCGGCTCGATGGCGCAGGGTCATAAGCCTGATGAGTATGTTTCGGCGGCGCAGCTGGCCCAATGCGATCAGATGTTGCGCAGTTTAACCGAGCGGTTGGTGGTTGGACTTTAAAGAGTGCTTTGCCCACCTCCCCTAACAAGATGCCGAAGAAAGAGGGGGAGAGAGAACTCTCAACGTTAGATAATATCAGTGTCCGCTGGGTTAAACTCGATACCGAGATCGTCAAAATTCACCAATTGCACACTCTCACCATTGGGATCCAGACTATAAATCGCTTGATAAGCAGCCGCTTTCTGATCAGTTTTGATCACCCGCCTGCCCGCAGCATTCACGTCCTCAAAGGCGGTTAGGTCAATCTCTGAGGGGGGTACAAAGTCGTTTTCTCTGAAATTTACCGTCAGATCGATGTCTTGAGTCGGCGTGGTGCGATCAGTGAAGGTGAACACAATGCCGGTAATATTTCCATCTCTGTCAGCAAGCAGACTGACCCCTTTGATCGCCTCAAAGAACTCGCCGGTGTTAGCGTGAGCATTATTCCCTGCATGGATTAGAATCAGAATATCTTCGCCTAGATCAAAATTATTGATCACATCGCCGCCATCATGGGCCACAGAATTGGTTTTATCCACCCCATCATAGCGATAAAGTATTATATCTTCGTCGGCCCCAAGATTAATAATATCATCGCCCCGGCCGCCAAAGATCAGATCTCCATTCAGGCCTGCGTTGAGCGTCTGCTGGTTATCACCGCCTAACAGGAATTGACTTGATATCGCGGCTGCATCACCGACCGTCGCTCCATCTTTCCCGCCGCCTGACAGTTTGATGCTACTCTCGAAGGTTTTAGTAAATGTTGAGGTCAGACTCCCACCCTTATCATCAGTCACCACCACCTTGAACATATGAGTTTCACCAGCGAGTCTAATAAAGTTGCCCAATGTACCCGTGATACCGACATCAGGATCATACGTTAGCCCGATCGTGCTTAGGTCCTCCTCTCCAGTATCGCTAAGCAATGTCACCATCAGGTTCAAATCATCACCGTCAGGGTCAGTGAAAAGAGTGGTCAGGTCAGTAGAAATATCAAACTGTCCGACACCAGTTTCCACAGGAGCATCATTCGCCCCAGCCACCGTGATGGTTGCAATAAAACTGTCCGCGCCCGTGTGGCTAACAAAGGTAAATACTTCAGTTTCTGTCTGCCCCTCTGCCAACGCCTGCGTTGCTTCTCTCGTGTTATCCAGTGTGTAGGTCCAAATGCTTGCGGCCGCATCAAAAGTCATCGTGCCATAGGTGCCAATACCATTACCTTCAAGCATTAAACCGAACTGGCTAAGTATTCCTATAACAGAGTTTTGGCTCGCATCGTCTTCAACAACCGAGGCAAAATCCACCACAATAAAAAATCGCACCACAGCCCACCCGCCTTTTCCGTCACTCGCCACGGCTTCGATTTGGTAAAAGCCAGCTTCGGTTGGCGTGCCGGTAAGAAGCTTATTGGCAGGGTTATAAGTAAGACCGATATCGCTTAGGTTTCTGTGGATGTAATAACTATCACGGAATGTCACCGTTAGGGTTAAATCATCGCCGTCAGGATCCGTGAAAAGAGTGCTCAGATCAACCGCATCAATCGCCTGGTTTACCGTCGTGAGTTGGTCGCCGATGAGGCGGTCAAGCATAGGGGGCGTATTGATTTCAATGGTAAATATCGAAGTCGTCGCCACCCCAGAAGTGCTATCAGTCGCCACAACCTCGATCGTATAAGTGCCGGTTGTCTTTGGCGTGCCGGTGATCATCTTGGTTTCAGAATCATAGAAAAGCCCGATCGCGCCCAACGCCGCCTTGGAACCATCTTCGAGCACGACCATCACCGTCAGGGTCTCGCTGTCAGGGTTAGATAAAAGAGTGCTTAGATCGATCGCTGTGATTGGTTGGCCTACCGTTCCGATTTGAGATAGAGCATCATCAAGGGACTGGTTGGCGTCAGTAACCTCAATGGTGAACAGATGGCCAACCGCTCTAGGGCTATCGCCATTATAAGCGTCGACATAGATCGTGTACGTGCCTGAGACGTTTGGCGTGCCGGTGATTTCTATACTGGTGATTTCGTTTGTTGTCTCGTCTCTAACCTCACTGTAAGTAAGCCCAATCGCCTCCAGCGAAACCCCGTAATTCCCAACAATAAGCAGCGTCACATTAAAAGAAAGGGGACCGCGTTCAGGAGCATCGAAGGTCGCGGGATCTATGGAAATACTAATACTATCACCCCTCGTGGCTATGAAACCTTCGTCGTAGACATCAATGTAAAATTCCATCACGGCCGTCCCACCTTTACCATCACTCGCCATGATCTCTATCTGATAAAGGCCGCGTTCGGTTGGTGGGCCGGTGATCATCTTGTTGTTAGGATTATAGGTAAGACCGATTGCGCTCAACTCTCTACCATCAGCGAGCCTCACTATCAGGCTCACATCATCACCGTCAGGGTCTCTAAAAAGAGTGCCCAGATCGATACTGATTGCCTGATCTACCCGCCCAATTTGAGTTTGAATATCGGCATCAGCCACAGGAGCATCATTCGCCCCAATCACCGTGATGGCTACGTTAAAGTCACCTATATCCGTGGTGCTAAAGATGAATCTTTCAGTCTCTAGCTGCCCCTCCGCCAAGGCCTGCGTTGCCATCCTCGTGTTATCCAGCGTATAAGTCCAAACCTGCGTAATCGCATCAAAGGTCATCGTGCCATAGGTGCCAATACCATTACCCCTAAGGGCCGGATCGGGCACAGTGATCGTTCCCGTGGCGGAGTTTTGAGTCGCATCATCTTCAACAACCGCAGCAGAGACCACCATAATGTTAAATCTCTCCACAGCCCACCCGCCTTTACCGTCACCCGCCACAACCTCGATCTGGTAGGTGTTACCTTCGGTCGGCGTGCCGGTGAGCATTTTGTTGACAGGATTATAAGTAAGACCGATCTCGCTTAGGCTTCTATGGACGAGAAATTTATCACGGAACGTCACCGTCAGGGTTAGGGTATCGCCGTTAAAGTCAGTGAAAAAACTACCCAGATCGATCGGCGTGATCGCCTGATTTACCATCGTGAGGTGCTCACCGATATTGGTGCCTTGAGGGGGAGCATTGACATCAATGATAAATGTCGAAGCCACGATCGCCCCGGAGTCACCATCCGACACCAGGACCTCAATCCTATAAGCCGTAGTTTTAGTTGGCGTGCCAGTGATCATCTTGGTGTCAGAATTATAGGAAAGCCCGATCGTGCTCAACGCTGCCGTGGCTCCATCTTCGAGCACCACCATCACCGTCAGGGTATCGGTGTCAGGATTAGATAAAAGAGTGCTTAGATCGATCGGCGTGATTGCTTGGTTTACTAGTCCGATTTGATCCGGAATATCATCAGAAGATTGGTTGGCCTCGGTGGCCTCAAGGGTGAACAGGTAGTTCGCTATTCTAGAGCCAGCGGCATCATGAGCGTAGACAAAGATCGTGTAAGTGCCAGGCGTTTTGATCGTGCCTTCAAGATTATTGGTGGTCTCATTAAAACGAAGCCCGATCACCTCCGGCGAGACCCCGCCGTATTCGCCAACAAGCAGCGTCGCGCTAAAATAAATGAGGCCACTTTCAGAGGATCCGAAGGGGGCGGGATCTATGAAGATACTTATATCATCGCCAACCGTGGCTAGGACGGCTTCGGCATAGATATCTATGAAAAATCTCATCACCGCCTCCCCACCTTTGCCGTCACTCGCCGCGATCTCTATCTCGTAAAGGCCCGTTTTAGTCGGTGTGCCGGTGAGCATCTTGTTGTCAGGGTTGTAGGTAAGACCGATGTCGATCAACTCCCCGCCATCAGTGAGCCTCGCTATCAGGGTCACATCATCACCGTCAGGGTCGCTGAAAAAAGCGCTCAGATCGATGCTTAATACCTCGTTCTTCTGCCCGATTTGAGTCTGAACATCGATGCTAGCCACAGGGGCATCATTCACCCCAGCCACCTTGAAAGTCAATTCAGCATCCGATGACGCTTCCTCCCCGTCCCAAACCCGGTAAACCAATTTCAGAGTGCCATTGAAATCGAGCGCCGGGCGCAATTTGAGCTCATCGAGTTTATCAAGCGTCACGTAAATATAGTCTTTGACCTCCGGCGCGCCATCGTTATTACTACCGCCAAGCACAAGCGTGGCCGCGTTATCCGCCGTCACTTCGGTTGTGCCGTCATCAAGCCACAACGAGGCGTTTTCAATGTCTATCTTGATATAAACGCCCACTAAAGACGATAAAGCCCCAGCACTATTGCCTTCTGGGTCAAGGAAGCCAAACAATTCGGTCAAGGCTCCTGGCGTGTTAGGAAACGCGTAATCAGTGTCCTCGATGGTCTCAACGTCAGCCGGGGTCGCAATAGGCTTACCGCCTTGAACCGCAGTAGCTTCGGTTATGCGAGCATCAACAAGTTTTTTGAGGCCTGCGACGCCATTGTCATCAGGCGTGGTTAGCAAAGTGCTGACCACCACGATAATTTCAGCCTTAGTGGGGGCGGTTTGATCATCGCCGCCAGCGAGGGTATCGTCTTTCTTGATTTCGGTCAGAGCAATCGCGGCCGTGGTGATCATCTGCTTCTTCGCCTCATCTGGCGCATTGGGGGCGGGCACTTTATAATTATCCATATCGAGAATATCAGCGACTGTGATCACATCATCGCCAAAGATCATATCCAACACCCCTTGCTCCGTGGTTGGGGCGTTAGCTTCACCCTCACCTTCTTTAAGGTAGGTGGTGATCAGGTCAGTGATTGGAGTTGCGCTGCCGCCTCTGCCGCCATCAAGCGAGTGGAACGTGCCTTTCAAACGCGTGCCGGTGGCGGTATCGTAAGCACCATCCACATCAGCAATAAAGGCATGATCAACATATTGCTCGGGAATGAAGACTCTGCCGTCCTCACCTGTGATATAGAGCGCGCGACCAAACTCGTCATGTTGGGCGTTTTTTTCAGCATCGGTTATCTCACCGTCATCATCCAGATCAAAAAAGATTTTTGCACCGAGGACGGGGCCGATAACCTCGACGTCATCAAGGGGAATAACGACAAAATCAATGCTCCCCTCGCCAAAGAGGCGCGGCAAAACATCAGCCAGATTCTTGAACGCTGCATATGTAAAGTCAAAATTATCAGTAACTTTCTCTGCCCCGCCCAGAATCTCGAGCAGATCATCAAGGTTAAGCCGCTCATCAAAGATAATCTGGACCAAAGGACTAGAAATACGGCCACCACCGAAAGCTGATGCTTCCTTAAAGTGTAGTAACACGCCGTTAAAATAGAACGCGCCATTCTCAGCTCCCCACAGCATCGTCATGATAAAGGCGTCATCACTGGTCAAACCTTCACCATCAGCACCTTTGATACTGTTCAAAAATGCTGTCAGAGTGGTGATGTCACGATCAGCCTTCACAACGAATGTCAATTTATCCTGACCACGACGGAAGCCTGTGATCGCATCACCGCCATCTATACCAACGCCATCATAACCAAAAGTATAAAGCACTTCATCGGCGCCGGAATCCTCCTGCGCATTGGGGCTAAGAGTGATGTCATCATCCCCCGCCCCGCCATCTATTTGATCATCGCCCGGCCCACCAGTGATGGTATCACTACCATCCCCCGCATCAATTTTCTGCGGGGCGGTCTCAAAAGCAAGATTGATCGTATTATCTTGGTCAGAGTCCTCCCCCTCCTCATAAACATAAACCACCCGAGGAGTGAACTGGAGGGTCTGATCCGGCAAAGAGAGAGTGCCGTCTGAGACTGTGAAAGAAAACCCGTCACCTTGCGCCGCTGCATCGTCATCCGATGGACGATAGGTGATGCGGCCGGCATTAATATCCGCTTGGGTGAATTGGTTGTTGTCTTCATCGATTTGGGTGTCACCTTTCCATAGCGTGCCATGCGTCGGCAGTTTGGTGATGGTGTATATCAGAGTAGTCGGGTCGGGTTCATTTTGAGAAATCGTCAGCAGGTTTTTCTGCTCAAGAACGGCGATCGTCTCGCCGGAATTATAAGCAAAACTGGCGCGATTGGCCACAAGCATCGACTCGTCCCCCTGATCGCCGTGCACTCCTGCGCGCTGGGGGATGTCATGTGGATGAGCGTCATTGGAGGAAGACGCAATGGTCTTGCTCTGTTGCTGAAACAGCAATGCATCATCTGCGCCGTGATTATGATCGGTTATTCTATAGACGCGAAGCCAATAGGTCTCAGCGGGGTCTATTGGCTGCAGAATTGACTGTGGGATAGGTCGCGTATCCGCCTCTCCCGCCTGAAAAGTGATAATCCCGCGATGAAGGCTGCCTTGTCCGAAAGTCATCTCCCACCTGAGTTTTTCAGGTGAAGAAAAGGTAAGTCCGGGAGCGCTCATGAAGGTGAAGCGGCCATCCTCACCAACGATAGCCTTCAAGGCGATGAGAGGGGTATTAGTATTTGTCACACCTCAGCTCCTGCGACCAGGCAATGAGTCCAATTCCGTAGTGTTGGTTGCCGTTCCTCGACATGGGGGGAACATTAGTGTCCCCGCTGCCCGACCCAAAACTATATCCTTAAAATCACCTAATTGCAAACCCGCCCCCCGCAGGGTGCGCGCAGTGATGGTAGACACCCCATCCGCCGTGTCTGTAATTGGCGCTTAACGTTAGATCATACCGGTCTCTGCGCTCTTTAATTCAAGCCCGATATCCTCAAAATCAATCAGAACCAGATTATCGCCAAATATCTTGCCTAGCCCTGCATTAATCGCCTAATAATCGGCGATTTTCTGGCTGTTTCTGGGGTGTTTCTGGGGTGTTTCTGGGCGCTCGCCTGTCATCGTCGTCATGTTTTACTGCGACAAAATACCTCAGACAGTAACGCGTTTTGAGGTGATGGTTTTGGTCACTTTTCTTTCACGGGCCACGGTGATTATACCGGCGGCGGCAATCATAGCCATGCCCAGAATGACTTGAGACGCAGGCCAAACACCAAACAGAAGTTTCCCCCATAAGGTGGCAAAGATCAGATAGCTAAAATCGATCGGTGCAAGGCGGCTACTGTCAGACAGCTGATACGCGCGGCTTAGGCAGACATTGCCGGTCAGATTAAGCACCGAAGTTAAAAGACAGAACCCGATAAGAAGTGCAGTCAGATGCGGCCATGGGATAAGCAGAAACGGCACGATTTCGCGGGTTGTTGAAGCGAGAGGCAAAACGCTGACCGCCACCCCGCCAATTAATCCAAAGACCAAGAATACCAGCCCTACCATAAAAGCCAAAGCCAAAGGGCGTTCACGACGGCAATAGCGGCGCAGAGTAATCACGTTTATCGCGTAAAAGAACCCAGCCAAAATAGGCATGATTTGCAAGGGATGAAAATCATCCGCGAGGGGATTAATGACAATCATGCTGCCCAGCATACCCAGCATCACCGCGCCGGCACGCCAAGGCCCTACGCGCTCCCCCAGCAAGGGTTTGGCAAGGAGCGTGACAAAAATGGGATAGGTGTAAAGTCCCGCTGCCATTTGGGCGACGGTGATTTGCTCCGCTGCGCCGAAAAAGCAGATCATACACAATCCCAGCATGACGGCCCGGGTAAGAACTGGACGGATACGCTTGGGTTTGATGAGTTTAAATCCTGCAGAAAACCAAGCGATCGCGATCAAAAGACTTAGATTACCAAAAGATCGGATTGCCTGAAATTGCCAGAAAGACAGATCGGGAGAGAACCGTTTGACCAGAGTATCCTGCAAAGAAAGAAAAAAGATGCCGAATAGCAACAGCATCAGTGAAGCGACAGGTCTATCCCTGCCTGATCCTAAAAAGATCGATAAAAACTTCATTTTCTTTACGCTCTACCGCTTGAAGCTTGCATCTTTTCACCTAAATTGCCAGTGTTTATTGTCATGCTCAGGACGAGGTAATTTTTGATGCAGTCGTTAGTTACAAAATTTCATAATGCACTTGGAGTTGCTTTTGGAGACGTTGCGCTTGAGGATGATGGGGCTCACCCTTCTCAGCCAAAGGTGTTTTTAGATGCTTTGCGTTCAGTCTCTGGTATCGAGAACGCCTCCTTGCCCTCTTCACACTCTCTCAACACGGTCAAGCTTTACAGCGATCAAATGCTTTCAGCGATGTCGCAATCACCGCTCACTGATTGCGTTCGCTCGATATCTCCTGCGCTTCGTTGGTATCAGGTTTTTGACAGCAATGGGATTGAGGACGCATTGGCTCAAGGGTTGGTCGCGGGGCAGATCATCGGCAAGAACGGTATTATTTATTCTGCTTCAACGCTGATGGGGCTGTTTCTGATCGCGCCGGGGGTTAAATATCCATTCCACCAGCACCCAGCCCTTGAGTTGTATTACGTTTTATCGGGGTCTATCAGGATCAGCCACGGCCGGGGTAAGGCGCTGGAAAGATTTACGGCCAACCAGTATTCGATAACGCCGCCCCATCAGGTTCATTCGCTTGAGACGGGGGATGAGCCATGCTTAATTCTGTATGTTTGGACTGGCGATATGACCCCCGAAAACTGGTGGTGGGTTGAGGATAATCAAGGGAATTGGCATCGGCAATGCTGGCAGAGGCAGTTAGATGGAAGCTGGGGGGTAACCCATAGTGAGCCTTTGAGCCTCGAGGCCATTCGCCGCGGTGGTGATAGCGAATAATATCCCCTCGCCCTAATATTGGATTTTAATTGGCTAATTTGGGATGAGTATTCGTGCGTCTTATCCGTTTATCGCTTTAATAACATTAAATAAAATGAAGTTATGAGGTCGTTATAAGGCAAAAAATTTAAAAAATATGGCAATTTGTCTGGTCATATCAAAGAAAATCATGTTATAGATTGCAGTCGTTTATATCTTCTGGGAGGAAAGAAATGTCTTATATTAGAAAAAATGATCCTGTTTTGGAAAATTTGAGTCAGGTCGATCGAAAAAAATACCTCTCCATGATCAAGCAAGGTGCAAGTCGCCGTGAGTTCATGGGGTATCTGATGGCTGTGGGCGCGACTGCGGCGGCGTCAGGAACATTATTCACAGATTTATCTAAAGCGTGGGCGGAGACTCCTAAATATGGTGGACGCATTATTCTGGCCACTGATCAGCATGGTCCAGCGGATACGTTAGACCCAGCCCTGTTCACAGGGTCTGTCGATTATTTTCGCGGCCGGATGTTTTACGGCTCGCTGACCCGTCTGACAGACAATCTAGGCTATGAACCTGAGTTAGCTGAAGAGATCATCCCCAATAGCGACGCGACTATGTGGACGTTTAAGCTCAAGAAAGGGGTCGAGTTCCACGATGGCAAGACCCTGAACGCTGATGACGTTATCTACTCGATGAACCGTCATCGTGGTGATGATTCGATATCGACCGCAAAATCATTGATGGCGGATATCGAGCGCTGGGAGAAGGTGAATGAACATGAAGTTCGAGCGATACTTAAAACGCCGAACGCTGATTTACCGATTGCACTTGGCACCTTCCAATTCAAGATCGTTCAGAATGGACAGACTGATTTCTCGGCTCCGGTCGGCACCGGGCCTTTCCGTGTGAAAGAGTTCAAGCCGGGCGTCCGCACTATCGGCACCCGTTTTGAGAATTACTGGGAGGAGGGTCGCCCCTATCTCGATGAAATTGAACATTATGGTATCGCCGACCCTAATGCTCGCCTGAACGCCTTCCTTGCCGGCGATATTGACGGGATGGTAAATGTTCCGCCGAAGGCAATCGAGCAGGTTCAAGCGGCACCGGGCAAAGACATCTGGTCGCTCAAATCAGGGCGTTATATCAACATCTCGCCTCGCCATGACATTGCGACCTCGGGCAACCCGCATCTGTGGAGAGCGATGCAGTATCTGCAAGATCGCCAGCGTTTGGCGAAGGGGGTTTGGAAAAATGAAGCCACGCTTGGTAACGATCATCCGATCGCGCCGGCTTACTTTGACCACAGTCCAGACATTCCTCAGCGCGAGTTGGATCTGGATAAGGCAAAATATCACTTCCAACAGTCCGGCATTGGCTCAACGCCAATCCCAATTGTTGCCTCTGAAGTTGCCCCGGGGGCGATTGACCAGTGTCTCTTTGTGCAGCGTGAAGGGAAGAAGATCGGCCTTAATTTCGATGTTCGTCAGGTAACGACTGACGGTTATTGGAGTGCTGTGTGGTTGATCGAGCCGATTTTTGTTGCAACTTGGAACATGCGTCCAACTGCTAACATCATGATGACCTTGGCCTTCAAGAGCGATGCACCTTGGAACGAGACAAAATGGAAAAATGAGCAATTTGACCAGACACTCACTGCGGTGCGCGGGGTAACCGATGCTGCTAAACGTAAGCAGATGTATCATGATCTTCAGATGATGATTCATGAGGACAATGGCATGTCCATCCCGATCTATGGCAACTACACTGACGCCGTTGCATCTTACGTCCAAGGCCGCACGTATGTGCCGTTGAATAATTTCGGAGGGGCCGAAGGCCCAGCGTTCATGTGGCGGACTGACGCCTAGGGTATCCGATTTTTCATCACCTCTGGATACCATAATCCAGAGGTGATGATTTTCGGATTATATTCCGATGGCTACGCTCATATTCAAACGTTTGATAATTGGACTGATCACAGTCATTGCTGTGTCTATCATTATTTTTTTCGGCACCAAGGTCATGCCGGGAGACGCTGCGCAAATTAGGCTGGGACAAGCGGCGACTCCAGAAAACGTAGCCGCCTTTCGGGCGCGTCTTGGTCTTGACCAGCCTTACGTTATTCAGTATTGGAACTGGCTGAGAGACTTTCTTTCAGGTGATATGGGCAAGTCGCTCGCCGGCGATATTCCGGTCACTCAACTAATCGCAGAGCGTTATCATAACACGGTTTATGTAGCGTCTTTCACAGCACTGTTTGGTGTTCCGATTTCGCTCGCGCTTGGAATTTTCGCGGCGATGTTCCCCGGCACAATTTACGATCGGGCTTTGACGTTTGTTTCGGTGACTTTGGTGGCGGCCCCTGAATTTTTCACCGCCACTTTACTCGTTTTGCTGTTTGTTTTCGCACTGGGGGTTGGCAATGCAGTGATTGTGGGTTCGACCGAAGGCAAAGGATTTTTTGAATTGATTTCTCACTTCGCCCTGCCCATAACCACACTATGCTTTGTGATCGCATCGCAGATGATCCGTATGAGCCGAGCGGCGGTTCTGAACGTGATGAGTTCGCCTTATATAGAGATGGCGATCTTAAAAGGCGTCCCGCGTAGGCGGATTATTTTCCGCCATGCTTTGTTAAACGCCATCGGTCCTATTGTTAATGTTGTAGCGTTGAACTTAGCCTATCTCGTAACCGGCGTGATCGTGATCGAGGTTTATTTTGGCTACCCAGGACTAGCAACACTGATTGTTCAAGGTGTTCAGTCGCGCGACTTCATTTTAATTCAAGGTCTTGGCATGATTTTCTGTCTGACTTACGTGATTTTGATGCTGATTGCTGATATCGCAGCTTTTGCGTCTAACGCTAGATTAAGGCATCCAAAATGAAACCACTATCCTCGCAGAAACATTACGTCGCTCCCTATGATGAAGACGTTAGTTTTGACGAGTTGCCGGACTCGGCGCCATCAGCACGCTTCAGATTTTCATTTACCGGCTGGGTTGGGGCGATTATCGTTGTTTTCTGGCTGACCATTGCGATTTTTGGCTCCTATCTTGCGCCTTATGGTGAAAACGACCTTCCCTTCCCCGATGCTTACGATGAGTTTCAGGTCCCGCAACCCGGCGCTTGGCTGGGCACGGATGTGACGGATCGTGATATCCTCTCGCGGCTTATGTATGGCGCGGGGCGAACGATTGGTATTTCTGTCGCGGCCACCGTTCTTGCGTATTTCATCGGCGTGATCTTGGGAATCGGAGCCGCGATTTCATCGCCCTGGGTCGATATGGTGGTCAGCCGGATCAATGACGCGTTTCTCAGTTTACCGACCATTATGCTAGGTCTCGTGGTGGTGGCGGCGATTGGCTCGTCTATTACGGTTCTGATCTGCACGGCGGGCGCTATTTATGCAACTGTGGTTTTCCGTCTGGCGCGCGCGTTGGGGCAAGAAATCATGGTGATGGACTTTGTTGAAGCGGCACAAGTCCGCGGCGAGGGTAAGTGGTGGATTATCACCCGTGAGATATGGCCTAATGCTGCCATGCCGCTTATGACCGATTTTGGCTTGCGGTTGATTTACATTATTCTTTTTGTCTCGAGCCTGAGTTTTCTTGGTCTTGGCGTTCAGCCTCCGCAAGCCGACTGGGGGTCGATGGTACGTGAGAATCTCGGTGCATTGCAATATGGTGCATCGGTGATTCCAGTGATTGCTCCAGCGATCGCAATTGCGACTTTGACCGTGGCGATCAATCTGGTTGTCGATGATATCTCAGCGCATAGCGGCGGCAAGCTTTCAAAAAGGCTCTAACTTAGTGGCAAAACCCAAAAAAAAGACGACTCCTACTCCTAAGAGTAAAACAAAGCAAAGCGACGTAGTTTTCGAGGCGCGCGATCTTGAGATCAACGCTATTCGTGAGGACGGCAGCGAGTTGCCCATTGTTAAAGGGGTCAGTTTCAAAGCGCGCCGGGGTGAGGTCGTGGCGTTAATCGGCGAGTCAGGGTCGGGTAAGACAACCATCTCGCTATCGCTTTGGGGTATTGCAAACCGGGGCTGAAATTTGCCGGCGGCGAGGCGTTGGTGCTCGGGCAAGATGTGACCAAATGACCACTGATGAATTGCGTCCACTCCGCGGCGAGACTGTTGCTTATCTAGCGCAAAGCGCAGCGGCGACCTTTACCCGTCTATCCTCATTAACGAACAGGTGACTGAATCGCCGGTTCTGCACGCACAAAAACCCAGAAAGAGGCCATAAAAAAGCGCTATCCTTATACCACGCGCTCGAATTGCCTGACCCTGAGTCCATCGGCAACCGTTATCCTCATCAGGTTTCAGGCGGCCATTGCAACGTCTGATGGCGGCGATGGCTCTCTGCGGCGATCCTGATTTACTGGTGCTTGACGAGCCGACAACTGCGCTTGATGTAACAACCCAGATTGAGGTGCTCAAAGCATTTAAGAGCGTGATCAAACAAGAAGGTGCAGCAGCGATTTACGTAACCCATGACCTATCGGTGGTGGCGCAGGTGGCTGATTATATCGTGGTGCTTTATAATGGTGAGGTTAAAGAAGCGGGGGCTGTGGATGATATTATCACCAGACCTCAGCACCCTTACACAAAGCGTTTGATTTCGGCAATTCGCCCATTGCCTAAATCAGACAGGGCGATGAGGATACTGACCAGCACTTGCGTGAAGAACCCGCACTCGAGGTCAAAAACATCGATGCCGGTTATGGAAGCATAGTCAATGGCAAACCCACGAGTATGGTGCTGCCTCGATGTTAATGTATCTATTGAGCGGGGCAAGACAGTCGGGATTATTGGTGAGTCGGGTGTGGCAAATCGACATTGGCGCGGGTGTTTGCGGGGCTACTGCCTCCGAGCAGCGGCGAGATTCTTTTAGATGGCGAAGTTTTGGCGCCAGCGCTTGAAAACCGCAGGCGCGAGGCGCTGCGCAAAGTTCAGTTTGTCTACCAAATGGCCGACACAGCGCTTAATCCGCGTCAACGGGTTAGGATATTCTCGGCGGCCTGTTAGTTTTACATGGAATGAGAGGCCCTGCGAAGTCTGAGCGGGTCAACGAGTTGCTTGAGATGGTTGAATTGCCAACACAATTCGGTGACCGCTATCCGCATGAGTTATCAGGAGGCCAGAAACAGCGGGTTAACCTCGCACGGGCGCTTGCGGCTAATCCTGAAGTGGTGTTGTGCGATGAGGTAACCTCGGCGCTCGATACGATTGTGGCGGCGAATGTTATCGAGTTGCTGAAATCATTGCGACGTGAAACAGGGGTGTCATTCGTGTTTATCAGCCATGATCTTTCTACGGTTGCCTCATTCGCCGATGAGATTGTGGTTTTATACGCAGGCCGAGTGGCGGAACAGGGGCCGACGGACCAGGTTTTATCGCCGCCTTATCATCCTTACACGAGGCTTTTAATCTCATCGGTGCCGGAGCCTAAAGTTGGTTGGCTTGAGGAGACGATTAAAACCAAAGAGGCCGAATCAGGGATCGCGGGAGTTGTCGAGATCACCGAGGTGGGGTGTCCGTTCTTTAATCGTTGCCCGCTGGCTATCGAGGGGACGTGCGATACGACCGCGCCGCCCCGCCGGGTTGATAAAAACAATCACATCATTGAATGTCATCGTGAAATCAGCGCGTTGGGGGTGCGTGATTTATGACGAGCCCTCCCCCCCAGACCCCGCCTCGAACGGTTTATTTGAACGGTGATTATCTGCCTGAGGATCAGGCAAAGATCTCTATTTTTGACCGCGTTTTCTGATGGCCGATGCGATTTATGAGGTAGTCGCGGTTATCGATGGGGAACTCATTGATTTCTCGCCGCACATCGCGCGCCTCACGCGCTCGCTCCGTGAGGTTGATTTTGATTACCGATTGATGAGCAAGAATTGCACAATATTATGAGCGCGTTAATCTCACGCAACCAGCTTAAAAATGGCCGGGTTTATTTCCAGATCACACGCGGGAATCCCGGTGATCGTGATTTTGTTTATGATAAGACCACCGCCCCACTATTGTGCTGTTCACGCAAACAGAGGATGGTTCTGATGACCATCAAGCCACCACACAGGGTTGGTCGGTAATGACGTGTGAGGATTTACGTTGGGGGCGATGTGATATCAAGAGCGTGCAGTTGCTTTACCCGTCTATGGTCAAAACCATGGCGACCAGGGGTGGGTTTGATGATGCTTGGTTTGTTCAAGATGGGATGGTGACCGAGGGAACATCGAACAACGCGTGGCTGATTAAAGATGAGGTTTTGATCACGCGGGAGCGGTCGCGAGATATTCTGCATGGCGTCACCCGCGCGATGTTGTTGGGATACGCCAAAGAACGGGTATGCGGATAGATGAGCGTGCTTTTTCGGTCGCTGAGGCAAAGGCGGCAGACGAAGCGTTCGTCACGGCCTCCTCGCTCTTTGTGATGCCTGTGGTGAGGATTGATAATCACGCGATCGGGATGGCAAGCCTGGCGCCCATGCGTTGGCTTTGCGTGATCTTATGCACAAAAGAGTACCAAGTGGGCGCGATAAGCGCGCTACTGAACCGATTTCTTCCTTGGATTATATTGCTTTCTATCGGTGTTGGATGGGGGCTCAGCTTCAGCCTTGCTAAAATAGCGGTGAACGCGGGTGGAAGCGCGCTTGGGGTCGCGTTCTGGCAAAGTTTGGTTAGCGGCATTTTTTTACTCGTTTATTCGTTAAGTCGCTATGGTAGCCTTGGAATAGAGCGACATCATATCAGACTCATTGTTACGGTAACGTTGACTGGGGCTCTTGTTCCGGGTGTAATTTTTTATATGGCGCTGGTGCGGGTTTCGCCTGGAGTTTTGGCGATCACTGACGCTTTAGTACCTATCATCACATACGCTTTCACGGTCTCACTGGGTCTTGAGAGGCCGTCTCTTAAGCGTTTTATCGGGGTGCTCGCGGGGATGGTGGGAATCATTATTCTCGTTGTGCCAGAAAATGCCATTCCTGACAGATCGATGATTCCTTGGATATTGCTCTCGTGTTTAGGCGCGGGGTTTACGCGTTGGAAAACATGATCATCGATGCTTGGCGTCCGAAGAATTTAGGGCCAATTCGCTTATCATGCGGGATGAATTTACTGGCGGCGGTGATTTTGCTTCCCGCCGCGTTGTTATCTGGGTCAGTTTTTCATGCCTAGTTTTCCATTTGGCCCGTTAGAATGGTCTATTCTGAGCCTTTCTGTAATTCTCTCCTTCTCTTTTACGGCTTTTCTCGCCCTGATCAGGATATCAGGGCCGATTTTCGCCTCACAAGTGGGTATATTGTCACACTGTCGGCAGTTTTTTGGGGAGTTGCAATTTTTTCCGAGAATCATTCGCTAATCGTCTGGCTGTCTTTATTGGTGATGTTGTTAGGGTTATTGCTGGTCACCCCGCGTAAAGAGGTGGATAAGGTTTTGCCGCCCCCTCTGCCGTCTGGCACGCGCCCATTCCGCCCTAAAAGTGATTGACAAAAAATTGAGGTCGGGTGATGCTATGCTGACAGTTGCAACAACTATAGACGAGGATTTATGTCATTCGATATCCCAAAGGATGAAAATTTCACCCTTAACAATCAACAAATTCCCTATCCTCAAATTCAGGAATGGGATCATAACCATTTGATTCATCCGTGGGAGACTTGGCGGGAGACGCGGACGAGCATATCATGGTGTCCAAAGCCAAAGGCATTCATCTTTACAATTCTGAAGGCCGACCGTTCATCGATGGCCCTGGGGGCATGTGGTGCGTTAATATCGGCTACGGCCGCACCGAGATGGCTGAAGCAATCGCCGAACAAGTGATGCGGATGAATTACTCCAGTCCATGGTTTACAGCGAATGAGCCTTCGGCGATTTTAGCGCACCAGCTCGCAGACCGAGCACCTGGCGATCTAAACAACGTATTTTTCTCGAATGGCGGCCTCAGATGCCGTGGATAGTGCATTGCGTTTCGTTCAGTACCGCAACAATGTGCTGGGTCGTCCCAACAAAAAGAAAGTCATCGCGCGCCAGAAGGGCTATCATGGCTCGTCATTCTTATCGGCCTCCGTTTCAGGCAAAGAACGCGACCGAGCCTTTATGGACACCTATGAGGATATGGTTCATTTCTACCAAACGTTAATCCTTACTTACGCCCTGCGGGGGTCAGCGTTGAGGAGTGGTGCGATGCCAAGGTAAAAGACCTTGAGGACGCGATCTCCACGATTGGGGCCTCATCTATCGCAGCGTTCATCGCTGAGCCTGTTCTATCATCTGGCGGGGTGATTATTCCTCCTGATGGGTATCATGAGCGAACTTTGCGTCTCTGCCGCGCGCATGACATCGTCTATATTTCGGATGAGGTTGTAACAGGTTTCGGTCGTTTGGGTCATTGGTTTGCATCAAAAGAGGTGTTCGGGATAGTGCCTGACATCATCACCTGTGCCAAAGGCTTGACTTCTGGCTATCTTCCGATGGGGGCGATGATTATTTCCGACCGTCTGATCGCCGATATCAAGGACAATGTTGATCACAGTGCGACCTTTAACAACGGCTATACCTATTCGGGGCATCCGGTATGTGCGGCGGCGGCGTTGAAGAATATCGAGATCATCGAGGAAGAAAATATTCTTGGTCATGTTCGTGAGGTCGCGCCGCATTTTCAGGCTCGCCTCAAGGCGATTGGCGAGAAATATGACATCATCGGGTGATGCTCGCGGGATCGGCATGATCGGCTGTCTTGAGGGGGCTGCGGCGCCCGGGGCCTCGGAAGAGGTCAAGCTGAAGATTGACTATGAGTTTGGCGATTTGATGGATAAGTTGTGTGAGAAGCGCGGCCTTTTGGTGCGTCCTTTGATCAATATGTGCGTGTTTTCGCCACCATTGATCATTAACCGCGATGAAATTGATCAAATGTTCGATATTCTCGATGAAGCAGTGGCTGAGGTTGAACGTCAAATGCTTTGATATTTTGACTTTGGTTGTTTCATCGTGATGTTTCCGTGTCACACTAATCACATACTTATGTGAAGGAGGAATGAAATGAAAACACTATTGACACATATTATGGCTCTTTTTGGGGTGGTTCTTTTAGCCACCTCTTACACAGCGAGCACAGCAGGCCCGGCCAACGCCGCCGACCCAGAATTGATCATTCTCGACTGGGGCGGCTATGACGACCCGAACTTTTTCAGTGACTATGTCGACAAATATGGCGATGTGCCGAGTTACAGTTTTTTCTCTGATGTGGAGGAAGGGTTTCAAAAGCTGCGGGCGGGCTTTAAGGCTGACCTAGGACATCCTTGTGCGCAAGGCGTGGTCAAATGGCGTGAGGCTGGGTTGATCAAGCCCATTGATACCAGTCGCTTAAAGAACTGGTCTAAGGTGGACAGAGCAATTTAAGCAGATCAACGGGTTCAATGTCGATGGCACACATTGGGTTGTGCCGATGGATTGGGGCGCAACAGCTTTGACCTATCATTCTGATTACGTGAATAGCAAAGACCGTAACACCCTGATGAGTTTCGCCGACCCGAAATTCAAAAACAAGGTTTCGATCGTTGACAATGTCAATGACGCTTATGCTCTTGGTTTTCTTGCTGTTGGCGTGACCGACTGGAACAAGGCCACTGAAGAAGATTTCAAAAAAGCTTCTGCTTTCCTACGTAAAGGTGCATAAGAACGTCCGTACTTATTGGCAAGACGGGGGTGAGATTAGATCTCTGATGAAATCAGGCGAGGTTGTTCTTTCATGGTCATGGAATGAAGTTGCAGTACTCCTGCAAGGCGAAGGGGTTCCGGTTGCGATGAATCAGGAACCCTTAGAAGGCTCAAGTACCTGGATATGACGGCTATGTGCTGCTCAAAGACCCTCAGGGCGACGAGCAGAAAGCGTATGATTTCATCGATGCGTTTCTTGAAGAAGATTCAGGTGCATTTCTGGTCAACGACTGGGGTTACGGTCATTCGAATGCTGATGTGATGAGAAAACACGGTGAGGCCGCAGGTTTTCTGAGTCTTGAAGCTTATTCCCACAATAAGCTTTGGCAAGAACCGCTTAATCAAGGTGTTGCATGGTCGGATGGTCAAGGAATTCGAGTTGATCAAAACTGGTTTCTGATCAGAGGCTTGACTTTAGAGTATGGGCCGAAGGGTGACACTTGTAATAAAACCTTCGGCCCTCTCGATGACATGACGGCTGAAATTGAATGCCAGATGCTTTAACGTTTTGATTTAGCTATTTTCATCATGGCTTTTTCATGCCAGACTAATCACATCTGTAAAGGACAATCACATCTATAAAGGAGAAGTGAAATGAAAACACTAGAACATATTATTAGTTTTGTCGGGGGCGGTTGTTTTAGCCATGTCCTACTGGCTCACCTTCGCGGCTATTGTCGCGGTTGGTTTTGTCGGGGCGGTTGTTTTAGCCACGCCCAACAAAGCCCATGCAGCCGACCCGGAGTTGATCGTTTTCGACTGGGGCGGCTATGACGACCCAAACTTTTTTTGGTGACTACGTCACCAAACATGGAGACGTGCCAAGTTATAGTTTTTTCGCTGATGAGGAAGAAGCGGTTCAAAAGATGCGGGCCGGCTTTAAGGCTGATCTTGGGCATCCATGCTCACAAAGTGTGGTCAAGTGGCGTGAGGCTGGACTGCTCGAGCCGATTGATACCAGTCGCTTGAAGAACTGGCCTAAGGTAATGGAGCAATTCAAGTGTGTCGAAGGCTTCAATGTCAACGGCGAGCAGTGGGTTGTGCCGGTGGATTGGGGCGCAACAGCTTTGACCTATCATCCTGATTACGTAAAGGGTGCAGATCGCAACACTCTGATGAGTTTCATCGACCCTAAATTCAAAGATAAGGTCTCGATTGTTGACAATGTCGATGACGCTTACGCTCTTGGTTTTCTTGCTGTTGGCGTGACGGACTGGAACAAGGCCACTGAAGAAGACTTCAAAAAAGCTTCTGCTTTCCTGCGTAAGGCGCATGAAAACGTCCGCACCTATTGGCAAGACGGTGCTGAGGCGAGAGCTTTGATGAAATCAGGCGAGGTCGTTCTTTCATGGTCATGGAATGAAGTTGCAGTACTCCTGCAAGGCGAAGATGTTCCGGTTGTGATGAATCAGGACGCCATCGAGGGTCAATCGACCTGGATGTGCGGCTATGTGCTGTTGAAAGATGGTCAGGGCAACGAGGATAAAGCGTATGATTTCATCGATGCGTGGCTTGAGGAAGAATCAGGCGCATTTCTAGTCAATGACTGGGGTTACGGTCATTCGAATGCTGATGTGATGAGAAAACACGGTGAGGCGGCCGGTTTCCAGAGCCTTGCTGCTTATTCCAAAAACACGCTTTGGCAGGCACCGGTTGATTCAGTCTTGCGTGAGCGGATGATCGCGGAATTTGAGTTGATCAAAGCGGGCTTCTAACCAAAGTCTTAACGCTAACAATAAAAGGGGGGCTTACGAGCCCCCTTTTTCTTACTCCGCCTCCCCTTATTCCACCAGACCCCTTAAAAGTATTTTGTAAATTTAGGATTGGGTATTAGAGTCTGGTCGTGCCATAAAAAAGGGAGAAAACAGGCCGTGAGTATATCTTTATTCACCATCGGCTATGAAGGCGCGGTCATCAAAGATTTCATCGAGACTTTGAGAGCCTTTGATATAAAAGTCCTTGTTGATATCCGTGAAGTTCCTGTGTCGCGAAAGCGTGGTTTTTCTAAAAACGCACTGGCCCAAGCTTTAGAGCAGGTCAAAATTAGATATGTGCATCTCCGTGACTTGGGCGACCCAAAACCTGGTCGTGAAGCCGCAAGGCGCGGGGATATGTCTGCTTTTGAGAAAATCTTCCGCGAATATATTAGAACAGACAAAGCTCTAAAGGCCCTAGAGCAAGCGCGTGGCATAGCCTATGAAGGCCGTGCTTGCTTGTTATGTTTTGAGCGCGATTATTCTAGCTGTCACCGAAATATCGTTGCAGAAGAGATGCTCGGCCATGAAATAAATGAAATATGTCACTTAGATGTGGAGTCTGGAGAGGTTTATGTCAACAAGGGACACTGAGGCTTACCAGCTATCTTTATTTTAGCGCTACAATTGCCTTGGTCTTAGGCGTCAGCAATCCTTGTAGCCGCTATTGCGGCAACGTCGCGCCATATCCTGGGCTTCTAACAGATCTTCAAAGCTAAGATTTTCTTTTACTCTGTCTATGATCTCTTTTCCGCCTTCAGTCTCATCATTAATGGCTAGGCTGATCCACATATAGGCTTTTTTATAATCTTTCGGGACGCCTAACCCACGTTCATACATCAAACCAAGATTATACTGCGCTGCCGTCGGGCCTTGCTCGGCGGCTTTGGTGAACCAATGGGCCGCTTGTTTATAATCTTGCGAGACGCCTGTCCCCTCGTAATACATCACACCAAGATTATGCTGCCCCCACGCATGGCCTTGCTCGGCGGCTTTGGTGAACCAATGAACAGCTTGGTTATCATCTTGCGGGACGCCTAATCCACGTTTATACACCACCCCAAGACTATACTGCGCCTTTACCTCACCTTGCTCGGCGGCTTTGGCGTACCAATGAACGGCCTGTTCATAATCTTGCGAGACGCCTAATCCATTATTATACATCAGACCAAGAATAAACTGTGCATCCGCAGAACCTTGATCAGCCGCCTTAGTTAAAAGGGGCTTGGCTGTCTCGTAATTTTCGGCCTTGAACGCCGCCAAGCCATCAGTAAAATCGCTTGCTCGCGCGATTGATACGCTTGTGAAGATCAAACCCACGAGGATTAAAAAATATAAAAACGGTCTCATAACCAAAGTCATCCTCCTTATCTAAGATAAGACAATTAGTGAATCGCGTCCCCAGCCGACACGAACTGTATCGCCGATCGCGTAAATACGCCGCCCTGCGGTGTTACGCATTGAAATCAGCAAGCCATCTTCAATGTCAGGAAAGTCCACATTGTAATAGGTCATATCGCCAAAGTATTCGACATCGATGACTTCAGCTGAAAATTCAACCTCAGCTTTATCGCCATCATTATAGAGAAAAGTCAGCATTTCAGGTCTAATTCCGATGGTGACTTTTCCGGATTTCAATTCTGTAGGCATTTGCTCATGCTCAAGCAGAACATCACCCAAAGATCCTGCCTTAATATCCAATTTGCCTTTTTTAACGCCTCTGTATTCACCATCGATAAAGTTCATCAGCCCGATAAATGACGCAACACGTTTATTGGCCGGTCTGTTATAAATTCGCTCAGGCGTGTCCATCTGCTCAATATCGCCATCAAACATAACCGCGATCCGGTCGCTCATCGTCAGGGCTTCTTCTTGGTCGTGCGTCACGAGAATAAAGGTTATCCCCAAAGTGCGCTGGAGATGCCGCAACTCAGACTGCATCTGCTCGCGCAGTTTTTTATCCAGAGCTGAAAGCGGCTCATCAAGCAACAGCACCTTGGGCTGCATGATCAACGCGCGTGCGAGTGCAACCCGTTGCCTCTGCCCGCCGGATAAAGCGTAAGATGGACGGTCATTATACCCTTCGAGATCAACCATTTTCAGCATCTTGTCAACAAGCTGCCGCACTTCATTTTTATCAAGATTCTTCTTTTTCAGCCCGTAAGCAACATTCTCACCGACATTAAGATGGGGGAAAATCGCGTAAGATTGAAACACCATATTGGTGGGTCTTTCGTTCGGCGGCACATCTTCCATATTCACCCCATCGATCATCACGACCCCGTCGTCAGGGATTTCAAAACCGGCGATCAGGCGAAGCAACGTGGTTTTTCCACACCCTGAAGGGCCGAGCAATGAGAAAAATTCGCCCCCCATAATCGTAGCATCGATGCCCTTAACAACCTTCAGCGTGCCGAAGCTTTTATCTATCTGTTGCAGAAAAACCATTGGTTTGGTTTCAGGATTAGAGGCTTTTTGTCCCGTATTCATATTGAGCGTCTCCTTGGGGGATGTGCGGTTATTTATTGCAGTTATCTATCTATTGGTGGTTATCACTACCCTTGGTCAGCAATTCAGCGCGGCGTCTAAAATATTCAAAAACAGACAGTAAGAGGAGCGAAGCCACGAGCATAATGAACCCGATGGCCATCACTCCAGGCAGTTTTGCTGGGAATCGCAATTGAGCCCAGATATAAACTGGCATTGTCGGGTCAGTGCCGGTCAGGAAAAACGCGATAACGAACTCATCGAGCGAAATGGTAAAACTAATCAACATACTAGCGATCAAACCAGGCATGACTAAGGGGAGAATCACGCGGCGGAACGTGCCTAGTTTTGTCTCACCGAGATCGAGTGAGGCTTCTTCAAAATTACGATCCATATTGTTAAAAGCGGTGATCAGAATAGACACCGAAAAAGGCGTTGCGATCAAAACATGACCGATAACCACTGTCCACAGATTAAGCCCGATACCAAGCTGCACCAGCACGATCAGCAAGGACACGCCGATGATAATCTCAGGCAGAAACAAAGGCGCCATAATCAGCCCAAAAGCCGGTTTCTTGCCGAAAAACTTGTACCTCGCCATCGCGCGCGCGGTCAGAACACCAAAAAATGTGCTCATAACGGCGGTGACTGACGCGATTATCAGCGAGTTTTTCAAGGAGGCATGCAGAGTGGTTTCATCAGCGAGCCCTTTGAACCAGTCAAAAGTAAAGCCCCCAAGAGGAAAAGAGATAACTGAGCTGTCATTAAAAGCGAATATCGGCAACAACAATGTTGGGGCGTAAAGAAACACCAGATAGAGGACGACAAAAATGCTCAGGAGATAAGGGGCTTTACGCATCAGACCTGCCTCCGCAGAAAACGGCGATTTAAGAACAGGAAGACTAGCGAGACCACACCAACGAGAGTGAGCGAGGTGATCGATAACGCCGCCCCAAGCGGTGCGTTATTGGCTTTGGCAAACTGAACCTGAATCAAATTGGCGATCATCAGCCCGTCTTTACCCCCAACCAGTTTCGGTGCGACGTAATCGCCGATGGTGGGGATAAAAATGATCAAGGTCGAGGCGATCACACCCGGCATTGCGAGGGGCAGGGTAACCCGAAAAAAGCTACGAATGGCCCCATCCCCCAAATCACGCGCAGCCTCGAGCATCGATCTGTCGATGCGCTCAAGGGCGACATAAATCGGCAGAACGGCGAAGGGGGCCCAAGCATGGGACAAGACGAGCACCACAGCGTTAGCGTTATAAAGAATAAAGGTTAAGGGTTCATCGATGATATTAAGTCCCAGCAACCCTGAATTGATCACGCCGTTATAGCCCAGAATAACTTTCCAGAGGAAAATCCGCAAAAGATAACTTGTCCAGAACGGGATGGTGATAAGAAACAGCCACAACGCCTTGCGCTGCCCGCCATAAAACGAGATATAATAAGCCATAGGAAAAGCGAGAAGAACGGTGACCGCGGTCACGCTGAACGAAATGATCACCGATCTTTGCAATAATGTTCTATAGACCGGATGATCCCAGATCTCGGCGTAATTGGCGAGGGTGACGGTTCTTTCAAGATCGAGGTAATTCTGTGTCCATAGGCTCAACGCACCCATCAATATCAGTGGCGCAAGTAACAGCAAAAACCCGAACAGAAATGGGGGTGAGATCAATCGCCATCCGGCTAATGTCTCGCCTGAAGGCATAAATTTCTTTCTCATTGGTGATCGGGATGATGAAAGGTTTTTGAGCATATATTTAGGTGATTATTCTGCCGTAAGGTCTGAAGTATGCGTCAATTTCGCGTTAGTGTCTAGCACTTTACCTTTTCCGGGTTCATTAGCAAGCCCCATGATCGGAATCATGCTTTTAAGCAGTTGATGGTATTCACCAACTCCGCTTTCGGCGTCTGACAAGATTATATCGTCAAAAGCGCTTGATTTCATGGCTTCAAACGACCACTGCATCAATTGGATATCCTCTTCCCCCGTGATGCGATCAATCCGGCTTGCAAGATGCCTTGCGGCCCGCGTGACCCTGTCTTCATCACGGCGTTTATAGCCTGCGTATCTTTGCCTGCTACACGTGGGTGAGACTGGAATATCCTGATAAAAGATGACGCTGTCGGGATAAAGCCCGATCACGGTGTTCGGAAAGACAGCAACATAAAGCCATGCTTTGGGCAGTGAAGCCCATGGTTCGGGCAAAGCGTCGACCATTTTGCGGTAATTGCGCACCGACCAATGTACGGGCGGGGTTGAATTAAACGTGCCGATGGAATGGGTCGCACCGCCGCTTTTATAGGAATAATCGCGGTAGTCTTTGCCGTAAAGGTCGTTAAGCCCCGGATGGGCCATCGCGACATGGTATCCTTCGTTATCGACATCGCGCATTGATTTCCAATTGACTTCGAAGGGATCTGAGACCTCGGGTCCTTCAAGGCCTTCGAGGTCAGCAAGCTGATATGCACTGACCATATCGTCGTAAGGTTTCATAATCTCAGAGAGCGACGGCTGGGTGCTTGGCATAAAGCGGATAAACACAAACCCTTGCCATATTTCCATCTCGATAGGCTTCAGCCCCCATTCTTGGGGATCGAGTTTGGGCAATGTTGAAGGTCTGGCCACCCCGCGCAGATTGCCATCGAGGGTATAACTCCAGCCGTGAAACGGACACACAATCAGCTTATCGCAGATGCCTTGATCCGCCGCCACGACTCGTGAGCCGCGATGACGGCAGAGGTTATGGAATGCCCTGATGACGCCATCTTGTCCTTTGATGATCAGCGCGCGTTCATCCACCAGATCAAATGTGACGTATTGTCCGGGTTTCTGAACGTCACTGACATGGCAGGCGAGTTGCCAATGTTTGCGGAATAAAAAATCCGCCTCAAGGTCAAAGAGTTCGGGGTTAAAATAGGTCCATGACGGCAATCCGCGTCTGTCGTTGAACTGGTTTCTGGTCGTTTTATTCTGTGTCATGCCTGTTTCTCCATAGTTACCAGCGTCATATCGCCCCCCTATGGACCTTTACTCCATAGGGTTTGTCACGACATATTCACTTTTATTATCTTTATTTTCAACAATTTATTATTTTTTAGCAAAAAATTTTTGATAAAGATGAAATAAAATCACCCCCCAGAACGAAATGTGACGGTTAAGGGAAAAGGTTTTTGATACTTACCTCTTGATGAGTTGGCTATCATGCACTATTTCCCGGTCTATAATGTTAACTATCTTAACTTATCCTGAAAGGAACAAAGATGAACACATCACTTAAAAGCCTGATGATTGCAGCGGCAGCAACTGCCGCAGTAACAGCAGCAACCGCACCCGCAGCTTTCGCTGAAACAAATCATGAGAAATGCTACGGCGTATCTCTAGCCGGTCAGAATGACTGCGCAGCAGGCCCTGGCACAACTTGTGCTGGCACGGCGTCCGTAGACTATCAGGGTAATGCCTGGAAAACGGTTCCAGCAGGCAGCTGTAAGAAGACAAGACTTCCTGCAATGGCTGATGGGTCAAAGCGCAAGGGGTCATTGTCGCCACTTAAGCGCGATCTACCTGCCTAACGGCTAACATTTCTGGTGACAGGGCGGGTTAGCCCGCCCTGTCATTCTTTTCCATGCTTGATAAGAATGAAAATGCTCTGCCTTTGAAGACCGGCGTCGGCTTTAAGCCTCAGCATTTCAACGGCGTAATGGCTGACGAGCATGAGGTCGGCTGGTTTGAAGTCCATGCTGAAAATTACATGGTCTCAGGCGGCCCCAAGAAACGGATATTATCGCAGCTGGCCGATCGTTATCCGATTTCGTGTCATGGTGTTGGTTTGTCAATTGGCTCACCCCAACCCCTTGATCAAGACCATCTTGAGCGTCTCAAAACACTACTCGGCTGGCTTAATCCGGCCATGTTCTCAGAACATCTGGCTTGGAGTAGTCACAACCAGGTTTTTCTAAACGATCTTTTGCCCCTGCCCTACACCCAAAAGGTATTGGATACGGTGGTTGAGCACATTGACCAGGTCCAAGAGTTCTTAGGGCGGCGGATGCTGCTTGAAAATCCATCCACTTATATTAGTTTCGCAACACATGAGATGCCAGAATCGGCTTTTATTTCTGAGATCACGCGCCGTACGGGCTGCGGATTATTACTGGACGTGAATAACGTCTATATCTCGTCGATAAACCAAGCGGTCTCGCCGTTCACCTATCTAGCTGAGATGCCGATGGACGCGGTGGGGGAATATCATTTAGCCGGTCATACAACCGACCAGGACGATGATGGTAATCCCCTCTTGATCGATAGTCATAGCGCGATGGTGGCTGATGACGTCTGGTCTTTATATCGCTATGTGATCAGCACTTACGGGTTAGCGCCAACCCTGATTGAGTGGGACAATAACGTGCCGGATTGGCCTGTACTGGCGAATGAAGCGCGAATAGCTAACCAGGTTATCAGGGACGAAAGCGGCGTGAAGACAGGGGTTAGTCATGTGGCATGATTCGTTAGCATCATCGCTGCGTAATGCGGATGAATCTCCCCCGGGTTTTGTTGAGCGACACGATGGCAAGCGTGATGAGCGTCGTTTTAACGTTTATCGCAACAACATTATGGTGAGTTTGCTCGGCAATCTGGCGGACGGCTTTCCGGTGACAGAAACATTGGTGGGTGATGAGTTTTTTCGCGCGATGGCGAGGGAATATATTACCTTATCGCCCCCACACTCGCCGGTGATGGTGTTTTACGGCGATGATTTTGGCGACTTCATCGATGGGTTTGAGCCGGCGGCGAGCGTGCCTTACTTGGGTGATATCGCACGGCTTGAATACCTTGAGCGCTTATCGCTTCACGCAGCAGATGAGTCTTTTTTTGACAAAACCTCGCTATCGGCGAACGCCTCGGATAAGCTTTTATCGGCGCAATTCAGGTTTCACCCGTCATTTCAGGTGTTTTCTTCGTCGTATCCGATTTTTGACATCATGATGCGGCATCGTGGTGAGGACAGCCGCGAGATCAGTGCGGAGGGTCAAAATATTGCTTTATGCCGCCGCGATAATAAGATCATGCTTTATCCGTTAGACCTTCACGGATTGAGGTTTTTAACCCAAATTAGTAAAGGCTTCACGATCACAGAAGCCGTGAGTGTTTTACCAGAAAATATGTTATCATCGCTCAGCAGTCTGATAAGTCTCGCGATTGATTTCACAAGTGAGATCAGTTTTTCTACAACGGCATTATCAGACCAGAAAACATAATAAAGGAGAGCAATTATGCTTACTTTTCTTCTTGGACAATACAACACGGTTGCACGGTTTTTACGCTGCGCTTCAGGTGAGGTTATCGCGCTTTCGGCGCGGTTGGTTTTCGCCAGCACGTTGCTGGTTTTCTTTTGGAATTCCGCCAAAACCAAAGTTGGGGATCATATTTTCTCGCCTTCTATAGGGGCTTACTATCAGGTTTTCCCAAAGAAGGCTGCAACGGGAGCTGAGTTTAATGTGATAGAATGGCTGGTTGTGGTGGGGGGAACCTGTGCTGAGTTTGTCTTGCCAACCCTGCTCGTGCTTGGTCTTTTCACGCGCCTTACTGCGCTGGGGATGATCGGCTTTGTCTTTGTGCTAAGTTTCGTTGATATCTACGGGCATGAAGTTACTCCGGTGGGAGCGTTTTTTGATAGGCACACGGACGGCATAATTGCCGATTTGCGTCTTTTCTGGATGTTTTTGCTGGTTAGCCTCGTGTTTACCGGCGGCGGTAAGATTTCGCTCGATGCTATTCTCAACAAGATTTTCGGTGAAAGGGGTTAGTCTTGCTTCAATCTTGTGTTATCACATCTTCGATTGCTTCAATTTCTGCCTTTGAATCCTATCGGCGTTTTATTGCCATAGATTCTGAGGGTGGCAAGGGGGATATGACAAGATTGATGACAGCACCGGACGAAAAGAAACTCGCAATGATGATGCGCGCGGCCCTTGAAGGCGATTCTGGTCAGTATCGTGATTTTCTGGCGGCGATTATTCCAGTGATTAAAAAGGTGGTCACAGCGAAAACTGGTTCTATTTCCCATGATGGGCTTGATGATCTGGTGCAGGACGTATTGTTCGCTATTCACCATAAGCGGAATACTTGGCGGCGCGATGCGCCTATTCTGCCGTGGATTTATGCGATCAGCCGCTATAAGGCGATAGATCACCTACGGCGTGAAAATCGCCAGCCAGTTGATCTGCTTGATGAGGCCTCGGAGATTAAGGCGGATACGCTTGATCCGTCAATCGCGATAGATCTTGAACGCGTGATCGCGAGGCTTGACGGCAAAATGGGACTCGTGATGCGGGCGATTGGTCTTGAGGGGCAAGACATCAAGACGACTGCGCAAGACCTGAAGATGAGTGAAAATGCAGTGCGGATTACTTTTCATCGGGGATTGAAGAAACTTGAACGCGAACGCCGCAAAAATGAAGGGGGAGATGATCATGGCTGATTTTAATAAAATGATTTGGCTTTTGAGCCAGGATTCGGATATTCCCGGCTCAAGCCGCGGGCTTACCCATCATTACACGCAGTTTTACGCTTTTGGCGCGGGGCTGGCTGTATTGGTCGGGGCGGCCGTGCTTTATATGTTAGGACTTAGCATCCGTCCGGGATATTTCACCGAAATGTTTGACCCGATTGTAGCCGCCAAGCAGGTTTTACCGCTTCTGGTGATCATCGGGCTCATGCCTTTGGCAAGAATAACGCTTTATCCTGAGGTATCCCCTGATAAGCGGATGCTGACTGGGCTCGCGCCGCTGGTAGCAATGCTTGGGTTATTCGTGGTGTGCCTTGCGGTAACACCCAGTGAGGACTGGGGAGCGCGGTTTGTTGGCGACAGTCTCGTGCGGTGCCTGCTCGTTATTCCAATGATCGGCGTGGTTTTGCTTGGTGTGCTGTTGCTAGCTTTGCGTCGCGGGGCCCCAAGCCATGCGGTGATGAGCGGTTTGATTGCCGGATTGATCGCCGGTAGCACGGCGGCCGTGCTTTACGGCATGGTCTGTGTTGAGGACTCGCCGCTTTTCTTTGGTTTCTGGTATAGTGCGGGGATTCTGCTGACGGGCGGTCTTGGCGCGATTAGCGGCAAGTTTACACTGCGCTGGTAGGCGCGCGCCGCAAAATCTCAAGCACTGAAGAAAGAGGCCCGCCTTGGCCAAGCGCGGATAAGGCGGCTTTAAGCGTGGCTTCTGTTGCACTGCCTAGTGTTGGGGTGACCATCGCGTTGAATTTATTGGCCAGTTGCTCCTCGGTGAGTTTGTTTTCAGGGTCGCCTTGTGCTCTGGTGGTATCGGATTGAAATTTTTCGCCAGTCTTTGTTTGGATAGCCGCGCGGGCAAAGCGCTGTTTGGGGAACACCGCGTTAAACTCGTCATTTTCGGTAATGGTGATCTTGCGGGCCATCTCTTGGATTGCTTGATCAGCCAGCCCATCCTCGGTAACCTCAGCAATTCCTATGGTGCCACGGGTTACCAGTGCGGCCACTGAGAATGGCAAAGAGTATTGCGCCTGTTCGGTGTTGCTCGCCATCGTGCCCAGTCTCACCGCTTCATGGAAACTGTCTATCGTGATCTTATCTATGTCATCGGCGCTGATCTTATGATCACGCATCACCGCCAGCGCGGCTTCGGCGGCGGGCTGTGCCCAGCGGCAGACGGGATAGAGTTTCATATACTGATCGGTCATATACCAGTGTTGCCCGAGATCAGCCCAATGCTCGGCGACCTCCTCGCCTTCCACGGTAACGGCGGGGGCGCCGGTAAAACCTTCGGCGGCGAGATAGGCGGCGCTTACTCCAGCCATTGCTCCCCAGCCTGAGCCATCTTTGACCATGGTCGGATGATCTATGCAGCGCATCATCTGGCTCCGCGGCCCGTGATATTCGGCAATTCCCATAGCCTCGCGGGTTTGCGTGCGATCAAGCCCCAGATAGCGTGCGCCGAGGGCGGCGGCGGTAACAGCAATCCACGCGCCAGAGGTATGGTAGTCAGGGACACTAGCGTGGAGGCTAACCCCGGCGCGGGTGCCGAATTCATAGCCGATCACCAAGCATGATAGGAACTCTTCGGCGTCTTGCTTATCTTCAGATTCAGCAAAAGCGACCAGTGCCGGAATAAGCCCGCAGCCGATATGCCCCTTAGTGAATTTCTGCCCATCATGCGCGTCCAGCGCGTCTATGGTCATGGCATTTGCGAGAGCGGCGCCCGCTGGGCTAACGCGCCGGCCATCCCACCAGATCGTTGCTTCATCCCCGCCAAAAT
Organism: uncultured Candidatus Puniceispirillum sp.; assembly: GCA_965207125.1. GTDB lineage: Bacteria > Pseudomonadota > Alphaproteobacteria > Puniceispirillales > UBA1172. The sequence continues at coordinate 736,665 of OZ242263.1, forward strand.
GTCTGGCGGCATGATCACGGATAATTTTGGACAGCTGTGTTTGGGATCCCGCCGCCGCCACTCCGATGGTATCGGTTAGTGAGAGTATCGCGGATTTTTTTATGTCTTGAGAAAAATCACGCCAGTGGGTGTCATGGACAAATGCGATAATATCGGTCATGGCGCTTTTTGAGAAAACCAGTCTTTGAACGCCTCAGTAATGATGGCATAGCTCGTATCGCTGATGTCGCGATGAAAAGCCAGTCTCATTTTAGGCGCTGAGATGCTCAGTTTCACTCCCCTTTTGGTGAAGAATGCGCACGCTGCCTCAAGATCAAGGCCTGTTGTATCGAGATACACCATATTAGTGTGCGCTTCAACGGGTGCGGATTGGATTGTTTTAAGGACGCCGGCAAAATCGGCGGCGCGTTCGTGATCGCGCTCAAGGCTTTCTATATGATGCTCAAGGGCGTATAGCCCAGCGGCGGCGATCAGGCCGCTTTGCCGGGTTCCGCCGCCGAGATATTTTCGGATACGGATAGCGGTCTTGATATCATCAAAACTTCCCGCGATGACCGAGCCCGCCGGCGCGCCCAGGCCTTTGGATAAGCAAATAGAGACTGTATCAAAGAGGGACGCGAAACGCTCAAGCTTAACCCCCAGAGCGACAGCTGCGTTGAACAATCGTGCGCCATCGAGGTGCGTTTTAAGCCCGCGCGTCCGCGCGACTTGCACCATGGCCTCAAGGCGTTGCGGTGAGAGAGCTTTTCCGGCATGGGTGTTTTCAAGGCACAGCAGGCGCGAGATCGGGTAATGAATATCATCATCTTTAATCGCTGCTTCAATATCACTGACCTCAAGCCCGCCATCTTCCGATACCGGCAAGGGGTCCAGAATAATTCCGCCGATAATTGAGGCGCCCCCTGCCTCGTCATGATAGACGTGATAGGGGCGGCCGGTGATAACTTCATCGCCCCGGCGGCAATGCAGCAGCATAGCGATGAGATTACTCATTGTGGCGGTTGAGGTGAGGAGGGCTGCGTCCTTGCCCATCATATCCGCTATTGTATCTTGCAGGCGGTTAATCGTGGGGTCTTCACCATAGACATCATCGCCGACTTCGGCTGTTGCTATAGCCTCGCGCATTGCGAGGCTGGGCATGGTTACGGTATCGGAGCGTAAATCGAGGCTCGATGGCATGACTTCGTTCAATAAATTAGATTCACGCGGCATCATCACTATCCATATGGGCTTGGGCTTTAGAGGCGACGAGCGCGGCGACAATATGAACGCGCTGGGTTTCGCCGCCATTCATCGCGGTGTGATAGCCCCGGGTATCGGTGAAATAGACCGAGCCGTCCGCGGGTAGATGGGTGATATGGTGATTGACGACAAACAGTGAGCCGGGGTTGGTGATAATCGGGATATGCAGCCGGGGTTCTGGGTCTCTATGCCATGAATTGCAGTTATAAAGCCCTTTGGATAGCACCCTCATCCTTCCGGTCACGAAGCGTTTGCTGAGTTCGTCATAGACATGTTCAAAATACGTTCCTTTGAAATCGGGGTTAAAGGCAGAAAACTCGGCTTCATCGACAATCTTCTCGCGGGGCTCTTCTATATATCGATCATCGCCTCTGATCCAGTATCGTCCGGACAGGTCATTTTCGGTCCACTCGGTTTGCCCTGGTCTTTGGGTGAGTGGTAGGGCTGCAAAACCTTGGTCTTGCATCCCGCCCATGAGTTCCTGTCTTTTAAGGCACTCGGTAAGCCCTTCGCGTAGGGCTTCTAGATCAAATTTAAGGTTTAACCGCCAAATTTCTGGGCCGGGGATAAACTCGGTAACACGCTCGGTGTCTGGAGTGGTTTGGAGGCATTTTGCGACGGTCAGAGCGTCATGATCATTTTGCATAGTCGTGGTCTCCGGGTCATGGATCTTACCATGGGGTTTTACCATGGGTTTCTGCCATGGATTAACGCTAGGATAAAATCGTATTTGATGTCAAGACGCCTCAAAAGGGTTAGGCGCCATTTCAAGATGCAGCTCGATGCCATGATAAGGGTGTTCCTTGGCGGTTTTTTCATCTAATTCCACACCGAGTCCGGGTTCGGTTGGGATGATGACATGTCCGTCTTGAAAAGTGATTTTTTTCTTGAGGATTTTAGCGTGAAATCCACCCCAATCCTCGATGCCTTCAAGGATTAGGAAGTTTGGTGAGGCAGCGGCGACATGGATGTTAGCGGCGCCAGTAATAGGGCCGCAATAGAGGTGGGGGGCGATTTGTGCATAGCGTGTTTCAGCCATGCCGGCAATTTTGCGTGCTTCGAGGATTCCGCCAACCCGCCCTAGATTCATTTGCAGGATAGAGGCCGCTCCGCAATCGAGCACTCTTGCGAATTCGTATTTGGTGGTCAGCCGTTCACCGGTTGAGATCGGAATAGAGGTCGCGCGGGCGACTTCAGCCATTCTTTCGGGGGCTTCGGGAGGGGTGGGTTCTTCGAACCAGAGCGGGTCATAAGGCTCAAGGGCTTTAGCCATGCGCTTTGCCCCTGAGACCGTGAATTGCCCGTGCGTGCCAAAAAGCAGATCAGCGTCCTTGCCAACAGCGCCTCGTATGGCGCGGCAAAACTCGGCGCTTTGTTTGATGTGTTTGAGGTCCGCCTGTCTTGGGTCATAGACGGAATAATATCCGGCGGGGTCAAACTTAACTGCGGTGAACCCCTGCTGGACGTAATGTGCGGCGCGCTCGGCCGCGACCTCCGGGTCGTTATAGGCTTTGGGCTCGGTATTATTTTTGTGGCTTTGGTCTAGGTCATCTTGGTCGGGGTATATGTAGGTATATCCGCGCAAACGATCTCTGGTTTTTCCTCCGATGAGGTTATAGACGGGTTGCCCTGCGGCTTTGCCGATAATATCCCAGCACGCTATTTCCAGCCCGCTCCACACCCCCATCAAGGTCACATCGGGTCTTAAGGAGTATCCAGAGCCATAAACCCGTCGCCCCATCGCTTCTATGTGATGAGGGTCGTTTCCTTCTATGTGCCGGTCGAATACGTCTTTGATAATGTGTTCAACGGTATGCGGTGAGACGGTGGCGACATAGCACTCGCCATACCCGACAATGCCATCATCGGTGGTGAGTTTGACGAAGATGAAATAGCGTCCGCCGAAACCTGGGGGCGGATTGCCGACAACAAAAACGTTACAATCGATGAGTTTCATGGTTAATTCTCACTTGTGTCGAGGGCGATCTTGAGTTCCAAATCTCCGCGCCACAGAACGAGCGCCAGCAGAGGTTCGTTATTATAATTCATATCCATAGCGTGCTTTTGGTTTGAGTGATGGTAGATGCAATCCCCAACGGTTGCAAGGCGCGACTCAACACCTTCAGCGCCTTCCACATGAAAAGTCGCGCCGCCAGCGATTGGTATGTATATTTCCTCAGCTTTATGCCAGTGCATAGCGTAGTTTAGCCCTGCCCCCCAGTATCCAACCATGATTTGGGCGTTATCAATACAAACCGGGCCTTGGGGCGAGGCGATCATCGCCCATCCGTAGTTGTTAAGGAAGTGTTGTCCGACTTCTTCTTTGGAATATGTTTGCCGCCAGCGCAAAAATGGCGCGAGGCCAACGATGAAATCAACAACTCCCTTGCTTATTAGCGTAGCATATTCAGGGCACTGTTGCAGTTGTTTTGCGGCGGGCATAGTTTCTGGCGTTTCAGGAGTAAGATGCATTCCATGAGGATAAGGCGCATGGGCTAGAAACTCCCTCACCTCTTGCCTGGGGTGAGTATCAATAAAACCGCGTATTACAGCATATGGTGCTAATATTTCTGGCCCAATCATAAGCAACCATCCAAGTTTATTGCTACCATGCCACTCTATCGGCTTGCGGCGGGGCATGAAAGCAAAAAATTTTGACAATTTTCTTAACTTTATTATTTGGAGTTTAGTGTATACTTCCCTTAAAGGCGCACTTGGTATGGTTAACCGTAAACAAGCTGAACATTAATAAAGGAGATGGTTATGACAGAGGATCCTCTTTGTGTTGATAAGGTTATGATTGATGCCGAACAAGGTGATGCAGAAGCGCAGTTTCATTTTGGTGCGATATTGGCACTTGGGATGGGCGAACGAGGTAAGAGGCAGGAGATTCATTGGTATCCCAAATCTACCAATCATGGTGATTATGCAAAGGCGCAATATATTTGCGATTATGGTTTTGACCCTAGTTTTGTTATCCGGCAAGATTATAAACAGGCTGTTCATTGGTACACCAAATCCGCTGAGCAAGGTTATGCGCCTGCACAGTACAATCTTGGTCATATGTATCATAATGGAGTTGGTGTCGGGCAAGATAGTAAACAGGCTGCCTATTGGTGGAAAAAAGCCGCCCTGCTAGGTCACGCGGCTGCACAGTATAATCTTGGTTTGATGTATCATAATGGAGATGGGGTCCAACAAGATGATAAACAGGCTGTTTATTGGTACACCAAATCCGCTGAGCAAGGTTATGCACCTGCACAGTATAATCTTCGTCTGATAGATCCCTCCCCAATAAACTGATAATTCGCTCTATAAGTACCGATTCCTCTTCAGTCGTGGTCGTGCCAAGATCCACTCTTTCAGCTTGTGGCGGGAAGGCACAGCTAAAAATATATCGGGCGTCTTGGCTTTTATTGACCGGTGTTTAGTGGTATCCCTCTTCTTATAAAATACGCTCGGTGCGGTTAACCGCAAGCAAGCCGAGCATCAAATACAGGAGATGGTTATGACTGATGAGATACCTTTACATTCCATTGTTGCTGATGGCCTGACGGCACATGAAGCTGGAAATTTCAAAGAAGCCCTCCCGCTTTTCACCAAGGCGGCTGAGCAAGGTGATGCGGAGGCACAGTTTTACCTTGGTTTGATGCATTACAATGGAGATGGTCTCCCACAGGATCATAAACATGCTGTTCACTGGTGGGAGAAATCCGCCACACAAGAGAATGCAGAGGCGCAATCTAATCTTGGTCTGATGTATCACAATGGGTTAGGCGTCCCGCAAGATTACAAACAAGCAGCCTCTTGGTGGAAAAAAGCCGCCCAGCAAGGCCTAGCACATGCACAGCATGATCTTGCTGTGATGTATCACAATGGGATAGGCGTCCCACAAGACGATAAGCAAGCCTATATATGGGTCAGCCTTGCTGTTCATAATGGGTATTCAGAAGGACAAGCCGTCAAAGACGCCGCAGCAGAACTGCTTAATCCTCAAGATCTGCTAGAAGCCCAAGACACGATGCAACGTTACCTCGATAGCGGCTATAAGGACTGTTAAATAGTCAGGAAACCCATCCACCTTATTCGAGATAAACTCAAAAAACCCTCGCTTTGGAGCGACAACGCGGTTTCCGCTTTGAAATGGCAACGGCTCTCTCTTCTGAAACAATAAGTCAGCCTGTCATAAGTAACCCGACTACCCAAACCAACCTCATGCCCCCAAAACCGTGTCAGCCAAAATTGTGAAATAGAGTTATCTTTAGGCCTTTAGTTTGTCTCGTGAACTCTAATCTGCCTTTAAGCAAAAAGGTTTCAGGTGAAACATTGCCAAAAGGTCTTAAAAATAGCGAATTGCGGGAATTAGCCCACAAACGCCTTCTCGACGACAAACTCTCCTGGCGCGCTATTCGCCCCTTCCTTAAAGCCTGCCTCTTCGACGATGGTGCGAACATCCTTGAGCATAGCTACAGACCCGCAAATCATCACTCTATCGACAGTGGGGTTAAGCGGCTCAGTATCAAGTTCTCGATACACCTCCCCACTCTGTAGCAAATTGGTAATCCGCCCCATCAGCGCTGATTCCTCTCTAGTCGTAGTCACGACAAGCTGTAACCTTTCTGTTGCCAGTTCACCAACTAGAGGATCATTGATCTTCGTCGACTGCACCCCCATGTACCAAGCTTCATTCGCCACGAATGGGATGGCTCCTAGTCTGGCTTGCACTATCACACAAAAAAATGGCAAGACGAATGGGGTCTTTCCGAAAAAATGGTCCAAGAGGCCATATCGATTATGGGAACAGATGCTGTGGTGATCGCAATACTCATTACCCACTGGAAAAACGAGCTGGGGCTGATTGATAAAACCCCTGCGGCCTATCTTTGGGGTATCATCAGAAAGGCCAAGTCAGGAAATATGAACCTTCCGAAGACCATCTACTCACTACAGAACAGGAAGTAATTACGCCGCTTTAGGAGCCTCGTACAATGAATTATATCGCTTAAGAAGGCTCATGTTTTCCTGCTCAAGCAGGTTAAAAAAGGATTATTTAACAGGCACTTAACGTGCAAATTGGCAGAAGGGAGGGGATTTGAACCCCTGAGGGACGTTAGCCCCAACACGCTTTCCAGGCGCGCGCCTTAAACCACTCGGCCACCCTTCTCCTGTTTTCATGCACCCAGCATAGAGGGAAACTTTTGGTGATGCAACGATTTGCCTATTCTTTTCTCCCGATCTTTCATTCTTACCTTTCCCCCCCTCATCTTTAAGCAATGAAGGGCTTGGGGCGAAGATCAAAACGCCGTTCCAAGAAAGAACACGGGCGAAAACATCAAGGTAGGATTTGGGATGGAATACCCACAGAAGCAACATTGTAAGAAAAAACACTAAAACGCTTTTTCTAAAATCAAAGACCAGCTCCTTAAAACCGATTTTAAGCGTGGTGTGGGACCGCAGATACATTATGGCCCTCCACACAATACCAAAAAGAGAAAATAGCGCACTGAGAGGTGGAATTTTAGCAGCGATAGAGGTTTTGAGTGCTGAAAACCAAGTCTTTTACCAACAAGCCTCATCTATTAGAGTTTTTCCTGAATTGAGCCGGGCGTTGAAACTCTCCCGCCCATAGCCCCCGACGAGCACGGCGGGCCTGGTCCTCATCGGCTTTATAATCATTGGTGTAATAAGCAACCGCCCATCCCTCGTGCACGAGCGTTTTCTGAACATCTATGTTGCTTTTTCCCACATAGCATTTGCCGAGAAGGCGTTGATATTGGTCGCGGCCTGTAATGTGGCACTTGATGGTTTTATTAACGGCCAGCATCGTTTTCAGCGTATCGCGGGCGAAAACACCGCAATGCCACTCCGTGCCATCATGGGTGCGGCAGGTCTGGCGGATCTCCGGAGTATCTATTCCAACAAGCCTGATTTTGTTCCGGCCGATGTGAATAGTATCGCCATCGGCCACCCTCACCTTCTGGCCATATTCAGCCGAAATGATGGGGAGGTTCGTCTCATCGGCCACGGCCGCGGTGATGAGAACCCAGCAGGTCAATAACAGACCTAAACACGGTATCTGTGGTTAAATGCTGTTGACTCTTACTTTGGTTGCACCTGATAATGAAGCCCAAGGAAGATTTTGAACAGTGACGTTATTCAGAAAATATCGAACATGACACAGCCCACGGAAAAACGTACGTGGCGTATAAGGTCTCACCTTTGGTGGCTTATATGGCTTGTCCCTGCAATTCTGTTCGTAACTTTAGGGTCTATATCTGCGGAGCAAGGTGATGCTGAGGCGCAGTATAATCTTGGTGTGATGCATTACAATGGTGATGGCGTTCCGCAAGATCACGCAAAAGCCTTTGAGTTGTTCACCAAATCTGCAGAGCAAGGCTTTGCGGCGGCGCAGGATCGACTTGGTTGGATGCATAGATTTGGCTTAGGCGTTCCGCAAGACTCTGAGAAAGCCATTGAGTGGTACACCAAATCTGCGGAGCAAGGTTATGCAGAGGCGCAGTATAATCTTGGTGTGATGTATGATAACGGAAGAGGCGTCCCGCAAAATTACAGAAAGGCTGTTGATTGGTACACCAAATCTGCGGAGCAAGGTTTTGCGTGGGCGCAGTATAATCTTGGTAATATGTATGATAATGGAGAAGGCGTTCCGCAAAATTACAGAAAGGCTGTTCATTGGTACACCAAATCTGCGGAGCAAGGTTTTGCGTGGGCGCAGTATAATCTTGGTAATATGTATGATAATGGAAGAGGCGTTCCGCAAGATTACAGAAAGGCTGTTCATTGGTACACCAAATCTGCAGAGCAAGGTTATGCAGAGGCGCAGTATAATCTTGGCGATATGTATGAAAAGGGAGAAGGCGTTCCGCAAGATTATAAACAGGCTGTTCATTGGTACACCAAATCTGCGGAGCAAGGTTATGCGTGGGCGCAGCATAATCTTGGTAATATGTATGATAATGGAAGAGGCGTCCCGCAAGATCACAGAAAGGCTGTTCATTGGTTCACCAAATCTGCAGAGCAAGGTTATGCAAGGGCGCAGTTTAATCTTGGTCTGATGTATGGAAAAGGGAAGGGCCTTATGCAAAATTACAAAAAAGCCTATATGTGGTTCAACCTTGCTATTCATAACGGAGATTCAGATGAACAAAAAGCTAGAGACACAGTGGCAAAGGAACTTAGCTCTCAAGATTTGATAGAAGCACAAGAGATGACAGAGCGTTGCCTCGATAGTGGATATGAGAATTGCTAATGGATCAAGGGTCAAAATCCGTGATAGGTGTTTAATATCGCTGGAGAGGATCATGTTCTCAAGTTAACCCGCTTCAAGCTGGAATAATCCCCGTTTTATAACTGTTTGCTCTGCTCTCGGACGGGGTTTGCACGTGACGGGTGGAATGATAGTGTGGGGACTTGTGACAAGGTAGGATATGCAAAACCAAGCGATGTATCAGTAATTACCGCTCGCACCTCTGTCCCGTATTGTGTTCTCGAGCGCGTATGCATCATCCAAATGCGTACGGGTACGCAACTCCTCTGACACAATGAGGTGCTTTTCACCTGCGTCAAGGGTTCAATTCCAAGTATATCTTCAGGTAACAAATCGCAGAAGTGGCTGTGGATTACACGGGTACTTTATCCTTTAATCCACCTTCATCGTTCCATTTCCCAGCAACTATTTGGAAATCATACTAACGATTTCATCTGAAAGATGATCAAGGGCCGTATCTTTTCTGCTTTCTTCCAAGATCGAGATCAGCCGCGGCAATCCTGCCAACGCGTAAGCATTTGCAATTCGCATCATCTTGTGAGGGTCGCTGGCCCCTTTATTCCACCTTATTCAAGATAAACTCAAAAAGACCCTCGCTTTGGAGCAAAAACGCGGTTTCCGCTTTGAAATGGCAACGGCCCTCTCTTCTGAAACAATAAGCCAGCCTGTCATAAGCAACCCGACTACCCAAACCAACCTCATGCCCCCAAAACCGTGTCAGCCAAAATTGTGAAATAGAGTTATCTTTAGGCCTTTAGTTTGTCTCGTAAATTTCCATCTGCCTTTAAGCACAATGTTTCCGGTGAAACATTGCCAAAAGGTCTAAAAATAACGAATTGCGGGAATTAGCCCACAAACGCCCTCTCGACGACAAACTCTCCTGGTGCGCTATTCGCCCCTTCCTTAAAGCCTGCCTCTTCGACGATGGTGCGAACATCCTTGAGCATAGCTACAGACCCGCAAATCATCACTCTATCGACAGCGGGATTAAGCGGCTCAGTATCAAGTTCCCGATATACCTCCCCACTCCGCAATAAATTGGTAATCCGCCCCATCAGCGCTGATTCCTCTCTAGTCGTAGTCACGACAAGCTGTAACCTTTCTGTTGCCAGTTCACCAACTAGAGGATCATTTTTTGTCGCCTCAACAGTAGAAATTGAATACGCTAGCTCCGCCTTATCGCGGCATGTATGCGTTACGATCAGACGATCAAATTTATCATAAGCCTCAGGGTCGCGGATAATAGAAGCGAAAGGCGCAAAGCCTGTCCCTGTGGAAATCATCCATAGATTTTTTCCAGGCAACAATGCGTCAAGCACCAGTGTTCCAGTCGATTTTTTACGAAAAAGCACTGTGCTACCGATTTGAATTTTTTGCAGGTGCTCGGTCAAAGGGCCGTCCGATACCTTGATTGAGTAAAACTCCAACGTGTCATCCCAAGAAGGACTTGATATCGAATACGCTCGCCAGACAGGTTTCTCACCCGGCAACCCGATCATCACAAATTCGCCTGAGCGAAATCGGAAACCGGACGGCCTAGTTAAGCGGAAACGAAACAGTCTATCAGTGTAATGCTCGACCTCGACAACCTTTTCCGCATACACATTATCAGGAATATGCTCCACATTAACCCTTACCTCGCCTCCGACCACAGATTCAGACCCGCCATCAGCGTTGGCTTTGACTTCATTCTCAGTCGCGTTATCAGGTTTTCGGACGGCAGTAGCCATGATCATATCTCCATCGCTTCGGCTTACTTTGGGTTGGTACACCAAGCGGTAATCTGATGCAAGAGTAGACATCCTTTAACGCTTCCTACCACCTGAAAGGAAAAGCATTCAACCTGTTGTAATATGTGAATTTATGTGATGAACTACAAGAGGCGTGCAATATCTATTTACTTATTGACAACTTAACTGCTAAAAACCTATGAGTTAGAGGACATTTCTTTATCTGGAGTGATTTAATGAGCGTTGAAAAGCCCACATGCGCAGGCCTTTTTGCAGGAATCGGCGGTTTCTGCTTTGGTTTTGAGAAGGCCGATTTTAAAACTGCTTGGGTGAATGAATTAGACAGCTATGTGACCTCGGTTTATCGAAAAAACTTTAAAAAGACACGAGTAATTGAAAAGGATGTGAAAGAACTATCTGTCAAAGGGGATAAAAAGGTATGACTGCCCTCAAACAATTAGCGAAAGAAACTAAAGGTCTTCTGGAGCAATATTTTGGTAATCACTCCTCAGATTCAACTAGAATTGAGGCTTTTGATCCATGGTTTACGATTGAGGATAAAAGCGGAACTGAAGCAAACGATATTGACCCCACTGCAGGATTTAAATTTAAACGTAAACCATCTAAGCCCAAAAGTAACGCTACATCAAGAGAGGACGCTCCATTTGATGATTACGTTCGTGGTAAATTCCAAACGTCTATCCGTTTAAATTCTGTTAACAAAGATGATACACATGTTAAAATTGATTGTCATTTCAAGATTGGTATCAAAGAAATAGAAAATTTAATCCTCGACCATAAAGCAAGCTATATAATTGTTATAGATTGTAGAGATACATTTCATCGAGAGTGTTTTAAAACGACAAATGCAGAAGAAACTTTCTATTGTAAGGCCTCATTTTTTAGCAGAAAATTCTCAATAGAAAGCTATGTTATTGCTGATGAAGAAATTTCAGATTTTGAGTGTAGTCATATAAATGAAGATTTTGGAATTGGCCCTTTCAATTTTGAAAAAGGTTCTATTTTAGCACAACACATGACAGAGAATTATTTTATACTTAATGAGAAGTTCCAATCGTTGCAGAGCTTGATCAAACTAAGTCCGACCGAAGGCTTGGCCATGGGTGAATGGCACTTTGATATATACACGGACAGACCAGAAATATTCGCCTCACCGGAGCAATGCAAGATTTTCAATGGTATGTCAAAACCTATATTGCTCAATATAATGCTGGTACCAATTGTTTCAGAAATGATCAAGATTTTAAAGAAGGGTGAAGAAGAGGATTTAGAGTATCCTTGGGTTCAAATTATTCAAGATGGCTTTGAGAAAAAAGACATCTCTTTGGATGACTTCAATGGTGATAGTTTTAGGCTAGCTCAACATTTCCTTAGCTTGCCACAAAAAGATTTGAATAAATCTTTTATAGAGGATTGATTTAATGCCTCTTAGAATGTTCCGCTCAACTCTACCTCTAAAAAACCTTTCCACAAACGTGAAAAAAAACATCGATCTATACAGAACAGGAAATTTTTCAGATTTCTTGACTGACAAAAACTACTTCATAATTGACGAAACATTTCAAAACAAAGATTTGGATGAATTGATTCACGGCCAAAATTCATCTCATGATTTAGAAAATTCTTTATTAGTTTGGAATAAATTGAAAATTACACCTCGTATTTTTCGTGAAGCTAGATTTTGGACAGTTCTGACTCACGGTATTTGTTTAGATTATGTGAGAAGCCGCTGGCCTCTAGGTGAAAATATTGAAAAAAATATAAAGCAAATCAAAACTCATTACCTTGTCCCAGATGGCCCCCGAGGATTAGAAAGAGATAATGCGCTATCTAGACTTTGGATGTCCGCTTATGTTGCCTCAAAAGTAAAAAGCCTAAAATTAGAAGAAGCCTTAGAAATACTTGTCTTTCAAACTGACTTTAGAGAGGGCATTGTTGGTAGGCCCACTGTACTAAGGAGCCCTCGTGTCCTTGATGCTGTAATGACCACAGCAAAACGTATTCTTTATGATGAGGATGATAAAAATTTCTTCCGCAGGAAAAATAACGATGGACCATACAAACGTTGGCTAATTGAATTAAATTTAGAAGGTAGCACTCGTCTACTCGATGCGTTTAGTGAAAGTGATCTAAAAAAATTAGTGGACGATTTGGCAGATTCTCAGAGAGTTTAACCTTACCCACAATAATGCCCCACAAGATTGATGTAAGATACCTTCAGCCCTCACCCTTCATATCCCAAATCCTTCAAACAGGGCCACAGGCGGGCGTAGACTTCAGCCAGGTCGGTATCTTTCTTGCTCCAGTCTTCTTACTCTTTCACCGCTCGGGGGAGGTTTTTGATAATTTTGGCACTAGCCGTTCTAACAAAACAGATGCGCTCGATGAGTCGGACTAGCGCGTCCGGCTGGTTTTGAGCCTTGATCCAATCATTTGGATCGTTGCTAATACCACTGGGTTTATTAGTTTTGATCTGGTAGCAGTCAATGATCCATTGCAAGGGGAGCGCTCGCAAACAGTATAGTCGAAGGCTGTACTTGGGATAGGGCCTATGCTGAGGTGCGCATTGTATTTGATGAAATATCCCTCAGATCTTTTCTCCCATCTCATTTTTTTGAATCTGACACACGGATTTTATCCGGATGCTCCCAATTTCAATCTATATCAAGATCACGAAGATCTTTTAGCCGAAGGCGATGAGTTTTAATTTGCTGATTTTCAAGCGAAGTCTCAGCATGGGTGCTCCAATTATCGGTAGTAGTGATGATTAACCGACCAGAAAACTCCTCGCGACCGGATGTGGTGAAAAATGTACCCAAATTATCCATGGAAATCGTGCTATCTGGATCATAAAATTTGCATTGAACCGCCCAATACTCGGCTGAGTCTTGACTGTGTGGAGGGCGACGCCGACGTGCGACAATATCAATCCCAGTATCCTGAGCGGTGAGACCAGTTATCTTGTTACGATCAGGCCAATGAGACCAAAGCCAAGCCTCGTCAAAATCAAAGTCATTGAGCTGCGGCAATAAAGTTATCATCGCAATTTCAAACTTTCTACCTTGATCGGTGACAGGAGTGTTACGTCGCCTTCTTATATATTCTATCTCTGTGGGAGATTGCTTTTTCTGGTTTATATGAGCAAATAGGTAGAGTTGTTCATCCTCTCTGAAGTGCGTAGACGGAAGCGGGAAGATTATTATTTTAGAGTAACGACTGCGTGGCCACCCCGAAGCGGATGTAATTTTGAGCTTATTTCAACTAAAATGGGGGGATAAGTTTACTGATAATTAGCTGTCCTTATAATTACTATCGAAAAGGCGTTGCGCACTATCTTGCGCTTCCTCTAGATCACTAGGGAACATTCCTCTTGCTATCTCATCTCTGATACTGCGCCCATTTTCAAACCCATTACACACAGCAAGATTGAGCCACATATAGGCTTGTTTATAATCTTGTATTCCCAAATCCGCCTCATCATAATATATCAAACCAAGATCATGCTGCGCCTTCGCATAACCTTGCTTAGCAGATTCTGTGTAGTATTGAATCGCCAGTTTATAATGTTGTGGGACACCATTTCCATGGTAATACATCAGACCAAGATCACACTGCGCAGCTGCATCACCTTTCCTTGCCGACTCAATGATTAAAGCGTAGTCTCGCTCAACCGCACCCTCAACTTTACTAGTCATTGTCAAACCTCCTTTCCCATATTGGCAGTTTCCAGCTAATAAATGCTTCCATTTATTGTGAGCTTAACTCTTAACATCCCTATATTAGACGATTAAGCGACCGATATTCAAGAGGGGAATGAAAATCTACCTGATTTTTTTGGCAAACCACTCATTTCGTCTATAACGGTGGCAGGGTAATCCGTCCTCCCCAACGCCTCTATCGATGAGATAGCATTCCTTCTTCAATATCTCTTTTGACATGAGAACTCATTCACAGTAGCATCCCCCTCACTGACAAAGACTAACTAAACAAAAAATGCCCCAACGCTTTGACGAAAACCCAATTCTAAACTCTCCTTATGAGGAGCCGGAGAGGCACTGGCATTTGGATGACGCCAGCAGACCTACTGGCACAATATCTGAAGGACGGCGAACAAGCGCGCATCTTGTTCCTATCCCCGCAAGCCAGCGCAATAAAATACAACAGCAACAACAGGGCGACCTCGGGCTTGAGGATAAAACCAAGGAAAATCCTATCATCAATCGCATAAGGCGTCAGGTCAAAAAGTGGCGGGCAGAGCCTCCGGAACAATGGAAGGTGACTTATGAAACCCGGACTTTGCTGATGCATTGGCGTGAAGGACGAACGACACCTCGGCCATTCTTCTGCCAAATCGAAGCTACTGAAACTTTTATATGGCTGAATGAAGTTGCTCCGAATACAACCGAAGGGAAAAAAATTCTAGATGAGTTAGAAGAAGCGAACAAAGAAGCTAATCCAAAATTGTTTCGTTTTGCCGCCAAAATGGCAACAGGTTCTGGCAAGACGACTGTCATGGCTATGATGATTGCTTATCATACGATCAATAAGGCGCGGCATCCAAGATCTAAGCTATTCTGTAGCAACTTCCTGATTGTGGCTCCGGGAATCACAATTAAAGATCGTCTTCGGGTTCTTTATCCATCAGACCCTGCCAAAATGTATGACAGAGGAGGCATCATTCCCAATGAGTTCACTGAAGATATTCAAAAAGCGCAGATTGTTATCACGAATTATCATGCCTTCGGACATCGAGAGAAAATTGAGATGTTCAAGGGCGCTAGAGAAATCCTGAAAGGGAACAATGAGCAAAATATTTCAACCCTCGAAACTGATGGTGAAATGCTCGAGCGCGCGTGCAAAGGCCTACTAGGCCAAGACGATGTCATTGTGATCAATGATGAAGCGCACCACTGCTATCGACATAAAACCGAAAACGATGAGGAAAAAATCACATCAGAAGAGAAAGAAGAAGTAAGAAAAAATAAAGAGGCGGCACGGCTCTGGATTTCAGGAATTGAGGCTCTTGGTCAGAAAATCAAATTGAAATGCGTATATGACCTATCTGCTACCCCGTTTTTTCTGCGTGGTTCAGGTTATCCAGAGGGTCAGCTATTTCCCTGGGTTACCTCGGATTTTGCACTGATGGATGCAATTGAATGCGGGATTGTGAAATTACCGCGTGTCCCTGTGGATGACGGCACAGCCACTATTGATGGTCTACCTATCTATCGCAACATCTACAAACATATCAGTAAGGACCTTCCAAAAAAAGGACGTTCCAAACAGGGTTCTATGAATCCGGATGACTTGCCGTCAAAACTTCAAGGTGCGATCAAAACTCTTTACCAACATTATAAGAAGACCCATGACGCTTGGGTTAAAAGTGGTATTGATGTGCCTCCGGTGTTTATCATTGTATGCAATAACACTTCGACTTCAAAACTCATCTATGACTTTGTTGCAGGGCATGAATTGCAGAACCGCCCCGGAGATTGGAAGAAAGGTGCATTTGATCTTTTCAACAATGTCGATGATAACAAAAAGCCTTTGCCTCATATGCAAACCTTACTGATTGACAGCGAGCAACTCGATAGTGGTGAAGCGATGAGTGCTGATTTCAAAAAGGCGGCTGCCACAGAAATAAAGATTTTCAAAGATGAAATGCGGCTGCGTTTTCCAGATCGAGACATTTCAAAAATAACTGACGAAGATCTGTTACGTGAAGTGATGAACACCGTTGGCAAAAAGGAGCGTCTTGGTGAAAAGGTGCGCTGTGTTGTTTCTGTCTCGATGCTTACAGAGGGATGGGATGCTAACAACGTGACGCATATTCTTGGCGTTCGCGCATTTGGCACACAGCTTTTGTGTGAACAGGTGGTTGGACGTGGTTTGCGGCGTTATTCTTACGATCTAGAGCAAGAAGGACCTCATAAGGGACATTTCAAACCTGAATACGCAGATGTTTTTGGTGTTCCCTTTACCTTTGCCACTGGGACCAAAATAGGCCCTCCAGAACCACCTGAACCCCAATTCAGAGTGCGAGCAATGGATGAACGGGCGGGCCTTGACATTAGTTTTCCTCGTGTGCGTTCATACACCGTGAAAATACCAGATGAGAAACTGATCGCATTTTTCGATGAAAATTCCAGATTGACTATTACACCAGAAGATGCCCCGCATACAGTAAAACAGCAGGGTATCGTGGGTGAGGGTATAATACTGACCCTTGATGACCTTAAAAAACGACGAGAGAATGAAGTTGTTTTCCATTTAGCGGCGGAAATATCAAAGCGATTTGCGGATGACAATGGAAATATCTCACCTAATCGATTCCGTGATCTCATGCCTATCACAAAGCACTGGTTAAAGGATTATCTAACCTGCCTTGGCGGTACATTCATGCAATATATGCTTTGGCAACCCTTCGCCATTAAGGCAGCTGAGCGCATCTATCGCGCCTGTTCTCCACAAGATGTTGATCCAAAAGAAATCTATATTCCGATAGTCGATAAATTCACTCCAGAAGGCTCAAGTTTCTATGTGGATTTCTTGACCAGAAAAAAGCGACGGCATGAAACCCGCGCTGATAAATGTCATGTTAATCTGGCGATTTGTGATAGTGACTGGGAACTGAATTTCTGTCAGTTTCTGGAAGATGACCCCGGCGTTTATTCTTATGTACGTAATGACGGTTTGGGGTTTGAAGTGCCTTACATTTATCAAAAGCGTGCTCATAACTATAGACCTGACTTTATTGCCCTAGTGGATGATGGAAAAGAGAACTTGCTCAATTTGGTGATTGAGATTAAAGGATTAAGAGACGATAAGGATCGCGCCAAGGCTGATACAATGAAACGGTATTGGGTGCCTTCAGTGAATAATGATGGACGATGGGGGCGCTGGGCCTTCGTTGAGATTATGGATATGCAGAACGCACGTGAAAAGCTCACGCAGTTCACATCTGGCAAACACAAAACTGAGGCAGTAGAGTAGGAAAAAATGGCCAAGAAACCAAAAAATACCCAAATTAAAACCCTGACACATGATGGGAACACACGACCAAATATCCCAACCGCTGAATTGGAAAATCTGGTTCGTGATGAAGAAGTTAAACCGGTTAAAGTCGATTATTCGCGCAAGAATAACCCCGATAAAAACCCGGAGATGTATACTCGCAATCGTGATTTAGACCCACAGTTGGTGTGGCAAGGAAAAGATGAAGAAGATTGCAAACCTCTTAGCGTTGATGCTGTTCCTATCTATGTTCAAGAACACATACATCCGAAAGTTATTATTGAAGACATCAAACGCCAAGCTCAAAAGAACAAGATTGATAGTGGTGAAGAGACACCTGATTTATTTACTGATTGGGATGGTGAATTAAGCCTTGAGGACAAGATAGAGTTCTATCAGCATGAGCAAAAATGGACCAACCGAATGATTTTAGGCGACAGCCTGCAAGCTATGACTTCTTTAAGAGAGAAAGAGAAATTAAGGAGACAGGTTCAATGTATCTATTTCGACCCACCTTATGGTATTAATTTTAGTTCAAACTGGCAACCAACTACATCGAGTAATCGTGTCGGAAATAGAAAATCTCATGAACCTCGTGAACCTGAGGTAATCAGAGCCTTCCGAGATACATGGCAAAATGGCATTAATTCCTACCTGAGTTACCTAAGAGATAGACTAGTTGTCGCAAGGGATTTACTTACCGAAAGTGGGAGCATCTTTGTTCAGATTGGGAACGAAAATGTCCATCTAGTGAGATCTCTAATGGATGAAGTATTTGATCGAAGAAACTTTCGATCGCAGATTTCATTCAAAAAAACATCACCTTTAGGAACAAATAACCTGCCGTCGACAAATGATTATATTCTGTGGTTTGCTAAAAACTATGAAGCTATAAAATTTAGAAAGATCTACGAAGAAAAGCAATTCGGCGCAGGTACAATGTACACAAATCTTCATTTACCTAGTGGTCAAGAAAGGAAGATGACACGCCAAGAAACCATAGAACCAAAATTAGCTCGCCAAAATGGTAAGCTATTTGGATAGTGATTTGATGTCTTCCGGCTTCACTAAGACTTGCTATTTTGATTTCTTTGCAGGTGGCAAAAATTTTAAACCGGGGCGCTATAGCTGGGCAACTAATTTTGATGGGATGCAAAGACTTATAAAAGCGGGCAGAATCATATCTGATAAGGCCGTTCCACGTTATAAAAGATATTTCGATGATTTTCCAGTGCAACCTATTGACAATCTGTGGTCAAGTTTTGGAGGTGCTTCTGATCCTGTTTACGTTGTTCAAACGAATACAGAAATTGTAAAACGCTGTATCCTCATGGCTTCTGACCCAGGCGACTTAGTGCTAGATCCTACTTGCGGTTCTGGCACTACCGCATATGTTAGCGAGCAATGGGGAAGACGCTGGATTACAATAGATACATCGAGGGTATCTCTTGCCTTGGCACGCGCGAGACTTATGGGATCTAAGTTTGATCATTACGTTTTGAGAGATAGCAAATATGGTCAAGACCTTGAAACAGAAATCACTGGAAAACCCACAAATTCGCACAAAGTCACAAACTCATTAAAAAATGGCTTTGTTTATGAATGGGAACCTCACATTACCTTGCGTGATATAGCAAATAATGCTGAAATCGATAACATTTATGAGAAATGGAAAGACACTATTGCCTCTAATCTACACGACCTTAATCAAGCCACTGGTAATTCTTATGAAGAGTTTGAAGTTCCTATAGAGCCCCTATCGGATTGGCCCCAAAACGCCAAGTTACAGCACAGTGAATGGCTAGAAGCGCGTCTAAATTTTCAAAAAGAAATCGATGATTCAATATCTAGAAATGCGGAAATAGAACATCGTTTTGACCGTCCTTATGTTCAAAAAGATATTGTTCGCGTTACAGGTCCGTTCACTGTAGAAAGCCTTGCACCATACCGTATTGTCCCCACAAACGTGGAAGATGAAATTTTAACAGACGGTAAGAATATTCCAAAGGGTCCCAATCAACACCTGCGCCCTAAATCTGTTGAAAATAGCGAAACAAGATTCCTCGATATCATTTATGAAAACCTTCGCAGTGCCGGCGTTCAGAACACGAAAAAAGACGAACGTTTGGAGTTCACTACTCTAGAACCATGGGTTAACGGTCTCTATGTTCAATTTGAAGGGCGCTATATGGAAAACGACAAAGAGAAGAAAGCCGCTGTCTGTATAGGGCCTGAATATGGTACCGTAACAAAGAGATTGATGACTAAGGCCGCTCATGAAGCTGCTGATTTCTTTGATATTCTCATCATTCTTGGCTTCGCCTTTGAGGCACATGCGGATGAGGATCTGCTCAATATCGGCAAGATGACCGTTCTGCGTGCTCGTATGAACAGTGATTTGCATATGGCAGACAGGCTAAAAGCGGGGAAATCAGGTAATCTATTTGTCGTTTTTGGCGAACCTGATATTGAACTGCACGAAACTGATGACGACAAACTGAAAATTGAAATCAAAGGCATCGATATCTTTGACCCAACAACGGGGGAGGTAAAAGCCAGTACTCCAGATGAGATTGCCTGCTGGTTTATCGACACCGACTATAATGATGAAGCCTTCTTTGTACGCCACGCCTATTTTTCTGGTAAAGGCAAGGATCCATTCAAAAGGTTGAAAACAACACTCAAAGCAGAAATCAATGAAGACGCGTGGGAAACGCTCTATTCTACAACAAGTAGAGCGTTTGAAAAACCATCAACTGGCCGCATTGCTGTTAAAGCCATCAACCATTATGGTGATGAAGTGCTTAAAGTATTCAATGTCTGAAAAGACAGAATACATAGTGTGACTGAACCACAAGGGGTGGATGGCACTGTTTTTGACATCTATTAACTACCTATTCGTCTTGGATGAGTTTCACTAAGCGATGATCGAAAGGAAACGATGCATCTGAGACACGCACAGGAGCGGGTAAATTAGAGATTAACCTTTTGTAATATGTTGATGTGGAATACCTTCAGCCCTCACCCTTCATATCCCAAATCCTTCAAACAGTGCCACAGGCGGGCGTAGACTTCAGCCAAATCGACATCTTTCCTGCCTCAGTCTTCTTACTCTTTCACCGCTCGGGGGAGGTTTTTGATAATTTTGGCACTAGCCGTGCTAACAAAACAGATGCGCTCGATGAGTCGGACTAGCGCGTCCGGCTGGTTTTGAGCCTTGATCCAATCATTTGGACCGTTGCTGATACCACTGGGTTTATCAGTTTTGATCTTGTAGCAGTCAATGATCCATTGCAAGGGGTAGCGCTCGCAAACAGTATAGTCGAAGGCTGTACTTGGGATAGGGCCTATGCTGAGGTGCGCATTGTATTTGATGAAATATCCCTCAGGTCTTTCCTCCCATCTCATTTTCTTGACTGCGTAGTGTTCATCTTGAATCATAACGGGAAAGATAGGGTTATCATTGAGCAAAACCCATAAATCCTCATATTTAAGAGGATCACCGTCGAGGTGATAATTTAGATGCAAGTCGGCAAGGACGTCGCCAGCATCAGCAAATGCCCAAAAATCCTCGGCGAGGGGAATGCGCGGCAAGCTGAGACGCAAATCAGTGCCGAAACGTTCCCGAGAATCCGGCGCATGTAAGACGCCATAGATAAGGAACAATACTTCACTGTTCACCTTTACCTTGGTATATATGACCCTATAGAAGGGGACTCAAGTATGTAGAAGAGTATAATTTTTTATATATTTCTTGTTTTTTTATTTTTTTTACTTGTTCTTTCACAATTTTCTTAGCATCCTCTGAAGATAAATTCTTAAGTAGATGTATACATATTATATTACCTTCTTCTTTTCCTCTGGTGGCAAACCAGTACTCTAGAAAATTTAGCACTGTTTTTCTTCTTGTATCCTCAGGTAGTTCTGCATCCCATAGAAGATTCAAAAATTCTAAAAACACATGATATAATGATTCAAAGTCGCTAGTTGAGGAAATGAAAGACTCTATTACCTTTTGAATATCTATATCATTATTGAAAACACAGTATAAAAGGAAATCTGATGATATTGTTGTGAAATAATGTTTGTTAGAAATTAACTGCCACACAAAATGATGATATTCTTCTCTAGTGATAATACTCTCATTTACGGCGACCATAAGGGCTGGTTGCAACCATGTTGCTTTAAGTTTCCCTTTCGTTAAAGGTACTCCCTTGATGGCGATATTTCTGTATGCCCAGTCTTCAGATAATAAAATACAGTTTTTACCGCTTGTAGCGAGCGCATCATCAAAAAAACCTGGATCATTTTCAATCTTTTTGTGGCCTCTAATGTCAGATTCTCCAATAGCTAATACTTCTTCTAAACCATCTAAAAAGTTTTTAAAATCTTGTAAATCTTTACGCTGTGTATTTTTGTCTTCTTCTGTATATTCGGTATAAAAATATTTTCCCTCGTTGAATGCCATTGATCCAGAACATTGAAGGGCAGTAGGAGATAGTTCCATCATTTCACAATTGATTTTTTCCTTTGAGTACATTGTTATATAAGCTCGCCCTAACACTTGTTTTAAAATTTCTAGCAAATCAAATTTAAAAATTATTCTGTATGTGAGTAAGTCTGCTACAAATCCAGATTTTTGATTCTCTCTTATTGCTTCTATTGCAATTCGGTGCTCATCAAGGGTACCTGTACAAACCTTTAAATTGCCCTCAAAAGTTCCAAGACTATCATACACTGCTGTCACATTCGAACCAATAGCAAGGCAGAAACGTCTGAAAGCCAGTGGTTCATTTTGATATAGCGTCCAATAATTATAGATTCTATCGCCCCTATCACGAAGTGATTTTAACAGCGGTTCATATCGTTGTTCTGGAGGTAGAGATTCATCTATAGTAATTTTTTTCAAACCGTTAATAAATCCATGTTTTTCCCAGAGAAAATTTTGAATTTTTTCAAATAAGTATATTTCTTTTTTTTGAATATTTATAATTTTCCATTTAATACCTGTATCCTCATCAAGAGTAATGGTTTCATTAAGTTTTCTATTTAGTAATTTTTTTGCGGCGTATTCTCCACTCGACATATATTCTATCCCTATTCTCAAACGAGGATCATCTTCAATCACCCAAACTTTACATTGCTCGCCACATTTTAGATGTACGGCATCTCCAATATCAACAGAATCATCATTCAAAGTAATATGTGTTAGTAGAGTTTCTCTATGAACGAGAATGAAATTAATATACTTTTCACAAGATTGTGCATTATCTTGATTTAAAAAGCAACTCGCGTATATTTGCTCAATTCCTTTTTTAGCGTTCCCATAGATAAAATTCATATGGCCAAAAAGGAATAATAACTCTGGATCTTCAGAGAATAGAATTTCGGGTAAATTTGACAGATAATCTTTAAGGCTTGATATATTTCCTCGAATATATAATACATAAGCATAAAGCCATTTATCGTGAAATCTGGATGATTCAATTTTAGCTATGTGTTTTGCATGCCGCTCAGCTTCAGCTAAGTCACCTATTGCGATTAAAAATTTTATATACAAAGGTTCAGTTTTTAATTCTTCATGAACATTTTGAGGGATAGTATCAAAAACGTCTCTGAATGTAGTTCTTCTAGTATCATCTTTAAGTAATAACTCAAGATAAGTGTATAATGCAGAAGAAGGTATTTTGAGAGGAACCTTTTTATGAAGTAGATACAGTGCTTCTGTGACATAATTTCTATCAATCAAAAATTTTGCCATTTGTTGTCGTTGATTTAGTGAAGTGGTTTCATCAATATTCGAAATTGCTTTTTTTATAATATTTTTTACTTCTTTTTTTGATTTATTCAAAGATTCCAACATTTCAATTTCAAATAAATATGGCTGTATAATTTTCGGATTAATTTTACGCTCATCAGCCAAATAAATTCGTGCAAGGTTAGTGTCCTCTAATTTAAAAGCTAATTTAGCTAATGCGGTAAAAATTCCTTCATGTGATTTATTTTGACGAAGATATTTAATATCAATTTCTTCAGAAAGTTTTTCAGCTTCATCTATTTTATCTTCATGCAGATATTTTTCTAGGAGGTGGCAATTCCAAAAAACCTCTTTTTCCTCGAGGGTTGAGATATAGTTTTTAAGTTTCTCTGAATTTTCATTTACTTTAAGATAATAAATATAAAGATGACGTACTTCACGACAATCAGGAAAGAGATCAATCAATTTTATGATAATTTCAAAAGATTTACTTGATTCTCCTAACCAAAAACTGACTAATATTAGATTGAGCGGAATATCTTTCCCAATTGCTTCTGGTTCATAATTTTTTACCTCTTCCCAAAACTGAGTAAATTTTTCTTTACAGTTTAATAGAATTTCTACCTCTTCATCAGAAGCAGTATAGTCAAAATCAAGTTTTCCAAGTTTAATTTCAATTTCTGATAATGGTGCTTGGGCAGACCTTACCTTTAAAAATAAATTATTAGGATAAATATCTAAATATTCCTTAGCTAAATCATGCGAAGGGATTTCCAATATATCTAAAAGTTTTACATGTCCAATACAAACATCTTCAGATTTTCTTATATTGTCAGGAATATGTTTTAAAGGTTCATCTCCATCTAAGACATGGGCATACGAAGTGAGGTGTAAGAAAGCGATTTCCTGCTTTTCTTTATCAGGCATATCCTCCTTAAGCAATTTAATGGTAAGATCAACGCACTTCTGGTGTTTTTCATTTAATTGCTCTAAATAAGCACTGCGCATTCGACCTTTTTGCGATTTATTATCTATATCAATCGCTTTTTGGATAGATATTTTAGCTTGGTCAAAGCTATTAATTTTTTCGTATACCTGCCCTATAGATGTGTATAAACATGCTTTACTCTCTTGAGAAAGAGCAGGTATATCTGACTTTAATAAGACCTTTAATCCAATTGAAGGCTGTCCAGAATCTATTATATTAAGCCATGATTGCGCAAGTAATTTATAGGGTTCTTCTAAAATTTTGTGATATTTCCCAAAAACATAATTTCTCACTTTTGGATGTTCTTCAACATAATTTTTTACTGTTTCAATTCCCCAATAACAAACCTTAATATCTCTACCTTTATGCCGTTCTCTTGATTGAAGATCTATTGCAAGATTTTGTAAAACCACAGAATTAGGATGTGTAGTCATAAAAATAAATTTGGTAAGGGAGGGATCATTTATTTTCAATGCATCTTCAAAATCTTTACGAAAAATCTTTTCAATCTGACTATCGTTAGCGCTAGAACGCTTTTTGCACTGAATACCTATTACAGAGTTGCCTTTAGTTGCAATGATGTCTATCCCATGTTGCTTCTGGCCTGACCGACCATAAAAATCTGCGTTTGGATCACCAAACTTCTCTTGCGCTATAAGCTTACCCCATGTTTCAAGTGTCTTCTCATCAGCTGGAGCGGGTATTTCATGATTATTAGTATCACTTGTCATAGTTTATTAATTCCATATTTATTTCTTGGAGGTTCTCAGTTAATGAAAACCTCTGTATATTGTGGTCTAAATTTTCTCTCCCCTACATGTGGTAATTAAGCGATTGATATTCAAGAGGGCCATGGAATTTATCTCATTTTTTGATAAGCTGCCATTTCATCCGCCGTAGTGACATACTTGTTTTTCTGTCTTAGATCGCTACACGCATGCGGATGCGATGTCCGTTATATCGTAATAGCCGGCTAAGATTTAGGTTTTTTTAGGGAGGGAGCAAGAAAGAATGGTGCGGCTGAGAAGACTCGAACTTCCACGGGTGTTAGCCCACAGCGACCTCAACGCTGCGCGTCTACCTGTTCCGCCACAGCCGCACCGAGACCTACCCCGATACCAAATACCAACACTTAAAGCAAGCCTCAAACTCAATCCGTGTGCGCGCCAAACGCAAGTAAAGCAGTAATCATGAGCACGGCAAAATGCCCACATAACATCACTTGCAACCCAAAGCGTAGCGTGTGCCCTCTAAAGACCCGAGAGCCAAAGATCCTTAAGAGCGGGAAACCTTGCGGGCCACCACCTGAATCTGCGCCAGAGCACTGTCCGTCTGGTCTACAGGGTAGCCTAGACTTATCTGAAAATGCTGAAAAGCCTTCTTAAGCCAAGAACACCAACCCAAAAGTTTGGCCACATTCCTTAATAACCGGCGGTTTAGAAAATCATGCCGATTATGTGGCTTCTGCCACTCGGGGAAAATCAGGTCATAATCATAGCCGCCATCATGAACCACCGCCTCCAATACCTCACAGTCAGGCAAAGCATCAAAGGCCTCTTCAAGATTAATCGACACCGGCGACCAACTCGCGTCTCCGCCCAAACGAAAACTCACTTTGTGGTCGCTGTTAAAACAAGATGGCCAGATATACTGCTCATAAAGCGTCTCTTCAGGCACCACGGTGATCATATAGCCGCCTACTTTCACTAATGACCACCAATCGCTCAAGCATTGCAACGGGTCTTTCATATGCTCAAGGCAATGACTCGAATGCACACAATCAAACTCACCCACGCCAAAATAGTCGCGTATCTGGTTCGCGTCTCCCTGCTTCCGATCAAAAACCTCAGCATGCGGAACCACAGAGTCTTTACCGCCACCAATATCAATCACCCGGCCCGATAAATACACGCTGAAAAAATCAGCCTCCCTGATTCGGTTCGTCTTGGACGCTTCTCTTCCCATCGGTCATCTCCATCAAAATCTTGCTACGCGCACTGTAAGCTATTACCTTTCGCGTGACGACATTTAATTACCTTGCTAAAACCTTCAGCCATGAGCACTCCTCCAACCGATACCACGATCACAACCAACAGCCAGAAAATAGAATGGTGGGTAAGCCAGACGCCTGTCCCATATGATGCCGCGATCACGCTGATGGAAGAACGGGTTAAGCATATCCGGCAGAAAAACGCCCCCGAAACCATCTGGCTACTCGAACACGAAGCTGTCTATACCGGAGGAAGTTCTGCCACTCCTGATGATTTGCTTAACGCGCACGCAATCCCCACCCGCAAAACTGGACGTGGTGGGCAATGGACCTATCATGCACCAGGACAACGCGTTATCTATATCATGCTCGATGTCGCAAGGCGCGGGCAGGACATTCGCGCTTTCGTCCGTAGCATCGAGGAATGGGCGATTATCACGCTATTGACGGAATTCAACATCAAGGCCGATCGCCGACAGGGCTTGCCAGGGGTTTGGGTTGAAGACAAGAAAGCAGCCGAGAGGCGGCAAGACAAAATCGCCGCCATCGGAATACGGCTAAGCAGTTGGGTCTCATGGCATGGCATGGCGATCAATGTCAGCGATAACCTTGAGGGGTTTGACGGGATCGTGCCTTGCGGCGTCCGCGATGGCGGCGTTACCTCTATCGAACACCTTCGGCAAAATGATGACCGTGAAACACTCAT
The DNA here is from genome assembly GCA_965207125.1 of uncultured Candidatus Puniceispirillum sp. GTDB lineage: Bacteria > Pseudomonadota > Alphaproteobacteria > Puniceispirillales > UBA1172. The sequence continues at coordinate 763,402 of OZ242263.1, forward strand.
GAAAAGGCTCGATCAGTCTCTACGCGATGGTTTTACGCAGGTTTTCTCCCCACCTAGCGACTGAGACTCTCTAGTGATTTGGCCAGCGCCTCCAAGACGCCGTTGAGCGTGGCTGGTGAAGGAGTTTCTTCAGCAATTTTTCAATTAAGAGAGGTTATTTTGTTCAACTTGATCAACTTGCCTGCGCCCAAAATGCCCATGAGCGTTCTTTATGCGTTAAAGATCTCTTCGAACTTGTTTTCAAACACTTGAACCTCTTCATCGGTCAGTGCTGAGAACTCTTTATCTCTTGCCCGTTTTGAGAGTTTGCCGCTATGCTGATATAAGAAGAGGACAAGCAAACTAGCAAGATGATCAGGCATATCGATATAGGTATTCACAAAAGCTTTCATCAGATCATATTTTTGCAGATAAGATACTTCTTCAGGCAGTGTTTTTGTTATGGTCTCATGCACGCATTCATAAAAGAATTCCGCTTGCGGCGTTGCATCAAAGAAGCGGTAGAGATCTAGCGTTTCATTCAACACCTCAACATTGCCTTTGTCTGTTGCTCGCCAGTCCACGAAGGAAAGACGCGGCTTTGAGTACGTTTCCAACACCCTTGCGTAATCAGCAAGACGTCTAAGGATGACAGAGGACAGAGGGAAGACGAGGCCTTTTGGTGTAAACCCTGTTTCAATAAGCACATGATGAAGCAAATACCTATGCAAACGTCCATTTCCATCTTCAAATGGGTGAATGAAAACAAAGCCAAAAGCAATGAGCGTAGCCGCTAGCACTGGAGGGAAATCACTCTCCTTCAACAAAGCTGCTGTTTCAATTAAACCATCCATCAATCTATCGAGGTCTTGATACTTTGCTGATATATGGCTTGGGATTGGCATATTGGTTGAACGATCATGATCCCCAATAAAACCACCTTCTTCTCTATACCCCATATGGATAAAACCGCTATCAACAATAACTTCTCTTTGCAAGCGCTCCATCTCATCCTTAGAAAGAGGCATTCTACCAGCCTGACCAATGATACGCCCCCAGCGCTCAGCGCGGTTGTGCGGAGGGTTTTCACCCTCAATCGCGTAGGAGGCCTTTGAATCTTCTAACGACAGGAAGTCGCTGCTCGCATGAGAATATCCTCTGGAACAGCACCCATATTTTCCAAGGCTTGATTGGATAAATCCTGAGCAATAAGCTGCTCCAGCTTTTCAGTGCGTCTTACCAATGGGCAGAAATCTTTAACGCCCGGAAGGTTATTACGGATACGGTGGCGTTTGGAAGGGCGAGGCGGCCCTGCATATTGCTGCTGATCATCAAGTAAGTTCGCAAAATTACCTTGCGACAAGTTTGGAATATCTAGCACGACCTCTTGTAAGTATTCGTACAGGAACCAAATACGGCGGGCGTAAGCGCCATTAGGCTCTTTCTTAACAAGATCTTCAATTTCTCTACCATCAATTTTTGCAAAGAGCGCACCCAGAACGCTAAGGTCAAGGCCTTCATATCGAAGAGCAAAAACAAGATGACCATACAGAGTATCTTTAGGCGCATGGCGGGGTGTAAATACGCGCCAATTATCAGTTTCGTATTTGGTATGTTTTTTGCTAATGGCTGCTAGGAACAAAGGCACCGGAGCGACAATCCCATGTTTATCAATAAGAGCTGCATACCCGGCTAGCGTTGCATTCTGTTCTGGTAAAGGTCTATTGATCATGAGAGCAGTATTTCATCAAAAACACGCACAATCCATGAAAAACGATTACTTTAGGGTTTTTTATGAAAAACACGTGCAAATCGTGAAAAACACTTATATTTCATCTTTTTTATGAAAAACGCCTATATTAATACTCGCAATATAGCTGTTTCACTATTGTATAGATAGAAATTTCATAGATTTGCTCGGCCGCAATCTCAGATCTGTTTCAGCAGAGAGATTGAAAACTCTAACATAAAGCAAGTGTTCCTCGGCATGGGGGAATATTTCAAGCGGAGTTCTTCCGCCACCTAGCTGCTGAGTCTTTCTAGTGATTTAACCAGCACCTCCAAGGCACGGCGGGCGTCTGTCTTGAGAATATCAACATCATTCCCCATTAAACCACCTTGGCCGCCTTCATAATGAACAATCCCGTTGCGCCGTCCGCGCAACCAGAAAGCATCCCGATCATCCCGCGCCGCCGCCAGAGCCAAGCCGTCCGCGTCAGCTGCATAACCAGACGGCTCACGCAATCCGACATCCAGAACCGCAGCCGCCAAAATAATCACCGCTGCATAATCGCCTCTATCAAAACACGACAGCATCTCATCACAAAGACGCCCCGCATGGGGCCCAAGCCCACCGCGCAAGATCTTTAATGACTCAACCGCCTTCATCACAAACCATCATAAATGCCGCATCAGACCTTGCCTCAGGACAAAGGCGTCAGACGAACCAAAGCTTGGTTAACCGCAACCGTCTCACCTTCAGTCGCTAGAACCTCAACCACCTCGCCAACCTCATCGGATTTCAGCAGGTTTTCCATCTTCATCGCCTCGATAATCACCACATCCGCGCCGGCTTCCAGCCGGTCGCCAACCGATACTAAAACTTTCTTCAAAAGCCCTGGCATCGGCGAGAGGATCACTCCCCCACCTGTCGCCGACTCACGGACAGGCATCAGCTCTTGGAACGCTTTTAGGCGTTCAGGCAAGACTGAAACACTTAATGCATACGCGCCTACCGCTAAATCAAACTGGCCATCGCCCCCGCAACACTGAACACAAAACGCCGCCCCGCCAATTTGCCCGTTAAAGAGCCTCGCCTGTGCATCAAAAACGCCCTCTATCGCGTATTCCTGATCATCAATGGTAACCGACGAGCAGGCCTCATCTACAGAAGCTGTGATCTCCCCTGCCTCATCCTCAAGATGAAAGACTTTATCCAAACCCGCCTCATCTGCAGCGATCGAGGCTAAGATTTTTGCGCGTCTCGCCACCAGCCAGACCGCCAATGACCTCATCGCCGCCAAAACTTTGCCCTTTGGCGCAGCGGGTTTATAGCCCGACGAATACTCCTCATCGATAAAGGCGGTGGTGATATCCCCTGCCCTGAAACGTTTATGCTCGCAGACATGGCGCAGAAACTGCCGGTTATGCGCAGGCCCCTCTATTACATAGTGATCAAGCGCAGCCGCCAATTTATCAATCGCCGCCTCGCGGGTTTTGCCATAGCCAATAACTTTTGCGATCATCGGGTCGTAGAAGATAGATACCTCCCCCCCTTCACGCGCACCGCTATCCACACGAATCCCATCGCCCTGCGGCTCACGGTAACGGCTTAAATGACCGGTCGCAGGCAAGAAGCCACGAGAGGGGTCCTCGGCGTAAAGCCTCGCCTCCACCGCCCAGCCCTTCGCCTTAACCTCACTCTGCTTGATTGTTAGTTTTTCCCCTGCTGCGATTCTAATCATCCATTCAACCAGATCACAATCATAAACCAGCTCGGTCACCGGATGCTCCACCTGAAGGCGGGTGTTCATCTCAAGAAAATAAAACTTTTGATCAGCATCAACGATAAACTCAACCGTCCCCGCCGAGCGGTAACCGACCGAGAGCGCCAATTCCACCGCTTGGTTTCCCATCGCCTCGCGGGTTTTGGCATTGATAAAAGGGCTGGGTGCTTCTTCAAATACTTTCTGATGGCGGCGTTGCAGTGAGCATTCACGCTCCCCCAGAAAAATAACGTTGCCATGGCTATCAGCCAGCACCTGGATTTCTATATGGCGCGGCGTGGTAATAAATTTCTCAATAAACACACGCGCATCCCCAAAAGACGCCAACGCCTCATTCTGGGCTTGGGTGATCACCTCACGCAACTCATCCTCACTATGGGCGATCCTCATGCCCTTACCGCCCCCACCAGCCGATGCTTTAACCATCACCGGGTAGCCGATTTTACTGGCGATAATCACGCCTTTTTCAATATCAGCAATCTCACCATCCGTGCCAGGAACCACCGAAACCTTGGCCTTCACCGCGATCTCTTTTGAGGCGATCTTATCCCCCATCATCGAGATCGCCTCAGCCCCAGGGCCGATAAAAACCAACCCCGCCGCTTCAACCTCACGAACAAACCCCGCGTTTTCTGACAGAAAACCAAAACCCGGATGAATAGCCTCAGCCCCGGTATCGAGGGCTGCTGCGATAACCGCATCGCCCTTAAGATAGCTCTCGGATGAGGGGGATGCGCCTATCCGCCTCGCTTCATCAGCCATCATCACATGCTTACCGCCAGCGTCAGCATCGGAATACACCGCGACTGTGGCAATACCCATCTGCTGCGCCGTGCGGATAATCCGGCAGGCGATCTCACCGCGATTAGCAATCAGTATTTTACTGAACATCAGACAACTCCTTCAAAGCGGTATGTTGTTATGCTTGCGGCGGGGTTTCTGCTTCCCTTCGAGCATAGCAAGCGCTTTGGCAACTCTGTATCGGGTGTTGTGAGGCATGATAATGTCATCTACATACCCACGCGCCGCGGCCACAAAAGGATTGGCGAATTTCTCCCGATATTCCTCGCTACGCGCCGCGAGTTTCTCAGGGTCGCCAGCATCGCCGCGGAAAATAACTCTTGCTGCGCCATCAGGGCCCATCACCGCGATCTCAGCACTCGGCCAAGCATAATTCACATCACCCCGCAGATGTTTGGATGCCATCACGTCATACGCCCCGCCATATGCTTTGCGGGTAATCACTGTCACCTTAGCAACGCTCGCCTCAGCGTAAGCAAACAGCAATTTAGAGCCGTGGTTGATAATCGCGCCATATTCCTGCGCCGTGCCGGGCATAAAGCCTGGCACATCGACAAACGTTAAAATCGGGATATTAAACGCATCCGCAAAGCGGACGAACCGCGCCGCCTTGCGCGAGGCGTTGATATCAAGGCACCCTGCCAAAACCTTTGGCTGGTTGGCGATAACCGCGACCGGGCGCCCATCTATTCGCGCGAGGCCAGTGATAATGTTCTCCGCGTAATCAGCATGGGTTTCAAAAAAGCAATCATCATCGACAATATGTCCGATTACCTCTTTCATATCGTAGGGCTGGTTAGGGTTAACTGGAATCACGCAATCAAGAGCTGTTGACTGCCGAACGATTGGATCATCACTGGCAATGCGCGGAGGCCGCTCAAGGCTTGATTGCGGCAAATACCCCATCAAGGACCTTACCCCCATTAACGCCTTTATATCATTGCCATAGGCCTTATGCGCCACCCCTGAGGTACGGGTATGGGTCATCGCCCCGCCAAGTTCGTCATGGCTAACGCTTTCATGGGTTACGGTTTTCACCACCTCTGGTCCTGTTACGTACATGTAAGATGATTCCTCGACCATGAAGATAAAATCGGTCATCGCCGGAGAATAAACCGCCCCGCCCGCGCAAGGTCCCATAATCACCGAAATTTGTGGAATAAAGCCTGACGCATCGACATTGCGCTGAAAAACTTCAGCATAGCCGCCTAATGACGCCACGCCTTCTTGGATACGTGCACCGCCGGAATCATTCAAGCCGATCACCGGAATACCCGTTTTCATCGCTTGGTCCATGATCTTGATGATTTTGCCCGCATGCGCCTCGGACAGTGAGCCGCCTAAAACAGTAAAATCCTGACTGAATACAAAAACAGGGCGGCCGTGAATCATGCCATAGCCGGTTACGACCCCGTCGCCAGGAATTATTTTCTCACTCATTCCAAAATCATGGCAGCGATGCTCAACGAACATATCCCATTCTTCAAAACTGCCCGGGTCAAGCAAGACTTCTAATCTCTCCCGTGCGGTGAGTTTGCCTTTACCATGCTGGGCGGCAACACGTTCCTCGCCGCCGCCAGCCCGGGCCGCGGTGCGCTTTGATTCAAGTGTTGTGATGATCGATTTCATCTTTTGTATCCTTTATCTTTCACTCTTCTTTCACCAGCCCCAGATAGCGTGATGATGAGTGTATATCACTTTTGGCTTGAAGGCGCCGCTTTTCCGCCTCGATATCATGGCCCCATTTGTCAGCGTGCCACAATTCATCAAGAAATGCCGCATTAAAACCTTGTTCTGCGTCTATTTTGCCTTGAAAAACCGCAAAACTCAAGACCAACGAGCCGCTCACCTTAACGAGGGTGAATAACCCAGCAAGACTGAAATCATCGATGGAGGACACCACCGAATGGATTGCTGTTAATGCTTCGGGCGGCTGATCTTTTGGCATAAGGCCTTGGACAGTAATAAGGTGGACTCCGTATTGGGCGCTGAGCCAATCAAGATGTGGTTGCCAGTTTTGCTCTTGCTGCCGCGCTAGATCAATCTGATCATCTTGATCGGAGGCGCGATAGCAGACCAGATCAGATGCGGCATAACCCGCGATTTCAGCAGTTATCTGTGAGCGTTGCGGCCCCACCCGGTCGATAGCCGTGACCGCATAGCCGAACATCGGCATGCTGGCCGGCTCTATGGTCGCTGTTTGCTCGTCCCACTCATCGCGGATTGCCTTGATGAGTGTTTCTGAAGGAACAGCAAACGCCGCACCGGCGGGGGTTTTTACCACGCGATCATCAAGGGTGATGCACCAGCCGCGATCGTCTTGGCGGTATTCGGTTTTCTGCCAGAATCGCTCTATTTTCGGCGTTTTCATCGATGGTTTCGCCGTCGGGTTTACTGGAGTTTCCACTGGAGTCTTCACGGGCGTCTTCACTGGCTTTCCCAATCAGCGATCATAGATGCGATGCGCGGGGGCTCAAACCCGAAAAACCGCGTGATTTTCGCCAGATCATCGGGAATATCAGCAATAATTGGTGGGCGTTGGTCAAGACGCAAAGCCAGAGCATGTAAGCAAAGCCTCGTTATGTGATCGCTTGGGAAGGAATCAGCGCCGCCATATTTGCCGTCACCCAGAACCGGACAACCGAGAGACGCCATATGCACCCTTAGCTGATGCTTGCGTCCGGTGAGAGGCTCTAGCATCACCGCGCTAATCCGCCCCGCCGCGTTATCGATAATCCGGTAGCGCGTCTCGGCGATTTGGCCATCCTCATCATCGATCACCATTTTCTCACCTGCGGCCCCAGCGCGTTTGCTCAAGGCTGCACTGATCACGCCTTCGGGGTGCGGCGGCTTGCCCGCCAGCAACGCGAAATACCGCTTACCATGGCGCCTTGCTCTGAAGCCTTCGGTTAATTTTCTCGCACTCGCAGCACTCCGCGCCAAGACCATCACGCCAGAAGTCTCGCGGTCGAGACGATGAACCAAACGCGGTTTTTCCCCCTCTGGAAACGCGGCCTCAAGCGCGCCGTCCAGATGAGTCTGGATAGATGAGCCTCCTTGTACCGCTAGCCCTGAAGGTTTGTTGATCGCAATCCAGTCATCGTTTTTAACGATCACCGATTGCCTGATCTCTTTGACTAAATGTGGCGGCGGCGGGGAAGCGGCAGTCTTACGCTTGTCTTCTTCACGCGCTTCAAGATCATCTGGAGCGGATATAACCTCACCTGCACTAAGACGATGCGAGGATTTAGCGCGGCGTCCGTCCACTTTAATTTTACCAAGGCGAAGCAGTTTTTCTATTCGCCCTTGCGGTAAGCCCGCCACTTGTCGTCGCAAGAACCGATCGATCCTTACCCCGTCATCATCGCCATCAATTGTGAAACCGGATGCCATGGGTTGCTTATTGAATCATGCGGAGCACGGATACAGCCGCCACGAAAGACAAAACCGAGCCGATCACCGAGCCCGCTGCATACCCCATTGCAAGCCACAGATGCCCTCTGTCGATCAAGGCGATAATATCGAGTGAAAATGTCGAAAACGTCGTCATTGCGCCCAGAAAACCAACCATGATAAACCCCCGCGCGGGGTCAGAAACTGGAAAAGATAGGCCAAGCATTGCATAGGCTACTCCCATCAAGCCACTCCCCACCACATTCACCGCCAAAGTCGCAAGCGGCGTCATTGCGCTACCCAACCCGGTCGCCACCGCAAAACTCACGCCATAACGGCTAACCGCCCCCAACGCGCCTCCTAAAGCTATAGATAATATCGCCAGCATTATGTTTTCTCACCCTTTTCGGCCCGCAATTTATTCCACCAATCAAGGCGCTTTTTGACCTCACGTTCAAAACCCCGATCAACCGGCGTGTAAAAACTCTGGCGTTCCATTCCATCAGGAAAACAGTTTTGTCCTGAGAAACCTTCAGCCGTGTCGTGATCATAAACATACCCATCGCCATATCCTAAATCTTTCATCAACCCCGTAGGAGCGTTTAGGATATTTTTGGGTGGAGGCATCGAGCCTGATGCCTTCGCCGCCTTTAAGGCTGCTTTCAGCGCGACATAGGACGCGTTTGATTTAGGTGCAGTCGCAAGATAAATCACCAGCTGCGCGATTGATAACTCACCTTCAGGCGAGCCCAGACGTTCATAGCTCTGCCAAGCGGCGATCGAGCGCGGCACCGCCTCGGGCTCAGCAAGACCTATATCCTCGGCTGCAAAGCGTGTCAGACGCCGTAAGACATACCGTAAATCCTCACCACCCACCACCATGCGGGCAAACCAGTATAGCCCGGCGTCAGCATCGGAGGACCTCAATGATTTATGCAACGCCGACATCAGGTTGTAATGCTCATCGCCCGCGCGATCAAACGCCATCGCCCTACTTGATAGAATGCGCGTTAAGTCCTCAACCGAGAAGAGCTTATCAGCCTCTGGTTCCTCGGTCATCACTATCTCAACCATATTCAGACAATAACGCCCATCACCGTCAGACATCGCCTTCAGGGCCTTCAAGGCATCCTCATCAAGGGGCAGTTTGCGTCCATAATGCGCCTCAGCCCGCGCAATCACCGCCTCAAGTGCCGGATCATCAAGGCGATGAAGCACCAAGACCTGGCAACGAGACAGCAAAGCGCCATTGAGCGCAAAACTTGGATTTTCCGTGGTCGCACCCACCAAAACCACTCGGCCGTCCTCAACATTAGGCAACAAGCCATCCTGCTGGGCTTTGTTAAAACGATGGACTTCATCAACGAATAAAAGTGTTTTTTTGCCGGTGGCCGCGCGTTCATCAGCGCGCGTAAAAACCTTTCGTAAGTCGGCAACCCCTTCAAAGACCGCCGAAAGCGGCTCATACTCCATGCCGGTTTCAGCTGCGAGCAGACGGGCGATTGTCGTCTTGCCCGAGCCGGGTGCGCCCCAAAGAATTAGTGAAGGAAAGGCTTTGCCTTTCGCAGCGGCTGCGACCATACGGCTTAAGCTACAACCCTCACCCAAAAGATGATCTTGCCCCATGACCTCGGCAAGGCTTTTGGGGCGAAGCTGTTCTGCCAGAGGTTCGCTTCTCGGATCGATAAATAGGTTTTCGCGACGGTCGCTCATAAAAGTATTATTTCATAAAAAAGGTCGGCATGAAAACCAAGCTTTTTGATTTCGGCAATCAGATCAATTCGATTTTCTTTTTCTTGATATACCCTTTGTCGGTCAATCGCACCATCAATTCTTCCTGAGACATATTACCTTTTACCCTGTTACAATGAGTGCAAAGTAATTGAAGATTGCTGATATGATCCGTTCCACCCTTTGAACGGGGAATGATATGATCAATTTCAAAATGCCTAATGGTAAACTCCTCTTCACATCCGTTACAAAACCCGCCCTGTTCCTCAAGGAGTTTCCCTTTGTTTCCTTTGTCATTGTATGTAGGCACATTGCCTCGATAGCGAATATAAAGATTGCTAATGAATCAAAAGCCAAAGCCCGCCGACTACAGCAAGGCTTTGCCCAGAGCAGATGTCGATTGTCTTTTAAGCCTTAAATGGTGTCATAACGTATACCGAAGGCGTGAAATTTGTCGGTGAAGCAGGCCAAGCCTATTGGCTTATCGATGACATTGCCATTGCACAGGGGACCCCCTTGTTGCAAAAAACGAATTTCAGGTTTGAACGCTAACGGTCAATCCCGATCATTCAGCAATTCTCATCTGCCAAGATGGGAACAATGATAAGCCCATTCATAGCATTCAGTATAGCTACACTGATTTTCCTATGGAGCAGATCACATTCTACTTCTACAATGACACAATCCTTCTACCCACAGAATGGTAAATCTCTATCACATTGTTTCTTGCGTTTAATTAATTTTAGGGTACCCTGCCAAGGTTAAAGGCAGGAGGAGTCAGTAGTGTCCTATTGTGGTGCTTGTTGCTTCGCCTCAGCACATAAAGGATTGTTTTTATGACTCATCTTACGATTGTTGAAGATAGTGGTGAAGGCGGTAATGCCCCCGAGATCACTGGAACGATTGGTCTGGCCGATCCTATACCTCCAGATTATCTTCAAGGCACTTACGGTGCACTAGAATTTGATGCGGATACTAAAACTTGGACTTACACGCTGGATAACACGAGGGTGGCAACGCAGGCATTGTCTAGAGGGCAGACGGCAATAGAATACTTCTTCTTTACAGATGCCACGGATGGCAGTGACGCCACTGAGGAGGTAGAGATCACGGTGGTGGGAGTGAATGATGCCCCTGTGGTTAGCGAGGAGTTCTTTAATAGAGAGGGGCCGACAGGTGAACGGTTTACTCTGACCAATCTAAGCGATCGGTTCGCTGACGTTGATGAGGGCGATGAATTGACTTTTGAGGTGACGCTTGATGATGGTACGGCGTTGAGCACGATCGGGCTTACTTATGACTCCGACGAAGATGAAATCACTGGCACACTAACCAGAACTGGCACTTACGTGATCAAAATCGTAGCGACCGATAAGAGTGGCGCAACGGTTGAGGCGACATTTGACCTTAATATCTCGTTGGGCAAACCCATGATTCAGCGTAGTAGCCTCACTTATAATCCCGATGAGACGAGTATCACTATTGATGAGACAATGCTGGAGGTTACCTCTGGAAATGCATCTGACCCAACATTGCTAGTATACACCATTACCACTCTGCCGGATACAGGCATGCTGTTGAGGAGTGGGACTCCACTCAATAACGGTGATACCTTCACCCAGGCGGATATTAACAACGGGCTCATAACCTATGTGCCAGATGTTGACAGTCTTTCTACATCACAAAGCAACTCGCTGTCCTTCACATTTTCAGATGGAGAGGCTGATGGCCTTATGGAAACCCTCGAGATCACTTCTCGAGAGGTTGTTGGGAATACGGCCCCAGCCCAAGACAACGAGATAGATCAATCCAGCAAGACGACTCCACAAAAGATCGATGCGGGAGATGGTAGTGATATCATCACTAGCGGAGATGGTAATGACCAAATAGATGGCGACGCAGGCGATGATGAGATTAAGCTTACCCGCGATGACAATGGCGAGCAGGTGGACGCCGGCGCGGATGAAGTGCTTTATGAGTTCGGTTATGACGGTGTTGGTATTGATGGTGGTGATGAGATTGTGGGTTTCAAGCGCGGACAAGATAAAGTGACATTCGTTGTGCATGACAGTCGTCAATTTGCTAATTTGGAAGAGTTTCTGGGTAGTCTCAAAGGCGCGGACGATGAGGATTTGACCGCTGATGATGCCTTTATCGTCACCATGCAGTGGGGAACTGATGAGGCTGGCGCGTTCTATTTTGACGGTGTGTTGCTGCACTTTAAGGACACAACATCTTTCGGCGGCGGACGTGTTTCCAGCCCTCTGGTCACGGTTACTTTTGATCAGCAGCTTGATCTTAATGATCTAACTGAGATTCTGGGCGGGGCGGAGAAGGTCGCTGATAACTTTGACTTCACCCACGCAGCGTTTAAGAATCTGAATGAGGTTTTGCCGCGTCTCTTTGGTGAGAGCAGCATTGATTTTGTGGTTCTACCCTTCTCTAACAGCATCTCAGTTATCGACGGTCCTGTCACCGGTGCGGAAGTCTTTTTTGATATAGATGATGACGGTGAGGTCAGCGATGTTGAAAAAGACGCCCAGCGGGATGCAAGCGGTCGTTCACTCTATATCACGGGTGATGATGGCAGTGTCTCAATTCCCGAGGAATATGTCGGGTTGGCTTTTGTTGCTGATGTGGATAGTGCTTACGACACCGCCACCGGCGAACGTCTGGAAGGCGCGTTCCGCTCGCTTGATAAAGGCCGTGGCGGGATAGCGACTCCGATTACTGACCTGATTGTCACCTATCTTGAAGAGGTAGAGGGTGAACCTAACGCCCCGACTACAGAGCAAGGGGTTTTGAATAAGATCTTTGGCGATGATGTGATTATGGTCGCTGATATTCTCGATATGGGTAATTATAAAGTGCCTGAAAGCGGTGCGCCGGGTGAGGTGAAAAAGCAGATGATCATCAGAGCTGCGATTGCCCTAGCCGAGATTAAAGAGAATGATGATTTGGCTGACAAAGATGAGAGTAGGCCTGCCACCAAGGTTGAAATTGTCTCTGCGCTCAAGACTTTGGCGGCCATGCCAGATGATTCCAGCATCGCTCGTCTCAAGGGCGCTGTTGATGCTCGGGTCGATGAGGCTGTGGCGGTTAAAGGCGGAAAACCTATCGGAACTCCGGATGACGTTGAGACTACTGAAGACACTGATTATGAGTTTCCTGAAACGCTAGTAGACTTGATTGAATTGTTTGGTTTCCTTGACCCGTCAGGCAATAGTTCTAGCGCGAATGCCTCGGCTTTCAGAGGTGTTTATATCAAGGTAGCCATTGAAAATGGTGTGTTGTTGCTTGATGATAACACTCCGGTCGTTGAAAGCACGGCAGGACTTGGCGATGTTAGCGTGCCGCCAATCACGGGATATATCTATATAACACGGGATAAGCTGGACACGCTGAAATTGCGCCCAGCACTTGATTTCAATGGCAATCTAGAGTTGATTTACCGAGTTTGGGATGGCGAGCAGTCGTCATCGGACGTCACCTTGACCATCACGGTGACTAGTGTCAATGATGATCCTGTGGCGACCGGCTCACGTATCGTGGGGCAAAATGGACAGGTGGGCCATGCAATTACGGCGATTGATCTAAGTGCTCTTTTTACGGATATTGATGATGAGATCGTGACTCTAGATGTATTTTTCTTTGATAGCAGTATAAAAGAAGTCAATATCGGTCTTTCCTATAACGTCGCCGATGGGATCATTGGGAGGCCGACTAGATTTGGTCTTTACACGATCGAGGTTGTGGCTAGTGACAACAGAGGTGGAGAAGCGACTTTAGAATTTCCCATTCTCATTTTGCCTGACGTTGAAGGCCTTACCAAAGTGTCAGGTAACGGGGGTGTTAATGCCGTGGTTGGCAATGACGAAGCGATATCAAGTCAATTTCTGACCGGCGGTGATAACGCGCAGACGCTCAATACTGGCGATGCTGGTGGTTTGATCTTTGGCGGCCGAGGCGATGATATCATTAATCTCGGTGACGGCATGGATTTTGTGATTTATCGCTATGATGGTGCGGATAAAACTGATTCTGCGGCGTATGATGGCGGTGATGTGATCAATAATTTTAATCTGAGCAAAGACATTTTAGTTCTGGCTCACGTGGGGGGCAATGTCCACAATAACGCCGCCGCGTTCTTTGATGCTATTAAAGGCTTTAGCTTGCTTGTTAACGACAATGGAAACATTACCGGTATTGTATTCATCTTCACTGATCGCGAGACCCAGACTCAAGACATCGATTTGACGCTGAATTTCGAAGGATCTATTTCCTCTGAGGATATTGACTTAACCGCCTTTAATGCTGCGGTGGATGGTAGGCGAACGGTCAAAAGTGGTCAGGAGACTATTGCTTATCAGGCGCTTGAATCGGCCACCGAAGGCGATGGTCTAGCTCTAATTAATTTTAAGGATATCGACTTTATTAACGAGATCGATGACGCCACGCCACCAAGTCAAATCCCGATTGGCGATAATAACATACAGACGCTCAACTATGGCGCAGGCGGCAATCTGATTTTTGGTGGCAGGGGCGATGACATTATCAATCTTGGTGACGGCGCGGATCTTGTGTATTATCGCTATGATGGCGTGGATGAAAGTGATTCTGCGGCGTTTGATGGTGGCGATGTGATCAATAACTTTGATTTGAACGAAGACGTTCTACTTCTATTCCAGGCGGAAGGTAATATTCATTACGATGATGACATCACCACGTTCTTTTATGCGATAAAAGGTGTCAGCCTGCTTGATAGCGGTGGAAAAATTACTGGTATTGTATTCACCTTCATTGATCGCGCCGAGGGGGCCGATGATGACGATGAAATCGATCTGACGGTGAACCTCGAAAACGATGACTTTATTTCCTCTGAGGATATTGATCTAACCGCCTTTAATGAAGAGGTGTCCGGTAGACGGACAATCAAAACTGGTCAAGAAACTGCTGCTTACCAGACGATCATCGATGACGTCTTTCGCTCCGCTTACCAGACGATCAGCGATGACGTCTTTCGCTCCGCACTGTATCTGAATGATAGTGTCCTCGTTTCTGGCTACGGGGTCAATGGTGTGACGATCGGCGATGAAGCCGCAACATCACCTCAATACCTGATCGGTGGTAATAACGCGCAGACGCTCAACGCTGGCAGAGGTGACACAGGTGGCGATCTGATTTTTGGTGGCAAGGATGATGATATCATCAATCTCGGGGGCGGGGGAGATTTTATACTTTATAGCTATGATGGTGCAGATAAAACTGATTCTGCGGCGTATGATGGCGGTGATGTGATCAATAACTTTAATCTGGATGAAGATGAATTGATTTTGCTTCATGTGGGGAATAATGTTCATAGTAGCACCGCCGAATTCTATGCCGCGATTAAAGGCGTCAGCCTGCTTGTTGGTGTTATTAACGGAGATGAAAACATTACCGGGATTGTGTTTACCTTCACTGACCGCGATACTCCGACTGAGGAAATAGACTTGACGGTAAATTTTGAGAACGCCTGCTTTTTTTGCCCCGAGATTACCGACCTAACCGCCTTTAATAAAGAGGTGTCCGGTAGACGGACAATCAAAACTGGTCAAGAAATTGCTGCTTATCAGGTGATCGATACGATTCTGGGCAACACTCTATCTCTACGTAATTTTTCTGGGAATAATCCCCCCATGGTTGCTACAGCTATAGGGCCGCAAAGAGGGACGGTAGATCTGCCGATTACAGCGATTGATCTAGAATATATTTTCTTCGACGTTGAGGACGGTTATGAATTGACTTTGACGGTGACGGGATTGCCGAGCGGGCTTAGCTATTATGATCGTTACACCGGAATCACTGGCACACCGGACACTGTGGGCACTTTTATGGTCACGGTTGTGGCGACCGATAGGAATGGCGCAACGGGTGAGACGACATTTGATATTGTGGTGTCAGCACAAGCAGTCTCTCCATTTTCACCAGGCGACGGTCTTCTAGATCAGTCTGGTGTGATTCGCGAAGATGATCCGGATGAGGAACTGAGAGGAACGCTGGGTAATGCTGAGCGAGAACTTGAAAACGGTATTGGCGCCTTCGGCGAGATTGAGGTTGATTCTGGCGGCTTGCAGACCGAATGGGTTTACACCCTAGATGAAAGAGCCGAAGTGTTGTCTGAAGGAGAATCAGTCACGGAAAAATTCACCTTTACTGGTGGTGATGGGGTGGATGACGTTGTAATAACCATCACGGTGGTGGGAGTAAATGATGCCCCTGAGATTGACACGCCTCTTGGCATTCAACGCGGGACAGTCGATCAGGATATCAATATTAATGTAAACAATCTTTTCACGGACATTGACAGATCAGATGAATTAACCCTGACATTCACGGTGATGCTTACTGATGGCGCCGAGGCGACGTTAGATGATATCGGGCTTACTTACGACGAGGATAGAAACGAGATAACAAACGAGATTACCAGCAGAGAAATCACCGGCGACCCGGACGCCGGCACGCACAGGATCAAGGCCGTGGCGGATGATGGTAACGGCGGGACGGTTGAGACGACATTTACCATCCAAGTTTCACCGTTTAGCGTCGCCACCCTCGACAGGGAGTTTGGTAGAGGGGTGGATGGCGCGGTAGTTAACGGAGTGAGCACAAGGGCAGAGGAATTTCTGATCGGCGGGGATAACGATCAGACGCTTAACACTGGCAGAGATGGCGATTATGTCTTTGGCGGTCGGGGTGATGATACCATCGATCTCGGGGACGGCGAGGATGTTGTATATTATCGCTATGGCGGCGATGACGATGGGTTAGAGGGGATTGACGGTCATGATGTGATCGAGCACTTTGATCTGGACGAAGACTTTCTGGTTCTAGCCCGTGTGGGGAACGGCATTCACGGAGATGTCGCCGCATTTGATGACGCAATTCGTTTCAGTACAACGCCTAACTCCGAAGGAGAGATTACCGGTTTCGTGATTACCTTCACTGGCGGCGGTAGCTTGACGGTGAACTTTGATAGCGATGATTTTATTTCCGGTGATGATCAGTCATCCAATCCCAGTCTCAGTACGGTGCTTGGCAACCGCCTGCAACTGATTCATTTTGATAATATCGGTTTTAAGTTAAACTCTGCTGAAACTAATATCATAGCCTCACCGGACATCACCAGACTCATTAACCAGTCAGGGAACGGGGTAGGTGACGCGGAGGTTGGTGCAGGCGATGCGTCCTCACGTCAATTCTTGATCGGCGGGGATAACGATCAGACGCTCAACGCAAGCAGTAGAGGCGATGTGATCTTTGGCGGCCGGGGTGATGATACCATCAATCTTGGTAACGGCGATGGTGTTGTATATTATCGCTATGACGGCGTGGATACAGATGATTTAGAGTCCATTGATGGCAATGATACGATCGAAGATTTTGATCGGGGCGATGACGTTCTAGTTTTGGCTTATGTGGGGGATGACGGAGATGAAATCATCGACACCACCGATTTCTATGCTGCGCTCAAAAGCATCAAGCTGCTGGTTGAGGCAAACGATGGTGACGACTTCACCGGTATCGTGTTCACCTTCACGGATCGGTCCGATGGCGCCGGTGCTAACGATGAAGTCGTTCTGACGGTGAATTTTTACAGCGTCTTTAGTGCTAGTTCGTCCCAAATCAGAACCATAGACAACGCCTTTGAGGATGCAGCATCAGGCTCAAATGAGCGGCTCGTTAAATCTGGCAAGGAAGACGATGCGGTTGCGGTAATCGAGGATATTGTTCTTGGCGAAGATCTGCAGCTGATTAATTTTGCTGATATCGGCTTTAAGTTAAACTCTATCGAAACTAATGCCGTTGTCTTGCCTAACGTCTTCACCTTTGCAAAAGAGTTAGGGGATGGGGACGATAATGCATCGGTTGGTGTTGACACTGCGGCTTCAAGCCAGTTCTTGCTCGGCGGTGATAACGTGCAGACACTCAACGCTGGCACTGAGGGAGATGCGATCTTTGGCGGCAAGGGCGATGATATCATTAATCTCGGGGGCGGTAAGGATTTTGTGTTTTATCGCTATGATGGCGATGATAGCGATGATTCAGAAGCGAGTGATGGTGGCGATGAGATCAATGATTTTGATCTGGATGAAGACGTTCTAGTTTTGGCTCATGAGAGTAATGAAGTTCACGAGAATGCCAACGCGTTCTATGAGGCGATCAAAGGCATCAGCTTGCTTGTTGACGGAGACGGAAATGTTACCGGTATTGTGTTCACCTTCACGGATCGTAGTAACA
The DNA here is from genome assembly GCA_965207125.1 of uncultured Candidatus Puniceispirillum sp. Classification (GTDB taxonomy): domain Bacteria; phylum Pseudomonadota; class Alphaproteobacteria; order Puniceispirillales; family UBA1172. The sequence goes on from OZ242263.1 coordinate 781,092, forward strand.
TAACCCAAGAAGTCGATCTGACGGTGAATTTTGAAGACGACCTTACTCCCCCCGCAGGCCTAGAGGCCGCCTTTGAGAATGCTAGTTCAGGCGAGCGGGAGATCACATCTGGTCAAGAAACCGCTGCTTATGGGGTAATCAATGAGATATTTGGCGACAATCTGGTTCTGATTGATTTTGACGATATCGGTTTTGAGCTAAATAATGCAGAGACTGATATTGTCTAGCGCTGAGCGGCGACAGTAGCTGTTTTGCTCCCAGTGCCGTTAGAGATGCTATCGGGAGCTCTTTCGAGCAACTGGAAGCGTCCTTGTGGGTTGATGACGATCTCGGTGGTATATCAGTTGCTTTCTTCACCTTCATTTTTCCAAGAGCGGGTGCGAAGGCTTCCCTGTAACATGACCAGTTTGCCTTTAAGAGAGATTTGGCTCATCAATTTCTCGAGGCGCTCGACTAACTTTGGCATAAAGATAACAATCCGGTGCCATTCGGTGCGCTTTTATTAAAGCAACCGCGCGTGAATCATAGCGAGAAACTTTTGGTGATGCAACAATTTGTCTCCCTTTTCTCTCCATCTTTTATTCCTACTTTTCGCTCCTCACCTTTAAGCGATCAAGCACTAGAGATGACCTTGATTTTCGGCGTCATTGAGACTGGGTTTTAACAACGCCTCATGCAAGTCGCTAAACTTGCCGGCATCAATTAGAAAGCGATCTATAGGAGGTTCGTCATGAGTAGCACAGATGAAGTTATGGCCGCCGCTGAAAGTGGTCATATATTAGCATAATTTAATCTTGGTGTGATGCGTCTCTCTGCGGTCTTCCTCAATACTATAAAAAAGCCTACATGTGGCTCAATTTCGTTATAACGGAGTTTCAAACGGACAGAAAACCAGAGAGATAGTGTCAGAGATTCTTATCCATCAAGATCTGATAGAAGCACAAGAGATGGCGCAACGTTCCCTAAATCCGTGCGTTTAGGAATATCGGTTCGGTGCACTCCTTCAAATAAGAACCCAAGTTCATTGTGCATTCTGGATTTCACTAATTCGGCGGATTTTTGGCTAACTCAGCGTGGTCGTCACAGTGCATAAAAATGCTACCAGTCGACTTGAGAAGCCTTTTCATCTCAATGAGCCTAATTGCCATATAGATCAGGTAGCTCATCATGGAATCCCCATGAAGGCCTCGAACAGTATGAAGTAAATTATAGAGATTTGGATAATCCGCCTTCGAATTAAACGGCGGATCGAGATAAATCATATCGACAGAATCGGAATTCATACCCCGCATTATATCCAGATTATCACCTGTCCATATTGACTGATTTATCCAGTTTGCGGTCATTTTTCTGGCACTTCAGAATACGTAGAATCGGAAAAAGGGTGCACCCTTTTGTCATCATAATGTTAATCAAGCGCGGGTTTAGGCGGCCGCACTATCTACGCTCTCGCTCTCTTCCACTCGGTCAGACGCACCGCGCGCTGATTCGTCCCGATCGACAAACTCAATCACCGCCATCGCCGCCTGATCGCCATAGCGATAGCCAGCTTTGATCACGCGGGTGTAGCCGCCTTTGCGCTCAGCATAGCGCGGCCCGAGAGTATTAAACAGTTTCGCTACCATCTCATCGTCCCGGAGACGCGCGAAAGCCTGACGCCGTGCGTGTAAATCGCCGCGCTTGCCTAATGTTATTAGCTTCTCAACCACCGGACGCAAGGTTTTCGCCTTGGCGAGGGTGGTTACGATCTGCTCATGACGGATCAACGCTTGTGACATATTACGAAACAGCATCTGGCGATGCTGGGACGTTCTGTTCAGTTTTCTACCTGCTAAACCGTGACGCATTGATTTTCTCCTATTCCTGCCTTGCTGCCCCTAGAAAGGGCATTCTACATAATCTTACCCAACCGCTTATTAACCGGCTAGAGAAACAATATTCCCATATCCATCCCGCTTTGACCATAATAACATGCTGATCGTTCATTGCGTTGAAGATTCCGTGTCCGTCGAGTCATCCTCCGTTGGTTTTTTAAATCTGTAGGCCTCTAAACCAGCGCATTCTTTTCCGACACCCACATCTTCTAAAGCTGCCATTTCGCCCCTAAGACGAGCATATTCTGATGCTCGCTCATCGTCTCCACCTTCAAGAAAGAAGAGTGCTGGAAAAAAAATCATAAGACCGATGGCCGTTTGCATCTCATCGGTCTCTGCCTCATCGTCAAGTTGAGCATATAATTCAGACAATCTCCGGCTTCGTCTTGTCATCCCAAGTTCTATTTGAGAACAATTCAGTTCTTGGAACTCTAGAGGTGAAGCATAAGCCGCCGAGATTTCATCAGGCGGAGTCGCACAGCCAGCAAGTGAGATAGACATAGCTATGATCGCCAGAAATGGTATAATTGTAATTTTATTCATCAGGTTTTCCTTTTGATTTTTAATGTTAGATACGTTCTTTATAGAAAAACTCATCTTTGAGAACAATGCTGTTTTGGAGATGAAGTATAAGCTGCCGAGCTTCCATCAGGCGGAGTCGCACACCCAGCAAGCGAGGCAGATATAGCTATGATCGCCAAAAATGGTATAATTGTCTTCATCGGGTTTTCCTTTTGATTTCTCAATAGTTAGATACATTCTTTTTAGAAATGCTCATCCAGACGTTTGAGCAGTTCCTCTATATTCTCAGGCGGCCAAGTCGGAATGGTCATGCCCAATTCGAGATCCATATTGCGCAACACCTCTTTGATCTCGTTCAGCGATTTACGCCCAAAATTCGGCGTTCTCAGCATTTCATGCTCTGTCTTAAGGCAAAGATCACCGATATAGACGATATTATCGTTCTTAAGGCAATTTGCTGATCTGACCGATAATTCAAGCTCATCCACTTTGCGCAACAGATGGCGACTAAATGGAAACTCATCGGCTTTATCAGGGGTTATGGCTGATTTGGGTTCTTCAAAATTGATAAACGGCTCCAGCTGGTCTTGCAGAATCCGGGCCGCGAAAGCAACCGCATCCTCAGGATTAATAGAACCGTCGGTTTCAATGGTCAGCACCAGTTTGTCAAAGTCAGTCCGTTGACCCACCCGGGTGTTCTCAACCCGATAAGCAACCTGCCTGATCGGCGAGAAAATTGCGTCTATTGGAATAAGACCAATTGGAGAATCCTCATCAGCAGACGCGCTCGCTGGAACATAGCCATTGCCTGTCTGAACCGTTAACTCAACACTAAAGGACGCGCCGGTATCAAGGGTGCAGATTACATGGTCGGGATTCATCACCTCAACGCCATTGACCATATTGATCATCCCGGCCGTCACCACGCAAGGGCCTTCTGCTGCCAGTTTAAGCCGCTTAGGTCCTTCAACGATCATCTTGATCCCAACGCCCTTGAGGTTGAGAACAATGTCCGTCACATCCTCATTAACACCAGGTATTGAGGAAAACTCATGCAACACACCGTGAATCTGAACCGAGGTGATCGCCGCGCCTTGAAGCGAGGATAACAACACCCGCCGCAACGCATTGCCCACTGTAACGCCAAAACCGCGTTCGAAAGGCTCGATGATCATCGTGGCCTTATTCAGAGTGTCCTCATCGATTTTAACGGTACGATTTTCCGGCTTCTTTAGCTCTTGCCAGTTCAGTTCAATCATCGTGGTTATTCCTTATGTTTCTTATGTCGTGCAAAACCGCTAGACCCGACGCCGCTTGCGCGGACGACAGCCGTTATGCGGAATGGCCGTCACATCCCTGATAGAGGTAATATTAAATCCAACCGTCTGCAAAGCCCGCAGTGCCGATTCGCGGCCACTGCCAGGGCCGCTTACTTGAATATCGAGATTCTTCATACCGTGCTCAGCTGCTTTGCGCCCCGCGTCTTCAGCCGCGAGCTGCGCCGCATAGGGGGTTGATTTGCGTGAGCCTTTAAATCCCATGCCACCAGCTGATGACCATGAAATTGCGTTGCCCTGAATATCAGTGATCGTCACTTTGGTATTATTAAAGGACGAGTTAATATGCGCGATACCATTACTGATATTCTTCTTCTCGCGACGCTTGACTCTGCTCTGTGCGGGCTGTTTTGCCATAAAACTTCTCCTATCGCCTTATTTCTTCTTACCGGCGATTGCTTTGGCCGGACCTTTGCGGGTGCGCGCGTTCGTGTGCGTCCGCTGCCCTCGAACCGGCAGATTACGACGATGACGAAGACCACGCAAACAGCCTAAATCAAGATAACGCTTAATGTTCATCGAGGTGCGGCGACGCAAATCGCCTTCAACGAAACAATCAGAATCGATGATATCACGAATCCTTGTTAATTCGTCCTCAGTCAAGTCATGAACACGTCGGCCATCAGCCAAACCAGCCTTGGCGCAGATCATGTCCGCCGTGGTCATGCCAATCCCGTGAATGTAAGTCAGGGCGATTTTAACCCTTTTCTTAGTCGGTATGTTAACGCCAGCGATACGAGCCACCGCGATCTCCTCTTCAAAAAAATTTCACCTGAAACGCTACCCACCTAGAATAAAACCTATCGGCGGATTTTCAAAAAACGGATTATAACGTTTTAGAGATAACAGTCAACCTTAAGTCAGCTTCCACGACTGTCTAGAATTGCATCTATTGCCGAGGCGACCTCATCCATCGGTCGCATTCCATCAACAACACTTATTTTACCTCTTTTTTCATAATACGGAATGATCGGGGCTGTGCTCTCATGATAAACCGTCATGCGGCTTTGCAGCACCTCAACCGTATCATCTCCGCGCACCTCCGTGCTCTCTTTAGCCCGGCCTATAATCCGATCAGCCAAAACCCTCTCATCAACCTGAATCTCAATCACCAGATCGATTTTGCGGCCCATTCCAGCCAGCATCTCATCCAAACCCTCAGCCTGAACAAGTGTTCTCGGGAAACCATCGAGAATAACGCCTTTTTTACACTCATCTGAGCCCAAACGCTCACCGATCATACCCAAAATAATTTCATCATCCACCAACTGCCCCGAATCCATAACCGATTTTGCCCGCAAACCAAGTTCCGTGCCATTAACAATCGCTTGGCGTAGCATATCGCCGGTCGCCAACTGCGTAAAACCTCTGTTCTTTTCCAGTCTTACCGCTTGTGTGCCTTTACCGGCCCCTGGAGGCCCTAGTAAAATAATAATCATCGCTTCCCTCGCAAATTCGCTTTGCGAATCAGCCCCTCGTATTGGTGGGCCATCAGATGCGACTGAACCTGCGTCATTGTATCGAGGGTCACCGTTACCACAATCAAAAGACTTGTGCCGCCAAAGTAAAAGGGCACGTTATATCGGCTAATCAGAATTTCAGGAAGAATACACACCGCCGACAGGTAAATCGCCCCCAATACCGTAAGCCGCGTTAGCACATAATCCAGATACTCAGCCGTAGGCGTCCCCGGACGAATACCAGGAATATAGCCGCCATAACGCCGCAGGTTTTCCGCCGTGTCATTCGGATTGAACACAATCGCTGTATAGAAAAAAGCGAAGAACACAATCAGCGCGATATAAATCAACAGATAGAGAGGCTGTCCACGGCCTAACAGTGCGTTAAGGCTTAAAAGCCAGCTGCTCCCGCCGTCTGCGGTATTGGTTAGATTGATCACTGAAACCGGCATTAACAATAGGGATGATGCGAAAATAGGCGGAATCACGCCGGGGACGTTAATCTTTAACGGCAAGTGAGACGCCTCACCGCCGAACATCTTATTGCCCATCTGGCGTTTTGGATATTGCACCAGAATTCGCCGTTGCGAGCGCTCGATAAACACAATCACCGCGATTACCAGCACCGACAGGGCGAAAAAGAAGAGGATCAGCAGAGGCGATAACGCGCCGGTTCTACCCAACTCAAAGGTTCCGGCTAGTGCAACGGGCAAATTGGCCACGATGCCTGAGAAGATAATCAGCGAAATGCCATTACCAACGCCCCGCGCGGTGATTTGCTCACCAAGCCACATCAGAAATAGCGTGCCGCCCACTAAGGTAACCACCGTGGTCAGGCGGAAAAATAACCCGGGCTCAAACACCACACTAGGCACTGCTTCAAGCCCAACCGCAATTCCATAGCCCTGTACCGCCGCGAGCCCCACCGTTAGGAAACGGGTATATTGATTGATAATCTTGCGCCCGGACTCGCCGTCTTTTTTCAACGTCTCAAGCGATGGCACCACCGCCGTCATCAACTGCATGATAATAGAAGCCGTGATATACGGCATGATCGTCAGAGCAAAAATCGTCATCCGCCCCAGCGAGCCACCGCTAAACATATCGAACATCCCTAGAAGGCCCGATGAATTGCGGTTAAAAATCTCAGCCAGTGCGACCGGATTGATACCCGGCACCGGAATATATGTCCCAAGCCGGTAGATCACCAGCGCGCCTAATGTGAAAAGCAAGCGTCCGCGCAACTCGGTCGCTTTTGATAGAGCATCAAGCCCCATCCCCGCCGCCATCCTTTCAGGCGCACGCGCCATCAGGATGCAGCGCCATTCGTTGGGGTGGCCTCTGGAGTGGCCCCCGGAGTTGAAGATGATTTTGGAAGTGGCGTTGATTTTTTAACTTTGATCAATGTCACTTTGCCGCCAGCTTTCTCAACCGCCGCAAGCGCGCCTGAGGATGCACCAGCAACATGAATATCTATCTTGGCTTTAATCTCGCCTTTGCCCAGCAAACGTACGCCATCGCGCGGCTTTGATACTAACCCAGCTGCGATCAATGCGGCCGTGTCCACCGGCTTTTTTCCATCGAGCCTGCCGCTATCGATGGCTTTCTGAATCTCGCCAGTGTTTACCTCAGCAAAACGAAGGCGAAATATGTTGGTAAAGCCGCGCTTTGGCAAACGCCGATAGATCGGCAACTGCCCACCTTCAAAACCCTTGATCGCAACGCCTGAACGCGCCTTCTGACCTTTGTGCCCCGAGCCACATGTCTTGCCCTTGCCTGAACCAGGCCCGCGACCGACTCGTGTGCGGCCTTTTCTTGCGCCTAGGTTATCTTTAATCTCGTTTAACTTCATCACCCGTCTCCAAAAATCCTATGTGCCTTCGTCAACGCGCAGCAAATGCGCGACTTTATTGATCATCCCGCGCACAGATGGCGTGTCTTCTAGCACCCTGCTACGACCAATTTTATTCAAACCAAGACCGACCAACGTTGCCCGCTGATCAGATCTGCGACCGATTGGACTTCCTGTTTGGGTCACTTTGACTGTTGCTTTCGCCGCCATAACCTATTCCTCTTCACTACTTGGCTGCTCGTCTGCCGCTTCACTATCTTTCCGGCGACGCTGGCCAAGAATATCTGCAACCCGCTTGCCGCGCTTGGCCGCAACAGACCTAGGCGCTTGGATCGCTCTTAACGCCGCGAAGGTGGCTTTGATCATGTTATGCGGATTGGATGAGCCAATTGATTTCGCCACAACGTCATGAATGCCTAAGGTTTCAAAAACCGAACGCATCGGGCCGCCTGCGATAATTCCTGTTCCTGCTGGTGCTGAGCGCAAAACAACATGTCCTGCGCCATACCGGCCTTGAATATCATGATGAAGCGTCCGCCCATCGCGCAGCGGGACTCTGATCATGTTGCGCTTGGCTGCTTCTGTTGCTTTACGGATAGCCTCGGGCACCTCACGCGCCTTACCGGCACCGAAACCAACCCGGCCTCGTCCGTCGCCAACAACCACCAACGCCGCGAAACCGAAGCGCCGGCCGCCTTTGACAACCTTCGCAACACGATTGATCCCAACCAGTTTATCAATGAGATCAGTTTCTTCACGCTGATTGTCTTTATTTCTTTCCGCTCGAGCCATGCTATCCTCCTAAAATTCGAGCCCTGCTTCACGCGCTGCATCAGCTAACGCGCGAACCCGACCATGATACAAAAAACCACCACGATCAAACACCACCGCTGACACGCCACTTTTCTTCGCGCGTTCAGCCACCAATTTGCCAACCGAGGCCGCAGCCTCACGATTGCTGCCTTGTTTCAATGTGCTGGTTAACTCTTTGTCTAAACTTGAAGCCGCTGCCAGCGTCACACCTTTTTTATCATCGATAATCTGGGCATAAATATGCTTTGACGACCGATGCACCGACAGACGGGGCTTGAGGCCCCCGACTTTCGTGAGATGCGCCCGCGTGCGACGGCGGCGGCGATTAAAAAGATTGTACGGTGTAATCATGACAAAGCCTCTATTTCTTCTTACCTTCTTTGCGCAAAATCTGCTCATTTTGATAGCGGACCCCTTTGCCTTTATAAGGCTCAGGCGGGCGCTTAGCACGAATTTCTGATGCGAACTGCCCCAGTTTCTGCTTATCATGGCTGGACAGATTGATCAGCGTGTTGTTTTCAACGGACGCTTTGATCTCGGCCGGCACCATCATCTCAACCGGATGGCTAAACCCTAATGATAACACCAGTTTATTTCCCTGCATCTGCGCTCTGTAGCCAACACCGTGAATCGTTAGATTCTTTGTGAACCCCTCAGAGACGCCGGTCACCATATTATTGATGATCGCCCGCGCGGTCCCCCACAACGCTTGCGCCTTGACACTGTTGCCCGAAGGCGTAACCCGAGCGATACCGTCAGCAACCGACAGTGTGACCATCGGCGGCAAGGGTATGTTCAGCGCGCCATTCTTACCTTTCGCCGACACAATGCCGTTCTCAAGCGTTAAGGTGACGCCGTCTGGAATCTCTATAGGGCTTTCGCCAATACGTGACATCATGCCACTCCTTTAAAATACATGGCAGAGAATCTCTCCGCCCACTTTAGCCGCGCGCGCCTCAAGATCGGACAACACTCCGTTGGGTGTCGATAAGATCGAGATGCCGAGACCATTATAAACTTGGCTAAGGTCTTTGATCTTCGAGTAAACCCGCCGCCCTGGACGCGAAACACGTTTAATCTCCGAAATAACCGGTTGCCCATCATGATATTTTAACTCGATACGCAAATCAAAAATGCCGGGGCTTTTCTCAATGCTCGAATAGTTGCGAATATACCCCTCCCGCTTCAGCACATCGAGAACATCACCGCGAAACCGCGAGCCGGGGCTCATCACCTCGTCTTTGCGCGCGTGCTGACCGTTTCTAATACGGGTTATCATATCCCCAAGAGGATCACTCATCGTCATTGTTTTATTCCTCTACCAACTCGATTTCACTAAGCCAGAAATCTGACCGATTGAAGCGAGGTCGCGCAACGCGATCCGAGACATACCCATTTTGCGATAATAACCGCGTGGACGACCCGTCACCCTACAGCGGTTTCTCACCCGGGATTTTGCGCCATCGCGTGGCATCTCGGCAAGTTTCAGACTAGCCTGAAACCTTTCCTCGACCGGCAACGAGCGATCCATCACGATCGCCTTAAGCCGCCCTCGACGCGCAGCCATACTCGCAACCTTCTTTTGCCGTTTTAGATTCTTGTCTATCGAACTGACTTTTGCCATATCTTCTTATCCACCTATGATTGGAACGGAAACTGAAAACCCTGCAATAACGCCTGGGCTTCCTCATCGGTTTTCGCCGTAGTCACGACACTGATATCCATGCCGCGAATGCTGTCCACCTTATCGTAGTCGACTTCGGGAAAAACAATCTGCTCTTTGATGCCCAGCGAGTAATTGCCATGGCCATCAAAACTTTTTGCGCTAAGACCGCGGAAATCACGCACCCTCGGCAATGCGACCGTTATCAAACGATCGAGAAACTCATACATCCGCTCGCGCCGCAAAGTCACCTTGCATCCCAAAGCCATCCCCTCGCGCACCTTAAAACTCGCAACTGATTTCTTTGCGTTCGTCACCACAGGTTTTTGCCCCGCGATCGCCGTAAGATCTTGCACTGCGCTTTCAACCTTTTTGGAATCACGAACAGCCTCGCCAACGCCGATATTGATGATGACTTTTTCAAGCCTCGGCACTTGCATCGTATTTGTATAGCCAAACTTCTCCATCATCGACGGACGGATTGTTTGCTCATAATGTTCCCTTAGTCGCGTTTTCATCACTCTGCCCTTAAATTACCCAATCGCCTTGCCTGAACGGCGTGCAATCCGCGTTTTCACGTCTTTTTTTATCTCATAGCCTATCCGGGTCGGCTTGCTCGATTCAGGATCTATATGTGCTACATTCGAGATATGCAACGACGCCTCAATTTGAGAGATGCCCCCTGCCGATGTCTGGCTTGGTTTGGTGTGCTTGGTCATCATATTAACCCCTTGAACAACAACCCTGTCACGATCGCGAAGCACTCTTGTCACCTCGCCGGTCTTACCTTTATCGCGGCCAGTGATCACCGTCACCTTATCACCTCTTTTGATTTTGAGTTTCTTCGCCATTACAATACCTCTGGTGCGAGTGAAACAATTTTCATAAACTTCCGCCCCCGCAATTCGCGCGTTACCGGCCCAAAAATGCGGGTGCCAATCGGCTCATTCGCAGGATTGATCAGCACCGCCGCGTTTTTATCGAAACGGATCACTGTTCCATCGGTACGCTTGATCTCGCTTGCGGTTCTAACGATCACCGCGCGATGAACATCGCCTTTTTTAACCCGTCCCCGCGGAATAGCTTCCTTGATCGATACGATGATCACATCGCCGACATTGGCAATTGTCCTGCCGCTACCGCCTAGCACCTTGATGCATTGGACGCGGCGCGCGCCTGAGTTATCCGCCACCTCTAGATTTGTTTGCATCTGTATCATTGCTTAAAAACCCTTGTCACCTTGCCTGTTGCTTTATCCGCCATTTCGCGCTTATTATTTCGCTTGGCCGGAAGCGGCTTCTTCATAAATTACCGTATGTCTCTTGCTTTTCGATATTGGTGGACATTCCTCTATCCGCACCCGATCACCGATCTTGAAACGATTTTCCCCGTCATGTACTGAAAAGCGTTTGTTGGTCGAGATAAACTTTTTATACAAGGGATGCATAATCCGCCTTTCAACATTAACCACGATAGTCTTATCGCCTTTGTCGCTGACCACCACACCATTTAAAATCCGTTTTGGCATAACTCTCGTTCCTCTAGCCCTTGGCTTTTTCTGTCAGTACTGTTTTAACGCGCGCGATTTCACGGCGCACTTGTCCAATTCTCGCTAAGTTCTCAAGCTGGCCGGTTGACCCTTGAAAGCGCAGATTAAACGCTTCTTTTTTCAGATTCACCAGCTGGGCCTTGAGCTCGTCGGGGGTTTTTGTTCTCAATTCTTCAGCTTTCACGATCGTCATGTCAAAATCCTCTATTCACCAAGCCTGCGCACGACTCGCGTATCGATGGGCAATTTCGCGCTCGCCAGTTTTAAGGCCTCAGTGGCCAGATCCCCAGCAACACCATCTATCTCAAACATGACCCGTCCTGGTTTAACCCGGGCGACCCAAAACTCGGGATTCCCCTTGCCTTTACCCATCCGAACCTCAGCAGGTTTGGTTGAGACCGGCACATCAGGAAAAATCCTAATCCAAACGCGTCCCGCACGGCGTAAATGCCTTGTGATAGCGCGTCTCGCCGCTTCTATCTGCCGCGCGGTTACCCGCGCCGGCGACGTGGCCTTCAGACCATACGCGCCAAAATTCAGCTGCGTGCCCCCCTTGGCATTACCGTGAATACGCCCTTTATGCGCTTTACGGAATTTGGTTCGTTTGGGCTGTAACATTACTCAGGCCTTCCTTGAGATATCGGCATCCTCGGCGCTGTGGAGGTTTGCTGCTCAGCCAACCGCTTATCCTGCGCCATCGGATCATGTTCCATCACTTCACCCTTGAAAACCCAAACCTTAATACCGCATGCGCCATAGGTCGTATGCGCGGTGGCCTCACCGTAATCAACCTCAGCCCGCAAAGTATGAAGAGGCACCCGCCCCTCGCGATACCATTCGGTGCGTGCGATCTCAGCGCCGCCCAAGCGTCCAGCACAATTAATCCGCACTCCCAAAGCCCCAAGACGCATTGCCGATTGCACAGCCCGCTTCATCGCGCGCCGAAAAGCAACGCGTCTCTCCAGCTGCTGGGCGATTGATTCAGCAACCAATTTTGCATCAATTTCAGGCTTTCTAATCTCGTTGATATTAAGACTCACATCGCCGCCAAGTCGCTTTTGCAAATCGGTTCTCAACTGCTCAATATCCTGGCCTTTTTTGCCGATGATCAGCCCGGGACGTCCAGCATAAATCGTGATCAGGGCCTTGCCCGCCGGACGTTCGATAACCACCCGACTCACCGCCGCTGCTTTCAGCCGCTTCATCAGATACTCCCGCAACTCGCGGTCTTGGTGCAACAGCTCAGCGTAGTTCCGTTCAGCGTACCAGCGCGAATCCCAAGTGCGGTTGATTCCCAGCCTTAGGCCAATTGGTTTAACTTTTTGTCCCATTACTATCCTCTTGTTCCGACACGATGACCGTCAAATGTGAAAATGGTTTCAGAATCCGAGCCCCGCGTCCCCTCGCCCTCGCGCGAAAACGTTTCATTACCAGACCTTTGCCAACAAACGCCTCACGCACCACCAATTTATCTATATCAAGCGCGTTGTTATTTTCGGCATTGGCAATCGCGCTTTGTAGCACCTTTCGCACGTCATTAGCAATCCGTCGCCGCGAGAAATCAAGCGCCGCGAGAGCCTTAGACGCACTCACCCCGCGAATCATCTGCGCCACTTCATTCAGCTTCTGCGGGCTAGTTCGCAAATTGCGAAGTACCGCGACCGCTTCGTTATCGGCTCTCATTGATTTTTTTGCCTTCTTACCCATGACCCTGCCCTATCGCTTGGTTTTTCTATCAGCCGCATGACCGTAAAATGTTCTGGTCGGAGCGAATTCACCGAATTTATGCCCGACCATATCCTCGGACACCGACACCGGTATGAATTTCCTACCGTTATGCACCCCAAAAGTCAGTCCGACAAATTGCGGCATGATCGTCGAGCGGCGCGACCATGTCTTGATCACGTCATTACGCCCTGATTCACGCACAACATCGGCTTTCTTTAAAAGATAACCGTCAACAAAAGGACCTTTCCAAACAGAACGTGCCATCAGTGTCTCCCGTTATTTCTTCCGCCGACGAAGGATCAGCTTGTCAGTGGATTTATTAGACCTCGTGCGCTTGCCCTTGGTCGGCTTACCCCAAGGCGTCACCGGATGGCGTCCGCCAGAACTCTTACCCTCGCCACCACCATGGGGGTGATCAACCGGGTTCATCGCAACCCCTCTCACATGCGGACGGCGACCAAGCCAGCGGCTACGTCCTGCCTTGCCGATGGTGATATTCTGCCGATCAGGATTAGACACAGCGCCAATCGTCGCCATGCATTCAGACCTAACCATTCTCACTTCACCCGAGGCCAGGCGAATAATAGAATAAGACTGATCCCGGCCGATCAGCTGCACATACGTCCCCGCCGAGCGCGCCAACTGTGCGCCTTTGCCCGCTTTTAATTCAACGTTATGGATAATCGTCCCCACCGGAATCTCCATCAACGGCATCGCGTTGCCAGGCCGAATATCAGCGCGGCTGTCCGATGAGATCACCTTATCACCAGCAGCAAGACGCTGCGGGGCAATAATGTATGACTGCTCACCATCCTCATATGTAATCAGCGCGATGAACGCCGTACGATTAGGATCATATTCAATCCTCTCGACGACTGCTGAAATATCTTTTTTCGTGCGGCGGAAATCAACCAGACGATAACGCCGCTTATGACCGCCGCCTTTATGCCACGCTGTAATTCTGCCTGTATTATTGCGCCCGCCCGTGCCTGACAGCCCTTCAGTCAGTTTCTTGACCGGCTTGCCCTTATAAAGGTCACTGCGATCTATTGATACTAAGCCTCGGCGGCCGGGGGAGGTGGGATTATATTGCCGCAACGCCATCGTCTTACACTCCCAAATCGATCGTCTGGCCCTCGGCGAGGGTCACAATCGCTTTCTTCTGGTCAATACGCTTGCCCATAATTCCCTTAAAACGCTTGGTTTTACCTTTGAGAATCAAGGTATTTACTGACGTAACTTTTACCTTATACAGCATCTCGACCGCCGCCTTTACCTCATGCTTGGTCGCGCTGATCGCCACCACGAAGCCGACTTTATTCGCCTCAGATAACATGGTCGATTTCTCAGTCACGATCGGGCGCAAAATTGTCTCATACGCTTTGATCTGGCTGATACCGCTCGTGATTTTTTTACGCGCACGGATAGTCATGACAAACGCTCTTCAAGATGGGCTGCGCTATCTTTGGTCAAGACCAAAACTTCACGCCGCAGAATATCATACACATTCACTCCCTGCTGCGGCAGAACATCGATAAGGGGGATGTTTCTGGCCGCGCGAAGGAATTTTTCATCAACCGCACCGCCGCCGATAATCAGCGCGTTTTCGAGGCCAAGTTTTATCAATTTTGATTTTAGTTTCGCAGTTTTACCGTCTGACTTCAGTTCATCTAAAATGACCAGCTTACCCTCAGTGGCTTTCACCGACAGTGCTGACTTTAGCCCCAAGCGCCGCACTTTTTTCTGCAAACTATGCTCGTGAGAACGTGGATGAGGTCCATGGGACACCCCGCCGCCGCGAAAAATATTGACCGATGATGCGCCGTGACGCGCACGTCCCGTGCCTTTTTGATTATAAATTTTTGCCCCGGTCCGTGCGATTTCAGACCTGAGTTTCGCCTTATGCGTTCCAGCGCGGCGTTTGGCTAGTTGCCAATTCACCACCCGGGCCATGATGTCGCCGCGTGGCGCGATGCCGAACACCTCATCACTCACCGTGATATCTCCGGCTGCTTTATTATCGAGGGTTTTGACCGCAATCTTCATGATTTACCCCCTTCATCATCTTTTTCACCATCGGGCTGCTCATTGGAGACCGCATCAGGTGTTTCAGCCGGTTGATCGGCTACTCCCTCGGCGGGGGTTTCAGGCGTGCTTAAAACTTCAGACTCATCTGCGGCCTCGACCTGTGGCTCTGCTTCGATCTCTGTGGGTTTATTCAGGTCATCCAGCAGCCCTGCTGGAAATGGAGCAGCTTCAGGACGCGAGGCTTTAAGCGCATCACTGATCATCACCCAAGCATTTTTCGAACCGGGAATTCCGCCCCTGATCATAATCAATCCATCATCGGCATCGGTTGAGACAACCTCAAGATTCTGCACTGTCACGCGCGATGCGCCCATATGCCCTGCCATTTTCTTACCCTTAAACACTTTGCCCGGGTCTTGGCTGTGCCCCGTTGAGCCATGCGAGCGATGCGAGACCGAAACGCCATGGCTCGCACAAAGACCGGCAAAATTATGACGCTTGATCACGCCGGCGAAACCTTTACCTTGCGAGAGGCCCACCACATCGACTTTTTGACCAGCCACATAATGGTTCGCACCGATCTCACTCCCCACATCGAGCAAAGCGTCCTCGCTCACCCGAAATTCAGCGACTTTCTTCTTGGGCTCGACCTTAGCGGCGGCAAAACGACCCCGATCGGCTTTAGTCAGATTCTTCACCTTAGGGATGCCAACACCCACCTGAAGGGCGACATAGCCGTCTTTTTCCATATTCCGCACAGATGTCACCTGGCATTTTTCCATCTTCAGGACCGTGACAGGAACATGCGTGCCGTCATCAGCAAACATCCGCGTCATTCCTATTTTGCGTGCTATTGTTCCGCAGCGCATCGTCGTGGCCCTTTCTTAAAGCTTAATTTCAACATCAACACCCGCAGCAAGATCTAGCTTCATCAAAGCGTCAACCGTCTGTGGTGTTGGGTCGATAATGTCTAGCAAACGCCTATGCGTCCGCATTTCAAACTGCTCACGGCTTTTCTTATCGATATGCGGTGATCTGTTCACTGTAAAACGCCGGATAGATGTCGGCAACGGTATAGGGCCGCAAACATCAGCGCCTGTCCGACGAGCCGTGTCGACAATCTCTTTGGTCGATTGATCAAGAATACGATGATCAAACGCCTTGAGCCTTATTCGGATATTTTGACTGTCAATCATTGCTTTGTCCTAACATACTACAAGAAATCATCGGCAAATCTTTCAATTTGCCGGCGATCAATAGCCCCTTACTCGATAATTGCCGAAACCACGCCGGCGCCGACAGTTCGGCCCCCTTCGCGAATAGCAAAGCGTAAGCCTTCTTCCATCGCGATTGGCGTGATCAATGTTGCTATGACCGATATATTGTCGCCCGGCATCACCATCTCAGTGCCTTCCGGCAATTCAACCGCCCCCGTCACATCGGTGGTGCGGAAATAGAATTGCGGACGATAATTGGTGAAAAACGGCGTGTGTCGACCACCTTCCTCTTTATTGAGGATATAGGCTTCGGCTTTGAATTTTTTATGGGGCTTGATTGAGCCAGGAGCGGCCAAAACCTGACCCCGCTCAACATCCTCACGCTTCGTGCCACGCAACAACACACCGACATTATCGCCAGCCTCGCCCTGATCGAGCAATTTGCGGAACATCTCAACGCCGGTACAGGTCGTTTTAGTGGTATCGCGAATACCGAGAATCTCTATTTCCTCACCCACATTAACCACACCACGCTCGATCCGCCCCGTAACAACCGTGCCACGCCCTGAGATCGAGAACACATCCTCGATCGGCATTAGGAAAGGCTGGTCTTTCGGGCGCTCCGGCTGCGGGATGTACTCATCAACAGCCTTCATCAACTCGACGATGGCTTCCTTGCCAATCTTCTCGTTCTTATCTTCAAGCGCCATCAACGCTGAACCTTTGACGATCGGAATATCATCACCAGGAAAATCATATTTTGATAACAATTCCCTAATTTCCAACTCAACGAGTTCGAGCAATTCTTCATCATCGACCTGATCGACCTTATTCATGAACACCACTAGGGCTGGGACGCCAACCTGACGAGCAAGCAGGATATGCTCACGAGTCTGTGGCATTGGTCCGTCTGCTGCACTCACAACCAGAATCGCACCATCCATTTGCGCAGCGCCGGTGATCATGTTCTTCACATAGTCGGCGTGGCCTGGACAGTCCACATGGGCATAGTGACGATTTTCCGTCTCATACTCCACATGCGCGGTCGAGATTGTAATCCCACGCGCCCGTTCTTCGGGTGCGTTATCAATCTGATCATACGCCTTGTAATCAGCGCGACCCGATTCAGCCATCACTTTTGTAATAGCAGCGGTTAGTGTCGTCTTACCGTGGTCAACGTGGCCAATTGTGCCGATGTTGACATGGGGCTTCGAGCGATCAAACTTTTCTTTTGACATAATTCACTCCTGTTAGTTTTCCGTTACGCCATCTTGCTTCGAACTTCGTCCGCAACCGCTTGCGGCACCTGTTCATAATGATCAAATTGCATACTGTACTGAGCACGCCCTTGAGACAATGAGCGGAGCGTGTTCACATAACCGAACATATTCGCTAAAGGCACCATTGCGGTAACAACTCTAGCGTTGCCGCGCTGGTCCATACCTCCGACATGCCCACGACGGCTATTCAAGTCGCCGATAATATCACCCATGTATTCTTCAGGGGTGATCGCCTCAACCTTCATAATCGGCTCAAGCAGGCGAGGTTGTGCTTGCCGCATGGCCTCTCTGAAAGCCGCGCGCGCTGCTATTTCAAACGCCAAAACCGAAGAATCCACGTCATGGCTCGCGCCATCTATGAGCTTAACGCCAAAATCAATAACCGGGAATCCAGCAATCACGCCGGTTTCCTTCGCCTGTAGCAATCCTTTTTCGACACCAGGCACATATTCCCTAGGCACCGAGCCGCCGACCACCTTATTCTCAAACATATAGCCGCCTTCTTCAAGAGGCGAGAAGATCATCTTGATTCGTGCGAATTGCCCTGCACCACCAGATTGCTTTTTATGCGTGTAATCGACCTCTACCTCTTTGGTAATCGTTTCACGATAAGCCACTTGCGGCGCGCCAATATTAGCTTCAACCTTAAACTCACGCTTCAGGCGATCGATTAAAATATCCAAATGCAGCTCGCCCATCCCCTTCATGATCGTCTGCCCTGACTCGGGATCAGTTGAAACCCTGAAAGATGGATCTTCCGCCGCCAGACGCTGAAGCCCTGTTGACATTTTTTCCTGGTCATTCTTCGAGGCCGGTTCAACGGCAATCTCAATCACCGGATCAGGGAAAGTCATCGTCTCAAGAACAACCGCATCACTCGGGTCACACAAGGAATCCCCAGTCGTGGTTTCTTTCATTCCGGCCAGAGCGATAATATCCCCTGCGAAAGCTTCACTAACTTCCTCACGGTTATTGGAGTGCATCATCATCATCCGCCCGATGCGTTCGCGCTTGCCTTTGGTTGAATTGAGCAGGCTATCGCCTTTTGCCATTTGGCCCGAATAAATCCTCACGAAAGTCAGCGAACCAACAAAAGGATCATTCATGATCTTGAAGGCCAAGCCCGAGAAAGGCTGCTCATCAGCAGCATAGCGCTCGATATCACGAGTTTCGGTCTCATCACCCGGCTTAAATCCCTTATAGGCGGGAACATCCAGAGGCCCTGGGAGAAAATCAATCACCGCGTTGAGCATCGGCTGGACGCCTTTATTCTTAAAGGCCGAGCCGCATAATACCGGCACAAACGACATATTCAACGTGCCTTTACGAATCAACCCGCGAAGCGTCTCGATGTCAGGCTCTTGTCCTTCAAGAAACTGCTCCATCGCCGCGTCATCTTGATCAACCGCAATCTCGATCATCGACTCGCGTATTTCGCTAGCCTTGCCTTGCATATCAGCGCGAATATCCTGCACCACCCATGAGGCGCCAAGGTCTTCACCCTTCCATACCCATTCTTTCATCGTCACCAGATCGATCAAACCTTCGAATTCAGTTTCCGCGCCAATCGGAATCTGTACCGGCAACGGAATCGCGCCTGTTCTATCCTTGATCATCTCAACGCATTTGTAAAAATCAGCCCCGGTCTTGTCCATTTTGTTAACGAACACCACCCTTGGCACTTCATAACGATCAGCCTGTCGCCAGACGGTCTCGGTTTGTGGCTCGACCCCAGCGTTTGCATCAAGCACGCATACAGCCCCATCCAGCACCGCGAGCGACCTTTCAACTTCAATGGTGAAGTCAACATGCCCCGGAGTGTCTATAATGTTAAAGCGGAAATTGGCTTCTTCCGGCGTCGTGCCGTAATTGCCTGATGGTGTTTCACCATCATCGGTATGATACCACATGCAAGTGGTGGCGGCTGAAGTGATCGTGATACCACGTTCCTGCTCTTGTTCCATCCAGTCCATCGTCGCCATGCCGTCATGCACTTCGCCGATTTTGTGTGATTTGCCCGTGTAATAGAGAATCCGCTCAGTCGTCGTGGTCTTGCCAGCATCGATATGAGCCATAATGCCAAAATTACGATAGCGCTCCAATGTATATTCACGGCTCATGATGACAATCCCTACTCTACTACCAACGATAATGCGAGAAGGCGCGATTCGCTTCTGCCATCTTGTGTGTGTCTTCGCGTTTTTTAACCGCCGAGCCGCGATTATTCATCGCATCGACTAACTCCGCGCTAAGGCGGTCAGTCATCGTGTGCTCGCCACGCTTACGGGATGATTCGATCAGCCAGCGAATA
Source organism: uncultured Candidatus Puniceispirillum sp. (assembly GCA_965207125.1). Classification (GTDB taxonomy): domain Bacteria; phylum Pseudomonadota; class Alphaproteobacteria; order Puniceispirillales; family UBA1172. The sequence goes on from OZ242263.1 coordinate 800,726, forward strand.
GCCAACGCTTGCGCTCTGGCTGGGCGAACTTCGACAGGAACCTGATAGGTCGCACCGCCCACTCGGCGAGAACGCACCTCAAGATTAGGACGCACATTTTCCAGCGCATCATGAAATACTTTCACCGGCTCCAAGCCAGTGCGCTCCATCACCTTATCAAAGGCTCCATAGACGATTCCCTCAGCAAGCGAGCGCTTACCAGCATACATCAGACAAGACATGAATTTCGATACCACAAGATCACCAAATTTCGGATCCGGCAGGGTTTCGCGCTTAACGGCTCTATGACGACGTGACATAACGCTTGATCTCTATTTAGGACGTTTTGCGCCGTATTTCGAACGGCGCTGTTTACGATTGGCGACACCCTGTGTGTCCAAAGTGCCACGGATAATATGATAGCGAACACCAGGCAAGTCTTTTACCCGTCCGCCCCTGATCAAAACCACTGAGTGCTCTTGCAGGTTATGTCCCTCACCGGGGATATAGCTGGTAACTTCAAAACCATTGGTCAGCCGCACCCGCGCGACCTTACGCAAAGCAGAGTTCGGCTTCTTAGGCGTGGTGGTGTAGACCCGCGTGCAAACGCCACGTTTTTGCGGACATGATTCCATTGCTGGAACCTTGTTCCTCTGCAAAGGTCTTACGCGACCATGGCGAATAAGCTGGTTAGTCGTTGGCATACCAAACGTTTCCCATCATTGCGGGCAACCCGATTAAGGTCGTTCCCGGTTCAAATCATTGTCTTGCCATTCCGCAGAGCGGAATGACGCTTTGTTTTCAACCAGCGATAAAACCGGCCTTTTTCAAGACATGTCCAACGTTTGAGGCCATCGTTTATCGAGACGGCCTCACCACCTGAACTCTCGAAGTTGTCGGATACCTAATGCTTTATAAGGATAAGGTCAAGCATAATATGCGTCTTAGCGCGTATTTTTTCGCTTTTCCTATCATCTCACTCTGACAACGCGATTTTTCCCGTTTCTGCGATGTTATCCAGAAGCATTCTTGGTCGCGATTATGGGCCTCGATTATGGGCCTTTACTCCGTCCCAATAGGCGCTTCTTCTTGGAACTCCCCTAGAGCTTCTGCGGCTTCTTCTATTTGCTTGCGCTCCATTTCCGCCGCTAATTCAGCTTCGGCCACGGCGCGCTCGGCTTCAAGCGTTTTATCGCGTGCGTAAGCCACGGACTTCAACTGCGCCATCACACTACCCGTCCCCGCCGGAATCAAACGCCCGACAATCACGTTTTCTTTCAGCCCGGTCAAATTGTCTTCCTTGCCCGATACCGCCGCTTCGGTCAGTACTCGCGTGGTTTCTTGGAATGAGGCCGCCGAGATAAACGAGCGCGTCTGGAGTGATCCCTTGGTAATTCCAAGTAAAACAGGAAGTCCCTGCGCCTCAGCAACGCCTTCGGCCCGCGCCGCCGTGTTGACCTCGTCAAATTCAGACCGATCCATCTGTGCGCCGACCAACAAAGTTGTCCCGCCCGCGTCCTTAATCTCGACCTTTTGCAGCATCTGGCGCACAATCACCTCGATATGCTTGTCATTGATCTTAACGCCTTGCAGACGATAAACATCCTGAATTTCATTGACAAGATACTCGGCTAAAGCCTCAACACCCAAAATGTTCAAAATATCATGCGGCACAGGGTTACCATCGAGCAACAAATCGCCGCGCCGCACCATATCGCCTTCCTGAACGGCCAGCATCTTGCCTTTTGGAATCATGTATTCAGCCGCATCTTGGTCGTCACCAACCGGATTTACTCTAACCCGGCGCTTGGTTTTATAATCGGCTCCAAACTCAACTTGGCCTTCGATCTCACTCATAATCGCGTAATCTTTGGGCATCCGCGCCTCGAATAACTCAGCGACCCTCGGCAAGCCCCCTGTGATATCACGCGTTTTTGATGATTCTCGCGGAATTCTCGCTAAAACCTCACCCGCATTTACAGTTGCGCCGCTCTCAACCGACAGAATCGCATTCACCGAAAGAAAATAACGCGCCTCCAGACCGTTCGACAGCGTGATCACCTCACCCTTATCGTCACGCATCGTCAAACGAGGACGTAAATCCTTACCTTTTGTCATCGATTTCCAGTCGATTACCTCACGGCTACTGATGCCAGTGATCTCATCGGTCACCTCACGCATCGATACCCCGTCCACCAGGTCGATGTAATTCACCACACCCTTAACCTCGCTGACGATTGGCATAGTGTAAGGATCCCATTCCGCCAGTTTCGCCCCAGCCTTTACCTTATCGCCATTTTTGATGAAAAGCCGTGCGCCGTATTGCAGGCGATATTTAGAGCGCTCGCGGTCTTGCGCGTCCAGCAAAATAAGTTCGCTGTTTCTATTCATCACGACTCGGTTGCCGTCCGGCGCTGTTACCAGCGATGCGTCCACCAATTTAATCTTGCCATCGATCATCGCCTCTATACTCGATTGCTCGGCACCGCGCTGTGCTGCGCCGCCGATATGGAACGTCCGCATCGTTAACTGCGTACCCGGCTCACCGATCGATTGCGCTGCGATTACGCCCACAGCCTCACCGATATTCACCGACGTTCCTCTGGCTAAATCACGACCATAACACGTCGCACAAACACCCACCTTACTCATGCATTTTAAAACGGACCTGATATGGACGCTATCAATAGCCTCCTTTTCAATCAGATCGGCATGCTCTTCGGTGATGATTTCGCCACTTTTGACGATCACGCTATCATCCGATAGTTTTTTGATATCCTCGACCGCGCTCCGACCTAGAATCCGCTCGCCCAGTGAATCCACCACCTCACCTTCACTAATCACGGCCCGAACGGTCAAACCGTTACCCGAGCCGCAATCATATTCGGTGATGATCGAATCCTGCGCCACATCCACAAGACGCCGTGTTAAGTAACCCGAGTTTGCCGTCTTCAAAGCCGTGTCTGCCAAGCCTTTTCGCGCACCGTGGGTTGAGTTAAAGTATTCCAGAACATTCAATCCTTCCTTAAAGGACGAAATGATCGGGGTTTCGATAATCTCCCCCGATGGCTTTGCCATCAGGCCGCGCATTCCCGCCAATTGCTTGATTTGCGTCGCGGAACCTCTGGCCCCTGAATGCGCCATCATCCACACCGAATTAACCGGCTCGCCAACCTTTTCGGTCGAGATCACCTTCATCATCTCATCGGCCACCCGATCCGTGCAACGCGACCACACATCAACAACCTTGTTATATTTCTCACCTTGCGTGATCAAACCATCTTGATACTGTCGCTCAAAGCCTTTCACTGCGGCTTCAGCTTCCTCGACATATCCCGCCTTTTCCTTTGGCGTGTTCAGATCATCTATACCGAAAGAAATACCCGCCTCGCACGCTTTCTTGAATCCTGAACTCATCAGATGGTCACAGAAAATCACCGTGTCTTTCTGGCCGCAATAACGATAAACGTGATCGATGACATTCGTGATTTCTTTCTTAGTCATCAGTTTGTTCACGACCTCAAAAGGCACTGCTGCGTTATGAGGGAGAATATTTGCGAGTTGCGCTCGGCCTGGAGTTGTCTCAACGACTTTCTTGACACGCTCGCCCTCATGCCACGTCTCGAGCCGAACCCTGACTTTGGCGTGAAGGCTGACACAACCCGCATCATACGCGAGTAAAGCCTCGCCAGAATTGGCAAAGATCATGCCTTCGCCCTTCTCGCCATCGCGCATCAACGTCATATAGTAAAGACCAAGAATAATATCTTGAGACGGCACGATAATTGGCTTGCCATTAGCGGGGCTAAGGATGTTGTTGGTTGACATCATCAACACCCGCGCCTCTATCTGGGCTTCTAACGACAACGGCACATGCACCGCCATCTGATCACCGTCAAAATCAGCGTTAAACGCCGTGCAGACTAGTGGATGCAGCTGGATTGCTTTGCCTTCGATCAGCACAGGTTCAAAAGCTTGGATCCCCAGACGGTGCAAAGTCGGCGCGCGATTAAGCATCACGGGGTGTTCACGGATAACCTCTTCAAGAATATCCCAGACTTCGGGTCTTTCTTTTTCGACCATCCTTTTGGCCGCCTTGATCGTGGTCGCCATGCCATACATTTCAAGCCTCGAATAGATGAAAGGCTTGAACAATTCGAGCGCCATCTGTTTCGGCAACCCGCATTGGTGAAGTTTAAGTTCTGGGCCAACCACGATAACTGACCGGCCTGAATAATCGACACGCTTGCCAAGCAAATTCTGGCGAAAACGCCCTTGCTTGCCTTTCAACATATCCGAAAGCGACCTTAAGGGGCGTTTGTTCGTGCCAGTAATCACCCGGCCGCGCCGTCCGTTATCGAACAACGCATCGACGGATTCCTGCAACATCCGCTTTTCGTTGCGGATAATAATATCAGGCGCGCGCAAATCTATCAGCCGTCTTAAACGGTTATTACGGTTAATCACCCGGCGGTAAAGATCATTCAGATCTGACGTCGCAAAACGACCGCCATCAAGCGGCACAAGAGGGCGCAATTCCGGTGGAATCACCGGTATCACATCCAAGATCATCCATTCAGGCCGACATCCAGATTCACTAAATGCCTCGATGAGACCCAGTCTTTTAACCAGTTTTTTGCGCTTGGCTTCAGAACCGGTTTCAGACAATTCTTGCTTGATTGTCACGCGTTCTTCATCAAGATCAAGATTTTCAAGAATCGTCTTGATTGCGCCCGCGCCGATATCGACTTCGAAAGCCTCATCACCGTATTCATCCAGCGCAGCATAATAATCGGTTTCAGTCAGCAGTTGCCCTTTGGCGAGCGATGTTAGCCCGGGCTCGATGACAATGAATTGTTCAAAATACAGAACCCGCTCAAGATCCTTAAGCGTCATATCTGCTAGTAAGCCTATTCTCGATGGTAGAGACTTCAGAAACCAGATATGAGCCACTGGCGAAGCCAGTTCTATATGCCCCATACGCTCGCGTCGCACCTTGGATAAGGTCACCTCGACGCCGCATTTTTCACAGACAATCCCGCGATATTTCATCCGCTTATATTTGCCGCAAAGACATTCATAATCCCGGACTGGTCCGAAAATCCGCGAACAGAAAAGACCATCACGTTCGGGCTTGAAGGTCCGGTAATTGATCGTCTCAGGCTTTTTTATCTCGCCGAAGGACCATGAGCGAATTCGTTCAGGCGCTGCGATTGAAACCCTGATCTTATCAAAACTCTGCGAGCGTTGCGGTTGCTCAAACGGGTTTATCATCTCATTCATAACAATGTCCTACTCTTGATATTCGCTTGAATGCAGGTCAACGTTAAGCCCCAGCGAGCGCAACTCTTTAACCAACACATTGAAACTTTCGGGAATCCCAGCATCGAAATCATCATCACCCCGGATAATCGCCTCATAGACTTTAGTGCGCCCTGTTACATCATCCGATTTGACCGTCAGCATTTCCTGCAAAGTGTAAGCCGCGCCGTAAGCTTCCAACGCCCAGACTTCCATCTCGCCGAAACGCTGGCCGCCAAACTGCGCCTTACCCCCTAGCGGTTGCTGGGTTACCAGCGAATAAGGACCGATCGAGCGCGCATGAATCTTATCATCCACCAGATGATGCAGTTTCAGCATATAAATATACCCCACCGTAACCGGACGATCGAACACCTCCCCGGTGCGCCCATCGGTTAACCATTCCTGTCCGGTTTCACTCAGCCCCGCATGTTTTAACAAACGCCGCACATCCGCTTCTCTGGCCCCGTCAAAAACTGGCGTCGCCATTGGCACGCCGCGCCGCAACAGATCAGATTGCTTGATGAGCTGGTCATCATTCATCGCCGCGAAAACTTGATCATATTCGTCTTTGGTATAGGCGGATTTGAGTTCATCCTTGAGCTTGCTATATTTGCCGCTTCTCGCCGCTTCTTCAGCGGCTTTACCGATCTTTTTGCCAAGCCCCGCCGAGGCCCAGCCAAGATGTGTTTCCAGAATCTGTCCCACATTCATCCGTGACGGAACACCCAAAGGATTAAGCACAACATCAACCGGCGTGCCATCTTCGAGATACGGCATATCCTCAACTGGAAGAATTCTTGAAATAACGCCTTTATTGCCATGCCGCCCCGCCATTTTATCGCCGGGCTGAATCTTGTGCTTCACCGCAACGAAGACTTTGACCATCTTCATCACGCCTGGCATCATTTCATCGCCGCGCTGGAGTTTTTCGACCTTATCATCAAACCGCTCGACGAGTTTATCCAAGGATGTTTGGAAATTGATCGTCTGTGCTTCGATCATTTTTTGAGCCTTGTTGCTCTTGACGGCGATCTCGCCCCATTGTGTGCGCCGCAACCCATCGAGCATCTCTGCGGTGATTTTCGTTCCGGCTTTAACTTCTGCTGGCCCTGAAGCAACAACCTGATTGGTCAGTATATCGCGCATTCGCCCATAAAAGCCGCGCTCCAAAATTGCTCTTTCATCATCACGGTCTTTGGCAAGATGCTCTATCTCATCATGCTCGATCGCTCGTGAACGTTCATCTTTGTCAACACCGCGCCTTGAAAACGGCCGTACTTCGACAACAGTCCCCGCCCCGCCCGGAGGCACACGCAATGACGAGTCACGCACGTCTGAAGCTTTTTCACCGAAAATTGCCCGCAACAGTTTTTCCTCGGGGGTCATCGGCGACTCGCCCTTCGGCGTCACTTTGCCCACCAGAATATCGCCCGCATTAACATCCGCACCGACATAAATCATCCCCGCTTCATCGAGGTTTTTCAGTGCTTCCTCACCGACATTCGGAATATCTCTGGTGATTTCCTCCATCCCAAGCTTGGTATCCCGCGCCATGATCTCGTATTGCTCGATGTGAATCGAGGTAAAAACGTCATCACGCACCATGCGTTCAGAAATGAGTATAGAATCTTCAAAATTATAGCCATTCCACGGCATGAACGCGACCAGCACATTTCGCCCAAGCGCCAATTCACCATCTTCAGTGGAAGGTCCGTCCGCCAGAATATCACCCGCCGCTACTTCATCACCAACCTGCACAAGAGGGCGCTGGGTGATGCAGGTATTCTGATTAGAGCGTTGGAATTTCAACAGAGAATAAATATCCACCGGCGAGACATCATGGACGGAATTTTCAGTCGCCCTAACCACGATTCGCGTAGCGTCGACCTGATCGATAACTCCGCTACGTCGAGCAATGATTGTCACGCCCGAATCCCGTGCGACCACCGATTCCATTCCCGTGCCCACAAGCGGGGCTTCGGCTTTCATCAACGGCACCGCTTGACGTTGCATATTAGACCCCATCAACGCGCGGTTAGCATCATCATTTTCAAGGAACGGAATGAGCGCGGCCGCCACTGAAACCAATTGCTTTGGTGCGACGTCCATCAGTTCAATTTCACCAGGCTCCGCCAGACCAATCTCACCCGCACGTCTGACCGGAATTAACTCACCGATAAACATGCCTTTTCCATCCAGATCTGCGTTCGCCTGCGCGATGGTATAACGCCCCTCATCCATTGCTGAGATATAAATCACCTCTTCGGTCACCTTGCCTTTATTCACCTTGCGATACGGCGTTTCGATAAAGCCGTATCGGTTGATCTTGGCAAATGTTGCCAGTGAATTGATCAGCCCGATATTAGGTCCTTCAGGCGTTTCAATCGGACAGATTCGCCCGTAATGGGTCGGGTGAACATCCCGCACCTCAAACCCGGCACGCTCGCGCGTTAACCCGCCTGGGCCCAACGCTGATAAGCGGCGCTTATGCGTGATTTCAGACAATGGATTAGTCTGGTCCATAAATTGTGATAGTTGCGATGAGCCAAAAAATTCTTTCACCGCCGCCGTGGCTGGTTTCGAATTGATCAGATCAGTAGGCATTACCGTATCGATATCAAGCGAGCCCATGCGCTCTTTAATCGCGCGATCCATCCTGATAAGCCCAATCCGGTATTGATTTTCCATCAACTCACCCACCGAACGCACACGCCGATTACCCAAGTGGTCAATATCATCGATATCGCCCTTGCCATCGCGCAAGTCCAACAAAATCCTAACCACCGCCAGAATATCCTCGCGACGCAAAACCCTCAAATTATCATTAGTTTCAAGCCCTGCTCGCGCGTTCAACTTAACCCGGCCTACGGATGATAAATCATAGCGGTCGAGATTAAAGAACAGCCCATGAAATAACGCCTCGGCTGTTTCTAGAGTCGGCGGCTCACCCGGACGCATCACCCGGTAAATATCGACCAGTGCTTCCTCACGCGAATGATTGCGGTCAATCGCCAGAGTATTGCGCAGAAACGCCCCTACATTGGTGTTATCGATCGCCAACACATTAAAGCTATTAATACCCATCTCGATCAATTGAACAAAAGTGTCCTCGGTGATCAGATCGCCAGCCTCAATCTCGATCAGACCCGTTTTTGTATTGACCAGATCATGGGCCATAAATGAGCCTAGAATCTGCTCATCCTGAACCAAAATATCTTTTACCCCACTTTCTTCCAGCTTACGGAGCGAACGCGGCGTTAATTTATCTCCGGCCTCGATAACCACCTTGCCAGTCGATGCATCCACCAAATCACTGCCCGATCTTGAGCCACGAAGTTGTGACGGATCAAGGGGGGTCTTCCAGCCTTTTTTAGTGCGCTCATAGGGGGTGGCTTGATAGAAATGATTAAGAATATCCTCGCGCGTCAACCCGTTGATTTTCAGGCGATCGGGCTCAAGGCCTTCCTTGGTGCATTTTGCAATATATTTTTCCGAGTCCTCACTCATCAGCGCCATCAGGAAAGTGCTGGCTGGCAATTTCCGCTTGCGGTCGATGCGAACGTTTAGAATATCCTTTGCATCAAATTCAAAATCTAGCCATGAGCCGCGATACGGAATCACGCGTGCAGAGAATAAAAACTTACCCGAAGAATGGGCCTTGCCTCCGTCATGGTCAAAAAATACGCCCGGCGAGCGATGCATCTGCGAGACAATCACTCTTTCGGTTCCGTTGACGACAAATGTTCCGTTTTCCGTCATCAACGGCATATCGCCCATATACACCTCTTGTTCTTTGGCGTCTCTCATAGACTTAGCGCCAGTGTTTTCGTCTTCTTCCCAAACCACAAGCCGCAACATCACCTTAAGCGATGAAGAGTAGGTCAAGCCACGTTGCTGGCATTCCTCAACATCGTATTTTGGATTTTCAAGCGTGTAAGAAATGAATTCAAGAATCGCTTTATCGTTAAAATCCTTAATCGGAAAAACTGACTTAAAAACCCCTTGCAAGCCAATATCTTCACGCAAAATCTGATCGATATCTTTTTGCAGAAATAACTCATAGCTGCTACGCTGGACATCGATCAGATTAGGCATTGGTGCGACTTCATCGATCGAACCAAAGCTGCTCCGAATCCGGCGGCGGCTATTAAGGGCGGTGATATGTTGGGCCATAAAAATTACCTCTTAAACAAAGTCAGTAGTCACAGAGCAAACTTCCCTCGTACCGCGCGGTGCGAGTACGAGAGAAGTTGCAATGCTTCGCGCCTAATTACTTGAGTTCAACTGTTGCTCCAGCTTCCTCAAGGGTGGCCTTGGCGGCATCGGCCTCATCTTTAGACACACCTTCCTTAATCGGCTTTGGTGCGCTTTCGACCGCGTCCTTGGCTTCTTTAAGGCCAAGTCCCGTGAGTTGGCGAACCGCCTTAATCACGTTGATCTTATTCTCGCCAATTGAGGCAAGAATAACATCAAATTCGGTCTGTTCTTCAGCAGGAGCAGCATCACCACCTCCGCCCGCAACCGCCATAGCGATTGGCGCGGCTGCAGCCGAAACACCCCACTTTTCTTCCAGAAGCTTTGCCAAATCGGCAGCTTCTATCACCGTTAAAGAGGAAAGTTCCTCCACAAGTTTCTCAACGTTAGCCATCTGTTTTCTCCTTTTGGCTTAAATCAAGCGATAATCGACTAGTCTCAATTCTGAGCATCGCTCTGTTGCAACTGATCTGCTCTGGCCTGAACGACTCGCGCGAGCGTGCCCGCTGGTGCTTGAGTCACCCTTGCCAGTTTCGCCGCAGGGGCCTGTAACAGCCCTGCGATAGTGGCCCGCAATTCGTCAAGTGATGGCAATTTCGCTAACGCCTCGATGCCAGGCTTGTCTAAAACCTGCTCACCGATAGCACCAGCGACTATAGACATTTTGTCATTGCCCTTGGCGAATTCCACAAGGATTTTCGCGGCGGACACAGGGTCAGACGACGTACCAATTGCCGTAGGTCCCTCAAACCGGTCACTTAATCCTTCATATTGCGTGCCGCGTAACGCGATCTTGGCAAGGCGATTCTTGGTGACTTTATAAACAGCCCCCGCGTCTCGCATCTTCCCCCGAAGCGCATTACTTTCAGCAACAGTCAGCCCGACCTGATGTGCGACGACAACACTCGCCGCATCATTGAAGGTCGCGTGCAACGTTTTGACCAGTTTATCTTTTTCAGTTCTATCCACTGATCTTCTCCGCTTGTTGTGGAACAGCAACTATTGCCACTATCCCGATTGCACGAAGGGAACATCCCGGTATGGAACGCCCCACTTGGCCTGTCCTTCAGTTCAAGCGATACATCGCTCTCCCCGTCTCAATAGGATATTTAAGCCGTTATGGCACCTACCGTCTTGGACAGGTGGAAGCTCGAAACTCCCTATCCACCACCTATGCCAGAACCCTGACACCGGCGGAGAATTCATTATCCAGTCTCAGCTGGATCAACCGCTATCCCAGCACCCATCGTCGAGGCCACTGCAATTTTGCGAACAAAAACACCTTTCGCGCCGCTCGGACGCATTTTGCCGACCGCCGCAATAAACGCCGCCGCGTTATCAGCCAGTTTATCAGCCCCAAAACTTGCCTTGCCAATGCCAGCGTGAACAATCCCCGTTTTCTCAGCACGGAACTGAACTTCACCAGCTTTAGCGGCGGTAACCGCCTTGCTCACATCAGCTGTTACTGTGCCGAGTTTCGGGTTAGGCATCAGACCTTTTGGTCCCAAAATCTTACCCAAGCGACCGACAACACCCATCATATCAGGGGTGGCGATAATGCGGTCAAAATCAATCCGCCCGCTCTGCATCGTATCAGCCAAATCTTCAGCGCCAACCATGTCTGCGCCCGATTTCTTCGCCTCATCAGCCTTATCATCACGCGCAAAGACGGCAACACGCATCGTCTTACCTGTGCCATGCGGCAACGCCACCACGCCGCGAACCATTTGGTCAGAATGACGCGTGTCAATTCCCAGATTCATCGCGATTTCGATCGTCTCATCGAAATTGGATTTTGCGTTATCTTTCACTAAGGCCACCGCATCAGCAAGTGGATACAATTTGCCTTCCTCGATTTTCTCATAAGCCGCTTTTAGTTTTTTTCCTGCCATGTTCTACTCCACCACATCAAAGCCCATCGATCGTGCCGAACCGGCAACCATCTGCGCCGCGCCGTCTTGATCAATTGCGTTCAAATCCGCCATTTTCTTATCAGCAATTTCGCGCACTTGCTCCATCGTTACTTTCCCTGCAACCTCACGCCCCGGTGTCTGCCCACCTTTGTTGAGTCCCGCTGCACGCTTGAGAAAGAAACTCACCGGCGCTTGTTTCATCTCGAAAGTGAAAGACTTGTCCTGGTAAACTGTGATTGTCACTGGAATAGGCATATTTTTTTCAATCGCATCGGTCGCTGCATTAAATGCTTTGCAGAACTCCATAATATTGACCCCGCGCTGTCCCAAAGCAGGCCCCACCGGCGGCGAAGGATTCGCCGCGCCCGCTGGTATCTGCAACTTGATATAGCCTTCAATCTTTTTTGCCATCTTAACGCCCTTATATCCTAAGTTGATTTTTCCACTTGCGAGAAATCTAGATCCACCGGTGTTGAACGGCCAAAAATCGATACCGCCACCTTAAGTCGTGATTTATCCTCGTCTACCTCTTCAACCATCCCCTTTAATGATGCAAAAGGCCCTTCAGCAACCCGCACCCATTCACCAATTTCAAACACGATATCCGAATGCGTACGCGCAACCCCTTCGTCAACCAGCTGGAGTAGGCGTTCAGCCTCGGCGTCCGAGATTGGAGTGGGTTTACCATCACTACCCAGAAAACCCGTCACCCGATTCTGCGACTGCACGATATGCCACGCCTGGTCAGTCAGATCCATTTTCACCATGATGTAGCCGGGAAAAAATTTGCGCTCGGCCTTCACCCGCGCCCCGCGGCGCGTTTCAACAACATTATCAGTCGGCACAAGCACCTGTTCTATATCATCTTCGGCCCCGTAATCCGCCACCTGTTCATTAATCGACTGCGCCACCCTCTTTTCTGAGCCGGAAAAAACATGAACAACATACCAACGTTTCGCCATTTTTGTTAATCCCCGAACCCTTGAAACTTGTTAAGTTAAACCTGAATGCAACCCAAGCTTTGGCCTAAAACCCTAATCCCAAAACAAATTGCACCGCATTAGATAAAATCCAGTCGACAAACAGAAAAAATAACGCCGCGATCAACGTCATCACCAAAACCGTAATGGTTGCAGAGATAGTATCGCGGCGGTTTGCCCAAGTAATACGGGTGATTTCTTGCCTGACCTGCCTTACAAATTGTGTTGGGCTCACTCTAGCCATATTCCCCCCGTAACGCAAACATTTTCATAATTAAACATAAAAAACAAGGCTTCCGCCTCGTCAGTTATGACGCCGAAACTGTTATTGTCAAATAGTTGATAGTGGCTATAACCCACCGCTCCGATCTTTGCAAGCTCTAAAGTATCACCTTTTCATCTAGCATGCACATACCCCTCACGCGGAGCAATACGCAAAAGAGTCATGAAGATCAGAGCAGCGGTAAGATCTAAGACCATCATCACCCAGAAAAACGTAATCCCGCCATAAAGAAAAATTATTCCAGCAAAAAATGGCCCCAGCGCATTGCCAAAAGCGCGCGGCGTGGTGATCAGCCCTTTGGCGCGGCCATAAATCGCGGCTCTGAAATACATATTGGTGACAAAACCGAACGAGACCGTCAAGATTCCGTGCCCCATCCCAAATAACACCATCGAGAGAATCGCCAGAGGTAATATCGAAAACATCATCAGAAAGAACGCAGCCGGAATCAGCAAAAACGCGATAATCGCGGTGATTCGGGCATCCATGTGATGCCCATAACGCATCTCGAGTGCTCTGCCCACCACCTGAAACGGGCCATAGAGGCTGGCCAAGATCACCGCCAGTCTCGCGCTATCGAATAATTCCATGAACCAGGTGATCAAAAGCAACGACACCCCTGCAAAAACCAGATACTCGATCATTCCCGACAGTGATAATGCGACAATGGCGGTTTTTTCTGTCTTCGATAAGATAGACCAGCGAAACGATTCCAAAGGCGTTGTGCCATCATTTGGTTTTGGCTCAGCAAATCCCAAAATCCCAACCCGCACTCCCATCATGACCAAAAACCCAGCGAGGACCAGCATGGTCACCTGATAGCCGATGCTAGTCAGAAGCGGCGCGACCGTTAACCACGTCACCGAACTCGCCACCCCGCCATAAAATGTAATCATCGAGATATTGCGCCGTGCTTTTGGCTCATCCATTTGAACCGCTGCACTAAACGCCACCTCATAGGATGACATCGCAAAGCCTAGCCCCACCGGAACCATCGAAATCCACACCCAGACAAGGCTATTCGCCATTGCGAGCATAACGAATCCCAAAGCGCCGATCATAAACCCGGTCGCCATCACGCGCATCGCCCCAAGTTTGTCGATCCAATGCCCGATTATCAGGGCTAAAGCGGCTTGAATCATCAACGCGCCGCTGAGCGCGGTCATAATATCTATTTCATGCGCCGAAATTCTCACAGCGAGAGGCGTTTTGATCTGGGCGAATGCGTAAAACAATATCCCAAAAGAAATAATTTGGCTGATGCCGAGAGTGTGGATGGGAACAGCGAGACGTTTCATGCAATCGAGAGTATCATCACGCTACGCCATAAGCATCAAGCTTTTTATGTGTGGCTAGTTGAACGTACAACCCAAATTAGAGAATTATAGTCGGACAACCGCGGATAGCACTCGCTCTTAAGGTGAAGGTCTGTATATCCGATAATCAAAGGGTCGCCCCAACCTAACACCTGGTTGAACAGCATACAAGTCCTTAGCTATACGCGAACAACTACCATCCGAACACTGACCCGGGGGTCTCATCGGGGCCCCCAAAAGACTTTGGCGAAGTGGCAGGAGCGAAGGGACTCGAACCCCCAACCCCCGGTTTTGGAGACCGGTGCTCTACCAATTGAGCTACACTCCTGCAAGACGCCAAGACCCATATCGGTGTTAGAGGCTTATCCTATATGACTTCCTGCAATTTTCAAACACTTCTTACGCCCGAATGCGCCTGAATGGTGGTGGGAGTAGGATTCGAACCTACGTACGCTACGCGGGCAGATTTACAGTCTGCTGCCTTTAACCACTCGGCCATCCCACCATTGACTTTTGACACATTTCTGTTGTGTCTAATCGGGAACACCTCGGCTATACTCTTTATCGCGGCATAAAATAAGCACGCTTGGTTCATTGTCAATATGAAAGTCGGTTTCTATGCGAAAAAGAAGTAAAAATCCCCACGGAAAGACAGGAAAAACCTCCTCCCGTGAGAGCGTATCCCGCACAGCTGCGCCGTCTCAAGGAAGGCGAAAGCCAGCCCATCGCGCGACCTCATCCCCCCGCACGAGCGCCCATCGCGGCCCCCCCGCTCCCCGTGCAAACACACAGCCCAGCAGAAAACCCACCATCACTTGCCCACCACATTCCGTGATGATTTGGGGCCGGCACGCAGTAGAATCAGCCTTAGCCAACCGGCATCGTCGAATAATCGCTGTCTACGCCGATGAGGACGCCGCCCCCTGGCTAGATGAAGCCCTCGGCGCGCGCAAGATTTCCTGTCATCAGACCGAACGCTCCGCCCTCGATGAAGCGACAGGCGAAGGGGATAAAGCCGTCCATCAGGGCGTGATTGTAATCGCCAAGCATCTTGAGGCGCCGCATCTTGATGATTGGCTTGATAGTGCGTTACCTCCCCGGCCTCTTGTCGTGATGCTTGATCAGTTGACTGACGCCCGCAATATCGGAGCGATTATGCGCTCGGCTTATGCATTCGGGGCCACAGCGATCATTGCAACAGACCGCCACACGCCTCATGAAACCGCCACGATGCTGCGGGCGGCCTCAGGCGCGGCGGAGCTCATTCCGCTAATCCGCGTGGTTAATCTAGCCCGAACGATAGAAACCTTACAAAAACACGATTTCACCGCGGTTGGCATGGATATGACTGGCGGAGACGATCTTAACTCCCTGGCCGATGATGAGCGCCTAGCGATCGTGATTGGCGGCGAGGGTGGTGGGTTACGGCGACTAACCCGCGAGAAGGTCAATAAACTAGCACGAATTCCCATCATCGATGAGGCTGAGTCTTTAAATGTTTCAGTGGCGGCGGCGGTCGCGCTTTACGCAGCGTGTCGGAAAAAATAATTGCTTGCCTCGCGGGGGGATTTCCCCGATATTGCGAGGCATTAAAGGCTGGCGTGGCTCAATTGGTAGAGCACCCGATTTGTAATCGGGCGGTTGGGGGTTCAAGTCCCTCCGCCAGCACCAATCACTCCTAACACCAATCACTCCCAGAACTGGCCGGGCCCCATCACCTAAGGCGGTTTTTGAAACCAAGCGACTGCTTACGAACCCCCTCACGCGCTAAGGTTAACAAGCCACAACCGCTAATAAGCATCATTCCAAAAAACGAATAGATATCCGGTATCTCACCGAAAATGAAATAGCCGGTAAAAATTGAAAGAATCATCATGGTGTACTCAAACGGCGCGATGACCGGCGGATCACCAATACGATACGCGCTGATCAGCGACAGAATCCCGCAAGTGCCAAAACACGCGATGACCAGCATTACCGTCAGCGCGACAAAATTATCAAAACTCCAGTCACGGAAAAGAAAAATCAAAGTGCTATTGCTCGACTCGTTCAGCCCAAACCCCCCGCCGATAAAATACGTGATCAACCCAAAGGTAACGCTACCCATATAAATGTGGCAAAGTTGCTGAAAGACGGTGTCTTTCTCGCGGGTAATCTTGGCGATCATCATCCCCATCGCGTAGCTAAAAGCGCAGAAAATCGGCAATAGGTAAAACCAGTTAAAATTGCTCACATTAGGTTTGACGATCAGCAAAGTGCCGATAAAGCCAATAATAATCGCGCTCATTCGATACCAGCCCACATCATTTTTCATCAGAAATTTAGAAAGCAAGGTGATGAAAAGCGGGCTGATAAAAAATAAACTCACCGCCTCAGCCAGTGGCAACACCGCCAACGCCATATAAAAACTGAGAAAGCCAAAATAAAACAGAACAGATCGAGTGAAAGATAGCAGAGGATAAGCCGACCCGACATATAGCGGTATTTTAGACAAGCGCATATAGCAGAGAACAATCACCCCACCGACAAAACCGCGGGTGATGAAAATCTGCAACAGCGATGATGTGTCAGCGATATATTTGATTAGTGCGTCCTGAACCGTAAACAGGCTGACGCCGAGCATGATTAACAAGATACCAAGGCGATCGTTATCCATTATTCCCCCTTGGCCCAAAATGAACCAAAAGTGTCTCTCGCCCCACCTTGAATCAGATATAATTAAAAAACAAGGTTAAAAATCATATGTTTAGGTCGGGTTATGACCAATTTATGATCAATTTCCGACATTGCTAGGATTTACAGGTTTTTTGAGGCCAGATCACGCTAGGAATAATCTCCACTGGTTTCTCCACATCCACGCCCTCAATCGCAAGATATATCCGGGTGTGGGATAGACTAACCGGAGTTTGGTGAAGTGCTAAGCAATGCTTAATCCGAAAATAGTGGAAACAAAGCGGTCATGAGAATTTTCTATCACGATTTAAAAGGAGGCGTTTGCGCCTCAGGCCGCGTCCTTCCAGACGTCCTGCGCTTGGTTGCGCAAGGCATCAATCACCCTCAGATCGCGGCACAACATCTTATCATTTGGTAGATCATGCAAAGGATACCAGCACCGATCACGAATATCGCTCTCCGGCCAGTTTTTCAGTACCTTCTCAACCTTAAGCAAATAAAAAGTCACCTGATAAGATTTGTCATGCTGGGCTTGGGACTTCGTCTCTATTTTCTTTTTAGCTTCATTCAGCAGACTGCCCCGAAGCCCCGCTTCTTCAAAAGTCTCACGTCGCGCCGCACCCTTTTTGGTCTCGCCTTGATTAACCGTCCCTTTAGGCAACACTAGACAATCGGTCGTCGAACACGAGGACACAAGGCAAACCTCAATTTGGTTACCTTTTAGCCTGATCGGCACCGCACCAGCTTTAATGTCTTGCGGTCTCTTCAATTTTTTCTTCTGCGCCACGTGTTTCCCTAAACCATTCAATGCTTTATAAATAAAAACTACATTAAACTGTTTTAATATGTATTGCAAGCTCTTAGAATCGTACGATTCTTATCACGAAATACCGATGAACGATCCAATCAATAAGCGAAAACCCATTATAAGAAAAACAACCATAATCAAGGTTTTAAACATATCACGCGACACCAAAGGGCGCAACGCCTCACCAAGGCGAAACCCCGGCAGAGCGCAAAGAAAACCCAGCATCGCCTTGATTGCTATTTCTGGCGTCATGACTCCATTAAACATCAAAGCCAACACCAATGGCGCCGAGCCAATCATAAATAAAAACCCGGTCGCGCCTATAAATTCATCCTTGTCAACATCGCGCGCCAGCAAATACATCACCACCGGCGGAGAGAATATAGAACTTAAACCGCCAATAACCCCCGCAATACCGCCAATAACTACCTGCCACGCCTTACCGCCACCTAGCCGTAACTGAAAGCCCAGTAAAGTTTGGGCAGAGAAAACCACCATAAGCCCACCAATCACAGCCAATAACAAAGCTTCAGGATAATGGGTGATATAGAGGGCCGTCAGAAATATCACCGCAACCAACACAAGCGACATAAGCCTATAGCGATAAGCGACCTCGCGCCTCAAGGGGGAGCGGGTAAACTGCAACACATTGACCAGCAAAGTTGGCACAGCAATCAGAGGAATAGCGACAATCGGCGGCATGAACGACACCAGCAACAGCATCGAGATCATCGGCATCCCTAAGCCCAAAAACCCCTTTACCACCCCAGCCACAAAAAACGTCCCGATGATCACGCCTAAAATCAACGGATCAAGAGAGAGAAAAGCGAGAATTTCCGCCATCTAAAGTGTAAATCCGCAGAAGCTTGCGATCGCCCTCGCCACTTCATACCCTCGTGCGGTAAAAGGCAGAGCCGCAATCGCCAGCAACGCGATGATGATCCAGACCACAATAACCCCCCGAGATGTTTTGTCCTCATCTCTGGCGGGTACATTCATAACGTCTTGACCACAAATTCCATACCGGCGTGATTACCAACATAGATCCCAGCCTTATATTTTTTCAGTCTGAGCATCTGATCACCAACCTCAACGTCAAAACCATCAGGCCTGATATGAAGAATCTTGCCCTGTGCTTCAACATCGGTGTCGGTGCAGTGAACTTTGACTTTCTGTCCGATCGTAATCATCGCGTTATACCCCCTAAAAAATTACTGTAAATCAATGGCTGATGCTTTCAAATGCTCTAAAGCGCAAATCTGCAACGTGATGATATTGCTCGCGGCCAGAACGACTTGAGGCGCTTTGCCCGCCTGCCGCGCTTGCTCCCATCGCGAAGCGCATAAACACCATCTGTCGCCGTCCTTAAGCCCCGAGAAACCATATTCAGGGCGAGGCGTTGATAAATCATTGCCAGCATTCTTGCTGTATTCAAGAAAATCCTTGGTCATGATCGCACACACTGTATGCATGCCCACGTCATGCGCCCCGGAGTCACAACAGCCATTGCGGTAAAAGCCCGTTATAGGATCAATAGAACACGCCACCAGCGCGCCCCCAAGCACGTTACGTTGCCCGCCTTGTTTTCCAAAACCATCGTCCATCATCCCCGGCCTTTATCATGACACATTGAACTGCTTTCTTTGCGCTGGTTTCAGCTGCTTGAGCGCGTATTCTGATAGTTTCTTGCTTTCGGTCTCGACCACGGTCTCAAGCCGTTCCATGAATTCCTTCCGCGAGAGCCCCGACGGCAGAGGCTTCAGGATTTTAACGGTGATCTCGCCGCGAAACTTTCGCACCGAATTAGACAGCCAGAAAAAGCCTGAATTCAGCGCCACCGGCACAACCGGCAAGCCGGTGGCTTGGTGCATGGCAAAAACGCCGCTTCGATAAGGAAGTTTTTCACCTGGCGGGAGTCTCTTGCCCTCGGGGAAAATCAGCAAGCTGCGCCCCTTGGTTGCAACTGCGGTGCCTGATGTTATGATCTGTTTTAGCGATTTTCTTCCCTGACGGCGCTGACGATTGATCGCAATCGCGCCGGCGCGCCACAAATAAAGTCCGAAAAATGGAATAAAAATCAGCGAGCGTTTCATCACGGTCGCTGGATTGTCGAATGTAAGGTAGAGAACGATGGCTTCCCATTTCGACTGATGCTTGGCGGCGTAAATCACTGGCTTTTGAGGTACTTCGCCCTCAATCCGATAGCTGATCCCGCAAATCACCTTAAGCAAAAACAACATAATCATCGTCCATAAATGACGATAAGCGAAAATTGCGCGTTGCGGCAATAGCAACAACGGCAAACCAATCACAGCCATCACAGCGGTCACGCTGTAAAATAGAATAGAAAAAAGTAATCCTCTTAACATATCCTGATCATATAGCATCATCTTGCCGTTTTGCTAGTAATAATTATACTCATACCCTATGCAGAGTGATGATAACAACTGGACAGCAAAGGTCGAGCAAATCCTGAATGGATTGGCAAGAAGAGATACAACGATCACTTACGCTGAAATCGCGGCCCTCGCGATGATCCCTTTGCCTCATCGAATCGATAAACTGACCCGGTATCTTGAAACCACCATTGGCGAAGCTGTTCGGGAGAGAAAACCGATCATCGCAGCACTGGTGGTGAGCAAAAGAGGCACGGGATTGCCGGCGGACGGTTTTTTTGACTGTTGCGCGCGCCACGGGCGGGCCCCGCGAGCAGACGAAAGCCGCGCAGAATTCTTTCACCGACTTCGCGACGAGATTAATCAATCTTTTTCCTGATCACAAAACGGCTAACCCCATCCGCCCTTTCTTCATGGCCGGCCATAACATGCCCACCAACCTCACAAAAATGGACGAAATCAAGATGCGCTGCCGGATCATCAGCCATAATAATGAGGGTCTCGCCTGCCTGCATATCCCTAATCACTCGCCGTGCTTTTAGCACTGGCAAGGGGCATTTGAGACCGATAGCGTCGAGGTGATGGTCAGACATGGCACTTTCTTATCAGATTTTTACTTGAGAGAGAATATCCTTATGACCTCGGATGCTATCGCGCTTGGCTTTCATTGGGATGGCGGTTACAAAGAGGCATGAGCGTTTGGGGGAAAATCATTGGTGGGGCGGCTGGTTTCGCGCTTGGCGGCCCCATCGGCGCGCTGGTCGGCGGCCTTGCTGGACACGTGATTGATGTTCGGCAGACGCAACACCGACACCTCACGAAAAATGTGGCTTTTTCAGTAGCATTAATCGCTTTGGCGGCGAAAATGGCTAAAGCCGACGGGCGGGTCACTATGAATGAGGTGCTGGCTTTCCGCGAGAAAGTCGATATCGCTGAAAAAGATGTTGTTCATGTTGGCAGGTTATGGGAATTAGCAAGACAAACCCCCGCTGGCTTCGAAGGTTATGCAAAGCAACTAGCGGGGTTATTTGGTAAAGAATCCGCTATTTTGGAACAGCTGATAGCATTGTTGTTTCATATCGCGCGTGCTGACAATGTGATCAATTCTCAGGAAATGATGTATCTTGAGCAAGTCTCATATATTCTGGGGTTTGAAGGGGAAGCGTTTGCGCGGTTATGCATGCTTTATGGCGACCCTGAGCATAACCCTTACAGCATCCTTAAGGTCACGCATGAATCAGATAACCAAACGATCAAACAGGCGTGGTTGCGCCTCGTTCGTGAGCATCACCCCGACCGGTTAGCAGCCGAAGGGCTACCACCTGAATTCATCCGCGCCGCTAATGAAAGGCTAGCGATGATTAACACCGCTTATGATGAGATTAAAAAACTGCGGGGATTTAAATGAAATACACTTTTCTTGACAAAAGCAGATTGTTTTTGCAAAAATAGAGGCAAGGTTAGGCGGTCGGATGGTCGCTGTTTCTACGTGTTAGGGACAGAGGAAAGTCCGGACTCCACGGGACCACGGTGCCGGATAACATCCGGCGAAGGCGACTTTAGGGAAAGTGCCACAGAAAAAATACCGCCGCCATAGGTTTTCCCCGCTGGTGGTAAGGGTGAAAAGGTGTGGTAAGAGCGCACCGCGACTTTGGTAACAAAGTTGGCATGGTAAACCCCACCGGGAGCAAGACCAAATATGAACACTATGGGTTGGTTTCGCCCTGATGTTCGGGTAGGTTGCATGAGGCGTTAAGGAAACTTACGTCCAAGATGAATGGCCATCTCATATCGTGATTTCGGTTGCGATTATGAACAGAATCCGGCTTACAGACCGCCTAATCTTTTTTAGTATACTTTTGATGACCTTTTATGATAGAAGTATCAAGATTCATTAAATAATACAAAAACAACTTTTGGAAGCTGCTATGCGCAATATCAATAATTTTCTATCGACCCTCTTATCCGTGATCAATTTGGTGGCGGTTATTCCAGTGGGAACGATTGGATTTCTTATCGGGTTTAACCTGAGACACATCGGGCTGAGACAAAATACAGGGGCCGATCTGGATATAAATTTGGGACTAGGAATTGCAGGAGCCATAATCGCTGTTGCTCTGATCAATGGGTATATCGCGACCATCATCGAAACACGGGCCTCCGTTGGACGACTGGCCGCGGCGGCCGCAAAATCCCCTGATCGTAAGCCCGCCACGCCCGCGCAAGCGGCAAGCACCGCACGCGCGCCCTCAAAGACTTCCGCCACACCGAAAAAAATGGGAAGGCCCAAGGGGTCAAAGAATAAGGCAACCGCTGCCAAGACAAGACAACGCCGCACGGCTAGAGCGGCAACAAGCACCGTAGCCACGCCTAAGACATCTACTTCCACCGCGCCTAAGAAAATGGGCCGGCCTAAGGGGTCAAAGAATAAAACAGCCACCGCGTCCGCGCCTAAGAAGATGGGTCGGCCTAAGGGGTCAAAGAACAAGCCTAAGGCACGTTAGAAACCGGACAGTAGACATTGCATAAAGCCACCTTGCTGATAGTAAGGTGGCTTTATTTTTTCCTATGGAGCATCAATTATTGATACTCTGGTGGCAATTATATTATCATAGCTGTGAATAATGGGGAGGGAGTCATGACAAAATATCAATCCGCAAACAAATATAAAATGTCTGATGAATTATCTAAGATGATTGATTTCATGGAGAAGTTCATGTCATCAAAACCGACTCAAGAGTGGTTCTCGCCACCATCAGTGCTAAAACACATACCTGCTTACAACGGTAATAATACTAGAGATTTGAATGATGGGCTTACGGATGCCAGACTGGGATCAGGTATTTGGAGAGATTAAGCGAGAACATAATAAACATATATCTGCCTATAGCGCAGTTCGACAGCGATACCTCAAAAAACTTAGTAAAAAAACAAGCCGTAATGTCATTGCATACTATTCTGCTTGGCAACAGAAAGGGCCGTCATTTGTTGCGGGCATTAGCGATGAAGATCGTGATGCGTTTATGCAGGTTATCCCCAAGATGGACCGTAAAAAGGGACTCGACCTTATTCTTCATACTCCTAGTGGTTCAATAGCAGCGACATGCTCTTTAGTACGCTATCTCAGAGAAATGTTTGATTGTAACATTCGCACGATTCAGACATACTGCTTTAATATCCCTCGTGTTTCTCTATAATCAGGGAGATCGGAAGAGGACGGTAATTCGGAAAGTTTTTCCACCCGTATTTCGCTTGGTAACCCATCGCTAGAGTATTTTATCATGCCTTCTGCTTCTACGCGCCGGCCCCATAGACCGTGTGCATCTTGAGATACTATATCATCAGCAGTGCATCTAATTTTCTTGTTATATAAAGGTTCATATAGTGCAAACTGGTAATCAGCGTGGCTATCTAAAGTTTGTAACCGCCCTTCCACAGAACCATATTCTGTAAAAGTTTCCTTTAATGCTTTTAATGCCTTGTTGATATTTGCTTTTTTAGACTCACTAATGCCAATAGATTCTTTAGCGATCCATATGTTCACGGATGCTCCCCCATTTTTCTTGGTTTTTGTTTTCTCGGAAATACGGTGCAAACTGGAAATCATAGATTTCGTGAATTTAGGAGGCGGCTCAGAGCTAACCTCAAAGTGGTTAAGGCCATCCCGAAGTACAGCAAGAGCCTCCGGGTTAGGGCAACTAGGAATATATTCCAGAACAGTACTACCCTCTTTAACTTGAACACCCCATTGGATAGCAGCACCTTCTTCATGAGCACCATTCAAAAGTGTCTCAAAAGCCCTAACAACGGTAGCCAACTGAGTTGGAGTTAGCAAATCCCCGTCTATCTCTAGTGTTGTATCAGATTCAATGTCATCTTTGGCTATCATTACAAAATCTCCCGGCCTACATTCTCGGTCGTTAACGAACC
Organism: uncultured Candidatus Puniceispirillum sp.; assembly: GCA_965207125.1. Lineage (GTDB taxonomy): Bacteria > Pseudomonadota > Alphaproteobacteria > Puniceispirillales > UBA1172. The sequence continues at coordinate 824,562 of OZ242263.1, forward strand.
CGTATAACAAACCATGCGGTTTTGTATGTCACGTCCAGAATCGACGTTCTAACCTCAGTAAGTTCTATAATAAGTATGTACTAGTAGGCTATCTCTTTTTATTTTTCAATCATGCTTGGCTAGAAGCCTAAGACACATAGGCTTAGGACTCTTCAATCGCAGATCATCGGTTTATTTGTAGAAAATCACCATTTTTCAGTGCTTTTCCGCATTAATCCCATTGACAAACCATAAAATCCCATAATATCCTATAAAATCCCATAACCCTCTTTTTTGTGAGGGGCGGGTAGATGATGGGGCACAATACGCTAAAAACGGCGCGTCTCATCGCACAGAAACGGCGAATAGCAAAGGTGCGTAAAGGTAAAATGGATTTATTCACTTTCACCTATGAGAATAAAATCGATCGTAAGGGACGCGTTTCCGTACCCGCACAATACCGGTCTATTTTTGTTCGTCACAATGAATCGCCTGTTTTTGCCCAATCGCTAACCGGACGTTATCTCGAAGGGATGAGGCCGGAACGCCTCGAGCAAATGTCAGAAGCCATGGATCGCATGGACACTCTTTCCGATGAATTCGCAACCCTGACAATGATGATCTCGAACACCACGGCCCTCCAACCAGATGGCGAAGGACGCATTATCCTGCCCGAGCAATTTCTGTCATACGCTAATCTGACCGATGCGGTGTTGTTTGCGGGAATCGGCCGATCTTTCCAGATGTGGAATCCTCAAGATTACGCAAAACATAAGCAGAAGCATCTCAATAAGATAGAGAAAGGCGAAATACCTCCTCTGCTATTAAACCCCTCAAAACCAGCAGGAGACAAACGGTGACAGACAGCACTAACCACCTGCCTGTTCTCGTTGTCGAGGTGGTCAAAGCGCTATCACCTAAAGCCAACGCTATTTATCTCGATGCCACCTTTGGACGCGGAGGCTATAGCCGGGCCATCCTCAACGCAGCGCCCTGCCGTGTCATTGCCATCGACCGAGACCCTGACGCCATCGCCGCCGCCAAACAAAGCCAAATAGATCCAACGGGTGAGAGACTGGTGCTAATCGAAGGGCGGTTCTCAGCGATGAAAACTCTACTCGCCGATATAGGCGTTGAGAAGGTGGATGGGATAGCTTTTGATCTGGGCGTCTCCTCCCCTCAAATAGATGAGGCCGATCGAGGGTTTTCTTTCCGCCATGACGCTCCTTTAGACATGCGAATGGAAAAGCAAGGCCTCGATGCTTGCGAGTTTATCAATACAGCCGATGAAGAAAAGATTGCCGCAGTGCTATGGGAATATGGCGAAGAACGTGCCTCACGCCGCATCGCCCGCGCGATCATCAAAGCCAGAACCAACACCGCCATCGGCACCACAACGCATCTCGCTGATATTATCCGCTCGGTAATGCCCTATCGTAAACCGGGGCAGATTGACCCTGCAACCCGTAGTTTTCAGGCTATTCGAATCTTTATCAATGATGAGATCGGCGAGATCAGTAAAGCTCTGCCGATGGCGATCGCGTGCCTTAACCCCGGTGGACGAGTGGCGGTGGTGTCTTTTCACTCGCTTGAGGACAGAATCGTCAAAAATCTTTTCCTATCACTATCCGGCAACGCGCCAAAAGGCTCGCGTCATCGCCCGCCCGTGCCCACAGTCGCGCCATGCCTCACGTTGACTACCCGCAAACCTATCACTCCAGACGCCACGGAAATCGAGGCGAATAGCCGCGCCCGCTCGGCAAAACTCCGTATTGCCGAACGCACCCACGCACCCATGATCAGCGAGGCCGCCTGATGATTGTCCCAGCCCGCACAAATCTGATCTTGTTTATCATCGCCGTTTTATCATTGGTTTTCCTCTATTTAGGACACGCTGATCTCGATCTGCAGCAAAAGCGCCTAGATAAACTCAACGCCCGTATTCAGGAAACCCGAGACAATATCGCTGTACTCGAAGCCGAATGGGTCTATCTGTCCCGCCCCGACAGAGTATCGCAACTGTCAAAACAGCTGCTTGGGCTTACGATGATCGATCCCGCACGAATTGGTTCCTCCGATAAAGTTCTCGCGCTTTTGGAAAAACCACTGCTTGTCGATACCCCGCCCCAACTCACACAAAATGCTAGGGCCGCCCAATGACCACCGAGCACACCTACCCCCCACCCCCCGCGAGTGATCGCGAAGCGCGCGCACAGAAGGACGTGGCCAGCAGAATCATCTGGGTCGGGATTATCGCTGTTATCTGTTTCAGTGTTGTGGCGGTGCAAGTGCTCAAACTTGCGCTCTTGCAAAACGACAATCCCTCGATCAAGCACCGCACCATCGCCGCCACTGAACGCGGTGCGATCTATGATCGGAACGGCGTCATGATGGCTGTCAATCTACCCGCCTTTGAGCTTTACGCTGACCCCGCCGAAATTCTAGACCCTCATGAGGCGGCAGAAAAATTGGCCGGAGCGCTCGTTGATATCGGCGAGGCTGAGCTGTTAGCGAAACTCACGCGGAAAACGCGCTATGTCCAAATTGACTCGCGCCTCTCACCGAAAAAATACGCTGACATTCTCAATCTCGGCATCGCTGGGGTTCATGCGCGGCGTAAAATGACCCGCATCTATCCTAATGACGAGGCCGTAGCGCATCTTTTGGGCGCGATTGATAAAGACGGCAATGGAATCGCCGGACTTGAGCTTGGTTTGAATGAGACGCTCAAGACATCGGAGGATGTGAGATTATCTATAGACCTCAATATTCAAGCCATTGTGCGCGAGGAGTTGGTTGGGCAAATAAATCGTTTTGAAGCAACCGCAGGGGTCGGCGTGGTGATGGAAATAAAAACGGGTGAAATCGTCGCGATGGTCTCACTGCCCGATTATGACGCTAATTACTATCACGATATGCGTGGCGAGGTCTTGTTTAATCGTGCGAGCAAAGGCCTTTATGAACTCGGATCTACCTTTAAGGTGATCAATACCGCCATCGCCCTCGAAACCGGCACTTTCACCGCAACGGATATGATCGATGTCGTAAAGCCACTTTTCGTCGGGCGGTATCAAATCAGGGACTATCATCCTGAAAAAATACCGCTCAATGTTGCCGAAGTGCTGATCGTGTCATCCAATAAAGGGTCGGCGCGGATCGCTGATACAGTCGGCGCAAAAACCCAACGCGACTATTTCAGGCGGCTGGGACTACTTGATCGCCTCGATCTTGATATCACTGAAGTCGCCTCGCCTTTGATCCCCGCAAGGTGGGGGCGGGCCGAAGTCATGACCCTATCTTACGGCCATGGTATCTCGGTCAGCCCTGTTCATCTCGTGGCCGCGGTCGCCACCATCACCGGCGATGGAACCGCAGTCATCCCAACTTTGCGGCACGGACAACCGCCTGCTGATTATAAAGAACAGATATTTTCCCCTGAAACCGCCCGCCAGGTCAGAGCGATGATGCGCAAAGTTGTCAGCCACCCACGCGGCACGGGTAATTTTGCTGAGGCAAAAGGCTATCTGGTCGCCGGAAAAACTGGAACGGCGGAAAAAGCCGTCCTCGGTGGGTATGACCGTAAAGCCAATATCACCAGTTTCGTCGGCGTTTTTCCCGCGCACCAACCGCGCTATGTGACCCTTGCGATTATCTATGACCCTAAAGGGCAAAAACACAGCTATGGCTACGCCACCGCCGGCTGGGTCACCGCACCCGTGGTCGGGCGAATAATTTATCGCATCGCGCCTTTGCTGGGAATTCATCCTGTCGACCACAATTCGCCGGAAATTAGACAAAGTCTGATGCTTAACTTGCCTCGACTTGAACCTAAGGGAGTGACGAATGCTGCTTTCTGATCTGCTGAAACAGGATGATAAAACCCTTGCTAGTCTGCCGGTGAGCGGCATTGCCTGTGACAGCCGGCTCGTGAACAAGGGCAATGTGTTTGTCGCAATCAAAGGCTATCGCGATGATGGGGCGCGCTATGTGGATAAAGCGCTCGCCGCTGGTGCGGTGGCGGTGGTCTGTGATCAGGATATCGGCGCGCAGGACGTGCCGGTCTTTCAGGTGACGGACAGCAGACTGGCCTTGGCTGAAATGGCCGCTAATCTTTATCCCGCCCGTCCTAATATGATCGTTGGCATAACTGGCACTAACGGAAAAACCTCAGTTGCTGAATTTCTGCGCCAGATCTGGACAAAAGTCGGCTGGAAAGCGGCGAGCATCGGCACGCTAGGCGCGCGCGGCGGGCAAGATGACCGCTCGCTTGGATTAACAACACCCGATACGTTATCGCTCCACCGGGTTCTTTCGGATTTTGCCCATGATGGCACAGACAATATCGTGCTCGAAGCGTCAAGCCATGGTATCATGCAGCATCGCCTATCGGGGTTGAACATCAATGTCGCTGGTTTCACCAATCTCAGCCGCGATCACTTAGACTACCATGGCAGTTTCAAAGAATATTTTGCCGCCAAGGCCGCATTATTCACGCGCCTGCTTGCCGATGGTGGAATAGCGGTTATTAATATCGATAACGAATACGGCCGAGAGCTGCTCAAGCAAATCGAAAAACGCGAGGTGGGCATCATCACTGTCGGGCATGAGGCCGGTGCTGATTTTCGCATCATGTCAGTTTCGGTGCGCTCACTTATCATGGACGTTACTGTCCTTCATGACGATAAGAACTACACTTTGTCGCTCGCGTTGCACGGTGTTTTTCAGGCGGAAAATGCGATACTAGCCGCCGCGCTCGCCCATGCTTCGGGGCTGGCTGCTGATTCTTGTCTTTTATCCCTTCCTTTTCTTAAAGCCGCGCCTGGGCGGATGAACTCGATTATTGTCCCTGACCGAAATGCGGTTGTTGTTGTCGATTACGCGCATACGCCTGACGCGCTTAAACTGGCCCTAATTGCGCTCCGGGGAGAATCAGATAAAAAACTGGGTGTTGTCTTTGGATGCGGCGGCGAGCGCGATACTGGCAAACGTACTGAGATGGGAAAAATTGCGAACGACCATGCTGACTTTGTGATTGTCACCGATGATAACCCTCGCGGTGAAGAGGCCTCCGCCATCAGAGCCGATATTATTGCCGCCTGCCCTAAGGCAACCGAAATCGGTAACCGCCACGAGGCTATCCGCTATGGCATCAGCTTGCTTGGAGAAGCCGATATTCTGCTAGTGGCGGGCAAAGGGCATGAGGATTACCAGCTGGTCGGCGATGAAACGCTACCTTTCAGTGATAACGCAACAATACAAGCGATCATCAACACGTTACCGACGGAGGTCGCGTCATAATGTGGTCAGTGGCTGAAATCATGAACGCGACCCATGGCCGGGCAACCGGACGGATGGACTGGACAGCGCGGAATATCGCCATCGATAGCCGCAAGGTCACGGATGGGGATTTATTCATTGCGCTCAAAGGCGATCATTATGATGGGCATGATTATATAGATGCGGCCTTCAAAGGCGGGGCGGTCGCAGCACTTTCTCAGCATCCGGTGTCGGAGAAGCATAACGCGATTATCGTTAATAACACGATGGACGGGCTATGTGATTTAGCGGTAGCGGCGCACGAGCGGACGCATGATCACAGAATAGCAATCACCGGTAGCGTTGGCAAAACAGGCACTAAAAATCTGGTTGCAGATGTTTTGACCAGCTACGGCAAAACGCATTCAAGTCATGGCAATTATAATAATCATATCGGCGTGCCATTAAGCATGGCGCGGATGCCCGCTGATACCATGTTCAGCGTTTTTGAGGTCGGGATGAATCATAGCGGTGAAATCTCACCCCTCAGCCGCATGATTGCCCCTGATATCGCGATCATCACACGAATAGCCGATAGCCATAGCGGCCATTTCTCATCGCTGGACGCGATCGCTGAGGCAAAAGCCGAGATTTTTGAAGGTCTCAAAGCAAACAGTATCGCAATAATCAATAGCGATGACGCTTATCGTGGAATGTTGGAAAAACACGCCCTTATGCATGGGGCGGGTAAAGTCATCACTTTCGGTCATTCCGATCTGGCGCGGAATCAGATTATTCAGGTCAGGCGAACAGAAAACGGTTTAGATGTTTTGGCTGATTTCGGCGGAATTGAAACGGCTTTCACCTTACAGATGATGGCTCCGCATTGGGCTTACGCGGCGATGATCGCCCTGACGGTGGCAGAACATCTCGGCTTACCGCTTGAGCCGGCTATTCGCACACTGGCCACAATAAAAGATATGCCAGGGCGCGGATGCCGCAGTCTTCGGCATCTTGAGTGCGATGGTGAGGTGATCAGTTTCACCCTAATCGATGATAGTTATAACGCGAGTCCCGCTTCGATGACCGCTTCTATTCTGACTTTGCGCGATGATCCATTACCGGGGAAGAAAATTGCGGTGCTTGGTGATATGCTTGAGCTTGGTGAGGACGCACCGCAAAAACATATCGCGCTAGCCGCACAGGTTATCGATTCCCAGCTAGACGTGCTGATCACGGTCGGCGATCTGATGCGGCATCTTAATGATGCGTTGCCCGACGATAAAATTGCACTTTATCACGCAAGCGATGCGAGGGAGGCCATCCAAACTCTTAATAGTGTCGTTAAATCCGGCGATGTCGTTCTGGTTAAAGGGTCGCGCGGGTTGCGTCTCGATGCCATCATTGCTGCTTTTCAAGCGGAAGAAGGAGGCGGTGATGCTCGCTGATTTACTCTTTCCTTTCGCTGACCAGTTCCAAGCTTTTAACCTGTTTCAGTATCTAAGTTTTCGCACTGGCGGCGCAATTATGACCGCGCTGATCATTTCTTTTCTGCTCGGCAGAAGAATGATTTTATGGCTAAAATCCTTGCAAGGAGAAGGCCAGCCTATTCGTGATGATGGCCCTGAAAGCCATATTGTCGCTAAAAAAGGTACTCCGACAATGGGCGGCTTGCTGATTCTGATCGCTTTTGCGGTATCCTCGCTATTATGGATTCCTCTCGGTAGTGTTTATCTGTGGCCTGTGTTGCTGGTATCGCTTGTGTTCGGCGCGATCGGATTTATCGATGATTATCTAAAACTCAAGCGGCGGAGCTCAAATGGCATCTCGATGCGCGTTAAACTAACCTGCCAGATCGCGGCGGCCTTTGTGGCCGCGATGGTTTTTGTTGAACTCTCGCCGGATCATCTGCGCTATGGACTAGCAATTCCCTTCTTCAAAGACCTGCTTTTGCCACTCGGCTTGCTGTATGTGCCTTTTATCATCATCGTTATCGTCGGGTCGTCTAACGCCGTCAATTTAACCGACGGGCTGGACGGACTCGCCATCGGCCCGGTGATCATCTGCGCGATGTCATTCGCGCTGATCGCCTATCTTGTCGGCAATGTTCGTTTTTCTGATTATCTACAAATTCATCACGTGCGCGGGACAGGTGAACTCACTGTAATGTGCGGCGCGCTGATTGGCGCCGGATTAGGGTTCTTGTGGTATAACGCACCGCCTGCCAGCGTTTTTATGGGCGATACCGGCTCACTAGCCTTAGGCGGAGCATTGGGTGCGGTCTCGGTGGCGACACGCCATGAGATCGTGTTGGCGATTATAGGTGGGTTATTTGTCGCTGAAGCCGTCTCGGTCATTGTTCAGGTCGCGTTTTTCAAAATGACCGGCAAACGGGTTTTCGCCATGGCGCCGCTTCATCATCATTTTGAGAAAAAACAATGGTCTGAATCAACCATCGTGATTCGTTTCTGGATCATTTCAGTCATCCTCGCCCTGATCGGGCTCGCAACATTAAAATTGAGATAGGCATGATTATCCCAACATATATGACTGGGAAAAAAGTCGCAATTCTGGGTCTTGGACGATCCGGAATGGCCAGCGCTCATGCCCTCATTACAGCATCCGCAACCGTCTATGCCCACGACGATCATTCTCCTCCTCCTTTCGTCGACGGCATGGTTGCGAGACCGCCGGATGAGTGGCCATGGCATCGTCTTGATGCTTTGGTCATCAGCCCAGGGATACCAGTTGTATACCCTGAGCCTCATCCGGCGGCCAGACTTGCCCAGCAACATAACGTGCCGATTATCAGCGATATAGAAATGCTGATGCACGCCAAGCCGAAAGCTAAAATCATCGGCATCACCGGCACAAACGGTAAATCGACCATCGCCGCACTCACCGCGCATATCTTGCGCGAGAACGGAATAAAAACTGTCCTCGGCGGCAATATTGGCACGGCTGTTCTCGATCTCGATGATCCGGGTGCGGGGGGAGTGATCGTGCTCGAATTATCATCATATCAGCTGGACATCACACCCTCACTTCGTCTCGATGCCGCCGCGATTGCCAATATCACCCCTGACCACCTCGACCGCCACGGCGGCTGGCATGGATATGTTGAATCCAAAGCTCTCATCGCCAAAGCGGTTAAAAACCCCGGAACGCTGATTATCGGTCATGATGAGGCATGTGGTGAAATTGCTAAACGTTATCCTGAGGTCGCGCGGCCCATCGATCGACCATGCGTTCGTGATGTGTTGCGACCACCATCACTGCGAGGGGAACATAACGCTGAAAATATTGCCACCGCACTTCAGCTTATTAATGCGGCGGGAATAACCATCGATGCCGATGCCATCGATAAAGCGCTCGTGAGTTATCAGGGCTTGCCCCACCGGATGGAGTGGATTGGACAGCGAGATAGCATAGATTTCATCAATGACAGCAAAGCGACCAATGGTGTGGCTACTGCCAAGGCCTTGCAGAGTTTCCCGATCATTTACTGGATTGCTGGTGGACAAATGAAAGAGGATGAATTGGGTGAAGCGATGACGGCTTTGGCTCACGTGTGCCGCGCTTATTTGATCGGCAGTGCTGCGCCTATTTTTGAGAAAATTTTATCAGAACATTGCTCAACAGATATGTCCAAAACAGTCGTGGTTGCAGCGGAACGTGCCTTTCGTGACGCCACCAGAGAACACCCTAGCGGAGCGACTGTTCTGCTGTCACCGGCTGCGGCCAGTTTTGATCAGTTTGATAGTTTTGAGCATCGCGGCGAGGCGTTTCGCTCAGCCGCACAAGCGATCATCTCCTCCCCTTCTGATGTTAGGGAGGGTGTTTATGACTAGCCGTGCCGATAATAGCGTCCTGAGCATCTGGTGGTGGAGAATAGATCACGTTCTATTTGCCCCTATCGTGATTTTGGCAATTTTGAGTTTGGTGCCTATTGCCGTCGTCAGCCCACAAATCGCTGCGCGTATCGGCTATGACAATCTGCATTTTTTCTGGCGACATCTGATTTTTCTCGCCCCCGCTATTATGATTTTCCTCTTAACCTCGATGCTTAGTGAACGGATGGTCCGGGTGGTCGGCATTGTCGGAATGATAATCACCTCCGTGCTCATCGTGCTGACGTTATTGATCGGGCCTGAAGTCAAAGGCGCGACCCGCTGGATAGAATTAGGCAGTTTCAAACTGCAACCATCTGAGTTCGCAAAACCGTTTTTTGCCATCAGCTGTGCGTGGCTGTTGGCATTGTGGCAGCGTGATGATCGATTTTACGGCAGGCTTTATTCTTTTTTCCTCTGTGCTTTTCTAGCGATCTTGCTCATTCAGCAACCTGATATCGGCATGACCTTTATCTTTTTCATGACTTGGGCGGTGATGATTTTTCTCACGGGGATGTCTTTGGCGCAAATTGGCTCTGTTGTCTTGGGCGCAACGGTGGCCATACCGCTCGCTTATCTTTATGTGCCGCATTTTACCCTCAGGGTCGATAAGTTCCTTGAAGGCGGGGATGGGCAGTCAAAAATCGCCCTAAGTAATTTCGCCGATGGCGGTCTTTTTGGGTTACTCTGGACGCAAAACGGCAAAGCCAAAATTATTCCTGATGCTCACTCTGATTTTATCTACGCGGCGACTGCGGCGGAGTTAGGTGCATTTTTCTGCCTTTTGCTCCTGTCATTATACGCTTGGATCGTCATACGCAGTTTTTCTCACACGTTAAAATCGGAAAGCCTGTTCACCCAGTTGGCGATTGCCGGACTAGCTGCGCAATTCGGTCTACAAGCGGGAGTTCATATGGCGTCCTCGGTGCATCTGATCCCGACCAAAGGCATGACCCTGCCACTGATCAGCTATGGCGGCTCATCGCTTGTCACTGTCAGCCTGACTCTTGGGATGCTGATGGCGCTAACCAGACGCGAGCCGGGCAATAAACCCCCTTCATATGGTGAGCAGTATGGCTAGAAAATTGGTTATGCTAGCAGCCGGTGGCACCGGTGGGCATATTTTTCCAGCGATCGCGGTAGGACAAAAACTGCGCGAGATCGGCTGGACGCCTTATATCATCACAGACCGCCGTGGCAAAGGGATGATACCTCAGGATTATCCGTGTCTAACCATCGCCGCCGCTTCACCCATTGCGCCTAATATGTTCGTGCGTCTTGGGCGGCTCTCGCGGATTGGAATTGGATTGATCTCTGCAATGTCGGTGATCGCCTTCAAGCGTCCTCGGTTGATGATCGGCTTTGGCGGCTATCCAGCGGTCGCGCCGGTGATCGCCGCGAGAGTGCTTAGATGCCCTGTTATGCTTCATGAACAAAACGCGACGCTGGGGCGGGCTAACCGCTTTTTGCTGCGTTTTGCTAACCATCTCGCCATATCATGGCCGCGCAGTTTTGATCAATCCACAACGCCTAAAATCACTACCTCGGTAACTGGCACGCCGGTGCGAGAAGCTTTTCATGAGATTGGCAAAACCGCGTATGTCCCGCCCACAGAAACTGGCGCAATCAACCTTCTGATTATCGGCGGCAGTCTTGGCGCGGAGGTCTTTGGCAAGACTGTGCCTGAGGCAATCTGCCGATTTCCGCCTGAATTGAAAAGCCGCCTTAGAATCACCCACCAGGTGCGCGCCGAGCAGACTGAATTGGTCAAAACCCGCTATGACGGCGATAATATAGACGCTGAGATCAAGACATTTATCACCGATATGCCCGAAGCCATGGCGAAGGCGCATCTGGTTATCTGCCGCGCCGGAGCGTCTTCGGTCGCTGAACTTGTCGCGGCGGGTAGACCCGCCTTACTCGTTCCCTATCCTCATGCGACTGACGATCATCAAACAGCGAATGCCAAAACCATCGATAATATCGGCGGCGGTTGGCTAACACCTGAACACGAAATGAGCGCGGGCTCTCTCGGCGGAAAAATCGCGACTTTGGTTACCGACCCCGCTCGCCTAAATACCGCCGCTATCAACATCAGGCAGCTTGCGACTTCAGATTCAGCAAAACATCTAGCCGAAACCGCGATCGCCATGATCGGGGCTAAGGGGGCGGCATGAGTCAATTACCGCTTGAGATTGGCAGAATCCATTTTACCGGCATCGGTGGCATCGGCATGAGCGGAATCGCCGAAATTCTGAATGATATGGGCTATCAGGTTACTGGCAGTGACCTGAGCGAGAACGCTAACATCAAACGACTCAAGAATAAGGGCGTTAAAATCGGCCTCAGTCAACAGGCTGAAAACGTCGTGGGCGCTGCGATCATCGTCGTATCGACCGCAATCAAACCCGATAATATCGAAGTGCGTGCGGCCCGCGAGCATTTTATCCCTGTGGTCCACCGGGCTGAAATGCTCGGCGAGTTGATGAGGCTTAAATGGTCGGTGGCCGTCGCGGGAACCCATGGCAAGACCACCACCACATCACTGATCGCGACGTTGTTAGACATCGGCGGTATAGACCCCACCGTTATCAATGGCGGGATTATCACCGGTTGGGGAAGCAACGCGCATCTCGGCGACAGCCCGTGGATGGTGGTCGAGGCCGATGAAAGCGATGGGTCCTTCGCTCACCTTAATCCAACGGTGGCGGTGGTAACCAATATAGATCCTGAACATCTCGATCATCATGGCAATTTCGACCAGCTGAAACAGGCGTTCAGAGCATTTGTTGCCTCTATTCCGTTTTACGGCTTTGCCGCTTTATGCCTCGATCATCCCACAGTGCAACAGATGATTCCTGATATTTCCGAAAAACGCCTGATTACTTATGGTTTTTCAGCGAGTGCGGACATCCGGGCCATCAATCTCAAAGCAAATAACGGCGTTATGTGTTTTGACGTGATGGTATCAGATAGAATAGATGGGATCAGCTCTATACCTCACGTCACTCTGCCAATGCCGGGCAAGCATAACGTGCTGAATTGCCTCGCCGCAATCGCTGTTGCCCTCGAGATGGGGGTGGATATCGATAAAATCACCACTGCAATCGCCACGTTCAAAGGCGTGGGACGACGTTTTGACCATAAAGGCACAGTGGGCGACATCACCATTATCGATGATTACGGGCATCACCCGGTCGAGATCAGTGCGGTGTTGGGTGCGGCAAGGATGCTCAAGCCAAACAACAAGGTTATCGCCGTGATGCAACCGCATCGCTACACCCGCCTCCACGATCTATTCACCGAATTCTGCGGTTGTTTCAATGACGCCGATCATGTGATCATCACTGACGTCTACGCCGCCGGTGAGGAGCCGATAGACGGCATATCCTCAGAGGCCCTGGTCAAAGGGTTGATTGATCACGGGCATCCTTCGGTGGCGGCGTTGCCTAATACAGATGTTTTAGCGCCGATGGTTCTTGAGCAAGCATCAGCCGGAGACATCGTGGTCCTTCTGGGGGCGGGAAATATCACAGTTTGGGCAGCGGAGTTACCGCAACAGATCGCATTCCTCACTGGTGAGGAGATCGTCGCATGACTCATCTGATAGATCGCCTGCCTCAAGTTGCCGGAACATACACCGAGATGATCTCAATGGCACGCCACACTTGGTTCAAAGTCGGCGGCCCTGCTGAAATCATGTTCACCCCCGCCGACCCCGATGACCTCGCGCGGTTTCTTGCCGCGACCCCCGCGGATATCCCGCTTTACACCTTGGGCCAGGGATCAAATCTGCTGGTGCGCGATGGCGGCATTAAAGGCGTTGTTATCCATACTGACCAGCTTACCCATCATCACGTTGATAAAGAGACGCTGCTCGTGGGCGCGGGGATGACTGATGTTGCAACCGCCCGACTCGCAGCAAGGCACGATATCGCGGGGCTCGAGTTTCTGATCGGAATTCCGGGAACCATCGGCGGCGGCTTGAGGATGAACGCGGGCGCTTTCGGGAGTGCGTTTAAAGACGTGGTCCTCAAGGCCACCGCAATTGATCGCCAAGGGCAAATCCATCATGTGAGCCCCGATCAGATGAACATGAGTTATCGCCATAACTCCGCGCCTGACGACTGGATTTTCATCGAGGCGACCCTGCTCGGTCAAAAGGGCCACGGCGATAAAATTCGTCAAAAGATGAAAGAGATTATCGCTGAACGTTCATGCAACCAACCGCAAGGCGTTCGTACTGGCGGATCAACTTTCGCCAATCCAGAGGGGAATAAGGCATGGCAATTAATCTCATCTTCAGGATGCCGAGGGCTTAAACATGGCGCGGCGATGGTGTCAGAAAAACACTGTAATTTCCTGATAAATACTGGCAAAGCGACCGCCGCACAAATAGAGGAGCTTGGCGAGACCGTCCGTGAGCGGGTCGAGCGTCAATCCTCTATCCGCTTGCGCTGGGAAATCCGCCGCGTTGGCGAAACTGACGGAGGCTGGCATGGGTGATCGTCAAGGATTAACGCTGGTTTTGGCGGGCGGCTGGACAGCTGAAGCTGAAGTGTCACGCACTTCAGGGCAGAGTTGCCTTGAGGCGGCCCAAGAGACCGGCTGGCAATGCGAGCTCCTCGAGGTCAGCCATGATATAGCCGCTGTGCTCATCGAGCGTGCGCCAGATAGAGTCTTTAACGCACTCCATGGTCAGGTCGGTGAGGATGGTAATATCCAAGGGCTGTTGAATCTCTTGAGAATTCCCTACACGCATAGTGGACTTTTAGCGTCATCGATCGCCATGGATAAACCCACCACCAAAAGCGTTCTCGCTGATAGCGGCATTGCTTTTCCGCCTGACCTTAACATGGCTATTGAGGGCGGGAGAATTCATATCGATTATGACGGGGCGGTTGTGGTTAAACCACGCAATGACGGTAGCAGTATTGGCGTGGCGATTGCCTCAAATGTTGCTGAACTTCCGACTACTGATCACTGGCCGCCGACCGCACAGCTGATGGCGGAACCTTATATTTCTGGCCTTGAATTGACTGTCTCTGTTCTCGATGGCGAGCCTTTGACCGTGACTGAAATCACCCAATCGCGGGATTTTTATGACTATCAGGCAAAATACGAAGTTGGAGGGTCGCGCCATCACCTGCCCGCGCGCGTCGATAAAATGATTTTTGACCAAGCGATGGAATGGGCGTCGCTCGCCCATCACCATATCGGCTGCCGCGGGGTTAGCCGGGCTGATTTCAGATATGATCAGGCGAACGCCGCACTTTATATGCTTGAGATCAATACCCAGCCCGGAATGACCTCGACCTCGCTCGTGCCCGAACAAGCCCAATATAAAGGCATCGCGATGACGCGCCTTATTGACCGGTTATTGGAGTTAGCCCAATGCGATTGAAACAAACAGATATATACCCAAAATGCCGATTTTATCACCGTCCGGTGCTGATGGTAATGCTGTGCACCCTGTTGGCTTTTATAGTGGCAGGCGGCTGGGTTGCAAGGGACGTGCTCGTCGATAAAATGATTACCCTCAGCGCAGATGCGGGATTACGGCTTGAGGAAATCAAGGTCTATGGTCGCCGCAATACAGGCAAGGATGAAATTCTCGAAGCGGTCTCGTTGCGGCGTGATACCCCTATGTTACGGGTTGATCTGCACAAGATTCACACAACGGTCGAGAATCTTGGCTGGGTAAGACAGGCGCGCATCGAACGACATTTTCCTTCACGGCTAGATATTTATATAGAAGAAAGATCAGCCCTCGCCATTTACCAGACCTCAGAAGGCCATCAAATCATCGATGAGAATGGCGCGGTCATTAATGGCGTTAAAGTTGAAAACTTCCGTCATCTCAATGTGATTAGCGGCAAAAACGCCGCCACCGAAGCTTATGGCATCATCACTGCGCTTAAATCTGAACCTGAACTTTACGATAAGGTCTGGGCGTTGGCTTATCTGTCAGAGCGCCGCTGGAACGCGTTTTTATCTGACAGTATCCGCGTTCAACTGCCAGAAGAAAACTTTTTGGAGGCGTGGCGGCGACTGGCTGCAATGGACAGAAAACACAGCCTGACCGAACGCGAGATTACCAATATCGATCTGCGAATACCCGGACAGACCATCATCAAAAGCGATCAATCGCTCGAACAAAAAGCAGGAGATCGAATATGAAGAACACATCGCGTTTTGCCCTTATCAAGCCGCAACTCAGCAGAGAGGACCCGGCGGCCGTTCTCGATATCGGCAGCAGCAAAATCGCTTCGATGATCGCTGTTCCGGACGCAAACGGGCATCCGAGAATCACTGGGATAGGGCAGCACGCATCGAACGGCATAAGATGCGGCGAGGTCGTCGACCCGGACGCGCTGCGTATTGCGGTTAGTAAGGCCGTTGAAAGCGCCGAGGCCATGGCGAGCGCAAAAATCAATAAAATCACCGTCGGCATTTCCGGCGGCCGATTAAAATCATCCATGAGGGACTACCAGATAGAAACGACGTCAGGTGTTGTCACTGAGCACGAATTCCGCCGGATTCAACGAAAAGATTTTGATCACACAGAAGAAAACGACCGCGTGGCGTTGCATCGCCTACCGGTGCAATACACCTTGGATGGAGGGCCGGGGATTCGTAATCCGGTTGGCATGTTCGGTAAGGTTTTAAGCGCGACTTTCTGCACAGTAACCGCGTCAAAGACTTCTCTGGATAATTTAGCTATGGTGGTGGATCAAGCGCATCTTAAAGTAGATCGTTTTGTTGCCAATCCTTATGCAGCCGCTTTATCATCTCTCACCAACGATGAGAAAGACTTGGGCGCGACCATCATTGAAATTGGCGCTGGATGCACCGGGGTTGCCTTTTTTATCAACGGTCATCTGAGATATGTGGATGTGATTCCACTTGGCGGGCATCATATTACTGGCGATATCGCACGCATACTCTCAATCGCAACCGATGAAGCCGAAAGGATCAAAACACTTAAGGGTAGCCTTCTTGCGGCCACCGGCGACAGTGACGAAATTCTAACGCTACCCATGGTCGGCGATGATCGCGCCGAGGCCCCAGTCCAGATCGAGGTTGGGCTTTTGGGCGAGATTATCCGCGCCCGCATTGAGGAAATTTTCGAAAAGATTCTTGAACGTCTAGATCGTGCAGGCTTCGCCACCGCTGCGGGGCAACGCGTCATCCTTGTTGGCGGTAATGCTCAACTTCCGGGGATGCGTGAATATGCGGCAACAATCATCGGCGGCACTGTCCGCATCGGCAAGCCGTCTGGAATTACCGGACTCGCCACGGCCACAAGCAATTCTGGTTTCGCGGCAACGACCGGGCTTTTGCACCATGTATTTTTTGATCGGAATAATGAGCTCTCGCTCACTGATCAGCGTCATTCACGCCACGCAGGACTGCTAACGCGGGTCAGTGATTGGTTTAGATATTACATTTGGGAGGCCGGAAGCTGATGATTAAGCATCGTTTTATTCATGATCATCAGCCGATTTTCTTCGGCCTACCGGGCAGATTTATCCCAGGTGCCGCTCGGTCACCATCAATACACCTACTTTCAAAACCACGAAAGGAAACTTTATCATGACACTCAATATCTCAGTGCCGGGCACAACAGAAGAACTCCGCCCCAAAATCACCGTGATCGGTGTTGGCGGTGGCGGCGGTAACGCCATCAACAACATGATCGAGGCTAAACTGGAAGGCGTTGACTTTCTGGTTGTCAACACCGATGGTCAAGCGTTGGCGGCTTCACTCGCGACGCGCAAAATCCAACTGGATAGGCAACAGACCAAAGGCCTCGGCGCAGGTTCAAAACCCGAAGTGGGGCGTTTGGCCGCTGAGGCCACTCTCGATGAGATCATGGCCGAACTCACCGATAGCCATATGGTGTTTATCACCGCCGGCATGGGTGGTGGCACTGGCACAGGGGCCGCGCCCGTGATTGCCAAAGCCGCCCGTGAACACGGAATTCTCACCGTCGGCGTGGTCACCAAGCCTTTTGAATTTGAAGGGTTACACAGGATGACCCTCGCCAATGACGGCATCGAGGAATTGCAGGCTTATGTCGATACACTGATCGTGATTCCTAATCAGAATCTGTTCAGGCTGACTAATGAAAGAACCACCTTCACCGACGCTTTCGCGATCGCGGATGAGGTTCTTCATCAAGGCGTCTGCGGCGTCACCGACCTGATGATCAAACCCGGTATGGTTAACCTCGATTTCGCTGACATCCGATCAGTGATGAGCGAAATGGGCAAAGCGATGATGGGAACCGGTGAAGCTTCGGGGGATGGGCGTGCGACTAATGCGGCCGAATCCGCAATCCATAATCCTCTTCTCGATGAAACCACACTGAAAGGTGCACAAGCCTTGCTGATTAACATCACCGGTGGCTCTGACATGACGCTGTTCGAGGTCGATGAAGCCGCTAATCATATCCGCAAGGAAATAGACCAAGATGCAATGATTATTTTCGGTGCGATCATTGATGAGAAAATGGAAGGCATGATGCGAATCTCGGTTGTAGCCACCGGCATGGAATCCGAAGTGGGGGGCATAAGACCGCCATTCAGATCGGAGCCTTTGGTTACGAAAACGCCTAAACCTGTTCATATCGAGCAGGTTAGCGATGATATTGTAGTTAGCCCTACTATGCATCACGCGCCTGAGATGGACAGCGACTCCGTCGCCCCCACCATCGAGGTGGAGACCCCCACTGCGGAAACATTCACTGCGGAAACACCCACTGTGGAAACACCGGTGGAGGTATCCACAGAGAGACCTTCTGGGGAAGAGCCGTCAACAGAGCCGATTGCTAAAACTGATGCCGACCCTGATGATGACCATTATTTCAGCACTCATCCCGATCAGATGAATATGATGGATGATATTGTCAATGAGGCTGAGGAGCAGAGCGAAAGTGCTGAAGTTCCAACCGACGACACCGTGAACGATGCTATGCAGTTGAATAATGATGACGGTTTCACTTTGCGTAAAACAGCCGATATAGATGAACCGGTGGTGGAGCAAAGCAACAAAAGCGCACCAAGTCTTGTGGGACATATCTCACGGATATTTTCAGGGAAGGCAGCAAAACCCGAAACTTTGCCTAAAACCCATGAGCGTAAGGCGCCAGTCATCAAACCTTTCGCCCACCCTCCTGAAGCTGCCGAGACAGAGGAAACGGCGGCAGACACTGCTCCTTCAGTAGAAACAGGCCAGACTGAGCCGGTCCTTAATGAGGCGAGGGAGCAAGACTCACCGAAACTCGATATACCCGAGCAGCATGATGAGTTTGATCTGGAAATCCCAGCGTTTTTACGCCGTCAGGCAAACTAATCCCCTATCTACGATTGGTTACTGATTATTGCAATAATCGGTAACCAATCGTGATTTGTCCGTGTCGTAAATTTTTCTTTATATTGAGTGAATAGCGGCGGTATTGCGAACGATGCGGACATATCAAACTACACTTTTATCATCAACCAGCCAGAGCGGTATTGGAATTCACTCAGCGCGTCTGGTCGATATGACATTGCACCCTGCTCCAGCCAATACGGGCATTATTTTCCGCCGCACCGATATTAGCGACGTCGATACCGATATCAAAGCGCACTACACCAATATCAGCGACGTGATGCTCAATACCAGCCTCACTAATGACGATGGGGTGACAGTAGGGACGATTGAGCATCTAATGGCGGCTTTCGCTGGCATGGGGGTTGATAACGCGATTGTTGATGTTTCAGGTGCTGAATTGCCGTCATGTGATGGTAGCGCACTGCCGTTCTGCGAGAAGATCACCAACATCGGCATCAAACAGCTATCGGCCCCCAAGAAATACGTCAAAGTTACCAAACCGGTTACTGTCAATAATGACCAAGCGCATATCACCGTCTCCCCCTCCGATTTATTGCAGATCAGCACCAAAATATCGTTTGAAGATCCTTTTATCGGCACGGAACAGTATTTTTATGTTCATGATACCAACAGTTTCGTCGAGGAATTAGCCGCCGCAAGGACATTTTGCCTATTGGGCGATCTTACTAAAATTCACGCAGCAGGGTTGGGACTTGGTGGCTCAACGGACAACGCGATTGTGGTCGATAACGGCGAGATGAAGAATTCGACCCCCTTGCGCTTCACTGATGAGTTTGTCCGTCACAAGACCTTGGATTGCATTGGCGATCTGATGCTGGCTGGCTGTGAGATCATCGGTCATGTCAATGCAATACGACCAGGGCACAAAATCAACTCAGATCTGGTCAAAGCCTTGATGGATGACGAGACAGCCTATACCATCGTCGAAGCAACAGATTTAATGCAAGACAAGGCCAAGGTCGCCTGATCATTCGTCTTATTAGAAGAGATTTTGCTTTAATAATGCATCGCGTCACCGTATCCTTGCGAAGGTTTTAAGGAGGCCTCCCAAATTGCTCTCTCGCCCGATAACAAAAAAATGCTACCAGCTCATCACGCTCTTGGGTGTGGTTGGTTTTCTCGCACTTTCAGGATGCGCCAGCGAACCTGAGCGGTTAGAGCAGATCGAACGCTCAGCCGAAGAACTGTATAATACCGCTCTCAATGAAGCCCAAACGGGCAGTATCTTCAACTCATCCTCGCTTTTCGAGGAAGTCGAACGCCAGCACCCTTATTCGGAATGGGCGACTCAATCGCAACTGATGGCAGCTTGGGCCCTGTATTCATCAGGCCACTATACAGAAGCCGTTGCCTCGCTGGACAGATTCACTAATCTCAATCCAGCGCATCCTGATGTTGATTACGCGTATTATCTCAAGGCGCAATCCTATTATGAGCAAATCGTTGATGTTGAACGCGACGCGGGCATGACCCATAACGCAAGAGAGGCGTTTAGCGCTTTGATTGGACGATTTCCCAATAGCCACTACGCCCGTGATGCAGCGCTAAAATTAGACCTGACCGCCAGCCATCTCGCCGGCAAGCAAATGGCCGTCGGACGATATTATCTACGGGCGGGGCATTATGGTGCAGCGTTGAGGCGCTTTGAGCGCGTTATTGAAACCTATGATTCCTCAAACCAGACGCCTGAGGCGATTTACCGAACGATCGAAGCATATACAGCACTCGGATTGTCGGTAGAAGCCGAGCGCGCGGCAACGGTTTTGCAGTATAATTTCCCCGATTCTATTTGGACGGAAAGAATGTATAGGTTTATCCATGACCCTGAAGAAAACCATGAACCCCCACTGTTCAAATCTTTTTTCGATTGGCTCGCACCGTAGTTTTGACCGATGCTAAACCATCTTTCAGTCCGCAACGTTGTTCTGATCAACACCCTCGATCTGGATTTTAACACGGGGTTAACGGTGCTAACCGGCGAGACCGGAGCGGGAAAATCTATCTTGCTCGATTCTCTTGGGCTAGCGTTAGGTAGCCGAGCTGATTTCTCACTCATTGGCACCGATGGCGATCACGCCGAAGTTACCGCGATATTCACCCCCCTGCCCGATCACCCGGCCTATGCCATGCTGGATAAGGCGGGGATCCGTCGTGATGATGAAATTGTCATGCGCCGCAAATTACGTGATGGAAAATCATCAGCGATGATTAACGATACACCTGTCAGTATCGGTCTGATGCGCGAGATCGGCGATAGTTTTGTCGAGATACAAGGGCAGTTTGAAGGCCGAGGGCTACTCGATAGCCGAACGCACCGGGGTCTTTTGGATCGTTTTGCCGGAAATATGGCGCTAGTTCAAGACGTGGCTGAGGCATGGCAGCAATGGGTTGAGACCAAAGCGCGCTGGCAAGCGGCGGTAGATATACTGGAAAAAAGCAAATCTGAAGAAGAATGGCTACGTGAGACAGTGCACAAGCTTGACGATCTTGCGCCGCAAGAAGGCGAGGCGAAGCACCTTACTGAGGAGCGCCAGCTACTGGGTAATATCAGTCGTTTGGCTGAAGCGATCACTGTTATCGAGATGGCTATTGATGGTGAGCAGGGCGTCGCAAAAGCCGTCGCCTTATCACAAAGGACACTCGAGCGAATTCAGCATATTGCGGACACGCTGATAACGCCACTTGGCGACGCGCTTGAACGCCTCGAGGCTGAAACTAGCGAGACGGCCCACGCGATTTCCACCATTCGCGGCCATCTCGAAGATAATCCTGAACGCTTGCACATCATCGATGATCGCCTGCATGAATTACGTGGGCAAGCGCGAAAACATCATGTGGAAATTGAAAACCTGCCGGCGCTTTACGCTGAACTCAAACAGAAACTGGCGGATCTCGATGACGCAGGTGATGGAACTGGTACTCTTGCCAAAGCCATGGATGCGGCGCGGCAGGATTATATAGAAAAAGCAACCCGTCTTTCTGAAGTGCGGCATGAGGCAGCATCCCGTCTGGACGCGAGGGTTATGGCTGAATTGCCACCGATTAAGTTAGAAGATGCTCAGTTTATAACCCAGATTGAACGGCAAGATGAAAACAACAGAGCGCACCATGGTATAGACGCTATTCATTTCGAGGCTAGTGCCAACAGAGGCATTGCGGCTGGGGCTATTGACAAAATTGCATCAGGCGGTGAACTCGCGCGTTTTCTGCTCGCGCTTAAAATTATTTTGGCGGACACTGCACCACCGATGACCTTGATTTTCGATGAGGTAGACACAGGCGTTGGCGGAGCGGCCGCAGCAGCGGTTGGAGCAAGGTTGGCACGACTTGGCGAGGCGATGCAAACACTGGTGGTCACCCACTCACCGCAAGTCGCAGCACAAGGTGACCATCACCTGCTGATCGCTAAAAGTTCGATGGGCGAAAGCACAATTTCCCATACCGAGATGCTTGAAACCGAGGCTCGAATCGAGGAAATTAGTAGAATGTTAGCGGGCGAGATGATCACAACAGAGGCACGCGCCGCTGCCATAAAACTGCTGAAAAGCTAAAATGAGCCAAGCTGATATTAAAAACCTAACCAACCTTGAGGCCGCCGGTGAACTCCAGCGGCTATCTGAAAAAATTACCCTTCATAACAAACTCTATCATGGCGAGGATGCACCAAAAATTTCCGATGCCAAATTTGACGCACTGATGCGGCGTAATGAGGCAATCGAGGCGGAATTTCCTCACCTTGTTCGTGAGGACAGCCCATCGCGCAAAGTTGGCACATCACCTAGCGATGGTTTTGCCAAGCATCATCACGCTGTGCCAATGTTATCGCTGAACAATGCGTTTGATTCTGATGAAGCGCGAGAGTTTGATAAACGACTCATCCGCTTTCTCAGTTTAGAGGCCGAGACACCGATCGCTTATTCGGTCGAGCCTAAAATAGACGGATTATCGATCAGTTTGCGTTATGAGAACGGCACACTGATGAATGGTGTCACCAGAGGCGATGGTCTTGAAGGGGAGGACGTCACTGCCAATATTCGCACGATTTCATCAATTCCGCATCAGCTGGAAAATTGTTCCACTGAGATTGTCGAGATTCGTGGTGAGATTTACATGACGCGGCCAGATTTTCTCGCATTTAATCAAAGCCAAAAAGAGAACGAAGCCAAGATTTTTGCTAACCCGCGCAACGCCGCAGCAGGGTCAATACGCCAAAAAAATTGGGAAGTCACAGCGTCAAGGCCTTTGCGTTTTTTCGCCTATGGTGCGGGCGAAATGACCTCCCCTGTCGCCACCAGCCATACCAAATTCCTCGCTGTATTAAAAAACTGGGGCTTTGCCGTAACGCCCCTATCCATCAAAGCCAACAACATTAACGCCGCGCTTGATCATTACGATAAAATCGAAAAACAGCGTGCTGAAATGGAGTATGACATCGATGGCGTAGTTTATAAGGTCGATCGATATGATTATCAGGAACGGCTTGGTCAAGTCGCTCGCTCGCCACGTTGGGCGATCGCCCATAAATTCACTGCCGAAAAGGCCGAAACCACATTGCTCGGTGTAGATATTCAGGTCGGGCGCACCGGTGCATTGACTCCAGTCGCCAGATTAAAGCCGATCACTGTTGGCGGAGTGGTGGTGTCAAACGCGACTCTGCACAACGAAGATTATATCACTAGCAAGGATATACGCCTCGGGGATCGAGTAACAGTGCAACGTGCAGGAGACGTGATCCCACAGATATTATCGGTCAATCTTGAGGTGCGAGATGGCACGGAAAAGTCTTTCATCTATCCTGAGACTTGCCCATCTTGCGGTAGTCCAGCGATCAGACCTGAGGGCGAGGCGATCAGGCGCTGCGTGGGGCAACTTGTCTGTCCTGCACAAAGTGTTGAGCGATTAAAGCATTTCGTTTCACGAGGCGCGTTCGATATAGAAGGTCTTGGTCGCAAAATGATCGAAGATCTACACGACGATCAAATGCTTAACGAGCCGGCGGATATCTTTCATCTGCACAAGAAAGCGGAAAAACTAAAAGAGCGTGAAGGCTGGGGAGACGTTTCGGTCAATAACCTAATTAAAGCCATCGATGACCGACGCCACATTGCGCTTGATCGCCTGATTTATTCGCTGGGAATAAGGCAAGTCGGACAGGCCACTGCAATGCTTTTAGCGCGATATTTTGGCAGCTTGGAAAAACTGCGACAGATCGCGCAAGATTCTATTGATGATGACGGCAAAGCCCGGGAGGAGATGATCAATATTGATCAGATCGGCGACAGTATGGTCGATGATATCGCTAAATTTTTCAATGATGACCATAATAGCGCAGCGCTTAACCGCCTCCTTGAAGAAATAACACTGTCCCCACCACCACCGGTCGCTGACACAAGTCCCATTTCCAGCAAAATCGTGGTTTTCACCGGCACATTGACAAAAATGAGCCGGGCCGAAGCCAAAGCAAGAGCCGAAGCCATGGGTGCTAAAGTGGCGGGTTCAGTATCAGCGAAAACCGATTATGTTATAATCGGCGCGGATGCTGGCAGCAAAGCGCGTAAAGCCTTAGATCTAGGCATCAAAACCCTCGATGAAGAAGCGTGGCTTAAATTGATCGGCAATGATAAACTCCCAATTAACCTTTAATCGGCGCGGTTGCGCGCTCGAGCCAGCCCTCAAGGCTAGCATCGCCTAACGCGCCCACTTGCGGAGCGATCACCTTCCTGATTTGATCATGGTAGGCGTCTAGCCAAGCGCATTCAGATGAATTGAGCAATTCTAACAAGACCAAACGCCGATCAAAAGGCACTAGCGTAAGGCACTCAAAACCAAGCCAGTTTTCATCAAACCGCCTCACCAGCAATAGGTTTTCAAGGCGGATGCCGAAGGCTTCATCACGATAATACCCCGGCTCATTAGACAGCACCATGCCTTCGTTAATCTCAGACTTGGCGGATGGGGAGATATTCGGCGGCGATTCATGCACCGAAAGGCAACAACCAACCCCGTGTCCGGTACCATGCCCAAAATCAAACCCTGCTTGCCATAAAGGCGCACGAGCAATCGCGTCAAGCCGCGCCCCACTAGTGCCGGGCGGAAAACGCTGCCGATCAAGCGCAATATGCGCCTTCAGCACATGGGTGAAAATCTCACACTGCTCGTGTGTTGGCTCGCCAATCGCCACTGTACGCGTGATGTCAGTGGTCGCATCATGATACTGCCCTCCTGAATCGATCAGATAGAGCGTGCCGCGCTTAATCACGCTATCCGCTCCGTCTTGCGCCCTGTAGTGTACCACGGCACTATTCGCCCCGCTCGCTGAAATGGCGGCAAAGCTTTCGCTGATAAAAAGAGCGCCTTGGCGGCGAAAATCCAAAAGCGTCTCAGCCGCGGCGGATTCAGTGATTGTCTGGCTTGGGGCGTTTTTATCCAACCAATGAAGAAACCGTATCATCGCGATCGCATCACGTTGATGCGCCATTCTGAATCCGTCCTGTTCGGTTTGATTCTTTTGCGCCTTCATTATGCTGATCGGGCTATTTTTTTTGATCACCCGGCATCCTGATGAATGCAACAGCTCAGCAAACGCGAACGGACAACTCACAGGATCAACCAGCACCGTCTTTTCACTAAAGCGGTCAAAATGCCCTTTTATTCTATCAGGCGCGATGATTTGAATATGGTGGTGCTCGATGCTGCTTATATCGTTGTTGTTATGGAATATCACCACCGTCCCGTCGGACGAAATCATAGCAAAAGCCAGAAAAACCGGAGTATGGAGAAGATCTTCGCCACGGATATTGAGAAGCCACGCAAGCTCGGTTGGATCGGTTATCAACATCGCCTCAGCCTGATGCTTTTTCATCGCGTCTACGACGGCGGAAATTTTCTCACCGCGCGGCCTACCGGCGTAACACTGATCGACATCCCACAGCCGCGATGGCTGGATGGGGGGGCGATCATTCCAAATGGCGTCTACCGGATTCCGGTCAAGAGCGATTAAGGCTATGCCAGCATCCGCTGTGGCCTCGGTAAGTGCTTTATGCCGCATGGCGGTGATCAGCATCGGATCAAAGCCCATGCGGGAGCCCGCCAAATTCATCGCAAGCCATTCTGATGGCTTAACCGGCGGGGCCACAAGGCAGTGCCAGTGCTGGTCTGTTTCGGCTTCCATCTGTAGCCGATAACGGTCATCACTGAACAACACCGCTTGGTCTTTTGTCACCACCGCCATTCCCGCCGAGCCGGTAAAACCACTAATCCACCGGAGGCGCTCGTCAGAGTCCCGCACCTCTTCCCCCGAAAATGCATCGCCTCTTGGGATAATCACGCCCTCCACGCCGATATCCCGCAAATGTTCACGCATCAAAGACAGCCGCACCGACATTGTCATTTTTCCATCACCAATGTTACCCAATCCTCAATGACTATCGTCTCGCACATCGACAGCCCCTCTTTTTGATAAGCATCCCTAACTTTATCACAATGAATAGTCATCAACCCTGATAGGATAATCATGCCTCCCTCAGCGAGGCAAGCCACCGCCTCCCCCGCCATAGAAACCAGTGGGCTAGGCAGGATATTGGCGAAGATCAAATCATAAGGTGCAGAATTAAGCACTATCTCACCTGAGCACCCGTCAGACAGACCACTGATAATCCGCGCGCTAACACCGTTCAGCGCGGCGTTTTCAACGGCCACCTTAACGGCAATTGCGTCATTATCGACCGCAATAATCTGCGCCCGATCATATAATTTCGCCGCTGCGATTGCCAGAATCCCGCTTCCTGTGCCTATATCAGCGATAATCGGCACGTCTTTCTGGGGCACAAATCGATCAAGATATTGAAGGCAACCACAAGTCGTCGGATGATTCCCTGTGCCGAAAGCTTGTCCAGCCGAAATCAGCAATCCTATCTGGCCGCCTAAATCAGGGTTTTTGATATGATCACCATAAATATGAAACCCGCCGATATCAAACGGCGGAAAATCTCTTTGATTCAGCTTAAGCCAGTCACGCTGCAAAATCGCGCTGACCACTGGCATCGTCGTTCTCGCCCCCGTGAGTGAGGTGAGTTCAGCTAAGGCCACAGAGAGCCTTTCGTCATCGGGCTCGGTTTCGCTGATCACCACTACTATCCAGTCTTGGCTGTGCTCGTCTATGGTCATGCTAACCGACACGCCGTCGGTCGCCGCTAGTAACAATTCAGCTGCAAGCGCACTGTCACCCGATGTGGTCATGCGCGTTTGCCATAAAGGTTTCATTCAAGCGTCCGTTCAGCTTTATGCACAAATCCAGCCATGACTTTTTTCCGGTCGTTTTTATCGAAATCGACCAGCAATTTATCGCCTTCAATTTCTAAAACAGTGCCGTTGCCGAATTTTTCATGAAAAACCCTATCATCGATATTAAAAGCCCGTTTTTGCTCCCCCGCCGTTTGCTCCGGTATAATAACCGCCTCCGCCTGATAATATGGCGTGAGGACGTCCTCCATCCCGTGTTCGGTGACTAAAACAATATGTTCGGGCGGTAATTCAGTGATAAATCGGGATGGTATAGCGTTTTGCCATGCTCCGTAAAGTTGACGTCTTTGGGCATAGGAAATAAAAACCCGGCGGCGTCCTCTTGTGAGGCCGACATAAGCAATCCGTCTTTCCTCCTCCAAGCCTCTGATGCCGTTTTCATCAAGTGTTCGCCCCGATGGAAACAAACCTTCTTCCCAACCCGCTAGAAAGACGGTGTCAAATTCGAGCCCTTTAGCGGCGTGAAGGGTCATCAGCGTCACCTCACCACCTTCTACCGGCGTATCGCTATCCATGACCAGAGCGATATGTTCTAGGAAAGCAGGCAAGCTTTCAAAACCCGCCATCGATGTGATCAACTCCTTGAGGTTTTCGAGCCGGCCTTCGGCTTCATAGGTTTTTTCCGCCTGCAACATAGCGGTGTACCCCGATTGATCTAGCACCTGCATTGCAAATTCGGGATGGTGCATCTCACCAACCTTGCTACGCCAATCGTCAAAAAGAGTCACGATCTGGGTAAGGTTTTTTCTCATCGCGGGTTTGAGCGTGGGTTCAACAAGCATCTTCTCTGCGGTCGCCAGCATCGGTAAACCTGTCGCCCGAGACGCTTGGCGGATAGCCGCAAGAGAGGTGTCACCTAATCCACGCCTTGGTTTATTGATAATGCGCTCGAAAGCCAGATCATCTGCGGGCTGGGCGATGAGCCGCAAATAGGCGATCGCATCACGGATTTCCTGTCGCTCATAGAATTTTGCGCCAATGACTTTATACGGAATCCCTCGCTTGATAAAACAATCCTCGAACTCGCGGGTTTGGTAGCCGGTTCTAATCAGTATAGCTATCTCATTAAGCGGAAGATTCTCATCAGCTTTGAGGTCTTCTATTTGCTCGGCGATATACTGCGCCTCACCGCCGCCATCCCAACAACCCACCAGCCTGACGGCTTCACCATCCTCGCTAGCGGTGAAAAGCGTCTTTCCCAAACGGTTCTTATTATGCGCCACCAGCCCTGACGCCGCACCCAGAATATGAGCTGTCGACCGGTAATTCTGCTCAAGACGGATCGTCACCGCTTCAGGATAGATTTCGGTAAAACGCAGAATGTTACTGACTTCAGCCCCGCGCCAGCCATAAATCGATTGATCATCATCGCCGACACAACAAAGATTACGCGAATGCTGTGCTAGAAGCCTCAACCACAAATACTGTGCGACATTAGTATCTTGGTATTCATCGACCATGATATGGGTAATTCGCTGATGATAAAGGGCCAGAATATCGGGATAAGTATTAAAAATCGTGAGATTATGCAGAAGCAAATCACCAAAATCGCAAGCATTCAGTGAAATGAGACGTTGTTGATAGGCCTCATACAACCGTTGGGCCTTGCCGCCGATCATATCGCTGGCCTGCGCGGCGCTAACCTTATCCGCCGTCAGGCCTTTATTTTTCCAGCGATCGATGATCGCCAGCACCATCCGTGGCGGAAAACGCTTTGCATCTAGATCCATGGCCTCCATCACCTGCTTGATAAGCCTCAGCTGGTCATCGGTGTCGAAGATAGTGAAGTTAGAAGTCAAACCGACACATTCGGCGTGGCGGCGTAAAATCCGTGCAGCCAGCGCGTGAAATGTGCCAAACCAGACTTGCTCAACCATATCGCCGATCATCGCCGCGATCCTGTCTTTCATCTCGCGCGCCGCCTTGTTAGTGAAGGTGACAGCCAAGATATTCCATGGTTTGGCACGGCCGGTATCGATCAGGTTAGCGAGTCGAGAGGTAAGAACGCGTGTCTTACCCGTGCCAGCTCCTGACAATACCAATAACGCCCCATCGAGATGCGAGACGGCCTCGATCTGTTGCGGGTTAAGGCCTTCTAACCATGGTTTTGATGGCGAGGTGCACGAAATAGCGGATAACTGGGATTGATCATTTTTCATCATGCTGGTTTTAGCATGTAGCGTTTTTGTCTGATACCGTTTTATTGTTGCTGGCCATATTATGTTTCGATGTTCATATTTGCATTGTCATTGACTTAATTTCAGCTTTTCTTAATATCTAGCTATGTTTTCGCTGGCGTTTAAAAAATGGACTATTTACGTAGCAGTCGCCGTCGTGTTGGTCGGATGCAACTCGATTCCCGAAGAGCAACGTTCTGAGGTGCGCGATCCTTACGAGGTGCAGAACAGAACTATATTCGATGTTAATGTGAAAATAGATGATGTCGCCATAGAACCTCTGGCAAAAGCCTATCTAGCAACACCTGAGACAACCCAAAAGATGATGACGCATTACGCCAACTGGACAGCCTTACCCTCAACGATGATCAATTCAGCGTTGCAGGGAGATGCTGAAAACATGTCACTGGCCGTTGTTACTTTTTTGGTCAATGGTTTAACTTTTGGGCTTGCTGATCTGACTGAGGATGATGCTGAGATCACCAATTTCAACACAACGCTTGAGCAATGGGGAACTCCTGCAGGGGTATATTTAGTCATGCCGGTCGTCGGCCCTGGAACAGTAAGAAGCCATTCAGCGACAGTCGTTGATTCTATCCTCAACCCACTTATATACAGTCCAACTACCAGCACCGTGGTGCTTACAACCCAAACACCAGTGCGGTTAATCACCGCTCGCGGTAATAATTATGATTTGATCAATGATATTAAATACCGGTCTCTTGATCCTTACGCCCGCAGTCGCTCTATCTTTTATCAGCACAGTGCTCCTGAGTCCCATGACGACCTCTTTGACGCATTCATTGAGGATAGCCAATAAGGAAAAGATGATGATGGTTTTGATCACACGTCATATGGTTATTGTTTTCATGCTGTTAGCGTCATTGGTCAAGGTGGCGACGGCTGATCGCCTCGAGGAAAGCACGCGCCTTGTCAATACTCTGATCGATGACATTAGAATTATTACCGACAACGATTTGTCTGCCCAAGACATACGCGCACATACCAATAGGATTATCGATACCTATTTTGATTACGAAAAAATTGCACGATTCACCACAGGGCCGTATTGGCGACAGATCAGTGATGAGCAAAAGCAACAATATCTGACAGCGTTTCGAGAGGTGTTGTTGGCCATAGCGGAAACCCAGTTCGATTACTTCAAAACCACTGAATACACGCACCAGTCCTCGCGCCTAAAAGGTAATAAATGGGTGATCGTCACCGGCTTAGTTCATGATAAAATCGGACAATCTGAGGATTACGAGGTGATATGGTGGATTAATACTTCACCTAATAAACCGCCGGTTATTTTTGACATCAATATACAAAATGTGTCGATGCTCATCACACAAAGAGATGAAAATTTGGCGGTCGTTCGTCAGAATGGTGGTGATTTTAACGCGCTGACTGAGACCTTAAGAAAACAAAGTAAGATTAATCGCCAGATCGCTAGCGAGTGATTGGCTTATATTTGATTCGGGTTGGCATTTCTGCGGCCACGCCCAAGCGCCTTTTTCTATCTTCTTCATAAGCCTGCCAGTTTCCTTCAAACCATTCGACGTGGCTGTCGCCTTCGAAAGCGAGAATATGTGTCGCCGTCCGATCAAGAAACCAGCGATCATGGGTGATAATCACCGCGCAACCACCAAAAGATAGCAAAGCCTCCTCTAGCGCGCGTAAGGTGTCAATATCGAGATCATTAGTCGGCTCATCGAGCAGGAGAAGATTGCATCCTGATTTAAGCATCCTCGCTAAATGGACACGGTTTCTCTCACCCCCGGATAACTGCCCAACCCGCTTTTGCTGATCGCTCCCTTTAAAATTAAACTGCCCAACATAGGCGCGCGAGGAAATAGTGCGCTTGCCGAGGGGAAGCTCATCGAGGCCGTCCGAGATCACCTCCCAAACATTTTTATTGTTATCAAGCGCATCACGTGATTGATCGACATAAGCCATCACCACCGTATCACCGATAGTCAAAGTGCCCTGATCCGGTTTGTCCTGTCCGGTCAGCATACGAAACAATGTTGTTTTCCCAGCACCATTCGCACCAACCACCCCGACAATTCCTCCAGGTGGAAGCACGAAATCAAGGTTATCTATCAGCAGCCGGTCGCCGAATGCTTTGCCTAAGCCTTCTGATTTGATCACGGTATTGCCCAGACGCGGGCCGGGGGGAATTGTTATCCGTGCCGTCTCGTTGATATTTTCGGTCTCTTGCTCTAACAGTTTTTCATAAGCGGTAATACGCGCTTTGGATTTGGCCTGCCTTGCTTTGGGGGCTGCACGTACCCATTCCAATTCGCGTGAGAGTAGTTTCGTATGCGCATCTGCTGATCGGCCTTCGACATCCATCCGTTTTTGTTTTTGCTCGAGCCAGCTTGAATAATTGCCTTTGAATGGAAAGCCCCTTCCTCGATCGAGTTCTAGAATCCAGCCTGCTACCTCATCGAGAAAATAACGATCATGGGTAATTGTTACGACAGTGCCAGCAAAATCTTGCAGAAATCGCTGAAGCCACGCAACGGATTCGGCGTCTAAATGATTGGTCGGCTCATCGAGCAGAAGCATATCAGGCGCGGCGAGCAACAAGCGGCATAAGGCAACCCTGCGCTTTTCACCACCTGATAATTTGTCGGTGGGAGAATCCGGAGGCGGAAGGCGCAAAGCATCCATAGCAATTCCAGCTTTGCGTTCTAGATCCCACGCATCAGCATTGTCTATTTGCTCCTGCACCTCGCCTTGCTCAGTGATCAGTGCGGTCATTTCATCATCGGTTAGTTCTTCGGCGAAACGCGCGCTGATGGTGTTAAATTTATCTACCAACGCTTTTTGCTCGGCCATGCCGAGCATTACATTGTCAAGCACCGTCAGAGTTTGATCTATCTCAGGTTCTTGGGGTAAATAGCCGACTTTAATGCTGTCCGCCGACCAGACTTCGCCCTGAAAGTCAGTCTCCTCACCCGCCATGATCCGTAATAGGGTTGATTTACCCGAGCCATTGACGCCCAAGACGCCAATTTTTGCCCCCGGCAGAAAGGACAGCGAAATATCCTTGAGGACGTCCTTTCCTCCCGGCCAGATTTTGCCGAGAGAATTCATCGTATAAACATATTGCGGTTGCGCCATACTAAAACACCTTGATTATCGGCCGCCACCATAGCGACAAGCGGAGCATTTGACCATATCCTATTTTCCCGATAGGTTAATTTTCAAAGGAGCGCATCGAATGTTTGATGATTGGCCTATTGGTCTTATCCTAGTCGATAGCATGTTAGGCCTCGCTATGTGGCTGTGTTTGGGGCGTTTTTTTCTCAGCATCGCTCTTGCTGAAACATCGAGGTTTTTTCTCATGCGCTGGCTTATTCAAGCCACCACCCCGATCATCACCGCAACCGAGAAGCTAAGACCGGGGTTTCTACCCGAAAAACTGTTCCCTGTTTACGCGGCATGGCTGATATTCATGCTCCGCTTTTATCTCCTGCCTTTGACGTTCGGGGCCCCCGTTGCGCATTTTTTTGATTTTCCGCTTGAGACGACCTTGATCGAAGCCGTGCGGTTTTCGCGTTAATCGATGGCAAAGCCATCATTATCCCACGGCACAAGCGTTATGATAGAATCGATATCCGTCCTGTCCGGCGTCAAAGTTACAATCTTCCCAAAACCATCCTTATCGGCAAAATGGATGCTAAGCCGCCCCGCTGTGTCATACCCGGTGCTACTAGGCGACATTGGTGCAGGAAACTGTATAGTGACCTGCTTTTCGGGTGTTGAGTCTAACTGTCCTACTCTTGTTGAGAAG
The DNA here is from genome assembly GCA_965207125.1 of uncultured Candidatus Puniceispirillum sp. Lineage (GTDB taxonomy): Bacteria > Pseudomonadota > Alphaproteobacteria > Puniceispirillales > UBA1172. The sequence continues at coordinate 857,369 of OZ242263.1, forward strand.
CCATAGATGAGCAACCCCAACCCAACAACGATCAAAGTCGACATGACAACAATCGCCACTCTGATTATTTTGAGCCACGCGGGTTCAGTATAGGAAAATTCAGACTGGTGTGATTGTCTAGATGAGGGCATAGTGTTTCCTAAATGGCTAAAAATCCTTCTCAGATAACTCTTACCGCAGATCAAAACCTCGGACAAGGTCGCATTGATCGCTGGCTTACCACTGAGGTTGCCAGCCGGGAGGATAATTTTTCACGTTCGAGAATTAAAACCTTGATTTTGGATGGAAATCTGACGGTTAATGGCAAGGTTTCGCGTGATCCTGCAACAAATGTCATCAGTGGGGCCACTTATCAGCTCTCGATTCCCGCCTCGGTGGCGCCCAAGCCGAAACCGCAGGCGATTCCACTCAAAATCCTGTTCGAGGATGAGCATCTAATCGTGATCGATAAACCTGCGGGGTTGGTGGTTCATCCCGCGCCAGGGAATCTTGACGGAACGTTGGTCAACGCGCTGATCGCACATTGTGGCGACGGCCTCACCGGCATAGGCGGTGAGGCGCGTCCGGGCATCGTCCATCGCCTCGATAAAAATACCAGTGGCGTCATGCTAGCGGCAAAATCGGAAATCGCCCATCAGCGTCTGGTTAAAATGTTTAGCGCTCATACCATCGATCGAGTTTACACCGCGCTGGTCTGGGGTGTGATTGGCGAAAAATCCTTTACAATCAATGCACCGGTCGGGCGCGATGGGCGCGCGCGCAAAAAAATGACGGTAACAGCCAAAGGGCGCGATGCCCTCACCTATGTAGAGATCAACCGCATTCTGCCACCTTTGGCTAGTCTGGTACAGTGTCGCCTTGCCACCGGACGCACGCACCAGATCAGAGTCCATCTCGCCCATCAAAATCATGGAGTAATCGGCGACCCGCTATACGGCCGGCCGATGCGCGGTGGGCAAATGCCTGATAACGCCTTACGCGAGGCTCTGGGCGTTTTAAGGCGTTTTCCGCGGCAAGCACTCCATGCCGGTCATCTTGGCTTTGAGCATCCTGTAACCGGCGAGGCGATGGCGTTTGATGCGCCTGCTCCACAAGATATGCTGGGTTTGATCGATGCGCTTGAAACCGCCCTTACCCATCGTCCCATCAAGGGGCGCGCGCCCCCTATTAATGGCTAATCATAGAGTTTTCCGTTAGAGGCCTTCGCCATCTTTACAAAGAGTGTTATAATCCCCATATAACTACTAATAACGTCATTGGGGTTTTGTGTTATGAGCGTAGCGAGTTTACCGGCATCACTTGAAAATCTATCGCCTGAGGGTAATCTTGCGCGGTATTTACAGGAAATCAGGCGTTTTCCAATGCTGTCCGCCGATGATGAATACACATTGGCAAAAGACTGGAAAAGCACCGGCAACGTCGAAGCGGCGCATAAACTAGTAACAAGCCATTTACGCCTAGTGGCCAAAATCGCCATGGGCTACCGAGGCTATGGCTTACCAGTGAGTGAGTTAATCGCTGAGGGTAATCTTGGAATGATGCATGCGGTTAAGAAGTTCGAGCCCGAAAAAGGATTTCGCTTGTCGACTTACGCAAGGTGGTGGATCAAGGCGAGCATTCAGGAATATGTTTTACGTTCATGGTCGCTGGTTAAAATTGGTACTACGGCGGCGCAAAAAAAACTATTTTTCAATCTACGGCGCATCAAAGGTGAGATCAAAGCCTATGAGCAGGGCGACCTTGAGCCTGAACAGGTGACGGAAATCGCCGAACAGTTAGATGTTTCTGAAGTCGAGGTGGTCAATATGAATCGCCGCATTGCTGGAGGAGATCATTCGCTGAATGCACCCATTTCAGGTGAAGCCGATCATTCGCAATGGCAGGACTGGCTGGAAGATGATAGCGAAACGCAAGAAGTGCAATTCGCCGAAGCGGAGGAATATCATATCCGTCGCCAACTGATGCTTAAGGCGATGGAAGGCCTCAATGAACGTGAAGTTGCGATTATTCAGGCAAGACGCCTAGCGGATACGCCGGAAACACTTGAGGAATTATCGAAAAAATTCAGCGTCAGTCGTGAACGTATTCGCCAGATAGAAACGCGCGCTTTTGAAAAACTGCAACTTGCAGTTCGCCATCAAGCCGAAGAGATTGGTCTAACCGGGTAATCAGACGGCGCAAGGGTTATTCTTTAAATGAGGTCTCAAACGGAGGTCTCAAACGGGTCTTTGACGAGAATCGTGTCATCGCGCCCTCTGCCTGTAGAAACGCTGGCCACTGGGATTCCAGTCAATTCCTCAAGTCTCTTGATATATTTCACCGCTCGAGGCGGCAAACCAGCCCATGATCTAACCCCTGCTGTGCTTTCATGCCAACCTTCTATATCCTCATAAATTGGCTCAAGGCGTTCTTGATCAAAACTCGCCGGCGGAAAACGATCAAGGATTTTATCGCCAAGCCGATAGCCAATACAAATCCTAAGCGTCTCAAACCCATCGAGCACATCTATTTTTGTTAGCGCCATGCCGCTGATTCCAGAAATTTTTCCTGCTTGCTTGACCATCACCGCATCAAACCAGCCACATCGGCGCTTGCGCCCTGTGACCGTGCCGAATTCATTGCCCCTCTTGCCCAAAATCTCGCCAGTCTCGTTTTTTTCCTCGGTAGGAAAAGGACCCGCGCCAACGCGCGTGGTGTAAGCCTTGGTAATCCCCAGCACATAGCCAATCAAAGTTGGAGCGAACCCCGAACCCGCCGAGGCTTGCCCCGCCACCGTGTGTGATGAGGTCACAAAAGGATAGGTGCCGTGATCAATATCGAGCATTACGCCCCTGCGCGCCTTCAAATAGAATTCGGTGTCCGCGGCGCTGCTGCGCATCGAGAAGATGCCAGACCTCACCCAAATAGGGGATGATTCTCTTCCGCATAGGGGTGAGCAATTCCATGATCTCATCGGTCTCAATAACCGCCTCTCCGGCGCCCTGAAGCCAGATATTATGGTGCTCAAGCAGGCGTTCAAGAGCAGTGAGTAAAACGTTATCATTGATCAGGTCAGCCATCCGAACCGCCCGCCGTGCGACTTTATCCTCATACGCCGGCCCTATACCGCGACCAGTCGTGCCGATCCTGCCTTTGCCCAAAAGACGCTCGCGCGCAAGATCTATTCGCTGATGCACTGGTAATACGAGCGGGGCGGATAGCGAAATCATCAGATTATCAGGATTGATCTCAACCCCCTTATTGATGAGCATATCCATCTCATCAACGAGCGCCTTGGGGTCAATCACAACCCCGTTGCCGATCACCGAGATTTTCCCTGCGCGCAAAATACCCGAAGGCAACAGACTCAGCTTATAAGTCTTATCATCGATCACCATCGTATGCCCTGCATTATGTCCACCTTGAAAACGGACAATCACATCGGCTTTTTCCGATAGCCAATCAACGATTTTGCCCTTGCCCTCATCGCCCCATTGAGAGCCAATTACTACAACATTTGTCATTAATTGCGTTCCTTGACAGATTAAGAGATACTTTTGACTTTATCGCCGTCGAGATAATGTGTGGCTTCAAAAGATTGAGCTTCATCGCGCCAGTTCTTGCCATCGCCTAAGGTTTTACCACCCATAATCGCTTGATGCCCCTGCGCGGTGAGATCGATCAAGGGCCGCTATTCCCCGATCTTGCGGGATATAGACAAGCGGCGGAAATGCACCCGGCGGGACACACCGAAGAACACGCTCGAGATAAAGCGTAACGCCAGTCGATGTTTCATTATCAGCCGCCGTGGTGGTTATCCTATAGCGTCCGCCTCGTCCAATCTCTCCCCTTACGCCTTTAGCAAAGATGGAAAAGCCTACCCCTTGATGATAATCAAACCCGCGCTGTTCCAGCGGATCCATAGTCACCTGAACGAAAGGTGCGGCGATGATGATTTCTTCTGCCAAGAGCAAGTAAATCAGCCAGCATAGCCGAGGCCGCCTGTGATAAATTTTTGCTCAAACCTGTTATTTCATCTTTTATCTTATCGCTTTTAACCAGCGACAGATCGAGAATCTGCCCGATTATCGCGGCGTGGTCAGGAGCAATTCTGCTAATTTCACCAATATCTTTGGCGGCGACCGCACTGCGAAGCGCGGCATCGATCTCGCCATCCAGCAAAGCATCGAGCAGGCGCGGCACATTCAGATCGATGCTTAAGGTCTCAACGCCGCATCGCCGCAAAGATTCAACTGCGACCACCGCAACTTCAGCGTCATGGATAATCGCATTTGCACCGATCAACTCAGCCCCCACCTGCGCTAGTTGCCGTTCAGGATTAAGCGGGTCAGGCTTTATGCGTAATACCTGCCCGTGATATGCTAGCCTTAATGGGCGCGGTAGATGCTTCATGCGCGTGATCGCGATACGGGCGATCTGCGCGGTCATATCTGACCTGATCGCCAGCATCCGCCGCGTTATCGGGTCCATCAGGCGAAAAGTGTTGTCTGCTAGGGCCGCGCCCGGGCCTTCAGCGAGCAAAGTTTCCTCATATTCTATCATCGGCGGGCTCACTTGCGCGTACCCCATCGAGACAAAGCTGTCCATCACGGTGTTGATTACGCTGCGCCTTGCCATGGCATCTGCCGGCATCACGTCGCTGATGCCTTCTGGCAATAGCCCTGATCCAAGCTGTCGATTATCAGATTTTTTGCTCATCAGGGTGATCCGGCATTATTTTCCCGCTCAAGAATTACCCCAGCGGGGCGACTTCCGCAATGGTTTTCAGAGGAATCGCGTTTTCAGGGTCGCATTCCACATCTGCCACCTTTCTTTCGGGCCCACAAATGGAGATATAACTATAGCCTTATCCCATCATAAGCAGGTAGAGACTTTGGCCTTTGCACATCTATTGTTGCCTTAAAGCAAGAAAACCGAATTCTATTGGTGAGCGGGAGATCTTCATAGTACATAAGAAACTATACTTTATGTTAAAGCGGATGGAGAAAACGTTGGCCGTTGGCTCTGCCCGCCGAGAATTTCGATGATGATGAGTGTGGTTGATAAGGAGATCGCTTGCTACAAGACGGGCATTTTTATTCCTTGAAACCTCGCCCTGCCTCAAGGGCCCAATCGATCCACGGCAGTAATGCCTCTATATCATCAGCTTCAACGGTCGGGCCGCCCCAAATCCGCAATCCGGGCGGCGCGAGACGATGCGCATTAATATCAAAAGCGACGCCTTCGGCTTCAAGCATGGCGGTGATTGCTCCGGTGATCATGCGCGATGCTGTCTCATCCAAGTCAACAAACCAATCTGCGGTGATATTCAAGCAAAGAGATGTGGAGGAAATTGTCGGCGGCGACTTGGCTAGATAAGCCAACGAAGAATGCTGCGAGATCCAGTCATCGACAATTTTGCGATTGCGGTGCACACGGCCATAAAGCGCGTCTAATCCGCCGATTTTCTGTACCCACTCCAAAGCGTCAATCGCGTCCTCAACACACATCATAGATGGCGTATTAATCGGTGCACCGTTAAAAATCTCTTCGATCAGCGTGTTGTCCTTTGTTAATCTGAACACCTTGGGCATCGGCCATGGCGGGGTATAAGTTTCAAGCCTTTCTACAGCTTTGGGCGATAAAATAATCACCCCGTGAGCCGCCTCGCTGCTAACGCCTTCTGCCATGAGAATGTAATCACATCGAGAAGAGGACACGGCACGGGCAAGGCAAAAATAGCGGAAGTAGCATCGGCTATCATGAGCCCTGGCCGCGATGGGTTTATCCAGTCGCCATGCGGCACACATACACCCGAAGTTGTGCCGTTCCACGTGAACACCACATCGCGATCATCATCAATCTGGCTTAGATCAGGCAGCGCGCCGAACTCGGCGTCAAAAACCCGCACATCATCAAGTTTCAACTGCCCAACAATATCATTAAGCCATAATTTGCCGAAAACTTCCCAAGCCAGCACATCAACACCGCGTGCGCCGAGCATTGACCAAAGTGACATTTCCATCGCACCAGTGTCTGAGCCGGGGACGATACCAATACGGTAATCATCGGGAATAGCAAGAATCTGACGCATCAGATCAACAACGCTGCATACCCTTGCCGCCCCTACCTCCGAGCGATGCCATCTGCCTAGAGGCGCAGTTTTAAGAAAATCCGGCGACCAGCCAGGATACTTAACCGTGGGGCCTGAGGAAAAATGCGGGCGGCGCGGCTTCCTTTTCGGCTTCACGCCAGCAAAATCACGGAGATCAAGCGGCATCGGTCATTGCAGCACGGATGAGGCCAGACAGAGTGCCTGACACTTGATTCATCAGTTTGGCATCAGGGGTTTCGACCATAATGCGCAAAACAGATTCAGTCCCTGAGGGACGAATAATGATCCGGCCGGTTTCGCCAAGGCTTGCTTTAGCGTCGCTGATCGCCGCCGCCACCTGATCACTGTCTAAAGCCTGCGTCATCGCTTCGTGGCTATCCGACACCACATTGGTGATAGTTTGTGGAGTCGGGTCAAATCGAAATAACGCCTCACTCGCAGGTTTTTCGGCACGCAACAGAGAAGACAACATCACCAACGCGCTCATTAACCCATCACCCGAAGTGGCGTAATCGGTCATCAGGATATGCCCAGAAGGCTCGCCACCAAGATTAAGATCATTTTGACGCATCGCATCGAGGACATAGCGATCACCAACTTGCGCGCGCATCAGCCCGATAGATTTATCAGCAAAATACCGCTCAAGGGGGCCGTGGTTGCTCATCAGCGTGCCGACCACCTTATCGCCGCGTAGCCGCCCTTCCTCAATCATACTATCGGCAATCACCGCAAGACACTGATCGCCATTAATCAAAACGCCCTTTTCATCGGCCATAATCAGGCGGTCAGCGTCGCCATCAAGCGCAATCCCAATATCCGCGCCATAGCTGACCACCCCGGGCCGCCATCGCCTCAGGATGCACCGCACCACAGTCTCTGTTGATATTGAGACCGTCCGGCGCAACCGCTAAGGGAATCACCTCAGCACCTAGTTCATACAGAATTTCAGGGGCGGCGCGATAAGCCGCTCCATTCGCGCAATCAACCACGACCTTGAGTCCGGTCAGGCGCATATTGCGCGGAATGGCCACTTTGATTGATTCCATATAACGCCCAAGCCCATCGTTTCAGTCGCCGCGCCCTGCCGAGATTTTCGGGTTCGGCCCAGAGCAATATGATCGGTCATGATTTTAGCGATTTCATTTTCTACCGCATCTGGCAATTTATGTCCGTCGGGGCCAAAAAGTTTGATTCCGTTGTCATAATGCGGATTGTGGCTTGCTGAGATCATCACGCCGACTTCGGCGCGTAAAGTGCGGGTGAGATAAGCAACAGCAGGGGTTGGCACCGGGCCTAGCAGACGCGTGTCCATCCCTATAGAGGCAAACCCCGCGTGCAGGGCCGCCTCGACCATATAGCCCGAAAGCCGCGTATCTTTGCCAATAATCACCAAAGGACGCCGTTTTGAAGGCGGTTTGCCATCGGCATTGTGACGTGAGAAATAATACCCCACAGCCAGTGCGAGGCGGACGATATTCTCAGCCGTCATTGCTCCTGTATTAATCGTGGCCCTGATGCCGTCTGTTCCAAAATATCGTGTCATGCTCGCTTCCGTTCGCTTTTATTTATAAGCTGTTACGTGCTCACGTCAATTTTAACCTCATGAAGCCGCACAGCCTCAGCGAGCACCAGCGCCTGACGCGTCTCAGGCACGTCATGCACCCTGAACATCTGCACACCTTGCGCATAGCCCAAAGTGGCTAGGCTTAACGAGCCGCCAAGACGCTCTTTTACCGCCTCATCACGCGAGAGGCGTGCGATGGTCGATTTGCGGCTAACCCCAAGCATAATCGGCACTCCAAGCCCGTGAAACATCGAAATCCACGCCATCAGCTGCATGTTATGCTGGGGCGTCTTACCGAAACCAAAACCGATATCGATGGCTATTTGCGCCCGCGGGAGGCCTTCAACGACCGCCTGCTCTATCCTGTGGTCAAACCAGTCATAAATATCAGCAGGAGCGAATTGATACCTCGGGGCGGTCTGCATCGAGGACGGTTCGCCCTGCATATGCATGATAATCACCGAACATGATCGTTTAGCGATCAAATCCGCCGCACCCTGATCGCCAAGCCCGCTTACGTCATTGATCAATCTGGCTCCCCCGTCTAGCGCAGCTTCCATTACCTTTTTATGGCGCGTATCAGCGGACAGACAATATCCCCTACCCGCCAGTTCCTCGATAATCGGCAAAATCCTGCGACATTCCTCATCAGAGCTGACAGCATCTGCACCGGGGCGTGTAGATTCGCCGCCGATATCAATAATCTCCGCACCAGCCTGCGTCATCTCAACCGCCGCCGCGACCGCCACGTCAGATTCAAAATGATCCCCGCCATCGGAAAAACTGTCAGGAGTCGCGTTGATAATTCCCATGATTCTGAACCGGTTGAGGGATAATCCGGCAAATGAATAACGCGGCGTTGTGATGCGCGTGAGCCACCGTTGCGCCATTTCCGCCGCCTCGATACTGCCCTGCTCCGCATGATCCAAAAGCGATGCGGCTGGGATGCGTGAGACGGTAAAACGCTCGTTGTGGCGTTGCAGCACATCGCAATGGGAAAACCCAAGCCCTGTGTCAGTTAAAGGAAATAGTTTCTCGCTGGAAAATCCGCAAATCCCTTGCGGTCTTAGCCAAGTACGTGCATTGCCACCATAGTGCACATCATCGGCAAAAGGGGGGAGAGGCGGCTTATCTTGCCAGCAGATCATTCACCGGACGGAGAGGGTGATGCGGCCCCTTTTCGGGGTTTTCGTGCGCCGCCGGGAATGGTGGTTCTTGATTTTTCGCGCGGTGATGTGGGTAAATCTTCGGAATCGCCGCGAACCACTGTACCGCCCTCGACAACAGTTTTGATCTCATCGCCTGACAGGGTTTCGTATTCGAGCAAAGCCTCAGCAAGGGTTGTCAGATCTTTTTTATGGGTTTTAAGAATCTGTGTGGCCTCATTGTAAGCACCATCAACAATGATCCTGATTTCCTCGTCAATCAGCAAAGCGGTTTTGTCGGACATATTTTTCTGCTGCGCCACCGAACGCCCTAAAAATACCTCTTGTTCATCGGCGGCGTAAGCCAGAAAGCCCAGTTTCTCTGATAATCCCCATTCGGTGACCATCCGCCTTGCGATTTCGGACACCATGCGGATATCGCTTGATGCGCCAGTGGTGACTTTTTCTCTGCCGAAAATTATCTCCTCAGCGATGCGTCCCCCGCAAGCGACTCTCAAATCGGCAAACAGTTTGTCTCGCGCAACAGAGACTCGATCACCTTCAGGTAAGCGCATCACCATGCCAAGGGCTCGGCCACGAGGAATAATTGTCGCTTTGTGAATAGGGTCTGAAGCAGGCTGGTGCAAAGTGACAATCGCATGCCCAGCTTCGTGATAAGCTGTCAGTTTTTTCTCTTCATCACTCATGACCATCGATCGCCTTTCGGCTCCCATCATGACTTTATCTTTGGAATCTTCGAATTCAGCCATCGATACGGTGCGGCGATTTTTTCGGGCCGCCTGAAGCGCAGCTTCATTGACAAGATTAGCAAGATCAGCACCTGAAAATCCTGGAGTGCCACGAGCGATAATCCGTGCATTAACATCGGCCGCCAGTGGTACTTTACGCATATGGACTTTGAGAATTTTCTCGCGTCCCAGCACGTCAGGATTAGAGACGACAACCTGCCGATCGAAACGTCCCGGCCTCAAAAGTGCAGGATCAAGCACGTCTGGACGGTTAGTCGCAGCGATAAGAATAACGCCTTCATTGGCTTCAAAGCCGTCCATTTCGACCAACATTTGATTAAGGGTTTGCTCGCGTTCGTCATTGCCGCCGCCCAACCCGGCGCCACGATGACGCCCGACAGCGTCTATTTCATCGATAAAAATAATGCAGGGCGCGTTTTTCTTACCTTGCTCAAACATATCACGAACACGGCTTGCACCGACGCCAACAAACATCTCAACGAAGTCTGAGCCGGAAATAGTGAAAAACGGCACATTCGCCTCGCCCGCGATCGCGCGTGCTAGCAAAGTCTTGCCGGTGCCAGGCGGCCCTACCAGTAAAACACCTTTTGGAATCTTACCGCCAAGACGCTGGAATCGTGATGGATCACGCAGAAACTCGACCACTTCCTCAAGTTCAGTCTTCGCTTCATCTATACCAGCAACATCATCACAAAGTGAGGCGCCCGTGGTGTTCAGTTAGCAATTTTGCACGCGATTTACCGAATCCCATCGCGCCATTACGTCCGCCACCCTGCATCTGGCGCATAAAGAAAATCCACACGCCAATAAAGAGCAGCATCGGAAACCAGCCAAGCAACAGCGATAGAATCCCTGGCGAGCCGCTTTGATCAGGACGCGCGACAATCCTTACATTGTTATCACGCAAAAGAGGGACAATATCATTACCGTCAGGCATATAACTCGATATACGGATATTGGTTTGCGTTACGCCATAAAGATTATTGCCCTCTATGGTTACCTCACGCATATCCACCTTTTTCTACTTGCATAATAAAGTCGGAAAATGGAACTTGGGACGTGGCCGCATTACCGTTGTTTTGCTGAAACATATTGAACAAGGCCAGCATAACAATGCCAATGGCAATCCATATCATGACGTTTTTTACCGTGTTATTCACTGTCTTTTGCCCTTTCTCTATGCGGCAATCGTGCCGATAAACCCCGCTTCACCGTTTTTGAGTTTTACTCCACCACCGCTCGATCCCATATTCCTCAAATGGGGAAACCTCGTACCATCGTCAAGAGTCACTCCGCTGATTTTACCCCCATTATCGCCATTTGTGGTGCGATCGTCAACAATCACTGGCAATGACCAGAAAGCTCGAGGGGGGGCCGATGCGCAAAACTGCTCTGTAGCGGCGTTCCTACGCATTGCGGCAAAACGTCTGGCTCCCATCGGCTCGATTGTTGCCTTGTGCGGATATCGAACCACCCATCGCCCGTCAAACAGCGCAGTACCGTCAAGGATCAGCATCGGCTCTATGCGCCGCCCTGCTTCACGAAAAACCAGAATTTTCTCCGGCCATCGCTTATCATATCGCCACTCACATCCCGCAAGCGTGCTATCGCGTCCAGACGCTAATCGCTCGGCAAGTTCAGCGGCCGCGTCATGATCAGGTGGATAACCTGGCGTTGTCATCCGTCTAGCCAGCCTCGCGATCACATGGCACAGGACAGGACGGCTCTCTGGGCAGGGAGAGCAACCAGCGCTCGAACCAGCCCCACCCGCCATTTTCGATATTCATCAAGGGTGGGACGATCGCCTCTAGAGCCGTATCGAGATTTTCAGTGATGCGCCGCGCCAGTCCTGAAAGTCTCAGAAAATCACTGTCATCTATTCCCTCGTCTGTCATCAACGCCTTATCACGGCGTAATTGTGGGCGTTTATAGCGTTGGTCGTGGTTGGTCGGATCCTGCACCACCTCAACCTCCGCACTTTGGGCCGCCGCCTCAAGAAACGCTTTAGGGACACTTAAAAAGGGGGCGCGCGAGAATAACGCTGCCGATCGTCGAAATATCCGCCATACCGCTGAGCCCGCGCAATCCTGAGGATTTTTCAAGACGCATCTGCACGGTTTCTGCCTGATCTTCGGCGTGATGGGCCATGATAATCGTGGCGTTATCACGCATAGCAAGGCGATGGAGAATCTCAAAACGCCGCGCCCTCGCCCATACTGCAAGCCCTGTTTTCGGAGGCGATTCAACAACACGATGGCAAGTGGCCGCGATACCCATCGCGTTTAGCCTTGCGGTGACAAGCGCGGCTTCGGCGGCGGAATCGTGACGGATAGCATGATCGACCACCACCGCGCTCAGATGGGGTTTTGGGGGTGTGAGATTTTTATGCCAATCCCCGATAAGCACCGCCATGCCCATGCTGTCAGGGCCGCCTGAAACCGCAAGTAATAGCGGGCTATCCTTAATCGGTAACCCTAATCTGAGCATTAACGCATCTATCGAGAAATGACGCGATTTGTCTCGTTTAGGCACAGCCGATTGTTTCTTTCAACTCATCAAGGCGCGTCAGCAGTTTTCGAGGGGGGGTATCGAATGTTTCGGGCAATTGCTCAAACACTTTGCACGCATCCTCAACCGGAGCGAATTCCGATAGGGACTCGGCTAGCCAGATAGTGCTATCAACCCGGCGCGGATCATTGGGCCATTGACTGATAAATTCTGATAATGAGATCACCGCTTGCTGGAATGATCCTTGCAAATACTGAATTCGCCCAAGCCAATACATAGCGTCAACCGAGCGAGGGCTGTCGGCGTAGCTAGCCGCGAACTCGCCAAAAGCCTGTTCAGCCTGTGGCATCTGGTTTTTCATCGCCAGCCCAAGCGCAAATTGATATTTTTCTTCATCGGTGCCATCGGGCAAGACAGAGGGAGCGGGCCACGGCGATTTGCACGCTCTCGCTATCAGGCACAGCCGCCACAACCGTCTCTTCTTCTGAATCCGTCTGTGGGATGTCATTATTTTCAATTTTATCGAGTTCTTCTTCGAAAACGGTTTTTATTGGCGGTCCAGCTTGGCCTAGGCGCGTTGTTTTCATCGGTATCTAAGGTTTCGTCCAAAGAGGGCGACGAGCCCGCGCCATTACGGTTAAAGGCAAGATTGCCGTTGGCATCAAGACGCCTGATCGATTCTAGCCTTGCTTCTATCTGCATAATGCGAAACTCGTTATCGGTCGCGGCTTGCAGGGTTTTGCCAATTTTCCTGTTCAGCGAGGCTATATCATCGGTGATATTATCCAGCTGGTTAAGCCTTTCTTCTACTTGGGTTAAGGTATTCACCAAACGCTTGTTGCTTTGCGTCGCCTCGCGAAATTCATCAAGATCGACTTCTATGCGCTGACTCATATCGCGCAAAGTTCCTTCGATTCTGGTGATCCGCTTTTGATAATCGGCAAAAACATTTGTGTTATCGCTTTGCGCCAAAACCGTTTGTGGCATGAGCAAAACGGCAATACCAACCGCCCCAATCGCAAGAATGAAACAGTATCTAGTCGTTGCGAGAAGATCAGTCATGGTTTTTTTCTCATCAAATATTATTTCGGCAAGGTAAGACTTTGAGAGCCCGTGAGCGCCAGCCTACCCTTAAGCATCACGATGCCATATAATTGTGGCATAAAAAAGCCCGACCAGCATTAACTGGGTCGGGCTTTGATTATTAAGTGTGGATCAGGTTACCTGATGACGCTAACAGCACGGCGATTAAACCTCCATGCGGCATTGTTCGAACCGATCACAGCTGGACGTTCCTTACCATAGGAAATAACCCTCATCCGCGCAGGGTCTACCCCTTGCGCCACAAGATAATCCCGGGTTGCGGACGCTCTGCTTTCGCCAAGAGCGAGGTTATATTCTCTGGTGCCACGTTCATCACAATGACCTTCGACAACTATTCGAAGTGCGGGGTTAGTGGCAAGAAAAGCGGCTTGTGCGTTAAGCGTCGAGCGTGCATCGGCCGTCAGTTCAAAACTGTCAAAGGCGAAAAATATTCGATCGCCGATATTGATCAGTTCTTCCTCAACGGTCGTTAGTCCGGACGTCCCTTGCGTGCTTGAACTTACACTTGAATCCGCACCTGAGCTTGAGCCAGAACCTGAACCAGAGGCATCACCCGAGACACTAGATGCGGTTTCACACGCGGCTAATAAGCCAAGCGCCATAAATAAGGTTACAATTCGAACAATCATTGGAGAACTCCTAAAAAATTTACGTATGTATCAGTGTTTGTTAATCATTAAACCACTCCATACAGCAATTTTCAGAATAAAACAACCTATTATCACTGATGCACAATTCTTTTGGAATATAACCATACGATTAACGACTACCTGGACGGCTCGTCAAATCATAACAAACACTGATAATCTTAGCAAATATTTGCCGCTATCCCGCCTCTCCTTGCGATTATTGCGGCAGAAACGGCGACCATGCAGGGTCTGAAGCGTCCTGAGGGGTAATGATGCGGCGTTCGTTAAAACCAGTGATGTCGATGCGATAAAGATAAGTTTCGCCCCCGCTACCGTCAGAATTAGTCGGATTCTGCTTAAAATACATCAAAACTCGACCATTTGGCGCCCAAGTCGGTGCTTCGACCAGAAATCCTTTGGATAACAATCTCTCACCGCTACCATCGGCGTTTATGACACCGATATAAAACTCACCCCTAATCACTTTAGTGAAAGCGATAATATCACCACGCGGCGACCAGACTGGCGTGGCATAGCGTCCCTTGCCTCGGCTGATGCGTTTCACATTTCTGCCATTCCTGTCCATGATGTAGAGCTGTTGATTGCCGGCTCGATCTGAATTGAACACGATGCGCCCGTCGTCAGGTGAGTATGATGGTGAGGTGTCTATAGAGAGCGTGTTTGTCAGTTGCTTAGTTTGGCGCGTGGATAAATCCATCTCGAAAATATCAGTGATCCCATCTCTAGCGAGACTCATGATCAGCTTTTTGCCGTCATAGGAAAACCTAGGAGCAAAGCTCATACCGGGGAAAGACCCAAGCAACTCTGATCGGCCTGTTTGAATATCTAGAAGATACACATTCGGGTGATCATTGTAATAATTGAGATAGGCGATTTCCTGCACTTGTTGCGAGAAACGTGGGGTTAGCACCAGTGAAGAGCCATCGGTTAGAAACAGATGGTTATGGCCATCCTGGTCCATGATAGCCAGCCTTTTAATACGCTTTTCCGGCGGCCCACTCTCGGAAATATAAACGATTCGAGTGTCAAAATAGCCATCATCACCTGTCCAATCTCTATAGACGACATCAGCGATCTGGTGCGAGATACGCCTCAAACCTATTTCCTGAACGCTCCCTTCACCAGCGGCGACATTTTTATTCAGCACTACATCCCAAAGAGCGAATTTGACTTCTAGTATCCTTTCGGCATTAAAAAACGCTTCACCCACCAGCAAGGCTTTCGCACCCAAAGGCTGCCAGTTGGTAAAATCGGGCAGTTCGGCAACGCTTTGTGGCGGCGAGATAAACGCCGCAGTGTCAAGTGTTCTAAATAAGCCCGAGCCTTCAAGATCATTAGCGATAATCTCAGCTATCTCCCGTCCTAATGCACTCGGCTTGCCGTTCTGATCGACAAAATCAGCGATGGCGATAGGGGTTGGCTCAACATTACCTTCAGTGATGGTGATGACTTCGGATTGCGCTGCGGCCATCCTAAAAACCGTCAATACAAAAGCTAAAATCATCAATCCTGATACGGTAAAAGGCTTTAAAATTCTCATCATTCGTTTATTCCGTCTCGTTCCATAAAACATTTAAAGAAAAAGCTTCGGATCAAATTTGAACTCCAGCGTTTTCCATAGATCGTATTTTTCAGGCGGTAATACCGTCAATGGGCTACAGTCTCTGATTGCCCGCTCAACGGCGTTGGCCGCGACTTGGAAGCCACGATCAGCTGTGTATCTCACCTGATTTTTGATCGTGACACTCGTTACCTCTCTTTCCTTATTTAATTGCACAATTATGTCAACAATAAGATTCCTCGCATCTTCCACCGCTGAAGGCGGCGACCAGCACACACTGATGTGGTTTTTAAGCAGCGTCGCGATATCAGCCCCCAGCCTATCGTCGCTAGCAGGTGGGGCATTGATCGCTTGCCCGGCGACTTGACGGATTTCATCGTTGATTTCATCGATTTTCTGCTGTTTTTCTTGGTCATCTTCCTCTTTTTCACGGCTGCTTGTCTCGCCAGCAAGATTCTGCAACTGCGCGGCAAGAGCGTCCAGCTGATCGTTCTTGCTATTTTTCTTAGTCAGAAAAGCAGGGCGTTTTGGCGGTGCAGATACTGACGCTGACGCTTTTTTGCTCGTGGTCTGGCTACTAGAAACCGAGGGGGGCGTTACCGTTTTGGGTTTTGGTTGCGGTATCGCGACGGCTTCTTGCGATGGAGCCGGCGGGGCGGCGGGCGGCGTTGGGGGGGGTACGGGCGTTTTTTCAGCAACCGGGGGCGGGGGTGGAGGCGGTGGGGGCGGCGCACTAACGACGGAGGGGGCGGCGGCGTCCTCGGATGAGGAGGCCGGTTTTTCTATCGGCAAGCCTTCATTAAGGTTGGTTTCACGCACGATATCAACGATCTCGACGGTGAGGGTTGGTAGGACTTCAGGCGTGGATGTGGCTAGAAATGGCAAACCCGTCATTAAAAATACCACGACCATAATATGCAGGGCGACAGAGTAAGCAACCCCGATAGCGCGCCTATCCCACGCGTCAATCATGTCTCATCAGCCGGTCTTGTTACGAGTTTCACCTGGGCTATACCAGCAGTCTTGATCATATCCATGATTCTCACGACCTCACCATAGGTCACCTCTCTATCGCCGCGAACATAGACGTCAACGCCAGGGTTTTCAGTGACAATCGCCTGCAGTCTGGCAATCAGTGTGGCTTCTTCCATAGGAATTTTCTGCAGATTAATCGTGCCGTCTTTCTGGACGGTGATAACCAGAGGGGGTTGGTCTTCTTCTAGCGCGTCGGACGAGCTCGTTTCGGGCAAGTCAACCGGAATCCCCACCGCCAACAAGGGTGCGGTGACCATAAAGACAATCAGTAACACCAGCATCACATCGACAAAAGGCGTGACATTGATCTCACCGATCGGACGAAGCTTCCGTCGTCCTCCTCCGGAGCGTTTGCGCGCGTTGAGATTAGCGCCCATAGCGATTATCCTTCATCCAATTGGCGACTAAGCAAGGTATAAAACTCATCAGAAAAGGTCTCTACCCGTGAGGCGAGGCCTTCTATTTGGGATGAAAATCTATTATAGGCCATCACCGCCGGAATCGCAGCGACCAGCCCCAAGGCTGTCGCGAATAGGGCCTCAGCAATGCCCGGCGCGACCACGGCTAAACTGGTGTTTTTAGACTGGGCAATCGATTGGAATGAGTTCATAATTCCCCAAACCGTACCGAACAACCCAACAAAAGGCGCAACAGAACCAACCGAAGCCAGAAAAGTCATCCCTTTTTCAAGAACGGCAATCTCACGGGCCATCGCCACTGACATTGTGCGCTCGATTCGATGGCTTAGAGGATGAACCGCGCCGCCACTGACACTGATGCGACTGCCCCCGCGCCGCCATTCGCGCATCGCGGCGGTGAAAACCCGCGCTAGCACTCCGTCAGGGTCGCCACCAAGCTTGTCATACAGCGAATCTAGCGTACCGCCTGACCAGAAATCATCCTCGAAATGATTAGCCAAGGTGTTCTCGCGGCGAATGGTTCGCAATTTGTCAAAAATAATCGCCCAGCTCCAGACAGAAGCGACAATCAGCAAAACAATCACCAGTTTGACCACCAGATCGGCTTCTAAAAATAGCTGCCAGATCGATAAATCATTGCTGGTTGAAACAAAATTGGTTTCGGCGGTAGTTGTCATAATAAACCTCTTAAAATTATGAGTTAGGACAAGAGTAAAGAAACGAAGGCGATACGGCGCGATGACGGCATGAAGCCATGTATTGGGTAAAATTCAATCATCATCATTTCCCTGAACGTTATCGAGCAGATCTAATTGCACCCCGCTCGGCGGCTCCAGCCCGATATATGACCAGCCCGCACGAGAAAGGCAACGGCCTCGTTGGGTTCGCATGATCAGCCCGGTTTGCAAAAGATAAGGTTCGATCACCTCCTCGAGCATATCACGCTGTTCAGCCAACACGGCTGCGAGGGTCTCGACCCCGACTGGGCCGCCGCCATAGTTTTCTGCAAGTTCGACAAGATATCGCCGGTCCATCACGTCAAGCCCTGCCGTATCAACATCAAGAGCGAGCAAAGCCTTATCAGCAACGGCGTGATCGATGAGGTCATATCCTTCCATCATGGCAATATCACGGACGCGCCTCAACAATCTTCCAGCGACTCTTGGCGTTCCGCGGGAA
The DNA here is from genome assembly GCA_965207125.1 of uncultured Candidatus Puniceispirillum sp. GTDB lineage: Bacteria > Pseudomonadota > Alphaproteobacteria > Puniceispirillales > UBA1172. The sequence continues at coordinate 875,398 of OZ242263.1, forward strand.
CGCCGTGCGATTTCGAGCGCGCCTTCATCATCCAGCGGCGTTTGCATTTTACCGGCAAGGCGCATCAAGATCACCCGCAATTCGTCAGGCGAGTAGAATTCGAGCCGCGTTTGAATTCCAAACCGGTCGCGCAAAGGCGTGGTTAACAATCCTGAACGCGTGGTTGCTCCGACCAGAGTAAATGGCGGCAGATCAATTCTGATCGATCGGGCCGAAGGCCCTTCTCCAATAATTAAATCCAGCTGAAAATCTTCCATAGCGGGATATAACACCTCTTCTACGGCAGGATTAAGGCGGTGAATCTCATCGATGAATAAAATATCCATCGGTTGAAGATTGGTCAGCAAAGCAGCAAGATCCCCCGCCCTTGAGATCACCGGCCCTGACGTCGACCTAAATCCGGTTTTTAATTCTTTGGCGATAATCCGCGCAAGGGTGGTTTTGCCAAGCCCCGGCGGCCCATGCAGGAGCACGTGATCCATCGCTTCACGGCGTTTTGCGGCGGCGGCAATAAAGATTTTCATGTTATCGAGGGTCGCAGTTTGACCGATAAACTCAACAAGAGACGCCGGACGCAACCCGTCTTCGGCATGGCGTTGGCTTTCGGGGGAGACCAGACGATCTTCAGAATGCTCCTCAGTCATCCACCCCCTCCACCCAGCTCTCTTAAGGCCGCCGGCAACAATACCGCAAGATCGGTTGATCGATCACTGGCCGCCGCCAATGTTACCGCTTGATGCGCCTCAGCACGCCCATAGCCGAGATTTACCAGCGCTGAGACAGCATCAGCAATCGCACTGCTTTCTGGCTTAAGACTGCCTGTTGTGGCTATGCTAGTATCCCCGCCAAGACGGAGATCGCCGACTTTATCGGCTAATTCATTGATAATTCTTTGTGCCAGTTTTGGCCCAACCCCATCGGCGCGGCTAATCATCGCTTTGTCAGCGGCGGCAATCGCCAACATTAACTCATCAGGATTAATCGCCGACAGAATAGCCAACGCCGCCTTACTACCAACGCCTTGCACTATTTGCAAAAGGGTATAGGCGTTTTGGACTGCTTTATCGGTAAAAGCTGTCAAAATGATCTTATCATCCTTGATTGAAGTCTCGATCAGCACCGCGACTTCGGTGCCTTCGGCCCCCATCCGCATCAAGCATCGTCCTGACGCCTGACAACGATAGCCGATACCGCCGACTTCAATGACGCAATCATGATCGCTGGTCTCGATCAATCTTCCGCGCATCGAAGCGATCATGACGCGCTATCCTGTTTTTCAAGCGCGCGGGCAATCGCTGAAGCCAGCCCGTTATTATCACCATTGCCATCATTCCATAGATCATGGCTAGCTGAGATGGCGATGGCCAGTGCATCCGCCGCATCGGCCCCGCAAGGCGTGGCGTTGAGCAATCGCTTAACCATCGCTGATATCTGGTTTTTATCAGCGCGTCCGCTACCAGTGATATTTTGCTTAATTCGTTTTGCCGATATTTGCCTTAGCGGCAGGCCAGCAGCAGCCACCGCGACCATCGCTGCACCCCGCGCCATGCCGAGTTTGATCGAGGTTGCGGCGTTGTGCGCAACAAAAACCTCCTCGATGCCAACCAAATCAGGATGATAGTGAGATAGCATATCGACGATTCCCTCATGAATAACGGCAAGTCGCCTCGCGTCTTCCTGATCCGGGTCAGGGCGTATCATTCCATCAGCGACCCAGACAAGGTGACCATCGGTATCATCGACAATCCCCCAACCGGTGCTTCTCAATCCGGGGTCAATGCCACAAATGCGCAACGTTCTACCTCTCCCTCGATGATTTTAAGCATCGAGTTTCGCCATGATCTCATCGGAAATATCGCCATTGAACGAGACCTGTTGAACGTCATCCAAATCATCAAGTGTCTCGATCAGCTTGATCAGGGATTCAGCATGACGCTCATTGACTTCGATGGTGTTTTGCGGCCTCCAAGTGAGGCTGGCCTCGCTTGGCGCGCCGAAATGACTTTCAAGCGTCTCGCGCACAGCGTTAAAATCTTCGATGGTTGTGAGAATTTCATGCCCACTATCATCGCTTTCGACGTTATCAGCCCCGGCTTCGAGCGCGGCTTCGAACATATCATCGCCAGAGGCTGCCTCAAGCGGATAGAGAATCTGCCCACCCCGATCAAACATGAAATTGACGCTACCGCTTTCACCAAGATTGCCGCCATATTTGCTAAAAGATGAGCGGATTTCCGATGCGGTGCGATTGCGGTTATCAGTCATCGCCTCAACGATCAGCGCGACTCCGCCCGGCCCGTATCCTTCATAACGGATTTCCTCGATTTGCTCAGCCTCATCGCCCTCGGCTCTTTTCAAGACACGATCGATATTGTCTTTGGGCATATTGGCGGCACGGCAAGCGGCTAAAGCGGCTCTAAGCCGATGGTTTGAGTCAGCGTCAACGCCGCCTCTGGCGGCAACTGCTAATTCTTTAATCAGGCGCGTGAATTTCTTGGCGCGTTTGGAATCTTGGGCGCCTTTGCGATGCATAATATTCTTAAATTTGGAATGACCTGCCATTTATCCTTCTCGTTTTTCCCTGCCGTATTTTTCCGGTTTGTTATCATACGGTATCACGATGAAAAAAAACATATCTGAAACAGTATTTTTATGATTTTGCCCTAGGGGTGGACGACAATGCTCCCCCACGACGAAATGGCTCGATCATGATGGCCAGCCCCGTGGTGTTATCGGTTTCAACCAACACACCGCACAAGCTCGGCTCGCCCTTAGCGACAGTAAGCCTACCCAAGTCCTCACCGCGAAAACGTCCGATAGCCGCCTCAGGCTCCATTCCGATGACCGATTGATAATCTCCACACATCCCGACATCAGTGATATAGGCGGTGCCTTGCGGCAGAATCCGATGATCGGCAGTGGGGATATGCGTGTGTGTTCCGACGACCACTGACACCTTGCCATCGAGGAATAATCCCGTAGCTGATTTTTCGCTTGTGGTTTCGCCGTGAACATCGAGCAGGATCGCATCAGCGTCCCGCCCCAGTTTCACCAAAACCATAAACGCCTCAAGTGCATCGAACATCGGCATAGTTTCAGACATGAACAGATTGGTCATGGCATTAACCACCGCAAGCCGCAATCCCTGATCATTAGTGATGATAGTATATCCATGTCCGGGTGTGCCTTCAGGCATATTGAGGGGTCTTAAGAGTCGTGGTTCTTGATCTATGTAGCTAAAAATCTCGCGCTTATCCCAGACGTGATTGCCGGTGGTCATAGCGTCCACGCCTGCGGCGAGAAAATCTTTGGCAAGATCCGGCGTGATTCCAAATCCGCCGGCAGCATTCTCGACATTAACAATGATAAAATCCACACCCAGTTCATCGCGCAGACCGGCGAGTGCTTCAAACATGGCTAAACGCGCTGGTCTACCGACCACATCACCGAGAAATAAGATCCTCATCAACCCCGCCTTTTGATTACTTCTTTTTCAGTTAATACCACATCCAGCTTCGCGTCAAAATCACCAATCGGCACGCTTGAAACTTCTTGCCCGGCGTAAGCCAGCCCAACCGCCAGCACCGAGTGGTGGTTTTTACCACGAATCTCAGCAAGACTTCTATCATAAAACCCCCCACCATAACCAAGGCGATAACACCTCCGGTCAAAGGCCAGAAGCGGTGCAAGCACCAAATTGGGGGTAACTACGGGCGCTGTGGCGACAGGCTCAGACGTGCCATAAGAGCCTTTGATCAACATAGTGCCAATTGTCCAGCGATGAAAAATCAATGGATTGCCCGCCGCAGGCGTGGCGGGCAGAGCGGTCATCATGCCCAATTCCGCGCAAGCGCGCATCAACGGCATAGAATCGATCTCAGATTTAATCGGCCAATATCCGGCAACCACAGCCTTTCTCGCCGCCACTCCACGTTCAGCCAGCATCGCCGCTAGTTCTGCTGCTGCACGCGCGAGTTTTTCGGCGACCTTGGTGTTTTGGTCAGTATCTTGGCGTTTTAATTCAGCTCGAAGCACGGCCTGTGCACTTCGCAGCTCGGCTTTTAGCCCATCGGAATTTTCTTGAGTGGAAGACAGGGACACAGCACCTAAGTTATATCAAAGAAAGTGTGGCCAGAATACCGTTGGCTACAATATCTTCTGTGGCCTGTCAAACAGGTGGGCGTCACAATACCCGAACCACGATTCGGACAGCGGCAACACCCTGAAGATATGGTATGGCCCCAGAGATAAAAGAACCTGACGCGTATTCCAGCCACGTCTACTAGTCTAATCTTTACCCAGCTCCGTGGCAAGATGTTCTATTTGTCCGGTGAGTTTTTCGATGGTTTCGGCGATCTGATTCTGCTCGTCGTCAGTTTTGGTATCCTCGGATGAGGAATTGCTTTCGAGTTCGTTTAGTTTATCGGTCAGAATAAGGCAGGTCATAACGAGCAACCTTGAGTCATTGATCGCCCCCACCGCGTTTGAGAGGTCTTGCGCAACTTTATCGATTCGCGCGCCCAAAGCCAAAATATGCTCTTCCTCGCCTCGGTTACAGCCGATAGGATAGCCTTGCCCATTGATCGTTACGGTTACCTTGCTTTCCTCAGCCATTGGCCGCCACATCCTTGCTCAAAAGCCCAATGGCTTGGTCGATAATCTCTTTGATCTCTCCAATTTCATGGGTAATCTCTGCAGGAACAGCTTCATTGCGTTGGGGCTTCGCCTCGACCGCTTTTTCCAACCGAGCAACCGCCGCGCCCAGTTTTGTCACCGATTCTGTTATTCTATTTGCTGTTTTATATGTCATAAAGTGATATTCCTTGTTTCAGGATAAGGAGTTTACCCGCGTCTCGTCAATCTAAGATCATCTGATAAAGCAAAAAAGGCGTGATCATGATGATCAAACACTGATTGACGCCGATGGTTATTTTTGTTTTATCAGCATTATTGAAGACAAAAAAATTCTATTAGGAGAATTCACGATGGAAATTACATCTAAAGTTCGCAAGATTCTCGATATTATGAATCGGATAGTCCCAAGGTCAAAGCCAACCTTGCTCGGATTCTGATGCAGGGAAAACTTGGAGGCACAGGTAAATTGATTATTTTGCCGGTGGATCAGGGGTTTGAGCATGGACCGGCGAGAAGTTTTGCACCTAATCCTGACGCTTATGATCCTCATTATCATTTCCAGCTGGCGATCGATGCGGGGCTATCGGCTTACGCGGCGCCGCTTGGAATGCTTGAGGCAGGGGCGAGTAGTTTCGCAGGGCAAATTCCAACCATTTTGAAACTCAACTCATCTAATTCGCTGGCGCAAGGGGGCTCTGCACCAAGCCAAGCGCTCACCGGCTCGGTTGGTGAAGCGTTAAGACTTGGCTGTAGCGCGATCGGCTATACGATTTATCCGGGATCGGATGCGGCTTTTGACATGATCTCGGAGTTTCAGGATCTGGCTGCTGAGGCAAAATCCCTTGGGCTTGCGGTGGTGCTATGGTCCTATCCTCGTGGCGGCTGGTTAAAGAAGGAAGATGAAACGGCTCTTGATATCACGGCTTACGCAGCGCACATGGCAGCGTTGCTAGGAGCGCATATCATCAAGGTCAAGCCGCCGACTGAACGTATTGCATTGGAGGAGGCGAAAAAGACCTACGAAAAGTACGACATTTCGAGTGGGTCGCTGAGGTTCCGAATAGCACATGTGGTCAAGTCGTGTTTTAACGGACGGCGCATAGTGGTCTTCTCAGGGGGAGAGACCAAGGCTACGGAATTTCTGCTCGATGAGATCAGACAGCTTCACGCCGGCGGGGCCACCGGTTCGATTATCGGACGCAACGCATTCCAGCGAAAGCGTGAAGAGGCCCTCAAGCTTCTGAGCAACGTCATCGATATCTACAAAGCTTCACCCTCATGAAGATGAACGGCAACGCGATCAGACCAGGCAATGTCATCGAGCATAACGGACGGTTATGGGTGGCGGTCAAGACCCAGCATGTCAAGCCAGGGAAAGGTGGAGCGTTCGCGCAGGTCGAATTGCGTGATCTTCGTGATGGTACCAAGCTGAACGAACGTTTTCGCTCATCGGAAACTGTAGAGCGGGTGATTCTATCGGAAGGCCCAGCAACTTTTCTTTATGCTGAAGGCGAGACGCTGATTTTTATGGATCAGAAAAGTTTTGAGCAGATAGAGATTCCCACGAGCATGGTCGGCGAGCAGGCCCGTTTTCTGCAAGATGGAATGACGGTGACGATTAACAGCCATGAAAGCGAGCCAATCTCGATCGCCTTGCCTGACACGGTTGTGGTCGAAGTTCTCGAAGCGGATGCGGTGGTTAAAGGGCAAACTGCATCGTCTAGCTACAAACCAGCAGTAGTGGATGGCGGTATACGGGTGATGGTGCCTCCGCATATTGAAACTGGCGCACGAATCGTCATTAAATCGATCGATGCGACTTACGTTGAACGTGAAAAGGATTAACAACTGATGGAACAATCCGCTTTAATCAATGTGATTTTTCGCGCCGCAGAACGCGCCGGACGACGGCTCGCGAGAGATTTCGGCGAGGTTGAAAACCTGCAAGTATCGCGCAAGGGGGTTGGTGATTTTGTAACGAACGCCGATAGGGATGCCGAAAAAACCCTCTATGAAGAGTTATCCAAAGCGCGCCCCGGCTGGGGATTTATCATGGAAGAAAGCGACAGGATTCCCCCGCAAGAAACCGACGGGCCATCGTGGATCATAGACCCTCTTGATGGAACGACTAATTACATTCACGGAATTCCGCATTTCGCCATTTCAATTGCTGCGATAGACAAACCGCCGGAAAAAGGCGGTAAGCTAACTGCTGGCGGGGTTTTTGACCCATTGCGGAATGAGTTTTTCTTCGCTGAATTAGGATATGGGGCGTTCTTGAACGACCGGCGGCTCAGGGTTTCTGGGCGGAAACGCGTCGAGGATGGTGTTTTTGCCACGGGCATTCCTTTTATGGGGCGGGGTGAGGATGAAGAACATCGCGCGTTTTTGTCTGAAATGCGACAGGTCATGGCGGGTTCATCAGGAATCAGGCGTTTTGGCTCAGCGGCCCTTGATCTGGCTTGGGTGGCGGCGGGACGTGTCGACGGATTTTGGGAGCATAATCTCGATATATGGGATATCGCCGCCGGGGTTTTAATCGTGCGTGAAGCGGGCGGCTTTGTTTCAGATTTCGCAGCCCGTAACACTGTTTTGGCGTCAGGCAATATCGTCGCGGCCAATAGTTCGATGCACTCAGCTTTGCTCAAAATGCTCCGCGACAGCAAAACTGATCAAAACGCCCTTTGAGAGAATTGCTATATTTTATTTTGCCTTCAAAGAGATAACATTGTATCTTTTTAAGTATGCGCGCCGTGAGAAAATCTTAGGGCGTGTGTCCAAGGCCTGATCGAGGCCATGGATAATCTGTTATCGTGACTTTTGAGTAAGTTGGGAGGAAATCATAGGCAATCCTAAACGATATTTGCTTAGAATGACCATTTTCCTGATCGTTATTCTGGCTATTGCTTTTGCGCTTTTTGAGCCTTTGAGCGAGGCGTTTTTCGGCAATCCGGTGATCAATGGCATTATTCTTTTCACCCTCGCGATTGGCGCGGGGTTCATCTTGCGGCAGACATCGCGTCTGGCCCCTGAGTATCACTGGATGAACAGGGCCAGAAGCGGCAGGTATACTGAAAAATCTCCGGCTTTGCTGGCGACTGTGGCAGCGATAACAACCGCATCAAGCGGAAATGGTATTATTTCAACCCAAAGTCTACGCTCGATGTTGGACGGGGTAGCCGTGCGGCTCGATGAAAGTCGTGAGACCTCACGTTATATGATCGGCTTGCTGGTTTTTCTGGGTCTACTTGGGACGTTCTGGGGTTTGCTTCAGACGATCGTTGCGGTTGGGTCCGTGGTGGCCAATATAGATACCACCACCGCCAATTTCAGCACGGTGATGAATGAGTTCAAAGCAAGTCTCGATGCTCCGCTCGCCGGAATGGCGACAGCGTTTTCATCATCGCTTTTCGGGCTTGCTGGGTCTTTAATTTTGGGTTTTCTCGATCTGCAGCTTGGCCAAGCACTCGGTCGGTTTTATACCGATCTTGAGGATTGGCTGTCATCACAAGTGCGGCTTACTGACGGTGTTTACGCCGACCCTGCTGACGCTGTGCTAGGCACTGCGCTATCCGAAGAAGCCGCCGATAAAATGCTCAATCTAACGCAGCTGATTGCTAAAGCTGAATCTGGCCGCGAGCAAACCATGCGCCATCTGGATGACCTTGGTAAATCGCTGGACAAACTGGCTGAAAACTTAGCGCGCGATAGGCCTGTCGCCCAAAATCTCGAAAACCTAGAACAGGCCATAACGATACTGGCGCGAGAAATACGCCAAGACCGCCAAGACCTGCGCTATGCACTCACGACGGAGCTGCGCGCATTATCGCGGGTGATCGCTAGCCAGCAAGGTGCGAAGAAAGCCTGATGGCCCTCGCGCGGCATATCGGTCATCGAGATAGGCAAAACCTGATTTGGCCTGGTTTTGTCGATGGATTAGCCACATTGTTGATGGTTATCATCTTTGTGCTGATGGTGTTTTTTCTGATTCAAACCAATCTCGCGCAGCGGGTTTTAGGGCAGGATGAGACAATGCGGCAGTTGCGGGTTCAGATTAGCGATCTGGCTAATCTGCTCAATATAGAGCGCGAGGCTTCAAGCAAATTTGCACTAGAAAGACAACACCTCATTAGAGATCTTGAGGCGTCCCAGGCTCACATAACGGGGCTTGAGACACAAATTACCAGTCTTGATGCGCTGATCTTGCGCATTGAGGAAAGCGAGCAGACACTGCTCGTGGAGAACCAAGGGCTGAAAACCGATCTGACAACTCTTGAAGATAAAGTTGATGCATTGCTCGCAGAAAATGACGCGGCCCAACGCGACTTGAGCGCTTCACATAGCGAGGTTGTGCAGCTAACTGTGTCGCTGGTATCGTTGAGGGAGAAGCTTGGCGAATTACAGGCTCTTCTCGATGAGAAAACCAGTGAAGCCCGCGAAGCGAAAGAAGTCTCGGTCAATCTGACCAAACAACTAAATGAAGCTTTGTCGAGCAAGGTTGCTGAACTCACGCGATTCCGATCCGAGTTTTTCGGACGCCTGCGTGAGGTGTTAAAAGACCGCTCAGACATCACGATTGTCGGCGATCGTTTCGTTTTACAATCCGAGGTGCTGTTTGCGCTCGGCTCGGCTGAGATCGGTGAGCAAGGCAAGATCCGCCTCGATCACCTAAGTATCGCGTTGCGGGATATCGCCGCCACTATACCTGATGACATAGACTGGATTCTTCAGATTGATGGGCATACCGATAATTTGCCGATCAGAACGGGTCTTTATCGTGACAACTGGGATTTATCGACTGCGCGGGCGGTGGCGGTAACGCGTTATCTGATTGAGCGCGGAGTCAGCCCTAGGCGTCTCGCAGCCACTGGCTATGGTGAATATCAACCGATAGACCGAAATGAAACGCCTCACGCACGTGCGCGCAACAGGCGCATTGAATTCAAATTGACAAGAAGAGTGGCGAAGACGGCCCGATAGCCACGAGCAAAAGTGATTAAGTGATCATGAATTGGAGCGAGGCCAAGCGGTGATAAACCGATGAGGTGGTCAGCAATTCCTCATGTGTGCCGATTGAGACAACGCGCCCCTGATCGATGACAATAATGCGATCAGCGCTAATGACTGTGGCAAGGCGGTGGGCGATGACCAGAGTCGTTCGGTCGCGCATCAGGCTATCAAGGGCCAGCTGCACCGTCTGCTCAGACGCCGCGTCAAGCGATGACGTCGCTTCATCAAGCAACAGAATAGGTGCATTACGTAGCATGGCGCGGGCAATCGCGAGCCTTTGTTGCTGGCCGCCGGAAAGACGGACCCCCTTCTCGCCGACATGCGTATCATACCCACCAGCAAAACGGCTGATAAAATCATCCGCATGCGCTTGCCGTGCCGCCTCCACAACCTCATCCAAAGTAGCGTCCGGACGTCCGAAACGGATGTTATCGATGATACTGGCGGAAAACAGTGCTATATCCTGCGGAACGATAGCAATATGCCTTCGTAAATCATCAAGACTAAAACTGGTGGTATCGATACCGCCAATTCTGACCTGCCCCGAGGTAGGATCATAAAACCTAAGCAACATCTTGAAGATAGTGGTTTTCCCCGCGCCACTTTCGCCGACAATAGCAACCCGCTCGCCATGCGCTATACTAAAAGACACCTCATGAAGTGCCGGGCGATCAGGACGCGCGGGATAAGTGAAACTCACCGCATTAAAGGCAATATCTGATCTGGCGGTGCCATTATCATCAACAGGATATGAGACCGGGTGCTCAGGGTCACGAATAACGGCTTTTTCAGCCATAACATCGCTGATTCGCCCGGCGGCCCCGAGCGCCCGCTGAATCTCGCCGCCAATATCGCTCAGCGCAGCAATTGATGCCGCAACCAAGGCCGCGTAAAACACAAACGCCGATAGCTCCCCCGCTGACAACCGCCCCGCCAACATATCCTTGCCACCAAGCCACAAAATAAAGCTAATCGCCGAAAACGTTATCATAATTACCATACCGCTCATCATACCTTGGAGCACAAGCCTCTTGAGTGATGCTTGGTAGCTGTCTTCGGCGACCCCGTTAAACCGCTCGGCAACAGTGTCCTCGCGCCTAAACGCGTGAATCGTGCTGATCGCTGCGAGGGTTTCTTCTATCTCAACCGAAATATCAGCAATTTTATCACTAGCCAGACGCGATTGCCGCCTCAGCAAGCGGCCGAGCAGTACCACCGGAATCACCACGACAATCACCACACCGATAACCACCAACGTCAATTTAGCCGAAGCCAATACGAGCATCACTAATCCACCGATAACGACAATCACGTTGCGCGTTGCCATCGACACCCCTGACGCCATGACTGACTGAATCAGCACCGTATCAGCACCGATCATTGAAATAATATCACCTCGGCGCTGGGTTTCGAACCACGCGCTTGGCAAGCCAACCACATGTCGAAACACGGCCTTGCGGATATCAGTGACAATCCGTTCGGCGGTTTTGTTAACCAGCACACTGCGCAAATAGCTGCCAATAGCTAGAATTAAGGCGATGGCCAGACAGACCAGCACAGCTCGATCAAGAGTCTCAGGAGTGTCGCCATTCAAGCCGCCATCGACCAGCAACGCGATCCCTCGCCCGAGGGATAACAATGCCATCACCACCAGCATAACCGATAAAAATGCGAAGATGATTTGCTTTTTATGCGGCTTAAGCCACGGCAGAAAAAAACTAAACCCCACTCCATTGCGGCGAGATAAACGCATCGAGGATTTACGCTGATAAGACAATAAAGAAACCATCCTTTACAAAGTGGAAAACTTTTACCCAAAAGGCAAAAGTTTTGTCTTGCGCCAATTGCTGCATCGGTATATATCGCATGAAGTCTATTGAGGATACAGCAATGAAAAAAGACATCCACCCTGATTATCATACCATCAAGGTTATCATGACTGATGGGACTGAATATGAGACGCGCTCGACGTGGGGTAAGGAAGGCGATGTGCTGAAATTGGATATTGATCCAAAGACGCATCCTGCTTGGACAGGACAACACCGGATTATCGATTCAGGTGGTCAGGTGGCCCGCTTCAACAAGCGATTCGGTAGTCTCGGCACAAAGTCGTAAGGCGCGCGCGCCTCTTGTAATCAGATTTTTATTTCTTAGGTATAGGGTGTTGGCAGCCAGTATTGGTGTCAACGGCCGGGCTTTGACCATGATGGTAAAGCCAAGAGCCTAGTATAACCATAGCATTGCTTAAGAAGGAGAATGCGTGATGAACACACTTGATTTAACCCCTGTTTTTCGTTCGGCGATCGGTTTTGATCGGATGGCTAATTTAGTCGATAATCTGATGACCGGCAGTGTGGACAGCCAGTCTAACTGGCCTCCTTATAACATTGAAAAGCGCGGTCGCGGCGATTATCGGATTACGATGGCGGTCGCGGGTTTCGGTCAGGGCGATCTCGACGTAACAGTCCATGATCAAACTTTGACCATAAGCGGACGTCAAGACGAACGGGATGATTCTGAGGTGACATATTTGCATCGAGGAATTGCCGGACGTAACTTTGAACGACGTTTCCAGCTTGCTGATTTCATCGAGATCACTGGCGCGACTATTGAAGACGGCTTGCTTCATATCTCTCTCAGGCGTGAAGTGCCTGAAGCCATGAAGCCACGCAAGATCGATATCGCGAATGTGGACGTTAGCGCCAAGCCGAAAATCGTCAAAGGTGATAAAGCTGCGTCCTAAGACGCGGTAATAACCACCCCTAACATAAAGGTTACCGCCTTGGCGGTAGCCTTTTCATGTTATGAGGTTGGCTTGCGGCGGATAGTGGCTTGGGCCGCAGCGAGACGCGCAACCGGCACTCTGAAAGGCGAGCACGAGACGTAATCCAGCCCACATTCCTCGAAAAAATCAATCGAAGCAGGGTCACCGCCATGTTCACCGCAAATACCTAGTTTGATATCCCCCCGCCTCTCGCGTCCTTTCTCGCAACCGATGCTCACTAGCCGTCCGACGCCGTCCTTATCGATGGAAATAAATGGATCTATAGGATAAATTCCCGCATCAGCATATTCGCGCAGAAATTGCCCCGCGTCATCGCGGCTGATACCAAGCGCGGTCTGGGTCAAGTCATTGGTGCCGAATGAGAAAAATTCAGCTTCAGCAGCAAGTTCATCAGCACAGAGACATGAGCGCGGCAACTCGACCATCGTGCCAATTATGTACGAGACGGCGATGCCGGTTTCCTCAGCGACTTTGATAGCGGTCTCATCGATAATCTTACGGCAAATTTCAACTTCCTTCGCGGTGGCCGCCAGAGGCACCATAATTTCAACATCAGTCTTTATGTCTGTTTTTGTGTGGACGGTGCTCGCTGCCTCAAAAATCGCCCGCGCCTGCATCGCACAGATTTCGGGATAGGTGATGGCGAGACGACATCCTCGATGTCCCAGCATCGGGTTGGTTTCTTTAAGTTTAGCAGCATGATCGCGCGTCACGGCAAGATTCATATTGGCGCGCGCAGCAATCTCGGCGAGACCAGCCTCATTATGAGGCAGAAACTCATGCAAAGGCGGGTCAAGCAATCTGATGGTAACGGGCAATCCGTCCATAATTTTGAAGAGTTCAACGAAATCCTGCCGCTGCATCGGTAGCAGTTTATTGAGGGCGTCTATCCTGCCCTCGGTGGTGGTGGCGAGGATCATCTCACGCATAGATGCTATTCGCTCGGCATCGAAAAACATATGTTCGGTGCGGCACAATCCGATACCTTCCGCACCGAATTGGCGCGCCATGTGAGCGTCTAACGGGGTTTCGGCGTTGGCTCTGATTTTCATGCGGCGTGTTTTATCCGCCCAGCTAATCAGGGTGGCAAACGCGCCAGACATAACCGGTTGAACGGTTTTGACTTCACCCAGAAAAACCTCACCTGAACCACCATCCAAGGTGATAATCTCGCCTTCCTTAACGGCCCGCTCTCCTACGGTGAGGGTTTTGGTCTCAAAATCTATTCTGATCTCGCGCGCGCCGCAAACACACGGTCTACCCATGCCTCTTGCGACCACGGCGGCGTGGCTGGTCATACCGCCTCGGGCGGTGAGGATTCCGGCGGCGGCGTGCATTCCATGAATATCTTCGGGACTTGTTTCGAGGCGCACGAGGATAATTTTATGTCCAGCCATAGATTGTTCTTCGGCCTTATCGGCGGTGAATATGACTTTGCCGGACGCCGCACCTGGCGAGGCGGCCAACCCCCGCGTTAGTAACGTTTTAGCCGCTGATTTATCCAGAGTAGGATGAAGTAACTGATCGAGAGACGCAGCATCAACGCGCAAAATGGCTTCATCGATGCTAATCAGTTCTCCATCAGCCATTTCAACGGCCATACGCATAGCTGCTTCGGCAGTGCGTTTTCCGGCGCGGGTTTGCAACATATACAGTTTATTCTGTTGGATAGTGAACTCAATATCCTGCATGTCGCGATAATGGCTTTCGAGGGTTTGCCGCACTTTGCACAGCTGCTCGAAGACTTCAGGCATGGCTTCTTCCATTGAAGGCGCATCTTCATTGCTGTCTATGCGTTCTTGCTTGGTTAGGGTTCTGGGTGTTCTGATGCCAGCAACAACATCCTCGCCTTGTGCGTTGATCAGGAACTCGCCATAAAACAGATTCTCGCCGGTTGAAGGATTGCGGGTGAACGCCACGCCAGTCGCGCAATCATCGCCCATATTACCAAAGACCATAGCCTGAATATTGACAGCGGTCCCCCATTCGGCAGGGATTCCATTGAGTCTTCTGTAAGTGATGGCGCGTTGATTCATCCAGCTGCCGAGCACCGCACCGACTGCGCCCCATAATTGAGTGTGCGGATTATCAGGAAAATCCTCGCCTGTTTCGTTTTTGACGATCGCACGATAATCAGCGACCAATTTCTCAAAATGATCCCCTGATAGATCCATATCCTCAAGGACGCCGGCCTCTTCTTTCATGTCTTCGAGCGCATCCTCGAAAAGCCCATAATCGACGCCAAGCACCACATCGCCATACATCTGAATAAAGCGGCGATATGAATCCCAAGCGAAACGTTTATCGCCTGAGCGCCTAGCTAACCCTTCGGTGGTTTCAAGATTGAGTCCAAGATTCAGCACGGTGTCCATCATTCCAGGCATCGAGGCCCGTGAGCCTGATCGCACTGATAGCAACAGCGGATTTTCAGAATCAGCAAATCGAGTCTTGGTTTCGGTTTCAATTCGGGTGATGGCGCTGGCGACTTGCTCGTTCAAGTTTTCAGGATAGGTTTTATCGTGGTCATAAAAATATCGACAGGCTTCGGTTGAGATGGTTAATCCTGGTGGCACTGGTAGTCCCAGATTGCTCATTTCGGCGAGATTAGCCCCTTTGCCGCCGAGCAAGTCGCGCTGACTGGCATTGCCTTCAGCACGCCCCGCGCCGAAACTATAGACCCATTGCGTCATTCTTTGGGTTCTCCCCCCTGTGTGCCAACGCTTTCTATCATGGAGAAATCGGCACCTTCCAGCATTAATGTTCTGATTTTGGCCAGAAGTGCTAATCTGTTGTTGCGCACCCTAGGTTTTGGGTCATTGACCAAAACCTGTTTGAAAAAATCATCGATGGGCGCGCATAGATGATCTAGACCAGCGATACGCTCTTTAATCTTTTCAAAGTTTGCATCTTTGATGAGAGGAAGTTTCTCAAGGGCCTGATGAAGGTTTATTTCCGCCGGGTCGATGAGCAGATTTTTATCGACTGCACCACCATTATGATTGGCGGCCTCGAGGATATTGTTAATGCGCCGATATACTTCAATTAATCTCGCACCGTCTGGGCGATTAAAAAGAACACTGAGTTCCTCCGCCACTTGTGTCAAATACCAAATATTACCCGATAAGGCCTCAACGCCGATAGCTGCTTTAACGTGGTCAGGAGAAATTCCATGCTTGTCACGAAGCCAAGCCAGCAAACGTTCATGAATAAAATACACTAGATCGTCACGGCAGTTTTGAATACTCTTCTGAGGATAAAGCTTGTGGGCCTCCACGCAAACCTCTTTAAGATCGAGGCTTATCTTACCCTCCACTAATATTCTGATCACCCCTAGTGCGGCACGGCGCAAGGCGTAAGGGTCGCCCGATCCAGTCGGCCGCTTACCTATACCGAAAAACCCTACCAGCGTGTCTATTTTATCAGCCAGCGCGACTATTTGCGCGATCTTACCTAATGGAATGCCATCCTCTGGTCCTACCGGTTTATAATGCATAGCTATGGCTTCGGGAATAACCTTATCTCCCTCGCTGTCCCCAGCATTATCTCCGTTGATTTTTCTATGAGCCAGATAAAAACCGATCCCCCCACGTAATTTAGGAAATTCATTGACTATGTTACTCATAAGATCAGCTTTTGCTAAACGAGCCGCTTCGTTGATATCGTTTTTTTCCTTCTCGTTGACATCACATAGATCGGTACTTCTTTCATATAATGCTTTAGATAATGCTTTCAAACGTTCAGTTTTGTCCTCCATCGTGCCTAGTCCCTCAAAAAAATTGATTTTTTCGAGATCCTCGGCAAAAGATTCGATACCGATTTTCTTATCTCGTTCCCAGAAAAATCGAGCGTCATTAAGTCTGGCCCTTAACACCCGTTCATTACCCGATATAATTGTCTTATTACGTTCTTGATCGTTTTCCATATTACTGACGACAATAAAATGAGGATCGAGGGAATGGCCAAGCTCCCCTGTAGCAAAATATTTTTGATGATTCCACATCACCTCAGCCGAAATTGTCCAAGGCATTTTCCTGAATGAGTTATCAATAGTCCCCATCAGTGGGTTAGGCCATTCGACCAATCCGATCACTTCTTTGAGCAATACTTCATCACGTATGATTTTGACCTTGGCGTCGCCTTCAAGACGCTTAAAACCTTTTTCGATAGCGGCTCTTCGATCATCGCGAGACACAAGGACATAGCAGTTCTTCAACAGCACTTCATACCGTTCAACAATATCCCCCTCCCCTGATAAATCGATCGGTGACGGGGCAAGAAAACGATGCCCGACACTATGGCATCCGTAATCGATCCCTTCACCGCCACTTATGTCGTAACGCCCGTCTACCCTTTGGCCGTCAAAAATAACAGTAATTCGCCGCACTGGTCTGATCCAGAGGGTTTTTCCACGCCCCCAGCGTTGGCTTTTCGGCCATGAAAAATCATCAATAATACCATTGATAATTTGCGGTAATATCCGCGGAGTTGAGCGCTCTTCATGGTTGATCGTCGCGAAGAGAAATCGCCCCTTTGGGGTATCACGTTCGTCTATCTTAACACTGCTTGCGCCTAGCGAAGCGCGAAAGCCATCAATCGCCTTAGCGGGCGCATCCACCCTTGGGCCGCGGCGTTCCTCAACCCACGCCTCTTGATGTGGATTGACCTTGCCAATCGCCACCGCCAGCCGCCGAGGCCCGGACCATGATTTGTGCAACTCACCTCCGAGGCGCGCCGAATGGAGCGCTTTCGGCATAGCCTCCGCCAGCTGTTTCTCCGCTGCACCCTGCATCCAAGCTGGGATTTCTTCGCTTAAAATTTCGACAAAGAGATCAGCCATGATTTGAACCTGCCTCAACCCAAACCTTACAGCATTCAACCACCAACGTCCTTATTTTGAGGATAAAATTCTGCCGCTCGGCGACCGAGATCACACCCCGCGCATCGAGCAGATTAAAAATATGACTTGCCTTCATGCACTGATCATAGGCGGGTAGCGGCAGAGGTTTTGGTGCGCCGAGAAGGCGCCGACACTCATTTCCAGCATCGGTAAAATGCCGCAACAACATGTCAGTGTCCGCGCGGGTAAAATCATAATGCGAGAAATCAACCTCCGCCGCGTGAAAAATATCGCCGTAAGTCTTACCGCCTTTTTCTTTCGGTACTCCATCCCAGTCTAGATCAAAGACGTTATCCACGTTTTGAATAAACATCGCGAGCCTTTCCAGACCGTAAGTTAATTCAACCGGAATGGGTGAGCAATTAATTCCTCCAACCTGCTGAAAATAGGTAAATTGCGATATTTCCATGCCGTCACACCAGATTTCCCAACCAAGCCCAGCGGCCCCAAGAGTCGGCGATTCCCAATCATCTTCGACAAACCTAATATCATGCTCGAGAGGATCGAGTCCGATGGCTTCAAGCGATTTGAGGTATAATTCTTGGCTGTCTTCAGGCGACGGCTTCATTATAACCTGAAACTGATAATAATGCTGTAGCCGGTTAGGGTTATCGCCATAGCGCCCGTCACTTGGGCGGCGCGAAGGCTGAACATAGGCAGCACGCCAGAACTCATCAGGGCCGAGCGCCCGCAAAGTCGTCGCGGGATGAAAAGTTCCTGCACCAACTTCCATATCATAAGGCTGGAGAATGACGCAGCCCTGCCTCGCCCAATATTGTTGAAGGTCTAGAATGAGCTGCTGGAAAGATCGTATCATGAAATTGGTTATCCGCTATCTATCGGGCAATCAGGTTTCTCACAAGGCACGGTCACCCATGCGTGGCAGGTCTCGCATTGCTTAAGGTCGATCGCAGCACTCTCGCGGCGAGGGCGAGAAGAAGCATCGCTACGCCAGCGTTCCAGTTTCTTGAAAATTGCCCAGACCGTGCTAACAACCGCGATGAGAACGAGGATTTTCTGTATGCTGAACATCTCCGCACCTCAAAGCCCAAAGCGTGAGCGCGTCATGCGGTCCTCGACTGCATCAAGGGTGGTAAGGGCAACATTCTCGGCAAAATGAGACATCACGCCGCCGGCCTTGCCCATACCCCAAAGTGATCTTTTTATTTGGAGTACGCGGATATCGACATTCTCTCCAAAACGTTCTTCAAGAACCCCGCGCAAATCGCCCAGATGATCGACGAGCCCGAGTTCAAGTGCTGTTTTTCCAGTCCAAAATGCTCCGTTGAAGAGATCATCATCCACAGATTTCAATCGGTCGCCGCGTCTTTTTTTAACGGCTGAGACAAATTGTTCATGGATCTCTGCGAGTAAGGTTTTTAGATGCTCAATGTCTTCGGTATTTTCGGGTTTGAACGGATCGAGCATAGCTTTGCGGGTTCCGGCGGTATAAGATCGCCTTTCGATTCCAAGTTTTTCAATCGCCTTATCGAACCCGAATCCTGATGAAACAACGCCAATAGACCCCACGACTGAGGCGGGATTGACAATAATCTCATCTCCCGCACAGGCGAGCCAATAAGCACCGGACGCTGCAACATCCTCAACAAAACTCAAAACCGGAATGTCGTGCTTATGCGAAAGATCGCGGATTCGCTGGTAGATTTGCGCTGACTGGACGGCTGATCCACCAGGTGAATTGATCAGCAAAGCGACGGCCCTGACATTACGCATAGTGAAGGCGTTATTAATTGGCGTCGCCAGCGAAGCGAGATTAAGCCCTCGCTTAATTCCGCCGGCGCTGCTATTCGCCGCGATGAGCCCGTTCATGCGAATAACCGGCACAACGGGACGCGGGTTACCAAACCACGATGCTAGATATGAAATCATAATGTTTCTTAACCTTTTGTCTGTTGTGATGCAACATCTCTGATGTTTGCGGGAGGCCGGTGGCGACGCCCCGGTGCGATGAGAATGATTGCCGCTCCGTTTGAGAGAGATTCCGCCTCGGCAGTAGCGTGCGCCGCATCATGGCGCATAATAAATGGTGACAAGAGGCAAAGATCGCCCCTAACGCCTTTTCGGGCGCGGATCAGCAAGCGTCGCGCTGGCTTATCGGGCATCGGTTGAATGGGTTTTATAACAACCTCGCCGAGATTATGCCGGGCGAGCGCGATTAAAATTTCATCAAGGCGGTCAACGCGGCTGATGATGGTGACCCCGCCTCGCGCGACCAGCGCGCCTGATGCAGTTTTCACCCAGCTGTCAAGATCATCCGCCGCCATCGAAGCGCGGCGTTGTTGATTATCGGACAGGGTCGAATCCTTGCGGTTATAAGGCGGGTTAATCACCACATGGTCATAGTGCGGCGGAATATCGGCAACGGTGACATCCGCCTCGGTCAGCGTAATTCTATCAGAAAATTGGTTATTAGTGGCGTTGTGCTGTGCGAGTGCAAGCATATCAGGATTGCTATCAAAGCCGGTAATCATCGAGTGCGGCAGGCGTTTGGCCAGCGCGACCATCACCGCTCCCACCCCGCAACCAGGCTCAAGAACGTCTTGCACGTCTTGAGGGACGGATGCTGCTAGCAACAGGGCATCACTGGTGGCTCTAAATCCTTGTGCTGGCTGAATCAAGGTTAAGCTACCATCATACCATCGGTCACGTGTTGTGGCTGCGTCATCAATCATCATAGAATTGCCCAACTTCGGTAAGAACACGCCGCGCCTGCATCAGGTCATTCTCTGCAACTGCGAGCCGCTTAGGAAATAACCCATTCGCGCCCGCCAGCAGATCGGCGATATGGCTGTCTCTGATAATATAGACAATGGCTGATTCTTTCAACACCGCCTCAACATAAGACATTCGAACAGGGTCAGTAATAGTTAGCAGGTCAATCATTCGCGCATCTTAGTCGAAAATCGGTTCAGGCCAAAGTAGTGAAATGATTGGCTTGCCGAAATAAAAAAGGCGGTTATCATGTCGCCTGAGGTAATAAAGCATGACATCACTCGCGGATAAAACCAAAATCAACCCGCCGCTAGCGTCGCTTGAGCCGTTAATCGCCATGACGCGTCCAGCGATGGTGGTAACCAACCAAATCATTATAGAGCGGATGGAAAGCGAAATTGATCTGATTCCGACTCTTGCCGGTCATTTGGTATCGGCGGGTGGTAAACGGCTGCGTCCAATGCTGACGTTAGCGGGTGCGTTTGTAGCGGGGGCTGATGAGAAAAACCTCGCGCGTGCATCAAAATTGGCGGCGGCGATCGAGTTCATCCATACAGCAACTTTGCTTCATGATGACGTTGTTGACGCTTCTGAAATGCGGCGCGGTGATAAAACCGCAAGCGTCATATGGGGAAATGAAGCTAGTGTTCTTGTTGGTGATTTTCTTTTCGCGCGGGCTTTTGAGTTGATGGTTGAGGTGGGGAATATCGAGGTTTTGGGTTGCCTTGCAAGGGCCTCCTCTAAAATCGCTGAAGGCGAGATCGCACAGATGGCATTAACAGGCAATCTTGATGCGGGGTATGACAGTTATCTGGCAGTTATAACAGCGAAAACGGCTGAGTTATTCGCGGCTACGGCCAAGGGCGGAACAATGGTTAGCGGCGGTGATGAGGCGTTAGCATCGTTGATGGCTGATTATGGGAAAAATCTCGGCATTGCTTTTCAGATTGCCGATGACGCACTTGATTACTCAGCGTCAGGCGAGAATCTGGGCAAAACAATCGGAGATGATTTCCGTGAAGGCAAGATCACTTTACCGGTGTTGTTAGCGTGGCAAGATGGTAATGAGGTTGAACGTGATTTCTGGCAACGTTGTCTTGGCCAAGGTGAGATTGGTCAGGGTGATTTGGAGCAGGCCATAAGGATATTATCACGCCATAACGCGATCGCACGAACGCTGGCTGAGGCACAAAAATACGCGGTGGCAGCACATGAGCGCGCGTGCGAGGTCACGAATATCGAGGTCGGGGCGGCGTTGATGGCGGCGGCGTGGTTTGCCGCCGACAGAATGCGTTAACTAGCTTTCAGCATTTCTATATGAGGCGGGTCTTCAGATTACCTCACGGCTAATGTTAGTTTGCTGTTGGTTAATTCTGGGCAACATTCTGCAATAGCCCATCGATTTCACGTCGGTTATTCAGTATCACGGCCGCATCTTTTTTCTCTGCGTCGCGCTGAATGCAAAATTTGACAACTTTATCCAGAATTAGACTGACGAGTAGCGGAATGACACTCGGTGAAATGATCACCGGGTTAATCTCATGTTTGAGATAAAAAACCATGCGGGCTTTCAGCAAGGCGCATGGCGAGAAGAAGAGGTCGTTAAGAACGAGTCGAAAAGATAAGGGGGGATTTCTCCCCCCTTACCGGTAAAAATGAACGTCTTGAGACAATCCTTAGAATGAGACTTGAACCTCAAAGATGGCTTCTTGACCTTCATTGTTTAGTTCAGTAGTACCGGAAGTATCACTCAGATCAAACTGGTTCCAAGCTAGTGTTGCGGACAGACCCGTTGCGATAGCATACTCGGCTGAAAGAGAGATGATATCAGCTGTTTGATCCAATACATCATTATCTGCGTTGGCGTAATAACCGCCGACCGAGAGTTTATCGTTAATCTGATAGCCGACGCCAAAACCAGTGGTTTCCGCACCTGTATTTTCACCTACCTCGAAACTAGCATGTGAAAGTGTGAGGCTCAGATCGTGCCAATCAACAGCAACACCATAAGCTACGCTTGACCTTTCGGCATCACCATCTTCACCATTATCCCTAGCGGCAAAGTTTAAGGTTAGGTCCATACCGCTAAGATCGGCGCTATAGCTAGCACCGACAGAGATGTCCGACTCTTCTCCACTGTTTCCATTTTCTCCAAGGTTTCTTGTTTCACCGTCGTCATTCCGAGAATCTTCCCATGACACGCCGAAACGGAAACCGCCAAAGTCCGGTGTGAAATAGGCGATTTTGGAGCTATCATTATATGATGGGTTACCAGCAAAAGCCACGATCCCTGTTGCGCGGTCCGGTACGTTCTCGTTAGCAGGAGTGGCCGGATCGTCGGGAATGCCATTTCCATCAGCGAACTGAGGATACTGCTGACCATCGTCCTGACCATAGGTGCCGGCATGGGTCGGAGCCCAAGTTTGGAACATATCAGAAGCACCGTCGTTCTCACCTAATACAATCTGACCAAAATCGCCTTGAATATAAAGCGAAGCTTCGTCAGAATTGGTTGGAGCGTTGTCATCTGTGGTAATAGCCTCAATCTGAACATCCATACCGAAGGTCAAGCCGTTATCGGTGGTGCGTGAGAAGCTGATAAAAATCTCGCTATCAGCATAGCTTCCAGAGTCAGCACCGTTGTCATCCTTGGTGTCGTCGTCTGTGTAGCTGTGATAGCCAAACTCATAGAAACCGCCGATGGATGCTTCCGCACCTTGCGGGGCCATTACCATCGACTCCTGTGCTAGCGCAGAGCCAGCATAAGCAACGGAAACAAGCGCCGTTGTCGCTAATACGATTTTTTTCATGATATAAACCTCATATCTAGGTGGTCGCCCACCGTTACATTTAAGCGACGAAGAATAGCTTAATAAAAAATAAAACATCGTCCCTATCTGTCGCAAGGTATGCCTTAAGTTTTACCAGCCTGTCCCCTTTATCGACCAAGGCTTTAACAAGAAAACTCGCGACTGTTGCATTTATGCAACTTATTATTAAATTATAATATAATTAAAATCGCCTTTTCTCGTTGTTTTCATTGACCCTTCTCATCTGATCACAATAAGCGCGCAGGGATTGCTTACCAGAGTCATGATCAGGCAGATTCGCGATGAATTCAGCGGGCACACGCGTTTCTAGCTTCGATAGCACCGTAGGCGACATGGATTTTAGCATATTGTCCACGAGTACCTCAATACTCGTGGAGCTGTTTGATTTTATCCTGCGGGAAAACAGTACCTCTAATGGCGGTCATTAACGTTCTTGTTCTTTCCCCATATTAAATGTTGTCTTATTACCATTGATGCACGATGGTAAGGTTATGAGACGATCATACGATATTGACTCAGCGGACAAAGTTCGTGGGATCTTATTGCAAGCGAACAGGCGCGGGTTGCTAACAACAAATTTGGAATGTTTATCTCTCGTACTTACTCACAACCCTGCTCATCTTCAGCAGATCATCTCCAGACACTCAGTGAATGTCTGGCCTGAATTAGTGTGTTATCGTCTTGCACAGAATTTCAGACCTATTTAAGGTTAAATGATGATCAAGCGTTCGCTGACGATAAACAAGCATCGGACTTCGGTTTCACTAGAGCCACTTTTCTGGGAAAGACTGCAAGAGGTAGCAAAGCTGCATGGCTTGTCGGTAAGCGGTCTTGTTACTGAAATTGACGCACAACGAAGCAATGATATGGCGTCAGGGCTTGTTCGAGGCGGTTTATCGAGTGAGATTAGGATTTTTATCCTACGTGAATCTCTTGGTTGATTATTAATAATTCTTTTCTTGCCAGATTTACTTTCATCAGCCTATAAATGTAGGAATAAAGTGGATAATTTAGGGGGTGTTCGGCTATGACTCGTCCGATCAATCTTGGAATTTTGCTTGCGGGTGAAAAAGACCCCGGGCTTGCTCTTGACCTGCCGACTTATCGGCAGATGTTCACTGCACTTTTTGCTCCGGCCTCAGATCAAGTGGAGGTGAGTTTTATAGACTCCCGCTTGGGCGAAAAACCAGCTTATCTTGATCAGTTCGATGCATATCTAGTTTCGGGTAGCAAATACGGGGTTTATGATGATGAACCTTGGATAGCATCGTTGCTCAGCTTTATTCGTGATGCATATCAGGCAGGCAAACCTCTGGTCGGAGTTTGTTTTGGTCATCAGGCGTTGGCTGAAGCCTTGGGTGGCCGAGCACGGAAATCGCCTAAAGGCTGGGGTGTGGGAATGCATAAGATGCCAGTGATTGGAAATTTGCCTTTTACTGACAATCTGCCGAAAAGCTTTCATCTTGGTTTTATCCATCAGGATCAGGTAGAAGCCTTGCCGCCGGGCGCTGAGGCTTTTATGGGCGATGATTTCTGCCCTTACGCCGGTTTTACTATAGATGGGCGTGTTCTGGCTATGCAAGGTCATCCTGAGTTTCCAAAGTGTTTTCTGAAAGCTCTCTATGACTGGCTCGAAGATCGGATTGGCACGGATCGAATCGCTAAAGCGCGAAGTAGCCTTGAAAATGACGCTGAAACCGATCTGGTCAGGGGCTGGATCGTGTCGTTTTTGCATTATGCTTTATCAAGACGTCAAGACGTAGCGTAGCGACCGCAGTAGCACATGAGTCTGATTTTAGGTCTCGATACCGGCGGCACTTTCACCGATGCGGCTATCATCGATAAGAATGATGGTCGCCTGCTCGCCAAAGCCAAAGCGCCAACCACACGGCAGGATTTAATTATTGGCTTAAGGCAGGCTATTTCCGCTGTTTTATCAGAGATCGGAGAAGAGCATCAATCACAGATCAAGCGTTTCTGTTTATCAACAACCCTAGCCACCAACGCGGTTGTCGAAGGAATGGGCGGTTCGGTCGGTCTGGTGATGATTGGCTTTGCACCAAGTAGCCTTGAGAAAAACGGCCTCGGCGAAGCATTAGGCAATGATCCTGTGGCTTTTATCGACGGCGGTCATCACGCTGATGCAAAACCGCAAGCAAAACTTGATATTGCCGCGCTTAAACGTTTTGCTAAACAATATCACCGTCGCGTTAGCGCGATTGCGATTGTCAGTCATTTCGCAACGAGAAACCCCGAACACGAAATTGCCGCACGCGACCTGCTTCATGCTGAAACAGGGTTACCGACAAACTGCAGCCATGAGTTATCGTCGGCTTTGGGAGGACCAAAACGAGGGTTGACGACTTTGCTTAACGCGCGACTGATCAATTTACTCGACCAACAAATCACCGCCACCGACACGGTTTTGGACGAAATCGGGCTTAAATCTGAATTAATGGTGGTCAAAGGTGACGGCTCACTGGTGGATAAGGATTTCGCGCGACTCCGTCCAGTTGAGACGGTTCTCTCGGGACCTGCGGCAAGTATATCAGGGGCAGCGCATCTTGCCGGATGCAAAGACGCGCTGATCAGCGATATCGGTGGAACCACAACCGATATCACGGTGATGGTTGGTGGTTTACCAAAATTATCATCCAAGGGAGCAACGATCGGCGGACGCGCCACAATGGTTGAAGCGGCAGATATTCGCACGGTTGGGCTTGGCGGAGATAGCGAGGTGAAACTGATCGATCGAGGATTGCGTGGCGGGGTGATTCTTGGCCCCAGACGCTCAGTGCCGATCTCCTCTCTTGCGATGACCAATCCTGAAATTCATCAAGCTCTTGATTATCAGCTCGGCAATCCAATCGCATCGGCGAGTGATGCACGGTTTGTCATTCCGTTATTCACGGGTGCACCGCCTGAATGGTTAACGCGTTCGGAATATAAAATGGCAGTGGAATGCCATGATCAGGGTATCGCACCAATATCTGATCTTGCCGAAACAAGCCTTGCGATTGGCGCGATAGACCGACTGATGGCGCGAGGTTTAGTTGCGATCGCGTCTTTCACCCCGACTGATGCGGCGCATATTTTGGGCACATTCACAGATTTTGACACTGAGGCCGCATTAAAGGCGGGAACATTGATGGCGCGCCAACGCACTGGTAGTGGCAAGAAGCAAGCCGAAAATGCGGAAGATTTCGCCGGGGCGATTCTGGAACGTCTGACACTTCAATCGACTCTTGCTTTAACGGATAGCATTTTCGCCCATCAAGGATTGCCTGAGGCCATGTCTGACCGTAATCCGCTTTTGGAAATTCTGCTTCGCTCGTCTATCAGCGAAATGCATGCCAGCCGACCAGGCCGCGATCAGAACGATAACCTGCTTTATCTGCGTTTGCGCACGGGACAACCTCTTATCGCACTTGGCGCCGCCTCGCGGTGTTATTATTCAGCGATTGCTGAAGTTTTAGGGGCTGAATTGATTGTTCCTGACAATGCTGATGTGGCTGGGGCCATCGGGGCGGCGGTCGGCAATATCCGCCAGCGGACGCAAATCACGATAACTCAACCGACGAGCGGTGTTTTTCGCGTGCATCTTAATAAAGGGCCGGTTGATTTTGCCGATTTGGAGGAAGCGCTTGCCCACGCAGGTGAAGCTGCTACTAGCGAAGCGCACTCTAGAGCACTTGCGGCAGGTGGTAGCGATCAGATCAAGATCAGCACCACGAACAAGGTCGATATGATCGAGGTTGGTGGTGGTAAAAAATTGTTTATCGAGGCAAGGGTCAACGCTGTTGCAATCGATGCTTCTTTTTGATTCGAGATACGGATCAGATAAAGAGTGGTGGGCCCGGAGGGACTCGAACCCCCAACAACACCGTTATGAGCGGTGCGTTCTAACCAGTTGAACTACGGGCCCGCGCAAGACACATTTTGCATCATACCAGATGAGGCATAGCCAATTAGGGGTTAATTATCAAGAAAACTCCGCAGTTTTTTAGATCGTGATGGATGTTTGAGTTTGCGGAGTGCTTTGGCTTCGATCTGCCTGATTCGTTCGCGGGTGACACTGAACTGTTGTCCGACTTCCTCAAGGGTATGATCGGTGTTCATGCCAATACCAAACCGCATCCGCAAAACACGTTCTTCACGGGCGGTTAATTCGGCAAGAACCAGCGTGGTTTTGGCGCGTAAGCTGACATAAATAGCCGAATCAAGCGGCTGAACAGCGTTTTTATCCTCGATGAAATCACCAAGATGGCTATCCTCCTCATCACCAACTGGAGTTTCCAAACTGACAGGTTCCTTCGATATCTTGAGCACATTGCGGATTTTATGTGTCGGCATCGATAATTTTTCGGCGAGTTCTTCAGGTGTTGGTTCACGCCCAATCTCATGCAGCATCTGGCGTGATGTTCTATTAAGTTTATTGATGGTCTCGATCATATGAACGGGGATTCGGATTGTTCTGGCTTGGTCAGCAATCGAGCGGGTGATCGCCTGCCTAATCCACCAAGTGGCGTAGGTTGAAAATTTATAGCCCCGCCGATATTCGAACTTATCGACAGCCTTCATCAGGCCGATATTGCCCTCTTGGATAAGATCGAGGAATTGCAATCCCCTGCTCGTGTATTTCTTGGCAATCGAGATGACCAGACGCAGATTGGCTTCGACCATTTCCTTTTTAGCGCGGGATGCTTCTTTTTCGCCACGTTGGATAACTTGGATCAGCTCTTTGAACTCACCTACGTTCATACCGATTTCGGTCATGGCCTGAATAATATCTTTTCTGATTTCATTCGCTTCGACGCTGTGTCTTTCACGGAATTTCTGCCAAGCTTGAGTGTTCACTTCGGTAGGTGGCCATTGGGCTTGGAGTTCTTGCCCCGTCCAATTGGCAAGAAATTGAGGTCTTTTAATGCCGCATTTTGTGGCAAGCCGCAACATCTTCCCTTCAAGAGAAGACAGATGGCGGTTATGTTTATAAAGTTTATCAACCTGCTTTTCTATCTGCCCAGCATTGAGCAAAATGCTATCCATCTGCTCCATGAGTTGAAGCCTTAAATCGATAAATTGCTCCTCATTTTTAAGAGTGGGCGTATCGCCTTTTTTGAAAGTGACCATACGGCGGTCGCGGATTTGGCTGAGTTTTTTATTGATCGCAAATATTTTTTTTATCCGCGCGAACATATCATCACGGATAGCATCTTCCATGGCCGCAAGAGACATATTGAAATCATCTGCATCTTGATCATCATCACCCGCGTCATTTTTATCACCTTGTTTTTCACTAGAACCGGAACTATCGCCAGAATCATCACTGGCATCGTTTTCCCCGTTATTGTCGCTTTCTCCGGTGATTTTGCTGAGGGTCGGATCTTTAAGCATAGCACCTGATCCATTGACTTGCGGCAAGGTGGCTGGGGAGGCGGAAACGGGAGCAACGGGAGCAATATTGAGTTTGGTAAAAGTCGATTCAAGATCGATGAGGTCTCTTAGCATACTTTTGCCTTCATCTATCTCATCGCGCCATTGCCGTAAGGCTCTAACGGTCAGAGGCGATTCGCAAATACCACCAAGTAATAACTCACGCCCTGCCTCGATACGCTTGGCGATGGCGATCTCACCTTCACGCGACAGCAGCTCAACACTTCCCATTTCACGTAGATACATTCTAACAGGATCATCTGAACTTTTAGCATCATCGCTGATATTGCCAGCACTGCGAGGACTATCACCCGATTCATCTTTGGCGACATCTTCATTTTCAAGCGCATCTACAATAGAGACGCCCATAGAGCTAAGTTCAGCCGTGACATCTTCTATCTGTTCCGAGGTCAATTCGCCTTCGGGTAAAGCCTTGTTTACCTCATCATGTGTGACAAAGCCTCGTTCCTTACCAATTTTGATCAGCCCTTTGACAGCATCCTCATGTATATTGCCCCTCGAGGTATCGGCGATATTCTCATTAGCGCCCTCATCACGCACCTCGATGCCCTTATCTGTTTTCGCAGGAACTTTCACTGGTGCTTTTGCGGCTGCTTTTGCAGTCGTTTTCGCAGGCGCTTTCACTGGTGCTTTTGCGGCCGCTTTCGCAGTCGTTTTCGTAGTGGCTTTCACCGGTGCTTTGGTGGCATCTTTCACCGGCGTTTTCGTAGCGGCTTTCACCGATGCTTTGGCGGTATCTTTCACAGTCGTTTTCGTAGCGGCTTTCACTGGTGCTTTTGCCGCCGCTTTTACAGGCGTTTTCGTAGTGGCTTTCACCGGTGCTTTGGCTTTGGCGGCTGCCTTCACGGGCGCTTTCGTAGCGGCTTTCACCGGTGCTTTGGCTTTGGCGGCAGCTTTCACCGGTGCTTTGGCGTTATCGTTCACAGGCGCTTTCGTAGTGGCTTTCATCGGTGCTTTGGCGGCCGCTTTTACAGGCGTTCTCGTAGCGGCTTTCACCGATGCTTTGGCGGCCGCTTTTACAGGCGTTCTCGTAGCGGCTTTCACCGGTGCTTTGGCGGCCGCTTTTACAGGCGTTCTCGTAGCGGCTTTCACCGGTGCTTTGGCTTTGGCGGCAGCCTTCACGGGTGTCTTTGCCACTGCTCCCACGGGCGTTTTCATGGCAGCTTTTTTCGTGGGTGATTTTTTTTGATTTTTCTCTGTCATGATAATATCCGATCAGACTGTGGTGTTTGCGTGGCCAGGGAGTGGAATTTTAGATCGCGGCTTTTTTTCCTCGTGGGTTATGAGTTCTTCAAGCCTTTGCCGTGCTCCATCAATATCGAGTGAGGACGGGGCCTCTCGTATTCTTTTTGCTCCTTTTAGCAAACTTTCCTCATCGATCTCATGATAACCTGCATTCAATAAATGCTGTCGCAGGTCGATTTCGTCAAGCTTATCTTTAGTGATTGCACTATTTATAATTTCTTGGCGCATCTTTTCAAGCGTATGATTGCTGAATGTGAGCATACCAATTCGCTCGATATACTGATCAACCAGCGTCTGATGCGCAAGCAGTAAAGCGATAATAAGTTTAGGTCTGACATTAGTAGAGGGTTGCGTGTAGCTGGACTGACGCCTTGAGATGAATATATCTTTGCCTGGGTAGCGTTTCTGGTTTCGCATGAGGCGGATTCTGGCTTCGATCTCATCCCCTATAGAGGCACGCATCTGGTTATCACTGATTTGCCTGATATGCTCGCGCATAGTTTGCCAGAATTTGGCACGTTGTTCGGGGGCTTCGAGATCGTATAAAGCGGCAATGGCCTCCCAGAATCCGTCTACCAAACTAACTGAGTTATGGAGGTAGTCGGAAAAACCGTTCTGTCCAAACGCTTTGATCAGGTCATCAGGATCAGTATCGGGAGGCAAAGCCAGCATCCGGATTGTTTTACCAACCTTGATAACGCTGAGGGCTCGTGTGGCCGCGGCGAGCATAGCGCGTTTTCCGGCAGCATCCCCATCAAAACACAAGACAGCCTGATCGGTGAGTCGCCAGATAAGTTGGATGTGGTCTTCGCTCAGAGCAGTGCCAAGCGGTGCCACTGCGGCCGCGACATCAGATTGGTCAACAGCGATTACATCCATATACCCCTCGACCACGAGTAAGGTTTTGCCAGACCTAACTTTCTCGCGCGCTTCGGCATAACCATAGAGAATCTGCTTTTTATGAAAAACCTCGCTTTCGGCTGAATTAAGGTATTTTGGCTGCTGGTTGTCTTTAAGTGCTCTGCCGCCGAAAGCGACCACATGGCCTCTGTTGTCCGTGATCGGAAAGATAAGCCTGTTACGGAAATATTCAAACACACTTCCATCCCTATCGGACAAGCGAGCAAGTCCCGATGAGATAATTTGCTCACGACTAAAACCCTGTTTTTCAAGCGCGGCGATCAGCCCTGACGGCGGAGCAAACCCAACACGGTATTTAGTGATATGGGCTGGAGCGACTCGACGTTCTTCAAGATATACTTTGGCGTGATCACCTTGCGGCATGGCCAGAGAGGATTGGTAGAATCTGGCCGCCGCTTCCAGAATTGATGAGATTTTTTTGCGTTTTTCAACAGTTTCAGGATTCTCGGTGTAATTTTGCGGCACGGACACGCCAGCAATCGCCGCAAGGGTTCTCACGGCTTCCATAAATTCCTGCCCTTCTTTTTTTCGCAGGAAAGAAATGGCATCACCACTCTCGTTACAGCCGAAGCAATGATAATAACCCTCATCATCTCTCACGTGAAAAGAAGGGGTTTTTTCCTTGTGAAAAGGACATAGCCCGATATTACGGTTACCCTTCCTTATGAGTTTAACATGCTTGCCGACCACAGATGATAGGGTTATTCGGCTGAGCAAATCATCGATAAAATTCTTTGGCAGTGCCATGCCGCAATATTGTCCCCATTTTAATCACTAGATAACCATGCCACGATTCGCACTGAGAGGCGAATCATTGGCTTATCGGTTAAGCAATGCTTCTTTAACCGCAGTGCTAGCAGCGGTGAAGTCCATTCTACCTGAATAGCGTTCCTTAAGCAGTCCCATGACTTTACCCATATCCTTAACCGACCCTGCGCCGGTTTCAACCATCACTTCGTTAATGGCGGCGAGCATAGCATCCGTGTCCATCTGTTCAGGCATAAATGACCTGATGACGGCAATTTCATCTTCTTCGGTTTTAGCGAGATCCTCGCGCGAACCTTCGCGATAGAGCCTAGCCGATTCGACCCGCTGCTTGACCATGGTCTGCAACATAGCGAGAATTTCATCATCGCCAATCCCATCAGAACCACCCTTGCCCCTTGCGGCGATCTCCTTGTCTTTCAGAGCGGCTGCAATCAGTCGCATGGTTGAAAGTTTGGTTGTATCACCTGATTTAAGAGCGGTTTTCAGCGCAGCCTGAATGCGGTCACGTATCATTAGCTTTGTCCTCACACTGATAGCATAACATCACTTAATATATACCTAGATCGAGAAAATATAGCTATCAAAAAATGTTTCGCGGCATTCTACCATAACTAAATGACGCAAATCGATCAGATTTCAAGTTATGCTCTTGACGAAACCGTGGGTGACGGATAAGAAAGCGAAACGCAACGCAGAAATTAGAGGACGAGCCCTCTGGACGTTGGATACGGATGCGACACAGGCAGATTGAACTCTCCGGCGAAGCAATTAAAAACCCCACTGCGTTATTGATTCTTGAAGATGGTACTGTTCTGAGAGGACGAGGCTTTGGCGCCGAAAGGGTCACAGTCGGCGAAGTGTGTTTTAACACATCGATGACAGGGTATCAGGAAATCATCACTGATCCGTCTTATGCGGGACAAATTATCACTTTCACGTTTCCGCATATTGGCAATGTTGGCACGAATTCCATTGACATCGAATCGGCCAAGCCCTCAGCACTTGGCTTAGTAGTATCAGAAACACCAACAGATTCTTCCAACTATCGCGCTGATCAGTCTCTTGATGATTGGCTGAAATCGGTCAATCTTCCAGGCATTGCAGGAATAGACACCCGCGCACTAACACGCAAAATCCGCACAAACGGCGCGCCCAAAGGGGTTTTGGCGGTCAATCAATCAGGCACATTTAACATCGAGGCTCTGTATGAAAAAGCCAAAGTTTGGCCTGGCTTGAAAGGGTTAGATTTGGCAAAAACCGTCACCTTGGCCGCGCCACGAGACTGGCGTGAAGGTGGTTGGAACATGCCAAGCGATACATATCGGAAGGCGGATAAACTCCCATTAAAAGTCGTGGCGTTTGACTACGGCTGCAAGCATAATATTTTGCGGTGTTTAACCGATATGGGGTGCGCGGTGACAGTTGTGCCGGCAACAACTTCGGCTGATGAAGTTTTGTCTCTACGTCCTCATGGAGTTTTTCTGTCGAACGGGCCGGGTGATCCGGCCGCGACTTCGGCTTACGCGGCCGATACAGTCCGCAAACTTGGAGAAAGCGGCACGGCTTTATTCGGAATTTGCATCGGACAACAGCTGATCGCCGAAGCTTTTGGCGCGCAAACGTATAAAATGGCGAGGGGGCATCGAGGGGCCAATCATCCGGTCAAAGACCTCGAAACCGGACTGGTTGAAATCACCAGCCAGAATCATGGTTTCTCAGTGGAAGAAAAAGGCCTGCCTGATAATCTGATCATCACGCATCGTTCACTATTTGATGGAACGATTGAGGGTTTGCGTCACAGGTTTTTGCCGATTTTCTCTGTTCAGTATCATCCCGAGGCGTCTCCAGGGCCGCATGATGCGCACCATCTTTTCCAGCGTTTCGCTACGCTGATGCGTCGGAACCAAAATATCGAGGTGAGCCATGCCAAAACGTGATGATATCACCTCGGTGATGGTGATAGGCGCGGGGCCTATCATTATCGGTCAAGCGTGCGAGTTTGACTATTCCGGCACGCAGGCATGTAAGGCATTAGGTGAAGAAGGTTATCGGGTTATTTTGATCAATTCTAATCCGGCAACGATCATGACCGACCCTGAGATGGCGGATGCAACCTATATAGAACCGATCACGCCTGAAATAGTGGCACGGATTATAGAACACGAGCGTCCTGACGCTTTACTGCCAACGATGGGAGGGCAAACTGCTCTTAACACATCGTTGTCCTTAGCCAGAGACGGTTTTCTAACCAAACATAACGTTGAATTAATTGGTGCGACAACTGAGGCGATTGAAAAAGCTGAAAATCGTGAACTCTTCCGTCAGGCGATGGATCGAATAGGCTTAGAAAGCCCGCGCTCGCGATTGGTGACTGATGACGGTGATTTGACAGAAGCACTTGAGTTTATTGGCCTTCCGGCGATTATTCGCCCATCCTTCACACTTGGTGGTGAGGGTGGTGGAATTGCGTATAACCGCATTGAATTTGAAAAAATCGTCAAAAACGGAATACATCTTTCGCCGACCAGTGAAGTTTTGATCGAGGAATCGGTTCTCGGTTGGAAGGAATATGAAATGGAGGTGATACGGGATAAAGCCGATAACGCGATCATCATCTGCTCTATAGAAAACGTTAATCCGATGGGTGTTCACACAGGCGATAGCATCACAGTCGCACCCGCAATGACTTTGACTGATAAGGAATACCAACAAATGCGGAATTCCTCGCTCGCGGTTCTGCGCGAGATCGGGGTTGATACCGGTGGCTCAAACGTTCAATTTGCGGTCTGCCCCAAAAGCGGTCGGCAGTTGGTAATCGAGATGAACCCACGGGTCAGCCGGTCATCAGCATTAGCCTCAAAAGCAACCGGATTCCCGATTGCGAAAATCGCAGCTAAACTCGCGATTGGCTACACACTTGATGAATTGGATAACGACATTACCGGAGTGACTCCAGCGAGTTTTGAGCCGACCATAGATTACATTGTGACCAAAATTCCGCGCTTTGCTTTCGAAAAATTTGCAGGAGCTGACAGATATTTGAGCACCTCGATGAAATCGGTTGGCGAGACGATGGCGATCGGGCGCAATTTTAAGGAATCACTGCAAAAAGCATTAAGATCGCTTGAGATCGGACTCGATGGACTTGCGACCTTACCTTTGCCGCCTGTGGTGGAAAAGGCGAATGCCGAGGACGTGCTTGGCGGCTGGCTTGGCGAGCGATTGCCTGAACAGTTGATCCGAATCGCTTCGGCCTTGCGTTGCGGGGTATCGGTTGAAATGATCGCGGCGGCTACGGGTTGGGACAGGTGGTTTCTGCGTGAGATAGAAAATTTAACCGCCGAGGAAAACCGCATAAGTGAGCAGGGTTTACCCGATGACCCAGCGGAATTTCTTGCCCTGAAAGCGATGGGATTCAGCGACCGGCGGCTGGCGAAACTAAGTGGTAAAGACGAGGCAAGCGTCCGCGAGCATCGACACCAACTCGGGGTTCATCCGGTGTTTAAGCGCATAGATACCTGCGCTGCCGAATTCACCTCAGAAACAGCTTATCTCTATTCTACTTATGAGGCGACTTCAGGTAGGGAGTGTGAGGCAAAGCCGACAAATCGTGATAAAGTAGTGATTTTAGGAGGTGGGCCTAACCGCATTGGCCAAGGAATTGAGTTTGATTATTGTTGTGTTCACGCGTCTTACGCTTTGCGTGAGGCAGGGTATGAAACGATTATGATCAACTGCAATCCTGAAACAGTTTCGACCGATTACGATACCTCAGATCGCCTTTATTTCGACCCTTTGACCACCGAGGATGTGATGGAAATCATTCACACCGAACAGCAAAAGGGAAATCTAAAGGGCGTTATTGTTCAACTTGGCGGCCAAACGCCGTTAAAAATCGCAGCAGCACTGGAAGAATCGGGAATTCCTATTTTGGGCACAAGCCCTGATGCTATCGATTTAGCTGAAGACCGAGAACGCTTTCAGCACCTGGTCTCACGCCTTCAGCTTAACCAGCCGCCTAATGGCATCGTGACGTCGCTTGAGGAAGCAAAGGCCGTGGCGGAGAAAATCGGTTTTCCAGTGGTAATCAGACCGTCTTATGTTCTTGGTGGGCGAGCGATGGAAGTCGTTCACTCAATGGCAGATTTGGACCGTTATATGACCGAGGCGGTCAGCGCTTCGGGCGATAACCCCGTGTTGCTAGATGGTTTTCTGGCCGAGGCAACCGAGGTGGATGTTGACGCTCTCTCCGATGGTCAAGAGGTGTATATCGGCGGGGTGATGGAGCATATAGAAGAAGCGGGTATTCATTCAGGTGATAGTGCGTGTTCTCTACCACCACATAGTCTGTCTGAGGACATGATTGCCGAACTTAAACGCCAGACGATAGAGTTAGCCAAGGCGTTAAATGTGGTTGGATTGATGAATGTTCAATTCGCGATCAAGGACGATCGAATTTTTCTACTTGAAGTTAACCCCCGCGCGAGCAGGACAGTGCCTTTCGTCGCTAAAGTAACCGGTATACCTCTTGCAAAACTAGCGGCAAGGATTATGACCGGTGAGACTCTCGCTGACCTTAAGATCACGCCGCCGCAACAAGATTACGTGGCGGTTAAAGAGGCGGTGTTTCCATTCTCGCGCTTCCACGGAGTCGATGTGGTTCTAGGGCCTGAGATGAAATCGACCGGTGAGGTTATGGGGATTGGCGCAGATTTCGCTCACGCTTTTACTAAAAGCCAGATCGGCGCGGGGATTATGTTGCCGCTAGAAGGTTCCGTGTTCGTTTCGGTCAAGGATGAGGATAAAGCGGCGATGATTCCGATCTGCCGCGATTTATCGGAAATGGGTTTTCATATCATCGCGACTTCAGGCACAGCCGAAGCCTTAAACAAAGGCGGCCTCAAAGCCGAATCGGTGAATAAAGTGATGCAAGGTCGTCCTCACGTGGTAGATTACATGTTGGATGGCAAGATTGATTTAGTCTTTAACACGGTCTTCGGGGGGGCCGCACTCCGAGATAGTTTTTCATTGCGTCAGACAGCGGTGACCAATTCTATACCGTATTACACCACAGTCGCTGAGGCAAAAGCGGCATTGATCGCATTACGCACCAACAGAAATGGCACTCTTGAAGTTCGGTCACTTCAATCTTATTTAGCGGGATAAAACATTTTTATCTGGCAAAAATCGATGTTTGGGCGTTAAAATTAGGCAGAAAGCGTAAGGAAGCATGACGATGGAAAAGGTACCTTTTACCGCGCTTGGTCTTGATGCGTTAAAAGCTGAGTTGACTAAGTTGAAAAGTGAAGAACGTCCCGCAGTGATCAGAGCGATTGCGACGGCGCGCGAGCATGGCGATTTATCAGAAAACGCCGAATATCATGCGGCCCGTGAAAAACAGTCGTTTATCGAGGGGCGCGTGGCAGAATTAGAGGATGTGATCAGCCGCGCTGAGGTGATCGATATGGGCAGATTGACAGGTGAGACGGTAACGTTCGGCACAGTGGTGGAACTCGCTGATGAGGACACTGATGAAGAACATCAATACTCTATTGTAGGCCCCTATGAAGCTGATCTATCGCAAGGGCTTATCTCGATCTCATCGCCGATCGCACGTGCGCTGATTGGCAAAAAAGTCTCTGACAGCGTCGAGGTTAAAACCCCGGGTGGTATGAAATCCTATGAGGTGATCAGCATCAATATTTTGGATGCGTCATCAATTGGTTAAGTATCGATTTCTATCGGCACGCCTGAGCAATCTTT
The DNA here is from genome assembly GCA_965207125.1 of uncultured Candidatus Puniceispirillum sp. GTDB lineage: Bacteria > Pseudomonadota > Alphaproteobacteria > Puniceispirillales > UBA1172. Next base: position 912,440 of record OZ242263.1, read on the forward strand.
ACTTGAGCGGATAACCAGTGCGGTTTTAACATGGCTGATATTATGCCCAGATGTGAGTTTGGAAGTAAGAAACCTTTGAAAATCATCCCAGTCATGGGCGGTGATTTTGAGCATGAAGTCAGTTTCACCCACCAGCATATGGCATTCTCGCACTTCAGGCCATTCGCTCACCAAACGCTCAAATTCCTGTAGATCGGTTTCAGCCTGGCTTGATAATCCAACAAAAGCAAAGACGACAACCGAATACCCTAGTGCTTCGGCGTTAACATCGGCGTGGTAACCTCTGATCACACCATTGTCCTCAAGAGTTCTGACTCGCCGCAAGCAAGGTGGGGCTGAAATCCCAATCCGCGATGCTAGTTCGACATTGGTCATGCGTCCGTCTTCCTGCAGATCTTTAAGGATTCGCTTATCGACATGATCGAGTTTTACTTTTGAGGCCATAATCAGCCATTGCTCCTGAGAGAATGAAAATGGCGTTATTTTTTAGCACCACTTCATTAGGTGTATATATATTTGCGGCGTTCGGCAATATAGTTAGTCACATTAGAGATTCTTTAGAGGGGCTTTCTAGGCTTAAGGAAAATGGATCAACCGATGATATGGGTATTAAGTGATGGTACGATGGGAATGGAAGTGCAATCGATGGGCCTCGCCGAGGCGTTATCAGACACCCCCCCTCACCTAATCAGGATAAAACCGTCTTATCTATTGCGGGCTATGCCGGTGGCTGCGCGCTTGCCGTTTTATCCTACCCCCCGCGCGATCAGAAAAGCGATCATGACGAATGGTTGCCCAGACCTAGTAATCACCACCGGTAGGCGTCATGCGGGGTTATCTCTTTTGATGCGGCGGGTTTCAGGCGGTAAAACAAAAACCGTTCATATTCAAGATCCTCGTCTTTCGGCAAATTTGTTTGATCTTTTGGTTGTGCCATCCCATGATAAATTGCGCGGGGAAAACGTTCTCGTCAGCATCGGCTCGCTCAACCGCCTGAAGCGCCGACTTGCTGAGGCTTCACCATTACCAGCGGCGATCAGGACTCTTAAAAAACCTCTGGCGGCCGTGATGCTTGGCGGCAGCAATCGACGTTATGTGGTGAATGAAGCTGATTATACCCGCTTAGGCGATCTGCTTGTGGCGGTGGCCGCTGTCACTGGCACATCATTCGCGATTATTCCATCGAGGCGGAGTCTTGATGAAGCGATCCCCGCGATGAAAAAAGCACTGGGTAACACGCCATGTTATTTCTGGGATGGGCAAGAACCCAACCCATATCCAGCGATTTTAACCTTTGCTGATGCGGTGATAGTAACCGCCGATAGCGTCAATATGACGTCCGAAGCTTGTTCGGTGAAAAAACCTGTTTTTATCGCTGAGTTAAAGCCTGAAACAGGCCGAGTCGCGCTGTTTCAACAGACGCTAGCCGAGGGTGACTACACCCGCCCGATGACATCCATCACCGCCGTCAGTTTTCCAGGTGAGGACGGCACGGTTTTGGATGAAACAATGCGAATAGCCGCGCTAATCCGCCAGCGTCTTTTTATAGAAGCTCCCAAAGAAAATTCTTAGAGAAAATTCCCAAAGAAAATTCCTAGAAAAATAGCGTTCTATTCTGTTCCATATTGGCATAAAGGTGAGCAGCCTGCTCGGCATAACCATTATAGATAAGGGTATCAACTCGCTCGCCGCTACCCAGCAGTCTTTCTGTTTTCTGACTCCAGCGTGGATGATCGTATTCAGGATTAACGTTCGCCCAGAATCCGTATTCTTTTTTCTGCAATTCTTCCCAAAAACTCACCGGGCGCTTATCGGTAAAGGTAATACGGACGATTGATTTAATCGATTTAAAACCGTATTTCCACGGCAACACGAGCCTGATCGGCGCACCGTTCTGGTTAGGCAGATGCTTGCCATAAATACCGGTGGCGAGCAACGGGAGTTCGCTCGTTGCTTCTTCTATAGTTAAGCCTTCAACATATGGCCAAGGATACCATCTCTGCCTCTGTCCAGGGGCAACAGTGTTATTAACGAAGGTCTCAAATCTGATATATTTTGCCCCCACGTCAGGCTTAGCGAACGCGACAAGTTTAGCGAGCGGCACGCCAGTCCAAGGCACAGCCATCGCCCAGGCCTCAACACACCGGTGTCGGTAAAGCCGTTCTTCCTGCCCGCCAAGTTGCTTGATGAGATCTGTTGCGTCAATTTTGATGTTCTTCTCGACCATACCATCGATCTTAACTTTCCACGGGTCAGGCTTGAGTTTTTTAGCTTTGCGCCAGATATTTTTCGATGAGCCAAATTCATAAAAATTGGTGTAAGTGGTTGCTTCTTCTTCAGGTGAAATTTCACGATCAAGCGTATAGTCAAGGTTTCTCTCTGCAGGGATTCCATCAATAGCGGCATAAGCGTGATTAGACGCCAGCGACCCACCAATCGCGGTTGAAGCTAGTCCTAATCCCATCGCGGTAAGAATTGACCGGCGATTGATATAGGCACTTTCAGGGGTCGCGTGATTTTCCGAAATCTCCCAAGATTTTTTAACTTTGATCAGCATAATGTGTTCCTTATCCTTGATATAATCGATATATGATGCCACAGAGATAGATTAGAGACAACCTTTACGCAAAAATGCAGGTCAATTTAATTTTTCAGTGGAGGTTTTGATTCGGACGGCTGCTTCCTCAAGTGCTTCCGTCGCGGTCGCATAAGACAGGCGAAAGTAAGGCTCAAGCCCAAAAGCAGCTCCTTGCACAGCGGCAACACCGCCATCTTCGAGCAGCCACGTAACGTAGTCGGTGTCATTAGCGATAATTTTTCCATCCGGACGCTTGCGCCCGATCACACCAGCAATGGACGGGAAAGCATAAAATGCCCCAACCGGGGTTGGACAGGAAATACCGTCTATTTTGTTGAGGGCCTCAACCAATAGTTGGCGCCTTTTGTCAAAGGTTTTAAGATTAGAAGCCATAAAATCCATTGGCCCATTAAGCGCCTCGACCGATGCGTATTGGGCGATTGAATTAGGACTTGAGGTTGATTGTGACTGCAATGTCGCCATGGCCTTGATTAGATCCTGCGGCCCGGTAGCATAGCCTATCCGCCAACCTGTCATGCAATAGGCTTTAGAAACCCCGTTCATGGTGAGTATCCTCTCCTGCAAATCGGGGGCGATTTCAGCCATGGTAGAGAAGGTAAAACCGTCATAGATCAGATGCTCATAGATGTCATCGGTCAGGACGTGGAGCTGAGGATGCCGCCTCACCACCTCAGCCAGAGTTTTCATCTCGTCGGGGGTATATCCCGCCCCGGACGGATTTGAAGGGCTGTTCATAATCAGCCATTTGCTTCTTGGCGTAATCGCGGCTTCTAATTGGCTTGGGGTCATTTTAAATCCACCCTCAGTAGGACATTGGACAAAAACCGGCGTCCCCCCTGCGAGTAAGACAATATCAGGATACGAAACCCAATAAGGTGCGGGGATAATGACTTCATCGCCCTCATCGACGCTCGCCATTAGAGCGTTATAAAGCACCTGCTTGCCGCCAGTGCCGACTGAGATCTGCTTTGGGGTTGTGGTGATAGAGTTCTCACGTTTAAATTTGTCGACAATCGCGGCTTTGAGTTCCGGAATTCCATCAACAGCAGTATATTTTGTTTTGCCTTCTTCCATCGCTTTTTTTGCGGCTTCGATGACATGGGGCGGCGTGTTAAAATCTGGCTCTCCCGCACCAAGCCCTATAACATCCACACCGGCGGCTTTGAGTTCCGCAGCTTTGCTACTAACAGCCATAGTCGGTGATGGTTTGATCGCTTTAAGACGTGATGCAATTAAGGTCATGTGCTATCTCCTTTTTCTCCTCTCTAGTGGTAAGCGTGAAGTCTGGTACTAGCAAGGAAAAACTTGGACGGGCTTGATATATGCTTTATATTTCAGAGCATGGATGACACTATTCCCCCACGTGATGCCTCGCGCCCACTTTTCGCGGATGAGACGGAGCGTCTCATCCCATTTAAATTATCGAGCAATTTTTCTCCTTCAGGCGATCAACCCCAGGCCATTGCCGCCTTGATCGATGGGGTCAAGGGTGGTGAGCATAATCAGGTTTTGCTTGGCGTGACAGGTTCGGGCAAGACCTTCACCATGGCGCATGTGATTGCAGCCACAAACAGACCATCACTGATCCTCGCTCCAAACAAGACATTGGCGGCGCAGCTTTACGGTGAAATGAAAAACCTCTTTCCCGATAACGCGGTAGAATATTTCGTCTCATATTATGATTACTATCAGCCCGAAGCCTATGTTCCTCGCTCTGATACCTATATCGAAAAAGAAGCGACTATCAACGAGCAGATTGACCGAATGCGCCATAGTGCGACCCGTGCATTGCTTGAAAGACGTGATGTGGTGATTGTCGCGTCAGTGTCGTGCATTTATGGCATCGGCTCAGTAGAGACATATTCGAGCATGATCATCGGCCTTACCAAAGGCCAGCATCTTGAACGCCAAGCGCTGCTGCGACGTCTGACCGAATTGCAATACACCCGCAATGACGTAGGGTTTCATCGAGGCTGTTTCAGGGTCAGGGGTGATGTTGTTGAGGTATTTCCAGCGCACCTTGAGGACAGCGCGTGGCGGATATCGTTTTTCGGCGACGAAATAGAGACCATCACAGGGTTTGATCCTTTAACCGGTGCGAAGGAATCCGAATTTGATCATGTGCGGATTTTCGCGAACTCGCACTATGTGACGCCGAAACCAACCTTGCAGCAAGCGGTTAAAAGCATCAAGGAGGAATTAAAATCACGTTTAGCCGCCCTTGATGCATCGGGGCAGCTGCTCGAGGCCCAACGTCTGGAGCAACGGACGGTTTTTGATCTGGAGATGATAGAAGCCACGGGATTCTGCAACGGGATAGAAAATTACTCACGCTATCTTTCGGGGCGGAATGAGGGCGAGCCTCCTCCTACCCTCTTCGAATATCTGCCACCGGACGCGTTGTTGTTTGTCGATGAATGCCACGTGACAGTCCCGCAGATTGGTGCGATGTTCAAAGGCGACCGGGTAAGAAAACAGACTTTGTCAGACTATGGTTTCCGCCTGCCATCATGCTTGGATAATCGTCCGCTCAAATTCGCCGAATGGCAAGAATTTCGCCCACAGACGGTTTATGTTTCAGCAACACCCGGACCTTGGGAATTAGAACAAACCGGCGGGGTTTTTGTTGAACAAATCGTGCGTCCGACAGGTCTCGTAGACCCGCAGTGTTTCGTGCGTCCGATCGAGAATCAGGTGGATGACGTAATCAGCGAGTGTCGGGCGGCGGCGTTGAAAAACCAGCGTGTTCTGATCACTACTCTGACCAAAAAAATGGCTGAGGATTTGACAGAATATATGCATGAGGCCGGAGTCCGGGTGCGCTATATGCATTCGGATGTTGAAACCCTAGAGCGGATTGAGATCATCCGTGATTTGCGGTTGGGTGTTTTTGATGTTTTGATTGGGATCAATTTACTGCGTGAGGGGCTTGATATTCCCGAATGCGCTTTGGTGGCAATTTTAGACGCGGATAAAGAGGGGTATTTGCGATCAAAGACGTCATTGGTGCAAACGATTGGGCGCGCGGCGCGCAATATAGATGGGCGGGTTTTACTTTACGCGGACAAAATGACCGGTAGCCTTGATTACGCACTTGGCGAAACAGAACGGCGGCGACAAAAGCAGCTGTGCTACAATGCTGAAAACGGCATCACTCCAGAATCAGTATCATCGAAGATAAACGATATTCTGAATTCGGTTTATGATCGTGGCGATCGGGTTTCGGTAGACACCGAAACCGGCGCGCTTGTGGGCAAGTCCTTACGCGATACAATCGGGACGCTTGAAGAATCAATGCGCGAGGCGGCCGCTAATTTGGAATTTGAGGAAGCGGCCCGCCTGCGTGATGAGATCCGGCGCTTAGAAGCATCAGAGTTAGAGATCGGCAGTGCGCCTGCTTTGGCGTTCAAAAGACAGAGAAAGCGGGGCGCAAGACGCTAATTTATGCTTTACTTATACACAATCCGATATTGTTGCCTTATTTCAACGATAATTGATGATATTTTAATAAATATTTGACTAATTTTTTTACTTGATAAGTTTTAATGTATTGAAAAGATTAAATAATACCATTTATGCCTAAATTTTGGGCAAATTGGTGTTTTTGGCGGTTTTCCGTGATTCCCTTGGCGAATCTATTGCGTTATACACAGAGTTATCCACAAATTTCGTGGATGATGATGGCCCCCCGATTCGCTTAGGGTCTTTTGGTAATATCGGCGGATTGCGTTAGACTATGACGATGACAAAACCTAAGACGTCAACAGAGGATAAATCGCGCCCTGATTTTGATCGAGGGCTGGAGGTGATTCGCTCTATGGCATTAAAATTGCCAAACAGCCCGGGAGTTTATCGTATGCTTGGGCATGACCAAGCAGCATTATATGTCGGCAAAGCGTCAAAACTCAAAAATCGAGTGCTGAGTTACGCCCGTGCAGGTGCACTGAGTCATCGGCTGATGCGGATGGTGGCTGAGACGACTTCGATGGAGATCATTACAACCCGCACCGAGGTCGAGGCGTTGTTACTCGAATCGAATCTGATCAAGAAACTCAAACCGCGATTTAATATCCTGCTGCGCGATGATAAAAGTTTTCCGTATATTATGATCACCCGTGATCATGACTGGCCGCAGTTAACCAAGCATCGAGGGAGCCGCAAGCGCAAAGCCGACTGGTTTGGGCCTTTCGCATCAGTGGCTGCGGTTAATCGGACGGTAACAGAATTATCGCGGGCGTTTTTACTTCGTACATGTCCGGATTCTATCTTCTCATCGAGAACCAGACCTTGCCTACAATACCAGATCAAACGATGCACAGCGCCTTGTGTCGGCAGAGTATCGAGTGAGGAATATACCGAACAGGTTTCACAAGCAGTGCGTTTCTTAAACGGCGCATCAAACGTAGTCACGCAAGAATTTGCCGTGAATATGCATGCCGCGGCCGATGATTTGCGATTCGAAGAGGCCGCGGTATGGCGTAATCGGATTCGTGCGATCGCGCAAATCCAAGCGCATCAAGACATTAACCTAAGCAAAGAACTTAATGCAGATATCATCGCGTTAAAAAATGAATCAGGGCGTAGCTGCGTTCAAGTGTTTTTCATGCGCAATGGATCAAATTATGGCAATCGGTCATATTTTCCAAAGCATGATGCGGATTCGGCTTTGCCATCAGTGATGGCGGCGTTTATCGGGCAGTTTTATGATGACAAGCCTGTACCACCTCTGCTTTTGGTGAATACGGAACCGCTTCAGATGGGTCTGATCGCTGAAGCGTTAACGAGCAAAGCCGGGCGCAAAGTGTCTTTGCTCGTTCCATCCCGCGGCCGCCGCCGTAAATTGATGGCGATGGCGGAACGAAACGCGAGCGAGGCGCTAGCAAGAGAGGTGACCGAAAAAGCTGTGCATCACAAGATGCTTGATGCGGTGCGCGATTTGTTTGATCTCGATGATCGTCCAGAACGGATCGAGATTTACGACAACTCGCATATCCAAGGTAGCCACGCGGTTGGAGCAATGGTGGTGGCCGGCAAGGACGGTTTTACCAAATCGGCCTACCGCAAATACAACATAGATCGGGATAAAATCACAGCCAGCTTCGGCGGCGATGATTTCGCTATGATGCGGCAGGTATTAAAGCGGCGTTTTAGTAGGGCAATGCGCGAGGATCCTGAGAGGCAAACAGGAGTTTGGCCTGATCTGATTTTGCTCGATGGCGGCAAGGGCCAATTATCAGTGGGGATCGAGGTTCTGGATGAATTGGGAATTATTGATATGCCGATGGTCGCGATATCCAAAGGGGTTAACCGCAATGCCGGCCGGGAAGAGTTTCATCAGCAGGACAAAAAAAGTTTTTCTCTGCCGCCAAATACGCCTCTTTTGCATTTTCTTCAACGCCTGCGAGACGAAGCGCATCGTTTTGCGATCGGGGCGCATCGCCAAAAACGGAAAATCGCCGCTGAAAGCAATCCACTCGATTCGATTCCGGGGATTGGCGCAAAGCGCAAAAAAGCGTTGCTCGCACATTTCGGATCATCAAAAGACGTTGCGCGCGCTGATATTCGTGACTTGATGAAAGTCAATGGTATTTCTGGACAGATGGCGGAAACCATCTATGATTGGTTTCATGATAAAGTGCAGTCAGGATCACTATGAATATTTCACTCAAGCATCTCCCTAACATATTGACGGTATCCCGCGCTATTGCGGGAATTGTTGTACCTCTATTACTGATCGAGGAACGTGCTGAGCCGCGCTTCATCGCGTTCGTTGTTTTTACTTTCGCCGCGATAACTGACTGGATCGATGGGTATCTAGCGAGGCGGATGATCGGATTGAGCGTTCTGGGTCGGATGCTCGATCCTGTTGCAGATAAACTGCTGATTGGTGGGACACTTCTGGCATTGGTATCAGTGAATAACGCCGGGATTCCAGTGATGATTCCAGCGCTTGCAATCTTGCTCCGTGAGTTATTCGTCTCAGGCTTGCGCGAATTTAGCGCTGAAAATAATTTCACACTTAACGTCACGCGTCTTGCTAAATACAAAACGACTTTTCAGTTTATCGCGCTGGGGCTTGTGATTATTTTTCCGCTTTATCGTGATCAGCCTTATCTTTATGAGATCACGGTGGCTGGACTGTACATAACAACACTTTTGACTTTGGTGACTGGCACTGATTATTTTATCAAGGCATATCGGCATGTTGGCTAAGAGCGCGGGGGCCACAAGGCATGGGTTGGTTATTGGTCTTGCGGGGTATTCAGGTTCGGGCAAAACAACACTAGCAGAAAAGCTGATTGCCGCCATGACAGGTAAAGGAATAAATGTCGCCACGATCAAACATGCACATCATGACTTTGATCCCGATATTCCCGGCAAAGATAGCTGGCGTCATCGCAAAGCAGGGGCAAGGCAAGTTCTGGTGTCCTCAGATTTAAGGCGCGTTTTGTTCACGGAAACCGATGATAAAGGCGCATCCTCGCTCGATGATTTGCTGTCCGCGCTCACCCCAGCCGAGATTGTTCTGGTCGAAGGGTTTAAGAACAGTAATTTTCCGAAAATCGAGATCTGGCGTGAGGCCACCGGGAAACCTCTTCTTTACCCGGCGCACGCCGGAATTATCGCAATTGTGAGCGATAAGACCATCCCCGATTGTTCTCTGCCATGGTTTGACCTAGAAGATATTGAGGGAGTGATGTCATTTATTATGGGCTTGCCCGGCCGATGCTAACAGATATTTCTTTTGATAAGGCGCAAGCGCGAATAGCTGGAATGATAAATCCAATCACTGAGGCTGAAACCCATCATCTTGATGCGTGTCTTGGGGCCGTGCTGGCTGAGACGTTGATTGCCGATAAGGACGTCCCCCCACAAGATACGGCGGCTGTCGATGGCTTTGCTTTTCGCTATCAAAATTACCAATCTGCACCCAATAGAACGCTGGCGGTTAGAGGACTGGTGCGAGCGGGACATCCTTTGACTAAAAAACTTAATCCCTCAACGGCGATAAGAATTTATACAGGAGGAGCTATTCCATCTTCGGCGGGCGAAGCCCTCGACACGATCGCTATGCAAGAATATTGCGAAGTCATAACGCGCGGTGATGAAGAATACGTCCGCCTGCCGGCTTCAATTAGGCCGGGCAGCAATGTGCGCCTTCGCGGCGAAAATATCCGCACAGGCGAGGCAGAAGTTGAAAAAGCCACGCGGCTTAGTGCAGCTGAGTTGGGTCTTGCAGCGGCGATGGGGCTTAAGACATTATCGGTGATGAGGCGATTGCGGGTGGCGATTATCTCGACGGGTGATGAATTGGCGGACAAACCTGAAGCACTAGTCCCTGGCAAGGCTATGATTTATGATTCTAATCGTCCGATGTTGTCGGGATTACTCACAGCAGATGGCTATTCATTCGTGGATTACGGGATTATCGCAGATAACCCTGCAATGATGCGCGAGGCTTTTTCTAACGCAGCCGCAACGGCGGACGCGGTGATATCCACAGGCGGCAGTTCTGAGGGCCCTGAAGATTACACCCGCGCCACCATCGAGGAGTTAGGTGGGACAATTTCATTCTGGCGCGTTACCATGAAACCAGGGCGCCCGTTCGCGGCCGGGATGATCAACAATACGCCAGTTTTCTCCGTTCCAGGTAATCCGGTTGCGGTTTTTGTGGTCTATCATCTTTTGGTTAAAGCAGGTCTTGCGCGTCTGTCGGGAGCAAGCCCGCGCCCGCTCATCAGGGTTAAAGTGACCAGCGGCTTTTCAACGAGTCATCGTTTGGGCAGAACTGATTTTTTACGGGTGAAGGTAACCGAAGGGCCCGGCGGCAAGACGGTTGCCCAGATCCATGGCCGCCGCGGAGCGGGGGTTCTAACCTCGGTTGCAGGGGCGGATGGTTTACTTGAAATTCCATCCGATCATGGCGATATTAAGGAAGGTGAGGATTTCGCATTCATTCCTCTCAAGGAGGCGTTATGAAGATTAGATATTTCGCGTGGCTAAAAGAAGAAACCGGCATATCCAGTGAAGATATCGTGGGGGATAAGACCATTGCAAACGTTGCTGATCTTGTCGAGCATTTGCGCTCCCGCAGCGATGGGCACGCGCGCGCGCTAAGTGACATGAAATTGGTACGGGTTGCGGTTAATCACGATTACAGCGATCTGGGTCACGTTTTGCGCGGCGATGAGGAAATCGCGTTTTTTCCTCCGGTAACCGGCGGGTGAAGCGATGACTGTTCGAGTTCAGGAGGATGATTTCTCGCTCTCCGAGGTTTATGACGCGTTGCGCGGTGGCGGCGCGGTTGTGGTGTTTGTTGGATTGGTGCGTGATATGGTGGGGGGTGATGCAGTTACGGCATTGACCTTGGAACATTATCCCGTCATGACGGAAAAACGTCTTAGGGCAATCCGTGATGAGGCGTTATCACGTTGGGCCCTTGATCATGTGGTGATTATTCATCGTGTGGGTCGGCTTTTGCCCGGCGAGCAGATCGTTGTGGTTGGGTGCAGCTCATCGCATCGCGAGGCGGCGTTTGAGGCAACCCAGTTCATCATGGATTATCTAAAAACAGACGCACCGTTCTGGAAATCTGAAGAAACCAAAAGCGGCGCATCGTGGCTCACCCCTCGTTCAGGTGACGCAGCAGCACGGCAAAAATGGTAATTTACTCGCCCCTTACCAGTCTTGCATAGCCATCCATAATATCGCGGCATGTTGACCCGGGGTTAAAGTGACATTCGCCAATCTGGGAGATGGGAGTGACTTCCGCTGCGGTGCCGGTGAGAAAACTTTCTGAAACCTTGGCGATTTCTTCAGGCATGATATGGCGTTCAACCACCTCATATCCCATATCTTGCGCCATTTTAATGATTGTTTTGCGGGTAATGCCGTTAAGAAAGCAATCGGCGAGAGGGGTATGGATTTTACCATCATCCATCAGAAAGAATATATTGGCCCCGGTGGCTTCGGCGACATAACCGCGATAGTCGAGCATCAGCGCGTCATGAAATCCTTTGCTTTCGGCGGCATGTTTTGACAATGTACAGATCATGTAAAGTCCAGCGGCCTTCGCGTGAACCGGGGCGGATGAAGGATTTGGCCGCGTCCACTCGGAGATATCGAGTTTGATCCCACGCATTTTAACGTCGGGGTCGTAATAGCTGGCCCATGGCCAGCACGCGATAGCGAGATTAATTTTAGTCTTTTGCGCCGCAACTCCCATCATCTCACTCCCCCGCCAAGCAAAAACCCTGACATAGGCATCACCGGCATTGTTAGCTTTAAGCATTTGCTGCTTGGCGCTATTTATCTCATCATTGGAAAATGGCAGATTGAAATCTAGAAGTCGCGCTGATTCCCTCAGCCGTTCGGTATGAAGACTGCTTTCAAAGATAACGCCGTTATAAGCGCGCTCACCTTCAAAGACCAGGCTCGCATAGTGGAGTCCATGAGAAAGTACATGAATTTTAGCCTCACGCCACGGAATCTCCTCACCATTGAGCCAAATAACGCCATCTCGATCATCAAAAGAAATAATATCCATCGTCTTTCATCTCCATCTTTGTCCTGATAGCTTGCTTTTTTGCCTCAAGAGTTTATCAGAATAATCATGATCTTTGGATATAAGTCAACATGGCTGACATAAAAACCTCACATCACCCCCTATTTTTGCGTGAGGAGGAACTTCGATACAGCATCGAACTGATGTTTTTTGCGTATCGGGATTTTACGAACGAGGCGGACGCAATGCTTGCAGAGTGCGGGCTTGGGCGGGCGCATCACCGGGTGATTTACTTTGTTGGGCGACATCCGGGCATCACGGTCAGCGAGTTACTAGGGATTTTGACCATCACCAAACAATCACTATCCAGAGTATTATCGCATCTTGTACGTGATGGCTATGTCCATCATAAACAGGGGGCTGAGGATAAAAGACAAAGACTTTTATCGCTAACCGATAAAGGGTGCACGCTTGAAAATGAGGTAACATTGATCCAGCGCAAACGTTTTGCGGGGGCCTATAAAGCAGCAGGAACTGAGGCGGTGACGGGTTTTTTGGCGGTAATGGAGGCATTACTAGACGACAAAACGCTATCCTTGCTCCATGCGTCGCCGATGGCTAGAATAAAAAAATAACCCCATCCGTCATAGAGCGAAAAGGATCGTCCCCGTGTCTGATGATCGACATCACATTCTGGTAATTGATGACGACAAGCCTTTGCTGGAGTTGTTACTTCGTTTTCTTAGCGGTAAGGGCTATCGGGTGACAGGCTCTCAATCTGCGGCTGAAGCGCGCTCACGACTGAAGGGAACATATTTTGATGCTTTGGTTGTCGATATCATGATGCCTAATGAGACCGGCCTCGAATTGGTTCGTTCCTTAAAGAATACAAATAGCGATTTGCCGTGTTTGATGCTGACCGCGATGGGTGAGCCGGGGGAAAGGCTGTTAGGGCTAGAAAGCGGCGCGGATGATTATATGACCAAACCTTTTGAACCTGAGGAATTGGCGTTGAGAATACGGAATCTATTGCGGCGCACAGGCGGAGCCGAGACGATTGATACTCATGAGACGGGCTGGGAGGCTACGGTTAATTTCGGCCCGCATAAATTCGATCTGGCAACAGGACAGCTCCGCACGGGCAACCAGCGCAATCATTTAACCACGGCGGAAAGCGTGTTGTTAAAATGTTTTGCCTCCCACGCCAACCAGATTCTAGCGCGGCCAGACTTAGTGGCGATGATCGAGAATCCAATGGAGGATCGCAGTCTTGACGTAGCGGTCGCGCGCCTCCGCCGCAAGATTGAACCTAATCCCCGCAAGCCGATTTACCTGCTGACCTTGCGTAATCAGGGCTGGGTACTTCAAGCAGACAACGCCAAACAGGAGGGGTGAAATGAAACGTTTTATGCCGAAAACCTTGTTTGGTCGTTTATTCACCATCATTATGGTCGCGATGATTTTGGTGCCGGTGGGGACGGTGACAATTTTTTACGAGCGCCATTGGGATACGATCACGCGCTATATGGCGTCCAATCTGGCAGCGGATATAGCTACAGTGGTGGATCGTTTTACCCCGGACTATGGCTCGGAAAATCTAGATGAAGTCGCGCTCTATGGAAAAAAGTATTTTCTCATGACGATAGACTGGCAGGCCCAGAGCGTTCTGCCGGAAGCCGCCCCACAAAGTCGCTCTACCTATGCCGGCAAAAGACTTTTGCTCGAACTCAATAAGCGCCTGAGCCAGCCTTTCCTCGTGGATTTTGATAACGATAAATCGGCGATCATGATTTATGTCGGCTATCCTGAAGGAGTTTTATCAATAGAGGTAAGCCGCAAAAGGGTTTTTAGCACCACGCCTTGGCTTTTCACTTTATGGTCTTTTGGTATTTCATTCACATTGCTGGCGGTGGCGTCTGTGGTGATGCGTAATCAAATAAGACCGATCAGGCGTTTGTCTAAAGCCGCACGCCAGATCGGTTTAGGGCGCCCGCCTCTTGATTATCGAATAGAGGGGGCTTTTGAGATTCGTCAGGCAGGCCGAGCCTTCCAAGCAATGAGCAACCGGATTCAACGCCAAATCGCTGAGCGCACGGCGTTTCTGGCAGGTGTTTCGCATGATTTGCGCACGCCATTAACGCGGTTAAAACTGCTGCTGGCGATGAAACATAGCAAGAAATCTGATCAGGAAATCAACCAGAACATTACCGAGATGGAAGCCATGATCGATGGGTATTTGCGTTTTGCGTCTGGGGCGATTGGCGAGAACGTCGAAGACGCGGATATTATCGCCCTGATCGATGAATGTTTAGACAAAGACATTCCCCCAAAAAGTCCGGTGGATTTCACGCGCCCACCCTCACCGCCGCCGTCCATCGCGTTGCGACGCCTTGCGGTCCGCCGTGCAATCGGTAATCTGGTCAATAACGCGCTGATTCATGGCGGGCGATGCTTTATCAGCATCGAGATCGGTGATGAAAGCATCCAGATTCTCATCGATGATGATGGTCGCGGGATTCCAAAAGATCGACGCGAGCAAGCGCAGAAACCTTTCGTTCGAGGGATTGGCGAGGACGATGAGCCTAAACCCTTAGGCAAGGGGGACGGTGTGGGGCTTGGCTTATCGATCGCAAAAGAAGTCGCATTGATGCATGGCGGTAATTTATTTTTGGGTTCTTCGCCTCGCGGTGGCTTAAGGGTGCGTTTGCAGTTGCCGATTTAATAAAGCCGCCCGCCGTCTAGAACGCGTTGATCAGGGGCGAGCAGTACGACTTCACCATCATCATCAGGAACGCCCAAGGTCAGGACTTCAGACATAAAAGGGCCAATTTGGCGTGGTGGAAAATTGACCACCGCCAATACTTGTCGTCCGATAAGGTCATCTTTAGCGTAATGTTTGGTGATTTGCGCCGATGATTTTTTAACCCCGATCGCCTCGCCAAAATCAATGGTAAGTTTCCATGCAGCTTTGCGCGCTTCAGGAAAATCCTGAACATCGATAACCGTCCCGATTCGGATATCGACATTGAGAAAATCATCATATTTTATGGTCATTGGGTCTGTCCTTCCTCACGTGGAATAAGTCCGAGAGTTATCGCGAGGCTTTCAGCCTGTTTTAGGCGCGTATCAAGCATCCGACCAGTTTTTGCAAGATCAGAGCTATCGTCATTTAGCCAATCTCTAGTGCAGGCCATCACCACGACGGCCAGCCCTTTGGCGCGAATCATTCCTGAAAATCCCTCGCTACCGCCATCTGAGATTTCAAGAAGCATGGTCATGGCTTTAGCCAGCCGCGTTATAAGCATGATAGCAAGTGTAGGATTGCGCATCGCTGCATCATTAAGCGCACGGATGGCATTTTTATGGGGGGTGTATGTCTCGAATCGCTGGATAAGCCCTTCGAGAATTTTTTCATAGGTGGTGGCATCAGGGTCATGGCTAAACTCCTCTGCGAGATGGAGGGTAATTTCAGCATCCACATCAGCGAGTGCGGATTCAATGATGGATTGGGTATCAGGGAAAAGCCTTCTGGCTAGGGCGTTTTCTATCTTGGCATGCTCAGCGATAGCATCGCGATTAAGATCACCAAAGGGCGTTTTGTCCAGCAATAAGAGGGCAGATTCACCCAGCGCGCGCATGCTAACGTCTATAGGATTAGCGTCTTTTGGTTTTTCCGCCATACCAAACTCCAACCATAGTGATTTTTGATATCTTATCGATGAAATAAGGCATCAAAGGCTATTTGCCAAGCTTCGTGGCCTGGTCTCTCGCAGCGAGCATGGCTTTTTTCATCATGGGGGTAAAGCCCTCATCTGCTAAGAGAATTGAGAGGGCTGCTTCGGTTGTCCCTTTAGGGCTGGTTACATTTTGCCTGAGCTGCTTGGGTTCTTCGAGGCTTACCACCATCATCTCAGCGGCGCCACGCAGGGTTTCAGTGGTGAGTGTTCTCGCGACCTCGAGCTCAAGACCCATTTCAATCGCAGTCTGCTCCATGGCTTCTTGCAAGAGATAAAGATAAGCAGGCCCAGAACCAGAAACAGCAGTGACCGCATCCATCAGTCCTTCATCCTCAACAACGACCACCTTGCCCACGGCTTCGAGCAATGTTGTGGCGAGGCTGGCGTTATGCTCATCTACCTGCTGGTTAACGGTAATAACAGTGACTCCCCGTCCAATTGCGGCGGGGGTGTTCGGCATGGCGCGGATAATTTTCGGGGCTGGGGTGGCGATGAAACTGGCGAGTTTTTGGATTGATAATCCGGCGGCAATAGACAGCCAGACTGTCTCGTTTTGAGCAAGCGGTCTTGCACGATTAATCGCACCTTCCACATCCCACGGTTTGGCGGACAGAACAACAATCTGATGAGGTTTAGCGACACTGTGTCGTAGGTCAGCATAATAGGTCACGCGCGGGTCATCCAGGGGCTGCGGGGATGAGGCAAATTTTGGGTCGATAACGGTGATCTGGGCGTTTTTGATATCGGGCGCGGACGATGAGAGCCATCCCCGAAGCAACGCCTCACCCATTTTACCGCAACCACATAGGAGAATATGGTTCATAATATCCTCTTTATATGCTTCGTTGCGGCGGTGTCCAGAGGTTTTCGGTCAGGCGTGCCCTAAGGGTTCGATCAATGCGGTGGCAACAGCGGTTTCAGTTGAGGCAGTTCCAAGGGCAATGTGATAAAGTGCGGGGTAATTTTTCTCGCACTCCGCTATTGTCGTCTCAAGCAGATCCTGAATTTGTTCGGGGGTTATTCCTTCAGCGCCGCGCAACGGCATGGTGTATCTGAACATGATAGACCCCTCCTCGTTGATGAGATCAAAATGTCCGAGCCATGTTTGCCGGTTAAGCTGGCAGATGACCGCCATAGCGTCCCGTCGTTGTTGTTCGAGGACGAATATGTCGCAAAAGACGGTGATATGGAGAGCAGAGTGCTTTTCCTGCCATCTGAAAGTGACGAAATAATTAGTCCAGTGTCCAGAAATCTCAACAGAAATCTCATTATTACTCTGATAGTGCAAAGGCCAGTCATTAAGTTTGGTGACGCATTCCATCATGTGAATAGGATGCACGAGAGGATTATCAGTTGATGGAATACGCATTTGCATAGGTAAACGGACTTTCGTTGCAATAAAGAGCACCATACCCAATCTCAAATCAAAATACAATATATAGAGTGATTTTTTTTATTTTACACAGTTTATGGTGTTTTAGGGCTTTTGTGACAGCTTTGCTCGCTTGTATAATTTGAGGTATAATTCCGCTACGATCATCTTGGATATTCACATCCTTATTAGCAGTGCTATAATCGCTCGGATGAACGAGACTTTCCAAATCACCCAAGCACCAACCCTGCCTCAAATCACTCCCTTTCAGGCTTCTATTCCTTTTCCATTCAATGATGACACGTTATTCTCGATCGGCATTTTCGAGGCACGATGGTATGCACTCTCGTATATCGGCAGCGTCTTTATCGGTTGGTTGATTTTGCGTCGAATCACATCAAAAGCCGGTGATCCGGTTGGTGCACGAACAGTAGAAGCACTGCTCAATAACGGGCTTATCGGGATTATTTTGGGCGGACGGATAGGCTATGTGCTGTTTTACAATTTACCCCATTACATCGAATACCCGTTGGATGCATTGAAGGTCTGGCAAGGTGGAATGTCCTTCCACGGTGGCTTGGTGGGTATGTTGGTCGCAATCGGTTTTTCGGCCCGGCGGTATAAAGTGAGGTTTTTTGCCCTTGCTGATCTTGTCGCGCTGGTAACTCCAATCGGTCTTTTTTTAGGACGCCTTGCGAATTTCGTCAATTGCGAGTTATACGGCCACCCAACCGATCTTCCATGGGCGGTAACATTCAATAGAGGCGTTTGCGTGCAAGGGGGCGTCATAGCGGCGGCCGGTGATGCTCCTCGCCATCCGAGCCAGATTTATGAGGCCCTTCTGGAAGGTGTGGTATTATTCGCATTGCTGGCTGTTCTCTTTCGTTTTGGTGCAAGAGAGAGGGTTGGTCTATTATCGGGTGTTTTTCTGATTGGCTACGGCATGGCCCGAGGTTTTGTAGAGTTCTTCCGTGAAGCCGACGCGCAAATCGGCTATCTGCTAGCAGATTGGGTGACCATGGGTCAGGTTTTATGTGTGCCGATGATCGCGGCCGGCGTGATCATCACGGCCACCTCAAAAAAAGGCTAGGCAGTGTGTCACCCTTGCGCGAGAAGATTATAGAGGCGATCAGCGCAAGCGGGCATATAACCCTTTATACGTATATGCGCCATTGCCTTTACGACGATGACTATGGCTATTATCGCCGCGCCCAGATAATCGGCGGCGATGGTGATTTTATCACCGCCCCTGAAATATCGCAGATGTTTGGCGAGATTATTGGTCTCTGGCTTGCTGATCATATGATGAAACAAAACCTAGAAACTGGGGCGATTCTTGCTGAGATTGGCCCTGGAAGGGGAGTTTTGATGGCTGACTTAACACGTGGCTGGCAGGCCGTTGGTTTTTCTCCTCCCCCTATTCACCTTATCGAGACTTCCCCACAATTGAGAAAAATCGCCACTGGTAACCTTGCTGAGAAAAATCTAGTCTGGCATGACCGCATAGAAGATTTACCTCACGCACCGCTCTTTCTAGTAGCAAATGAGTTCTTTGATGCTTTGCCCATCCACCAATTCACGCGCTTAAAAGGTATTATTCACGAACGCGGAGTGGTCGTGGAAAATGACACCCTCGCCTTCAAATGGATCAGGACTGACGAGAAAAAAGCCAATCTTCCCCCCGATTTCACCTTAACAGACGATGATATTATCATAGAGTTTGCATCGGACGCAGCGCCGATCATCAATGGGGTCGCCTCACGAATTAACCAACACGGCGGGGCGGCGTTGATCATAGATTACGGGAGCGATAATCCCCAAGGCGACACGCTACAATCTGTCCGCCATCACTGCCGCAATGCTCCCCTCGCCTCTCCGGGTGAAGCTGATTTAACGTCTTGGGTAGATTTTGATCATCTGTCGAGGGTGGTGAAAGCTACCGGGGCCTTAGCTTTGCCTCTTATCACCCAAGGTGAATTTTTACGCGGTAACGGATTGATAGAACGCGCCGAAAATCTTGCCCGAGGCAAGACACCGGCGAGACGCCGCAAGATACTTTCTGAGGTTGACAGGCTCATAGGGGTTGCCAATATGGGAGAGGTTTTTAAGGTCATGGCGATTCTACCGTGCGAGGCTTGACGATTGATGCAGGAAAAAAATTCTCCCCCCCCCTATCTAACCCACCCCGATTTCGCCCCTGAAGGAATCGCTTATGGTTTTTTCACGCGCCAAGGCGGAGTGAGTAAAGGTTTTTACGCGACACTAAATGGCGGCTATGGGTCAGCAGACGAGCACGCGGCCATTGCTGAAAATCGTCGCCTTGCGGTATCCGCCTTGGGTTTTTCGCCTCAAAATCCGTGTGGTTTGTACCAGGTTCACTCGTCGATCGCGCATTGGGTTTCCGCGCCGTACATCGATAGTCTTGAGGGCGATGCGCTCGCCACAGCCACACCTAGCCTGCCATTGATGATTCTGACGGCTGATTGCGTGCCGGTTCTTTTTATCGATACAGAATCAAGGATTATCGCAGCAGCTCACGCGGGGTGGCAAGGCGCGCTAGGGAGAATTATCGAGACAACAGTCGATCTGATGGTCTCGCGCGGGGCCTCTGAAGAGAATATCACCGCCCTGATCGGCCCTGCTATTCAACAGCAATCCTATCAGGTTGGCGATGAGATGAGACTTGCAGCCATCGCTGAAAACCCTGAGGCGGAAAAGCATTTCACGGCGGATAGCGAGGCGGGAAAATATCTTTTTGATCTAACCGGTTATGTTGGCTGGCGTTTGGCGAGATGCGGCGTCCGCCACCTATCTTTGCCCCATGACACATATAGTGATGAGACGCATTTCTTCAGCCATCGCCGCCGAACCCATCGCGGGGAAGGTGATACAGGCAGGCTTATGTCTGTTATCGGTCTTACTGGCTAAACAAGAGACGAAAGAGGGAGAAACGATGCCACATCTTTATATTTTTTTAGGACTGTTATTGTTGGGCATGATTGCGTCATGCATTTTGACGTTATGATTTTGCCGAGTTGGTGTCAGTTTGACTTGTTGTTACGTCAAACAATTGCTATCACATTTTCAGTACTCAATTGGGACGGGTGTCGATGAAGATTCTGGCCTGCAATTCGAATCGCCCTCTTGCAGAGGCTATCGCTACATATCTTGAGATCCCTCTGATAAAAGCCGAGATCAAGCGATTCGCCGATATGGAGGTTTTTGTCGAGATTCAGGAAAACGTTCGAGGTGAGGATGTTTTTGTCATTCAATCGACCTCGTATCCCGCGAATGACAATCTGATGGAATTACTGGTAACGCTTGATGCTTTGCGCAGAGGGTCAGCACGGCGGATTACGACAGTAATTCCCTATTACGGTTACGCCAGGCAAGACAGAAAATCGGGGCCAAGGACGCCGATCTCAGCAAAATTGGTCGCAAATTTGATCACTTCGGCTGGGGCCGACAGGGTTTTAACCTTAGACCTTCACGCCGATCAGATTCAGGGTTTTTTCGATATTCCGACAGATAATCTTTTCGCGGCGCCAGTGTTAAAGCAGGATATTGAGACGCGTTATCCTGACGACAAGCTCGTGATTGTTTCGCCGGATGTCGGCGGTGTGGTGAGGGCGCGGGCTCTGGCAAAACGCCTTGACGCTAACTTAGCAATTATCGATAAAAGGCGAGAGAGAGCCGGCGTATCAGAGGTCATGAACATCATCGGAAAAGTTGAGGGTCGTCGTTGTATTATGATTGATGACATAGTCGATTCGGGTGGCACGTTGTGCAATGCGGCGGTCGCGATGATTGATAAAGGGGCGGTCTCGGTGGATGCTTATGTGACGCATGGCGTTCTGTCTGGTGGCGCAGTGTCAAGAATCGTATCCTCACCATTATCATCGCTCGTCACGACCGATACGATTCTAGCGACTGAGGCGATGCGGATGGCGCGTAATGTTCGTCAGTTGACAGTCGCGCCGTTGTTGGGCAAGGCGATTTTCCGAATTAATAAGGAACGCTCGGTTTCATCTCTTTTTGATTAAAGCATCCCCCGCTGAAAGGATCTAAATCTGCTTGCCAGCGGGTCAAATAAGGTTTAGTAACGTGCGAGGTTTGTGAAGTGTGGTTATTCTAGTAAGATCGCACCTCCGCAAATACAGCAACAGAAGAAACACGACAACAGAAGAGATGTGATCATGTCCGAAGGCTTTTCTTTGAACGCTACCAAGCGAGATAGTGCTGGCAAAGGTCCAGCGCGGGCCGCACGACGTGCGGGTTTTATTCCCGCAATCATCTACGGAGATAAAAAACCGCCGGTAAGCGTTAATCTTGATGGTAAAACTTTCCGCAAGCTGATCTCACAGCCAGGGGCGATGAGCCAGCTGATTGATCTTGATGTGGACGGAACGCCTAATGATGTTCTCGCACGGGATATTCAGTTTCATCCGGTAACCGATGTGCCTTTGCATGTTGATTTTCTTCGGGTGTCCAAGACTTCGACAGTGACAGTCATGATCGGCGTTGAATTCGCCAATGAAGAAGAATCCCCTGGTCTCAAAACCGGCGGCGTCTTGAATATTGTCCGCCACGAAGTTGAAATTAGCTGCCCGGCCACTGAGATTCCGGAAAAACTGGTTGTTGATCTAACCGGGGCCAATATCGGCGACTCACTTCATATCAGCGCAGTCGCATTGCCCGAAGGCGCAACTCCAACTATCACTGACCGCGACTTCACCATCGCCACCATCGCCGCACCGACTGTCGATACGACTCCAGCGGAAACAGACGAGACGGAGATAGAAGATGAAACCGAAACAACTGAAGAAACAAAGGGCGACGAGGAATAATCCTTTCAGCCTTTGATAGGGGATCATCGCCATGCGGCTCATTGTCGGTCTTGGTAATCCCGGCGAGAGCTATGCGCGTACCCGTCATAATGTCGGTTTTATGATTACGGATTCCATCGCCGATCATTACGCTTTTCCGCGCTGGCGCGAGAAGCACGGGGCTCTGATAACCGAAGGGCTCATGGCAGGACGTAAAGTCCTCATGATCAAACCTCAATCATGGATGAATAAATCGGGCTGGCCGGTGGCTGAAACCATGAGCTACCGCAATATTTCACCCGATGAGGTATTGATTATTCACGATGAAATTGATCTTGCGGTCGGCAAGATTCGCGTCAAATGCGGCGGCGGCGATGGTGGGCATAACGGACTAAAAGATATCTCGCGTCATATCAGCAATGATTACTGGCGGCTCAGGGTCGGCGTTGGACGCCCAAAACATGGTGAGGACGTGGATAGGCATGTTCTGGCGAATTTTGATCAGCAAGATAAACAATGGCTCGCACCACTCATCACCGCCATAACCTTATCACTTACCACGCTTGTCGATGGTGAGCATGAAGAGTTCATGACTCATATCGCACAAGAAGCACCTCCACCCCAGCATGATCAGGAGTCTAGTAATGGGATTTAACTGCGGCATAGTTGGCTTGCCAAACGTGGGTAAATCAACACTGTTCAACGCCCTAACCGAAAGCGTGGCAGCGGAGGCGGCTAATTATCCTTTCTGCACCATTGAGCCAAACATTGGCCGAGTCGCCGTCCCTGACCCTCGCCTTGACGTGATCAGCGGGATCGCGCGCGCGGCATCGACT
This sequence comes from uncultured Candidatus Puniceispirillum sp., assembly GCA_965207125.1. Classification (GTDB taxonomy): domain Bacteria; phylum Pseudomonadota; class Alphaproteobacteria; order Puniceispirillales; family UBA1172. Next base: position 935,315 of record OZ242263.1, read on the forward strand.
ATTCCAACCCATATCGAGTTTGTCGATATCGCGGGATTGGTGCGCGGGGCCAGTAAAGGCGAAGGATTAGGCAATCAGTTTCTCGGCAATATCCGCGAAGTTGATGCGATCGCTCATGTTCTACGGAGTTTTGAAGATATGGACATTACCCATGTTGAGACATCCATAGACCCTTTGAGGGACATTGAGACGATCGACACCGAACTGATGCTCGCTGATCTTGATTCGGTTGAAAAGCGCATAGCCAGTTTGACTAAAAAAGCGCGGGGGGCAGATATCGAGGCAAAATCGCTTCTCGAAATAATGGAAAAAATTAGAGATGGTCTAGCAGAAGGCATCGCCGCACGCAGTCTAGCAACCTTAAGCGATGATGAAAGGGCGCGATTGCCATCCTTGCAGCTCCTGTCCTCCAAACCGGTTCTCTATGTCTGCAATGTTGATGAGGTTTCGGTGGTCTCAGGCAATGATTACACCCGGGCGGTTCAGGAAAAAGCCAAGGAAGAAGGCAATGATATGGTGATCTTATCGGCGGCGATCGAGGCCGATATCGCCACACTGGCTGATGATGAGAAAACTGAGTTTCTCAAAGAATTGGGGCTTAATGATGCAGGACTCTCGCGGATGATCCGTGCAGGGTATCGGCTTCTTGACCTGTTCACGTTTTTCACGGCCGGTGAAAAAGAAGCGCGCGCGTGGACCGTGCGACAAGGCGCAACGGCGCCGGAGGCGGCTGGTGTGATCCATACCGATTTTCAGCGAGGTTTCATTCGCGCTGAGACAATTTCCTATGATGATTACGTCGCCTGCGATGGCGAATTAGGCGCAAAAGGCGCTGGAAAAATGCGGGTTGAAGGCGCAGATTATCGCGTTAAAGACGGTGATATTTTCCATTTTCGCTTTAACGTATAGCGTTATTGCGGCGCGTTTTACCGCGTTTCTTGCGTTGTCTGATGATAGCTTTGGCTTGCCCTAATGTCAGGCAATCTGGGCAAAGACAAGATCCGGCCAGATCAAATTGCTCGCGCATATTTGGCAAACTGAGACACCAGCAACTGTGCTTTGCGGTTGACCCGCAGTTAAACTCAGTACCACATTCTTGGCATTTAAGTTTACTGACAACTTCAACTTCTGGCATGGCTTAACCCTTTTTAACGTCTGCCCAAATATAACGCATCGAGCCATAAGATACAAAACACATAATGATAAGAAATGTCATAGTGGCAATTCCAGTCCGTTTACGTGCTTCCATTTTTGGCTCAGCGGTCCAAGCAAGAAATTGAACAAGATCGCTGGCCAGAGCCTCCATTGAGGTATCGCCATCGCCCTCCAAGGTAATATCATCGCCATAAAGAGGCGGTGGCATAGCGATCATATTGCCACTATAGGCATTGTTGAAATACATCCCTTCAGGAATATCTACACTATGCGGTGCGTCTTTATAGCCGACTAGAAGACTATAGAGATAATTGGCCCCATCAGGTCTTGCTTTGACCATGAGTGATAAATCAGGCGGAAAGGCCCCCCCATTAACGGCCCGCGCGGCGTTTTCATTAGCATAAGGGTTAGGAATGGCATCAGCGGGGATAGCGGGTCTTAAGAACATTTCGCCTTCCTCATCTGGGCCATCTGTTACCTCATATTGAGCTGCGATGGCTTTAATTTCTTCAGGCGAATAGCCAAGATCAGTGAAATTGCGAAAAGCAATATAATCCAGCCCATGGCATGAGGCGCAGACTTCACGATAGACCTGAAATCCCCGTTGCATCGAGGCTTTATCGTAATAGCCGAAGGGACCATCAAACGTCCAGTCGCGTGATGTTATCTCGGCCTCGGTAGCGGCGCTCGCGGGCCCGGCCAGTGCCATCAGCGCCGCCATGATGAAAATATGTCTAAACAATAGGTTAGGCATTGGTTGTCGCTTTCATGACAGGCATCGATATCGAGTGCGGCAATGGCCGATTTTTCTCAACCACAGACAACAAAGGCAAGATGATAATAAAATGAATAAAATACCAAGCGGTGGCAAATCGAGCCAGCACAACATAGACGCCTTCAGCAGGTTTTGCACCCAGATAGCCTAAGAAAACGCAATCAGCGAGCAATAGCCAGAAAAAGATTTTGAACAGAGGTCTAAACCGTCCGCTTCTGACAGGCGAGCGGTCAAGCCACGGCAGGACGAACAGCACCAAGAGCGAGGCGAGCATAAACACAACCCCGCCTAGCTTATCGGGAATCGCACGTAAAATGGCGTAATAGGGCAAGAAATACCATTCGGGGACAATATGGGCGGGTGTTTGTAGGGGATTGGCTGGAACATAGTTATCGGGATGCCCCAGAAAATTCGGGTAGAAGAAAATGGCGGACGCGAAAATGGTAAGAAACACCACCATGCCGAACAAATCCTTGCTGGTGTAATAGGGATGAAACGGAATCGTGTCTTGCTGGCCACTAACATCTATACCAAGAGGATTATTAGAACCGAATCGATGAAGAGCAATAATATGCAGAATCACCACACCGATAATCAGAAACGGCATCAAATAATGAAGAGAGAAAAACCGGCTTAAAGTCGGATTATCCACAGAAAATCCACCCCACAGCCAAGTAACAATACTCTCACCAACCAGAGGAACCGCTGAAAAGATATTGGTGATCACGGTCGCGCCCCAGAAACTCATCTGCCCCCAAGGCAGAACGTAGCCCATAAAGGCGGTGATGATCATCAACAACAAAATAACAACGCCAAGCATCCACAGCAGCTCACGCGGCGTTTTATATGACCCGTAATAGAGTCCGCGAAAAACATGGAGATAGACCACGATAAAAAAGAAACTCGCGCCGTTCATATGGACATATCTGATCAGCCAGCCGTAATTGACATCACGCATGATTCGCTCGACCGATTGGAAAGCGTGATCGACATGAGGCGTGTAATGCATGGCCAGAACTATTCCGGTCGCAATCATGATCACCAGCACAAATCCTGCCAATGATCCCATATTCCACAGATAAGAGAGGTTTTTGGGTGTTGGATACTCATGCAGTTCATGGTGCATATAGCTGAACACCGGCAAGCGGTGATCGATCCATCTGACAATAGGGCTTTTGAAGGTAGGATTGGCCATGGATGAGTACTCCGCTTAACCTATCTTGACCACAGTATCAGAGATAAACTCATACGGTGGAACTTCGAGATTGGTTGGCGCGGGGCCTTTACGGATTCGACCCGAAGTATCGTAATGCGACCCATGACATGGGCAGAACCAGCCGTTAAAATCCCCTTTAACCTCGCCTATTCTCTGTCCTAGAGGAACGCAACCGAGGTGGGTGCAGATTCCTTGGATAATCAGATATTCGGGTTTTAAGGCGCGCGCAGTGTCCTCTTGAGGATCGCGCAGCTTGTCGATATCGGTTTCAAGAGCGGTGCGTATTTCGTTTTGAGTGCGATGTCGGATAAAGACGGGCTTGCCGCGCCATTTGACGGTGATGGCCTGCCCTTCAGTGATGCCTGAGATATCGATCTCTATTGAGGCAAGTGCCAAGGTGTCGGCGGCGGGATTCATCTGATCGATAAAAGGCCAAACTGCGGCAACCGCGCCAACGGCCATCATAGTATTGGTGGCTACGACGATAAAATCACGCCGGCCCTTATGATCAATAGCTTCGCCCATTCCTTACCTTACCTCATTGCCTAGTTAAGGAGATTTAATTTGCCCGACTATACCGACAGACACGGGCATAGCCAAGTGGTTTATGCGGTAAAAAACAATAAAATATCCACTGCGATTAATTGCCTCAAAGTTTTCACGGCCATCTAACCTCAGGGGGTAAAGACATCAGAATAGCCTCGACATTGCCACCTGTGTTAAGTCCAAACACAGTTCCTCGGTCATAGAGCAGGTTAAACTCGACGTATCGCCCTCGTTTTACAAGTTGAAAATGGCGATCTTCAGCGGTGAAAGGCGTTTGCATACGGCGTTCAACAAGTTTCGGGTAGACCGCCAAAAAACTTTCGCCAACATCGCGGGTGAAAGCGAATTCTTGCTCATAATTGCCATCATCGAGATAATCATAGAAAATACCTCCAACGCCGCGTTTTTCTTGGCGATGTTTAAGCGTGAAATAGTCATCACACCATGCTTGATAACGCGGATAATAATCTTGGTCATAGGCGTCGCAGCATTGTTTCAGGGCTGCATGAAAATCGGTCGCATCGTCCTCATGAGGGATCAGTGGAGTCAGGTCCGTGCCACCACCGAACCATCGTTTACCGCCCATCCCACCAGTATTGAGATACCGGGTATTGAAATGCGCCGCAGGAACGTGGGGATTCCGCAAATGCGCAACCAGAGATATTCCACTGGCCCAGAATGACGGATTTTTTTCGGTCGCAGGAATCTGGCCTTTAAACTCATCGCTAAAAACCCCTGAAACTGTTGAGATATTGACACCGATTTTTTCGAATACCAACCCTTTCATCAGTGACATGACCCCGCCCCCACCGCCACCATCGCCGCGAGCCCAGTCTGTTTCGATGAATCGTCCACCGCTCCCTTCTTCAGGATGACGAGACGCGTAGTCATCCTCAATCGCTTCAAACACTGTACGGATCCGGTCGCGCAGCTGCCTAAACCATTTCTCAGCTTCGTGTTGCCGGGCCAGAAAGGTTTTTTCATCGATGGGAGCAGATAATTGATCCTTAGCCATTTTCTCCCTCGCTTTTTTGCTCATCGAGGGTGGCGAGCAAGGCCTTGCTGCTCGGTGCGAATCCTTGATTGACCCAAACTTCCTCAAGTTTACCTAAGGCCTTACCGACCGCACGCCCTTCCATCCCACGCTCTTTTAGATCATCCCCATTAACAGGGAATGATGGACGCTGCCAGCCGCTAATATCTTCAGCCCGCTGCCGTATCTCCTCACTCGGGTAGTGATGCGCGGAATGCACCTCAAGACGCGTTACGATATCGACAAGAGGCGTTTTGCGCGCAAGCCTCCATGCAGCCTTGGGCCAGTCCTCAGCCATAAGCCCATCCTTCTCCTCGGCCGTCAGAGGAGTATTTATGGTGAGAAATTGCGTTCTGTCCTGTTTCGATAATCTTAATCGCGACACCAAATTTTCAGCATCTTGTGGCGAGATCATCACGGCCAGACGGTTGATGGGATCAGATCGAGGCGCTATGGTCAGGAATGCTTCAAAATGATTCGGATTCATGCCGTGGGGAACAATCTCCCGATCAATCCCGATGCGCGTCATCACCTTGATCGCCTCCACTGATCCGGTTTTGACGATTCCCTTCATTTCAGCCTGAACCCGCTCACCCGACAGACCAGCAAGGCGGGCTTTATGTTTTCTCAATGAGGACTCAGTCGCACCATCGATCGGCGTTTTACCAAACGCGCCATAAAAGCGAATAAAGCGCAGGATTCTTAGATAATCCTCACGGATTCGCTCATCGGCCTCGCCAACAAATCGGATGACCCCACGCTGCAAATCTTTTTCACCGCCGTGAAAATCGATCAGCTCACCGCCTTCAGTCAGATAGAGACTATTGATGGTAAAATCACGGCGACACGAATCAGCTTCCCAGTCATCAGTGAAAGCGACTTCAGCGTGTCGTCCATCGGTGTAGCGGTCTATTCGTAAAGTCGTGACTTCAACTTTATCGCCCCCCTCAGGATCAAGAACCGTAATGGTGCCGTGATCAATTCCGGTGGGAATCACGCGCAATCCCGCCAATTCTAATGCACTGCGTGCTTGGTCGGGGGGTAAAGTGGTCGCCATATCTACATCTATACAGTCAAGATCAGGCACATTGCCCAGCCACGCATCTCGCAGGGCATCTCTCAAGGCCCCGCCGCAAAACCGAACCTCGCCTCCGCAGTCGGCGATGCAGCGCATGATCTTTTTCGGCAGTTTGAAATCAAGCAACACTTGAAAAGGATTTTCTTTCGTCACTGCTCGTTTCCATTTTCGAAATAAGGGGGAATAATTTTGCCGTCTTCGATTCGAGCGGGATGGTATTTTTGCTGTGATGAGGCAATATCATGATAAGCCAGCCACGCAACCCCCGCTAACAATATGATCAAGCCGACTATCCAAGGTAAAATACGCGTTTGCTGTGTTGCATCGACATAATCGGTTTGCCGTCGCCGTCTAGCGGATAGTTTCGCGAGGGTGAAGCCAACGGAAACCCCCGCGACAATCGCTAGAATGATAATCGCGTATCGCATCATGGCAAAGTCTCCTTCTGCTCAAGCCTAGCAAAATCACCCGCCTCGCGCTATGGCGGATTGTGCGGGTCTGGTGAGCAAGGCTTGCCATTGCATGATGATGCGCGCGGTCGCCCCCCAGATCGTTTCATCATGGTGCTTGATAATATAGGTTTGCCGCTGCACATTGCTTTCATACCAGATCTTGATGCGGTAATTTTCCCGATCAAGAGCCGCCGCGAGTGGTATGGTGATGATTCGCTCTACTTCATATGGTGACGGGATAAATTCCGGCATAGTGTCAATCAACCCCAGCACCGGAGCGATATGAAACCCTGCTGAGGTCATGACTCCTTCAAGAAATCCGATAATTTCAACTTGGTCACGGGACAGACCGATCTCTTCCTGTGCCTCGCGCAACGCGGCCTCAGATATGTTCTCGCCGTGCTCTATCCGTCCACCGGGAAAGCCGATCTGCCCGCCGTGATGGGTAAGATGAGGCGAGCGTTTGGTGAGGATCATCATTGGGGTCTCGCCAGCGGTGATGATCGGTATGAGCACCGCCGATGGTATGGTATCAGGCGGGGCGGATGAACCGTGAGGCAAGGTGTTTTTCCGCAAGCGATCAATCATGACTTGGCGTCCTCGGTGTAAAGAGGAAAAAACACGCCATCCGAGACAACGCCCAATTCTTGGGCGCGTGAGATGGCAAACGCGCAGAGATCATAATAAACCGGGCGAGACACCAGCGCCTTAAGCCCATTCCGCACCAAAACATAAGGCTTTTCACCGATGGTATCATTGCCGCGCTTCATGGTAAGCGGGTGTTTTGCCCCTAGCGTGACTTTATCATCAAGCGAAGTAGTGAAATGAATTTTCTGTTGCTTGCCGGGCTTACTCACTTCGATCCCCGTGATAATAAATGGGGCCTCCTCAACGGTAATGACGCCAATCTCGGTGGGGGTGACAAGCCCATAGCGTCCATCATCAAACTGCGTGAGAACTGAGGCGAAAAGCATGATCATTTCTTTGCGTTCAATAAGGCGTCCTTGATGATACCATGCGCCATCTTTAGCGATTCGGATATCGAAAGTCTGTATCGGCGTTTTGTTGCGATTATGGGTATCTTGCCAATGGCTGATCATTTTCTGTGACGGATTTTTATCAGTCATAGAGGCCTCATGTTTAACGGTATCGAAGTCGGTGATGTGATCAATAGGAAAGGCCTAGTCTTTTTTATTCCTTAATTAAGAGATAATTAACAACTAATCTCTAAAACTAACACTCTCTATAAATGATAACATGTGATTCAAAATAGTGAAAATGAAACAAAGAATAAAGATAGAATTCACATGAACAGGGTGCTCTCAGACAACGCCAAGCGCGGTGCAGGCAGAACAAAAAGTCGGGCCACCACGATTTTAAAAGCATTAAGCAACAGCCAACGTCTTCAAATTTTGAGCCATTTGATGGATGGTCAGGAGCGTTCGGTGAAAGAGATCGAAGACATTGTTAAATCCTTAAGCCAATCATCATTATCCCAGCATTTAGGACGTTTGCGCCAGGCGGATATCGTCAAGACGCGACGTGCATCGCAGATGGTGTATTATTCTTTACGCGATGAGAACGTCAAGGACATCATCAAACTACTGGTTGAGAAATATAGAAATGACCCGATGCTCACTAGCGTGCGGCACAAGCAATAGGATCTCGGGGTGCACAAATCTCCTACCCTCATCTCATAGGAGATGCTCCACTCTTGGCAGATTTTTTACCTTGCCGGGTTCAAAAAAAGACATATGGTGCCAATAAATTAAGGCGGATAGCGATTATCATCCCATGTATATCTACCTTCCCATTGCCGAGTTATCAGTCAATATCTTCCTAATTTTAGGATTAGGTGGTGCGGTTGGTCTGCTATCAGGCATTTTTGGCGTTGGCGGCGGCTTTCTCATGACGCCGTTGCTGATTTTTCTTGGTGTGCCAGCGCCGGTCGCAGTGGGAACTGAGGCTAACCAGATTGTCGCCTCATCGGTTTCAGGCGTTCTGGCGCATTGGCGACGCGGCAATGTTGACATCAAGATGGGGTGCGTGTTGCTAGCCGGCGGTCTGGTCGGCTCAACTATTGGGGTCGCGTTATTCTCGTTATTGCGTGACCTCGGTCAGATCGACCTAGTGATTAAGTTAAGTTTCATTGTTTTTCTGGGCATTATTGGAAGCCTGATGATGCTCGAAAGCGTCCGGACGTTTTTAAGAACCAGATCAGGCGCAAGGCGCGGCAAGTTGCACCAGCATAACTGGTTGCATGGTCTACCGTTCAAGATGCGTTTTCGCAAATCAAAACTGTATATCAGTGCGCTTCTACCCTTTGGAGTCGGATTGATTGTGGGGGTTTTATCGGCGATTATGGGGGTCGGCGGCGGCTTCATTATGGTGCCGGCGATGATTTACGTGCTAGGAATGCCGACGGCCGTGGTTGTGGGGACGTCACTTTTTCAGATCATTTTCGTCACAGCCAATGTAACGTTTCTACAGTCGGTTCAAACCCAGACAGTTGACGTAGTCTTAGCTGGATTATTGCTTATCGGCGGAGTAATCGGGGCACAATTTGGCACGCGTATCGGCAGTCGAATGCGCGGCGAGCAGTTAAGAGGCCTTCTAGCGTTGATCGTGTTGCTGGTTTGCCTACGATTGATCGTTGACGTCGTGATCATGCCGTCAGAGTTATATTCGGTGGAGTTTACCCGATGATATACTCAAGATTTCTGATCATTCTGTCTCTGATGATGGTATGGGCGGTGCCGGCGGTATCGGTTGATTTTCTAGTTGCGGATCTAGATGAAAAGCGGGTTAACATCGCAACCAATTTCCAAGGCGCCGATTTACTGCTTTTTGGCACACTCAGTAATGAGTTAAGCGATGATATCATCATTACTGTCGAGGGCCCGTTAAAACCAGTTGCTCTTAGGAAAAAAGATCAAGTGGCAGGGATTTGGGTCAATAAAGAATCCATCTTACTCCTCGAGGTGCCTAGTTTTTACCAGCTTTCCTCCACACGGTTGCCGAATGTGATCGCGTCCTCGCAGGTTCTGAATAATTTACAGGTAGGACTCAAGAATATCCCGCTCAAGATTGATGCAACCGCCCCTCTTTCGAAGCCGGTGCAAGCCATCTGGAACAACGCTTTGATTCGCAATATGCAACAAAGCGGCTTGTGGAATGAGAACGCCGATATCAAAATTCACCAGCAAATTCTTTTCAGGGCTAATATCCATTTGCCAGCGAATGTTTTACCCGGCCATTACACCGTGCGGATTCTACAGTTCAGGTCAGGCATGCTGATCAATGAAACATTATCAACGATCAATGTTAAAAAATCAGGCTTAAGCGCGGGAATTTTTAATTTCGCACATCAATACGCGCCTTTGTATGGTATTTTCGCTATTATCTTCGCGGTGAGTGCAGGCTGGGGTGCAGCGGCCCTCTTCAGAAGATAGGTTAGAAGGTAGAGATTGATGGTATCACGGAAAAAAACCTCCACTACGGAAAAGCGCCGCGTTTTTATGGTTGTCGTTGACAACAGCGAAGAACTTCACCAAGCGCTTTATTTCGCTTGCATGAGGGCCAAATCAATCAACGGCCGGGTGGCGTTGATGCACTGTATCACTCCAGCTGAATTTCAGCACTGGATCGGTGTTGGTGAGATCATGGAAAATGAGGCACGTGAAGAAGCCGAGCAGTTGCTCAAGGCCAAGAGTGAATTGGTGCATGATTTGACAGGAGAATACCCAACCGTCCACTTACGAGAGGGTTCATCGCCACAGCAGGTGATCGAATTGATCAATGAAGAGCCTGATATTTCGGTGTTAGTGCTTGGGGCGAACACCCAAGGCGAGAATGTCGGGCCGTTGGTCTCATATCTAACTTCACGAGGGATGGCGCAATGTCGAGTGCCGATTACGGTCGTGCCAGGCAATCTTTCAGATGAAGAACTTGATAATCTAACCTGAGGTTAGATTGTCGCGTCTGCGATAAATTCAGCGGCGGCTTTTGAGGCGGGGTTAGCAAAAAAAGCGTGAGTCGTCTGATTAGCCTCAATCTGTCCCGAATCAAGAAACAGAACTCTTGTTGCGAGCCGCTTTATCTGCGCGAGGTTATGCGTCACCCATAAAATAGGCAACCCGCGTTTAACCATATCGAGTGCGACAACCTCAATGATTTTAGCCGAGGCTGGATCGAGATTGCTGGTCGCCTCATCGACCAGCAATATGTCGGGGTCAAGTGCGATGGTTCTAGCAAGAGCCAGTCGTTGTTGCTCGCCAACCGAAAGCGTCAATGCATCACGCGTCAAAACATGACTGAGTTTGGTGGTATCAAGCGCTTTCGTAATGAGATGAGGCCGTGATGAATAATCAGTGCCGGTCATCGCCAGCGCATAATTCATATTAGCCAGCACTGAACGGCGTAGAATAACTGGTTTTTGCATCACCAGCCCGATTTTACTTCGTTTTGGTGTGTCCCCGAACGCATCATGCACATCAACCCTACCTTGGTTTGGGCTGATCAACCCCGCCAGCACAGAAACGAGGCTGGTTTTGCCCGAACCATTAGCGCCGGCCAATGCAACAATTTCAGGTTTATCGAGGGTTATATCAACTCCCCGCAGGATTTTAACCCCCCCACGCGTTAAGTGAATATCGTGTCCGGTCACCGTAAGGAGAGGACCAAAAACTACGGTCACGCAGGGCCTCCCCTATCCAAGATAGAAACCAGTGCATTAATGATTAGAGTCAGCGCGAGCAACACAAAACCAAGTGCGAGCGCGAGCGCCAATTCACCTTTTGACGTCTCAAGGGTGATCGCCGTGGTCATAACGCGCGTAAAATGGTTAATATTGCCGCCGACAATCATAACGGCGCCGACTTCAGCCATCGCGCGTCCGAGTCCCGCGAGGATAGCGGTAAGCAACAGATAGCGTCCATCGGCAATCAGGGTTATGATTCGGCGATGAAGCGGGACAGCGAGCATGATAAAAAGCGGCTTATAATCAGCGTCAAGCGCTCTAAGTGCATGGCGGGTCAGGGCAGCTATAATTGGCAAAACCAGAATAAACTGCGCGATAATCATGGCCGTTGGGGTGTAAAGCAACGAGAGGATTCCTAAAGGCCCTGATCGTGACAAGAACATATAAACGATCAGCCCCACCACCACTGGAGGCAATCCCATCAAGGTGTTGAGCACAGCGATGATCGCCGCGCGAAATGGAAAAGCTTTGCTGGCCAGAACTGCGCCGAGTGGCACACCTATGATAGTGGCGAGCAGAACGGCGGTCAGGCTGACTTGAAGGGATAGAATGATAATCTCGACAAGATCAGCATCACCACTCAATAGCAGTGAGAACGCCTCGACGATAGCAGCCCATAACTCCATGATTAGCCGCCAATATCCGCCTTCTGAGGTTATGTCAAACAAAAAGCCGCGAGGGTTTTACCCCCCACGGCTTTTGTCACGTTTAGTAGCGAGAGCGTTTAAGCCATCCACCAGCGCTTAGGCGCACGCGCGTTATCGAGCATCCACACATTACCCGTAGTTGGGTTGGTTTTAACCTTGACGTTATGTGCATCAATGTAATTGGCGTACATCGGGACAACAGTTCCGCCCTCGGTTGAGCACAGTTGTTGCATTTCGTAATAAATCTCACGACGCTTGTCACTGTCTAGCTCGGTACGTCCTTGATAAAGCAACGACTGGAATCTAGCGTTATCCCAGTGCGTATCGTTCCAAGCCGCACCAAGTTCATAATTGATCGTGAACATCCAATCTTCGGTCACCCGTCCAGAGAAGAAACTTGCACACCACGGCTTTTTCAGCCAGACGTTAGACCAATATCCGTCCGATGGTTCTTGAATGACATTGATATTGATTCCAGCAGCTTTGGCTGAGTTTTGATACAGCAACGCCGCATCAATCGCCCCGCCAAAAGCAGCTTCAGATGACGACAGATCGATATCCAGTGATGACAACCCGGCCTTCTTCAAAAAGTATTTTGCCTTTTCTGGGTCATACGATGTCTGCTCCAGACTGGAGTAGTGATACTGATTAGCAGGGCCAATCGGATGATCATTAGCGACCGCACCATGTCCGAGCAAGATTTTATCGACCATTTCCTGTCGGTTGCAGGCGTGTTTGATCGCCTTGCGGACATTGATGTCGTTGAACGGCTCAAGATTGGTCAACATTGGGAAAGTATAATGCTGGTTGCCGGTTACCTCGATGATGTTGATATTGGGATTGACTTTGACCAATGGGATAGTTTTCTTATCGACGTTATTGATCGCGTCCACCTCCCCGGTGATCAGCGCGTTAATCCGGGCCGCCTCATCATTGATCGCGAGGGCTTCTATCTCCTCGAACCAACCAGCGTCACCATCACGATAATGGTTGTCTACTCGCTTAGCCACGGTACGAACGCCGGGATCAAAACTAACAACCCGGTAAGGCCCAGTGCCGATTCCCTTGGCAATCGCCTCCTCGATCATTCCGGCAGGATAGATAAGGATATGGTAGTCTGAGACCAAAAATGGAAAGTCAGCATTACCCAATTTAAGTTTCATCTGCACTTGATGATTACTGAGTTTTTTGATCTCTTCAACATTGGCGACAATCGGCTTAGCGGCGGATTTAGAATCCTCCGCTACGTGAAGATTGAACGATTCGATGACATCATCAGCCCCAAATGATTTACCGTTATGGAATTTGACACCTTTTCTGAGGTTGAAAGTCCAAGTTTTGGCATCTGGTGTGGATTCCCAGCTTTCAGCAAGTTCACCAATCAGTTGACCATCTGCGGTCACCTCGGTCAGGCACTCAAAGACGCACCCTTGCCCCAAGACAATCATGTAGCTGTCTGACATTGTCCGTCCGTCCCAAGTATCAGACGTGTTAGCACCTTTAAGTCCGAGGCGTAAACGCCCTCCCATTTTAGGGGCGGCAGATGCTGGCAAACCGGTGGCGGCGAGAACGCCGGTGGCGGCCGCGCCCTGCATCACATTTCTGCGGTTAAGTTTAATACTCATTGTATCCTCCATTATTCGTTAACCATGTGGTCAGGAGTATTACCGTAAAAATCCCCCACGTCAATACGTCAAGCCTTTTTCATGCCCCGCGCCGATATTTGAGAAACTACCCCCTCACGAATTTTATCACGTTTAGCGGTAGAGTCTTTTAGGCCATCGACCAACGCTTAGGCGCCCGAGCACTATCAAGAGACCACCCATTACCCAAGACCGTACTGGTTTTGATCTTAACGTTATGTGCGTCAATGAAATTAGCGTACATCGGGACAACAGTTCCGCCCTCGGTTGAGCACAGTTGTTGCATTTCGTGATAAATCTCGCGACGCTTGGTATTATCTAACTCCACGCGTCCTTCCAAAAGCAACGACTGGAATCTAGCGTTATCCCAATTAGTGTCATTCCAAGGCACGCCAAGTTCGTAGTTGAGCGAGAACATCCAATCCTCAGTCGCCCGCCCAGTCCAAAAGGCTGCGCTCCATGGCCTCTTATTCCAGATGTTAGACCAATATCCGTCTGCTGGTTCTTGGAGGACCTTGATATTGATTCCAGCGGCTTTGGCTGAGTTTTGAAACAGGAGCGCTGTATCGACCGCCCCGCCAAAAGCCGCTTCAGATGATGACAGTTCGACATCCAATGATGACAACCCAGCCTTCTTCAAGAAGTACTTCGCCTTTTCTGGATCGTACGGCGTCTGCGGCATGTCGGCGGCGTAATACTGATTAGCAGGGCCAATCGGATGGTCGTTAGCGACCGCACCATGTCCGAGCAAGATTTTATCGACCATTTCCTGTCGATCGCATGCGTGTTTGATCGCCTTGCGGATATTAACGTCGTTGAACGGCTCAACATTGGCCATCATTGGGAAAGCGTAGTGCTGGTTGCCGGTTACCTCGATGACGTTGAGATTGGGGTTGGCTTCGACCAATCGGAGGGTTTTCTTATCGACGTTATTGACCACGTCTACCTGTCCGGTGATCAGCGCATTAATCCGCGCCGCTTCATCATTGATGGCGATGGCTTCTATCTCATCGAACCAGCCACCTTGGCCGTCACGATGATGGCTGTCTACACGTTTAGCCACGGTGCGAACGCCAGGGTCAAAACTAACAACCCGGTAAGGCCCAGTGCCGATTCCCTTGGCAATTGCTTCCTCAATCATCCCAGCAGGATAGATAATGATATGGTAATCTGAGACCAAAAACGGGAAGTCAGCATTACCCGATTTAAGCTTCATCTGCACTTGGTGATTGCTGAGTTTTTTGATCTCCCTGACATTATCGACAATCGGCTTAGCGGCGGATTTTGAACCTTCCGCCACATGGATATTAAACGATTCGATAACATCATCAGCCCCAAATGATTTGCCGTTATGGAATTTGACGCCTTTCTTAAGTGTGAAAGTCCAAGTTTTGGCATCCGGGGAGGCTTCCCAGCTCTCAGCGAGTTCGCCAACTAGGGTGCCGTCTGGGGTCACCTCAGTCAGACACTCAAAGACGCATCCGTGCCCCATGACAATCATGTAGGTATCCGAGAATGTTCGTCCGTCCCAAGTATCGGACGTGTTAGCGCCCTTAAGTCCGAGGCGTAAACGCCCCCCCGTTTTAGAGGCGGCAGATACGGGCAAGCCCGTTGCAGTGAGAACGCCGGCCGCAGCCACCCCCTGCATTAAGGTTCTACGATTAAGGTTCATTGTTCCCTCCATTATTTACCTAATGAATATTACGAAACCAAAAAATATATCCCCCGTCAATACACCTAAATCTTTTTCGCAGCGGCATCACCAATATTATCGACTCCACGTTCTTCAAGCAAGTTATCGAGCCAGTCAGGATCCATTTCAGGAACCGAGCTCAGCAACAGTTCGGTATAGGCGTGATGCGGCGGCTTAAACATCTGATCTTTCAAGCCTTGCTCGACCACAAAACCGTCTTTCATGACGACAACCTCATCGGCGATGGCGCGAACCGTCGAGAGATCATGGGTGATAAACATATAAGCCAGTCCGAGTTGGTCTTGAAGGCGTGCGAGCAATTTCAAAATTCCCTCAGCGACCAGCTGATCGAGAGCCGACGTTACCTCATCGCAGATAATAAATTGTGGCTCAGCAGCAAGCGCGCGCGCGATTCCTATGCGTTGTTTCTGCCCACCGGATAATTCAGATGGCAGGCGGTTAAGATATTCCGCAGGATCAAGTTCGATCTGCTCGAGCAATGTGTGGACGCGCTTCTTTTTATCTTCACCTGACAATCCGATATAGAACTCGACGGGTCTGCCGATAATTTCTTTGATTTTCATTCGTGGGTTAAGCGCGGTGTCTGCTATCTGATAAATCATTTGGATTTGGCGTAATTGCTCGCGGCTTCGCTTACGGAAATGGCCTGGCAGGACTTCGCCATTATTGAGAATCTGCCCATTGATCGGCGGCAGAAGTCCGGTGATGCATCGGGCCGCCGTGGATTTACCTGATCCTGATTCGCCAACCACCGCAACAGTTCGGCCTTTATGAATAGCGAAACTGACATCAGTGAGAACGGGAACGTCAGTATAAGCGGCGGTGACATTATTAAGTTCAATGACCGGTATTTCGGTTTTTTTAGCGGCGGGTTGCTGGGTACGTTTGAAACTCCTTACCGCCCAAAGTGTTTTTGTGTAATCCTCTTGGGGATTTTTGAGCATTTCGCGGGTAACGGCTTCCTCGACCTCATCACCGCGGAACAAAACCTTGATTCGGTCAGCCATCTGCGCAACCACCGCCAGATCATGCGTGATATAGATCGCGGCGGTATTAAATTGCTCAACAATGTCGCGAATCGCCGCCAGCACTTCTATCTGGGTCGTCACATCGAGCGCAGTTGTCGGTTCATCGAAGATAATAAGATCGGGTCTGCAAGACATCGCCATCGCCGTCATAGCACGTTGCAGCTGCCCACCTGAGACTTGGTGAGGATATCTGAATCCGATACTATCGGGGTCAGGCAATCTGAGCCGACGATAGAGATCCATCGCGTCTTTTTCAGAATCGCTCGCGCTCATGACATTATGAACGCGTGGAGCTTCGGCGTGTTGCTTGATGATTCGGTGCGCAGGATTAAAGGAGGCGGCGGCCGATTGAGCGACATAGGCTATCCGACTGCCTAGCAACCCACGTTTTTCTGACGCACTCGAGTGAATAAGATCTATCCCATCGAATGAGACACTACCGCTGGTGATATGACATCCATCACGGGTGAACCCCATCGCGGCCAGACCGAAGGTAGATTTTCCAGCACCCGATTCACCGATCAACCCCATCACTTCGCCACGATACAAATCTAAACTAACTTTATTGATGATCGGGATTTTGACTTCATCGGCGATGCCTATAATTTCGAGATCACGGATTTTAACGAGAGGTTCTGATTTTCTGTCATTTTTTGTTTGTTTTGTTTGTTTTTTTGGCATGAGATTTATTCCTTCAATCCTGATGATTGATGCAACATCCAGTCCACGACAAAATTGACCGCCACGGTGAGAAGAGCGATGGCTCCCGCAGGCAACAAAGGCAACGCTGCAGCGAGAGGTAAGTAAACAGCGAAATTGATAAATTGTGCGAGGTCTTTAACCATCGTGCCCCAATCAGCGAGAGGCGGCTGGATTCCGATTCCAAGAAAGGACAAGGCGGCGATCGTAAGAAAGACAAAACAGAAGCGCAACCCAAACTCTGCCAACAATGGTGCGTAGGCATTAGGTAGAATTTCCTTAAAGACGAGGTAAAATGATCTTTCACCGCGCAATTTTGCGGCTTCGAAAAAATCCATCACCACGATATTCATACTGACTGCTCGGGCGAGGCGAAAAACCCTAGTGGAATCGAGCACCGCTATAATGATGACCATATAGACAGTCAAGAGCCACGGCTGTCCACCCGTCCATGCTGAAGCGATCGTCATTAATAAAAGAGCAAAAATCAGTTGAGGTATAGCCATCATCGCATCAACACACCGCGAGACTATCTGGTCAAACCACCCGCCGATAATAGACACGAGGAAACCCATCGTAATCCCGATAAAAAAGGCAAAGCATGTGGTGACAAAGGCAATTCCAACGGTGTTTTGTGCACCGTAAATCAATCTGGATAGCAGATCACGTCCAAGTTGATCGGTGCCCAGAATATGATCAGGATGTCCGCCGGTTTCAGGGTTTCCGCCAGGCAACAGACTCACGTTATCAAAAATCTGAATCTGATCATAAGGGGCGATGAAATCGGCGAATATGGAAACAATGGCGTAGGTCAAAATGGTAAGAATCCCGAACGCGGCGGTGACGGGCATAGCTCTGAAAATTTTACGGCTACTAGGAGGCCCGACACTCCGCCCAAGTAATCTGAACAGCCAACCAGCGACACCAAAAATGATGATACCATTGACCAGCCAAACAAAGAACGGCAGGCGATCTGTGCCGAATAACGATAGATGCTCAAAAATCCACGGCAGGTTATCACTGAAATAATAGCCAAGGTAATAATCTCCACCGACATAAAATGTGCTAACCATAATAATATAGCCGAACGTGCCCAATGGGCTAGGGATTGTATCCTCATCTATTCCTCGGGCCACCAAGCCCCGTGGCAAGACTATGGCGACGGCCACCGCGATAATAAACCAAATAATCAGTAAAGTGAGGGACATTGTTTATTTAGGATTTCTGATGCGGGGGTTTGACATGATCGCGAGGATATCAGCGGTTAGGTTGAGCAGAATATACGCTGCCGCAAAAACCAGACAACAAGCTTGCACCACAGGAATATCGCGAATTTTGACACTATCGACAAAAAGCTGCCCGATTCCCGGATAAACAAAGACGACCTCGACCACAACCACGCCAGTGATCAGATAGGCTAGGTTAAGCGCTATCACATTGATAATCGGCGCAAGGGCATTAGGGAGAGCGTGAATGAGGATAACCCTGAAAGGTGATAGTCCTTTAAGCCGCGCCATCTCGATAAAAGGTGATGCGAGAAGATTGATAATCGCGGCGCGGGTCATCCGCATCATATGGGCGGTGACCACCAGCGTCAGCGTCAAGGCTGGAAGCAATGTTCTTTCTATTCGCTCAAGAAAACCCATGCCTTCATAGATGTTGGACAAAGACGGTAGGACTGGATTTAGCACCGCGAGCAACAGAATCAGTACGTAAGCTAGGAAAAACTCAGGTGATGAGATCGACGTGAGCGTCGCAACATTGGCGACGCGATCGAAGACGGAATTACGAAAGAGAGCCGCGAGAACGCCGATAAATAGGGAAAGCGGAACAGCAATCATGGCGGAGACTCCGGCAAGAAATATGGTATTGCCGAAGCGCGGCGCAAGTTTTTCAGCAACTGAACCAAAATTGCCCGTGGAGCTGCTTCCGACAAACTCACTAAAGTTAGCTTGAGCGAAGCTGTTGCCGAAATCACCTTGCAGAACGCCCCCTAACCAGTTTGTGTAGCGTTCTAGAATGGGCTTATCTAGCCCAAGGTCTTTGCGGATTGTTGCGACCGCTTCATCAGAAGCCCCTTGCCCAAGAATCGCCTGAGCAAAATCGCCGGGGAGCAAATTAACCGCGACGAATATAATGACTGACACTGCAAAGAGAGTAACGACCCCAAGCAATAACCGCTTAACTATAATAGCAATAACAGAATCCACTACCCATCCAATAAATCTTATTCCTTATTGGGTCACTATTCCCGTCTTTGAGGTATCTGTCAAACTCAAATCTGAAAAAATGCATGAATCCTTGCTAATCAGGCTTCGATTCGGGTAACGAGAAGGTCATCCCACATGTCTTTTATCCACCCTCTGATCGTCAGGGCTTCGAGCCAACGATTTGACATTTCTTTGCCATTTTTATCGGTCATAGCGTATTCAGGCGGCCCAAGTTCGCAGAGAAAAACGCAATCACCGTCTTGATTGCGCTTAAGCCAGCCGTCCAGCCCTTCACGCCACCAAGCTTTGAACAGATCAACCCATTTTTCATGCTGAGGAAAATCGAGTTGCAGCTGGATTTGCTGGCGTGATGCGACGCGTCCCTGAAAACTATCCGAGCGCGCGAGCACCCTTGAGATCATCGCCATTTCACTAGGGTCTAGGGGGTTTTTAAACTCTCTATCCACCACGAAATGAGAAAGATCAGCACAAAGTCTCATTTCAGGAATAGCATCGAGCAAGCACAGTGTTGAGAACAGATCATTCGTGATGCAATTTCGGTGGGTTTCGAATTGAACCGGCATTCCAACCTGTTCTGACATATCGATCCACTTTCTGAGGACGGGAATCATGCCATCGACTGAAATAGGCATGACCTGCCCGATGACATCGACGAAGGGTGAGCCAAAATCTTTTGCCATGATCATGGTATCGTGAAGTGATGCGATGGTTTTAGGAAAAGCGACAATCAGGGGGGTGAGGTTGTGCTTACGCATTATGGGTTCAATCGCACGCGCTTCCTTGACATCCCCCGCACCCAGATCGATCGCCATGCCATCATACCCGGCCTCGGCGACCATCGCGCAAATCTCTTCATGGCTCAGTATAATACCAGAGTCATCATGAGGCCGCATTGTCCAAAGCGATGTGTAGGTCTTGAGTTTAGGAGACATATCATGCTTCCAAACGATAGTTTCCACCGCTTTTTTTCGGCACAATCCACACTTCGTTCATCGGATACTGGCTTTCGTCTTTTTGCCAAAGTTTTTTAATGGCCGCGACCTGAAACTCAATCCAGCCCATCCGATGCGCCGGGCCGCAAGCGGCCTCTAATTTGTGGTTAAGCTGCCTCAACTTCCAGAACGGAACAGACGGAAAACTATGATGCGCGGTATGATAAGGCATCTGCCAGCACAACCAGCGCATGAAGAAATTGACCCGTGTCGAGCGGGTGTTATTCATGATGTCATTTTCATGCGCGAGCCCTAGATGTTCTATAGTGTTCTGAAGTTGATGAACAGGCTTGCCACAGAGCATCGGCAAAATCCAGAAGGTCACAACGAACCAGCTTTGGGTATAGATTGAAACCCCAGCGATCAGCGCATAACCAAGTAGATGAAGCCTTGATTCGAGAATCACTTTGGCTTCTTCATTTTCATGGATATAGGGCTCAATAATGATGCCGCGCGCCCGGCGTACCATACCACTGACACGGTTTTTCCAATAGGTAACACCAAGCATCCACAGCGTGAATGTTGTCAGGGTGTATGGCTCGCGCACCAACTCGCCATCTTGTTTCCAATCCTGGGTGAACCGATGATGCGAGTAGTGCATGATCAGGTCATAATCACGCGGAAACAGCACAACGAATCCAATCAAGCGTCCGAAATACTCATTAAGCCATTTGGTTTTAAACACTGTCCAGTGCGATAATTCATGTTGGGCCGCGTAGAGAAAATTGATAGCAACCCCAAGCGCAAAGCCTGTGGCCAGCACCCACCAGCTCCCCATAACCAGATAATGGGCATAAGCCAGCGCGGCAATCAGCCCCCAATGGCTAAACATTTGCATGAGCCCCATCAGGTCTGATCGCTCATTAAGTTCGCGCAATTCTTGCGGCGTTACAATCTTACGTCTTGAGAATACTTCATCCATAGCCTCAGCCTCCATAGCGGTTTTCACAACGGATTTTTCTTTTTTTATTTTTCTTAGATGCTAATAATCACTCTCTCATAAACAATAAGTCAAGAGGCAATTTGATCATGCGCGCGCTAGTTTATCGTAAAAAAGGAACGGCCCGTGACGTTCTCGAGGTGGTTGAACGTCCGATAGCTGAGGTTGGGAAGGGTGAGGTGCGGGTTAGAATCCACGCCTCCGGCGTTAATCCGTCCGATGTAAAAATGCGCGGTGGCGGCGGAAATAATACGGCCGCGATGCCGTTCCCGGAAATTATTCCACATAGTGATGGGGCCGGAGTTATTGATGCGATCGCTGATGATGTGGGGGGGCTCGCGGTTGGAGAGCGGGTTTATATATTCAATGGCGGCTGGCAGCGCGCATATGGGACAGCAGCCGAATATATAGTGCTTCCGGCGCGACAGGTGGTGCCGTTGCCTGATCATGTAAGTTTTGAGCACGGTGCGTGTTTAGGAATTCCGGCAATGACGGCGGCCTATGCGGTAAGCCGCTGTGCTGATATTGAAAACGCAGCGGTTCTGATCAGTGGCGGTGGCGGGGTCGTGGGACGTTACGCAGTGGAGATGGCGAAAGCCTCAGGGGCGCGACATGTTGTCGCAACCGCTTCATCTGAAACCAGCCGCCAAGTGGCTCGCGATGCAGGGGCGAGTGTGGTATTAGATTACAAGAATAGCAATCTCGCCCGCGATGCATTTGAGATTTGCCAAGGGTTTGACCATGCGATCGAGTCTGAATTTGGTTTAAATGCTGATTTTCTGTCGGACGTAATGCGCCCAGGAGGAATGATTGTTGCTTACGGGTCGGCGGCCATGCTGCGCCCTGAAATTCCATTTTATCCGCTTATGTTCAAAAACATCACGCTAGCAATGATGCTGGTGTATTTGCTTGACGATAAGAATCGCGCTCAAGTGATCACGTTAATTGATCATTATCTGGTCAATAATCTGATCCACGAGAATATTGCCCGCGTCCTAACTTTGGATGATGCGATCGAGGCGCATGAGCTGGTCGAGGGCGGCCATAAATCTGGCTCTGTGGTAATCACAATCTAAAGGACGACCAATGACAGAAGAAAACCCAAAACATGTTTTGATCACCGCCGGAGCATCAGGAATTGGCCTGGCGATGGCAAAAGCATTTCTGGTGGATGGCGCACGAGTCACGATCACTGATATAGATGAGGGGGTTCTGGCCGCAGCGATAAAGCGCCATCCTGGGCTGATCGGGGTGATCGCCGATGCTGCAAGCGAGACGGATATGGAGAAGGTTTTCACCACGATCGAAAATCAATGGGGCCGCCTCGACGTGCTGATGGCGAACGCGGGCATAGCAGGACCTACGGCGGCGGTTGAAGATATCGCGCTTACCGATTGGCGGCACTGCGTCGCGGTCAATCTCGATGGCGCTTTTCTAGCGGCGAAATTTGCAGCAAAATTGATGAAAAAACAGGGTGATGGAGTGATAACCTTCACCTCATCCACAGCGGGTCAATGGGGCTACCCTCATCGCTCTCCTTACGCGGCCGCGAAATGGGCCGTCATTGGTTTGATGAAGACTCTGGCGATGGAGCTAGGTGGTGATGGGATCAGGGTCAATGCTATTTGCCCAGGCTCAGTTGAAGGCGAGCGGATGGATGGGGTGATCGTGCGAGAAGCCGGGTTGCGTGGAATAAGCGCGGAAGAATTAAAGCAGGGTTACGCTGATTGTGCGTCGATGAGGCGCTTCGTTACAGCCGAGGAAATCGCCGCTATGGGTGTATTTTTGGCCTCATCCGCCGCGAGTGCAATTTCAGGAATGGCAATGTCCGTTGACGGGCACACCGAAAAAGTGACGCTTTAGACCCTAGCCTTTACCACGCCACGGAATCAGGATCGCTATAACCCTGCGCATAATCAGATCAAAGATCAGCCCAAGCAAGCCCATAATCAAGATGGTTACCCAGATAAGTTCGTAATCCGAAACGGTTCTGGCAACATTTTCGATAAAGCCTATACCGGTTGTGCCAGCCAGCATTTCGGCGGCCACCAGCGTTCCCCAGCAGACTCCGATAGCGATTCGGACGCCCGTGAGAATTTCAGGCAGAGCATTAGGCAGAATGACATGCCGCAGAATTTGTCCGTTGCTCGCGCCAAGGGAGTGTGATGCGCGGATTTTAGATAGTTGCGTTCCGGATGCTCCTGTGCGGGCTGAGATCACCATGATGGCGAAAGCGACCATGAACAGCAAAAAGATTTTGCCGTCATCTTGAATGCCAAAAATGGTCAGAATAAGCGGAGCCCAAGCGAGGGGTGGGACGGGCCTATAGAGTTCGATCATTGGATCAAAGAAGGATTTGAAGAATCTAGACACACCCATATAAATGCCAAGGGGAACCCCGAGCAGAATACCCAAACTCAAAGCCACCAGCACCCTGAGCAACGAATCCCAAATATGTCCTTCGAACATGGGAAGATAACCAAGAGAAATATCACCTTGGGCCACCGTTAATAATTTATCTTTATATGTTGGGATGAATCCGCCGTCAGTGTCATGCTGTCCATAGACCCCTGGCAAACTATCGACCAGCGTATCAGGGATCAGGAAATCAACAATATTAGCGATCGCTAGCCATTTAACCCACAGCAATCTCGTACCTTTATAGCCACCACCTTCTTCGACATTGGGATTGGCCAGTCGTCCAAAAGTAGCAATAACATCGGTGGGTTTGGGCAACCAGCGAGAAGATCCCTGCTCGATACACAGAGTTCTCGATTTAACGACTCCGCCACCGGGGAAGAAAAGCGCATCGATAACCCGAAGCCCGCCTTTAGTATCATCGACGGTTTCAAACAGATCCACAACGACACCATTGATTTCGGCGAGCGCTTCGGCTGAAAAAATCAGACCGTCATCCAGACGCTTAAACACTCTGTCCACGGCTTTGATATAGTCATCGCGGGTTTTTCTTGCCTCGTCGCTATCGATGAGCGATGGCGCATCCCTGATGCTTTTTATTACATTGCGCGTGTCCTCTATTAGTTCTTTGGCGTCATCGGGAATATTGCGAAGTTTGAGAAAATCATTAGATATCCTTGCCGAATCGACGGCAACACTATCGAAAAGAACACCTTTGGCGGTGGTCGGCAAGAGCGGTATTTCCTCACTAGCCACACCCCATCTTGGTTGTGCTAAGGCTTCGGCGGTGGGCGTCATCCCATCATAACCGTCGCGCAACCGCTTGGTGATCACGATAATATCGGATTTGATTTTGCCCAGATCGGCGCGGGTTTCATAACTTTGGTTAGCGGGGTCGGAATAAATCGCCAGCATCTGTTGCGATTGATCGAGAACCCGGCGAAGTTGGCGACTCTCGCTATCGGTAAACACCTGCTCAGGCAGATTGGCCTCAAGGATATTCAGCTGTTCGATGTTCCTCACCACCAGCGAGGTTGATTTATAATATCGCGAGGAAATCGGTAGTTGCGCAATAATCGGCGATAAGGCTTCTTCTACTTTGGCGATCTGGCACATTTCGTTGATGGTGCGAGGAAAATAAGCGCGGGCCATCCCCCACGAGTAATAAAACCACAACAGCATCAGGACTGAAATGCCGCAAACTGCCCAGTACCAGCCACCAAGGGTACCTTCTGGATCGCCAAAAACCTGATCTTTTCTGATGCGTCTTGAGGTTTTGACCCCTATATAAATCGAGGATAAAAACATCACCACCAGTATCAAGATGATCACGGCGGCAACATCGGCACGATGGACTGAAAGCCATTCAAGCATTGCCCATAATCTCCTCTTCCATATCCCAAATCATGGTGAGAATTTCCTCACGCACTTTGGAGAAATCGCCTTGCTGTTTGATTTCGCGCAACGAGGTGGTGAGCCCTTGCTTGGCAAAATCCAGATTATATTCCTTGTGTATTCTGCCCGGCCGCGGGGCCATAACAAACAGCCTTTCGCCAAGCAATAAGGCTTCTTCTACTGAGTGGGTGATTATGATGATGGTTTTGCCCGTTTCCTGCCAGAGTTCGAGGATGAGCGATTGCATTTTCTCGCGGGTCAAGGCATCCAGCGCGCCCAGAGGCTCATCCATTAGAATGAGATCAGGGTCATTAACAAGACATCGCGCTAACGCCACGCGTTGCTGCATCCCTCCAGATAGTTGGTAGGTTGGAGTGTCGCCGAATCCGGTCAACCCAACAATATCTAGCCATTTAGAAACCAGTTCGGCACTTTGGTTTTTGTTCATTTTTTTCATGCGCAAGCCGAAATCGACGTTTTTAGCGACCGTCAGCCATTCGAACAACGCGCCTTGCTGAAAAACCATGCCTCGGTCGACGCCAGGGCCTTCGATCGGGTGGTCGGCGAATGTCATGTCACCCGACGTCGGCCTGAGAAATCCAGCGACCATATTGAGCAAAGTAGTTTTGCCACATCCTGAAGGGCCGAGAACGGATAAAATCTCGCCCTTTTTCAGCGTGAAATTAATATTTTTAAGCGCCTCAACGAGCGCGTTACCATTCTCCGTGGAGAAGGTCATGCAAAGGTCTTTACAGACTAGATCGGCCATACAATATCGGCCCCTTGCTTTGGTGCGTTAACGGGGAAGAGAGACAACCAAAACATTGTATCCTTCCCCGTTATTAACACGCTTACGCTTCGCCTAGCGTAGGAATGAGCCGTCTATTGTCTTGCTGAGCGCCCCACCGTAATTGGTGGAGTTGCTACCTTGGAAGACCACGCCGAGGGATTCGGCCGCCTGAGCAGCAATTCCGTTAGCGTTGAAATAGTCGCGGACTTGTTCACGCGCAGTTGGAAATACAAAATCAGCCATTTGCGCTTTTGTCGTCTCAAAATCCATTCCAGCGTCAGCGGAAACCTTGCGGAGCTCGGCATCAGATGCTTTCCAGTTCTCATTAGACTCAGAGGTAATTTCAAGGAAAGTTCTTAAGAGTCCAGGGTTTTCGGTGGCGAATTTTTCAGTGACTGAAACCACGTCAAACGAACCGATACCGGCGTCTACCTTCTCCATAGAAGACATGATAGGCACGCCGACTTCTCCTGCGGCTTTAGCAGAAGCACCGCCGAAGATGCACGCCATATCGACTGAACCGTCAGCAAGCGACACTGCGCCGTCTGGCGGAGCCTGATCGACAATGGTCATGGTACTCATATCGACGTTAAGTGCGGTCATCTGCTTTCTGAAAGCGTAATCAGCCATGGTATTAAGCGGCACGGCTACAGTTTTGCCTTCTAGTTCAGAAGCGTTGGATGAATTGATACCAAGGCCGTTCTTAACAAAACAGTCATTGGCTTCATAGACCACCGCTATCCCGACCATTTTGATCGGCGCGCCCTGCTGAATAGCGGTAACGAAAGGTGCAAGCCCTTGCGAGTAAGCGATATCAATATCGCCTGCAAGCATGGCTTCAGTCATCGCGGTGCCAGTTAAAAAATCGGTCCAGTTGACATCGACGCCCATAGCGGCGTCATAGGCTTTATCAACCTTGGCTATTTGATTAGGTGTCGCCCATTCGAGAAAAAAGGCTACATTGACGCTATCAGCGGCTTGCGCAAGTGACGCACATGTCAGCGCAACCGCACTGGCAATGCCGACACCAATGTGTTTGACAATTTTGTTCATTGATACACTCCTTCGTGCATAGTTGTTGATTACAATTGCTATATTCTAACCCACTCACTAGGGCAAATTGCCACATATTTGTCAAGCAATTAGATTTGATGCTGATCAAGGGTCTTTCTGAACTTTTCGATAATCTCATCTATATGTTTGCGTTCGGTGATAAAGGCTGGCGCTATGATCGCGGTATCAGCGGTGAATTTGACATGGAGTCCATTCCAGAACATGTCTTTTTGCATTTGCGTCCCGCGCCGACCGGGGACGCCGTCATGATGTACTTCGACTCCCGCCATCATGCCTATACCGCGCAAATCAGCGACCAGAGGATGATCTTTAAGACTCCAGATCGAGTCGAGAAAATAATCGGACATCTTGGCAGCTTTATCAAATAAGCCTTCGTCCTGATAGATTTTCTGAGTAGCGATCCCAGCCGCGCAAGCAGCCGGATGAGCTGAATAGGTGTAGCCGTGGAAAAATTCGATCGCGTTTTCAGGGGCAGCATTGCTGATGGTTTGGTAGACCTCATCATTCGCCGCTACGGCCCCCATAGGAATAGCGCCATTGGTGAGCGCTTTCGCCATCGTGCAGATATCGGGTGTAGTGCTAAATTTCTGCGCACCGAAAGCTGTTCCGAGACGTCCGAATCCAGTGATCACTTCATCGAAAATAAGCAAAATTCCATGCGCATCACAGATCTTCCTCAGTTTTTCGAGATAGCCAACGGGTGGCACTATAGTCCCCGTAGAGCCGGCCACAGGCTCGACAAAGACCGCGGCAATGGTGTTTCCGCCATATGTTTGGCAGAGACGCTCGAGATCATCAGCCAGATCAGCATCCGAATCGGGCTGCCCTTTGACGTATTGCTGCTGTGGCGTCAACGTGTGGCGAATCAGCGAGATATTGGGTAACGTCAGGGTGAAGGTTTCACGATTTTTAACCATGCCAGATAAGGAGACGCCGCCCATATTGACGCCGTGATAGGCCCGCTCGCGGCTAACGAAGCGCGTGCGTTGTCCATCGCCTCTTGCGCGATGATAGGCCAGCGCGATTTTCATCGCGGTGTCTATTGATTCCGACCCTGAATTGGTAAAGAAAATATGATTCATCTCTTCAGGGAGAATTCGGGAAATCATATCGGCGAGTTCAAATGACCCTGGGTGTCCGAGCTGAAAATGAGGCGTGTAGTCATTTTCCTGCATTTGAGCGTAGACGGCCTCGGCGATCTCGCGACGTCCATGTCCGGCGGGACAACAGAACAAGCCTGAAGATCCGTCAATGACCTTCCCCCCTTTATGATCCCAGCAATACATTCCTTCGGATTTAACCACCAATCTTGGATTAGTTTTAAAATCGCGGTTGCTGGTGAATGGCATCCAATGCGATTCAAGCGAATTCGTTTCAAATGGCATAACTCACTCCTCCGATGTAGATAGAATAGAATGGAATAGATGTATCACATTGTTGATAAGGGGAATAAAACTTTCACGCAACCGAAAAGATATAACAAAAAGATTCTGGATTTTCGGCGGTGTCGATGCAATGTATGCGATGTCGATGCGAGCTCATTTTGTATCGCTCATCGAAGAAGGATACGTTCATCTGTGGTGGCTATAGCGTCTGATCACTCATCATCAGGTTTTCTAAGCAAAGCGAATCCGGCCTGTCCTGAAGCATTGCTTAAATCTTGCCGTGATTCAGTGGGTGATGGATTAAGGCTCGCGATTGTTGGCGCGGATTCTCTGCCGGCGATAGAAACAGCGATGATGACGGTGCGCGAAGGCATAGCGACGCCTCATCTGATCGGCAATCCTGATAAAATTAAAAACTTGGCGCAAACGCTTAACTGGGATTTGCGCGGTATTGAAATCAGCGCGGCCAATGATGAGGAATCCCTGATCATGACCGCATGCCGCCTAGTGCGTGAAGGCCAGGCGGACGCGGTGATGAAAGGCCAAATTCACACTGACCGCTTTATGGGCGGGTTGCTCAGTCGCGAGGGCGGAGTTCGCGGCGAAGGGCGGATGATTCACGTATTCGCGATGTTCCCGGTGGGTGGCGGCAAGCCGTTGCTGATATCGGACGCAGCGGTGAATGTCGCCCCCGATGAGACCACCTCGCGCGAGGCACTTTTCGCACTCAAACATGTTGCCCAAGCACTTGGAGTGGCAAAACCGAAAATAGCCATTATATCAGCGACCGAATCGCCAATCCCGTCAGTACCATCATCGCTCGCCGCGGAAAAACTAGCGGTGTGGGGCAAGGCCAATATAAAGGATGTTGAAATATCGGGGCCTTTGTCATTTGATCTAGCGTTAAGCCCACCCGCCGCCGAAATCAAAGGCATTTCTGGCGATTCTGTCGCGGGTTACGCAGACGCTTTGCTCATGCCCGATATCACGTCAGGCAATGTGTTATTCAAGGCGATGGTGTGGTTTTGTGGAGCTTGTGCGGCGGGGGTCGTGCTTGGCGGTCAAGTACCGATCATGCTGACTAGTCGATCTGATTCGGCGGCCGCGAGACTGGCTTCGGTCGCACTCGCAGCGAAACTCTCCTCATCCGACTCCCAAAAAGAGAGGCGCTGCTGATGAGCAAGCAACCTGATATTGATCTCTCTCCCTCGCCTTCAGACAGAATAGAGAAGACGACATGTTATATGTGCGCGTGTCGGTGTGGGATCAATGTGCATTTTATTGGTGATGAGATCAGATATATAGAAGGCAATCGTGATCATCCCGTTAATCAAGGCGTTTTATGCGCAAAAGGTTCAGCAGGGATTATGCAACATTTATCGCCGGCCCGCTTGAGAGCACCGCTAAAACGGGTTGGTAAACGGGGTGAGGGTAAATTTGTCGAAATCACTTGGGATGAAGCTCTTAAGATAGCGAGCGGTTGGCTTGGCGATGTCCGGCAACGTGATCCTAAAAAACTGGCGTTTTTTACCGGACGCGATCAAAGCCAAGCTTTAACCGGATGGTGGGCTCAACAGTTCGGAACTCCAAATTTTGCAGCGCATGGCGGCTTCTGTTCGGTGAATATGGCCGCGGCGGGAATTTACACTGTAGGAGGCGCATTTTGGGAGTTCGGGTCACCTGATTGGGAACGCACCGAATTGTTTTTGATGTTCGGCGTAGCTGAAGATCATGATTCAAATCCGATCAAAATCGGTCTTGGCAAACTCAAAAACCGAGGGGTCAAGATCATGTCAATCAATCCAATTCAAACTGGATATTCGGCGGTGGCGGATGATTGGTTTGGGATCACTCCTGGTACTGATGGACTTTTAATTTCATCACTGATCAACGTGTTGCTGAGCACGCGGCACATAGATATTGACTATCTGGTGAGATACACGAACGCGCCATGGCTTGTAATCAGGAATGAGGGCCAAGCTGATGACGGATTATTCCTGCGCGATAAAGATGGTAACCCTCTGATTATCGATCATAAAACAGGCAAAACTGCGGCGGCGGGCAAGGCTGGTATTGTCCCTGACCTCAAAGGCAAGATCACGCTTGATGGCGGAGCTGAGGCGGTTCCTGTTTTTACTTTATTGGCGGAACACTGGTTAAAAGATGAGCACAGCCCTGAGGCCACCGCTGAGAAAACTGGTATCACAGCAGAGCGGGTAAGAGCACTGGCGGCCCGAATAGCAGACGCTGCTTTCCGCCGCGAGGTTGTTATCGATCAGCCTTGGACGGATTGGAAAGGCGAGCGTCATGAAAAGATGATCGGCCGGCCTGTAGCGATGCACGCGATGCGCGGTATTTCAGCGCATTCTAACGGCTTTCAGACATGTCGCGCCCTGCATATTCTGCAGTTGTTGATCGGGAGCGTTGAAACCCCCGGTGGCTTTCGTTTCAAGCCCCCCTACCCCAAGCCTGCCGAGATTCACCCACGCCCCACGGGCAAGCCTGACCAGATCAAGGCAGGGGCGCCATTGCCCGGAGCGCCGTTAGGCTATCCGCTAGGCCCTGAAGATTTGTTGATCGATAATAAGGGCAAAGCCGTTCGGATCGATAAGGCATATTCATGGGACGCACCGCTCGCGGCGCATGGGATGATGCATATGGTGATTTCGAACGCGGTCGCGGGCGAGCCGTATTCTATCGATGTTTTGTTTATGTATATGGCGAATATGGCGTGGAATTCATCAATGAACACAGCGAGTGTAATGGAGATGCTAACGGCGGTGAATTCAGAAACCGGGGATTATAAAATCCCGAAAATCATTTACTCAGATGCGTATTCCTCAGAGATGGTGGCATATGCTGATCTGATTCTGCCTGACACTACCTATCTTGAGCGTCATGACTGCATTTCGCTTCTCGATCGTCCAATTTGTGAGCCTGATCAGGTTGCGGATGCTATCAGATGGCCAGTGGTGCGCCCAGACCGGGAGGTCAGGGGTTTTCAATCGGTGTTGCTGTCACTTGGCGCACATCTTGGCTTACCGGGGATGATCGATGATGAGGGCAAACCACTCTACAAGGATTACGCTGACTATATGGTCAATCACCAGAGAAAACATGGGATTGGACCGCTTGCGGGTTTTAGAGGCGAGGACGGATGCTCGAGTGGCAGAGGCGCCCCTAATCCGCAACAATTGGAGGAATATATTGACCACGGCGGTTTCTGGCATGAAGAAATTCCACCTGAGGCGCGGTTTTTCAAACACGCTAATCAAGCCTATCAGGAATTCGCAGTGAAGATGGGGTTTTACGACAAGCCGCACCCTTTTACGTTCCAGCTATATAGCGAAGTATTGCAGAAATTTCGTCTAGCGGCGATGGGGCATGGTGAGAACCAACCGCCTGACCATTTGCGGGATCGAATCAGGACGTGTTTCACTCCCCTGCCCGTCTGGTATTCACCTTTTGAAGAAACCAAAAGCGATGATGGTAACGATGAGGCTTATCCCATCCATGCTTTAACCCAACGTCCCATGGCGATGTATCATTCGTGGGGATCGCAAAATCCGTGGCTGAGACAGATTCACAGCCATCATCCGCTGTTCATTCCTGCTGGGCTGGCCGCACAGATTGATTGCGTGGATGGCGATTGGGTTTGGCTTTCATCGCCGCATGGTAAGATAAAAATGCCCGTCGCGGTGATGGCAGGCGTTAATCCACATACGGTATGGACGTGGAACGCAATTGGCAAGCGGCGCGGAGCGTGGCAGTTAGATCCAGAATCGCCTGAAGCCAATAAGGGCATTTTGCTCAACCATCTCATCGGCGAATTACTCCCGCCCAAAGGGGACGGGTTGCGCTGGTCTAATTCGGATCCGATCACGGGTCAGGCCGCGTGGTATGATCTGAAGGTGAGAATCAGCAAGATCGACGCCGATGAACCTCACGCGATTTTCCCGGATTTTCCACCACAAGCATCGCCCTCAGGATTACCGAAGGGCGACGAGGTTTTACGCTATGGCCTTACGATGACCAATAAGCACGCGACAAATAAGCGCGGAGGAAAGCTATGACCTCTCTGCCCCCTCCATCTGATGTGAAACTTGGGCTGGTGATTGACCTTGATATCTGCGTCGGTTGCCACGCCTGCGTGGTGAATTGTAAAGAATGGAACACAGGTGGCTATGGTGCACCACTTTCAGATACTGATCCCTATGGCAAGAAACCGTCCGGGTCATGGTTAAATCGAGTGCATGGTTTTGAGACCGGCTCTGGAGCGAGTGCGCGGCTAGTTCATTTTCCAAAATCCTGCCTGCATTGTGAGGACGCGCCTTGTGTTACTGTCTGTCCAACTGGTGCATCCTATAAACGTAGCGAAGACGGCATTGTGCTGGTGAATGAAGATTGGTGCATTGGTTGCGGTTTATGCGCATGGGCTTGCCCTTATGGTGCACGCGAGATGGACCAAGCTGAGGGCGTGATGAAGAAATGCACGCTTTGTGTTGATCGGATTTATAACAGCCATCTTGATGAAGAGGATCGGATTCCGGCTTGCGTGCGAACCTGCCCAACCAGCGCGCGTCATTTTGGCGATCTAGGCGACCCTTCTTCCGAAGTGAGTCAATTGGTGCGCGAGCGTGGTGGTTTTGATCTGATGCCTGAACAGGACACCAAACCCGTGAACAAATACCTACCGCCACGCCCACGATCTGATGAGGATGCGCCGGTTGATTTGCTGGCGCTGGCAGATGATAACGCATCCGGCGGGGCTTCGGGTTTCTGGATGTGGCTCGATGAAACATTGGGACGTCTTTAGGCGAGGAATTATGTTAGAGGAATTAGCACCATGCGTCCTGCGGCCTCATTGATTATCTTCACGAGTTTGTCAGGGCTTGGCTTTGGTCTTTGTGTTCTAATCGGCGGTGGATTTCTGGTCGCAGGGGGAAGCTGGTGGGTTTTTATCCACGCTTGCCTCGTTTTAGGATTGATCGGCGTTGGTATCATGTCATCAACATTACATCTGGGTCATCCCGAAAGAGCGTGGCGCGCCCTTAGCCAATGGCGCACGTCATGGCTTTCGCGTGAGGGGGTTCTGGCGGCGATCGCGGTGATGGTTTTAGTAATATTTTTCGCGGATAACTGGTTTTTTGGCGAGGCGAGACGTTGGCTTGGAATCGTAGCGGCCTTATTGAGTCTAGCCACGATCTATTCGACAGCTATGATTTATGCATCCCTAAAAACGATCGCGCGATGGCATCATGGATTGACGCCGCTATGCTTTGTGGCAATTGGGTTGTCCGGCGGTTTTGTTGCGGCGACAGCACTAGCGGCGCTCGAAGGACGTAATGTCAGAACATTAGCCTTGCTCGGCATGGTGAGCCTTGTGGTGGCGACGGTATTAAAAGTGGTTTGGTGGGTTAAGGCAGGGGCGAAGGGTTCGGGGTCAACGCCTGAAACCGCGACCGGGCTGGAGGGCCATGTCAGGCCGCTGATGCCGCCGCACACAGAGGAAAACTGGCTACAGCATGAGATGGGTTTTGTGTTAGCGCGCAAGCACTCAATGCGTCTTGCGGCGATCGGGCTTGCGCTTGGCACGTTCATTCCCCTCATAGGGTTGGGATTTGGACAACAATCACCTCTGATTTTAATCGTCATCTTATTAAGTCACATTGCTGGGGTTATCATCGAACGTTGGCTTTTTTTCGCCGAAGCCAAACACACAGTCATGCTCTATTACGGCGCGAGACATTAGAGCCGCTCACCGTTCGAGCAGGATGGTGTGGCTTTTGCGAATCTTATCATCTATCTCCGATGATATATGATCAGGAAACGGTTGGGCGAGAATCTCTTCTTTACGCTTGGTTGCCTCAATCAACAAATCAGGCCTGTCGTTTTCCTCCCATTCCTTGGGTGATGATCGGTCAGCGATGGCTGGATAGACATATTCGGTCTGCATGACTTTGATGGTGGCGTCGTGTCCGAGATAATGTCCGGGGCCGCCAAGGCAGACATCCTGCATCGCTTCAAAACTCAAGGTTTCTGGGGTAACTTCGACGCCTCGAACACAGCGCAGACATTGTCCGAGCATATCATTATCGATAATCAAGCTCTCAAGACAGAAGCCAAGCAGAGACGCATGCATTCCGGCTGATTCATAAACCATATTAAGTCCGGAGAGTCCGGCCATCACTGCGGTCGAGCCTTTTTCATATCCTGATTGGGCGTCAGGCATTTTAGAATCGGCCATGCCAGAGGCCGCACCTGAGGGAAGGCCAAAATGATTAAGCATCTGGGCACAAGATGCGGTGAGTAATCCCTGCTCGCCTGATCCCCCTGACATCGCACCGGTGCGCAGATCTGAAACGAAAGGCCAGGTGCCACAAATCGCGGGGTAGCCGGGCACGAGCGCGTTGACATAACAAAGCCCTGCCAGCACTTCGGAGACAGCTTGTGCGATAGCACCAGCGATGCTGGCGGGCGCGGTCGCCCCGGCCTGTCCGGCGGATAGCAACAAAACTGGCATCCCACCCTTAACGACTTCTTCCATAACAAGACAAGATTCAGTGGCGAAGCGCAAGGGCGGAACCACAAAGCAATTCGAGTTGGAGACAAAAGGCCTCGCCCGCCATGCTGCTTCACCTCCTGCGACTTGGTGGAG
The DNA here is from genome assembly GCA_965207125.1 of uncultured Candidatus Puniceispirillum sp. GTDB lineage: Bacteria > Pseudomonadota > Alphaproteobacteria > Puniceispirillales > UBA1172. The sequence continues at coordinate 969,943 of OZ242263.1, forward strand.
TAATTTTAACGCTTCAGGCACAAATTCAGCTTCAGTGAAACTCACGCCGACATGTTTTTGGGTGCCACTGATAGAGGCGTAAAGCGTATTGATATCAAGATCGCGCGGCTCAGGTATATCGCGCGCCACCAGCGGTCTTTGGAAAAAATGGATATTGTCCATTTTTTCAACGATTCGCGCGGCGTCATAAAGATCCTTAAGCGTACTTTCGTGATAAATTCGCCCATTAACATCCACGAGATGAACCGCAGCACCCGCGGTGCCGTAATGAACTTTATGGCCGGTGAGATCAAGATCAAACTCAGGCGATTGCCCGCAAAGGGTGATACTCCGCTCAGCGTTAGCAATGGTTTTCTCGATCACCGCGCGGGGAAATCGAACGCGTCCATCATCACCTGCAATAGCCCCAACGCTACTCAAGGCGCGGACACCCGATTCAGGGGCTTGGCTTAATCCTATTTCTTCGAGAATTTTAAAGATGGTTTGGCTGATGACTTCGACCCCCTCGGCGTCGAGAGGCTTGTATTGTCCACCTTCAAGCCCCGGTTTGACCGGTCGCATTTCCTCGGTAAGTGGAGCGGAGCGAAGGCTTTGGCGGGCTTTACGTCCTCCGGCGCGGCGGGAGCGGTTGTCAGATGATTCTTGCATAGATTAATCCTCAGTTATACCGGTCAATAAAGATTAGAGTTCAAATTTTCATACGCTCAGCGGCTGGATCATACATCGGTTTAAAAGAGGCCTTAGCTTTGACCTTGACTCCAGCCACATCGATCATAAATTCAGAGGCGAGTTGTAACGCCGGATTTTCATTGGCTTCACGGCAGGGCACATATCCCATTCCGATCGCGCCACCCAAATAATGCCCATAATTGCCACTTGTCAAATATCCGACAATCTCACCGTCTCTGATGATCGGCTCATTGTGATAAAGTAAGGGATTCGGGTCTTCTAGTTTGAATTGCATCATACGACAACGCAAACCGTCCTCTTTACGGCGCAATACAGATTCTCGCCCAATAAAATCGCCGAAACGCCCTGATTGTTTGCCAACTCGGGCAGTGAAACCAAGCCCGGCCTCAAGAATATGATCTTCATTGGACATATCATGCCCAAAATGTCGGAAAGCTTTTTCAATGCGGCAGCTGTCAAGGGTATGCAGCCCACAGAGTTTAATCGGATGCTCCTCATGGCGCCGCATCAAGGTATCGAACACATGAATCGCCATATCGCTTGAGACATAAATCTCCCAACCTAACTCGCCAACATAAGACACCCGATGCGCCCTCGCGATGGCGTGCCCGATTTCTATCTCCTGCATCGTGCCAAAAGGAAAATCGGCGTTATCGAGGGATTGTGGAATAAGAGGGGCAAGGAATTGCCGTGCTTCTGGCCCCATAACCACCAGCACGCTTTCCATCGGAGTAACATCTAATGCAGTGCATCGAGCATCATCGGGAATGCGGCGGTTGATCCAAGAGAGGTCGCGCTTGATCGTGGCGGCGGGGGTAATGACGATGTATCGCTCAGAATCAAGACGGGTGATAGTGACATCGGCTTCTATCCCGCCATCGCTATTAAGAAACTGGGTATAGACAATACGTCCGGGCGGCACCGCGACATCATTACAGGCGATGCGTTGCAAGACTGCTTCAGCATCGCTCCCCATAACCATAATCTTGCCAAAACTCGTCATATCGAACAGCCCAACTTTCTCGCGAATCGCGCTATGTTCGGCGGCGTTATAATCAAACCAGTTCTGCCGCTTCCATGAATACTCATATCGAGGCGCGCTCCCTTGAGCACGTTCGGCTTCGGGCAAGAACCAGTTAGCACGTTCCCATCCGGCGACTTCACCAAAACATGCGCCAAGCGATGTGAGGCGGTGATGGATCGGCGATACTCTAACATTACGGCTGGATTCTACCTGCCGGTAAGGGAAATGATCAGCGTAAAGCAATCCCAGCGTTTCACTAACGCGCTCGGCGAGATATGATCTGTTCACCTGAAAAGGCTGCATACGCCTGATATCGACATCCCATAAATCCATGGTGGCATTGCCTTTATCCATCCATTCGGCGAGCGCCATCCCAGCGCCGCCAGCGGATTGAATACCGACCGAGTTAAAACCAGCGGCGACAAAAAAACCGGACAACTCGGGGGATTCGCCAAGGATATATCGATCATCGGGGGTAAAACTTTCAGGGCCGTTGAAAAACGTCTGGATTCCAGCTTCAGCCAACACTGGAAAACGATTAATTGCTTTTTCCAAGATCGGCTCGAAGTGATCTATATCCTCAGGCAAGGTATCAAATTCGAAGGTATCGGGGATTCCGTCCATCCCCCATGGTTTAGCCACGGGCTCAAACGCGCCGAGCAGAATTTTTCCGGCGTCTTCCTTGTAATAAGCGCATTCATCAGGAACCCGCAACGACGGCAAATCGCGCCTTAAGCCATCGATGGGCTCGGTTACGATATAAAAATGTTCTGCTGCGTGTAGCGGGACAGCAACCCCCGCCATCGCGCCAATTTCCCGCGCCCACATTCCACCGCAGTTCACAACAAATTCGGCATTGATGGTGCCCTGGTCGGTTTCAACACCGGCAACTCTTTTTTCCTTGCGGATGATGCTCGTAACTTTGACGCCTTCAAAAATGCTTGCGCCTTTGAGCCTTGCGCCTTTGGCGAGTGCTTGGGTAATATTAGTGGGGTCTCCCTGCGCATCATTCGGCAGCCAGACCCCGCCAATAGCGTCATCAACATTAAGACCCGGGTAGAGTTTGGTGATTTCAGCGGGGCTAACTTCATCTATATCAACACCGAACACCCCTCCCATAGCAGCTAGGCGCCGTAACTCCTCCATTCTCTCGATGGTCAGCGCAATCGTGATTGAACCGTTTCGTTTGAAGCCCGTGGCAACCCCCGTCTCATCCTCAAGCCCAATATAGAGGTCTTGAGCGTATTTCGCCAACCTCGTCATATTCTGGGCTGCGCGTAGTTGCGGGATCAATCCGGCCGCGTGCCAAGTGGTGCCACAAGTGAGTTTTTTGCGCTCAAGGAGTACGACGTCTTTCCAGCCGAGTTTAGCGAGATGGTAGGCGACCGAGGTCCCGACGATCCCGCCGCCGATAATCACTGCTTTGGCGTGAGACGGTAGTTTTTTGTTCACGGCCTTACCCTCTCAGCCTGTCGTTTTTGGGATCATAAAGCACCCCGCCATCGACAATCGTTGCGGCGCGCGGTCTTCCTAACACTTCAACAACAAAATCAACTTTGTCCTGATTAAAGACCTCCTCATCGATCACAGCATAAGCGATAGATTTCTCTGTGCGGTGTCCATATCCGGCAGAGACAACAAGCCCCACATCCTTGCCGTTCGCAAGAACCGAGGATAGATAAATCGCCTCACCAAAATCCCCACCATCCTGCGGGTTATCAAGGGTCATAACGACAAATCGGCGGGCGACGCCGCGCTGTTGTTCCGCCTGAATAGCGGCTTTACCGATAAAATTGTCTTTATCGGCTGAAACCCATCTGGACAGCCCGCTCTCAAGGACAGTGTAGTCTGAGGTCAGATCTGATTTCCATGATCTATATCCTTTTTCAAGCCGCATCGAATCGAGCGCAAGCATCCCAAAATGCCTAAGGTCATGGGCCTCTCCTGTTTTAAGAACTGCATCATAAACCTCGATCATACGCGGCATAGGGATATGTATCTCCCATCCCGTCTCTCCAGCAAATGAAACTCTGATCAGGCGCGCTTCGATACCGGCAATTTTAGCGACGCGCGTCGTAAGCCATGGAAAACCAGCGGATGTCATATTCTCGCCCGTTAGTTCTTCGATAATATCCGGTGCTTTCGGGCCAGTGATTAGCAAGCTGCCGTAATCCCGCGTGATATCATTGATGGTAACGCTCCCGTCCTCGGGTAGATTCTGCTGCAACCAGTCTCGATCATGCCAGAAGGCCCCAGCTCCAGTGATCAGCCAGAAACTATTATCATCAATGCATGTCGCGGTCATCTCGGTCAGGATTCTGCCTTTGGGTGAAGCTAAATAAATCAGGCCTATGCGCCCTGGGCGTGGCAATTTACCAGTGATCAGGCTTTCGATCCAGCCTCTGGCTTTTTTGCCTTTAACCTCAAAGCGGGTAAAGCCCGTCAGATCGATGATCCCGGCGTGAGTCGTCAGGTGACGGCACTCACTACCCACCGTGTGATGCCAGTGTTGTCGGTGATAGCCTGTGGCGGGGTGGCTCGCCTCGCCATCTTGAGGAAACCACTCGGCTCTCTCCCAGCCTCCATACGATCCAAAGACAGCGCCGCGTTCAGCAAGGCGTGCATAAAGCGGCGAGGTTTTGGCGGGACGTCCAGCTGGCCATTGGATATTTGGGAAATGCATGGCGTATTCATGCGAGTACGTCTCGATAGCTTTGGCGATGCTATAAGCGCGGTCAACATGATCGGTGAAACGTCGAGGGTCCACCGCCCATGAATCGGTTTCAGGCTCACCTTCGATGATCATTTCGGCGCATAGTTTTCCCGCACCTCCAGCCTGAACGATACCGAAGGTAAAGACGCAACACTCAAAAGCATTGCTGACCCCTGGCATGGGTCCGATGAGAGGTAAGCCATCAGGGGTGTAAGGAATAGGACCATTAACGACTTTGGTAATGCCCGCTTTACCCAAAATAGGAACCCGGCGACAAGCATCATCTATATACCATTCGAGGCGATCAAGATCATCATTCCAGAGCTGAAAGGAGAAATCATCGGGTCGCTGGTCATCATCATCTATCCAATGGGCCCGGCATCCTTTTTCATAGGGGCCGAGCAATAGCCCGTCTTTTTCCTGCCTGAGGTAATATGAACTGTCAGGGTCTCTCAAAAGAGGTAATTTTTCATCGCGCTGTGTAAGCTCCTCTATGGGCTCAGTGATGAGATACTGATGGGCGAGCGACACGCAAGGAATCTCACGCCCGAGCATCCGTCCTATTTCATCGGCGCGGTATCCCGCGGCGTTGACGATATATTGGGCTTGAATCTGACCGATGGGCGTTTTAACAAGCCACTCATCGCCTTTACGCTCGATTCCGGTAACAGGGCAGAATCGGATAATCGATGCGCCGAGATCTCGTGCGCCTTTGGCCAGAGCTTGGGTGAGTTGAGCAGGATCTATATCACCATCAAGAGGATCCCACTGCCCGCCTTCGAGATCATGGGTTTCTAGAAAAGGATAGGCAGATTTCATATCATCATTGGTCATCATTTCAAAATCGACGCCCATTTGTCGCCCCATAGCTTGAACATGCTTGAACTCATCGAGGCGCTCGCGGCTATGGGCGAGTCGTAACGCGCCGGTTACGTGGTAATTGATGGGATAGTCTGTCTCGTTGCCAAGTCGTCGGTAAAGCTCGGTTGAATAGGACTGCATTTTCATAATCGTCCATGAGCCAACATAATTAGGGCAGTTTCCTGCAGCGTGCCAAGTAGACCCTGACGTCAGTTCATTTTTTTCTAGCAGCACACAATCAGTCCATCCCATCTTGGCCAGATGATAGAGAACTGAACAGCCCACAGCACCGCCACCAATCACGACTACTCTCGCACTCTCAGGCAGTTTTCCGGTAGCTTTACTGTCGTATGTTGCGGTTTGATCAGTCACAGGGCCCCTCGCTTAAACAACGCCATTGTGCCTATGGGACAATCAAACAGCAATCTGAAAATTGATAAAAATCACTGTTTGATCAGAATATCTTGACCTCAGGGTCGCCTTTCATCAAACTGTGCCGATGAAAAAGTCATTCCGACATGCTTTTGCCGCCTTTTTAGGAGTTTTATACCTGATGTCCTCCGTCTCATCTAATGCCGATATGTTGACCATTGAAACAACCAAAGGCGAAATTCAAATCTCATTCTTAAAAACTCTAGCCCCCAAGCACGTCTCGCGCATTACTGAGCTAACCCGCGAGAAGTTTTATGACGGGGTAATTTTCCATCGGGTGATTCCAGGTTTTATGGCCCAGACCGGCGACCCTGAAGGAATCGGTACAGGCGGGTCAGGTCACGCGCTAAAAGCCGAATTTTCAGAGTATGAATATCGTTATGGAACAGTCGGAATGGCGCGATCGGGTCATCCTGACAGTGCGGACAGCCAGTTTTTCATTTGTTTTGATGGTTGCGATCATCTGACAGGTCACTATACAGCTTGGGGTCAGGTTGAAAGCGGAATGGATGTTGTTGAATCTCTAACAGCTGGCGAGCCCCCAGCTAAGCCGGATAAAATCATCAGCGCACGGATTAGTGAGTAACCCTCGCTTATCTCTCTCGCCTTATTTTTCTTTCAGCGACATACCATGCATTGTATGGGGAGAAGGCGTTCCTGCAATCACAATGGTTAGATCATTGTGCTTGCATGCGGAGCGCTAGCACGGGAGACCTATTATCTAGATAAATATAGCGGAAACTGCACAGTAATTAAGACATATAGGATACCATCACTCGCTGTCTTTGCACCCCTCAAGGCGCCATGCAATTCCCTCGTGAGAATGATCAGCATCTGCTGGGATGGATATGCCATTAACTGGCAGGATTCTCATATTCTCTCACCCCTTCACATGCGGGAAAATTTCTGATTTTTTGATAGAGTGCAAAAGTCGCACGTACATCGGCCATTGCATCATGTGCACGAGCAAAACCATTAGCGTTCACATATTGCTTGTATGCTTGGGTTAACTTCGGCCAATCCCCACCATCTTGCTGATAGATGGTGGCCATTGTGCATAAATGTGGCCGGATTTCACCCTGATACCCTAAGCCATTATATCGTTTATAAGTGATGTCAATCATAGCCCGATCAAATACAGTATTATGACAGACAAGCATATCTACCTCTAATGTAGTACGGTAGAAAAAATCAATCGTGGTTTTTGGATCATAACCGTTGTTCACTTTTTCTTGGGTGATGCCCGCACTCCTAAAAAAATCTTCATCAGGAACAATTCCACCTCTTAACCACACACAACTATAATTAAGAATTGGAGCTACGGCCTCCGGATTGCTTGGCATTTCTGCAACCAGCCATGCCAGTTGAACAACGTGAGGCTGCTCATCGATGGGTGTATCTTTGCCCTCTGGAATCCCTGTGGTTTCCACATCATACACCATAACTTTCATCGATCATCTCCTTCGTCTTTAAAACCCTTGCAGATGGTAAGTAATCCCCACTTATTCATCGCTCCTCATTTTTCTCTCAGTTGCAAGACCCGGATTGTATTGGTGGTGCCAGCAACGCCAAAAGGCGTTCCTGCAACCACAACAATCAAGTCGGTGGGCTTGCATGCTGTGTACTCGAGCATCAGTCGGCTGATTTTATCAAGCGCATCATCGAAACTATCAAAAGGCGGGGCGAAAATGCTTGTAACGCCCCAAGTGAGAGACATGCGGCGACGGACAGCCTGTTTAGGGGTGATCATGACAATAGGCAGGTTAGGTCTTTCGCGTGACAAGCGGACGACTGTTGTTCCGGTGGTTGAAAATCCAACAATAGCAGTAGCGCCAATATCGATCGCCATTTTGGCGGCCGACGCGGCCACTGCGTGATAGGTGGTATGGCTATCTATCGATTCCAAGGCTAGTTTATCACCCTCGCCGCCGGATTCGGTGGTGAGGATAATCCGGCGCATCATTTCAATAACCTGGACCGGATACTGCCCAGAGGCGGTTTCAGCGGAAAGCATGACACAATCAACACCGGAGGCCACGGCGGTCGCGACATCAGAGACTTCGGCGCGGGTCGGGGTATGGTGATGAATCATCGACTCGAGCATCTGCGTTGCAACAACCACGGGTTTGCCTATGCGTCGGCAAGCGGTGGTAATCTCATTCTGGATTCGCGGCACCCGTTGCAGCGGCAACTCAACGCCGAGGTCTCCCCTCGCAATCATGATTCCATCAGAAGCCCTAATCAAGTCATCCAAAATATCCAGTGCTTGGGGTTTTTCGATTTTGACCATAAGGGCCGCACGATCTTTGATGATTCCTCTGGCCTCAATGACATCTGAGACATTTTGGACGAAAGATAGCGCAACCCAGTCAACACCAAGCGACAAGGCAAAATCGAGATCTTCTTTATCTTTATCAGTCAAAGGCTTAAGTGCTAAGGCAACATCTGGAATATTGACGCCCTTACGATCAGTCAGTGCTCCACCAACATCCACACGAGTAATAATTTTGTTAGTGTCAACGGCGGTGACGGTAAATTGCATATTGCCATCATCGACCAGCATGCGTTGCCCCGGCAATATCGCCTCAAATATCTCGCGATGCGGCAGGAAAACCCTCTGCGCATCTCCGATTTTATCATCGAGATCAAAAGTGAAACGATCGCCTTTGGTTAGCGTTGTATCGGGTGTAACAGTGCCCACCCGCAGTTTAGGCCCCTGCAGATCAGCGAGTATCCCAAGAGGCACACCCAATTCATCGGCAATCGTACGGATATGATTATAGGTGTTTTTATGAATCTGATGGGTACCATGGCTGAAATTAAGCCTGAAGGCGTCCGCCCCCGCTTTAACGAGGTTTTTTATAGTGTCTTTATCATTGCTGGACGGCCCCAAAGTTGCGAGAATGCGGGTGGCAGGTTCGGTGGTGTTCATGAAGCGAGTACCTTGAAATCTGTTAATAATGCTTTTATAGCATGGATAGCATGGATGCCTATACTGTATTGGTTTTTAGGCAATGGAGCGGAGCGTGCCGATGACTGATGACGGTCTTTATCATCATAAATTGCTTGAGTTAGCGCGCCTCGCGCGCCGTCATTCTTCAATAGATAAGGTGACGCATTGGGCTGAGGCGACAAATCCCGTTTGCGGTGATCGGATACGCATTGATTTTCAGGTTGATAGCGAGAAGAGCGATGAGGACGGAGTGATTGCAGCAATGGCACTCCACATCGACTCTTGCGCGATTTGTGAGGCGGCTAGCGGCATCTTATTGACCGCAGCAGTGGGAGGCCAAGCCACCGAAGTCTTAGCAATGCACCAAGTGATCGAGAAATGGCTTGAGGACGGGGCGGCTCATACCCCACCACCGATGATGGGGCTAGAAGTTCTACTGCCGGTGAAAATGACCTATCGGAACAGGGTGAAATGTGCATTATTGCCGTTTGTCGCAGCGCGTAAAGCGTTGGATAAAGACAAAACACCCTCCGAAAAATCAAGCCGTATTAAACACGCCTAACTGCCTAACTGATTAAGACCGGGCAAAGAAACCCGGTCAGCGTTTTATTTTCCCTTCCAGACCGGGGCACGTTTTTCAGCAAAAGCTTTCGCCCCTTCTAGGTTATCCTCGCTGTCATAAAGATTATCGACAGTCGCGAGTTGGCGTTTGGTGATCCGATTCATTGCATCCTGAAAAGTTAAGGCTTCGGCTTCACGTGCTACTTCCTTGATGGCCGCAAAGACCAGAGGTGGACCAGCGGCCAGGTCTCGTGCGACTTGATAGACATGCTCCATCAGCGTATCGGCGGGGATAATTTGATTGACCAATCCGTGCCGCTCAGCCTCACGCGCATCCATCCACCGTCCGATAAACAGCATTTCCATAGCGACATGATAGGGGATTCGCTTGGGCAGTTTGACGGTGGCGGCGTCCGCGAGCGTCCCGGCGTTGATTTCGGGCAAGGCAAAGCGGCTTTCAGGCGTGCAATAGATCAAATCGCACGATAAGGCCAATTCGAACCCGCCCCCGACAGCCATGCCTTCCACGGCGGCAATCACGGGTTTATTAAGCCCGCGCAATTCCTGCAAGCCGCCAAAACCGCCAACGCCATAATCACCATCCACAGCCTCGCCTTCGGCGGCCGCTTTGAGGTCCCACCCGGCGCAGAAAAATTTTTCTCCGGCCGTGCTGACAATCGCGACGCGTGCTTCTGGGTCATCGCGGAACTGTTTGAAGACCTCGCCCAATTTCCTGCTCGTTTTAAGATCTATTGCGTTGGCTTTGGGGCGGTCGAGAATCACGTGAAATATGCCTTTATCACGTTTTGTTTTGATAACATCCATGAGGTTTTTCCTTTCTATTGCTCGTGCATTCTGATTAAAGCGTCAGCGACAATCGCTGTTTTACCTTCAGAACGCACCATCAGGGGGTTAATATCCATTTCAATCAGGCGATGCTGGTTTTCGTATGCGAATTTCTGTACCTTCATAATCGCATCGATCACAGATTGTCGATCAGCTTTAGGTTGGCCGCGCCAGCCATCGAGAAGGTCAGCCACCGCCAATCCATCTATCGCGGCGGCGATTGTTTCGGGTAATGAAGGAATCATTAAGGTTGCGACATCACGGCTAATCTCAGCCATCACCCCGCCCGCACCGATCATCAGATAAAGTCCAACAACATCATCACGCCCGACGCCGATAATAATTTCGGCAACCACGTCCGTGATCATGTCCTCCACTAATATGAAGGCAGATATCTCAGCCAGCTCACGCCAAGCCTCACGGATTTGTTTTTCGCCAATGATATTGAGCCGCAAAGCATTATGTTCGGTTTTATGGGTGAGGTCGGCGGACACGGCTTTCATTACGACGGGTTTGTTTTGGGTAAGGGCAATCGCCTCCTCAACCGAGGACGCTACTCCCCCGGAGGGAATGGCAAGTCCGTGGGTTTTGAGTAGCTTTTTTGCGCGCGCCTCATCGATGATGCTGATCGGGGTGCTAACCGGGCGCGCGTTATCCGTATTCAATCCGGTGGGCATAAAATCGCTCGGCGGGGTTGAGGCGGCGACGGCCGCGTTTATCGCCTGCATGGCGTGATCAAATCCTCGAAGCGGTGCGATATCGCGCTCGATTAACCAATGCGCATAGTGTTCTGGCAATCCATCAACGATGCTCGCAAGAACTAAAGTGGGGCCTCCTGTGGTATCGCGCGCGGTAACCAAGGCATCAAGAGCCTCCTGCCAGGCCTTGGTGCGGCCAAGTCCTGGGCGTGGAAAATCTATGATCAGGGCTGTGAGTCCGATACGAGAGTGCATAGCGGCGGTAAATGTATCGGTCAGCCGTTCACCATCACCCCAGTCGAAAGTGTGGTAATCAAATGGGTTGCTAATATTCACCAGAGGATTAACAGTTTTTTTGATGCGGGCAATATCGGCTTTTTTAAGCGGCGGCATAAAGACCCCTGCGCGCTCAGCAGCATCAGCAACCAGAGCCGCCTCACCGCCTGAGCATGATAAGGTCATGAGAGACCCATCATCCACCTGCCCGAAACAATGAAGCAAAGTGAGGCTTTGCAGAAAACTTTCAACAGAGGCCACCTCACCAACTCCGATCGCGTTAAAAAAAGATGAGGCCACGGCGGCATTTCCAGCGAGTGACGCGGTATGGGAGATCGTCATGTGTTTTGCCGCATCGCTTACCCCCGCTTTGAGAGCAATCAGGTTTTTACCTTTAGATTTGGCATAACGGGCAGCCGAAGCCATAGATGTAGCATTTCTGATTCCCTCGATATGCAACCCGATAGCAGTGACACGGTGATCATCAGCAAGGACGCGGATAATTTCCTCCATACCAATCATCGCCTGGTTACCGAGGGTAAGCATATAGCCGATAGGTAACCCACCTTGTTGCATCGTCAAGTTAATGGCGAGATTTGATGATTGGGTGATGATGGCGACCCCTCGTGCAACCTCTTTGCCGCCCTGGACGTCAGGCCACAATAAAGCGCCATCTAAATAGTTAATCATACCATAGCAATTAGGGCCGAGTATCGGCATGTCCCCTGCGGCTTCGATAAGTTGGTACTGGCGTTCGCGTCCGTCTTCGGATTCGGCAAAGCCTGAGGCGAAAGCAACGACCCCGCCGGCCCCGCAAGATGCGAGTTCACGGACAAGTTCAATAGTCGTATCACGATTAACGCCAAGGAAAACGGCGTCAGGTGCCTCAGGAAGAGATTCTATATCGGGATAAACCTCGTATCCCGCGATGGTTTTTTTGCTTGGGTGAACGGGGAAAATTTTACCTTGGAAATTAAAATCACGGCAGCTGACTATCACAGCTTCCGCCCATTTACCGCCAATCACAGCGATTGATGAAGGTCTTAAAAGCCGTGATAGCGATCGGGTCATGGTGGCCGATTTGGCGCTCACCCTTATCCTCCAAGCCGCCGTAACAGATCACGACTGATAATATGCCGCTGGATTTCAGATGTTCCGTCCCAGATTCGTTCAACCCGGGCATCGCGCCAGAATCTCTCGAGCGGCAAGTCGTTCATAAGCCCCATTCCGCCATGAATCTGAATAGCCTCATCAGTAACCCTCGCAAGCGTTTCGCTGGCGAAGACTTTAGCCGAGGCAATCTCGCGGTTGGCCTCAAGCCCTTGGTCAAGCCTCCAGGCTGAAGCCAGAGTTAACCAGTCGGCGGCGTCAATGTCAGTGACCATATCGGCGAGTTTGAAACTGACTCCTTGGAATTTGCCGATTTGCTGTCCGAACTGTTCTCGGTCGACAGCGTATTGGAGCGCGATATCAAAAACGCGTCTAGCGCGTCCGACTGACATAGTGGCCACGGTGATTCGGGTCGCATAAAGCCAAGTGTTCATAACCTCAAAACCGCCATCTATCTTACCGAGAATCTGATTTTCGGGGATTCTGCAATCATCAAAGGTCAGAATCATATTGTCATAGCCTCGATGCGAGACGGACTGATAGCCCGGTTTGATTTCAAATCCTTTCATGCCTCGGTCGACAAGAAAGCAGGTGATTCGTTTTTTTACCCCCTTGGGGGTTTCGTCTTCTCCGGTGGCGACAAAGACGATGACAAAATCAGCGTGGGCGGCGCCTGAGATAAAATGTTTTGTGCCATTGATAATCCAATCCCCACCATCTTTTCTTGCTGTCGTTTTCATGCCTCTGATGTCCGAGCCAGCACCGGGTTCAGTCATCGCGAGGGCGTCCATGCGCTCACCGCGTATAGCGGGTAACATATAACGTTCGCGTTGGTCACCCTCACACGCCATGAGGATATTTTGCGGCCGGCCCCAGAAATGCGTCAGCGCCATCGACCCGCGCCCAAGTTCGCGTTCGAGCAGGGCAAATTCAAGGTGGTTAAGCCCCCCGCCGCCGTTTTCAGTGGGAAAGTTAGGAGCGTAAAACCCCATCGCGATCACTTTACGCTTGATCTCATCCGCTAGTTCTTGCGGCACATAGCCGCGTTTTTCGACCTCATCCTCATGGGGATAGATCTCGTTCTCAACAAACCCCCTTACGGTATCAACGATCATCGCCTGTTCTTCAGTTAGTCCGAAATGCACATTTTCCTCCCTAAGTGATAGGTTAGCGTTTTGCGCCGACCGCGCGCCCGACGGCGTCAGGCAGCGGCGTATTGGCCTGTTTTTCAGCAAGCGAGGCAAAGACCGCCGCCATCTCTTCAGGCATAGGACAACTGCGGCCAGCGTTCATATCGACATGAAGCAGCATATGCTCGCCAGTGGCCAGCAAAATGTTATCTTCATCACCATACATTTCATGAAAGAGATGGAGTTTTTTCGCATCATTAAAAACCAGTCTCGTTTCGACTCTGATTGGCTTACTGGTAGCAATCTCAGCGAGGTGGCGGATATGGGTTTCCACTGTATACCAAGAGAATCCTTTTTTGGCATAAGCAGGGCCACCTCCAGCGTTAAACAGCAGCTGGTCGGTCGCCATGCTAAAGACTTCAAGATATCTGAATTCGGTCATATGATCATTGTAATCGGCCCAATCTTCATCGACAGCCCCCCGCCAAGTAATAAAAGGCGGTTGAGTCCATTCAGTATCGGCATCGGGCGGCGTGCCTGAGGTTGGGTTGTCCAAAACCGTGCCGGCTCCCCAGTTATTACGCCGCAAGACTTTGAGAAAATCGACCAGATTGCGATCCCTGATTGTTTCGAGTTCAGCGACGCCAAGCCCCTTCACTTGATCGTCACTCTGCGAGACCAGCGTGGAGACAAGATCATCATTCCACTCCGGCACATCGGTTAATTTGGTCCAAGGCCAAGCGAGTGAAGGCGCAAATTGTTCCAGAAAATGGCGAAACCCTTCAGGGCCGCCGCCAAGTCTATACGTCATGAATTGCCCCATTTGCGCAAATCGCAAACCAAGCCCGAAACGGACAATATCATCGATCATTTCGGCAGTAGCTACACCATCCTTAACCAGCCAGAGCGACTCGCGCCACATCGCTTCAAGCAATCTATCGCCGACAAAGGCATCGATTTCTTTTTTGATATGGACAGGTTTCATGCCAAGGGCGGCGTAACAAGCCATAGCTTTATCAATTGCAGGTACTGAGGTTTTCTTGCCGCCGACAATCTCGACCACCGGCAGGATATAAACCGGATTATAGGGATGCGCGACCATCATTCGATCAGCATTAGGCATTTTCTCCTGAATATCAGATGGCAATAACCCTGAGGTTGATGAGCCAATCACCGTGTCGGTCTCTATCTTCTCGCCAATTTGACGATGAATATTCTGCTTGAGATCAAGTCGTTCAGGGACAGATTCTTGAACAAGATCAGCTTTTGAGACCGCCTCATCGATGCTTGAAACATAGGTGAGCGTGCCTCGTCTTCCTCTGGCTTGCCCCGGCCAAAGGCGCATCAACGCAGCATCCGCACGTGCGATCACCGCATCGATGCATTCTTTGGCGTTAGGGTCTGGGTCGAAAACAGCAACATCGCATCCAGCAGCAAGACATCTTGCGACCCAACCGCCCCCAATCACCCCACCACCAATAATCGCGGCTTTTTGAGGTTTGGTCATGGTTTTTTCAAATCGAGGAGAACACGGGTGTCTGCTGTCGTCATGACCTTAACATTCATGGCTTCAAGAATGGTAACAGCGCGCTCGACGAGTTGGGCGTTAGTGGCAAGTTTGCCGTAAGAAAGATAGATATTGTCCTCGAGTCCTACGCGAACATTACCGCCAACAATCGGCGCAAGCGCGGCATAGGGAAGTTGGTTGCGTCCGATCGAGAACGCCGAAAAAATCCAGTCATCGGGTAGATTATTGACCATCGATAACAAAGTGCCCGGATCATCAGGCGCGCCATAGGGAATCCCCATACAGAGTTGCACCATGACAGGGTTGTCTATCAGCCCTTCTTTGCACAGGTCTTTTGCCATGACGAGATGCCCTGTGTCGAAAATTTCAATTTCAGGTCTCACGCCGGCGGCCATCATTTGTGCGGCCATAGTGCGGAGCATAGAGGGAGTGTTTGCCATGATATAATCGCCATGGCCAAAATTCATCGTCCCGCAATCGAGGGTGCATATTTCGGGCAAAAGCTCGGTGACATGATGGGTTCGTTCAGAGGCGCTCACCATATCGGTACCATGAGCTAAAGGGAGAGGTTTTTCCGGGCCGCCGATAATAATATCGCCACCCATTCCGGCGGTCAGATTAATGATAACGTCCGTATCGGCGGATCTGATTCGGTCAACGACTTCACGATAAAGATCTATATCACGGGCAGGCGCGCCAGTTTCGGGATCACGGACATGGCAATGGGCGATCGCGGCCCCAGCCTTGGCGGCCTCTATCGCAGCACCGGCAATCTCTTTTGGAGTGACCGGAACAAGATCTGATTTTCCAACTGTGTCGCCTGAGCCAGTGACGGCGCAAGTGATAAAAACCTCTTTTTTCATCATGACTCTCCTCGAAGGGTGGTGATTGCCTCCATACTCATCATCGAAACTATCAAAATCAATAGCTTTTTTTATCTTTTAGACGGGAGAGAATAGATTTGGTTGAATTGGTAATCTGGGTGGGTCGGGGGTTACCGTCAAGGATGGCGTGATAATGCGCCGCGATGGCTTTAGGGCGCTCGACACCCGGCTGATCAAAACTATTGACGCCCCACATCGCGCCAGCCATGACCGTCGCGTGTTCATAAAGCGCAAGCAATCGTCCGAGGTCAAACGGCGAAAGCTTATCCCAGACGATAATGGTTGAAGGCCGGCCTCCGGGGAAAGCGTTATTGTCCTCATCGCCAAGGGCGAGGCTATCGGCTTGAGCCAGCATCTGGATGATCAGTTTGCGGTGATTGTCGGTGGCGAGATCGGGTGAAATTCCTCGCGTGGTCTGGCATTGAGGCGCGAGAAAATCGACCGGGACAATCACGCTACCTTGATGGAGAAGTTGAAAAAAAGAATGTTGCGCATTGCTACCCTCAGCGCCAAAAATAATCGGGGCCGTGGCAAGGGTTGAAACCGTCTGGCCGTCAGCAAGAAGGGTTTTGCCATTTGATTCCATCTCGAGTTGTTGCACCCATGCCGTCAAATGGCGCAGACGGTGATCATAGGGGATAACAGCCGCGGCTGGACGTTTAAGAAAGCTCGTGTTCCAAACCCTCATCAGGGCAAGATTCAAAGGGATATTATCGGCAAGAGCGGCGGTGGAGGCATGGCGATCGATGGCGTTACCGCCTTCGAGCATCGTGGTAAAAGCGTCCTCACCGATGGCGAGCATCACGCCAAATCCGACCGTTGACCAGAGGGAGTAACGTCCACCAACCGAAGGATCGAGGGGCAAGATATGATCATCAGTGAACCCTGCCTGCCGGGCCGCACTGAGATTTTCGGTAATCGCAACGCTTCTCGATAAAGCATCAATGTCTGCGCATGCTAACCAGTCTTTGACGATGGCGAAATTGGCTAGGGTATCAGCAGTGGTGAAACTCTTTGACACAATAGCAAAAGCGCTTTTGCGCGGATTAAGCTCGGCGAGGGTGTCAGCGAGGTGAGCAGGGTCTAAATTGCTCACAAAGTGAATTTTCATGTTTTGATGCAAGGGTTTCAGCGCGTGCACTACCATCTTCGGCCCCAAATCCGAACCACCAATTCCAATCGATACCAAATCGGTTATTTTGTCATCACCCAGGCGATTTGCCATATCACGCATTGCGCGGCGTGATTTTTTGGCAAGATCACTTTGAAAATCGCGCAGACGGCAATGGAGCGCCGCCCGGTTTTGCGTGTAATTGACCACCTCTCCTGCCATCATCGCAGCGTGATTTTCCATTACGCGGCGCGCATGGCAGAAATCGAAAAGCAGTTGATGTTGTTCAGCCGTAATAGTTTGACGTGTCATATCGGCCATAAGACCATCCACCTCAAAGGTCAATCCGCGACAACGGCTCTCATCCGCAAGCAAGGATTTCATCTGCCCGCCAGTCTGGGGGGTTTGATCTAAGCTTTCTTTAATTTTCTGGATAACCGAAACCGGCATAACATCTCTTTCGGCAACGGGGCAGCATCAATTAAAGTTTACCACCACAGCATTAGATGATCAATCAGCGTTTGCGCATATCGTTCTAATTTGCCATTGTGTGGTTATGCCCCGACAATCGAAAAACTTGCTTTTTATTGTGCATGCTCCATCAGCTAACACTTCACGATTACGCGAGGCGGCTTGCGGCCGGGTCGCCGCCGAAAGTGAGACCCAAATGATCATCAAAACACCTTTTGAGACCAATGCGCGTGATGCTTTGGAAGCGGATGGCGTTTTAATCGGTACGACTGAAAATATCGGCTATATGGCCGGGGCCACAAAAGATTTTTTCGATCGCTCATACAATGATCTGCTCGATGTATCGGCGGGCAAACCGGCGGCGATTTACATCAGAGCTGGTCTTGACGGCACCGGTAGCAAGCACGCGCTTTCATCGATCATGACAGGTTTGCGCTGGCGTCTTGTGGGAGATATTTTGGTTTGCCGCGGGGCATGGCAAGAAAAAGAATTCTCCGATAAAGTCTCGGAACTGGCCTTGACGCTCGCATTGACATTGGAACTCGGCGGATGATCGCTAGGCTGCCGATTTTGATTAACGGAACGACCATTCTGCTGATTCTGGCCACTCTTGGCTGGGCGGGAAACACCGTAGCAGCGCGTCTTGCGGTGGGTGAGATTTCGCCGATGATGCTCATCATGATCAGATGGCTGATGGTTTCAGTGTTGGTGCTGGCTTTATACGGTAAATCGGTACTGTCGGCTTATGCTGAACTTCGAGATCGCAAATTATGGATTCTCAGGATGGGTGCTGGGTTATGCGGATTTAATATCCTGTTTTATTGGGCGGCCCATTACACGACTGCAACAAAACTCGGACTGATTCAAGGCACCTTACCCGCGCTTATTTTGCTTGGCGGTCTGGTGGTGTATAAAACCCGCGTCGGCTTGGGAGCTGTGGTTGGTTTAATCATCGCTTTTACTGGCGGGGCGGTGGTGATTTCCGGTGGTTCACTTGGTGATCTTCTATCGTTAATGTTCAACAAAGGCGATCTGATCATGATGACGGCGTGCTTTTTTTACGCGTCTTACGCTTTGGGCTTGCAGAATCGTCCGCCAATTGGTGGGGTGGCGATCATGGGGCTTTTTTCAGTGGCGGCTTTTCTTGTATCAGTGCCCTTCGCGGTGGGTGAGGCCGTAGTAGGTGCGACGCAAATGCCGGGGTTTAAAGGGTGGATTTTGCTGATTTACATTGTTCTTTTTCCATCATTTTTATCACAAGTGTTTTTTATAAAGGGCGTTGATATGATCGGAGCTGGCAAGGCTGGTATGTACACGTATTTGATTCCGGTGTTTTCGGGATTTTTAGCGGTGTTGATTCTGCGGGAAAATCTTGAACTTTATCATTTTATTGCTTTGGTCTTGGTGTCTAGCGGCATTTACATTGCCGAGCGTGGGAAGCGAGAGGTTAAGTAAATATGCGTTTAGCTGATCACATCATGCGTGCGATCGCCCATTCTGGTTCTGACGTGGTTTTCACGCTGTCGGGGAATCAAATTATGCCGCTGTTTGACGCCGCGATCGATGGAAAGATGCGCTTGGTGCACACACGCCATGAGGCGGCGGCGGTGTATATGGCTGATGGTTACGCACGCGCAAGTGGCAAGGTTGGTATAGCCTTGACCACGGCAGGACCGGGTTTGACGAATGCTTTAGGTCCTCTTTACGCTTTATCGGCGTCAGAATCACCTGTCTTGCTGATTAGCGGTGATAGCCCGCTTGCAATGGAGGGCAAAAAGCCTTTCCAGGAACTTGACCAAGCGGCTGTAGTGAAACATCTGCTCAAGGAAAGCTGGCGTTTGACCCAGATGGACAAGATTTATGAAACAATAGAACAGGCGATGATTCTGGCTTTATCAGGAAGACCCGGCCCGGTACATCTGGCTATTCCCGAAGATTTGCTAGCATCAGCCCATCAGGATTTACTCTTTCATGATGAAATGTCTTTTGACCGAGACCCTATCGATCTCAACCCGTCAGACTTATCGGCGATCGCGCGTATTCTCGAAGAATCGACACGTCCCTTGGTGATAACCGGGGCGTCATTATCGATGAGTCGTTCGCCTGCGCTGGTTTCCACACTTGAAAAAAACCTTGGTATTCCGGTGATCAGCATGAGTAGCCCACGCGGATTAAAAGACCCAACCCTTGGCAGGTTGGGTGATATTCTGTTGGAAGCAGACAGCATCATTCTGATCGATAAAGACCCTGATTTCAGTCTTGGTTTCGGGGACTCGCGCGTATTGCCGGCACGGCATGTGGGGATGTGTGCGGCGACTTCATCGAGCATTACTTTGGCACAGCACGCATTATCTGGGCGACTGGCGTGGGGGTGTATCGCGGACCCGGTTTGTGCAATGATGAAACTGGCAAATCTTGATATGCCGCAAGGCGATCAGGTTTGGCTAGAGGAGGTCAAAGCTAATCTAACCGCACGTCCGAGGGTATCGATAGAGCCTGAGACAATCACGGCGGCCCGAATTATGTCGGTCTTTGGCGAGATTGTGGATCACTCATCCCCTCCTCTCGTGGTGACTGATGGCGGCGAATTCGGTCAATGGGCTCAAGGGTTTTTACCGTATTCTAATATCATGGATGGAATGCTGATAACCAACGGCTTATCCGGGGCGATTGGCGGGGCTATTCCGCAAGCCATCGGCGTTGCGCTCGCTCATGAAGGCCAGCCCGTAGTGGTCTTCACAGGAGACGGTGCTTTAGGGTTTCATGTGGCTGAGATTGAAACGGCGCGGCGTTTAGGTTTGCCGCTAACGGTGATCGTTGGTAATGATTGCCGTTGGGGGGCTGAAGTTGAAATCCAGCGACGACAATACGGCGATGAACGAGCACAAGGATGTTATCTTGACGATAAAACGCGCTATGACCAAGTCGCGAAAGGTTTTGGTGCAAAAGGGTTTTACGTGGATAACACAGATGATTTAGCGAGCACGATGAACCAAGCCTTGAGCACTAAAGGCACAACTCTTGTGAACATTATGATGAAAGGCTTGCCCGCACCCAGCTTTGATTAAAGCCTCTCGGAGATTAATTTTCTGGATTAATCCCGGGTGGAGTGCAATGAGTCGTCCATCTAGGCGCTAGGTTTCTGCCGCGCCATTACGGCTTTGACTGAAGGTTTAGCGCCGACTTTATCGATAATCGCTTTGAGTTTTGGACGTTGGCTGAGATAGACTTGTGCATCATCATCCCACCAGACGAGCATATAAAGATAAAAATCAGCAGCAGTCATTTTATCACCGGCCATAAAGAGGCCGGGTTGCGCCTCTATATGATCATAGATGGTAATAATTTCCTGCCTTGCTTTGTTTTGGACGCTCTTGCCCTCGCCGTATCTCTCGGAGTGATGGAGTCTGAGATGGGCGTCATAAAGCGTTGTGGCGAGATATGCAAGCCATGATAAAAACCGGCTACGCCCGGGTGCACCACGTTCAGGAGCGAGATGGTGATTAGGGTTCTGCTCAAGCAGATATAGAACAATAGCTATACTTTCAAAGATAACCTCACCGTCCTCGGTGAGAAGAACCGGAATCCGGCCATAAGGTGACAACGCCCGAAATTCGGGTTCGTCGCGCGCCTCATCACTGGGGTAGACTAGCGCGCAAGAGAGCCCCATCTCCTCGATGATAAACTCGGCGATTAGCGAACCGGCTTCATACATTCCATAAAGTTTCATCAGAGTATCTCCAAAGCGTCAGTCATCAAAATGTTTGTCCACCGTGAATTGCCCACCGTGACGAGCGATAAACCCATCCATCGGATCGGTTTCTGGGGTTTTAGCCTCGACTTTTTCGCGGTAGATTTCAGCGTTGTCTTGGGGTCTGAATCCGATATGAGACGCCTTGCGGTTATCAGCGAGCTGTGCGGTGTTATTGGATACGCCATAAATGATGGTGTGGCGGACGGATGGTGCGAGCAGACACCGCTCGATCAAATGACGCAAATCATTATAGCTCAGCCAAGTCGCCAACATGCGCCGATCGCGAGGTTCAGGAAAACACGAATAGATTCGAAGAGAGACACTTTCTATTGCGTATTTATCCCAATAATACTGCGCGAGCGCCTCGCCGAATACTTTTGAAACTCCGTAATTGCTGTCAGGTCTGACGGGAGATGAGGCATCGACCACGACATCTCGGTGATGAAATCCGATAGTATGAAGCGAGCTTGCCCAGATCACGCGTTTGACGCCATTCTTGCGACAAGCTTCATAGAGATTATAAACGCTGATGATATTGGAATTAAGCACGTCCTGCCATGCCCCTTCACGGCTTTGCCCTGCCATATGGATAACCGCATCGACATCTTTCGTCATATCGATAGTAGCGTTTTCATCAGCCATATCGGCGGTGATGCATTCTTCATGGCTTTCAGGGTTTTTGATCTCGACCCGATCATTGAGGCGTATTTGGTCGGCGTATTGCCCAATCAAACCACGCAGTTCCGTCCCTAATGATCCGGCCGCCCCAGTAAGTAAAATGCGATTATATTTTTTTGCCATCATCTAACTCCTATCATTTGAGGCATCAGAATAAAGCTGCTAGAGGGAAAAGAGCAAATAGAATTATTGTTATTATTGCTATGATCGGGGAAAATCTTTAGCCACTACATAACTTCATCTTCGCGTTTATTGGTCTCGCCATAGCGGCTAAGTGCTGGCGGTTTTAGCCCTTGATAAAGTTCCTCCACCCGTCCGGCGAAAGCACGCGTATGCTCTAAAAAAAGTGACCGTCCACTGGTATCACTATCCACAAGAAAAGGGCCAAAATCCCGCACGTCAAAAAACCACATGGCTTGCGCTATACCCAAAACGTCAAGCCAATGAACTTCACGCACACCAACAACCCCCCGTCCTAACAACGCACCCGTGCCATACCCCACAGTTGTGAGATAAACAACACGGCGCGGGGCTAAAATCGCACCATAATCCTTTTCAGGCATTCCGCCTTTACCGATGATTATTTTGGTTCCGGTTTTATCGAGCCAGTCCGCCATCCATTTTGAAAATCTGAATGAGGCCGTGGCGGTAACGCCGCCGATCACATAATTACCTTCCTCATCCTGTGAGGCGGCGGGCGAGCAATGAAAATTGATATTGCTCACTTGGGCCATATCAGCATAAGGCAGAGCTTCGCCACTCTTCAGCACTCGGTCATAAACGCCTTCCCGTGCGGTATAAATAACGCCATTGAGATAAACAACATCACCCGGTTTTAATTTATCCAGATCATCATCGACGACAGGAACATTCAGATGGTGCGTTACCATAGTGGTTTTTTCAGTCATTCAACTCCCTCCCTTCGGCTATACGAAGTGAACCATTTCGGGTCAGTGCGGTAAGCGATCGTGCCATCTGCATGGATTCTAGCAGTAGCGCGGCGTGAAGAAAGGCAGAAACTATGAACACTAACGGGCATTCCGCCGGTGTGAGTATAGCCAACTTCTATATGGCAATCCACGACCATCGATGATCCAACAAATCCCATAGCGCCCATACCGATATTATTGCCGAGGGTGATTAATTCTTCTTCTATTTTAGCAATATCAGGGTCAGGGTTGCGGTCGCCGACCACCCGCAGACAGGCGGCTTGCTTGCCAAGCTGCATAGAGGTGTCTTTACTCCCCCCGACTCCAACCCCGATAATAGCAGGCTGGCACGCAAGCCCACGCTTGCCGAAAGCGATCAGTGTGTCGAGAAAAAATCTTTTAATGCCATCTATTCCGTCACCGGGAAAAAGCATCCGATAATCTGAGCCAAACAACCCGCCTTTATGAACGGTGGTGATATCGACCCAGTCGACGTGAGGCTCAAAGCTCCATTCTATTTCAGGCGCATTAATGCCGAGATTATTGTTATGCTCGGTGCGCCAGAGCGGATGAACCCGGTTAGGGCGAAGCGGCACGTCATGCGTGGCCTTCGCGGTGGCGCGGCGAAGCGCGGCTTCAAAGTCGATCATGCTTTCTATTTTGGCCCGGTCGCCGATTTTAACGTAATAGCGCGGCAAGCCGGTATCAGCACACATCGGACGCCTATCTTCTGTTGCGGCGCGGTAATTATCGAGCATAGCGGATAGGACGAAAGACGACAGGTCACCCGTCTCATGAGCCACCATAGCTTCTATACCCTCAAGGTAGTCGGCGGGGATATCTATAGCGGCTTTTTTCATGATGGCATAAGCTGCGGTTTCTACAATGCTGTCAGAGATGGTCATCCGGGCCCTCTTTCATCAGGGGTCATGATCGAGAAACTAACGGGGTTGAGCGAAAGCTCTAATGCATCACCGTGTTGCTTAACGCAGGTGAAGGCAGAGCCGCTTAGGTCGCCGGTCTCGGGGAAATCCTTGCGGAAATGCGCGCCTCGCGAATCCTCACGCCCACTGGCTGCGAGTGCGATGACTTTTGAGACGGTGATTAATGAGTTGAGATTCATCCATTCATGCCATGATATATTAAAAGCTTTATTCTGCGAGCCAAGACCGATATCGAGCAAAGCTTCTGCGTAATCATCGAGTTTTTCGATCGCTTTGACAAGCCCTTGTGCGTCCCGGGTAATTCCAGCTTCGTCCCACATGGTTTCAGCGAGATCCTGCCTGAGGGCAAAAACATCACCCTGAGGACGTGAGAAAGGATGCTCGGCGCGGGCAATAACACGTGAGATCGCGGTATGATCAGGGTCGCGCCAGTTTTTACGATTAGCAACGAAATCTGCCATAGTATCCCCCGCGATACCGCCAAAGACAGTTGAATTAGCAACACCATTACCGCCTAGTCTGTTAGCGCCATGAACGCCGCCGCAATCTTCACCCGCCGCGAACAGCCCATCAATAGCGGTTGAGGTATCAGGGTTAAACAAAACTCCTCCCATCATATAGTGCGCAGTGGGAACAACTTCGACCTTATCGCCAGCAAGATCAAAACCACAATCACGGCATCGTTTAACCATACCGGGGAAGGTTTTAGCGACATAGTCAGCGCCAAGATGCGCCATGGAGAGATAAACGCCGCCAAGGTCTCCGACCCGCCCTTCGCGCATCTCACAATCAATAGCGCGGCTAACGATATCGCGGGTTGCGCGTTCTCCAGCCTCATTATAATCTACCATAAATCGCCGTCCCTCACCATTAAGCAGATACCCTCCTGCTCCGCGCAAGCCTTCTTCCAGAACAGTGCCTGTCATGCGCGTGTTCTCGCCGCCGAGCAATCCAGTCGGGTGAAATTGTACCATTTCCATATCCCGCAAGGAGAGTCCCGCCTCAAGGGCCATCGCCAGCCCATCACAGGATTTATCGCCCGATGGCGTGTGATATCGATACATAGTAGGCCCCGCGCCAGTTGCTAACATGACAGATTTGGCCTCAACATAGTGATAATGCCCCTGCCGCATATCAATCAGCATCGCTCCAGCTATTCCGGATTGATCAGCCGCCGGAATAAGCCCAATTGCTCGGTGTTCTTCGAGAAAATGCGGTTTGAGCGCCCTGACTTTTTCCATCAGGCGATTGATGATCTCGATTCCCGTTAAGTCAGATTTATGCACTGTTCGATCAAAGCTTTGTCCGGCAAAAGCTTTTTGGTGCAAACTGCCATCAGGATTACGATCAAAAAAACAGCCAATTTCGTTCTCAAGTTCTTGGACGCGCTCGATGGCCGTCTCACAAAGCTGCCAGGCGAGTTTTTGATCCGGTAGCCATTTACCACCAACAATCGTATCTATAAAATGCCGCCGGACACTGTCGCCTTCAGCAAGAGCGACATTATACCCGCCCTGCACCATGCGGGTACAACCACATTTACCCACCAGCCCTTTAACAGCGATGGTAATATCTATTTCAGAGTTGGCTTGGCTGGCATGAAGAGCCGCGAATAATCCAGCGCCTCCACTGCCAAGGATGAGAATATCGGTTTTGCTATATGTGATATTCATGCGCTCACCCCGATAAACACCGCACCGACCACCAGCGCAACCACGACGGCGATGGCCACCCAGCCAAGCCTTAACCCCCCTTGTTTCGGCCAAGGCATCCATTCGATGACCAGCACGCGTAAGCCTAAAGTTAAATGGGCGCTCAGCAAGACGACAATCCCCCATTCACCGAGTTTAATAATCGGAGTTTCGGTGAATACAAGAGCCGTGTCCAACGCTGCACCGTCTTCAAGGGCGAGTCCTAGGACGAGAAAATGAAAAGGCAAAAAACAGGCCAGTGCGATTCCCGAAATTCGGTGCACAATAAAAGCGGCTTGGCTCACACTCACGCGATTCATGCTCATATCACGCCTCTCATCACCGCCCAAACGCCGCGCAATCCCATCACCAGAAAAAGGGTGAATATAGCAACAGCTAGTCGGTTTGCGGCTTTATCGCTCACCCCGCACCATTCGATAAAAATTTTCCGCAAGCCCAATGGCGCATGGATTGAAACAGTGACCACGAAAAGAGCATAGAAAAGTGGAATCCAAGGTGCACTATGGACTCTTGCCAATATAGCCTCAGCAGTAAGTCCTGCACGAGTCGCGTAAAGAATTGTCACAAGATGAGCAATAATCATTGGCGCCATAATCAAGGCGGTCAGGCGCTGCAGGACATAAAGCCTTACCTCACGCATCACGCTTTCCCAAGCATGGCCAAGAGGCTGTATTTTTTAAGCCCGGCGATGCTTCTAGTGGGGCTAAGCCCCACCGGACACGCGGTCATGCAGTTGCCGTGAGTGTGGCAGTTGCTACATCCTCCGGAGCCGAGGGCGACATCGAGCGTTTCGGCGCTCTTATGATGCCGTTCGTCATTGACCAGCGACCACGCGCGATTAAGCGCGGCTGGGCCAAGATAGTCAGGATTCCAGCGCACCACATCGCATGAAGCGTAGCAAATACCGCAATTGATGCATTCAATGGCCGCATCTGCTTCTTGGCGGCGTTTAGATTTGGGTGAGATCGCGGCGGTGGGCTCGTTTCTGCTTCGGTTACCTTCAAAAACGCCTGCTTTGTTCCAGTGTTCAAAAAACCTAGTCATATCGGCCACGAGGTCTTTAATTTTTGGCATATTCTTAAGAGGCTCGATCGTGATCGTATCACAAGCGAGGTTTTTAACATGCGTCCGACAAGTCCATCGAGCTTTGCCGTTCACGGTCATCGCGCATGATCCACAAACGCCAACGCGGCAGGCGAAACGATAACTCAAGCTTTGGTCGTGATAACGTTGAATTTCGGTAACAAGATCGAGCACAGTTTGGTTTTCGCGGGCGGTAATGGTATAACGCTGAAAATGTCCTTTCTCACCACCACGCCAAATTTTGACTGTTAATTCAGATTTCATACCCTAAAGTTTTAAACTAAGTTAAGTATCTTTACCAAAAGAAAAATATGTTTGACTTATCACGGCATTAAATTTTGGACGTTATGTTTTGGGTGATAAGTTTAGCATTTACAGCCCTTCGGGATGCTGTGTAAAGTTCGGCAAACCATGAGGGGGTTTGGATGATATTTCGTTTGATGGTAGCGTTTCTGCTGATCTGGTTTAGCGTGATGTCCGCGGCTGCGGCGCGTGAGGATTTATCGGTTGGGATGCAGTTAGAACCACCGCATCTTGATCCAACTTCAGCGGCGGCGGGTGCAATTGATCAAGTGTTATACGCCAATGTTTACGAGGGGCTGACGCGCTTTGCATCGAATGGCTCGATCATTGGTGCGCTAGCGGCAGATTGGGATATTTCTCCCGATGGCATCGAGTATATTTTCAAACTTCATCAAAATGTTCGGTTTCATGACGGCTCAGCGATGGACAGCGAAGACGTCCTATTCTCGCTTGAGCGCGCACGCGGCAAAACCTCGACTAATGCGCAAAAAGGGTTATTTGAACCCATTGCTGACATAATAGCTCTCGACCCTAACATGGTGAAAATCATATTAAAGCGTCCGGTGGGCAATTTTCTATTCAATTTGGCCTGGGGCGATGCGGTGATCGTGCCTTCAGATAACGTCGATGATTTGAGGATAAAGGCGATCGGCACCGGGCCTTTCATGGTGGCTAACTGGATCAAGGGTGATCGGATTATTCTGAAAAGGCATTCGGGTTATTGGGGTGCGCCCCCTCGTCTTGACCAGGTGGTGTTTCGGTTTTTGAGTGACCCGAACGCGTCTTACGCGGCGGTTTTGGCAGGAGATATAGATGCTTTTCCCAATTTTCCTGCACCTGAGAATCTATCTCACTTTGAGAAGGACCAGCGTTTTCGGATTATACGTGGGACTACAGAAGGCGAGACTCTGCTCGCGATTAATCACGGGCGTGCGGCTTTTGCTGATCACCGCGTTCGCAAAGCCCTCGCCCTCGCGATCAATCGGCACGATATTATAGAAGGGGCGATGTTCGGTTATGGAACTCCGATAGGCAGCCATTTTGCTCCGCATCACCCAGATTATATAGATCTAACCGCACTTTCGCCCCACGACCCTAAGACAGCGAAGGCTCTATTGGCTGAGGCGGGTTATAGTGAAGGCTTGACGTTAGTGCTAAAATTGCCGCCACCGGTTTACGCAAGGCGCAGCGGCGAGATCATCGCAAGCCAGTTAAAAGAAGTGGGAATTACGGCAAAAATCATCAAGCTGGAATGGGCTCAATGGCTTGAGGAGGTTTTTCGCAATAAGGATTACGATTTAACGATCGTAAGCCACACAGAGCCTTTCGATATCGGGATTTACGCGCGGAAAGATTATTATTTTCAGTATGACAATTCGGACTTTCAAGCGTTGATGACGAGGCTTGATCAAGAGACTGATCCACAGGAGCGCTCACGTCTGATCATCCGTGCGCAACGTTTGATCGCCGAGGATTACGTCAATGTTTTTCTGTTTCAGCTGGCGCGAGCGGGGGTGGCGCGTGAGGGTATAATCGGCTTATGGGATAACGAGCCGACGCAAGCGATAGATGTAACCGACGCGGCTTGGCGCGAGTAAGGCCTTAGAAGCGATGGTTTCTTACTGTGTCAGGCGTCTGATCGCATTTTTGCTGATTATGGTCGCTGCCTCGGCGGTGATTTTCACGCTGATCGAGATTTTGCCGGGTGATCCGGCGTTAACGATGCTTGGCTATAACGCGACGCCTGAGACTTTAGCGGCCTTGCGGACTGAGCTTAATCTTGATGTTGTGGGATTTCGGCGATATCTCGGATGGCTTGGGGGGATGCTTAGCGGCGATTTTGGCATTTCCTACACATATAGGATTCCAGTATCATCGATCATTCTTGAACGTATTGCGATCACTCTTCCGCTTGCGGCGATGGCACTTTTTTTGACGGTTTTTCTGGCGATCCCTTTGGGAGTGCTAGCTGCGGCGCGGAAAGACCAGTGGCTAGGTCACGTGATTATCGCCGCGAGCCGGGCGGGAATCGCGGTGCCGAATTTCTGGTTTGCGCTATTGCTGATAGGAGTTTTTGCAGGACAATTTGGCTGGTTTCCAGCAGGCGGGTTTAACGGCTGGCATCAGGGTGTGGTCAGCGGCCTCACCGCCTTAATCCTGCCGGCCATCGCGCTGGCGTTGCCGCAAACGGCCATTCTGCTGAAAGTTACGCGGGGAGCAATGCTAACGGTCGCTGGACAGGATTATATCCGCACTGCACGGGCCAAAGGTCTTGGGTTAGATCAGGCGCTATGGCGACACGGGTTAAGGGGGGCATTAATTCCGGTGGTGACGATTATGGGGATGCAGTTTTCGTTTTTGTTCGCCGGCGCGATTATCATCGAGAATGTTTTTGCTCTGCCTGGATTGGGACGTCTCGTATTTCAGGCGATTAGCCAGCGTGATCTGATCATGGTTGAATCGTCTATTCTCCTGATTGTTTTCGTGGTGGCGGTGATGGCTTTTGTGGTGGATATTCTTTATGCGGTGATTGATCCTAGACTACGGGGTCGCAATCGATGATCAACCGCCTTACCATTGGCGCGAGCATAACGGGGGCGATCTTAGTAATTGCTCTGGTCGCCTTATTCTGGACACCGCATGATTTTACAACCATCGATATCAGCAGCCGCCTAGCGCCGCCGTCATGGGACGCACCCTTGGGTACTGATCATTTTGGACGTGATATGCTGTCATTGATCATGCGAGGGGCCTCTACTTCGCTAGGCGTTGCGGCAGGGGCTGTGATCATCGGCGTGGGAATTGGAGTGCCTCTTGGTTTAATGGCTTCTGCCTCACGCCGCCGCATGTTAGATCAAGGACTGATGGGGATGTCTAACGTTTTGTTCGCTTTTCCCGCCCTGGTGATGGCCATGCTATTAAGCGCGGGGTTTGGTGCGGGGGTCTGGGTCGCGGTGGTGTCTATTGGTCTTTTCAACATTCCGGTTTTTATGCGTGTTAGTCGGGCGGCGGCGTTAATAGAATGGCAAAAGCCTTATATTTTGGCAGCGCGGCTTGTGGGTAAAAGCGAGATGATGATCGTAATAACGCATATTTTGCCAAATATCATGGCGGGGCTAGTTGTTCAGGTGGTGATACAGTTCTCTCTTGGGATTTTGGTCGAATCGGGTTTGTCGTATCTTGGTTTAGGCGCAGCACCACCGGTGCCAAGTTGGGGTAGGATGCTGGCCGACAGCCAGACGTTTTTTTATCTCGCCCCGCACCTTGCATTAATTCCGGGGCTGGCCATCATGACAACGGTGATGGCGATTAACGTTCTTGGCGATGAATTTCATCGTCGTTTTAATCCGCGTCATACGCAAGTGGCATGATCGAGTGGCGATGATGACACGATTACTCACACTGGATAATCTTCACCTTAAAGCGGCCGGGGATAGAGACGGAAAACTAGAAGGGGTGGATATTTTGAAAGGTGTCTCGCTCGCGGTCGCTAGAGGTGAGAAAATTGGCCTGATCGGCAAAAGCGGTGCAGGAAAATCGACATTAGCACTCGCAGCGATGGGTCTTTTGCCATCAGGTTTTCGGTTAACTGGGGACATCATTTTTGATGGACATAGATTAACCGCCGCAAGTGACCAAGACATGTGCCAGATCAGAGGTGGACAAATGGCGATGATCTTCCAAGAAGCGCAATCGGCGCTAAATCCACTTATGTCGGTTGGCGCTCAGGTGGCTGAATCCATCAGACTCCATCAGGAGGTGTCAAAAAAAGACGTGTTAGCCTTGACAGAAAAACTGCTTGAACGTGTTGGGCTTAATTTTGATCAAACGCTGATGGCCTCGCTGCCGCATGAATTATCTGGCGGTCAATGCCAGCGCGTCATGATCGCGATGGCCCTTGCGGGGCGTCCGAAATTGCTAATCGCTGATGAAGCCACGACAGCATTAGACACCGTAACGCAAGCATCTATCCTGTCATTGCTTAAAGATCTGGTGGTTGAAGAAAATATGGCATTGCTGATGATCAGCCATGATCTGGCGGTGGTGAAGGATATGGTCGATCGGGTCGTGATTATCGATGATGGCACGGTGATCGATGAGACTGCCACGCGATCGATAAAACTCAACCATCCTCGCTCCCGCGAGATTTTTGCGGCCTCGCGTCTGCCGCCTCTGAAAAAAGATTTAACCAGCGAGACAGTATTGATGACGGCTGATCGCATTAAAAAAACCTATTTGAAAAAAAAGGGTTTTGCGGGTTGGTCTAAAAGCCATATTCGTGCAGTTGATATGGCTTCACTGGAGCTGTGGGAAGGTGAATGTCTTGGTCTGGTCGGGGCGAGTGGCGCGGGCAAATCGACCTTGGCCCGGGTGTTGTTAGGTCTTGAGGCGGCTGATCACGGTGAGGTCACTTTGGACGGTCATCCGTTTCGGCATAAAAAGATTCCAAGAGATTTGCGTCGCCGGGTGAGCGCCGTGTTTCAAGATCATTACGCTTCGTTTAACCCACTCCATAAAGCGGGTCGGATCATCGCTGAGCCTTTGGAGATGCTCTCTCCCACCCCATCCCGTAAAGCCTCAGATATGATGGTGGCTGAAATTCTGCTCGAGGTGGGTCTTTCGCCGCAGGATGGCGGTAAATATATTCACCAGTTTTCTAGCGGTCAACGCCAGCGCATCGCCCTCGCGCGGGCGTTGATTACTCGGCCTGACATGATCATTTTGGATGAGGCGTTATCTTCGCTTGATGTATTGACCCGGCGACAAATTCTGACACTCTTGGACGGTCTCATGCGGCGGTTGAACCTGTCATTCATCCTCATCGGACATAACCTTGCGGTGGTCCGTTCGATCTGTCATCGTGTAGCGGTGATGGATCAAGGTAAAATTGTTGAGCAACGTCCCGCTAGGGCATTTTTTGCCTCACCCGAAAGCGTCGCGGGTAAAGCGTTGCTAGCGGCCATGCCATCACTTGCGTATAGCGACGGCGAGGTGGGCTCGTGAAACTCATCGGACCTGGACGAGATAACCTGATCACCGATATCAGCGGGATTAAAGTCGGCCACGCTACTGATCACACGCTGAAATCCGGCGTGAGCGTGGTGACCTCCGAGGGGTCTTTGATTGGCGGCGTTCACGTGATGGGGGGTGCGCCCGGTAGTCGGGAGACCGATTTGCTAGCGGGGGACGGTTTGGTTGATACGGTTGACGCTTTTGTGTTATCGGGCGGCTCAGCTTACGGTCTTGATGCGGCCGGAGGGGTGATGGACGCGCTACGAGAATCGGGACGAGGTTTTTCTGTGGGTGCGGTGAAAGTGCCGATCGTACCAGCGGCTATTCTCTTTGATTTGCTAAATGGTGGCGAGAAAAAATGGACTAAAAATCCGTATCCCGCGCTTGGTAAAGCAGCGGCCATAACGGCGAAAAAGGCTTTTGATCTTGGCACGGTCGGCGCGGGTACAGGTGCGCTCGCGGGAACGGTAAAAGGTGGGCTTGGTTCAGCGTCTCTTGCGTTTGATGATGGAACATTAGTAGGGGCGCTGATTGCTGTTAATCCGTTCGGCTCGCCTCTCTGCCCTGATAGCGGCAAGTTTTGGGCGGCCCCATGGGAGCTCGCCTCCGAATTCGGCGGTTTTGGTCTCGCGCGTCCTAAAAACCCCCTAGATTTACCAGCAATGACCGACGACCGGACAAAGAGAGGAACATCACATACGGTGATCGGTGTTGTTGCGACCAACGCTTGTTTAACCGCCGCCGAGGCACGGCGTCTGGCCATAGCGGCGCATGATGGCATCGCACGAGCAGTCATTCCATCACACACGCTTTATGACGGTGATCTGATATTTACCGCCGCTACTGGTGAGAATCCTTCTTCGCTAGGAGCCGACGGGCTGATGGCGCTTGGTCATGCAGCGAGCCTTTGTGTGACGAGGGCAATTGGGCGCGGAGTTTATGAGGCGACTCCTTTGGAAAATGACATGCTGCCGGTAGCCTCAGCGATTAAACGATGAGAAAGGTTTCTGCCATGCCTCAATCCCCTTCACCATCTCATCTGAATGGTGCACTCCTTGCGTGGTTTGGGGTCATTTTGCTCGCGCCAGATGCGTTATTAGTTCGACTCAGCGGTGTTGAAGGTTTTGCGTTGGTTTTCTGGCGATCCCTTCTGATGGGATTAACAGTATTGGGTTGCTGGCTGATTTTTTCCCGTAAGACCTTGTTGGCTGATTTACAAGCACTCAGTTCATGGTCAGGAGTGATGTTGGTCATGACTTTTGCGGTGAATTCGATCACTTTCGCTTTAGGCATTACCA
The DNA here is from genome assembly GCA_965207125.1 of uncultured Candidatus Puniceispirillum sp. Classification (GTDB taxonomy): domain Bacteria; phylum Pseudomonadota; class Alphaproteobacteria; order Puniceispirillales; family UBA1172. The sequence continues at coordinate 1,002,945 of OZ242263.1, forward strand.
TGACATCAGCGACCGTGGTGCTGACAGGAGTCGCGACAATGCCTCTTTTCACAGCGTTGATATCAATTCCGTTGCTTGGTGAGCGGGTTGGCCGTTTGACATGGGTCATTATACTGGTTTGCATGGGCGGGGTGATGCTGGTGATCACCAGCGGTAATCAAGCGACTTCCGCGCCTCAAGGCAGCGTGCTGGTCGGCGGTTTGCTAGGCGTGCTCACGGCGGTGGGTTTGGCGATATCGATGGTGCTAAAACGCCGCGAGCCGCGTTTACCGATCATGTTATCGACTGGTCTCGCGGTTCTGATCGCGGTCGGGGTGGCTTTTGTGTTTCTGCCGCAAGGAGTGCCGCCTTTGCCGACCAATACCGGTGCGCTGGTCGCTTTACTTGTGATGTCCATCATCGTTTTGCCAGCCTCGTTCCTGAGCCTGATGGTCGCACCGAAATATACATCAGCGACCACAGTGGGGCTGATCATGTTGACCGAAAGCATTATGGGACCGGTATGGGTATGGGTTGGGGTCGGCGAGACGCCCAGCCCAATGATGATCTTTGGTGCGGCGATCGTCTTAAGCAGTTTATGCGTCTATTTTATTATCGGCGAGAAGGAGGTTACTCCATCCGCGTCACAGCTTCATCGGAATGCGCCATGATAATGCCCTTACCAATGGTTATTGCCGGTCATGCTTGCCCCCTTAGGTGATTTCGGCGATTGGCGGGCCGAGGATATCAAGATCAGGGTTAACCCCCAGCCCCGGGATGTCATTTGGGGTAATGCGTCCTTTCTCTCGACTAGGAGCGGTAGAGTCTAAACGCGGTGCAACATAGCCTGATAAATCGCAGACATTAAGAAGCCTTGCGGGATTAGTCGCTAGACCCAGATGAATAACGGCCGCAGTAACAATATCCGAGCCCCAAGTATCTTCTATACACATCATGATTCCAAGATGGTCGCAAATCTCTCTTGCTTTACGGCACGCCGTGATTCCGCCGAATTTGCTGATTTTGATCGCGGCGGCATTGATACAGCCCAGCCGGTGAGCGGTGAGAATATCGTTCTGGTTTGCGGCGTTTTCATCAATTTTCATTGGCAATCCCGTGGCATTTTTGACCATGGCGCATTCCTCCAGAGTGGCGCAGGGTTGCTCAAGCATGAGATCGAGGTGCTTGACTGCCCGCCCGACTCTAATGGCCTCGATCGCGGATGCGCCGCAATTCCAATCGCCATAAACCAAGGCCGAAGAGTTGACGGCCTCACGGGTTTTAACCAGCCTCTCGACATCAACTTCCCAACCACCACTCGCACCGAGTTTAACCTGAAAATGATTGACTCCCTGACGCTCGGCCTCGAGGGCCATCTCGACCATTTCTTGAGGCTCAGCGCAAGTGATCGACTGATAAAGTGGAAGGCTTTCCTGCTGCCGGCCACCGAGCAAGGCGTAAAGTGGCAGATTGGCTTTTTTGGCGGTGATATCCCAACAAGCGATATTGACTGGGGATTTGGCGTATTCATGCCCTTTGAGATGATGGTCAAGCCGCGTCATGATTGCATCGCCGCCAAGCGGATCCGCACCCAGAATCACGCGCGCCATATCGGTAATAGCGGGAATAACGCCATCACCATAGGCGGGCAGATAATGTGGTATGGGCAAGACTTCGCCCCAACCAGAAATACCCTCATCGGTGTCCAGACGCAGAATAATGCTATCAACCAAGTCGCAAACTTTGCCTTCAGCCATAGTGTAAGTGACATGGCTTTTGAGTGGCGTTTTCCAGAGCGTAATTCGAGTAATTTTCATTTGTCGTCTCCATAAATAGCGACCGGGCGCCCCAGTATATTAAAGTCTAGAACAACGTCTATCCCGGGTTTATTGGGCAAGGTTGCGCGGCCGCCTATATTGTGCCCGCCGCCCCAAAAGCAAGGTTCATACGTGCGGGGATAATGGCAAAGCCAGCTGCGAGGCGATTAGTTTCAAGCCCAGAGGCCGCCAAATGGATACTCACGGTTATCGGCCGAAAGCAGACCCACTAACACCCTCCATACGCATCCGCCAGCCATGCTCATTATAAACAGCAAGATTAAACCATATATGAGTTTTTTGTACTTTTGCAAAAAGCCTAACCCATCATGATACCTCATACCAGAACTATACTGTGCACCCGCAAAACCTTGGTGATTGTCGCCTTCTCCAGCAACCGCCTCCAAAGCAACGGGAAGGGGTATTAATATCCGTCATACCTCTCCTACGATAAAGCAGTGGGCACAATTCCATGGTGTCGGTTATTATTCCCCGTTCCATTTAAACAATATCCGTTTCCGTAGGGTTTAACTCAAAACCGATATCTTCAAAATCAATCAGAACCAGATTGTTGTTAAACCTAAACACGTTATTGAACACCTCATTAGCCGCGTCTCTCTGGCCAGCTCTGACCGCCCGCTCGCCCGACTCATCCGCTGCGCCAAAAGCATCATCTACGGCGTTGATTTGAGTCTGGTTTAAAAAACGCACAATGCTGTCAAAATTAATTGTTAGATCTACTTCATCACGAGCAAAGGTAAACACGATACCGGTAATTTCACCATCGTCGTTAACAAGCAGGCTGATGTCTTCGAGCGCGTTATAGAACGCGTCCGGGTTCCCGTGAACATTATTACTCTCATGAGCCAAAACCAAATGGTCTTCCGATCGACTAAAGCCATTGATCACATCGGCGCCATCATGCGCCAATGAATTAGTTGTATCCCTGCCATCATAGCGATAAAACACAAAATCCTCACCTCTACCGAGATTGATGGTATCATCACCCTTGCCGCCAAATATCGCATCGCCGCCTAAGCCGGCGTTGAGCGTCTGCGCATTATCACCGCCAAGCAGGAATTGACTTGTTACTACGATGTCCGCGCCAACCGACGCATTATCGACTCCATTCCCTAACACTTTCTTGAAGTTGATGAAGTTCGACCAAGCAACAGTGTCCTCGGAGTTTAATACAAAACCAATATCCTCAAAATCAATCAGAGCTATATTGTTGCCAAACAGCTTATTGATCGCCTGATAAGCGGCAGTTTCTTGACCAGTTTTGATTGCCCGCTCGTTTGAGCCTGACGCTGCAGCGTCAAAGGCCGTTAAGTCAATCTGTGAGGCGGCAAAAACGTCATTAAAATTCACCGTTAGATCTAATTCATCATTAGCATCGGCCCCATCGGCCCGGTCTGTGAAGGTGAACACGATACCGGTAATGTTTCCACTTCCGTCAACAAGCAGGCTAACGCCTTTGATCGCTTCATAGAACGCGGTGGCATTAGAGTGAACACTGCCAGTCCCCCCCGCGTGCGCTAAAATCAGATAGTCTTCGCTCAGATCAAAGCCAGTGATCACATCGGCGCCATCAAGCGCCACTGAATCAGTTGTATCCGTGCCATCATAGCGATAAATCACGAAATCTTTGCCCGCACCAAGCTCACCAAGTGAGACCATATCATCGCCCCGACCGCCAAAAATCACATCCCCGCCGAAGCCGGCCCGGAGTTGCTGCGCGTTATCGCCGCCGATCAAGAATTGACCTGCTGCAGCGTTGATTTGGTTGCCTCCGTCACGCCCATAAAAAAATACTTGATCGAGGTCCGTGACATCAAGCGCGCCCACCGTGATGGTGAAAGTTTGAGTTACAACCGGATTAGTACCCCGGCCGTCTCCCTCAACGGACGCAGTGACGGTAAGGGTTGAGCCGATCGTGCCAAAATCAGCATCATCATTGGCTTTCAGCCACAATTCTTTGACCAATCGGTTCGAGGTATCGCGGATTTCAAACAAGTTGGCATCCGCGCCAGTCAGGATGATCGTGTTAGTGCCGTAAAGGTCATCGGTGATCGTCAAAACTCCGACCTTCTTACCATTGCTAAGATCGGCATTCAAAGCCAACTCTACGACTTGGCCAGTTAGCTGAAGGTCAGTGGGCTTGTCGTCGATGTTTCGCTCAACTCTTAATCTGTATAAGCCACCAGCACCCGGCCTAAAAATGTACCGCACCTCCAGATAATAATCGCCAGCACTGCTGATCATGAAAGAATAGATATCCCCAGAAGAGATATCTGCCTCCTCGACATCTACTCTCTCCAGACCTTGCGGGCTATCTACTATTGACTCAATTGTGTATCTCGCGGTGGCGGAATCAGAACTACCAACCCTGATAATCAGGACTTCGTTCTCTTCAACAGTGAAACTTATGAGATCAGCATCGGAAAAGAGAGGATCAGCGGTAAAATTACTGTCTCCAAGAAATTCAAGGATACCACCATCCCTCTCAATGCCTATATCCTCAAGAGCAAGTGCCGTTTCTGGGGTACTCCCGATATCAAAGCGTCCTGATGAATTGTAACGATAAGTGGTATAACCGTCAGCATCCGTGAGGGCGGTAACTCGCCAGATTTCTTTTTCAACATATTCTCTTTTGAGCGTGAGTTCTTTGTTATCTTCACCGGCCAGGGGCTTGATGACCGCCCCTTCTCCATTGAATAATTCTCCATCGAGCAACCGCTGCAAAGTGAGCCGATCTGTTACGTCCGCACCATCGATAAATTCAATTAAGGCATCATTTTCGACAAACCAGTAATAGGTTATACTGCCCGTTCCATCCGTGTCTGTCTGCGTGACATCTTGCGTGCCCAATTCAAAACCAAGTTGTTGGCCCTCCGCTCTACCGGTAGATCCTACATCTGATTGATCGCTGGCGTTGTTATAGATGGTGACGGTTTTCTCAGCACGCTCTCCGCGCCCTTCCGCGATGATGGTGATCTCAAAAGCCAGACCCACATCGAGACCCGGAATAGAACCTGATTTGAATCTTACCTCGCCGGTATCGGGGTTGATAGTGAACATATCGCCCGCACCTTCTTGCTTAATAGAATAAGTTACTCTTACTACACCCACAACATCGCCCTCAGCTTGCGCCTGATAGACCACCTGTTCCAGGACACCAGTTTGATGGTAGAATCCCCGATCTGCGCTAGTGATCGCCAAAGGATTATCCTCTTCAAAGACGTCAATCACTCTGACGACCACATCCACCGCATTTGAGGTATTGGCGCCGTCAGAAACCGTAATCTGCAGTTCCAAGACATCATTCTCAAGTGCTTCATGATCAAACGACACTCCATCCTTCAAGAATAGATACCAACGGCCACCAACCTGCTTGATGGTGAACTTATCCGCCTCGATACCGGTGATGGTGAAACTGCTTGAAGTAAAATCACCCGCTGCTGTGTCACTATCATCGATACGCAACCGGTGAAGCTGCGCGCCACTAACGTTTTCAAGAACCTCTTCTTCCTCCACGCCAACCCTCTCTAAAATTGGAGAGCCGTCATCGGTGATGGTAATCAAGATGTCTTTCGGGGCCGATTCACTGCCCTCACCATCTGTGGCCACAACCCTAATAGTGAAATCATCTCTAAGACGGAATGCATTCGTGAAGAAGATCTTGCCATTTTGATCTGTGAACACCCGGTCGTTGATAGAAATCTGTTGCCCATTCGCTCCCAACAAATAGAAGGTGTAGGTCACCCCGTCTCTTTCACTACCAGGATTGCGGTCATCAAAGTCCGTGGCACTGACATTAAGGCCAGTGAAAATGTTTGGTTCAATCGTATGCCCCTTAAGCAACGTGACTTGCGTACCAGAGATTTCCACAACCGGCTGCGTATCAATAATATCCCTTCTGTTGGAGGACAGGACGAATTGATAGCTCGCTGACTCGCCCCCAGACTCCATCTCAGTGGCGGTGATCTTGATAATATAAGTGCCGGAGATCGGCCTGCCGACGATACTTTGGCCCTCGAACCGGAGGCCGATGTCCCTAGTCCTAATATCTATTGGAGTTGTTCCATCGGCTTCAAAGACCGCTGCCCTCAACATTAAACTATCGCCGTCCGGGTCAAAGAAGTGATTACTGTCTATCCTTATATCGAACGTCTGACCCTCATTGAAGAAAATATCATGAATCTTTGTTACCACCTCAGGAGCATCATTCACGCCAGTAACCTCAACAACAACCGTCTTGAATACCCGCCGGTCTACAGCAGATTGCGGGATTTCGTGAGGGCCTCCTTCGGGGGTCAGTTCCACTAATTCCGCATCGGTCAGCCCATCAAACGCCCAGATTGTCAGCACATCATAGGCAATCTCGCCCGCGCCCAGCGCGCGTATATCCTTAAAGTTTGCCTCGCCGTCCTGATAATACTCATAATAATAGCTCAGCTCGGCCGGGGCTCCATCGGGGGCGTCCTCACCCCTCATGCGCGTGATGATAAACCGCCCGTATTCACCCTCAACCACATATTCTTCCTCGGCATCGGTTGTGTCCGTTGGGGCGAAAACACTCACGTCTGAATCGTCATAATCCGAGATGAGGTCTGTTCTAGCCGCAGTTACATCGTCAGCCGAGCCACCCTTCGCGCCGACCCTGATTCCTACCTGGTTGCGGGATGATACGTCCGGATTATCGATCAATGTATCAGGATCATCTATTTGGATAATCTGTGGGAGGGTTTTGTCTGACTCGGCGACAATAACAATTGTTCTCTCAATCGCATTGCCATTGACATCGTTCCCCGCCGAAGCCACGATCGTGTAAGTGCCAAACTCCCTCAGCGTGCCAGTGATCATCTTGGTGTCAGGATCATAGGAAAGACCGATATCGCTCAACTCCCTACTACCATTATCCAACACCAGCGTCACAGCATTGCCGTCAATATCGGCAAATTGATTACCCAGAACAATAGGGACAATGGGATTGGTCAGGTCAACCGAATCCCCTGTGGCCGTGAAGTCCGCATTAGCTTCAACCTGCTCCTCTACAAAGGTGAGAGTCGGCGCTTGAGACAGAGACGCCTGCACCACAAGATTAAGGGTCGTCTCGTAATCCTGCCCGCTTGCGGAGTCAGACGACATAACCTTGATCGTGTAAGTGCCACTTTTAGTTGGCGTGCCAGTAATCGTCTTGGTGTTAGGATCATACTCAAGACCGATCGATCTTAACGTATCTCCATTTTCAAGCCTCACCGTCACCGTCAATGGCACGCCAAAACCCGTGAAAAGACTGCCCTCATCGCCAAAACCCGTGAAAAGACTGCTCAGATCGATCTCCGTGATCGGGCGTCCAACATATCCGAGAATATCATCCGATACTATCCTAATGCCAAATATCGTCACTATGTTGTCTGTGATGCTATCGCCACTAGCTATGACCTCGATCGTATAAATCCCAGTTTTAGTCGGTATGCCAGTAATTTCTTTGGTTTCATCATTATACTCAAGCCCGATCGTGCTTAACTCTTCTCTGGTGGAGTCGTTAGCAAGTACCATCACCCTGAACGTCAAATCCAATTCATCGCCATCAGGGTCATTGAAAAGAGTGTTCAGATCAATCGCGATATTCCCATCTACTAGCCCTGAAATCTCAAAAGACTCGGCATTAGCCACAGGCTCATCATCCACTCCGGTCGCCGTGATAGTCACGACGAAGCTAGCGTCACCAGCGGTAAAGGTGAAAGCATCAGTATCCTCCTCGCCCTCCTTCAACACCTGCGACTTCTCCTCGTCCAACGTGTAAATCCATTCGCCACTAATCACATTAAAAGTCATCGTGCCGTATTGACCAACACCACCACCGGCAAGTTCAATGACTGTGGACGAGCCTAAGGCATTAATAAGTCCGATCGTTCCCATAGCGGATTTGTTGGCGGAATCATCTTCAACAACCGCACCCACCTGATCACCCATGATTTGTTGGGCCACGATCGTAAGGGCGAATTCCGAAGTAACAGCGGGGCCAGTCCCACCATCAGTCGCCTGAACTTCGATCGTGTATCTGCCGGTGTCAGCCAGTTTGATGGTGAGGATCCTAGTATCCCTGTCATAACTAAGAGTGTTGTCATTGTCTAAGGTGACCGCGTCTTCACCGAGCATCACCGTAAACATCAGATCCAAGATATCACCGTCAGCATCAGTGAAAAGAGTGCTCATATCGACTGTAATATTCTGGCTTTGCGTTCCGCCTGCGCCAACGATAGCAGTACCGAGTACAGGGTCATCATTCACACCAGTCGCCATGATGGTCACAACAAAGCTCGCGCTACCGGCCATAAAGGTAAAGATGTCAGTATCTGTCTCACCATCCTTCAAAGCCTGCGCCTTCGCCTCATCCAGTGTGTAAGTCCAAGTACTCCCAACAAGAACCATCGTGCCGTATTTACCAACGCCATCTAAAAGCACGATGGGTAGAGGTGTTGGCGGATCATTCACGTAAGTAACTTCGAGGTCGCCCGTGGCAGAGGCTTTGGCTGGATCGAGATCATCTTCGGTCACCTCGCCCCCACTAGTCCCGGTGATTGTCGGCAGATTATTGTTGGTAGATACCCCAATAGTAAATGTGAAAGTCTCGATTGCACCGTTGCTGTCCGTCGCCACAACCACAATCCTGTGAATACCAATTTTAGTCGGTGTGCCAGTAATTTCTTTGGTTTCATCGTTATAGGAAAGCCCGATCGTGCTTAACGCCCGATCACCATCAATACTCACATCCAGAGTCAAGCGATCACTGTCAAGCTCATCGAAAAGATCTATTATATCAATTGGCGTGATTGCTTGGCCTACCGTGTTGATTGGAATCCTAGAGGACGTGCTCGTCACCCCAGGGGGCAGATTCAAAATCTCAAAACCGATACTATCTTCACCAAAGAGACGCGGCAGAACCTCATCTAAATTCTTGAAGGCTGTCAGGTCGCCGTCAAAATTATCATCGACATTTTCTGCACCGCCCAGAATCTCGATCAGATCATCAAAATCAAGCCGCTGATCAAAAGTGATCTGTACCACAGGGCTAGAAAGCCGCCCGCCACCAAAAGATGTTCCTTCCTTGAAGTGCAACAATACGCCGTCAAAATAGAAGGCGTCATCCTCATCAAGACCCCACATCATGGTGACGATAAAGGCATCATCATCGGTTAAGTCTTCACCGTCCGGGCCGTTGAGGTTTTGCAGAAACTCTGTCAAAGTGGGGACCTTACGACCAAGATGCGCAGTGAGTATCAATTTATCCTGTCCACGCTTGAAGCCTCTGATCGCGTCACCACCATCGATGCCAATGCCATCAAAACCAAAAGTGTAAAACACTTCATCGGTGCCTGAGTCTTCTTGCGCGTTAGAGCTAAGAATGATATCATCATCCCCCGCACCGCCTTCTATTTGATCATCACTCGGACTACCAGTGATGGTATCATTACCATCTCCTCCGTTTATCTTCTGCGGGGCTGCCTCGAAGGGGCCTATCGTGTTATCTTCTTCAAGATTCTCCACTTCAGGAATCACCCGAGGAGTAATCGTGAGGGTTTGACTTAACAGAGTGAGACTGCCGGCTGAGACCGTAAAGACTATACTGGGGGAAACGTTGCCCTCTACAGGGACATAATAGGAGATAAGACCATCATCAATATCACTCTGGGTGAAAGTATCGCCATCACCAAGCTCTGTGCCATCACGGAATATCTCACCCCCAACCGGGGCGGCTGTGAGCGTGTAGGTCAGCTCGGCATTCGGGTCGGTGGGGTGCATGTACAATAGAGCATCCGCATCGATAATCGTCGTCTCGTTTTTGTTTAGAACAAGCGTGGCGTTGATTTGAGTGATGTCTGTTCCCTGCTCGCCTTTTACTTCTGCCGGCTGCGTATCGTCCTTGAGGGAGAAAGGGAGGGGCTCGCTCTGTTGCTGAAACAACAATTCATCATCTGCATCGTTATTGTTATCGGACACTCTATAAACCCTAAACTGATAATCCCCATCAGGGTCTATGGACTGCGAAATTGAGCGCGTATCCACCTCCCCCGCCTTAAAGGCGATAATTCCGCGATGAGACCCGCCTTGTCCAAAGGTAATCTCCCATCGGAATTTTTCAGGTGAGGAAAAAGCCACGCTTGGGGTGAAAATGTAGGTAAAAATGCCGTCTTCACTAACGGCAGCATTAAAAACCACGAAAGGGGCGCTGATATCTGTCACAATGTATCTCCTACAACAAAGTAATGCGTATAATTCTGTAGCATTAACTGATATTACCCCAACATTCAGAGAATATCAATTTATCAGCCACCTAACCCAAAGATATACCCTCAAAATCAATTTCTAACAACTCATAATCGGCGAGGCGCAGTAAAAACTGCATCGAGGCCTCCAATGATCATCCGGTTTGGAGCATCGTGGATAGTTGTATCGCCATTCATAAATCGCTGAATCCATGAGAGTTACATCATCATCATTGGCTGTTAAATACCATCTGGGAGGAATGCTTCGCTATCAGTGGAAACAAAATAATGAAGCCTCTTAAAGTTGAGCATTTAAAAAATTATCCTTGTCTTAGAAGAAAACCGGCAATCGGTCTAGCCAGCATTGACTATCGCAAAATGCAGACAAGAGGGAGGCTATAGAATATTAGGTATAAGAATTACCTTTTCTGTTAGAATAAGACTACTGGAAAAACCTTGTCGTCTCGCCAGATATAGTTGTGACTTCCTATTCCATTTAAAGGACATCAGTGTCCCCAGGGCTTAAGTCAAAACCGATATCCTCAAAATTAATCAGTTGCAGGCTGTCGCCAAATAGCGAATCAATCACCTCATAAGCGGCGTCTTCCTGACCAGACATGATCGCCCGCTGGCCTTCGCCCGGCTGTCTGATACCCGGCGGCTGGCCGCTACCCGGATCGGCTCTAAAGGCAGTTAGGTCAATCTGCCTATCCGTGACATCCAAGATTTCATCAAAACTCACCTTCAGAGTGATTTCTTGATTTGCATCGGCCCTATCAGTGAAAATGAACCGGATACCGGTAATATTTCCAATTTTAGAAACAAGCACGTTGATACCTTTGATCGAGGCATAGAACGCAGCGGCATTATCGTGAACATTGTTCCCCACATGAGCTAGAACCAGATAATCTTCATCCAGATCAAAATTAAGAATCTCATCGGCCCCATCATACGCTACTGACTCATTGCTATTATTGCCGCCATCATATCGATAAAATACAATATCCGCGTCGCTATCCTGCTCCAGCAGAAGGATGAGATCATTGCCCCGGCCGCCAAAGATCACATCCCCCCCGATGCCAGCATTGATCGTCTGCCGGTGATCGCCGCCGATCAAGAATTGACTTGAGGTCGCATCATCTCTGCCAATTTCCGTGCCCTCGATCCCGTTGCCTAATATTTTGGTGAATCTGTCGCTGGTAACGTCAGGCAAGACTAGGATGGTAAGAGTTTGATCTACATCCGGATTATCGCCCTTGCCTGTTCCCTCAACCGAAGCCGTTACTTCAACGGTTGTGTCCAGCATACTGCGGTCAACGCCGGCTTTCAGCCATAATTCTTTGATCAATCGACTCGAGGTATCGCGGATTTCAAACAATTCAGCGTCTGCGCCAGCCAATATGATAGTGTTAGAACCAGAAAGGTCATCAGTGATGGTCAAAACCCCGACTTTCATCCCTTGACTAAGATCAGCGCCCAAAGTCAATATCTGGACTGGTTCAGTTAGTTGAAGGTCGGTGGGCTTATCATTCGCACCATTAACCGTGATGGTCACGATGAATCTAGTGCGATCAGTGGTAAAGGTGAAGGTTTCGGTTTCTTGCTGATCTACCCTCAATACCTGCGCCTCATCCAGCGTGTAAGTCCAAACGCGAGTAACCGCGTTAAAAGTCATCGTGCCATATGCGCCCTCGACAACGCCATCACCATCGGTATCACCAACAAACTTGATGGTTGGGGGTGTTGTTGATGGGTTATCATCGCCCCCGGTAAGCGTTCCCGTAGCAGACTTGGCGGTGTCATCATCTTGAGCCACCTCACCACTCGCGGTGATGATGATTGTTACAACCTCAAAATCAATGCTGCTCTCACCACCAAAGAGACGCGGCAAGACTTCATCCAGATTCTTGAATGCTGCATGCGTGGAGTCAAAGTTTGCAGCGACATTCTCCGCCCCGCCCAGAATCCTAATTAGATCCTTAAGATCAAGCCGCTCATCAAAAGTAATCTGTACCAAAGGGCTAGAAACACGGCCGCCACCAAAAGATGTTGCTTCCTTGAAGTGCAACAATACGCCATCAAAATAGAACGCGCCAGCATCATCAGTTCCCCACTGCATGGTGACGATAAAGGCATCATCAGCGGTTAAATCCTCATCATCAGCGCCTTTGAGACTACCCAGAAACGCTTCTAAATTAGCAAATTGACGACTGTCATGCACAATGAGTGTCACTTTATCCTGTCCGCGCTTGAAGCCTCTGATCACATCCCCGCCATCGAGGCCAACACCGTCATAACCGAACGTATAAAGCACTTCATCGGCGCCTGAGTCTTCTTCCGCGTTAGAGCTAAGAATGATCTCATCATCCCCCGCACCACCTTCTATTTGATCATCACCTGCGCCGCCAGTGATGGTATCACTACCATCCCCTCCGTCTATCTTCTGCGGGGCCATCTCGTCGGAGAGGTCTATCACTTTGTCCTCCTCAGGATTCACCACTTTAGGAACTACCCGAGGAGTGATGTCTGTTTCTTGCTCGCCTTTTACTTCTACCCCCGCCTGCTGCGGGGCCTCATGTGGTTGGACGTCCTTGAGGGAGGGAGGGGTGGTCTTGCTCTGTTGCTGAAACAGCAATTCATCATCCGCGGCGTTATTGTTATCGGACACTCTATAAACCCTAAACTGATAATGCTCATCAGGGTCTATTGACTTTAGGATTGATCTTGAGTCCGACTCACCCGCCTTAAAAGTGATCACCCCGCGATAAAGCACGCCTTGTCCGAAGGTAATCTCCCAGCGGAATGTATCGGGCGAGGACAAGGTAATGCTGGGAGTAATGATGAAGGTAAAACTGCCGTCTTCATCAATAACGGTCTTTAAAGTGACGAGAGAGGTATTAATATCTTTCACAACTCAACTCCTGCAACAAAGCAATTAGCACAATCCCATAATATCAGTTATTGTTCTTGCACTTCATAAAGTGTAATTTTTTCACATTGATACCCTCAAAATCAATCACCCACAACCCACAGTTGGTGAAGCGCAGTAAAAAACGTAGATTTGCCTGACACAATCCACGCTGGCTTGGGCCGGGAAGTGATTGCAATGCTGAATTCAACACATCAAGCGTCAATCTCTCAGAAGAGGTTTTACGTTGAGAGCAACCGCAATTTGCTCTTAATGAGTATTGGGCGATTGAGATACAATCTAACCAAACGCCCTATACGAAAAAATGCTTTCATGCGGCCTGTGAGGATTTAGGAGTAAAACGTAAGTTTGTGGTCTAGGCCGGTGGAGATACATTCCCTTTTAGCAAGAACACAATGGCATCACCTTTAACCATGTCTAAGATGCAAAAGCTACTAATGTTTTCATCGATGCCAATAACTGGATTAGTTTTCTCTGTGCCTTCATAGCGATGTTATCATCGCCCCGGCCGCCAAAGATCACATCCCCTACCGACGCCTAGCTTCAATTCAGATCGAGTATTTTTATGGCTTTTTATTCGTTAATCTAGATAATGACACTCTAGTAGTGGATACGCGAAGCGGTCACCTAAACCTAGATGGCTTGAGAAAAACCTGAACAGGAGGAGAAAGAAATGATCATTTGTCAGAGTTGCGCCATGCCATTATCCCGCGATCCTAAAGGTGGCGGACGTGAAAAAGACGGCACGAGATCAGAAAAATACTGCTCGCTATGCTATGATAATGGCACATTTTATTACACCGGTACTGACGTCAAAGACTATCAGACCATGGTCGTGAATAATATGGTCAAGCAAGGTTGGTGGCGTCTGGTTGCGTGGTTTTTCACCCGCAAGATACCCAGCCTCGAACGCTGGAAGGCGAAATAGGCTGAAGTTTAAGCCTTGCTTAATGACTGATCATAATATGACGTGGAACGGTGTAGTCCTCGAGCGCATAAATAGACATATCCTTGCCATAACCTGATGACTTCATGCCGCCGTGAGGCATCTCTGAGCAGGAGACCAAATGAGTATTCACCCAAGTGATACCATAACGCAATCTCGCGACAGTCTTCATGGCTTTGGACACATCGCTTGTCCACACCGAAGCCGATAAGCCGTATCTGGTGTCATTGGCCCAAGCAATCGCCTCATCAGCCGAGGTAAATCTGCTGGCGGTGACCACGGGGCCGAAAATTTCATCACGAACCACCATATCATCCTGCTTAGCATCGGCGATCAGGGTCGGCTCGATAAAAAAGCCATCTCCACCTGATGCCGCCCCGCCGGTTACGACCTCAAGATGTTTTGACGATTTCACTTCATCGAGAATCCCACTAACCCGCTTGAATTGATCACCAGTGATCATAGGCCCCATCTCGACCCCTTTAACTTCAGGAGCTCCTGTCTTGATCGTCTTAATCGCAGAGGCAAAATCAGCGACGAAGTTGTCATAGATTCTCTCAGCAATATAATAGCGGCAAGGCTGTGTGCAATCTTGCCCTGCGTTATAGAATGAAACGTCGCGTAGATTTTCGATTACTGTCTCAACGTCAGCATCATCGAAGATGATAACCGGCGCCTTCCCACCAAGTTCGAGATGCGTGTTTTTGATCGTTTTCGCCGCCGCCTGTAAGACTAAAGACGCCGTTCGGATCGAACCGGTAAGCGAAACAAACTCAACCCCATCATGATTGATCAGCGCATTGCCTGTGGTTGCGCCACGCCCGGATATGACATTTACCACGCCTTTTGGATAAATATCAGCCAGGGCCGAGATCAGTTTCAGGGTTGTCATCGGCGTCAGTTCAGAGGGTTTAAGCGTCATCGTGCATCCTGCCGCAAGTGCGGGAGCAAGTTTCCACGCCGCCATCATCAAGGGATAATTCCACGGCGATATGCTCGCCACCACCCCAACCGGGTCACGCCTGATCATCGAGGTATGGCCTTCGACATACTCGCCTGCGGCGAGGCCGCTCATACAACGTACCGCGCCGGCCATATAACGGAAAAGATCGACGCAAGCCTCCATTTCATCTCGTGAAGCGTCCAGCGGCTTGCCGGTATCGAGAGATTCGAGTTTGGCGTAATCATCTATTTCACTTTCGATCCGCCCCGCTAGATCATAAAGCAACCCCGCACGCCCGGCCGGTGTCAGCGCAGCGTAAGCGGAGAAGGCTTCATGATTGCTACGCACCGCTGCATCGACCTGTTCGTCGCTGGCCTCATTCACCAACGCTATCTCTGAGCTGTTAGATGGATTTAAAACCCCGACGCTATCCCCTGCGCCACTCACAATTTCACCATTTATTAGAAGCGATGTTTGCATCATTTGACCGTCCTCACCTTATGTATCTTATTGGGTAAGTCTTTCACGATATGACTACTTTTGCAACTGCACCGATATCCTAGAGTCAAGCCCTTGCCAAATATCGGTAAAATGCTTAAGGATAGAATTATGTCCCAGACCTTGCCACCGAATATCGTTCTGATTATGGCAGACCAGCTGGCACCGCATTTTACTGGTGCTTATGGGCATGAGTTAGTCAAAACGCCGCATATGGACGCGCTGGCGGCAAAAGGTGCGTGTTTTGACGCTGCATATTGTAACGCTCCGCTTTGTGCGCCCTCTCGTTTTAGTTTTATGGCAGGTCAGTTAATCACACGAATCGCCGCCTACGACAACGCAAGCGAGTTTCCCTCATCAGTGCCGACTTTCGCGCATTATCTGCGCCAGATGGGATATCGTACTTGTCTTTCGGGCAAGATGCACTTTGTCGGGCCTGATCAACTGCACGGATTCGAGGAGCGCATTACCACCGACATCTATCCGTCAGATTTTGCGTGGACGCCTGATTGGGAATTGCCTGATGAGCGCATCGATAAATGGTATCACAATATGGATTCGGTGCGCGAGGCTGGGGTCGCGATGTCGACATTTCAGATAGAATATGATGAGGAAGTCGCATTTTTCGCCCGCCGCAAATTGCTCGAATACGCAGCCGACAAGACCACACCTTTTTGTCTAGTGGCGAGTTTTATCCATCCGCATGATCCTTATGTGGCCCGTCCTGAATGGTGGAATCTTTACGATCACGCGGCAATTGATCTGCCGGCTTTTACTTTAGCACCCGATGAACAAGACAGTTTCTCACGCCGCCTGATGGACGGTATAGAGGCATCGACAATCATCGCTAGCACTGATGAGGTGCGCAACGCACGCCATGCCTATTACGCTAACACGTC
Source organism: uncultured Candidatus Puniceispirillum sp. (assembly GCA_965207125.1). Classification (GTDB taxonomy): domain Bacteria; phylum Pseudomonadota; class Alphaproteobacteria; order Puniceispirillales; family UBA1172. The sequence continues at coordinate 1,019,232 of OZ242263.1, forward strand.
ATATTTCGACAGCAAAGTCGGCGAGATCATCCGCGCGCTTACCGAGGCGGGACAAATAGATAATACGGTCATCATCGTCACCGCCGACCACGGCGATATGCTGGGCGAGCGTGGGCTTTGGTATAAGATGAATTTCTTTGAGCACTCAGCCAGAGTGCCTTTGATTATCGCCGGTAACGGGGTCGCAAAAACGCGCCCTCAAAGCCCGGTTTCTCTGGTTGATATTTTACCAACCATGCTCTCTATCGCCGCGCTGGCCGGAGACACCCCCCCGCCTTTAGGACAGCCGATCGATGGGCGTTCGCTGTGGGACATGGTGACAGGCGGCGATGATGATGACGGCGCGGCGTTTGGCGAATATTGTGCCGAGATGACTGCCGATCCGGTGCTCATGATCAGGAGAGGCCAATATAAATATATCCATTGCGATAGCGACCCGCCTATGCTGTTCGATCTGACAGCAGACCCCGCTGAGCGTGACAATCTCGCATCAAATCCGGCCTATGCCGAAATCGCTACCGATTTCGCTGCCGAAGTTGAGGCTAAATGGGATCAGAAAGCAATCAGGCAGGACGTGATCGCTAAGCAGAAACAGAGGCAGGCGATTTATACAGCGATGCAACACGGCGCGCTTACCCCATGGGATTTCAACCCGCCTCGAGACGCCGCCGAGGAATATGTCCGCAACCACCAGGATTGGACAGTCGCGGCGGCAAAAACCCGTTTTCCACCTTGGCAAGGATAATGATGCGATGCAGCAGTCGCATTCGAAACTGGATTATCAAGGCCAGCGGCTAAACATCACCGCGACTGAGGCTATCGAGGCAATGATGGTGATTTTCACGGCGCTTGGCTGTGAAGAGGATATCGCTGAAAGCACGGCCCTGCATCTTGCCGATTCTAGCTTATGCGGCGTTGAATCGCATGGGGTGATGCGATGCCTGCAATACGCTGAGCAATTCAAATCCGGGTATCTTGATGCCAAAGCACGTCCGCGCCTGATGGTTGATGACAGAGGTCATTCAGTGGTTGATGGAATGGGTGGAATTGGGATTCCAGCGATGAACATGGCATATGATCAGTTGACCAACGACGCCATCGACAAATCGATAGCGATGATGGCGGTCAAAAATGTTGGGCACACTGGACGTCATGGTGCGTATGCTGATCGCGCAGCCGAAGCAGGGGTAATGACGTTTCTTATCGGTGGCGGTAACCGCGCGGAGTGGAGGCAAGTCGCGCCTCATGGAGGGGCGAAGGCGAAGTTACCCACCAATCCGTATTGTATTGGCTTTCCTGGCGGCCAGCATGGAGCCGTAGTGATCGATTTAGCCACCTCAAAAATTGCTGGCGGCTGGATTTACGCTGCTAGCAACGCTGGGGCAAAACTGCCCAAGGATTGCGTGATTGATCGAGACGGCAAGGCGACTGTAGATCCTGAAGATTATTTTGCTGGCGGGGCGATTTTGCCTAGCGGAGGCGCCAAAGGATACGCTTTAGGGCTGATGGCGGAATTAGTGGCGGACGCGCTGCTTGGCCCTGTGGACACCGAATGCAATTGGCTACTGATTGCCATCGATACCCGCCGCTATCGCGGGGCGGATGAAATTAAGCGGATGAGCGAGGTCGTGCTGGCGGATATGCGTGATTGCCCTCCTGCACCGGGTTTTAGCCGCGTTGAGATCCCCGGCGAGCGCGAACGTGACCACCGCGAGCGATCAAATGGCAAAATCGCGATTCCCACCGAGACTTGGCGTGACATCACCGAACTTGCGGCGAAGCTTGAAAATTAATGCTCTAGAATCTGTGACAGGAACAACTTGGTTCGGTCTGATTGGGGAGAATGAAAAAAGGCTTCGGGTTCGTTCTGTTCGACGATCTGTCCCTCATCCATAAAAATCACGCGATTGGCGACCTTGCGGGCAAACCCCATCTCGTGAGTAACACAAACCATGGTCATGCCGTCTTCGGCAAGGGACACCATCGTATCGAGCACTTCTTTGATCATTTCGGGATCAAGAGCTGAGGTTGGTTCATCGAACAGCATCAATCTAGGGCGCATGCATAAAGCACGAGCGATGGCGACCCGTTGCTGTTGTCCACCTGAGAGCTGTCCTGGATATTTATGAGCTTGTTCAGGAATTTTAACCCGCTCAAGAAAATGCATCGCGATATCATCGGCTTCAGATTTGGGCATTTTGCGCACCCAGATCGGTGCGAGCGTGCAGTTTTCCATAATCGTCAAATGTGGAAACAGATTAAAATGTTGAAAGACCATCCCAACTTCACGGCGGATTTCTTCTATACGCTTAACATCGTTATCAAGCAAAATTCCAAGCACTTTGATCTCGCCACTTTGGTGTTCTTCTAGCCTGTTGAGACATCTGATCAAGGTTGATTTTCCAGATCCTGACGGGCCGCAGATAATGATTCTCTCGCCTTTATCGACTCTAAGATTGATATCGCGCAACACATGAAAAGTGCTGAACCATTTATTGACCTCGATCATCGACACCACGGCTTTATCACTGACATCTATCGGTTTTTTTTCTGTTGCCATAAATTTTCTCCTAATTTTGCACGCTTAGTGCGTTCGTCCGCGCGCTAATTTGCGCTCCATATACATTGAGTATCGAGACATACCGAAACAAAAAAAGAAGAAAATCAACGCGATAACGAAATAACCACTAAGCGCTTGTACGGGTGACGCCCACGACGAGTCATTGACGGCGCTTTGCATCGCACCGAGCAAATCGAAAAGCCCAACAATCGAAACAAGGGTCGTGTCTTTGAAAAGCCCAATAAAAGTGTTAACGATCCCAGGGATTACATAGGTCAAGGCTTGTGGCAGAATGACCAGCCGCATCGATTGCCAGTAAGACAGCCCGATGGCATCCGCGCCCTCGTATTGCCCTTTATCCATGCCCTGCAATCCTCCGCGCACAACTTCAGCCATATAGGCGGCGGAAAACAGCATAACGCCGATCAGAGCGCGAAGTAGATTGTCGAAATTAACCCCTTCAGGCATAAAGAGCGGTAGCATCACCGAAGCCATAAAAAGAACGGTGATCAGAGGAACTCCGCGCCAGAATTCGACAAAAATGGTACAAATCAACCGGGTTACAGGCATCGATGATCGGCGTCCCAGCGCAAGCAAAATCCCAAGCGGCAACGAAGCAACAATACCGGTGATCGCCACCACTAGCGTGGTTAAAAGCCCTCCCCACTCGCGCGTTTCGGTGTGTTCAAGTCCTACATCTACTCCAATCACCGCCAAAAGCATGGCATAAGTCACCAGCACCCAACCGGCTGCCGAGAAAAATTTTGTCAAATCCTTGAAAGTCTTGCCAAAAATCCCTTTGTCGCCCATTCGCGCCAAAGTAATCAGCCCTAGCGCAAGCAATATATAGACAATGACCTGATTATAATTAACATCAAATCCGCCACCGCTCAGCAAGAACAATGCAAAAACTGGATAAATCGTCAGCATCAGAATACCGACATGCCCACGTTTTGGGAATCTTTCGAACAGCGCATAGCCAAGCCCGATCAATCCGACCAATCCGACCAGATTAACGCGCCATAACTCCGTTGAGGGATAAGCGCCATAAAAGAGAAATTTGCTTTTGGCTATCACAAAAGGCCAGCACGCACCATGCCAGTCATTGGGCAAACTGCCGCCTTGCTCAATGGTCAGGCAAACCGTGCGCTTGTTTACATCCGGGTCAGACCAGACCGCAGAAAACAAAGTAAAATCGAGCACACCCCAAAGCTGCGTTACGCCTACATAAAACAGAGACAATGAAAAAAGCACCATGAAAACAGAACGTATCGCGGAGACCAGTGAGCTAAAGTCGATCATGCCCAACAGTAAATTATGATAAATCCAGCCAGTCACACCGACTTCAGAAGGTGGGGGCGGCTGTGGTGGTAAGTTCTCCGAACGCACAAAAGCGACTTGCTTATCCATTATCGTTCCACCAATTTGACTTTGGCGTTAAACCAATTCATGAAAATCGCCGTGAGGATTGAAAAAGTCAGATAGACAGCCATCATCATCAGAATCATTTCTATTTCTCTGCCAACTTGGCTCATCGCGGTACCGGCGAAAATAGAAACGAGTTCAGGATAAGCGATCGCAACCGCCAATGATGAGTTCTTGGTCAGATTAAGATATTGCGAGGTTAAAGGCGGAATAATCACCCGCATCGCTTGTGGAATTACCACCAGCCGCAGAGTAAGCTGGGGGCGCAATCCTAAAGCGGATGAAGCTTCGGTCTGTCCTTTACTCACCGCAAGAATCCCCGAACGGACATTCTCAGCGATAAACGCCGCGGTATAAAGCGACAGAGCCAGCCAGACCGCTAGCATTTCAGGGATTAGCGCCATACCGGTGCCATCCTGATAGCCACGCGATAAAATCGAACCAGTGTTGTTAAATTGCGGGACATTCCAGTGGAGTGGATTACCCGTGACTGCCAAGGTAATAACTGGCAAGCCAATAATCAGCCCCAAAGATGCCCAAAAAACAGGGAAAGCCTGCCCAGTTTTCATCTGCCTCACCGCCGCCCAGCGTTTCATGAAAACCACCATGATAATCGCCACCACTAGCGCGATTACGCTCAAACCGAACCCATCCATCGGTACGGGGGCCGGCAAATAAAGTCCGGTAATATTGATTCCCACGAATTCGGGAATTAAATCTATTTTGTCCTGCCTGCCAGGCAAAGATCGAAGCACGGCGAAGTACCAGAAAAAAAGCTGCAAAAGTATCGGGATATTGCGCAATAATTCGACATAGACCGTGGAGAAAGCACGCAAGATGACATTTTCCGAAAGGCGCATGACTCCCATGGTAAAACCGATAATTGTCGCAACCACAACCCCAAGCACCGCCACTAGAAAAGTGTTGACGATGCCGATCAGATACACATCAAAATAGGTGGATGAGTTGACATCAAAAGAAAACAAATAGGTGCCGAGAGTGCGGTTAATCTCGAAGCCAGCGATTTGCGTAAGGAATCCAAAGCCGAGGGATTTTCCTTGTGCGGTGATATTAGCGACGGCGTTTCCGGCTAGCCACCACCCACCAAGGACAATGGCGGCAATAAGTGAAATCTGAGCGATGACGCTACGAATCCGAGCATCATAAATCCAGTCTATCACCCGCGTGGCCTGTTTGGTCTCTTTAACCATACGTCCGCCTTAAGGGGCCCGTCAGATCATCCAGTGAGCAGGTCACGCAGGACACCGTCACCAGATGATCTTCCGTGTTTTATCCCCTCAGGTTAGCGAATCGGTGCCGCATATAGGATGCCGCCGTCCGTCCACAGAGCGTTGACGCCGCGTGCAAGCCTGAGTGGCGTGTTTGGTCCGACGTGGGCTTCATAGCTTTCGCCATAATTACCGACCGCCAGAATCGCGTTAAGGGCCCAGTCATTGGATAACCCCATCTCCTCGCCAAAATTACCTTCAGCACCGAGAAGCCGCTTGATTGAAGGGTTATCGGATGAACCCATCATCTGCTTGGCGTTATCTTTGGTGACGCCGAGTTCTTCAGCGTTGATCAACGCATTAAGAGTCCAACGGACAATATTGAACCACTGATCGTCACCTTGGCGAACCACTGGTCCCAAAGGCTCTTTTGAGATGATCTCAGGTAGAACGTAATGCGCGTTAGGGTTGGTCAATTTGCCCCGCTGAGCGGCCAGCCCTGAACGGTCCGTGGTATAAACGTCGCAACGTCCAGCGTCATAAGCCGCCACGACCTCATCTGCTTTTTCAAAGGCCACAAGGTTAAAATCCATGTTGTTGGTGCGGAAAAAGTCGGTGATATTGAGTTCGGTTGTTGTGCCGGTGTTGGTGCAGACATTAGCACCCGAAAGTTCGAGCGCTGAGGTTACGCCAAGCGCAAGCGGTATCATCATCCCTTGCCCGTCGTAGTAATTAACGCCAGCGAAATTCAGACCCAGCTGGGTGTCGCGTGTCATTGTCCAAGTACTGTTACGCGACAAGACGTCAATCTCATTCGAGGACAAAGCGGTAAAACGCTGTTTTGACGAAAGCGGTGAAAACCTGACCTTATCGCCATCACCGAAAATGGCAGCAGCAATAGCACGACATAGATCAACGTCTATTCCGGTCCAGTTTCCGTCATCATCGGCGGTGGAAAAGCCGGGTAAACCCTGACTAACACCGCATTGCACGAAGCCTTTGGCCTTCACGTCATCAAGCGTGGCGGCTGAAGCGAGTGTGGCAAATGCCATCGCGATAAGGCTGATGGCAAACACATATATGGATTTCATTGTAACTCTCCTAAGAATTATCTTTCTGATTAAAAGTGAACACAACAGTAAATAGTAACAAGAAGTTTTTCAAATACTTTTTTGATAATACCTAATATTTGTCGGTTATTGGCCGATAACATATCAAAAAGACTCAAGCCGGCATAACGCCACACGGTTAAAACTTCACGGTTTAAATCTGCGGGGACAATCACTATATTCCAACATGGAGGGAAAACATGACACGAATTAAAGCCATATTGGCACTCGATTGGAGATGCTTGACCACATGGAGTCGCGCAAGCGCCAACACTTTTTGGTGCTTGGTTGGTTGTGCAATTGGCGATCTCGGCACGATTGGCTTTTTTCAGTTCACCAAAATCCTCTGGCCAACCGCCGCAATTATGATTCTTGCTATGATCAACGGCATTATTACCTCAATCACGCTTGAGACATTTATTCTAACACGCCAGATGCCATTCAATCTCGCGTTCAGAACGGCGGTCGGTATGTCTCTGATATCAATGATCGCGATGGAATTGGCGATGAACCTCGTGGATATTGCCCTCACTGGGGGAGCGAAGTTGACCTTATGGGTGATTCCCGTGATGTTAGTAGCAGGGTTCATAACACCATTGCCTTATAATTACTGGCGTCTAAAAGCGCTTGGACGTGCATGTCATTAACGCGTATAATTGTGTATGCTATGAGGTGACACAATTATGATGAGGGGCGGGCATGAAATCAGATTATCGAGTGGTGGTGGTCGGGGGCGGTGTTGTTGGCGCATCGGTTCTTTATCATCTAGCGAAATTCGGCTGGTCGGATGTCTGTCTGATAGAAAGATCCGTGCTGACAGCAGGGTCATCATGGCACGCAGCAGGCGGGGTTCATACGCTGAATGCTGATCCAAATATCGCCGCGCTTCAGGCTTACACCATAGATCTTCTAAGCACGATCGAAAAAGAAAGTGGTCATTCGGTTGGCATGCATATGACAGGAGGGCTGACGCTAGCAGGAACGCATGATCGGTGGGAGTGGCTACAATCAGCGTATAGGGTTTTCCAGAGCATTGGCATCGAGGACGTGCATTTAGTAACGCCCGATGAAGCCAAAGACTTATGTCCGGTCATGTCGATAGATGGGATTCTGGGAGGAATGTGGGCGGCCCGCGAAGGGTATATAGATACCACCGGCACAGTTCACGCCTATGCGGGGGCGGCGAAAAAGAATGGCGCAACAGTCATCGAGCATAATCGGGTTCTTGAATTGATCCAAAAACCTGATGGCTGGCAGGTGGTAACTGAAAAAGGTACTATTTCCTGCGAGCATGTGGTCAATGCGGCAGGGCTTTGGGCTAAGCAGGTGGGTCGGATGGCGGGAGTCGAATTGCCTGTCTCGCCGCTCGCCCATCATTATCTTTTGACTGAGGCGATTCCCGAAGTCGCGGCCCTCGATAAGGAATTACCGTTGGTGGTCGATCTTGAGGGCTTTACCTATATGCGGCAAGACCAACAAGGGATGCTACTGGGGATTTATGAAATCAATCACCAACACTGGATGATGGATGGCGCACCGTGGGATTATGGCATCGAGTTACTGCAAGAGGATACCGACAGGATTGAAAACGAGTTGACCTTGGGGTTTAAACGTTATCCAGTGTTACAAACAGCAGGGGTCAAGAATTGGGTGAACGGTGCGTTCACCTTTTCGCCTGACGGCAATCCGTTAGTAGGCCCAGTGCCGGGCAAACGTGGTTATTGGGCAGCTTGTGCGGTGATGGCAGGATTCCTACAAGGTGGGGGTGTCGGCAAATCGCTTGCTGAATGGATGATCCACGGTGAAGCTGAAGCTGACGTCTATGGCATGGATGTAGCGCGGTATGGCGGCTATGCTGAAAACAAACGCTATATTAAGGAAACCACCGGGCAGTTTTACTCGCGGCGCTTCGTGATGACTTACCCAAATGAACAGCTGCCCGCCGGGCGTCCCTGCACCACCGCGCCGGCGTATAGCGATATGGCCGCCGCCGGATGCCATTGGGGTGTTAGCGGTGGACTTGAGATACCACTCTATTTCGCCCCCCACGGCTTTAGCGAGAAACCCTCACTCAAACGGTCAAACGCTTTTGATCTTGTGGGGGATGAATGTCGTTCAGTGCGCGATTCATGCGGACTCCTAGACATCACCGGTTTTTCGAGATTTGAGGTCAGCGGCAAACACGCCGAAACATGGCTTAATAAAATCATGGCATCAAAACTCCCTCAGGCAGGACGCGCACGCCTCGCGCCGATGCTCAGTTCAAGCGGGAAGATGAAAGGCGATTTGACTGCCTTTAACTGGGGAGATGGTATCTGGTGGATTATGGGGTCGTATTATTTGCGAGATTGGCATATGCGTTGGTTCAACGACCACCTTGAAGGCGATGTTAAGGTGCGTGATCTAGGGGAGGAGATGACAGGGTTTTCGCTATCGGGGCCAAAGTCGCTTGAGATCATCAGTCGCCTGACCGACATGCCCATAGGCGATTTGCCTTTTATGGGATGCGGTCATTTTGATATTGGTCTTACCCGGGCTAAAGTCGGACGACTGTCGGTCACAGGGGAACTTGGCTATGAGATTCACTGTCCGATGACTGATCATATTATGATGCGGCGGATGCTGCTCGAGGCCGGACTTGATTCTGGTTTGCGCGAATATGGGTTTAACGCTCTTCTATCATTAAGGATTGAGAAAAGCTTCGGAATCTGGTCAGCTGAGTTCACTCAGGGCTACTCGGCAGGAATGACTGGCATGGATCGCTGGATTGATTGGAACAAGGGCGATTTTATCGGGCGCGAGGCAGCACGAGCAGAACACGAGGGGCATGGAGCGGCGCGGCGTCTGGTAACACTTGAGATCGATGCGAGTGATGCTGATGCGAGCGGTTTCGAGCCGGTCTGGCATGACGGCCAACGTGTCGGTTTCGTAACATCTGGCGGCTATGGGCATGTGATCGGAAAATCGCTAGCGATGGCGTTAATCGACCGGGGTTCGAGCGATGAAGGCACAAAACTTTCCGTCCATGTTGTCGGCATTGAGCGGGCGGCTCGAGTGATAGCGCCCTCGCCTTACGACCCCGATGGCAAAGCCATGCGGATATGACCCAACCAACAACCCAACCATCAACACATCGCCGTCGCCGTAGGCGAAAACCAGAGAGTTCCACCGATAGCCAATCTAAACAATCTAACCCTGAACTGGTTAACGTTTTCACGCCGCTAGATATTTACGATGCTATGATTGTCGATGACATTCACTCAGCTGCGCTAAAAATTCTTGAGACGCAAGGCATAAAAGTTCTCCTGCCCGAAGCACTAAAATTGTTTCGAGAAGCAGGGGCGCGGGTCAAGGACGCGGAGCAGATGGTGTATATCGGCCGAGATATTGTCGAGGCCGCCCTCGCCTCCGCGCCCAGAAAAATCGAGATGAAAGGCGGACAACGACAACGAGATGTTACTCTTGAATTGGGGCGGTTAGTGTTCGTGCCAGGGGCCGGTTCACCCTATGCCACCGACTTACTTCGAGGACGCCGTTCGGGCAGCATTGAGGATTTTCGTGAATTGGTTCGTCTGGTGCAGCATTTCGATTATCTGCATATGGCGCCCCCAGTGGTCGAGGCTCAAGACGTGCCACCTGAATTTAGGCATTACGCAATGATGGAAGCGGCGTTGACTTTATCGGATAAAATCCCCTTTGTTTACGCGCGTGGCACACCCCAAACTGAGGATTGCTTCACCATGATTCAAGAATTCAGAGGCTTGAGTGCAGCTGAATTCATGGCGAATCCTTGGTGCTTCACGGTTATCAACACAAACTCGCCGCGTCAGCTGGATATTCCAATGGCGCAAGGGTTGATTGATTTCGCGCGCGCAGGACAGCTAAGCATCGTCACCCCCTTCACCCTGATGGGGGCCATGGCGCCGATCACAGTCGAGGGGGCCATGACCCTCAGCCACGCTGAAGCAATGGCGGCGATCACCCTGACCCAACTAGCAAAATCTGGCGCAGTGGTTTGTTATGGCACTTTCACCAGCAATGTTGATATGAGATCCGGCGCGCCGAGTTTTGGCACGCCTGAACACGTCAAAGCCTCGCTACTGGCGGGTCAACTGGCGCGGAAACTTGGGCTACCGTGGCGGAGTGCGACTGGTAGCGCGGCTAACCTTAATGACGTTCAGGCCGCGACTGAAACCCAGTTTGGTCTGTGGGGATGCCTGCTTTCGGGGGCAACTATAGTGTTTCATTCAGCTGGCTGGCTTGAAGGCGGGTTGACAATGTCGTATGAAAAACTGATCACTGATATGGAAGTCGTTAATATGATGGCTGATTTATGCCGCAAAACATCTTTTGGGCGCGATGATTTGGCATTGGATGCGATCGCTAAGGTAGAGCCTGGCGGTCATTTTTTTGGCTGCGAGCACACCATGACCCGTTACAAAACTGCGTTTTATGACCCTTTGATCGCTGATCTTTCCAATTTCGGCTCATGGCAAGAAAACGGGGCCAGCGATACCACCACCCGTGCAAACCGTCTTTGGCAAGATATTCTGGCTCAGGATAGCGACGTCATAATAGATGAGGGGCGGCACGAACACCTCAAGGCGTTTATCGACAAACGCAAAGCCGAGAGTGGCGCACCGCCAGTAAGTTAACCCCCAAATCATGAATTTCAAGGATGACACAATGCCTTTTCCCCGCACAAAACTGATTTATGGCCAAACCCCGCTAGAACCGTTGCCACGGTTATCGGCACAGCTTGGTATAGATCTTTGGATCAAGCGCGATGATCTGGCTGGCGTGAGTTTGGGCGGCAATAAATCGCGCCAGTTGGAATACTATCTCGGAGCGGCCCAAGCCGAAGGCGCGGACACGATTCTGATCACTGGTGCGGTGCAATCCAATTTTGTACGTATTGCCGCTGCGTCGGCGGCAAGACTTGGCATGAAAACCATCGCACAGTTGGAAAAGAGGGTTGATAAAAATGATCTGATTTACACATCATCAGGCAATGTGATGCTCGAGGAAATTCTCGGAGCCGAGATCATGCGCTATCCCGATGGCGAGGATGAGGCGGGGGCGGACGCCGCGCTTTACGCGCGCGCTGATGAGTTACGCAGTGAAGGGCGCAAGCCTTACGTGATTCCGCTATCGATGAGCAAACCGCCGCTTGGTGCGTTGGGTTATATCCGCGCCGCCGAGGAAATTATCACCCAAGATGACGCGTTTGATTTTATCGTGCTGGCCTCAGGCAGTGGTTTGACGCATATCGGGATGCTAGCGGGATTAAAGATGCAGGAGAGCAAAGCGCAGGTCATCGGTTCATGCGTCCGTCGCCCGATGAAGGCACAAATCGAGCGAATCGCCTATCTTGCTACATCTCTTAGCGACCTGCTCGATGAACCGCTAGCGATTGACGAGGATGACATAGAGATTTGGGATGGGGGATTATCACCCGGTTATGGCTTAGTTGGGGCGGTCGCGATTGAAGCGATGGCAATGATGGCTGAAACCGAAGGGATGATTCTTGACCCCGTCTATACGGCGAAGGCTTTTGCGGCGATTCCAGCGCTCATACGATCGGGCCGAATCTCCGCATCATCGAGGGTGCTGTTTGTCCACACGGGCGGGTTACCTGCGCTTTTTGCCTATCACAACGACCTCAAAGCCGCATTTGGCAAAAATGGCGAGTAGCCATTTTGCCCGTCGTCATGCCCTTTCCAAGAGACCGGTTAGTAAATTTCGCCAACGCACTTGATTATGTCCTCTATGCGAATATTTTTTCATATTTTTATTGTTTGTCACAAAATTATGTTGTTAGAGTCTCCCCTGTATAACTATCTAAGGAGATTCATGATGAGTATAATTAAGACTTTTTTTACGACCGCGATCGCGGTTACGTTTTTGACGGGTGGTGCGCTAGCACAAGACCCAACTTTTTTCCGGATTGGCACCGGCGGAGCGGGGGGGACGTATTTCCCCATCGGTGGCACGATTGCTAACGGTATTTCAGCACCTCCAGGCGCACGTCCTTGCGATAAAGGCGGTCAATGCGGAGTTCCTGGTTTGATTGCGATTGCACAATCGACCACGGCCTCGGTGTTCAACAACGCCGCAGTGCAGAATGGCGAGTTAGAGGCCGGTCTTGCCGCTGCTGACGTAACGCGTTCGATGTATCTCGGCCAAGGCAAGTTTGACGGCAAGCCCCACCCGAAACTTCGGATCATCGCCAATCTTTTTCCGGAAGATTTGCATCTAGTTTTGCCAAAAGGCAAAAAGATCAATGATCTCGGCGATCTGAAAGGCCAGCGGGTTGGCATCGCCCAGGCGGGGTCAGGCACACAAGTTGCAGTTTTGCAGATGCTCGATGCTTGGGGCATTAACAGAGACAATATTGATGAAGCCGAGCTCAATAACAGCCAAAGTGCGGAACGTTTAGCTGATGGACAGCTTGACGGGTATTTCTACGCGGCGGGTTGGCCGGTTGCGGCAATGGTTCAGCTAGCATCCCTCAAGGGAATGGAACTCCATTCTTTCTCGGACGCTGATCTGAAAAAAATCAATGAGGTCATTCCAGCGTATATTCCATCGCAGATTCCTGCGGGGGTTTACGAGGGCGTGGATTATGTCACAAAAACTCCAGCAGTGAGTGCTTTGCTGGTGGTATCTTCTGACTTGTCTGAAGAACTTGTCTATGGAATCACCAAAGCGATGTGGAATAAAAACACACGCAAATTGCTCGATAACGGCCATGCTAAAGGCAAGCAGATCACAGCTGAAACTGCACTGGACGGTATCTCAGCCTTGGGTGTTCCACTTCATCCCGGAGCTGAAAAGTTCTACCGTGAGGCAGGATTACTGAACTAGATTCAGGCAAAACATGGCATTTGATGTCAAAAGGGCGGCGTTCCTATCAACGGGCGGCGCCCTTTTTTTGCCCTAAATAGATAAAACAGGAGGCTTTAATGACCCCACCACCACAAGACCCGAGTGATGGTTTAACCGAGGCCCACCTCGCTGAGATTGAACAGAAATACGATGAGGTCAGCACCAGCCGTGAAGTCGGACCGATAACCGGCAAAGTCCTCCGGGCGGTCGCACTGGTTTTTGCGATTTATCATTATTTTACTGCAGGTTTTGGCTTACCCACTGACTACTGGCATCTCGGGTTTCATTTGACAGGATTATTTATCCTGACCTACGCATTTTTTCCACTTTTCAAAAGCAAAAACCTGCTGATGCACAAGGCCACATATTTCAGAATCGGCAATATCCCGATCTATGACCTTGTGTTTATGATCTTAGGCGTGATCACCGCACTGTACGTGGGTTTTGCATGGCGCGGTGTTCCGATTCTAGGGATAGAAGAACAGACTTTTCGCATGGGCAATCCCAACAGTTATGACATCGCACTGGGGGTAATTATTATCTTGCTGGTGCTTGATATCACACGGCGATTGCTTGGTTGGGTTTTGCCGTTGATTATTTGCATCTTTATCTCATACGCTTTGCTTGGGACATATTTTCCGGGGATTTTAAAACACCCCGGCGTTAAATTTAATACCTTCGTTTCATCAATGTATTTCCCACAAGAGGGAATTTACGGCGTGACTTTATGGGTGGTGTCGACAATCGTATTCCACTTTGTATTGTTCGGCGTCATCGCGCAAAAAACTGGGCTTGGCAAGTTATTCATCGATAACGCGACAATTCTAGCAGGGCGTTACACGGGCGGCCCTGCCAAGGTTTCGGTAGTTTCATCAGCATTTTTTGGGACGATTTCAGGGTCATCGGTAGCCAATACGGTCTCCACGGGAGCGTTAACTATTCCGAATATGAAGCGCCTTGGCTACCCGGGTCACTTTGCCGGAGGCGTTGAAGCTGCATCGTCAGCGGGCGGGCAGATCACACCGCCTATTATGGGAGCAGCAGCGTTTATCATGGCGGAGTTTCTCGAAATTCCCTACACCACGATCGTGATCGCGGCAATTTTTCCGGCGTTATTGCATTATGTCGGGGTATTCACGGTGGTGCATCTGATGGCACGCAAGTTGAATCTGCAAGGCATCAGCCGTGATATGTTGCCGCGCCTTGGCGAGGTCTGGCGTGATGGCTGGGCGAATATCATTCCGCTTATTGGTCTGTTGTATGTGTTATTTTCGGGCTACACGCCGTTTATGGCGGCTTTTTGTGGGATTTCGTTATTGCTGGCCGTTGGAATGGCTCGGTGGGACACTCTGCCGAGTTTGCTGATTCCAGCAGCGTTTGTGACTTTTGTTGGCTGGAAATATTTTGGCGGCGCGTTTGATGGGTTAATGAGTCTGTTTCTCGTCGCTGGGAGCATTATCGCCATTTTGAATCCTCAGCCCAGAGTTGATTTAAAAACTATGACTTCATGTCTTGAATTAGGCGTGAAATACGCGTTAGCGGTTGGCGCAGCCTCAGCAGCAGTTGGTATTGTGGTGGGGGTGATCAACACGACTGGAATCGGTTTTCGGATTGGTTTTATGGTAACGCACGCAGCAGGTGGTATGGCGCTTGGGTTGCATGACTTGATTTCCTTAGGGGTATTCGAGGTCTTTTCGGTTGCGGATATTCAGTTATTCTTATCGCTGGTTTTGATTGCGGTGTCGTGTATTTTGATGGGAGCAGGTATTCCGACTACAGCGCTCTATATTATGTTGGTTTCGGTGGCGCAGCCGGCCCTAGCAGAATTAGGCATTCCACCGATCGCAAGTCATATGTTCGTGTTGTATTATGGGGTGGTATCTGAGATCACACCACCGGTTTGTACATCGGCTTACGCGGCCGCGGCGATCGCGAATTCGAATCCATTCCGCACCGGCATATCAGCGTTCACGCTAGGGTTAGGTAAATTGATGGCACCGATGGCGTTTGTTTACGCGCCGGTGTTGTTATTTGTTTCATCGACCGGTTTTGATTTATTGACGTTCAGTTACACTTCAGTCAGTTGTATTATTGGAGTGGTTAGCTTATCGGCGGCTGTGGTCGGGTATTGGCTCGCACCGATGGGGGTGTTTTTGCGTTTGCTTACAGGTATGGGCGGAGTGATATTCATCGCGCCGTCTTTTGTAGCAGATCTTTTAGCACTAGCGATCATCTCGCCGGCGGTCATCACGCAGCTGATAACAACACGCAAAGTATCATATGCGGTTAATTAGTGGAAATTTCGGGTGACGCGATCAATTAGGTCTACTATGTGTCTATTTGCAAGTTCTTGGGCGATTCGTTCGATAGGACTTTCTGTCCACTCTCAATCAGATCTTGCGTCATTCAACCCCTTAATACTATCCTTTAGGTGGAAACGGGTCATTTCCGTATGAGTTACGCTCACGGATTCGCCCCTGCTTGTTCTGAAGAAGAGCTTCTCCCTCTGCGGCCTTCGCTCGATTTTTCGTCTCACTCCATGCCTGAAATTGAGTTGGGTGAACCGAAGTAGCGCGTTTATTTCCCTCACGTTTAACTTGCCAGTCGGTACCATGACGCGCGGTCCAATAGTTCTTTTGATTTGGCATTTAACACTCACGGCAGATGTGGCTAAATTACTTGGTTTTTCTTGAGTTTTCTTGAGTTTTCTTGGGTTTTCAGGAAAAAATGGTGCCCAGGGGCGGATTTGAACCACCGACACGCGGATTTTCAGTCCGCTGCTCTACCAACTGAGCTACCTGGGCAACGGCGAGCACCAGCGCACGCTATGATCGTCTAGCCGATCTCGCCTCGCCTGTCCACAAAAAGACGCACGCTACCTTAATCAAACTGCACATAAACGCCACACCCTAACACCCCCGCGCATCGCGTCTCTATTTCTCGCGACGGGGAAATGGCATAACTTGTGCCGACTCTTTCTCGTCGTCACCGCCTTCACCATCTTCGTGGCGCTCTATCTCATCGCTATCAGGGATCTCTGTTGATGGGACGACGTATTGTCCTGAAAACCACCGCCCCAGATCGACAGAAGCACAATGTGGCGAGCAAAACGGGTTATCACGCTTTGATGGTTTCGCACCGCAAATCGGGCAAGGCTTCGCCATGTTCAGGCCTCCCACCAAGGTTTACGCTTAATCGCTATCAGAAATCACCGTTGGCGGCAAGGGTATCTCGGCACTGATTTTTGCGAGCATCTGCGCTCCATCACCTTTCAGCCATGCTACCGCCGTCGCCGACAGTACGACTTGAGGCGGCAAGCCTCCTCCGCCTTTTTTTGCATCCCTCATCAGCCTGCGCATCGCCTCAATTGCTTCAGTTTTCTCCGCCGCAGCAAACGTCGCTGCCAAGGGTTTTAAGCCATGCCGCCGGTCTAAGGTATAAAGCCCACCTTTCGTCCAGCCATGCAATACCGGCTTGCACGGGTCATCCGCCATCACCACCGCCAACCGCTTATGCGTTTTCTCGCGCGCAGCATGGTTAAGACGGGGAAAATCGATTACAATCGGCCCACCGATTCGCCGCAATCTGATCTGTCGTCCCGCCTCATCGGCCATCGCCAATGCTAATGCCTCAGGTGCGAGCATCGACGCCCCGCTATCACCATCAATAACGGCGGCCCCCGGCGGTGTGCTAATCGTGATGATTCCGCCTTGAGGCAATTCAACCTCAGCCACAAGCGCGGTTTCTATCTGCTCATCAAGATCATAAGAACCCCACACCTCGCCATCGGTATCGATAATCACCTCAGCATCGGGCGCCAGCACTTTGGCTGTCTCAATCAAATCTGGCGGGGGCGTGACTTGCCCCAATGGCCCGCTTTGGGACGCGGCGAGATCATCGGCCGGATTATGCCGCAGTTGAATTGGCTTGCCGTCGCGAGATTCGGCCTGAACCGTTGCGATAATCACATCTCCGGCTTTGATTTGTGATGCGTTTGATAACCGCATTGAGCCGCGACGCCCTTCTCCGAGATCTAAGGTCGCGCGGCGATGCGCCTGATGCAGTTGTTGCACTCTTGCGCAAAATACAGCCCCTATTTGCGGCAAGCGATCAGTTTTATCATCAATAAGAAGATCGATCAAAACGCCCTGCTTGACAATCGCGAGGCGGTGATAACACGGGATGGCGTCACTAACAATGACCGTTCCCATCACGAATTTTTACCCCCCTGCCGATAACCGAGTCCCGCTAAAAGTCTGCTTGTTTCGGCAAGCGGCAAGCCGACAACCGCACTATAAGACCCGTTAATATGCACGACCCACTGCGCTGCGATTCCTTGAATAGAATAGCCACCAGCTTTATCACGCCACTCACCTCGCTTAAGATAGGCTTCGATGGCCATATCATCAAGACGCGTGAATTTGACTGAAGTAGAAACAAGGCGCGTCGAAATTTCGGTTGTAGCCGGCGGCTTTACCGCAACCGCAGTAAAAACCTTATGCCGCCTCCCCGACAAGAGTCGTAGGAAAGTTTTGGCTTGGGCCGCATCCTCGGGCTTGCCCAGAATGCGCCGCCCGACCGCTACCACAGTATCGGCGGCGAGAACATAATCCTGTTGATGCGAGACGGCAATGATTTCGACTTTTTCTCGCGCGAGACGGCCAGCGTAGTCGCGCGGTGCTTCACCAGAGCGCGGTGTTTCATCGATATCAGCAGGGCTGATCAAGTTAGGCACGATGGCAATCTGCTCGAGCAAAACTAGACGCTGCGGCGACCTCGATGCGAGAATAAATTTTGACATATCCTTAACGGATTCCCAAAAGTATTATTTGAAACGAAAGGTAATGCGGCCTTTAGTCAGATCATAAGGGGTCATTTCAACATTGACACGATCACCGGCCAAAACCCTAATTCGGTTTTTCCTCATTTTTCCGCTGGTATGCGCCAAAACTTCATGGTCATTATCGAGTTTGACACGGAACATCGCGTTGGGCAAAAGTTCGGTGACGATTCCTGAAAATTCAATCGCGTCTTCCTTAGCCATCCATTATTTCCGTATAGCAGTTAACATAGGGCAATCTATGACCAAGACAAAGGCATGGGTCAAGTAATTTATTGCTTTTGCGGGACAAAGCGCTCCACAAGCATCTGGCGGATCGTATCGCGCACATAACGATAAGCGCGCACTCTCTCATTACGGTTTTCCGCAACTAGTGCAGGGTCATAAATAGGCCATAACTCAACAAGACATGATTTTGTGGCGTTGGTGTGTTTGGCCCTCTCGAAACTATCTTTGGAAAAACAGATTACCATATCAACGTTACTGTCTTCGAGACGGTCGAAATTTTTTGGCGTGTGGTCAGCAAGGTCAAGCCCAACCTCTTGCATCACGGCGATGGTAAACCCGTCAGAACTTCCAGCGTTAATCCCACAGCTATCCACGGTGATCTGCTCGTGAAACATATCTTTCATCATCGCAGCCGCCATCGGCGAGCGGATCATATTATGCGTGCAAGCGAAAAGAATGCTCGAGGGCAAATTGGTTTTATCATATCCAGAGACCATCGCCTATCCTCTCGCCTTCAGGATCGAGATAAGACTAAAAAGCCGTCTTGAAGTGCCTTCATCGATCGAAACCTTACCTTTGAGTCGCTCGGATAAGATTTGTGCACCTTCGTTATGCAATGCGCGGCGTCCCATATCAATAGCCTGAATCTGAGCCGGGGTTTTGGTGCGGATTGCCTCATAATAGTTCTCACAGACCATCATGTAATCACGAATGATGCGGCGCAAAGGGCCCATAGCAAGAAAGAACCCGACGATTGGCCCATCGCCACCGTCCCGGATATCAAAATGAATATGCCTTGCATCACAGCGCAAAACCAGGATGTAAGGGCCTTCGATTTCCTCGAGGCTAAAAAAATTATCCTCGATCAGGTCATAAATAGCAATTTGCCGTTCGTGTTCGGTTTCGGCGGAAAGCCGCGGAGCATTGGGCTGATCCAACACGATCTGAATGATGCGCGATGGCTGAGGAGAGTCCGTCATGGCACTAGCGATTTCGCCGCCGCGCGAGTGATAACGCGTGCGCGTCAAGTCCTTCGGCTTCAGCCAAAATAATCGCGGCATCCGCAAGGACTGCAAAGCTCTTAGCTTCACAACCGATAATCGTCGTGCGTTTCATGAAATCAACAACGCCAAGCCCTGATGAGAATCGCGCGGTGCGTGAGGTCGGCAAGACGTGATTAGGCCCCGCGATATAATCGCCAATCGCCTCAGGGGTAAACCCGCCTAGAAAAATCGCGCCAGCGTGGCGGATTTTTGCTGCAAGAGATGTAGGATTAGCGGTGGCTATTTGCACATGCTCAGGGGCGATGCGATTAGCTATCTCAGCCGCCTCATCCCAATCACCTACGATAATCACCGCACCATAATCACGCCAAGACGCAGCAGCAATCTTGGCGCGAGGCAATTCTACGAGAAGTTTTTCGACCTCTTCTGTTACTGCATCGGCGAAATCGGCACTATCGGTGATGAGAATCGATTGAGCGGCTTCATCATGTTCAGCTTGGGCCATCAGATCGGCAGCAATCCATTCGGGATGATTGTCGGCGTCCGCGAGAATCAGCACTTCAGAAGGCCCCGCGATTGAATCTATCCCCACCTGCCCGAAAACCTGTTTTTTAGCAGTGGCTACATAGATATTACCCGGCCCAGTGATCATATCAACCGGGTGGATACTTTCAGTGCCAAAAGCAAGGGCGGCAATCGCGTGTGCGCCGCCGATTGTCCAAGCTTCAGTGATCCCGCCCAAATGTGCTGCGGCCAGCACCACATCAGCAACCCCATCGCTATGCGGAGGGGTTACCATGACTCGTCGCGGTACTCCTGCGGCTTGGGCTGGAATGGCGTTCATCAGCACCGATGACGGATAAGCAGCTTTTCCACCAGGAACATAAAGTCCTACAGAATCCACCGGTGTGTGGCGCAGCCCTAGCGTAACTCCCTCCCCATCAGCCCATGTTGATGATGAGGGATATTGCTTTTCATGGAAATTTTTGATGCGGTCCGCCGCTAGCCGAAGCGCGTCAGCCAGCGATGGATTAAGACGGTCAAAGGCGGCGCGCATCATGGCATCATTAACCCGAAGCGCCGTCATACTAGGCACATTGCATGCATCAAACTGCCGCGTTAATGCGAGTAAGGCTTTATCACCACCTCGTCTTACTTGGTTGATAATACCTGTAACCTCATTTTCGACATCGCCTTCAGACCCACGAGATGCTGTGATCAAATCATCAAGACGCGCGGTGCGCAAGGGATCATCAAGGGCAATTTTCATGATCATCGATGGCCTCCCTGATGCGGTTAATCCAGCCGCTGATTTCATCAGGGCGGGTTTTCCACGCGACTCTGTTGACGACAAATCTAGCAGAGATTTTGGCGATTTCCTCAATTTCGACAAGCCCGTTGGCTTTTAAGGTTTCGCCGGTTTCAATCAAATCGACAATACGCCGGCACAGCCCCAAACTTGGGGCTATTTCCATCGCGCCATTAAGTTTAATGCACTCAGCCTGAACACCTCGTGCGGCGAAATACCGGCGCGTCAATGAGGGGTATTTTGTGGCGACCCGCACATGACTCCAACTTTTAGGATCTTCAGCCTTAAGAGTATCCTTTGTTGTCGCAACCACCATGCGGCATTCCCCGACTTTAAGATCTATCGGGGCATAAATATCGGGGTGATCAAACTCCATGATCACATCGAGTCCAGCTACACCCATTTGCGCGGCTCCATAAGCCAGAAAAGTCGCGACATCGAAACTTCTAACTTTAATGATATCGATCCCGTGATGATTAGTAGCAAAGCGAATTCTGCGGTCATCGACGTCCTCAAAACCGTCTTCAGGCTTTAGTCCGACGCGCGCCAGAATTGGCAGAACCTGCTTGATTATTCGTCCTTTTGGTAAAGCGATAACAAGTTTATCGCTGGGAATCTGCGGCGAGAGCGGCAGGGTCTCGTGCGATGGTCTTAGCAAAGACATGGCTTTTCCTGTTCTAGGTCAGATCATCATCATGTGATGGTTGGAAGGCCGTTGTCCATCCTTCATCCAGATCTGCGGCATATACTTTTATCGCCGTTGTTTCAAGTTTTAGCATAGATTGGCCCGAAAAAATCAGATCGATAGACTTACCAGCCAGCGTCATACCAAGTAGGTTAAGCACTTGGTCTCTATTGCCCAAAACGATACCTTTTTTACGCACCGTCTCAACATGATCTATATTAATCCCCATCAATCTGCGCTTTTTTGACCCATCATCATCAATCAGAAACCGTGCAGCAACCATAAGAAATTGTTTGACATCGGCGTCATACGCCATATCTCCTACCAAAACAGTGGCATCCTGCAACAGCGACGACAACACCGTCAAATCCTTATGGTCAGTCGCAGCGAGTTTCAGGCGTGAAGTCATCGGCATTATCCTTCGCTGCTGACACGTTTGATGTGCGCGCCGCAAGCATTCAGTTTCTGCTCAAGGTTATGATATCCCCGGTCGAGATGATAGACGCGGCTCAGATGCGTTTTCCCCTCAGCAACAAGCCCAGCGAGCACAAGAGATACCGAAGCGCGTAAATCAGTCGCCATTACCGGGGCCGCGCGAAGTTTCTTAACGCCGCGCACAAAAGCGGTGCCTCCAGTGACGCTAACATCAGCTCCCATCCTCGCGAGTTCTGGAACATGCATAAATCGGTTTTCAAAGATCGTCTCGCTGATCAGCGCGGCCCCGTCCCCGACGCACATGAGCGCCATGAATTGTGCTTGCAAATCGGTGGGGAATCCGGGGAAAGGATCGGTGGTGATATCCACAGGCTTGGGGCGAGCTTCGGCGGAAACCGTTAATTGATCGCCATCTATATCAATGCGTGCGCCGCTTGATATGAGCGCATCAAGCACCGCCGATAAATGCTCCGCCTCAACTCCCTTTAAGGCAATCTCACCGCCAGTAATCGCGGCGGCTATAGCAAAAGTGCCAGCTTCTATTCGATCCGCGATCACTCGATGACGACATCCCGACAGAGATAAAACCCCATCTACGGTGATGGTATCAGTGCCATGTCCTGAAATTTTCGCGCCCATAGCGATCAGGCATCGGGCGAGATCACTAATTTCAGGTTCTCTTGCGGCGTTGACGATAACGGTTTGTCCGCGCGCCAAACTTGCCGCCAGCAATGCGTTTTCGGTGGCGCCGACGCTGACTGTGGGAAAGACGATGCGGTTGCCAACCAGTCCTTTTGGTGCGTGGGCGATCACATAACCATCAGCAAGATCGACTGCTGCGCCAAGGCTTTTCATCACCATGATATGCAAATCAACCGGTCTTGCGCCGATCGCACAACCACCGGGCAACGAGACTTTCGCCTCGCCAAACCGCGCCAGAAGAGGTCCTAGCACGAGAATCGAGGCACGCATGCGCCGCACAACATCGTAAGACGCCGCACGTATTATCTCCTCACCCGCTTTCAGCGTCACCACGTCATCCTGTCGATAACTCAAGATACCCAAACTGTTCAGCAACGTGATCATCGAACGCGTATCGGCCAAATCAGGCCAACCCTCGAGCACTATATCCTGATCAGTCATAATAGCAGTGGTCATCAAGGGAAGTGCGGCATTTTTCGCACCGCTGATAGGAATACTGCCGCTCAGGCGATGTCCACCCTCAATTAAAAGCTTGTCCATCATCCACCCTCGGGGGTTTTGGCTTTGCTACGTCCGCGTTGCTGTTTTTTGCGCCGCGCGAGATTAGCACGCAACTCCTCTGCCAAACGTTGATCGGGGCCCGTTTCTTTTTTTTCAGTTTTTGCCGCAGCTGATGAGGCCGTCTTTGTCATAATATCATGCCCTCACATGTCACATCAGCGGATGATAAGACGTCAACCAGGCAGAAAATGCCTCACGCTCACTATCTTTTGACTTGCCGTAAAAATCATTCCCAGCATACTATGCCCCACGGCATTATGATACCGTTTTGATTGGATAAGGTAATTGTGAAATCAGTCAGATAGGCTAAGAAGATTATGGCAGACTCTAAAGAAAACTCACTATCTCCATCACCACGTTCAGTATGGCGGTTTCTGCCGGTGATTATTTTGCTGGTCGGCCTAGCGGTCGTACTGATTATTTTGCGGCAATACGGCATCACTTCAGGCCAAGCGTTCTGGGATTTGATAACCGGTCACCATGCATCGATCAGTGCTTGGGCTGTGCAAAACACCTTTTTAGCTTTAGCGGTTTATATGGCGATTTACATAGCCGCCGTGGCGTTATCCCTACCCGGAGCAATCTGGCTAACATTGTTTGGAGGGGCTGTTTTAGGTTGGCCGGCGGCGGGGGCGGTTATCTTTTCAGGGACCATCGGCGCGTGGCTGGTATTTCTCGCAGCAAGAGGAGCATTCTCCGATATTCTCGCACGGTCATCCAAATCTTTCATGGGACGCATCAAGAGTGGTTTTGAGGAATCGCCTTTTTTCTGGCTTCTAGCATTAAGACTTATTCCAGTCGCGCCGTTCTGGGTGGTGAATATTATCCCTGGGTTGCTGGGCATGCGGTCTGCACCGTATCTGCTAGCAACACTGATTGGGATCGCGCCCGGTAGCATTGTTTATGTTTGGGTGGGGCGGGGGCTAGATAAGGTTTTATCACAAGGCCGGACACCTGATTTTGAAACCGTTCTTGACCCATCGGTCACCGCGCCACTGATCGCGCTTGGTGTACTTGCGCTGGTCCCGGCCCTGGTTAAAGCGGTGCGCGCGAAGGGCGGTAACAAAACATGATCAAAATCAATACTGACATCTGCGTGATTGGTGGTGGTTCAGGCGGTTTATCGATCGCGGCGGGGGCGGCACAAATGGGTGTGGAAGTTGTTTTGTTCGAAGGGCACAAGATGGGCGGCGATTGCTTAAACTATGGCTGTGTGCCGTCAAAAGCTTTGCTCGCAGCGGCCCGAGCCGCGCGAGATAGCGCAGGACAAGAGAAAATGGGGATTTACAGCACACCACCAGACATCAATTTTGTGGAGGTAAAAACCCATATCGCTGAAATCATTGCCGGCATCGCGCCCCATGATTCGGTGGAACGTTTCACTGGATTAGGGGTTCGGGTTATCGAGGAAGCGGCGCATTTTATCGACAAAAATACAGTTTTGGGTGGCGGCTATGAGGTGAATGCGAAATATTTCGTGATCGCCTCCGGGTCAAGACCGATGGTACCGCCGATCGAAGGCCTTGATGAGACGCCTTTTCACACCAATGAGACTATTTTTACCGATTCTGATTTGCCGGAACATCTAGTAGTGATCGGCGGTGGGCCAATCGGGGTCGAGATGGCTGAGGCGCATCAGCGATTGGGAGCGAACGTGACGATCATCGAAGCTGAACGGATTCTCGGCCGCGACACACCGATGCTGGTCGATATGCTGCGCGATCACCTGAAACGCGAAGGCATAACCGTGCTTGAAGGTACGAAGGTGATCAAAGTTTCGGGCAAAAAAGGTGATATTAAGGTTACGGTTGAAGGGCGTGAGAACGGCCAAGAAGAGATAAAAGCAACTCATGTTCTGGTTGCGGTTGGACGTGCACCTAACCTTGAGACGCTTGCGCTTGAATCCGCAGGAATCAAATGGTCTGCGAAGGGCATCGTCACCGATAAGCGGCTTCGCACCGCCAATAAGCGCGTTTTCGCGATAGGCGACGTCACCGGCCGCCAGCAATTCACCCATGTCGCCAATTATCACGCAGGGATCGTGATTCGCAATATTCTGTTCAAAATTCCAGCAAAGGTAAATGATCGGATAGTGCCTTGGGTGACCTTCACCGACCCTGAACTTGCTCATGTGGGAATGACGCTGGATGAAGCACACGCGATGGGCTTGAAAGCACAACAGCTGGTGTTTTCATTAAAGGATAATGATCGCGCCCGCGCTGACCGGCGCACCGAAGGTGGAGTGGTAGCAGTCACTTCACCGCGCGGGGTAATTTTGGGCGCGAGTGTTCTAGCCCCTCATGCGGGCGAGTTGATTCAGCCTTGGTCACTTGCGATTTCGTCGGGTTTAAAAATCAAATCGATGGCGTCATTTATTGCGCCATATCCGACTTATGGTGAGGTGAACAAACGCGTAGCGGGCAGTTTTTACACAAAAAAACTTTTTTCTAAGCGTACGCAAAAAATCGTCCGCTTTCTGATGAGATTACCTTTTTAACGAGCGGTGAGACCTTGCGTCAATCGCTCGGTGCTGATACATAGGAGTCTAGCGCATCCGCTGCTGTAGCTCAGTGGTAGAGCACTCCCTTGGTAAGGGAGAGGTCGGTGGTTCAAGTCCACTCAGCAGCACCATTTTCGCGCTTGGAATATGCGGAATCCAATGAGTACAACAGCGACAGATGATGACGTGGCGACGTATCATCTCGCCCATCGGGCGGTGATCACAGTCAGTGGTATCGAGGCTACTGATTTTCTCAACAACCTCATCACGATTGATGTAGCTAAACTCGCGGACAATGAGGTGTCTGCTGCGTGTCTTTTGACGCCGCAAGGGCGCATTCTGTTCGATTTTCTGATTAGTCCTGAAGGCGATGGTTTTCTGATTGAGACAGACATGGAAAGGCGAGACGCACTGCTCACCAAATTGATGCTGTACAAATTGCGCCGACCCATCACGATCACCGCGGCCGATCATATGATAGAGGCGTGTGTGGGGAGCACGAAAAGGAACGAAGGTTGGCGGCAAGATAAACGTTTTAAGACGGCGGTGTGGAGACGCTACGGCAAGGCCAGTAAGAAAAATTTTGCTGATATTGCGATGTATCACGCCTTTCGCTACAGACACACGATCGCCGAAGGTGCGGGTGAATTAATCCCTGAAGCAGCGTTGCCGCTTGAGGCGGGTTTTGATCGCTGGGGCGGAGTTAGTTTTGATAAGGGCTGTTTTGTCGGCCAAGAGGTAACCGCGCGAATTCATTACAAAGGCCTAAGCAAGCGTCTGTATGCCTCAGCGCACCTCACGGCGATGGTCAAGCCGCCGGTTGACGTCAGGTCTAATGGCAAAATTATCGGGGAGGTCTTAGGTGCCACGCGCGAGGGAGCGGAGGTGGTCGCGCTGATCGCCATTCGCCAAGACGCCGACCATGCCAACGCCATGACTGCGGCCGCAGTAACCGGAGAGGACGTTGCGGTCACTCTCACCGCCACCCAATCATGATCAAACCCTTGCCATTTTTAGCGAATCGTATTATTAAAGGGAGACGTGCGATTTTCACCTTTCGTTAGTATCATTTCAGCGTGGCATTCAGTGCTCGCGGCGGCCGCGAGGAAAATGATCATCGGACACTATTTTTTTCTCTGGAGGAGTAATGAGCGATCTTTTGATGCCAAAAGCCACAGCTGTGTGGTTAATCGACAACACCGCGCTGAGTTTTCAGCAAATAGCTGCATTCTGTTCATTGCATGACCTTGAGGTGCAAGCGATTGCCGATGGTGATGTCGGGATCGGGATTCAAGGATATAACCCGGTCGCCAACAAGCAGCTAGCCCTCGAAGAGATCAAGCGTTGTGAGCCTGACCCAGACTTGCGCCTAGTGCGTTCTACCAGCGACCTGCCACAACCAACCGCGCGCACCAAAGGAATCACTTACGTGCCCCTCGCCAAGCGAAGCGATAAACCAGACGCAATCGCTTGGCTGATCAAGCACCATCCGACCATGAAAGATAGCGTTATTTCGAAACTGGTTGGCACCACGCGAGATACAATCAGCAAAATCCGCACCCGGTCGCATTGGAACATCTCAAATATCACTGCAAGACATCCGGTGCTATTGGGAATTTGCAACCAAGTTGATCTCGATGTAGCGGTTGAACGAACTGAAAATGAAACCAAATCTGCCCGCGAGCAAGCCGCCGAAACACCTGAATTGCCGTAAAAGGCGGCGGTGCAATTCGCCAGAGGACGATCATGACCGATCATGACAACAAAAATACCGATGATGAGACTATCGAGGCCCTCAAGGAAAAGCTTGAACAGTTAACGATCGAACATCGTGAGATCGATAACACGATTGCTAAACTAACCTCTGGCCCAACGATTGATGCGTTGCACCTCAAAAATCTGAAACAAAAAAAACTAACGATTAAGGATGAGATACACTCAATTAATCAACAGCTTCTGCCTGACATTATTGCCTAAAAGACGCCTTTATTATGAGTAAGCCAATAGTCGGAATATGCATGGGTAGCCAATCGGATTGGCCGATAATGCGCCTTACCTCCGAGATTCTTGGCACTCTTGAAATCCCTCATGAATGTCAAATTATTTCAGCGCATCGGACGCCGGAGCGATTGCGCGATTACGCACTCAAGGCAAGCGAGCGCGGAATCAAGGTGATTATCGCAGGCGCGGGTGGTGCGGCGCACCTACCCGGAATGATAGCGGCCAACACCAGCATGCCTGTACTTGGCGTGCCGATTAAAAGCGAAGAACTCAAAGGTATTGATTCGCTGCTCTCCATCGCGCAGATGCCGGCAGGAGTTCCGGTGGGGACACTGGCACTCGGTGAAGCTGGAGCGACCAACGCGGGTTTGCTGGCGGCCTCTATTCTGGCGATTGAGAATAAAGCACTAGCGAGCCGTCTTGTAGCATGGCGCAAGGCACAAACAGACGCGGTTGCACCCACTCCCACATCATGATCTTATCACCGTTACCCGAAGGAAGCGTGATCGGCGTTCTAGGCGGGGGTCAGCTGGGGCGGATGATTATCGAGGCCGCCTCGCAGCTTGGGTATCAAGCTCATGTTTTTGCACCCGACGGCGATTCCCCGGCCACCGATATAGCAGCTAAGACAACCCGCGCCAATTACGATGATGAACCCGCGATCAGACATTTTGCCGAGAATGTCGATAGCGTGGTATGCGAGTTCGAAAATGTTCCAGCACAGACCATGGATATGATTGCTGATCTTGTGCCTGTCAGCCCCGGCGGGAGGGCGCTAGCCACAGCGCAGCATCGTCTGGCTGAAAAAAACCTCGCGCGGAAATTGGAAATCTCAACACCGCGTTATGCGGCTGTTAGTGATGTTGATACCTTATGCGCGGCGTTAAACACCTTCGGGAGCGGAATTCTAAAAACCTGCCGCTTTGGCTATGACGGAAAAGGGCAGGTGCGACTTGAGAAAGATGCGGATGCAGCGGCGGCGCTCGCCGCGCTGAAAAGCGATGATTTGATTTTGGAGGAAGTTGTCTCGTTCACCGCCGAGGTTAGTTTTATGATCGCGCGGGCGAGGAATGGTGAAATAGCCGTCTGGCCAGCCACGATCAACCTCCACCGTGATGGAATTCTTCATATCTCTGAAGCTCCTGCCGATGACACAGTCCTACCGCCTCATCTCGCCGCCAAGGGAATAGCCGCTGTGACTGCGCTCGCTGAATCTTTGGATCTTGTCGGGGTGTTGGCGGCTGAAATGTTTATCACCACCTCAGGACATCTTGTGTTCAATGAGATAGCACCGCGTCCACATAACTCTTTTCACTGGACAATAGAAGGGTCCGCAACCAGCCAATTCAGCCAACTGGTGCGCATCGCGGCCAATCTGCCATTAGGTTCAACTGAAACACGGCATCGCTGGCGCATGACCAATATTTTGGGGCAAGATATGGCGGAGTTAGGGGATGCATTAAACCAAGGTAATGTGTTCGTTCATCGTTATGGCAAGGCTCATGTGCGCCCGGGGCGTAAAATGGCCCATCTTACCCAGCGTCTGGATTAATCTTTTCAACTTCACTCAAATCATAAGGCGTTGCTTGATAAAGGTCATGCAGCCAGTTGGCAATAAAAAGATAAGCAAAAGGCCGCCATCTGTTGATGGGAAGGTTGTCTGGATTATCATCAGGAAAATAATTTGCGGGAAACGGAGTACCGAGCCCCATCTCGCGGTCACGATGATATTCGGCGAGTAGGGTTTCGGCGTCATATTCCAGATGGTTGAGCACAAAAATATCGCCTGAAATCTGATGACGGACGATTCCCGGCCCTGAAATGGTGCTCTCAGCCAAAATCTCCAGATCAGCCACAGCGGTAATATCATCGGCATAATTTTCGGTATAGCGTGAGACCGGCATCGGGAAATTATCGGTAAAGCCTTTCATCAGCCTCGAGTGGTTTTCGGTCACCTGATGGTCAAAGACGCCAAATCGTTTCTGCCCGATCAAATGCTTGTCGATACCATGAAAATGATAAAGCAACGCTTGTCCGCCCCAGCATATACCCAGTCGCCTAAAACAATGCTTTTGCGACCAGTCCATAATGGTGACCAGTTCATTCCAGTAATCGACATCGTGAAACGGCATGGTTTCGATCGGCGCACCAGTAATGATCAAGCCGTCATAAAACTCATCACCTACGTCATCGAGGGAGCGATAAAATCGCCGCAAATATCCGGACTCGGTATTGCGCGGCGTGTAGCTAGCGGTGGTCATCAGGGTTAGTTCGATCTGCAATGGGCTGTTACCGAGCAGACGGGCGAATTGAATTTCGGTTTCTTTCTTTTTCGGCATCAGATTAAGCAGCAGCAGTCTGATAGGCCTGATATCTTGATTTTTGGCGGTCTCACTCAGAATAAGGTCGACGTTTTCATTCTCTAGAACGGTGCGCGCCGGCAGATCTTGTTGAATTTTGATAGGCACGGTTTCCCCTTGCGGCTTAGCGTCAAAATCTGAGCTGGATTAGCCTGATTTATGACCTGGGGCGAAATTCCCGGCCATTCGGGTTAGAATTCGAATTCCGGCATTAGCAATTTTTCGCGCAGGCGCGGTGATCGCTGGAATAGCCGCCACGTCTCGAAGCCTTCTATCCAGAAACTTTTCAACACGCGATAAGTCGGCTGAAGGATTGGCGAGCCAGAACGCTAGAGTCGCGCTATAGACCGCCGACAGCGTGGCTCTTTTGGTGTAGAAGCTAAAATCAACGGACTTATCGCCAGTCAACCGCCAGATAAGATCGGTGGTTCGATAAAGCGTTCTTGGAGCAATCGCACCATAGCGAGGATGGGTAAGGGCTTTGACCGCTGCTACCACCGCATCGCGGCGCTCATGCGCCTGGGTAAGTCTGATCATAATAAGGGTTTTGATGGTGCGCCCTACCCCTTGCGGTTTATCCTCGAGCGCATCGAAGGCCGCCGCCATCTCGCGGTCGCTAAGGTCAACAAAAGCATCGATCACATCGCCCATGCCATGTGGAAACACAGCCATAACAGTATCTCGATCGATCGCTAAATCAGCAGCAGCGGCGGCGAGGGCTTCGTTGCTCCAGCCATCGAAGAGAATATGCGGTAGCATCGCCCTGATTAAATCATCTCGCATGTTATCAGTCATCATTAATACCTCTCCCTTCTATATAGAAAGGAATGCGGCTGATGGAAAGTGGATTTTACGCCGAATAAAAACCGTCCGCCGAGATAATTAGTAATAATTAGTAAAGAAGCTTCTCAATCACCAAATACTGTGATATAGTGATGTTTCTTTATTATTCGATCATCGAAAGGGATAATATCAGGTGTTTGTAACCGTAAGAGATAATAATATCGAGCAAGCTTTGCGCGTGCTCAAGAAAAAAATGCAGCGTGAAGGTCTTTTTCGTGAAATGAAGAACCGTCGCAGCTATGAGAAACCATCGGAGAGACGGGCGAGGCAAGCGGCCGAATCAACACGGCGCGTGCGCAAAATGGCGCGCAAACGTATAGAGCGCGACGGGTTTTAGACTCTCATTTACTGTTATTGATAATTTTGCGTGAAGCCACCTTATTCAGGGTGGCTTTTTGCTTAGCCGTGTCCGCCGCCAGAGACTGCGGCGATAATTTCTTCACAGACTTTTTTAGCGTCTCCGAACAACATCATAGTGTTATCGTGAAAGAACAGAGGGTTATCGACCCCTGCGTAGCCTGGCGCCATCGATCGTTTGACGAATAACACTGTCCCAGCACGCTCAACGTCCAGAATAGGCATCCCGTAGATCGGTGAGGTTGGATCAGTTTTGGCAAGAGGGTTGGTGACGTCATTGGCCCCAATGACGAAAGCAACATCGGTTTGAGGAAAATCGCGATTAATCTCGTCAAGTTCAAGCACTTCATCATAAGGCACATTGGCTTCGGCCAGCAGGACATTCATGTGTCCTGGCATCCGCCCCGCCACGGGATGAATAGCGTAGCGAACCTTCACACCGCGCTCCTTGAGGATATCACCCATTTCACGCAGGGCATGTTGTGCTTGGGCCACCGCCATGCCATAGCCTGGCACGATAATAACTGAAGCTGCATTCGCCATGATAAACCCAGCATCATCTGCCCCACCTTGCCTGACCGGCTTGTCAGAATCGACTGCGACAGCAGTGCTACCTTCTGCGCCGAAACCACCGAGAATAACGTTGAAAAATGACCGATTCATGCCTTTGCACATGATATAAGATAGAATTGCGCCACTTGCTCCGACCAGCGCACCGGTGATGATCAGCAAGGGGTTGCCGAGAGTAAAACCGATGCCGGCGGCCGCCCATCCCGAATATGAATTAAGCATTGAGACGATCACCGGCATATCCGCCCCGCCAATCGGAATAATAATCAAAACCCCAAGCGTGAGCGCGAGAAAGAAAACCATCCAGAATGCGGCTTGGCTGTTGGTGACCACCAACCATACCACCAGCGCCACCATCAAAACAGCAAGGGTAGCGTTAAGCAAATGCTGGGCTGGAAACTGAACTGGTTTGCCGCTAACCAGCCCTTGCAATTTACCGAAAGCAATCACTGAGCCCGTGAAGGTAACACCGCCGACCGCGAGTCCAACTGACATCTCGATCAGAGAACCAAAGGGAATAGCGCCAAAATTGCCGAGGCCATAGGCTTCAGGATCATAGAAAGCGGCGATGGCGACAGCGCAAGCCGCGAGCCCCACCAGTGAATGAAACGCCGCCACCAGCTGTGGCAAGGCAGTCATCTGGATTCGTAAGGCAACCACAGCACCAATTGTGCCGCCAATAAGAACAGCAGCAATGATCGGCCCATAGCTGTTAATTTCAGGCAGGGACAAGGTTGTCAGAATAGCGAGGGTCATGCCGATGATGCCATAGAGATTACCACGCCGTGCGGTGGCGGGGGACGAAAGCCCTCGAAGCGCCATGATAAATAGAATAGCTGAGGTCAGATAAAGATAGGGAACGAGTGAAGCTAACATTATTTATCGTCCTTACGTTTGAACATGGCGAGCATCCGTGCGGTGACGATAAAGCCGCCAACAATATTGATCGTGGCGAGCAACACAGCAAGCACTCCGGCTATCTGGGAAAAATGCGAAGACGCCCCGCCGGCGGCGACCAATGCACCGACAATAATCACTGATGAAATGGCGTTAGTAACGCTCATCAAAGGTGAATGAAGTGCGGGGGTAACGCGCCAGACGACGTAATAGCCAACAAAACATGCGAGCACGAAAACCGTGGCGCCGAAAAAAAACGGCGAGACCGATGCGTGCTCAACACTCTGGCTCGCGATCGTGATAATCCCTTCAGGCGTGGACGGCCCGGGGATAATTTTATCAAGTGAGGCGGCGAGAATATTTGGCATAATATCTTATTCCGGTCAGTGGTTTATCTAGAGGTGATCAAGCTGGCGGCAATGATTTCATCGTCGCGGTTGATTATTGGCATTTTAGTGTCGGCGTCCCACATATTGGTGAGAAAATTAAGTAGGTTTTTGGCATAGAGTATAGACGCGACTTCAGCCACCCTGCCCGCCATATTAGTGTAGCCGATGATGGTAACGCCATGGACAACAACCACTTCTCCTGCTTGGCTCATCGGACAGTTTCCGCCTTGTTCGGCGGCGAGATCGACGATTACTGAGCCGTGTTTCATGGTTTTGACCATATCTTCGGTGATAAGTGTCGGTGCGGATTTGCCGGGAATCAAAGCGGTGGTGATAACGATATCCTGCTCGGTGATGGTGTCGGCGATCAGTTTTTGCTGTTTTTCCTTATATTGCTCGCTCATTTCCTTGGCGTATCCGCCTGCGGTTTCGGCGGCGAGGAACTCCTCATCTTCAACCGCGACAAATTTCGCCCCCAGCGATTCCACCTGTTCCTTGACAGCAGGCCGAACATCGGTGGCAGAGACAATGGCCCCCAGACGTCTTGCGGTGGCAATGGCTTGCAATCCCGCGACTCCTGCGCCCATCACCAGCGTTTTGGCGGGTAGAACGGTTCCGGCGGCGGTCATCATCATCGGGAAAGCTCGTCCAAAGGCGGCGGCGGCTTCGAGCACCGCCCGGTATCCGGCGAGGTTAGCTTGGCTTGACAGCACGTCCATCGATTGGGCGCGGCTAATTCGCGGAACTAGTTCGAGGGAAAAAGCGGCGATCCCGGCCTTACCAAGCTTATCAGCAAGCGGATTATCACCGTAAGGCTCGAGCAACCCGATCAACATGGCGTCTTTTTTCATCATCGCGATCTCGCTATCGCTCGGCGGCCGGGCTTTAAGGAGCAAATCGGCGGCAAAAACCTTCTTCTTATCGGCAATGCTCGCGCCCGCAGCGGTAAATGCGCCATCTGAAATAGACGCCCCCTCACCTGCGCCATTCTCGACGATGACCTCAAGGCCCATAGAGATCATTTTTTTAACTGTTTCGGGAACGGCGGCGACGCGATTCTCATCAGCGCGAGTTTCTTTAGGGATTCCAACGATCATCAGATTGGACTCGACAAGCCGTCGCCACCGCTGTCAGTGTGACGTGAGATATGTTTGGGAATTCCTGCGGCGTCAGCGATTTTCTGCTGTTTGCCGCGCAGGGTGCTTTCGCTGAAATCATCGATCAGCTTCTCGAACAGCTGGTGCCAGTTGACTTCGGCCTTAAGATGCATAAACACCGCGCCCAACCCCAAGGCGGCGCGATCCATCAAGACAAATTCTCTGGGAGGTCTAACGCCGTCGATTCGTTTTAATTCGCCATGGACTTTCATTGCCAACTCTCTACCATAAGTACCACCGCGCATTTCCTGAATTGGGCGTGCTCGATCTTCAAGAAGCGGAGTATAAATGAACTTCGCCCAAAGATTCAAGATATTAACTGTTTCTTTATCGAGCCCTTTGAATCCCCAGCATTCATAGGCCGCCACTGCACGGTTTTCATCATCCTCTCGAAGCGCGTGATAGAGTTCGATGACTCCGTTAACAAAACGAGGCTGGAACAGCCTGATGCATCCATAATCGAGCAGATTAATGCTGGCGTCCTCGGCGATGGTGTAATTGCCAGGGTGAGGATCACCATGGATAACGCCGTAATAGTAAAATGGCACATACCAAGCGCGGAACATATTTTCAGCGACCTGGTTGCGGGTGGCTTGATCGTGGGTCAAACCGATAAAGGTTTTAAGGGGGGTGCCATCGACCCAGTTCATGGTCAGCAGCCGTTTTGTCGACAACTCCTCAATCGGTTCAGGCACATGGATTCCCGCCTCATTATCGAGCATCATCTGATAAAGCCTCATATTGGCGGCTTCACGATGATAATCCAATTCTTCGGCGAGTCGGGCCGCCAACTCGCTATGGATGTCGGTTGTCGAGATAGCGGTATCAATTCGTTCATAAAGCGAGAAAATCAGCTTGAGTTGCCGCAGATCAGCCTCGACCGCTGAAGTCATATCAGGGTATTGAAGCTTGCAGGCAAAATCGCGCCCGTCATGTCCTCTCGCGCGGTGAACTTGTCCAAGCGAGGCGGCGTTGATGGCTTTTTTATCGAACGTCTCAAAACGTGATTGCCAATCCTCACCAAGTTCTGCACTCATGCGGCGTTTGACGAAAAGCCAACCCATAGATGGTGCATCACTTTGCAAATTAGCGAGTTCTTCGGCGTATTCGCGCGGCAAGGCCTCAGGGATCGTTGCCAAAATCTGCGCGACTTTCATCAATGGCCCTTTAAGCCCTCCCAAGGCATCACGCAATTTTGCTGCGTGTTCCCCGCGATCGACAGAAAGTCCCAAGTAGCGCTCCCCTGCTATTTTCATCGCAAGGTTGCTCATGGTTCCGGTGACCCGCGCGTAACGTTTAAGCCGCCTGCCTATCCCGCCATCATCCTCATCCATCAATAAAACGCCTTTTGCCTGAAACACTGCCTCTGAAGCACTGTCTTAGCTTCGATATAAGACCTTGTGGGAAAAGACAAGTGGCGTCAAATTATCTCTTGCCTTTCAGAATAATTTAGTCGCACATTCAGACAAGCTCATCATCATTGATGGGGCATCATTAGCAAAACATTCATCCTAGGAGGACACTATGCGAGTTGGATTTATTGGTCTTGGCAATGTAGGCGGTAAACTGGTGGGAAGTTTGCTGAGGAACAAGGTGGATTTGATGGTACGTGATCTTGATCACGATCTTGCGCAGAGTTTTGTCGACAAAGGGGCGGTAATGGCAAACAGCCCGAAAGAGATGGCGGAGCAATGCGATATCGTTATCACCTGTCTACCAAGCCCCACAATCAGTGCGGCGGTACTTGAATCTGCTGATGGGATTTTAGCGGGGCTGACGGCCGGAAAAATCTGGGCTGAAATGAGCACCACTGACTATGAGGAAGTTTTACGGCTTGGCGAGAAAGTCACGGCCCTTGGCGCCCATGCGGTGGATTGTCCTGTGTCAGGTGGCTGTCATCGGGCGGCGACGGGCAACATCGCTATTTTCGCGGGTTGCGAGCGTGAGGTTTTTGATAAGATGCTACCGTTTTTGACGGTGATGGGCCGGCGGGTTCTGCACACGGGCGGCTTGGGTAGTGCGTCTATCTTGAAGGTTCTGACCAATTATCTCGCCACCGCTAATCTGGTGACCTTGTGCGAGGCGATGGCGGTGTCTAAAAAAATCGGGATGGATCTGAATACGACCTACGAAGCTATCCGAATTTCATCGGGTACTTCTTTTGTTCATGAGACTGAAAGCCAAGTGATTCTGAATGGTTCACGCGATATTAACTTCACGATGGATCTGGTGCTGAAAGACGTGAGCCTTTTTCAACAGGTCGCTGACAAGGCAGGCGTTTCGCTTGAAATCTCGCCGATACTCGTAGATATCTTCAAAGATGGTATAGAACGTTATGGAGCACGGGAATACTCGCCAAACATCATAAGACGCCTTGAGGATGCAGTAGGAATATCAGTGCGCGCCCCGGGCTTTCCTGCTGATATTGTCGATGACGAACCCGAAGAACCGGGGTATGAAGTCAAGGTCAAAAAGTGATCATCAAGAGGTAACAGACGGTCCCGTAGCTCAGTAGGATAGAGCGACAGATTCCTAATCTGTAGGTCGCAGGTTCGAATCCTGCCGGGATCACCATTTAGCCCAGCCTCTGCAAAGATACAGGGAGCGAATATGGCGAACACGATCAACCTCATTCCCAATAAATTGGTCATCGAGCAAGTCAGCGCCTCACCATTTTGGCGGATGCGTTTCAAGGTCGATGAAAAATGGCACAGCAGAAGCACCAAGAAAGCAGATGCCGACGAAGCTGGCATCTTTGCCAGAGAACAATATACGGAACTGGAAGTCTTGGAGAGACACGGCGTAGGTTCTTTTATCGCCCACACAGTAAGTGACGTATCGAAGATTTATTATCAGCAATTATTTGACACCCTAAAAAGCGGAACTGGCAAGCCCACTTACAAAGCGTATATGACGGTGATAACCAAATACATCGACCCTATTACGGGCGACTGGGATGTCCGTTCGGTAAGCAACTCCAGGCTGGACGACTATTTTTCAGTTTGCGAAACCAAATTGGGTCGTCAGTTGGCTAAAGGGACCATCAACACTCATAATATTGTTTGGCGGAAAATCTTCCGGATTGCTCTGGACCGGCGATGGATCAAAGTTGAAAACATCCCTGAGTTAACCATCAAAAACAAGGGGCGTGTCAGCAAAAGGCGGCCAGCGTTTACTCTGGATGAATACAAACAACTCCGTCGTTTCCTGCAAACCTATCATGAAACAGCGGATCGTTTTTCATCCAAGTATCGTCGCCAGTTGTTGAGGGAATACTGCATTTTCCTGTTTGCTACAGGTATGCGTCCGGGCAAGGAGGTATTGGGTTTGAAATGGAAACATGTTCAGTATGTTGATGGCCCAGCGACGGTTACGATAACCAATCCAGAGGGTAAAACAGGCGACCGGCCAATTGTGCCGATGAACTTTATCAAACCTTCTTTGCGGCGATTAAAGGCGCTGACGAAAAGAGCCGCACCCGAGGATTTTTTTTGCAACACCAGACGGTGAAGCAGCCAAAGGGATGAGCCATTTGGTCTCAAGGGCTTTTACGGATGCCGGACTACGTTTCAATTCGCTTGGCCAACCCTAAAGATTCAAAGCTTACAGAAAGCATGAATGTTTTGAATGAAAATGGAATTGTCCAAGCACAAACTTCAAGACCAACACTTCATACGGAATGAGAAACTATTTTTGTTGAAAATTTCGCCCTAAGGCCAATTTATACATTTCTGTCCAGACCTTGCGTGTCAATGGTTCCAGAAATTCTTTTCTCTGACGTATTTCTCCAAACCTACTTTCTCGACATGTATCCGTATAATGTTTCAAGTTCGATGCCAAGCGAGCAAGCGCATCAACACTGGCATCACGCTCACTGGACCGGATCATTGAGAAGTACCTCCGGCTCTTATTTAGATACTTTGTTGAAAATTCACTGTGGTCTTGAACTAACCCGTTGGCTTCCAATACATCATATGTTTCTTCCAATATCTGCATATCCCCTCCTTTGGCGGTTTCAGTGCCCCTACATGCGCACGGGTTTGTTAGCTATTTAGTACATTGAACGATAAGAGAAATTTTAGCAAAAAATGAGAGTTAGAGAATTTCGACACTTGATGATTTTCTGGTGTAATGTTCGCAACAAACACCTATCCTGCTTTTGGTAGCTTTCAGCATGTAGGTGCACCAAAAATCATTGGTGCACCATCTAAAGCTAATTTTCAGTGGTTTCGTGTATACCGGCAAGACGGATATCGGCTACATCCTAGAAATGTCCCGTGGCCACCTCTGCGTCTCCTATGCACCCTAAGCGTACCGGCTCCACAGCCGGGACAGGGATTATTTCTGGCAAAACCAGCTTGGTCAGTTACACCATCCATTTCTGCAATCTCTGTGGCAAAGATGGATTCTCTAGTGGTATTGGCTAGAAGAAATACGGCACGTTTCGCTCGCGTGATTGCGACGTAAAGCAGTCTACGTTCCTCAGCATGAGGGAAAGTCTCAGGACGAGGGATTACTAGATGAAGAAGCGGGTCGTCGGTTATTGTGCTAGGAAAGCCGTACCAGCCTGACTCGACATTGAGAACAATAACATAGTCAGCTTCCAGCCCTTTGGCGGAATGCACTGTCTTAAATTGCACATCAAGTTGCGGGAATTGGGCCTCATATGAAGCAAGGCCTTTGGGTTTCAAGTGATTATATCGAGCCAATACGAATACGCTTACGTCGGCAACGTTTTCAGAAGCCTTGGAATTAATTTGTTCCAGCAAACCTTCTAGCAAACCCTGTACCTGTTCTTTAGCTTCATATCCTTTTATAAAAATTTGGTTTTGATCATGTTTGTCTTCTGAAGTCACGCTCTTGATAATTTGATCGGGGTTCGCTTGCACGAATTTCGCAGCGACATCTACAATTCCCTGATACGAGCGAAATGTCCGAGTAAGAGCGTTCTGCGATGTTGTCCCAAAATGATCTTTAAAGCGCGTCATGATATCGATATCGGCGCCAGTGAACCGGTATATCGACTGCCAGTCATCACCGACAGCAAACAATTTTATATCTTCGTCTTGGTCAATCAGAGCGTGGATCATCCGTTTACGATCTTGGGATGTGTCCTGGAACTCGTCAACAAAGATATACTTGAACTGATGTTGAAACTTTTCAGCCTCAATGTAGTCACAGGCTTTGTGGATTTGATCTTCGAAGTCAATCTCTTGTGTTTCACTTAAACGTTCTTGATACGTAATATAAATTTCTTCAAACAATTCTAGAAAAAGCCTCGCCCGTATGGGGTCGGCATCTCCATCCGTTTTCTGACGGACTTGCTCAATGGTGGTATTGTTTGATTTGAAATGGCGCAGAAACGTAGTAATCAGTTCGGTATCACTCGCAGCTTCGAATGCGCGGTTAACAAGCTCATCCAATTCTTCAATGCTTAATGGGTTTCGGGTGACGCCATAACGTTCAAGCTCCTCACTAAGCCGATCGAATATCGAACCATCCCGGAAATGAGCGGAATGCGTTTCTATAAGTTTGGTATCATTTTCTTGATGTAGACGACGCTTCCACGTGACACCTGCTTTATAATCACGGAAGAAAGTGGGAGCCTCACCTCGGTCATTCAAAGCAAAATGTTCATGGTACAGGTCAACTTCAGGATAATAAAAATCTGGATAGTATTGTCGGTGTTCAACATCAGCAGTTCGATGAATATATGGGCTCTCGTATTCGTAGTTCACCCCATTCATTACAAGCCAATTGCATATTCGGAGTTCTTCCATTGATTTTACTTCATTCCCGTCAATGGTCGTTAATACTAAACGGCGCTTTCCGTCAGGAGATGAGCCTCTGGTGGCACCAAGTTGATGTAGGTAGTCCTCGTATTCGCATATTGTCTTTATTGTATCCAAATCTGCCGACGGGACTTTGTAGAGAACATGAAAATTGCGCCAATTGGCGGCGAAAGTAGGGTCTTTCTGCTTAAGCTCCTCAATCAATATAGTAAACAGCTGGGCGAGACGGGTTTTCGTGGCCGAAGCGAGTTGAGAAATAGAGGGTTTTTCACCCTCAACCTTGGCTATAATTTCTAGGCCAAGACTGTGGAAGGTTTTCGCTTTAATAGGACGTTTAAAATTCTCAACAGTATCTTTCAAATTCTGTAGTCGTTCATCGATTTCAAGCTGAGCATCTTTATTGTAAGCAAGTACGAGAATGTCGGAAGTTTTTGCTAGACCACTTTCAACCAGGTATGCAACTTTCGCTATGATGGTTGACGACTTGCCAGACCCTGCTGCTGCAATTAGGAGATTTCGATCTTCGTTAATAACTGCGGAGCGGCGTTGCTCATCTGTTAGTGGATATTTTTCGAGTTTGCCAAAGAGTTCGTCATAGTAGTCGAGCGCCCATACGACAAAGTTTTCATTTCGAACTTTCAACTTGTGGCTATCAGGCGCAATCAATTCTGTGTATGGACGGATGAGACTTTGAATTTGGCTGGGTAATTCATCTGCTGAAAAAAATGGGTTGGCGAGCGTTTTACCGATATCAGGAGCACTTCGGATCCAACGTCGAATATCAGCGTGGGCGAGGTAACGTTTCTCCTCCATTAGCAAATGTATACGGCTCTTGGCATCCGTGAGGGCCGACTGATGCTTTTGTATTTGGCCTACGAGGCATCGTTTCACGTTCTTAGTGACATCAGCCGAAATATTTTTTGCCGCCTCGGAGGAAAGACCTTCAATTCCCGTCGGAGGACGCCCACTAACAACGATCGTAAGCTTGTCCCAAATGATGCCTGTATGCAGACGAATTTCGTTAATATCCAAATATGGAATGCTTACGCGGGTGTCCTTCTTGGTGTAAACGATATGTTTATCACCAGTTTCAACTTTCCACCTGTCAGTGAAAAGCGCACTAAAAAGGCCGTTCGTGTATTTCATTACCTGAGCATAAATGCTGGGTGCAGATGCGGTCAACTGGGAAGTGATCGACATCTATTACAACAAGAAAAATAAAGATGGCGACGAAATGGATATGAGCGTTGTCGTTCAGCTAAATCAAACATGGCAGAAACTATACGATAGCCAGAGAAACTCAAAGTGTATTGTGTTCGTTACCCATGCAGCCCTTAAGCTATACCAAAAATGGTTAGATTGGACCGGGTACGAGCTGATTATAGATGAAGTTCCAGAAGCTACATATACCTATACGAAGAATTTCAAAGACACATTTGATGTCTTCTCTCGCTATGTCTGCATCGGTAAAAAAGACGGTGCAGCTTATGAGTTGGATTTAACGCCTGCCGGAAACGAAGCTGTTGTCAGTAATAGCCGAGATAGCCTTGTCCTTACGTTCATGGCCGTTTTACAGCAGATTTATTACAAGAACACGAAGGTTTGGGTGAAATGCACTGAGTGGGATAATTCATCCATTGAAAAATTGAATTTTTTCAGTGTGTTTACACCGTTCAGTCTAGAGGGCTTTGAACGGGTCCTGCTATTGGGAGACAAATGTGCTGAAATGACCATTGCTCATACGTGGCAAAGCATCTGGGGTGTAAAATTTAGCCAAGTACAGTTCAAACCCAAACGCAAGCCACGGTCCATGCCTGTGAAAGACAGATGTAAGGTTTACTATTTTGGTACTAAGAGGCCGTCCATAAGAGAAGCCGGTTCATCGGCCCAACCAGCAAACAAGATTGCTGAGTATATAAAGGCTAACGAACCAGAAACACCGCTTTGGACGATCAATAGCTCTGCAAGGCCAAAGTCCAAAAAACTTGATGAGCTGTTTGGGCCAGAGAATTCTATCACGCCTAAAGCTCACGGTATCAATGACCGGCAGCATTATAAAGCTGCGTTGTGGCTCGCAGCAATGAACCCAAATGATGGGCAAGCACAGCAATATAAAGATTATGCAGGCATGACCAAAGAGGACATCGTCAAAGACCGTGAATTAAATGCCATCTACCAATTTGTCATGCGCACCAATTTGCGCGATTGGGAAAGCAACGTTTTTGTAAATCTGTATGTATGGTCACAAGATCAAGCCGAATATCTGAAAGAACGATTGGGCTGTGAGATAGAGAAAATTGATAATGTGATCGACGAGACGACGAAAAAAGTTGGACGGCCTAAAATGGCTAATAGTTTAACCAGTTCCCAAAGAGGAAAGAAGGCAAGACTAATTAAGAAATATGGGGAAGATGAGGGGTTGATGCATTTTGAAGAATGGCTAGCGGCACAAGCTTAATTTATTGCGTATCCTAATTAGTTTTGAGTGTTATTAAATAGGTGTTTAGCAACCTTAATATCATCGTATACTGTTTGATGTGGCTTAAGTTTTGTGTCATTTACAAAGATGATATTTTTACATTTTGCTTACAAACCTAGTTAAGTATTTGTTTTTATTGTATATCGCTATATTCCTAATCTGTAGGTCGCAAGTTCGAATCCTGCCGGGATCGCCACGTTCTCACTTACGTGGACACCAGCCGAAGACCCTGAGAAAAATCTTTCTTTTCTCTCCAAGCCAGCCAAAATGCTCCCAATATCTAAATAATCATCTGGGCCAAGGTGTCTTCTTCAGGTTCTTCCATCTCTTCATGTTGGGATTCCACATCCTCTAGATGGAGTAAGGAGAGTACAAAATCATACCGCTTAAGCCATACCAAGATGACGCTGATAGTTTCTGCTCGCAGTTTTAGAAGCTTCCAACCAATGTTTTTCAGGCATTTTTTTAATTTGATCCTCGCTAAGCAAGATCGCATCAATTCCGCATTGCAGGTGATGCCGCATCTGATCGACATAAATGTTGCCGGACGAACGAAGGACACCCTGATAACCCAGCTGCCGCAAACGGCGCGCGAGCGAAAACCCTCGCCCGTCATGCGATGAGGGAAAAAGAATCTCAATTGCGTTGATCTGGGTTGGCAAAGGCATAATATCTTCAGCCGCCTGATCTGGGGTCAGCATCAGAACGCCTTGTACCAATGATTTAGCATCGAGGGATTTGATGGTATTGGATATGAATCGCTCGCGGGCCCGCCAGTCGTTCTCGCTGAACCCCCGAGCATCAACAACCACTTGGTGGATAATTTCAGTCATGGCGTGATGCGGCCTAAGCGGCGGTTTTATGCTGTGGCGGATAAAGTGCCAATTTGAAAGGCGACATGCCAATTCTTCGATAGCATGCAAGAAAATCCTCATCGGGATTATGGCGATGCGCAAGATATACATCCAGAATCGTCTCGATAGCAGGAATCAGAGCATCAGCAGGGAAACCGGGGCCTGTGCGGTCGCCAATCGCCGCATCCTCAGCCCCACTGCCACCAAGAGTGATTTGGTAGTTTTCCTGCCCCGCACGATCGAGTCCCAAAATGCCTATATGCCCAACATGATGATGTCCGCAAGCGTTAATACAGCCGGAAATTTTAATCTTAAGAGAGCCAATATTCCGCTCAGTCTTAAGATCACCGAAACGTTGAGCCAGCTCGATGGCGATAGGGATTGATCGCGCAGTAGCCAGTGCGCAGTAATCCATACCGGGGCAAGCGATAATATCCGAAAGATGTCCGATATTCGCCGCCGCAAGCCCACATTCGCTCAAAGACCTAAAAATTGCTGGCACATGACGCTTCGGCACATGGGGCAAAATAATATTCTGCTCATGGCTAACCCTGATTTCATCATAAGCATAACGTTCGGCAAGATCGGCGATCATCCGCATTTGAGCGGCATCAGCATCACCTGGCGTTGCGCCCGGGGTTTTAAGCGAGATGCTAACAATAACATGATGATCATCCCGATGTGGGGCGAGCGAGGTTTCGGCCCATGCAGCAAGATGCGGCGACAGCGCTAAATCATGACTCAGATCATAAGGTTTCTCGTTCGTAAAATCAGGTGGGGCAAATCCAGCAATGATCGCCTCGCTAATTTCTTGCGGAACTCCTTGGTGCGAGTCCCTGATCGAGGTGAAATGTTGCCATATCTCATCCCTGATCTGATCTATTCCTGATTCATGAATTAAAATCTTAATGCGCGCCTTATATTTGTTATCGCGGCGTCCATAGCGGTTATAAATATGCAGGATCGATTCAAGATAAGACAATAAATCGGCCTTTGGCAGATATCCGATGACTTCCTTGCCCACCAGCGGTGTGCGGCCTAACCCACCGCCGATCAGAATCCGATAACCGGTCTCGCCTTTATCGTTGCGGACAATGTTAATGCCGATATCGTGAAATGAGGTGACTGCTCGGTCATCTGTGGCACCAGTTATAGCGATTTTGAACTTGCGCGGCAAAAAGGCAAATTCGGGATGCCCTGTCGACCATTGCCTGATCAACTCGGCGGCGATGCGCGGGTCTTCAATTTCATCGGCGGCCGCCCCGGCGAAATGATCGGCGGTGACATTGCGGATGCAGTTGCCCGAAGTCTGGATGGCGTGCATATCGACATCAGCGAGCGCCTCCAGAATATCACCGACATCGACAAGTTTTATCCAGTTGAACTGAATATTTTGTCGGGTAGTGAAATGCCCGTAGCCTTTATCCCATTTTTCGGCAATCACCGCGAGCTGCCGCATCTGCCGACTGTTCAACGTGCCATAGGGAATAGCAATTCTGATCATATAGGCGTGAAGTTGCAAATAAAGCCCATTTTGTAGACGTAAAGGCTTGAACTCATCTTCGGTCAGAACGCCATCTATACGACGTTGCGTCTGATGACGAAACTCAGCGACCCGAGCGCGAACGTAATCACGGTCAAAA
The DNA here is from genome assembly GCA_965207125.1 of uncultured Candidatus Puniceispirillum sp. Classification (GTDB taxonomy): domain Bacteria; phylum Pseudomonadota; class Alphaproteobacteria; order Puniceispirillales; family UBA1172. Next base: position 1,064,049 of record OZ242263.1, read on the forward strand.
TCATTATAGTGATACATGGCTAAGCCTCCTGCTGGCGGGATAGCAATAATCGCCCACCCCAGCTGCGCGAATTCTCTCACGGATATGCGTTGGAGTAACCACGCCATTCGGCGCGATAGAGACATTAGTGATGTAAACACCCACTACTTTATCGACCTGCTCCTCGGCAATGCTGAGTTCTTTTTCAGCCTCCACGTCATCGGCTTCAAAGATGGTAGCCGCAGAAATCTCATGACTCCATTCGGTTGGTGAGACCCAGAACACGACATCACCGTGATAGAGATCATTGGCGGTGATGATCTTTTTACTGATGTTTTTTTTACTGAAGACACTCATGCGACGATTCTTTCTTTGAGATCAGGCCGATCGAAGGCAAACGGCGGCGGCTCGCTTGCCAGCAACGCGGCTTTAGCTTGATGCGGATGAAGCCCTAGCATGACGATCACCGGCGCGGTAATCGCTTGTGCATCGGCGGTCTCTACCATATCGCCAAGGCATGTTGCGAGCCAGTGCCCATCAGCGTGCGTGATGTTGCTCGCGATGGTAATGGGGGTTGAGGGGGCAGCGCCATGCATCATCAGCCGCCCCTGCAAAAAACCCAATGCCTTTAATCCCATATAGATAGCGGCGACCGCGTCTGGCTTGGCCAGATCATGCCATTGATAATCGGCGAACCCCTTAACATCTCTTGCGGTGAGAAACCGTACTTCAGAATTGCGCCCTCTGCTTGTAAGCGAAACACCCATCGCGGCGGCCGCCGCGAGCGCGGTTGTAACCCCAGGAATTACAGTGAAGCTGATACCTGCATCATGAAGCGCGGCAATTTCCTCATCGAGGCGTCCATAGATTCCAGCGTCCCCTGATTTAAGCCGCGCTACTCGCTTGCCATTCATGGCATGACTGATCAGCAAAGCGTTAATTTCACCTTGAGGCGTGTGACGGCCGTAGCCTATTTTGCCGGCTTCTATAACCGTGGCTTCACGGCGAACCAACTCGAGAATATCGGTGCTGATCAGACGGTCATGAATCACCACGTCAGCCTGATCCAGCGCACGTCGAGCCTTGATGGTGAGTAAATCAGGATCACCCGGCCCAGCTGAAATGAATTGCACAGGATTATCATCCTGCCGCACGTCTCGCGATTGAGCCAGCAGATTTTCCATCGCTTGGTTAATCCGCAACTCAAAGGTTTCCCCATGGTTTGCAGCGACTTCAGATGGGGCGACTTCATCGAAAAACCGCTCCCAAAACAGACGACGCCCCGCGCTACTCAATCCGTTCAATCGCCTCCTGAATCCTCCGGCGAGTCTCGCTAGAACTCCGGTATTAGGTGGCAATTTTTCCTCAACCATCGCCTTAACCCGCCGCGCCAATACTGGGGCGGTGCCTTCGGTGCTAATCGCGACAGTAACCGGGTCGCGATCGATAATCGCAGGAGTGATAAATGTAGATTTTTCGATATCATCTATGACGCAATAAGGAATATTATGACGTTCCATCACTTCGATAGCGCCATCACGCCTCACAGTCTCATTGTCACTGGCATGAGCGCCACTGATGTAGGCCAGTGCAAGATTATCAGTATCAGCCTCAACCACATCGCGGCGAACCCATGTGATTTTGCCGTCCTGATGCCAGTGTTTGATCTGCCGGTCGGCGGTCTCGCTAAAAACGCTGATCTGCGCCTCGCTTTTGAGCAACAACCGTAGTTTGGCGATGGCGTCCTCGCCACCACCGACCACAGCCACACGGCGCCCCGCGAGTTTCATCGTGATAGGAAAATAATGCATGATTTGATGATTCCTTTTCTTTTATAAAGATAAGAAAAAAAATCCTGTTTTTAAGATGAATTTAGCCATTACACATAAATTTTTTACGATTTTCACCAATAATATGAAATTATTTTCATTTCATGGCTTTATACAGGGTAAACATTCTGGCATTGGATAGGATTTGACGCCCCGCAAAACTTCGCTTATTCCTATAAATAGGGAAACATTAGCGTTAGGGCATCAGACGATGAGTCAAGTTTATATCATATCGGCCACTCGTTCAGCGGTCGGCGGTTTCGGCGGTGCATTGCGCCACATGACACCGATTGATCTTGCAACCATCGTGGCGGCCTCCTCTATAAAGCGGAGCGGAATCGATGCAGCAACCATCAATCACGCGGTTTTCGGTCATGTGATTCATACCGAACCACGTGATCTTTATCTGGCGCGAACAGTCGGAATCAATGCAGGATTGGCTGAATCTGCACCAGCCTTAACGGTGAATCGCCTATGCGGCTCAGGCTTACAGGCGATCGTGAACGCCGCGCAGATGATTATGCTTGGCGATGCTGAAATCGTGCTCGCAGGCGGAGTTGAGGTGATGAGTCGTGGCGGTTATCTTTTAGAAAACCATCGCGAGGGCACGCGGATGGGTAACAGCAAGGTACAGGATATGATGTTGGCAGCACTTCATGATCCTTTCGGTGCAGGCCATATGGGGATAACTGCTGAAAATGTCGCGGTTGATTTTGACATCAGCCGTGAAGCCCAAGACTCTTTCGCTCTTGAAAGTCAACGCCGTGCGGCGAAGGCACGCAAGGATGGACTCTTCACTGAGCAAATCACACCGATTGAAATACCGAACCGCCGCGAGAAGATAGTTTTCGATCAGGATGAGCATATCCGCACCAATGTTGATAAGAAAATTCTCGCAGGGTTAGGGCCTATTTTTAAGGAAGGAGGTAGCGTGACCGCAGGCAATTCGTCAGGAATAAACGATGGTGCGGCGGCGGTGATCCTAGCCTCAGATAAAGCTTTAGATAAAAACGGCACCAACCCCCTCGCGAAAATTGTCGCCTATGGTTTTGGCGGGGTCGCACCACGAATTATGGGGATGGGGCCAGTTCCAGCAACTCAAATGGCGCTTGATAAATCAGGGCTTAAGGTGAATGACCTCGATTTGATCGAAAGCAATGAGGCTTTCGCCGCCCAAGCATGCGCGGTCAGCAAACAACTCGGTTTTTCTCCTAAGACAGTCAATCCGAATGGCGGGGCGATCGCGCTTGGTCACCCAATCGGCGCAACTGGTGCGATTATCATGACCAAACTGGTTTATGAATTGCGGCGGCGTGGCGGGCGCTATGGATTAGCGACCATGTGCATTGGCGGCGGACAAGGAATCAGCGTCATTATCGATGCTAAAATTTAGGTAGCACAACGAAAGGTACCCCATGACTGGAACTATCAAGATCGATCTTAAAACGATCCACACCCTTGCTAAAAAATGCCTTCAAGATAACGGAGCCGATAACGTCAATGCTTCTGTCCTCGCGGACACGATCAGAAATGCTGAACGTGATGGGTCGCTCTCGCATGGTCTCTTTCGTTTGCCCGCTTATGTAGCAGCGTTGCGATCAGGGAAGATGAACGGCAAAGCCAAACCTCAGGTTACCCAGAAATCAGAATCCGTGGTGTCAGTGCATGGCGATAACGGCTCGGCCTCTATGGCGCATCAGGCTGGTCTTGCGCCATTGATCGAGACAACAAAACGTCAAGGGATTGGATTACTAGGGATTACGCACACGCATCATATGGCGGCGTTATGGCCTGAAGTCGAGGCGTTAGCGGCGCATGATCTTGCTGGATTCGCTTGCGTGTCTTACATGCCGATGGTCGCACCGGCCGGGGCTAAGGAGGCGTTTTTCGGCACGAACCCGGTAGCTTTTGCTTGGCCGCGTCCAGGCAAGTCGCCGTTTGTCTTCGATATGGCGACCGCAGCGATGGCGAAGGGTGAGGTTCAGGTGGCAGCACGTGACGGGCACAGTGTGCCATTGGGTACGGGTCTTGATGCCAATGGTGAGCCGACAACCGATCCGGCGGCGATTGCCAATGGTGGGGTATTATTGCCTTTCGGTGGGCATAAGGGGTCAGCGATCGCGTTGATGGTCGAACTGCTAGCGGGCGGTCTTCTGGGCGAGAGTTTTTCGTGGGAGGCAAAAGAGCGTGATAACGGTGATGGCGGGCCGCCTCAGGGGGGTGAGTTCATCATGGCCTTCAATCCTCAGAAAATCGCCGGGGATGGGTGGCAAGATCATTGCGAGTCATTTTTCACGCGCCTGACCGGGCTGGACGGGGTGCGTCTTCCAGGTGGAAGACGCCATCAGAATAGGCAATCGGAAGCACCGCGCGAGATTAACGCGGCTTTGGTTGAAAAAATCAAAACTCTTCTGACAGACCCACAATCAATCCCTATCGGCTAGGTTCTTGACATAATCAGCGATCGCCATGCTCGATGTAAGACCGGGCGAGTCTATCCCATAAAGTGCAACTAACCCTTCACACCCGTGATCAGTGGCGCCCTTGATCATAAAATCCTGAAAATCCCTGCCGTGAGGAGCCACTTTTGGTCTAATTCCCGCCCAAGCGGGGACTAAATCATCGACCTCAAGGCTTGGCCAGTATTGTGAAATTAGCGCGTGAAATTTTTGCGCATCTTCCGGATTTACACTGTAATCTACTTGATCAACCCACGCTATATCAGGGCCGAATCGTGCGCCGCCCCCGCTATCTTGAATCAAATGAATCCCCAGCCCCCCTCCTGAAGGCACTGGGTAAATCAGATGGGTAAAAGGTGGCTTGCGCGTGCAGGTGAAATACTGCCCTTTAGCCATGTAATGTGGCGGGATGCAAGCCGGTGGAACGCCTTCGATCGCCAGTGAGACGCGCCGCGCACCATGCCCCGCACTATTGATCATCGTACGCGCGCCAAAGGTGATTGTCTCACCTTGGCTATCTATCACGGCTTCGAAGCCACTGTTGGTTTTCGTTGCGCTGATAAAACGGCTCTGACAGGAGATAATTGCACCGTGGTTATCGGCGTCTGCTTCAAGGGCGGCCATTAATCCGTGGCTGTCGACAACGCCGCTCATAGGCGAGCTAAGCGCGGCGAACGCAACGAGATCAGGCTCGAGCTGCGCAAGGTCATTGCGGCTTATCATCTCAAGTCCGTCAACGCCATTAGCATCACCTTTGTCTTTGAGCGCCTCGATATCACGTAGTTGATCTTCGGTAGTCGCAACAATGAGCTTGCCGCATCGTCTGGCCTCGAACCCACGTTCAGCGGCAAAATCATAAATTCTCCTCGCGCCTTCAACGCACAACCGCGCTTTCAGTGAGCCTTGAGGGTAATAGATTCCAGCGTGAATCACCTCAGAATTGCGTGATGAGGTCTCCATGCCGAACGCAGGATTAGCCTCAACTAGCACGACTTGGTCTCCCGCAATAGCAAAAGCCCGCGCGATGGCAAGCCCCACCACTCCGCCACCAATGACAAGCCTGTCGGTTTTTGCATCAACCGTCATAGGCGACTCTATTTAGAGGATGAAACCGCTAAAACGCGATTCCCAATGATGGCTTCATACCCAGCTTCAGGATGGCGCGGCACATTGAACGACAGCAATAGCGATATGGCCGCCAGTGCGGCTCCAGCGAAAAATACCATCGCAGGCGAGACTAACCAGATAAATCCAAACACCACAGGCAAAAACACCGCAGCGATATGATTGATCGTGAAAGAGACACTAGCAGTTCCAGCAAAATCAGCAGGGTCGGCAATTTTCTGGAAATAGGTTTTGATGGCGATCGCCATGGCGAAGAAAAGATGATCGATGATATAAAGTACGGCGGCGATGAGCCCGTTATTGACCAGACCGTAAGCGGTAAAGACGCAGATCAATCCGGTATATTCGATAATAAGCGCAGAGCGTTCACCGATGCGCCCAATGACTCTGCCGATAACCGGTGCGAGCCAGATATTAATCACCGCATTGATCAGAAACAAAATAGATATCTGTCCGATCGAATAGCCAAATTTTTCGACCATCAGAAAACCGGCAAAAACGACAAAAATCTGCCGTCTCGCGCCTGACATAAACGTCAGTGCATAATAGAGCCAATAGCGCGATCTGAGAATAATTGTTTTATGTTGAGCCACACCGATGTTGAAGGTGGGAAAGACGATCAGCGCGCCGGCCGCCATTACGATGGTGACCAATCCAAATCCTAAATACAAAACCTGATAGTTAATCTCGCCGCGTCCGGCAAGATCTCCTTTTATCGTCGCCATGATGTCAAATTGCGGAGCTACGAGAAGTGTGACCAAAAAAATCGCCGCGAGCGTGATCACCTGTGCGATCGAAGCCACACCATAAATCCGCCCTAGCATTTCAGGCGCTCGATGTTTATCAAGCCATTGTAGCGCCAGCGACTGATTGCAGGTTTCATAATAATGAAAACCGATAGAGGCGATCACGGTGGTAATATAAAGCCCCATTACATTAGGAAAAAATCCCGTTATCGCGGTACCAACCCCAAGCAAAGCAAGAGTGAGCAGGCACAGTTTCTGCTCGCGAACAAACAGCAATAGATAGACAACCAGAAACGATAAAAACCCTGGCACTTCACGAAGCGATTGCAAAATGCCAATCTCGCGGCCGGTAAAAGCCGCTTGTTCCACAGCGAAATTATTGATCAGAGTAAACCAAGCGATGAAGCTGAGAGGCATCGCGACGGCAGTCACCATCAATAATATGTATGGCTGCCTGTGCCATGGCAAGGGTGAGCCAATTTGTTGTTGGGTGTCAGCCATTGATTATCTTGCTGGCTATGTCGTGTCGTTTTTTCATCGGAAATGGTGCGGTGATTAGCTGTTAAGAGGGAAATTGAATTGCGCGCCAGAACGAATCCCAGTAGGCCAACGCGAAGTAACCGTTTTAAGTCTCGTATAGAACCTGACCGCTTCCATGCCGTAAGCGCCGTGATCACCGAACAGAGACCTTTTCCAACCACCGAAAGAATGATACGCGACAGGCACAGGGATTGGCACATTGATTCCGACCATGCCGATCTCGATGCGGCTTGCGAAGGTTCTCGCAGCATCGCCATCACGGGTAAAAATCGCGGTGCCGTTGCCATATTCATGCTCGTTAACCATCTGAGTCGCATCATCGAAACTGTCGGCGCGCACGACACTGAGAACTGGGCCAAAAATTTCCTCTCGATAAATACTCATATCCGTGGTGACGTTATCGAACAGACTGCCACCGACAAAGTAGCCGTTTTCATAACCTTGCAGAGAAAACCCACGCCCATCGACCACCAATTTTGCGCCTTCCTCAACGCCTTTTTCGATATAACCCAAAACTTTGTCTTTATGCTGGGCGGTAATCAGTGGTCCCATTTCGGCATCAGGGTCATCCCAAGGACCAACTTTGATATTACCAACTTTTGGGGCGAGTTTTTCGACCAGCCTGTCAGCGGTTTCAGCGCCAACCGGCACGGCGACTGATATCGCCATACATCTTTCGCCCGCCGAGCCATATCCTGCACCCATCAGCGCATCAACCGCCTGATCCATATCTGCATCAGGCATGATGACCATATGGTTTTTGGCGCCGCCAAGAGCTTGAACGCGTTTGCCGTTGGCGGTGGCGGTTTGATAAACATATTCAGCAACAGGCGTCGAACCGACAAAGCTGACACCCTTGATATCGGGATGCGTCAGAATCGCGTTGACAGCATCAACACCGCCATTGACCAAGTTGAAAACCCCATCAGGCAATCCCGCCTCACACAAAAGCTCGGCGGTGAGTTGCGAGACCGCCGGGTCTCGTTCAGAAGGCTTGAGAATGAAAGCGTTGCCACAGGCGATGGCCATAGGGAACATCCACATCGGCACCATAGCGGGGAAGTTAAAAGGAGTGATTCCGGCAACGACGCCAAGCGGTGGCCTATCTGAATAGCTATCGATGGCAGGGCCGACATTGCGGGTATAATCACCGCGCAGAAGATGCGGGATTCCACATGCGAACTCTACCACTTCGATACCACGAATTACCTCACCTCGCGCGTCCTCGCGGGTCTTGCCATGTTGGATTGAGACCGCCTCGGCGAGCTTGTCCAAATTAGCTTCGAGCAAGGCCTTATAGGCAAACATAACCCGTGCTCTTTTTAGCGGAGGTGTTTCCGCCCACGCAAGTGATGCAGATTTGGCAGCTTGCGCTGCCTTATCGACAATTTTAGCGGATGCGAGTGAGACTTCAGCGACCTGCTCACCTGTGGCGGGGTTAAAGATAGGCTGTGTTCCCATATCTCCCTGAACGGGTTTTCCATCGATCAGGCTATGATAAATATTCACGACACTCCTCCTCGCGCTAGGTCATACTATATGAATTTGACTTTACGCCTAAGTCTGGGCTGAAATCAATAACGGTGTTTAGATATTCAATGGCAAGGCGGTGGTATATTTGATCTGTTCCATGGCGAAAGAGGACGACACGTCAGCAAGTTTAACCTGTCCAATTAGTTTTTTATAAAATTGATCGTATTGGGCGATATCCTGCACCACAACCCGCAAGAGATAATCTATATCGCCGCTCATTCGATAGAATTCGACGACTTCAGGCAGACCCGCCACCACCTGAGAGAAATGTTCGAGCCACGCAGCGTTGTGCTCATTGGTGCGAACTGAGACGAACACTGATATTCCGGCGCCAACTTTGGTTTGATCGAGCAAAGCGACACGTCTTCGGATAACGCCCTCTTCATCAAGGCGCTGGATTCGTCGCCAGCACGGGGTAACCGACAAACCAACCCGCCGGGCAATATCGGCAATCGCGAGGCTGGTGTCCTGCTGCAAAATATCAAGAATTTTCTTATCAATCGCATCCATAGGTCATCATACGACTAATTTTTCTAAAATAAACGAATAAATAGAAATTTTTATTGCTAATGGTGGATATAGAAGCTTTTATGGTGGTGCTTTTTGGGGCGGCGAGGTTTATGATGTTGTGGACTAACCCTGATGGATAATCCATGTGGTCTTTACCTGAAATACCGCTTATTCTTGTTGCTCATGACTGGCGGAGCTATCGTCTTATTGACAGCGGAAATGCGCGCAAGCTCGAAGAAGTAGGTGGGTATCGCTTTATCCGTCCTGAGCCGCAAGCGTTATGGCGACCTGATCTGGATTCCAAAGCATGGAGCGATGTTTCTGGAGAATTCATCCCAAGCAGTAGCGACCATGACAATGGCGGACGCTGGTCATTATCGCCTGATCTGCCAGAGCAATGGTCAGTGGAATATGATGATATTCGGTTTTACGCACGCCCGACTCCATTTCGGCATTTGGGTTTTTTCCCCGAACAATCGAGTCACTGGCGTTGGTGTGATGAAATGATCAGGGCGCGGTATACAGCGAGTGGCGTAGCGCCAACAATGCTTAACCTTTTCGCCTATAGCGGCGTGGCCAGCCTTCATGCAGCGCGCGCAGGAGCTGAGGTGACCCATGTGGACGCCTCAAAAAAAGCAATCGCACTCGCTTTCGCCAATCGAGATCTCGCAGAAATGACGTCCTCACCAATTCGTTATATCACCGATGACGCCAGAGCCTTCGTCGCACGTGAGGCACGACGAGGCCGATCGTATGACATGATTGTTCTTGATCCACCAAAATACGGGCGCGGCCCCAAAGGCGAGGTTTGGCAGATAGAAGATAACATCGCGGATTTGCTTGATGAGGCTCGGCGTCTGTTATCAGAGAAACCATTATGCGTAGTCGTGACGTCTTACGCTATCCGGATGAGTTTTCTTGCACTTCACCATCTGCTCGAGGATATGACGCAGGGCCTTGGCGGTAAAGTGTCGTCAGGTGAACTTGCTCTTGGCGAAGACCGGGATGGCGGTAGGGTTCTAGGTCAGGCGATTTTCGCGCGCTGGCACGCTGGTTAGTCGGTTTGTCGCCTGAGATATTCATAAAGCATCACGCCACTTGCGACCGCAAGATTGAGTGAATCCGACCGCCCTAACATCGGGATTTTGACAAGGTCATGAGCAGCGGCGGTGAGGCCGGGAGTAAGTCCCGCCTGTTCATTGCCCATCATTATGATCAGTGGCGGCGTCCAACCAATGTCTCGGTAATCTCGACCAGCGTCTAGCGCTGTACCAATCAATCGCCCTTGCCAGCGCGGCAGTTGCGCGAGAAAATCACCCTCGTTCGTGGTGGCGATGGCGATATTAAAACACGCGCCCATCGAGGCGCGAACAGCCTCCACCGAATAAGGGTCCGTGCAATCGCCGATCAGAATCAGCCCATTCCCGCCGACCGCATCGATGCTACGCGTGATCGTGCCAAGATTACCGGGGTCACGAATTCGATCAAGTCCAACCCAAACGCCTCCTCCCGCCATAATATCGGTTATATCGTGGTGGCGATCATGAAGGGTCGCCGCCACGGTTTGCGGGTTATCTTTGCGGGTGATTTTGCTCAGAACCGTTTTGTTAACAGCGATAATATCAGCGTCCGCTTTAAGTGCAGCGGCGAGAAGTGGTGCAATTTTTGGGTCATCTTCCCTACCATGCAGAAAAATAAAATGTTTCATCTGCCATCCGAGATGTACAGCTTCCAAAACGATTCGTGTCCCTTCAGCCAGAAAGATTCCCGCAGTACGGCGATGCTTTCGGTCATGAAGTCGGCGCAGGTCTTTAATGATCGGGTTGGTCAGGCTGGTTATATGGTGCATCTAATCTGTTTCGTAGTCGTAGTCGATCACGCCATCATAAAAAACATCATAAACATAAAAATAACCTGATCAAGAATTGTAATCTTTTTTTCACCATCCGCGAGGCTTTATCGCTTTGTATAGTGTTTCATCCATTTTTTGGCGAAATCGACGTAAAGCGGATTGATCTCGATGCCAAGATACGCCAATCCCAGTTCCGCCGCGACCAGACATTCTGATCCTGATCCGGCGAAAGGCACGAGCACTTTTCCGGTTCTTCCGACAATCCGCGATAAAATCAATCGGCGGGTCAAATCCATCGGCTTCTGGGTCGGATGCTTCATCACATGATGGTGGCGGTGATTGCTGAGCGCGCGTGGTGGGAAAACTTGATGGTCGCAATCATGGCACATAAACCATCTTTGCGCGGCCCCCGCCCCACCAGCAAGCGCGGGGATTTTGATGACATCACGCGGCAACGCACCGTTTTCATGAGCATTATAAATGGTAGTTTTCTCGCGCTTGCCGCCAAATCGGCTTTCAGTCGCTGCGCGAACGCGTCCAATATTGGGGGTAAAGCCTTTGGTGTAAGGTTCTCTGATCTGATCGATTTCAAGCGACGGTCTTGGTTTCCCCGGCTTCCATAGACAGAGGATGCTTTCATGTGAGCGTTGCCAGAACCGGCTCGATGGGGTTGCTTTATTGGTATAATGCCAAACCAGCCATCGTTGTTGAGTGATCGGATAGCGGGCCGCTATTCGTGCGAGTATCTCAGCAAAACCATAGACATAAATAACCCCATTATCACTAAGCCTGTCAAAACAACATCCGAGCCATTGTTCTGACCAGTCTATGTAGTCGTCTATCGGCATAGTATCATCATTAGTGCCGAAATCCTTGCCTATATTATACGGCGGATCAGCGATCACTATGTCAAAAACCACATCATGCGACAGGGTTTTGAGGACTTTGAGGACGTCACCTTCGGCTATTCGTGAGCGGAAAACCTTATGTTTTTGCGGTGGGCCAGAGTAATCATCCGCATCGCGCCTCATAGCATCTCCTTGCAGAAAAATCGCCTAGTCGAGTCTAGTCATAAAATCAGCAACAGTAAATAGATCTCAATCGCCAATTTGGTTTGGCGGATATGGAGTTTTCTATTATTGATGAATAAAGGGCTATACAGCCCCCAATATATGATAGAGTTTAGGGATGAGTAATAATCGTATTGCCAAATTACTGTCATCAGGCGATAGCGGCGACGTATTCAAAGTCGGCTTTTTTCTGGTTCCCAATTTTTCGATGATGGCATTTTCATCAGCCATAGAACCACTACGCTCGGTCAATCGAATTAGCGAGAAGGAACTGTTTGAGTGGATCATCACCACCGAGAACGGCGAGTCCACCACTGCCAGCAATGGCGTTGAGATCATGGCGGACGCTAAAATGGAGCACTTGACGAGTTGCAGGATGGTTTTTGTCTGTGGCGGGGTTGATGTTCAGCGCTATGCGGCGCGTTCAGTAATAAACGGTTTGAGAATGATCGAGCGGCACGGCGTTGCAATCGGTGCGATTTGCACCGGCACGTATTTACTGGCTGCGGCAGGTTTACTCGAGGGGCGGCGATGTACGATTCACTGGGAGAATAGTGACGGTCTAATCGAAGAATTCCCTGATCTTGAGGTCACGAATGATCTTTTTGAGATCGATAATGATCGAGTGACATGTTCGGGTGGAACGGCGGCGCTTGACATGATGCTTCACCTGATCGCGCAAGCACATGGCAATAACCTCGCAAGAGCGGTTTCTGAGCAATTCATTCATGACCGCATCAGAGAAAGCCATGACCGCCAGCGGATGGAATTACGGGCACGTTTAGGCGTCAGCCATCCAAAACTTCTCTCGGTGGTTGCGAAGATGGAAGAAAATCTTGAAGATCCTTTGTCTCAAACTGAAATCGCCCGTAGGGTTAATCTTTCAACGCGGCAACTAGAAAGGCTTTTTCGCAAATATCTCAATACCACTCCGACACGTTACTACCTTAATTTGCGAATGGCCCGTGCGCGGCATTTGTTGCGCCAGACGAGCATGTCTATTCTGTCTGTGGCTCTAGCGTGCGGCTTTATTTCAGCTTCGCATTTCTCAAAATGCTACCGTGAGACTTACAACCGGACGCCGAGGGGCGAACGCGCAATAGAATAATGATACGGTCAGCGTTTTGCAGCGGTAAATATCGCCTGCACCAAGGCCGCTAGCCCATTTTTTCGAGTCGGTGATAGATGCTCATCGAGCCCTATCTCTTTCAGAAAATCCGGCGGAGTCGCGCGAATATCAGCAGCGTCACAATCGGAATAAACCCGCAACAACAGGGCGATCAATCCTTGAACAATTGCCGCATCACTAGCGGCGCGAAAGTGGATCGTTCCATTTTTTTTCTCGGCGAGAAAATGGACCGTGGATTGACAGCCGCGCAATCGGTTTTCTTCGATTTTATCCGTGTCATCAAGGGCTGGCAATCTGCGCCCCATCGCAATCAGATGTTGATAGCGATCTTCCCAATCGTCAAAGAACTGAAACTCAGCGACAATCTCCTGCGCCTTATCACCTGCGGTTAGCATTGATCATTATTCCCTTTAACCATCAAATCAGGACTTATTGCGCCGATTTTCAAGCAAGCGCAAGAGTGCTCGGGCGATCTGCTCGATGGTAACCCCCGGAGTAAACACCTCCTCAACCCCAACCGCCTTGAGGGCCTCTATATCCCCTGGTGGAATAACGCCGCCCAGAACTAGGGCGATTTGCGCGCCGCCCGCATCATCAAGCGCCTTGCGCAAACTCGGGGTGAAATGTTTATGGCCAGCGGCGAGGGTTGAAATACCAACCAGATCAACATTTTCGGCGACCGCGCTTCGGGCCACCGAAGAGACAGTCTGAAACAATGGGCTGATCACAACATCAAAACCTACATCGGCGAGGGCTGAGGCGACGACTTTCTGTCCTCGGTCATGTCCGTCTTGTCCGAGTTTAGCAATCAGGATTCTGGGCTTTCTGCCGTGATCGCGTTCAAAACCAGCAAGAGATGAGAGGATTTTATCATCGGTGTCATGATGCGCACGCCAAACACCGGTAACGCCCGAGACCGGCGCGACATAGCGAGAGAAAACAGCCTCCAACGCAGCAGACATCTCGCCGACGGACGCCCCCGCCCGCGCGGCCTCTACTGTGACCTCAAGAAGGTTGGCGTCACCTTCAGCGGCTTTTTTAAGTGCCTCGAGGGAAGCGTTAAGGCGTTTTGCATCTCGGTTTTTCCGCAATTTTTTAAGCCGTTCACTCTGCCGTGCCCTTACCTCATCGCCATTAATGCGCAGAATCTCGACCTCTTCACCGCTGCCAAAATCACGCGGCGGCTGGTATGCATTCACGCCGATGATCAGCTGTTCTCCGCTATCGATCCACGCTTGAGTTCTGGTCGCGACTTCCTCTATACGGCGTTTTGGCAGCCCGGCCGCAATGGCCTTAACCATCCCGCCAGCATTTTCTATTTCGGCGATATGATCTTCAGCACGGCGGGCGAGGTCATAGGTGAGATTTTCGATCGCACCGCTTCCACCCCATGGATCAATGGCGGTGGTCATATTCGCTTCGGTCGCAAGATGGATTTGGGTATTTCGGGCGATTCGCGCTGAGAAATCGGTTGGTAATCCGAGTGCTTCATCGAGTGAATTGGTGTGAAGCGATTGGGTTTGTCCACCCACGGCAGCAATGGCTTCTATTTCGGTGCGAATGATATTGTTATAGACGTCTTGGGCAGCGAGTGACCAGCCCGAGGTCTGGCAATGCGTTCGGAGGGCGAGCATTTTCGTGGTTTCAAAACCAAAATGATGCTTCATCAATTTCGCCCAGAGCAATCTTGCAGCACGCAATTTTGCGACTTCGATGAGAAACGGCATCGAATTGGCAAAAAAGAACGACAAGCGGGGAACAAAACTTTCAGCCTTGAGTCCGGCCGCCAACCCCGCGCGGACATATTCAACGCCATTGGCGAGGGTATAGGCGAGTTCAAAATCGGCGGTCGCGCCTGCTTCTTCAATATGATAGCCGGAGATCGAGATAGAGTTAAATCGTGGCATATGCTGCGCGGTGTAAGCAAAAATATCAGAGACGATTCTCAAGGATTCTCGCGGTGGGTAAATATAGGTGTTACGCACCATAAATTCTTTCAAAATATCATTTTGGATGGTGCCGGTGAGTTGCTCCGGTTTGACGCCTTGCTCTTCGGCGGCGATGATATAAAGTGCCATGATCGGTAAAACTGCACCGTTCATGGTCATTGACACACTCATTTTATCGAGAGGAATTCCTCTGAATAAAATCCGCATATCTTCTATTGAATCGATAGCAACACCGGCCATCCCAACATCTGACACCACCTGCGGGTTATCGGAATCATACCCTCGATGCGTCGCAAGATCGAAAGCAACCGACAACCCCATTTGTCCTGCGGCAAGATTGCGGCGGTAAAAAGCGTTTGATTCCTCGGCGGTTGAAAATCCAGCATATTGTCGGATTGTCCAAGGTTTTGTGGCGTACATGGCTGAATAGGGGCCGCGGACAAACGGCGGAAAGCCGGGAAATCCCGGCGCGTCTTCAACTGAGACCGCAGGATAGAAAGGCTTGATTGCGATTCCTTCGGGTGAAGATTTTGGCGACCCTCCCGGCTCAACCGCATGTTCAGTATCAGGCGTCTTGAACTCAATCGTACTGAAATCAGGTAAATGACTCTTCATCTCTTACCCTCGATAATCGTTTCAATGCGCGGCCGCGTAATATTTTCAACCTCCCCATTGATGACGTGAGGGGCCAGGACATCGGGGGGGGTATCTTTTTTTATTGCATGGATTAAATCTCTCACCTCACTTCCCCACCCCGATAGCACCACAACGTCAGGCTTGGTGGAGGTGATATGGCGCATCGCATCATGAGAATCAGTAGCGGTTATTTTTGCGACGGTGAATCCGGCAGCGGCAAATAGCGCTGTCTGATCACGCCCCGCTAACTCGCCTTTGCCTTGCAAAGCAAGACACCGAATTGGCTTGGCCGCAAGCCGCGCACGCAGCGATTCCCAGACGGCGGCAGGGCGAGCGTTGCCGCCACGTGGACCGTATTGATCAGCGATCAGTGGTGCGGGCGTCGAGAGCGCGGATGAGGGATAAACCGTAAGCCCCAAAATCGGTGCATCAGCGGTATCAGCTTTTTCTTGCCGTGCAGCGATGGCGGCCTTCGCCCAGTTATCGATCAAGCCTGATTGGCCTGCGGCGATTATTCCGCCTTCACTCTCGATCAACTTGAATTTATCCCATGCGCACCGCGCCAGCTGGTCGGTGAGATGATCTAAGAAATACGCTCCATGGGCGGGGTCAGCAATCTGATCGAGGCGCGCCTCATGGCGCATCAGATGATGGATATTGCGGGCAAGACGCCTTGATTTATTGCACGTTCCACCCAACCAATCATGCGGCAGGCATGTGATCAGATCAGCTCCGCCAAGCGCGGCGCCAAGGGCAGCGGTCACATTACGTAAAATATTAGTGGCAGGCTCTATACAGGTCAGCATCCTGTCGGACGTCAACACGTGAATCATCGGATGATGCTCAACTGCGCATGCAGCGGCAAAATTTTGCCAAACTAACCTTGAAGCGCGGGTTTTGGCAATCGCCATAGCAAAATCACATCCCACCGCGACTCGAGGCACGATGGCGTCCATCGCAGTATTGGCGGCGACCCCAATGGCTTCGCATTGTCGCAGCTGCCAGACAGTATCCGCCAACATAACCGCGAGTTCCTCACCATCGGTCAACCCCAGACGATGAAAACTCTCGCCGCTCGCAGCAAAGACGCTATCTGCGGATAGCGTTTTTTCAACGCGGCGTGCAAGTTTTCTACCTTCATCATGGCAAGCGTTAGCGGAAATCGCGCCCTGAAGAAAATCAGCGACCGGATCAGCTCCGAGATGGACAGAGGGGGCATCGGCCTCTGTATTCTTGTCGGCAAGAGTCTTACGGCCGGCATCAACCATCGCCGCGTTTTTTGCCCAGTTCACGTCATGCATCATGCCAATCGCGGCAGGACCACGAGGGCTGGCGGGGGCAAACATATCTTCATTGATCATCGCCGCCGCCTCACGCGGGATCATCACCATAAAACAGCCGCCTTCGGCTTCAACTGCGACGCTTTCTGCTATCGCCGCCCGGTCGCCCTGATCGGTGCAGAATTGCGCCTCGCGCCATCCTGAATTTGCGCCAATCACTATCGGCGCTGGCGCGTTATCCGCCGTATAAAGCGGCGCTAAGGCAATTCCATCTTCGGTCATGGTATTGAGGGTATCTGTCGCTTTGCCTCCTAAAGATTGGATTACCAGTTTCTGCCACCGGTCTGGGTCACCTTCATCGAAGATAATATCGTTATCGATAGTCATGATTTTTGGTTACGGAGATGCTGGTTTTTGGCGACCGCGATCTCTTTGAACACATCGAGGGTTTTCTGGCTAACGTGATGTTCTATGCCTTCGGCATCTGTTGCGGCGGTGTTTTCATCGATGCCGATAGCAATCAGAAAATCGCGGATAATCATGTGGCGTTCTGAGCACGCTTTGGCAAGGTCAAGTCCTGCCTTGGTGAGGGAGATTGTTCGGTAAGGTTCGGTGAAAACCAGTCCCTGTCGACGAAGTCTTTGGATAATCGCAGTGACAGTGGGGGCGGAGACGCCGAATCGGGCGGCAAGATCGCCAACTCTGGCCTTGCCGCAATGCTCGATTAAAGCCGCGATCATTTCGACGTAATCCTCAGCGATTTCGCTTTGATGAGCATGACGAATGCGCTCGAATCTGGCAGCGCAAGTCGCGGGATCTTCAAGCGGCGGTTGGGGAACGTCAAAACTGTTTCTGTCGCGTGTCATATGGCTAAAGCCTAAGGCTAGCTGGCATGCAAGGCAAGATTAAAATCTATTTAAGGGATGGATGAAAATAATCGCAACCACGTTTTTTACTTGTCTTTACGCTTTTGAGGTGGCAAATCTGGCTTCAGTCAATAGAGTTTATGGATAGAATAATGCCTGCTCAGAAAACTGAAATTGAAGCTGCGGCTTTCCGGCGTCTGGTCGCGCATTTGCAAGATCGGAGTGACGTTCAGAATATCGATCTGATGAACCTCTCGGGGTTTTGTCGGAATTGCCTGTCGCGCTGGTATCGAGAGGAATCCGTCGAGGCCGGCACCCCCGTTACCACCGATGAAGCCAAGACGATCGTCTACGGGATGCCCTATGATGAATGGAAAACCGCTTATCAGACTGAAGCGACCCCGGAACAACTGGCGGCGATGAAAACCCGCACTATTAAATGAAGAGGATTCTGCCATGTCTGCAGCCCCAACGATGAAAACCGGTAATCAATCGCCTGAAAAATTGCGGAGTTTCATCGAACGCATAGAACATCTCGAAGAGGAGAAAGCCTCGATGATGACGGATATAAAAGAGGTTTATAGCGAAGCTAAAGGCTTTGGTTTTGACGTGTCAGTAATGCGGCAGATGGTCAAGATGCGGCAGATGGACCGGCAACAGCTTCTTGAGCGAGACGCATTAATAGAAACGTATCGGGCGGCTCTTGGTCTAGCATAAAATGGTTTACTCTTTCGCGGATAGGCTGACTGAAGCCATCAGGGCGCGAAATTCGGTGTTATGTGGCGGGATCGACCCACACTCGAAATTTTTGCCAAAAATTTTTGCGGGTGCAGATCCCGGCCGCGCCACCCGAGACTGGGTTTATGAAGTTTTGCGCCTTCTAACCGGGCGAGTAGCGGTGATCAAACCTCAAGTCGCGTTGTTCGAAAGGCTTGGCGTAGAAGGCATGCAGATTTTGGCTGATCTCGCGCGAGATGCCAAAAATGAGGGATTGCTTGTGATCATGGACGCCAAGCGTGGGGATATCAGCCAGACCGCACAAGCATATGCCGAAGCGTGGTTAGGCGATCAAGCCCCTTTCCCGTCAGATGCAGTTACAGTTAATCCCTATCTAGGGCTTGACACCCTCGCACCATTTATCAACCAAGCGAAAGCCGTGAATTGTGGAATTTTCTGCCTTCTTCGCACTAGCAATGACGGCGCGGATGATCTGCAAGGGCAGAATCTTGTCGGTGGTCAACCTCTTTTTCATCACCTCGCAAAGCTTCTTCAACCGATTATCGAAGACACTGTTGAACAATGCGGTTTTTCCGCGATCGGCGCGGTGGTTGGGGCGACAAAAGCCGAAGATTTGAAAAAACTGCGCCGCGCATTACCCCAAGCGTTATTCTTAATTCCCGGCTTTGGCGCGCAAGGAGCGGGAGCGGACGCAGCGCTTGCAGGGCTCATTAAAGGATCCGAGGGCTGGGAAGGCGGGGTTATTTCGTCATCACGAGGGTTGCTGATGCCACCTGATTCAAAAGACGCGACGACGCTGGCTGATTGGCGAACGATGGTAACCGCCTCTGTAGACCGATCGCTCGAAGCCCTGCGCTAGATTTAAAATTTCTGGCCGCACCCATCGCCAGCAAATGAGATTGCACATTAAACCTTTTTTAACTAATTTATCATAATATAAAAATTGTCCTACTCTACTTGTTGATTTAGACAAGATTTTGTGGGCTAGAGTCTATTATATATTGCTTGGTGAAAGATTATCGCATCATGAGTAGCGGAAAGATCGATCCAATCGTTGCCGGAGCGGCACAACGGCATAAAGGCACAGTTAAGTGGTTCAGTGACCGTCTTGGCTACGGCTTTATAGATATCGGTGGTGAGGAAGTGTTTCTTCATCGCTCGGTTTTGGTCACTTTTGGTGCGACTAAAGTGCAGGCGGACGACATTGTAATCGTAACACTAGAAGAATCGGATCGAGGACAGATTGTTGAGATGCTGTTTGGCATTGAACGCCCGCCAGTGGACGATAAACTAATCGCGACTGAACCTAATCCCGATGAAAAAATCGCTCAGGTCAAATTCTTTAACGACACCAAAGGTTATGGCTTCATCGAAGTTGAAGACGTTGAGGAAGATGTTTTCATTCACTCGCGGATGATTGAGGAAAGTGGACTCTCGAGCGTTCAAACCGGCCAGCGTATTCTGGTAACGATTGAGCCTGGCGATAAGGGCTATCAGGTTAAAACCATCAGGCTTTTTGCCGAATGATTGACGGCCTCCGTGCCGCACAATACAAGAGCTAAAGTCATCCTCACCGGCAAGACCGCCCCAGAAAATATTCCCATAAAATATTCCCAGAAACTACTCCAGAGATCACTTATGTCACCATTCCGATTGGCTCCATGGACCGTCATTCTACTTAGCGCTTCTGTTCTGGTTACAATCAGCCTTGGAATCAGACAGTCGATGGGTCTATTTCTCGCGCCCATCAGCCTTGAGTTAGGCACCGGCCGCGAGCTATTTTCCTTCGCACTCGCAATTCAGAATCTGCTTTGGGGGCTGTCATCACCGATTTTCGGGGCGGTGGCTGATAAAATCGGCGGATGGCGAGTCGCCGCGCTTGGTGGTGTGCTTTATGCTGTGGGTCTGGTGATTCTATCTCAGATAGTAACACCTTTTGGGACGGTTTTCGGCAATGTGATGATCGGACTTGGGCTTGGTAGCGCAGGAATGGCAGTGGCAATCGGCGCAGTTAGTCGCGCCGCTCCGCCAGAAAAACGCTCATTAGCACTTGGGTTTGTGACCTCTCTCGGCTCATTCGGCCAATTCGCGTTGGTGCCAGTGGCACAATTGCTGATCGGGGGCTACGGCTGGCAGACAGCATTGTTATTAATGTCGGCGGTGGCGGCCACGATGATCGGCTTTAGTTTCGGCTTGCGCGAGAAACCAGGCGACACAAAGGTGAAGCAAGTCGCTACGGCCTCATTACGACATACATTTTATCACGCATTGTCATCACGTGATTATTTATTACTGGCTAGCGGTTTTTTCGTTTGCGGGTTGCAGCTTGTATTCATCGGAGTGCATTTACCAGTTTATCTCGCCGATAACGGAATTGATCCATCAATCGCTAGTTGGGCCTTGGCGTTGATTGGGCTTTTTAACATTTTTGGAGCATTGTTTTTCGGTTGGATTGGCGGTGTTACGTCAAAAAGAATCCCTCTTGCGCTGATTTATCTCATGCGGACTGTGATAATTGCGGTGTTTATCACCTTGCCGGTCACTGGTACCTCGGCGTTGGTTTTCGGGGCGCTGATGGGACTGCTTTGGCTTGGAACAATCCCTTTGACCAGCGGTTTAGTCATCACTTTTTTTGGACCTCGATACATGGCTACATTATATGGAGTTGTTTTTCTCTCACATCAGGTCGGATCATTTTTCGGAGCGTGGTTGGGAGGTCTGGTTTATGATCTGACCGATAATTATGATGTAATGTGGGTGATCATGTTGGCTTCGGGAGTGATTGCTTTCGCACTGCATATTATGATCAGGGAACGTGAGGTAGTGATCCCGCCCGAGGCGTTACGCACTTAAGTCCCGAATAGCCAGCCATTTTTCGGCATCAAGGGCCGCCATACATCCCATACCAGCAGCGGTTACCGCTTGCCGATAGACTTTATCAACACAATCACCGGCAGCAAAAACGCCATCGGCTGACGTTCGCACTGAACCAGACTCAGCAATAATATAGCCTTGCTCATCAAGCGCGATCTCACCCTTGAAAGCCGAAGTTGCAGGGTCGTGCCCGATGGCGATAAACAGCCCATCTATAGCAATATCGGTTTCAGTTTCGGTTGTCGTTGATTTAATCCGCAAGCCGGTAACACCGCCCATAGGAGCCTCATCGCCAAGCACTTCAGAGACAGTGTGATTCCAGATGGTGGTGATATTATCGGTTTTGACGATTCGATCCTGCATGATCTGCTCAGCCCGCAGGCTATCACGGCGATGGATCAGAGTCACTTCGCGGCAGATATTGGCGAGATACAGTGCTTCTTCCACGGCGGTATTGCCGCCACCAACAACAGCCACGTTTTTGCCTCTGTAAAAGAATCCATCACAAGTCGCACAAGCCGAGACACCTTTGCCGTTAAATTTCGCCTCGCTATCAAGCCCAAGCCATCGCGCTTGTGCGCCGGTGGCAATAATAACGCTATGGGCGGTGAGAGTCTTCCCACTATCGCAAGTGAGTTCAAAGGGGCGCTTGGTAAAGGACACCCCAGTGATCACATCATTGATCACCCTTGCACCAACATGTTCGGCTTGTGCGCGCATCTGTTCCATCAACCATGGGCCTTGAATGATCTCGGCAAATCCTGGGTAGTTTTCGACATCGGTGGTGATCGTCATCTGCCCTCCAGGTTGTAATCCCCCCACCACCAGAGGCTTGAGATTAGCGCGAGAGGCATAAATAGCGGCTGTTAGTCCGGCGGCACCAGAGCCAATAATAATCAGATTTTCGGGAGGGTTAGACATAGGTGGGATTTATCGCAATTCAGAGAGATTCTGGAAATAGCGCAGTGATTCGGGATTGGCAAGAGCTTCAGTGTTAGAAATCTCGCGACCATGGATAATATCGCGCACAGCAAGTTCGGTGATTTTGCCTGATCGGGTGCGCGGAATATCGGCAACCGCGATAATCGCGTATGGCATATGGCGCGGCGTTGTTCCCTTACGAATAGCGGCAGTAATTGCGCCTTTAAGCCCCTCATCCAAAACCGCCCCTTCAGCGAGACGGACGAACAACACGACTCTCACATCTTGCTGGCCATCTTGGGTAATAGTTTGCCCCACGACTAATGCCTCGATAACCGCATCGAAAGCCTCGACCTGCCGATAGATTTCCGCGGTGCCAATCCGGACTCCACCCGGGTTAAGGGTCGCGTCCGACCGCCCATGCACGATGATTCCGCCTCGCGGTGTGACTGTCGCCCAGTCACCATGCCGCCAGATTCCGTCAAAATGCGTAAAATAGCCATTGCGGTATTTGGTGCCATCAGGATCATCCCAGAAAAAGACCGGCATCGAGGGAAAAGGCTTAACGCAAACCATCTCGCCTTGGCTTTCGGTGATCGCCTCACCGTTCTGGTCAAAAATCTGCACCGCCATCCCAAGCCCTCTCGTCTGAATCTCTCCGCTATAGACTGGCAGAACCGGCGCGCCAAGGGCAAAACACGACACGAGATCAGTACCGCCAGTGATGCTCGCCAGCTGGACGTCAGGCTTGACAGATTGATAGACGAAAGCGAATCCATCTTTGGTCAAAGGCGAGCCGGTGGAACAGATCAACCTCAGGGCAGAAAGGTTATGATCCTCGGCTGGCGTGATGCCGCTTTTTCGACTAGCGTCTATATATTTCGCAGACACACCAAAGAGTGTAATTCCTTCGCTATCAGCGATCCTCCATAAGCGCGATGGGTCGGGGTAAAACGGACTACCTTCATATAAAACGATGGCCGCCTTACTCGCGAGTGCTGAGACTAGCCAATTCCACATCATCCAGCCGCAGGTGGTGAAATAAAAAACTCGGTCGCCGGGGCGAATATCAGCATGGAGTTTATGCTCTTTGAGATGCTGGATCAAACTTCCGCCACCACCATGGACAAGGCATTTGGGCGCACCAGTAGTACCTGAAGAATAGAGAATATAAAGTGGGTCATTAAATCGAGTTTTGGTGAAATGACTGATGGGGTTGGCCTCTGCAATCGCTTCATCTAACACAATGGCTTTTTCATGCTTGGTGGGTACATCCTCGATAAAAGGCACGATCAAAACGGATGAGATCGAGGGTATTTTCTCGATCAGTTCATGGTTGATCTCAGCGCGTGAAATGATCTTGCCGTTATAACGATACCCATCAACAACCATCAGAACTTTTGGAGCAATCTGTCCAAATCGATCAAAGACGCCATTAAGTCCGAAATCGGTCGAGCATGATGAAAACACCGCGCCAATGGCGGAACTCGCTAGCAACAGCATCACGGCCTCGGGAATATTGGGGGTGTAAGCGGCGACGCGGTCGCCTTGGGTGACACCTTGAGCTTTAAGCCATCCGGCGAGAGCTATGACATCACGCCGTAATTCGGCCCGGGTAATTTGGCGTCTTGCACCATCTTCGCTATGGGCAATGATCGCCAGCTGATCATCGGCGTCCGTGAGCAGGTTCTCAGCATAATTGAGATATCCATCGGGGAAAAACTGCCCGCCGGTCATCGTGTCGGGATTGGCGCAAATGCGTGCACCTTTCTCGCCGATGATATTTTGCTCGTCCCAGAACTCTGACCAAAAAGTTTCTATTTCATCCACCGACCATTGCCAGAGCCGATGAAAATCATCGCGCCATGCAAAAATCCCTTTGGCTTCAAGGCGTGCTGCGAATTGGGCAACCGCACTTTGGGTAAAGGCGTCTGGCGGCGGTGTCCATAAAAGGTCATTCATGAAGGATTCTGCATATTAATTTCGCTTTCAAGGGCTGAAACAAGATCATCGATCATCACGTCCGTATGGAGAGGCCCCGGCGTCAACCGTAGCCTTTCACCACCTCGCGGCACAGTGGGGTAATTGATAGGCTGGACATAGATATGATGACGGCTAAGCAATTTCTCGCTGATCATGCGGCATAAATTGGCATCCCGTACCATCAGCGGCACGATATGCGAGGTGCCATGGAGGATATCAAATCCCGACTTGATCAATCGTTGTTTGAGCGCCTTGACCTGCTTCGCTTGTGCGTGCCTCTCAGCATTGCTTTGCCGCAGATGCTTGATTGCGGCTAACGCTCCTCTTGCGAGCGGGGGCGGCAAAGCAGTGGTAAAAATAAAGCCTGGCGCATAGCTCCGCACCACATCGCAGACCAGGCCGGAGGCAGCGATATATCCTCCCATCACCCCGAACGCTTTGCCAAGTGTACCTTGGATGATATCTATTTGATCGGAGACATTTTCCTGCTCGGCAATCCCGCCGCCGGTCGCCCCGTAAAGTCCGACTGCGTGAACTTCGTCTAAATAGGTCATGGCGTTATAGCGTTTGGCGAGAGCAACCATTTCAGCGACGGGGGCGATATCGCCATCCATCGAATACACCGATTCAAAAGCGATGATTTTTGGCCGCTCATACGTCTCGGCGCCCAGTAGGGTTTCAAGATGGTTGAGGTCATTATGCCTGAAAATAACCTTATCGACACCCGCTGAGGCAATTCCTCTGATCATCGAGGCGTGATTGCCTTGATCGGAAAAGATTTTTATGCCGCCAAAAATGCGGCTTAAAATCCCCAGCGTTGCTTCATTAGCAACATAACCGCTTGAAAAGACCAGTGCACGTTCTTTGCCGTGGAGCGCAGCAAGTTCACCTTCTAGCGCGACCAACGCATGGCTATTGCCTGAGATATTGCGCGTTCCGCCGGCGCCACCACCTTCTAGCTTTGCCGCATCAGCAATCGCGTCTGTGACCAGCTGCGATTGCCCCATGCCAAGATAATCATTAGAACACCAGACCACCACCTCGACCAAGCCTTGAGGCGAGTGCCATCGAGCACGCGGATGCTCTCCTGCGCGTCTTTCTATTTCGGTAAAATGCCTGTATCGATTCTCATTTTTAACCCGACTGATAGCATCGCTAAGCGCAGCGGACGACCAAGACGTCATCAGCGTTCTCCTCGTGGATCAAGTTATAATGATGCCGCGCAATTTCTCAGAACGGCGACGTAATAGTTCAACTGCGGATAACAATAACACCGACAGAATAACAAGAATCGTCGCAACCGCGAGAATGGTGGGACTGATTTGCTCGCGGATACCAGAAAACATCTGGCGTGGAATAGTACGCTGGGAAACATCAGCGAGTTGCAGAACCACCACGACTTCATCAAATGAGGTGATAAAAGCAAATAACGCGCCAGAGATTACTCCCGGCAGAATGAGTGGCATTTGGATTTTGAAAAAAGTCGTAATAGGTCCTGCGCCGCAATTTGCCGCCGAGCGGGTTAGGCTTTTATCGAAACCGGCTAGGGTGGCGGTAACCGTGATAATGACGAAAGGCGTGCCAAGTACCGCATGGGCCAGAATAATTCCGATGTAGGTTTTGGCGATACTGACCTGCGAGAAGAAAAAGAACATCCCTGATGCGGTGATAACCAGAGGAACCACCATCGGTGAGATCAGCAACGCCATAATACTGCGCCTGTAGGGCATTTCAGAACGCGCGAGCCCCACCGCTGCGACGGTGCCAAGGCTTGTTGATAAAATCGTTGCTAAAAACCCTATAAAAAGTGAGTTTTTGATAGACCTTATCCATTGTGCGTTCTGCCACATATCCTGCCACCAACCTTGAATCGCGTTGGGAGCTGCCATGCCGTTGATCAAAATATCCTTATACCAGCGAAGTGAGAACGCCGAAGAATCAAGGGAGAGCATTCCTTGGGTAAAGCTAAAATACGGCTCCTGATTAAAAGACAGAGGGATCAGGATCAAGATCGGCGCGATCAGAAAAATAAAGATAGCCCCACAAATGACACGAAAGGAATAGAACCATAAAACCTCGCGCGATGAAGCGTAAGGAGGCAAAGGTAACCGATAATCTCCGCTATCAAGCCAAATCGTCATCCGCCCCAAGATAAAGCCACAAAAACCCACGATCATGCCGTAGGCGAATGAGAATACTAATGTGCCAAGGACGAAAAACAGCGCCGCCATACTAATCCCTGCGAGCAAGCGCGAGCGGGTCAGGTTTAGCGCAGCAAATCCCGCCAGTGCGGTGAGTGCTGCGGCGACTATGGCGTAAGGCAGAAGCAATGCGACATCGCCTTGCGCGCTAGCCAATCCGACAATGGCCGCGAGTCCAGCGGGAGTTCCCAGCGTCAAAGCTATAGGCGGCCGAGGCGGGATATATCGATAAGTTGCAGCCATTAACTCTATCCTAGTTTCATGTTATCTATACCGACAATGCGGTCATAGAGCCAAAAAAAGAACAATATAAAGACCATTAGGATAAAACCAAGAGCGGCGGCCATATTCCAGTTAAGCGAGCTGCGCATATGAAAATCGATGATATTTGAAATCATCTGCCCGTCCTGTCCACCGACCAAAGCCGGGGTAATATAATAGCCAATGGCGAGAATAAAAACCAGCAACGACCCCGCACCTATCCCTGGTATCGATTGGGGAAAGTAGATTCGATGAAAAGCCATCCAGTTGGATGCACCCATCGATTTGGCGGCGCGGACATAGGTGGGTGAAATGGTTTTCATCACCGAAAATAGCGGCAGAATCATAAACGGCAACAGGATATGGGTCATAGCGATCAGCGTGCCAGTTTTATTATAGATCAGCGAGAATCGATCCTCATCGGTGGTAATACCGAAGGATACCAGCAGGTCATTAATCACCCCCTGCCCCTGCAACATAGCGATCCAAGCGGTGGTTCTGACCAGTAATGAGGTCCAGAATGGCATCAGCACGAGAATCAGCAAAAGATTAGAGGTTCTGATCGGCAAATTTGCCATCATATAAGCGACTGGATACCCTAGAAATAAGCAGGCGATGGTAACAATAAGGGAAATTTCGAGAGTTCTTACAAACAACTTGACATAAATCCGCCTAAGCGCATCTTGCGCCTCGAGTTTGCCGTCAACGGTGATCTGCATATCCATAGCGTTAGCAAGATACCCAAAAGTGAATGTTTTTGATGAAAGTTTAATTGCTTGCCATATTTCAATATCAGCCCATTTGTCATTTTTATCGATGAGTGCTTCGAGATAAGGTTTTTCGAACTTTGCCACGCTTCTCGCAGTCGATTTTAAAAGCGATCGGGCCCCCGAAACCTCACGATTGACACGGGTTGCAACTCTGCCCACGGTTCTGTCTTTGCGCACAACGATCAGATCGAGTACCAAAGCTTCAGCCATCGCTTCGGTTGGCGTAGTGTTTCCATCCCATTGCTTGAACGCTTCGGTCGACAGAGGCATCAGACTCGCATATCGGTCATCATAAACGGCTGCGGACAGCATCGACAAAATGGGAATGATAAATGCGACGAAAACAAAAGCGAGTAACGGCAAAACCAGCCCAAAAGCTCGAAGCCTAGTTCGAAAAATTGCCCTTGCGAGTTTCTTTCTCAAAGGCGTACCGTCAGCGGCAAGAATAGGCTGCGTTGTGTCGATCATCTGCTCATTAGAAAAAAAAGGAGGTGGGGAGGCTCAAAGCCTCCTCACCCCTTTATTGACATTAACCGGCTAGCCAAGCGTTGAAACGTTCATTCATCTCATCTTGGTTATCCGCCCACCATTCAAAATTGTTCTGAACGGCAGTTTTGAAGTTCTCTGGCGAAGTTGGCATATGAGGGGCCATCGCCAAAGTCGGCTTGTTATGATACGAACCAATCAACGGCACTGATGATTTACGCGCCGGACCATATGAGATCCAAGACGCCTGATCAGCAAGCGGTTGAGTGCTGGTTGAAAAAGCAATAAAATCGAGGGCGAGTTCTTTGTTTTTCGCGCCCTTGGGAACAATCCACAGATCCATATCAAAGACCTGACCATCCCAAACAATCTCAAAAGGCTTGTCTTCAGCCGCGACCGCACCAAAAATCCTGCCGTTATAGGCCGTGGTCATAGCAACCTCACCATCAGCAAGAAGCTGTGGTGCTTGTGCGCCTGCTTCCCACCAAACCACATTATCCTTGATGGTATCGAGTTTAGCAAAAGCCCTATCTAAACCAGCCGGCGTTGACAACACGTCATAAATATCGCCCGGTGCGACACCATCGGCGGCCAAGGCCAGTTCAAGATTCGCTTTGGGTGATTTTCTCATACCGCGTTTGCCAGGGAATTTTTCGATATCGAAAAAATCCGCAACGACTTTCGGCCCGTTAGGCATCACGCTCCGGTCATACGCAAAAATCGTCGACCAGACGATATTCGCGATCGCACATTCGTGGATTGTGCCTTTGATAAAATCATCAGTAGCCGGCGTCCCATCAGGGGCATTCGGTAAGATAGAAGTGTTGATAGGCTCAGCGAGTCCTTCATCACAGGCACGCACTGCATCGGATAACTCGACATCGACCACGTCCCAAGTGACATTTCCCGCATCCACTTGCGATTTAATCTCGGCGATGCCTCCGTTGTAATCCTCTGAGAGAATATTAACGCCAGTTTTAGCCGTCCATGGTTTGTGGTAAGCTTCCACCTGAGATTTGGTGTAAGCGCCTCCCCACGATACGACCGTGAGACTTTCGGCGAGGGCTACTCCGCCGACAGCAATAGTGATTGCCGTCGCTGCTAGTGTTGTCGCCATTGTTTTTCTAAAAATCATCTGTTCCTCCAGTTTGATTATGAATAGAATGACTGCCTGATGGCAATCCTATTACTCGCTCTATTATTCACTAGAATCGAGAGCGCAGCAATCCCCCATGTGCCAGTTGACAAATCCGTCAGAGCCCGGCTTTAAAACCTCAGCGTTACCGTCATTGGGGATTCTGGCAATAAATGCACTATTCCCAGCGACGGTAGCACGACAGCGAATATGATCGCCATGATAAATCAGTTCTTCCACCCGTCCAGGCAAATTGATTCTGTCCTTATTAGGTTTAACACAAAACGTAACTCGCTCCGGTCTCACGGAAAGCGTAGTTTTGTCACCTTTAGCAAGATTGGGAAAAGCTGGTATAGCTTCAATCACGTTGCCTTGATCTATTTCGACATCGATCTTGTCTTTGTTAACGTGCTTCACCGTACCGATGAGCACGTTATTTTCACCGATAAATTGAGCGACAAAAGCGTTTTCAGGTTTTTCATAGAGCTGCACTGGGTCAGCAAGCTGCTGAATAATCCCGTCATTAAAAACGGCGATTCGGTTAGACATGGTCAACGCCTCGCCCTGATCATGGGTGACATAGACCACCGTCACACCGAGTGATTCGTGAATATGTTTAATTTCATACTGCATATGCTCGCGCAGCTGTTTATCTAACGCGCCCAGCGGTTCGTCCATCAGCACGAGTTCGGGTTCAAAGACCAGTGCACGGGCCAGTGCGATTCGCTGCTGTTGTCCACCTGAAAGCTGTGCGGGTTTTCTGTCGCCAAATTCAGCCATCTGCACCATATCGAGGGCGCGAGTGACTTTTTTAGTAATTTCAGCTTTGCCGATCTTGCGCACTTTAAGCGGAAAAGTCAGATTCTCACTGATGGTCATATGAGGAAAAAGGGCATAGTTCTGAAACACCATGCCTATGCCACGGCGATGGGGGGGGATATTATTGATCGGCTTACCATCGAGCAGAATATTACCATGCGTCGCAGTCTCAAAACCCGCCAACATCATGAGGCAGGTCGTTTTTCCTGACCCTGAAGGACCAAGCATAGTGACGAATTCACCCTTGTAAATGTCGAGATTCAGGTCTTTGACAACGAGGGTCTCGCCATCATAGCTCTTCTGAACATTCTCATAACGAACAAAAGGGGTTTCCATCGCCTCTCAATCTGTATCGTTGCACGATCGTCTCTGTCTCTAGAACAGCGACTAACGCAAAAGACCAAATTATGAAGTAAAAAGCAAGTTTTTTCGTAAAACAGCTATCCGATGACGAGATCAGAGGATAATTTGCCAAGCCTTTCATTACCATCGGCGGTGACCAAATAGGTTTCGCCGAGATTCATGGCCACGCCATTCTCGCTATCCATGAGAATCATATGAAGGAAAAAGATCATGCCTCCACCAAGAATAACGGGATTGCCTGAAAAGAACATCGGCCAATCCATCCAGTTAGGCGAGAATGTCCCGCCAAGCGAATAGCCACAGGCATTCATCCGCGCATGATTAAACCCGTGTTCATCCATAACTCTTGCGTGGGCGTCAAAGACCCCGCCAACTGTTTTGCCCGGCTTGAGTGCCTCGGAGCAGGCGGCGAGCGCAGCAACGCAAGCTGTATGCATTTTAATATGGGCGGGATGAGGTTTGCCGATTGGGATCGTCCGCATCATCGCCGAATGATAATGTCTGTAGGTAGCCGCCCATTCCAACGTCAGCTGGTCCACATCGCTCAAGGCCCGCCGTCCTGTAAAATAACGACAAAGTAAAGCGTTTTCGCCTGAACCGATAATAGATTCACAAGCAGGATAATCACCACCGCCCTTGAAAATCTCACCCTGCATCGCCGCCAGAATATGCCCTTCATCGGCGCCTGGATGGGCAAGCTCAATCGCGGCCTCAAGCGCGTTATCCGCGAGTTCGGCCGCGCGTCTTGCATAGACAATCTCTTCATCTGATTTAACCAACCGCAAACGCGAGATAAGTTCAGATGCATCAACCAGTGCGGCAAAGCCATCGAGGGTCTCATTCAATCTCATCGCTGAACGACCGGTCATGCCGTAAGACTCATATTCAACACCGAGGCGCGCGCCCTTCAGCCCCATTTCCTCAATGAGATCCCGAAGATCGTGATGCGGATACGCATCTTGCCTATCAACCCAAACGCGAATATCGCGGATGTTAGAGGTGTTTTGCGCCTGCCGCAAATCAGGGGCCCGGGTGATCAGCTTAGTTTCGCCATCAGCGGTGACCACGAGGCATTGGAAAAAGACGTAGCCGAAAGAGTCATACCCTGTCAGCCAATACATGCTTTCCTGCCGGAACAGCAGCATCCCGTCTAATTTGGCTTCGCGCATCGTAGCAACCAGAGCCTCGCGGCGCCGGGTGAATTCTTGAGTTGAGAAATGAAGAGCCATAGTAATACCTACCTTTGCTATTGTCCGTGATAAAGAACGCGCCCGATGGTGTTGAGTAACAGCTGGGCCGCCAGAGTGGTTGTTTGTCCCGCCGGGTCATAATCAGGGGCCACTTCAACCAGATCTATACCGACAACGCTATTGCGGCGTGCAAGCCCATCCATCAGCGAAAGCACTTCGTAATAGATGAATCCGCCATGGCTTGGCGTTCCAGTGCCAGGGGCGATCGAGGGATCAAACCCATCAATATCGATGGTGATATAGATGCGTGCACCCTTAGGAATAAGATCAAGAACGGAATCCACGCCCATTTGCCTGAATTGCCGCACCGAGATAATGTCAGAGCCCATCGCTCTGGCGTCATCATAACCCTCCTTGGCGGTTGAGGATACGTTGCGAATTCCGATCTGTGTGAGTCCGGTAACCCATGGCTTTTCAGCAGCACGGCGCATAGGATTTCCATGCCCTGTGGTAACGCCGTGCCGGCTATCGACAAAATCAAGATGCGCGTCCACTTGCACCAGATGAAATGGTTTTTGATCGCTGAAAGCATTAACACAAGGAATATTAATCGAATGATCACCGCCGAGGATAACCGGCATCGCACCAGCGTTCAGTATAGCACGGACGCCTTTTTCGATATTGGCGTGACTTTGGGCGGTGTCGGTGTGGATAATATCAGCATCCCCAATATCAACGATTCGCGTGGTTGAACTATCGAGATAGGTAATATCATCCTCATGGTCGTAAGCCCCGCCATGCCCGAAGGAAAACAATGTAGAGGCCTCGCGGATACCCCTAGGGCCAAATCGCGCGCCCGCCCGAAACTGGGTACCAGAATCAAACGGTGCACCTAAAATGGCTACATCAGCATCGATAGCATCCCAATTTTCAACATAAGGACATTTGCCAAAAGAGCAAAGACCAACAAATGGTAGATTAAGACGCCCTGAGGCATAACCATGGTTCGCCATCATCCCTCCCCATCACGGGTTTTACTCATCCTTAGGTAAGGTGCGCTGTTCCTTATCAAAAGGCAAGCCAGAATTATTTTTCGCGGAAAGCAATGGTTTGGGCTCGTTGGATTGGCGAGAGAATATAGCCAAGGACGGTCCGTTTTCCGCCAAGCACATCGACCACCACAGGCATCCCCGGCACAACGTCAGGGCGCGCGCCTGACTGGGCGAATACGGGATCAGGAATTTTAACCATCGTCTGATAGAACGGCGGCAAATTTTCCTGCTGTGTGCTGTTCGTTGCGATTTTTTCGATATAGCCCTCAACGGTACCATAGCGCGCCACATCATAAGCCGACAGCGAGACTCTAACCTTAAGTCCAGGTCTGACGTCGGCGACATCCTGAGTAAGAATTCGGATTCGGGCAGTGATGTCTTCTTCTTCAGGGACAATTTCGGCAATAACCGATCCCGCCTCGATCACGCCTCCGACCGTGGTGAAATGAACAGCTGAAACCGTGCCTGAGGTTGGGGCTTTGACTTCAGCGTGCTCGACTTTGCCCTCAAGAGCGTTAAGTCTCGCCTCAGCTTGGGCGGCGTTAGTTCTAGCTTCGACCAGTCTAGCTTCGGCATCCGCACGGAAATTACCTTGAAGTGCTATGAGTCGGTATTCTTGCGTTGAGAGATCGGCGGCAAGGCGTCTTGCGGCGAGGGTCGCGAGTTCGGCACGTCCCTTGGCCTCTTTATGGCGTGAATCGATATTGATGAGCATGAGTTTAGGCTCATGTCCTGCCTCGACAAGCGGAGCAATAATCGCGCGTTCTTCCATAATGACGTCGGCTTGTGAGGCCGCTACCCGTTTTTCAGCCCTGCGTTCATCAATTGCACGATTAAGGCTTTCTATCTGCTCGACAATGACATCGTGTTCATTGTTGAGCGCACGGATACGGCTTTCGAAAACCTGCCGTTCCTGTTGAACCATACTGGGAGCTTTTGAGGCCAGCCATTCAGGAAAATCGACGCTATCTTTGTTGGCCGCTTCGGCCTCAAGGCGGTAAATCGTTGCGAGTGCGGTCAGGTGCTGAATTTCATTGTCAGCAAAATTGGCTTTGACGTCCTCATCTTCTATATTGAATAAAACGTCCCCTTTTTCGACTTTATCACCAAGTTTGATATTGATGGCGACCACTGATCCAGGCAGTCTTGATTGAACCAGCTGGACATTATTGCTTGGAACAATCTCGCCTTCGGCGCGCACTACTTCATCAATCTCAGTAAAAGCGGCCCATAGAACAGCTATAATAAAGAACGCCCCGATCAGAATATAGACAAGTTGCCCTTTAAGTGGCAGGTCTTTGGAAAATTTATCGAGATCAATCTCAGGGGTTTTGGTTTGCACTTGAACCAGCGTCGGCGGCGGGAAGAAAAAATAATAAATATTCCGTTTGATTCTCTCGATAAAAGATAAGGGCGGCAGCACTTCTTCAGCCTCGGCGGCATCAGCTTCGGATTCGGGCAAAGGTTTTTGGGGATCAATTTTTTCGGCTTCAACGACTTCTATCTCAGTGCTTGAACTGCCAAAAAATGGCAATCTTCCAAGCAATGAACGTAACAATGCTAAAATTTTATTCATGATGCGGTTCCTTGGCCTTTTTGTGATGCTTGCTTAAGTTTTTCGAGCACAGCATCGCGAGGGCCATCGATGACAACCTGCCCCCCCTCGATAACGATAATCCGGTCGGCCATATTCACCATCGGTCCACGATGTGTAACAAAGATGGTGGTTTTGCCGCGTGTTGCTTCTTCGATATTCTTGACCAACACAGATTCGGTGCCAGCGTCCATCGATGAGGTCGGCTCATCCATCAGAAAAATTGACGGATTACCGATCATAGCACGGGCGATCGCGAGGGATTGTCGCATCCCCGCCGATAATTCCTGTCCTCGTTCGGACAGTACGAAATCAAAACCATTAGGCAATAGCCCGATGAAATTTGAAGCACCAGATATCTCGGCGGCTCTGACTAAATCCTCATCAGTAGCATCCGGGTTACCCATCATCAAATTTTCACGCACTGAGCCTGAAAACAACATGGGGTTTTGTAGAACAACGCCGATGTTGCGTCGAATATCATCAGGGCGGAGATTCTGAACATCGGTGTTATCGATCAGAACTTTGCCTTCAGTTGCTCTATGGATTCCGGAGACCAGTCCGAGCAATGTCGATTTACCTGAACCAATACGCCCAAGCACAGCCACACGCTCGCCCGCTTTGATGGCGATGGCACAATCCTTAAGCGATGCATCATTCTGCCCTTCATACGTCATTGTCACGCCCTTGAGCGCAATCGCTCCTTTGAAGACGTCCCGCTTAACTTGACTCGAGCGTTCTTCCTCATCGGTTTTGGTGTCCATGACCTCGGACAGGCTTTGATAAGCCGTGACAGCAGCGTTAAGACGCCCCAGCAATCCAGTAATTTGCCCAAGTGGAGCCAGCGTTCGCCCAGATAAAATCACGCAAGCGATCAACTGTCCCATGGTAAGATTCCCTGCTGCGATCAAAAAGACGCCATAGAAAATAATTCCGATTTGCGAGGATTGCTGTCCGAGTTGCGTGAAATGCGTGGCCAGTTGGGTGGTGAAGCGGCTACGCCGTTGCGCGGCGCCTTGGTTAATAACGCCCTGAAACCATCTATTGCGTAAAATGGACAGCCCGCGAATAGTCTTGACGGTCTCAAGCATCGACAGCATCTCGACCATAACCGCTTGTTTGGATTTTCCTTGAGCAATGCTTTGCTCACTAATTTTGCGCATAATGGGTTGCAGGAGCAAACCAAAGATAATGACGATTGGCACGACCATGGCTGGTATAGTCGCGACCACGCCACCGATGGCAAAAAGGACTAAAATAAACAGAAAAACGAAAGGCAGATCGGCAAAGATGGTGAAACTGGCTGAACCAATAACTTCTTTCAGCAGTTCAAAATCGCGGACTGTATTGGCGACTGAACCAGTCGCCTGCCGCGTCATGGTGATATTGTGTCGCGAGATTTTGTCAAAAAGATCGCTTGAGATTCGCCGGTCGATCTCGGCGCCCGCATGATCCACAAAACTGCCGCGCAGAAGCTTGAGTGTGAAATCGAACCCCATAACGATAATGACAATGATGGTCAGGGTAATCAGTGATTCGATGGCGTTATTAGGGATCACCCGATCATAAACCGTCATGATATAGAGGGCCGATACCAGCGCGAAGATATTGATTAGCACTGAGGCGATAATCACCTGATAATATACTTTTCGGCTTCGATAGATATATTTCCAGAACCAGTGTTCCCTACGGTCTATCTTAATCTGTTCGTCTTCTTGGTCTTTATCACTGGCGTCTGGGCCATCTTGTTTTTTAGCTTTTAGCATGTTGGGACTCCTTCGCCGAGGTCTAGAATTTCTCCAATTTTGTCAGAGAAAAACGCCCCGCGTAATAAGCTGGATTCGACAAAATTATCATGGCTGATAATTTCAGCTCTAACTGTTGATGCCTGTTCTATCAGCTGTGCTAGTAATAATGGCAATGTCTGTGTTTGACCTTCAAGTGCGAGCACTGATTTGTAACGTTCTTCTATCTGTGTGAGTCGCTCGCGAGACTCGATCAAATTCTGTCTACCCTCATCAAGATCAGATATGGCGCGTTGCGTCTGGCTGACGTGGTTGCGGATGAGGTTATTGCGCTCTGAGTTCAGCCCTTGCTTACGCCATTCATTTTCGGCACGGCGCGCGCGATTACTTCCGCCGTCATGCAGTGGTATTTGCATTTCCACTCTGCCGACAATTTCATACTCGGCGTCATAGTTCTCGACGTCAAACAGAGTGGTATCGACAAAAAAGCCCAGACTAGGGCGGCGTTCAGCGACCAGTTTTGTAAATTCATGGTCAAATGACTGGAGATTAATCTCTAATTGACGCACCGGCTTGACTTCTTCGCTGGGGACGGGGGTGATCTGCTCCGGTCTGTTGGCGAGAAACCTGTCGAGAAACGGCATAACTTGCTCAGCGGTGAGGTCAAATCTGGCCACCGCTTCTTTTTTAAGAATATCTATTCGCCGCAGGGCCTGCGCTTCACGAATTTCGGCTTCGATCTCGATGAGTTTGCCTTCGCGCAATTCACTAACTCTTCCCACGCCCAAATTGACCCGCTCCTCGATGCGTTCGATGATCACGCTAAGGTCATCGCGTAATCTAGCAAATTCCTCAGCGAGTTGTTGTTGTTGGCGCAGTTCGATGGCCGCAGTCAGGATATCAGCGGCGATGGTTTCCACTTCAATGGACACGCCGAGACCAGCGGCGTCGCGATCATTGGTAGCTATTTCTTTATCCGAGGCCACCGCCCCAGCATCATAAAGCGTCTGTGAGATTCGTAAAGTGAGGTCTGTTGCTTCTCCACCATTGCGGTTAAATCGCCGATTAAGCGTATTACTTTTTTCAATATTTCCGCTAAGCACCCGCGACCCTGACACAGACAAGCTGAATTGCGGCACCTGCCTTGCGACCGCGAGGTCAAAACGACTGCGCGCCTGACAAATCGCCGCCCGTTGCTGAAGCACCGCAGGGTGCATCAGAATTATCTGATCAACACTGGGGTTTTCAAGCGTCCCAGATTCTTGAGCGGCTGCACCATAAGCCAGCGCAACCGTCAGACAGAAGACAGAAGTAACGCACACCATGAATCGGTGACTACAATTTGATAAAAACAAGACAAAACTCCATAGCATTTTATAAACCATCCGAACCACATACTCTTGGCAAGAGATTGTCTATACAGGTCAGTGCGGATATATCATCCTTCGGTTTTGGAGAACCGTTGTCGGCACTATAAAACCAAGGTATTAATTTTTGCTTAATGCAAGATATTATTCCCTGCCTCTCATTAAGCATTGCTAAATGAAGTTTCTGCATCGTGTTAGTGATAAGACTAGTTTCCATCTGACACTATATTGTGATAGCGTTACCTCAAATCAAGGTCGATGATGGAGACTTATTTATGAGCCCTATGAATCGCTTGTTTGTGGCGGTAGTAATGCTGGGCATAACATCCTTGCCAGCGGCGGTTTCGGCCGATATTGTCTCTTGCGGCGATATGCCAACTTCTATTCAGTTTCACGTGGGTGAGTGGAGCAAAACTGATTTCAGCCGCTGCACTGTGCCACTCGGTGAACTGATCTCAGGCGGCCCTGGCAAGGACGGAATTCCAGCCCTAGATAACCCAGTAGCCATCACGGTATCAGAGATAACTGGGTTAGATGACCATGAACCAGTCATTAGCCTTTCACTGAACGGGGCGGCCCGTGCTTGGCCGTTACGGATTTTGATCTGGCATGAAATAGCTAATGACGTTCTAGAAGGCACACCAATTGCAGTAACCTATTGTCCGCTCTGCAACGCGGCCATCGTGTTCGATCGCCGCGTTGAAGGCAAGGTACTCTCTTTTGGCACGACTGGAAACCTTCGCCGTTCAGATTTGGTGATGTATGATCGCCAAACTGAAAGCTGGTGGCAGCAATATACGGGTGAAGCAATTATCGGAGATTTAGCGGGGACGTATCTTGAACCATTGCCATCTCGCCTTGAAAGTTGGAGCGAGTTTCGCACACGGCATCCAGAGGGCACGGTGCTGGTGCCGAATAACCCTAATCTGCGGGTTTATGGTGCTAATCCTTATGTCGGATATGATACCAGTGCTTTTCCGTTTCTTTACACCGGCCCTTTACCGCAAAGAATAGATGCATTAGCACGAGTTGTGGTGATTGACGACCAAGCTTGGAGTCTTGATCTGTTGCGCGCACGCAAAGAGATCCGATCAGGCAATATCAGGCTGTCGTGGACTCCCGGCCAAAAATCAGCGTTAGACACCGCCCTGATCGCACGTGGACGCGAGGTTGGAACCGCCATCGCCCAGCGTCTCAACAACGACGCGTGGGAGGACATACCATATGAAGTTACCTTCGCTTTTGTTTATCATGCTTTCACGCCAGACGGCGTGATTATCACCAATTAACCTATTGGTTGGGAAAATAATCCTCCAAGACGCCTTCACGGTGCACATCAGCGGTGCAACAATGTAGTGCACCACCGAAAGCGTAGGCATCGCGCAACTCGACTTCCACGACATTCATACCGAGTTTATCCATCTGTTCAGCCTGATAGACCTCACTTTTTTCTACGCAAACCGTTTTCGGATCAAGCACCAACACGTTCATTGAAAGCCAAACTGATGAATAACATAGGGGTGGTGGGGCGTTATGGGCTGGCTGGGCGGCCGCGACAATCTGCCAGTCGTTTTTCTCGAAATAAGCACGCTGTTCATCAGGGATTTTGCGTTGAGGATTGCTGAGAATAAGGCCAGGCCTTAGTGGGGTGAACGTCGCATCTATGTGGATGGGATACGGATCACCCGGAAAATTAACTGCGCGGACGCGGTGATCAGGGAAATGCCGACTCAACCAGTCTATTCCCTTAAGGTTGGTGGTGAATCCGTGCTGGACAATCAGGTCTTTGCCAAATCTCAATACATCGGCGGCATCGAAAAGAGGTTCTTCTTCGGTGGTGACAAAAAACTTTTCGGCCGCCCACTCAAGACGTTTCTGAACGCCGATCTGATCAGACAGATAATCAGGGTGATAATCAGCATCAGTCAGACGCGGTTTGGGCGCAGATTCATGCCGCATCATGGGGTCTTCCTCATAATACCGTTGCAGTAAAGGCCGATAACAAAGATATTCAAACCATCGGCAGCGATAGCTCATCGTGGCTTCAAGAATCTCTTTTCCCACTGTCAGCAATACGTCACGCGGCGGCATACAGCCGAACATAGTCTCTACCTGCCAATCCGGAGTCGCAGATGGTTGGTTGAAATCAAGCGGCGTTGGTCTGTCAACGATCACCCCACGAGATTTGAGCAGATCGGCGAAGTTATCGAGCATCTCATTGGCACGGTCGACACTTTCTTGGCTTCTAGGGCCATATTGCCCACGCATATCAGAATCTTCAGGCACTTTAGCATCGAGTGCAGGCTCGGGAGCGGGAATACAGGCTCCGTCCGCGCGCCCGACAATAACATGCTTGAGGGGGTCCCATTCATTCCAGCTCGAAACGATCGTTTTCTGATTTGCTGTCTCAGCCATATTCTGTCCTCCTGATTAGAGATAATCTCGCGCCTCGCCATCGTAGCGTTTTTTCGCGTGGCTTCGGATTAGTTAGACAAAAGTTGTGCTGATCGGCAAGAAAAATATCACAGCACAAAAATCGGTTGACGCACTGGTTTTTGCTTGGCAAGAATTGCGGTTAAATAATTACGCAATAAAACACGATTAGGGATGATATTTACTCGGCTTATCCATTGGCTCATTGGCAAGATTCTGACCGAATCTGGCGTTGGTGTAGTTTTGCCATCTGGCGAGGTTTTTTGTGTTGCTCAAAACGGCAGGCCTACAATTCGATTTCATCGTTGGCGTGACTTCTTGCTACTGCCTTTCACACCTAGCCTGGCTTTTGGTGAGGGGTATGCTAACAAGACGATCACTATAGAAGGTGGCGAGCTGGTTGACGCGCTTGATTGTCTGGCGGCCGCAATGAACGACTTGGGCGAGCCCAGATTCGCGAGACTTACGCGGCGGGCTTTAGTGCCATTGATGATTCTCAAAAGCGGAACCACGCAAAGAAAATCCAAGGCGAATGTTCATATGCATTATGATCTTGGCAATGATTTTTATCGGCTATTTCTTGATCGGGACTGGCAGTACTCTTGCGCGTATTTCACCGCGCCGACTGTCGATCTTGACACCGCCCAGCAAAACAAAAAAGACCATATTTGTGCAAAATTGCAGATCGAAATGGGAATGGAGGTACTTGATATCGGATGCGGTTGGGGGGGATTGGCTTTACAACTAGCCAAGAACCATAGAGCGCGCGTAACGGCGCTGACCTTATCCGAAGAACAGATCGCACTTGCGCGGATGAGGGCTGAGAAAGAATCCCTACCGGTTACCTTCCACCTGCATGATTACCGCGATGAAACGCATCTTTATGACCGAATTGTCTCGGTTGGTATGTTCGAGCATGTGGGGAAGAAGAATTTCAAAACCTATTTTGATCAGGTATCACGAAATCTCAAACCTGATGGAATCGCACTCATTCACACGATCGGCGCAACCCGGGAAAGCGCGGGGTTCGATCCTTTTATTAATAAATACATTTTTCCCGGTGGGCAGATTCCACATCTGTCAGAGATCATGTCGGTGGTCGAAAAAACCGATCTTAAGGTTACCGATGTTGAGGTATTGCACCAGCATTATGCTTACACCTTGCAGCATTGGCGTGAACGTTTCACGGCGAAGCGAGACGAGGCGCGCGCGCTTTTTGATGACCGCTTCTGCCGAATATGGGAGTTATATCTCGCCGGATGCGAGCTGGCTTTTCGGCGTGGTAATCTGGTGGTCTATCAGATTCAACTGATGAAAAAATCAGAGCGTGCACCACTCACCCGTGATTATCTTTATAAATCGGCGGATGTACCGCTAAGTGCCGCTCGCGATAGATGATATAGAAACTAGCCGCCAACACCAGCGCCGCGCCGACATAAAAGATAACCTGCGGCCATTCTCCAAAAAAGACCATGCCAAAAATAACTCCAACCGGCACAGTCAAAAAATGCATTGGTGCAAGAGAACTTG
This sequence comes from uncultured Candidatus Puniceispirillum sp., assembly GCA_965207125.1. GTDB lineage: Bacteria > Pseudomonadota > Alphaproteobacteria > Puniceispirillales > UBA1172. Next base: position 1,105,014 of record OZ242263.1, read on the forward strand.
CGGGGGCGTAGCTGTGGCTGGCTGCCAAGAATAGCTGCTGGAAACTAGTAATCACGCCGAGCAATAGCAGAATCATCCAGAACTCACTAAACGAAAGGAGGTCATCGCCCCTGAACATCACCACGGCGATCATGACCAGAGCGGCTACGGTATTATACCAAATCGCCAGCGTGACCGGCGCATTTTTCTCGCCAAGTCGCCGCAGAAAAATACATCTGATCGCAGCGAAAAGCGGCGACAACAACCCAAGAGAAATACCAATGAGCGAGCCCTTAACATCAAGTTGTGGGACAACCAGCACCATAACGCCAATGAATCCAATGGCCACCGCCGCCATCCGATGACGCCCGACCACCTCAGCGATCATAATAGGCGCGAGCATGGTAATGAAGATGGGCATCGTCTGGCTTAAAGCGGTAACCAGCGAGAGATCTATATAAGCAAGCGCAGAAAACCCTGTGTAAAGAGCTAGAATTCCGGCGATAATCCGCAAGGCCAGCGTTCTATAGTCGGTCACCTGCATCATATTTCCTCGGTGTTGATAAAAACCGAAGAGGAGCAAAAGCGGCAAGCAGAGAAGATAACGGAACAACAGAATTACGAAAATCGAGACGTCAACGCTAATCAATTTTTTGGCGATCACCACCACCCCGCCATACAAAACCACCTGCACGATAAGAAGACAAATGCCTTTGATGACATCATCGGTATTACCGTCAATCCATCTTATCAAACTGAAACAGGGTGATAAGAATTTGGTTATCCACCTAGAATGGCTTTGACTTCGAGATATTCGTGAAATCCCCATTTGCTCTTTTCGCGCCCATTACCTGAATGCTTATAACCCCCGAAAGGTGCTTCACTGCCCCCACCACGGTAATTGATATGGACTTGTCCGGCCCGAAGACGTCTTGCGCAATCCATCATAAGATCGTGATTGGATTCATCGCCTGATACATAAGCCGCCAATCCATAATCGCTGTCATTAGCGATTTTGACCGCGTCGTCGGGGTCGTCATAAGATAAAATTGCTAGCACGGGACCGAAAATTTCCTCACGGGCGATCGTCATATCATTGGTGACATCCCCAAACACTGTTGGGCGAACGAAATAGCCTCGATTAAGATCTTCAGGTCGCCCGGGGCCGCCAGTGGCGAGCCTCGCGCCTTCCTTGATTCCAGCCTCAATCAGCCCCTGCACTTTATCGTATTGCATCTGGCTAACGACCGGGCCAAGATCAGTGTTCTCGCTTGTTGGATCGCCAACCGTTAAGCTTTCAGCGGCGGCTACGGCAAGTTCGAGTGCTTCATCATGGCGCGTTTTCGGCACAAGCATCCGAGTTGGCGCGTTGCAGGACTGCCCGGTGTTGCTCATGCAACCCAGCGTACCGTTGCGAACGGAGTCAGCAAATTTTTTGTCATCAATAATAATATTGGCTGATTTACCCCCGAGTTCCTGCGTTACTCTTTTGACGTGATCGGCTGAGGTTTTGGCAACCGCAGCCCCGCCTCGCTTTGATCCTGTGAAAGACATAAAAGCGATATCAGGATGCGCGCTCATCGCCTCGCCGACCACAGGGCCGTAGCCATTAACGAGGTTAAAGACTCCGGGAGGCACGCCTGCCGCATCGAGAATCTCAGCGACCACCATCGAGGATAACGGCGCGATCTCACTTGGTTTCAGAACAGCTGTGCAACCAGCAGCGAGGCAAGGGGCGAGTTTCGCCATGACTTGGTTGATCGGCCAGTTCCACGGAGTAATCAACCCACAGACACCAATCGGCTCATGTCTTATCAGAAACTCACCATGCTTGAACTCGAATTGATGCGTCTTGAGAATATCGATGGCGGTTTTGAGATAAGCGAGTCCGACTTTGGATTGCCCTTCCCATGCCAGGGTTTTTGGCGCACCCATTTCGGTCATGATGGCTCCCGCCACGTCATCTAATCGGTTTTTAAACTCTTCGCGAACCGCCGTCAGTAATTCAACGCGTTCGGCAACACTTGACTGTGAGAAACTGACAAAAGCGTGCGAGGCCGCGGCCACCGCAAGATCGACATCAGCGGCGGTTCCTTCGCTGATCTTCGCCACGGTTTCCTCAGTTGCAGGGTTAATAACCTCAATGATCTGGGGTGTTATCGGATCGACCCATTTGCCATTTATGTAAAATTGCTCAAGATTCATCTCTTATCACTCCTTAAAGTCATCTAGCAGTCCTTTTTCATCGAGCACTTTGCGGGCCACTCTAAAGCATTCCAAGGCCTGGGGTACACCACAATAAATGCCAATAACATGGATAATGGCGCGAATTTCAGCAACTGAAACGCCGTTGGTCAAGGCTCCTCGACAATGGGTCTCCCATTCATGCATTTTGCCAAGTGCACCGATCATTGTGAGATTCATCATCGATCGGGTTTTTGGCTCGATAACATCGTCTCCCCATCCGAATCCCCAACACCAAGCGGTCATGGCCTCCTGAAAAGGCTTCGTGAATTCATCGGCGTTATCGAGGGTGTTTTGCACATAATCCTCGCCTAGGGTGGCTTTGCGTTTTTCAAGCCCGATATCGAATTTGTTATCCATTATCTCCCCCTCGAGATTTTCCCCTCAGGAATCTTTGTTGGGGGATCATTCCTTATTCTTACCTTAAAGTGACGCGCTTGGCAAGTAGGAGAGAAAGACTTATCCCAATATTTGGCTTTCAAAATTTAGTTTCTTTAAGTATTTTTCAACTGATAAGAGTAATTCTAATCCCGTGCTATTACCCGGCGGCGCGCCTCCGCAGAGGCGGCATCAGAGACATAGATTAATCCGGCAATTCGGCGCATTAAAGCTGATTCATGACTATCGATCACACCATCGGCTAAAATGACTTGCCAGAGTTTTTCCAGCAGAGATAGTTTTTCATCATGGCTATAGTGCTGGTTGATGATCTTAATTCTCCCATAAAGATCGCTCGCATTCTCAGCGGCGGCATAGGCCATATCGAGCAGAGCATCGGTTTCATCGGGGGTTAAATCAAACTGGTTTGTGACGATACGGCAGACAGTTTCCTCTTCTTCAGGGCTATGGGCCCCATCGACGCCAATCGCTTCGAAAAGTAACGCGACCACGGCCAGACGTAGGGACTCATCGGAGGTTGGGTCGGTGTCTGTGGAATCAGAAAAAATTTTGTCAAAAAAGCGTCGCATGAAAAATCTCGTAAGGCCAGATAAGCGAAGTTTATATCACAGAACGCGTGATAAAAAAAAGCTACGAGATCTAATCAGGCAGATTTTTGGAGATGCTCGCGGATGCTGGTAAAGGTAAGTTTTTCATCGTCCCCTACCTTCAGGTCCACCACCACGACATCGCCATCACCAAAATGTCCGGTGAGAATTTCCTCAGCGAGTTTATTCTGCATTTCATTTTGAATGACACGTTTTAGTGGTCTTGCGCCATATTGCGGGTCATAACCTTGATCACCAAGCCATTGCTTGGCGGCCGCGGTAATATCGAGGCTGATATTGCGTTCAGCAAGGCGTTTAATCAATTTGGTGAGTTGCAGATCAACAATTCTGGTCATATCACCGCGATCAAGTCTACGGAACAGCAGAATTGCATCGACACGATTGAGAAATTCAGGACGGAAAATCGAGCGCACTTCACGCATAACAGGCTCTCTGGCCTCGTCGCTCTTGGCGCCATCGGCGAGGTCAAGCAGATGCTCAGACCCTATATTGGACGTCATCAGAATAATCGTATTACGAAAGTCAACCTGATGTCCCTGCCCGTCCGTCAACCGCCCCTCATCGAGCACCTGCAGCAAGACATTAAAAATATCCGGATGTGCTTTTTCAATTTCATCAAACAGCACCACCTGATAAGGCCGTCTTCGTATAGATTCGGTCAGACTACCGCCTTCTTCATAGCCAACATAACCGGGCGGAGCGCCAATAAGCCGCGAGACTGAGTGGCGTTCCATATATTCCGACATGTCAAGGCGCAATATGGCATTTTCATCATCGAAAAGGAAACTAGCCAGTGCTTTGGACAATTCGGTTTTACCAACACCAGTAGGCCCAAGCATCATGAAACTGCCGATCGGCTGATCAGGGTCAGAGATACCGGCGCGCGAACGACGAATGGCACTTGCGACCGCTGTCACGGCTTCGGGTTGTCCGATGACGCGTGAAGCAAGGATATTTTCGAGTTCGAGCATTTTTTCCTGCTCACCTTCGAGCATTTTATCCACGGGGATTCCAGTCCAGTTACTGATGACACGAGCGATATGGATAGGATCGACCTCTTCATTAATGATATCTGAGCCCGCCACCGCTGCTTTGGCGGCGACGAGTTCCTCTTGCAGTTTAGGCATAGTCGCATAGCTGATTTTAGCAGCGATCTCAAGCTGCCCCTCGCGCTGGGCAACCTTGAGTTCATGACGCGCATCTTCTATCTTCTGACGCAAACTTGCGACTTCTTCCATGTGGCGACGCGCCTCTTCCCACTCGGCCGTCAGTCTGGCTGATTCCTTCTCAAGACTGGCAAGTTCCGCGATCACCTCCTCACGGCGTTTTTTCTGTTTTTCGGATGCATCTCTTTTCAGCGCGGCGTCCTCTATTTTCAGCTGGATAATTCGGCGATCGATACTATCAAGCACAGGCGGTTTTGAATCGGATTGAATCCGCAAAAAACTAGCAGCTTCATCCATGACATCGATGGCTTTATCGGGAAGGAATCGATCATTGATATACCGCGCCGACAGCTGGGCGGCGGCCACGAGGGCCTTATCAGTAATTCTAACCCCGTGATGAAGTTCGTATTTTTCCTTCAAGCCGCGCAAGACAAAAATGGTGTCTTCAACACTTGGCTCATTGACATGGACAGGCTGAAATCGCCTTGCAAGCGCTTGGTCTTTTTCGATATATTGACGATATTCATTAAGCGTGGTTGCGCCGATACAATGCAACTCACCTCTGGCGAGCGCAGGCTTGAGCAAATTGGACGCATCCATCGCGCCTTCCGTTTTACCCGCACCGACTAGTTGATGCATCTCATCGATAAAAAGAATAACCTCACCCTGCCGGGCCTCGATCTCTTTTAGCACAGATTTAAGACGCTCCTCGAACTCGCCGCGATATTTAGCGCCCGCGACCAGCGCCCCCATATCGAGGACGAGCAAAACTTTATCTTCGAGAACGCGGGGGACATCATGATTGACTATTCGTTGCGCAAGCCCTTCAGCAATCGCAGTTTTACCAACCCCTGGCTCGCCGATCAAAACCGGGTTATTTTTAGTACGGCGTGCCAAAATTTGGATCGTGCGCCTGATTTCTTGATCACGTCCGATGACCGGATCTAGTTTGCCACTACGCGCAGCAGCGGTCAGATCGGTGGCATAGCGGCTTAGCGCTTCATACTGATCTTCAGCAGAATCACTTTCTATAGTTTTTCCCGCACGAGTTGTGGAAATAACTTGCTCAAGAGACTCAACCGAAACCCCTGAGCCCTTGATGAGGTTAGTGATACTTGTGCCTGATTTTACCATAGCAACCAGCACAGTGTCAGCAGAGATAAACTGATCCTTTGCGGCGGCGGATGATTTTCCTGCCACCGCGAGAATTTTGGCGAGATCTTGATCGAGTTGCAATTGCCCGGCCCCACTGCCTGATACCTGCGGGATGCTGGCCAGCGCCTGGCTGATGGTTTCGGCAAGATTATCAACATTACCACCCGCACGCGCGATCAAAGTCGCGGCAAAAGATTTTCTGTCATCGAGCATCGCCTCAAGCAGATGCTCGGTGGTCAATTTCTGGTGATTTGCTGCAAGGGCGGTATTTTGTGCCTCGCCCAACGCATTGCGCATTAGCGCGGTGTAACGATTAATATCCATTTTTCATACTCCTCTTCTTCAGGGGCAGTGAGGAATAATCGGTAACCACCATCCTGAAATGATCAGCCTCATCTGACATAAAAGATAAGGCGCCGATACAATACAGATAAGAAGCAAGCGGCCTCTTTTCAAGAACCACTGCGTTCTATCACTTGGCGTTAGGAAAGAATAACTGCTGTCCGTTGCGACGATAAGCGGCGATCAATCTTTGCCCTTCATCGGACACTATCCAGTCAGCAAATATGCGCGCGTCCGCGCTATCGACGCTGGGACAATGATCAGGATTAATCGGAATAACTCCGTATTGGTTGTGGAGCAAAGGGCTGTGTTGGAATAACGTTTTATGCCCGCCTTTATTGGCGAAAGCTGCCCAGGTGCCACGGTCGCTGATGGTATAAGCGTTCAGTTCAGTGGCAATGGTGAGGGTCGCCCCCATTCCATTACCGGTCTCACGATAAAATTTAGCCGCATCCGGCGCGATGCCAAAGCGCTGCCAAAGTGCGAGTTCGGCTTTATGGGTGCCGCTATTATCACCGCGCGAAATAAATATAGCGTCACTGACGACTATACGCCGCAACGCGCCACCGATTGATGTGGCGCGCCCGACTGAAGCCGGGTCATCACCAGGGCCAACCAGCACGAAATCATTATACATGACGTCACGTCGATAAATTCCGAATCCCTTGGCAACAAAAGCTTTCTCATCCTCAATAGCATGCACCAAGAGAACATCTCCATCACAGTTTTCGGCGTTATGGATCGCTTGTCCGGTTCCCACGGCAACCACATGAACAGTGATTCCTGTCGCCTCCTTAAAGCGCGGTAGTAGATAGTCATAAAGCCCTGAGTTCTGGGTTGAGGTGGTGGATTGCAAAATCAAATAATCCCGCGCGACCAGAGGACTAAGAGGCAAAAAGATCAACACAAAAGCGATCACAAGCAGCTTTGTCATTTTCTCACACACTACGTCTAACCATACTCGCGTTAATGACGATGACGGGCAGGATTCCAGCCGCGATGATCATCAATGCGGGCAAGGCCGCTTGCTCGATCATTTCCTCATTGGCGAATTGATAGGTGATTGTGGCGAGGGTGTCGAAATTAAACGGGCGCAACAGTAACGTCATCGGCAATTCTTTGATGATTTCAACGAAAACCAGCAACATCGCAGCGAAAACTTGAGGGCGTAATAACGGCAGCACCACATAGTGGATACTTTTAATAAAGCCATAGCCATGAACGCGACTTGCGGGCATGAGGGTTGCGGGGATTCTCTCAAGCCCTGCGCGCACAGGCCCATAACCCATCGCTTGAAAACGCACGGCGTAAGCGATGATCAGCATGAGCGAAGTTTCGGCAAGAATCCCCCCCCACTCATCACTGCCCAGAGCAAGCCCCACTCGCCGCCAGAGATGATCAGCCCCATTAACCGCAACCAGCACGCCAATGGCGAGAATCGTCCCGGGAAAAGCGTATCCCATCGCCGAAACTGCCGCGAGTCCCCGGGTTAATCTTGACGGTAGATAGTAAGCGATAATTCCGATTACCAGCGCAGTAATGATAATCACGGCGGTGGCGGCTGTCGCGATGAGAAGCGTATTGCCAGCGATAGCTATAAGCGGTACATCGGCGAAATCACCTCGCACACCTTGAGCGTATCCTACCAGAATCATCACCGGCACAATAAAGCCTATCAGCACCGGCACGAGACATAAAATCGGCAATCCCCAAAGATACCATCCTTTGGCGATACGTCTTGGAACACCGGTCTGTCCACGGGTTGAATGGCTGAACCCTCGGCGGCTTCTGGCATAATGCTCGCATCCGAGAAGAACGGCGATGAGCATGAAAGCGACTAGCGCGAGTTGAGCTGCGGCCGCCAGATCGTTCAGTCCTTGCCAAGCGTTGAAGACGCCGAGGCTGATGGTATCGATGGCAAAATATTCAACAGTACCAAGATCAGCAACAACTTCCATCAGCACCAGCGCAAGCCCGACAATAATCGCCGATCTTCCCATCGGCAGAGCCACTGTGGTCAGGGGATTGCGTCCGGTGAGTATAGCGGCCTCAAAAAATCGAGTTGGTATTAGGTGAAAACCGGCGCGCGTAATCACATAGATATAAGGATAAAGTGCAACCCCCATGATCAGCCAAGCACCACCCATACTGCGAATTGGGGGGAAGAAATAATCCTGCGCGCTATCCCATGAGAAAATCCATCTCATGCCGCTTTGCACGGGGCCGCCATAGTCTAAAAATCCGGTATAGGCATAAGCGACAATATAAGGCGGGATCGCCAAGGGTAGTACTAGCATCCATTCTATTGCTCGGCGATAGGGAAAATCATATCGGCTAACCAGCCAAGCGGTGCTCACCCCAAAAATGAGGGCCACTGCGCCAACGCCGCCCATCAGCATTGTGGTGTTGCCGATATAGCGCAAAAGAACGGTTGAAATAAGATGGCGCATGACCTCGCCGTCACCGCCAAGGGCGGTTAGAGCGATCAGCACCATCGGCGTGATCAGGGCAAGTGACAGCACAATTTGGACAAATTGCAACAGACGTGCGGACAGATTGAGACGGTGTGATGAGAAAAATGAATGGACGACCATAACACTAGCAACCAATCAGGATGATACCGTGCACGACAATAATTTTTGGCACAGCTTGGAGGGTTAGGATTTTATTTTACGCCCAAATAATTCGAGCCGATGCCCAACTAAATCGAAGCCCATATCCTGAGCAATTTTTTCTTTAAGTGCTTCTAGTTCAGCATGATAAAATTCGTGAATCTCGCCACTATCAACATCCACCAAATGCTCATGATGCCCGCGGGCGCTTTCGTAGCGCGCCTTGCCATCTCCGACATCCAGTTTCTCGATCACATCGGCTTGTTCGAGCAGGCTGACGGTACGGTAAATGGTGGCTAGTGAGATAGTGTCATCGATATCGATGGCACGGCGATAGATGGTATCGACATCGGGATGATCATCAGCGCTATCGATCAGCTCAATGATAATGCGGCGTTGATTGGTTATTCGCAATCCCGCCTCGAGACATTTTTCGAGGATTCCAGCCATAGTTTCTCTTTCAGGTAGTAATTCTAGCCCGGGGCCTAAACGAAATCAAGATGTTAGGTAATAACAACTTCATCACCGATTTTTACGCGCCCAGGATTTTTAACATTGCAACAAACACCACCACGCCATGATGGGGTAAGTGCGGCCTTAAGCCCAGTTTTTGTGGACTCCATAAGTTCACACGGGTTGGTTTCTTGGATAATTTCGAGCACAACTTCGCCGATGGTGATCAAACCGCCCGTTTCTCTTGGCGAGCGCATCCCCGTCACCAGAAAATTGGCACGGCGGTCAGTCCAAGGCAGAGAGGCGTCAACTTCAGCACAAGCATCTTTCCAGTCATCCTCAAAAAGAAGGGTGATCTGCCTTCCGCGTTTAGCGCCGCGCGCATCACCGGTTATTCCTTTATCAACGGTAATCTCAACCTCATCACACGAGATCATCGGCTGTAGAAGTCGTGGAGCGCGGGCAATAGCTTTAATGTTTGGCATGGGTTTTTCTCCTTGGAAGCATCCGGATCAGATGACGGCATTCTCGACATAATGCTTATTGGTCACAAGCCGTGAGACGCTCAGTGGCGTCAGATCAAGACTTCTGTATTCGCCATGAATGATCAGCTCAGCAGTCCCTCTGCCCATCGCAGGTGATTGCTGAAGTCCGTGCCCTGAAAAGCCATTAACAAAGATGAAGTTATCGCAATCGGGATGAAGCCCAACCACCGCGTTATGATCAAAAGTGTTATAAGCGTAGTGCCCCACCCAATCATAAGCGAGTTTGATTGCCTCAAATGCCGGAACCCGAGAGGCTATCACTGGCCAGACCTTATTTTCCCAAGCGGAATGATCCATGGTAAAATCATCAGGGTCCACCGCCACGTCATGGTCAGGGGGGCATCCAGCCATATATTGATCGCCATAAGTTCTTAAATGAATTCCGGTTGGATCGATGGTCAGTGGCAAATCGCGATCAAGTGGGGTTTCAGCATCAAAAATATAGGTATAGCGCGCCCGTGGCTCTATCGGAATATCGTTAATACCGGCCATAGCGGCGGTGATCGCCGCCCGCGGCCCTGAGGCATTCACAACAATCCCTGCCTTGATCACCTCGCCTGATTTAAGAGTCACACTTTGGACTTTGTGCCCATCGCGGCTGATCTTAACGACTTCGTTCTCAATGTATTCAGCACCATGACGCCGGGCATTGCGACGGAACCACTCAAAAATCACACTCCCTTCAAAATAACCTTCATTCTCGGTGTTCAATGATCCGAGAATAATGTCATCAAGGTTATAGAAAGGATAGCGTTTGATGAGTTCCTCAGGCGACAACAATTCACTCGCCACTCCGTGCTGATTCTGAACCTTGATCCTTTCGCGCAGAGTGCTCACGAAATCCTCGTTATCGGCAAGATAGAGATAGCCAAAATTTCGAATTTTAAGATCCGGCACATCGGGTTCATTCCCCATAAATTCTTGGAATTTATGAACGAACTCTACAGTAAATTGTGAGAGCTGAATATTGAGTGCACTCGAAAACTGACGCCGTACGCAGGAGTTGGTGTGAGACGTCGAGGCGTTTTCGTAGGTCAGATCACGATCGATCACCAGCGTTTTTCCCGTAAAGCCAAAATGCTGCTTAAGAAACCATGCGGTGGAAGAGCCGATCATGGCCCCGCCGATAATCACTACGTCATAAGTTTGATGTTGTGGTGTTTGCATTGTATTCTCCTCTCAGGCTAAATTAGCGTGCACTGCGATTATATGTAAAACATTAATTTCCTCATCCGCCTAAATATATATCCCAGCCCTATCTCATTGGTCTGAAGTAATATCAGATTTCGGGCGTATGTCTGTGAGCATGCGACCACTGGCTATAAAATGGGTTTGCTCGGCGACACTGGTGCATAAATCACCAATGCGCTCGATATTCTTGGCGATAAAGAGGGTATTAACGCAGGCATTGAGAGAGGCTTTTTCAGCCATCTTATTGAGAATATGCTGATAGACCTTGCTGTGCATTTCATCGAGATAAGCGTCTTTCTGGCGAACTTCATAGGCTTTTTCGGCATCACGACGCTTGAACGCGTCTAGGGCATCCGTCAGCATATCCTGTGCGAAATTGCTCATCGCCTCGAGGCTATCCATATGTTCCAGCTTATCTTTTTCGTCTTGCATCAACCGCCGCCTTTTGGCGATATTGCAAGCATAATCGCCGATTCGCTCAAAGATAGCAGCAATTTTGGGAGCCGTAATCACACGCCGCAAATCTTCTATTTGCGGCGAGCGAAGCGCAATAATCTCGATGGTTTTTTCATGAATACCTGCCTCAAGAGCATCGAGTTCAGCATCAAACGCGACCAGCGCATCCGTTGCCTTATCATTACTATCTCCATTGTTCATGACTTGGATAACAGCAACAAATTGCGTGAGGGCCATATTGCCAAGTTGAAGCAACATCGCATCAAGCTCCTCTAAATCCTTATCAAACAATGAGCTGATATGTTGTTTATTCATTATAACCTCTTTCTAACCTATTCGTCCTGAGATATACGCCTCGGTTTGCGCTTCGTTCGGGCGGGTGAAAATTTCAGTGGTATCACCATACTCAATAAGGTTACCGAGATGAAAATATGCGGTTTTGCGCGACATTCTCGCCGCCTGTTGCATCGAGTGGGTAACGATGATGATAGTATAACGCTGGCTTAAATTGTGAATCAACTCCTCGATAACCGAGGTGGCGATCGGATCTAGCGCTGAACATGGCTCATCCATCAGCAGGATTTCAGGGTTAACAGCGATCGCGCGCGCAATACAAAGTCGTTGCTGTTGCCCGCCGGAAAGCCCGGTTGCTAATTCATGTAGCCGGTCGCGGACTTCATTCCAAAGCCCTGCTTTTTTCAGACTATCCTCGACCACAAATTCGGCTTCATCTTTGTTTGAGACCAAGCCGTGAATCTTCGGCCCATAGATGACATTGTTAAAGATCGATTTTGGAAAAGGGTTAGGTTTCTGAAAGACCATCCCAACGCGCGCGCGCAAAAGAACGGGGTCTATCTGCGGGGCATTAATATCTGTCTCATCCATCAGAATCCGCCCTTCGACACGGCAAGTTGGAATCACGTCATTCATACGGTTAAAACATCTCAAGAACGTACTTTTTCCACATCCGGACGGGCCTATAAAGGCGGTAACGGATTTCTCCTCGATATCTATATTGACGTCGAAGATGGCTTGTTTGTTTCCATAATAGACATTGACGTCTGAGGCTGAAATTTTAATGTTTTGATCCATGGCAGGTTTATTTTCCATCTATCGGTTACGCTCAAATCGGCTCCGGAGAATTACCGCTATCAGATTCATGCTAATCAAAAAAGCCAGCAGGACAACAATAGCCAAAGACGCGCGTTCATAAAAGGCGCGTTCGGCACTATCTGACCAAATAAAGATCTGCACCGGCAACGCGGTGGATGGAGAGGTTAGTGAGCTTGGCACATCGACAATAAAAGCGACCATGCCAATCATAATCAGAGGCGCGGTTTCACCGAGAGCCCGGGCCAATCCGATAATCGCGCCGGTCAAGATCCCGGGGGCGGCTTGCGGCAGAACATGATCAAGGGCCGCCTGCATTTTAGAGGCTCCAACCCCAAGGGCTGCATCACGAATAGATGTCGGAACCGCTCGAATAGAGGTGCGGGATGCGATGATGATGGTGGGCAGAGTCATCAGCGCTAGCACCATGCCGCCGACTAGAGGAACAGAGCGCGGTAGGGAGAAAAATCCCAGAAAAACCGCAAGACCAAGTAAGCCAAAGACAATAGAGGGAACGGCGGCAAGGTTATTGATATTGACCTCGATAAAATCGGTAAGCCGCCCCGGCCTCGCGAAATACTCGAGATAAACCGCTGCCATAACAGCAATCGGCAAGGCCAGAATCACGGTAACCAAAAGCGCGAGGGCGGAGCCGACCACCGCGCCGAGGATTCCTGCGCTTTCAGCCTCACGTGAGTCGGCTTTGGTAAAAAAGCCAGTGTTAAAACTCCTGCGCACGTCCCCCGCCTCCTCCAGCTGGTCAAACAAAGCGAGATGCTTATCGCTAAGGCGACGCATCTCTTCGGGCAGTGATCGGTCAAGCCGCTCTTTCACCAGCATATCGACATCATCAGACGCTTTGAGCCAAAAACTTTTTTGTTCTATCAGGCGCGGGTTTTTCTCAATCGCAAGGCGCAGATCATAGCCGGCGTTCTCGGACGTCAGCGTGGCCAAAACGCGCCTATCGCTGATACTTGTCAGCTGCGGAAACTTTTTCCTGAACGATTTTTTAACCAGTCCCGGCCAATTAAATCCTTGTGATTTATCGAGAAGAACATTGCCAGCATCGTCCATTAAGTCATCGGCGGGAATATCTATATGCACGCGAATTTCGGTTTGCGTCAGCGCAGTATAGCCATTTGCGATGATGGTAAACAGCAAAGTGGCGAGAAAGCCGAGCGCGAGCAGAATGGCGATAATACCACTGTATTTAAGTCGTCTTTCGGAGGCATGTCGACGCTTAAGCCCGCGCGCGATCAGGTGATTACGCTCATCAGAACTCATCATCGAAAACCGGGGATCAGTCATAACGTTCTCCGATTTTACGTGCGACGCCGAGCGCGGCAACATTAAGCAAAAGCGTGGCGAAAAACAACGTGATACCGAGCGCAAAAGCCGATAAGGTTTTGATCGAATCAAACTCAGTATCACCAGTTAGCAACATGACGATCTGGACAGTGACCGTGGTAACGCTATCGAGCGGATTAGCGGTGAGATTAGCCGAGACCCCAGCGGCCATAACCACGATCATGGTCTCACCGATGGCGCGGCTAATGGCGAGCAGGAAAGCGCTAACCAATCCAGGGAATGCGGCGGGCAAGACGACTCTGGTGATGGTTTCGCCGTGAGTACTACCGACAGCAAGAGCGCCATCCCGCAGGCTCTGAGGCACGGCGGTGATCACGTCATCGGACAGCGATGAGATAAAGGGGATGATCATAATTCCCATGACACCACCTGCGGCCAGCGCGCTTTGCGCCGATACATCGAGCCCTGCCATCAATCCAAGGTCTCTAATGAACGGGCCGGCGGTTAAAGCGGCAAAGAATCCATAGACCACGGTAGGGATTCCAGCGAGGATTTCAAGGATTGGCTTGACGGTGTTGCGAACCGGACGAGGGGCAAATTCGGCCATATAGATAGCGGCAAAGAGCCCGACTGGCACGGCAACCGCCATGGCGACCAAGGCAACCAGCAAAGTACCGGTCATCACAGGCACCATCCCGAATGAGCCTTTATCGTCACCAATGCTCTCAACCAACCCGCTGTTAAAAGCGGCCAGAGGCGACCAATGCGTTCCAAAAAAGAAATCTATAGGGTTGTATTGAGCAAAGAATCGAAGCGATTCAAACAACAATGACATGACAATTCCAGTGGTGGTGATAACGGCAATCGTAGCGGCAAGGAAAAATGTCCACCGCAGAAAACGTTCTATTTTAATTCTAGCGGTGAGCGCGGGCTTTATTTTGATCAAGGCGACGGTCGCGCCTCCCATGGCGAGAAGAATAACCAGACCAAGGCGCAGATTTTCGGCGTGATCAAGTGCTTGGCTATAAGACAATGCGAGGCTTGTCATCACCGCGTCGGGGGAGGCGATCAGCCCACTCGCAATATTGCGCAGTTGGGCATTTTTCAGGTTAAGAAAATTTTCAGCGTCAAGCGGGAACGCCTCAGCCAGCCAGGCCTTGGCAAGAGCATCTATAAAATGGGGGGCCGCTAGCGTGCAAATCAGTAACAACACAAAGGCGGGAACAAAAGTCCACACCGCCGCGTAAAGTCCATAATAACGAGCGACAGAGTGCGGTTTGACGCCCCCTGCCCGTTGTTTATTACTCCGGCGTTTTGCTGTGATAAACGCAAGTGCAGCCAAGGCAATGAGCGTGAAAAAAATTACGCTAAAATCGGTTACTGTCGGTAATGACATAAAGCGTCTCAGGTAAAGGTTGGCGGCGTGAAAAAACTGCAACGATCAAGCATGCTACGGCTTGGTTAAAGTGTCAATCAGGCGCCTAGCTTCTCCCGCCTTTCTTCAAGGGTTTGTTATTTTTTCGATTTGCGCCTCGGTTTCCTCATCCGTCAGTGGCACGAGACCAGCGGGGAAAAGATAACCATCAAGCCCCATAGCTTTATCCGAGACAAACTCACGCACGAAAGCGCGCATCCCAGGGATCACATCGAGATGCTGTTTTTTAATATAGAAAAACAAAGGCCGCGCACCGGGATAGGCATAAGTCGCGATGGTATCGAAATCGATCTCGGTATTATCGATCAGGGCCGCGCGAACTTTATCTCTATTCTGATCGAGGAAAGAATAGCCGAAAACGCCGAACATATTGTGGTCGGCATCGAGCTTCTCGATAATCAGCGAATCATTCTCGCCCATCTCGATGACGTGGCGTGAGCTGCGGGCTTGTTCTGATTCTCCAAGCCCGATCGATGAGAGACCTGCTTTGATAAATAATGCGCCAAGTGCATCGCGAGTGCCTGAAGTCGGCGGCGGAATCATGATGGATAAAGCGCGGTCAGGCAGGTTTTTTCCTTGTCCCCCCATTGCAACGACAAAAGCGTCGACTTCAGCCCATGTATTGAGTTGATTAGGTGCGAGCGCGGCGGTGGGATCAGTAGTTTTGCCGCCTGCGGGGAGATTAGCAGCGAGGGCGGACGCGATATGCGCGGTGGTCAGATCAAAACGCGCGGCGGCGTTGGAATTGGCGAAAGCAAGCCCATCATTACCGACAATAATCTCAATGAACTCCACGCCGTTTTGTTCACATCGCGCGGTTTCTGTTTTCTTGATGGCCCGTGAAGCGTTAGTGATATCGGGATATTTTGTGCCGATACCGCCGCAAAATAATTTCATGCCTCCGCCGGTGCCGGTGGATTCGACCACTGGCGTTTTAAAATCACTGGTCTGTCCGAATTTCTCAGCTACAATTGTACTAAACGGATAGACGGTGGATGAACCGACAATTGAAATCTGATCACGAGCCTCTGCAACCCCTGCCATCAGCGCGATGGCGAGCGAGGTGATAACAAAACGTAAATAAAGCATCAATCATCTCCTCTCCTTGATGATGATCTGGCTAAGATAACCGATAAATATTACAATTGTATGACAATTAATGACCCACCAAAAATTACTTCTCGGCGATTTACCTGTCCGCATCGGTAAGTGCATATCCGCTGCCGCGAATGGTTCTAATCAGGTCAGGGCGTTTTGCACCGCCATCAGGGACAGTATTCAAAGTTTTCCGCAAGCGGCTAACATGCACATCAATAGTGCGATCATCTATATAGACGCCATGCCCCCAGACCTCATCTAAAATCCGCTCGCGGCTAAAAACATGACTTGGACGCGAGAGCAGCACCGATAGAATCTTGAACTCAGTCGCACTAAGCGCGATTGGCATACCGCCGCGTGAGACAATTTTTCTGTCGGGATCAAGTTTTAGGTCTGCAAAGGCAATCACCTCACCAGATTGAGTCGGGGTGGCGCGGCGCAACAATGCCTTTATTCGAGTGATTACCTCACGCGGCGAGAAAGGTTTTGTCACATAGTCATCGGCGCCGATATCGAGCCCTTTGATTTTATCACTTTCCTCTCCCCTTGCGCTCAGCATAATGATCGGGATCATTTTGGTTTGCGGGTGTGCGCGCAGAGTGCGGCAAGCCTTGATTCCCGACATAACCGGCATCATCCAGTCGAGAATGATCACATCGGGGCGGAACTCGGTGGCGAGCGCAACCGCTTCGTCACCGTCCGCGGCCGTAATCACGTCAAACCCCGCATCGATGAGATTAAAACTCATCAGTTCGATCAGGCTTGGATCATCATCGGCGATCAGGATAGTGATGGTCATAATTTGGCCATCATAATTTAGCCGGCGTGATCAGGGGAAGAGTAATTGAAAAGATGGTTTTACCCGGCCTTTCGCTGGTAATTGAGATGCTCCCTCGATGGCGGTTGACGATATGCTTGACGATGGCAAGTCCAAGCCCGATGCCACCCATTTGCCGAGAGCGCCCTTTATCAACACGGTAAAATCGCTCTGTGAGTCGGGGCAGATGCGCATCATCTATTCCCTCACCATAATTGATGACGTCAAACTGCACCCGGTTATCTTTCGGATCACCCATGCAGACCAGCACATCGCTTTCGGGGGCCCCGTATTTAAGCGCGTTGTCCAGAAGATTATGAAAGACTTCCATGATTTCATCTATTTTACCCGCGACGACTAGTGGGGCGGCTGGGTTCATGCGCTGGTCGGTGAAAATAACATCGATGCCCATTTTTTCAGCGCGGTTGGCTACAGAGGCTATCACCGATTTGACTACATCGATGATAAAAACTTTTGTGTCAGGGACTATATGTTCCGCGCTTTCTACGCGCGATAATGACATAAGATTATCGATCAGGCGCGACATGCGTTTTGCGTCCTCATCCATAATTGCCAGAAAACGATCTTTTGTTTTCTCATCGAGAGTTTTAGTGTTTTGCAAGGTTTCGATAAAACCGATCAGACTGGTTAAGGGTGAGCGCAACTCATGGCTAACATTAGCGACAAAATCCCGCTGCACCTTATCGAGATGCTTGTGCAGGCTCATATCGGCCAGTAGAATCATAACCGTGTCTTCGGTTAATCTGCAAAATCTTACCCTCAGGCGCAGATTTTTACGTTTTTTGGAAAGTGCAACCGCCTCCCCCTCTGCTTGTTCGAAACAGGCGGTAAGGTCATCATCGGGAGGTACGCAAGAAAGCACGTCATCGATAATGACCCCTGTCAGGTTTTGGTCAAAAAATCTAATCGCGGCTTCGTTAGCCATAATCACCCGCCGTTCGCGATCAATAAGAATAAACCCTTCTTCGACCATCACCGCTAGGTGAGAAAGTATCTGGCTCAAATCCTCTTTTTTTTTGTCAGTCGGCACACCATCCGCCATCGATCAAGAGCGATGTTCCGGTGACCATCGCTGAGGCGTCTGAGGCCAGATAGACAACGCCGCCCATAATGTCCTCGACTTCGCCGAGGCGTCCGAGTTTGATCTTATCTGTAATCCACTTGCGTTTTTCGGGATCATCGAAAGTGGCTTGGGTTAAGGCGGTGACAATAAAAGTCGGGGCGATCGTATTAATTCTTATGCCATGCTGCCCCCATTCTATCGCCATAGCACGGGTGAATCCTTCGACTGCACTTTTTGAGGCACAATAGACGGAGCGTTCTATTCCGCCAACATGGGCCATTTGCGATGAGATCGTGATAATAGAACCAGGACGCGAGGCTTTTATCAGTCTGGATGCGACGTATTGACTGAGGAAAAATGAGGCTTTGAGATTAACATTGATCACCGGGTCAAAGTCATCAGCGGTCACATCGAGGGCGGGCCTATGCCGCGCCATGCCGGCAGCGTTGATAAGCACATCGACCGGCGGCAGGTCATCGAGGGCGGACGCAACGGATTTCTGGTCTGTGACATCAAGGGGGCACGGGGTGATATCAAGATGCGCCTTTGAAGCTTGCTTTGCGAGATCCGCCAAAGCATCCTGCCCGCGCGCGACTGCGATCACCGAAGCCCCTGCCTCAGCCAGCGCAACCGCCGCCGCAAGCCCAATCCCTGATGATGCGCCAGTGACAAGCGCGGTTTTGCCATCCAATTTGAAACTTGGTGTTTTTGGTAAAGTCACGAAAAATCTCCTGATGTCAGCTATAGTTATAAAGTGAATATCTTAACGCAAGCGTCAAGACTATCAATTAATGCTATCTTGATGCAGGGAATCTTCAGGACATAGTGACCACGCGGCGCGAGCGATTTAATCAGTGGCGAGGTAATTTTCGGCGAGATGCACGGTCGTAGAAGCAAAATCACCTGCGAGTGTGGCAACAATATCGGCGTCTTGTCGATTGCCGAGCCACGCGAGCAAAATCATCCGCCGCAGCATAACAAAAGTAGCGATCATTGAGATATCCTCCGCGGCCAAGCGTCTCACCGTCTGATAGCCATCAATCCAAGCCTCAATCAACTGAGGCATTTGAGGCGTATCTTCGATAAAACTAACCCCAGCGGCAAAGTCATAAAGAAACCACCCAAAACCGCAATCATCAAAATCAATAACGCGCACTTGCGTCATATCGCCATCGACAACCAATAAATTGGCAAGGCGCATATCGGCGTGAATCAGCCCGTATCTATCGGGTTTTTTGCCATAGCGTTCGAGCGTGCGGCGGAGGTGCTGCTCGCACCGTTCGAGAATTTCGGCCATTGAGTCATCAAGGGCGGGGGCATCACGCCAGTCGCCCCAATATTTGCGCGCGCCGAAAATGCCCTCGACATCCCATTCAGGACGCGTGAATCCTTTTGGCAACACCCAGTTTTCGGTGTGGTGATGCAGGGTAGCCGCCGTTTTACCAAGATGGTGGAAAAGTTCTGCTAAAGGCTGGTTTTCATCAGGCTCGTGGCCGTTAATATACTCAAACATAACCATGAATCGCGCACCCAAATAGGCATTCTCGCCAAGCTGCACGACCTTGCCGTTGCGCCCCGCCAAGGTTTTCGGCGTGATGATCTGTCCGCTTTCGGTGAGGGCCTTCATCCACGTGAGTTCGGACAGGATCGCCGCTTCATTATGATAGTCCGGGCGATGAATTCGCAAAATCGTACGGCGGCTTTGTTTATCCTCAACTAAAAAAGTCGCGTTTTCTGACAGATTGATCAGCCGTGCTGTGGCCTCATCGCCAAGTTCCCAGAGATGGAGCGATTGTGCGGCAAGATTTTCGAGTGCGGTGCGGGAGGACGTCATGAACGCTATAAAACTGAAAGCCGAAACCGTGTCAATCCCCACCCATTGGGAATAGAGCTAAAAAGGTATTGGATGAGCGTGATGAGCATAGGAGAGTGCTTTCATCGTCTCGTCTGCCAAAGTTACTTAGGCAGATTTAAGAATGGCTTTGAGTACTGAAATCTATACTCATACGCATTTGGATTATGCTTACGCACTCGAGAATACCGTACAGAGGGCAGAGGATGCGGGCGGTAATTACTGATACATCGCCTGGTTTTGCGCATCGAGAATGCGCTTGTGGCACTCAAGCGCACCGGGCGATAAATCCACGTCTGGCGGGTTCACACCGAGAAAATGACCATAGCGGTCCTCCCCCCTCACCAACATAGCGTAATCGTGCTCAGCGACATTCTGTTTTACGTGGGCTGAAATATACTGAACCCCCAACCCGATACGCCTGTCATCGGCTTCATTAGGAGCGGACGCGTGTAGCAGTTTGCCATGATGGAAAGACACTTCACCCGCTTCGAGTTCGGCATGCACAACATCACGATCATTGATCAAAACATCCGCTTCCTGTCCTCGGGTGAGGATATTATCATCGGCGTAAGTATCTTTATGACCAAATATGGGGCCTTTGTGGCTTTTGGGTAGAAATTTCATCGCGCCGTGTTTGATGGTAACGTCGCTAAGGGCGAGCCACGCACTAACTTCTCCGTCCTCATCGCTCAACCCCCAATAGCGTAGGTCTTGATGCCAGCTGACGTAGTTTTTGGTATGAGGCTCTTTGATGAAAAAGGTTGACCCCCAGACCAAAATATCAGGACCAAGAATTGCCTCGATGTGATCGAGCAGTTGTGAATTACAAACAATATCATGGACGAAACGAAACAGCACATGAGGATAATTCAGCTGGTCTTTATTGCCCGCTTTGACTCCCGCCATTTGTTTTTCAAGAGTTTCTAATTGGTTTCTGTAAGCTTGCGCCTCATGGGTTGAGAAAATTCTCGTTGGAAAATAATAACCATTTTCGTTGTATTTTCGTACGAACTCAGAGTGCTTTTGCTCTGCCATGGTAACCTCCTCGTGTCTGTGTCGTGAAAGGTTTTAGGGTCTAAAAAATCTTGACGCTTTTTTATCGTTTTTTGCAAGTAGCAAAAACAAAAGCAATGACAAAAAATACCGCTAGCACGAGAATCACCGTGGGGGCCGGCGCACTATCGATAAAAAAACTGGCTAAAATTCCTAACACCATCGCTGCGCAATTAGCCGCGATCGCCAGTATGAGCATCGAGGAAAACTGCTTTGCTAGTAGCAACGCGATCGCCCCCGGCATGATAATCAGGCCAATCGCCAGCACCAGCCCCACGGCTTTCAGGGTGGCCATCACGATCAACGCAATCATCACCAACATCCCATAATGAAGCAAAGCCGTTGGTAATCCAACCGCCCGGGCATGGGCGGCGTCAAAAGCGTGAAGTAAAAAATCACGGCGAAATAAGGTTAAAGATAAAGTCACTGTCAAGGTGATCAGCGCAACAGAGAGTATCTCCCCTCTATCTAGCCCCAGCAGATTGCCATAAAGAATATGACTCAGATGGACTTCGCTATCGGTTTTAGCGAGCAGAATAAGCCCGCCACCAAACATCCCCGAGAAAACAACCCCCATCACTGTGTCGCGTTTAAGGTTGGTGCGTTCATCAATAAATCCAGTCGCCAGAACGCAAGCGAGACCAGCGGCAAAGGCCCCCACCGCCAGAGGCAGAGCGACAAGATAAGCCAGAATAATCCCCGGCAACACGGCATGGCTAATCGCATCCCCCATCAACGCCCAACGTTTCAGCACCATATAGCATGATAAAAATGCCGTCGGCACCGCGACCATGATTCCCACCAAGAACGCTTTCTGCATAAAGGGAAAAGCGAAGGGAAGTGATAACATCTCAATCATTCTGTCGCCCTTCGCGTCTGATGAGGCGACCGCTAGGTTTTTGGGTAAAGATGAATACAACAAGGAAGGCCATTGCTTGCAAGGAGATGATGATCCCGCCAGTCGCGCCATCAAGAAAATAGCTAAGATACGCACCACCCGCGCCGCTCGCGCCGCCAATCACACCACTGGCCATCAGCAGGCTACTGAATCGAGTACAGAGCAGATAAGCCGTCGCCCCCGGCGTAATAACCATCGCGACCACCAGAAACGCGCCAACCGTTTGCAAGGCTGCGACGGAAACCGCAGCAAGAAGGGCGAAAAAGATAATTTTCAACGCAGTAATTTTAACGCCCATCAGATGCGCGTGACTTTCATCGAAAAAAATGAGCATCAAATCGCGCCATTTAACAATGATCACCGCAAGCGCAACAACACTGATCCCCACCATTTGCAAAGCATCATCGGGGGCGATAGCGAGGATATTGCCAAGAGCGATCCGCGTGATATCGATCGGCAGAGGCGAGACAGAAACCATAAATAATCCGAGTCCAAAAAATGTGGTGAAAACCACGCCGATCGCCGTGTCTTCCTTAAGTTGGGTTACGTTGCGGATAAACAGCATCGCCGCCGCCGCAAGACATGCGGCGACAAACGCCCCCAGCGACACAGGAAGCCCAAGCATAAAAGCTGCGGCCACACCGGGAACAAGCGCATGGCTTAACGCGTCGCCGATTAAGGCCCAGCCCCGCAACATAATAAACGCAGAAAAACAACCAGCGACGCACCCCACCAATCCCGACAGCCAGATCGCATTGACCATATAGCTGTATGTTAGCGGCTCAAGCAAAGTTGCGATCATGGTTTTTCTTCGATGTGATCATCGCCCTCACCATAGATAACCAGCGGACGCTCATCATCGGTCAGGATAGTCAGGCGGCGTGCGTCATCATCGTCATGCAGATCTTTGCCGGCGAGAATAAAATGGCGCAATTTGCCGCCGAACGCGTGCGCAAGATTTTCGGCGGTAAAAATTGTTTCGGTCGCGCCGTGACAAATAACAGTGTTTTTGATCAACACGCTTCGATCGCAGAAAGTCGGCACGGAGCCGAGGTTATGGGTTGAGACTAACAGCAATCTTCCATCATCGCGCAGATCTTTGAGAATAGCGATAATCGCATCTTCGGTTGTAACATCGATGCCGGTGAACGGCTCATCGAGCAAGATAATTTCAGCCTTTTGGGCAAGGGCCCGGGCAAGAAACACGCGTTTTTGCTGCCCTCCGGATAATTCGCCGATCTGCCGGGTAATCATCTCGGTCATACCAACTTGGTCAAGAGCTGTGATAACAGCCTGGTGATCAGCCGGCGATGGATTGCGCATAAATCCCATCCGTCCATAGCGTCCCATCATGACGACATCGCCGACTAGCACCGGAAAGCTCCAGTCAGCTTCTTCGGCCTGCGGAATATAAGCGATGAGATTTTTTTTAAGTGCGGTTTTCGCATCGACTCCCTTGATAGTGACCTTACCGCTATCCACTGGGATGGCGCCCATCAGCGCCTTGAACAGAGTTGATTTTCCCGCGCCATTAACCCCCACCAACGCGGTGATCGAGTGTGGCGGGATGGCGAGGGAGACTTTTTCCAACGCTTTAGTGCCATTGCGATAAGTAACACTGAGGTTATCGACAACTATTCCGCCTTGTTCTGGTGATAACGCCATGATCAGTCTCCTTCTCCTCCGCCCGGCTCGTGGCTTAAAGCGGTCGCGATAGTTTCGCTAGTGACTTTCAGCAGTTCTATATAATTTGGTACCGGCCCTGACTGTTCAGACAATGAGTCGACATAAAGAATTCCACCAAAT
Organism: uncultured Candidatus Puniceispirillum sp.; assembly: GCA_965207125.1. Lineage (GTDB taxonomy): Bacteria > Pseudomonadota > Alphaproteobacteria > Puniceispirillales > UBA1172. The sequence continues at coordinate 1,128,628 of OZ242263.1, forward strand.
CGAGTGCCGGTTTCTCTGGCCACTTGTCTTGCGGGGTCGGTGTTAACGGTGCTTTCGCAAAAAACTGCCGATACTGCATTATCACGGACAGCATCGATCACTTTGCGGATTTGTTGGGGGGTGCCGGTTTGCTCAGCATTAATCGGCCACAGATAAAGTTCTTTAAGCCCATAGTCTCTTGCGAGATAGCTGAACGCCCCCTCGCAGGTCACGAGCCAGCGGCGGTGTGCGGGTAGTGCGCGGATTCGCGTGCGATAAGGGGTAATAACGCGCTCTATTTCAGCTTTGTAGGCGATTGCATTTTTCCGATAGGCGGCAGCGTTATTAGGATCGTGGGCGATCAATGCGTCCTGAATGGCATCTATATAGGCATGCGCGCCATCCAGCGACATCCAAGCATGGGGGTTAGGGGCTCCATCATATCCACCGCCCCTGATGCTCATCGGGGTTATGTTTTTTGAAACCACCACCACAGGAATATCACCAAGATTGGTGTAGAATCGCTCGAACCACGCCTCAAGCCCAAGCCCGTTAGCAAGAATCAGATCAGAGCCGATCACGCGAATAATATCTCGGGGCGTCGGGTTATAATAATGAATTTCCGCGCCAGGCTTGGTGATCGAATAAACATCAGCGTGCTCGCCGGCAACGTGTCTTGCAATGTCGGCAATGACGGTAAAACTTGTCGCGACTTTCAATCGCTCGGCCGCTGAAACGCTCGCCAAAGGACCACACAGGAGCATCGCACCGGTCAGTGTCATAAGAAGGCTGAGGGAGAATCGTACCATCCCCATAAGTTAGCCAAGACTAACTTATTTAGCAAGCCCGCAAATAATGCTTATCCACGCATCCGGCTACCATTAGCATCGAAAAGTGGGATCGGGCGCGGAGAGGCTGGCAACATCTCGCCAAGCAATTCGATAGTCCATCCATCGGCTTCATCGGCAATCTCAGCAGGCACATAACCAAGCGCCACCGAGACTCCGGAAGCATGGGCGAATCCGCCTGAAGTCACCCAGCCTTTGACTTCGCCTTGCCAGAAAATCGGCTCATCACCGATCACGTCAGCATCAACGGCCTCAATGATGAAAGTTCGGAGTTTTAATTTACCACCGTGTTTTTTCTCAGCGATGGCTGCATCCTTGCCAATAAAATCCGCTTTTTTATCATAAGCAATAAACCTCGAAAGCCCGCATTCGCTCGGGCCATAAATTGGTCTGAACTCTCTTGCCCAACTGCCAAAACTTTTCTCAAGCCGCAAAGCGTTAAGAGCTCGACTACCGAAAAGCTTAAGACCATGCTTCGCCCCCGCTGCCATGATCATATCGAACAGCACACGTTGATATTCGGACTTAGTCCATATTTCATAACCGAGATCACCGGTGTAGCTTATCCGGCCGACAATTGCGGGAACCATGCCGAGATCCATCTCGCGCACGTCCATAAATTTAAACTGCTCGGCTGAGACATCCTCATAGGTAATCGCGGCCAGCACGTCGCGGGATTTCGGCCCTGCAATCGACAGCCCGGCGAGCCCCAGTCCGCATGGGGTCATTACAGATTGGTCGTTATCGGGTTTGTTTTTATCGAACCATCGCAAATGGTAGTTTTCGGCGACCCCTGACCCCACCAGCAAAAATCTGTTCTGATCAAGGCACGCAAGGGTAAAATCGCCGATCACTTTGCCATCTTCTTTTAGCATCGGCGCGAGGGTCATTCTGCCGGTGGATGGGATGCGGCAGGCAAGAATTTGATCGAGCCAATCCGCCGCACCAGAGCCGGTGATCATGTATTTGGCGAAATTAGAAATCTCTATCAGCCCCACACCGTCGCGCACGGCTTGCGCCTCGGCGGCGACATGCTTGAAATCGGTGCTACGTCGCCAGCTGAACACATCACTCTCACCCTCAGGGGCGAACCACAAGGGATATTCAGCCCCATAACCTGCGCCAAATTGTGCCCCCGCCGCGCTTAATTTGTCATAGATCGGAGTGGTTAAAAGAGGTCTTGCGGCGAGCAGTTCTTCATTAGGATAGCGAATAGAGAACCGCCTCGAGTAATTCTCTCGCACTTTGGCGTTGGTATAAGCCATAGTCGCGTAATCGCCAAAACGGCTGACATCCATCGCCCAGACGTCAAATCCCGGGTCTCCATCGACAATCCAATTGGCCAAAGCCAGTCCAACTCCGCCCCCTTGACTGAATCCCGCCATCACGCCGCAGGCACACCAGAAATTAGTCAAGCCCTTAACCGGACCAACCACGGGATTGCCATCAGGAGCAAAAGTGAAGGGACCATTAATAATCTGGCGAATCCCAGCGTTTTGAAAAGCAGGAAAATGATCAAAGCCAACCGTCAACGAAGGCTCGAGGCGATCTATATCGGGAGGGAGCAGTTCATGATCGAAATCCCAAGGAGTCTCACGTTCAGACCACGGAGTAGCCGCACGCTCATAAGTGCCCATCAGCATCCCGCCGCGTTCTTGCCGCAAATATATCTCGCCGTCGAAATCAACAACATGCAAAACTTCTGTCCCGGTCTCCTCATTGATCGCCTTGACCTCGGGCATGTCCTCGGTCAAGAGATACATATGCTCCATGGCGAGCACCGGCAATTCGAGCCCCACCATCCGTCCGACTTCTCTGGCCCACAACCCGCCGCAATTCACGACATGTTCGGCTTTGACATCGCCCTTTTTAGTATGGACGATCCATCCGCCATCAGGATTCTGGCTAAGCGCATCTACTTTGGTTTGGGTGTGAACAGTGGCGCCGCTCATTTTCGCGGCTTTGGCGTAAGCGTGGGTGACGCCATAGGGATCAAGGTGTCCTTCTATAGGGTCATACATTCCGCCAACAAATTTCTTGGGATCAATCAGCGGCATCCGCCTTGCAGCTTCTTCGGGGGAGACCAGCTCGAGCCCTTCCATGCCAAGATATTTGCCTTTGGCGAATATCCCCTTGATCCAGTCGAAACGCTCCTCGGTGGCCGCGAGCATAATTCCGCCAGTGATATGCATTGAGATATTCTGCCCGGATAACTCTTCTATCTCGCGGTAGAGTTTAATAGTGTATTGTTGCAATTTGGCGACGTTAGGGTCGCCATTGATGGTATGCATCCCGCCGGCGGCATGCCATGTTGACCCTGAGGTAAGGTCCTTACGCTCGAGCAACATAACATCACGGTAACCGCGACTTGTAAGGTGATAAAGCACTGAAGCTCCGACAACACCGCCACCGATAATCACTACCTGAGCTTGATCTTTCATTGTCTTATCCTCCTCCGTCTCCGTTTTGGGTTATTATCCAAGCACCGAAAAACTAGATTCGCTATTAACCGTTCGGTTACGCGAATAGAATCCAGTGTTAATCTCACACCCGATATAAGGCAATGTCAATCGCATCGGGGTTGTGTCGTGATCATGACCACTCTCGCAATTCGTGATCAGGGCGGCCATCATTTTTCCGGCAATAGCGGCATTTTTGTATTGGTTGCCGCTGGTGCCGCACGCCATATAGAAACCATCAAGGCAGGAGCGGTCATAAATCGGAATCCAGTCGGTTGAGGCGTCATAGAGATCGACCACACCGCGCGCGCGTTGCGGGATTCCAAGTCCCTGTGCTCTTTGGGCATATCGCATTGCTTGGGTTGTCCACTGATCAGTAAAATCACGGTTATAATCGGTGTCGCTATCCACCCAGTCATGGGCATCACACTCAGGGTCTTCGCTACCGATTAGGATATTGTTGCCATGCTCGGGTCTACAATAGCATGCGATATCGCTATCCGAGACGACCATTCCAAGAGTTTCAAAATCAAACCCCTCGGGGGCCGGCACATGGACAACTTCCTGACGCAAGGGTCTGGTTTTGATGGTCATATCGCGGTCTACTCCGGCCATGTGGTTGATCTGCGCCGAACCCGGCCCTGCAACATTAACCACGACTGGCGCGTGAAGCTCATCGCCATCGGCAAGGCGGACGCCTGCGGCCCTTCCGCCTTGGGTTAAAATCTCAACGACCTCAACCCCACACATAAACTGAGCCCCGTGTCGTTCAGCGGCGTTAGCAAGATTCAGACAAGAAAAAGCAGGGTCGGTGACATAACCTCCATTTGGCCAGAAAACACCGCCAGCCAAGGTTTTACCATTGGTTTTTCCGAAATCAGCCTCATCCATACGGCGGGGCGGAGTGAAACTATCAAGGCTATAGATCGGCAGTTTTTCGATGATTTTATCGGCATCCCACTCTTCGAATGGACAGCCAAGGACGCGGCTATTCTCCATGTGTTTTGAGAGCATACTGTTTGCATTTGTTTTCATCACAAGACATCCGGTCTCGCGGAAACTGGCAAGCGTTTCATCCTTTGGGGCTTTAAGATAGTCACGCCAGTCGCGCCAGTAGTGATAGCCTTCCCAAGCGAAAGCCGTACCGTCATAGGTCGAGTAATGCATCCTAATAATGGCGCATGATGCGGCGGTGGACCCATGCCCGATCTGTTTATTTCGATCGACCGACACGGTTTTGATTCCCAGTTTCGCCATTTCATACGCAACAGCGGTGCCAATCACGCCAGTGCCGATAATAATTGCGTCCGCTGTTTTACTCATGTCTTCCCTCGCTAGGTTTTATGGACAGGTTTTATGGACAGGGTTTATGATGTATTGCGCCATTGAGCGGGACGTTTATCTAGAAAGGCCCCCACACCCTCGATCGCCTCATCATGTAACATATTCTCAACCATCACTTTTGCGGCGTGATCATAAGCATCCGCCAGCGTCATTTCGGCCTGCTGATAGAAAGCCTCTAATCCGTAGGCGATTGTAGATTCCGGTTTGCTGGCAATTACCTCGGCGAGATTCTCCGCCGTCTGCTCGAGTTCAGCCTCGGCGACTGCGTGGTTGACCAATCCCCATTCGGCGGCGGTATCAGCATCGATCATTGTGCCGGTGAGCAACATCTGCATCGCGCGTTTTCTCGGAACATTGCGGCTAAGCGCAACCATCGGCGTTGAGCAGAAAAGCCCGATATGAACACCAGGGGTTGCGAATTTGGCTGATTTGCTGGCAACTGCGAGATCACATGAGGCCACCAGCTGGCATCCCGCGGCGGTAGCGGTTCCGCCGACCACGGCGATGACCGGCTTTGGGCAAGAGACAATCGCCTGCATGAGGGCTGAGCATTTTTTTATGGTATCGGTGAAAAATGCGCGCCCCTTATCAGGTAATTCCCGCGCTTGACGAATTTCTTTGAGATCATGCCCGGCGCAAAACACCGGCCCTGAAGCTTTGAGCAAAATCACCCTCACCTTTGGCTCGCGGCCAAGACGCATGATCGCGTCCTGAAGCGCGCCCAGCATCTCTATCGATAGGCTGTTCCGCACTTGAGGGCGGTTCATGGTAATGCAAGAAATCGGCATGAGAGGCGATGAAAGCAGAATCGGTGATAAGCAAGTATCGTTAGATGGCATTAATCAGTCTCATCACTTAAGACATCAGTTTGGCGTCAGAGCGCGTGAAGGGGTATCGTACCACAGTAAAACCCTTCTTGCCAATTTTTAGAGTCAGATTTTTAGGCAACCGCGCGGCTATCTTTAATCTCAAAGAGATTTTTACCTCAAACATATTTTCGGTCTTGACTATTAAGGGACTTTCAGTTGATCATAAGCGCGTTCGGTTTCCAACATGCAAAGCGTGTCGGATGAAAAGGGAACGCGGGAGAGGATGACCTGTAATGGGGCCTTAGCCGTGACTGCCCCTGCAACTGTGAGCGCTAGTCGCGTTCCGCTGATCCACTGAGGCTCTCGCCTTGGGAAGGAGGAATAGCGGCGAGCATGCGCGAGTCAGGAGACCTGCCGGATACGATGAAACTCGTTCACCTCTGTCGGGTGTGGCAGAGAAAGGGGATTTTAAAATGAGAACACAAACGGTTACCGTATCACGGTCTTCAACGTCGCTGACCGCAATTCTAGCGGTGCTTTTTTTAGGTATTGCTCTGGTCATGATCGCTGGTCATGTGCAAGGCGAGACTTTGCATGGTGCGGCGCATGATATTCGCCACGCGGCTGGCTTTCCCTGCCACTAAAGGGGCGGGTTAATGTTTATGCGGATCATCACCGGCGGGTTGCTCGCCGGTGCGGCGGCGGGGTTTATTGCGGGATTGCTCCATTTGAGCCTTCTCCAACCTGTGTTGCTTCAAGCCGAATTATATGAAACGGGCGCGCTCGTCCATTTTACCTCGGATCACCATCACGAACCTACAAGTGCTGATCACGATCATGATCACGAGACCATAACCCCGTTGATAAGAAACGGATTAAGTCTCAGTTTTTCGATGATGCTGTATATGGGTTATGCGTTGATTATCACGGCGCTGATGGCGTTGGTGTCCAAAAAACACGCGGATAAGATCACGCCTTATCAAGGAATGATTTGGGGTATTTGCGGGTTTATCGCAGTGCAGCTCGCGCCATCCTTTGGGCTTCCACCCGAAGTTCCTGGGGCCGCGGCGGCAGATGTTTACGCACGGCAGATATGGTGGTTTAGCACAGTGGCCTCGACTGGCGCGGGATTATGGTTGATTGCTTTTTCGCGCGGGAAGAATGACGCATTATATAGCTGGCGTCATCGCTCGTGGGCGTTCGCTGCGATATTGCTGGTCACGCCGCATGTGATCACCGCCCCGCATGCTGATGGTTTCACGGGGCTCGCCCCGCCGGAACTCGCAAGTCTTTTTGCCGCCAGAGCCTTAGGCATCGGGCTTGTAGCTTGGGTGATGACTGGCGCGCTTGCAGGGTATTTCTTCACCAATAAAACCCCCGCTACCTAGGCATAAGACCTGCGAATTACCTGTCCGCCTTGTGGCAATGGGCGGCGACAACCTTTCTGATCATTGGGGCAAAATGGTCAAAATCGGGTGGTGTCATTTGCGGGTCTTTACCTGCGTCATCGAGATAGCGGATTTTTATGATTTTCTCAAAATTAGGAAGCTTCTCAAACGCTTCTCGCTCTGCATCGGTCATCGCCCCACCCTGCAAGGATAGTGAGTGAACCGACGCCTCGGATAGTTTCTTGAGATACGCTGGATTGGCGGCGGCTAGATAACGTTTGGCGGCGACATGATGTCGAACGCAATCGACTACGACTGAAGGAAAAAAGGCACTAAGTATCTCGGCTCCGGCTTCCTCGTGATGACGGTCATGCGTGTCTTGCATGGTGAAACTGCCGAACTCTGAAGTAAAATGTCCAATATCATGGAGCAGCGCGGCGACAATCATCTCGTCATCCATGCGATTTTGCTCAGCGAAGGCCGCGGCTTGCAACATATGTTGAGCCATGGTGACTTTTTCGCCAAGATATTGCTCGCCTCCACGGCGCGCGAAAATATCGCCTAGAAAACTGACAATATTTTCAGCGGTGGGTCTGGCGGTTGGCCCAGTGAGCGGTGCATGTGGCGGTGGGGCGGGCGGCGTGATACTCATCGTGCAGCACCTGGAGGCCCACCTTCTAACACCCCCTCTTCCAGCGTTCTTAGGGTGGATAGCAACGCGTCCTTGTCGGCATAGCACCCTTGCAACCACCGGCTTCCCGCGCCCGAATAGCCTTTACGGGCATGAAGGACTCTGGTGTTATCGACAATAAAACATTCTCCTGGATCGAGCTTGAAGGTGACTTCCATTTTGGCGTCATCAATAATATCAGCAAAATATCGGTAGGCGTCATAATAATATTGCATAACATCAAAAGGCACATCGGTGATGGCCGCCGCTGATCGGTTATTGAATCGAATTGTGATTATTTCGCCATCAGGGGCGAGTTCGATAATCGGCCGCCGCGCGCTTAACATAACTCCTTCCTCTCCGCTATAGTCAAAACGAGCGCAGTAGCGGGTGATAAGATCGAAATAATAAGGCATTTCATCACGTAGCCTCACGGCGGCGGCAAATCCGTCGACCACAATATTCTCTCCGCCTTCAGCAGAGTTCTCAAGACAATAAAGAACCTGCAACGTTGGTATCGGGTCTCTGTAGGGGTTATCAGTATGCGCTTGGAGTGCAAGTCCGGTATAGGCCAGATTGACGGGGTTGACCTCGGCACGAACCTCAAAATACCGTCCATAATTGGTTTCACGTACATAACCAAAAAGATCAACCACCCGGGTGAGCGCCTGATCCTCCACAGGACCTCCGGTGATCTTAGCGAATCCATAGCGGGCGAGATCAGCAAGCCAAACGCGGCGCGCATTAAGATCATCATTAAGTGTTGCAAATTGAGCGGTTGGAATATCGGCGGCGGGCGCGCCCCTCCAAGATTCTCTATTCCAGACTTCAATAGTATCAGGAATCCATCCTGCCTTGTGCGAGCGGTGGATATCATAAGCATGCGCCTTAAGCCAACCCAGACCATAACCGATGGTTTTCCCCTCGGGGGAAAAAGTAACATGTAACGTGTCGCCATCGATCGTGGCTGCGGTGATAAGGGTCTTGGGGCTTATATCTTTCAGCGTGATTAGCCGTTGCTTATTGCCGGGAGCACGGGTTTCGGCATCCCAAGCGTTATCCCGCAACCAGATCGCGTGAAACCGCTGCTTGCCTTCGGCGTCCTCAAGCGTCAGATACGCTCCCTTTTTCTCAATGTCTACCGTTGCCATTGCCACCATCTTCAATGCTACCTTTAGACACGCGTTGCACTATTCCATCGACAAAACATCCACCAAAACACTTGCAAGTCCTTACCCGCAACGCAAGTGCAAAATACGCCATGCCGTCTTTAGCGTGAGATGATTAATCCAGAATCAAAAAACCTCATGGCACAGCCGACAAAACTCCTCGGCAAGATTTGAAAGCTTCACGCCTTTTCTGGTCGTGATCACAACCTGGCTTGGGGCGAACTCAGCCTTAAGCGGGCGGCTGATCAAGGGTGCGCCATCATAGGTCATCATCGCGGCCGGTTTGGTGGCGAGCAAGGCGTATCCGAGACCATGGCCAACCATACCTCGCACCATTTCAAAATTTGCTGATTGAAAAGCTATATTCGGTGTAATTCCGGCGTCGGTTAAAATAGCGGTGAAATAATTACGGCTTGGCGGAGCCGTCAGCAAAACCATCGGGAAACCCTCAAGGTCTTTTGGGGTCACCTCGGTTTTATCAGCCAGTGGATGGCCTTCCGCCAAAAGCACATAAGGGATTAGTTGTGTCAGGGGATTGGTATCCAGATCAGGGGTGATATCAATATCATAGAGCAACCCCACTTCGCTTTCGCCGGACAAAAGGCTTTCTTGAATCCGGCGTTGGTCGCCTTCAATTAGATTGACGCGCGCATCCGGGCGTGATGAGGCCAGCCCCTGAACCAGTCGCGGTAAAATATAGGGCGCGAAAGAATGAAAACAGCTAACAGATAAGGCATTATCGGCGGCCTCGCGTCCTACTTCGGGCGAGGCTGCGGAATCTATTCTGGTCGCCATTCCATAAGCGCGGTTAGCGTAAATCAGGGGCGAGCCTTGTCCGGCGACAAACACTTCCTCGACCTCACCGAAAAAAACATAATGCGTCCCAACCTGGTCGGACAGGGCGACTCGGCAATCGAAAGCAACCAGAGGATCGACCACACGAGGTGCACCACTACGCATAGGCGTCCATTCGGCGACCTCGAATTTATCCTCAACAACATCTTTGAAGCGCCCAGCGAAAGTGTCAGAGATATACGCCTGATCATCTTTAAGAACATTAACGCAAAACACGCCATTATCGATGATTGCTCGCGCAGCGGGGCTTTGATGATGAACGCAGACCAACAAAGTCGGCTTTGGCATATCGGCGCTCACCGATGACATGGCGGATACTGTAACGCCGACTTTTCCAGCCGCACCATCCGTGGTGATGATGTTGACGGTGGATGCGGCGTGGCGCATTCCATCTAGGAATTGATCACGCAAGGTTTCGTTTAGTTGATCAGTCGCCATACGTCCGTCCTTGCTATCTGACCTTAATGTCTGACACGCGATTTCATTTTGTGGTTTTTTTCTTATTGCTGGTTTTTGACGCCCCATCGGCAAACCATTGTCTGACCGCACTATCAGTTGGCGGTACGGTATTTTCACTCATGACGCTGTCGGACAACTCGGCGGCGTCTTTGACGAAGGCGAGCGGTGTGTCCCATCCAAAATTTCTATAGATGGCAGCGAGGTGAGCAAAAGGTGGCGACTGGGCGAAAAGCTGGAACGTCAACCGATGCCCCGCGTAATCGGAGTTAAGCAAATCACGCGCGAAAGCGAGTAATTTGCGGCGGTCTTCAGCCGACCATTCATCATTGAGCGTATAGTATTTATCCATCCACGGTTTGGTATCGGCGGCATCGAAAGTCGCAGCATCGGGGGTGACGCAGATTTGCCCGCCACAGAGTTCACGCGCGATATGCATCATGTGGTGAAGTTGCGAGCAAGCAATATATCGGCCGGTGTAAAGCAAGGATTGGTTAGGCATCATCAGTCCGGCTGGTGATTTTTCACCCAGCGTGATCGCGGCGGTCAGATGAGCATTGATATTCTCGCGGTAACATGCGAGTTGCGCCAGTTTTTCCTGAACCGCCTGTTGTTTATCGAGCCCGGTTTGCCGCACGTTAAATAATGCGGCGCCGATCATCATATCGGCAAGTTTGAGATTACGCTGAACGAAAGCGAAAGCCGAATACCGATGAAGGGTTGATCTGATAAAAGCGGCGGCTTTGGTATGTTGATAGAAAAGGACGTTTTCCCAAGGGATCAGGACGTTATCGAAAATAACGAGGCTTTCGACCTCATCGAAGTTATTAGCAAGGGGGTAATCACGCTCTGACGCGCGAGGGCTATTTCCGCGTGAGCCGGCTAAACCCGAGCGGCAGATAAATTTGAGCCCATCTGAGTCAAAATTGCAGATAAAACCCACAGCATAATCGGATAAAGTATCATTACCCCAGTTAGCGATAGTGGGCTTAGTAAAAGCTTGATTAGAATAAGCGGCGGCGGTTTCGAATTTCGCGCCGCGCACGACAATCCCCGCATCCGTTTCCTTGGCGACATGGAGCAACATGTCGGGGTCTTGATCTTGGGGTGCTTTGGATCGGTCGCCTTTGGGGTCGGTGTTTGCCGAGACATGGAACGGGTCGCCATGGATAACCTGATGGATATGGCGGGTGATATTTTCGGCGAATCTTGGATCGACCTCATTGAGCACATCCTTGCCATCGAAGAGCGACCACATTTCACCGACGGTTTCATCGCCGACTCTGGTGACGACTCCGCCGACTTCATTAAGCAAAGTGTCAGTCGCGCGTCTTTTCGCCCACCAGTCTTCCTGTGTGTAGGGGAGTTTATTTCCGATCGCGGATTTTTCACCGTTTTCGGTATATGTCATGATGTCTTTGGTGTCATCCTGATGCTGCATATCATACAGTCTGGCGCGGATATCCACGATTGGTTTGAACTGAGGGTGTTGAGTTACGTCTTTGACTTTTTCGCCGTTGATATAGATTTGCCGTCCATCTCGGAGGGAATCTTTGTATTGCTCGCCTGTTCGGATCATATCTTCTGTCTCCCGTTCAAGGTTTTACGCCATGCTTTACCGCATAAGGATAGTATGGAGCATAATCAGAATTTTATACCAATGCCAAGTGATAAAAACGCGCACCCATAAGAATGGTCAGCCCGGATGTCCTGCGGTGATACAATGCACAATCCGTCCTGGGCCTTTCGGCATCCTGACTTGTTTAGGGAGGTTGTCTACTTCCACAACATCGTAGCTTGCATCGGCCACTAAAGCCAAATTATCTATCATGCCTAATACAAAAAGCGCAAAAGCATATGCGCCTATCTAAACTGCCTGCCCTTATATATTGTCCATGATCGTTAACAATTAATTCATCGCACGGAGATAGAAGATGAACCCAATCACATTATCCAAGGCGCGAAATTAAAAATGCCAAATTACGTCATTATTTAAGTTGCGACGTGACTCACGGCGGTGTCTGGCGAATAAATATCAAGAATATTCCAGTGTCCCGTCGTTGGGGTAGGGTTGTTAATCATCGGAACATCAAGAACCGTTGGTTTGCCGCTGGCGATAGCAGTTTGTAAAGCTGGTAGCAATTCACTAGCAGATGAAATACGAACACCTTCTGCGCCATATGCACGAGCAATTTCAGCATAGCCTGGACCATTTGTTGGCGCATCGGGAGGGCCTGAAAAAGTGGTTCCGTAAGTCAGACCGTAATGCGCTTTTTGCAACCCTGCAATGGTACCAAAAGCATTATTATTCATCACTAACCATATAATGCCTAGGTCTAATTCAACAGCAGTCGCTAACATGGAAGGGTTTTGACCAAAACCACCATCGCCAACCAAACTAATGACAATGCGGTCAGGCGCTGCAAGTTTAGCGCCAATCGCCCCCGGAGGACCAAACCCCATAGTCGCAAATCCACCAGGTGTTAAGATTGAACCTGGGGTTAAAATATCAAATTGCTGACCCACACCATTTTTGTTCCAGCCCACATCCGTTGTGATAATCGCATCGTCAGGCAATGCTTTTCGGGTATCCGCGAGAATACGCTCTGGCATCATCGGAAAGACATCGGAAGTAGCCATTGCTTTATTCTGCTCTTTGAACGCGGCGCGAAATGTTGTGATTTCGCGCGCGATCTCATGTCGTTTGAACCCGTCGGGATAGATTTTTTTGGCCACGCGGAGCAAGACACGCAAAGCTGCTTTTGCATCGGCCACAACCCCAATTTCTGTAGGGTAATTACGGCCAATCTCAGACGGTTCAATGTCTATATGTATCACTTTTGATTCTGGAATATTGAACGTATAACCCGAATACCAGCTGGAGCAATCGGCCTCTTTGAACCTCGTGCCGATCGCAAAAATGATATCTGCGTTCAGGCAGGTTTGATTAACCAATTGAGTGCCCCAAAAACCTGTCATCCCTAAAACCAGAGGATGATCGTCTCGCAATGCTCCCTTACCCATCAGCGAATGCGCCACCGGCAAACCCATGTGTTCAACAAATTCACGCAATTCCTCGCTGGCCTGCGCTAAAACTATACCGCCCCCTATATATGCAACAGAGTTTTCTGATTTTGCGAGTGTTTCGACGATCTCACGCGCTGTTTCATCATCCATAGACGGTTTTTTTAACGCACGCGTGTTTTGCGCTACGCGATCAAAAGTCTCCGATGAGATCACCTCACTAAAGATATCCATCGGTACATTGACCAGCACTGGACCTGATTGGCCACTTTCAGCCAAATGAAATGCCTTCTCAAGGATTTCTGCCATCAGCTCCGCACGATCAACCCGCCATGCACGTTTCACGAAGGGGCGGTAAATCTCCCATTGCGCCGCATCAGCGTGAAGGTTGATCTCTTGGTGGGGATGTTTGCCGTAATAATGGGTGGGAATATCACCTGCGATCACCACCATCGGGATACAGTCGAGTGCTGCGTTGGCTACACCTGTTGCACAGTTCGTTAAACCAGGTGAGAGATGGCTAAGGACAACTGAAGCCCTCCCTTGCACGCGCGCATAGGCATCTGCTGCATGAGAGGCGATCTGCTCGTGGCGAACCATGACAAAATCGATGGGGCTGTTGGCTAAAGCGGCAAGGACTGCGATGTTAGTATGCCCACACAGACCAAAAATATGCTTAATATTCCGCCGTTCAAGAAAATCAACAACATGTTCAGCAACTGTTTTATCGTTTTTTGAAATCTTATTCATGACACTGTTTCCTGTCCGTAAAATTCACCAAATAATTCCTCTTCTGATGGACGATCCTCAGGGATTGGTCGGCTGACCCAGGTGTAATTCATCATATGTTTGAGGGTTATATTCTCATTAGTAATGTTGCCGCCCCAAATGCCGCAGCCAAGGCTTGAGGTCATGGGCATTCCATTCGTAAAACTGCCAGCGTTCGCCTTGGATTGAGGCTGGCGAACCATCATCCGGCTGACGGGCGCGAGGCGTGCTAATGCATCTATACGGTCATCATTATGGCTATAGATACCGCAAGAATGCCCCTTACCCCCGACAGAATAAATTTGACGTGTGATTTCAAGTGCATCTTCAAATTCATCAAAATGATAAAGGGCCATCAAAGTGGTCAGTTTTTCTTTTGAAAATTTATGCTCTGTCCCGATCTGCCCCTGATTTTCCACCATGAGAAATTTGCGATCCTCAGAAATCTGGAAACCTGCAACCTTGGAAGTTTGCTGGGGGCGGCAGGCGATGGTCGGAAATGTCCGATTGCCGTTCTCATCCCACATTGCCTTCTCAAGCAGTGCTTTTTCCTCGTCATTACAGAGATATCCACCTTCGGCGATAAGAGCATCGACCATCTGATCATAAATCGAGCTCTGGATGATAATATTACCATCAGCCGAACATCCTGAGCCGAAGTCGCTGGTTTTAGACATGCGGATATGCGCCGCGGACATATTGATATCAGCAGTTTCATCAATCACTATAGACGAATTACCTGCTCCCACCCCATAGGCAGGTTTGCCGCTGGAATAGGCCGCCTTGACCATTGGCTTACCGCCTGTTGCGAGGGTCAGGTCACAGATCTCCATCAGGTGCTGCGTCAATGGGATTGAGGGCTTACGCACTGACTGAAACAGATCTTCCGGCGCGCCTACCATCCGGCAGGCCGCACGCATAACCTCGACCATTTCATAGGTTGTTTGCGCGGTGCGGGGATGCGGTGAGAATATCACCGCGTTGCGCGCCTTAGCTGAATAGATGCCGGTAACTGGCGGCGTTAACGCGGGGTTTGTCATCGGGATCAGCGAAGCGATCACACCTGCGGGCTTAGCATATTTAACCAACCCGCGCACCTCATCTACCTCGACAATTCCTGTTGAGGGTTGCCGCAATGCATCGCGTAAGACGCCATGAATCTTAAAACGCTTGCCCGGACGCCCGTCCCGGTCTCCGATGCTGCTTTCGTCTACACCCATCTGTGCAAGGCGAGTAAAAGTTTTTTCATTACCGGCATTCCAACCGATCGCCTGTGCCAGGCGGTCAAGGTTTTCTTGGCTCCAGTCTTCAATCTCAGCCATCGCTTTGCGCGCGCGATCAAGCATCTTTGTTGCTCGCTGACGTTCATCATTGGTTAGTTCTCGTTTCATCTATCAATCTCTTTTTTTCGTATTTTATTAAGCCACGTGGCTTTCGAGTCGGCGACGTTTGGATGTGGCCGCCCCAAAAGTCTGTTTTGCGTGCTGTAGGCTACGGCGAGCATGCTCTTCATAGCCCAACTCAGCCACACGACTCTGGTTTGGGAGTTCGATGGAGTAGTTCATCGCTGGGCATCTCTCGATAATGCCTGTAAAATCAATCCATCCTTCGCCGGGATAAAGGCGTGCATCGCGCGCCAGTTGAACCATACCTTCGCGGGTGTCGGCAATACCGGGTAGACAATCTGAAATATGCAGAAAATGTAGCCACTCTGGCGGCACGTGTAACAACTCGCCAATATCAACACGGCTAAGATGCAGATAAAGCGTATCAACCAGAATACCGCCATTTGGCCGGTCTGCCCCCCGTACGATGTCCAACGCCTCGTCTAAGGTTCTAAGGCGCGAGAACGAAGGAAACTCCAGATCAACCGTCAATCCGAACGGGGCCGCTAAATCACAAGTCTCAGCGTAAATATCCAGCAAGTAATTGCGATCATCTCTTCTGCTTGTCCAAGCCGACATAATCATATGTCGCGCGGATATCTCTTCACCAAGAGCCAAGGCCGCTTCAAAATCACGCGCGTTACAGTCTTCTGTGATCCGTGCAATTTCGATATCCAAAACCTGTAAGCCTGTTGTTGCAAGTGCTGTTTTCATCGCTTGAATCTGGGATTTATCCAAAGGCGACTGCCTAAACTCACCAGATACATTCATTGTGATAAACCGAGGACTCACCGCGTCATATCCCGCGCGCGCAGCAATATAGACCAACTCCGCAGGGGTGCAATTGATCAAGGTCAAATGCGCTAAAGAATAAAGCGGTTCATCAGGGGCTTGTTGGGTTTGTAGCATGGAGCACACTTCTCCGTATCAGATTAAATATTAATTAGCCTATAATTAATAAAATATCAGATATTTTTAAAGATATCAATATTTATGTGCTAACCCTGATTACGGTAGTGTTTTGAGATGGGTGGATTACTGACTCAGAGGAGTTTTGATATGTCATTAATCATCCTTTTTCGGCTCGTAGATCGGAAGATACTCCGGAGGCATCGGCCCCTTATTACGTCCACCTTGTTGCATCTGCTCCCATCCATGCGCCAAAATACCAACCGAACGAGACAAACAAAAGAGTCCGCGCGATAAAGGCGGCGGAAAACCAAGCTCACAAAAGATAACCGCGGTCGCGCCGTCTATATTCATCGCAATCTCAGCTCCCCGCTCCCGGCCTATCTCAGCCTGCACAGCTTGTCCGATCTCGGCAAACCTCCCCGACACTATCCCTGCCTTTGCCGCCTCGCCCACCAACGCCATCAGACGCGGGGCGCGCGGGTCAGTCGGTTTGTGGAATCTGTGACCAAAACCCGATACGATCTTGCCAAAATTTTGTCGCCAAGTTGCGAGTCCATCACGGATGGCGGTTTGAAAATCATCACCTTTATCTATCCGTGTAGCAATATCATAAAAGAGCTCAGCGCATTGCTCCCCTGCCCCGCCATGAACATCGCCTAACATATTCACGCCGGTTGCCATGACATTGTTCAGCCCCACACCGCAAGTCGCTGCCATTCGCGCCGCTGCGATTGAGGGAGCTTGCGGTCCATGATCAACCCCGGCGACCAGCGCACATTCCAGAAGGTTTGCCTCTTCAGAGGAGGGCATCTCCCCGCAGAGCATGAGCCATATCATCTGCCCAAAAGAGATATTACCAATCAGTGTTTCAATCGGGCGGCCGCGGAATGAAATTTGTCCTGGAGCCATATCGATAATAGCTGTGCGCCACCAATGGCGTATCTGGTCTGCATCTTTGCTCATTATTTTTGACTTTCCTGCATGTAACGCATTTGGGCTGCAAGGCGGATTGGCGCGTTGCGTGCCCCGTATCCCTGATAACCATGGCGGCGTTCAACGATTTCAAAGAAAAAACCTCTGAAAATCGGGGTGCTGTAGATCTGGAAATACTCACTGTCCCCGTCCTGGTCATAAAGAATATGTCCTTGGCTGAGCCGATCGACCATCTTGCTTTCCAGCCCAAACCGGACCTTGAGATCATCATAGTAATTGCCCGTCATCGGCAAACGCGAAAACCCGGCCTGCTCAAGATGCTCGGAGGTCTCAAAGATATCCTCGGTTAAAAAGGCAATATGTTGCACGCCTGCGCCAAACTGATCGGCTAAAAAAGCCCCCGCGAAGGTGCGGCGCTCCCCCGCCCCATTAAGATTCAGGCGCACTTCACCTTCAGGACTTGAGATCGCTTGGGATAAAATTACTCCCGAAGGGTCGGCTACATTAACGGTTGAGATTTTTTCCATCACGAAGGTCGAAGTATAATAGGTCAGCCAGCTTTGCATTTCCTGATAGCGCATTGTTTGCGCCATATGATCAATCCGCCTTAAGCCCGCGGGCGGTGTGGCTTCTGTTTTGGGAACGGCGTTAAATTCTATATCCCAAACCCTGTGCAAGTCTGATTTTTCATCAATAAAATGCACCACACTGCCGCCAACCCCATTAATCGCGGGAATATCCAATTCTCCTGAGCCGACGGGTTGTGAGAATTTAGGCGCGCCCAAAGTTGTAGCGCGGGCAGCGGTCTGGTTTGCATCACGCACGCGCAGTCCCATATCGCACACTGATGGGCCGTGTTTGACAAAGGCTTCCGCAGCAAAACCCTTAGTTTCGGAATTAACCACAAGATTAATCGCCCCTTGTCGCCATAACTCTACCGATTTAGAAACATGTTGGCGTTCTTTTCGAAAGCAAAGCGCACTGAGCATACCCGTCAACGCGTCTTGCGCTACTTTATCCGTCGCAAACTCTATAAATTCAAAACCCGTGGGATAGACGCGCTGTGGCAGACCAGCTATTGGCGCTGGCAGCGCCGGTTCGGTTTGGGCGACGTCATCGAGCAATGATACCAGAGCGCGAAACCCATCTTGAGCAAAGGTGTTTTGGCTGTCTTGGGTTGTATCGCTAACCCGGGCCAAAGACCAAGGCCCGTTATAACCCGACCGGGCAATGACCCGCACAAAACTTGCTAAAGGCAGACTGCCTTGTCCTGGAAGTAGGCCAAAATGGCTTTTCAGCCGCGATATATCAAAGTCAAGCACAGGTGCGTCCGATAATTGCACATAGAAAAGCCGGTGGCCGGGGATATCCCGCAACCGTGCTGGCTGTGAGCCGTCGGCGAGTGAAAAGAAGGAGTTTAGCGCGAGACCGAAGGCTGGGCTGTTTACCGCTTCAACCACCTCCAACGCTTGCATCTCACCTTGTAGATGCTGTGCCCAAGGCAGCGCAATCAGCGCCGCCCGGCAGCCTCTTTTTTGCACACGCTCTGCCAGATCTGAGAAATCAGAGCAGATGGCATCGTGATCACCTGATGCTTCAGAATAGGGTGACGTTCCCACCAGAAGCGTCTTAGCGCCAAGCGCCTCTATCAGATCAAGTTTATGATCCAAGCGCACAAAGGCGTTCTTACGTTCAGCCCCTGTCAATCCCTCAAAATTATGAAAAGGGTGCAAAACTTCTATTGTCAATCCTAGTTGGATGACATGCGCGCCAACCTCTTCAGCCGTCCCTGCAAATCCAGTCAGATCTGGCTCATAAAGTTCAACCCCGGTAAATCCGGCCGCAGCGATCATCTCTAGTTTGGTAAACAGATCACCTGAAACCGAAGTGGTGGTAACTGACAGCTGCATCAAGTTTGATATCCAAAGAGTCTCGGTAACCAAAGCACAAGATCGGGGGGCGCTAAAATCAAGAATAAAAGCGCTATGATTAGCACGGCGAGAAAGGCCCAAATCTCGCCTATAATCTCTTTTAACGGGATGCCCGTGACCGCGTTGATGACAAACAGTAAGATGCCGTAAGGCGGGGTAATCAAACCGATCATCGAGTTCATAACCACCAGCACACCGAAATGCACCAGATCAATCCCAAACTCCCTACAGGTGGGAATAAACAGAGGAACAATGACCAAGATGATTGTGGTGGCATCAAGCACACAGCCTAATAACAGAACCAAAACATTAACCCCCAGCAAAAACACCAGCGGATGCACGTCAAGACCGGTTAGAAAATCTGACATCAAGCCGGGGATATTCTCAGAAATAACAATGAAATTGAGGATCAGCGCACCGCCAATAACTACCCCCACCGCCGCCGAAGATTGGGCGCTTTCCACAAAAATTTTGTAAAGCGATTTGATTGTGAGAGTGCGATAGAACCCCGCCGCCAAGATCAGAGCATAAAGAGCGGCGATTGCGGCGGCTTCAGTGGGGGTGGTAACCCCGCCATAAATACCATAAAGGAGAATAACTGGCATCATAAGTGCGGGGAAAGCGTTTGCTGTCACCTTGGGCAGTTCTCTTAGTGGGACAGGTTCTTCGGAGGCGAAACCGCGGCGTTTAGAAATCCATACATTCATTGCCATCAACACCATCCCCATCAAAAGCCCTGGGAGAATGCCTGCAAGGAAAAGCGCGCCTATTGAACTGTTCGAGACCAACGCATAAAGCACCATAGGGATTGACGGCGGAATAATAGGGCCGATGGTCGCCGAGGCGGCGGTGATCGCTGCGGCATAGCCACGGCTGTAACGCCCCTCTTTGGTCATCATTTCTATGATCACTTTACCAATTCCCGCAGCATCCGCCACAGCTGAGCCGGACATACCCGAGAAGATGAGCGAAGCCATAACATTCACATGCCCCAACCCGCCTCGGAAACGTCCAACAACCGCAATACAGAAATTCAGTAAGCGGTCGGAGATCGAGCCAGCATTCATAATGTTGGCCGCCACGATAAATAGCGGCACAGCAAGCAGAATGAAACTTTTATAGAGGCCTTGGAGGATTTTCTCGCCGGTCAAGGCGATATCCAATCCCGCCATACCAAGATAAACAATAGAAGCCAGCATGATGGAATAGCCGATGGGCGTGCCGATTCCAGCGAGGCCGAACAGCGTGATCAGACAAAGCGCAAGTTCGATGCTCACACCACGTCCTCCCCATGGCGCAAAGGTGGTGGATTGGATTCATGTCCCGGAATCTCGTGATCCTCATCAGGTGGCCCTTTGCGCAGAACATGAACAAAGCGCCAAGCATAGCGGATAATGATCGCCAGCATGAAAATTGTGTAGATTGAAAAAATCGTCCGCATCGGGATTCTCGCGCCAGTAAAAGGGTTTTTTACCGTGGTCGTATTTTTGATTTTCATCCAGTCGATATAGTCCCATGTGGGCAATAAGCTCCACATCATACCGATGATGATGGCGGCGCAGGCAGTGAGGGCCATCACCTGACGCCAGCGTCGCGGCGCAGCAAGATAAAAAATATCGAAGGTCACGTGGTCTTTTTCACGCACCACAAATGCGCAGCCAAAAAATACAATCCAAACCCACAAAATCAGGCAAAGCTCCAGCGTCCAACCAAAGGGTGTACGCCAAACGTAGCGTGAGAAAATCTGCAGAAGAAAAGTAAGAAACATCGTCGCCAACATCGTCGCGACGACGAATTCAGCACTGCGGGAGAACCATTTCGACATCTGCAACATCTTATGATTCTCCCTTAGTGTTACGCCGTATTAGTCTTACGTCGTATAGGCGTTAGATCATCCGCCCAATGCGTTGATCTGTTCTAACACACCTTGCGGCCAGCTTGCTGCAAACTCACTGCCCAAATATTGCTTTTGCACATGGGTACGGAAAGCTTCTAGGTCTGGCTCATACACCGCTACACCTTCGGACTGGAGAAAAGAAGCAAGACTTGCTTCTTTTTCCAACTGACGCAAACGCCCCACCGCAGCCGCTGCATCAGCAGCCCGCTGAACGGTCAGTTGCTGGTCTGGGGTCAATCCATCCCAAACCGATTTTGAAAATGCGATATAGTTAAGGTCAACAAGATGCGAGGTTAAAATAATCTGCTTGGTAACTTCATAAAACTTTGCATCCACCACAGTTGGTAGTGGGTTGTCTTGACCATCAACAGCCCCGGTTGAAAGCGCGGTATAGACCTCTGAAAAAGACATCGGGGTTGGTGACGCGCCCAGAGCCTTGCCTAGGAACTGCCATGCGTCGGTACCCGGCATACGCAGGTTCACACCAGCAAGATCAGCAGGCGTTCTGACGGTCAAATCATCTTTGGACTGGCGCAGATTTACCTGACGGCGACCAAGATACATAACCGACAGAAGCTTTACACCCAGTTCATCCTCAACCTTCTGCTTAAAAGGATCCATAAGGGGGTTATTAAAAACGCGTACCTGATGCGCAGCATCCTGATGAACATAACCAGTGGCAAAAATCGAGAATTCCGGGAAGAACTGAGCCAGTTCTTGCGCGGACGCGATTGACATTTCCAAGTTGCCACGGCTGATAGCTTCTAACTCAGTGCCTTGAGCAAAGAGTGTGCCGTTATAGCCGGGCTGGTAATCTGCGAATGGTGCAACCAGCGGCGCAAAGACTTCCGTCATAGCAACCGAGCGTTGGTCAGTTTCTGAAGCGGATGTAGCCAGACGCAACGTGATTTTGTCTTGAGCAAGGGATACAGTCGCAAAGCTAGCCACTAGGCTGAACGTTGTCAGTAAAGTAATCGCCAAGCGACGAGTGATTTTGGTAATCATGTTTCTCTCCTATAAAATTAGATAATCGTCCATGTAATCATTTGTGAGTGTCACAAAGTTTTATGCGTTTTGCAAGATATTTTTAAAAACATATGATATTTTTCTGTTAAGTGCTACATCGTCCCCTGCGCCGTGGGAACTGTGTAGTTCACATGCGGGTTACTCAAGGTGACTGCAGCGTCTGTGTTAGCCGATAGCGCGATGGCTTCGACCACCTCCAGTGATCGCATGGCTTCAACCCCGGATACCAGTGGAGTCTCAAGCCCTTTAATAACCTTTGCGAAATGCGCCATCTGGGTGATGAGAGGGTCTTCGGTTTTGCATGTCACCGAAGTTGCACTAATTGGTGTCCACCAGTCCGGCGTATCAGCGTGTTGCCAGACGCGCAAATCTGGTAAGGACAGGCCACCTACCGAACCGCCAATCAGATAGCAACTCTCTCCTGTGGTGGGATATGCGGGGTTTTCGCGCGCTGTCATCTCCCAACTCCAGGGTGCAACGATACTGTCTGATACTGAAATCGTCGCAACAACCCCTGACTCGAACGTAAGAATTGCAGTGGCCAAGTCCTCATTTTCAAAGCCCCGGACAGATGACACTGCGACCGCCAACACCTTGCTGACATCACCGCAGAAATGACGAAGCAAATCGACATCATGCACGAGATTGACCGAGATTGGTCCAGCCCCTTTGCGCGTGCGCCAAGGCGCGATTTCAAAGTAATGATCGGGTTTATAAAACCAGCACGTTGCTTGCACTGAACGCACATCGCCAATCGCGCCACTGGTTATTACTTTTTTAGCAGCCTGAACCACACCATTGTGACGCCGATGATGACCAACAAGCAATGGAACACCAGCCGCATCCGCAGCTTCTGTTAGGCTACGTGCATCCGCCGCTGTAACAGCAATTGGCTTTTCTATAAGGACAGGACAGCCCTCTGCGATGCAGGCTAGTCCCTGCTCAATATGGAGCGGTGTTGGCGTGGCTAGAACCACACCCTCTGGCATGGTGGACGCAAACATCTCCTGTAAAGTTGCAAAGACTGGGCTACCAAGTTCTATCGCCTTGGCCCGGGTGTCGTCGTCTGCCTCGACGATGGCGGCGAGTGATAAATTAGGGGATCTACGCAGAACATCCGCATGTCGCCTCCCAATCAAACCGTATCCAATAACTGCTATGCGTGTAATATCCGACATGGCTTTATCCTCTAAATCTCTATTCACTAAAAGGGTGTATTGCTAATTGCGGCGACCTTATCAGGCGATCCAGCGATTTTCAATGTTATAGGATATTTTAATTTCTATCTGATTTTATTTTATATATTAATTTTGATCAAAATGTTATAAGTTCTACGACGAAATCCAAGATACCTGACATAGTCTTATGGCAAAATCTCTAAACATCGTCGGCTCGGCGACCTACCAGCGGATCAAACGCGACATCATTTTTGGTGATTTGGCCCCGGCGACAAAGTTGAAACTGGATGGTTTGTGCAAGCAATATTCCGCAAGCCCATCTACATTACGTGAAACCCTAAGCCGATTGGCGAGTGAGGGTTTCGTTGAAGCGCAAGATCAACGTGGGTTCTTTGTGACCTCTGTATCTCGGGAAGATTTGATCGAGATTGCTCATCTTCGCGTGTTGTTAGAATGTCATGCGCTGCGGCTATCTATTGCTAATGGCGGCACCGATTGGGAAGGCAATCTGGTTTCAGCGCATCACAAGCTGCATCTGATGGAGCAAAAAATGCTTGCAGGCGATACGAGCATTAAAGAAGATTGGAAGCGCTATGATTGGGAATTTCACCTTGCACTGATAGAAGCATGCGGGTCACGAAACCTATTGTCCCTGCATTCTATTCTTTATGATAAATATCTGAGGTATCAGATTCTTGTATTGACCTATCGAGGAAAAGAAGCGGTTGCCGAGCACCGCACGATGCTCGAAGCGGCTCTTAAGCGAGATGTTGATCGCGCTATTGACACGCTACAGAAGCATATCGAACTTGGCCTTGAACACACGCTTGCAGCTCTTACTTAACTTCTGCCTGAGCGCGCCAGCTGTATATCATTGAAGAGGGAAAATTATGACCTCATTAAATCGTATTGAAAAAATGACAATTAACAGCTTTATAGATTGGCCAAATAGATCTGATCAAGTTTTGGATTACATTCCTGATGAATTTGAAGAAATGTTTGAAAAATATATCTGTTAATTAAGCTAGACGTAGCCCTCAAGCCGCAAGAGTGTTTTGTTGTTGCAAGTTTGATGTGCTCTGCCAAAAAAAAAGAGAACTCTAATTACTTTCTAGTTTGGGCAAAGCGCAAAGCGTATTCACCAACTTCATCTGTTCAACTGTCCCGCATTTAGCCTCAAGCAATCTGGGACTTCCGAAGACTAAAGCCAAAGCCTTCGCACGCGAAACAGCAACATTAATTCGGTTTAGGGAAAATAAGAACTCCATTCCCCGCGGGCTTTCCTCAGCCGAGGACGCCGTCATGGAAACAAGACAAACTGGAGATTCTTGTCCTTGGAACTTATCCACTGTACCCACGCGGATCTCGGCAGGTAGTGCTTCTCTTAAAGCATTGACCTGGGCATTGTAGGGGGCGACAACAATAATGTCGGTCGAGCGTAACGGACGAGTCGTACCATCCTTTTCAGTCCATTGACAGCGCATCAACCCCTCGGCAGTGACACGAATAGCTTCCACTTCTTCTGTGGAAACTTGTGCGTTCCCCTCGTGTTCAACCGAAACCCAATACGCACCCGCGTCTGGAATTCCCGCTCCACTCACAGCCTGCCGAGCCGTGTCCGGATAGTTCGTGAGTCGGCTCTCATAAATCTGATCTGATATAAACCTACATATATCCGGATGCATGCGCCGCGTTGTTTTGAGAAAGATGCCCCTGTCATCTGGGACAGTCAGGTGACCGCCAAGCATCCATTCAAGACAGGAAAGATTCGCGGGATCGGGGTGTGCTCCCTGAATCACCTGCGGCAACTGGCGCGGGTCTCCAACCAAGACGATATTACGCGCAGCACGCCCTGTGGCTACCAGGTTAGCAAGTCCTACCTGGCCTGCTTCATCTACGAAAAGCCAGTCGTAAGCCTGAATATTCTGATCTCTCGAAAAGAAAAAAGCCGTTCCACCCACCACTTGAGTGCCGGCCGCCGCCTCATCGTTATTGCTTGTCCGCCGAACCGGGCAATCATCCGGATAGCCATCGTCTTGTCCCGACATCTTGTGAACGAGACTAAGGTTGAACGATGGGTATTCGTCCACCGCCGAACAACATTCCAACAGCACGTTGCGGATAGCCTCGTGGCTGTTCGAAGTCACGCCCACTCGGTAACCGGCTCGTACCAACGACAGGATTACTCGGGCCGTTAAATAGGTCTTTCCGGTGCCAGGAGGCCCCTGAATAGGCAGAACAGTTTCGTCCATCTGATGTACAGCATCTATGGTCTCAGCGACAAGATCGGTACCGTTCAAGAAGTTGTTTAACCCCCCATTCAATCGGGGAGCATCTCTGGACAAGAGATCATTTACCGCTCGATAGCGACCCACCCCCAACTGATCCTTGATCACGTCTGACAGTGCTGTAGCAATCACTTTGGTGGAGATCGGTGCATTAGGATGAAGTGTCAACCGATCCGCTAACAAACTAGCCTTAGCATTACCTATCTTGAGCGTGGCTGTCTGCTGGCCGCGATCGATCTCCTCAATTTCAACCGAATCAAAGCCATCATTGGAAGGTACCGTGGCCCTTTGCCCGCCACGAAGTTTTGTATCCTGTGGTGGAAAGCGATAGGTTCTAGTCGTTGACTGACGGATTGGTGTGGCTGGAGTAATCGCCTCCAAACCTGCCAAAGCATCAAGGTTATCTATCAATTCCTCATCTTCACGGCCAAGGCTGTCGAAGATCGCCCACCAAGCAGGCTTTGCTTCGCGTTTATGAAACAGACCGAGATTGAGCAACATTTCTTGCCTATCCTGCGGCAACTCTGCCGAAGCAAGCTGCCTGCGTAAGGCTCTAACCTCTGCGTCCTCTACCTCTTCCTTATCCCGCGCACCTTGGCTCCGAATCGGCCACGATGTATCATCCGGCCGGATCGAAACGAGCCAATCACGGAGTTTCTCGGTCGACTGGCAGTCAAGGAGATTGTAGTTCTCGATTTCGTTCAGGATCTCCTGCTCGTTTGTCTCGCGCCATCGCTCATAGGCAACGATTGATCCACTCGCCGTCTTCACCTCGCCCTCACGCTTAAGGTTATAGAAAACCTCGATGGACTTGAGCGAGTAGTTTGGTTCTGATGCGGTCAATCCACCGCGCACCACGGCATAAAGATCAACAAAGCGCTGCTCACGCAGGAGCCGGTCGAAGAAAGCCTCTTCAATCCCGTATTTCATGGTTAGGCGACGCAAGGCCGTGATCTCGTAAGGCGCATAATGGTAGATGCGCGCGTGCGGATATTCGGTCAGCCGCGTGCGGAAAAAATACAGCAAATCCTCCAGTGCTGCCTTCTCGGCGGAATGATCGTGCGCCCAGAAGGAGCGGAAAGTGTCATCGAACCAGATCCCATGCAAATATTCGAGTCCACCTTCGCAATACGGATCGCCCTCAACGTCGTAGAAAAGATCACCTGCTTGCGGCTCGGGCAACAGGTAGAACCCCTTCCCCAACTCAGATGAGCGCAGTTTGTATTCGGGAGAACCTATTTTCCGTGCGTGTTGCAGCCGCGCCTGCACAGTCAGTTTCTCCGATGTTGCCTCGACCATCCCACGTACCGGTCCCTCATGCGTAGCCAGCGCCGTCATTGTGGTGATGCCCGCGGCCTCGATTTTCTTGATTTGCCCCCGCGAGATGCCCGCAATATTGAAAAGGCTGTCCTCGCCCAACCAAACATCTGCACAATGATCGCCCCAACGACAAAGAGCGCAATCTGCACACGGAATAGGGCGTGTAGAGCTCGGGGCGGCAACAAAGGCCTCCAACCGCTCTCGGGCCGCACGGGCATAGTGAACATAGTCCGCCAGCTTCAGCGTCGCCCGTGTACCGTCGCCCAGCTGAACATATGCATATTCCGGCATCACACCCTGAATTTTTGCCAATAGATCCGAATAGAGCACAAGCTGCAGCACATGTTTTGGATGAGGTTTACGCTTCAGCTTGGTGTCAGTGACCTCATAGCTGAAATCCCCCAGATCGGAGGGTTTTTCCACGCGTTCAAGGAAATCGGACCAACCACCCCAGTTGCCGGAGAAAAACGCGCCTTGAAAAATAATCTCAGCACCCTCGGCCAGCGCCTCGCGCGTGGCAGCCGCACTATGAGCGATTTCGCCGCGGGCAATTTCTACGACGGGTGTGCCTGCTGCCTTCAGCTTTTCGAGATACCTAGCCTCATGAATATCGCCCTGTTTCTGAAGGAGTTGGACATCCCCGCTGTCTTCACGAGGCTGCGGCCCCCGCTCCTGCAGATATGTCAGATCCAATGTAGTCGCATGACGGCATCCCATGAACCGCATCAAGTCTGACGCAGAGAGAAGCATTGTGTCATGAATCTTTCTCATGCGAACTCTCATTGTATTTTCATCAATTGCAAGGAAGTTCCCTTGACAGGTTTCAGTATCCTCAATAGCTTACATAAATGTCAATGCTTGAGATGGCGGCTAAATGCCATTCTTAAGGAATCACAACCCAAATGCTGAAGGGACATTTTGATGATCGGAACCCTTAATTTTGTCACTCTAAAAGACAAACAACGCGCTATCAGGGAAGGGTTTCCCGAAACAATGGGATTGCGTGTGCATCGCGCCATCAGTTGGATAGGCTGCGCTGAAAAGAGTGGTGAAAACGATGACGCCCGATTCCTTTTCCTCTGGATCGCCTTCAACGCTGCGTATGCCGACGAACAGAAATTTCACTCGGTTCCGCCGGCGGAACGCACTGCATTTCACGATTATTTCACCAAGCTCATAGATTTGGATAACGAGAAGCATATCCACAAAGCATTGTGGCATAATTTTTCCGGTCCGATCAGGGTAATCATGAATAACCGATATGTCTTCAGCCCCTTCTGGCAGCACCACAACGGTATCGAGGGGGCTGAGGACTGGGAGAACCGATTCAAATATTCAGTTCGAGATTTTGAAGCCGCGCTCAAGAGAGGTGACTGTGTGAAGATTCTCAGCTTTGTGTTCGATCGACTCTATGTATTGCGCAACCAACTAATCCATGGTGGAGCAACCTGGAACAGCAGTGTTAACCGCGACCAAGTGCGAGACGGAGCAGCGATCCTTGGGTTTCTGTTGCCCGTGTTCGTAGACATTATGATGGATAATCCGTCAGATGAATGGGGTAAACCATTTTATCCTGTCGTCGAATGATGACAGCAACAACGGCGTGAACCGCGTCCACCGTCGAGGTGGCCACATCTTCAGAGTCGTTGAATATCAAATTTGCCTATGCTACACAGCCCTTAACAGTATTCTGTTGGCGACTCGTCATGCCGCGTGCAGGGCGAGCGTCGCGGTGACCCGGACTCTATGCAGTTCGGTTGAAAGCCGCTCTTAAAAACCTCCCAAAGGGTGGTTTTTTTGATTCAAAGCACTTTTATTCCATAGTTTTTATTCAACCCTTCTGCGTTCTTTTCGCCTTTGCGAACCTAGATGCATAAGCAATAACATCAGCAAGATGTAGAATCTGCGGGTCTACGGAATTGATCTGACTGGCTTAGTCAACTGCTTTGAAACGCCTGCCACACTGACAAGTATCCTCGATCACGCGCGGGCATTCGGGATTTCTGTTAGTGCACGAGTATCCTCCATTTCTTTTTGTTCTTCATCAGAGTTTAAGGCCAGTTTCTCCAACTTTTTTACCAAACCATGGAAGTGATAGGTATTTTGGCCCACAATCGCCCGCAGAAGTAAAAACTACTTCCTTTCGATAAACCCATACTCTTCAAGCGCCTTCACATTTATCCTTAGTATTTGCTCAGTAATACTGATGCGCTGGGCGAGTGTATGATTAAATAAAGACGGTAGTTTATTAGGATCTAACCAGGAGCTGAGAAGCAAAATATTTGGAAGTGCTGTGTACCCGTATGATTTTACTTTCGACTCGAAGATGCGTTCGGTCGAAGATTTCTTCGTTGCCGGTTTACGGGCTTTTCCCCAAGAAAATAACCACACGAACTCGGCTTTTTATGACCTAAACACCCGTTTGCTCTGGGAAGAGTCCGGGCATCCAATAGGAGGCAAGACGGGCAGGGAAAGCTAGTCTTAGAGGCCTCCGGTCGCTATCAGAGACAAGCACTTCTGCTTTTAAAAGACTGGATGTGATACGGCGGGATTGGCGATCTGTCATTCCTAAAAGCCTGCAGACATCCCCACGAGGGATCTCTCCTCGGTATAGAACAGCTTCCATTACCGCAGAGGCCTTCGACGGCAGAGCGCCGGTTCTGATTTCTTCCTCCACCCACATCAAGATGCGGGTGTGCAGCTTATTGGGTTCAACCAAATCCTGCATGAAGTGGACCTGATCGAGGCAGATTTTCAAAAAGAAGCGTGTGAAATTGATCATTGCTTCCTCGCTCAGATTACCACGACCATCCAGATCATTGTAGCGAGATGTATCGCATGCCGCCAAATGGGCTTTGTATTCTGCCTCATTACGGGCCAATCCACGCGCCACTGACCACACGGCTCCAGTATCTAACGCATCAAGTAACATCGCATGGGTTACAAGGCGTGCAACGCGACCATTCCCATCTAAAAAGGGGTGAATCCAAAGCAGGCGATGATGGGCAGCAGCAGCGGCAAGAACGGTGTTCACCTTGCTCAATTCTGCATAGGCGCCCTCGAATCGGCAAAGGAATCTTTGCACGGCACCAGGGCTAATAGCCACATGCCTGCCTACCTTAACATCGTGCTTGCGCAACTCTCCCGGCACTAGAAAGTGTTTTTCACCTGTATCAGGATTTGCTACCAAAAGCATATCTTCGGGTAGCGAGTCGCAGAAGAGTTTGTGGATTGCACAGACGCTTTCAGCCAATGCGGCCTTGTTCTTTAACCCACCTTGATCGATCCATTTCTGAACGGTGATGTGCGCCTTGGCTTCGAGCTGGAGATTTCGTTTTTTGGCATCCGTGCTATAATCATCCTTAAGAGCACGTTCGATATCCACTGGATGGGTATTATTCCCTTCGATGAGGTTACTGTAATAGCAGTTCATCGAGCGCACAAGGCAAGCGAGTGACATCAATACGCTCTGTGGCAGGCTACTTTTGAAGGCCGCGGTCTTCTGAGTAAGTTCGAAAGCAAGGTCAGTCAGTTCTGTGCGGCGAGAGATGTCAGACACGACCATAGGCTCCATAAGACTAATGTCTTCTTGACAATCATATGCCGGTTTAATGTCCGCATCTTTTTTATTCATAACTTACTATATACCATACATTTCATGATTTTTCATCTTTTAAATTAGCCGCTCATATGTCCGGATAAATGTCCGTTTCAAAATACGCCAATCCAAGACGTCTTAAATCTCCAAATCCCGCAGTGCACATCCCCTCCCTTTCATGCTTGTGTCACCAAGCACGGTATATCTACTCTTTCCCGTTTTCTCCAAGACGTGGGCTTGTGGTTGATCAATCCTAGACCTATCGCGCGATGACTACCAGTTACGCCCAAACCATGCTAAATGCTGGCGGCTTCGACGCTGGGACATTTGGACGGTCTTTGGGGTGCCGGATCATACACTGCTATGCGCGCATTCTAGGAGAAAAACGGCCATTGGCATTGTACGGTGTCATAAAATTACTTATATTTTTGACAGGTGGTCTATCGTGCAACATCTGACTGGCTAGACCCTAGCCCACGCCGAGCAGATTCCGGAAGGAGTACCGCTAGTTGCGAAGAGCCTGCTCCTCCGTGCTGGGGTTGACCAAGCCTTGCCTACGATGGGTTGCGAGTGATTGATTTTGAGGGTATAATTGTGACATAGTTATGCTTTCTGAAGTTAAGGAACACTAGCTGGCACTACGGAATTGTGCCAATTGCCTTGTTAGAGGAGATATGTTGTGCTGGATATTAATACATCCCCGGTCACTTTGAAGACCGTCATTAATGAAGACGGCAGTTTCACCTTCGTTATTACCCCCAGTATGGCTTTGGCCGCGCCGGAACAATTCCGATGGGAGATGTCCTCAGGACAAGGCAGCCCTCATCGCGGAGTGATCGCCTTTAAAGCGGGTGAGTCAGGCT
Source organism: uncultured Candidatus Puniceispirillum sp. (assembly GCA_965207125.1). GTDB lineage: Bacteria > Pseudomonadota > Alphaproteobacteria > Puniceispirillales > UBA1172. The sequence continues at coordinate 1,159,728 of OZ242263.1, forward strand.
CACAATCAATCCCGCTGTCAATAAACCCTGATGAAGGTTATCAGTTCAGGATTTATCGGGTGTCTGATAACGATGCAGATGACGAATTGGTGTTTCAGCAACAGAGCGAGCCCCTCCCCCTCAAGGACGCCCCGCAGCGAGCAGAGGTAGAAGGCGCGCAGGGAGCAATCACTCAAGTCAATGCTGTGCTTGTCTTAAACACGGGCGAGGAGACGGTTATCAACCAAGCAAACCTGCTGGTGAGTTCCTCAAATGAATCCGACCCGGCGCTATTAGTATATATCATCACTGTTTTGCCGACCGAGGGCACGTTGCTGAAAGATGGCGTTGCAATCGGTGTGAGCGACACCTTCACCCAGGCGGATGTTAACAACGGACTCATTATCTATCAACCAGAGGTTAACGCAGGTTCTGATACGTTTTCTTTCACAGCCAATGATGGGACTGTGACAACTGGGGTGGAAACCCTTCAGATCACTCCCCGGGTGGTTGTTGATGTGCCTAACCCTGAAGAAGACAATACGATAGATCAATCCGCCGAAACAGACCCACAGCAGATAGAGGCGGCGGGTGGTGATGATACCATCACTGGCGGTGCGGGCAGTGATGCGATTGATGGCGGCGCGGGGGATGATATCATCGACGGTGGTGCTGGCAATGACACCATCACTGGCGGCGATGGCAATGACACCATCACTGGCGGCCCGGGCGATGATCAAATAGATGGCGGCGCGGGGGATGATGACATCACGCTCACCCACGCTGGTGAAACAGTGGATTTCAGCAAAAATGAAGTGGTTTACACTTTTGGCTATGACGGCGTTGGCATCGATGGCGGTGATGTGATCAAAGGGTTCAAACTCGGACAGGATAAATTGAAATTCGTTGCACGTCCTAATAGCAATATCACCAATCTGACAGAGTTTTTGAACAGTATTAAAGGCGCAGACGATACAGATTTAACCGATGATGACGCCTTTATCGTCACCATGATGTGGAGTCTTAATGAGGCTGACGAGTTCTCTTTTGATGGTGTGTTGTTGCACTTTAAGGAAGGAACATCTTTCGGGGACGGGCGGCTGTCTAGCCCTGTGGTACAGATCACTTTTGATGAACCGCTCGATCTTAACGGTCTGGTTAGTATTTTAGGCGGGAGCGGTAGTGTCGCTGATAATTTTGATGGCGGTCTGACGGCATTCAAGAATCTTGCTATGGTTCTGCCGCTTCTCTTTGGCGAGGGCAACATTACTTTTGAGGCTTTAAGAGACACGATCACTGCGAGCGGTGAGGTAACCGAAGATGATGATACTGCCAATACTGCTACAGGAACGCTCGATGATGATAATGATCCGTTAACACCGCTGCCAACCATTGAGCTTGATGGTGATGGTATTGGCACATACGGTGCGATGACTTTTGATGCGGCTGCGCGCGAATGGACCTATACGCTGGATAATACGAGGCCAGAAACCCAAGCATTGCAAGCAGGCCAGCAAGCAACTGAAACCTTCACCTTTAACGCTGGTGGCACTAGATTCGTCGTGACCATCACGGTGAACGGGGTAAATGATGTACCGACGATAACTGCAACAAGCACTGTAGCGGTAGGCGATGGCGCCACTTCACTCCCTGATAATATCTTCGAAATCACCGACGATACACTCGACGTGGCGGCTTACACGCCAGCGAGTTTCGCCATCTCTGCTGTTGACTCCGCGCACGATGCGATCGCGAGCACGCTCGAAGTGGTCAAAGATAGCAACGGAAGATGGCAGCTTGCCCTGAAATCAGGACAAACTTTCAATCGCGCTGATGCTTCTACTTTTGCTATCACTCTCACTGTTACTGACCCTAGTGGCGAAACCTCTACGCCTGTCACTATCACGTTTAATGTCAACCCACCTCCGAACGTAGACCTAGCAAACAGTGAGGTCGACGGTGCTCTTTATGAAGGGGATCTATCGGTTGTTAACGGTGGTCTTGACGTCAATGATGACGCCTTGCTCGCGTCCTCAAACCCGTTCACCATCTCCACTCAATCCACTTATGGCTCCGCCTCCATCAACGCTGATGGCGAGTGGGTGTACACGCTAGACAACGGAAATACCGATGTGATAACGCTCAATAGCGGTGATACTCTCACCGATACTTTTGTGGTGGATGTAAATCCCGCCTCAGGCAACCCGATAACTCAAATAATCACTATTACCATCAACGGCAAAACCAATATAGCGGGGACCCCTGGTGCAGATACGCTTGATCAAAGCGCTAGCACTGATGATCTTATCATTCTCGGCGGTAATCAAGCAGATACCCTCATCGGCGGTAGCGGTGATGACCTGATTGTCGGCAGCTATGGTGCTGATCTGATAGATCTGAGCGCGGGCGGTGATGATACCGTGATTGTGCGTTTTGATAGCGACGCCGCCGATGGTCAAGGGATTAACGCCCGTGATGGTGGCGATACTATTAAGGAATTCACCCGGGGTGAGGATAAGCTGATTATTGCCGATGTTAACTCAACAACAACGACCCTTGCTAATTTATTCAGCGGGCTCGGTCGTAGTAATTTTCAACTAAGCATCTCCGGTGACGATAATGGTGATAAGACTTTAAGTAACGGAGAATTAAGTGCTGGCGGGAGGTATTCTTTGGCGATAACCTTCGACACATCAGGTACAAATGATGGAGCATTACGCGTAAACAGTAGTACCAATGATGCTGGAAAAACGCTAACGATTACCTTTGACCGTACGACCTCGGAATATCTGAATAGCACTTGGGATACGCTCACTGGCGGGACGAGTTTTTCTTCATCGACTATTCTCGATGTTGCGGCGCTGGTGCAGCTGTTCGGCGGTGAGGACTTTATCACCCTCATCGATGCTAATGACCTGCCATCAAGTTATTTTGATATCGCAATTGTCGAGATCACAGGTGAGGTCAATGGTGAGGTGGATGAAGGGGCCACAGAGGCTACCGCGGGCGCGACCGCCACGGGAGATATCGAAGTTACTGGCCCTATCGGCACAACGCCAACGATCACGCTTTCAGAGACTAATGGCACATACGGCACGATGGCGTTTGAGGCGGCGAGTGGCACCTGGACTTATACACTGGATAATTCAAGGGATGTGACACAGAATTTGGCGGCGGGGCAGACAGTAGAGGATGAATTCATCTTTACCGCCGATAATATGGTATCCCTCACAGTAACCATCACGGTGAACGGGGCGAATGATGTACCGACGATAACTGCAACAAGCACTGTAGAGGTAGACGATGGTGCCACTTCACTCCCTGATAATATCTTCGAAATCACCGACGATACACTCGACGTGGCGGCTTACACGCCAGCGAGTTTCGCCATCTCTGCTGTTGACTCTGCGCACGATGCGATCGCGAGCACGTTCGAAGTGGTCAAAGATAGCAACGGAAGATGGCAGCTTGTCCTGAAATCAGGACAAACTTTCAATCGCGCTGATGCTTCTACTTTTGCTATCACTCTCACTGTTACTGACCCTAGTAGCGAAACCTCTGTGCCTGTCACTATCACGTTTACTGTCAACCCAGTTCTGAACAACGTTGACCTAGCAAACAGTGAGGTCGACGGTGCTCTTTATGAAGGGGATCTATCAGTTGTTAACGGTGATCTTAACGTCAATGATGACGCCTTGCTCGCGTCCTCAAACCCGTTCACCATCTCCACTCAAGCCACTTATGGCTCCGCCTCCATCAACGCTGATGGCGAGTGGGTGTACACGCTAGACAACGGAAATGCCGATGTGACAGCGCTCAATAGCGGTGATACTCTCACCGATACTTTTGTGGTGGATATAAATCTCGCCTCAGGCAGCCCGACAACTCAAATAATCACTATTACCATCAACGGCAAAACCAATATAGTGGGGAGCTCTGGCACAGATACGCTTGATCAAAGCGCTAGCACTGATGATCTTATCATTCTCGGCGGTCAGCAAGCAGATACCCTCATCGGCGGTAGCGGTGATGACCTGATTGTCGGCAGCTATGGTGCTGATCTGATAGATCTGAGCGCGGGCGGTGATGATACCGTGATTGTGCGTTTTAATAGCGCAGCCCCCGATGGTAATGGGATTAACGCCCGTGATGGTGGCGATACTATTAAGGAATTCACCCGGGGTGAGGATAAGCTGATTATTGCCGATGTTAACTCAACAACAACGACCCTTGCTAATTTATTCAGCGGGCTCGGTCGTAGTGATTTTCAACTAAGCATCTCCGGTGACGATAATAGTGATAAGACTTTAAGTAACGGAGAATTAAGTGCTGGCGGGAGGTATTCTTTGGCGATAACCTTCGTAACATCAGGTACAAATGATGGAGCATTATTCGTAAACAGTAATGCCAATAATGCTGGAAAAACGCTAACGATTACCTTTGACCGTACGACCTCGGAATATCTGAATAGCACTTGGGATACGCTCACTGGCGGGACGAGTTTTTCTTCATCGACTATTCTCGATGTTGCTCAACTGATGCAGCTGTTCGGCGGTGAGGACTTTATCACCCTCATCGATGCTAATGACTTGCCATCAAGTTATTTTGATATCGCGTAAGAACACATAAAGATCAACGGCGCATGACGGCGGCGGACAAGATTCAAAATACGCCAATCCAAGACGTCTTAAATCTCCAAATCCCGCAGTGCACATCCCCTCCCTTTCATGCTTGTGTCACCAAGCACGGTATATCTACTCTTTCCCGTTTTCTCCAAGACGGGGGCTTGTGGTTGATCAATCCTAGACCTATCACGCGATGACTACCAGTTACGCCTAAACCATGCTAAATGCTGATGGCTTCTACACTGGGACACCTGGCGGTATTTGGGACGCCGGATCATACACTGCTATACGCACCTTCCGGGAGTAAAACGGCCATTGGGCGTTGCACCATGTCATAAAATTACTTATATTTTTGACAGGAGGCCCATCGTGCAACACCTGACTAATCAGATCATGGCCCATGCCGAATAGCTCCCAGAAGGAGCACCGCACATGGCTAATCCCTTTCTGTCCCTGTCGGTGAGGGTCGTCGAGATGTGCTGGGCGTGACGGCCGATCGTTTAAGATGGATATTTTGTTCAGAGTAGTTTGGCTGGTGTGTATAACACGAAAGAACCGTAATTGGATTGCACTCTGATTTTCGCAACAGTTACTCTGCTACCCTCAAAGAATACAGATCCCGCATCTCTGCTAATCATTGAGTATTCAAGTCCACTAATCGAGGAACAT
>OZ242263.1:1170000-1180000 GCA_965207125.1 uncultured Candidatus Puniceispirillum sp.
GGATAAGACCTTCCAAGATTGCGGCATAGGCATTTATACCGGTTGAGATGTCAGCAACAGAAACACCAATTTTGGCGGGCGTCTCGGGGGTGCCGGTTACAGAACATACTCCGCTTTCGGCCTGCACAAGCAGATCATAGGCCCGCATATCGGCGTAGGACGTATCTTGTCCATAGCCTAGAATCGATGCTGAAATCAGCTGTGGAAAGTCGCTGGCGATGGTTTTCGCACCAAGCCCCATACGATCCATCGCGCCAGGAATGAGGTTTTGCACCAACACGTCTGCTTGTCCAAGCATCCGCCGCACTATCCTCATATCATCGGCATCCTTGATGTCTAATACTGCGCTTTCCTTACCTCGGTTGAGCCACGCAAAATACGCTGATGTCCCTTTCACAGCACTGTCGTAGTTGCGGGCTGTCTCGCCTTCTGGCCGCTCAATCTTAATCACGCGCGCCCCTGCATCTGCTAGCCGCACGGTGCACATTGGGGCGGCCACCGCCTGTTCGATAGCAACAACCAAAAGCCCATCCAGCGCGCCCATCAGTAGGACCGCGGCAATCCGAGAATATGCTCGGATAGATATGAGAGAATCATGTTGGTAGAAATCGGTGCGACTTGATAAAGACGTGTTTCACGAAATTTTCGTTCCACATCATATTCTTCAGCAAAGCCAAAACCACCATGGGTTTGAACCGCAGCATTCGCGGCCTCATTAGATGCATCTGCCGCCAACATTTTGGCCATATTGGCCTCCGCACCGGGATTTTCACCAGCCTCATAAAGGCGTAGTGCCTCACGCACCATCAATTCCGCCGCCCGCATATTGGCGTAGGCCTTGGCTATAGGGAATTGAATGCCTTGGTTTTGGCCAATAGCACGCCCAAATACGCTGCGATCTTTTGCATAGCCGACCGCTTTGTCGATAAACCATTTGGCATCACCTATACATTCAGATGCAATAAGAATACGCTCTGAATTCATGCCGGACAGAATGTAGCGAAAGCCTTGGCCCTCCTCGCCGATCAGATTCGCCGCTGGCACACGGAGGTTATCGAAAAATACCTCGGTCGTCGCATGGTTCATCATTGTGCGAATCGGGCGAATCGTCATTCTGCTGCCCACGGCCTCGCGCATATCAACCAGCAATACAGACAGGCCTTGTGTCTTTTTCATCCCCTCAGTCAACGGGGTCGTGCGGGCCAGCAGGATCATAAGATCGGAATATTCGGCCCGGCTAGTCCATATCTTTTGGCCGTTGATCACATAAGTGTCCCCGTCCAACTTCGCAGTCGTTTTGAGCGCGCCAGTGTCTGTCCCCGACGTTGGCTCGGTCACGCCAAAGGCTTGCAAGCGCAGCGATCCATCCGCGATGCTCGGAAGATACTGTTCTTTTTGCACCTCTGATCCATGCCGCAAAAGCGTTCCCATAGTGTACATCTGTGCATGGCAAGCGCCGGCATTACCGCCAGATTTGTGTATTTCTTCGAGAATTGCTGCACCGGCTGATAGCGGCAAGCCGGCACCGCCATATTCCTCTGGAATCAACGCGGCCAACCATCCAGCTTGGGTTAACTCTCTCACGAAATCTATTGGATAGGCCATTTCACGATCAAGCCGACGCCAGTATTCGCCCGGAAATTTGGCACATAGCTTTGCCACTGCTTCGCGGATATCATTATAGGTTTCAGCTGAATCAGACATCATCTTAGCGTCTCTTTGTATTTTTTTCCTTTTAAGGCATAGCCGTCCAATGCCTTAATGAAAAGACTTTTAGATCAGTTATGCCAAAACATTATATCACGCTAGGTAGCAATTTTTGCAGGCTAATCTCCCCTTTCAACCAAGGGCCGTGTGGAAACTCCAATATGCGCACCCCTATAGCATTGACCTCTTTTGGTACGAGCACACGCGATAAAAACCAGATGTTTTGTCGTTGACGGTCAGGAAAGATGTTTGACAAGGATATTGTGCAAAAGACGCGAGACATTATTGTCAAAATTATTCCAAGGCAGACTACCGCAGAAGGTAATTGAACCGGTTGCAAAAACCGTTCCACCATTCGGATACTCCACATAGATCATATCCGCGTGTTTGGCTTCTGCTTCCGTGCCACCGGCAAGGTTGGTCAGATGGGTTAGCTGTTCTTCCGGCACCAGCATAAAACCATCTTTACGCGTCACGGAACGAGCCAAGAGAATCGCATTTTCCGGAGTGCCGATGTGGCGATCCATGTGATCCAGTTCAAATCCCGCAGCACCATTACCCGAGAACCCAAAATCACCAATGACCAGCTCGTTGATTCCTTCAAACACCCAATCATAGGCTGGATCAGTACAGACACGGCGATATGGGTCACCGAAAAACTCACCTTGTGCCGCGAAGCCCACCCCGACAAGATCCTGCGGAGCCCGACCATTGCGCCGCCACAACCCGCCATAGGTGCCGTCGAAAGCATTATAATATTCACCCGGCTCGGCGGCCCAAGCACGTATACCGGCTTCGGCGCGCCTAATTTCCAGCATACTGTCATTTTCGCAATGTCTGGCAATGCGCCAGTAAAATCCGTTACCTCCGAGATAAAGTAGATGGCCTCCACCATCACGGTAGTCGCGCAAGGCGTTTAAGCTTTCTTCGGTATGATATTCAGGATGGGTCCCGGTGGTTACCGCTTTATATCCCTCGATGGCCGCAACACCTTCTTTGTGCAACTCGTCATCGGTAATCACATCATATTCGATATTTTTGCTGTGCAACCAGCTGATCAAGTGACTATCGGCAGGAAAATGACGTAGCCCCGAACAGGGGGTTGCCCCAAAAGTCAAATAACCCGGCCGAACATTGAATAGAGGGCGGCGATGAGATGCATGGCAAATACCCGACCCATCAGAGTGATAATTGTAGGTAGATAGCCCATATTGGGTATGTTCGGCGGCATTGTATGGATATGCATTCCAAGCTGAAATCTGTTCTTGCCATGCTTTATCATAGTTGGGGCGGGCATGGTTGCCATAAACCGAATAGGTAAAAGTTGAGACCAGCACGCATAAATCGGCTTTGCGTTTGCCTTTTGGTGAGCAGACGAAGAACGGAATGGCATCGCGGTAATCTTCGCACTCAAGGTGCATGATATAGATACCAGGCGGCATGTCGCCGGGAATGGTAAAGGAGAAATCCGTGCCCCACTCAAAATCGTAAATATCATCTTCATGGAAATGAATGGCTCTGTAATGTTCTGGTTTGTGATTCCAGTTCATTTCAGAGCCGTCCCAATTGGAACTAGTCACGGCCCGGGCAGGAAAATTTATAAGATTGAGACTTGGCCCCGCCGATGCAGGCACGATGGACGTTGGAATATCACTGCTAAAATCCCACATGCACAGAGGCTGGCCATCGACGGTAATCGAGGGGGATTCAATCTTACCATTGAAAAATTGCGTAGCTTTTCCGTTGCCAAAACGTGCTGCGATAACGGGCTTTCCGATTTGCGTTACTGCTATTGCGCATTGGCCGTAGTCCACTTATCGGGGCTACTTCATTGCGGCTTAGCAATTGCTGTTCGATAAAAATTTCACCACCCTCTATTTTGCCTTGTATTCTGTACCAATTGCGTAGATTCAGCGGCCTGGCTGTTGCTACCGATTGACCGCCAACGATCAAACAGGCCGCACCATCTGTATTTATCTGTAGATCGTACTCTCCAACGCTCAGAACCGTTTGCGGTCTATTCGAGCGCAAGGTTGGAAAAATCGTCGCGGCAAAAACTACTGAAGTTTTGGGACTGAACGATACTTCACTTTGGGCAAGGCCATAGGAACCAGCAAAGAATGGGCGATGTACCGAGGCAAAGCGTTGCGGCTGAAAAAAATCCGATACGTCTTCTTCAATGATTCCGGGCCCATCGGGGTTGGGGTCCGCACCAATAGATCGGACCAGACGTGTTGAGAACGGGGTGTCGGACAGAGAAGATACTTTAAACTCCAGCGTCTCACCCGGACGCGCTGAAAGTTTATCAACATATCCTAGGAGTGGCAGGTCTTGCACGCGTTCACTCATCTCAGCGGTCCATAAACAAGGTTAGGCAGAAAAGTCACCCAACTGGAGAAGAAAATTAACAACAGTATCATGACAATGTAAGGAATTAACAATGGTAGCACTCCAATTGAAATTTCTTCAATTGAAATTTTACTTATTCGCGCGGCGACAAATAAGTTCACCCCAATAGGCGGTGTTAGAAAACCGATTTCACAAGTCATCACTGTGAAGATGCCAAATACAACAGGATCAATCCCAAGGCTGGTGGCAAGGGGAAAGAATACGGCGGTAAAGATGATGATTTGTGGAATGCTTTCCAGCCACATACCAACGATGATGTAGAAAATGCCGATGAGCAGCATCACCAGCCAAGGATATGCCATAAACCCCTGAAACAGTCCTAAGATGACTTCGGGAATATCAAAAAGTGTTACCAACTGTCCAAAGGCCTTGGTTGAACCTAGAATGAATAAAACAGTGCCTATAACGATGGCGGTGAACTTGAAGGCATGAAAAAGTTTTCCCCAAGTAAGACCACGGTAAATCACGCATCCGACAAACAGACCATAGGCTACGGCCACACCTGCGGCCTCAGAGGGCGTAAAGATACCAGCATAGATGCCGCCAAGAATGATCACCGGTGCCATAACAGCCCATTTACCATCCCAGAAAGCTTCCAGCAGGGGTTTCCAGCGGAACATCTCGCCGCTTCCACCATACCCGTTTTTCACTGAGATCACGAAAACAACAACCATCAGCATCAGACCAAGCACAATGCCGGGAACGATTCCCGCAAGGAAAAGCCGAGGGATTGAGACATCTGTGACCAGTGCAAAGATAATCAACAGGTTGGATGGGGGTATCATACTGCCGAGTGCTCCTGCGGCCGCTGCGATCGCGCCTGCAAACCGTGGACGATACCCTTCTTTCTGCATCGCAGGAATCGTGATTGAACCAATGGCGGCTGTTGTCGCTGGGCCTGAGCCGGAAAGCGCTGCAAAAAACATACAAGCAACAACTGTGACCAGCCCCAAGCCACCCTTATAGGTGCCCACCAGTTTTTGGGCGATATTGACCAATTTCTCCGACATACCGCCATGCTCCATCAGTTGGCCTGCCAGAATAAACAACGGAATGGTAACAAGTGGAAAGGGCTCAAAAGCCGTCCACGCGGCTTGAGCCATCAACGTCATTGGAATGTCTGCAATATGTAATCCGGCCACAGTGGCGATGCCCGCAGCAAAAGGAATAGGAACACCCAAAGCCATCGTAACCACGAAGACCAAGGCCATGACTACAGGGCCATTAACACCTGTCGCAAAGGCAATTACTACGCTTGTGACCAAGACAACCATAAAAGCCACCGAGATGATTGCGCCACTATTCAAAGCACTTTTGATCTGGTTCATAGTGGCAATCCCTCGAATTTTTCTTGGCCCCAACGCCAATAGACCTGACCAATTCGGAACAGCATCAAAATGAACAGCATTGGTATGAACATCTGTACCCAACGTTGTTCTATCCCCAGCCCTGGAGTTTGATAGGTAACCTCAAACAATAATTTTGTATAGGTAAGGGTTTGCACGACCATGAAAAGCGCAAAACCCGCCCATAAAAAATCTGCTAATATAATAGAGGCGATCTGGAAAAATCGGGGAAGTCGATTGACAAGCAGAGTGATGCGGATATGGGCGCGATCGCGTACAGCCATGGTCGCACCGAGATAGACCGCAAAAATCATACCATAGACAGCAGTTTCTTCAGCCCATGCAGCAGCGGTATGGAACACAAACCGCAGCACCACTTGCATCAACACCGAACCAACAATAACGCAAAGGAAGACGGAACACAGAACCTCTTCGAAATATTGATCAACCTTGGAAATCATGGTGCTATCTGAAGGGCGTTTTTAGTTTGACCTGCGGATAAAATTACCCGCAGGTCAATACGTTTTAGCAAAGTGATTTAATGCACCCTACTCGTTATTTGGCCGCCGCCCGGATGGAAACGAGAAGAGCGTTGAAATCTGCATCCTTCTCGGCAGCATATTTATCCTGCACTCGTTGACCTGCCGCAATAAAATCTGCACGATCAAATTCTGTGGTTTTCATGCCGCCTTCTCCAGTTAGAAATGCCCTAATTTCGGTTACATTCTTAGTCATTTCCTTTTTCTGGTAAATGCCTGCTTCATGTGCAGCCCGCTTTACGGCCTGACGTTGTTCGTCGTTTAGCTTCTTCATGATGCGGTCACTGGCAAATAGAGGTGAGAAATAATTGAAATGTTCCAGCACTGTGAAATGCGGCATAATCTCATAGAACTTCTGAGATTTAATGAAGGACGTGCCGTTATCAGCACCTTCAACTGTGCCTGTTTGCAGTGCAGTTGGTGTATCCGCCCATGGTAGTGGAATTGGGGCAGCACCAAATTCAGTGAAGGTATCAATCATCACTTGGTTTTTTGGAACGCGAACCTTCAGACCTTTCATATCGGCCATTTTGGTGATCGGATTGCGGGAATTATAGAAATCGCGATCGCCGACAAAACCGAAGGTTAACAGATGCACACCCGTTGCTGCTTGGAGCTGCCTCGAGAAATTCGCGCCGACCTCGCCTTCAAGAACATTGTAAGCGTGGCCTTTGTCTTCGAAAATATACGGTAAGACAAATGCATCCATCAAAGGAAAGTGCGGAGAGATGTTGTTGCCGGTAATCACATGCATATCGACTGTGCCGAGCTGCATAGCTTTGAATGCTTCATCTTCGCCCATTAGCTGGCCGCAGCAACGAACTTTCACATCTATTGTGCCGTCAGAATATTTTTCAGCCAGTTCTTCAAATTTGTTAGCGAGAACGCTGTATGAACTGCCTTCGGCCGCGGCATAACCAAGATTAATGGTTACATCGGCCGCTTGTGCAGTAGATATTGAAATTGCCAACGTCAACGCTGACGCTACAATAATTTTCAGTTTTGATAAAAGCATTGTTTCCTCCCGAATAGCTCTCTCTAGCTTGATATTTATTGACCGAGCATCTCATAGCTCATATTACATGTATAATATCAATTTAGTTGTTATTGATGCCGAAAGGTTATCATGAGATTTGGACTAAGACATATTCGTTATTTTATTGCGGTCGCCGAAGAACTGCATTTCAGACGGGCCGCAGAAAAACTTGGTGTTGCCCAACCAGCGCTCAGTCGGGCCATTCATTACCTTGAGAGAGAGTTGGAGGTTAGGCTTTTCAACCGGTCCAACCGCAGTGTCGAGATAACAAGCGCAGGCTTCACATTCCTACAGGGATGCCGAAGCGTCTTGAATTCAGTAGAGCATGCTGTCGAAAATGCCCGGTGGGTCCATGACGGGCAGTTGGGCTCGGTACGGATAGGGTATACGGACATGGCAATAGCTGGAGTGTTGCCGAGCATTTTTAAAAAATTTCACGAGCAACAACAAAGAATTATCCTACAACTTCACCATGACGTTACCATAACGCAGATGCAAAAATTGGATGAAGATGAATTGGATGTCGGATTTGTAACCGGCCCGATCAACCGGTTTGGATACGAACAAAAGCTGATACAGTCCGAGCGTTTTGTTTGTGTGGTCTATGAAAATCATCCATTGGCAAAGCGCGACGGCGTCAAACTTGAGGAACTCGCACAAGAAAATTTCGTACATGGCATATCAAAAGACTGGAAACAGTTCTATTCATATTTGCTTCCACTGTGTCGCCGTTCAGGCTACATACCCAAAATTGTGCAGGAAGCATTTAACACCTCTGGAATCTTAGGGCTGGTAGCATGCGGGATGGGTATTACAATTCTAACAGAAAGCGTACGCGGGTCCATTGCCTCAAACTTGGTTGTCCTACCTATTGTTGACGTGCTTGAAGAATTGCAAACCGTTGCAATCTGGAAGTCGGATGCAATAGATGGCTCAAAAAAGCTCTTTATCGATTACTTGCACGCGACCACATCAGACAAACCACCCGAGCAACTGCACGCCGGGTGACTGCACCATAGATGCAAGCATGATCCGGTTGGAGTGCTGTTGCTATACCGCTTTGCTCTATGCGCTATCGATGGCGCGCGCGGCGATTATTTCCGCCCTGATCGCACAACCCCAAGAAAGATGAAAAGAAATAGGATAACCGCGCCGATGGCGAAAACCACATCTCCTGGCACGCGCAACCAAACGAACCATTCCATCCACGGTGAATGGATGAACTCAGCCGAACGCGCATGCCAATACCCTTCACTAAATGAGGTATAGGTTTGCATTAACCCTTGCGGCAACAGCGAGCCGAACACCATCAGGGCTAATCCACCATTGAGCAGCCAGAACACCCATTTGAGCGGCTTATCTGACCACGCTCTTTTGTCCATTAACCCCCGCAGGGCGAACAGCATAAAGCCAATGCCAAGTAGCCCATAGACACCGAACAACGCCGCGTGGCCATGAGTTGGGGTAGTCATCAGCCCTTGCATGTAATACAGCGCGAGTGGTGGGTTGATCAAGAAGCCGAGAACCCCGGCCCCAATCAAATTCCAGAACGCCACAGCCAAGAAGAACATCAGCGGCATGTGGTAGGTTTTCATCCACGGTGCATCTCGTTCAATGCGCCAATGGTCATAGGCGTCAAACGCGATCAGCGCAAGTGGCACCACCTCAAGCGCTGAGAATACTGCGCCCAACGCCAGTACCGATTGCGGTGTACCAGCGAAATAAAGATGGTGAAAAGTACCGAGAACCCCGCCACCGAGGAAAATCATTGCACTGAACATCACGTAAATCGCTGCCGATTTTGGATTAAGCAAGCGCATATAGGTGAAAATCCATGCAATCCACGCAGTGGCGAAAACCTCAAAAACTCCCTCAACCCAAAGGTGGACAACCCACCAACGCCAGTATTCAGCAATGGTGATGTGGCTCTCACGCCCGTAAAGCAGTCCAGCCCCAAAAAGTAATCCCACCGAGACCGAGGCGAGAAACAAAAGAATCAGCAGGTTTTTATCTTCACGATCTGCCTTAATCGCGGGAATCATATGCCGCGCCATCAGCAAAGCCCAAAAGAGCAAGCCGCCAAACAGAAGAATCTGCCAGAAGCGTCCGAGATCGAGATACTCATATCCTTGATGCCCGAACCAGAAATTAATCACCGGATCGATAATAAAGCCGTTAATTGCGAGCCACTCTCCGGCCATCGAGCCGACGGTCACCGCAACCAGTGCAACCCAGAGAATATCGACTCCCCAGCGTTGCCAGCGCGCCTCAAATCCTGCGATCAGCGGCGCAGCGTAAAGCCCAGCAGCCAGCCATGAGACGGCAATCCAACTGATTGCCAACTGGGTGTGCCATGTGCGCGTTAAGCTGTAAGGCAGATAATCAGAAATGGGGATGCCATAAAAATCATGCCCTTCAACCGCGTAATGCGCGGTAATCGCGCCGAGGAAAATTTGTGCTGCGATCAAGGCTGCCGCCAGCCAGAGATATTTTCCCACCGCGTGCATCGAAGGCGTCAGCTGGAAATCATCTAAGGGATTTTGCGCAGTAAAGCCCGCTTCCGGTCGTTGCTCAAGCGCCCAAACTTCACGCTCGCGGTTAAAGAACCAAACCAGCGCACCAATACCAGCGATCAGGAGAACAACACTGATAAAAGTCCACATAAAGGTTTCAGGGGTTGGCGTGTTACCGACCAAAGGCTCATGCGGCCAATTATTAGTGTAGCTAATGTTATCATCGGGACGAGTCGATACGGAAGCCCAGCTGGTCCACCAGAAAAACGCGGTTAGTGCACGGGTTTCATCGGCGACGCGCCCAGCATCGGCTATCTCACCTAAAGGATTATTAGGAATCGCGTAAGCCTCACGTAATTCAGCGTATTTACCGCCCCCATGCCCGAAGAGATTTTGATAATGCACAATACTTTGTTTGATCGCATCCGCACGATCATCACTCACGGTGAT
>OZ242263.1:1185000-2502123 GCA_965207125.1 uncultured Candidatus Puniceispirillum sp.
CATATTCTCTCACCTCAGGCATCAAGGAAGGGATCACATCGCATGGAATATACGGCGGATTGGTAACAACCAGATCAGCCTGAACCTTCTGGGCGAGGCCGTCACACCAATATGAAGCGATCATCTCAACGCGCTCCTCAAGTCCTAGTTTTTCAGTATTCCGCCGGGCCACGCGCACAGCATCAGAGGCAAAATCAAGCCCGACCCCTCGTGCTTCAGGATATTGGCTTAAAATCGCCAGCATCAAACAACCACATCCAGTGCCGTAATCCAGAATAAACGGCTCGGGATGACGTTTTGCGCTCAACCACGATAACGCCACATCGACCAAAGTTTCGCTATCAGGGCGCGGGTCAAGGGTCGCCGCAGATAATTCAAATCTAAGATCGTAAAACTCGCGCCAACCGCGCAAGCGGGACACAGGCTCGCCGCCCTGCCGCCTTGCGACCAACGCATCAAGACGCCGCTCAGCCGCCTCATCTATAGCAAATTCTTCATGCGCGTAAATCGGCCGATCATATCCCAAACTCAACCCGATCAAGATTCTAGCATCGAGATAAGGCGTTGAATAATCCCCTCGCGGCAGGCGTGAGACAACCGCGGCGATATGCTGTCTTGCCGGTAAAGCTGGAGCGATCATTCCTCAGCGGCGAGCCTTGCCGCTCGATCTTCGGTAATAAGCGAGGAGATAACCTCTCCGAGGGCCTCGCCCGCCATCACTTTATCTAATTTATATAAAGTCAAATTGATGCGATGGTCGGTAACGCGCCCTTGCGGAAAGTTATAAGTTCTGATTCGCTCAGACCGATCGCCTGTCCCAACCTGTCCTTTGCGTTTGGCAGCGCGTTCGGCGTCGGCCGCCGCGCGTTCGGCGTCATAAATCCGTGCACGGAGGATTTTCATCGCTTTGGCGCGGTTTTTATGTTGCGATTTTTCGTCCTGCTGGCTAACCACAATCCCAGTGGGGATATGCGTGATTCGAACAGCCGAATCGGTGGTATTGACCGATTGGCCGCCAGGGCCTGAAGCCCTGAACACATCGATTCGCAGATCAGAATCAACAAGCACAACATCTATATCCTCGACCTGAGGCAAAACGGCAACAGTTGCAGCTGAGGTATGAATACGTCCACCGGTTTCGGTTTCGGGTATACGCTGGACTCGGTGAACGCCTGATTCGAATTTGAGTAGGGCGAAAACGCCCGTGCCACTAATCGAGGCAATCGCTTCTTTATAACCACCAATGCCAGTCTCAGCAATATTCATGATATCGAAACGCCACGACTCCGTCGCTGCAAAACGTTGATACATAGCGAAAAGATCGGCTGCAAACAGCGCGGCTTCCTCGCCGCCAGTGCCGGCACGAATTTCCAGAATAACGTTGCGGTCATCATCTTTGTCTTTCGGTAGCAACATCAGTTTGAGATCTTGCTCAGTTTCAGCACGTTTTTCAGTGAGGAGTGTTATTTCCTCATTCGCCATAGTGACCATCTCCGCATCCTCACCAGCTTCGGCCGCCAGAGCCTCAGCAGAGGAGAGGTTATCCTCGAGATTCTGCAACTCAAGTACTTTTTCGGCGATCGGTTTAATCTCGGAAAGCTCGATGGCAAGCCGCGCCATTTCATCAGGAGCAAGGCCCTCGATGGACGCAAGGCTAGTTTCTATTTCAACCCGGCGGTTAAGCACACGCTTCAGAGTTTCGGCGGGGATCATGAATTTTTCCCCTTGCCGCAAGCGTCAATCATAGTCTGGCTAAGGCGCTCCAGAGGCACCTCATGCTGGCTACCACTAGCCATCTCGCGTAAAGTCGCGAGCCCTTTCCCCGCCTCATCATCCCCCAGAATTATCACATGGCTCAGTCCAAGTTTATCGGCGCGTTTCATTTGCTTGGCGAGGTGATGCCCATAGGCGATCTCCACCCGAATGCCGGCTTGGCGGATGGGCATAGCGTGAGCGAACAGGGTGGCCTCGTGTTCAGGGGTTAACCCAAGCATCATCACGCCCTGCGGCAGGGGTGCGGGCTCATCGATTAGCAACGCAAGCCGGTCTATGCCAGCCGCCCAACCAACCCCCGGTACATCACCGCCACCAAGCATCGCCGCCAGCCCGTCATAACGCCCACCGCCCATGACAGTGCCTTGCGCACCAAGATCATCGGTAATGAATTCAAAAGCGGTATGACAATAATAATCAAGCCCTCGCACCAGCTGCGCATTAAGACGATAGGTGATCTTAGCCGCATCGAGCAGGGCCATGACGCGGTTGAAATGATCTTTTGCACCCTCGGTTAGAAAATCATCGATCACCGGCGCACCCGTCAATAATTCACAATCTCCAGCATCTTTGCTGTCCAAAATTCGCATAGGGTTAACCTCAAGACGGCGGCGGCTGTCTTCAGATAATTTATCGCGGGACTCCGTGAAATAACTGACCAGCGCGCCTCTGTATGAAAGTCTGCTTTCGGCGTCTCCAAGTGTGTTGAGGTGAAGCACACATCGATCAGCCACACCGAGAAGGCTGAGAATCATCTGCCCCAACACGATCACTTCAGCGTCCGCCGAAGCATCGGATACCCCCAGTAGTTCAACACCGATCTGATGAAATTGGCGCATTCTGCCTTTTTGCGGCCTTTCATAGCGAAACATAGGGCCTGCATAAAAGAATTTCTGTGGCAAAGTTTGGGTCAACCCACCACTGATCAAAGCCCGAACAACAGCCGCCGTGCCTTCCGGGCGCAAGGTCACCCCCTCCCCACCCCGATCAGTAAAGGAATAGGTTTCCTTTGCCACCACATCGCTACTTTCGCCTAAGGGACGTGCGAAAACATCAGTGAACTCGAAGATCGGTGTTGCCATTTCGGCAAAACCAAACATTTCAGCGCAGTTTTTCGCGTTATCGATAACTTTGCGGTGTTTAGCCATGGCCAATGGCATCAAATCGCCAGTACCGCGTGGCGGCTGGATTTTCGACATGGTTTATTATCCTTTCGCGCTGGCGGCGCTTTGTTTTCTCAGCGTATCAGCACGTTCCTCGACCATCTGAACAATATGCTCGATTAAATCAGCGTCCTGCAAGCGATGATCAGCGACGCCTGAGACATAAATCTGATGCGTGTTTTTACCGCCGCCAGTCAATCCTATATCAGTCATTTTAGCTTCGCCAGGCCCGTTAACAACACAGCCGATGATCGACACGGTGATCGGCTCGTTGATATGACTCAACCTATCTTCTATGTGTCGGACGGCTTCGATAACATCAAATTGCTGGCGCGAGCAGGATGGGCAAGAAATGACAGTAACCCCTCGATGCCGCAGCCCAAGCGATTTAAGCATCTCGAATCCAGCCTTAACTTCTTCCACCGGGTCTGCCGAAAGCGAAACTCGCAACGTATCGCCGACCCCGGCCCAGAGCAGATTTCCAAGCCCGATCGATGATTTAACCGTCCCCGCTCTTAGACCTCCAGCTTCAGTGATGCCTATATGCAATGGGCAATCTATTGCATCCGCGAGCATATGATAAGCGGCGACCGCAAGAAACACGTCAGACGCTTTCACTGAGATTTTAAACGCGTGAAAATCGAGGTCTTGCAAAAGCTTGGCGTTATCTAATGCCGATTCCACTAGAGCCTCAGGACAAGGCTCACCGTATTTTTCCAAAATCTGTCGTTCGAGCGACCCGCCATTAACGCCTATACGTATAGCGCAGCCGTGATCCGTGGCGGCGCGCACAATTTCAGCGAGCCGATCATTTGAGCCGATATTGCCTGGATTGATTCTCAAACAAGCGGCCCCCGCCTCAGCAGCTTCAAGCGCGCGGCGGTAATGAAAATGAATATCGGCAATAATCGGCACAGCGCTATGACGGACAATGTCTTTTAAGGCGGCGGTGCTATCGGTGTCTGGACACGAAACCCTGACCAAATCAGCCCCAGCTTCAGTCGCACGGTTGATTTGGTCTAACGTCGCTTTGACATCGCTGGTGGGCGTGTTGGTCATGGTTTGGACGGAAATTGGCGCATCGCCACCGACCGGCACCTGTCCAACCATAATCTGCCTGCTTTTTCGCCGCGTAATATCCCGATAAGGACGTAAGCTCATCACTATCACTCTTTAGGTCGTCTTAAGTTCTATAATTAAGATGACTGATATACGATGGCAGTTGCGGGGTCAAATGCCCCTTGCCGGCAAGGCGATCAGTTGCTGAAAATCTCTTCGTCCAGCCTGGTTCTTGAGATAGCTTCGCCGACATCGCCCAAAGGACGCCAGAGTATTTCGTCACCCTCTATACCCAGATAGATCGCACCTGCATTTTCGGCTGACAGAAAATACTCTCCGACATTGGGAATAACAAAACGTTCTCCCTCCTCGAAAACTTTAGCAACCAGTGCATCACCATCAGTGGTTTTAATCTCAACCCAACTGGGTGTCACGGCTTTAAGCACCATCGTCCTCCCTCCAGCGAAAGAGGCCGCCAGTTCAGTTTCATCAGCGAGCGCAGCGGTTGGCTCGGCTATTAAAGTGCTCGCATCATCCTTTATCAGATCTGGCGATGAGGTGAGACTAGTCTCACCATTGCCAATAACGGTAGCAATGTCGGTCTCGTTGATAGTATTGAGATACCATACGCTATAAGCGGCGGCGACCAAAGCGATTGCGACAAGGGCGTAGATTCCCATGATACCGGTTTTATCGCGACGCTCGCTAGCAAAACGAAATTCGGACTTGCGATCACCATCACCATCACCCATCATCGCGCTAAGTTCTCGGCAAAGCGGATCAGAATCGATTTTCACCAATTTGGCGTAAGATCGGACAAAGCCGATAATGTACGCCATGCTTGGCAATCCGTTTCGGTTACCCTGTTCGAGTTTTTCAAGGTAGTTTGTACTGATTCGCAATTTCGCCGACACGTCACCGAGGCTGAGGCCTTGAGCTTCTCGCCCTGATTTCAACGCGTTGCCGATATCTTTAAATTCATTCATCCCGCTCGTGTCCTCACCATGCATAGCACGTCTCTAATATTACTAAAAAAGACACAAAAAGGATCTATACCGTCTAACAGGCTTAAGGTCAAATGATTTAGCTATATCTAATTAACTTTAACGATCAAACGCTTAAGTTGCATCGAGCGCTATATCATCGAGCCCGAAAGCGGTATGAAGGCTTCGGGTCGCTAATTCCTTATATTCGGCATCAATTAGAACGCTGACTTTAATTTCCGAAGTTGAAATAACCTCTATATTTATTCCCTTCTCGGCAAGAGTTTGGAACATAAGCTTAGCGACTCCAGGTTGAGTGCGCATAGCAACACCAATCACCGAGACTTTGCAGACATCTGCTGAGGTTATAATCTCACGGCATGAGATTTCATCGCTGATCGCATCAAGCACAGTTTTTGATCTATCTAGATCATCACCCGAGACAGAAAAGGTAATATCGGTGGTGTTGGTATCGGCTGCTGCGGTTTGGACGATCATATCAACATTGATATTGCTGTCTGCAAGCACGCAGAACACTTTGGCCGCCACCCCCGGCCGATCCTTGACCCCCACCAGAGTGATTTTCGCTTCATCAGGATCACAAGCGATCCCGCTCACAAGATTTTTTTCCATTTGAGACGTCTCCTCAATAACGTAAGTTCCCGCCCGGTCTTCAAAACTGGACAGAACTTGCAAAGTAACATTATAGCGCATCGCCAGCCCGACCGATCTAGTTTGTAGCACTTTCGCACCACCAGACGCCATCTCGAGCATTTCCTCATAGGTGATGACGTCAAGTTTGGTTGCTTTAGGAACCATGCGTGGGTCGGCGGTATAAACACCATCGACATCGGTATAAATATCGCATCTGTCAGCGTTAAGCGCCGCCGCGAGTGCGACCGCCGAGGTGTCCGACCCCCCGCGACCTAAAGTGGTGATACGGTTCCCTTCCGTGACTCCTTGAAATCCGGCAATGACTGCAACATGTCCCATATCTAGTCTTTGGGCGAGAACGCTAGTGTCTATCTGCTCAATGCGGGCACCGCCATGAGCACCATCAGTATGAATTCCGATCTGCCAGCCCAGCCATGATCTGGCTTCAACGCCGATCTGTTGCAAGGCAATTGCAAGCAACCCTGCGGTGATCTGCTCACCTGAGGCCACCACCACATCATATTCACGAGCGTCATGGAGCGTGCCAGTCTCGCGGGTTTGGGCGATCAGCTGGTTTGTTGTTCCAGCCATAGCCGAAACAACCACTGCGACCTGGTTGCCTTGCGAAACGGTATTTTTAACCTTTTGGGCAACCTGCTTGATCCGCTCGACCGTCGCGACTGACGTTCCACCAAATTTTTGGACAATCCGCGCCATCGTGCTATATCCTTACCTTCCGTCCTCCGTTATCGAACTCCGACATCGGACAGACGGGACACTGATAGACTGATCAGGCAGTTTGGGCAAGGAGGAATCCATGCAATCACCCGACACAGAACAAGCAATGGATGATGAAATCCGCCGTTTTGACGCGCTTGGCGGTGATTGGTGGAATGAAACTGGCGGTTTTGCGGGTCTTCACCGTCTGACCCCGCCACGGATTGCGTATATTCGAGCACAAACCGCGCGTTTAATTGCCGGCCGCGACCATCACATAAACACGCCGATTCCGTTTAAAGGGTTAAAGGTGGTTGATATTGGTTGCGGTGGCGGGATTTTGGCCGAACCTTTAGCGCGTCTTGGGGCCGAGGTTACAGGAATTGATTTAAGCCCGGCGGCGATAAAAGCCGCCCAAGCCCATGCCGCCGCATCATCACTTTCGATCACCTACCGGGAAATCAGTGCAGGGGATTTAGCCGATGAAGGTGAGCGGTTCGATCTGGTTATTGCCTCAGAAGTAATAGAGCATGTCAGTAATCGGGTAACATTCCTGAAAACAATGGCAAGGCTTGGGCATAGCCAGCCCAAAAATCGCGGGAGCACCATCACACCAAGCGTCGTGATTATCACCACGATCAATAAAGGGCTGGCATCAGTTCTGTTGGCAAAATTCGCCGCCGAATACGTGTTCCACCTAGCGCCAAAGGGTGCGCATGATCCAAAAAAATTCGTCTCGCCCGCAACATTGAGAGGCGAAGCCCGCGCCGCGGGCATAGCGCTGGATGATATCAGTGGAATTAGGCCTGACCCGCGTCATGGATTCCGTTTAGGCGGTGCGCCAATCATTA
Organism: uncultured Candidatus Puniceispirillum sp.; assembly: GCA_965207125.1. Classification (GTDB taxonomy): domain Bacteria; phylum Pseudomonadota; class Alphaproteobacteria; order Puniceispirillales; family UBA1172. The sequence continues at coordinate 1,192,201 of OZ242263.1, forward strand.
ATTACGCAGCAGCCGGTCTGGTAACTTCTATTTAAGAATACCCTCTAGCGCAGGTTAATTATCTTTAGGCAACCACGGAATTCTAAAGATGGTAATCCCCTCATCAACGAGTTCTTGGCTTTCCTCATTGCTCGTGATGCCATAGATGCCACGTTCTTCTTCCTCGCCGTAATGGATTTTTCGCGCGGTTTCAGCGAATTGATCTCCGACATCATCACATTCAACCTCTATTCGCCGTTGCATAGCGCGCAATTCAGCGTATAGAGCGGCGGCTTTGCCAGTCATAGAGACGGTTTTCTGCGCTTCGGTTGCGGACGTTGTGGATAATGGCCCTGCGGGCGGCATCTTCATTTGCGGCTGCGGCGCGCGTTTATTGCCTTTGGCGCGAAGATTAGGTGTCATCAGCCCTTTGGTGATTTGGGTATCATCGCAATGCGGACAAAGGATCAGACCTTTCGCCTGTTGCTTATCAAAATCACCGGATGATTTGAACCACGCCTCGAAAGCATGCCCTTTACCGCAGATGAGATTAAAATTGATCATAATCTTATATAACAACCCGATAAAAACTGTTCAAGATCAATAAAAAACCTTTTATCAATTAATGGCACAAAACAATTTCTAAACTCGCCCATGGCAATATTTATATTTTTTACCCGACCCACAAGGGCAAGGCGCGTTGCGCGGCGTTTTGCGTGAAACATCAGAGTCAGCCTGAGGGGTTTTGAGTATTGGAGTTTGCGGTGCTGCTGATGGTGGTGGGGAGGACGGTAGCGGCGGCGCGGGTCTGAACTCAATCCGCGCCATAACCGATGTGATCGTGCGGCGCAAATCATCGAGCATATGATCGAACAAAAGAAAGGCCTCGCGTTTATATTCATTAAGGGGATCTTTCTGCGCATAAGCGCGCAATGAGACGCTTTGTTTCATATGATCGAGCGCGAGCAGGTGATCTTTCCATTTCTGGTCAAGCACCTGAAGTAATAGTGATTTTTCAGTCTGTCGCATTGCCTCATCCCCAATCTCGGCGGTTTTTTTGGCTACGTTAGCATCAGCGCCCTCGGTGAGCCTTGCGATAATCACCTCATCATCAACACCATCCTCATTGACCCACGCTTCAGCATTAACATCGATTCCTAACAGATTGGCGGCGCCATCCTTGAGCGCGGCCGCGTCCCACATATCAGCGGAACTACCAGGTGGTATCGTGGTGGCGACTAATTCACTGATGACTTCATGGCGCATATCAGTGATGGTTTCGCTGACGTTCTCAGCGTCCATTAAGCCGATACGCTGATCGAAAATAACCTTGCGTTGATCGTTCATAACATCATCGAAACGCAACAGCTGTTTGCGAATTTCAAAATTGCGCGCTTCCACTTTGGATTGTGCTTTTTCTATTGCTTTGCTGATCCACGGATGGGTGATGGACTCGCCATGTTCGAGCCCAAGCCGGCCAAGCATCGCATCGAGCTTTTCTGAGCCAAAAATCCGCATTAAATCATCTTCAAGTGATAGAAAAAATCGTGAATCCCCGGGGTCTCCTTGACGCCCCGAACGCCCACGCAGCTGGTTATCAATCCGCCGCGATTCATGCCGCTCGGTGCCAATAACATAAAGCCCGCCGGCGGCCACGGCTTTATCTCTCGCAATGGCAACCTCATCGATGATTTTTTGTCTCGCTTTCGCATCATCGCTAATATCAGCAAGGCGACGGTCTATATTGCCGCCAAGCTGGATATCCGTGCCTCGTCCGGCCATATTGGTGGCGATGGTAACCGCACCCGGGATTCCAGCATCGGCGATAATGGCAGCTTCCTGTTCGTGGAAACGGGCGTTAAGAACTTGGTGCACGATTTTGCGCTCCTTGAGATCTTCCGACAGTTTTTCGGATTTATCAATACTAACAGTGCCAACCAACACAGGTTGCCCACGTTCTTGGCAATCAACGATCTGCTCTATGACAGATTGGTTACGCTCGGCGGACGTTCGGTAAATTTCATCTTGGTGATCTACTCTAGTGACGGGTTTATTGGTGGGAATAGCAACAACGTGAAGCCCGTAGATTTCAGAAAACTCACCAGCTTCGGTCATCGCGGTGCCGGTCATTCCGGCTAATTTTGGATAAAGTCGGAATAGATTCTGATAGGTTATTGAGGCCAGAGTCTGATTTTCGGATTGAATTTCGACATTTTCCTTGGCTTCAAGAGCCTGATGAAGCCCCTCGCTGAATCTGCGCCCTTCCATGGCTCTGCCGGTGAATTCATCGATGATAACAATCAACCCACCGCGCACCATATAATGGGTATCGCGTTGAAACAGGTGATGGGCTTTGATGGCCATATTGATATGATGCAGCAAGGCGATATTTTGCGTGTCATAAAGGCTTCCTTCATTGATCAGCCCAGCCTCATTAAGGATGGATTCTGTATGTTCTATTCCGCTTTCGGTGAGGGTAATGGTGCGTTGTTTTTCATCGAGATCAAAATCATCGAGGTTAAAATGTGGCATCAGGGCGTTAGCGGCAAGATACATATCAGACGAGGTTTCAGCGGGGCCTGAAATAACTAGAGGCGTTCTGGCTTCATCGACCAAAATAGAGTCCACCTCATCTATAATGGCGAAATGCGGTTGTCGCTGCACCCGGTCATCAAGTTGGAATTTCATGTTATCGCGCAAATAATCAAAACCAATCTCGTTATTGGTCGCGTAGGTGACATCAGCGGCATAGGCTGCGCGGCGCTGGGCGTCATCGATCCCTCCAACGATACAGCCGACCTCAAGCCCCAGAAACTGATATATCTCACCCATCCATTCGCTGTCGCGTCTTGCGAGATAGTCATTAACGGTAACAACATGAACGCCTTGCCCACTAAGGGCATTGAGATAAACGGCGAGGGTCGCAACTAAGGTTTTGCCCTCACCGGTTTTCATCTCGGTGATTTTGCCCTGATGAAGCACTATCCCGCCCATCATTTGCACATCAAAATGCCGTTGCCCGATAGCGCGCATCGCCGCCTCACGGACGGTGGCAAAAGCTTCAGGCAGAATGGCATCGAGAGTCTCGCCTGCCTCAAGTCGGGCTTTTAGGAGACCGGTTTGGGCTTTGAGATCATCATCGCTCAAAACTTTGAGTTGGAGCTCGTAAGCGGCGATGGCCTCCACGACTATCGCGAGCCGCGTAACCTCACGATCATTGGAATCGCCGAAAAGAGAACGAGCGATAGCGGCGAGCATCACAAAACCTTCATCAAGGGCGGAAACATATGGGAATAATACATAAATATCCAATAAGTGGCGGCGCGCGGCTTGTCAATAACCGAAGCCTGTGAGGAGATGATATCCGCTTGCAGCGTCGACATGAACATGATAGCGATGATCGGTGATTTCAAGGATTTTTGGTGCTTGTCAGATGAGAAAAAATAGTAGCCCTCTAGCAGTGGTGGTTTTTTGTGCGATAGTAACCCTCGCATCAGTGGCGATTGCGCAGCAATCAGAAAATAAGACGTATCCTGTGGTAGCGACAATAAACGGCGAAGAAATAACCGCCAGTCTAGTGTCAGTGTTGCTGAACCGTTTGCCCCAAGACGCGCGCGAGATACCGATTGAAAATCTCTATGATCAGATTATCGAGGATATTATTAGCACTAAACTTTTCGCCGAGGCCGCCCAAGCCGACGGCTTTACCGATAACCCACGACTCGTTGAACTCGCAGCAAGAGCGCATGATCAAGTTTTGGCCGAAGCATGGATCAGTAATAAGATCCAGAAACAGATAACCGAAGATGATCTCATCAAGTATTACGAAGAATTAGCAGGAGACACCGAAAGCCGCCGCGAGGTCAATGCGCGGCATATTCTGCTCGAGACCGAGGATGAAGCGATAGCGTTAATCTTGCGCCTCGATGCGGGTGAGGCTTTTGAAGATCTAGCGCGGGAACACTCGATCGGTCCTTCAGCAGCAAATGGTGGTGATTTGGGGTATTTTCAGAGCCACAACATGGTTCCACCTTTCGCCGAGGCAGCTTTTGCGCTTGATATCGGCGCGCATAGTTCGGCGCCAGTCCAGACTCAATATGGCTGGCATGTGATCAAAGTTGAGGATAACAGAATTGGCGAATTTCCAATTTTTGACGAGATCAGCAGTGAGATATTCAATGCTCTGGCGAATGATGCGGTTAGATCTATTTCCGATGAGTTAAAAGCGAATGCGACGATCACCCGAAAAGGGTTTAATGAAATACAACCACTCCTCGCCACACCATAGCGCGATTGGTGAGGATCGTGTCGCAAAAATCCCCCCTAGCCCCTGATGAAATGCCTAAACTTGCCGCGGTCAAAGGGGTGAGTCTCGCCACCGCCGCGAGTGGAATGAAATACCAAGGGCGCGATGATGTATTGCTGATGGTTTTTGACCCCCCGGCGGCGGTTGCTGGGGTGATGACACGTTCAAGCACTGCGGCCGCCAGCGTAGATTGGTGTCGAGAGGTATTAAAGCAGGGCGAGGCGCGCGCGCTTTTGGTGAACGCGGGTAACGCGAACGCCTTTACTGGCATTAAGGGAGAGACAGTAGCGCTCAATTGTGCGAGCGCAGTAGCGTCTGCCCTATCATGCCCCCCACAGCAGATTCTGCTCGCCTCGACAGGCGTGATTGGTGAACCGATGGATCACAGTCTGATCACCTCACTCGTGCCACAAATGGTAAAATCCGCTGATAATACTGGCGATGATAATACTGACTGGCAAAAAGCGGCATGGAGAGCAGCAGAGGCGATCCTTACCACCGACACCTTCGCCAAAGCTGCTAGCCGAACCACATCTATTGGCGGGGTTCAAGTAAGGATAACCGGCATCGCCAAAGGTTCCGGGATGATCGCGCCCGATATGGCGACTATGCTGGGGTTCATCGTGACTGATGCTAAAATAGATGCGTCTGTTTTGCGCAAACTTCTGCTTGAGGCGAATGAACATAGTTTTAATTCGATCACCGTAGATAGCGACACATCGACCAATGACACGGTGATCGTGGCGGCGACTGGCAAGGCTGACAATCCGGCGCCAACCTCAGCTGACGACTCGCTTTTAGTAGATTTCAAGGTGGCATTGCATGCCTTGATGGTGGAGCTGGCGTGTTTGATTGTGCGCGATGGGGAAGGCGCCAGCAAATTTATCACCATCACAATCAATGGCGCAGAAAGCGAGGCCGCAGCCCGGCGGGTTGGGCTCGCGGTGGGTAACTCTCCCTTAGTCAAGACTGCAATCGCCGGCGAGGATGCAAATTGGGGCCGGATTGTAATGGCGGTCGGCAAATCGGGAGAAAAAATTATCCGCGATACGTTAGAAATCAGCGTTGGCGGCGTTAAAATCACTGAGAACGGCGCGCGGCATCCTGATTACCGTGAAGAGCTGGTCGCGGAGCACATGAAAGGGTCTGAGATCAGCATCAAGATCGATCTTAACCTTGGCGATGGGGCGGCGGTGGTCTGGAGTTGTGATCTAACAAAAAGATATATCGAGATCAATGCCGACTACCGAAGCTAAACCTTATCGTTTAGTCAGCGTGGCGGCCCTGATTGATAACGATGGCCGGGTGTTGCTGGCACGGCGTCCGGAATATAAAGAGATGCCCGGATTATGGGAGTTTCCCGGCGGTAAAATTGAGCCATCCGAAACTCCTGAGACCGCGTTGATTCGCGAGTTATCAGAAGAATTAGCGATCGATACAATAACTTCGTGCTTGGCTCCCATTGCCTTCAGCAGCCATGCATATTCTGATTTTCACCTTGTGTTATTGCTTTACGCCTGTCGGCGATGGCATGGCGAACCGCGTCCTATCGAGGGCGGTGAGGTCGTTTGGGTGCGCTCGGCACGGATCGGCGACTATCCGATGCCTGAGGCGAGCAAGCCGTTAGTCGCGATGATTCAGGACTGGCTCTGATCTTTTTTCAGCGGTGAGGCCAACGCGTCAGCAAGGGCGATCTTTCCACTTCCGGGCAATAGAGGTTTCTGCTGGTTTTCAGCGGGGGCCCAACCGGTCAAAGTAACAAGATCTATATCAGCGCGGATTCGTCCGTCCTCGTCAGAGAATCGTTCGCGGTAAATTTTTTCAGCACGGATAAAAACTTCACGGCGGGTGAATCTTTTGCTTCGCTCCGTAAGTGCGTTCGCCTCCCCCATCGCTTTTAGCTCGCGCGTCATAGCGAAAATATCATCCCAAGTAATAGTGATGGTTTCGCTATCGACCACCGGCAAGGCGAATCCAGCGCGCATCAGCACCCCACCAAGCCCGCGAATATCAGCCATCGGCAAGACGCGCGGCGAGATACCACCTGTTGTTTCACTTTCGGCGGCGGCCAGAGCACCCCGCAATCCCTTCAGGCTATCGCCTCCTGCGAGCGCCACCAGCAAAATCCCGTCAGGCTTTAACATCTGGCAGAGATGCGTTAACACAAGTGGCAAATCCTCAATCCAATGGAAAGAAAACCCTGATACTATGGCATCAAACATCTGCCGTGGAAAAGGCAAGGCGTCATAATCAGCCACCAGCGCAGGAAAATCTTGAGCGGCATAGCTAGCCATGGCCCATGATGGATCAGCGGCAATCACGCGATCAGTTTTTCCCGTCTTGATCATCGCTTTGGCGACCTCTCCATGATGACACCCTAGATCGAGCATCATCGGGAATCGGCGTTTTATTGAAAGAATCTTTTCGGTAAGCCTTGCCGCCACCTCATTTTTCAGAAACTGATGGTCCGAGAAATTAGCGGCGGCGCGCTCGCGGTGTCGGCGGTGTGCGGGGATATCAATCAAGTCAGATTTGGTCATAACAGACTTAAGAAAACCTATCTAATCTTGAAATGGCAAGACCAAATCATCCGAAAGTAAGAAATTTTACCCGCCGTCATGCTATAATAACCGTATAGAAAAATTGTTGATCGATCAGTATAGCCCTGTCCGGAATCTCAAATAAGTATAAATGGAAGGCCTGAGTAAATCAGGTTCAGTTTTTCTGTATATCTGATTTGAACTCGGATAGATCAGTCACAGTTTTGTCTATTGCTGCTGGCAAGGTCATATCTTCTTTGAAATGCTTTATGTCCTCATAACCAAAACAAAATATTTTGCGCCGAACAGTCTCATATGGCTATCCCTCTCAGACAAGCCTTGAAGAATAGGGAGTATCAAGTGTACAATTCCCACCACAAGAGATCATCGAGGAAAAAATGACCGTCTTTCGTGTCGCCAACTGCCAGATCACCGCAGCCGCCCGTGAAGAGGACAGCCTCAAAACTATTCTGCCGATGATCGCTGAGGCGTCCGGTGAGGCTGATCTGGTTTGCCTTCCCGAATGCGCGACCATGATGGGGGCTGATAAATCGCTGATTATCAGCGATTGTCCGACTGAGAAAAACAGCCTTGGGCTGGCCACACTACGCGATGAGGCTGCGGCACGTGGTGTTTGGATTTTAATCGGCTCGTTAACTATTCGCCCTGATGATGAGGACGGGCTTTTGGTCAACAGAAGTTATCTTATTGCCCCTGACGGATCAATCTGCGCGCGTTACGATAAAATCAACATGTTCGATGTCGAGGTTGGGGATGGGCAGATATATTGTGAATCGGCGTTTTATAGGTCAGGCCAAAAGGCGGTTCTTGCCGAAACACCTTTTGGTCAAATCGGAATGACAATTTGTTATGATGTGCGTTTTCCGGCCCTTTTCCGACATCTCGCACAGAACGGCGCTGAGATCATCACCGTACCAGCTGCCTTCACGCAAGTTACAGGGTTGGCGCATTGGCATGTTCTGATGCGCGCAAGGGCAATTGAAACCGGCTGTTTCATCGTAAGCCCAGCGCAATGGGGCGTTCATGCAGGCGGGCGAGAAACTTATGGCCACTCACTGATCGTCTCGCCCTGGGGCGAGATTTTAGCCGATGGTGGCGAAGGCGAAGGGATCACCTATGCTGAGATAAACACAGAGAAAGTCACCAAGGCCAGAGCATCGATTCCCAGCCTTAGCAACGACCGGGATTTTCTACCCTCACGCACCACCTGAGTATCAAGCCGGACTGTTAGGTCCGGACTGTTAGGTCCAGACTGTTAGGTGAGGTGTCCTTCACCAAATTTAAGGTATTTCTCGCGGCGGTCTGCAAGTAACGCTGTTGCATCAAGTACCTCGATCTCTGAAAGATGCTTATCGATCGCATCTCCAAGTAGCGCGATCGCCGCATCAGGGTCACGATGGGCGGCTCCAAGAGGCTCAGAGACAATATCATCAACAACACCAAATTTTACCATATCCTTAGCGGTGAGCCTGAGGGAGGCCGCAGCATCGGTGGCATGCTCGGCATTCCGCCAGAGAATAGATGAGCATCCTTCAGGCGAGATCACCGAATAAACCGCGTGCTCTAACATAACGACTCTGTTGCCAGTAGCGAGCGCGATGGCTCCGCCTGAGCCGCCCTCACCTACAATCGCAGTGATCAGCGGCGTTGGCAGGTTAAGGCAAGTCTGAATAGAGCGCGCGATGGCTTCAGCCTGCCCGCGTTCTTCGGCTCCACGTCCAGGATAAGCGCCTGCGGTATCGATGAGCGTGATCACAGGCAAGCAAAATCGTCCAGCCAGTTCCATCAATCGCCTCGCCTTGCGATATCCCTCAGGTCTGACCATGCCAAAATTATGCTTGATACGTTCTTCTGTTGTGGCCCCTTTTTCGGTGCCTATAACAACGACAGGACGCCCTCGGAATCGAGCGAGGCCGCCGACCACCGCATAATCCTCAGCGTAATTGCGATCACCCGCGAGCGGAACAAACTCATCGAACAACGCCGCAATAATCATAGCAGTTTTCGGGCGGTCGGGGTGGCGTGCAACCTGAACCTTTTCCCAAGGGCCAAGATTAGCATAGGTTTTTTTGAGTTCATGGCTGATTCGCTTCTGCAACCTGCCAATCTCTTCGACGATATTGATATCGCCATCGGTGGAAAGATGTCTCAGCTCGATAACCTTGCCTTCGAGAATCGATATAGCTTTTTCAAAATCAAGAAAATGCTGCATGATGATTGATCCTTTTGGTGTCCTTAGGGTTTTATAGCGAAATCAACGACGCCGGGCAAGTGGGTGGGAGGATTGAACAAGTCCTGCCAAGCGATCATCTCGAGTTTTGGTATAAATTTCAGTGGTAGCAATATCGGCATGCCCAAGCAACAGCTGCAATGAACGCAAATCAGCTCCTCGGTTAAGCATGTGCGTGGCGAAAGAATGGCGTAATACATGCGGGCTAACTTTATCCCGATGGATTCCGCATTTGCGAGCCAGTCCAGCCAGCGCATGATAGACGCTTTGCCGCGAGATCATCCCCTCCCCTTTAATAGACGGAAAAAGATACGAAGACGCAATAAAATCGGGATTTTTATCACGCCACTTGAGCCAGCCTGCCGCCGAATCTAGCGCAGCCTCGGTCATCACCACCATTCTCTCCTTGCCACCCTTGCCTTTGATAATCATAGTTTTGCGCCTTTGAGCAAAGGGCGTGACCTCAAGCCGCGTCATCTCGCTAACCCTCAACCCGCTAGCGTAAAGGATCTCAAGCATTGCGAGGATTTTGGCTGATTCAGCTGTATCAGACGCAGCAGCGGTATCGATCAGACACTGAACCTCCTCTTCGGTCAGGCTTTTCGGCAGAGGCTGCGGCATCGATGGCGAGGTAAGAAATTGCAAAGGATTCGCCTCACGGTATCTTTCCTCCACAGCGAACAGCATAAAGCGCTTAAGTGCGCTAACCCTTCGAGCAAGCGAGGCTGGCGCGAGGTGGTCAGCCCAATCGCCCATCGCATCGCGGAACTCATCCTCCGCCGCCACCATAAGGCTAGTTGATCGTCTACCAAGAGCGAGCGCCACAGCCTCGAGATCTTGACGATAAGCGAGCGCGGTATTAACGGAAATGCGTTTTTCAGCCTTTATCGCCTCAAGATAGGCATCGATGACACGGCGGTCATCGCGGGTGACTTGATCGTCAGCCATCATCATGCGTAAGGCGGGCAAGACCCCAACCCCTAATAATTTCCAGAGCAAAATCACGACTCGCATCAATCAACCCTGCGTCATATAAAACTCCGACCATCATCGCAGCATCATCGCGCGTCAGGCGGTAAAGGGGCATATCATCGAGAACAACTGCGATCGCCAATGTGACTTCGGCAGGCTTGCTTTGGTATCTAAGGGCCTCTATTGCACGTTTTTGCGGAAAACTAATCTGTTTAGCCTCAATGGCCGGAGAAACGGCGGCGAATCTGTCATCACCAATCAAGGGTGGGACGGTAATTCCCGCTGCATTTAGCACAGGAATCGCGTCATAGTTCTCGCTCGCCCGCAGGGTTTCGAGCGATACAGCACCCCCCGCAATGGCGTCAGGCAAAGCAATCCATGCTCTCGCAGCAGTGGGTAGATCAATGGTATCAGGCAAGACCATACCAGCGGCGGCCGCCATCACAACAACGTCCTCAGGCGCAGTCTCGCCTTGCGCCATCGCGTCGATCACATGCGAGGTCCAGATCGCCGCTGCCTCGCCGCCAAGCAGAAAAAAATCATGTTTGAGTGCGGTTGTAGCCAGCTGAATTTTCTCACGCAACGGCAAAACTGAAGCCATGGCGTGCCAAGCACGAACTCTGGCGGCATCGATATTTTGGCCGGGTTGCCCCGCAGTAAAATCGGTCAGTGCAGCGGTTGAGGAAATCGCATCTTCGGGCAACGCTCGCCAGTCTTCGATCTGCTCTGTGAGGGGTTTGTGCCGCAGGTAAAACACACGCCCCAAATGATAATAGCGCGCCTCGGGCAGCTGATAATGGAGATTGGCAAGGCTTTGGCTTAAAACTGTCGGCATCGCGGCAATCATTTCAAGAGTAATATCTATATTGCCGCTATCCATCAGAGCGAGATTAAGTGCGGTTGGCACCGGGTTGTTCAATTCGGGAGCACCCTCAGCAGCGGCCTCGATACGTTGGCGCATCAGAGTAAAAAAGGCATCATCCTGAACACCTCTGGCTTCGAGAATATCGAGTTGAAAGCTGGCGCGGGTAGTATCTTGGTTGATCAATGCGCAAAAACTCTGAATTTGGAACCAGTAAAAATCTTCTGAGGTATCAGCCTCTGAGGCATCAGCCATAGCGTCAGCGATCGCGCAAGCCTCGGCGTCATTGCGGGTGATAAGGTCATGATCGGCGAGAAAACGTTGCCGGTTCTGCCTGAGCACGTCATCGGGCAGCTGCCGTGTCATTTCGGCAAGGGTGTTTGATAAACCTTGCGCGGCGAGCCAGTTCAATCTCGCTTCGGCGAATGCGCCAGCTTTTTCAGTGGCCCCCTGAGGCGGCAACGCACTATTGATCATAACATGCCGAAGTAATCGGTCTATCGTGGCGGAATAGAGGCGGTTTTCCGGCAGGCGCTCCATCAGTATCAGTGCGGTGTCCACATCGCTGTTCCGCCACATGATTCTATCAAGACTTTCAAGTTGGGGCAGGACAACTCCTAAAGTTGTTAGTCTCACGGCTTCAGGGTCTTGCCGTGTTAAAGTCACAGCAGGCGGAATCCGCGATGAATCCGCACCCTCGTCATCCTCAGGCGCAATATCGGTAACCGCTTGGGTGATATCATCGGTGGAGGCTGGATTGGTAACGGGAGCGATGTCATCATCGCCCGCAGGGTACTCGTCTCCCAAAATGGTCAGGTCAACTGCTCTGTTGCTATTGGATTCCCGATGATCATCATTAGACCCTTGTGCCCATGTGAGGTGTGAGCAAACCAGCATGAGGTTGATCATGAAAACCCCCACAACGTAGCGCGGTAACATTTTTGAATTGATCGCCATGGTCATATTTTCTCGCACTCATTGCCGTTAAGTCTTGAGGATTGTATTATATCATTTATTATGTCGGGAATGAGGCAGAAAATTCATCCGATGGAGATACCCCAATGAGTAGCGCCCACTCGGTGAGTGGTGAGGACTTCTCTCTACTGAAAAAATCGCACCCACTTGACCGTAGCATTGTTATGGTTGGTCTGATGGGGGCGGGTAAAACGAAGATCGGGCGCTGGATTTCTGGACAGATTGGAGTAGAGTTTGTTGATAGCGACAGGGAAATAGAATCTGTGTCAGGTCTTCAGATCAGCGATATTTTTGATTTAAAAGGCGAGGCTGCGTTTCGTGATCTAGAACGGCGCGAGATAAGACGTCTTTTATCGAAACCGCCGATGGTGGTTTCGGTTGGTGGCGGGGCGTTCTGTCAAGCTGATAGCAGACGGATGATCAAGGAAAAAGCGATATCGGTCTGGTTGAGGGCGCCCCCTGAAACACTGGCCGCGCGAATCAGCAATCCCGATACCCGCCCGCTACTTAAAGACAAAGACCCGGTTAAAGTATTGCGCGAATTAGCAAAGCAACGCGAGGCCTCTTACGCTGAAGCTGATGTTGTTGTCGACACCGATGGTCTTGAGCTTTCCCAGTCAGAGGATAAAGTTCTCGCAGCAATCAACCACCATCTTATGGCCACCGCCAAAGGAGAAGCGTCTTGAGCCCATCTTCATCAGACGGGCGGGCTGAGGTAGTCGTTCCTCTTGGCGCGCGCGAGTACACCATCCATATCGGCGGGGGATTGCTCGCTGAAGCTGGTGCGATCCTCCGTCCCTTCATCGACGGCCGCCAAGTGGTCGTCATCGCCGATGCGGCCCCCGCTGAGTTTTTCCTCGATGATTTCCTCGCGGGGTTGGAAGGCGCGCGCTCGATCACGCACTGGGTAATCGAGGGCGGAGAGGAATCTAAATCTTTTAGCCGCTATGAGGAATTGCTTAACTGGCTCATAGAAACTGGCGTTGATCGACAAAGCGTTCTGATCGCATTTGGCGGCGGCGTCCTCGGCGATCTGGTTGGCTTCGCGGCGGCAACACTGTTGCGCGGAGTTGACTTTATCCAGATACCAACAACACTGCTCGCGCAGACCGACAGTTCGGTTGGTGGCAAGACCGGCATCAATACGATAGGTGGAAAAAATCTGGTTGGTGCATTTCACCAACCTAAAGCAGTCTTAATTGACCCGTCTCTTTTAACAACTCTGCCACAGCGTGAGATTCTATCGGGCTACGCTGAGGTGGTGAAATACGGTCTAATTGGAGATGCTCCATTTTTCGAATGGCTCGAGGAAAATTACCCTGCGCTCCTCGCCCTCGATCTTGAGGTGTTGATCAAAGCGATCAGCGTGTGTTGCACGGCAAAGGCTGAAATTGTAACGGCGGATGAACACGATTCCGGCGGCCGGGCCCTGCTTAATCTTGGACATAGTTTTGGTCATGCCTTTGAGGCTGAGGCTGGTTATGACGGCTCAGTGCTTCATGGCGAGGCGGTTGCGGCGGGACTCAGTTACGCTTTTGCGCTGTCGTTTCATTCAGGGTTGGTCTCTGGCGGCTGTTATCACCGGGTACAACGTCATCTGGAGGCGGTCGGATTGCCGTGGCGGCGCGAGATGCTATCGAATAAACTCGCTATCGCACCGCCATCTAGATTAATCGAGCACATGGGCAAGGATAAAAAAAATCAAGGAGATGCGTTAGTGTTAATTTTAGCGAAAGACATTGGCAAGGCCTTCATCGCACCCCAAGTTGCTCCCCGCGCCATCGCTGAAGTTTTGGACAATAATTTTCTTGATGGGATTCCGGCATGAGTGCAATCAGCGTCATCATTCTAATGGTAGTCATTTGTTTTCTGCTAGCAACATCAGCTTTTTTTTCAGGGTCTGAAACAGCGTTAACGGCAGCATCCGAAGCGCGGATGCGAACCCTTGCTAAAAAAGGGAATGAGAACGCCTCAGCCTTTGAACGTCTGCGGCGGCAACGTGATATATTGCTAAGCACGCTGCTGATCGGCAATAATCTGGTCAACACACTTGCGACCTCACTGGCAACAGGGGTGATGATTACATTATTCGGCGATAAAGGCATTGCACTTGCGACGGTCTTGATGACCGCGGTCATCGTTCTTTTCTCTGAAGTTTTACCAAAGACTTACGCGTTTAATCACGCGACCGGGCTTGCACTGCGTATCTCGCGCCCAGTGGGCATTTTGGTGATGCTTTTACGCCCTTTGAGCCTTAGCTTGCACTGGATTGTGCGCATTGTTGCCTCACGTCTACCGTCAGATCACGGTAGCCGCGAGGAAGAGTTGCGCGGGATGATTGATATCCACACTTCTTCAGCAGGTAAAGAAATCAAAGAACAAGGGGCGATGCTGTCAAGCGTTCTAGATTTAGGAATGATCGTGGTGGACGAAGTGATGACCCATCGAGCCTCGGTATCGATGATCTCTGATGATATGGACGCCGAGGCGGTTTTGCGTCATGTGATGGAATCGCCATTCACGCGTCATCCAGTATATTCGGGCAAGTCTGATAACATTATCGGCGTGCTGCATGTCAAGGCGTTGCTACGGGCGATGGGGAACGCCACAAGCATCGAGGCGCTTGAGCAAATCAATATCATCGACATTGCGGCGGAGGCGTATTTCGTGCCTGAGACGACATTGCTCATCGACCAGTTGCAAGCATTTAGAAATAGACGTGAGCATTTCGCGGTGGTGGTCGATGAATATGGTGACTTCAGAGGGATCGTCACTCTTGAGGATATTTTAGAGGAAATTGTCGGCGCTATAGATGATGAACATGATATTGATCTGGTGGGGTTACGGCCTCAGAATGACGGCTCATGGGTGGCGGACGGCCAAGTTACAATCAGGGATTTGAATAGAGAACTAGGGTGCTCGTTGCCCGATAATGCAGCCTCCACCCTTGCGGGATTAATTTTGCATGAAGCGAGGGCGATTCCGGTGACCGGTCAAGAGTTTTATTTTCATAACATGCGGTTTAGGATTTTGCGTAGCAATCGCAACCGAATCGAAAAAATTCAGTTCTGGCATGAAATTGGCAAAGATGAGGAGATAGAAAATGGCACGTGACCATCGTCACCGTCGCGAAATCCGGTTAGACGGCTATGTTCGTGATGACGGGTTAATAGAGGTCGAGGCGGAGTTGACAGATGTTAAGACTTACGCGTTTGACAATCACGATCGCGGGACGATCGCAGCAGGCGAAGCCGTGCATCACATGCGCGTCAGAATCGCGGTAGATGGCAAGCTGTGCGTGCGTGAGGCTCAAGCTGAAACGCTGGCGGGGCCTTATCATATTTGCCCTAAAGCAACCGCAGTGTTCGAGCAGCTGGTCGGGTTAGAAATCGCCCCAGGTTGGCGTCGCCGAGTTCAGGCAGCCATCGGCGGACGGGAAGGATGTACGCATATCACCGAGCTGATGGGGCCGGTAGCGACCGTGGTGATGCAGACCTATTACGGCGAGGCTTCACGAAAAGGGCGCAAGGGCGATGGGGCGTCCAATCACGAAGACGAAGCCCCACCCCCGCAAGCCGGTTTGGTCAATTCCTGCATCGGCTATCACGAAGATGGCGAGGTCGCGCGGCGGCTTTGGCCTGACGGATTGCCATCATGACTTCCGGTTTTTTTAACGGTGATCCTGACGGCGTGAAGTGCAAACTGCCCAGCATCCTCCTGCCACTCATTCTGCAAGGCCTCATAGATCAGCCGATGCGCGGCAGTTCTGCTGACGTGATCAAAAGCAGGGGCGGCAATCGTGATAGCGATATGGGTTTCACCCCCCTCACGCCAGCCGCTATGCCCTCGATGCGTCTCGGATTCATCTATGACTTCGAGCAATTCGGGCTGGAAACTAGCCGCCAATTTGCCGGTAACTCTCGCAATTCTCGGCGATATGCTTGATTTCATCATTGTTTATTGACCTCCACAACTTGCAACATGCTGTCGATAGATTATAGTTAAAAGATGAGAAAAGTCTTTGCTACAACACCTGAATTGAACGTTTCTTATGGCAATGAGGAAGCGCCGCGACTTTGCGCGCATGAGAACTGTGAGGAAATTGGGTCTTATCCGGCGCCGAAATCACCGCAACAACTGCGCGATTATATCTGGCTATGCCTTGATCATGTGCGCGAATATAATAAGGGATGGAATTATTTTGCTGATATGGACATGGCGGCCATAGATGAGGCGATCAACTACGCGACAACTTGGGAGCGCCCGTCCTGGAAATTCGCGAGCGGGGGAATGCTTCGAGGCCGCCTTACTGGGGATATAGATGATCTGTTTGGCTTCGACTGGAGCCAGACATCACAACCGCCTGAAACCAAGGTTTTGAGTGATGAGGAACGCACGGCGTGGAAAGAATTGGGTTTGACCCCGTGCGAGGATTGGCAAAAAGTTAAAAATCGTTATAAAAGATTGGTGAAGAAACATCATCCTGACGCTAATGGCGGCTCACGCGCGAATGAGGAAAAGCTGAAATTGATCACTAGAGCTTTTTCGGTACTAAAAAAATCGCATGACGCCCTGAGGTAAAGGACAGTTCAAAGGATATAATCATGCCAGATGATCAGCTTCGGCCGAATGCCGCCCACACTCTTGATAAACCCGATCTCACCGTTTCGATCCGTGAGGTTTTCGGTATCGATTCGGACATGAAGACACCCGCATTTTCGGCGACCTCGGATTATGTACCTGATATTGACGAGAGTTACGTTTTTGATCATGACACGACCTTGGCGATTATCGCAGGATTCGCGTATAATCGGCGGGTGATGATCCAAGGTTATCACGGCACCGGGAAATCAACCCACATAGAACAAGTCGCTGCTAGGCTGAAATGGCCTTGCGTGCGGGTTAATTTAGACAGCCACATCAGCCGAATCGATCTCATCGGCAAAGACAGCATCGTTTTGCGTGATGGCAAGCAGGTTACCGAATTTCGCGAGGGGATTCTGCCCTGGGCTCTGCAAAATCCGGTGGCATTAGTGTTCGATGAATATGACGCAGGACGTGCTGATGTGATGTTCGTGATTCAGCGTGTTCTCGAAGTTGAGGGTAAACTGACCTTGCTTGATACAAACCGGATTATCCGCCCTCATCCGTATTTTCGACTTTTTTCGACCTCCAACACCGTAGGATTGGGCGATACCACTGGACTTTATCACGGCACACAACAGATCAACCAAGGTCAAATGGATCGTTGGTCTATCGTCTCTACCTTGAATTACCTGCCGCGCGAAACTGAATTATCCGTTGTTCTCGCCAAAGCGAAAGCGGCGGGCAGCACGCTTGAACGTTCCGCCGCCGAGGCGATGATCAGCCTCGCTGATCTGACGCGCAAAGGCTTTGTCTCGGGGGATATATCCACGGTCATGTCGCCGAGAACCGTGATCACTTGGGCTGAAAACCTACATATTCTGGGCGATATCAAATTGGCGTTCAAACTGTCTTTTCTGAATAAGTGCGATGAGATCGAACGTTCGATAATCAGTGAGTATTACCAGCGTTGCTTTGGCGATGAGCTAACCGATGAAGACTTACGCGCGGCCGTATAAATGGCTTCTGATCACGATTCTCCATTTTTGCGCTCGACTGCGGCGTGTTTGCGCGCCTTGGCGGGAGGAACTAATCATACGGTGCGGTATAGTGGTAGCGGGACGGTAATTACTCCGACTGAAATCAGATTGCCCGCGCCAACCCCCGTGCCAACCATCGATGTACATTATCATGAGGCCCGCGCCGCACCAGATGCGAAGATTCGCGGGGCGGCGGATAGCGCGGCGTTGTGGCTCGCACATCATAACGAGAAAATTCACGAATCAATGATGCCCACTGACCCGGGATCACAAAGCATTTTTAACGAGGTGGAAAAGGTGCGGGTTGAATCAATCGGCGCCCGCGACATGGTTGGGGTTGCACGGAATCTCAAAGATCATCTGGAATCACGTTATATGAATCATCGCATCGCACAGCCGGACGCCGACGGTGCGGATCAATCAGCGGCGGTGTCTGAAGTCATGGGACTGCTATTGCGCGAAGCATTAACGGGCGATAAACCACCGTCAAGCGTGGCGATGGATGTTGACTTATGGCGTCCGTGGATCGAAGAACGCGGCGGCGACATGATCAATCGCCTCGCCGAGCATATAGATGATCAAGAAAGTTACGCCGCGCTATGCCAACGTCTAATAGGCGCGTTGCAAGGTGATTTTATCAATAGCAACCAAGACGATAATAGCAATGATGATGATCCATCCGATGAGGACAGTGATGAGCAGAATAACGAAGCGGCCCAAGGTGAAAGCGCAGACATCGACGACACAGAAGGACTAGAGGATAACGAGTCTTCTGAAATGGACAGCGGCGAAGGCGATGGTGATGCTGACAGCGATGATGAAGCCGATATCCTCAGCACCGGGGATGAGGCTGCGGGTGAAACTGATCAGAGCGAGACCAACAGCGACAATCGCGGTGAGTATTATCGCATTTTCAGCGAAGCTTGGGATGAAATCGTCGACGCAACTGAATTATGCGACACGGATGAATTAACGCGCCTCAGGCAGTTGCTCGACAAACAGCTTGAACAACTGGACAACGTGATCGGCAAGCTGGCGAACAGGCTTCAGCGCAAACTCATGGCGCATCAGAATCGAAGCTGGAATTTTGATTTGGAAGAAGGCCAACTCGATGCAGGGAAGTTATCGCGGGTGGTAACACAACCAACGCATCCTTTATCGTATAAGCGCGAATCAGAAATCACCTTCCGCGACACAGTGGTGAGTTTGCTGATCGATAATTCAGGCTCGATGCGCGGACGACCGATCACAATCGCAGCAGCGGCGGCTGATATTCTCGCTCGAACGCTTGAGCGATGCGGAGTTAAGGTCGAGATTCTGGGTTTTACCACGCGGGCGTGGAAAGGCGGAGAGTCTAGGGAAGCTTGGCAAAAATCTGGCAAGCCGACTTTACCAGGGCGGCTTAACGATTTACGTCACATCATTTATAAATCGGCGGATGCGCCGATGCGGCGTGCGCGCAAATCGCTTGGGTTGATGTTACGCGAGGGGTTACTTAAAGAAAACATCGATGGCGAGGCATTGCTCTGGGCGCATAACCGTTTGCTGGCGCGGCGTGAAGAACGGCAAATTC
This sequence comes from uncultured Candidatus Puniceispirillum sp., assembly GCA_965207125.1. Lineage (GTDB taxonomy): Bacteria > Pseudomonadota > Alphaproteobacteria > Puniceispirillales > UBA1172. Next base: position 1,211,283 of record OZ242263.1, read on the forward strand.
TGTTAGTGATCTCGGATGGGGCGCCGGTGGATGATTCGACCTTATCGGTCAATCCGGGTAATTATCTTGAACGTCATTTGCGTCAGGTAATCTCGTATATTGAAGACCGTTCGCCTGTCGAGTTGCTAGCAATTGGCATCGGCCATGACGTAACACGGTATTATCGCCGCGCGGTGACGATCACTGACGTGGACCAGCTTGGGGGAGCAGTAACAGCGCAGTTGGCAGATTTATTTGATGAAGATCAACAACCAAAGCGCAGGCGTAGGATTGCCTAAAAGAGAAGCATCTGACAGACAGGCGCTTAAAAACTAATCTTGATGTAATCAGTGATTATTCGGTTGGGTCTGCGCGAGCGGCCATAATCGCACGCTTGATCTGCTTTGCATTGCGGCTCAGCACATCATCCGAGGAATTAAGCAAGAAAGCATCAATCCCACCGCGTTTCTCAACACTCCGGATAGCCGAGGTAGCCGCGCGGAAAGACACGGTTTTGCCAAGAGTATCACTCAGCATCGAAGTCATCTGCAGGTTCGGCAGAAACCGTCTGCGGGTTCGGTTTTTGGCGTGGCTGACATTATTGCCAACCATGACACCTTTACCTGTAAGTTCACAACGACGAGCCATGCTGGCGCTCCTTGAGATATATTATCACGTTTTTGGTACACCCTTCGCGTACCGGACGCACCTTTACTAGCGCAGCTTAAGGCTGGCGTCAAGACACCACGTTTTTTCCATCCCGCACCCCTCAAAAGAATGACATCACTATCCGGGCCCGTCTCATTTGCATTCGGCGTTATTGCTGATCAATCAGATTCTGCGATCTGGCATTTGCGGCAGATTTCACCAAGATCATCCATTGAGCCCACGGCCTCACTAATATTAGCAATGCCATCGGCTTCGAGTCTGGAATCTAGCCCCAAAATAACATCCGCCGGCAGCCGCACTACCTCAAGAACCAAAGCCGAGTAGAGTTGAACCAGTGACGCTCCAGCCAGAATTTTAGCATAAGCAGTCGCGGCGTCCATCACGCCTCCGACTCCGATTAGCGTGATTTGATCGCCTAGATGCCTGCGCGCCTTCAACAGTGATTCGGTCGAGCGATAAAACAGCGGTGCTCCAGACAACCCGCCTTGCTCACCTTTAGCTTTGGCTTTGAGCGATTCTGGCCTTGCTTCGGTGGTATTGGTTAGAATCATGCCCGCGGCCCCATTTTCAGCACTCGCATCGAGGGCGGCTAAAAAATCCTTATCACTCATATCAGGGGCAAGTTTAACCAGAATCGGACAAGGCGTATCGGCCATCGCCTCGCGGGTTATTGCCAAAATCTCTTTTATCGTGGCGGCATTCTGCATCGCGCGCAAGCCGGGAGTATTGGGGGATGAAATATTGACGGTGAGGTAGTCAGCGTAGCGCGCGAGCATTCGGGTAGCGGTGGCGTAATCTTCACGTTTATCAAGACTGTCTTTATTGGCACCAATATTGACACCAATCACCCCGCGCCTCATCGTCTCGCGGGCCTGTCCAAGACGCGCCTGAGCATCTTCACATCCGCGGTTGGGAAATCCGTATCTGTTGATAATCGCCCGATCTTGCTCAAGTCTAAAAATCCGCGGCTTAGGGTTTCCTTTTTGTGGCTTAGGCGTGAGTGTACCGACTTCCACGGAAGAAAAACCTAAAAAAAGGCATCCGGTGATAGCTTTGGCGTCTTTGTCAAATCCAGCGGCCAATCCTAAAGGATGATCAAAATCAAGACCCAAAACATTTTGCCTAAGACGCGGTGTGTTAGGTAATGGGGGCAACGGCGGAACATATCCCAGCTCGAGCCCTCTCACCGCCAGACGATGGGCAAGTTCCGGCGGCAGACGCCGCACTGCGCTCGCCACCAGTCGCCAGATCACCCTTTTTCTCCGTTGAGGTCTCCGGCGAGTTTTCCGGCAATCGCGCGCTCGATCAATTTGGTGGTGGCATCCACGCCATAAAGCTTAATAAAAGATCCCATCCTCGGTCCTTGTTCTTGCCCCAACAAAACCTGATAAAGACAAGAAAACCAATCCCGAAGCGGTTGGTATCCAGCCCCAGTGCCAATGGCAAAAACAGCCGATTGTATTGCCTCAGCCTCGCTATCGGCGGGCAGGGCTAGGAGGGCTTCTGCCAAGGCCGCTAGATGCGTTTTTTCATCTTCAGTCGGCGTGCGATACTGTTTATTGGGTTTGATTCGATCCTGATAATACGCGACCGCATAATCGATCAGCTCGATGAGATGCGGGTCATCAATGTCGCCGTCTTCAGGTAGGTAGTTCTCGATGTATCCTCGAATCACGTCAGAAGTTTCAGCCTGACAGACGGCGGCGAGGTTAAGCAACAGACTGAAAGTAACTGGCAGGGCGATTGTTGGCGGGAGGCCTTGATGAATATGCCAGACGGGGTTTTCGAGTTTTTCACCATCACTTTGCTCAGAGTAAGCCGCAAGATGGGAGAAATACTCGTCAACCGATTTTGGGATCACGTCAAAAAACAGTTTTTTGGCACGGCGCGGCTGATGATACATGAAAAGTGCAAGGGATGTATTGCTGGCAAAAGCGAGCCATTCCTCAACACTCAAGCCGTTACCACGTGATTTTGAGATTTTCTCGCCGTTCTGATCAAGAAACAGCTCATAAGAAAATCCCGCCGGAGGCGTTCCTCCCATAATGCTACAGATCCTCGAGGACAGCGTGACCGATTCACTCAAATCCTTGCCGCTCATCTCGTAATCGACACCCAAAGCGACCCATCGCATAGCCCAATCGCATTTCCACTGCAATTTGCACCCACCACCAGTGACAGGAACAGTGATTGCCTCCCCGCTCACAGGATCATTATAAGTAACAGTGCCCCCTTGAGCGTCCGTTGAGGTAATCGGCGTCTGTAGCACTTGTCGACTACGCGGGCAGACCGGCAGAAAGGGGCTATAAGTCGCTTTACGCTCATCACCCAAGGTTGGCAGAACAACTTTAAGAATCTTTTCATAATGGGTAAGCACGGTCAGAAGTGCTTGGTCGAACACGCCGCCTTGATAGCATTCGGTGGCGGAAAAAAACTCATATTCAAAACCAAACCCATCGAGGAATTGTCGCAGTCTTGCGTTGTTATGCGCCCCAAAACTGTCATGGGTCTCAAAAGGGTCTGGCACTTCGGTCAATGGTTTGCCGATATGCGTAGCCATCATCTCACGGTTTGGGACGTTATCAGGAACTTTGCGCAGCGCGTCCATATCATCGGAAAAAGAAATAAGGCGCGCGCGCTGTCCAGTCATAATTTCATAGGCAAGGCGCACCATTGAAGTTCTTACAACTTCACCGAAAGTACCTATATGCGGTAGCCCTGAAGGTCCGTATCCGGTTTCAAAAATCGTGGCTTTATTTTCCCCACCCTCGAGTTTTTCTAGCCGCTCGACCAGCTGTCTGGCTTCCGCGAAAGGCCAAGCTTTAGCGTCTTTTGCGAGGAGCGCCATAGCGGATGATGTGGTCATATCTCGGCTCCATTTCGCGATATTCTGTAAGAGCGATACTGGGCTTGGGTGCAAGCGTCAAGGTCAAAGCTACTAGCAATAGCATAAAAGGCTTGCACTTGAAAAATACGGAATAGATAATCCAATCAGCATGCCGATGTTTTCTCTGCCTCCTCTTGCAATTGTAGTGCCTCTTATTGATCACGTAGTGTGGATCAGTGAGGTAGGCGAAGTAGAGACAATTGACCACGGAACTGCTAACACCCGCCTTAATGAAGCACCTGCATTGTTTGCGCATCGCACCTGGACGGCAGAGCGTCTGGGGCGGCCGCCCGAAACATTGACTGGTCTTGATGTGCTGGAACTTTTCGCATTTGTTCGTCCGGCGCGTTTTGCTGTGCCTACGGCGGCGGGGCTGGCGGGTGCGGTCGGAATTGAGGCTTCGGATAATGCAATTGATACAGCGGCGCGATTGCCCGCAGTCTGCCAGAAACTTCTGGCTGAAATGGCAGAGATGCCCGCCCAGCTCCGTAATCAAGCAGCGGGAATTGCGGCGATGATGACAGAAGGCGGCTGGAGTTGGGGCAAGGTCGTGCTAGCGGCCCTTGACGCATCAACCTCAACGCATAAAGCCGATGCGGCAATCTGGTCACGACTTGACACTATTCCTGATATACCGCCACGGCCTCAAGGGAAAACCTCTCCCATCAATGCGGCAGCAGCGGCAGCACGCTTAAAAGACATGACTGGTAAGAACGCCCCCCGCCCGGAGCAAGAAGCCTATTCGATAGCGCTTTACCCAGCGTTTAACCCCAAGACCAGAGATAATCCCGCACCTAACATCGTGCTGGCTGAGGCGGGAACAGGCGTCGGCAAAACATTGGGCTATCTTGCGCCAGCAACAGTCTGGGCTGAGGAAAACGATGCATCGGTGTGGGTGTCAACATACACGCGCAATCTACAGCATCAGGTGGAAGATGAAATGAGTCGCCTGCACTCTGACCCGCAAGCGAGATATCGCGCGGTGGCGGTGCGCAAGGGACGCGAGAATTATCTTTGCCTGCTTAATCTTGAAGAGGCTTTGAACACGCTTACTGGCCGCATGAGCTCGGTAGGGCTAGGGTTAATGGCGCGTTGGGCTGAGGCGTCAGGCGATGGCGATTTGACCAGCAATCATTTTCCAGCTTGGCTAACGGATCTTTTTGGCTATGCGGTCACCGCAGGGCTCTCCGATCGCCGCGGTGAGTGCATCCATTCGGCGTGTCCGCATTATAAAAAATGCTTTGTTGAGTTGTCAGCAGCCCGGGCGCGGCAAGCTGATATTGTGATCGTCAATCATGCGCTGGTGATGACCACCACGATGATGAACGTGATTGGCGATGATTCCGACCGATTGCCCTTTGAGCAAATTATTTTCGATGAAGGACACCATCTTTTCGAGGCAGCTGATAGCGTGTTTTCGGTGAATTTCTGCTTGCGCGAGACCGCCGATTTACGTCGCTGGATTGACGGTGGCAACAATGGTGCTAGCACAAGGCGTGGGCATGGTTTAAGGCACAGGGTTACCGATCTTATCAAGGATGCGGCCGCAGAATCTGATCTTGAGGCAGCGGTTGCAGCGGCGGCGGAGTTACCCGGACAGGGCTGGAGCAAACGGCTTTTTGGCGGAATGTCAACGGGGGCTGTCGAAGATTTTCTTGTGCAAGCGCGGCAAGTAGTGCTCTCAAAATCGGGCGGCCAGAGCAATTTCTATAGTCTTGAGATACCATTTCACCCCACCGATGCAACGCTTCTTGAACTCGCGCCGCAGCTTAGTGAAGCGTTAACGGCGATTGCTGAACCATTAGAGAGGCTTGCGCGGTATCTGAAGAAGGCCGGTAATTCGGCACGGGAGGAGGGAAATACCCAGCTTGCGAGTCGAAGTGAGGCAATATTTAAAAGCGTGATGCAGCGAGCGATCATGCCTCTTGGAGTTTGGCGTGCGCTGATCGATAGCATGACAGACGCTGAGGTTGATCAGGATTTTGTTGATCTGATCAGAATAACGCGGAAGGCTGGTGAAGACCGCGATATCGGAGTTTATCGCCATTTCCTGGATCCATCCGAGACATTTAATTCTCATGTTCTCTCGCGACTTCAGGGGGCGGTGATCACGTCGGCAACCTTAACCGATCGATCAGGGACTGACGACGAGCCTCCTGATGATGTGGCGTGGCAGGCGGCAAAACATGTAGCTTGCGCCAGCCATTTAGATGCGCCGCCGATTTTATCGTCAGTCGCCTCACCATTTGATTACGCGGCGCAAACGCGGGTTTTCATCGTTACCGATCACGATTACAATGATACAGATAAAGTCGCCGAAGCGATGGCACAGCTGATGTGCGCCTCAGATGGTAGCGCGCTTGGCCTTTTCACCGCGATCACTCGCCTCACCTCGGTTTATCCAGATTTAGCCCGCCGCCTATGGCAGGAAGAAATTCCACTTTATGCCCAGCATGGAAGCGCAATGACCCTCGCGACATTATTACAAATTTTCCGCTCTGAGCTTCGTTCATGTCTGCTTGGCACTGACGCCGCACGTGATGGAATAGACGTGCCGGGTGAGGCGTTACGGCTGATTATCTTTGATCGCGTGCCATGGCCCCGTCAAGATATTCTATTCAAAGCGCGGGCTGAGGCCGTGGGGCGGAACACTTTGACAGATAGGCTCATGCGCATGAAATTACGTCAAGCGTTCGGACGCCTAATTCGCCGTAAGGATGATCGAGGCGTTTTCGTCATGCTCGACGGACGATTGCCGAGCCGATTGCTGAGTGCCTTTCCGGCGGGTGCGCCCATCGAAAAACTCAGCCTTGCGGAGACCGTCGCTGAAACAAAATCCTTTCTTGCCACCGAAAGTTAACCCTTTACTTGCACGTCATGCATTACTAATCTTTGCCATCTGACAACGTCAATAAATAAGGGGGTCGCTACCATGGCCAACAATACCACTACATTTCCAACCCTTGCCGAAACCATCCTGCCACAATCTAAAGGTGGCCATAATCTGATGCGGCAAGCGGTGTTGATTATTCTGGGTTCGCTTTTTGTCGCAGTGGCGGCGCAAATATCATTTCGCCTGCCCGGCGCGGCCGTGCCATTCACTGGCCAGACTTTCGCTGTGCTGATGGTGGGGATGGTTTTCGGTGCACGCCTTGGCGCATTGACCTTAATCGCCTATTGCCTTGAGGGGTTTTTCCTGCCGGTTTTTGCTGAGGCACGAATGTGGTTCAGTCCCCCCAGCATTTATACCGCAGGGTATCTGGTCGGCTTTATCGGGGCGGCGTATGTAACCGGCTGGATGGCTGAACGCGGGTTTGATCGAAACGTTTTGACTACCGCGCTTGCAATGCTGGTGGGTAATATCGTGATTTATGTTTTCGGAGTCCTTTGGCTTGGCTTCATGCTCTCCTCATTTGAGAACGCCATCATCAGTGGTTTCACACCTTTTATCATCGGCGATCTTGCAAAACTCGGGCTCGCATCACTGTTAATGCCTTTGATTTGGCACGGGGTGAAGAAGCGCAACTAGAAACAATAGAAAAGATAATAAAAAAGGCCGGGATTTTCATCCCGGCCTTCTTTGTTTTTGTGGGTGAGAACTTTAGAAGCCGCCCATGCCACCCATTCCACCCATGCCGCCCATATCAGGGGATGGCATTGGCGGGCCCTTAGGTTCAGGCAACTCACTCACCATAGCTTCAGTGGTGATCATCAGTCCAGCCACAGAAGCCGCATTCTGTAAAGCAGCGCGCACAACCTTGGTCGGGTCGATAACACCAGCTTTGATCAGGTCTTCAAAAACACCTGTCTGGGCGTTATAGCCCACGGTGTCTTTTGACTCCTCAATGAGTTTGCCGACAATCACCGCACCGTCATCGCCGGCATTATCGGCAATTTGCCTTGCTGGAGACTGAAGTGCACGGCGGACAATCGCGATTCCAATTTTCTGGTCTTCGTTATCGCCTTGTAGATTATCGAGGGATTTCATGGCTTTGATCAGCGCAGTTCCACCTCCACAAACAATGCCTTCCTCGACAGCGGCGCGGGTTGAGTGCATCGCGTCATCCACACGATCTTTACGCTCTTTAACCTCTACCTCTGTCGCACCGCCAACGCGGATTACGGCAACACCGCCTGCGAGTTTAGCAAGACGTTCTTGCAGTTTCTCGCGGTCATAATCGGAAGTGGTATCTTCCGCCTGAGCGCGAATTTGGCTACATCGTGCCTCTATATCGGCTTTTTTACCGGCCCCATCGACAACCGTGGTATCTTCTTTGGTGATTTCGACACGCTTGGCAGTTCCGAGCATATCGAGCGTCAACCCGTCCAGAGAAATCCCAACGTCTTCAGAAACCACGGTGCCTTTGGTCAACACAGCGATATCTTCGAGTTGCGCTTTTCGTCTGTCCCCAAATCCTGGTGCTTTGACGGCAGCGACTTTTAAGCCGCCGCGAAGGCGATTGACCACCAGCGTGGCTAAAGCCTCACCTTCAACGTCTTCAGCGATAATCAGAAGGGGTCTGCCAGATTGAACGACTTTTTCGAGAATCGGGAGCAGATCTTGCATGTTGCTGAGTTTTTTCTCATGGATAAGGATGTACGGATCTTCGAACACAGTCTTCATCTTGTCGCCATCGGTAATGAAGTAAGGCGAAAGATATCCGCGATCGAACTGCATCCCCTCCACGACATCCAATTCGGTTTCGAGGGTTTTGGCCTCTTCCACGGTAATGACGCCTTCATTGCCGACTCTTTCCATGGCTTCGGCAATTTTCTCGCCAATTTCTTTTTCGCCATTGGCAGAAATCGTACCAACCTGAGCAACTTCAGCTGAGGTCGAGATTTTCTTGGATTGTTTTTTGAGCAATTCCAGAACACTAACAACAGCGAGGTCTATACCGCGTTTGAGATCCATCGGATTCATTCCAGCGGCAACAGACTTTGCGCCTTCCCGAGCGATGGATTGAGCGAGCACAGTTGCGGTGGTTGTTCCATCGCCGGCCATATCATTGGTTTTCTGCGCGACTTCACGCACCATTTGAGCGCCCATATTCTCGAATTTGTCTTTGAGTTCGATATCTTTAGCGACAGTAACACCATCTTTAGTGATGCGCGGTGCGCCAAAAGATTTATCGAGAACGACATTGCGTCCTTTTGGTCCAAGGGTGACTTTGACGGCATTGGCGAGAACATCAACGCCATCCATCATTTTCTGCCTTGCCTCAGAACCGAATTTTACGTCCTTAGCAGCCATTGTTTCTTCCTTCCAGTGTTAAGTTATATTGTGTGGTAGTGGGCTTAGCCCATAATTCCGAGAATGTCGGATTCGCGCATGATCAGGTATTCTTTCCCATCGATCTTAACGTCTGTCCCAGCGTATTTTCCAAAGAGGACCAAATCGCCAGCCTTAACGTCTAATGGGACGAGTTTGCCAGCTTCATCGCGATTGCCTGATCCGGCGGCGACGACTTTGCCTTCCATAGGTTTTTCCTGCACAGTGTCGGGGATGATAATTCCGCCAGCGGTTTTACCTTCCTTTTCGGTGCGTTCGACAAGAACGCGATCATGAAGTGGCTTGAGTTTCATGCCATAGTCTCCTTATTTAAATCAGTTACGCTTTCGCGTGATGACAGGTAATTAGCACTCTCTTGTGTTTAGTGCCAATGTTTCGTTCCCTAGGTATATGGGAAAAGAGATGATTTTTGTCAAGGAACTTATCAGGCAATCAGGCAAAAAAAACACGGGCACAGCAAAATACCCGCTAAAGCCCATAGAAAGGCTCGGGTCAGTAGTCACAAAAGCGTCCATTGTTTCCCGTTCTTGGCCAGTTAAACAATGACCTGCTATGGGGCAGGTAGGAAGGATTGGCTTTAGCGGACACGCAGCATACAGAAACTAAAATACGCGTCTACAGAACGGGCTTGTGCCATCTACAACGGACAAAAGACGATTAAGGAGTCCTTCCACAACCAAATCTAGTGGTCCAACAGGATGATATCCCATAAATGTGGGGTATGCAAGCAAAAATAAACCTAGCAGGAAATGGTTAGCGTTTTACTTCATCCAAATCTATATATTTTAAAATATAAGCAATCCGTGCGGTTTTTCTTCTCTCCATATTTCCTCAGATGCTGGCATGACCACTGAAAAAATGCTATCAGAGCCTATGCCTCAGTCATCGTTGTCATACACCATCGGCAAAGCTGTGATTATCTGGCTTTTAGCGTCTAGCTTTCTGGTTTTTGCCATCATCGTGATTGGCGGGGTAACGCGTTTGACGGAAAGCGGTCTCTCTATGACCGAATGGCGGCCTTTTTTAGGAGTTTTACCGCCGCTTAGCGATGGTGAATGGCAACGTGTGTTCGAGCTTTACCGCGAATCGCCCGAATATCGACACGTCAACCGCACCATGGACTTAGTAGCCTTCAAGCAGATTTTCTTCTGGGAATATGCGCATCGAATGGCAGGACGCTTGGTCGGCATCATTTGGCTCGCACCTCTTGCATATTTCATCATAAAGCGGCGTCTTCCGGCGGGGTTTGTTGCGCGTTTAGCGATAATCTCAATACTCGGTGCAGCACAAGGTCTAATCGGTTGGTGGATGGTACGCTCAGGTCTGAACGACAACCCTTACGTCGCGCCATATCGTCTCGCGATTCATCTTGGGGTCGCATTGACGATTTTTGGGCTTTTGCTATGGAGCGTGTTTGACCTCATTTACGGCAGATCACGTGCACCTCGAGGCCATGCTTTGGGTATGCTGGCTATCTTATCGATCACCGTTATCGCAGGGGCGTTTGTCGCGGGGCTCGATGGCGGGTTGATTTACAATGAATATCCGCTGATGGGCGGCCGGATCATTCCGATCGAATATGGCACTGGTGGGATGACCGATGCTCTGGATAATCCTGCCTCCGCACAATTTCATCATCGGGTATTGGCGTTATTGACATTGGTCATGCTGGTTGGTTTCTGGCTAAACTCGCGGCGAGACGGGTTCATCTTTCGGGCCGATCTGATGCTAGCGGTTGGACTTGGTCAATTCCTCTTAGGGTTGATGACATTGCTTTACGCGGTGCCTCTAGGTTTAGGTGTGATACACCAAGCAGGCGCAGCCACGCTGTTAGCGTCTCTTCTCTGGGTAATTCACGGGCGCAGTCAAGCGCATAATTAATTTTTGGGTTTTTGTGGCAAGTGTCGTCGAATGTGAAGTTCAGCCAACTGCTGATCATCTATTTCCGAAGGTGCTCCCATCATGAGGTCTTCGGCTTTGCCGTTCATGGGAAAAAGGATAATTTCGCGGATATTGGGTTCATTAGCGATCAACATAACGATTCGATCGATTCCCGGGGCAATTCCGCCGTGAGGCGGTGCGCCATAGCGAAACGCGTTGATCATAGCAGGGAATTGCATGTCGACATCCTTTGAGTCATACCCAGCAATTTGAAAAGCCTTATACATGACTTCGGGCAGGTGATTTCTAATCGCCCCTGATGAGAGTTCTATTCCATTGCAAACGAGGTCATATTGCCATGCCTTAATATCGAGAGGATCGAGATTCAACAGCGCATCAAGTCCTCCTTGCGGCATAGAAAATGGGTTATGGGAGAAGATAATTTTGCCGCTATTGATATCTTTTTCGAACATGGGGAAGTCGACGATCCAGCAAAAATGAAATCCCTCTTGACGCAGATTTTTTTCATCAGCAATTCGCTCGCGCGCACGACCAGCCAGTTTTGCGGCCTCATCCTGATTAGCACAGGAGAAAAATACCGCATCACCATCAGCAAGCGAAAGTTTGTCCCGCAAGGAGAGCGCCTCTGCGCCCAACGTTTTAGCAATAGGACCCCTCGCCTCGCCTTCAGCATAAATAATATAGCCCATTCCCGCAGCGCCCTCGCCTTGCGCCCAGGCATTCATGCGATCAGCGAAAGCACGACTGCCGCAATCACGGGCGGGTATAGCACGCACCACCGCGCCACCCTCGATGGCGCTCGCGAAAATGCTAAAGCCTGAGCCGCGAAACGTATCAGTGACGTCGCTGATGGTAAACGGGATTCTCAAGTCAGGCTTGTCAGTGCCGTATTTAAGCATCGCATCAGCATAGGTAATCCGGGTAAAGGGCGTTTTGGTGGTGGCAGAGGTAAACTCATCAAAAACTCCGCTGATCACGGGCTCGACAGCGGCAAAAACATCATTTTGATCGACAAAACTCATTTCAAGATCGAGTTGATAGAATTCGCCTGGACTACGATCAGCGCGACTATCTTCATCGCGAAAACAAGGAGCGATCTGAAAATACCGATCAAATCCGGCCATCATCACCAACTGTTTGAATTGCTGCGGGGCTTGCGGCAGGGCGTAGAACTTGCCCGGATGAAGCCGCGATGGCACAAGAAAATCCCTTGCGCCTTCAGGCGATGAAGCCGTGAGAACTGGGGTTTGAAACTCAATAAATCCTCCCTCGATCATGCGGCGGCGTATCGAGGTAATAATGTCTGACCTCAGGAGGATATTGTTATGAGGTCTGGTGCGGCGCAAATCGAGATAGCGATGACGTAGGCGGGTTTCCTCACCAGCATCTTCATCAGAGTTGACCTGCAAGGGCAATACTTCAGCGGCGGATAGCACGTCAAAACTAGAAATTCGAACCTCAATCTCACCAGTCGGCAACGAAGAATTGACCGTGTCCTCACTACGACGCAAGACTTTGCCAGTAATGCACACGACTGATTCAAGGCGCGTCTCGTCTACGTCATTGAAACACTTATCTTCTGTATCTATCACACATTGAGTAACCCCGTAATGATCGCGGAGATCAACGAATACCAGCTGTCCATGGTCACGCTTGCGATGCACCCAACCAGAGAGTCTGACTTCACGTCCCTCATCGGCGAGGCGCAAGTCGTTACAATAATGAGTGCGATAGCTGTGCATAGTCATGAATAGTTGTGAAGGGATATCTTGCGCCATACTTATGGGACGATGACAGTTGATGCAAGGGTTTTGTTATGCTTTGTCTCGTCGACGACGTCTTGGAGTAGAACTTACAGATTTATCGAGGTCTTTCCACGGCTTGCCGAGGGCGGCCTCAAGACGGGCTGTATCAACCAACCGGCGTTCAATCTGATGATCCAGCGCATAGCGCATCGCTTCGAGATGCTCTGGAGTGGTCCCGCAGCATCCACCGATAATCTCAATCCCAGCATCTCTTGCGAGAACGGCGTAATCAGCCATCAGCTCAGGGGTACCGTGATAGTGAATCGCGCCTTCGACATATTGAGGAATGCCGCAATTGCCTTTGGCAACGCGAAAAACACCTGATTGAGGCTTCATAGCGAGAACGGCATCGAGAAGCTCGGCAGGGCCAACCCCGCAATTAGCCCCTACGGCGATGACATTTTGGCTACCAATACGCTCAGCAAAATCCTCAGGAGAGACACCCATCATCGATTTGCCGGCGGTATCGAAGGTCATAGTGGCCGCAACGGGCAAACCGGTGGATTTGGCGGCGATGAGCGCGGCTTCGACTTCCTCAAAAGCTGAGATGGTCTCGATCCACAACACATCGACTCCACCTTCAGCGAGGGCTTCAGCCTGTTCGGTGAAAGCCTCAACGGCGGCGTCATGCGTGAGATCACCTATCGGCGCGAAGAGTTCACCAGTGGGACCGATCGAACCTGCAACTATCGCCTCACGGCCTCTGATTTCGCGGTGTTGGTCAACGGCGGCTCGGGCGAGGGACGCCGCCGCGTTATTAAGTTCACGCACGCGACTTTCAGCCTCATGCAATTTGAGCCGATAGCTGCTGCCGCCGAAAGAATTGGACAAAATCATATCAGAGCCAGCCTCAAGAAAGCGCCTATGAAGCCCCTTGACCTCATCGGGACGCTCAACAGACCACAATTCAGGCGGATAGCCCGTCTCTAACCCGAGGGTGAAATAATTGGTGCCGGTCGCACCATCGGCGAGGATAAATCCCTTACGGCTGATCAGATCGTTAAAAATAGACATTTTCTTCTCTATCTGCGCGCAACCGCGCGGCGTCTTCGGCGGGGCTCGGTGCCGGTGGCATGGGCACGGCGCTCATGCAGGGCGGATAGCATAGCTTTTTGCTCGAGCACGCTCAGACGTGTCCATGAAGCAATTTCATCACGGCTTCTGTAACAGCCAAGACACTGCCCTGATTGCAGATCAATCTGGCAGATGCTGATACAAGGTGACGGAAGAGAATCTGAATCCATATTTCGCTTTACTGCATAGGTAGCCGCAATCGCAAGATCACACTCTGCTACGGCTTACAATGATCTGTCAATCCTTCGATTAGTGATTTCTTTTTCTTATAAGAAAAAACCGCCGAGGCCGAGGTAATTTTCAGCCTTAGCACCGATCCAGGCACGTTGTTCAGTGGAATCTCGCACTCGGTAACAGGCTAAATCCCCAATGAGCCATAGCTGCTGACAACCCGCTGGATGGCGAGTTTCATGGTGGACAGTCTCATATCGAGACCGTCGGTATTCTCGTTCCATTCTTTGCTGATGTTCTCATAGGCTCCAACCATGGTGTCTTCCAACCCTGAACGCACCAGCACCAACTCGGTTGTACCGCTCATGACTTTGCTACGGTCGTCATCAGGAAAAACTTTGCCACTCATAGCCTCGATGCCGTGAATCAAGGCAGCGAAATGCGCTTCGGTCGCGCGGCGTTGAAGCCTACCGAATCGAATATGACTCAGGTTTTTGATCCATTCGAAATAACTAACGGTAACGCCTCCAGCATTGGCGTAAAGATCGGGGATGATAACAACACCGCGCTCACTGAGAATTTTATCGGCCTCAGCGGTGATTGGTCCGTTAGCGGCCTCGATAATCAAAGGTGTTTTGATGCGCGGGGCGCGTTCGACATCGATGACCATTTCCATCGCCGCAGGGATCATGATATCGGCTTCTTCCTCGAGCACTTCAAGCCCACTTTGAATGTATCCCTTAAACCCTTCTATACCACCATAGGAGACCATATGTTCTTTGAGAGCTTTGATATCGACGCCGCCTTTATCAATGACGGCTCCGCCACGTTCGAGAACATGGGTGATGAGCGCACCGTCTTCCTCAGAGAGAAATAAAGCGGCGTGATAGCCTACATTGCCAAGCCCTTGAACGATAATTCGCTTGCCTTCGAGTGTTCCATCAAGACTGGTTTTAGCGACATCATGCGGCTGGTTAAAAAAGGCGCGCAAAGCGTATTGAACGCCGCGTCCAGTGGCTTCTGTCCGTCCCTGAATCCCACCTTTTGAGACGGGTTTACCAGTAACACAAGCCCAAGCATTAAGTTCGGTGGAATTAAGTCTGCGAAATTCATCGGCAATCCATGCCATTTCACGCTCACCAGTTCCCATATCAGGAGCGGGGACGTTTTGTGATGGACTAATTAGGTCGCGTTTAGCGAGTTCTTGAGTAAACCGCCGGGTGATGCGTTCAAGTTCCTGCTCGCTCCAGTCATTAGGATTGATGCAAAGTCCGCCTTTTGAGCCACCGAACGGTACTTCGACCAATGCGCATTTGAAGGTCATCAGCATCGCGAGCGCCTCAACTTCCTCAAGCGAAACGCTAAGATCATAACGTATTCCACCTTTAACCGGCTCGAAGTGCTCGCTATGAACCGACCGGTAGCCGACAAAAGTTTGCATCTCACCGCGCAATCTGACGCCAAATCTAACAATATAAGATGAATTTGAAACCTTGATCTTTTCATCTAGTCCCGGCGGCATTGTGATAAATTTGGCCGCACGGTCATATGTGTACTCAACTGATTTTAGAAATTGTGACGCACTCATTCTTTCCCTCCTAATTCATTTACTCTAATACTAACGTAGCATATTAAACAATTGCTTATGATATAAATATTAGTATGATTTTGATGTTGCATTGAAATAGATCAGACTCATCATGGCATTTCGCCCTCCTATCCGCATCGCCTCAGCATCGACCCCTGGCGGAACGATTTTGGGAATTGTTTACGCCTGTGATGGGGCGTCGAGGGCGGTGTTATCATCGGTTCTGTCACTGGTCGGACTTAAGATTCTGGATGGTGATACCTTCCTTTTATCGATATTTTTATTTTGCGGCGCGCTCCTGTCACTACCGATTACGCTGTTCGCTGGCGCTCTGATCAAGATTTTGAGCCGCAAATATGTTTTCACCATTGGCGCGATTCTAGCACTTATCAGCATGATTTTATTCGTGTCGGGAACACCGCTTACATTTATGTTCGGTAATACATTGCGGATGGCGGGAGCGGGATGGGTGATGATGTGCATCTCGCTTTACACGATGGATTTTATTCCAAGGCGTGAGCTGGCCACGGCGGAAAGCCGCAAAGTGTTATTTTCAGGGATAGCGTGGATTATATTCCCCGCGCTCGGCACGTGGACATGGGTCAATGTGGGTGAAGATGCACCTTTTTATATCGCGACGGTAATTCTGGTTATTCTGCTGGGATTTTTCTGGTTTTTACGCATTAATGAATCCTCCAGTATTACACCCCCCTCACCCGATAATATTAACGTTGCCCGCAACGTAAAATCCTATTTTTCCAATCCTCATATGCGGGTTGCGTATTTGATCGCAGTCGCGCGATCCTCATCATGGGTGATGTTTTTCACTTATGGGCCGATTTACATTAAAGAGGCCGGAATCGCGGAAGAATGGATCGGGATTTATATGGGGTTAATCGTCTCGGTGTTACTGTTTTCCGGCCAGTTCTCAAGGATTGGTCAATACATTGGAATCAGGCGGACTATCATGCTGAGTTTTTGCCTCGCAGGGTTTAGCCTAGTAATTCTCGGTCTTTTGCCGAAGCCGTTTTTAGGAGGATTATTGTTGTTATTATTGGCGTCTATCGGCCTCGATATGCTCGACATCATTGGCAATATCCCGTTCATGCGCATGGTGACACCCAAAATCAGAACTGAGATGACCACAGTGTTCTCGACATGGCGCGAGTTTTCGTTTGTGTTGACTCCGGGGTTGTCAGCGGTGATTCTATTGTTCGCCAATTTGACCAGCCTGTTTCTAGTATTAGGCCTTGTGTTACTCGCCTCCGGCGCATTGACACGCAAAATGCCGATCAGGGTCGATTAACGGGTTCGTTTTTGAGACCAGATGTAATCACAGTGCACCTTTTTTCTTAACCTGAGCAACAATGATCCCAGCGGTCACGATCATGGCTATTCCGGCAAGATCGCGAAGGGTCAGATTCTGATTAAGAAAAAGCCATCCTGAGAAACCGATAGAAATCAGAAATGCGTATTCAAAAACGTTAAGATATGTTGGATCTCCAATCTGATACGCACGGGTCAGCAACCATATGCCGACCATCGCCACCAACCCCTGAATGGTAATCAGCAATAGAACATAGGGTGTGACTTGCCCCCAATTTTCGACCATAAATGCGGTGATATTTCCGCTCGGCGAGACCGGGAAAAGCGTCAGCATACCCACGCCAATCGCACCGCAAAATGCCATGCCAAGAAAATTGGTCAGCAGCAGAGTGGTAGGATCTTCCTTGGCGCAATAACGTTTAGTGGTGATATGCCCAAGGGCCAGAAAAGCTCCGCCTAAAACAGGCATAATATTAAACCATGAGAAAATCTCACCGCTAGGATTGAGGATGGTCAACGTTCCAGCCGAACCAATCGCAACGGCAGTAATACGGCGGAGGCCAATTTTTTGCCCAAACAGCGCAGCTGAGAAGATAAGCACGAAAATCGGCGCAGTGAAAAGCCCCGCTCCCGTAACCGCGACGGGCAAAAAAGATAAGGACGAAAAATACAGCGCCATCGAAAGGGTATAAAACAAAGTTCTAACAGCAATTTTTGCAGGACTGCGCATAAAGAAGCGATGGTGCATAATACCCGCGATCACGCCAACGGCGAGAACCACCACGATGCCACGCAACAGATGAAATTGCCAAACACCAATATGATCTTTCAGCAGTGGGATCAACACATCGTTAGGGCCGACAATCGCCACGCCAATCAAAACATAAGTGATGGCAATCAGCCGGGCACGGCGACGCCCTAACATGTCAATTTCCTAAATTGATAATACTAACGGCGACGGTTATGGCAGCCAGAATTATGGCAGAAATCGTTCCTAATGCACCACACAACACCCAAAGCTTTATACCGCCATCACCCTTCGCTACCTCGGTTCTTAATGTCTCCACATCCTCTTTTGTTGCAGTCTGCTCAAAGACGGCAACATCATCAATAATCACATGATAAATAGTCATATTTTCCCATCCTTTTTTTGATATACGAGTGATATAGATACTCTGCCTCTATAGTCAACTAGATTGATTATCTCTTTCATGTGACATATCTGACATACATGGCGTTTTATCAAGATCTATAGTCGTCTCAGTGTAAATGCGATAAGACTAGCGGCAGTGAAAATCACTGCGGCGAAGCAAACGATGGTAGGGCCAGCTGGGGTATCGAGGGTATAGGCAAGCCCCACCCCACCAGAGGCGGAAATGACACCGATCGCCGCAGTAATGCCGACCATTTTTTCAGGCGTTGAAGCAAAATTTCTAGCTGCAGCAGGGGGAATAATAAGCATAGCAGCAATCAGCAACGCGCCGACAATCTTAATGGCAATGGCAACAGTAACTGCGAGTGCGAGATTAAGCAAAAGCTGCTCGCGGCGGGGCGATATTCCCGCCGCACAAGCAAGATCACTGCTTAGAGTCGCGGTTAACATCGCTGACCAGCGCGCGCGCAACAGAACACCAATCGCTACCGCTCCGCCCCAGATAATAATGAGATCGGTTTGTCTAACGGCAAGAATATCACCGAAAAGATACGCGACGAGATCAATCTGAGATGGGGATATAGTAACGGCGGCGACCAGCCCAAAAGCAAGGGCCGAATGCGCCATGACTCCAAGCAAGGTGTCAGACGACGATCCTTGTCCACGATCGAGAAGAGATACAATAACCGCCATGATCAGCGCGACCAGCAATACTCCGCCGATGATCGATATCGAAAAAGCCAACGCCAGCGCGATACCAAGTATAGAAGCGTGAGCGGTGGCATCACCGAAATACGCCATACGCCGCCAGACGATAAAACAGCCAAGTGGGGCCGCAGCCAATGCAACCCCAACCCCTGCGAGTATCGCCCGCACCATAAAATCATCAAAAATTTCCATCAGCTTTCCCCGATATCATGATGATGGTCATGGCGATGACGATAAATTGCCATGACGTGATCGGGGTCGGGGCCAAATAACGCTCGATATTCAGGGCTTGACGCCACGTGGCGCGGCGAACCTTGACAGCAGATATGCCCATTGAGGCAAATCACTCTATCCGAAGCCGCCATCACAACATGAAGTTCATGGCTGACCATGATAATCGCGCAACCGAGGACGGCGCGAATAGTCTCAAGTTGCTGATAGAATGAGACCGAAGCAGGGTGATCGAGTCCTTGGGTCGCTTCATCGAGGATTAGAAGCTGTGGACGGTTAATCAGTGCACGGGCGAGTAAAACCCGCTGAACCTCGCCACCTGATAAATCGGTGATTTGGCGGTCTATTGTTTTCTCTATTCCGGCGTGAGCCACCGCTTCAGACAACGTATCTCGGGGCACGGGGTGAGGTAGATTGAGAAATCGCCTCGCGGTAAGCGGCAAACTCATCTCAATTCGTAGGCGCTGCGGCACATAGCCAATCCTCAGATCAGGAGCGATATGCATAACGCCCTGATCAGGGCGCATCGCACCAATGATACAGCGCAGCAAAGTTGATTTTCCAGCGCCGTTAGGGCCGAGAATAGTCACGATCTCTCCCGCCTCAATCGCGAAATCAATATCCCTTAGAATCTGTTGCCCGCCGAGTTTGACAGCCAAGTTTTCAGCTTTAATCAAGGTCATAATAAAATCATTCTAGCGGCAAGAGGGACAAAGTCCGATCGCTTCGACCACGCTGTGCTCGATGCTAAAATTGACGGTGGTTGCAGTTTTATCGAGGCGGTCAATGGCGTTTTGCGCGGGGGCTTCGCTGACTGATCGGCAAAGGCGGCAAATCAGAAAGGCGGGGGTGTGACTCTCATACGGATGGGCGCAAGCAATAAAAGCGTTCAGGCGCTCGATCTTATGCGCAAACCCATTGCTGATGAAAAAATCAAGCGTCCTATAGACCACAGGTGGTAAAATTTTCACACCAGCATTCCTAAGACGATCAAGAATATCATAAGCCCCTAGCGCGCGATGTTCCTCGAGAAGGACGGAAAAAATTTTCCGCCGCAAGACGGTTAATTTCAGATCATTATCACGACAAAAAACCTCTAGTGCTACCATCGCGTTTTTAATGCAATTTTGGTGATTATGCTTCTTAAAAATTGGCCGAGGTAACATGGTCGATGGCGAAATTGTTCGGGGGGTTTTCATTGTCTCTCCACCAGTGATTCTTCGATCCTTTTTGGCGATCGTTGAAAACAAAAACTACATTACGCCATTGCTTAAGTCAAGGTTATAATATAACATAACATTTTACCTTACCTAACAAAGAGGAGCACTTTGAAATGTTACGACATTTGATTAAAGCCATGATGACAATAGCGATTTTGTCATCGCCAGCCTCAGCCAACGCGCCGGTGGTCGCATCTGATATCGCGCCGATTTACTCTCTAGTAGCTCGGGTGATGGAGGGAGTTGGCACGCCCGGGTTGATGATCAACCGCGCGTCCTCGCCTCATAACTATGCCTTACGTCCGTCCGAAGCAAAACTGATCAGCACCGCTCAGGTGATCTTTTGGGTTGGCGATGATCTGACGCCATGGCTTGGAGAAGTTATCTCTAATCTTGCAGATGAAAACGCTCGGGTGGTCAATCTGATATCAGGTGAAGGTATCAAGATCCTCGAGTATCGAAACCGTAAGGATTTTGACCATGACGAGCAACATCACGGCGAGCAACATCACTACGAGCAACATCACTACGAGCAACATCACGGCGAGCAACATCACTACGAGCAACATCACGGCGAGCAACATCACGATGAGCAACATCACTACGAGCAACATCACGGCGAGCAACATCACTACGAGCAACATCACGGCGAGCAACATCACTACGAGCAACATCACGGCGAGCAACATCACTACGAGCAACATCACGGCGAGCAACATCACGATGAGCAGCATCACGGCGAGCAACATCACTACGAGCAATATCACGGCGAGCAACATCACGATGAGCAGCATCACGGCGAGCAACATCACGGCGAGCAACATCACGATGAGCAGCATCACGGCGAGCAACATCACGGCGAGCAACACCGCGATGAGCATCACCATGACGGCACAAAAGACCCGCATATCTGGCTTGACCCTGAAAACGGCAAGGCGATGCTCGATATCATCGCAGCGGTTCTCGCTGAAATAGATCCCACCAACGCCGAGATTTACGCAGCCAATGCCAAGAAGGGAAAAAATGAAATCAATCAGACCGTCGCGATGATCAATAAAAATCTGGCGGTGCACGAGATCAGTTTTATCGCTTTCCATGACGCCTATCAGTATTTTGAGCGGCATTTTGGAATTTCATCAAAAGGCAACGTCTCGGAAGGTGGTGCGATAATATTTGGCATGGCGGCGATCGCCGATCTTCGGGATAAAGTCGGAAATGATGGGATTTCATGCATTTTAACTGAGAGAGGGGCAAACACGCGTCTGGTGGCCCGGGTGCTTGAAGGAAGCTCCGCAAAAATCGTGATCATAGACCCACTTGGAGCGACCCTGCCGCTTGATAAGATGCTGTACCACGAGGTGCTTAAAAATATCGCAGTGACTTTAGAAGCTTGTGGGAATGAATAATCCCGCAGCCGCTAAGATCGACGAAGAGAGGTTTTTATTGGAGCGGGTAACGGGAATCGAACCCGTGCGTTCAGCTTGGGAAGCTGACAGGCTACCATTACATCATACCCGCAACGCGGCACGCGATCAGCCAATCTGATAACTTTAGGGCATTACCCGCTTGATTGGCAAATCTAAAATACCACGTGCTTTACCCAAGATCGATGAGTGGCTAAATTTACTTTTACCGATGCCGACACATTGATGGTAATTTGCTCTTGTCGCAAATGCCGTGATAGGCTAGGAATTACCTTCACGAAGGATAGCTAGGGTAGTATTGGATGATTTTCTGTTGCTTTTTTGCCGATCGATGCCATACGGGTGAAAATCTACCCCTAACTACGACTCCTTCTAACACTAACACTATATGAAGCCCCGCCCATGACTTTTTCTGACACTGACAAAGTTGTTTCGCTTGACCAAACACCAAGCCGCGAGGAAGCTGAGACCGCGGTGCGAACGCTGTTGCGCTGGGCGGGAGATAATCCTGACCGTGAGGGCCTGCGCGACACACCGGCGAGAGTCGTTCGATCTTATGAGGAATTCTTCTCAGGGTACAAAGAAAACCCAGTGAAAATTCTCAGCAAGGTTTTCGAGGAAGTTGGGGGATACGAGGACATGGTGATGCTAAAAAATGTCACCGTCGAATCGCGGTGTGAGCATCATATCTTGCCCATTATCGGCGAAGCACATATCGCATATATTCCTAATCAACGGGTTGTGGGGATCTCAAAACTAGCGCGCGTGATCGATATTTTCGCGAAACGCCTTCAGACTCAAGAGACCCTAACCGCGCAAGTCGCCGAGACAATACAAAAGGTTTTAGAGCCCAAAGGCGTTGGACTAATCATCACGGCTGAACATCAATGCATGACAACCCGCGGGGTCAGCAAGCGCGGCGTCAGCATGCACACCAGTCATTTTACTGGTGTTTTCACGCATGACAGCGAATTGCGCGAGCGTTTTCTGAAGCAAACCAAACAAATCTAACCGAGCCTTATGGACATAAAAGCCTGATTTGGTCTATAGTCGGATTCCGATTTTTTAACGGAAATCATCATGCCGCTTAACCCGGTGCTTTACATTCTTGGTCTTTTGCTGGCTTTGCTGTCGTTGGCAATGATTATTCCGGCGTTGGTTGATTTTTACGACGGCGACGGGACTTGGATAGCCTTTATCGCTTCAGCTTCGGTGACGTTATTTTTCGGTCTGGGTTTACTGTTATCGACACGCCTTCATTTAATCGAAACTCTTGATTTACGTCAGGCGTTTTTACTAACCAACGCGGCGTGGATAGGGATTGGTCTTTTCGGCTCGATGCCTTTTTTACTTGCGGACATAAATATGACGTTCCCGGACGCAGTGTTTGAATCGGTTTCGGGAATCACCACCACGGGATCCACGGTGATACCTAACCTTGAGATCATGTCGCGGGGTATTCTGGTGTGGCGAGCGTTATTGCAATGGCTTGGTGGAATCGGGATTATCGTGATGGCTCTTGCGGTTCTACCAATGCTGAGCATCGGTGGGATGCAGTTGTTCCGTGCCGAATCATATGAAACCCCCGATAAAGTCATCCCACGTGCAGCAGAACTGGCGGGGGGAATTTTTGGTATTTACACTCTTTTGACTTTTGCTTGGGCTACAATGCTGTTTTTTGCCGGTATGCCTAGCTTCGATGCGGTATTGCACGCAATGACGACTTTAGCAACTGGCGGGTTTTCAACCCGCACGGCTTCTATCGGCGCGTTTGACAATATGCTGGTCGAGGGAGTGGTGATTTTGGGGATGATCGTTGGCAGTTTACCTTTCGCGCATTATCTCGCGATCACGCGTGGCGGCTGGAAGAATCTGACCAGCGACCCGCAGGTGCGCTGGTTTCTGTTTCTGTTGGTCGCGCTATCAGCAATTATTTGCATGCGCCTGACCAGCATGTCTGATTTATCTATTGGCGAAGCCTTGCGTCGCTCGGTGTTTAATACCGTGTCCGTGATGACTGGAACTGGATATAGCAGTGGTAATTTTGCAGCGTGGGGAGGCAGCATTTCGGTCATCCTATTGATCGCGATGTTTATCGGCGGCTGTGCAGGATCGACAACTTGCGGAATGAAGATGTTTCGGCTTCAGGTTTTAGCATCGACCGCAAAAATTCAGATGTTACGTCTGTTGCGCCCTCACGCGGTTATTGTGACCTATTACAACCAACGTCCAGTTCCTGAGGCGGTGATGGAAGCCGTGACGGGATTTTTCTATCTGTATATTCTAAGTTTTGTGTTGATTGCGATTTTGCTTGGTTTAACGGGTCTTGATTTTGAAACGACGATCTCGGCGGCGGCCACGTCGATCAGCAATGTCGGACCTGGTCTTGGAACAGTGATCGGCCCTGACGGCAGTTTTAAGACGTTAAGCGGAGTGGCAAAATGGATTATGGTCGCAGCGATGATCCTCGGACGCCTCGAATTATTTACGGTATTGGTGATGTTTGTGCCCGGTTTCTGGCGGCGGCAACGTCAGGGGACGTCTAAACGATCTCAAAATGACTGGTCGGCACGCAATTAGTTGCTGAGCGGCCAGCCGCCAGCGAAGGTGATGAGAGAGATCTGTCGCCTGAATTCGTTATCAAAACGACTGATTGCTTCACTCATGACCCGCGTCCTGATCACATCCGCTTCAGCTGGGGTTGTGTTATCAGCGATTGTTTCGGTGTAATTGGCTTGAACAGCCAAATCGGCAACGCGGTTGCCGTCGGGATGAGTAAAGATAAAAAGACTATCCAGTTTTGCTTCAACCGTCAGCCGTTGCTCATTGGTAAAAAACGACCGAATACCTTCTCCTTGGTCTCGATCGGTTTCGGTGACTGAAGCGTTGGTGACGGTCATGGTTACTTTACCTTTATCACTATCGGGAATAAGGGTGGAGGTGCCCCAGTTAACGAGCTTCTCGCCGAGGGTTGGACTAAAAAGATGATCGATATTGGGCTTGGCCGCCGGCGAGTGATAAGCGTTGATGGCATTGACAGAAGCAACCGCAAGATAAATTCTACCGCCACGCGTCGATATCGCCGGATCTAACCTCGGCGCACCGCATGCTGTCACCAACAAAGGGGCTACGAGCGCGCCGCCGATAAAATGACGCCGAGGCATGATCTGATAATGATTTTTCTTGGTATCGATAGTCATGTTTTTTCCTAATAACATATCTCGCGGTTCAGGTCATCCCATTCTAGGGCATAACATCCGCACAATAACTAAGAATCGACTTCTGGACATGAAGCCTGTTTTCAGCTTCATCCCAGATGATCGATTGCGCTCCATCCACAACTTCTGCAACCACTTCTTGCCCTCTGTAGACCGGCAGGCAATGCATAAAGACAGCATCAGATTTGGCAACCTTCATCACAGCTTCGGTAACCTGATACTGGCGCAACAGAGCGGTGTTATCGCCGCTATTACTCCGCCCGCCTCCACCCGCCATCGAAGCCCAAGTATCGGTAACGATCACATCGGCATCGACAGCAGCGGTGATGGCTTTATCCTCAAAAATGATTTTCGCGCCTTGATTTTGAGCTTTTGCGACAGAATCAGCATCAAGCAGAAGGGCTTGAGGTGTGGCGAGGATGAATTCAAAACCGAATTTTCCGGCTGCTTCGAGCCAGCTGGTCGCAACATTGTTGCTATCGCCAAGCCAGACAATTTTAAGCCCACTAAAATCGTAATCAGGAGCCTTATGTTCAGCAAGCGTCAGCATATCGCCCATGACTTGACAGGGATGGCTTCGGTCGGTGAGGCCATTAATCACAGGAATAGAGGCATTATCAGCAAGTTCGACCAAAGTCGCATGTGAGCGCGCGCGTATAACGATTGCATCGACATAGCGCGATAAAACTTTGGCGGTATCGGCAAAAGTCTCGCCGCGTCCGAGCTGCATATCCTCGCTTTTAAGTGCGATCGGTTGCGCGCCAAGTTGCTTGATTCCAACTTCGAACGAGATTCTGGTTCTGGTGGATTGTGTCTCGAAAATCATCGCGACCGCTTTGCCATCGAGTCTTGTCGCCGATGCGCTATGGTCAGCCTTGACTGCAGAGGCATCGATCAGCATCGAGGCCAGCGTTTGGCGATCAAAATCGGCGATATCGAGAAAATGCGTCATGGGTTATGTGTTGGTTTCGATGATGGTTTTATCGAGAATCTCCACGGCTTGGTCAATCTCATTCTTTGTGATCGTGAGTGGTGGCAGAAGACGGATGGTATTATTTGCGGCCGGCACCACCAACAGGTGGTTGTCTCTCAGCCTCGCGGTGATACCAGCAACGGGGTAATCGGATGAAAGCACAAGTCCTAAAAGAAACCCTTTTCCGCGGATTTCGGTGATAGCGGGATGCCGTGAAGCCAAGTTTTCAAGCGCGTCAAATAAATGCTGCGCCCGCGCCCGAACATCGGCAAGAAATTTCTCATCGAGAACAGAGATTACCGCCTTCGCCGCTCGCATCGCCAAAGGATTGCCCCCGAAGGTGGACCCATGGCTTCCCGGCGTCATCGCCTCGGCGACATAATCCGTGGCAATCACCGCGCCAGCTGGAAAGCCGCCAGCCAATCCCTTGGCTACAGCGATAATATCAGGTTTCGCGCTGCTTTCTTGATAGGAGAAAAAATATCCTGACCGCCCAACACCGATTTGAACTTCATCAGCGATCAGCAAGCATCCTGTCTCATGGCAGAGCACAGAAAGATCATCGATAAAACGTGGCGGCAGGGGTTTGGCTCCGCCCTCGCCCTGGACTGTTTCGATCATAACGGCGGCAATTTGCGGAGCTGGACTTTCAGCGTCCCGGGTCAATCGGTCGCGTAAAACATTCATATTCCCGAAAGGAAAGTGATCAAACCCCTCTGGCATAGGGCCGAATCCTTCACGAAAAATGGGCTTGTCGGTGGCCGCAAGCATAGCGATCGTGCGCCCGTGGAATGCGCCTTCAGAACAAAGGATCGTCTGCCTTGAAGGTTCAAGTCCTGAAATTTTACTATGGTGATAGATGGCCCGCCGCGCCATCTTAACAGCGGCTTCGGTCGCCTCAGTGCCGGAATTGCAGAAAAACACTTTATCCAACCCGGCGCATTCGGTGAGGAGTTTTGCCACCTCTTCCTGTTCAGGAATCGTGAAAAGATTTGATACATGCCATAATTTCTGTGCTTGGTCACTCAGGGCTTCGACAAGCCGTGGATGCCCATGTCCGAGGGTGGTAACAGCGATACCCGAGGCGCAATCGAGATAACGATCGCCGCTGTGCGCGATCAGCCAGCTGCCCTCCCCATGGCTGAATGAAAGGCTAGCACGGGCGTAATTGCCCATCAGCGCAGTTTTTTCAGTCATAATCTACCTCTCTTACCGGCGGCTTAAAATGTTTTGCGAGTTGAAGCCCTTGAGCTTGGTAGTGTGAGCCACTCCCCTTTTCGCCATAAAGCGAGTCAGAAGCACATAAAGACAAGTTTTCATAGACAAGATGACAGACAGTCTGTCCTTCTTCGATAAGGAAAGGCACGTCATGCGAGCGCATTTCGAGTACAGCGCGCGTGCCTTCAGCGCCTAATTCCGCCATCCCAAATCCAGGGTCAAAAAATCCGGCGTAATGCGCGCGAAACTCGCCTTGACTTGTGTCATAGGCGGTCATTTCAGCAGCTTGGCTATTAGGAATGACAACATCTTCACGGCTCGCAATAATATAGAACTCATCGGGGTTAAGCACCAACCCACCTGCACTCAGATCATCGGTGGTAATTTTTTCCCAAAACGGTGCGACTGGATAGGCCGCAACCTGATCTATATCGATCAGCCCGGTGTATTTCCGGGCACGCCAGCCGATCAGTTTCGGGATAAGCGGTTGAGCTTTACCCGACAGGTCAACGCTAAGCGAGATTCTTTTATCAATGCGCGTCTCACCGATTCTAAGCCGCAGTTGTGACAAGCGTGAGCCTTTATGCACCAGAACAGGAAAAGTGCGAGGCGAAATCTCAAGATAAATCACGCCGTGATATCCGCCTTTAGCAATCTCGAACTCCGTAGCGCCATCAACGATCATACGGGTGAACACATCAAGACGTCCAGTCGAGCTTTTAGGATTGGCAATAGCGGTGATCTCGTGTGGCAAGTTAAGCCCTTCCATGATCTCAGCAATATAAACGCATCCTTTTTCGAGTACCGCACCGTGGCTCAGGTCAATTTCATGCAATGCCAATGCGTTAAGTTTATCAGCGACCTGATGGCCCTTACCGGGAAGAAAAGACCCTTGCACCCGCCACGCTTTCGCGCCAAGTCGAAGGTCAATTGAGGCGGGCTGAATCTGCCGTGGAGCCAGCGGCATTGAAGCAGTGATTACCCCATCTTTATACGCGGATTCCAACTGCGGGTAAGACAGAATGCCAGAGGCAAAATCTGTGGCAGATTTATGGTTATTACTTGTCATGTTCGTCCACTAACTTTTAAGTTTATAGCCTGAAGCCAGCATCGCCAGTGCTAACCAACCAAAAACTAGACCCAGCACCGATAAAACTATACAGCCAATCAAAGGTGAAGCCGAAGCGCTACCGATCATGGCATAACGAAACCCATCTATCACATAGAACATAGGATTATAAAGCCCTATCAAATCGAAAGGCGGAGGCAGATTATCGATAGAATAAAAGGTGCCAGAAAGGAAAATCAAAGGCTGGATGACGAAGTTGGTGATGGTTGCGAGGTTATCGAATTTATCCGCCCAAATTCCGGTGATAATTCCCCCGAGGGACATGATAATAGACCCCAGCAACAAAAACATAATAGCGGCAAGAGGATGGGCAGGAATAACGCTAATCCCAAAGACGCTCATGGTAAATAAAGTGACTATTCCGACTGCGATTCCTCTGGTGACGCCGGCGGCCCCCATCGCCAGCACGACCTCGAAGGATGAGAGTGGCGGCATTAGAATATCAATGATATTCCCCTGCACTTTGCTAATCACCAAGGAGGACGAGGGGTTAGCAAAAGCGTTTTGTAGCGTCGCCATCATCACAAGTCCTGGGGCGAGAAAATTGATAAAATCAATCTCGCCTTCGATGGCGACCCGGTCGCCTAGCGCCACAGCAAAAACAGTGAGAAGTAACCAAGTGGTGACCACCGGTGCAGCCACGGTTTGCCCGATAATTTTAACAAACCGCATAACTTCGCGTTGATAGAGCGTCAACCAGCCAATACGGTTAAAGCGTCCAATGATGATCGGACGCATGAGGGGCAGTGCGAGTGTATCCTTTTGATTTTTCTTTCGTATCGACATAGCGGCATCATATTCGCTATAGTTGCCCAAAGCAAGATCAGCAGGAAGGGCCGAGGGTGTGATGAAGATGCTTTTATCGAGCAAGATCAGCAAGCGCTTCGAGAATAAAGCACTACATTATCTTCAGCGTTATACATCCAGTGAGGCCCATTTGCGGCAAATTTTATGGCGATTTTTTGAGCGCAAAATCGCACCGCACCAATCCGAAGATGATCATCAGAGTAAACAAAGCGCGGAGGAGTCGATCGATAGCGTTATCGAGAATTGCAAACGTTTCGGTTATCTGAGCGACAGCAATTACGCGCAAGCCAAGACGAAGAATTTGCGGGCTAGGGGCAAATCACGCGTGTCAATTATTGCCTATCTGAAAAAGCGCGGAATTGAAAATACCATGATCACCACCACACTTGAGGATCAAGACCTCGGCGGCGAGGCCGCGGAACGTGCAGCAGCCTTCCGTTACGCGAGGCGGAGCGGGGTTGGGGTTTTCGCGGAGGATCGTGAAAGACAAAAAGACGGCTGGCAACAGCGTCATCTCGCACGGATGGCCCGAGCGGGATTTTCACGTCATATAGCACAGAAAATTATCGAGGCCAGAGATGAAACTGACTTTTGATATTTGCGTGGGACGAGGTGCGGCGTTGCCCTATATGCTCTTGTCTCACATAGTGCATCGATGCTAG
The DNA here is from genome assembly GCA_965207125.1 of uncultured Candidatus Puniceispirillum sp. Classification (GTDB taxonomy): domain Bacteria; phylum Pseudomonadota; class Alphaproteobacteria; order Puniceispirillales; family UBA1172. The sequence continues at coordinate 1,240,720 of OZ242263.1, forward strand.
TTTCAGGCTTTCGAGACACAAAACTATTTAAGAGAATGACTGATGACTGAGAAAAAAAAATTCCCCCCATCGCCGAATCGTGTCGCCACCACCAATATGACCAATGAGCAATATCTTGAGATGTATAAACGCTCGCTTGAAGATAATGAAGGTTTTTGGGGCGAGGTGGGAACGAAGACAATCTCTTGGATAAAACCTTATACGACCGTACGGAACACGTCTTATGATCTGAATGATTTTCGGATTCGCTGGTATGAGGATGGCACACTGAACGCTTCAGCGAATTGCCTTGATCGGAATCTCGAACAGCGCGGCGAGCAGATAGCGATTATTTTCGAAGGCGATGAACCTGATGACAGTCGCCATATCACCTATAAGGAACTTCATGATGAAGTTTGCCGTTTTGCCAATGTGTTGAAAAAGCGTGGGGTTAAGGCGGGCGATAGGGTTACGATTTATATGCCGATGATTCCTGAGGCCGCAGTCGCAATGCTCGCAGTGGTGCGTCTTGGGGCGATTCATTCGGTGGTATTTGGAGGTTTTTCGCCTGATTCACTAGCAGGACGAATTATCGATTGCGACTCATCGGTAATAATCACCGCTGATGAAGGTGTTCGCGGCGGTAAAAAAATTCCACTCAAAGCCAACACCGACCAAGCCCTAAAACAATGCCCGAAGTGCACGACGGCGATCGTAGTCAAGCGCACCGGCGGTGAGATCGAATGGCATAGCGGGCGCGATTACTGGTATCATCAGGAAATGGCTGAGGTTGACGCCAACTGCCCACCGGTTGAGGTTTCAGCCGAAGATCCGATGTTCATCCTCTACACTTCAGGATCAACCGGCCAACCCAAAGGTGTGTTGCACACCACAGGCGGCTATATGGTCTATTCGACCATGACCTTTAGATATGTTTTCGATTACCAAGAGGGTGATATTTACTGGTGTTCAGCTGATGTCGGCTGGGTTACAGGACACAGTTATATCGTCTATGGACCTCTCGCGAATGGCGCGACCATCGTGATGTTCGAAGGCGTGCCAACCTATCCTGATGTGGATCGTTTCTGGCAGATTGTCGCCAAACATAAAGTGACAATTTTCTACACCGCCCCCACGGCGATCAGAGCCTTGATGCGCGAAGGCTCAGAGCCGGTCATGCGGCACGACCGATCATCGCTCAAGACGCTCGGTACGGTTGGAGAACCGATCAATCCTGAGGCGTGGATGTGGTATCATGAGGTCGTCGGTGAAGGTCGCTGTCCGATCATCGACACTTGGTGGCAGACTGAAACCGGAGCGGCGATGATCACACCGCTGCCCGGCGCAACGACACTCAAACCCGGCTCGGCCACTCGTCCGATGTTCGGAATAGAGCCCGTGCTGGTCGATGGCGACAACATCATATTGGATGGAGCAACCACGGGTAATCTCTGTATCAATCAATCATGGCCGGGGCAGATGCGGACTGTTTATGGTGATCATGACCGCTTTATCCAGACGTATTTTACCACTTTTCCGGGGCGGTATTTCACTGGTGACGGATGTCGCCGTGATGAAGACGGTTATTATTGGATCACGGGGCGAGTTGATGATGTGATTAATGTTTCGGGTCATCGGATGGGAACAGCTGAGGTTGAATCGGCGTTAGTGTCTCATCCTGACGTGGCTGAAGCAGCCGTTGTTGGTTTTCCGCATGATATAAAAGGACAGGGAATTTACGCCTATGTAACACTGCTCGCTGGTATTGAAGAAAATGACGAGCGGATGGCGACATTAAAAAACTGGGTTCGAAAGGAAATAGGTCCCATTGCGACACCGGATACCTTGCAATGGGCCCCAAGTCTGCCAAAGACGCGGTCGGGGAAGATCATGCGGCGGATTTTGCGTAAAATCGCGGCAAATGATCTGTCCGATATGGGTGATACCTCAACCCTTGCTGACCCATCGGTTGTCGATGATTTAATAGACAACCGTCCTCATAAAGCCTAGCCGTCAAACTGTTTCCGAGACGGCTTCAGTTCTTAGAAAACAATCACAAAAAGAACGGTGGCCGCAGTCGCGACGGCTAAAACTCGCTGAATAATCAGCTTGGTTTCTTGGCGCTTCGCACTGATGCTTAAAGTCGCCCCGCCAAGACACCAGAGCGAATGGGCAAAACATTGGATAACAAAAAAGGTGACCATGAGGATGATCGCTATGGTTATAGAGTTATATCCATCTGGCTGATAACCCGTCCACGCGACAATCGCCATCGCCCACGCTTTAGGGTTGAGGGGGTGAATGGGTAGTCCCTCAATCAGGCGTGGCAAGGCGGAGTGATCATCGGCGCTAGACCCAATCTCGCGCCACATCCGGGTGCAAAGCCATAGAACATACGCAGCAGCAATAAAGGTGATGATGGTTTCAAGGCGTGGGTTCTCAAGAAGGATAGAACTGAGCCCAGCGACGAAAACAAGATTGAGAAGAGCCATGCCGACAACGATTCCGGTAATAAAAGGCAGACAGGCAAAAAATCCGTAACGCGCGCCAGTGGCCATTGCCACCATATTGGCAGGCCCTGGCGTTCCAATCATCAGAACGAGGAATAAAAACAGTGCAGCAAAATCCATCAAAGAACTCTAAGCAATCAATCGATAAGCGGTGATGAGGTCATCGATCAAGTCGTCAGGATGCTCAAGACCAACTGAAAGCCTAATCCAACCTTCATGAATTCCAAGGTCATGACGTTCAGCATTGGTCAAATTGCTATGGGTGGTGGTCGCGGGGTGGCAGATCAGCGACTTAGCGTCGCCAAGATTATTGGAAATATCGATTACTTCAAGCGCATCAAGAAACTTAAAACAGTTTTCCCTGCCGCCAGGCAAGGCGAAGGCGATCAGAGTGCCACCATGCGTCATCTGCCGTTTTGCGAGTTTATATTGCGGGTGCGTGTCAAGCCAAGGGTAGCGCACAATAATATCGGGGCATTGATCGCTGATCGTGTTTGCGATCAGGGAAGCGGTCTCAACTTGCCTTGCGATACGGTAGGGCATGCTTTCGAGTGATTTGAGAATAATCCAAGCGTTAAACGCGCTGATACAAGGGCCTGTTCGGCGAATAAACGTCTCTATCTCTTCATCGAGGATTTTTTCCGACCCCAAAATCACACCGGCCAGAACCCGTCCATGTCCATCTATATGTTTGGTTCCCGAATAGATGACAATATCCGCGCCGAGGTCTATAGGCTTTTGTCCGGTTGGGGTGGCGAATACGTTATCGACCACCATGATCGCCCCAGCCTCGCTGGCCCGCGCGCTGACATATTTGAGATCAACCAGATCAAGCAGAGGGTTTGATGGTGATTCGACAAAGACCATTTTGGCGGGCTTGCTTAACGCCACTTGCCACGCTTGATTATCGGTACCGTCCACGAGTTCGGTTTCTATGCCCCATTCAGGCAGGATTTTGGTGATAATCGAGTGGCACGCACCGAAAAGTGCGCGGGATGCAACTAGCCTGTCCCCTGATTTAAGAAGGCTCGCCATCGTAGTGAAAACGGCGGCCATGCCTGACGCTGTCAGTCTGCAGGCCTCCGCGCCCTCGATCAATGCCATCCGTTCCTGGGTCATGGCGACAGTCGGGTTGCCATAGCGAGAATAAACGAATCGATCGATTTCACCGCTAAAGGCATCAGCGGCCTCGTTGGCGGAGGAATAAACATACCCTGAAGTCAAATAGAGCGCTTCGGCGGTTTCATCAAACGCTGAACGCTTAAGACCACCCCTTACCGCGAGCGTATCGGGATGATAGTTTTTTCCGCCCATGTTCTGAATTACTCCGTTTTAATCGGTATGTTCAATTTTAGGCTCTAGGCGCGTGTTTGGCAAGAATTCTCTGTAAGGTACGACGATGCAGTTTAAGGCGTCTTGCTGTTTCTGAAACATTCTGCCCGCATTGAGTATAGACTCGCTGAATATGCTCCCATCTGATCCGATCGGCGGACATTGGGGCTTCAGGCAGGGAGAGCCTCGCGTCATCACATTGCAAAAGCGCAGCGGTAATCGCATCAGGGTCGGCGGGCTTTGGCAGATAGTCATCAGCTCCTGATTTAACAGCAGTAACAGCGGTCGCTATATTACCAAATCCGGTTAGTATCACGATTCGGCAATCGGGGTTTTTATCACGTAGCGTCTGGATGATATCAAGCCCATACCCATCGTTAAGTTTCATATCTATAATAGCGTGGTTGAATGATATTTCGAGGATTCGCTCTTCTGCGTCCGCGAGACTAGCAGCTGTAGTCACCTGAAATCCTTTGCGGGCCATAACACGCTCAAGCCGTCCTAGCAGAGGAACATCATCATCCACAATTAACAAACTCATTTCAGCCATAGTCTCGTCCTTATATCTATTTTTAAGATGAGAGTTTGGTAAGTAAAATCCACCCTACCGCATAATTCAATCAGCAAATTCCTCAAGTGGCAAGGTAATAGTAACCCTAGCGCCCTTATTTGGGCAGTTGCGAAACGCTATATAACCGCCGATGGATTCTATCACAGTGTGGACGAAAAAAAGCCCAAACCCCATATGTCCATCCTCATCCTGTCTTGTTGAATTATAAGGCTTACCCGCACTGATTAGTGCGCTTGCAGTAAATCCAGGGCCATCATCATCAATGATAAAGCACAGCTTGTCGTGATAATAGGAGAGGGTGATGTTAACGTGATTCTCAGCAAATTGGATCGCGTTATCGATGACCATCTCAAGACCATGCAGAATATTAGGGCTACGAACTAGTTTTGGTGCCGGCAGGTTTTCAGGATTATCTACAATAACGGTGAGCATTTCTTTTATGTCGAAGAACCGCTCATTGATAAGTTTGGTGACCAAAGTCTCTACATCGATAGCTTCTTCGGCCATGTATTCAAACACTATAGCTTCATCATTAATTTCAGTGAGGATATTACGGCAACGTTCAGTTTCTTCCTTTAGCTCTTTGATATCATCTGCGAGGGCTTTTTTGTCTTTACCTTGGCTGGTGTTAACTTCGAGATCATGAGCGATGAGGGTGATGGTGTTAAGGGGTGAACCGAGCTTATGGGCGGCTACGGCCGCAAAACTTCCAAGCGCGACCATTTGTTGTTCACGGGCAAGCACTAACTGCGCTCTGTTAAGTCCTTTTGCGAGTTTCCTTGCGTATCCGGTAAGGATAGCGGCGTAAACTCCGACAAAAATAACGGTCAGCAAAAGTGCGACCCATAATCCGGTCGTGTACAGCGGCGGCAAGATCAGTGGGCTTCCACCCCATGGTAGAGGCACGTGGTAAAAAGAAAGAATGCTTGCCAAGATCGTCACCAGTAGAACAAGTCCGGCAGTTTCAGCCTTCGGCAAAAGGGCCGCTGAGATAGTGACCGGAGCCAAGAACATCATAGCGAAAGGATTAACCAGCCCACCAGTAAGATAAAGCAGCGAGGCCAGCTGTAATGTATCAAGTGACAGAAGCACGAAGACTTCAGCATTAGTCATTATCACGCTCTTGCGATGATAGAAAAAATGCCCAATACCAAGTGCTACCGATAATCCGATCACAACAGAACACCCTACAATCGGCATGGCAAAACCAAAATAGAAATGAACGAGAGCAATCGCGAGGACTTGCCCCACCAGCGCGATCCATCTGATCCTTCCAAGCTGGTGGCTGTTAATCATATTTTCGAGGTTAAAATCAAATAAATTGCTTGTCACCTCTAAAACTCCCTGTCCGGTGTTCAGATATCTAAATTAGCAACTTTCAGCGCGTTGGTCTGAATAAATTCCCGCCTTTGCTCGACCGTCTCACCCATTAAGGTTGAAAACGCCTCATTAGCAGACTCTTCATGATCTATGGTAACTTTTAGCAAAGTGCGCTGATCAGGGTCAAGAGTCGTCTCCCAAAGCTGTTCAGGGTTCATTTCGCCAAGACCTTTGTAGCGTGATACCTGTGCGCCTTTTCGCCCAAGGGAGAAGATCAACGAGACTAGTTCCGTCGGCCCATTGATAGTCGTGGTGGTGGTGGAGGTTTTGAACTCAGCGGGTTTACTGAAATATTTCTGTAAGGCGCCCGATGATTTCTCAAGCGCTTCAGCCTCGATGGTTTTCAGCAATCTTGGCGGCAAGAGATAGCGTTGGGCCACTCCGCGCATGGTATGGGTGATTTCCATAACTTTAGCGTCTGGATTATTAGGGTCCTGAATAATATCTCCCCGCCAGCCGCGTTCAAGTGGATCAGCCAACCCTTCAAGGCGATGGGCGAGATACTCAGCAGCTTCATGATTAGTGATTGTGTCAGGGGTAAAGATCCCAGCAACACTCGCCTGTTCCACGACATAGACTGAACCGACCGTGCGCGCCATAGCTTCGATGTTTTTTGTTGCGGTGATCATTTCATCGGTTAGCCGGTCGAGATCAGCAGCCGCAAAACTACTTCCGTCAGCAAGTGTCAAAACCACGTCTTTAAGCCCCTGGTCTTTGAGATACCCATCCATCGCGACCTGGTCTTTGAGATAGACAATCGATTGCCCTTTTTTGCTACGGAATAATGGCGGCTGGGCGATGTAAAGATAGCCGAGATCGATCAGAGGTTTCATATGGCGGAAAAAGAAAGTCAGCAAAAGTGTTCTAATATGACTGCCATCGACATCGGCGTCCGTCATGATAATGATTCGGTGATATCGCGCCTTATCGGGGTTGATGTCCTGATTGCCTACGCCAGCACCGATGGCGGTGATGAGAGTACCGAGTTCGACGGAGCTAAGCACTTTATCGATTCGAGCCCTTTCGACATTGAGGATTTTACCACGCAGGGGGAGGATAGCCTGATTGGCGCGGTCGCGCCCCTGTTTGGCTGAGCCGCCAGCGGAATCCCCCTCGACTAGAAAAAGTTCTGATTTGGCGGGGTCTTTTTCCTGACAGTCAGCGAGTTTTCCCGGAAGGCTTGAAATATCCAGAACACCCTTGCGCCGCGTGAGTTCTCGCGCTTTTCGCGCGGCTTCGCGCGCAACAGCAGCTTCGATGACTTTAGAGACGATTTTCCTCGCATCATCGGGATTTTCCTCGAGCCATTGATTCAAGGTAGCGGCGACTGCCGATTCGACGATGGGCCGCACTTCGGATGAGACGAGTTTGTCTTTGGTTTGTGACGAGAATTTAGGATCAGGTGCTTTGACGGCGATAATGGCCGTGAGTCCTTCTCTTGCGTCCTCACCTGAAAGCTGGATTTTGCCCGATTTAGCCAATCCGCTTTGGGTAGCGTAATGGTTAATGACACGGGTCATGGCAGCACGGAAACCAGCCAAATGGGTTCCACCATCGCGTTGCGGGATATTATTGGTAAAACATAGCGTTGTCTCGTGATACGAATCTGTCCATTCCAGCGCGACTAAAACACTAACATCATCTTTTTCGACTGTGGCGGTAATTGCTGGATGTAAAGCGTGGCGTGATTTATTGATCCAGGCGACATATTCGCGCAAGCCCCCCTCTGAAGAAAAAACGCGTTGCTTTTGTTCAGCGGCGCGATCATCGGTCAGGGTGATGGTAACACCGCTATTGAGAAAAGAAAGCTCGCGCAGCCGTTGCTCAAGTACAGAAAATTCGAACTCTATATTGTTGAAAATTTTGGGTGACGGGGTGAAGGTGATGGTTGTGCCAGTTTTATCACTATCCTCGCCGGTTACCGCTAGGGGAGCGATAGCATCACCATTTTCGAAAACCACACTGTGGGTTTGGCCGCTACGCATGATAACCAGCTCGAGCCGACTGCTAAGAGCATTGACCACTGAGACGCCTACTCCATGCAAACCACCTGAGACCTTATAAGTGTTGGAGTCAAATTTTCCTCCCGCATGCAGTTGCGTCATGATAACTTCAGCCGCCGAAATTCCTTCCTCGGCGTGAATCTCGGTGGGGATTCCGCGCCCGTTATCAGTAACGGTAACCGACCCATCACCATTGAGGGTAATAGCGACATTATCGCAATATCCAGCGAGAGCTTCATCGATTGCGTTATCGACGACTTCATAAATCATGTGATGCAAGCCTGAACCATCATCGGTGTCACCAATATACATCCCCGGCCTTTTGCGGACAGCATCAAGCCCTCTTAAAATTTTAATGCGATCGGCTCCGTAATCATCACCATTCTGTGTCTCGATTTTTTTATCGTTTTCGGTCATAGGATCACCTCTTCCTTTCAGGACACCGCACCAGCTGAGATGCTCAGGATGGTGGCGGTGTCAGCAATGGTAGCGAACATGGCTTTATCAGTGGTGCTGAACCAGACTTGTCCACGCATGTCAGCAGTAAGATCAAACAATGCCTCGCGTCTTTTGTAATCAAGGTGCGCGACAATATCATCGAGCAGTAAAATGGGTGGTCGCCCAAGCCGTTGCTTTTGTAATCGTGCATGCGCCAGCATCGCTGAAATCAGCAGCGCTTTGGTTTCGCCGGTTGAGGAGGCTTCAGCGGTTTTACCCGTGACCGAATGAATTGCCGTGAAAAGACTTTGATGAGGCCCCGGCATATCGAAGCGACCCTCGCGTCTTTTTTCAGAAGCATTATGCCTAATTCTATCCTCGACATCGATCGCTGGCATGGTATCGAGCCATGTTTCAACCTCACCACTAAGGGTCAGTTTCACCGCTGGAAATTCAGGTTGCGGTTTTAACGCCTCGATCGCAAGAGCATCGACCAAAGCGCGTCTAGCGGCGATGATCGCAACGCCAGTCGATGCCAGTTGGTGCTCGATGGCCTCGAGCCAAGATTGATCGCAGTTCCTATCTTCAAGCAAGAGATTACGTTGGCGCATAGTGCGCTCAAATCGGGCCAGTCTGCCCATATGAGCAGGATCGAACGAAAGCGCGAGCCGATCAAAAAAACGGCGGCGCACCGTAGGTGAAGCAGCAAGCACACCATTCATATCGGGTGTCAGCCACGAAACAGAAAGTTTTTCAGCCAACGCAGATTGTGCGACAATCTCACCATCGATCTTAACCGTACGCCGAGTATCATGAGCGTCATTCCCGCTCGCGGTTCCAGCGCGATAAACCCCCTCAGGCGTAATGACGTTGGCGGCGACTCCCCAACCACCCTGCTGGCTATCCGTCTCAGCATGCACGTCAGGCTGATAAAGCAAACAGTCCTGACGCGCGCGGCGCAACCCCCGTCCCGGTGAGAGTAATGACACCGCTTCCATCAGATTGGTTTTACCCGCGCCATTTTCGCCAACCAGCACAACCGGGCGCGCATCGAGATGAAGCCGAAAATCGGGATAATTGCGGAATCGAGTTAAAATAATCTCATCGATATAAACAGTAGTGTCAGCCGCAACATAAGGTGTAGGTTGAGAACCAAAATATGTTTCGGCAGCAATGGCTGATAGTGCTGGCGCGGTCATGCTATATGGTGGTTATGTCCGCATCGGCATAAGCACGAACAGACTCGATGAATCTTGCGGAGCTGTGATCAGAGTTGGCGTTGACGAATCCGAGAAAGCAAACTCGATCATGTCATCATCGATCAAAGCAGCGATATCGAGCATATAGCGGGCATTAAATCCGATCTCGATCTCGGTCGAAGGACACAGAGCTTCAATAATTTCAGTGGCGCTCGCGTGATCAGCGCCACTAGCCAGTAAGGTGAGGCTATCGTTGCTAAATTTAAGTTTCACAGCACGGGTTTTATCTTCAGAAATGGTGGATACTCGATCAACGGCCGTGCTGAATTCAGTGACTGAAACCTGTGCTTTTTGCGTGTTATCTTTCGGAATCACGCGTTCATAATCAGGAAAAGTGCCCTCAATCAGCCGCGTTGACATACGGACGGAGCCAATGGTGAAAGCTATGCGTTTTTCCGACAGCGCAATCGTAATATCACCATCATGTTCATCGATAAGTTTAGCAAGTTCGCCGCAGGCTTTACGCGGAACAATAACCGACGGCATGGTTTCGGCGCCTTGCGGCAGGGCAATTTGAGTCATGGCGAGTCGATGCCCATCAGTTGAAACCGCACGGAGCATTCTGTCATCGGTGGGATGCAGATAAATACCGTTCAGATAATAGCGTGATTCTTCAGTTGAGGTGGCAACACGGGTTCGTCTGATCATGGTTTTTAGGTCGCTTGCGGCTATGGTGAACGAACAACTCAAATCATCAGCACTGATAACCGGATAATCATCGACAGGCAAAGTCGGCATAGAGAAATTGGATCGCCCAGCGCTGATCGCAAGGATCCCATCTCCGGCGGCTTCAAGGCTGATCTCGGCGCCATCGGGCAGTTTTCGCACGATATCGAACAACATATGCGCGCTGGCTGTGACCACGCCCTCAGTGCTAACCGAGGCCGGAAAGGTTTCAACGATATCCATATCCATATCAGTCGCAGTGACCGACAAATTGCCCGCCTCAGCTTTCACAATCACGTTAGATAAAATGGCGATGGTATTACGGCGTTCAACGACGCCTTGGATATGCCCCAAAGGTTTGAGCAGGACTCCTCGATCGATACTGACTTTCATGGTGTCTTTTCCCATTATTTTCGTCCGCTGACCATAGCATATTTTTATTGCTCAATGCTAGCACATTACGCTTTGGCAATGAGGTGTTTTTTGCACCAGCTAATTGGCAAGTAATGAGCGAATCATTTTGACGTCCTCGGAAGTCTGTTGATCTTCGGTGATCATATCATCGATCTTGCGCACCGCGTGCATAACAGTGGTGTGATCACGATCACCAAAACTCGCGCCGATTTGCGGATATGAGCAATTCGTGAGGTTTTTAGCTAAATACATAGCGATTTGTCTTGGGTGGACAATCTCGCGGGCGCGGCGACGCGAATGCATCTCACTGATCCTGATATTGTAATATTTAGCGACTTCACGCTGAATGGCTTCAAGCGACAGCCGCGCATTGCTAGCACGCAAAAGGTCACCAAGCACTTCATGGACAGTATCTATGGTGATGGGAAGGCCGAGTAATGTCGATTGTGCCGATAGACGGTTAATCGCGCCTTCTAGCTCGCGCACGTTAGAGGTAATTTTCCGTGCGAGATATTCCATAACCTTTGGCGGTAGATCGATAGCGTCCTGTTCGACACGGTTCTGGATTATTCCAAGCCGCAATTCAAAAGTGGTAGGATGAATATCAGCAACCATCCCCCAGTTCAGACGTGAGCGAAGTCTTTCTTCCATGCCAGCGAGATTGGTGGGCGATTGGTCAGCCGATAAGATAATCTGGCGGTTCTGATCAATCAGCGCGTTAAAAGTGTGGAAAAACTCCTCTTGAGTTGCTTCCTTACCACTGATGAATTGAACATCATCGACCATCAACACATCGACTGAACGAAATTGTTCCTTGAATTGCATAGTGTCGCGGTAGCGCAAGGCGCGGATAAATCTGTACATGAATTTTTCTGCCGACAGATAAACGACTTTGCGGTGAGGGTGTCGTTCTTTTATATGCCAAGCGATGGCGTGCATAAGATGTGTTTTGCCCAGCCCAACCCCGCCATGCAAAAAAAGCGGGTTAAATAACGGTACTTCAGCTTCAGCAGCGCGCAAGGCGGCGGTGTAGGCCAGTTCGTTGGATTTTCCGACCACAAAATTATCGAATGTCATGCGTAGATCAAGAACACCGCCGAGCTGGTCGCCGCTATCGGGGCGGATGTTATCGTGAATAATTAATGGTTTTGAATCATTGTCAGGTTTTTCAGGCATCACCGGCGCATGGCGACTGACTTCTATCTGAATATCGGTAATATCAGGACATTCAGCTTGCCAGTGGATTCGCAGGCGATCAGCGTATTGACCGGTAACGCGCGAGGCCACCAAGGTTGAGGTGGTGGTAAGTTTTACCAAGCCCTCAGTGCAAGAATTCAACGCCAGTACTTTTATCCAGTTGCGCCATACGGTCTCCCCAAGGTCAGCGCGCATCCGCTCTTTAACAATATTCCAGACACGCATGACATCAGCATCGACCATAATAGCAACCCTCCTCTTGGCGCGATCATATCTTCAAGCCCTTAGGCGGGCCTTAATAATTCATGACCACGGGTAAAGGACGATAAGCATTCTGAGTCAATCTAGCAAAACACCAAATATCATCCGCAAAAGCCTTCAAGGATCATAATGTCAATTTTTCAGATGCTGACAAATGCCGCAAGTCGATATTTTTCCCCTCTACAATTTTGCCCCGCTGAAGCATGATGGCGGTGGTCTTAATAGTTATCAATCAAGCAGTTAACGATAAGCTCACAAAAATGTGATTAGTAGTATTATCATCGCACATCCGAAGGCCAGAAATGATCGCTTTGAAACCACACATAGGGAAAGACTAACAAAATCAAGACCCGAATCGGTAGGGTTAAGACACGATAAAAGAATGGCGTTGTAAGTCTCATTTTTATAGATACAAGAAGCACGCAAAACCTCTCGCGAGGCGTCGCGCAATTTATAGATTTATATCTGGAGTCTCGGTGGAGGACTTAGGCGACGAGGCTTTTGATTTGCTTTGCCAGCCTTGATAATTTTCTCGAGATCGTGTTGCGATGATAGATGCCCTTTGTGATTCCTCGATGCATTTCAGGCTGGGCTTCTTTGAAGGCAGCAGTGGCCGCGGCGTGATCACCAGTTTCGATTGCCGTTTCCACGTGTTTGATGAAAGTGCGGATTCGCCCACGGCGATCACGATTGACCGTTTGCGCAACAGCATTACGGCGGATTCGCTTTTTGGCCGATTTATGATTAGCCATGACTATCTTTCCCAAGAAAATTTCATTTTGGTGTCGGCGTGTTATTGCCGCATAACGCAAGTTTTGTCAAGCCTTAGCGTTTTTAGGGCGAAATTGTGATTTTCCAAATCCCCGACAAGGCATTAACACGGGTGATCGTGAGCCACTCACCCTCGCGTTGCCAAATGAGGTTTGCAACCTCTGTCCAGCCAAGCGGGGGCAAAGCTACGCTATAATAGGACTCTATCATCTCAGCCTCCATCGAGCCTGAGACATAAACCACAACAATCCGTCCATCGGGCGAATCGATAGCCAACCCGCGCCCCTCCTCTATTTGCATCTCATCCATAATCGGTAGATCACCGACCCATCGATGCTGCGGTAGATCTTGCGCCATCACTTGCGCGGCGGCGATAATGGCACAAAGAAAAATGCTTATATGATACGTGTATCTCATGTCGATAAAGTATCCTATTTTTGACATCGAGGGCAATAAAAACTCGAACGCCCTCCTTGCCGAATTTCAATGATGGCCTCCGTGCATCTCGCACATGGCAAACTGCTCCGCCCATAAACATTGAGATTAAAGGTGAAATATCCGCGATCGCCATCGGGGCTGGTGTAATCGCGAATCGTGGTGCCTCCAGCTTTGATCGCGCGGCGCAAAATCGAGCGGGTTTTGGTGATGATGTTTTTCACCTCGATGCTACTAATTTCACCCGCAGCGCGCTGTGGTGAAATACCCGCATCAAACAGAATTTCTGATGCGTAGATATTGCCTATTCCGGCGATGATTCGCTGATCGAGCAAAAGGTTTTTGATCGAAGTCTTGCGTCCCACAAGATATCGGAGAAACCACGGTGCGGTAAATTTGCGAGAAAATGGTTCAAGGCCGAGATTTTTAAGACAAGGGTGCTCATTCTCACACCCTGGCGAGATTAGCGCAATTCCACCGAATCGTCTTGGGTCATTAAGTGCAACTTGATAGGTTTTTCCTGCACCCTCAAAACGCATCACTAGATGATCATGCAGCCTTTCGGTTTTCGCCCCGACCGCAGGATCAATCTGATCGATCGGTATGGTTCCCGACATGCCCAGATGCGCCATCATAATCACGTCATCACCTTTATCATCGCGCAAATCGAACAGGAGGTATTTCCCGCGACGCCTTAATCCTCGCGCGGTGCGCCCCACAATTACCCTTGGCAGATCCGTTGGTATCGGCAAGCGCATTTTTTTACCTGAGATGGCTGCGCTCACAATTCGCCCACCTTTAAGATACCGGTTCAAAGCCTCTCTGATCGTCTCCACCTCTGGCAATTCAGGCATAGCGGTTTCCTTTTTCCTGACTCTGCTGATATAAGGCGATAATGGGTGAAAAGACAAGAGACGACCGCATAGCCTCACAGGTTGATTTCGGCGATGAGATGATCGCCGTCGCAGAAAAACCTCGCCGGGTGAATGCGGTGTTCGATTCCGTCGCCAAAAACTATGACATGATGAATGATCTTATGAGTCTTGGGATTCATCGATTATGGAAAAACCGTCTGATCAGCATGATCGCGCCCAAAGCCGGTGATCGTCTTGTGGATTTGGCTGGTGGAACCGGCGATATTGCGCGGCGTTTTCTTGCGCGCGGTGGTGGGGACGCGTTGGTTTGCGACATTAATATTTCGATGCTAAGCCAAGGTCTTCGCCGCGATAATACTCCCCAGCCCGACCTCAGATGGCTCGCAGCCGACGCGAGTCGCCTGCCGCTTGACGACAATATGGCTGACGTCATCACGATCTCTTTTGGGCTTCGTAACGTGACGGACAGGATGGCTGCACTTACCGAATCTTTGCGCATCTTAAAGCCCGGCGGCCGGTTTTATTGCCTTGAATTCAGCCGCCCACGCGCGAGGCCTCTTGCCAAAGCCTATGGGTTATGGTCTCGATTGTTGCCGCCTCTTGGCGGAATAGTTGCCAACGACAGCGCGTCCTATCGTTATCTGATTGAATCAATCCACCGATTTCCTGACCAAGAAACACTAGCTGCGATGCTCGCAGCGGCTGGGTTCGTTCGGATTCGTCATGCTGATCTCACTGGCGGCGTGGCGGCTGTTCATTTTGGGATGAAATCTTTGACGTCATGATAGTGCCTCGCCTCTCTTTAATATGCTGGCATCTTTTGCGCGGCGGCGCGGTCAGGCATTGGCACCAGGCCGTACCACTCACCTCAAAATGGGGGCGATTTCTACTTGTTACCGATAGATTCTTCGCGCGGCGTTGCGCTAAAAACTCCGGAAAGCCGCTGGCTGATGCATTGACGCGTCTCGGCCCGGGTTTTATTAAAATTGGACAAATTCTAGCAACTCGTGCCGATCTTTTGGGCAAAGCCGCCACCGATCTCGCCCGCCTTCAAGACCGCCTACACTCTGTTAGGACGACACGCGTTGATGAAATCATCCGCAATGAGACTGGCAAAAACATCGATCAGATTTTTTGTGCCTTTGATCCGACTCCCTTCGCCGCTGGCTCAGTCGCTGAAACTTATGCTGCAACACTTCATGATGGGCGCAAAGTCGCGGTGAAAATTTTGCGACAAGGCATTCGCGCTGAAATGGCGCGCAACATAGCTGATTTTCGCCTCATCGCGCGCCTCGCCACTTGGATCACACCTGATTGCCCCTTCAAGCTTGGGGCCGCGGTTGATCACTTTGCACGCCGGGTTGATATAGAACTTGATCTGCGGCTTGAGGCCGCTGCGTCCGGACGCCTAGCCACCAATCATTTAGATGATAAAGATGTCGCTTTTTCTGCCATCTCGTGGTCGCTAACCTCTGAAAAAATGCTGGTCAGCGACCACGCCAAGGGAATCAGGGTGGATGATCGCGATGGGCTTTTAGAGGCAGGCCATAATATCGATCGCCTTAGCGAGACGCTGGCAGAAATCTTTTTGCGTCAAGTTTTTCGTGATGGTTTTTTTCATGGCGATATGCATCCAGGCAATATCTTAGTGCGGGCGGACGGTATTGTGACAATGGTAGATTTCGGGATTATGGGCCAGTTGCGTGATTCTGATCGGCTTTTTCTCGCTCAACTGCTAGAATCGGTACTTGATCGTAATTACTCACGAATCGAACGTCTTTATCTTGAGGCAGGTTTCTTTGATGGCGAAGACACGCACGCAGGGTTTGCTGAGGCGGTCGAGAAGATTTTTTCCCCTTTGACCGCTCGCCCTCTTTCCTCGGCATCTCTGGGCGCAGTACTTGGGGCGTTTTTGAGACTTGGACAGCAATTCGATCTGGTGTTTCCACCTCGATTAGGCTTATTGCACAAAAATCTGATTATGATCGAGGGGGTGATTCGTGCTCTGTCTCCACGGGTTAATCTGTGGGAGGTCGCGGCGCGCATTAAAGGTGAATGGACATCGGATGATGATGATCTGACGCTTGGCTTGAGCGAAATCATCGATGAGGCCCTAGCGTGTTGGGCCAGATCACCGCTAATCGGCCCGCTCTCCAGCGAAAAGCAAGTGACGGAGCATGATTATACTGTGCCATATCAATAATTTTTTGTGAAAAAACTTCACGTTTTATGAAGTTTCTTGTATAGTATTTTCACAATTTGTGAAAAGGCTTCAAAATGGATGTTGATACAATTATCAAAAAATTAGGTGGTGCGGGGAGGGCCCAGTCTCTGCTTGGTGTCGGAGCGAGTGCGATCAGCAATTATCGGACGCGAGGCCAGTTTCCTGAATACGCGAGGGTGAAAATCTGGCAAGCGTTGAAAGCCCGCGGCATTATGGTTGACCCTGAAACGCTAAACGATACTGCACAAACCAATCACCCCGCTACGCTGATCAGCCCTCCGGTGATTTTGGTAATCATCTGTGGCGGAATCGCGGCGTATAAGGCCATGGATTTGATTAGCCGCCTTAAAGACAACCGGATCATTGTTCAGGTGATCATGACATCATCAGCTGAACATTTTATCACACCACTCGCAGTTTCGGCGCTGGCAGAAAACACCGTCAGGAGCGATTTGTTTTCATTGACCGATGAATCCGCGATGAGCCATATCCAACTCGCACGTGAAGCCGACTGCGTGGTGGTGGTGCCGGCAACGGCAAATATCATCGCCAAGATGGCGCATGGGCTCGCTGATGATCTAGCAAGCACTGTGCTGCTTGCAACTGATAAGCCGATTGTTCTCGCCCCAGCAATGAATCCACATATGTGGGCGCATGAGGCTACGGTTGCTAATATGAAAATTCTAGCATCACGCGGGGTTATAACCCTCGGGCCTGATAGCGGCAAAACAGCCTGCGGCGAGGTAGGCGTTGGACGTCTGGTTGAAACCTCATCTATCTTGGGTGCGATCACCGCACTTCTCCCCGGCCGCGGCAAACTCAGGGGCAAGACCGCATTGGTGACGTCAGGGCCTACCCATGAGCCGATCGATCATGTGCGTTATATCTGTAATCGGTCATCAGGCAAGCAAGGACACGCGATCGCGGCGGCGTTGGCAGGGGCGGGGGCATCGGTAACGTTGATCAGCGGCCCGGTCGTTGAGCCACCGCCCTCGATGGTCAAAACGGTTTCGGTTGAGACTGCCGATGAAATGTTCGAAGCTGTGACTGGTGCAATGCCGGTTGACATCGCGGTATGCGCAGCAGCGGTAGGTGACTGGTCTCCAACCGAGCGCATTTTTGGCAAGATGAAGAAAAATGATGCCGCCCCACCTCCCCAGATTGCACTCAAGCAAAACCCTGATATTCTAGCAGCATTAGGCCATCATCAGACAAGACCGCAGCTTGTGATCGGTTTTGCAGCTGAAACGCAAGACGTGATTGCCTACGCCAAGGCAAAACGAGTGCAAAAAGGCGCTGACTGGATTCTCGCTAATCAGGTCGGACGCATCGATGCTCCAGTGTTTGGTGAAGATACTAACCAGGTGACACTGGTGAGCGATCAAGAACCTGAAACCTGGCCCCTTATGTCCAAAAATGGGGTGGCTCATCTCTTAACCGAACGGATCACAAAGGAGATCACGCGATGATCGAGATCAAGGTAAAATGCCTGCCACATCACGAGGGGTTACCCTTGCCCCAAAAAAAGACTGACGGGGCAGCGGGGTTTGATATTGTCGCGGCCTGCACTGATGAGATTACTCTTTCTCCTATGGAACGTAAGGCGATCGAAACGGGATTTTGTCTTGAAATCTCGGCGGAATATGAAGTTCAAATTCGCCCGCGTTCCGGGCTTGCGCTAAACCATGGGATCACAGTGGTGAACGCTCCGGGAACCATAGATGCCGATTATCGCGGTGAGGTTAAAATTCTGCTGATCAATTTGGGGGACGACACCTTCACGATAAAGCGGGGAGATCGGATAGCTCAAATGGTGGTCGCACCGGTGATTAAAACACAGCTGCTTCCAAACAACGTCCTCAAGGAAACGGCACGCGGTGACGGTGGGTTTGGTTCAACGGGGGTTAGCCTCAAAGGATAAAATTATGCTTGATGATCTAGATCTTCATCGTTACGCACGGCAGCTAATTCTGCCCCGTTTTGATGAGGAATCTCAGGAAAAACTGGCGTCCTCAACAGTGTTACTGGTAGGAGCTGGAGGGATTGGTGCGCCGCTTTGCCTTTATTTAGCAGCGGCGGGTATAGGAAAGCTAATCATCCTCGATGGCGATAAGATTGAGATTAGCAATCTCAATCGCCAAGTCTGTTTTACTGAAAACGAAATCGGCATGCCGAAAGCTGAGGCGGCCGCAGATATGGCGCGGCAGCTTAATCCACGGATTACGGTCCTCGCTGAAAACACGCACCTCGATGCGGAAAACGCCACTAGATTAATCAAAAAAGGCATGGTTATCGCGGACGCCACCGACACTCCGACAAGCCGTTTGATGATCAATAACATCGCGCACGCCAAAGGATGCGCGGTGGTGTTCGGTGGGGCTATCCGCCTTGAGGGGCAGCTAGCCACTTTTCGCAGCGGTCTTAATCAAGATATGCCTTGTTTTTGCTGTGTTTTCCCCGAAACCGATTCGTCATCTCTTGTGCCGCGTTGTCAAGACGTGGGAATTCTTGGGGCGATAACCGGAGTGATTGGCAGCATGATGGCTCTAGAAGTTTTGCGGCAGTGCCTTCTGCCTTTAACACCACTTGGCGGTCACCTTGGCGGAAAATTGCTTCTTTATGATGGAATGGACAACAGGCTCGATATGATCAGGGTCACCCCGCGTACTGATTGTCCGACTTGTGGCATAGCATCAGCCGTGCAAAACCCTAGACCATAACATCAATAACCCGGTCTGGTGGCGAGTGCCCGTCCAGAAAGGTTTTAATATTAATGATGACTTTATCGCCCATGCCAAGTCGCCCCTCTATAGTAGCTGAGCCGATATGCGGTAGCAGGACAACATTAGGCATGGCCAGCAGTGATTTGGTGATATTGGGTTCATGTTCATAAACATCGAGTCCCGCACCGGCAATTCCACCTTTGCCAAGCAATTCAGCCAAAGCCTCTTCATCGACAATTCCGCCACGCGAAGCGTTGACAAGATAGGCGTGAGATTGGAATTTTTTCAGCCGGTCGCGCGATAGCAGATGATGAGTTGCTTCGGTATAAGGGCAGTTGACCGAAATAATATCCATCCGCGAGATCATTTGGTCAAGATCGTCCCACCACGTCGCCTCGAGTTCGAGTTCTATTTCGGGATGCACTTTTTTGCGATTATGGTAGTGGATTGACATGCCGAATCCTCGCGCGCGTTTAGCAACCGCTTGGCCTATTCTGCCAAGGCCAATAATGCCGAGACGTTTGCCGTTGATTCGATGCCCAAGCATTCCAGTTGGTGCCCATCCGGTCCATTTTCCTGTACGCGCCAGTTTATCGCCTTCAGCAAGACGGCGCGGCACAGCAAGAATCAACGCCATGATGACATCGGCGGTATCTTCGGTCAGCACTCCGGGCGTATTGGTAACAGTGATTCCCGCCTTACGGGCGGCCGTAAGATCAATATGATCGAATCCGGTGCCAAATGAAGCGATGAGTTTGAGGTTCTCGCCCGCCTTTTTGATAATATCGCTATCGATTCGGTCGGTAACAGTCGGCACCAGCACATCAGCTTTAGTCATAGCCTCGATCAGCTGCTGTTGGGTAAAAGGGATATCGTCAGGATTAAGCCGCGCGTTGAACAGCTCGCACATTCTTGTCTCGACGCTGTCGGGCAATTTTCGGGTCAGGATAACATTATGTTTCCGCTCAGCCATCAGGCACTCCTCCGCCCTTGTGATCGTTCCGCCGCTAGAATAACACCACAGCGTTTTGAGACAAGCTTTGCTTTATCTTCAGAGCGTGTAGGCGATTCTTCTTGCGTCACACCGATCTTGAAGGTATCACCTTAGCAGGTTTTTGATGATTTAGGCGATGATGCTGGTGATGAGATATTATCTCTTTATTGTTGGCGTTTTATTCGCGGTTGGCTTGACGAGTTTAGCCGCCGAAGTCAGGGCCACGGAAAAATCAACACAAGAATCTAGGGAATCTATTGACGGCAGTGGCTATCCCTTGCCGCGTTTCATGACTTTAAAATCATCCAAAGTAAATATGCGACTGGGCCCGGGGTCGCATTATCCGGTGAAATGGGTTTATCGGCAGAAAGGTTTGCCACTCAAAGTAACGCGTGAGCATCACGTCTGGCGGGAGGTAACTGATCATCATGGTGAGAAAGGCTGGATGCATCTATCGACTTTAACCCTGCAGCATTCAGGGGTGGTGCTCAGTGAGCAGGCCGAAATACGAACATCAAATATTGAGAACAGTCGCGTGGTCGCCATCGCCAAAAAAGGTGTGATGCTTAAACTCGTGGGGTGCGAGGTAGATTACTGCCAGATCAGAACGCGCAAGATCCGCGGCTGGATCAAAAAAAATGTGCTCTGGGGAGTTTTTCCCGATGAGGTTTTTTAATCTCAGTCAAAATCGCGTGCAAGTTCGGTGATGGTTTCAGGGCTCAAATTTGTTGCATGCTGGTAATGCGGATGAGTAATCGCGAGAGTTACCTTCGCACCCGCTGAGCGAAACGCCTCTATTGCCTCATCATCCAGAGGAAAATGAATGAACTGGACCGATGAGGCTTTGCCATCAGCTGTGGTTCTATCAACGTCTTCCTCAGACGTTCCATTAAAAGTCTTGCCATTAACGGTCACAACCAGCGTTTCCTCAACTCCACCCAGCTTGGCGAGAAAGTTTTTGCGGCGGTCAGGATCGTCAATTTCAAACAGCAAGGTGATCACGAGCTCACGCCCGTTAGGAATAAGCGGGTTATAGGCGTCCAGCTCATCGTCTATCTGTTCAAAACCCCCACGTTCTATAAAAAGCATTTCATGAACTTGCTGCCACATGGTGTCATAATTCTCGAAATGCGCGGTGGCGTCAGGGCCGATAGCGACGCGGCGCAATTTTTTCATTGGCAGATTCTGGGTGCGTTTTTCAGCGCGAATATCGCCGTAATCTTGCATATCCATAATATCGTCATGGGTGATTGTTTTTGGCATATCAGTTTCTCCGGTTAAAACCCGTAAGCACGGGCGATGATTTCGATGGGGTGTTGAAGGGTGACGTCCAAATCTTTGCCAGCACGTTTTTCCATGCCTTGAAGGATATGCGGCGCAGCGAGAGGACAAGCTGAGGCAAGGGTGGCGGATTCCGCCTTAAGTGCAGCAGTAGCAACAGGCCTGCCGACTTTAAGCGCGACATCAAAATTCTCGCGCATAATTCCCCAAGTGCCGCCATGACCTGAACAGCGTTCGATGACTGTGATTTTTACGTCAGGAATAAGCCGCAAAATTTCAGCTGATTTCTGACCAATATTTTGTGCACGGCTATGACAAGGAATATGGAGCGCGATGGTTTCATCAAGTGGCTTCAACCCATCAGCTAAACCTTCGTTATTAGCTATATCGACAAGATACTGGTCTATATCATAAGTCGCTTTGGCAAGGGCGATTACATCCTCATTATCAGGCAGGATCAGTGGCCACTCAAATTTTAACATCAGCGCACAGCTTGGCACCGGCGCGATCACGCTATAGCCGTCCTCGATCTTAGAACGCAGAGCTGATGCGATTTTTTCTGCCTGAGCAGCAACCGCAGCAATATCGCCGCGTTCCATCTTTGGCATCCCACAACATCCCGGATATATCATCTCGACATCCACACCATTATGAGCCAGCACTTTGAGGGTCGCCTCGCCTATTTTCGGATCATTATAATTGCCAAAGCATGTCGTATAAAAAACAGCTTTGCGTCCATAAGCTGGCGCGGTCACCTCTGGTTTTTTCACCACGTCTGCGCGCGCGGTCAGGCTTTTCCCAACATATTTAGGCAAATCGGCTTCACGATGAACTCCAGTAGTTTTTTCCAGTACCGGTCTTGTGATTCGGTTGCTTCTGCTAGTGGCCCAGTTGGCGATGGGCGAAACTTTGCTTGCGATGACAGCGTTTCGGTCGGTTTTAGCGAGTTGTTCTTCCATCCTACGTTTTTTACCCGCCTTACGCTCGGCCGCACGATAGCGCACCATAAGATGAGGGAAGTCTAGATTAAACTCGTGCGGCGGCACATAGGGGCATTTGGTCAAAAAACACATATCACACAAAGTGCAAGCATCAGCAACTGGCTTAAATCCTTGGCTGTCGACCGCATCGAGCTCGCCAGTGTCAGACGCATCGATCAGATCAAAGAGACGAGGAAAACTGTCACAGAGATTAAAGCATCGGCGGCATCCATGACAAACATCGAAAACACGACGCAATTCGCGATCTATGTGATCTATGTCGTAATAGTCGTCATTTTGCCAATCGATAGGATGCCGGGTAGGCGCTTCGAGACTACCTTCTTTAATCATAATCATGTCGCCACTAGGATAGTGGATAAGAGCCATCCTTAATTAAGCAAGGTTGCTCTTATCCGTTAATGTCTGCCCCCAGTAAAGTGCCGGTTAAGCGCCGAGGGTATCAAGAGCTTTCTGAAAACGTCCAGCGTGAGACTTCTCGGCTTTGGCAAGAGTTTCGAACCAGTCAGCGATTTCGTCAAATCCCTCTTCACGTGCGGTTTTAGCCATGCCCGGATACATATCAGTGTATTCGTGCGTCTCGCCAGCAATCGCGGCCTTAAGATTATCGTCAGTCGGGCCAATCGGCTCACCAGTTGCTGGGTCTCCAACCTCTTCAAGATATTCCAGATGTCCGTGGGCGTGTCCGGTTTCACCTTCAGCAGTCGAACGAAAAACAGCGGCTACGTCGTTAAAGCCTTCGATATCAGCTTTCTGTGCAAAATAGAGATAGCGGCGATTGGCTTGACTTTCTCCTGAGAAAGCTTCTTTGAGGTTGTCCTCGGTTTTCGAATTTTTAAGAGTCATCAGTTTTCTCCTCAGTTAGTTGTGGCGACCAAGCGAGACACTAAAAGATCAAAGCGCCCGTGGTTTTCTTTATGTGGTGTTATATTGCGGTAAATCTTTACCACAACAAAACACTACATTTTACATGATGCCTTTCAGCGTCGATGTCAAGTAGTTTGTAATGATTTTAATTTAAGGATTGCCTCACTCGCGATCAACCAGCAGTACCACGACCTCGACGCCATCAATCATCTTGCCTTCAGGCGCATCAGGAATTCCCGCGATTTTGATATCGGCGGTGGGAATATCAATGAGGCGGTCGGCGGCCACATCATAGAAATGATGGTGCTTTTCGGTGTTGGTATCGAACCACACGACGTCGCCCCCATTTTTAATCTCGGATAACAATCCGGAGCGGGTGAACTGGTGAAGCGTGTTATAGATGGTAGAAAGCGACATAGTGTGCCCCTTTTGAGTAACTTCATCCATCAGCGACTCAGCAGTAATATGGCGATGAGGCGATGAGAACAGCAATTCGGCGAGCAACATGCGCTGCCTTGTTGGTCTCAATCCGAATTGTCGTAGCATAGATGCCTGATGGCCTGAGATCATAATATAGTTCCCTCGATGCTCTAAAATATAAAGCATCTCTAAAAAAAATCAAGACATAGGCCGTGTTTATCTTTAGGATTACGTGTTATCGTGATCAGCTGAAAGGATGTAAGACATGAGCGAAAATCGCCCTAGTAGTTTTTCATATGATGACTTAATTTCCTGCGCCCAAGGCGAAATGTTCGGGGCGGGCAATCCCCAGCTGCCAATGCCGCCGATGTTGATGCTCGACAGAGTCACTCTGATCACCAATACTGGCGGCGTACATGGGGCCGGCGAGGTTTTGGCTGAATATGACATCACGCCCGATCTCTGGTTTTTCAAATGCCATTTTGTCGGCGACCCGGTAATGCCTGGCTGTCTGGGGATGGATGGTTTATGGCAATTGCTGGGGTTTTTTCTCGGCTGGGCTGGCGGCACGGGCCGGGGACGCGCGATTTCGGTTGGCCAAGTAAAATTTTTTGGGCAAATAGAACCGTCAGCATCTAAGATTGTATTCAAGCTCGATATCAAACGGGTGATCATGCGCAGATTGACCATGGGGATTGCCGATGGCTGTGTTCTGTGCGATGATGAGCGCGTCTTTGAAGCCTCGGATATCAAGGTTGGTCTGTTCGGCGATCAGAAGTAAATCCACAAAAAGCTACTCAAGGCGTTAGAAGGGTAAATGATGGAAGAAACCAGGCGAGTTGTAATTACGGGTGTTGGCATCGTCTCATCGATCGGTACTAATATAGACGAGGTAACATCGTCTTTGCGGGCTGGTAAATCAGGGATTGTTTTCGCGCCAGATTATGCCGAATTGGGTTTTCGCAGTCATGTTCACGGTACAGTCAAACTTGATCTTGATGAGTGCGTAGACCGCAAGCGCCGCAGATTCATGGGGGACGGTGCGGCTTACGCGACACTCGCCATGGAACAGGCTGTCGCTGATTCGGGTTTGGAATCAAGCGATATATCAAACCCACGGACTGGCTTGATCGCGGGTTCAGGAGGCCCTTCGACATATAATCTAATGACTGCAATGGACACCACCCGCGACAAAGGGCCTAAGCGGATCGGGCCTTATATGGTGCCGCGCTGCATGTCCTCGAGCATTTCAGCCTGTATTGCGACTTTTTACGCAATAAAGGGGGTTAATTATTCTATTTCTTCAGCGTGCTCCACTAGCGCGCATTGCATCACCACCGGAGCAGACGCGATCAGAGCAGGCCAGCAGGATATTATTTTTGCGGGCGGTGGGGAGGAATTGCATTGGACGTTATCGGTGCTCTTTGACGCTATGGGGGCGTTATCATCAGGATATAATGATGCGCCCACCCGCGCATCTCGTCCTTATGACAAGGGCAGAGACGGTTTCGTGATCGCGGGCGGTGGCGGAATGGTGGTTCTTGAAGAACTCTCGCGTGCTAAGGCGCGCGGCGCTAAAGTCTATGGCGAAATTGTCGGCTATGGGGTTAATTCGGACGGGTATGATATGGTGGCTCCGTCAGGCGAGGGCGCGGTGAGGTGTATGAATCTGGCGCTTGGCGGTTTTAACAGCAAGGGCCTTGATAGGGATGTCGATTACATAAATACCCATGGCACCAGCACCCCCATAGGTGACATTACCGAGCTAGACGCGATCAGGACAGTTTTTGGCAAACAGAACGCCACGCCGGTGATTTCATCGACCAAATCCCTTACCGGCCATTCGCTTGGTGCAACCAGTGTACAAGAGGCGATTTACACATTGATCATGATGCGTGATGGTTTCGTTGCGGGGAACGCTAATCTTGAAAATCCAGATGAAGGCGTAGGGGCCTTAGAGATTCCACCAATAGCAGTAGATCGCTCCATCTCGCTCGCGCTCAGCAATTCTTTTGGCTTTGGCGGCACAAACGCAACTCTCGCGTTGCAACGCTACCCGATGTGAAGGCCAAGTAATGCTTCTTAGAGGAAAAAAAGGGCTAATTATGGGTGTCGCTAATGATCACTCGATCGCTTATGGCATCGCAAAAGCAGTAGCAGCAGCGGGGGCGGAGCTGGCCTTCACTTGCCAGAATGAAATGATGGAAAAACGGGTCGTCCCGATGGCCGAGGGATTGGGCTCATCGATAGTGATTCCGTGTGATGTCTCCAAAGAAGGCGCTATAGATGCGATGGGTGCTGAATTAACCAAGCACTGGAGCGCGGTAGATTTCGTGATCCACGCAATCGCTTTTGCCGATAAAAATGAATTAAAAGGCGCGTATCTCAACACCTCGCGTGATAATTTCCGCACTTCGATGCTGGTGTCATGTTATTCGCTAACTGAGTTAGCACGCACCATGCGCCCTCTCCTATGTGAGAACGGGGGCGGTTCGATGGTGACCTTAACCTACCTCGGTTCAAGCCGAGTTACCTCCAACTATAACGTGATGGGGGTCGCTAAAGCCGCGCTCGAGGCGTCGGTGCGTTATCTCGCTGTCGATCTTGGCAATGATAACATCCGAGTCAACGCGATTTCAGCTGGTCCTGTAAAAACATTGTCAGGAGCCGCCATCAGAGGGGCGCGCCATGTTTTCCAACATAGTGAAAAACACGCCCTGCTGAGGCATAACCCTGATATGGATGAAGTCGGCAAGGCCGGTCTTTATCTGGCGTCGGATTTATCGTCAGGTGTGACTGGTGAGATTCATTATGTCGACGGCGGCTATCACCACGTGGGTGTGCCGCCGCACGACGAATCTTAACGCCTTAAGCGATTAACGTCCGATTTCTTCACCAGTTTTTTGATCAACACGGCGCATCGACAATTTGATTTTGCCTCGATCATCAAAGCCGATCACTTTGACTTTGACCGTATCGCCTTCCTTGACTATGTCTGTGGTTTTATTGGTACGACCGTTCTGCAGTTCTGAGATATGAACCAGCCCGTCTTTTGCACCCATAAAATTGACAAAAGCACCAAAATCGACAGTCTTAACGACTTTGCCTGTATAAATGGCGTTGAGTTCGGGCTCTGCGACAATATTGCGGATTTTCTGAAACGCGGCTTCGCTCGCTTCGGTATCGGCCGCGGCGATTTTGATCGTCCCGTCATCCTCTATATCGATCTTAGCGCCAGTTTGCTCACAAATTTCACGAATGACTTTCCCGCCAGTGCCGATAACATCTCTGATTTTATCGACCGGAACTGTCATCGTGGTGATTTTTGGAGCGGAGTCAGCGAGGGACTCTCTGGCACTAGCAAGAGCTTTATTCATCTCTTCCAAGATATGCAGGCGTCCTTCTTTAGCTTGAGCCAAGGCTTGATCCATAATCTCGCGCGTGATCGAGGTGATCTTAATATCCATTTGCAAGGCTGTGATTCCCTCAGCTGTTCCAGCAACTTTGAAATCCATATCGCCGAGATGATCTTCATCACCAAGGATATCTGACAGCACCGCGAATTTATCGCCTTCTTTAATCAGCCCCATCGCAATTCCTGAGACAGGTCTAGCGAGTGATACGCCAGCGTCCATCATGGCAAGAGATGTACCGCAAACAGTCGCCATCGATGACGAACCGTTCGATTCGGTAATCTCAGACACGACCCTAATGGTATAGGGAAAGTCGTCTTTTGCAGGTCTGACGGGATTGATAGCACGCCACGCGAGTTTACCATGTCCAATCTCTCGGCGTCCAGGTGAACCGACACGTCCTGCTTCACCCACTGAGTATGGTGGAAAATTGTAATGAAGCATGAAATTAGCACGATATTCACCGTCAAGGGCATCAACGATCTGTTCATCTTGGCCTGTGCCGAGGGTTGCGACCACAAGCGCTTGTGTTTCACCACGCGTAAAAAGAGCCGATCCATGTGCACGAGGCAAAATGCCAGCTTCGGCGATGATTGGTCTCACGGTGCTAAGGTCACGGCCGTCTATCCGCTTACCTGATTTGAGGATATTGCCACGTACGATATCCGCTTCCATGGTTTTAAAGGCTTCCTTGGCGAGGGTGACATCAGTGTCCTCATCGAGGGCGTCCATCGCATCAGATTTAACTACGGCAATCGCTTCCTGTCTTTTGCTTTTCTCAACGGTAGCGTAAGCTTTGACGAGTGGTTTCTCGAAACCTTTAAGCGTTTTCTTGACGGCCTCAGCTTCCTTAGGTGCGTCAGGTAAAGGCCGGGGATCTTTAGCAGCAACTTCAGCCAGTGCGATAATACCATCGATTACGGTTTGCATAGCGTCATGCCCGAAAGACACTGCGCCAAGCATTGTTTCTTCATCGAGTTCATGCGCTTCCGATTCGACCATCAGCACGCCTTCACGGGTACCGGCGACCACGAGATCTAGTTTGCTGTTAGTCATCTCATCTGTAGTTGGGTTAAGGGCATATTTGCCATCGATAAACCCGACTCTAGCAGCACCAATGGGGCCGAAAAAGGGAATCCCTGAAATGGTCAAAGCGGCGGACGCGCCGAGCAAAGCGACGATATCAGGGTCATTGTTAAGGTCATGCGACAGAACTGTCGCGATCACTTGAGTCTCGCATCTGAACTGGGGAGGAAAAAGAGGTCTAATTGGTCTGTCGATCAGGCGCGATACGAGGGTTTCTTTCTCGCTTGGGCGGCCTTCACGCTTAAAAAATCCACCGGGGATTTTTCCAGCGGCAAATGTTTTTTCCTGATAATTGACGGTGAGAGGAAAGAAATCTTGCCCTGGCTTGGCTGTATGGGCCGCAACTGCGGTGCATAAAACAGTGGTTTCACCGATACTGACAAGAACTGCACCATCGGCTTGGCGAGCGATTCGTCCGGTTTCGAAGGTGACGGTTTTACCACCCCACTCAATTTCTTTTTTAAAAACCTTGAACATAATTATGTTACTCCATAAGCGGTTTTTACCGTCTTACCGGTCAGAAACGCGCGTTTTCGTTGATGATTTCGATGGGAAAAGATGCGAGGCAAGATGTGCGGTGGATAAAATTAAACCCACTATAGTCTTGATCGCGATGATTCTCGAGAATTTTCCTCGTTCGGCAACGGCGTATTCCAATGCCCCTGACCTTTTTTCCATCGATATTCAAGTTTTACATAGAGACATCTTTAATAGATGTCAAGTGCCATCCAGATAAAAAGAATTCGCTAACGACGAAGTCCTAATTGGGCGATCAGATCCTTATAGCTATCTTGACTTTTTCGCTTGATATAATCAAGCAAATGGCGACGTTTACCAACCATAGTCAGTAGCCCTCTGCGTGAGCCGAAATCATGTTTATGGGTTTTCATGTGTTCGGTAAGATTATTGATTCTTTCAGTCAGGATCGCGACCTGCACTTTAGCGTTACCGCTATCGTTCTCATTCGCGCCGAAATTGGCGACAAGGTCTCGCTTGTTATCTTTGGTTATCGACATGTGTTTCTCCTTCGATCGTCGTGGCGTCTGCCAGATTAAAAACCTTTACTGGTTGTCCTTTGCCCTGGCTTACACGGATTAGCGCGACTGGCGTGTTTCGCGCGACTCCAAGAATTAAGAGTTGGTCAGCATCAGCAGACACATCGATCTGTCGTCCGCATCGCAACCCGTTCGCCTGTTCGTCGCTAATCGGCACGGCTAGAATATCACCAAGCGCCGCCTCAAGCGGTAATAGCATTCGGCGAGCGGCAACATTATCACCGATTTCTGTTGGAAAATCCAGCGAAAAAGCAGTCTTTAAATCAAAAGGGCCAACACGCAGTCGCCGCAAGGCTGAAACATGGGCCGCCGATGCCGCAGCGCGGGCGATATCACGGGCCAGCGCGCGAATATAAGCGCCTTTGCCCGTTGTAGCTTTGAGAACACTTTGCTTTTCATCATGGTCTAGCAATTCAAGATGATGAATAGTAATTTTTCTCGGCTGAAGTTCGACCGATTGATTTCGCCGCGCCAGATCATACGCACGGCGCCCATCTACCTTAATCGCTGAAAATTTTGGCGGCTTCTGATCGATTTCGCCGATAAAACGTGGGATGAGCGATAGAATTTCCTCGCGGCTAGGGCGCTTGTCGCTAGTCGTGGTGACCTCGCCTTCAATGTCATCAGTGGTGGTTTCCGTGCCCCAAGTAAGGGTGAAAAGATAATCTTTGCTCGCATCCATCAGATAGGGGACGGTTTTTGTAGCTTCGCCCAAAGCAAGAGGGAGCACGCCAGTTGCTTCGGGATCGAGAGTTCCGCCATGGCCAATTTTTGCAACATTGAAATGGCGTCTTACCATTTGAGTTGCGGCTGATGAGGTTATACCTTGAGGTTTATCGAGAACAAGCCAGCCATCGATCTTCTGCCGTGATGTTTTTACGGTCATTTTATCACTATTCGATTTTGTCGATGTCATGCTTGTTGCGCTCGATCAAAGACGCAACTCTGCCTGCGACCTCAAAACTGGTATCGAGGAAAAACCGCAGTTTTGGCGAACGTTTGGTGGTGAGTTGCTGGGCCAGCTGATGCTGGAGCTTAGGCGCGATTCGCGCCATCGCCGCTAGGGCTTTGTCAGGATCATGCCCCCCTAAAGGCACGCAATAAACCCGCGCAGCGCTGAAATCGGGATTGACCATTACTTCAGAAATGGTGACCGATACGTCAGCAAAGTCAGGGTCATAAAAATCATCACGCACGAGGGCCCGCGATAAAATATGCCGTATTTCCTCACCGACCTTGAGTTGGCGTTGCGACCGGATAGTTTTTTTTGCTGGCGCGTTATGATCGTGGCGCATGGCTTGAATCTCTTGAATTAAAGCGTTCTTTCGCGTGTTTCGACCTCAAAACACTCGATGACATCGCTTTCCCTCAGATCATGATAATCTTCAAACGCCATTCCACATTCTTGGCCTTCACGGACATCTTTGACTTCATCCTTAAAGCGTTTCAGCGTTTTAAGACTCCCCTGATGGATAACGATATTATCTCTTAAAAGCCTCACTTTACAGCCTCGCTTGATGAGGCCTTCGGTGACAAGACAACCTGCAATATTGCCAATTTTAGAGATATTAAAGACTTGCCTAACCTCAGCATAACCGATGAATGTCTCAATATTATCAGGCGATAGAAGCCCGCTCATAGCGGTTTTGATATCATCAATCAAT
This sequence comes from uncultured Candidatus Puniceispirillum sp., assembly GCA_965207125.1. Lineage (GTDB taxonomy): Bacteria > Pseudomonadota > Alphaproteobacteria > Puniceispirillales > UBA1172. The sequence continues at coordinate 1,271,536 of OZ242263.1, forward strand.
TCATAGATAATTGAATGATATCGGATTTCGATATTATCGCGTTTGGCGCGGTTTCTGGCTTGAGGATTAGCACGGACATTAAAAGCAACCACGATTCCTTGTGAGGCGTCGGCAAGACTGATGTCAGATTCGTTGACCGCACCAACACCAGCAGTGAGAATCTGCACTTTAACCTGATCGGTTCCGAGTCTCTCGACCGCCGATTTAATCGCCTCGAGCGATCCATGAACATCGGTTTTGATGACAAGTGGTAGCTCTCTTGCTTCACCGGCGGCGAGTGCTGATAGCATCTGCTCAACCGAACCTCTCGTGCTAAGCGAATTTTCTTTTTGGCGAATTTTGTGACGCCTGTAATCGGCGACTTCACGCGCACGCGCCTCACTATCGACAACGGTAAGAATATCCCCCGCCATAGGCGTGCCATTTAGCCCAAGTACCTCAACCGCAATGCCAGGCGTTGCGGCGATAACTGCCTCACCTCGATCGTCATGCAAGGCGCGAACGCGTCCGGTTTCAGCCCCGACCACAAAGATATCGCCCCCTGTAAGAGTTCCTCGGGTGAGCAATACCGTCACGACCGACCCTAATCCACGCTCAAGGCGTGCTTCAATGACTGCGGCTTCGGCAGGACAGTCAGGATTGGCTTTGAGTTCAAGCAATTCCGCCTGCAACGTAAGGGCCTCCATCAGCTTATCTATTCCCTCACCGGTGGCCGCGGCAACATTAATACACAGAACATCACCACCAAATTCTTCGGTGATAATATCGTGGCTCAACAGATCGCTCCGCACACGAGTAGGATCAGCAGCAGGTTTATCGCATTTATTGACAGCAACCACGATGGGGCATTTGGCGGCGCGGGCATGGTTGATGGCCTCGATGGTTTGTTCCATGATTCCGTCATCAGCCGCGACTACGAGCACGACAATATCGGTGATATGTGCACCGCGCTTGCGCATTTCGGTAAAAGCTTCATGACCCGGTGTATCGATAAAGGTCATGATGTTTCCATCAGAAGAGGTGATTTTATACGCGCCAATATGCTGGGTGATACCGCCTGATTCGCTTTTGGCAACATCGGCATTTCTGATCGCATCAAGTAGCGAGGTTTTGCCGTGATCGACATGCCCCATTACGGTGATAACTGGCGGCCTTTGCTTCAACGATTTTAGATCATCGGCGGCGTGATCGGTGATGATATCGACATCAGCCTCTGAGACTCGATGAGGTTTATGCCCCATTTCAAGAACGATCACCTCGGCGGTTTCAGTATCGATCGTCTGGGTGACGGTCGCCATGATTCCCAATTTCATCAATTTTTTGATAACATCGGCCGCACGTTCTGCCATCCGGTGTGATAATTCCTGAACGGTGATGACATCGGGAATGGTAACATCCCGCACCTGCTTGACTTTAGGCTGATCTGTACCGACACGCTGTCTTGCTTTTTCACGTTCTCTCGCACGGCGCACTGAGGCAAGCGAGCGTTGCCGCATGCGATCATCGCCGTCAAGAGCTTCGGTAATGGTTATTTTACCACGGCGTTTTTCAGGTTCTTGCGTGCGCCTTGCTGGGGTCTTTTTCGGCGTATCAGCGACCTCACGGCGGCGTCCAGAAGTGCGGCCGCCGACATCACCCTCATTGATAACCGGTGCAACGGTTTTCTTGTCAGCAAGCTTTCGCGACTCAGGTGGTGTCGGCCCAGACTGATCATCTGCCGCCAGAGGTTCTGCCTTATCGATATCAGACCCAACAGTATCAGTTGCGGTTTTTTCAGTATCGAAAACCTCATCTTTACGCACGCGCGCCTTAGAAGGTTGAGGTTTTAAGTCTTCTATTACCGCGCGTTTACGGGCCGCTTCGCGTGCGGCGATTTCAGCGCCTGTTAGTTCCCCACTATTTTCGGGCGGTGTTGGAGTCGGTGGGGGCGGCGGAGGGGCGCTGCTCCGACGCCGTGTGCTTCGATTGTGAACCACCTGAACGCCAGCACCAGATCTATTGCGGGCGATTTGCCCACCGCGCAAGCCGATAGGTGGGCGGGGCTGCGTATCAGCGGTGGCTGGAACATTCACCCGGCCGCCAAGGCTAAGGGTCGATTTCTTTTTTTCTTGCTGATCACTCATGCTTTGCGATTCTTTTGCTACCGGTTTTTACTCTACCACGATCTACACCCTAACGTCAGGGTCTGGCAAGTAATAGTCCATAAAGGCTATTTTTACTCGGCTTGCGTTTCTCCTTCGGCAAGGGTTCCTGTTTGAGGGGCCGTATCATCATCATCATCGGCCGTATCACCATCATCACCGGCCGTATCACCATCATCGGCCGCCTCATCTGGCGTGTCCTCATCATCAAACCAGTGCTTTCGCGCAGCCATGATAATTTCACCCGCTCGCTCCTGACTAGTGAGTCCTTGTTCGGTGAGAAATTCGACCAATTCCTCACTATCCAGATCAGCGAGATCATCGAGGGTAAGAATCTTGTTTTTTGCAAGTTGAAGCACCATAGCGGGGGTCAGAGACTCTAAATCCTTAAGGTCATCGGCAATAGCGAATTCGGCCATCTCCTGTTTAATCTGTGCTGTCTCGCGTTCGATAAAATCGATGGCGCGTGTTTGCAATTCGCCCACAATATTTTCATCGAACCCCTGAATTGAGAGCAATTCTTCAACTTCGCATTCGGCAATATCTTCAATCGAAACGAAACCTTCAGCGACCAATAGGCTGGCCATGACATCATCGATATCGAGATGCTGCATGAATCGTTCAGAACGTTCCTGAAAGCGTATATTTTCATCAGATTGTGAGAGGATATCTATGTACCAACCGATCAGTTGAGATGCGAGGCGCACATTCTGCCCGCGCCGCCCGATGGCAAGACTCAGCTGATCATCAGGCACGATCACTTCAAGCCGCCCGGTGTCTTGATGCATCACGACCTTAAACACCTCGGCGGGGGCCAGAGAATTAATAGCGAAAGTGACGACATCTTCAGACCATGGGATAATCTCGATTTTCTCGCCTTGTAACTCATTGACCACCGCTTGGACACGACTGCCACGCATTCCGACACAAGAACCCACGGGGTGAATACCGGGGTCGTGCGAGTATACTGCGATCTTAGCGCGGCTTCCCGGTTCGCGAACAACGCCTTTGATCTCGATGATTCCATCGTAAATCTCGGGGACTTCCTGGGTGAAAAGCTCCGCCATGAAACGGTTATCAGCGCGACTAAGAAAAATCTGCGGCCCCCTGAGTTCAACTCGAACATCCTTGATATAGGCGCGGATTCGATCACCTTGGCGCAAAAGCTCGCGCGGGATCATATCCTCGCGCCTAATCACAGCCTCCGCACGCCCAAGATCGATGGTGGCAGAATAGTTTTCAGCGCGTTTAATGGTGCCAACGACAACTTCGCCAACTCTGTCCTTATATTCTTCATATTGCCGGGCACGCTCAGCATCTCGGACGCGTTGGCTGATGACTTGTTTTGCGGCTTGGGCAGCAATCCGCCCAAATTCGACCGGCGGCAGAGGCTCGCGGATAAACTCGCCAATTTTAAGGTCAGGGTTGATTTCTTGGGCCGCAGAAAAGATAATTTGCGTGGCTTCATCTTCCAAATCCTCAGCGTTCTCAACGATTTCAGTAAAACGCTCTAAGGTGATCATGCCTGAGTTTCGATCAATAGAGGCGCGGATATCGCGATCTATACCATAGCGTGACCGTCCTGCTTTCTGGATAGCTTCTTCCATCGCGGTTAGTACTTCTTCGCGTTCGATTGATTTTTCACGAGCGACAATATCAGCAACCTGAATCAACTCGCCTCCGATCGTTGAGGTATCCATTGACTTATCCTTTCCTGTTTTCAGCGTTGATCGCCGAAGCTGCAGCGATAGACGCGGTATCGATAGTCTGAAGATCAACGGTAACCGGACCTGCCTGAGTATCTATAGTGACGATAGAGTTATTATCGATTCCAACCAGCTTACCTTTAATGCGCCGGCGGCCATCAATAAGGGCTTTAAGCGAAATAGACACTGGCTCGCCAGCGAAACGGTTAAAATCTTCAGGCTTGATCAGAGGCCGGTTGATCCCAGGCGATGAGACCTCGAGCGTATAGGCGGTTATCGGTGGCTGAACCTCATCCAGCAAAGGCGAAATTGCTCTTGAGACTATTGCACAATCATCCACAGTCATTGGTGTTTCCTTATCTATCGGCTCGATCATAACTTGCATCACACTACGGTCGAATTTGACACGAACAAGGTCAAATCCTTTTGCAGTAATTGTTTCGCTGATCATATCGGCAATGACCGTCTCGACTGTCATCCCGCCTCTCGCCAAAGTGTCATAATTCTGCGGTCATTAAAAAATGGGCAACTCCCTAATTGGAGGCCCATCATATTCAGTGACAAGCATTTTTTTGCCCTTATACTCTTTTATCTCCACGATAGCAAGATATATAACGCAAAAATAATCAACGCCGCTTAAACACAAACCACGCAGATCTCCGCCCTTGGCTTTCTGCTTTTGTAGCATAGCGTCCAGTGATAATATTCGGTGGAGGGGTGCGCCAGTCATTAGCTGATCTGGCTTGCCAGAAAAAATTTGGATGATTCAAAAGAGCACGAAGAATCCATGACTTAGCGCAAGAATGATCTGAAGCGACGAGAAGAAATCCATTCTCACGGATCAATCTTGCGAGCGCGTCCACAAATGCCGGTTGAAGAATCCGTCGCCTTGCATGTCTCGTTTTCGGCCAAGGATCGGGAAACAAAATATAAACACCGTCAAAATACCCATCATCAATTGAGGGCAACAAAAGCCTGACATCTTCAGGCCAGATACGAATATTGGCGAGGTTTTTCTCAGCGATATGACGGCAGAGACTAGCGACCCCATTAACAAAAGGCTCAGCGCCAATAAAACTGTCTTCAGTGAAAGTCTCAGCGAGATGTGCGAGCGCCTCGCCGCCACCAAAACCAATCTCTAAAAAGATTCGCTGCGGTGCATGGGAAAATAATTGTCGCAACGCAAGCGGCGTTGATTCTGTACCTATTCCGAAGCGATCCAATCCCTGCTCAAGGGTTTGACGCTGCGCATCGCGCAGTTTTCTACCGAAACGCCGTCCGTAAAAACGATGCCGCACATCCGCAGCATTGTCCCGATCGATGTCTGCCATAATTGGCCAGCCTCATACGGCGGCGAGTAATTCGTCTACTAGATCACACGCCTCCCAAGTAAAGCTGCCTTTAACACCTTCATCAGGCTCACGTCCAAAATGCCCATAAGCGGCCGTTGGGGCATAGATCGGCATGTTAAGGCGCAGTTTTTGCCTGATTCCGCGCGGGGTCAGGCCATCCATGATTTTTGGCAGTATGTCCTCAAGGCGACTATCTTCTACTTGTCCCGTGCCAAAAGTGTTCACATAAACCGACAAAGGATTTGAGATGCCGATGGCGTAAGACAGCTGAATGGTGCATTTTTTAGCAAGTTTCGCCGCCACAACATTTTTGGCAAGATATCTTGCCGCGTAAGCTGCTGAGCGATCTACCTTGGTAGGGTCTTTGCCACTAAAAGCACCACCGCCATGTGGCGCGGCCCCGCCGTAGGTATCCACGATGATCTTGCGTCCGGTTAGCCCTGTATCTCCATCAGGGCCACCAATGACGAATTTACCGGTTGGATTAACGTAAAAATGCTCGTCATCACACATCCAGCTTTTATCAGGCAGAGCCTTGAGCACATGCTCACGAACAAGATCACGGATCTGCCCTTCAGCACCTTCTTCATGCTGGGTTGAAACAACAATTCTAGTCGTGCAGACAGGATTGCCATTTTCATAAAGACATGTGATTTGCGATTTGCTGTCAGGGCCTAGAACAAATGTTTTTTTGCTATGCCGTGCGTCTGCTAAAGATTTAAGGATTTTATGCGCGTAATAGATCGGGGCTGGCATCAGCGCGTCAGTCTCTTGGCAGGCAAAGCCGAACATAATTCCCTGATCTCCCGCACCTTCATCTTTATTGTCTTGAGCGTCCACGCCGCGCGCGATATCGACTGATTGAGCATGGAGGTGGTTTTCGACCTTCATCTTGTTCCAGTGATACCCATCCTGTTCATAACCAATGGCCTTAACAGCTTGTCGTGCGGTCTCAATAATCTCCTCACGCTTGACCTCAATATCAGGGTGGCAACGAAATTCGCCGCCGATAATGGTGCGGTTGGTGGTCACCATAGTCTCACAGGCCACCCGACTTTCGTTGTATTTTTCAAGCAATAAATCGACGATTTCATCGGAAATACGGTCACAGATTTTATCAGGATGACCCTCTGAGACGGATTCGCTAGTGAAAAGATGAGTCATGATCAGCTCACGATAAAAAAGTTTCCGTGAGTAATACTATTAGACAGGCTTTGACGTCAATAGTCGAGATCGAAATGCGAGGGTCATGGCGGCGAGTAGCAGTAGCAAAAGGATAAACGCCCAATCGCCAATGTATGCGTAAAGAGTGGAGATTCGTGGCGGTATAGCGGCATCGATGACACCTTCTTGGTCATAGGGAATAGATGAAATAATAGCGCCGTGTGGATCTATCGCAGCGGAAATTCCGGTCGAAGCGACCCTGATTACCACTACACCGAGTTCAGCAGCACGCATTTGAGCCATAGCGAGATGCTGGCGGGGGCCAATGGTATCGCCGTACCAAGCATCATTGGTGAGGTTAATAATAACATCTATCTGGTTTCGCACGACCGCTTTGCGCGTCGCGGCTGGAAAGATAATCTCATAGCAGATGAGTGGCAGAATTCGCAATGCCGTACCTTGATCGCGGGGCAAAGTGAAAATGCTAGAGATTGCGCCAGCCGCCATATCGCTCGAGCTTGCGAAATGATCAACAAAAGGAAGAAACTCGCGAAACGGCGTGTATTCGCCCCAAGGCACGAGATGACGTTTATCATAATAATCGGCGATTATAAGATCAGGCGTCAGTAGATAGGCACTGTTAAAAAACGGTTTTTTCTCTGCGGAGTGATGGCGCAACCCGCCAGTGATCAACCATGATTCTGCGACGGTCGCCTTTAACAACATTTTGCGAACCTCGTCAATCTCGCGGTCGAGAAAACCGGCAAAATCAGTCTCGCCCCAAACAATTAGATCAGGGGGTGGGGTGCCTTGCGGGGCAGTCTGTGACAGCCGTACGAATTTATTCAGATTGTCAGCACGCGCACTATAATCCCATTTCTGATTTTGCGGAATACCGCCTTGTACCAATCGCATGACTGGTGCTTCGGATGAGGGAAGCGTGGGTGATTTCTGGCTATAGACCCCCCCCAGCGTCAGGGCCCCCGAGATTACCACCAGAGGAATGAGCACAAAACGGTAGTTGATGAGTATCACCGCCGGAATAGCCGCAATGATGAGCGCAATAACAGTGCATCCATTGACGCCAATCACCGAAGCCAGTGCGAATCCCAACCCATCTTGTGCAAACGCCATGCCCGGAGTCTGCCACGGGAAGCCTGTAAAAAGCATACCGCGCAACCATTCGCTCACCGCCAACCAGAAAATCACTGCGAACACACGCCCCAAACCAGGCCGGGCAGTAATCGATGCCGCAAGAAACGCAACCCCCCAGTAAATTCCTAAAACTGTTGGCAAAGCAAAGATAACAAAAGGCAACATCCAGTAAAATTGCGGGCCACCAGTGATCAGGGCATTACCAATCCAATAGAGCGAAGCAGCAAACCAGCCTAATCCCGTCATCCAACCAAGCATAAAAACCTGACGTAATCGTTTTTCTCGCGCGAGCAAAAAGATCGGCACGCCAAGGGCAAATCCGGCGGCTAAAAAGAGAAAAGGGGGCATGGCAAGTGTGGCGATCGCACCGCAAAGAAAGGCAGTAATACGCGGATAAACAATCATTGTGCTGAAGCAACAGGTGTCTGAAAGCGGCCAAGTCCGCGAATTCTGACCAGTGTCACATGGCGTAAATCACTGTCCAGAATTTCAAACTCTAGGCCTGCGGGATGGCGAACAATCTCACCGCGCCCCGGCACGCGTCCTGCAAGCGAGATCACCAACCCGCCAACAGTTTCAATCTCATCACGATCTTCATTTTTAAGTAACGCCCCACAGATAGACTCAAGCGTGGCAATTTCTACTCTGGCATCGGCTGTGGCCGTTCCATCGCCAGCTATATCGAAAGCCGGCGCGTCATCCTTATCATGTTCGTCATTGATCTCGCCGATGATTTCCTCAATCAAATCTTCTATAGTAATCAGACCGTCTGTGCCGCCATATTCATCGACTACTAAAGCTAGATGCAATCGCTTGATGCGCATTTCCTCGAGCAGATCGAGCAGCCGCATAGTGGGGGCTATAAAAATCGGCTGGCGCAGAAGTGACAAAACATCAGGATCTTTTTCAGCATGGGTGACCCCCACCATATCCTTGATATGAAGAATGCCATCAACCTCATCGAGGCTGCCATTGACCACGGGAAGCCGCGAGTGATTGGCTTCACCCATTTTTGCGAGAATCGCTTCGATCGAATCGCTTCGGTCGACATAGACGATATCAGCGCGAGGCACCATCATATCAGTCGCAGTAATATCCCTAAGCCCCAAAATATTTCGTAGCAGCATTCCTTCATGGGTATCGAAACTGACTTTCTCACGGATAGATTCTTCGAGCAATTCAGTAATTTCCTCGCGCTCTAAAGCGGGAGGATTACCAGGAATCATCCGCCAGATAGCTGATTTAAGACGTTGCCATGTGGTCATGATTAGACCCCCCTTTGAGAATGTATGGATTATCGATACCGGCGCGAGCAAGAATTTCGACCTCGATGGCTTCCATCTTCGCGGCGGCCTCAACGGTATCATGGTCATAACCCATCAGATGGAGCATTCCATGGATAACCAGATGAATAAAATGGTGTGTAAGACGTTTTTGATCGTGGGCGGCCTCGTGCGCCATTGTCTCATAAGCTAGCGCCAGATCTCCCAGAAATTCATCCCCTGTTGTGGAAAAAGCGAGCACATTAGTTGGCTTATCGATTCCTCTGAACCGATGGTTGAGGTGCCTGAGATATGCATCATCGGTCAGCAAGATCGCAACATTCTTGCCGTGATATCTCATCTCATAACATTCCGCGATTACATCACTCAAATCCCCCTGCGGGATTTGAGTGATAACCTCAAGCCACAGTTGATGCTCTATCCTGATCTCTACTTCGCTACCATGGCGAAGCGCGAGAGTAATCATTGTATCCGGAGGCTCATCGGTTTCAGTCAAAGCTAGAGTCATGACACGATACTTTTACTGCTGGCTTTATTGTAAGCAACAACAATCCGCTCAACAATCGGATGCCGCACCACGTCTTTATCAAAAAAATGAGTGATATTGATCCCCTTAACGTCGCTTAAAATCGAAACAGCGTCCGCCAATCCAGAAATCTGACCTGGCGGCAAATCGGTTTGGCTAAGATCTCCCGTGACCACCATTTGCGAATCATCACCAAGACGCGTTAGCAACATTTTCATCTGAATAGGGGTGGTGTTTTGTGCTTCATCGATAATAACAAAAGATTGCGCCAAAGTTCGTCCGCGCATAAAGGCCAGCGGGGCGATTTCTATTTCCTCAGACGCCAACATGCGCTCCATTCTATCAGGCGGGATCATATCATAAAGCGCGTCATAAAGCGGTCGCAGATAAGGATCTACCTTTTCTTTCATATCACCCGGCAAGAAACCGAGTCTTTCGCCTGCTTCAACCGCCGGACGCGAGAGAACCAACCGTTCGACACGGCGTTCTTTTAACGCCTCAACGCCACGCGCTACAGCGAGATAGGTTTTGCCGGTTCCGGCAGGGCCGATTCCAAAAACAACATCATCTCTTCTGATTGCGTCAAGATATTCCTGTTGCTTGCGGCTTTTGGCAATAACGCGTTTTTTCCAAGTGGCCACAGGGTCACGAGTTTGCTGTTTTCCACCGTTCTCACCAATATCGCGCGTTTGGCGCAGGGCGTCATCAACAATGGCTTTTGATATTTCAGTGATGGTATCTTTGGGGTCGGTCATGCGTTTGTATAAGGTCTCAAGGGTTTGTTTAGCAACGGTGGTATTGCATGCGCTTCCTGAGATATTGACGATATTGCCAAAGGAATCGAGCCTGACATCCAGTGCTTTTTCAAGATAGTTAAGATTGCTGTTATGCGAGCCATAAAGAACCGGCAATACAGCGTTATCATCGAACTCTATTCGGACTTTGTGGTTTTGCCCGTTTTCTCGCTTCACCTCAACCAATCCTAAAACTTGGCCCTTACCCTTGTTCTATGACGATTTTACCACCAAGACTGTTTTGATGAGCGGCAGTAATCGTCACCGGAAGTATAGCACCAATTTCACCTAATGCTTCATCTAAATAAACATTTTGCATCCAAGGAGTTCGTCCGGTCATTTGTTTTCTTTTTGACACTCGCGATTCTATCAACACGTCTACGGTCTCGCCAACATGCGTGCGATTAAAGGCGAGTTGCTGGGCGGCAAGAAGTTGCTGTATCGCAGCAAGCCTTTCGGTTTGAACATCGTCAGGCACCTGATCATGCGCGCTCGCGGCAGGGGTCCCAGGCCTTGGACTATATTTGAATGAGTAAGCCGAGGCGTAACCAATCTGATCGATGAGCCCGACAGTATCAGCAAAATCACGATCAGTCTCACCGGGAAATCCGATAATGAAGTCGCCACTAATGGCGATCTCCGGCCGCACCGAGCGCATTCGATCAATGATGCGAATATAATCATCGCGTCGATGCCGCCTGTTCATCGCGTCTAGAATACGGTCAGACCCGGACTGTACCGGCAGATGCAGACAGGGCATCAGGGTTTCAATCTCAGCGTGAGCATCAAAAAGCGCATCATGCATATCAAGGGGGTGCGAGGTGGTATAGCGAATGCGCATCAACCCGTCTATTTCAGCAAGCGCATATAAAAGCCTTCCCAAAGACCATTCCGAGGCATCCGGCGCTTCACCGCGCCAAGCGTTGACATTCTGCCCAAGAAGCGTGATTTCGCGGGTACCATCCGCAATCAGTGCCCGCGCCTCAGCCAAAATAGCAGTGGCCGGGCGCGAGAATTCCGCACCACGGGTATAGGGCACAACACAAAAAGTGCAGAATTTATCACATCCCTCCTGAACCGATAAAAATGCAGAAGGACCGCGAGATGCGGGGTTGGTGGGCAGAAAATCGAACTTACTTTCGATGGGAAAATCGGTGTTGATAACGGCGTTCCGCGATGAGGGATTTATCGTACTGATCAATTCAGGCAAGGTATGATAGGTCTGCGGCCCAGCGATCAAATCAATCCATGGGGCGCGTCTCGCTATTTCCTCACTTTCGGCCTGCGCCACGCAGCCCGCCACCACAATGGAGACATCGCGCGCCTCCTGTTCTTTCACCTTGCGCTGTTGACGGCGCAGGCGTCCAAGTTCAGAGAAAAGTTTTTCAGTCGCTTTCTCGCGGATATGGCAGGTGTTAAGAATCACCATATCAGCATCATCAGCACTATTGGTCTCAGCATAGCCTAATGGGGCGAGCAAATCGCCGATGAGGGCCGAGTCATAAACATTCATCTGACAGCCATAGGTCTTGATATAGAGTTTTTTACCCATCTGTTTTCCTTTAACCACGCGTTATAGTGGTGTCAAGCCAGCGATGAAGGCGGATGAATAAGCATGCACCGTGATGATCAGAGGCCCCTTCAAAGATTTACCAATTTCACAAAAAACCTCGCTAAAAATTCAGCCATCGCTTTTCGCCGTGCTGGTTAACGCTTCTGTCACATAACATGGCTCAGGACGATAGTCTTCGGGTTTGCCTTTATTGATAAGGATTTTCTCGGCGGTTTTTACCGCCATCACCGCATCAGGGTCAGTATTTCGGGAGGCCACGACTTCGATACCGGCGGTATTAAACCTTGCCCCGGCCTCATCACCACAATGTCCCACCACTGCCAAAGGACCATTTTGGCGATAAAGCGAGGGTAATTCATCAAGGCTAGATTCGATCATATCCTGCGGCGTAACAGATGCGCCCGTTGCTGTGAAAATTTGGCTAAAAAACGTTTTACGCCGGGTTGAAACAACTGCGAGCACCGCCTCGTCTCCACCATGATATGAAGTTGCCAACATCGCGAGTGACGAGATGCCATAAACCGGAATATCAAGCGCGAGGCCAAAGCCGCGCGCAGCCGCAAGTGCGACTCTGATTCCGGTGAATGACCCCGGCCCCCGCCCGCCAGCGATCAGATCTATCTCGTTAAAACAAAGCTGCGCCTCAGCAAGACAATCCTTAACCAAGATCGTGATCCACGCCGCGTGCCCATGCACCGCCTCACGTCTTGCAACAGCGATCACATTGCCATCACGGCCAAGGGCGACAGACGCACTGTCGCCACTTGCTTCAATTCCCAGAATCACGCGCGTGCTTGATGTGTTGTCATATTGGGTTGCCATTTTTTTTATGGTATAGAGATGATAGAATAGAGGCAACAATGACCATTATATCTTTGTACAGATCTTCAAGATGGCGATTTTTCAGGTGGTTTTTTCTGCTGTGGCTAATTTTCACCCATGGAGCAGCGTTGGCCGCAAGCGACGCGACTGTGATTATGTATCATCGTTTCGGCGAAGACACGGTGCCTTCAACCAATATCAAGCTTGAGACATTCGATGCACATTTGGCGACGATCGAAGCCGAAGGCTGGATTGTGTTGCCACTCGATGAAATCAGCCGCAAGGTGATCGCTGGTGAGATTCTGCCAGACAAAGCACTAGCAATCACGGTTGATGATGCTTTTTTATCGGTTTATGAAGAAGCCTTTCCTCGATTGCAGGCTTACGGTTATCCGTTCACGCTGTTTGTCTCAACCCAGGCCGTCGATCAGAATCTTGCGGGTTACGCGACTTGGGATCAGATCAAAGAGATGAAAGCGGCAGGGGTTGAGATTGGCCACCATAGTCATAGCCACCCTCATATGCATCTATTGAATGCGAACGAGATGTTGACTGAAATTGCCATATCAAATGCGCGTTTTGTTACCGAGTTGGGTGAAACACCCCGATATTTCGCCTATCCCTTCGGCGAGTTTTCACCCTTGGTTCGTGATGTAATTAAAGATGCTGGCTTCATCGCAGCATTCGGTCAGCATTCGGGAGTTGTCCACGCCAGTATCGATCGTCATGAGTGGCCACGCTTTGCGTTTAATGAAGCGTACAGCGCTTTATCAAGATTGACCACTGCGGTTGAGGCGATCGCGTTGCCAGTGCGTGATTTCTCACCTGATAGCATGGTGGTGGAAGACCCTTCGCCTAAACCCAGCTTCACGGTGGACACGACGGCAGGCGCCCTTGATCATCTTTCGTGTTTCGCCACCAACCAAGGCGAAGTTGATGTGTTTATTAGCGACCGGCGCGTTGAGGTGCATTTCCCCCAACCACTCCATCTAGGCCGAAGCCGTCTTAACTGCACAATGCCAGCGGTTGAGGATGGTCGCTCCACAGGCCGTTGGTATTGGTTTGGACGGCAATTCGTGCGGGATTAAAACTTAAATCCTCACTCATCGAGCGCCGCATCATCGAAACGGCGAAAGCCGTTACCGTCGATGATATTAGCTAACGTCTGGACGTAAAGCCCGTCTTCGGCATATTGATCGAGATCATGGATCAGATAATAGCTAGCGCTATGATCACCACGGGTAGTCACGCGTTTTTTTCTAAAATCTTTATAGGCGTCATGCGTATTGAGATTATGCATATACGCGCGGGTGGAATCGAAAAGATTGACAAAGGATCTCACCACCGAGCGTTTATTGCTCGGGTTATTGGGTTTAAGCCCGCTCCTAGATGTCCATGCCCATTGTCCGAATAGCGCATTACCCTGACGAGCGAAGCGCGAAGTCCCCCAGCCGCTTTCGATAGCTGATTGGGCAAGAACGATCGAGACGGGGATCGTATCAACCCGGATCAGCAATTCTTTTACCAGCGCATCAATATCGCGGTCGCGATTTTTGATCAGATAAAGCTCCGCCCAATATTTGATTTTTTCAACGTCACCACGTTCAGCGTCCTCGGTAATTTTCTGCCTTCGTGCGATCAATTCATTATTAGCGCGTAGAACCAGAGGTAAAACGATAGAGATAAATTTTTCTTTGCGCTCGCTGATCGAAAGTGATTCGAGATCAGGCAAAATGCGTAGATAAACGCTGGCAACCCGTATGTTCTGAGGTGTGGATGAAGATGTGGCACCAGGGATATTATCATCTGGTACCACGTAATTCTTATTTTTCCAGGCTAAAACCGGTGACGGCGCAAGCTGCTTTTCGAGCCATTGGCGTCTTTCGGGTGAGATGTCGATCGAATCGGGCGGAGTCGCCACGGTTGGGTCGAGATTATAATATCCAGCGATGATTCGTGGCGAGGCCTCGCTCATAAATACAACGATGATAATATGAACAACAACAAGGCCCGCCGCAAGAGCCATGAGAACTCGACTCAACGTTAATGCGTTCCACTCTATTCTGCTTGCTTGTGCTCCCAGTATCACTTTATCAGCTATCCGCCCGCACTTCTTGCACTTCGGGAATATAATGACGTAGCATATTTTCAATCCCCATTTTGAGGGTAGCGGTTGAGCTTGGGCACCCTTGGCATGCACCGCGCATATATAAAGTCACAACGCCGTCCTCAAAAGATTTAAAAACAACGTCTCCGCCATCCATGGCAACTGCGGGTCTGACGCGGGTATCGAGAAGATGCCTGATTTGGGTCACGGTTTCATCATCATCGGCATGATCATCGGCGGCTTCATGGTTTTCGATGACGGGCAAGCCGCTGGCGTAATGTTCCATGATAGCGGCAAGCACGCCAGGTTTAATGGTAAACCACTCCGAGGCCTCCTGCTTGGTGATCGAGATAAAATCAGAGCCTAAAAATACCTGCTCAACGCCCTCGACAGCGAAAAGACGCCGGGCGAGCGGCGAAGTTGACGCTTCATTAAGCGAAACGAAATGAATTGTGTCATTTTCCATCACCGTTTTACCGGGAATGAATTTAAGCGTTGTCGGGTTGGGGGTGTCTTCGGTTTGAATGAACATCATGCGCTCTCCACTCGTTATTATATAGACTGCCGCTCATGATAATACAAGACGACAGAGACACCTTCGTGCAAAATTCTAGCCGAGGGTTTTGCCCAAAAGTCCTATTCGCTGTCTGACTTCGCTAATAATAGGCAAAGCAATCGCGTAAGCGCGCTCGGCTCCATCCTCCAAAACTGCATCGATATGCCCAGAGTCGCGAGCAAGATCGCGCATAGTCTTGGTAACCGGCGCGAGTCGCGCAACTGCAAGATCAATCAGTGCGGGTTTGAAGACTGAAAATCCTTGTCCTGCGAAATGTGCAAGCGTCTTCTCTATTGTTTCATCTGCAAGCGCGGCATAAATCGTTACCAAATTCCTCGCCTCGTCTCGGCTATCAAGATCTTTTGGGTTATCAGGTAATGGATCCGAGTCGGTTTTAGCTTTTCGAATTTTATGCGCGATGGCATCGGCATCATCGCTCAGGTTAATTCTTGAAAAATCAGATGGGTCAGACTTGCTCATTTTAGCTGTGCCATCACGAAGACTCATGACGCGGGTGGCCTGTCCGAGAATTTGCGGCTCAGGCAACGGAAAAAATTCTTCTCCGACCATGGCGTTAAACCCTGCCGCAATATCGCGGGTTAGTTCGAGATGTTGTTTCTGATCTTCACCGACTGGCACATGGGTAGCTTTATAGGCAAGAATATCCGCAGCCATCAGCACCGGATATGAAAATAACCCCAAGGTCGCATTATCACGATTCTTTCCAGCTTTTTCCTTGAATTGCGTCATACGATTCAGCCAACCAATTCGCGTGAGGCAGGTTAAAATCCAAGCGAGTTCGGTGTGTTGCGTTACCCGACTCTGGTTAAAGATAATAGAGGTTTTTGGGTCTATTCCGGCAGCAAGTAAACTTGCCGTTACTTCTCTTGTAGCCGCTGTCAGCTGGTCAGGATTCTGTGGCACAGTGATGGCGTGAAGATCGACCACGCAATAAATCGAAGCAAACTGATGCTGAAGCTGACACCAGTTCTTTATCGCACCCAGATAATTGCCAAGATGCAGATTGCCGGTCGGCTGAATGCCTGAAAAGATTCGCCTTGAAAAATTTTGCTTGGTCATAGACCTCTCCGTCCCCACTTTTCTTGTTATGCAATGCAGTGATACGGGTCAAGTATCAATCGGCGTTGATGGAAAAATAGCGGTAGACGCCAGTTAAAGCACAGCCCAGTGCGTATCCTGCTGCCCCTGCCACCATCAGCAACAACAACTCAACCGCAACGATAAGATCGACGTTCTTCAAACTCTGATGGCATAGAACCAATACCACTAACATGATCATAGTGGCGAGGATTATTCGAACAATCGGGCTAATAAACCGCGCATCAAGACGCCGCTGTCGCACGAGAAAAATTCCGAGTACAATCACCGCTAACCAAGTAGCAAGTGATGTAGCAAGCGCGAGTCCCGCTACCCCTAGAACCTGCATCAGAGTAACACTAGCGATCAGATTAACCACCACCGACAGCATGGTCACCCGCATCGGGGTTGTCGTATCGCCTTTGGCGTAAAACGCAGACTGAAAGATTCTTATGAGGATAAGAGCGGGGATTCCCACCGCATAAGCCATAAGAGTCGCGGTGGTGCGCTCAGCGGATGACGCGTCAAACGCGCCATAGACAAAAAGCCCGTTGATAATTTCTCGTGCGATGAGCATTGTGCCAACCATAGCGGGAATCCCGAAGCTCATGCCGATAATCAAGCCTCTAGCGATGACGGCGACGACCTCATCTTGTGTACCTCGCGCCTCAAGTCTCGCGAGGCGCGGTAACAGCGCGACCCCCAGCGCGTTGCCAACTATGCCAATCGGCAGCTGCGCAACTCGCTCAGCGTAATAAAGCACCGAAATACCACCAATTGGCAACAGCGAGGCAAGCATAGTATCAATCAGCAAATTAATCTGGGTTCCGCCCGCGCTAACCGCCGACGGCCAGAATCGCCGCCAGACAGATTTTCCATCCGCACTAAAACGCGGCTTGAATAAAACCTTTGGCATTACCTTGTGGCGGCGTAGCCAACCTCCGATAATAACGAGTTGGATTCCTCCCGCAACAGAAACGGAGGCGGCGATCACTATGCCTTTTGTCGCCACCTCAATATCGGCAGCATGGGCGATCAGGGCGGTGATAATCAGGACAAGATTCATCACCGCCGGTATTGCGGCACCGAGCATAAATCGGTTATGGGCGTTAGCGATGGCTACCCATAACGCTACAAGTGAGACCATCGGCAGGAATGGCATGGTTAGCCTTGCCATGTTAACAGCATCAGCGAGCCTCTCATGGCTTCTTGCAAATCCCGGCGCGATGCCAATAATGATGAAGGGCATGATAATCTCGAAAATAATCACCACCCCAACTAACACCCACAGCAATATAACTTGAATTTCAGCCGCGAGTGTTTGGGCGGATTCCTGATTTTGGATTTCGTCCAATCTGGTGTAATTGGGCAGGAAGGCGCTTGTCATCGCACCTTCAGCAGTCAGGTTTCTAAAAAGATTCGGCAGTCTGAAGGCAACAAAAAACGCATCAGCCACGATACCAGTACCAAGAACGGTCGCCAGCAAAATATCGCGGATAAAACCCAAAAATCGACTCAAGGCGGTCATCATGCCGATGTGCTTCACGGGGCGAGTTAAAGTTTTAGCGTCATCGGTCATGTGATCACTCTATTAGCAGGGTCGCTGTTCTGAAGTGCTTTGAGTACAGTTGCGTGGATGGTTTTTATTCGGCTTTCGCGTTCTATTTTAAGCCCAAAACTGTCTTTGATATAAAACACATCAACCGCGCGGTCTCCATAGGTTGAAACGCTGGCCATCTGAATCTTAACCTCACATTCAGCAAGCGCACGAGTAATTCGGTAAAGTAATCCCGGGGCATCCTTGCCGTTAATCTCGAGCACTGTATGGGTTGTGCTCGCGTTATTATTAACCAACACTCTTGCAGGCGCGGCGATTTGCCTGATCCGGGTCGGAGTTTGCCTGAGGCGACGATCGAGGGCCGCCTCGATATCTTCTTGTCCTCTCAGCGCATTACCGAGGGTTTTTTTAATCCGTTCAAGATCATTTTTATCGATGATCGCGCCTCGTGCGGTGTCCTGTATCCACAGAATATCGAGGGTAAATCCGTCTTTTCGAGTGGTAATGCGAGCATCAACGATATTAACACCCGCAGCAGCACAACCACCGGCTATTCTCGCGAAAAGCCCACCGTCATCGGCGACAATAATAGCGACCTCAGTCGCACCTCGCTCAGCGTTAGGAGTCAGAAAAATATCAGCCTCGCCCTCCACCTCACCTGATTGATCAAACATCTCGGCGTGGCGGATATAATCGCCGCGATCAAAACTTGTCCAGTATGAAGGATAAAACATATCTATATACCGCCTTGCGTCTTGCAAGGTTTTGCCGTGGGGGTGTTCGGTCAGGTTTTTTTCGAGAGACTCCCGCACAAGATGGGCAAGATTTTGGATGGCGGCCGCAGGATCAGCGCCATGCAGAACCGCCATCGTTCTTGTGTAAAGATCGCGCATCAACGCAGCTTTCCAGCTATTCCAAACATTGGGTCCCACGGCCCTGATATCAGCGACCGTCAGTACCAGCAACAGATTAAGGCGTTCAGGTGACTGAATAGTCGCGGCAAATTTGGCGATAGTACTTGGGTCGCTCAGGTCATAACGAAAAGCAACCTCGCTCATCAACAGATGATGCCGCACCAGCCAGGCGATAGTTTCAGTAGCCTCACTGCTCATTCCAAAACGTGGCGCAATGCATCTTGCAATTTCAGCGCCAAGCACCGAATGATCACCGCCGCGCCCCTTGGCGATATCGTGCAACAGAAGAGCTACATAAAGTTCCTTACGTCCGGCGATCTGGTGGATGGCTTTTGACGCCACCGGCGCGACGGTTTTGAGATCGCCATTTTCTATTTGGCTTAAAATTCCTATGGCGGTGATGGTGTGCTCATCCACGGTGTAGCTGTGATACATGTTGAATTGCATCATGGCGATAATGCGCCCGAAATCAGGGATGAATTTGCCCAATAATCCAACTTCATTCATCAACCTCAGAACGCGTTCGGGATTGGTTTTATGGGTGAGAATTTTAATAAAAATAGCGTTAGCGTCATCATGCTCTCGCAACTGTGGAGAGATCAGATTAAGTTTGCGGGTGATCGTGCGCAGAGCGTTTGGGTGAATATCATAGCCGGTTTCCTGAGCGAGGTTGAAAATCTCAAGCATATTTAGAGGATCAGCAAAAGCGTCCTCATCGATGAGATCTATCCGCTCGCCATGCAGAGTAAACGGCGGCGGCAAAGGGGAAAAACGCGCCTTTGCATCAGAAGTTCGGGTCTTTTTCAGAAAATCATCGGCGATGGTCGCGCAGAAAATGCGGGTGAGATTACCAACAGATGTAACCGCAAGAAAATAGCGGCGCATGAACCGCTCAACGCTCTTCGTATTTTTTCGATCAGCGAATCCAAGCTGTGGGGCGATATCAATCTGTGTGTCAAAGGTGAGTCGATCATCCTCGCGCCCGGCTCGGAAATGCATATAACATCGGAGACTCCACAAGAATCGTTGTTCGGCGGAAAAGGCCCGTGCTTCGTCGAGACTCAAAACCCCACGCTTGACCATCGCCTCAACTGATTGAGCCTGATAAACATAACGCGCGATCCAGAACAAAGTGTGCAGATCGCGCAACCCTCCCTTGCCGTCTTTAATGTCAGGCTCAAGCATATAGCGGCGAACGGCGTGACGGCGATGACGAGTATCCCGCTCTTGGAGTTTGGCATCGATAAAGGCAAAAGCGGTATCTTGAGTAATCTCTTGTTGAAATCGTTCACCCAAAACTTGGCTTAGCTCCGCCTCGCCTGCTAAATACCTCGCTTCAAGCAACGCTGTTCTGATCGTTATGTCGTCTTTACACGCTGACATGGTCTGGCGCAAACTGCGGCTCGCGTGTCCGACCGTCAATCCAAGATCCCACAACATATAGAGGATGAACTCGATCAGCCGCCGCGCGTTGGCATCAGGCTTATTGTAGGTAAGAAACATCAGATCGATATCGGAATGTGGACAAAGCTCACCGCGTCCATAGCCTCCAGTGGCGATAACAGCAAGTTCGGGACGTTTGTTTTTTGGCGTGGCCGCCAGTGCGCTGTCATGGATCAAGCGGATGATTCCATCGATCGCGAGTGCATGGCCGCCGACATAAGCCGCCCCGTCATTGCTGTTGATAAAGGCGGCTTTTAGACGCTCGCGGCTTTCAACCAGCAAGATTTTCAATGCCTCGAGCATTTTCTCACGCCTCTTAAACGCTTCGGCAAATATCTCGGCTGACAAAACGGTGGTTTGCCGTCTTATTGCTTCCAATTCTTTGGTTTCAGGGAGCGATGAGGCGTATTCAAGCGGCGTGAAAGATAACATCCAGCGCGAGGTCGATTCCTCCTTGGGTGCTATATGCTTATGAATCATCGTCTAGTAGTGCGCGCAAGGTGTAAAGTGCGTCAAGCGCGTCTTTTGGAGTCAAATGATCAGGATTAACGGTTTTGAGATGCTCCTCAATTTTACTCGTTTTAGAGATTGTTTCGGACGGCTGTGCTTGAGCGACAGAATCAAATAATGGCATCGAGGCCACGGTATTCTGGATCTCACCTTTGCGACTGATGGTCTGAAGGATCGTTTCAGCACGCTGAAGCACCGATGCTGGAACTCCAGCCAGCCGTGCAACATGGATTCCGTAAGATTTATCAGCCGCGCCGATGCCAACTTCATGGAGAAAAACTATATCGCCTTTCCATTCGCGCACCCGCATCTGATGACAGCTCAGCGCCTCAAGGCGTGTCTCGAGGGCGGCAATTTCATGATAATGTGTAGCGAACAGCACACGGCATCCCAAGGTATCGAGATGCTCGACCACCGCCCATGCAAGTGACAAACCGTCATAAGTCGCGGTACCACGCCCAATTTCATCGAGAATAATGAGCGATTTTCCTCGTGCACGGTTAAGAATTGCCGCCGTCTCGACCATTTCGACCATAAAAGTCGAGCGCCCGGTGGCAAGATCATCAGACGCGCCGACGCGGCAGAAAACTTTATCGACTAGCCCGATTTGTGCCGTTCGGGCGGGGACATAAAATCCAGCTTGCGCCATGATGGCGATTAACGCGTTTTGGCGCAAGAAAGTCGATTTTCCCGCCATGTTCGGGCCGGTCAAAAGCCAGATTTTATCATCATCGCCAAGGGAGCAATCATTAGCAACAAACGGGTTGCCATCGGTGATCATCTGCTCGACTACTGGATGCCTACCGGCTTCGATAACAAGATTTTGCCCATCAGTGATCTGAGGTCTGCAATAACGCCATCGCTCGGTGAGCCCCGCCATCGTCACCGCGACGTCGAGTTGGGCGGCTACATCAGCAAGAACCATAATCTGATCCCGCGCCTCAACAACTGCGTCAGTGAATTTATCAAACCAAGCATGCTCAAGGGCAATTGCATTATTGGCGGCTTGGCTCATTTCTTTTTCAAGGTCTGAAAGCTCCACAGTGGTAAAACGCACAGTCTGAGCAGTGGTTTGTCGGTGGATAAAGCCATGCTCACCCGCCATCAGGTTATCAGCGTGATTAGATCTAACTTCGATATGATACCCAAGGACGTTATTATGCTTGATTTTAAGTGATGAGATTCCTGTTGCTTGACAGTATTTTTGCTGGACGGTGGCGATCAGGCGTTTTGATTCATCGCGCAAAGTAAACATTTCATCGAGGTCGGCATCGATGCCGTTTCTGATAAAACCTCCGTCCCGCGCAAGCAAAGGCAAAGTGTCGGTAAGCGCATCGATGATCATCGCCGCGACTTCAAGAGCGGCTTCGGGAACATCCGCCATTTGAGAAAATTGCTCGCTTGCCAAAACCGTGTTCTCACGTGAAGCAACAGCTTTAGCCATGGCGGTAGCGGCCTCGATTCCGGCGGCGACTGAGGCGAGATCACGAGGGCCGCCATGCTTAAGTCCGATTCGAGTCAAAGCTCTTTCTATATCGGGCATGTTTTTAGCAGACTCGCGGATGACGTCAGCAAGTTTGGGATCACCAAGCATGGCCTCAACCAGATCGAGCCGTCCGATAATCGCGTCTTTATCAGTCAGAGGCGCAGAAAGCCGTGCCGCCATAAGCCTCGCGCCGGCGGCGGTCATGGTTTTATCGATCGTGGCGAGCAATGACCCTTTGCGCTGCCCGCTCTGGGTGCGGGTGAGTTCAAGAGACTTTCTAGTCGCTGGATCTATATCCATCACTTTATTGCGGCTGAATGATTTAACCGGTTTCAGATGCAGCGCACGTCCTTTTTGGGTGATATCAAGATAGGTGAGCAGAGCACCAAGAGCCGCAAGCTGAACCCGATTTAGCTCCGCAATTCCATCAAGCGTGGCGACTCGATAAATCGCCTCAAGCCGCCGCTTTGCGCTACGGCTATCAAAATCCTGCACCGGCCTTCGGCTGATACATTCCACAGCGATTCCAAAATTTTCGGGGGTTTCAGTAGCCTCATCACTAACAATCACTTCAGCGGGGTTAAGGCGCGCGAGTGATGATGCCAGATCAGCACCACTGGTGGTTTCGGTCATGACTTCACCCGTGCTGAGATCAACCCAAGCCAGTGCGGCTTCATTGCTCACCGAGAAAATCGCCGCAAGATAATTATTTTCGCGTGGCGGTAAAAACGCGTCCTCAACCAGTGTACCGGGGGTTACCACCCGCACGACTTCTCGTCGCAAAGGCCCTTTTCGTCCGTGTTTTTTTGCTTCTTCGGGGCTTTCCGATTGCTCACAAATGGCTACCTTAAAACCCTGCCTGATCAGTTTAGTAAGATAAGCATCTGCGGCATGATGTGGGACGCCGCACATCGGTACGTCATCCTCGCCAGCACGTCCGCGTTTAGTGAGGGTGATATTGATTGCGGCCGCAGCGATTTCAGCATCTTCGAAAAACATTTCATAAAAATCACCCATGCGGAAAAACAGTAGACAATCAGGATGCTCCTCCTTGACGGCGAGAAACTGCCTTAACATCGGGGTCAGATTAGGCGCAGTGCTTTTAACCGGCACTTTCGGGCTTGGCGGTGTCGCCTCAGCGTCAATATCAGGGTTTTGTTCGTTCATCTCGACCACAAAAAAGCAACTCTTGCATAGAGTTGCCAGAGATAGCATATCCTAACAGAAGTTTAATACCAAAACCGATTTTACATCGGCCCCAATCTCGTGGAGACAAATTAAAGGATAGAATAATGACAGATAATGACGATGACACTTTTGCACAAGAGGCCTTAGATTTTCATGCACGTGGTAGAGCCGGTAAGCTTGAAATCGCCGCCACCAAGAGTCTTTCAGGACAACGTGATTTATCGCTAGCTTATTCCCCAGGAGTCGCAGCGCCCTGTCTTGCGATTGAAGAAAATCCAGAAAAAGCTTATGATTACACCGCCAAAGGCAATAGCGTCGCAGTGGTCACTAATGGGACGGCGGTTTTGGGTCTTGGCAATATTGGCGCACTAGCATCGAAGCCAGTGATGGAAGGTAAAGCGGTTCTTTTCAAACGTTTTGCTGATATTGACGGATTTGATATCGAGGTCAATACCACAGACACAGCACGATTTATCGACACGGTTGAATCTATTGCGTGTGGATTTGGTGGGATCAATCTTGAGGATATCAAAGCACCTGAATGTTTTGTCATCGAAAAAGAATTGAAGGAAAGGCTAGATATTCCAGTTTTGCATGATGACCAGCATGGTACGGCAATCATCGCGGCGGCGGGTTTGCTGAATGCGATTGATCTGACGGGAAAAAAGATAGATGAGATCACAATTGTGGTGAGTGGCGCAGGGGCGGCCGCCATCGCATGCATCGAGTTGATGAAAGCCCTAGGCGTTGCTGAAGATCGGGTGATTTTGACCGACAGCGGAGGCGTTGTTTATACCGGACGCGAAAAAAGGATGAACGAATGGAAAGTGCGCCATGCGGTCAAAACACAGATGAGAAGTTTGGATGAAGCGATCAGAGGTGCTGATATGTTCTTGGGCCTTTCAGTTGGTGGGATTTTAACCGCACCGATGATGGCAACGATGGCGCCGAATCCGATAGTTTTCGCTATGTCCAATCCACATCCTGAGATCATGCCGGACCTTGCGCGCGAAATTAATCCTGAGGTAATTATCGCGACCGGTCGTTCCGACTTTCCCAATCAGATTAACAACGTTCTGGTATTTCCTTATATTTTTCGCGGGGCCTTGGACGTGCGGGCATGCAGAATCAGCGAGAATATGAAAATTGCCGCCGCAAAATCGATCGCAGCGCTCGCGCGCAAACCGATTTCCGATAACCTGATTGAGGGGTATAATAATACGGATTTACACTATGGCCGCGATTACATCATCCCAACCCCATTTGATCCGAGGTTAGTTTCTGAGGTTTCATCGGCAGTAGCGGCCGCCGCTATGGCTGATGGTGTAGCAGGTAAAGCGATTAGTGATATGGAAAGTTATCGTCGTCATCTCGGTGAAAAAATCGCCCAGTAATGACACCACTTTAGATAGCTGATCATGCAAAAAATCCTTGTGGCATAGCACTGCGCATACGCACGATCAGATCACTTTGTGGTCTTGCTCCTAAATGGCTAATGGTTTCGCTGGCCGCTATGGTGCCAAGTCGAGTCGCTAGTTCAAGACTCGCCCCACGGCTCCGCGCGTAAAGATATCCAGCGGCGTAAAGATCACCAGCGCCCGTGGTATCGACAACCGATACATCATGATCAGCATTTATATGAATGATTTCGCCGTTAGCCATCGCGGTTGATCCTCCTGAACCTTGAGTGACCACAGCTTCCTCGACCATCGTACCAATCTGCAACAATGCCACGTCTTGCGATGTTTGCGTCAGTGAGGCGACTTCATCTATATTGCCGATCACTATATCGACATGGTTTGTGATGAAATCATAAAACACATCACGATGCCGATCGACGCACAATGGATCAGACAGGGACAAAGCGATTCTGGTATCGGAATCGGTAGCAATCTTAGCAATCCGATCATAGCATTCGCGCCCCATCGGCGCGTCGATAAGGTATCCTTCTATAAAGACGATATCGGCGCCTGCAACCACCGCCTGATTGATATCATCAGGGAGCAAGGTGATCGAGGCAGCAAGGCAGGTGCTCATGGTGCGTTGTCCATCTGGAGTCACTAAGATACAAGAGCGCGCAGTGACCATATCGAGATTGAAAGCGGCATGAAAGGTAACGCCCGCCGCCTGAATATCATGACTAAAAATGCCGGCAAGCGTATCATTTCCTACCTTACCAATGAAGGCAGATTCTCCACCAAGAGCGGCGATTCCAACCGCAGTGTTAGCAGCAGAACCCCCTGAACTCTCGATAGCAGGTCCCATCGCATCATATAATTTTATGGCAGTATTAAAATCAATCAGATTCATCGTGCCTTTTGTTAGGCCGCACGCTTCGATGAAACTGTCATCGGTCTGTGCGATAATATCGACAATCGCGTTGCCGATGGTAACAATAGACGTCTTACTCATGAGATCAAATCTCGCCTCGGTATTGAATTATAACCCCCGCCACTATAATCTTATACAATGGCTTGTCGTCAATGTGTTTTCGGTATCGCGATCTTTTTGCTCACCTCAGGTTGCGCAATCGATCAGACGTTACGCTCGATAAATACGCGCCCCGCACCTGATTTTCCTCAGGTTTTGGCAGCGCCAGTCGCATCATCGAGTTTGAAAGCGGCCCCCACATTGGCAGCAAGAGGTAGCAATTTGGCCCCGCCAATCTCTCCGGCGCGAACAATTGGTTGGACAGTGGACAAATTAACCGAGGCTTTTGGCGCACCGGATTATATTCGCCGCGAAGGACTTGGGACCGTCTATCAATATCGATTAGATTATTGCATTATTGATTTTACACTTTATCCACGACAACAACAGAACATGGTAATCGCGTGGCACAGCCGCCCCCTCAAAACGGGTGACATTGTGGAATCGACAGTTTGTTATCGAGATTTAGCGCGACGTAGCCCGGTGGCTGACAGTCAATCTTAGGACAGTATTTTGTCAGGATAGTGACAAAGATCAGCGATGATGCATTCACCACAACGTGGTTTGCGTGCGACGCAACAATATCGCCCGTGTAGAATTAACCAGTGATGTGCTTGCTTTTTGGCATTGATGGGAACGCGGTTTTCAAGGTGTTTTTCGACCTCTAAGGGCGTTTTACCCGGTGCCATGCTCGTACGATTGCCGACCCGAAAAATATGCGTGTCAACGGCTATAGTCGGATGTCCAAAAGCTTCATTAAGAACGACGTTAGCGGTTTTGCGCCCAACTCCCGGCAATTTTTCGAGGGCCGCCCGATCGTCAGGCACTTGTCCGCCATGCTCATCGAGCAGAATCTGTGAGAGCGCAATAACGTTTTTGGCTTTAGAATTAAAAAGCCCAATGGTTTTAATGAAGTTTTTCAAATTTTCCTCACCGAGAGCCACCATGTCTTCTGGGGTTTTAATGCGAGCAAACAATTTTTCAGTGGCTTTATTGACGCCAACGTCAGTTGCTTGGGCCGACAGCACAACCGCCACCAGCAAAGTGTAAGGGCTGTCATAAACAAGTTCAGTGGCGGCTTGCGGCATTATTTTGGCAAAACGCTCAAAGGCCGTGATAATCTCTTTTTCTGTCATCTGAGGGGGTGATTTAGCCATGATTGTCACCCGCTTGATGAACATCTGATATGACATCATCCATCTCATACAGCCCAGGTGGTGCGATCGCCGCCCATTTGGCGGCGCGCAATGCGCCACGGGCAAAAATGATTCGGTCTGTCGCACGATGGGTAAGTTCGATTTGCTCGTTCTCACCATAAAAAATCACCCGATGCTCACCAACCACATTACCGCCCCGCGAGACGGAAAAACCAATATCTCCCTTTTTTCTCTTGCCGCTTCGGTCGTGGGCCACCTCTTGATCAAAAGTAATCCCACGCCCCTTTGCAACGGCCTCAGCAAGTCTCAAAGCGGTTCCCGATGGCGCGTCAATTTTATTTCGATGATGCGTTTCAGCAATTTCGATATCCCAGTCATCACGCAGATTTTTCGCAGCTTGCGTAACAAGTCGCGCTAGCATAGTAACCCCAACCGAAGTATTCGGGCAGCGAACAACCGCGATTTTTTCTGCCGCCTCGCGCAAAGTTTTTTCATGTGTCTGGTCAAGTCCGGTGGTACAGACGACAATCGCCGCACCATGAACAGCAGCAAGTTTCGCGTGATCAGCCGCCGCTTTGGGTGTAGTGACATCAATAACAACCTGGGGTTTTGATGCGAACATCCCCTCAGCATCATCGGTAACAATAACGCCTTGTACCTCGCCGCCGATCAGAGTCCCGATGTCCGTGCCGAGATAAGGTGATGAAGAGCTGGAAATCGCAGAAACAACGCGGCATGACGCATCATCAACGATAGCCCGCAAAATCATGCCGCCCATGCGTCCGGTGACACCGGCCAAAGCAATAAGAGTAGAGTCATCCACGGTCATTAGTTAGACTTCACCGAACATTTTTTTGATCCGGTCGAAGAATGAAGCACTATCCGAACTCCGTTTCACTCCTGATTGATCGAGCGATCGCAACAAATCTTTTTGTTTTGCTGTCAGATTAACAGGCGTTTCTACTTGAATATCGACATACATATCACCTTTGCCACGCCCTTGCAGACTTGGCATGCCTTTTCCTTTGAGGCGCAAACGATGTCCTGATTGCGTGCCTTCATCTATCGTAACGCGCACCATTTTGCCGTCAAGATTAGGCACATCTATGGTGCCGCCCAAGGCCGCTTCGGTCATCGGCACCGGCATGGTGAGAAAAAGGTTATTGCCTTCGCGCCTGAACAGATCGTGATTCTTCACAGTGATGAAAATATACAGATCACCCGTCGATGCGCCTCTGATTCCTGCCTCACCTTCACCGGATAAGCGGATTCTAGTTCCGGTATCAACGCCCTTAGGAATGTTTACATTGAGCGATTTATTTTTCTGAACACGTCCCTGTCCACCGCAAGTGCTGCAAGGCTTGCTGATAGTCTCGCCCTGCCCGTTGCATGTAGGACATATTTTCTCGACAGTGAAAAACCCCTGCTGAGCGCGAACTTTTCCCGCGCCGCGGCAGGTAGAACAAGTAGCCGCCATTGAACCAGGCGAAGCGCCAGTGCCGTCACATGGCTCACAAGTCGACGGCACGGGGATCGTTATTTTTTCGCTCGCTCCATGAAACGCTTGTTCGAGAGTGACGGTTATATCATAGCGTAAATCATTGCCTTTGCGGTTTTTTTTCTGACGCCCCCGCCCACGTCCTCCTCCCATAAAGTCAGAGAACATGTCATCGAAAATATCGCTAAAACCATCACCGCTACTAAAACCGCTAAAGCCACCCCCCCTGCCGTTGCCTCTGCCACCTCTATTGGTTTGTCCGTTATTAAAGGCCCCATGCCCAAATCGGTCATAAGCCGCACGTTTCTGAGCGTCTTTCAAAACGTCATAAGCTTCGGCTGTTTCACGGAATTTTTCCTCGGCGGACGTGTCGCCGGGGTTTTTATCGGGGTGGTGCTTCATCGCCATTTTGCGATAAGCTGACTTGATCGCGGCGGCGTCCGCGTCTTTCTTGACCCCGAGCACATCATAAAAGTCGCGTTTTGCCATTATCAAGCCCTCATCCTAGTCATAGCACGAATAGCGGGCGTATCACGAACCGGTAGATTTTTTATCGTTATCGACTTCAGTGAATTCTGCATCAACAACTGAATCGTCATCATCATTGGCTGTATCAGCTTCACCATCAGCTTCATCGGTTTCCGTTTCTGCTTCCGCTTCCTGATTATTTGCATAAGCAATCTCACCAAGTTTCATCATCGCCGCACTCAAAGCTTCGGTTTTCTCGCTGATCGCCGCATCATCATCATCGGCCAATGCTTCTTTCAATGCCTTAATAGCGTCTTCAGTCTCAGTTTTAGTTTCTTCATCGACCTTATCGCCTAGATCAATGAGGCTTTTTTCGGTGCCGTGGATCATCGATTCAGCCTGATTTCTGGTTTCGATTGTCTCGCGGCGTTTTTTATCTTCTTCAGCGTTAGCTTCGGCATCCTTGATCATGCTTTCGATGTCGTCATCATTCAGCCCACCTGACGCCTGAATTGTGATTTGTTGTTCTTTGCCGGTCGCCTGATCTTTTGCGCTGACATTAACTATTCCATTGGCATCGATATCGAATGTAACCTCGATTTGTGGCACACCTCTCGCGGCCGCAGGGAGTCCAACCAAATCAAAATTTCCGAGCAATTTGTTATCGGCCGCAATTTCGCGTTCACCCTGAAAGACCCTAATAGTAACGGCGGTCTGGTTATCATCAGCGGTAGAAAAAATTTGGCTTTTCTTGGTTGGAATAGTGGTATTCCTATCGATCAGGCGCGTGAACACCCCGCCAAGAGTCTCTATACCCAAAGATAAAGGCGTAACATCGAGAAGCAGAACATCTTTGACATCACCCTTAAGCACGCCGCCCTGAATAGCTGCACCACAAGCAACAACTTCATCGGGGTTAACGCCGCGATGCGGCTCGGCTCCAAAAAATTCCTTCACTTTTTCGAGGATTTTAGGCATCCGGGTCATGCCGCCAACCATAATCACTTCATCGATATCCTTGGGCGTAACGCCCGCGTCTTTAAGTGCGGCCTTACAAGGCTTCATGCTTCGTTCGACTAGATCATCTACGAGACTTTCGAAAGTCGCGCGCGTGAGTTTTACATTGAGGTGCTTCGGCCCAGATTGATCTGCGGTGATAAAGGGTAAATTAACATCGGTTTGCGCACTTGATGACAATTCGATCTTGGCTTTTTCGGCAGCTTCCTTGAGCCGTTGCAGTGCAAGTTTGTCTTCACGTAAATCGATGCTGTTTTCCTTTTTAAAGGTGTCCGCGAGATGATCGATGATCCGCTGATCGAAATCCTCGCCACCCAGAAAAGTGTCACCATTGGTGGATTTAACTTCAAAGACTCCGTCTCCGACTTCGAGAACAGACACATCGAAAGTGCCGCCACCCAGATCATAGACGACAATTGTGCCTGACTCTTTTTTATCTAATCCATACGCCAGCGCCGCAGCGGTCGGCTCATTGATAATTCGGAGCACATCGAGTCCAGAGATTTTGCCGGCATCTTTGGTGGCCTGTCGTTGCGCGTCATTGAAATAGGCCGGGACGGTAATGACGGCTTCGGTCACGCTTTCACCGAGAAAAGCTTCGGCGTCTTCTTTAAGTTTGCGCAGAATAAAACTAGAAATCTGGCTTGGCGAGTATTTTTCACCATTGGCTTCAACCCAGCTATCACCATTTTCAGCTTTGACTGTTTTAAAAGGAACAAGTTTAGCGAATTTTTTCGCTACAGGGCCACTATGACGCCTGCCAATCATGCGTTTGATAGCGAATAAGGTGTTTTCAGGGTTAGTAACAGCTTGTCGTTTTGCGGATTGTCCTACCAACCTTTCTCCAGTGTCCGTGAAAGCAACCACCGATGGCGTCGTTCTGCTGCCCTCGGCGTTTTCGATAACTCTGGCGTCTTTACCGTCCATGACGGAGACACAAGAATTGGTGGTTCCAAGATCAATCCCAATAACTTTTCCCATAATATTACTCCCAAGTTTGGTGTGAAACCCAGCCCTTTTCCTGCTACTATTCACACTCTCATATTAAGAAAACTGATAAAATACAAGAATTTTGCTAAAATACGAAAATCCAGACTGTATATAAGAATTATGACAAAGATTGCAAGACGCGTTATTGCTTTTTGGCGGCTGCTGTCGGCTTGGCAACTCCGACCATCGCTGGCGTGAGTAATCTGTCATGAAGCATCCATCCAGCTTGTGCAACCTGAACAACGACTCCTGCTTCGGCTTCATCGGTTTCGATCTCATACATCGCTTGGTGTCTGGTATGGTCAAATTTCTCACCTTCGGGACTAATGCGGGTAATTCCGTGTTTTTCAAGAACAGTGATCATTTCCTTACTGACCATTTCAACGCCGCTCACCAGATTTTTAACCGCGTCCTCCAAAGTATCTCGATCATCGGGTAGTGCATCAACAGCGCGAATGAGATTCTCAATACCATTCAGCAGATCACGGGCAAATCCGCTCAGGCCATATTTTCGCGCCTGTTCTAATTCCCGTTCAGCGCGACGTTTGGTGTTTTCAGCTTCAGCGAGGGCGCGCATCACTTGATCTTTAAGGGCATTTTTTTCAGCTTCAAATGCGGACATGGGGTCGAGTAAAACCTCATCAAAATTAATCTCATGATCGCCGATGTCTAAAGAAACCTCATCATCCTGCGTATTATCATCCTGAGCACCATCTTGCTCATTATCCTGAGTAGGGTTTTGGACAGAATCGTCAGGGCTGGCCTGATCATCAGATATCTCTTCGGGTTGGTCTTTTTTAGGTTGTTTAGCAGTCATCTCTTACGCCTTACGTTTTGTGGCTCAAAAATTGTTGTAGGTTATGTAAGGTTTTTTTAGGGCTTTGCCAAGTGGCTTATAAGCAAAATTAGCGTCTAGCTTTAAGCATTTCGCTAACCATTTTGCTGGTGTAATTAACCATAGGGATAATGCGGGCGTAGTTAAGTCGCGTGGGACCAATCACACCGACCGCACCAACAACGGTATTATTACTGTCTTTATATGAAGCAATAATCATGCTGCAGTCGGTTTTTTTGAACAATCTGTTTTCGGCCCCGATAAAGATTTGGACGCCATCGGCATTATCAATCATAGCAAGGACGTCTTTTGCATTATTTTGCTCTTCAAGAAGGGCGAAAAGATTACGAATTTTATCGAGTTCTTCTATTTCGGTAACATTGTCCAGAAGATTCGCGTGTCCTTTGATGATCAGATTGCCTTGTCCGCTTTCGCGTGCAGACCAGACGGCAATTCCTTTTGCCACGACATTTTGTGACAGTTTATCTATTTCAGTTTGTTTATCGCTGATGGTTTTTTCAAGGATCGTCGCGGCGTGCGACAGCGAGTGTCCGGCGAGATGGGTAGTGATAAAATTGCCCGCCTCGATCAAAGCCGAAGGCGGCAGGCCGCGCGGTGTATCAATGATTCGATTCTCAACCTGTCCGGAATCGGAAACGAGAACGACCAGCGCACGGTTTAACGTCAGTGGAGTGAATTCAATATGGCGAATGATGGTGTCTTCTTTGGGCATGACAACCAAGGATGCACAGTGTGACAATCCTGAAAGCAAGGTAGTCGTTTGAGCTAACGCCTCATCAACGGTAACATCCCTAGCCCGGCAATTAAGATCAATCACGGCGCGGACATCTTGTGGAATTTCGCCGCCAATTTCCATCAACCCGTTAACGAATAATCTCAGTCCGGAATCAGTCGGCACGCGCCCAGCAGAAATATGCGGTTGAAACAGCAATCCCGCTTTTTCAAGATCAGCCATAATTGACCGCACAGACGCGCTGGACAAAGTGTTCTCTAGACTGGCGGCGATGGTCTTTGACCCCACCGGCAAACCCGTTTCGAGATATTGCCCGACAATCCGGTTAAAGATCGCTCTGGTGCGTTCACTCTGCCTGAGCACAGACCCATCAGCAGAGGTGATACCATCATTATTGGAAATAGCGTCCATACCAGAAAACTTATGACCCCGAACCGCCAAAGGTCAAGCCTCACCTCGCCATGATTAGATGTCCGTGCTATGGTGCGGGACTTTTTGAGTAACAACAGCTGAGAAAACATTATGTTAAGACCATCAGGGCGCGGGGCGGAAATGCTACGTGACATCAAATTGGTCGGCGGGGTTTCTGCCTATGCCGAAGGATCATGCCTCGCCAAATTTGGCGCGACCGAAGTGCTATGCACGGCGAGCATCGATACAAGACGCCCGCCATTCCTACGCAATACAAAAAAAGGCTGGGTGACAGCTGAATATGGGATGCTTCCACGCTCAACCCATGAAAGGATCGACCGCGAGGCGGTGCGCGGCAAGCAATCAGGGCGGACTCAGGAAATCCAGCGTCTGATCGGACGCTCGTTGCGGGCGGTGATTGATCTTGAACGCCTTGGCGAGCGCCAGATCAAAATCGATTGCGATGTGTTGCAAGCTGACGGCGGCACAAGGACAGCAGCCATCAGTGGCAGCTGGGTTGCGCTGGCCGCGGCATGTGACAAACTGCTTAAGGACGGGACGATCATCCGCCGTCCGTTGACCGGCCAAGTCGCAGCGATTTCATGCGGGATGATCGATGGGGCGGCGGTTCTCGATCTTGATTACGCCGAAGATTCGAACGCGGGAGCGGATGCCAATTTTGTTTTGACGTCAGATGACAAAATCGTCGAAGTTCAAGCGAGCGCAGAAGGTGCTACTTTCAGTGCAGATGATCTGGCGGAAATGCTGCGCCTTGCCCGTGGCGGGATTGAGACAATTTTCGCACTTCAACACGCCGCACTATCCTCGACATGACTGAGCCCCGTCGATTCGAATCAAACCGCCTAGTGGTAGCGAGTCATAACGCAGGCAAACTGCGTGAAATAACAGAACTTCTTTCGGGCTATGCTATCGAGGTGATCGGTGCAGCTAATTGCGGAGTGGACGCGCCAGACGAAGATGGCGACAGTTATAAGGCGAATGCAAGGATCAAAGCACTGACAGCAGCGCAGCAGACGGGAATTCCAGCCTTGGCAGATGATTCGGGCTTTGAGGTGATGGCGTTATCGGGAGCGCCTGGCTTGTATTCAGCGCGTTGGGCTGGGGATGATCAGGATTTTGGTGCGGCGATGAAAAAACTGCGCGAGAAAATGCTGGCCTCAGGCAACCCAGACACGCGATGTCGGTTTATTTGTGCCTTGTCGCTGGGCTGGGCCGACGGGCATGATGAAACAGTTTCGGGATATATAAACGGATCTTTCGTCTGGCCGCCAAGAGGCACAATGGGTTTTGGGTATGATCCAGTTTTTCATCCTGAAGGACATGATCGAAGTTTTGGCGAATTTGACCCCGAAGAAAAACACGCAATTAGCCATCGTGCGATGGCGTTTAAGTTAATGGTCGAACGTTGTTTTGCCGAGACGCCCCGACGGTGAGTAATCATAGATGACGTTAGGATTTGGTCTTTACGTGCATTGGCCATTTTGCCGCAAAAAATGCCCTTATTGCGATTTTAATGTCCATATCGCACGCGAAATCGACCACGATCTCTACACCGATATGCTGTGCCGTGAACTGGCTTTATGCGCCGAAACCTCAGGGACAGCGGAGCGGCGACTCGACAGTATTTTTTTCGGTGGCGGAACACCGTCATTGATGCATGCCGATAATGTCGGGCGCGTTATTGATACCGCACGAGAGATTTTTAGCCCAGATGCATCAATGGAAATTACCCTCGAAGCCAACCCGACAAATCTTGAGACAGCAAAGCTTGCCAATTTTCGTGCGGTGGGAGTCAATCGGTTATCGCTAGGAATTCAATCTCTCGATAATCAAGAATTAGCTCTTCTTGGGCGCGAGCATCGAGCGGGCGAAGCCCTTGATGCACTTCAGGCCGCACGAGAGATTTTTACACATGACGCAAAACTATCGGCGGATTTTATTTATGCACTTCCAGGCCAGCATCCAGATGATTGGCACGAGGCTTTAACGCGGATACTCACGCTTGGTCTCGATCATCTATCGTTTTATCAATTGACGCTAGAGCCCGCCACGGCTTTCGCTGAGATGGCCCGAGACGGTCGCCTTACCATGCTCGATGATGACACCGCCCTCGATCTTTTTAACTTAACGCAAAACATGACCCGTGCGGCAGGGTTACGCGGCTATGAAATCTCAAATCACGCACGCGTTGGCGCAGAAAGCTGCCACAACTTGAATTACTGGACTGCTGGCGATTGGTTAGGGGTGGGGCCTGGGGCCACCGGACGTTTCTGGTTAGGGGGGATGCGGGTTGAGACACGCAACAGACGTAACCCCGGCGGCTGGCTCGATGCGGTGGCAAACAATGGGCATGGACGCGAGACATGGCAAGCCGAGCAACCTTCGTCTTACGGCATCGAAGCGGTGATGATGGGGTTGAGGCTAATCGATGGAGTGTCGCTATCTCGCATCGGCGATCTGGCAGGCGATTGTGACACCTGGATCGATATGGCGGCGGTATCAAAACTTTGCTCTAGCCATCATATCACCCTCGATGATGGCCGTTTGGCTTTGACTGATCAGGGGCGTCCGGTAATCAATCACATTCTAGGACAGCTTCTAGCGCGGTTTGTCTCAGGATGATTGGAGGACGATCAAAACGCCGTTTCAGCCTCACGTAGAATCACGCTATCGTCCGGGATAATTTGACGCAATTCGAGATGACGATCATTGCCGCCACCAGGCAAGAATCGGAAAACGCCACTAAACCCATTAAAACCTAATGGATTTAGTAGAATATTATTGATGCCTTCCCGTGGGCGGATTGTCGAGGCTATGGCGATAGCATCGAATCCCATCGCCGCGATTGGGCCGGGATTTTCGCGGTAAAACCGATGCCAGATTTCGGTGAATTGTCTTTGCTTTGCGGCGGGGGCGGTCGCGAAAATCGAGCCAAATAAAGAAGGTTCGCGCAATAATGCTGGCTGATCAAGTTGCGACGTTCCGAGATAAACGACTTTGGTGGGATCAAGATCATGCCAGCTCAGCGCAGGCGCGACTCTTAAGACAAATTCCCCTCCACCACAGAAAATAACCACGTCAAAAACTGGCGGAGCATCCTCCTGCCAATTGGCGAATTGCCTTATGACCCGCCGTAGAAATTGCTGGTCGGCGACCATGTTATCAGTCAGCGTCAGGGGTGAAATATTAGTTATGTCGAATTCTTTAAGGCGCAAGAGAGTATGATCCCTCAGCCGACTTCCGTAAAAATTGTCCTCGATGATCACGGCGACTTTAATCAAACGCGGATCTACCCCTCTCGTGGTCATTTCATTAAAAGCGTAATCTAGCGCGGCGTCAATTTCAGATTCTGGGGATTGGCCAATAATCCACGCGCCAGACTGGGCAATTTCGATGTTATTGGAAAATGAGATCATGGGAATTTGATGCTCGGCGGCAATCGGTGCAGCCTCACGGCTCGTAGCGGCGAAAAGAGGCCCGACAATCAAATCGGCGGTCGCGGCGACAGCATCACGTGCAGCCTGATCGCCTCCATCGACACTATCGATATAGACTACTTCAAAATCGGCACGTCCAGTAGTCAGCACCGCCATATCTATGGCTTTGCGAATATTATTAGCCAAGGCAGCATAGCGACCGCTAAAAGGCAAAATTACCGCTGTACGAAAACGATTTTGATCTTTGGGCGGCAGAGTTTCTGGTGCAAGCACAAGTTCTGGCGGCACGATATTTTTGACTTTACTAACAATATCAAGCGCGGCTTTAAGTGCTTCAGTCTCAAGATTTTTCGATAAAGCCTCGTGCGGTGTTAATACCGCAGGCGGCGTTTCATCCTGAGAGGACCCCGCGTCCTCAGGCACAAGAACAGCAACGTCCTCCACAGGAATTGGTGGCTCATCTTCAACGTCTTGCACGTTTAAGGTGGCTTGCGGCACGTCGATGCTAATGTGTTTCGTTTCATGCTGACACGCCACGAGGATTAACCCGATGAAAATACCTATAAAACTGTATCTTGCCGTCATGAGGCTAGCATAGCATAAGCCGCCGTTTCCAAAAGCAGTAAAACACGCTATAAAACGATCTATGTCTCAGCGCGGTTGCAATGACGGTAATAATAAAACGATCAATAAAGGGTTGATAATAACGTCGACGCCGATCGGCAATCTCGGCGATTTATCGCCGCGGGCGATGGTGGTCTTAAGCGAGGCTGACATCATCGCTTGTGAAGACACTAGACACACTGGCTTGTTACTATCACGATTGGGGATCACGCATGGCACATTGGTGGCGTATCACGACCACAGTTCGGTGGAAACGAGAAAAAAACTGCTTGCATCGATGCTCAATGGTCTTGCGGTCGCACTGGTCAGTGATTCAGGAACACCATTAATTTCGGATCCGGGTTATCGGCTGGTCAAAGATTGCTATGACGCAGGTATAGAAGTTCGGGCCGTGCCCGGAGCTTCGGCACTTCTGGCGGGATTGGTTATATCGGGTTTGCCAACGGATCGGTTTTATTTTGGTGGGTTTTTACCGTCTACTATCAGCAAAAAACGCGAAGCATTGATGGAATTGCTCGCCATTTCATCAACGGTTATTTTTTATGACACAGCGCGACGCCTGCCTAAAACGATGGCTGAACTGGCGGCGCTCGCGCCTGAACGTCTGGTTTTCATTGGCCGCGAATTAACCAAGCTTTATGAGGAAGGGCTGCGCGATACGGCAAAGAACCTCGCTGATCGCCTCGCACGGGATGGGGCGCCGAAAGGCGAGGTAGTGGTGGTCGTGGCTGGCGAAAAACGCCCTGAGACCAGCGAGGGTGATGCTATAAAAATGCTATCAGAATCGATGGCGGACGGCTTGTCTCGCCGCGATGCCGTGCGCCAGGTCAGCGCGTCTTGTGGCATATCAAGATCACGACTTTATGCCCTCTCTCTTGGTCAAGATGATAAGGGGAGGTGATCATGGTCTTGTGGCGTCCTCAGGAATTATCGATGATGCCCTCGATGGTGGGTTTTAAGACAATAAAACACGATATTTTGTTGCCCCAATGCTTTTGACCGGTGTATAGTGATGATGACATATGACTCAATCGAGATGCGTGATGAAATCTGAAATGGCTTATTCTTCTAAATTATCCCTTGGTCGGCTTTGTTTATTGATTGGTCTTTGTTTCGTACTTTCTGGATGCGTTGGGGCGGCTGCGGGTGTCGGCGTTGCGGCGGTTGCGGCAGGGACAACAGAAAAAGGCCTTGGCCAGACGATCAATGATAGCGTGATTTACACTAAACTTTCGCAGATTTATTTTGATGACGATGTGAATCTTTTTTCCAGTGTGAAGGTCACGGTAACCCAAGGATCGGTTTTGCTAACTGGTGTGGTTGAACATCCCGAGGATAGAGTGAAGATGGTTCAACTGGCTTGGCAGGTTCATGGGGTAAATGAGGTAATCAATGAGGTTGAGGTTGCTGATAAATCCTCCCTCAAGGATGCAGCTAAAGACAAATTGGCTGAGGCGCAACTTCGCGGATGGTTGATTGCTGATCGTGATATTGCATCACTTAATTACCACGTCGACGTGGTAAACGGGGTTGTTTATCTGAGTGGTCTTTCCCCTTCAGAAGATGAAATGAATGCAGTTGTAGAACACGCACGAAATTTGCGTGGCGCGACCTCGGTGGTCAATTACATTCGGGTTAATGACGACCACCGCCAGTAATTAATAATCGACTCCTATAATCATGGCTCTTAACGTCGCAATTCAGATGGATCATATCGAAGCGATCGATATCACTGGCGACAGCACTTTCGCGCTTGGTATTGAATCTCAAGATAGAGGTCATCGGCTTTACGTTTATCATCCCGACAGCATGTCAATGACTCCGGGTGGGACGGTGATGGCTAGAGGATCATGGGTGACGCTGAGGGATACAGTCGGCAATCATGTTATGACATCATCGCTTGAGACGATTGATCTTGCATCATTTGACGTGATTTTGATGCGTCAGGATCCGCCTTTCGATATGCACTATATCACCGCGACCTACATGCTTGAGGCGCTTCAGAGCAAGGTGCTTGTGGTGAATGATCCTCGGGCTGTGCGCAATGCTCCTGAAAAGCTGGTGGCGACTTTGTTTCCGGAGTTAATGCCGCCAACGATGATCAGCCGCGAGATTGAAGCTTTACGAGATTTTCGCCACCAATATAGGGACATCATCCTCAAGCCTCTTTACGGCAATGGTGGGGCGGGGATTTTTCGCCTCAAGCAAGATGACACGAATTTCGCGGCCTTGCTTGAGATGCTGTTATCTTATGACCGCAACCCGTTAATGGCGCAACAGTATCTTCCTGCGGTGCGCCAAGGTGACAAAAGGGTTATTCTGGTGGACGGCGAAGCGGTTGGCGCCCTTAACCGGATTCCACAAGCCGATGACGCACGGTCTAATCTGCATGTTGGTGGGACAGCGGCCGCGACCACACTTGATGCAGACGATCTTCGGATTGCCGCCACCGTTGGGCCGATGCTGAAAGAACAGGGGTTAGTTTTCTGCGGGATTGATGTGATCGGTGGCTATTTGACCGAGATCAACGTGACCTCTCCGACAGGTCTTCGCGAAATCGAAAATCTTGGCGGCGAAAATCTTGCAAAAAAAATATGGGATTCGATCGAATCGAAACTGTGATGGATACCTCGCCGAGGCCAAGCGTTTTATGTATTGCGGGGCAACATCGGTCCTAAGGGCGCACCGCCAAGCACATGTCCATGCAGATGCGGGACTTCCTGATGAGCGTTTTTACCGATATTAACGATCACCCGATAGCCATCCTCGGCGACACCGACTTGATCAGCAACTTTCGCGATTGCTCTTACCCAAGCGGCAATCTCCGCGTCAGAAGCGCGTGCAGCAAAATCGCTAAGATCCGTATATTTGCCTTTTGGTAACACCAGATAATGCTTTGATGCTTGGGGATTAATATCGGCAAAAGCGAATGTCTGATCATCTTCACAGATAGCAGTTGCGGGCAAATACCCATCCAGAATTTTCGCGAAAATATTTTCGGGGTCATACGCCATGCTCATCCTCCTTTAAGGTTTGTCGGCTATTTTTCTCATCGATGCCAGACATGGCGCGGCGTGCGGACAGTTCATCCCACAGTGCGTCAAGCGGTACATCACTCGCCGCTAGCAACACGAGCAGATGGTAAAGTACATCGGCGGCTTCAGCGACAATATCTTCCGTTTTACCGCTCATAGCGGCGATAATCATTTCTGAAGCTTCTTCACCGAGTTTGCGGGCCGGCAAGCTAGGAGCCTCGACCAAGAGCCGCGCGGTCCATGATTTTTTAGGGTCGGCTTCACGCCGAGACAAAATAACCTGATAAAGCTGGTCTGTAATATGGTCGGCCATAATCTAATCTCCTATGCGGGTGACTATTCCCTCATCTTGCATATGTTTTTTGATCTCATCAAGACTAAGGATTCCGAAATGGAAAATTGACGCAGCCAACACCGCTGAAGCATGGCCCAAGCGGATAGCATCGATCATATGCCGAGATGCTCCCGCTCCGCCCGAGGCTATAACCGGTACAGGGACAGCATCACTCACCGCGCGCGTCAATGGAATATCATAGCCATCACGTGTGCCATCAGCATCCATCGAGGTCAACAAAATC
This sequence comes from uncultured Candidatus Puniceispirillum sp., assembly GCA_965207125.1. GTDB lineage: Bacteria > Pseudomonadota > Alphaproteobacteria > Puniceispirillales > UBA1172. The sequence continues at coordinate 1,312,167 of OZ242263.1, forward strand.
TCTCCCGCACCAAGATGACATCCTTCTTCTGCCCATGCTACAGCGTCTTGTCCGGTCGGAATTTTACCGCCATGGGTGTAAACTTCAAACCATCCCTCGCTATTGCGGCGGGCATCGATAGCTAACACCACGCATTGACTGCCGAATCGGTCGGACGCGCGAGTGATCAGCGAGGGGGTCTTAACGGCGGCTGAGTTAATCGAGATTTTATCGGCTCCCGCCAGCAGTAAGCGGCGAAAATCTTCCACCTCATTGACCCCTCCACCCACAGTAAGTGGCATAAAGCAATGATCAGCGACACGGCTAATGACTTCGGTGATGGCTTTTCGTCCTTCGATACTCGCTGAAATATCGAGAAAGCATAACTCGTCGGCACCGGCGGCATTATAGATTTGCGCTTGTTCAACAGGATCACCGGCATCGACAAGATCGACAAAATTAATTCCTTTAACCACGCGTCCTTCGTGAACATCAAGGCAAGGAATCACACGAGTGGCGAGCATCAATGCGTCTCCGTCATCATGAATGAAAGCGCATCCTCAAGACCAATCCGCCCGTCATAAAGTGCCCTGCCAATAATCACACCCTCTATGGGCGTTTTCGCGAGGGCCACAAGATCATCGAGACTTGCGACTCCGCCTGAGGCAATAATCGGAATTGAAACAGCCTCTGCTAAAGCAACAGTCGCCTTCTGGTTAACGCCTGTCAGCGCACCATCGCGTCCAATATCAGTAAAAATCACAGCACTGACTCCGCAATCCTCGAATCGCTTAACCAACTCGATCGCCGCAACATCGGACATTTCGAGCCATCCTTCGGTGGCGATCATGCCTTCTTTAGCATCCGCAGCAACAGCGATCTGGCCAGGAAAAATTTTAGCGGCCTGTCGGACGAGATCAGGGTTTTTCAGAGCGGCTGTGCCAAGCACCACACGGCTAATGCCTTGCTCAAGGTAGGTTTCAATATCCGCCATTTTTCGGATTCCACCCCCAAGCTGGATTTTACCGCCGATTTTAATCATGCGTTCGATCACGTCCTTATTAACAGCTTTGCCTTGAGCAGCGGCATCGAGATCGACACAATGAATCCAGACGGCCCCAGCATCGATAAATTGCCGCGCCTGATCGACCGGATCAGGGTTATAGAGCGTTGCCTGATCGAAATCGCCGTGGCGAAGGCGCACGCAAACACCGCCACGGATATCGATAGCAGGATAGACAATCATGATATTTCCTTAAAATAATAATATCCGGTGACATATTTTTCATCGACGAAAGCATATTTAGAATGCTCTCCAAATCGTTTATATCCAGCAGATTCATAGCGTTTGATGGCTTGTTTCTGAGTTGATCGAACGTCGAGATTGATGACTTTGAATCCTTCACTTTTTGAAAATGCCTCTACCTCATCGAGCATCGAAGGTGCGAGTCCGTGTCCTCTTGCCCAAGGAGTAACAAAGAATGTTGTGAGGGTGCAGGCGAATTTTTGTGCTTCATTGTTGCCTGGCGGTCTGACGATCTGGCAGCTTGCGCCAATCACCCCATCTATACGCCCAATAATGAGTTCGCGGTCACTAATCAACATGACACCGCGCCAATAATCTTCGAGGATATTACGAGATGGCATAGTCAGCCAGCCGAAACCACCACCATCGATAATCGCGGCTTCGGTGGCATCACATAATTCATGCAAGTCGCTTTTAGATAGGTTTCTGATCGTTTCAACATCAGTTACGGGTTTGCGGGTATTAGAAGATACGTTCATGGTGGTCTCCTTTCGGGTCAGGGGGTCCAGCGCATCCAGTTAGTGAGGATTTGCTGTCCGACATATTGGCTTTTTTCAGGGTGAAACTGGACACCGAGCGTGGTGTTATCAGCAACAGCGGCGGTGATGATATCACCATAATCGGTGGTGGCAATGATCTTATCGGCGGGGGCCCTGACAAGATGATAGCCATGAAGAAAATAAACACGTGATTGCGGCTGGACGCCATCAAACAACGGGTGATCATCGTTGTGAAAATCTAGGGTGTTCCAGCCCATATGTGGCACTTTGCGTCTCGCGCCGTTATGGTCTGGCTTAAGGGGTTTGACGTCGCCGCCTAGCCAGTTCAGCCCAGATGTAATAACGCCTTCATCACCAGATGAAGCCAACAGCTGCATACCGACACAGATGCCGAGAAAAGGACGGCACTTGATTCTGGCAACGTTTTCGAGCGCTTCGACCATACCGGGAATGGCGTCTAGTGCTTGGCGGCAATCGGCGAAACTACCTACTCCTGGCAAGACAAGATAATCCGCCTCGGCTATCTTTTTCGGATCATCACTGACAGAGATCAAACGAGGCAGTTTAGCGTCAGTAGCGGCAGTTTCCAGAGATTTAACCACTGAGCGTAGATTCCCTGACCCATAATCGACAACCACGAGTTTCATGGTCATCAACGTCCCCTACCCAGTGCACCTTTCGTCGACGGGATGGAATCGGGCGATTTTGGATCGATGGCGATGGCATAGCGCAAAGCGCGGGCGGTAGCCTTAAAGCATGATTCAATGATGTGGTGTGCGTTGGTACCATAGAGATTGCGGATATGAAGCGTCATGGCGGTGGCTGAGGTAAACGCTTGGAAGAATTCTTGGAAAACTTCAGTATCGACCTCGCCCAGTTTTGGTGAAGGGAAAGCTACATCCCAAACAAGATAAGGCCGCCCAGACAAATCGACAGCGACCTGGGTCAAAGCCTCATCCATCGGCGTAAGCGCGTCGCCATAGCGGCGGATTCCGCGCCTGTCACCCAGAGCGTCAGAAAGTGCCGCACCCAAAGCCCAGCCGCAATCCTCTATAGTATGATGAGCATCAATGTGAAGATCGCCCTTGGCGTTCAAAGAAATATCGATCAACGCGTGACGGCCGAGTTGGTCGATCATGTGATCAAAAAATCCGATACCGGTCTTGCAGTCAACCTGTCCTTGACCATCAAGGGCAAGTTTTGCAGTAATTTGTGTTTCGCGCGTCTGGCGATTGACCTCTGCCTCACGGCAAAAGTCTTTTTTAGCAGTTGTCATAGCAGGTTTCCTTACGCTTTATCGCCTGACGATGCTTTCCTAGCAAAAAATGGCGGAATTTGCTAGCACTTTAAGATGAAGGGTTTTTGAGATCTTGTTTTTTTTTATGCAACCAATCAAGTGCGGCCTGAATTTCCCGGTCATCGAGTTGAGGCAATAACGCGGCGAAAAGATTAGCGGCGTGAGTTGCCTCGCTGCCAAGATTTTCAGTATCGATAACAACACGGGGGCGCGAGACAAGCGCAAGATTTTTCAGATTTTCCGCGTCATCCCAGATTAATCCCAGCATCGCACAGATCTGATCGATCAGCACCGCCGAGGGTTGCCCGCATTTACCGCGTTCGAGTTTTGACAGATATGCTGATGACACATGCAGACGCTCGGCCATTTTCTCCATCGTCATATTGTGTTGGACGCGCAAGGCCCTGATATGAAGTCCGAAAGGCGTCAATTTTTTGCACGTGAAGGTCGGTCTCGCCGCAATTGGAGATACCACGCGCCCCCGCCACCGTCTTTTGGTTTTGCCTGACAAAAAGCGACCACTTGCTCAGAAAGAGGCGGCGTGTTCAGCCATTTTGGCAGTGATTGCCGCAGAATACCATTGCCACCTTGCCCTTTTCCAGTGATTACCAGCACGCGCCGATGTCCAGCATGTTTTGCATCAGCAATAAATAATTTCAGTCTTCTCACTGCCTCATTCACGTTCAACCCATGCAAATCAGTCCGCGCTGACAAGGCCACAGTGCCAGTTTCAAGTTTTTTCGCATCAGCATCGGAGATCCCGTGACGTTCTCCCTTATCGAGATTGATAGGACGCAAAACCACAGGTGGCGGCACAACTGTAATTGCTTTGGCCTGCTTCAGCTTAGACTGTTTAGGTGCAGGGGGCGGCGGCGCGGGTTGCTTCGGCCGGGATTGTGGAGGTAAAGACGTTACGTGACGATCACTTTTCATTGGTGTCACGCTGTGCATAACTTTCTGCCAAAGCCCGTCGTCGTCATCCTTTCGTTGAGGCATGGTGTCTATTCCGTGACAACTTCAGTCTCGACCAAAAGCCAGTTGGGATTACTTGCTGTCACGTCGCGCTCAAAGGTCCATTGATCGACAAAAGTTTCCTCACTGTCGAGGTCGTTATCGATAAGCGTACCATCTTCAGCCTTAAGACAGCGCTTCTGCAGCGAGTTAAACTCGACCACAATGCTAGCCATTCCATCACTAATAGTGGCGGTGATAATTTCCACGGTGTTGATTTTAACCAATGTGATCGACAAATCTTCGCCCGCGATGTTGCGTTCATGGATGGCATCAACAAAACTAGCGTTCATCTCATAACCGAGAAGCGGTTTGAGGCTTTCTGTATCACCTTCGGCAAAATATTTAAGAATAACCGCGTAAGCCTGTTTAGCACCATCAAGAAACGCCTGCTTGCTAAAATGCGGGTCAGTAGCAATGATCGCCTCAAGCCCTTCGCCTGACGTCGGAGTTTCAGCGATGAGTTTTGACGCCGGAGAATCGTCTACTTCAGAGACAGATCTGTTTTGTCGTGATGGTTTCTGCTCAAATCCATCACGTCTTCCTAACACTGATCTAAGTCTGAAAATCAGGAAAACCGCAAGTACGGCGAAAATCAGGATATCAATAAAAGAGGCGCTCATTAATTTTCTCCTATGTGAGACCGCGCTGATCAACTATAACCATTTGCATAATCCCATGTATCCCTCTAAAAATAGACATACTAGATTAAAACAGCAAGATGTGCTTTTGAAATAGATTAATTTTGGATGGAAAAATTAGCAATGACAGGGCTTTTTATCTTTGCAGGCGTGATTGGCATTATCTGGATCGAAGTGATTTTTTTCGGTCTCATTGGCGGTACGATAGGGGTTTTACCGACAATTATTGGCGTTTTCTTAACGGCGATGCTTGGAATTCGCCTTTCGCGTTATTATTTCAGCAAGATGATGACCAACCAAATGACAATGATGATGCATACGCATGACGATGTGATGATGGAACCTCCGCAGCAAAGTGCTATAATAGCGCCAGTTTTTGGGGCCGTGCTATTGCTTATCCCCGGCTACGCGACTGATGCACTCGGTTTAATATTTTTTATTCCGGGGCTTGGTGGTTATCTCGCAGCACTGTTGCTAAGATTACCGATAAGGCCCATGGCTGGAAGGATGCAGTATTTTTACGCAGGGTCAACGCCATATGAATCGCCCCAAGAAGAAGAAGAAGACGAACAAATAACGATCATCGAGGGCAAAATAGAGAAATCTGAATAAGATTCAATCAAGCATATCAACCAAAAATGAGGAGATTTACGAATGACAGAGACCAACGATAAGACAGCTGAACAGGATGGTTCGCAGGAGCTAACAGGCCAGCAACAAATCACTTTTCACCACCACTACATCAAGGACTTATCGCTTGAAAACCCTGGCGCACCCAAAAATTTGGGCGATTCGAGCCTGCCTCATCCCGAAATGACTATTAACGTTAAAGCGAGCTCGCGCGTTCTATCAAGAGAAGACCGGCGTTATGAAGTGATGTTGGTAATAAACGCAACCGCCAAGCGTCAGGATGAGACTGTTTATATCGCTGAAATCGCTTACGGCGGCGATATTTCATTGCCAAAAGATGTTCATGAAAACATGATTCACCCACTCGTGATGATCGAGGGGCCGCGTCATCTCTTCCCGTTTGTGCGGATGCTACTCAGCACAATAACACGTGAGGCTGGTTTTCCACCTCTTAATGTCCAACCGATTGATTTTGTGCGGCTTTACGAACTTCAGATGCAAAATCGCCAACGTCAAATGGACAGCCAAGATGCTAACCAGACAGGCAATGGTAGCACTCCGATCGGAGGGACCACTAAGAAAAAACCAGCGCCAACAAAAGCAAAGAAAACTGCGAGAAAGCCAAGCAAAAAATAGCGCTCACTCGCGGCGGCTAGATGACCAAAGTACGTTAGGAATCGTCTCAAGGAATTTTTCATGCGCGTCCAGTTCGGCGACACTTGGCGGAAAATCGCGCGGCGTCCGCGGTTCACCATCAGGCATAACGAGAACATCGGCGACTACGGATGTCTGATGCGCCGCATCCTCAGTCTTGATCAGATCAGGTTGTTTGCCACCGATCAGTTCTACATAGACGTCGACCAACAACTCAGCATCAAGCATCGCGCCATGGAGTTCGCGCATCGTATTATCTATTCCAAAACGCTGACAGAGGGCATCTAGGCTGGCGTGAGCGCCGGGGAATTTACGCCGCGCCATGCTGAGGGTATCTATAACTCGCTCGTCTTCTATTGATGGTTTTTTAACACGCTCAAGTTCAGCGTTGATAAAGCCCATATCGAAAGCGGCGTTATGAATCACCAATCTAGCATCACCAATAAAATCGAGAAACTTATCAACAATATCGGCGAAAACCGGTTCGTCCTTGAGCTGCTCATTAGTGATTCCATGAACAGCAGTAGCCCCAGTATCGATCGGACGTTCAGGGTTGATATAGAAATGAAAACGCTGTCCGGTGCGGATATAATTATCCAACTCGATAGCACCGATTTCGATAATCCGGTGGCCTGATGAGACTTCAAGACCAGTGGTTTCGGTATCGATGACAATATCACGCTGCATTTTTATCTCCAATCATCAGAAGCTCACGCAAGATCCGCCTGACATACCATCTAGCAACACGTTTGCCGTAACCAGTCGGAATCACATAATCAGCACGCCCGCGCTTTTCAGCATCGCTTAATTGCACTGCCAGAATCGCCTCAAAGCGTTCCTCATCCATCCCCTCACGCTCCATCGCTCGTCTCTGTTGCGTCCACATAGGGGCCGACACTACAGCGACCTTATCACAGAAAATCTCGTTTTTAATCTCATAAAGAAGAGGAATATCGAAAACAACCAACCGCTGACCGTCATGCTCCATCTTGCTTAGCCATCTATCGCGGTCAGCGCTAACCAGAGGGTGCAAAATCCCCTCAAGCTGACGCCGTTTACGCTGGTTAGCAAAAATGTCAGAAGCGATAATTTTTCGCGCAAGCGCTCCGTCAGGCATAACCGCGTGAGGAAAAAGCTTTGCTACTTCACCCACCACCATGTCATCCCGCGCCAGCAAAGTACGGACGACCTCGTCCGAATCGTGAACCGCGATCCCCTCGTCACGTATCATCTCAGCGATTGTCGATTTACCCATCGCTACCGAACCGGTCAATCCAAGCCTGATCACCATCTAGCTCGCCTCCAATCCTATCTCACGCAAATATTCCAGACACTCAAGCAAAGGAAATCCCAAAACCGTGTAATGACATCCCTCGATAGATCTAACCAGCTGGGCTCCTAGTCCCTCAATGGCATAAACGCCAGGCGTCTGAAACGCCGCATTACCAAGAGCGTGCAGATAAGCCTCGATAAACGTTTCATCAAACTGCCTCAACGTGACTTTTGGAGATGAGACCTGATGCCATAACCGTCTCTCCCCTATCATAATCACAGCGGCTGTAACCAGCTCATGGGTTTTACCGCTTAACAACTGCAATCGCTGCCGGGCCTCGTCGAGATTTTCAGGCTTTGCGTAAGTTTCATTGTCAAAAACCAATAGCTGATCTGCACCAATAATCACGGCGTCAGGATTTCTGGCGGCTATTCGCACAGCTTTGGTTTCTGCCAACAGAGTTGCGATATCAATTAGCGGCATTTTTTGCGCATGTGCCGCTTCAGTAATCATGCGCTCATCAATTCGAGCTTCAACATTCTCGTGTTTTACACCAGCATTTTCGAGCATTTTTCGCCTTACGGAGCTTTGGCTGGCAAGAATCAGCACCCTGTCAGGCAGATAGACAAATGGCCTTTGTCCTTCAGCTTCAGTCACGACTTACGTTCACCTTGCCACTTGTTAAAAAGATTAATGACGGCGGCGGCGGTTTCCTCGACCGAGCTCCGGGTCACATCGATCATTGGCCAATTCTGACTTTGAAAAAGTTTCCTTGCGGCCGCTATTTCCTCGCTGATTTTGCGGGGGTCGGCATAATCGATGGCTGTATCCTCATTCATTGCCGCGAGGCGATTGCGGCGAATATGGGCGAGGTGTCTTGCGTCTTTGATTAATCCTACCACCAGCAGATCGACCTGGTTGATCGTATCAAGCGGTGGGTCCACCCCTGGTACCAGTGGATAATTTGCAACTTTATAGCCTCTGTTAGCGAGATAGATAGAGGTTGGGGTTTTGGAGCTACGTGAGATTCCGACTAACAGAATTTCGGCAGCCCCTAGTGTAGCCATAGCCTGCCCATCATCGTGATGGATAGCAAATTCGAGGGCTTCCATACGATTGAAATAAGCTTCATCCATTCGGTATTGTCCCCCGGCTACGGCTTGTGGAGATTTACCAAGAGCTTTTGACAGGACATGCAAGGCGTGATCGAGAATGCTCAGCATCGGAACTTTATTTCGCTCACAGATGCTCTCAACTTCCTCGCGAATTTTAACGTCAGCTATGCTAAACAGCACTACTCCGCCAGTTTCAGCGATAGATTTTTCAATCGCAATCAGATGATCAAAAGTCCGAACTAACGTCCAGACATGTTCTGTAGCTTTAACCTGCGGAAAACGCGCAAGCGCGGCTCGGGCCATAAAATGCGTGGTCTCACCAGTAGCATCTGAAATCAGATGTAAGTGAATATGGTGCTCGGTATCATCCATCACAGAAGCAATTTAGCGACAGAATTGCTACTCTGGCAATAACAAAATCATGTGCTGGAGATATGTAGGAAAAACCTGTGGAAAACCTGTTCTTTATACCTTGGCTTTATCAGGCTTGAAGATAATCCTCAATTCTTCCACAGAGTTATCATATTTTCTAAAAACATCAACACCTCATCAGGCATTATGGGGATAACCTATTTTTCCAAAATAAATCAAATTGTTATATAATCAGAAAACCTAAATCTAACTGTGGATAGTTTCTGTCTTTGCTGGTAAAAGCGTTATTCCCCTGTCCAACAACCTCCACCATATTATATATATAATATAATAGATAATGGGAAAATGAATTACCTTCTTAAAACTCTAAATGGCGAACGATCTGATCCCCCTCCCTTATGGCTCATGCGCCAAGCTGGACGATATTTACCTGAATACAGAGATTTGCGTAAGACTTGCCCTGATTTTATCAGCTTTTGCCTTGATAGCAATAAAGCTAGTACAGCGACCCTTCAGCCGATTGATCGTTTTGATTTAGATGCTGCGATCATTTTCTCAGATATTTTGCTAGTACCATGGGCGATGGGAAACAATGTCCGCTTTATTGAAAATCATGGACCAAAACTTGAAAAAATAGAAAACCTTGACGATCTAGAGGCTTTAACTCTCTCAAATCTCTCTCAAAACCTTGCTCCAATTGGAGAGTCTATTAGAAAAACGCGTTTAAAACTCTCCTCTGATAAGGCTTTAATCGGGTTTTGCGGTGCACCATGGACAGTTGCTACCTATATGCTTGAAGGTGGAGGTAGCCGTGATTTTACCTTGTCAAGATCCTGTCTTTGGCGTGATTCTGCCTTAATGACGGCCTTAATCAATTATTTAGTTGTGGCCTCAGTGTCTTTTCTTGAAATGCAGGCTAGGGCAGGAGCAGATGTATTGATGATTTTTGACAGCTGGGCAGGGGTTGTTCCATCATTCTTACGCAAAAATATGATCATAGAGCCAGTGGCTCGCATCGTCTCAGAACTAAAAGCACTTGGTATCACTCAGCCAATTATTGGCTTTCCAAAAGGTTTAAGTGGTGATTTTGCTAATTATGTCGCCGCTACAGGCATCGATGCACTCGCTATCGATCACACAGTGGATGCTGAATGGCTGGACGCGCACCTGCCAAAAGATCTTCCAGTGCAAGGTAATCTTGATCCGATAGCGTTAAAAGCAGGGGGGATTCAAATGGAAAAATCGATTATATCGATCAGAGATGCGTTTCATCGTCGCCCGCATATTTTCAATCTTGGGCATGGCATCGATAAAAACACACCAATCGAGCATGTTAAAACTCTTGTATCACTGGTGAAAAAGCCTATTTTGAAGTGATCCTTTAGGAGAAAATCATGCTTTATCTTTTTATCAAGGCATTTCACGTCATTTCAGTGATCGCGTGGATGGCCGCTATGCTTTACCTACCTCGTCTTTATGTTTATCATTCCACGGTTGAGAAAGACTCAGCACAAGACCTTATTTTTCGTTTGATGGAGAGGCGGCTTTTGAAAGTGATCATGACGCCGGCGATGTTGGCCAGTTTCTTTTTCGGTTTATGGTTAGTCTTGCTTGATCCATCTTTATTGGCCCAAGGCTGGTTTCATGTTAAATTGGCAGTTGTCTTGTTGCTCACTGGGGTTCATGGCAAATTTGCAGTGATGTACAAAGCATTCTTAGTCGGTACGCCGCCCTATAGTGAGGGTTATTACCGAATTTGGAACGAAGTCCCCACGATATTAATGATCGTGATTGTCATTTTGGCGATTGTTAAACCTTTTTGACTAGTCTGGGTAATTCTAACAAGATAGTGATTGACAGACTCCATTATGTCCATTATGTGTTGATCAACTTTTCTCCCTTTACCACCAGAAAAACCTTCGTTGTTTTGTAGGTGCCTCAATGAATCTTCAGGATCTTAAGAAAAAATCACCGGCTGATTTGCTGTTTTACGCTGAAGAGCTTGAAATAGAGAATGCCTCTACCTTGCGTAAGCAAGATATGATGTTCGCTATTCTTAAGCAGTTAGCCGAAGACGACGTGCCAATTTACGGTAGTGGCGTTTTGGAAGTTTTAGCGGATGGTTTTGGTTTCCTGCGCTCGCCTGAATCTAATTATTTACCTGGGCCTGATGATATTTACATCTCGCCTAGCCAAGTGAGGCGATTCGGATTGCGGACAGGGGACACGGTTGAAGGCCAGATTAAAGCACCACAGGAAGGCGAGCGTTATTTCGCTCTACTCAAAGTGGAAAGCGTCAATTTTGAAGAACTGACAGCGGTACGCCATCGAATCAACTTCGATAATCTCACACCGTTATATCCACAGGAGAAGCTGAGTTTTGAGATAGCGTTTTCACCAGAAAACAAGGATTGTACGCCTCGGATCATTGATCTTGTGGCGCCGATGGGTAAAGGCCAGCGTGGTTTGATCGTGGCACCACCGCGCACGGGTAAAACGATGATGCTTCAATCGATTGCTCATGCGATTTCAGAAAACCATCCTGAGATTTACCTGATCGTGTTGCTAATAGATGAACGTCCTGAGGAAGTAACGGATATGCAACGTTCGGTCAACGGCGAGGTGATTTCATCGACCTTTGATGAACCGGCTACACGCCATGTTCAGGTAACAGACATGGTAATAGAAAAAGCTAAACGTTTGGTTGAACACAAGCGAGACGTAGTGATTCTGCTCGACAGTATTACGCGCCTAGCCAGAGCCTATAATACGGTTGTGCCGTCATCGGGCAAGGTTTTGACTGGAGGGGTTGATGCGAATGCCCTCCAGCGTCCAAAACGGTTTTTTGGTGCGGCGCGAAACATTGAAGAAGGCGGTTCGTTGACTATTATCGCAACTGCACTGATTGAAACAGGTAGTCGCATGGATGAAGTGATTTTCGAGGAATTCAAGGGAACCGGCAATTCTGAAGTGATTCTCGATCGTAAATTGTCCGATAAACGAACTTTCCCGGCCATCGATATTACCAAATCAGGAACTCGAAAAGAAGAATTGCTGATCGATAAGGACACTCTGGCGAAAATGTGGATTTTGCGGCGGATTCTGATGCCGATGGGTCAGGTCGATGCGATGGAGTTTCTCTTAGACAAACTCAAGCATTCAAAAACCAACGAGGATTTTTTCACCTCGATGAACACATAAACCTTTTACTGCTTGTGCTTAGTGCTCTCACGCGTGATTTTTTTCGTGGGCGATCAACTGCTCTTTTAGCGCGAGATTGCGACGGTTTTGCGAATCCAGATCGCTGATTCCTCCATAATTTCCAAGGCGTCCATCCTTTCGGGTTATGCGGTGGCAGGGATAGATGATGGGAATCGGATTATTGGCGCAAACACTACCGAAAGCCCGTGCAGCTTTGGCGCTCTCACCGGCGCGTTTTGCGAAGCCGCTGTAGCTGGTTACGTCTCCGTAAGGCACTTTATTCCTTAATTGCTCAAGTCTTTTTACGGTTTTCAGCGGGGCGTTAAGTTTAATCGGCAGATCGAATTCTTTGCGCGTGCCTTTTTCGTATTCGCGCAGTTGTTTGAACGCCTCGTGGCAAATTGCATCGGCGTTGCTAGATGAAGTGGATTGATTGTTTTCCCAATACAAGCCAATCAGATGCTCACCATCTGAAGTGACAGTAATCGAACCGAATGCGGTTTTTTCAGTCATCGTGTAGGTTTTATTGTGCATCCTATACTTTCCTTCTGGGCTAGTTTATATGCTGTTTAACGATGATAGTGGACGATAATTAGTGCAACATCAAGACCAAACGATTTTCGCTCTTGCGACTTCTGGTGGCCGATCGGCGGTGCAGATCATTAGGGTTTCAGGCGGTTGCTCGAAGGAATTGCTCAAGAGACATTGCGGAAAAACTTTTGCACCGCGCTATCTTACTCTGGCAAAAATCTACGGCGATGGCGAAAAAATCATTGATACGGGGATGGTCGCATTTTTTCCTGCTCCCAACAGCCCAACCGGTGAAGATTACGCTGAATTTCATCTTCATGGTAATCCGTTGATCGCGCGCCATCTGATGCGATGCTTTGCGTCCGATGCTGGTTGCCGTCTGGCTGAGGCAGGAGAATTCAGCCGTCGTGCTTTCGTCAATGGAAAAATGACGCTTGATCAAGCTGAGGCCCTGGCCGATCTGATCGATGCCGACACGGCGGCCCAGCATCGCCAGGCGCTCGCGCGCCTCGATCAGCCTTTGAGCGATATGACCATCTCTTGGCGGCAATGTTTGATCAAGGTGATGGCTCGTCTTGAGGTTGTGCTTGATTTTGCTGATGAAGATATTCCTGCTAGTCTGGGCGATGAGATCATTGTTGAGACCAAAAATTTGGTCACTTTGATTACCTCCACTCTTGAGGGCTCGGCACGGGGTGCACTAATTCGCGACGGACTTAATATCACGATAATTGGTAGACCTAATGCCGGTAAATCGACTTTGCTCAACACGCTGGCGGCGAGCGATGAGGCGATTGTTTCAGCTGAAGAGGGCACCACACGGGACGTGATCAAAGTGACACTGGATATGGGTGGTTTTGCAGTGAATTTGATCGATACAGCGGGAATTCGCCTAGCCTCTAGCGACGCTGAAAAGCAGGGTGTTCATCGTGCTATAAAAGCGGCGGTGACGGCAGATATCGTGCTCGTGCTGGTTGATCACGCGGCTGATGATCCTGAGACTGTCTTGCAGCAAGTTCTTGCTGAATCTGGGCTTGATCAGGCATCAAAAACGCCAGAGGTTTTAAAGTTTTTAAGCCGCGCCGATTTACCAGCGCCCGCTGATACGCCGAGGAATTGGCGCAGAGTTTCCGCAAAAACCGGCGAGGGGATTGACGTTTTGCGTGATGATATCAAAATCGTGATGGATTCGCTGGTTGGCGATGGTGAGGCGGCTTTGGTCAGCCGTGAACGTCACAGGATAGCGCTGGAATCATGCCGTGATGCTCTCATCAATGCGCTGTCGCATGATATAGGTTGGTCGGCTGAACTGATGGCTGAAGATTTCAGGCAAGCAGCGCTGTGTCTTGGGCGGATTTCAGGGCATATCGATGCTGAAGATGTGCTGGAGTCTGTTTTTTCATCATTTTGCATCGGTAAATAACCTTCACTCCAAAAAATGCTCGATATTTTCAAATTGAGTTGTTATTAAGAATCAAGTGCATGCGAGGTATAATGGCTTATAAACGCCAACATGGACAGTTTTTTACGTCTGGAAACCCTTTTGGGAGCGAATGCTTTTATGAATGGGCACAAAGCATAAACGCCAACATTGCTAAAACGACGGTTTTGGAGCCGTTTGCTGGTGAAAACTCTCTCATTGAACATTTAGAGCGCATGAATTTGTGTTATGATTTCAAATCATTTGATCTATATCCGGCAAACCGCCGAGTCGAAAAGTGTGACACACTCTTAAATTTTCCGTCCGGATACAGTGTTTGCGTTACAAACCCGCCATGGCTAGCAAAGAACAGTGCAACTGCGCGTGGGTTACCTTTTCCGGCAATGGAATATGATGATCTGTACAAATTTGCGTTGGAAAAATGTTTGGCAAATTGTGAATGGGTGGCGGCTTTGGTGCCTGAATCTTTTATCCGTGCTAATCTGTTTCATGATCGACTTTGGCATTTTGTGAGTTTAACGGAAAAGATTTTTGCTGATACCAGCCATCCTGTAGGGTTGGCATTGTTTAGGCCAGAGCCTTGCGAGGATGTAATAGTATGGCGTGATGATAAGGAGTCAGATACAAAGAAGTTAGGTACACTGGCTGAGTTGATGCATCATTTGCCTAAACCTCAACCAGATGGTGTTCCTGTGCGTTTTAATGACCCTGAGGGCAATGTGGGTCTTATTGCTGTCGACAATACCAGTGAACGTTCCATACGCTTTTGTGATCCGAGAGAATTGGCTGGATATGAAATCAAGCATAGCAGCAGGGCTATTACTAAGATAGCTGTTGAGGGTCGTGTAAGACTTGATGACTGGAACGATTACTTGTGGAAGTTGAGAGATAAAACCTGTGATGTGCTGTTAACCAGTTTTAAGGGCATGCGCAAGGATGGTTTCTATCGTCGCCGTTTGGACTGGTATCAAGCGAAGGGTATCATTCATAGTGGGGTCAGAGAGATGGATCCTCATTGCTTTGAAAATAAATGATTTTGTGGCAATGTTTCACGTGAAACATTTTTATAATCATTGCAAACTATGTTAAGTGGGGATTGACCTTACCGATCAGAGGATATAATTTCCCTCGATGAGGGGCAAGCGAGACACTTATGAATAATTTTGACGTTGTGGTGATTGGCGGTGGGCACGCCGGAGTCGAGGCAGCTGCGGCTGCAGCGCGTCTTGGGGCGCGCGTTGGACTGATCACCATGCGGGGTGATATGATTGGTGAGATGTCGTGTAATCCAGCGATTGGTGGGCTTGGCAAAGGCCATTTGGTACGTGAGATTGATGCGCTGGATGGAATTATGGGCAAAGCGATTGACCAGTCAGGAATCCAGTTCAGAATGCTGAACAAATCGCGCGGAGCCGCTGTTCAGGGACCTAGGGCTCAAGCTGACCGTAGCCTTTACAAAGCTGCTGTGCAGAAATTGCTCGCCGATACATCGGGGCTTGAGGTAGTTACCGCTACCATCGGTGATATTGTGATTAAAGACGGCCGCTTGCAAGGTGTTGTAACTGAAGATGGGCGTATTTTCACTGCGGCCGCCGCAGTTTTGACCACCGGCACGTTTCTTGGCGGGATGATTCATCTTGGCGATGAACGTAAGCCAGCCGGACGTTATGGTGAAAAACCGTCTAATATGCTGGCGAAAAAATTGCGTGATCCTGCTTTAGGACTCGATATCATGCGTCTTAAAACCGGCACCCCACCAAGGCTTGATGGTAGAACCATTGCTTGGAATCAACTGGAAATGCAGCCAGCAGATGATCCGCCTCAGCCGTTTTCGACCATGACCGATAAAATAACCGTCCCGCAAATTGCCTGTGGCATGACCCGCACTAATCGTGAGACACATCGGATTATCGGTGAGTCTCTTCATTTATCATCGGTCTATTCAGGACAGATAAAAAGCGCTGGGCCGCGCTATTGCCCGTCTATTGAGGATAAAATCAAACGTTTTGCTGATCGCGAGACGCATCAGATTTTTCTTGAACCCGAAGGCCTTGATGATCCCACGGTTTATCCTAACGGCATTTCAACCAGCTTGCCAAAAATAGTGCAGGAAAAAATGGTTGCTAGTATAGAAGGCCTTGAGAAGGCTAAAATTGTCCGCCATGGCTACGCCATAGAATATGATTGCATTGACCCGCGTGGTTTGAGGCGCGATCTTTCAGTTAAAGCTTTGCCTGGGTTTTATCTCGCAGGACAGATTAACGGCACCACTGGTTATGAAGAAGCAGCAGCGCAGGGCTTGATCGCTGGTATTAACGCCTCGCTCAGTGCTTCTGGGCGTGATGAAACGTTTATCCTTGATCGCGCTGATGCTTATATTGGCGTGATGATCGATGATCTGGTAACCCGAGGCGCGCCTGAACCTTACCGGATGTTCACATCTAGGGCCGAATATCGTTTAATTTTACGTGCTGATAACGCTGATAGACGTTTGACCGATCGAGGGATTGCCATTGGTGTGGTCGGAATGGAGCGTCGTTGCCGGTGGCAGGATAAAAAATCAGCACTCGCCAAAGCTATAACTATGCTAGATACCTTCAGCGCGCCGCCGTCTGAGATGCTGCGTCATGGTTTGCCGGTAAGTCGAAATGGCGCGGCGCAAACCGCAAGAAAACTCCTTTCCCGTGAAGGCATTACAATTGCTTCAATGACGGGACTTTGGCCTGGTCTCGCAACAATTCCACCGCAGCTTCATGCGTTAATAGAAAATGATTGCCGTTATGCTGGATATTTGCAGCGGCAACAGGCTGATATCGCGTCGATGCGTCGGGATGATGCTGTATCGATTCCTCATGAGGTTAATTATCTTCAAATAGGTGGGTTATCAGCGGAGAGCGTAGATATTTTGACCAGACATCGGCCGGAAACCATCGGTCAAGCTGGACGTCTTGCTGGAATGACTCCAGCAGCATTAATGGTGTTGATCAGACACCTACAACGCGCAGCATGACCGGTAAAATATCTGTTTTTTATTACTTCAGTGAAGTGATATATTCATTTTCCATTGATTTTACGAGATTTTTTTGCAATGTTTCACGTGAAACATTTTTGTCATGCCTACCAAAAAACCGATAATTACCGTTGCCGATGCTTCGCCCGAAAATGTTTTTTCGGTGCTTGACGTTTCACCACAAGCGGCGGGAAAGTTGCGCCGTTTTATCGATTTACTCCTCTTGAGACGCGAGACGGTTAATCTAATCAGCGCGTCCACGGTTGAGCATCTTTGGCATCGTCATGTTTTGGATTCGGGGCAGTTGATCAAGCATCTTCCTGATATGCGGTATGGCAGAATCATCGATATCGGTAGTGGTGGCGGGTTTCCTGGGTTGGTGTTGGCGATTATTGCTGGTGATTCTATGCGGTATCCGCTTACGTTAGTCGAATCGGATAGTCGAAAATGCACTTTTCTGCGCGATGTCATCGATGATTGCGCAATTAAGGCTGAAGTTGTTAATGCACGGATAGAGGCGCTTGGTTTTTTAAAACCCGCACTGATCACCGCTCGTGCAATCGCTCCACTCGAGCGATTACTTCATTTGACACGTGCGCAGCATCACCCTCGCCTGACCTGCCTCTTTATGAAAGGCAAGAAGGTTGATGAAGAATTGACCGCGTTGAAAAACTATCGGAATATCAGGGTAGATCGCATCGCTAGCCTGACACATCAGGAGGGTGTTATTATTAAAATGACTGGATTTAGAAAGAAATGAAAGCAAAGCAGAATATAAAAGGGCAGATTATAGCGGTTACCAACCAGAAAGGCGGGGTAGGAAAAACCACGACAACCGTCAATCTCGCAACTGCTTTGGCTGCAACTGGACGCCGTATTCTTGCGATCGATGCTGACCCACAAGGCAATGCTAGTACCGGTCTTGGTATCGATCAGGCTGACAGGAGTTATGATCTTTATCGCTTGATCTGTGGTGAAGCTGACATTGATCAGGCGATCAGACAAACTTTGGTTCCGCGCCTTGATCTTATTCCGGCGAGCACCGATTTGTCGGCGATCGAGGTGGAACTGGCTTCTAAACCAGCGCGGGAGGAGCGTTTACGCGATTTGCTCACGCCGTTAACAAAAGACTATGATTATATTCTTATAGATTGCCCACCCTCTCTGGGTCTTTTGACTATCAATGCTTTGGTTGCGGCCTCATCGGTGCTGATTCCACTTCAGTGCGAGTATTACGCCCTGGAAGGGTTATCGCATCTGATGGACAGCATCGAGTTGGTACGACGAGGACTTAATCGTCATCTGGCAATCAAAGGTGTCGTCTTGACCATGTTTGATAGTCGTAATAATCTGTCGTCACTGGTTGCTGCTGACGTGCGCGGTCATTTGAAGTCGCTGGTATACAAAACGATGATTCCGCGTAATGTGAGGGTGTCTGAAGCACCGTCTTTTGGTATGCCGGTATTGCTTTATGACCAACATTGCGCGGGAGCAAAAGCGTATATTGATCTGGCGGGAGAGGTTATCAATCAGGAAAAAATTAAAAATGAATGATAGAAAAAACAAAAAAATAAATCAAAATCAAAGCGCTAAACAGAAAATACCTGACGCCAAACAGCTAAAGAATAAAGCGGAATCAGGCAAAAAGCGTAAAACACCTGAACGAGGACTTGGGCGTGGGCTGTCGGCTTTGCTTAGTGATACGGCAGTGCGCCAGAGTCTAGTTGCCAATGAAGCTATTTCAGGTAGCAAGGCGAGGATTGATTCTGATGATCATTTAACGCTGCAATTGGACACGCCCAATGACGGATTGATTCCAATAGACCTGATTGAGCCAACGGAATGGCAACCTAGAAAATCTTTTGATTCTCAATTGCTTAAAGAATTGGCCGCAAGCCTCAAAAGCCATGGAATCATCCAGCCACTTCTGGTCAGGCCGCATCCATCACACCCGGCGCGTTATCAACTGATTGCGGGTGAGCGGCGGTGGCGGGCGGCGCAACTCGCACAAATCCATCAAGTGCCTGTGGTGATCCGCGATACCACAGACCGCCAAGCCGCCGAGATGGCGTTGATCGAGAATATTCAGCGTCGTGATCTGACTCCAATAGAAGAAGCTGAAGGATTTCAAAGACTTATAGATGAATTCAATCACACTCAGGAAAAACTAGCGACAATTATCGGTAAATCACGAAGTTATCTCACCAATACTATACGGCTATTGAAACTGCCTGAACAGGTTCGGAGCATGATCAATGATAGGATTCTATCGCCTGGACAAGTGAGGCCTCTGATTGGGCATGAGGACGCGGTTAAAATGGCTGAAACAATCGTGCGCAATGATCTGAACGCGCGGCAAGCCGAAGCAATGATTGCCACCAAAGGTCGTGCACGCCCTCGCCAGAGACAGCGCCAGCGTGAATCTGATTTGGTAATGCTCGAAAAAGACATTGCTGATGCGCTGGGACTCGATGTACGGGTTGATTTTAACCGCCTGACCTTGAGAGGCAAGATTACCATCAACTGCCGCTCACTCGATCAGTTTGATATGGCTATCAAAAACCTTACCTCACGGCGGAATTAGGCATTTTTGCTAGGCGGCAAATTGCGAGTAAGCTTTGCGCTGTGGCGGTCATCTGGTTGATGCCGCTTCGCGCTTGTTTTTCGCCGGTAGCGCAACGTTCCATTGCTCGCATCGCTTTACCGCTACCCCAGTGCTCGAGATGCGCACTGATTACGTCTTTTTCGTTGAAGAAAATCGGTGGTTTATACGCGCTGATTGCGGCTGGCTTGCTCATCCCACCTTCGATCATCACCGCCAGACGAAAAATTTTGCGGAAATAGGCAAGACCGCCCCGCAAGAGTGCTTCGGGGGCGATGGCTTCACTCACCGCCCGGTCAAGTGTTACCCCAAGCCGCGCCATATCCCCTGATGCGGCGGCGGCGGTAACCGCAGAGACCGTGATCGCCGCACTATCGCCAAGCGCTTCTCTTGCCATTGCAAGATCAATTAGGCCACCTGTTCCCGCCAAAGTCACCAGCTTGTCCAGCTCCGAGCGGGTGCTGAGACGATCGCCACCGAGATGCGTGGCTATCCAAGTGATCGCTTCAATTTCAGCTTTGATGTTAAACTGCGCGAACACTTCACGTGCGAGTCCGGCGATGTCGCGTGAAGTATCAGCATAGCAACCAATCGCGGCGGCTTTTGGATGACTCACGGCCAATTTCACTAGTTTTGATTTGGTGTTGAGATCAGGGGCGGTAATGATCACCAGAACGTCATCCGGAGGATTATCCAGAAGATAGCGGCATGGCTCAACTAGCGTGTCGATGCCTTGCCCGATTTTTACTAGGCGTCTGCCGCCACCTAAAATAGCTTGGGCCGCCGTGTCGTAAAGTAGCGCTGGGTCAGTGGTAATTTGTGTACTATCGAGATTGGTGACGGCGAAAGGGTCGGAGAGGTTATCGACTGAGACTTTTGCAAGCTGCGCCGCCTGTTCACTCACTAACCCGTAATCACTGCCATGAAACACCGCTATAATAAGATTTTTCGGAGGGTGTTTTAAGAATCCGGCAATTTCACGTGGGGCGATTTTCATCAGTCTATTCAGCTGTGTCCCGCTGAGGAGGTGAAATGCGAGAGCAATTTGAAATAAAGGCGTTCGGCAAGGCGCAAGGCTAGTTTTTCCCGCGCGTTACTAGCGGCGTTATCAGAACTGTAAAGCGATGTTACTGCCCCAATCGCCGTATGGGCCACCAGCGTGTCAGTTAAAATTGTCTCGCCTTTCTGCTGATCATAGAGGGTATAGGATAATCGCATTGTCTGTTGAGTGTCGCTTTCGGTAGTGATGATCGAGAAGGACAGATCAAACCTGACTGAGCCTTGCGGATGACGCGCCAAAAGGCGGCTTAACTCATGACGCATCAGCTGAGAGTGGCGATTTGCGGCAGGCGAAACCTCTATCTGTCCAAGCGCGGGAGTGGCGTCATAGGTAATAGGCTCAATCGTACTACAGCCTCCAAGCCAGACAACAGCCACCAGGGCAATAAAAATCTTGTTAAGCAACGACATTGACGATCCTATTCGGGACGATGATAATCTTGCGGGGCTTATTAGCACCAAGATGCTTTTTGACGCTTTCAAGGGCAAGCGCCTCTTGTTCTATCACACTGCGTTCACTGTCTGGTGGTAAGGTAATCGTTCCTCGCAGTTTCCCGTTTACCTGAACCGGAATTGCCAATGTCTCAATGGTGAGAAATGTCTTATCCGCCTGAGGCCATGGTAGATTTGCCAGCATTTTCTCATGCCCAAGATTATGCCACATTTCTTCAGCAAGATGAGGGGTGACTGGATAAAGCAGCCGAGCTAATGTCTCAAGTGCAAAGCGTCTCACCCAAGTTTCGTCTTGTGATGCGCCGTCAAGCGGGCCCAACATGTTATGAAGCCCGTAAAGCAAGGCAATTGCCCGATTAAAGCGAAAGGTGTTGTAATCCTCTGTAATCGCATCTATGGCGCGATGGGCTGCGCGCAGGCATGACATGGCGTTTTCATTAAATTGATCGGGGGTGGGTGTGTCTCGCGCAGCAAGAGGACGTGCTGGATCTGCCCCAAAACTGTCTTTAAAAAGCCGCCCTAGAAAACGTCTTGAGCCTTCAACTCCGCCAATAGTCCATTCCATATCACGTTCCGGTGGCAAATCCGACATCATGAAAAACCGTGCCGTATCCGCTCCATAGGTTTTGATAATATGATCGGGGTCTATAACATTACGTTTGGATTTGCTCATTTTTTCAACGCGTCCCGCAGTGACCTCAACACTAGTCTCTCTGTGAACCCATTTGTCGCCCTTGCTCGTCACTTCTTCGGGAAAAAGCCACTGTCCATCATGATCACGGAAAGTCCGATGGCAAACCATTCCTTGTGTCATCATTCCCAAAAATGGCTCATCAAGATCAAGATAGCCGCAGGCTTTTAACGCCCGGGTGAAAAATCGCGCATAAAGAAGATGTAACACTGCATGCTCAACCCCGCCGATATACTGATCAACCGGCAACCAGTAACGGATAGCTTCAGGAGAAAAAGCTTTTTCCGGTTCAGGATCAGCAAAGCGAAAAAAATACCATGAGCTTTCAAAAAAAGTATCGAAAGTGTCAGTTTCACGCACGGCCTCGCCGCCACATTTAGGACAGGTCGTGTGTTTCCAGTGTGGATGATGGTCGAGTGGATTGCCCGGCACGTCAAATTGCACGTCCTCAGGCAAAGTTACCGGTAAATCCTTTTCAGCTACCGCAACAACTCCACAATCGGGGCAGTGAATCATTGGAATCGGGCAACCCCAGTATCGTTGCCGTGATACGCCCCAATCTCGAAGACGCCATAATGTCTCAACCGATCCTTTGCCAAGATCTTCAAGCCGCTTGCTTGCCGCCACGATAGCATCTTTAACGCTAAGTCCGTCCAGAAAACCGGAATTAAACAAAACGCCATCTCCAGTATAGGCTTTATCGGTGATGGTAAAACTGTCGGCGTCCTCGCCTGCGGGCAATACCACTGGGATTGCTGAGATCGATAAGCTGTTGGCAAAATCAAGATCACGCTGATCATGCGCCGGACATCCAAAAAGCGCACCGGTGCCATATTCCATCAACACGAAATTGGCGATATAAAGCGGCAAGGTTTTTTCCTGATCAAAAGGATGTTGGACACTAATTCCCGTATCAAAACCTTTTTTTTCGGCATTTTCAACGCTCGCCTCAGACGTCCCTAGCAGGTTGCATTCTTCAATGAAACTGGCGAGGTTTTTGTCCTTTTCCTTGAGTGCTTGCGCCAATGGGTGCATTGGCGATATCGCGAGAAAACACGCGCCAAACAAAGTATCAGGCCGGGTTGTGAAAGCTTCTATCTGGTCAAAACCAAGAGCCTCACCACCCACAGTATCAAACCGAATAAGCACCCCTTCATATCTACCGACCCAGTTTTTTTGCATTAAACGCACCCGGTCGGGCCAGCGACCAAGCGTCTCAAGTCCTTCAAGCAACTCATCAGAAAAAGCCGTCGTCCGCAAAAACCACTGTGACAGCAAACGTCGCTCAACTGGGACACCAGAACGCCAGCCGCAACCATTCACGACCTGTTCATTCGCTAAAACTGTATTCTCCACAGGATCCCAATTCACCCAGCTTTCCTTTCTATACGCTAGGCCAGCCTTGAGAAAATCAAGAAACATTTTCTGCTCAAAACGATAATAAGACGAATCACAGGTGGCAAATTCTCGACGCCAGTCATACGATAGCCCCATTTTTTTGAGTTGTGCACGCATTGACGCGATATTGTCATGGGTCCAGATCGCCGGATGCACGTTTCTTTCAATCGCGGCGTTCTCAGCCGGCAGACCGAAAGCGTCCCACCCCATCGGGTGTAGAACATTATACCCCTCAGCGCGCTTAAACCGTGCCACAACATCGCCCAAAGTATAATTTCGAACATGACCCATATGAATGCGTCCAGATGGATACGGAAACATCTCAAGAACGTAATATTTAGGTTTTGTGGTGTCTATCTCAGCTTCGAAGCAACCTGATTCATCCCAGTGTGCTTGCCATTTCTGCTCAATAGCTGAGGCGTCGTAATATGTCATTCCCGGGTCTCAAAAAATCAGTTGCTTTCCTGAATCCCTTCAGCGCGAATCTCACGTGCACGAGTCAGAACCAGATCCTCAAGGCGTCGAGCCAGTATTTTATCTTGACCCGTGTCTCGCCAGCTTCCATCAGAAAGCTGATCCTGCACATAAATTGTAATCCGCACTGCGTCAGCCCGCAATTCACGATCAAGGATGAAAACTGCGATCTTAATTCGCTGGCCGGTCTCATCAGGGTGTGGATACCACTCGGTCAAAATAATCCCGCCGAAGGTGTCTATATCGTCTATCGGTATCACTGAAACCGTGTCGAGCGCTGCTCGCCACAAAACCGCGTTCACTGGCATGCTGTTCCCGGTCGCCGCTGACCCGAATATATCATTGAGCGATATTCCTGGCTCATCCCTGCCAGTCAATATAGATCCTTGTGGACGTCTGGGGTCAGGAATTCTCTCATAGGGTTCTGCGTCTATATAGCCGCAACCGCTAAGACCGATCAACGCAACAAAACCCAACGCAAAAAAACGATTGAGCGACGCCTTCGGAAAAATATTCATAATATGATTCATTGGTTATCTCACCTGATTTATTCTCACCTCGCAATAAACCACAATTATGCCGCAAGATAAACAGGCTAGATCATAAAAAAATAAAGAAGATAGGGGGTGATTACTTCAGATCTGATCGGGCCCCCTTGATGATGGTGGAATAGCGTGTGTCGCCATGCTAGAGTCAGAGTAGAAATTTTATGGCCTTACAACACCATGTCATCTATCGCCGAGAACATAGCCGCTATCAGGCGCACCATCGATGATGCATGCCGTGAGATTGGGCGTGAGGCAAGTGACGTCAAGGTGGTCGCGGTGTCAAAACAGCAACCCGATGATCTTATCGATGAGGCGTTGGGTGCCGGAATCCGTCTTTTCGGTGAAAACCGCGTTCAGGAAGCGTCAGCGCATTGGGGTGAAAAACGTAAAAACTATCCTGATTTACGCCTTCATTTGATCGGTGCGCTTCAGACCAATAAAGTTGCAGAAGCGATCGAGTTATTCGATACGATCGAGACGGTAGATCGTGATAAACTAGCAGCTAGCCTCGCAAAAGAGATGAAAAAACAGGGCAAGCAGACGGATTGCTTGATTCAAGTCAATACCGGTGGTGAGGCACAAAAATCTGGTATTCCACCTGAGGACGCTGTGGAATTTGTTCACCGTTGTCGCGATTTATACGGTTTACCGGTGGTGGGAATGATGTGCCTGCCACCTGTCGATGAGGAGGCGGCGATGCATTTCGCGTTGCTTGCTAAATTGGCTTCTGAAGCAGGACTTGCCGAATTATCGATGGGTATGAGCGCCGATTACCCTGAAGCGGCCCGCTTTGGCGCGACTTTTGTCCGTATTGGTTCGGCTTTGTTTGGATCGCGGGCCATCTGACCTCTCATCCGCGAAATCACAGCCGAT
Source organism: uncultured Candidatus Puniceispirillum sp. (assembly GCA_965207125.1). Taxonomy (GTDB): domain Bacteria; phylum Pseudomonadota; class Alphaproteobacteria; order Puniceispirillales; family UBA1172. Next base: position 1,337,226 of record OZ242263.1, read on the forward strand.
GGCCTGTGCGTTGTGCTTTGGTCTTGAGATAACCTTCATTATGCGGATTTACTGGCGTGATTAACGACAAACGTTCAACAACCGTGATACCGCAATCATTGATTTGGCTAATTTTTTCCGGATTATTTGTCATCAATCTTATAGATTTTGCCCCAAGTTGACGCAACATTTCGGCAGCGGGCATGAAATAACGATGATCGGTTTCAAAACCAAGGTGATGATTGGCGTCAACTGTGTCGGCCCCTATATCCTGAAGCGCGTAGGCTTTGAGTTTATTCACTAAGCCGATATCACGTCCTTCTTGAGCGAGATAAATCAGAATACCGCCATCACCTGCTGCCATCTGACGAATCGCTAGCCTGAGCTGGTCGCCGCAATCGCATTTCAGGCTTCCTAAAATATCACCGGTGATGCATTGCGAGTGAATTCGTACTGGAGGTGAGGTTTTCAAATTAGGATCGCCGATAAGCAAAGCGAAATGCTCGGTGCCGCCGTCACCTGGTCTGAAGATCACAATTTTGCTGTTCTCGCAATCCGCCAAAGGTAAACGCGCCCGGGCTGCTTCGTGTAAAAGACTGGCCGCTATTTCCTCAAAGCTGCGGATATCACGGTCCTGAACCGTCAAAAATCCATGTTCTTCAGCCCAAAGTCGTAATTTAGCGCCGCCTAACCCCACCATGTGTGCCACAACAGCCGCCGGCATCAGCCGCGCTGATCGCATCAGCATTAACACTGTTTCCGCTATACTCGCCTTATTTTCGGGCAGAATAGCCAAGTCAGCGGGGTTTAATGTAAAAGGCATATCGCCGATCAGCCTGCGAATATCATCGATCTCATGATCGGCGGTGATCGCGATCGAACACGCAACTACACCGCTTTTCGGCTTAAGACCGATTGCTTTGGCGCGTTGATGTGAAATCAGCAGATGGGGCGCCGATGAAGTGAGTCGTCCCATATCATTCCAAGATGCGGCTGAAATTTGTTCAGCCGCCCGCACGAGAAGAGTAGCGCCGTTATGACCGCGGACCACCACAGCGACTCCACGGCGCAAATCGGAAATTGCACGCTGAACCGCCTGATGTCTTGCCGAAACGCCCATAAAAACTCTCCATTCTTTGATGCTATATTTTCGTATTTTATCACGAATAGTCCGTTTTTGGTGCTGGAAAAACATGTGATAATAACTTATCCATCATTGACAAAGTATTAGGGAGCAATTTTAGCGTGATTAAGATTTTAGTTGTTGACGATGATCTACACCTACTTGAGACAATTCTCGATCAAATTGAGCGAGAAGGAATTTATGATGCGACTGGCGCAGTTTCGCTCGCCGATGCACGTGCTAAAATTATGAATATCGATCCTGATTTGGTTATCCTCGATGTAGGACTTTCTGACGGTGATGGACGCGATATGTGCAGATGGATTCGCGATAGTGGATATACCATACCTGTTCTTATGCTTACCGCCCAAGTTGGCGAAATGGACACTATAGATGGATTGGAAGCGGGTGCGAATGATTACATTCCAAAACCCGTACGAATCCGCGAGCTTATCGCGCGGATGAAAATACATCTTGCCCAGCACCAACATCGGGGTAATGCTCGGGTTACCCTTGGTAACTTCCATTTTGTCAATGGGCGCAAAACCCTAACTCATATAGATACTGGTGAAGTGCTTAACTTGACCGAAAAAGAAGCCGCAATCCTCAAATTCCTTTACCTCAATAGAGATGAGGTAGTCAGTAAAAAAATTATGCTCGAAAAAATATGGGGATATAAACAGAATATCACAACCCATACCCTCGAAACCCATATTTATCGCCTGAGACAAAAAATCAGTGGTGTTAATGGTGGTCCTGTCTTGATTACTTCCAAAGAAGGCTATAGTCTCTCAACTCATAACTATAAATAGGAGATGGGGTTTATGATGGAAGAGTTATCAACTAGTTACATCGTGCTTGCGCTTGATTTGCTTTCAACATTATTCGTTTTTGCCATCGGTTCCGCCGTTGGCATTGCCGTGATTCTGTTTATCATCGACGTAAGCCAGACCGCTGATGCGGTGCGGAAAAACTATCCTGTTATTGGACGATTTCGTTATGTGTTTTCAACCCTCGGCGAGTTTTTCAGGCAGTATTTCTTCGCCATGGATCGTGAAGAAATGCCGTTTAACCGCGCTGAACGCGAATGGGTGCGGCGTGCTGCCGGCAACAAAAGCAACACCGTTGCTTTCGGGTCAACCAAAAGCCTGCTTCCAACCGGAACGGCGATTTTTGTCAATTGCCCTTTTCCAACTCTTGAGCGAGACGCGGCCTACGCCGATTCGTTGTTGATCGGACCTTACTGTGAAAAACCTTATAACGCCCCTTCTTTTTTCAATATCTCAGGCATGAGTTATGGTGCTTTGTCAAAACCTGCTGTTACAGCTCTATCTAACGGTGCTAAAATGGCCGGATGTTGGCTTAATACTGGTGAAGGCGGGCTTGCGCCTCATCACCTGAGTGGTGGATGCGATGTTATCTTCCAGATTGGTACCGCTAAATACGGTGTCCGTGATGAAAAGGGAAATTTGTCCCATGAGCATCTCAAAAAAGTTGCCGCCCATGATTCTGTCAGAATGTTTGAGATCAAATTGTCACAAGGTGCAAAACCGGGCAAGGGTGGGATTCTGCCCGGCGGGAAGGTCACCGAGGAAATTGCCAAGATTCGTGGAATAGCTGAAGGGAAAGATTCGATCTCACCCAACAGACACCCTGAGGTTAATTCGATTGGCGAACTGCTTGATGTTATTGCCGAAGTGCGAAAAACGACTGGTAAACCGACAGGGATAAAATTCGTTCTCGGTGCTTATGGCTGGGTCGAAACCATGTGCGCCGAAATTTCCAAGAGAGGGATTGAAAGCGCTCCCGATTTTATCACGCTAGATAGTGGTGATGGTGGCACTGGGGCCGCCCCTATGCCGTTGATGGATAATGTTGGGTTAACCATTAGGGAATCACTGCCGATGCTCACCGATATTCTGATACAACACAAATTGCGTGATAGAATTAGAGTCATCACCTCAGGTAAACTTATCACCCCTTCAGAAGTCGCTTGGGCGCTTTGTGCGGGGGCCGATTTTGTCAACTCAGCGCGAGGTTTTATGTTCTCTCTTGGCTGTATTCAGGCGCTCAAATGCAACAAGAATACCTGCCCAACCGGTATCACCACACACAATAAGCGTCTGCAAAAAGGGCTCGATCCTAAGAGTAAGGCTGTTAAAGTTGCAAATTACTGTCTTAACCTCGTCCATGAAGTCGAAGTTATCGCGCATTCCTGCGGCGTCAATAACGCCCGTGAACTTTCGCGAAAACATGTCCGAATCGTTCAGGAGGATGGTAAGTCTGTCGCGATGGATCAACTCTATCCACCGCATCAGTGAGAGGTTGAAGCACCGCCTATCTCATCCTAGAAATCCTGAACTCAGACATATCCCTTTATTAGGACAGAGAGCAACGGTCTGCTATTTATGGCTGGGGCGGTAGGATTCGAACCTACGGTGCACGGCATCAAAAGCCGCTGCCTTACCACTTGGCTACGCCCCAACTGAAATGCACAATAACGACAAGCCCGAAACTGTTCAAGACGGTTTTTAATCGACAAAGCAACGTTGATCATCGTCAGTAGAGAGCCCAGCGCCGCAACGGAAAACTATCCCCCAATCCAGGCGCCCAGTTATTCAAAGAGTTTATCGTCTATCATGGGAACGGGGCCTCAGAACCCTGCCGACCCAGAGCCATCTTTTTTCAGGGCAATTTTTTGATTCAGTTGCGGCGGCGACGGTCGCAGCAGACGGGTTTGTGAAAAGAGCAAAACATGTCCCGCCACTGCCGCTCATGCCATAGCCAACGCCGCCTTCCATCTCGCTTAAAACTTTGACCCACCTCAGTGTTTTGCTGAGGTGCGGTGCAAGTCCAAGTGCGGCTGCTTCGAGATCATTGCCGTATGCGATTGCGGCTTTGATATCAAAACTTTCGCCGCCCCGAAACTTGTCTCGATGGCAATTTTGCTTCAAAGACTGGCGTGTAAATGCTGCAAAAACCTTATCAGTCGGTAGTTTGACGCCATCATTAACCAGCACCAGCCCAATATTTTCTGCCACGGATAGTGGCATAACCTGATCACCCACTCCGCCAAGCCAAGCCGCGGCCGCATCATGGGCCAATAGCAGAACTGGCACGTCCGAGCCAAGTTTGAGTGCGAGTTTCCTAAATATTTTCGGCTCAAGTGTTATTCCTGAAAGAATGCCGAGTGCTTTTAATGTTGCAGCAGCGTCACTCGACCCGCCGCCAAGGCCTGCCGCCAATGGTAATGATTTTTTAAGATGAATATTTAATGGCGAATCCCACCCAGTCGCCGCGCGAAAAAACGATACAGCCTTAAGCACTAGATTGTCTTCATGCGGGGTGATAGAGGCAAACTCACCACTGATGCTGAAATCATCATTCGCCGCCAGATTGATGGTTAGTGTGTCAGCCACTGATGCAAAAACTACTACCGAATCGAGCGTGTGATACCCTCGATCATTACGGCCGGTCACGGTGAGATTTAGATTGACCTTGGCGGGAGCATCGATCGTTATCTGAGCAGTCATGGCAACGAGGCCTGATCTATTTTACGCGTGAGGTTTTTAAGCATATTCCCTGACGCGCCAAAGCGGATTGCCCGTCGCCATTCATAAATCGCTTCTCGATTGCGTCCCAGTTTCAGATACACATCGCCGAGATGATCCGCAATCACCGGTTCTGCTGCTAAAAGCTTCGCTGCTCGTTCGAGTAACTCAACCGCCTTGTTGTATTGGCCTTTTTTGAAATACACCCAACCCAGCGAATCAATAAACGCGCCGTTATTCGGTTGTTGTTCAACCGCTTGCAGAATAAACGTCTTTGCTTCGTCCAGATTTAGGTCGCGCTCGACCATCCAGTAACCGAGATAATTTAACGTGTTAGCATCGAAAGGTGAAAGGCTGATCGCACGGCGAAACGCTGTTTCAGCATCAGCATTATAACCTAGCGCCGATAACGTAATGCCGCGATAATACTGAACTGAATGCGTCTCAAAACCAAGAGCGATTGCGTGATTAAATGCCTCAAGTGCTTTCATATTATGCCCTTGAGCACGAAGCGCTAGGCCGTGTTCAAACTGCAAAAACGGATTGTTGGGGTCGCTTTTGATCAGCGATACCAGAGTACGAACAGCGTTATTGCGTCTATCGGGGTTTAGCCGATGGACTGAGGCCACCAAAATCTGTGCCGAGGGGTAAAAGATATCAGACGGTGACACCGCTGACAGAACTTCAAACCCTCGGTCATTCCATCCCGCCTTCAGAAAATTTTCGCCCAAAAGCATCTTGATATAGTCGTTATTAGGGTCAAGATAAGCGGCAAGGTGGAGTCGCGTTAGCAGAATTTCTGGCGGGAGGCTGGGGTGGGGGTAAAGATAGGTCGTCAGAATTCCAAAAGCCAAGGCTTCTAATAAACTAGGAGGGCGCAAAAGCGGCGAGCGTCCTGCCGTGATTTCAGTCTTAATCTGATTGAGATTAAGACGATGGTTCAGACGAGAGAGAATATCTAGCGCGTCGCCCCGATACCCACTACGTAATAACACCCCTGCCATGGTGACTGTCATACCGATAGAGATATTATCATGTCCGAGTGCTTTACGCGCCTCACGTGCAGCTTCTGCGCTATTGCCAAAATATTCCTCTAGCATCGCCTTTTGGCTGAGATAGGAAAGCGCGTCATCATTATTCCTCGCTTTTAACGTCGCGAGTTGAGCCCGCGCAGCCCCATCTCGTTCTAGAGCGGCCAGCGCCCAAATTTTGAAAACTGTTCCGGTCGCGGCGCGAGCCTCATCAACCTTCAAATGATCGGACAGTAACAAAACGCCCTGCCAATCACCCTCTCGCGCGGTTACCGCTGCTGCTGGCTCTCCTGAGAGGACGCTCTCTTCATCTCGGCGTTCAAATCGTGCGGCCAGCACGCTTGCTGTCTCGATATTGCCGTTTAGATATCTACTTTGAAACGCAAGATATAAAAGTCGTGGGTTATCAGCTTCACGGATTAGTGCGGAAGTAAAAGTATTAGCGGCCATATCAACATCACCGTTGATCAACGCATGGCGTCCCACAAGAAAAGTCCCCGCCATTAGCGTTTCATTGCTGGCGGAAATTGTGGTCGTGCTATCGACAAATATCGGGTCGATGGTTGTCAACCCATCCGTCCTGCAACCGGCAAGCAGAATCGTAATCAGCACGCCCGAAAACGTGCGAGAACGTCTACATATTTGGATAAGCAGGTCCTCCGCCCCCTTCGGGCGCAACCCAATTGATGTTTTGGGTCGGGTCTTTAATATCGCAAGTCTTGCAATGTACGCAATTTTGGGCATTGATTTGAAGTTTCGGGTTTGTTCCGTCCTCATCGTGGATGATTTCATATACGCCAGCAGGGCAGTAACGTTGTTCAGGTGAATCATAAAGTGCAAGGTTATGATCGATCGCGACCGCTTGCTCTTTTAGCGTCAAATGTACAGGCTGATTTTCATTGTGATTGGTCCCTGACAAGTAGACTGATGAATTGCGATCAAAACTCACGATACCATCAGGTTTTGGATACTCTATCTTCGGCGATGCAGACGCGAGTTTCAGCTGTTCGTGATCAGCGTGATGGCGGAAAGTCCACGGTGCTTTGCCACGAAAAAGATAGGTGTCAATCCCCGCATAAGTCAAACCAAGTAAGAGGCCGCGCGAGAAACCGGGGCGAATATTCCTCACCCGATATAACTCATCCCAAAGCCATGATGTGCGAATCTTCTCGCCATAAGAGGTCGCCTCAGTGCCTGCTGTCTCACCGGCGAGAACATCAAAAATCGCTTCTGCTGCTAATGTTCCGGATTTCATCGCCGTATGAGTTCCTTTGATTTTTGCCACGTTCAGGAAACCGGCAGTGCATCCGACTAAGCAGCCACCGGGGAAGGTCAATTTTGGAATTGACTGAAAACCACCTTCATTTAACGCTCTTGCTCCGTATGACACTCTCCTGCCGCCCTCGAAAATCGGACGCACCGCAGGATGAGTCTTAAACCTCTGGAATTCCTCGAAGGGTGAAAGATGTGGGTTCTTGTAATCAAGCCCCACAACATAGCCAACCGCAACTTGATTGTTGCTCAAGTGATAAAGGAACGAGCCGCCATAAACATCGCGGGTAACCGGCCAACCGACCGAATGCCAAACTTTGCCTGGTGTCGATTTTTCAGGCTCTATATCCCATAATTCTTTAATCCCGATCGCGTAAGTCTGAGGGTCAACACCTTCGCGTAACTTCCACCGCTCAAACAGTGCCTTGGTCAAATGACCCCGACACCCTTCAGCGAAAATTGTCTGCTGCGCGAGCAACTCAATGCCCTTCTCGAAATGTTCAGTCTCATCGCCATTTTTATCGAGTCCCATATCGCCGGTCGCGACTCCGCGAACGTTCCCTTCTGTATCATACAGCACCTCAGTTGCCGCAAAACCAGGGTAAATCTCAACCCCCATTGCCTCCGCCTGCTCGCCGAGCCAGCGGCAGAAATTACCAAGGCTGATGATATAGTTACCGTGATTTTTCATTTGCGGTGGTGTCGGCAATCGCCAAGCACCTGACTTAGTCAAAAACATAAACCGGTCATCGACGACCGGTGTATCCAAAGGAGCGCCGTTTTCTTTCCAGTCGGGTAGCAATTCATCCAAAGCGCGAGGCTCTAAAACCGCACCTGACATAATATGTGCTCCGATCTCGGCGCCTTTTTCAATAAGGCAGACGTTGATCTCGCGCCCGTGTTGTTGAGACAGCTGCTTTAATCTGATTGCTGCTGATAATCCCGACGGGCCGCCACCGACAATCACAACGTCAAATTCCATCTTTTCTCGTTCCATAGTTAGCCCCCCTTCGTGATGATGGCATTATCTCTCGATCTCAAGTTGAAATCGACTGTAGTCGCTATTATGATAGATAATCGTTCGTTCATCCATCATAAAGACGTTTTTGGCAAAATAAATCATGAATTCTGAACAAAATCAAAATGATGGAAATCACATAGCGTTGCGTGAAGCTTTACGCTGGCAGGTAGAAATGGGCGCAGATGAATGTATTCTCAACACACCGAGGAAGAATCAGATTAATAAACCCATTACGTCTTCGCCCGCGACCGCGGGCAGCAAGGTCGCGGGCGCCCTTGTGCGTCCCGTACCAGCGGCTACTGTTCAGCCTTTGCAGGCGGCTAAAACGCTAGACGAGCTGCGCGAACGCTGCGCCACCATCGATTCTGAACTCAAGCGCACGGCCACCAAAATGGTGTTTGCTGATGGTAATCCTGATGCTGATATTATGATGATTGGTGAGGCTCCCGGTGCTGATGAAGACCGACAAGGTAAACCTTTTGTTGGGGTAAGTGGGCAGCTTCTCGATAAAATGCTCACCTCGATCGGGCTTGATAGAAACACCGTCTATATCACCAATACGATTTTATGGCGCCCGCCGGGTAACCGAACCCCGACTCCTCAAGAAACTGCGTTGTTCATGCCTTATTTGCGCCAGCATATCTGTCTCATCGCGCCTAAAATGATTGTTTGTCTGGGCGGAGCTGCTGCTAAATCTATGCTCGAAACTTCCTCGGGAATCACCAAATTGCGTGGAAGATGGCATGATTATCATGGTGAGGTGGGGGTTATTCCTCTGTTGCCAACGTTGCATCCAGCATATCTTTTACGCTCACCAACGCAAAAGGCGCTGGCTTGGAAAGATTTGCGTCTTTTGCGGCGCAAGATAGATGATCTCGGTGGTGCAACACACGGACGAGGGGCGGTCTCATGATTAGAATGGCTATATTTTGGGCGATGCTTTTTATGATTGTGGCTAATGTTCCACTCGCTGCAGCCTCATCCACTGGTTCGAGTTTGCCAACGCCACTCACCGAGGCCGATGTCGAACGCTACCGCAAAATTTTTGCTCTCCAGCAGGATAAAAAATGGAAACAAGCCAATGCGGTGATCAAAACTCTTGATGACCGTCTGTTGATGGGACGTGTGCTGGCGCAACGCTATCTACATCCCACCGGCTGGCGGTCAAGCTATAAGGAATTACGCGATTGGCTTAGCAAATATAATGATCATCCTGCGGCCACTCGAATCTATAGACTTGCTCAGAAACGCCGCCCCGCAAATTACAAATATCCGGAAAAACCAAAATCCAATTACCTTAACGGCTATGGACGCGCTCAGGCTGATACGTATTATCTGCCGATCCCTGCGTCTTATTCAGATAGGTTATCGCCTGACACCACCCGTTCTATCGCCCGCGACATTCGCCAGAAAATCCGTTCGGGCTGGCCAACTGGCGCCTATAATATCCTCAATAAAAAAGAGAGTCGTCGGTATCTTACCAAATATGAAGAGGCTCTTTTATATTCCGATATTGCCCATGGGTATTTTATCTATGGCAAGGATGATCTTGCTATTAAAGTTGCCAAAAAAGCGATCAAATTAAGTGATGGCAAGGTTGACCGCGCGTATTGGATTGCAGGACTCGCCGCTTGGCGTCAGAGTGATGTTACCTTCGCCAAGTCTTTTTTTCGTGAGCTTGCTGACCGCGATAATATAGATGACCATGGACTAGCCGCCGCCGCCGCATATTGGGCAAGCCGTGCTGAGCTACGTGCAGGCCAAGCCGATCGATCGATCGGCTATCTTCAACGCGCGTCCTTATACCAGGACACTTTTTACGGCATGCTCGCGACTGAAGCACTGGGGCAGGATATTACCCTTAATTTTTCTCTGCCGCTGATCGATGGCAACTATATTGCTTGGCTTAACGCCAAACCGGGGGGTCGGCGCACCTTTGCTCTGCTTCAAGTCGGTGAGACTTATCATGCGAGCCGCGAGCTGCGCTATCTCTGGAAAGAGCATCGTGAAGAAGATCGGCCTAGATTGATGGCGCTTGCTGCGAGTGAACATATGGCGGGTCTTGCTTTTCGGATTGCTGGAATCATGCGCGATACCAGTCATATCAACCGCTATGGCGGGCTTTTCCCGATTGCTGATTTTAATACTGATGCCCCTATTCGAGTTGATCCGGCATTATTGCTGGCTATCATGAGACAGGAATCAGGCTTTAACCCACGCGCTCAATCTTGGGCGACAGCAAGTGGGTTGATGCAATTGATGCCGGCCACCGCCGCTTATATCGCAGGGGATAGAGGATATAGAAATACCAAACGCCATGATCTGCTGATTCCTGAAATCAATATCAGACTTGGCGAGGATTATATTCTCTATCTGCTCAATGATACGACCATCGAAAGCAATATGATCAGATTGCTGACGGCCTATAATGCCGGCCCTGGTAATCTGCGTAAATGGATGAAAAAAGTTAATCATAGGGGCGATACTTTGATGCTGCTCGAATCACTTCCTTCACGTGAGACCCGTTTTTATGTCAAAAATGTCATGACTAATTTGTGGATTTATCGCAAACGCTTGGGACAGGACGCCAATGAAGTCGCATCGCTCGCGGCGGATGGCGGAGCACGATTCGTTCCTCAAATCACGACGGATGGTTGTCAGATCACTAATCTTGCCCAGATTTGCCACTAGACGCCATGACACGTCCAAAAAACCGAATCGATAAAACTGTTGCCTTTCAGCCGATCGGCATTGCCGTTCTAACCATATCTGACAGCCGTAATGAAGATAATGACACCTCAGGTGATTTTCTTGCCGAGCGAATTTCATCCGCTGGTCATCACCTGATCAGCCGTCGTATTATCCGTGATGATATCGCCGAAATTGCCGCGATGGTTACGATCTGGGCGCAAGACCCTGAAATAGACACTATTATCACCACCGGTGGTACAGGCGTTACCGGGCGCGATGTGACGCCTGAAGCATTAAGGCAGATTATGGATAAGGAAATAGATGGTTTTGGCGAATTATTCCGCCTGATGAGTTTTGATAAAATTGGCACTTCTGCGATGCAAAGCCGTGCGCTTGCTGTGCTGGTTGGTGGAACTTACGTGTTCGCTTTGCCGGGGTCGCCTTCGGCGTGTCGCGATGGGTGGGATGAGCTTCTTGTCTATCAACTCGATATCCGCCATCGTCCCTGCAATTTTGTTGAGATAATGCCGCGTCTTTCTGAGACCATGATCCGCGATGATAGCTGATTCAAAGCCTGATTTCACTCTTGAGGCGGCGGCGCATCGACGCATGAAGCAAAAGGATGAGGCTGTGTCGTGCCAGGTGATTGGCATTGATGAGGCAGGACGTGGGCCTTGGGCGGGCCCGGTTGTCGCCGCCGCTTGCGTAATTGGACCCGGCCATCTGGCCGCTCTGCCGGGGGGGATAGATGATTCGAAAAGACTTTCGTCAAAACGCCGCCACGAGATTTATGATCGGCTTCAGGTTCTTGCCGAAACTCCTGAAAAATTTGCCTTTGAAGTGGCCTCTATCGAAGCCGCCGAAATAGACCGCCGTGGAATTCTCACCGCGACTTTTGACGCGATGCAAAACGCGGCGTCAGCTTTAATTCGCAAAACCCCCCGGAGCCAAGCCATGACGATGCTGATAGATGGTAATCTTACCCCACCCCTGATAATTGACTCTGAAGATGTTGAGATCATGGCGGTGGTTAAAGGGGATCAGTGTTCGTTATCTATCGCCGCCGCTGGTATAATTGCAAAAGTGACGCGTGATGCAATGATGGTGCTGCTGGATGCTGATCACCCTGCTTATGGTTGGGTAAAAAACAAGGGCTATGGAACCGCCACACATCGACACGCCATCGACCGTTTTGGCATTACCCCACAACATCGGCGATCATTCAAGCCTATTGCGGTCGCGGCGCACACAAGATAAAGAATCAGTATCGCGCCCAGCCACAAGATATGGCAGGAACGCCATCGCTCCCACCTTAACTTATTGACTTTCCGTAAAAATATCTCTTTTATGATGCGCTGAATCTTTGAATTTATAAGCGAAATACCATGCCCCCCTCGAGCCGGACGAAAACCATCAAAAGCAGAATCTATCAAGGCAATTGTATCGAAGTGATGGCCGCTATGCCTGATCAATCGGTTGATATGATTTTTGCCGATCCTCCTTATAACCTGCAGCTTACCGGCAATATCCTGAAACGTCCCGATTATAGTGCAGTCGATGGAATCGATGCCGGCGATGATTGGGATCGATTTGATAGTTTAGATCTCTATGACTGTTTCACCAAACAGTGGCTGACCGAAGCAAAGCGGATTCTAAACCCTGATGGCACGATCTGGGTGATTGGCTCGTACCACAATATTTTTAGAGTCGGGACAATTATGCAGAATCTTGGATTTTGGATTCTCAATGATGTCATCTGGATGAAAACCAACCCCATGCCGAATTTTCGCGGAAGACGTTTTACCAACGCACATGAAACCCTGATCTGGGCAACCCAAAACAGACAAGCCAAATACACTTTTAATTATCAAGCAATGAAAATCTTTAATGATGATCGCCAAATGCGCTCAGATTGGGTTTTGCCGATTTGTTCAGGACATGAAAGGCTAAAACACGACAACGTCAAAGTTCATCCGACTCAAAAACCTGAATCGCTATTAAGTCGGGCTATTCTTTCCGCCAGCAGACCGGGAGACGTCATTCTCGATCCCTTTTTTGGTACTGGCACTACAGGCGTTGTTGCCAAACGTCTTAGGCGGAAATGGATCGGAATTGAAACAGACCCGCACTATGTTGAGATCGCCAAAGCTCGAATAGAAGCAACAAAGTCGATCGATGATCCTGATCTGCTGACAGTATCTCAGCCTCGTGATGAGCAGCGGGTGGCTTTTGGTGCATTGCTCGAACAAGGATTGATTAAACCCGGCGACACGCTCGAATGTGAGACCGGGCAACATCGTGCCAAAGTTCGCGTTGATGGCAGTCTCAGCACCGGCGAGGCTACGGGATCAATCCATAGTCTGGCTGCTAGACTTCTTGGACGCGAGAGCTGCAATGGCTGGACCTTCTGGCATGTAAGTCATAACGCTCAAACCGTGCCTATAGACACTCTGAGACAAAAAGCACGGGCGCAGCTGCGTCTTGATACCTAGCCGGCTACTCGCTCAATGATTGCGCCATCTGCCCAGCCCAGAATAGTATCACCGCGATGGCAACGCGGCGGCTGGATTTTATTGACAGTGTTATGTTACGTTCTTTATCTCAATGTTCTGGCGTTACTGTTGCAGGATCACTGATTATGCTGGTGGGATTGATTAAGGTATTGGCTTATGCCATCCGCGAGAGAATTCTGGTGCTGGACGGTGCGAGTATTGGGGGTCAGGAACACCATTCCGGCGAAATTATCATCGGATATGATGCGGCTCTGATGCCTCAACGAATTGACACGCTGGTCGCCGCGTCTAGTCATTTTAAAGATCCTTATTGGCGCGAGATATTGACGCAAGCCACGATCAACCAGATTCCCATAATTCTCGATTCTGAATACCGTGAAGCCTTGCAAGGGCGCGTAGATTTAACTTTGATAGATGCTGAAAAACTCATCGAGATGCGCTCAGTCCATCTATATCTGGTCATCAAAAGGATGATCGATCTGGTTCTGGCGACCTGTGGCATTATCTTGCTGGCTCCGTTGATGATCATAGTGGCGGTGTTGATTAGATGTGAGACGCCAGGCAATCCAATTTTCATTCAGGAACGTGTCGGATTCAAAGGTAAAAGCTTTAAGATGCTCAAATTCCGATCGATGATCAGAGACGCCGATCGAGATGGCGCACGATTCACTGATATAGATGATTTGCGAATTACTCGAATTGGCAAAATCATCCGCGTACTGCGCATCGATGAAGTGCCGCAGTTGTTTAATATTCTTTTTGGCACGATGAGCCTGATCGGTCCACGGCCTGAACAGAAAGCTTTTGTCGATAAATTAGAAGATGAAATTCCTCTTTATACCTTTCGTCATGCCGTTAGACCGGGAATTACCGGCTGGGCACAAGTGATGCAAGGTTATGCAGATGATGTCGCTTCGACAAACACCAAATTGTCCTTTGACCTTTTTTATATCAAGAACATATCGCTGATGATGGATACAGTGATCTTTATCAAAACCCTGAAAACAATTTTCACCGGTTTTGGTGCAAGATAGGTCTATTGCCGCTCGCTCATTTTCATCTCAAGACGGCGGCGATGCAGAATAGGCTCAGTATAGCCCGAAGGTTGGGCACGGCCGTCAAACACCAGATCACACGCAGCTTTGAACGCGATAGAATGATCGAAATCTGCGGCCATTGGCTGATATTCTGGGTCGTCTTCATTCTGCAGATCGACGATTTTAGCCATTCGCCTCATCGCTGTCATCACTTGGTCACGAGTGACAATATTGTGATGAAGCCAGTTGGCGATATGCTGTGATGAAATACGCAATGTTGCTCGGTCTTCCATCAGACCAATATCGTTAATATCAGGCACTTTTGAGCACCCTATACCATGATCGATCCAGCGCACCACATAACCCAAAATCCCCTGTGCGTTGTTTTCCAGTTCATGGGTGATGACCTCGGGTGGATGATTGGTTTCATGATCCACCGGAATTGTTAGAAGATCATCAAGCCGCGCGCGGCGTTTACCTGCAAGCGAGCGCTGGATTTCGAGGACGTTAATTTGATGGTAATGTAAAGCATGCAAAGTCGCAGCGGTCGGCGATGGCACCCAAGCACAATTCGCTCCAGATTTAGGATGGGCAATTTTTTCATCCATCATCCGTGCCATCAGATCAGGCATCGCCCACATTCCTTTGCCGATTTGAGCCTTGCCGCTTAAACCGCAAGCAAGACCGATATCAACATTCCAGTCTTCATAAGCGTTTATCCACACGCTTTGTTTCATCGTTGTTTTTGGGATCATTGCTCCGGCTTCCATCGATGTGTGAATTTCATCGCCGGTGCGATCGAGAAAACCGGTGTTAATAAAGACGACTCTATTTTTTGCTGCTCTGATGCATTCTTTCAAATTAACCGAAGTCCGCCTTTCCTCATCCATGATGCCAATCTTGAGCGTGTTTTGTGTGAGTCCAAGTACCTCTTCGACTTCGGTAAAAAGACGGTCTGTGAAAGCAGTTTCCTCAGGGCCGTGCAGTTTAGGTTTTACGATATACATCGAACCCGCCCGCGAATTGCGATAAACCCCAAGCCCATGTAAGTCATGAAGAGCAATCGCGGCCGAAATAAACGCGTCCATAATTCCTTCGGGGATCTCATTGTCATCAGCGTCAAGAATCGCAGGGTTATTCATCAGTAAACCGACATTACGCACTAACAACAGTGACCGTCCCGGTAAAACCAGAGGCGTGCCATCAGTCGCAATATAATGACGATCAGGGTTAAGTGCACGGGTGATAGTTTTGCCGTTTTTATCGAAAACCACTGTCAGATCACCCTTCATTACCCCAAGCCAATTGCGGTAAGCCAAAATTTTGTCTTCGGCGTCCACAGCGGCGACAGAATCTTCGAGATCGACAATAGTGGTCAGCGCAGATTCGATAAGAATGTCATTAATTCCGGCTTTATCATTGCGACCGATCACACCGTTTTTATCGATCACGATTTCGAGATGAAGCCCGTTGACCTTCAGCAAAATAGCCTCAGGTATTGCTACGTCGCCGCGCCACCCACACAAAAGATGAGGCATCGTAAGACGCACCGTCTCACCCTTGCCAAGTGTTACCACCAAGCCACCATCGACAATCTGATAATGTACGGCGTCATGGTGACTCGCGCCGTCCAGCGGAGCGATTTCATCGAGATGCTCCCGCGCCCGAGCAATTACTTTTGCCCCGCGCGCCACGTTATATTCTTTTGATTTATTGCCATCTTGAGGAATCACGTCAGTGCCGTAAAGCGCGTCATACAGACTGCCCCAGCGAGCGTTAGCAGCGTTCAATAAAAACCGCGCGTTCAACACCGGCACAACAAGCTGAGGCCCGGCCACCAATGCAATTTCATCATCGGTATTCTCGGTCGTGATCGAAAAATCATCGCCTTCAGGAACTAGATAACCAATATCTTCAAGGAATTTTTGATAATCGCCTGTAGTATAGGATCGGCTTTTATTTTCGATGAGCCAAGTATCTATTTTTTTCTGCAATTCAGTGCGCTTGGCGAGCAAAGCTTTATTTTCTGGAATAAGACGGTGAGCGGTGCTAGCGAAGCCACGCCAGAAATCATCAGGCTCAATCCCGGTTTGCGGTAAGACTTCATTATTGACGAATTGATAGAGGTTATTATCGATCTTAAGGCCTTGCACGGCGATTTTATCGGACATGATTTCCCTTTTTATGCGTTTTGGTCTGAGCGGAATGATACGCTAATCATTGTTATGTTGTAAATATCCTTTGTGCCCATGTCTTTCCATTCAGCGCACTGGCTGGCGAGCATATTGGAGAAGTAGTTAGGCATTGCAACATTTTTCCCATTCGAGCGCAGTGCGAACAAACACGTCTAACGTGTCACACCATGGTTGCCAACCAAGCACTGAGCGAATCAGCGAGGCGTCCACAACCAGTCGGTTGCGTTGCTACCGATATATCCTGCACCGCCCGTTACTAGAACATACTTAGCCGCCATTGACCCCTACCTTGCTGAGGTGGTTGTAAATTTGGCTTTTTAACCTATCAAGCGAATCTACGCTGTCGCCTTCGGCGCGTACAACAATCTCGCCGCCAGTGTTTGAGGCGCGAATCAACCACCAGCCATTTTTTTCAATTACCCTGATACCGTCTATGGTGATGATATCCAGAATCGTCGCGTCCGAAGCCGTACTGATCATCGAGATGATTTCCTCGACCGCCGAAAATTTTCTGTCATCCGCACAAGGAATGCGCAGCTCAGGCGTCGAAAAAACCGACGGTAGATTATCGATAAAATCAGTGATGGACTCGCCGCCGATACAAATTTCTTTCAAAACTGCTACAGCTGCGAGCATTGCGTCATCGTAACCATAATACCCGTCAGCGATGAAAATATGGCCACTCATCTCGCCGCCAAAGGGTGCGTTATGCGCGCGAAGAGATGATTTCATAAAACTGTGACCAGTCTTTGATAAAACCACCTCGCCACCAAGAGCACTAACAGCGTCCAGCGCGACTTGAGATGCTTTCACGTCAAAAATTATTTTTGCCCCCGGGTGATTTCTCAAAATGCCTCTTGCTAGAAAAGCAGTCAAAAGATCGCCAGCAATGTGTCGCCCGGTGGAATCTATCACGCCGATGCGGTCACCATCACCGTCAAACCCTATGCCAAGCAATGCTGATGAGGTTTTGATCGCCTCACTCATCGCGACGAGGTTAGATGGATCAGAGGGGTCTGGATGATGATGGGGAAAAAGGCCGTCAATATCGGCAAATAGAATCTGATGCCTGCCGTCAAGCTGCGCGGTTAAGGCTGGTACGATGACTCCGGCGGCCCCATTACCGCAATCCCAGATCACTGTTTGATCAGCGAGAGGTGCAAGATTGCCCGCGTAAGAAACAAGCGTGTTCAGATAAGGCGCGTTAATATTTTCATGGGTTTCCTCACCACCACCCTGTTCCTGAAGGCCTTTTTCGGCGCGCGTAGCAAGGCGGGTGATATCGTCGCCGAAAAATGGCTTATGCCCCAAAACCATCTTGAAACCGTTATGATCAGGTGGATTATGCGACCCTGTTACCTGAATAGCGCCATCGGCATTGAAATGAATATCGGCAAAATAAACCATTGGAGTCGGAGCGATACCGATATTGATCACGTTGATTCCGCCTCTGCGTAAACCATCACTAAGACACCGTGCGAGGTCAGGGGACGACAGACGTCCATCACGCCCAATCACCACGCGTTTTCCACCTTTGTTAAGCACATGGTGAGCGAAAGCGAGACCAAGGGCGAAAGCGTCGGTTTCATTGAGCGTTTCATTCACGCGTCCTCTGATGTCATAAGCGCGTAAAACATGTGGGTGAAACTGATGAGACCTCATCTAATGAGATCCTTAAGCCACTCCTCGAGCCGCGCACCAAGCCCCTCGCGCTCTAGACCGCAAGCGATATTCGCCTGCAGAAAACCGAGCCTTTTGCCGCAATCATAATATTGTCCATCAAAAGTCAAAGCATGAAAAGGCATCTGCCCGATCAATTGTGCAAGGCTATCGGTCACCTGAATCTCGCCGCCGGCACCAGATTCCATTTTATCGAGTTTGGAGAAAATTTGAGGCTGCAAAATATAACGACCTATCACCGCAAGACGCGATGGTGCCTTCGCTACTGTGGGTTTTTCCACCAAATCCGCAACCTCGATGGGATTCCCCTCTTGGGCCTTTGGCGTGATGATGCCGTAAGATGAAACATCCTCTCTGGCTATCTCGCTGGCTGCGATCATGTTGCCGGAAGAAAACGCGTACCAAAGCCGCCTACTGGGAAAATAGCCTTACTAACATGACGCTTATCTTTCATCGGCTAACACAATCACTAAACGTGTCAAAAAGCAAGATGCAGATATACAGAACAAGGTTCTGGATATTCCGTGCAATTTTCGTCATAATCATCCCCATAATTACCTATTGATCAAAGGGTATCATCTATGTTTGACACGTCTAAAAATGCCATCGAGGAACATTTGAATCGATCGGCTGATATTAAACGCACTGCTGCGGGTGTTTGCTCAACCGATGCCGCCTATGCCGCAAGTGCCATTACTAAGGCATTGCAGCAAGGTGGCAAACTCATGATCTGTGGCAACGGCGGTTCGGCGGCAGACGCACAACATATAGCCGCCGAATTTGTGGTTGCGCTCGACCATCACAATCTTCGAAAGCCTCTGACCGCAATCGCACTGACCACGGATACCTCACTCATTACCGCTTGCGCTAATGATCTGGGTTTCGATGATGTTTTCGCAAGGCAATGCGAGGCACTCGGGCGTGATGGTGATGTTTTGCTCGGATTGTCGACAAGCGGAAATTCACCGAATATCATCCGTGCGATCCACGTTGCCAAGAAGAAAAATATTACAACGATTGCTCTGACCGGCGGGAGTGGCGGCGAGACCGCTGGTCTGGCGGATATTGTCATCGCCGTGCCAAGCAGCTCAACGCAACATATTCAAGAAACACACATCGCCCTTGGGCATGCCATTGTCGCCACGATAGAAAAAAACTTCGCTTGAAGCCGCTCGCGCGAAAAGCAGCCTCTGCAACTTTTGATGTGCAAAACCATTATATTTTTTAAGAGGTTTTACCTCCTCAAGTACATTATTGTTCCAATGCTTTGGAGGCAATGGATGGTGCGGATATCACGGTTATTGTTACTGAATGGAAAGAGTTTGCCGATCTGGCCCCGAAAACTATCGCTAGTGCTATGCGCGGGCCGGTGCTGGTTGATCTGCGTCATGTGATCGCGCCATGCGCCGCTCGGGGGGCGGGGTTTTTTCTGCACGCGATTGGGCATCAAGATCTATCGGATAACACCGACTAATGCCTTTAGCGCATTAGACTGGCCTCGTAAGCTGGAGTGCTATTTAATCTCTAATGTTGAAAAAGAATTTTTACGATCTTGTCCATCATCGCCAATCATTTTAGGCGTGCGGTAAAAGAACTAAAGTCCTCATCCACCATTACAAAACGAGGCTGAATTTGATTGGAGCGGGTGATGAGATTCGAACTCACGACCCTTACCTTGGCAAGGTAATGCTCTACCCCTGAGCTACACCCGCATCCGAAGCCCCGACTATAGCCGTCCTTGCGTCTTGCGCAAGTAAAAAATTATTTCTCTCTCTCTTGCGCGAGACGACGAACGGCCGTTAAGAAACCACCGCGTTAAGGCAGTTAATTACATGATCGCATGCATCGTCCTCAAGATAGGGGTGAAATGGCAATGCCAAAATCCGCCGACACAGTGTCGCTGTTACTTCTAGCTCGCCACAGGCCACCGGATAACCTTGATAGGGTTGATGTTTGTGCACAGATTTCGAATAATAGACTCTAGTCGGAATTCCTTGCGCTTTTAGTTGATCCTGCACCGCTTCGCGATCAAGTTCCTCGGGCAATAATACGCAATAATGTGCCCAGCTTGAGGTAGTGTGAGGAATAAGCCGAGGAGGCGTTATCGCGCTACTCAATCCTTCGGTGTAACGCGCCGCGATTTGTTGGCGGTGGAGCAATTCTTCTGAAAACAACGTCAATTTCTGTAGCAGTATCGCCGCTTGAATAGTGTCCATTCTGCCAGTCATGCCGATGAGGTCATATTCATAGCGCGTCTCGCTCATCCCATGAACTCTGAGCGCGCGGGCGGTCGCTGCGATGTGATCGTCATCGGTGAACAACGCTCCCCCATCACCATAACAGCCAAGCGGCTTGGTTGGATAAAAACTGGTGATACTGATCTGCGCGAGACTGCCGACACGGCGTCCGCCGAATGTCGCGCCAAATGATTGCGCTGCATCAGCCATCACCCACAAACCATGTTTATCAGCAAATGCTGTGATCGCATCAGCCGCGGCGGGCTGCCCGAATAAATCAACCGGAATGATGCCGACAACCTCGATATTAGCGTCCCGTGCTGCTTGAAGTGCGTCATCCAGCCGGTGGGGGTCAAGATTGAAACTCAGCGCATCGACCTCAGCAAAAATTGGCACCGCCCCAAGATACGGTAAAACCTCAGCCGTGGCGGCAAAGGTGAAACCTGGGACAATCACCCCTTGCCCAGCCTTGATGCCGAGAGCCATCAACCCGATTGTTAGCGCGTCCGTGCCACTCGAAGTAGTGACCGCATGGCGGCAACCAACAAAATCAGCAAGGGCTGATTCGAGGTGGTCTATCTCAGGCCCCATTAAATACTGGCCATGATCGAGAACCTTTATGATCGCTGTCTCGATATTTTTTCTGATGAGGGCCTGCGGGGTGGCTAAATCCAGAAACGCGATCGGATTATTAGCCGAGTACGTCGTTATAGACGCTTTGGGGGGTGAAGAATTTATCTTATCAGGAAGTGGCATTGTAACGTTCTCGGCTCGCATCTTCAATTAGTGTCAGCAAATGCTGAACATATAACGCCTCTGCCAAATCGGTTAATGGCGGGGTATTATTACGTACTGAGGCTATAAAAGCCGCCATTTCATTTGCAAGCGGTTCGGACGCATCGACTGGAATAGCGATCTGCTGGGTTGTTTTGGGCGTTAGAGTCAACATCTTATCCCATGATTGTGTCATATCGAGATCAAGTGAACCGTTATCGCCGGTCACTGTCAGACGTTGGACTTTAGTTTCATGCGCCCAGCATGCCGTAAGATCAGCGGTAATCCCGCCAATAAAATGGCATCGAGCGGTGATGGTGTTGGCGTCTTGCGTCCGATCATCGCATGTTACAGCTTGGGCTTTTGCCCCGCCGGTCAGCGCGTAAACCAGCGCAAGATCATGAGGACAAAGATCATATAACACCGACTCGCCTATGCGTGGCGGCCCTTGAGAGAGACGTTTTGCTTCGATGTGGCGAACCTTGCCGATGCGGTCATCGCTAATCATCTCTATCATACGATGAAAGCCGTTATGATGGCGAATCAGATGACCCACCATTACGTGTTTTGCCGCTTGCCGTGCGGTTTTTTCGATGGAAATCGCATCAGTTAGACATAAGGCCAAAGGTTTTTCGATAAAAATATGTTTGCCGGCAGTAAGGCATTCAAGCGCGAGTGTGTGATGCGTCTCAGGAGGGGTTGCGATCGCGATGCCGTCTATCTGTTGATCCACCAGAATATCGGGCAGGGCGACCACCGGACAATCAAAATGTTTTTCAAGGTCTTCGTGCTGTTCATAATGGGAGTCACAAATCGCTGCGAGGCTGTTGCTTGCTTTGAGATTCCGAGCAATATTCCGCCCCCATTGCCCACAGCCGATAAGAGCGATATGAGGCGATGTGGAATTATTTGAGGTGGCGTGAGTTCTGACCATAGCCATCTGACCAATTATTATTTTAATAGTGCTAATCCGCGCACGGACTATGGTCAAGCGTTGCATTATGTAATTTTTCGTGAATATTATAGGCCATGACTGATGATTTACCTCCCCATAATACCCCGCGCCGTGAAGATGATGTTTTGCCTATACCGGCAACTCCGCAAGATTTGCTTGATGCACTCATGCGGCTGGATATCGACGTTGAGCATCATCACCATCCGCCCCTCTATACCGTTGAGGATTCTAAAAAATATCAGGACGGAATCGAAGGCGGGCACAGCAAAAATCTTTTTCTGCGCGACCGCCGAAAAAACAATTATCTGGTTGTCGCCGAGCAGAATCTACCGATTGATCTCAAAGCCCTTGCCTCGACGCTTGCATGTGATCGACTTTCGTTCGGTAGCCCAGATCGGTTGATGGAGTTTCTCGGCGTTATTCCGGGGGCAGTTACGCCTTTCGCCCTCATCAATGACCCTGGTTGCCGCGTTAAATTGATCGTCGATAACACTTTGTTAAAAATGGCATGGGTCAATTTTCATCCTCTTACCAACGATCAGACTTTGACTATTCGCCCGGATGATTTGATGCGTTTTTTCACCTACACTGGGCATCAGCCAATGATTCTGCCCTCTGCCCAGTAAGTGTTGAGCGAAAAATTCGCTCGGCATGGGGCATAACAAAACTTGTTTTTTACAAAACATGATTTATCTTAAAAGTACAGAGGCCTGATGATAACGGGCGAGATAGAGTATTGAGATAATGACTTTTTCAGAACGATCGTCTTCGGTTGATGTTACCACTTCTAGCTTTATGGCTGAGGTGATCGAGGCTTCAACCACAAAAATAGTGGTCGTTGATTTCTGGGCGCCCTGGTGCGAGCCATGTCGTCAGCTGACGCCAATTCTCGAGAGCGTAATTGCTGCTACCAAAGGTGCAGTGAAATTCTGCAAAGTCAATGTTGATGAGAACCAAGCGATCGCCGCCCAGCTGCGTGTTCAGTCGCTGCCAACGGTCTATGTCTTCCGTGATGGGCAGCCTGTGGACGGTTTTATTGGGGTTAAAAGTCAATCCGAGATTACCGAAATGATCAATAAATTGGCTGGTGATGTGGTGGGGGTCTCCATTGCTGAGGTGCTTGAGGGCGCTGAGGCTGCACTGGCGGACGGCGAAATCGAGCGTGCGATTGCCGCTTTTCAGGCGGCGATCGAGATCGAGGCTGATAATGACATCGCGACTGCTGGCGTTTTGCATTGCATGATCATCAAGGGCGATTATGAGGGGGCACAAGCTTGGCTTGAGGCACTTTCTGATGAGGTTAAAAATAAAGACGCGGTGATAGAGGCGGTCAAACGCCTTGAATTCGTTGAGCAAGCAGCGGTGGCGGCGGCAAAACTCACGGTGCTCAGCGATGCTGCTGCGCGTGAGCCTGATAGTTTCCAGCGCCAGTTTGATCTTGCCGAGGCGCAATATGGTGCCGGAATGATCGAGGATTCTATAGCCACCCTACTGAGCCTCATTGAAAAAGATAAGCAATGGAATGACGAGGCGGCGCGGACGCGATTGCTTAAAATTTTTGCGAGCCAAGGCGCGACGGCCCCTGAAGTTATTGCCGGAAGACGCCGGTTATCCTCTATTCTGTTTTCATGACGTCATCCCAATATGGTCACACGATGAAACGCAACACTTTAGAACCTGATATTAAGGACTTACCGTGTACAATTCCTGTTTTCCCACTTAATGGTGCGTTGCTTTTGCCGGGGGGCAGATTGCCGCTCAATATTTTTGAGCCGCGTTATTTGGCGATGGTCTCGAATGCGTTGTCCACTCCGTACCGCTTGATTGGCATGATTCAAAGCAATGCAGCCAAAAATTTAGATCATGCGTCTCCTGCGTTATATCAAACCGGATGTGTTGGGCGCATCGCTAGTTTTGAAGAAACCACGGACGGGCGTTATTTAATCTCTCTTGACGGTATTATTCGATTTACTGTTATCGCTGAGATGGAGGAAAAATCAGGATACCGGAGATGCGAGGTTTCGTACGACAACTTCAAAGCTGATATGGAAATTGCTGACCTCGCTTTTGATCGTCAATACCTTCATGACGTCCTTAAAACCTATCTTGTCGCAAAAGGTTTTTCCGCCGATTGGGATATGATAAAACAATATGATGATGAAAAACTTATCACTGCTCTTGCGATGATTTGCCCTCTGGGCACCGAAGAAAAGCAAATGTTGCTCGAAGCTGAAACTCCAACTAAACGTGGCGAGACCCTGACTACGTTGCTCGAAATAAACATGCGGGATACCCATCATGGCTTCCAAAAACAAGCAAGACACTGAAAAAAAAACCACACCGCGCGAGATAGATCCCGTGTTATTGGAATTACTGGTCTGTCCAGTTTGCCAAGGTGCTCTGACCTATGACCGTGAAAAAAACGAGCTGATCAGCAAACAAGCAGGGCTCGCTTATCCGATACGCGATGGCGTGCCGATTATGCTTGTCGATGAAGCGCGCAAAATCACTGATATACTATGACTGCGCCATGGCCGTTGAATATCACTTTGGCTCCGACGAAAGATCATCTCACAATCTGTTTTGATGATGGGTTCACCGCATCTCTCACCGCCGAGTTATTGCGGGTCTCATCACCGTCCGCCGAAGTGCAGGGACATGGTAGCGGACAAAAACAAACACCGGCGGGTAAGCGCGATGTGCGCATTACTAATGTGGAAGCCGTAGGGCAATATGCAGTGCGCCTTACGTTCAGCGATGGGCATGACACAGGTATTTTCTCGTGGGAGATACTTTACAACTATGGGCAAGAGCGCGATCAGATTTTTGAAGATTATCTGAAAAGCCTCGAAGATCTGGGGCTTAGTCGCGGGTGAAAAATTGCCCTGATGCGATCTTTTCAGCCAAAGTTTTGATTGGAGACGCGGCGGCCACCACCATGCCTTGTGCCGCTACGCGTCTCAGCGTCTTGCCGCCCAGAGAAAAAACACAATTCAGCCCGTCCGTCATCGCTGTCATCGCCGCCACCTCGACAAGCCGTGCGCGGGCGTAATGCCGCAACACCTGATCCGAGCCAAGATCGCCCCCGTGCTGTGTGCCCCATGAGAGCGCCTTGATCAATGACTTTATATCGCCAAGCGCAAGATTGTATCCTTGGCCTGCTAGCGGATTGATGCTATGTGCCGCATCGCCGATCAGAGCAAGGCGTTGTCCATAAGGACGTGGCGTGTGGCTTAACGTGACGGGAAAAGACTGACGCTGGCTTGCAACGCTCACCCCACCGAAAGCGTTATTCGTGTGCTCGTTCAGCGCGACGTTAAATTCCTCGTCTGAGTAAATCATGAGCTTTTCTGCTTCTTTTTTGGCTAAAGTCCAGACCATCGATGCTTGCCGTTCGTCTGCAATCGGCATGAAGGCGATCGTCCCGCCAGCTGCGAAACGTTGCCAAGCGCGTCCGTGATGCGGTGTGCCAAGCGAGAGATCAGCAACAATAGCCGCCTGGTCACTCGCGCGGGTAATGCTTCGAATCCCTGCAAGATTACGCATCTTACCTCCTCGACCATCGGCCGCGATGGTCAGGGATGAGAGAATCTCCTTACCCTCCTCGGTGATAAGAGTTGCGGATGGGGTGGCTTGGTTTCGATGATAGTCGCTAATCGTGACATCATCGTGGATTGTGACATGGTGTGATGCAACAGCACATTCGCGCAACGCTTTGGCCAGATCGCTGTTCCGCACCACCCACGCAAGTGGAGTATCATCACCTTGCCATGACATTAACGGCTCAAGAGGATTTTGCTGGGCCGCCTCATCGCTGACGATAATTTCGTTGATTGGCGAGATTGAGGTGGGCGGCAATAATGCCAAGGCGCCGATGCCATCGAGAGTTTTGAAGGAGACGGGATTAATGGTGGTGGTGCGGATGTTATCTCCAGCGCTCGCCTGACGGTCATATAAAGTAGCTTGATAGCCGTCTTGCCCTAACAGCAACGCTGCTGCATAGCCCGTCAAGCCGCCGCCGACAATATGAATACCGTGAGGAGCGCCGATCATCGATTTATCTCTTCGATATAGTGTATTGCTTTTTTCATTACCTCCAGAAGGCTATCGCCCAAATAAAGAAAACTGCGACATCCCGCTGACTCACCGGCCTCTATGTCGCTGGCCCGATCGCCGATCAAAATACTGTGGCTTAGCGTGATGTTATGTTTTGCGGCCAGCTCCAGAATCATACCGGGTTTCGGTTTTCTACATGCACAATCGCGCATGGCTTCTATGTCCGATAAAGGATGATGCGGGCAAAAAAGGATATCTGCAATCAGCCCTCCGGACGCCTCCAGCGCGGCGATTATGCGTCGATGAAAAGCATGAACCTCAGCCTCATTAAAAAGACCAAGCGAGATTCCCCCTTGATTGGTCACAATGAAAACTGGCAAGCTTTTTTCTCGCGCAAAACATATCGCCTCAACGGCCTCAGGAATGAACTCTAAACCTGAAGTCCATGGGTGGTGCGCGTCATCACGATTGATTACGCCATCACGATCTAAAAAAATCGCTGGTTTCTTGTTAATCATAAGCGCAACATTAGCCTTATGTAGGCTTAAAATTCAATAGCAATATCCGACTCATCTGTTTATTCTGCCGCCATGGCTGATCACAATCACAATCACACTAGTCCCGTCACCCCGCCTGACGCCAAAGGCGCACTGATACGCTTTACTATGCAGGTTATCGGTGTTTTGCTGGTCGTGCTTGGCGTGATCATGGTGGTTATGCTGATCAGCTATCGCGCGGCTGATCTATCAGTTAATACCGTTGGGAGTGAGGGCGTACCGCGAAATTTGCTTGGTGTGTGGGGGGCTAATATCGCCTCTATTTTAGTTAGCATTTTCGGGCGCGGTGCTGCGCTTGCACTTGGGCTTATTCCGATCATTTGGGGCGTGAGAATGGTGCGAAAACGCTGGAATGGACGTCTTAGATTCAGGCTTATTTTGATGCCTTTCGTTCTCGCGGCGCTTGCAACGGTCTTTGCCGAGTTATGGCAATATAGGGGCGGGGTTATGGCGGAACTGGTGACTTGGGCTCTGTTCGATTATGACGTGCTCGCAAAGCCGGTCTCAATTTTATGGTTTGTGCTACCCATCAGGTATTTTGCTGTCTTCGCTTTGGGCTTCATCGCCGTTCTTGGATATTGCTATATTGCCACGATCAACCATCGATATCTTATTGTTGTGCCGTTTTTTATTAGGGCCGGCCATGCCTTTGCTGTATCGGTTAAAACAATGCTGATGGGGGTTAAAAACGCGGCGAAGGTAACCAGAAAAACTCCGCGCCGCAAAACCCCGCCGCCAAGACGCGATCCGATCGTTATTGCTGATGATCTAGAGTCCGATCAGAACGCAACCACCGCCGCTCGCCGCAAAACCGTTGCCAAAGCCAAGCAAGGAAAATTAGATCTTGCGAGCCCGGGCGGATATCGCTTGCCACCAATATCATTACTCGCTGACCCTGATACTAATCCGATTAAGCCCGAGGCTGAAGCTTTGGATAACGACTCGCGCCTGCTTGAGAGCGTGCTCGATGAATTTGGAGTCGGCGGGGAGATAGGACAGGCTCGTTTTGGCCCTGTGGTCACGCGCTATGAACTTACTCCCGCCCCTGGCACCAAAACCCAACGTGTTATCGGACTTGCTGATGATATCGCCCGTTCAATGTCAGCGTTTTCGGTGCGGATCGCCGTCATCCCAGGGCAAAACACCATTGGTATCGAGTTGCCTAACAAAAACCGCCGCACCGTTATGATCCGCGATATTTTTGATCATCAGTTCTGGGCATCGGCGCAAACGCCTTTGCCTCTGGCCCTCGGCGTGGATATCTCTGGTAACCCTGTCGTCACCGATCTGGCTGGCATGCCGCATTTGCTGGTGGCGGGTACCACCGGTTCAGGTAAATCGGTCGGGGTCAACGCAATGATCTTATCGATCCTCTATACGCACACGCCGGAAACTTGTCGTTTGATCATGATCGATCCAAAAATGCTCGAACTTTCCATGTATGACGGGATTCCCCACCTGTTGGTGCCCGTGGTTACGGACCCCTCTAAAGCTGTGTCCTCGCTTAAATGGTTGGTGCGTGAAATGGACGACCGCTATCGAAGTATGGCTAAAGTCAATGTCCGTAATATCAATGGCTATAACACTCTCATCACCGAAGCCAAACGCAAAGGTGAAACTATTAGCCGCCGCGTCCAGACTGGATTCGATGATGAAACAGGACAGCCAATTTATGAAGAAGAAAACCTCGAATTAGCTGTTTTGCCCTATATCGTTGTTATCATCGATGAAGTTGCTGATCTGATGTTGGTTGCGGGTAAAGATATAGAAACCTCAGTTCAGCGTCTGGCCCAGAAAGCGCGTGCTGCTGGAATTCATGTTATCATGGCGACCCAGAGACCATCGGTTGACGTCATCACTGGAACAATCAAAGCTAATTTTCCAACTCGTATATCATTTCAGGTGACCTCGCGTATCGATAGTCGAACTATTTTGGAAGAACAGGGGGCAGAACATCTGCTTGGACGCGGCGATATGCTTTTTCGTGAAGGGGGAGGTAGAATCGTGCGCGTTCACGGGCCTTTTGTCAGTGATAACGAGGTCGAGGCTGTCACCAATTTCTTGCGTGAGCAGGGTGAGCCTGTGTATAACGATTTGGTCACTAGTGAAAGCGAGGTCTCTGCCGGTGTCACCGGCGCGCAACAAAACGGTGGCGGAGACGAAGATCTTTATAGCCAGGCAGTCGCGTTGGTTACCCGAGAAGGCAAAGCGTCCACGTCATTTATCCAACGGCATTTGCGCATTGGCTATAACCGGGCTGCCACTATTATAGAGGAAATGGAAAAAAATAACGTGGTTAGCCCTGCTAATCACGCTGGAAAGAGAGAGGTTTTGGTCGATGATGATGATGTGTAGATTTTTATCTTTTCTGCTGATGATTTTAACGCTCGTATCATCTGCGGCTAGCGCGGCGACTGATCCCCTGACGCGGGCTGAAAAATGGTTTAATGATATAGATACCTTGACTGCTAGATTTGTTCAGATCTCCGATGATGGTAGTAGCGCTGAAGGTGATTTTTATCTTAAGCGTCCGTGGCGGTCACGTTTCGATTATGATGATCCGGACGAAATCGTTTTGATCACCACTAGAATATGGCTTCATGTTGATGAAGCCGATCAAAAAAAAGTCACTAGCTACCCGATTGATGAAACGCCACTTGGAGTAATTTTTGCTGAGAACGTTCAGCTGAATCGTGATGATATTATTACCACAGCCCAATCACGCGATGGCATTACAAAAATTACTCTTGAAACACCTACTGGCAATGGTGCGGGAAAACTGGTTATCGAGTTTAGTGAGGAACCTTACGAGTTACGGCGATGGAGAGTTACCGATTCAGCCGGCATTACTACCGCGGTTACATTGCATAATATCCGAAAAGGAGGCGAGATATCACCGCGTCTGTTCGTGCCGACTAATTATGACCGATAAAATGGCAGATAAGGCGATGAATTATCAATTTTATAATGAGGATTGTATTAGTGGTGCGCAAAAATACCTCGCCGATAACAGCGTTGACCTGATTATCACTGACCCGCCGTATGGCATTGGCGGCGATAAACTGGACAGGCATTATAATCGTAATGAGGATTTTGTTATCGATGGATATGTTGAGATTCCAATTGAGGATTATGCACAATTTTCGATGGACTGGATCAAGGAAGCGGAAAGAGTATTAAAACCCGGTGGAGCAATTTATATTATTTCAGGTTATACTAACCTTGTTCATATTCTTAACGCACTAAAAGAAACTGAGCTTATTGAAGTCAATCATATCATCTGGAGATATAATTTTGGAGTTTATACGAGAGTTAAATATATTTCTTCACATTATCATATATTATATTATAGAAAAGGAAAAAATAAACATGTTTTCAACACTTTTTCGCGATTTGCCGATCATGAACGCAATGACGCTGGTGGGTCGCTAAATTATCAGGATCGTGAAGACGTTTGGCTGATCAATCGTGAGTATAAACCGGGTGAGGTGAAAAATAAAAACCAATTACCGAAAGAATTACTAGTTAAAATTCTACAGTATTCGAGCGATGAAGGTAATCTAGTGTGTGATTTTTTTCTGGGTAGTTTTTCGACTGCAAAAGTCGCAAAAGGCCTTAACAGGCGAGTGGTGGGATTCGAGATCAGTCGTGAAGCATTCGCGTATCAGGTTAAACAGATTGATGGAGTGGAAAAAGGGTGTTTGCTCAAAACGCTGAGGACGCCACCACCAAATACTTATGTTAATCAAGGAAAGCGAATTACAGGCGCTGAGAGAAAAGCGATTGTCGCGGCTTACTCGGACCTTAGAAAAAAGCAACTGGGAAAAAAGCAGCTGGGAAAGAAGCAAGCTATCGATGAGCTGTCGAAGCAATTTGGCCGAGGGTATTGGTCTCTTCTTAAATTAGTGGATGGTGCAACTAATAAAAGCGTGAATAATAAAAATGGGGTAGACGTTTAATAGTGTTGTCGTGCTTTGAATAAAGCCGCTACTATCTTGATCAGAGTCTAAATCATGAAGGACGCAAATACCAGCGTAACTAAAAAAGCGATTTGATCAATCAACTCTAATCCAACCGTTTTTTTCGTAATGGTTTTCTAGAATAGCGTATGTGAAAAAGGGGTAGATAAAATGAGCAACCCCAAAAGTCGCAATACTTAACAGAAAATGAGCGACACAATGTGTCCAAACGCCTTTTATAGCCCAGTAAGCAGGGCCAAACAAGAATACCCAAAGCCAACTCCATTTGCCATATATTTTTTCGCGATAATCATTTGTGGGATGTTTGTATATCATCGTTGATCTCCGTATGATGGTTGTTGAAAAGCTAATAAATGAATAATAAAGCTACCAAGGATAGAGAGTATACAGTAGAACTGAGTTCGATGAAAGTTATTACTTGGAACATAAACTCAGTTAGACTCAGATTGCAGCAAGTCATAAAACTCTTGCGGGAAGAGAGGCCTGATATCCTCTGCTTACAAGAAACCAAATGCCCGGATGATGCCT
This sequence comes from uncultured Candidatus Puniceispirillum sp., assembly GCA_965207125.1. Classification (GTDB taxonomy): domain Bacteria; phylum Pseudomonadota; class Alphaproteobacteria; order Puniceispirillales; family UBA1172. Next base: position 1,368,406 of record OZ242263.1, read on the forward strand.
TTCCTGCGACCGCCATCGCCAGCGAAGGTTATCCATATCTCGCTTACCGCGGCGAAAAAGGATATAATGGTGTCGCCACCATCTCAAAAATACCCTTTACACAACAATGGTATGGCTATTGGGGCGGCCGACAAGATTGCAGACATATTGCCATCACCCTCGAAAATAATATTACCATCGATAATTTCTATGTCCCCGCTGGTGGCGATATGCCTGACGCTTCAGTTAATGATAAATTTGCCCATAAACTTACTTTTCTTGATGACCTCACAAAATGGGCAGCTGAACTGGACGATAAAAAACCTGCTATCTTGCTGGGAGACCTCAACATCGCTCCGCGTGAGGATGACGTTTGGTCACATAAAAGTTTGCTCAATGTCGTCAGCCATACGCCAATAGAAGTTGAGGCATTCAAGCAGGTCATGCGTAACGGTGGATGGCATGACGCCGTCCGACACAAAATCCCTCAGGGCAAACTTTATTCATGGTGGTCGTACAGAGCCCAAGATTGGGCGGCGAGTGACAGAGGTAGAAGACTCGATCATATCTGGGTCACGCCACCTCTGATCGACCAAGTGGCCCACGCCCGCGTGATCATCGAAGCGCGAAGCTGGATCAAACCTTCAGATCACGCACCAGTCACTATCACATTGAATAATACAGGTTAAAATCATCCGCCCGCCTCCGTCTGTGCTGGTTTTGCAATCTTTGTCGTTTCAGCGTATATCAACCTTATTATGGAAATAAGCTTCACCAAAATGCACGGGTTGGGCAACGATTTTATCGTTGTCGAAAATACCAACCCGGAAATCATCCGACAGATCACCACCAAAGCGCAATGGCTGGCTGATAGACGGCGAGGGGTCGGTTGTGATCAGATTCTATTAATTACGCCCTCCGAGAACGCCCATATCCGGCTCGTTATTTTCAACCAGGACGGTTCTGAAGCAGAAGCCTGCGGTAATGGTACACGATGTGTCGCTGATCTCATCATGCGACAGCGTGGCCTAGACCGCCTCACCATCGAAACAATTGGTGGGATTCTTGAAGCATGGCATGAGGACTCGCGCATTGCTGTTTTAATGGGCGCGCCGCGTTTTGATTGGCGTGAAATTCCACTATCCACCGCCGCTGACACGGCTCATCTTGCGATCGATAGCGCCCATGTCACTGACGCATTCTGTGTCAATCTTGGCAATCCTCACTGTGTGGTCATCGTCGATGATCCAGAATCAATCGATATCGCGAGCATTGGCCCAATGATCGAAAATCATCCCATATTCCCACAAAAAACTAATGTCGAATTCATTGCACCAATCAATGACGACACCATCAGAATGAGAGTATGGGAACGCGGAAGCGGAATCACCGCTGCCTGTGGAAGTGGCGCAATCGCCGCCGCTATTGCCGCTATCTCACGAGGCCTCACGCCAAGACGTGTGACCGTGCGATTGGATGGCGGTGATCTCGATATCTCTTGGCGTGAGGATAATCAAATCATTATGCGCGGCGATGTTGCCAAAATATATCAAGGACGGATAACCTTATCCGATGACGCAGCATGAAAGGGGCCACGGTTAAAACCCTCGGCTGCCGACTTAATATCTGGGAAAGCGAAGTCATCCGAGATCACACCCGCGGACGTGCATTTGACAATGCGGTGATCGTTAACAGCTGCGCAGTTACCGCTGACGCTGAAAAACAGACACGAAAAACTATTCGCACGGCGCGCCGTGAACAGCCTGACGCAAGAATTATCGTGACCGGATGTGCTGCCCAAATCAATCCTGATGCGTGGCGGAATATGGCAGAAGTCGATGATGTTGTTGGCAATCATGAAAAACTCCACCCAGCATATTGGAACAGCTTTAGATACGACAAAACACCTCGGGCCAGCATCGGCGATATTATGGAGGTGCGCGAAGTCGCCGCGCATCTTTTAAGCGGTTTTGATCACCATAGCCGTGCTTTTCTGCAAATTCAGCAAGGATGTGACCACCGATGCACTTTCTGTATTATTCCCTACGGACGAGGGCCAAGCCGATCAGTCGTAACAGAGGATATCATCGCTCAAGCAACCCAACTCGCCGATGCTGGAATCGGCGAAATTGTGCTGACCGGTGTCGATATCTCGTCCTGGGGTACGGACTTGCCGCCAATCGACGAAGTCTCGCAAAGTCTTGGGCAGATGGTGGCGCAGCTTCTTAAATCTGTCCCGCACCTGCCACGTCTCAGGTTATCCTCACTCGATCCCGCCGTTACGGATGACGCTCTTTTTGCGGTGTTAGCGAATGAACCAAGATTAATGCCACATCTGCATCTTTCAGCGCAACACGGCGACGCCCTGATCTTAAAACGCATGAAACGCCGCCATAGTCCCGATGATCTCACCAAATGGGTCGCAAAAGCCCGCGCCGCACGTCCCGATGTTGTCTTTGGTGCTGACTTGATCGCTGGATTCCCGACTGAAACTCAAGAGGCGCATGAAAGAACAATCCAGATGATTGATGCTCTCGATCTCTGCTGGCTACATATCTTTCCTTACTCACCACGTAGCGGCACGCCTGCTGCATCGATGCCGCAGCTACCGAAAAAAACCATCACCTCACGGGCCGCCGACTTACGCCGCCAGGCCGCCCGCAGGCAAAATTGTCATCTCGATCGGATGGTCGGGCAAAGCGATGAGATTCTGCTCGAGACGGGTGGTATAGGACACAGCAGAAACTTCTCTCGCATCAAGATCGTAACTGGTGTGGGGAGTGCGGGGGAAATACATCCCGTAAAAGTACTTCGTCGCACGGGTGATTTTCTTGAAGCTGAGATTTTGTCGTGAGTTTTTTTAACCGACTCAAGCAAGGGCTTGGTAAATCAGCGTCTAAACTGACTGGCGGAATTGCCGCTGCGATCGTGCGAAAAAAATTAGACCAGCAAACTCTCGATGAGATAGAGGATACGCTGATCATGGCTGACCTTGGGGTCGATGCGGCGGCAAAACTAATAGAGCATCTGAAAAAAAATCGATTTGATGGCGAGATTACCGCTGAGGCGATCAACGATGTGTTAGCTGATGGAATTGCTGAAATTTTGTCCCCGATCGCAAAACCCCTGATTCCCGATGATATGCGAAAACCTTTTGTTGTTCTGTTGGTGGGTGTCAATGGTTCGGGTAAAACCACTACTGCTGCAAAACTTGCCGAATACTGGCGAAGTGAAGGACGCTCGGTCATGCTTGCGGCCGCTGATACGTTTCGCGCCGCAGCCATCTCCCAGCTGAAATTATGGAGCGAGCGTGTTGGCGCCGAGATAATCGCCGGCGAACCAGGAGGAGATGCGGCCGCCATTGCCTATAAAGCGCTTGAGACCGCGACCACAAAAAACACTGACATTCTGATTATCGATACTGCCGGACGCTTGCAGACCCGGCGGGAGTTGATGGACGAACTGGCAAAAATCCACCGCGTTCTAGGCAAGATTGATGCCGACGCACCTCACTCTACCGTGCTGGTTCTCGATGGCACGGTCGGACAAAATGCCCTCAGTCAAGTCAAGGCCTTTGATGAGGCAACGCCCCTCACTGGGTTGATCGTAACCAAATTAGATGGTAGCGCCAAAGGCGGAGTCGTGGTTGCGCTGGCTAGAGACACTGTCCTACCTATCCACGCGGTCGGAGTCGGGGAGACTGCGGGTGATCTTCGCCATTTTGATGCGCGTGATTTTGCTAAAGCGTTGATCGCGGTTGATGTGTCTTAAGGGCGAGGAAAAACCAAAAGCGCCATAGGATCAAAGTCAACGGCATGAGATTAGGTAAAGTTTTCACTACAATATAAGCGGTGACTTTTATCATAACGATCATCATGGCTTGACTTTTTAGGCAGAATCACGCAAGATGGATGACAGTAATGGTGAGGCGATACGTTCGTCCTAGCCGATTGCAATGGCATTCCGCAATTATGCCGATACCCCGTTGATTTTAACGGGGCGACCTTAACGGGTCACGTGCGTCCCTGAGTTTCAGGCACGGGCGTTTTTGGCGTTTGGATAATGTGTGCGGAAAAGCAGGATAGATGAAGGATAAATAGGGATAGATGTTCAGGGGATTGAGCGAAAAACTAGGAACGGTTTTTGATCGGCTACGTGGTAAGGGTGCGCTGACCGAAGCTGATGTCGATATGGCTTTAAAAGAGGTACGGGTCGCGCTTCTTGAAGCTGATGTTGCTTTGCCGGTTGCGCGGAAATTTATTGATGCGATTCGCGACAAGGCGATCGGCACTGAAGTGCTCAAATCGGTAACGCCTGGGCAAATGGTTGTCAAAGTCGTCCACGACGCGCTGGTCGAATTGCTTGGCCCTGAGGATGTTCCGCTTAACCTTCATACCACCCCACCATCGGTGGTTCTGATGCTCGGTTTGCAGGGTAGTGGTAAAACCACCACCGCTGGAAAACTAGCAAAATTACTTAGAACCCGTGAGAAAAAAAGTGTCATGTTGGCATCACTCGATGTCTCGCGCCCAGCTGCGCGTGAGCAACTGAGAATTCTTGCTGAACAGGCAGGATGCGATGCGTTGCCTGAAAAAGACGGCGAGACTCCCGTTATGATCGCGCGCCGTGCTCTTGAGGCGGCTCGGCTTAAATCGAGTGACGTTCTGATTCTAGATACCGCCGGACGAACTACCGTTGATGCCGCGCTTATGGCTGAAGCAAGCGAAATTAGTGCGGTTGCCAATCCCGTCGAAAGCCTGCTGGTTGCTGATGCGATGACTGGACAAGATGCTGTTAATACAGCAACCGCCTTTACAAAAGTTACCTCGGTTACGGGCATTATCCTCACCCGCGCCGAAGGAGATGCAAGAGCTGGGGCCGCTCTGTCGATGCGTGAGATTACTAATTGCCCGATTAAATATCTTGGCACTGGCGAAAAACAGGATGACCTCGAAACTTTTAGCGCCTCGCGCATGGCAGGGAGAATTCTTGGCATGGGAGACGTGGTGGGGTTGGTGGAAAAAGCCGCCGAAACCATCGAGGTTGCCGAAGCCGAAAAAATTGCCTCACGCCTTGCCAAGGGGCAATTTGATATGAATGATTTTCTCGCTCAACTGCGCCAACTCAAAAAAATGGGCGGCATGGGTGGGTTGCTTAATATGCTACCGGGTGTAGGAAAAATTAAAAAGGCGATTGAGGCTGCGGGAATCGATGATGGGTTCTTTCGTCGCCAGGAAGCCATCATCTTGTCGATGACCAAAGGCGAAAGAACGCAGGTTGCTTTGCTCAACGCTTCGCGCCGCCGTCGAATTGCTCAAGGGTCAGGTTCTTCGGTGCAGGATGTCAATAAACTCGTCAAGCAGTATCAGGATATGGCGAAAATGATCAAAAAAATGGGCAAAGTTTCTGGCGGTAATCCCGCCGCCCTCGCCTCGATGTTCGGCGGTGGCGGAGACGCAATTTCTGGTGCAGCTGATGGCGGAATGTCGCCTAGTGGCCTACCCGGACTGGGCGGTTTGCCCGGATTAAGTGGTATGCCGCGTAGCGGCGGACTCAATTTTCCCTTGTCGAAGCATGGCGGCAAGAAACGGAAAAAATAACCCATCTCAACCTGAAAGGATTTTCAAGATATGGCACTCAAAATCAGACTAGCGCGGGGCGGCACAAAAAAACGCCCCTTTTACCGAATTGTTGTGGCTGAGGCATCTTCGCCTCGTGACGGACGTTTCGTTGAGCGTATCGGCTCATATAACCCGATGGTCGCTATCGATCATCCCGAACGGCTCACCCTCGATGGTGAGCGGGCAAAATACTGGATGCAGCACGGCGCAAAACCCACTGACCGCGTCCACAAAATGATGGCGACTCTTGAATTGATTGAACCGCTCGAAATTCGCGAACAGCCGAAAAAATCGGCATTCGGCAAAAAACGCATGGATCGTGAAGCGGCGGCGGCTGAAACAGCAAAAGCTGCGGCTGAAGCAGCTAAAGCTGAATCTGCATCGACCCCTGAAGAAGTGCCCGAAACTCCGGCTGAAAACCCAGCTGAAGCTAGTGGTGCGGCTGAGGCTCAACCCGAAGCTTCTGCAGTCACTGAAGCGGAGGCGGAAAAACTATCCGATGAACACCCTGATCAGAGCGCGCCCGAAGCTGAGGCCTCTGAATCTAAGCCTCCTGAGGAAGCCCCTACTGAGGAATCTCCCACCGAGGAAGTAACCGCCGATGAGACCGAATCAGAGGATGCCAAAACCTGAGATGCCAAACCCCCACGGCGATCATGATGCCCTTCACGAAAGGCGCGTGATCGTTCTCGGCGTGATTACCTCCGCTCATGGCATTAAAGGTGAGGTTAAAATCAAACCGTTCACCGAAAACCCCGACAGCATCGCAAATTATGGCAAAGTGTCCATTGAGGACGAGCGGTGTTTTAAGATTGTGATTACCGGACGTCACAAAGATCTGCTTATCTGCCGTCTCGATGATATCACCAACCGTGATCAGGCAGAAATTCTCAAAGGTGAGATGATATATGTTCCTCATGACCGCCTGCCACGCGATGATGAGGCTTGGTATCATGCGCAGATTTTGGGAATCACAGTGGAAAATGCCGATGGCGTGGCGGTAGGTGTTGCCACTGGATTTTTTGATTTTGGTGGCGGCGCGCTGATCGAGGTGGCGCGTGAGGACGGGGAGAAAATCCTATTGCCTTTTACCGCCGAACGGCGAATCCTCATAGACCTCCACAATAAAATATGCCGCCTGACAATCGATCCTGTCTGGCTCGAATCACCGGGAAAACAGGACGACTAGATGACTAAAAACCAATCCAATAATCCAAAACCTTGGCAGGCGACAGTGCTGACGCTATTCCCAATGATGTTTCCTGGTACGCTCGGGCAGTCTTTGGCGGGCAAGGCTCTTGATGCTGAAATATGGAATCTGGATCTTGTGGATATTCGGCCTTTCGGGGTTGGTGCCCATGCCAAGGTAGATGATCCACCCTTCGGTGGAGGTGATGGCATGGTTATTCGTCCAGATGTCGCGTCCGCTGCCATCAATGCGGCCTGCAAAAATCTTTCACCAGACATTCCGCGTGTCTATCTGACTCCGCGCGGTGCGCCGCTAACCCAGAAAATGATTCGCTCCATCGCCGAAGCGCCGGGGATCATGCTGTTTTGCGCACGTTACGAAGGGCTCGATCAACGTGTGATCGATGCAACGCCTTTGGATGAAATTAGCATCGGCGATTATGTCTTGTCAGGGGGGGAGGTCGCGGCCCAAGTTCTGCTCGATGCCGTTATACGGCTTTTGCCCGGCGTTATGAGCAACCCTGAGGCTCATCAGAATGACAGTTTTGAAAATGCACTTTTGGAACACCCACTTTACACCCATCCCCGTGACTGGAAGGGAAACACTGTTCCGGAAATTCTGCTGAGTGGTGACCACAAACGCATCGCTGATTTCAGGCAGAATCAGGCGGAGCACGAAACAAAAAAACGCCGTCCAGACCTATGGCGCGCGTGGCAGCGTGATAACCCCAAAAAACCGACAAAATAGCATGACATTTAATGCCAGCGGTGCTATATCACCCCCAAAGTTAGAATAATGACCGAAAATGAAGCCCTCATAGCTCGCGGAACACCTCAAAAAGCAGGCAATAAGGCACGAAGGATAAGACAGGAGATCGCGCCATGAACATACTTGATCAGATCAGTAACAAAGAGATCGAGAAAACCCTAGCAACGCGCGAGATTCCTGATTTTGCTGCCGGCGACACATTGCGCGTGGATGTTAAGGTGGTCGAAGGAAGCCGTGAGCGTATTCAGGCTTTCGAGGGCGTTTGCATCGCGCGAAAATCCGCTGGCGTCAATTCGTCTTTCACTGTTCGCAAAATTTCCTATGGCGAAGGTGTGGAGCGAATTTTTCCCCTCTATTCGCCGCGCATTTCGGCAATCACTGTTATGCGCCGAGGTAAAGTTCGCCGCGCTAGGCTTTACTATCTACGTGGACGCACAGGTAAAGCCGCCCGAATTGCTGAAAGAGCGCGTGGTGATAGAACGAACAAACCTGCAAAAACCACAGCCTGAGTAAAATCACGCACCACGCCCCGCAATCATGATGTTATCCGCCATCAAGTCGGGGCAATCGAAGGCCTGACTCGTTAGGGGAGATAGCAATGACAGCACCAAGAACACTTTTTGATAAAATCTGGGACGCACATCTCATATCGCGTGATGATGACGCCTCAAGCTTGATTTATATCGACCGCCACCTCGTCCATGAAGTCACAAGCCCTCAAGCTTTCGAAGGATTGCGGCAAACCGGGCGCGAGGTCGTTTGTCCTGAGAGAACTCTAGCCGTTGCCGATCATAACGTCCCCACCAGTGACCGTTCCAAGGGAATCAGCGATGAGGAATCGCGAATTCAGGTCGAGACGCTGGAAAAAAACGCCGCTGATTTCGGTATACCTTATTTTGCCATGGATGACATAAGGCAAGGAATTGTCCATGTAATCGGACCTGAGCAGGGGTTCACCCAGCCGGGTATGACGATCGTCTGCGGCGATTCACACACCGCGACCCATGGTGCGTTCGGCGCGCTCGCTTTTGGCATTGGCACCTCAGAAGTAGAGCATGTGCTGGCGACACAGACGCTCATTCAGCAACCCGCGAAAAATATGCGAATCACCGTGAATGGCAAAACTTCTTCAGGGGTTGGGGCCAAGGATATTATCCTCGCCATTATCGGCAAAATCGGTACTGCAGGTGGAACTGGACATGTCATCGAATATACTGGTGAGGCAATCCGCGCCCTTAGTATGGAAGGACGCATGACTATCTGTAATATGTCTATTGAAGCAGGTGCTCGCGCCGGAATGATCGCGCCTGACGAAACTACTTTTGCGTATCTTAAAGACAAACCCATGGCGCCTCAAGGCGATATGTGGGAGCGCGCAATTGCTTGGTGGCGTAGCCTTTCTGCCGATGCCGACGCAGTTTATGATAAGGATATCATCATCGATGCCGCCGAAATCGCCCCGACCGTGACTTGGGGAACAAGTCCTGAAGACACCGCGCCGATCACCGGTTTTGTACCTGATCCAGAAAAAGAAAAAGATATAGCCCGCAAAACAAAAATCGAGCGTGCACTGGCCTATATGGGACTTAGCGGCGGCATGAAAATTACCGATATCGCAATAGATACTGTTTTTATTGGCTCGTGTACCAATAGCCGAATAGAAGATTTACGCGCCGCCGCCGACCTCGTCGATGGACGTAAAGTTGCCTCAGGCGTTAGAGCCATGATTGTGCCTGGCTCAGGGCTTATCAAAAAACAAGCCGAAGAAGAAGGACTTGCCGAGATTTTCATCAAAGCAGGATTCGATTGGCGTGAGGCAGGGTGTTCGATGTGTCTTGCTATGAACGCCGATAAACTCACTGAAGGCGAGCGATGCGCCTCAACCTCTAACCGTAATTTTGAAGGACGGCAGGGACGTGGCGGACGCACGCATTTGGTTAGTCCTGAAATGGCTGTCGCTGCTGCGGTTACCGGCCGGCTGGCTGATGTAAGAAACTTTTAGGAGTGCCGAATGCAAAAATTTGTACACCATCAGGGAATTGCGGCTCCAATCGATATTCTCAATATCGACACAGATATGATTATCCCGAAACAGTTTCTTAAAACCATCAAGCGCGTTGGACTTGGCGTTAATCTTTTCGATGAGATGCGCTTTGATCAGAACGGCGATGAAAAACCTGATTTCGTGCTTAATAAAAAACCATGGCGCGAGGCGAGTATCCTGGTTGCTGGTGATAATTTTGGTTGTGGATCCAGCCGTGAACACGCGCCTTGGGCGTTGCTTGATTTTGGCATCAGAGTCGTTATCTCGACAAGTTTTGCTGATATTTTCTATAACAATTGTTTCAAGAATGGTATTCTGCCGGTCACCGTTACCCCAAGCCAGCGTGAGGCGTTGATGGCGGATGCGGCGGATTCCGAAAACCCTCATCTCAAAATAGACCTTGAGCAGCAGGTCATCCGTAGGCCTAACGGCGCGTCGATTTCCTTTGAGATAGACCCTTTTAGAAAACAATGCCTTCTTAATGGCTTGGATGATATCGGGTTGACCATGAAAAAAACTGACAAAATCGCTGATTTTGCACACAGACGCAGCGAAAGCCACCCGTGGCTTTAACCAAAAGAAGAGATAAAACAATGACCTCAAATCGTAAAATCATGATCATGCCAGGGGACGGAATCGGCCCCGAAGTTACCGCCGCCGCTATGCGTGTGGCGGACTGGCTCGCCAAACATAGTTCATTTTCCTTCGAGACCACTGATGGTTTATGCGGCGGGGCTTCTATTGATAAACATGGCGTGCCTTTGACCGATGAAACCCTCGCCGAGGTGATGGAGGCGGACGCGATCCTATTCGGTGCTGCTGGCGCACCCCAATATGACCACTTGCCTTTCGAGATTAAACCGGAACGCGGTCTACTCCAAATTCGCAAAGAACTCGATCTTTTCGCCAATCTAAGGCCTGCTATCGTATTTCCTGCTCTGGTTGCGTCTTCAACCTTGAAAGAAGATGTAATTAGTGGACTTGATATCATGATTGTACGCGAACTCACGGGGGGGGCGTATTTTGCCGAACCTCGTGGACGTGCAACTGATGAGGACGGCACAGAATACGCGTTTGATACCAACCGTTATTCCGTACCGGAAATAGAACGTATAGGCAGAGTTGCCTTTGATCTCGCACACAAACGCCGCGGCAAGATCACCAGCGTTGAAAAAGCCAATGTGATGCATTCGGGCGTGTTATGGCGTGAGGTTATGAGCCGCCTTAACGATCAGGAAGGCGATGGGCTCAGCTATGAAAATATGTACGCCGATAACTGCGCTATGCAATTGGTGCGTGAGCCCAAACAATTTGACGTTATCGTCACCGATAATCTTTTTGGCGATCTGCTTTCGGATTGCGCGGCGATGCTGACCGGCTCGCTTGGCATGCTGCCATCGGCCTCCCTAGGCGCGATCGATCACGTCACGGGGGCCCGCCGTGCCTTTTATGAGCCGGTGCATGGTTCCGCCCCCGATATTACCGGCCAAGGGGTCGCAAATCCGCTTGCGCAGATTATGAGTTTTGCCATGATGCTTCGCTATTCCTTTGATCAGGGGGATGATGCGGATCTTATCGAAAAAGCCGTGGAAGCCGCTCTGTCTAGTGGCGTGCGTACCAAAGATATTATGGTCGCGGGCGCAACCCTGACCGGAACCGACGGCATGACCGATGCAGTTCTTGGCGCGATGGACAGATTGGGACGATAACAGTGACCACGAAAACATATGATGTTGCCGTAGTTGGCGCGACTGGGGCTGTGGGGCGCGAGATGCTGAGCACTCTGGCTGAGCGCGATTTTCCGGTGAAAAATGTCTATGCGTTGGCATCGAAAAACTCGGCGAGCAAAGTGATCAGCTATGGCGAGAATAAGGATTTAACTGTCTCGGATGTGGAAAAGTTTGATTTTTCACGCGCTGATATTGCTCTTTTTTCAGCGGGGAGTGCACTCTCTGAGATGCTCGCGCCCAAGGCGGCCGATGAGGGATGTATCGTTATTGATAACTCGTCGCTGTTCCGCATGGATGAAGACGTGCCTCTGATCATTCCTGAAGTTAATGGGGCTTTGATCAAAGACTGGCTTAAGAACAAAGAACGCCGCAATATCATCGCTAACCCGAATTGTTCCACCGCGCAGATGGTGGTGGCGCTAAAACCGCTTCATGATGCCTATAAAATTCGCCGAGTGGTGGTATCCACCTATCAATCGGTGTCGGGCGCGGGTAGACCTGCTATGGATGAGTTGTTCAACCAGACGCGCGGGGTTTTCGTCAATGATTTCAACAAACCAGAAATATTCACCAAGGAAATAGCTTTTAATCTAATTCCGCATATCGATGCATTTATGGATGACGGATTCACTAAAGAGGAATGGAAAATGGCGGCCGAAACCAAAAAAATTCTCGATCCCGCCATCGATGTGGTCGCGCATTGCGTTCGCGTGCCTGTTTTTATTGGGCATAGTGAGGCTATCTTTATCTCTTGCGAGAAACCGGTTGATGTCGATGAGGCGCGGGATAAATTAAGAGAGGCGGACGGCATTGCAGTTATCGATTATCCAAATGATGAAGGCTATGTCACCCCAAAGGAATCAGCGGGAGAGGATGCGGTTTTCATCTCACGTCTTCGTCGTGATCCAACGATCGAGAATGGGCTTATTTTCTGGTGCGTATCGGATAATCTGCGTAAAGGCGCGGCGCTTAATTCAGTGCAAATCGCTGAAGAATGCGTTAAATACGGGCTTTAGTTGACGGAATCACTTTTATAAGCGACTATGGCGAATAGGCATAATAACCAAAGGTTGGTAATAATGCGCCAAAGACCCCTATCGCCACATTTGATGGTTTACAAGCCACAGTTGACATCGATTATGTCGATCAGTCATCGACTGACTGGCCTTGCGCTTGTGGCGGGGTCGGTGTTGCTGGTCTGGTGGTTGGTCGCGCTGGCCGCTGGTGGAAGCCATTATGAGGTTTTCCGTGCACTGGCCGCTAGTTGGTTCGGCAAGCTGGTCTTGCTTGGTTTCTTTGTTTCTATCTCATATCATCTTGCTAATGGCATAAGGCATCTTTTTTGGGATTTCGGAATTGGGCTTAGCATTGAGGGCGTTTATCGAAGCGGTTTCATTGTTCTTATCGTAACCTCGATTTCTGCCCTCGGCGGCATCGCACTACTTTTTCTAGTATAGGAAGCATTATGGTCGATCCTAAACCCACAGTGATGCGCTCACATCTCGGCAAAGCACGAGGGCTTGGTTCTGCGCGTTCGGGCGTTAGCCACTGGTGGGCACAACGTATGACCGCCTTTGGACTTGTGCCGCTTATACTTTATTGCCTGATTGGGTTTTTGATTTGTGCTGATTCAGATCTCGCTGTCGCGCGAGGCTGGTTACAATCACCTGTTAACGCCGTCGCGATGATTCTTACTCTAGCGGCGGGATTCTATCACGCGGCCCTTGGCGTACAGGTCGTGATCGAGGATTACGTATCAGCCGAGGCTTTGAAACTGCTTTTACTGGTCGCCAATAATTTGATCATGATTGCACTCGCCACTTTGTCCGTGTTTAGCGTGCTAGTGGTAGCGCTTGGGGGAGGATGATATGGTGACGGCTTATGACATAACCGATCATTATTTCGATGTTGTCGTGGTCGGCGCGGGTGGCGCCGGGTTGAGGGCGACGCTTGGCATGGTCTCAGCCGGACTCAAAACTGCATGTGTTACAAAAGTCTTCCCAACTAGAAGCCATACGGTCGCCGCCCAAGGTGGCATCGGCGCCGCGCTGGATAATATGGGTGAGGGTGATAACTGGCGCTTTCATATGTATGACACGGTTAAGGGATCGGATTGGCTCGGTGATCAGGACGCAATTGAGTATATGTGCCGCAATGCGATTCCCTCAGTTATCGAGTTGGAGCATTTCGGCGTTCCTTTCTCACGCACGGATCAGGGCAAAGTTTTCCAGCGCCCCTTTGGCGGACACACGCTGGATTATGGCAAAATTGCAGCCCGCCGCGCTTGCGCCGCTGCCGACCGGACAGGTCATGCCATTCTACACACGCTTTACCAGCAATGCTTGCGGCATCAGGCGGAATTTTTTGTCGAATACTATGCGCTCGATCTGCTGATGGATGACGATAACGTCTGCCGCGGCGTCATCGTGCTTAATCTGGAAGACGGCTCACTTCATCGCTTTCATGCCCATCAAGTGGTTCTCGCCACGGGTGGATATGGGCGTGTTTTCTTTTCATGTACCTCAGCCCACACCTGCACCGGAGATGGCAACGCTATGGCTCTCCGCGCTGGACTACCTCTGCAGGATATGGAATTCATCCAGTTCCACCCAACAGGAATCTATGGCGCTGGCGTGCTGATTACCGAAGGGGCGCGCGGTGAAGGAGGATACCTCACCAATTCAGAAGGTGATCGATTTATGGAGCGTTACGCGCCAACCAGCAAAGATCTCGCCAGCCGAGATGTCGTTAGTCGCGCCATGACCGTAGAAATTAATGAAGGGCGCGGAGTAGGCGAGGGACGTGATCATATTTTGTTGCATCTTGAGCATATTGATGTCGACACTCTGCATGAGCGTCTGCCGGGGATTACCGAAACTGCAAAAATTTTCTGCGGTGTGGATGTAACGCGTGAGCCGATCCCAGTTTTGCCAACCGTCCATTACAATATGGGGGGAATCCCAACCAACTATCATGGCGAAGTTCTTGCGCCAACCAAAGATGATCCCAATCGGGTGGCCCCGGGGTTGATGGCGATTGGCGAGGCGGCGTGCGTTTCGGTTCATGGTGCTAATCGCCTAGGCACAAACTCGCTTCTCGATTTAATTGTATTTGGCCGGGCTGCTGCACATCGAGCGGTTGAGACGATTGATAAAACCGCGACCCACGCCCCGATCCCTGACGCCGCTACTGATAAAGCTTTATCTCGCCTCGATCGGATCAGATATGCCGATGGCGATACCTCAACCCATGAAATCAGGTCGGGTATGCAGCATATTATGCAACGCCATGCCGCCGTTTTCCGTTCAAGCGCATCTCTTAGTGAGGGCGTTAGCAAAATGGATCTTCTCGCTTCAACCATGGGTAATTTGGCCGTCAAGGATAGATCGATGATTTGGAACACTGATCTCATCGAGGCACTGGAATTGGATAATCTGATACAGCAAGCGATAGTGACAATCAGATCGGCTGAACAGCGAAAAGAATCACGCGGCGCTCACGCACATGAGGATTTCTCCGAACGCGATGACGTTAATTGGCTCAAGCATACGGTGATGTGGCTCGATGATGGCAACCAGTCACAATTAAATTACCGACCTGTCACCCTGACGACCCTAACCGATGAGACGGAAACCATTCCGCCTGTGGCGCGGGTTTATTAGATGAGGATACGCTGATGGCTAAATTCACCTTGCCACAACACTCCAAAGTGCAAAAAGGCAAAATTCACTCACCTCCCGACGAGGGCACGCGCCTCAAAACTTTCCATGTTTATCGATGGTCACCCGATGATGACGATAATCCTCGCATGGATAGCTACACAGTGGATCTTGATAAATGTGGTCCGATGGTGCTCGATGCCCTGATTGATATTAAAGGCCAGCAAGATCAAACCCTGACTTTTCGCCGCTCGTGCCGTGAGGGAATCTGCGGCTCATGCTCGATGAATATAGATGGAACCAACACCCTCGCCTGTCTCAAGCCAATAGATGATGTTAAGGGTGATGTTGCCATCACTCCTCTGCCGCATATGCCTGTTATTAAAGATCTCGTGCCTGATCTATCGCACGCCTATGCCCAGCTGACGTCTGTCGAGCCTTGGCTTAAATCTGACACGACCCCGCCTGAAAATGGTGAGAGACTGCAAAGCCCTGAAGAGCGAGAAAAACTGGATGGGATGTGGGAATGTGTTTTATGTTTTAGCTGCTCCACGGCTTGCCCGAGCTACTGGTGGAACGGTGATCGGTATCTTGGTCCTGCGGTGTTGTTGCAGGCCTATCGATGGATCGCTGATAGCCGTGATGAATACCAGGGCGAGCGGCTCGATGCGCTCGAAGATCCGTTTAAACTCTATCGCTGTCATACGATTATGAATTGCACCAATACCTGTCCGAAAGGACTTAATCCGGGCAAAGCGATCGCCGAGATTAAAAAATTGCAACTAGAGCGCCGCTAATTGCGCTTGCGAATTAACCGCGTCATCTTGCCATAACGCCGATTAACGATAAAATGCTGAAGCGCAAAACTCTTGATGATTTTTTGCGCTGAGGTGAACGTTATCCCTGAGGTATCGATCATAATCTGACGCAAGGACAACGGGAGAGGATACTCAGGAAGCCCCACCGCTAGCGCATCACTTCTTAAAATTAGTGTCGTGAAAGGGTGTGTGTACAATCTCTCCCAGCCGTCTTCGGGCGGGCCGTAAATTGAATGAAGCTTAAGATTATTCAGTGTGATCATTGAGGTGAGACCCGCCGAATTCTCATCATGTGTCATCATCATGTCATAGCCAAGTGGTGCGTGTTTTATGCTGATGCGCACTGCGGTTAATCCCGAATTAGATCCAATCTCAAGAACCTGATCATATGGTCTGATGGATTTGTCCGCCAATGTGTAGCAGGCTCGGTCAATCGCTCCGGTCAAAATGCCGAGCAAAAGAGATGGTTGAACATCCTGTGTTTTAACCAGAAGCGGTAATCCTATCGCCGGGTGCAGACGCAGAATGTTATGCCCCGCAATGCTAAAACGATTCGTGAGATCCTCGGCTAAAATCGATTCATTAAGTATCCCGGTTTTCCAGCTGATGCGCTCTAGAAAAGAAAGCTTGATATTAGCGGGGGGGGGTTCTTCAGACATGTCTTTTAGTTTTGCCGTCATGGCTATTCCTTACAATACTCTTCATATTAATATCTTGAAAATACCTTGAACCAAGCATTGTCACACTATCATAAAGCTCTTAATGACACATTAAATATAATCAGCAAACTATTCAGTTTTTCGTGACAATCTATAATGTCGCTTTTATGATTACCCGCTAAACTGGAGTGTCCTCACTGGAGAAAAATTGTTTATGTTGCTGGCCGAAGAATTATCACAACGCATTAACGACGGCGAGCTGGACGTCGACCTTGAGCAAATGCACGCCGCTGAGATTCTAGACACTTTGCTGGGTAATCTGCTGGCCGCCAAAAATACCTTTCGCATTTTTAGCCGCGAGAAAACACCAATTAAAGGCGTCTATCTATGGGGTGGAGTCGGGCGCGGCAAATCGATGTTGATGAGCGAATTCGCTAGAATTGCAGCAAAGCGAGGGCTTAAGGTTAAAAAATTTCATTTTCATGATTTTATGATCGAAACCCATAGGCAAGTGCATCAAAATCGCGAGACGAGCATGTCTGACCCCACCGCTAATGTAGTGGCCCGCCTGATTGGACACGCTGACCTTGTTTGTTTCGATGAAATGGAAGTACGCGATATCGCTGATGCAATGATCATCGCTCGCGTTATGGAAGGGTTTATGCGTGATGGTGGTGTGCTGGTCACTACTTCTAATCGGCAACCCGACGATCTTTACGAACACGGCCTGCAACGTGAGCGATTTCTCCCTTTTATTGCTTCTCTCAAGCGTCATTGCCAAATCTGCCATATGCGTGAGGTGACGGATTGGCGGCAATCGAGACTGGCGGGACTCAAGGGATGGTTTTCACCGCTTGGGCCCGCGACTAATCAGGCGATTGGCGAGGCTTTCGCCACTCTAGCCAGAGGGTTTACCATCACTCCTGTGAGCGTCACCGTCACCGGACGGCGCATCGATATCGCTGAGGTAGCAGGCGGCGTCGCCAAAATCTGTTTTGATGATTTATGCGCCCGCCCGCTTGCTGCTGCCGATTACCTGGCATTGGCTGGACGATTCGCCGGGTTGGTGTTGACCGATATTCCAACTTTGGGTGATGCCACTCAAAATGAAGCCAGACGCTTTATGTGGCTAGTCGATGCGTTTTATGAAAAAGACCGTTTTCTGATTTGCTCAGCTGAAACCTCTATCGCCGAAGTTTATCAGGGAAGACAATGGCAGGCTGAATTTCCTCGAACATGCTCACGTCTTATACAAATGGCGCGGCTACCGGCGTGATATTTTGCCTATATATTAGTTGCTTGCGGTGGCGTAATTGATTATGGTGGCAGGGTAAAATATCGAGGAGCGTTGATTCTTGCCGCAAAAGACACCACAGTGTAAGATCGTCGCGAAATTGGTTTTAGCGAACGAAGTGAGGCGGTAATGACAAGGCGTAAAATCGGGCTTATAGGCGCGGGGAATATTGGCGGGACATTAGCTCTGCTGGCGGGACTTAAGGATTTAGGTGATATTGTACTGTTTGATATCGCTGAAGGAACCCCTCAGGGTAAAGCACTCGATATTGCTGAGGCGAGCCCGGTTGAGGGATTTGATGCTACCATCGTTGGTAGCAATGATTACGCCGACCTTAAAGGTGCTGATGTTGTAATTGTCACCGCAGGCATAGCGCGTAAGCCAGGAATGAGCCGCGATGATCTGGTCGGAATTAATACCGGAGTGATGGAAAAAGTAGGCGCTGGAATCAAGGCGCACTGCCCTGACGCTTTCATCATCTGCATTACCAACCCCCTCGATGCGATGGTCGGCGTGTTACAGCAGGCCTCAGGTTTGCCGCCGCATAAGGTGGTCGGGATGGCGGGTGTTCTCGATGGTGCTCGGTTCAGATATTTTCTTGCCCAAGAATTTGGGGTTTCCGTTCAAGATGTCACCGCGTTTGTTCTAGGAGGACATGGCGATACAATGGTGCCGCTGGTGCGCTATTCTACAGTCGCTGGAATTCCCGTCCCTGACCTGATCGCCATGGGATGGAGTAGCCAAAAGAAAATAGACGCTATTGTTCAGCGCACCAGAGATGGCGGCGCAGAAATAGTCGCCCACCTCAAAACTGGTTCAGCTTTTTATGCGCCGGCCGCATCGGCTATCGCGATGGCTGAATCATATCTCAAAGATAAAAAGCGTGTTTTACCTTGCGCGGCTTTTGTCTCCGGCGTCTATGGGCTTGATGGAATTTACGTCGGCGTGCCGGTGATTATCGGTGCGGGTGGGGTTGAGAAGATTATTGAGATAGATCTCGATAAAGATGAAAAAGATATGTTTGACCATTCGATCAATGCCGTCAAAACCTTGTCGGAGGTAGTCGAAAAAGCCAGATCATCAAACTGATGATTGTGGCTGAAGCATAAGGACTTTTAAGGAGGCAGAAAAATCATGGATGATCATCATCGCCCCGATGACGGAATTATTACCGCCGCTAACGCCGTTTATCTTGCTGAAATGCAGAAACGCTGGCGACGAGACCCATCTTCGGTTGGAACTGAGTGGGCAGCGTGGTTTGATAGTCTCGCGAGGCTAGAAGGCGAGGACGCTCAAAAAACTAATGGTGAGATAAAAGACAGCCCAAGCTGGGGACGCGATGATCATCTTCAGCTGTTCGAGACCGATGATTTAGACTCTTCCCCTTTGTCCGCCGATAGGCCCGCGCCTGATCAGGCTGAGATTCGTAGTGCAACTCTCGATTCAATTCGCGCCATTATGTTAATCAGAGCTTACCGAATCAGAGGGCATCTGCAAGCCGCCTTAGATCCTCTCGGTTTGGTGGAAGAAACCTATCACCCTGAACTAGATCCTGTGGTTTATGGATTCACTGCAGACGATATGGATCGTCCAATTTTCATCAATAACGTGCTGGGACTTGAGATTGCGACCCCGAGACAGATCCTTGATGTCGTGCGCAACACCTATTGCGGCACCATCGGCGTTGAGTTTATGCATATTCAAAACCCCGAACAAAAAGCGTGGATACAGGAACGCATGGAAGGGATTCGTAATCACACCGAATTCACTGAACGCGGCAAGAAAACCATCTATGAGCGCTTAGTATCGGTTGAGAACTTTGAGAAATTTCTGCATAAAAAATACGTTGGCACCAAGCGATTCGGCCTCGATGGTGGCGAGTCGGTGATTCCGGCAATCGAGCAGATCTTGAAGCGTGGTTCACAATTGGGATTGGAAGAAGTCGTGATCGGCATGTCGCATCGAGGGCGGCTGAATGTTCTTTACAATGTGATTAAAAAACCGTTTCGCGCGATCATTTCCGAATTTCTAGGTAATCCCGCTAACCCCGAAGATGCTGGTGGATCTGGGGACGTCAAATATCATATGGGTTCATCCTCCGACCGCACTTTCGATGGTCGTGACATCCATGTGACACTTAACGCTAACCCCTCGCATCTGGAAATCGTCAATCCGGTGGTGGTTGGGCGCGCACGCGCCAAGCTAAAACAACGGGGCGACACGGACCATACCAGTGTTCTTGGTTTGCTGATGCATGGCGATGCTGCTTTCGCCGGACAAGGCATTGTCTCGGAAACTTTCGCTTTTTCTTCTTTGCGCGGTTACGAGACCGGTGGCACCGTCCATATCGTTGTCAATAACCAAATCGGTTTCACCACTGATCCTGCTTTTTCACGTTCATCGCCTTATCCCACCGATGTTGCAAAAATGGTCATGTCGCCGATTTTCCACGTTAATTGTGATGATGTTGAGGCCGCTATCCATGTCGCGCGCATCGCCATCGAATTCAGGCAGAAATTCAACACCGATGTGGTCCTCGATATGATCTGCTATCGCCGCTTTGGGCATAATGAAGGCGATGAGCCGGCTTTCACCCAACCGGTGATGTATAACAAAATCAAATCACACCCCACCACGTGCAAAATCTATGCGTCCCAGCTGATTTCCGAGGGCGTTTTAAGCCAAGCTGATGTGGATGAGATTAACACCCTTAATTTGGCCTATTTGGAAGAGGAATTCGAGGCTGGTACTAGTTATAAGCCGAATAAAGCCGATTGGCTCGAAGGACAATGGTCAGGATTCAAGTCCGCCCACGGCGATGATCGACGAGGCAAGACCGAGGTCACGCGTGCCGCGATAGATAAAGTCGCTAAAGCTATGACCACCATCCCGCCAGACTTAACCATCAATAAAAAACTCGCACGCGTCGTTGACGCGCGAGCGAATAGTATCAAAAACGGTGAAGGCATCGATTGGGCGACCGCCGAGCAACTCGCTTTCGGCACATTGGTGCTTGAGGGTAGTATAGTGCGGTTGTCGGGGCAGGATTCATGCAGAGGAACTTTCTCACAACGCCATGCTGTCTTTGTTGATCAAGAAACCGGTAAGCGTTATACACCACTTCATCACGTGGCGGACGGACAAGCTGAGTTCGAAGTCATCGACTCACCCCTTTCTGAAGTGTCTGTTCTCGGATTTGAATATGGCTATAGCCAAGCTGAACCCAATGCTCTGATTATGTGGGAGGCGCAATTCGGCGATTTCGCTAATGGCGCACAAGTGGTGGTCGATCAGTTTATTTCATCAGGAGAAGCAAAATGGCTACGGATGAGTGGACTCGTCATGCTATTGCCCCATGGTCATGAAGGGCAAGGCCCTGAACATTCGTCAGCGCGGCTTGAGCGTTATCTGCAACTTTGTGCTGAAGACAATATGCAGGTGGTTAATTGCTCGACTCCCGCCAATTATTTCCACGTGTTGCGTCGGCAGGTCAAACGCGATTTTCGCAAGCCTTTAATCGTCATGACGCCTAAATCATTGCTACGGCACAAGGCATGTGTCTCAAGGCTTGATGATATGCTTGAGGGTTCATTCTTTCACCGTCTCATCGATGAGCATGACCCTAAAATCGCCAAAGACGCCAAGCGTGTGGTTCTGTGTTCAGGAAAAGTTTATTACGATCTTTTGCAGACCCGCGAGAGTAAAGGCATCAAGGATGCCAGCATCATTCGTCTTGAGCAAATTTATCCTTTCCCGAAAAAGTCCCTTGCCAAAGCGCTGAAACGCACTCCTAAGGCACAGGTCGTTTGGTGCCAAGAAGAGCCGCAGAATATGGGCTCATGGGATTTTGTCGATCCTCGCATAGAGCATGTGTTAACAGAGATTGGCGCGGAACATCAAAGGCCACGGTATATTGGAAGAAGATCCGCCGCATCACCCGCGACCGGCAATTTCACTCGCCATGTCAAAGAACAGGAAACACTGGTTAATGACGCTCTCGATCTTAAATGTATGGGCGCGGAGCGCGCTGCTGAATAATTTGCGATAGCAACAACAAGGGAATATACAATGTCCACAGAAATTAAAGTCCCAACTCTGGGCGAATCGGTTACCGAAGCCACTGTCTCTAGCTGGCTTAAATCGGTTGGTGATTACATCGAGGCCGATGAGATTCTTGCCGAACTCGAAACCGATAAGGTAACCCTCGAGGTGCCATCGCCGGTTAGTGGCACCATCACGAGCCTCGCTGTTGACGAAGGTGGAGTTGTGAATGCTGACGCCGTATTGGCGGTTATTGAGCCAGGAGCCGCACCCACTGCAGCCGCACCTGCTGCGACCACAGCTGCTGCACCGGCCAAATCTGCCGCGCCTGCGACACCAAACGCATCTACCACAGAAATTAAAGTCCCGGCTCTGGGCGAATCGGTTACCGAAGCCACCATCTCTAGCTGGTTTAAATCGGTCGGCGATCACGTCAATGTTGATGAGATTCTTGCCGAACTCGAAACCGATAAAGTAACCCTCGAAGTGCCATCACCGGTTAACGGTGTTGTTGCGAGCCTCGCTGCTCCTGAAGGTGGAGTTGTCACCGCTAATGCTTTGCTAGCGGTTATTGAAGCACAAGATGGGCCAGCTGCTATGAGCGCCTCCGCACCAGCCGCGTCTGCTACGACCCCCGCACCGGCCAAATCTGCCGCGCCCACCACACCGCCTGCGTCAACAGAATCGGGTATTTTGGCACCAGCGGTGCGAAGATTGGTCACAGAAAACAACCTCGATCCGGCAATGATTCCCGCCACCGGAAAAGATGGACGCCTGACTAAAGCCGATGTGTTGGCAGCGATCGCTACCAAATCCTCCACCGCCCATCAACCTTCAACCTCGCAACCCTTAACCCCACCTGTGGCGCGAGCGGAGCATCCACTTGAGGAGCGCGTGCCAATGTCAAGACTGCGGCAGGTGATCGCGACTCGCCTCAAAGAGGCGCAAAATACCGCCGCTATGCTAACCACTTTTAACGAAGTTGATATGAGCGCAGTCATCGCGTTGCGTGGCGAATATCGTGAGGATTTTGAAAAAACCTATAGCGTGCGGCTTGGCTTTATGAGTTTTTTCGTTCACGCAGTGATCAGAGCACTTAAAGATTATCCAGCTGTTAACGCCGAGATTAATGGCACCGATATTATCTATAAAAACTACTATCATGTCGGTGTTGCTGTTGGAGCACCTCAAGGGCTGGTCGTGCCGGTGCTTAAAGACGCCGACAAAATGAGCTTCGCCGAAACCGAATCCAGCATCAATGTTTTTGCTAGCAAAGCCAAAGATGGAAAACTTGCGATCGCCGATATGTCAGGTGGCACCTTCACCATCTCAAATGGTGGGATTTATGGATCGATGTTGTCAATGCCAATTATCAACACGCCGCAAAGTGCAATCCTCGGCATGCACAATATCCAGAAACGTCCTATGGTCGTTCAGAAGGATGGTGAGGACCAGATAGTCATTAAGCCGATGATGTATCTAGCCTTATCCTATGATCACCGGATTGTTGACGGCAGGGAAGCCGTCTCTTTTCTATTGCGGATAAAACAGTCCCTTGAGGACCCAAGACGAATGTTGATTGGATTGTAAAATGGGTAAAACAATGAAAACGGATCTGGTAATCATCGGTGCAGGACCAGGGGGCTATGTTGCGGCTATTCGTGCGGCGCAACTCGGCATGGTTGTTACTGTCATCGAGGCACGCAAAACCCTCGGTGGAACATGCCTTAATGTCGGATGTATTCCCTCAAAAGCCTTGCTTGATGCCTCGGAAAAATATGTCTCTGTCGCCGAAGGTGATTTTGCTAACCTCGGCATCACCACGCCTAAGCCCAAACTCAATCTTACCAAGATGATGGCGGCCAAAGATTCTGTTGTTAAGGGGTTAACGGGGGGCATCGATTTATTGTTCAGCAAAAACAAAATCACGCGCATTATCGGCACCGCTACCATTCCTTCGGCCGGAAAGGTTCTGGTGCGGCAGGATGATGGTGATGAGACCGAAATTACCGCTGAAAGAATTCTGATTGCCACCGGCTCAGAAGTCACCCCGCTTAACGGGGTGCCGATCGATGAGAAAAAAATCGTCTCATCGACTGGCGCGCTGGCCCTCACTGGAGTGCCTAAAAAACTGATTGTGATCGGGGCCGGCTATATTGGACTCGAAATGGCAGCGGTCTGGAGACGGCTTGGCTCCGAGGTCGAAGTTGTTGAATATCTACCGCGAATCTTGCCGGGGATGGACGCCGAGGTTGCTGATAAATTCAAAAAAATCATCGAGAAAACAGGCATTTCTTTTCGTCTCGATACCGCTGTTATCAGTGCTAAAGCCAATAAATCAGGTGTAGTCGTAGATATCGAAGTCGCTAAAGGTGGTGATAAACAAAAACTGACCGCCGATGTTGTTCTGGTGGCTATCGGAAGGCGTCCTTATACCGAAGGCCTTGGACTCTCGCAGCTTGGCGTATCTCTGGATAACCGTGGACGAATCATCGTAGATGAGGATTTTGAAACGTCAGTTCCCGGTATATTTGCCATCGGCGACGTAATTCCCGGCCCGATGCTCGCGCATAAGGCCGAAGAAGACGGCGTGGCCGCGGTTGAGATCATGGCGGGAGTTGCCGGGCATGTTGATTACGGGTTAGTACCGGGGATTGTCTATACCGACCCCGAAGTCGCCACCATCGGGCAGACCGAAGAACAACTAACCGAAGCAGGGATCGATTATAATAAAGGTGTCTTTCCCTTTTTGGCCAATAGCCGCGCTCGGGCAACGGGGCATAGCGAAGGTTTTGTTAAAATCCTCGCCGAGAAAGCGACTGACCGCGTGCTTGGCGTTCATATCATCGGTCATGAGGCTGGAGGTATGATTCATGAGTGTGCGATCGCTATGGCGTTTGCCGCGTCCTCCGAAGATATTGCCCGGGTCTGTCATGGACATCCGACCATGAATGAAGCGGTCAAGGAAGCCGCTCTGGCTGTCGATCGGCGTGCGATTCATATCTGATTATTGACGATCAAACATGGACGTTCATCGATGAAAATCCGACAATCAACACCACTCCACCGATAATCATTCCAATACCGATTAGCGCCGCAAGATCAGGCTTTTCCCCAAAAATAAAAATAGCCGCGATGAGAATAAGCGCGGTTCCTAGACCTGACCAGAAAGCGTAGGTCACGGCCACAGGCAGATACCGCATTACCAACACCAACATATAAAAAGACGCCGCATAAGCAAAAAAGACTATCAGAGATGGTACGAGCACTGTGAATTCACGCGATGATTTGAGTGAAACTGTGCCGATGGTTTCCAGCGTAATCGCTAGAACCAACCAGAGCCAAGTGATTAATGGAATGGACATAAGTGGCTTTCCTTTCGCTAGAGGGTTTTTCGTGTTGTGCGACCGCGAGGATGAGTCGCTGAGTGAATTCCGACCAGAGCTTCATCATCGACGCTGGTGTAGCGTTGAGTTGTTGTTAGGCTCGCGTGACCGAGCAATGCTTGAATCGCACGTAGGTCGCCGCCGCCCGCCAGCAAATGTGTCGCGAAAGCATGGCGCAACGCATGAGGTGTCGTATGCGGATCAAGTCCAAGTGCGTAGCGTAGTTTTTCCACAAGACGCTGAACCGCACGTGAGTTTTGCCCTCCGCCCCGATTAGCGATGAAAAGTGGTGCTTCAGGAGACGCATCGCCGGGCGAGGCCGCAAGCCAGACATCAATAGCCTCACGCACCACATCGAGAACTGGCACGTCGCGCGTCTTGCTACCTTTGCCGGTAACCCGTAGCCATTCGCCAAGAGGCGCATCACCCCGCTTTAATGATAACGCCTCAGAAATCCGCAAGCCCGTACCGTAAATCAGTGTCAGAATCGCCACATCTCGGGAGCGCATCCATGATGGCTGGTTGATCTGATCAATCGCCTTGATCAGGCGTGCTGCGTCAACTGGGGTTACGCTTTTCGGTAATGGCGGCTTGACCCGCGGCGATTTAAGCATCGAGATATCGACTTCGTCAAAAAATTTTCTCTGACACGAAAAGCGATAAAACCCGCGAATCGATGAAAGGCATCGTGCGATGCTGGTGGTTGCCATATCTCGATCATTCATCTCAGCCAGAAAAGCACGGCAATCCTGACGGCTGATTGCGTCTGTTTCAGTTTGACGTTTTGCTAAAAAATCAAGCCAGTATGTTACATCATGCGCGTAGGCCGTGAGGGTTTTTTCAGAATAACGCCTCTCACGCCTAAGCCAATCCAGCCAAGATTGATACGCCCCCCCGTTCATGGGTCATCACGTGCTGCGAGTACGATCCCGATCATTGCTGCGAGAAAATCGAGCAAATCCGTCTCTTGTGAAGCGATAAAGCTTGATGTGGTCTTACCGCATAACATCAGCAATAAGGCCTCACCGCCAAAAGGCAAATCCTCGGGCAATCGCGCGAGCGCCATGCTGGGCGGTAGGGTTTTAATCCCGCTCGCAGCGAAGAGTGGGGCGTGATGTGCAAGAGGTGCGCCCAGAAAAAAGCCTGTTTTATCGCAGGCTGATGAGATATCACGCCTATCGGCTGTCGCTATTCCATCCATTGCAGAAACCTCGCTGCTCGATGGGGCGAACAAGCGCGCCGCCGCGATATCGAGAATAGCCGGAAAATGTTCGCTTACCACAGTGCAGATTTCAGCGGGCGAGGTAGCGGCCGCTAGCAAAAGCGCTGCGTGATGCGTTCGGGTCAACGCGTCCTGATTAGCCGTTGAGATATCCCGTATCTGGTCATGCCGGAGTTTTATCGCGCGAAGTGATTTTTGCGCTTTTAACGTCAAGATATGACTAAGATCAATGATCTTTCCTTGTTTGTCGTTAGCCATAATACGCGATCCCGCTATAGAATCGATTGTTTGGTTTTTTCCCAATCGGCCAGAAACGCTTCGAGTCCCTGATCGGTCAATGGATGCTTGAACATCGCCTTGATCACCGCCGGCGGGACAGTAACCGCATCCGCCCCGATTAATGCGGCGTCAACAATATGCTGAACGCCGCGAACGGACGCCACCAAAACCTCAGTTTCCATAGCGTAATTGCCATAGATGGTAACGATCTCTTCTATTAGCGTCATTCCATCCGCCCCTATATCGTCAAGTCTACCCACGAAAGGTGAGATAAAACTAGCGCCGGCCTTTGCCGCCAGCAATGCTTGCGCCGCCGAAAAGCATAAAGTGACATTGACCTTGATGCCGCCTGAGGCTAATTCTCCGCAAGCGCGTAAACCCGCCTCAGTCAAAGGCACTTTCACCACTACATTATCTGCAATTCTGGCAAGTTTTTCGCCTTCGGCAATCATGCCGTTTACCTCAGTCGCTGTCACTTCGGCGCTGACCGGCCCTAGTCTCACGATATCGCAAATTACCGCGATTACGTATTCAATTTTCTCGCCAGATTTGGCGATAAGCGATGGGTTGGTGGTTACTCCATCAACCAAACCGCTCTTGGCTAATTCCTTGATCGCCTTGGTATCGGCGGTGTCGACAAACAGTTTCATGGCATAATCCTATATCTTATAGTCATAATGTTGCGCTTGCCGCTATACTAGTTGATATGCGCATAAAGCACCAGATCAGAGTGTCAGAGCAGGAGAAAAATGGCAACGCAAAAACCCGCGAGCACAAAAACCCTTATCGCCAACCAAAACCGGATCAAAGTAATGCCGATGACGGCGTTACCACATCACGATGGGTGTCTTGATTATCTAGCGGATGAAGCTGGATTACCGCCAGGACTGCTAGTTATAGCGCCGCTTGGCAAGCGCGAGGTCATGGCGATGGTGGTGGGCAAGGCGACTGGCGAGAACGTGATCGCCGCCTCAAAACTCAAAAAAATCACCATCCCCCAAGATCGATTCTGCCTGAATGAAACTATGCGGCGGTTTATCACCTGGGTCGCGGGATGGTATATGCAGCCGGTTGGCATGGTGCTGAAAATGGTGGTGGCGATCTCGCTGGACGCAGCTCCAGCGCCCTCGCGCGCGGTTGCTTATCGCGTAGCGGTCACACCAGACGCATCTGGCACGGCTAGGCTAACCGCGAAACGGCGACAGGTATTAGAGTCCATCAGCAATATGCCGCCTCAAACCGCCGCTTCAATCAAGGAACTCACTGGTGTGAGCGCCTCCACGCTGAAGGCAATGGTTTTGGCAAAATTGCTTGAGAAAATCACTTTGCCGCCACCTGCCTTACCCTCACCTGACCCGAATTTCGGTGATAGAATTCGTCTGACCGAGGAGCAAAATCGAGCGGCCGAGCAGCTGATCTCATCAATTAAAACCGGCGAATACGCGCCGTTTCTGCTCGATGGCGTCACGGGGTCGGGCAAGACGGAAGTTTATTTTGATGCGATCGCTGAAACCTTGCGCCAAGGCAAACAAGCGTTGGTTTTATTGCCTGAAATTGCCTTGTCTCCTTTGGCTGAGAAGCGTTTTCGGGCGCGTTTCGGCGTCTCTCCTCTGATCTGGCATTCATCGGTCAGTCTTGCTCAAAAACGTCGCATCTGGCGTGAGGCGATCAGTGGTAAGCCTCTGGTGGTGATCGGCGCGAGATCAGCGCTTTTTCTACCTTTCGCCAATCTTGGGCTGATCGCGGTTGATGAGGAACATGATCAGAGTTATCGTCAAGATGAGGGGGTGCGTTATCACGCAAGAGATATGGCGGTGGTGCGGGCGCGGCTCGAGAACATAACCTTGGTGCTTGCTTCTGCCACACCGTCGCTTGAAACTATGGTGAATGCCGAGCGGGGACGGTATCAGACGCTCAACTTGCCACAGCGAATCGGGCAAGCCGTTATGCCACAAATCACCCTAATTTCTATTGCTGAGTCGCCGCCGAAACGCCGCCACTGGTTAACGCCGCCATTGATTACCGCTCTTGAAGCAACCTTACGTCATGGTAACCAAGCATTGCTGTTTCTTAATCGCCGTGGCTACGCACCTATGTCGCTTTGCCGCGCTTGCCACCACAAGATCAGCTGTCCAAATTG
The DNA here is from genome assembly GCA_965207125.1 of uncultured Candidatus Puniceispirillum sp. Lineage (GTDB taxonomy): Bacteria > Pseudomonadota > Alphaproteobacteria > Puniceispirillales > UBA1172. The sequence goes on from OZ242263.1 coordinate 1,397,235, forward strand.
CTCAGCGTGGCTAGTAACGCATAAAAGTGTAGGGTTTTTGCGCTGCCATCATTGCGGCCACGCCAGTCGCTATCCTGACCAATGTGCAAACTGCTCCGCCAAAGATACGATCGTGGCTTGTGGCCCTGGCGTTGAAAGACTGGCTGAAGAGGTGAGTGAAACCTTTCCCGATGCACGGCAAGCCATTTTCTCAAGTGATGTGATTACCACTCCGAGCCAAGCTGAAATTTTTACCGAATCGGTGCTTAACCAAGAGATCGATATCATTATTGGTACGCAGATGATCGCTAAAGGACATCATTTTCCTCATCTCGAACTAGTCGGGGTGATTGATGCTGATCTGGGGCTTGCCGGCGGTGATTTGAGGGCAGCGGAGCAAACTTGGCAGCTTTTAACCCAAGTCGCAGGGCGCGCCGGACGCGCTGAAACACCCGGCAAAGTTCTGCTGCAAACCGCTATACCAACCTCGCCGGTGCTGAAAACGCTAGCGGTAGGTGACCGGGATGGCTTTACCCAACTGGAGATTAACGCTCGGTCTGAGGCAGGATTGCCACCTTTTGGACGGCTTGCGGCGGTGATTCTCGCCGGCCCAAGGGAAGATAAAGTCATCGCCGTTGCTCAAAGCTTAGCGCGCCACTGGCAACCCTACCAAGATGTTACCTTCCTAGGCCCTGCACCAGCACCGATCTCAAAATTGCGTGGTAAATACAGGATTCGCTTTCTCATCAAGGCCCCGCGCGAAGTTAATTTGCAGTTGATCATCAAAAATTGGCTTGCGCCTACGTTTGGTAGGAAGACCGTGATACCGTCATCTATTGACTGTCATATCGATATAGATCCCACGAGTTTTTTATAACTGTCGCACTTGCTTTGCCGCACCGAATATGCTAGCAAACTTCAGCGCTTGCTAGGCAGAGCAGCGCGTGGAGGAGTAGATACTGATGATCGTTCAGACGGTGCTTGCAAGACGCTATGCGAACGCACTTTTCACCCTTGCTGATGAGCAAGGCAAGGTGGATGTGATTGCACGCGAACTGACTGATCTTAATAAGATGATCGCGTCATCCCCTGAATTACGGCGCCTTGTTCATGCGCAAGCTCTGAGAAGCCGCATCCAGAGTGCTGCAATGCTGAAAATTCTCGAAAAATCTTCAGCGGACGCGCTAACAAGCCAATTTGTCGGTGCGCTTTGTCGTAATCGACGCTTGAATGCTTTGCCGCAAATTATCACTGTGTTTCTCGCTGATCTTGCTGAAAGGCGCGGTGAAGTCGCCGCTGAAATTATCTCGGCGATCCCACTTAAACCTGCACATGAGGCGGGAATTATCGATGCGGTTTCCCATATTACTAAGAGCGATAAAATCACGCTAACCACGGATGTCGATCCATCCTTGATCGGCGGACTTGTTCTACGAATTGGCTCACGCCTGATTGATACATCGCTTAAAACGAAACTTAACCGGCTTGAGGCCGCAATGAAGGGTGTTGGATAATGGATATTAGAGCTGCTGAAATTTCAGAGATCCTCAAAGAACAAATAGCTAATTTTGGCAGTGATGCCGATGTCGCTGAAGTTGGACGCGTGTTGTCAGTCGGAGATGGAATCGCCCGTGTCTATGGGTTAGATGATGTTCGCGCCGGTGAGTTGGTCGAGTTTGACGGCGGCGTAACTGGCATGGCGCTTAACCTTGAACTTGATAATGTCGGGGTGGTGATTTTCGGCAGTGACCGCGCTATTTCTGAAGGAAGCACCGTGCGGCGCAAAAAAGAAATCGTCAGTGTCTCGACGGGCAAGGGCTTGCTTGGGCGAGTGGTCGATGGACTCGGTAATCCGATAGATGGCAAAGGCGCGATTAAAGATACCGAAACACGCCGTGTTGAAGTCAAAGCTCCCGGAATTATGCCACGCAAATCGGTTCATGAGCCGATGCAGACTGGCCTTAAAGCAATTGATAGCCTTATTCCCATCGGGCGAGGACAACGCGAGTTAATCATCGGCGACCGGCAAACCGGTAAAACTGCCATCGCGGTTGACGCTTTTATTAACCAGAAAGCCGTCAATGACGCCGCCGGTGATGATGATAGTAAAAAACTCTTTTGCATCTATGTCGCGGTGGGGCAAAAACGATCGACGGTCGCGCAGATCGTCCGCACGCTTGAGGAAAACGGCGCGCTGGATTATTCTATTGTCGTCGCCGCTACTGCTTCAGACCCTGCACCTCTTCAGTTTCTCGCCCCTTACACTGCTTGTGCCATGGGTGAGTACTTCCGCGATAACGGCATGCATGCGGTGATTGTTTATGATGATCTATCAAAACAGGCGGTGGCGTATCGCCAGATGTCCTTGCTGATGCGGCGTCCTCCCGGACGCGAGGCTTATCCGGGTGATGTGTTCTATCTCCACTCAAGGTTGCTCGAGCGCGCCGCTAAAATGAACGATGATAACGGTGGGGGGTCTCTGACTGCATTGCCGGTGATCGAAACCCAGGGCGGCGATGTTTCGGCCTTTATTCCTACAAATGTTATCTCGATCACGGACGGGCAGATTTTCCTTGAAACCGAACTTTTCTATCAGGGAATTAGACCTGCGGTTAATGTCGGATTGTCGGTCAGCAGAGTCGGCTCAGCTGCCCAAGTCAAGGCGATGAAACAGGTCGCAGGCTCGATCAAACTCGAACTAGCACAATATCGTGAAATGGCGGCTTTTGCTCAATTTGCATCAGATATGGATGCGGCCACTCGTAAATTGCTCGATCGCGGCGCGCGGCTTACCGAACTTCTCAAACAGCCACAATACACGCCGATGCCGATAGAAGAACAAGTCGTATCCATCTTTGCTGGCGTCAATGGTTATTTAGATACGATTGCCATTTCTGACGTTGGGCGTTTCGAAACGGGACTACTTGATCATATGCGCGGGGCTGGTGCAAAAGTTCTCAAAACTATCCGTGATGAAAGCGCCATTTCAGATTCTCTGAAGGAAAAACTCATCGCTGAAGTAGATAGTTTTTCCAAAGCTTTCGCCTGAAAGCCACCTGACCTCAGGATAGCGTAATATGGCTAATCTCAAAGACCTCAAAAATCGTATCAAAAGCGTTAAATCAACGCAGAAAATCACAGCGGCCATGAAAATGGTCGCCGCAGCCAAATTGCGCCGCGCACAGGAAAACGCGCTGGCCGCGCGTCCTTATGCGGCAAAAATGATGGCAATGGTGCAGCGGCTAGCCGCCCGGGGCGGATCGACGATGACGCCAATTCTGCTGTCTGGTGGGAACGAGAAAAAACGGCATTTGCTGGTGGTGGTCTCAGCTGACCGAGGACTTTGTGGTGGTTTTAATACCAATATCATCCGCGCGACCCGCTACGAGGTGAGGCGTCTGATAGAGAAGGGTGTTGAAGTTGATCTGTTGATGGTCGGACGCAAGGCAACCGATGCACTAAGGCGCGATTTTTCCGACAGGATGATCTCATCATTAGAGGGAATTCAAGGCACATCAGTCGCTTTTGCCGATAGCGAAAAAATCAGCACAATGGTCGTGGAGCGGATAGAGAACGGTGAGGCCGATTCGTGTTCTATTCTTTATAACCGTTTTATCTCAGCGATTGCGCAGGAGGTTACCGAGGCTTCTCTGGTTCCGGTCGCGCTTCCTGATAATGAAAATGATGCAGGCAAGAATGCGGGTAAAATCGCCGTCGCCCCTTATGAGTATGAGCCTGATGAAGCATCAGTGCTTGCTGAGGTTCTACCGCGAAACCTTGCGACCCAGATTCACACCGCAATTCTAGAAAGCGCGGCCGCCGAACTTGCCGCGCGCATGACCGCCATGGATAACGCAACCCGTAACGCTGGCGATCTTATAGACAATCTAGTTATGCGGTATAACCGCACAAGACAAGCAGCGATCACAACCGAGCTGATCGAAATCATTTCTGGAGCCGAAGCGCTTTAATTACCCTTTAACATCCTGAATCTGGAGCAACTAATCATGGCTAATAACGCAAAAGGAAAACTGTCGCAAATTATCGGTGCGGTCGTCGATGTCGAATTTGAAGGCGAATTACCACCGATCCTAAACGCGATTAATGTTTATAATGACGGACAGAAACTGGTGCTCGAAGTCGCCCAGCACCTTGGGGAGTCAACGGTGCGCTGCATCGCGATGGACGCAACTGAAGGGTTGGTGCGGGGACAGGATGCTGTGGACACCGGCGCGCCGATCACTGTTCCTGTCGGCCCTGAAACGCTGGGACGGATTCTTAATGTTGTGGGCGAACCTGTCGATGAAGGCCCTCCTATTAAATCCAAAATCTCAAGAGCTATCCACCAACCGGCGCCTGAATATGTAGATCAGTCAACGGACGCTGAAATTCTGGTGACCGGAATTAAGGTTGTGGATCTTCTCGCCCCCTACGCCAAAGGTGGTAAGATCGGACTTTTCGGTGGTGCGGGAGTCGGTAAAACCGTCTTGATTATGGAGCTGATTAATAATGTTGCCAAAGCTCATGGTGGATATTCAGTCTTTGCCGGTGTCGGCGAGAGAACACGCGAAGGCAACGACCTCTATCACGAAATGGTCGAATCTGGCGTGATTAACCCGGATGGCGAAGGCTCAAAAGCCGCGCTGGTCTACGGGCAGATGAATGAACCACCGGGCGCACGGGCCCGGGTTGGATTGACGGGACTTACCCTCGCTGAATATTTTCGCGATGAAGAGGGGCAAGATGTTTTGTTTTTCGTGGATAATATTTTCCGCTTTACCCAGGCTGGTTCAGAAGTTTCGGCGTTGCTCGGACGAATTCCCTCAGCGGTCGGATACCAGCCGACCCTCTCAACCGATATGGGTGCGCTTCAGGAAAGAATCACCACCACGCGCAAGGGCTCTATTACCTCAGTGCAGGCGATTTACGTTCCCGCTGATGATTTGACTGACCCCGCGCCAGCGACGTCGTTCGCCCATCTTGACGCTACGACCGTGTTATCACGGCAAATCGCCGAACTTGGCATTTATCCCGCAGTTGATCCTCTTGATTCAACATCGCGGATGCTCGATCCTCGGATTGTTGGCGAAGAGCATTACGCCATTGCAAGAAAAGTCCAGCAGGTTTTACAGCAATATAAATCCCTGCAGGATATTATTGCCATTCTAGGAATGGATGAGTTGTCCGAAGACGACAAGCAAGTGGTGACGCGCGCACGGAAAATTCAGCGTTTTCTCTCACAGCCTTTCTTTGTCGCTGAGGTATTTACCGGTTCGCCAGGCAAATTGGTACCCCTCGAGGATACCATCAAAGGATTTAAGGGAATCATTGAAGGTGAATATGATTACTTGCCCGAAGCTGCGTTCTATATGGTCGGTTCAATAGATGAGGCTGTCGAAAAAGGTAAAAAAATGACCGCCGAAGCCGCTTAAGAAGGAATAATCATGTCTGATATGACCACCGCTTTTGATCTTGTTACCCCTGAACGCGTTATGATAACCGTGGAGGCCTCAATGGTCGTTGTTCCCGGCCGTGACGGGCTTTTCGGTGCGCTACCTCGCCACGCACCAATGATCAGCGCTTTACGTCGAGGGGTGATTGAGATCTATGAGGGTGGCCAGATCACCCGCCGGATCATGATCGATGGCGGTATAGCTGATGTCACTGAAGAATCTTGTGTGGTTCTGGCTGAACGCGCCGAGGTCATTGATGCTGCGCGGCGCACTGAGGTGGAAAGCCGCAAAACCAAGGCGATTAGTGCGGGCAGTGATAAAGACGTGATGTTTTTGGATGCGGTGCTTGCCGAATTATAGGCTCTCACGCTTTTAGAGACTATCTCTGAAATATTCTATAATCTGTACGTAAACGTCTTTTTTGAATGGCACTGCTAAATCGGGAAGACTTTCTGAGGAAGCCCATCGCCATTTGTTGAACTCAGGTTCACTGGTATCAATATTTATATCGCCATCATGGCCAGTGAAGCCAAAGGCAAACCATTTCTGTATCTGTCCCCGATACTGGCCTCGCCATAACCGGTCAGCGAGGGATTTTGGAATCGAATATGATAGCCATTCAGAATGCTCGGCTAACAGTTCTGCTTTATTCGTACCTATTTCCTCGAGCATCTCGCGCCACGCCGCATCGAGCGGTGTTTCACCCTCATCGATCCCTCCTTGCGGCATCTGCCACGCCACATTAGAGTTATCTATGCGTTGGCCGACAAAAATCTTGCGGTCTGAATTAATCAGCATAATTCCCACGCAAGGACGAAACGGACGGCACTCATAAGCAAGTAACTCACTAGCGAGAGGTTTCATTATCCACTATACCTTTTCAGTATTTTCAGCCCGTGTAATAAATCAAGCGCGCGCGTCAGCTGGTAATCTTTTAGGTCTTCGTTTTCTGCCGCCTGTTCGTCATCGACTTCATCGTTAGTGCTTGGCTTTGTTCCATTTTCATCCTCACCTCTCAGTGAGCCTCGCAAATCTTCCTCGCGAAATGGGTCCGCATCGATATCCTCGACAATCGCCAGTTCCACCCGGATATTAGGCTCTATACCAGTGGCTTGAATAGACACCCCTGACGGGGTGTAATAACGTGCGGTGGTCAAGCGGATCGCCCCATGTCCCGAAAACGGAATGATGCTTTGCACCGATCCTTTGCCGAAAGATCGCGTTCCCATAATCAGCGCACGTTCGTGATCCTTTAACGCGCCGGCCACAATTTCAGACGCTGAGGCTGAGCCTGAATTGATCAGAACAACGATCGGCAAACCTTCAGCTATATCACCTTTTTCGGCGTAATAACGCGCTGTTGAGTTATTATCGCGCCCGCGGGTAGATACGATCTCACCTTGGTCGAGAAACGCATCCGCGATCGCGACCGCCTCATTAAGTAACCCGCCCGGATTATTACGCAAATCCAGAACAATTCCAGCAAGTTCCCCGTTATGTTCGGCTTTTAAGTCTTTCATCGATTGGTAAACTCCGGGAGTTGTTTGCTCGCTGAAAGTCGTGATTCTTATATATCCCACGTCATCATAGACTTCAAAACGCACGCTACGCATTTTGATCACATCCCGCACCAGATCAACATCAAAAGGTGGCTTCTCGCCGCGCTTGATCGTGATCGTAATTTGGCTGCCGACCGGGCCGCGCATCCTCTCGACAGACTCGGTCAATGTCAGCCCAAGCAGTGTTTCATCATCGATCGCGATGATCAGATCACCTGCCATCACCCCAGCGTTGGCCGCTGGGGTGTCATCAATTGGCGACACTACTTTGAGAATGCCGTCTTCCATTGTGATCTCTATTCCCAATCCACCAAACGTGCCTCTAGTGCGCTGCTTCATGGTGTCAAAATCATCGTTTTTCAAAAATCCCGAATGCGGATCAAGAGAGGTTAGCATTCCATTAATCGCCGCACTGACCAGTTCCTCATCTTCTATTTTCTCGACATATTCTTCACGCACGCGTTGAAATACATCGCCGAATAACGCCAGATGGCGATAAGATTCATCGAGTGAAGATTGACTAACTGAAGGCGCGGATAAAAAAACCATTCCGCCGATGATCGACAGAATCACGCTAACCAGAATCAGCCAATACGAAGAAAATTGATGTTTATTACGCATCACATCACCATCCCTGATATCGTAAATCCATAATCATGATTCTATGTTGCCTTTCTATTAAGGTAATAGCAAGATGATAACGCCCCCATAGACTAAACGCCCCGTTTAGATAAACAAAGGTCGCCCGGTCATATCGGCGGGGATTTCAAGCCCAAGCAAAGTCAAAAGCGATGGTGCGAGATCAATAAGCCCACCATCACAGAGCCCTGCGCCCTCAGGTGCGCCGATCCAGTAAATCGGCACTTTATTGGTGGTATGTGCGGTATGAGGCGAGCCACTCGCGACGTCGAGCATTTCCTCGCAGTTTCCATGATCGGCGGTCAACAGCATTGTCCCGCCCACTTTTTCAATCGTGGCAATGATCATCCCGACCGCGTAATCCACAACAGAGACGGCTTTCATCGCCGCTGCTAGATCACCACTGTGTCCCACCATATCCGGATTGGCAAAATTGATAATAATCAGATGATGCTGTTTGGCGTCAATGGCGTCAATGGCTTCCGCTAAAACGCCATCTGCGCTCATTTCGGGGCGGAGGTCATAGGTCGTAACACGCGGTGAGGCAATCAGGCGGCGGTCTTCGTTTTGGTTTGCAGTCTCATTGCCGCCGTTCAGAAAAAACGTCACATGGGCATATTTTTCTGTTTCAGCCAGCCGCAGCTGTTTCATGCCAGCCGCCGCGACCGTCTCGCCAAGCGTGTCCGATATAGGTGCGGCAGGAAACAAAATATCGCAAGACGCATCAAGACTTTCATCCGATGATGACACCATCAGAACTGGGCGGAGCAAATTAGGCCTCGTGGCAGGTGAAATATTCTCATCCGATACCTCGCCAAGCCAGCATTGCAATAACTGCCGTACGCGGTCAGAGCGAAAATTAGCAATGAGAAAACTGTCGCCATCGCGCATCCCCTTATAATCTCCGATAACGGTGGGATCGATAAACTCATCACTCACCCTGCGCGCGTAAGCACTAGTAATTGCGGCCCTCGGGTTTTCGGCGCGCTGGGCCGATTCCCCATGTGTAATTGCTCGCCAAGCGGCGGCGGTACGTTGCCAGCGATGGTCTCGATCCATCGCGTAATATCGACCGATCACCGTCCCTATTTGGGTGTTAGGCGGTAGTTTTTTTAATGCTGCACTCACGGTTTTATCGGCGATCTTCGGCAAGGTATCGCGCCCGTCCGTGAAAAGATGCATAATCACGGCTACCCCTCGTTGTCGCACCGCATGGGCAAGGGCGATGATATGCCGTTCATGACTATGGACGCCGCCGGATGATATTAAACCCATTAGGTGAAGCGTGCCGCCGCTTGTCTTAAGCTGTGCTGCTAGCGCATCGAGCATTGGGCTTGTATCGAAAAAATTATCCTCAAGCGCCTCATTGATTCTGATCAAATCCTGTCTGATTAATCGTCCTGCGCCGATGGTGAGATGCCCGACTTCGGAATTGCCGGGCTGGCCGTCGGGTAAACCCACAGCCTCGCCGGACGCGTCGAGAAAAGCACAAGGGACTGTTTGATCGAGGCGGTCCAGAACAGGCGTCTGCGCCAGCGCAACTGCATTGTAATCAGAATCGTGCCGATAGCCCAATCCGTCCATGATTGTCAGAATAACCGGTGTGATCGTCTCGCTCATCACTTATGATCCGCCTCGCGTCGCCTCAGAAGAGATCCAAAATAAAGTCAATGCGTATCTCTTAATACTGAAGTTTCACTGTCAACCCACATTTTTTCCAACTGGTAAAACGCCCGCACTTCAGGGCGAAACAGATGCACAATCGCATCACCCGCATCTATCAAAACCCAGTCGCTGCGCTCAAGGCCTTCGATACTAAACACCTTAAAATCTCCTTTTTTCAGATCGCTGATTATATGCTCTGCCATCGATTGCACCTGTCGCGATGACGTCCCGGATGCGATAATCATATGATCGGCGATTGTTGATTTCCCTGCTAGGGGAATCACAAGCACATCAATGGCCTCGTCAGAATCGAGTGACGATGTGACAGTTGCGACAAGATTGGCTCTAGGCTGAGCGGAAATTGAAAATTCCTCCGAGGACCAAAATTATGGTTAAGCATATCCTCATTTGTCTTATGATAAAAAATCTAGATATAAATGCAAACATTTTATGCTGCATTATTATGTACGCCTGAATCTCTAATCGCGGTGGCGGAATGGCTATTCAAACGATCATTGATAAAACACCACTCACTACCGCTACGTCGCCGCGCCATCATGTGCGGTTTCATGCGCGTCAGTCGCTGGGCCATGGGGCTCGATAACGCCGCCGCCCGATACCCCGGACGATTGATCACAGCAATTGCAGCATTGCGGGTAATCTCGGTTACCCGATGCCAGCGATGAAATTGTCCCATGTTATCCGCACCCATAATCCATACCAAATGAAGTGTTGGCGCTGCACGCTTGATGGTCTTGATTGTCGTGGCGGTCGCCCGGGCGCTAAGCGCAGATTCAAGGCGCGAGACGTGCATGAACTTGGCGTAGTGGCATCGGGCCGCCATGCGCACTGCGTTCTGATAACGGATGTCAAGTGCGGGCATCTCATCGCTAGTTTTGAACGGATTTTGCGGGCTGACAAGCCACCAGACTTGATCAAGATGCAGGCTCTTCTTCGCGATATCTGCGATATGGCAATGTCCTTCATGGGCGGGGTTGAACGAGCCGCCGAAAATCCCAACCCGTAACCCACGTGCTGTAGCCATCGATGCCAGAATTCGGCACGCTTCACTCATGGTCTGATTTGTCCGTTACCTCTGACACTATAGTTGAAGCATGTTAGCTGCTCCGCACCAACAGGGCCGCGCGCGTGAATCCGCCCCGTGGCAATACCGATCTCAGCCCCCATCCCGAACTCGCCGCCATCGGCGAATTGCGTTGAGGTGTTCACCATCACGATCGCCGATGAGACATGAGACAAGAAATACTCAGCGGCCTCTTCATCTTCGGTGATGATCGATTCAGTGTGTTCGCTGCCATAACGGCGAATATGCTCGACTGCCTCATCGACACCATCTACCGCTCGTACCGCAATAATGCTATCGAGAAACTCGCATCCAAAATCATCGTCACTCGCCTTGATGATCCACGGGCAAACCTCGCGGCAAGCTTTATCGCCCCTGATCTCACATCCTGCTTCATTGAGGAAAGTCGCGATTCGCGGCCAGAGTGTTTTAAGTAATGGAGTGTCAATCAATAGCGTTTCCGCCGCTCCGCAAATACCAGTACGTCGCATCTTGGCGTTCACCACTATGCTGACCGCTTTTTCCACATCCGCCTCCCGATGAACAAAAACGTGACAAATACCTTCAAGATGCGCAAAAACTGGCACGCGGGCCTCAGTTTGTACGCGTTCAACCAGTGTTTTACCGCCACGGGGAATCACAGCCGCTAACTGGCCTTGCGCCCTCAGCATCGCTCCGACCATCTCACGATCAGGAGTGTCGATCATGATCACCGCGTCCATCGGTAATCCCGCCTCAGCCAAACCTTTGCGCATCAGGTCAGTCAATGCCATTGACGTGTTGATGCTATCGCTACCGCCGCGCAGAATCACGCAATTCGCTGATTTGATTGCGAGACCTGCGGCGTCCACCGTTACGTTCGGGCGTGATTCAAAAATAATGCCCAAAACCCCAAGAGGTCTGCTGATGCGGCTGATTTTAAGTCCATTTGGGCGCGTCCATGATGCAAGCTCACGCCCTACCGGATCTTGGAGTGCGGCGATTGCATGAAGCGCTTCGGTCATTGCTGTGATACGGGATTCATCCAGAGTTAGCCGATCAATAAAAGAATTCTTCACGCCTTTTTCGTGCGCCGCCGTGATATCGATTGCATTGGCGGCGAGAATCTTTTGAGTCTCGTCCGCGATTGCGTCCGCGGATGCGATCAGCGCATGATCACGGGCTTTGCTTGGCGCTACGCGCATCATCTCAAACGCTGTCTCAGATCGATTGGCAAGCGCGGTGAACGCGTTGTTCGTGTTATTATTCTGCATCATCGTCACCTATTGGGTCTTTTTCTGTTGGGGCCAATACTAAATCATCAGCGTGAATCACTTCATCGTCGCCACGATATCCTAAAATGGTCTCGATGTCGCCGCTGTTATGACCAGCAAGACGCCCCACGTCATCCGCCCCATAGCGGCTAAGACCTCGGCCGATCTCGTGCCCGTTCTCATCGCACACCGCGACTAGATCACCTTTGTTAAAATTATCGATAGCTTTGATAACGCCAGCTGCAAGAAGGCTCTTGCTACGCCGCAACGCCGCCACAGCGCCTTTATCAATCATAATTTTGCCTTTCGCCATTAACCCACTCGCAATCCATCTTTTCCGCGCTTGTGGCGGCTTTTCGGTGGCGATAAACCAGCTGCATTTACCGCCATTCTTGAGCGTGCTAATTGGATGAGCGCAAGAGCCATTACAAATGGCCATATGACAGCCTGCAGCAGTTGCAAGACGCGCAGCTTCTATTTTGGTAATCATCCCACCTGATGCCTCATCACGCCTTGCGGGCCCGGCCATCGCGGTGATCTCATCGCTGATCTCGGCAATCGCCGGAATATGCTGTGCTGTCTGGTTAGACCGAGGGTCGCTACTGTAAAGACCATCGATGTCCGATAACAAAATCAACGCATCCGCGCTGATCATTGCCGCGACTCGTGCTGCTAGACGGTCATTATCGCCATAGCGAATCTCGGTTGTGGCTACTGTATCATTCTCATTCACCACCGGAATCACGTCATGGCGCAACAAAGTTAACAATGTCGCACGCGCGTTCAGATGACGGCGACGGGTTTCTGTATCATCAGGTGAGAGCAAAATCTGAGCAGTTTTCAAATCATGGGTCGCTAGTGCTTTTTGCCAATCGGCGCTAAGGCTGATCTGACCGATCGCCGCCGCCGCCTGTTTTTCCTCGATTTTCATCCTCTTGAGCTTATGACCTGTGATGTTACGCCCTAGTGCAATCGCCCCTGACGAGACGATTAAAATTCCTCGGCCTTCGGCTTTCAATTCCGCTAGATCCTCCGCTAGATTCTTTAGCCAATCCAAGCGAATAGTCCCAGTTTGATCATCAACAACCATCGCCGAGCCTACTTTGACCACGACAACCGCCGCATCGCCAAGATAGCGTTTCGTCATTGCTGCAAAATCACTCATGATCACTCATTTCGCTCAGGACGCCAGTCGACAATAGCGACCTCTTCGCCAGCACGCGCGGCGGTCACTTCTTTTTTTAGCCCACGCAGGACCTGATCGATCCCTACATGGGCAACAGATGATAGGCGCATCACTTCTTTCGCCCCGGCTTTTTTAAGCTTCGCGGTGAGATCCTCCAAAACTTCATCAGATGCAGAGTCAACTTTAGAGAGGGCGGTGATTTCAGGGCTAGCAGCAAGAATTTTGTCATAAGCCGCGAGTTCATCGCGTATCACGTGCCAGTCAGCGACCGGGTCTTCGGTTGTGCTATCAACAAGATGCAATAGCACCGGGCATCGTTCAACATGACCCAAAAAACGATGACCAAGCCCCACTCCCTGGTGCGCCCCCGCCACTAAGCCAGGAATATCGGCCAGCAACAATTCGGCCTCATCTATCTGCGCTATCCCAAGCTGCGGATGAAGCGTAGTGAAAGGATAATCAGCAATTTTCGGTTTAGCTGCCGAGACCGTCGCCAAAAATGTTGATTTACCTGCGTTAGGTAACCCGACAAGACCAGCATCAGCAATCAGTTTAAGCCTGAGCCAGACCCACATATCTTGTCCGGCGAAGCCCTTATCAGCACGCCGCGGTGCCTGGTTGGTTGAAGATTTGAACGCCACGTTGCCGCGTCCACCATCACCTCCCTTGAGTAATACCGTTCGCTGGCCAATTTTGGTCAGATCAGCAATGATCATTTGATTATCTTCGCTTAAAATCTGGGTGCCTTGCGGGAAACGTAAAACCACGTCATCACCTGCAGCGCCGCTTCGGTCGCGTCCCGAGCCGGGGTGGCCTGTTCCTGCTTTGAAATGTTGGCGGTAGCGGTAATCGATCAAGGTGTTTAGCCCATCCACGCATTCGATGATTACGTCGCCGCCACGTCCACCGTCACCGCCGTCAGGGCCGCCGCGTGGCACATTCGCCTCACGGCGAAAACTCACGCAACCCGCGCCGCCATTACCACTACGAATATAGATTTTTGCTTGATCAAGAAATTTCATCGCTTGCCCACCATCATCTCTCATCAGCATGAGGCGGCAAAAATCTCAGATCATCATTAAGGCCTGTGCGCCTGCCCTCGGCTGTGCAGAAATATTTTTAGCCACGCGGCTCAGAATCAGGAATGATATGCGCGAAAACCCGGCCTCGTGCTTTTCGTGTGAAGGAGACTTTGCCGTCGGTCGTTGCGAATAATGTGTGATCTTTGCCAATGCCCACATTATCGCCGGGATGAAATTTTGTCCCGCGCTGGCGAACGATGATATTGCCCGCGATAACCATCTCGCCACCAAATTTCTTCACGCCAAGACGTCTTCCCGCCGAATCGCGGCCGTTTCTAGAACTGCCGCCTGCTTTCTTATGCGCCATCTTTCATGTCCTCTTACTGTTTTTTAGACTTTGCTGTTTTTGCCGCAGGTTTTGCTGCCGTTTTTTTCGCCGGTACTTTTTTCGCCGGCACTTTTTTTGGTGCTGCTTTTTTCGCTGGCGCTTTTTTTGGCGCTGCCTTTTTTGCCGTCTCAGTTTTTGCAGCTTCAGTCTGTGCCGGTTTTTTCTCAGTTTTTAATTTGCCATCAGGGGCGATATCAGTGATCTCAAGCAAGGTCATATCTTGACGATGACCACGCGTGCGGCGGAAATTCTTACGCCGCTTGCGACGGAATACCATTATTTTTTCAGTCCGCGTCTGGCGTAACAGCTTGGCTGCTACGACCGCGTCCTTAACCATCGGCGACCCCAAAGCAAGCTTGTCGCCGTCAGCGCACATCAGCACCTCATCCAGAATCACTTTATCACCAGCCTCACCCATCAAACGATCGACGATGACCTTATCACCTAAAGCGACTTTGTATTGCTTGCCGCCTGTTTTTACCACAGCGTACATAATCTCTCTCTTTTTGTTTCTCGTTTTTACAGTTAAGGGTAGCGCGAGAAAATCGCACCGCCGCACTATATTCGTCATCAGAGTTTTGTCAAGTGTTCTTGAGGTTTTTTGACCGAATTACTTGCTATCCAGATAAAGCGGGGGTAAAGCGTAAGGCATAGGAAAAGTGGCAGAGTGGTTGAATGCGCCGGTCTCGAAAACCGGTATGGGTTTTAGCTCATCGTGGGTTCGAATCCCACCTTTTCCGCCATCCACCCCCCGAGATCCTGAGATGAGGCTAAAATTTGAGCCTTTTTTCTTTTTGTTTCAAAGGGATTTAGTGATGTCCTTCGATTGTCGGCGTCTGGCCTTTGGCTGACAATCAATCTCTGATGCGCCAGCGTCTCTCCACTAGGCTGGTTGAGGACGTCGATGCGCCCAGCCCCACTATCGCCCATGCCTTGTCGTTATGGTTTTGCCAGTAAAGTTTGCTCTTAGCCGTCAATCGCTTCCCGCATCCAGCGTTGCAGATGCATGATCGAATGTTCTGAGTTCACGCCGCAGTTGGGATCGATCACCAGCGGCCCTGGAACGTAGCCGCGCGATTTCAGCCCGCGCTGCACCGATTCCACAAGGTGGATGTCCTCCTCGACGGTGGTTGCGCGGTCTTGCTGTGCCATGCAGCGCACGGTTTCGTCGTCATAGCCGCCGACCGAATACCAGCCGCGCCAGACCACCACATGATCGGCATCAATCGCGCGCCAGTGGTAGGTGTTGAGAAGGTTGCCAGGATAGACCTGAAACGAAAACATCGGCCAGAGAAACCAGCTGGAATACTTCTCGTTATTCTCAAATCCACTGTTAATGTCATAGGTCATCTGATCGAGTGCGTTGCATTCCGTCGTATGACGAAGGCAATAGCCTTGCGGCTGGATGTCATAAGTTTCGGGCTTGATGATGCCGGTGGAAAAGGTCGGATGGTGCAAGCTACAATGGTAGCATTCGGAATAGTTCTCGATCGAGACTTTCCAGTTGCAATCTTCAGGAATCTCCACCCATTCCAGTGGCTTCAGCTCCTTCCAGTTGGGCACAAAACTTTCCAATTCGGTGCGGGCGTTTGGGAACCAATCGTCCATGGGTGTGGCGTCTGGATCGAGATTAACGAAGATGAAGCCTAGAAACACCTCGGTGCGCACTTCGGTCAGGCAGATCTTTGATTTGTCAAACCCTTTGACCGATTTGGTGTTGGGCGCTGCGCGTAACTCGCCTGTCAGCTCGTAGGTCCAAGCGTGATAGGGGCAGACAATCACGCGTGTGCTGCCTTCGCCTTCAATAAGCTGATGGGCCCTGTGCTGGCAGACGTTGTAAAATGTGTGAATGACGCCATCGCGCGCCTTGATGCAAAACAAGCTTTCATCGGCTATCTTAAAGGCAAAATAGTTGCCAGGGTTTTCCAGCTGGCTGGCATGCCCCGCAAATTGCCAAGTCCGACTCAGAACACCGGTTTTTTCAGCCGCAAATACCTGCGGGTCGGTATAGTAGCGCGCTGCAAGAGACCGGGTAGGCTCTGACTGAATGTTCACTCTGGATCCTCCATATAAATGCCAAGCTGATGGCGACGACGGTGAAAGCGCCCCACACGGTCGACGATTTCCTCCGAGGACACGGCGATCACAAAGCTGAGAAGCGTCTCAAGCGTTGCGATGCTGGCCACGGATGATGGGAAGAATTGCGGTGTATCCACAGCTACGACAAATCCATGATCGGCGGCGCGTATGATCGGGCTGGCGGGGCTGTCAGATAGACCGACGATAGTCAGGCCCTGTTCGCGGGCTACCTGCAGTGCTGCAACCACTTCAGACCGGTAAGGGCGCATCGACATAGCGATCAACACATCGCGCTGATCAGCCCATGCAAGGTCATCAACTGGTGTGGAGCCCGGGCGCGGGATGGCGTGAAACTGTGTCATGCCGGTCGAGGCAAGATAAGTGAAGTTGCGCGCATTGGCGTTGTTGATCCCGACACCAAGAGTAAAGACTTGACGACTGGCCCAGATCGCCTCAGCCGCAGCTTTCATGGCATTGGCATCGATACCGGCAAAAGTCTCTTCTATATTACGCATCGCGGCTTCGGCCATATCGGCATAAAGCCCGCCTAGATCGTCAGATTTGCGAATATCCTGCAGCCATCGGGCTCGATCGGGAAAACTGATAGCCCCCTGCCGAACGGCATCTCGGAACGGCGCGCGGAAATCTTCATAGCCCTCGAACCCTACCTGCCGAGCCATGCGTACGAAAGTGTTGGGCTTCACCTTTGCCGCCTCGGCAATTTCCCGCACGGTCGAGACGCTGACATCATTGGGATTTTCTAAAACATAGCGCGCGGCCTTTTGGGTCTCGGGGGTGAGTGCACTCCATTCCTCGGTTAGCCGTTCAAGAACTGTTGATGATACATTTGTGTCATTCATGGTTGACAATGGTACAGACTTCCACATAGTCTGTCCACAGATTTTGCGGTTTCAAAAAAAGGGTGCGACCATGTCGGAAAAAACCTTTCCCAGTCAGGCTCGTGTGGTGATTATTGGCGGCGGGGTAATGGGGGTCGGGTTGGCCTATCATCTGGCCCATGAGGGTTGGGGCCCGGAGGTGGTGTTACTAGAAAAGGCCGAGTTGACCAGTGGGAGCACATGGCATGCGGCAGGGCAAATAACTCATTCCACCTCCAGCTTTAGCCTTGGCAAATGCGTCGATTACAACATCAAGCTCTATTCCGGTGGGTTAGAGGCTGAGACCGGCCAGGCAGTGACATGGCACGGCTGTGGATCTTTCCGGCTCGCCTATACTGAGGATGAAATGGACTGGCTGCGCCACACTTTATCTGTTGGGCGCGCGCTGGGTTTCAATATCGAACTGGTCAGGCCGGAGCAGGTCGCCGCGTTGCACCCGTTTTACAATCTCGACGGTGTAATCGGTGCGTTGCACACACCTGATGATGGCCATGTGGACCCAACGAATGTCACTATGGCCATGGCAGCAGGGGCTCGGGCTAAGGGTGCGCGGATCATTCGTCGCTGCCGCGCGACTAATATTACTCAAGTGGACAGCGGAGAATGGGTGGTTGAGACGGAGCAGGGCCGCATCACTTGCGAACACGTGGTCAATGCGGGAGGCACCTACGCCCGCCAGATGGGTGAATGGTCAGGCCTGCAACTGCCGATGACCTCGATGACGCACCATTATTTTGTGACCGGCGAGGTGCCGGAGTTTTGCGATCTGGAGCGCGAATTACCGGTGATTCGCGATGACCGCAAGGTGTCGGGCTATATCCGGATGGAGCAGAAAAAGGGGCTGATTGGGATTTACGAAAAGGCCAAGCCTAACACAGTGTGGGAAGATCACTGTCCTTGGGACGCTGAAAATGAGCTCTTCGAGGCTGACTATGACCGCGTCATGCCATGGCTGGAAGAAAGCCTGAACCGCATGCCAATCTTTGCCAAGTTGGGTATCACCCGCGATGTGCATGGTGCGATCAGTCATCCGCCCGATGGCAATCCGCTCATTGGTCCAGCACCTGGCGTGCGCAACTACTGGTGCTGCTGTGGCACGCAGATCGGTATTGGCTGGGGACCGGGTCTCACCCGCGAACTGGCTCGCTGGATGGTGCATGGGGCCGCCGATATTTCGATGCGCGATTATGACCCACGCCGCTTTGGCAGTTATGCCACGAAGGAGTGGCAGGTGGTGAAAGCGAAGGAGGATTACTGCCTGCGCCACGAGATCCCCTTTCCGCATTTCAACCGGCTGGCTGGGCGGCCGATTAAGCCCTCGCCACTGTACGAGATTCTGAAAACCAAGGGCGCAGTGTATGAAGAGGTTTATGGCTTCGAGCGCCCCCGCTGGTTTGCCAAGGGGGGCGTGGCGCAGGAAGATCACTATTCCTTCCGCCGCACGGTGGTCGATGACATAGTTGCAGGTGAGGTCCAGTCTGTGCGTGAGCGTGTAGGTCTGATGGATGTGACCGCCTTTACAAAGGTGCTTGTCGAGGGTTCTGACGCCTATGCGTTGCTGGATCGTCTGACGGCTAACCGCATGCCACAAAAGGTGGGGTCAGTTACATTGACCCACATGCTGAATCGGCGTGGCCGGATCGAACTGGAAACAACCATCATCCGTATGGCCAAAGACAGATTCTATCTTGTTTGTGCGGCGTTCTTCGAGCAGCGCTTGCTGGAGCATCTGGCGGCGCATCAGAATGGCACGAATACCTTGGTTACGGCCCTTTCTGATAGCTGGGGTGCGTTGTCACTCAACGGGCCGCGTTCGCGGGATGTGCTGGCGACCTGCACCGAGGCCCCGCTGGACAATGTGTCTTTCCGCTGGCTGTCTGCACAAGAGATTACCGTGGTAGGTCACAGAATCTGGGCTTTCCGTATGTCTTATGCGGGCGAATTGGGTTGGGAGTTGCATATGCCCGCCGCCGCTATGATCGACGTCTACACTGCGCTTTGGGACGCAGGCAAGCCCCACGGCATCGCCGATTACGGCAGCTTCGCTATGAATGTGATGCGGATGGAAAAGGGTTTCAAAGGGGCTAGCGAGCTGACCAACGAGGTCACGCTGGCTGAGGCCGATGTGTTGCATTTTGCGCGGACGGACAAGGATTATCTGGGCCGCGACAAAACCCTGAATGAATACCTGCCATGGGTTTGCGCTTATCTAGAGATTGAGTCGGATGGTGAGAGCGACGGCCATGGCGGAGAGGCAGTTTTGCAGGGCGGTAAGGTTGTCGGCTCGACCGCCTCGGTTGCCTACGGGAACACGGTTGGCAAGATCCTCGCCTTTGCCTATATCAAACCCGCTGCGGCCGTGCCTGACACCGCGCTGGAAGTATTCATCCACGGCCAACCCCGCGCCGCCCGTGTGCTGGCCGAGCCAGCCTATGATCCACAAAGCCTGCGCCCCCGCGCAGACGCAGTTATGGAGAGTGTAAAATGAGCCTTCCGACCACCATGCGCGCCATGGTCACCATGGGGCATGGCGATCTGGATCAGATCGTGCTGCACGATAACTGGCCTCGGCCTGATCCATCTGCCGGCGAGGTTCTTATCAAGGTTGGCGCATGCGGCCTTAACAATACTGATGTAAATACGCGCTCAGGCTGGTATTCCAAGACCGTAACCGAGGCCACGACGGGCAGCGCCTTTGACGAGGTGGGTGAGGATGACCCCACTTGGGGCGGTGCGCCGATCCGCTTTCCACGTATTCAGGGCACCGATGTTTGCGGCCGGATCGTTGCCGTTGGCGACGGCGTGGACCAGCGGCGCATTGGTGAGAGGGTGATCACAGATGGATGGCTGCGTGATGCGGATGACCCCAATGACAAGAACAAGGCGGGTTATTTCGGTTCTGAGCGCGATGGCGGCTTTGCCGAGTTCACCACGACGCCCGCCCGCAATGCGCTCGCAATCCAGTCTGATCTGACGGATGCAGAACTGGCGACGTTTTCATGTTCGTCTTCCACCGCTGAGGGCATGCTCACGCGGGCGAGTGTGACATCAGACGACACGGTGCTTATCCCCGGTGCTTCGGGCGGGGTGGGTAGTGCGCTGGTGCAGCTTACCAAGCGTCGCGGCGCGCGGGTGGTTGCCATGGCGTCGGAGGCGAAACACGCGGATGTGGCCGCTTTGGGAGCGGATCTGGTTCTGTCCCGTACACCTGATGATCTGCGTGCAGCACTTGGCGACGAAACGATTACTGTGGTGGCTGATGTGGTTGGTGGCCCTTATTGGCCAGAGCTGATTGACACCCTCGAACGCAGCGGGCGTTACACTTGCTCAGGCGCTATCGCGGGGCCCATGGTCATGCTCGATCTGCGTACGTTCTACCTGCGCGATCTAACTTTTTTTGGCTCCACCGTGATTGACCAAAAGGTCATGTCCAACCTCATCTGCTATATCGAGGCGGGCGAAATCAAGCCATCCCTCGCGGCCACTTTTCCGCTAGATCAACTGCGCGAGGCGCAAACGGCCTTCATCGCCAAAGCGCACACTGGCAACATCGTGGTGATCCCATGAAAATCACCCGCATCACTGTCTTTCATGTGGATTTGCCACTGGAACACCCTTATTGGCTCTCGGCTGGGCGACTGAAATTCGAGGTGCTCGACGCCACGTTTATCAAGGTTGAGACCGATGCGAATATCACTGGCTGGGGCGAAGCTACGCCTTGGGGGCACACCTATGTGCCGGCCCATGGCCTCGGCATTCGCGCAGGTATTGAAACGATGTCACCCTTTGTCCTCGGGCTTGATCCGCGGCGGGTGCTGGAGGTCGAGCGGGCGATGGATCTTGCCTTGCCCGGGCATCTTTATGCTAAATCGCCCATCGACATGGCCTGCTGGGACATTGCTGGGCAAGCTGCGGGCATGCCGATTGCAGATCTGATGGGCGGTGGGTCGCGCACACCGCGCCCGATTGCCTCTTCCGTTGGCGCTAAGACGGTGGCAGAAACCCGCTCTATCATGGAGCGTTATCGCCAGCGTGGCTATGTGGCTCATTCGGTAAAAATCGGCGGCGATGTGGAGCGCGACATCGCCCGCATCCACGATGTGGAAAGCATCCGCCGCGCGGGCGAAATTGTGCTTTATGATGTCAATCGCGGTTGGACTCGAAGCCAAGCCTTGCGGGTGATGTCGGCGACCGAAAATCTGAATGTGATGTTCGAACAGCCCTGTGAGTCACTCGACGATATAGCTGCTATTGCCCCTCGGCATGCTGCGCCGGTTTCTGTCGACGAAAGCCTCGTGACACTGCAAGATGCCGCTCGCATCGCCCGGGACGGGCTGGCCGAGGTGTTCGGGATCAAACTGAACCGCGTCGGCGGACTGACCAAGGCTGCGCGGATGCGCGACATCGCACTGGCCCATGGCATCGACATGTTCGTGATGGCTACCGGTGGCTCGGTTCTGGCCGATACCGAAGCACTACATCTGGCCGCGACTATCCCCGATGTGAACTGCTACGCGGTCTGGGCCTGTCAGGACATGATCACACTGGACATTGCTGGCGGGCGGGGGCCACGTAATGAGGCAGGCCATCTACACCTGCCCGAAGCGCCGGGTCTTGGTGTGCATCCTGACGAGGATAGATTGGGTAATCCGACAGCTATCTATTCATGAAAATCACCAGCCTTAATATCTGGCATCCGCCATGCAAACGGTCGCCCTGCGCTTCCAACGGAATCCAGATTTGGAGTGCCGCCCGATCGTGACACGCTTGGAACCCCTGACTTGATATTGGATTGACCGATGAACAAATTGCACACCCAGGATGAGTGGATCGCCCGCGCCCGTGAGGTGCTCCCCGCTGCCGGTTTTGGCAATTTTGACGCTGGTATTGTGATCGCCCGCGGTGAAGGTAGCCATGTCTGGGACGAGGATGGCATCGAGTATATCGACTACCTCATCGGGTCCGGCCCGATGCTGCTGGGCCATGGTGATCCAGAGGTGATGGAAGCCGTACTGGAGCAACTGCCTAAGGGTTTGACCTTTTTTGCTAACAACGCCTGCGGAATCGAATTGGCCGAGGCGATTGTCGACGCTGTGCCCTGCTGTGAGCAGGTGCGCTTCGTCACCTCTGGAGGTGAGGCGGATATGTATGCCATCCGTCTGGCCCGTGCCTATACTAGTAAAACCAAGATTCTGAAGTTCGAGGGCGGTTATCACGGCATGAGCGCCGAGGCACAGATGAGCACGATTCCTTCCCGGCAGGTGAATTTTCCTACCCCCGTGCCTGACAGCGCGGGTATTCCGCAGGGCGTGACCGACGAGATACTGATTGCGCCATTCAACGATTTGGATGCGGTTGCCTCGCTTTTGGCTGAGCATAGCGATATCGCCGCCATCATCGTGGAGCCGTTACAACGGATCATCCCTGCACGCTCTGGCTTTCTGCAAGGGTTGCGCAATCTGTGTGACAAGCATCACGTTTTGCTGATCTTTGATGAGATCGTAACCGGCTTTCGGTTGGCCTATGGCGGTGCGCAGGAACGCTATGGCGTGACGCCTGATATTTGCACTCTGGGCAAGATCATCGGCGGCGGTTTCCCGCTGGCGGCCCTTGGTGCTGGCGCCGAGATCATGGCGCATTTCGATAAGGCCAGCATCGGCGCCGAAAAATGGCTAATGCAGCTTGGAACTCTATCGGGCAATCCTATTGCTGCGGCTGCGGGGCTGAAGACGATGGAAATTCTGCGCCGTCCTGGCCAATACGACCGGCTTCGCACATTGGGAAGATCGCTAATGGATATGCAAAGTGAAGACCTGAATGGGGCAGGTATTGCGCATCAAATCTGCGGCGACCCGACGTTGTTCGACCTATATTTCACCGAATCTGTGGTCACGGATTATCGCACTGCAAAGCATGATAACCCGCAGGACAACGTCGTTTGGAACACTACCTTGCGAGGTGCGGGCATATTCAAATCTCCTGGAAAATTATACCCTTCGCTAGCCTTGACTAAGGTCGACCTAGAAAAGACCGCGTGCGCGTTTAGCTTAGCAGCACAAAGGTTGGCAAAACATCAGTCTGATGCAGCTTAGCGAGGTTAGGCTTGGATGATCTCAGTTTTGAATTACTTTCCGTGGAAACGGACATTATCTAATGTTGAGTGTAGCCTAAGGTCTAATTTGTTTGAAGAAGTCTTAGAGCGGATATTTTTAGTGTCAGATTCTTACTCGCAACAAAAGGCCTTGTATGGCTACTAGTATCAATGACGACCTCATGGCTGTCAATGATATAGAGGAGCAAAACTGAATGGCAGGTCAGAAAATCACTTTATTTTTACGGCCGTTTATTTGCCACTTATCAATCCATCTCTTGATACCGTCACATAAATGAGTGCTATCAGATATAGTCGCTATAATTGTAGGGCCTTCTAATTTTTTAAGCGTTTTCTTCGTCAATACCTCATCTATGGAGGCATATATCTAACGTTTCAATTTCGAGGCGAGTGCAATTGGAGATAAGATCAAGAGGAACGTTGAGGTCTAGAAGATTGTCAATAATTGATTTTGAAGATACAGCTGTATGTTAGATGGAAGAAAAATTGATATTATCTAATATCGAGCAACAATAACTGATATTATGGAATTGTGCTAATTGCTTTGTTGCAGGAGCTGAGTTGTGAAAGATATTAATACCTCTCCCGTCACTGTTGCAGGAGCTGAGTTGTGAAAGATATTAATACCTCTCCCGTCACTTTAAAGACCATTATTGATGAAGACGGCAGTTTTACCTTCATCATTACTCCCAGCATTACCTTGTCCTCGCCCGATACATTCCGCTGGGAGATTACCTTCGGACAAGGCGAGCTTCATCGCGGAGTGATCACTTTTAAGGCGGGTGAGTCGGACTCAAGATCAATCCTAAAGTTAATAGACCCTGATGAGCATTATCAGTTTAGGGTTCATAGAGTGTCCAATAATAATAACGCCGCGGATGATGAATTGCTGTTTCAGCAACAGAGCGAGCCCCTCCCTTTCTCCCTCAAGGACGACACGCAGCCGGCCGAAGTAAAAGGCGAGCAAGAAACAGACATCACTCAAATCAACGCCACGCTTGTTCTAAACAAAAACGAGACGACGATTATCGATGCGGATGCTCTATTGTACATGCACCCCACGGACCCGAATGCCGAGCTGACCTACACGCTCACAGCCGCCCCGGTTGGGGGTAATATATTCCGTGATGGCGTAGAGCTTGGTGATGGCGATACTTTCACCCAGAGTGATATTGATGCTGGTCTTGTCTCCTATTATCTCCCTGTAGAGGGCAACGTTTCACCCAGTATAGTCTTTACGGTCTCAGCCGGCAGTCTCACTCTGTTAGGTCAAACCCTCACGATCACTCCTCGGGTGATTCCTGAAGTGGCGAATCCTGAAGAAGATAACACGATAGGCCCCTTCGAGGCAGCCCCGCAGAAGATAAACGGAGGAGATGGTAGTGATATCATCACTGGCGGCGCAGGTGATGATCAAATAGATGGCGACGCGGGCGATGATGAGATTAAGCTTACCCGCACAGTCAATAACGCAGAAGAAGACGCAGGCGCTGATGAAGTGCTTTATGAGTTCAGTTATGACGGTGTTGGCATCGATGGTGGTGATGAGATTGTGGGTTTCAAGCGCAGACAAGATAAATTAACATTCGTTATAGAGGATAATTTCAATAGTCTGACAGCGTTTCTAGAAAGCCTCAATGGTGCGGACGAGACGGATTTAACCGCTGATGATGCCTTTATCGTCACCATGCAGTGGGGAACTGATGAGGCTGGCGCGTTCTATTTTGACGGTGTGTTGCTACACTTTAAGGACGCAACATCTTTCGGCGGCGGCCGTGTTTCCAGCCCTCTGGTCACGGTTACTTTTGATGAACGGCTTGATTTTGCTGATCTAACTGAGATTCTGGGCGGGGCGGAGAAGGCCGCCGCAAACTTTGACTTCACGCACGCAGCGTTTAAGAATCTGGATGAGGTTTTGCCGCGTCTCTTTGGCGAGGGGAGCATTGGTTTTAAGGTTATACCCTTCTCTAACAGCATCTCAGTTATCGACGGTCCTGTCACCGGTGCGGAAGTCTTTTTTGATATAGATGATGACGGTGAGGTCAGTGATGTTGAAAAAGACGCCCAGCGTGATGCAAGCGGTCGTTCACTCTATATCACGGGTGATGATGGCAGTGTCTCAATTCCCAAGAAATATGTTGGTCTTGCCTTTGTTGCAGTTGTGGGGAGTGCTTACGACACTGGCAGTGGCGCGCGTTTAGAAGGCGCGTTCCGCTCGCTTGATAAAGGCCGTGGCGGGATAGCGACTCCGATTACTGACCTGATTGTCACCTATCTTGAAGAGCTAGAGGGTGAACCTAACGCCCCGACTATGGAGCAAGGGGTTTTGAATAAGATCTTTGGCGATGATGTGATTATGGTCTCAGATGTTCTCGTTATGGAGAATTACGAATTGCCTGAAAGCGGTGCGCCGGGTGAGGTGAAAAAGCAGATGATCATCAGAGCTGCGATTGCCCTAGCCGAGATTAAGAAAGATGAAACTTTGGCTGTCGGCGATGGCAACGCCCCAGTTACCAAGGCTGAAATTGTCTCTGCGCTCAAGACTTTGGTGGCCATGCCAGATGATTCCAGCATCGCTCGTCTCAAGGCTGCTGTTGATGCTCGTGTCGGTGAGGCTGTGGCGGTTAAAGACGGGAAACCTATCGGAATTCCGGATGACGTTGAGACTACTGAAGACACTGATTATGAGTTTCCTGAAACGCTAGTAGACTTGATTGAATTGTTTGGTTTCCTTGACCCGTCAGGCAATAGTTCTAGTGCGGATGCCTCGGCTTTCAGAGGTGTTTATATCAAGGTAGCCATTGAAAATGGTGTGTTGTCGCTTGATGATAACACTCCGGTCGTTGAAAGCACGGCAGGACTTGGCGATGTTAGCGTGCCGTCAATCACGGGATATATCTATATAACACGGGATAAGCTGGACACGCTGAAACTGCGCCCGGCGCCTGATTTTAATGGCAATCTAGAGTTGATTTACCGAGTTTGGGATGGCGAGCAGTCGTCATCGGACGTCACGTTGACCATCACGGTGACTAGTGTCAATGATGATCCTGTGGCGACCGGCTCACTTATCGTGGGGCAAAATGGACAGGTGGGCCATGCAATTACGGCGATTGATCTAAGTGCTCTTTTTACGGATATTGACGGTGAGATCGTGACTCTAGATGTATTTTTCTTTGATAGCAGTATAAAAGAAGTCAATATCGGTCTTTCCTATAACGTCGCCGATGGGATCATTGGAAGTCCGACTAGATCTGGTCTTTACACGATCGAGGTTGTGGCTAGTGACAACAGAGGCGGAGAAGCGACTTTAGAATTTCCCATTCTCATTTTGCCTGACGTTGAAAGCCTTACCAAAGTGTCAGGTAACGGGGGTGTTAATGCGGTGGTTAGCAATGACGAAGCGACATCAAGTCAATTTCTGACCGGCGGTGATAACACGCAGACGCTCAATGCTGGCGATGCTGGCGATCTGATCTTTGGCGGCCGAGGTGATGATATCATTAATCTCGGTGACGGCATGGATATTGTGATTTATCGCTATGATGGTGCGGATAAAACTGATTCTGCGGCGTATGATGGCGGTGATGTGATCAATAATTTTAATCTGAGCAAAGACATTTTAGTTCTGGCTCACGTGGGGGGCAATGTCCACAATAACGCCGCCGCGTTCTTTGATGCGATTAAAGGCTTTAGCTTGCTTGTTAACGACAATGGAAACATTACCGGTATTGTATTCATCTTCACTGATCGCGAGACCCAGACTCAAGACATCGATTTGACGCTGAATTTCGAAGGATCTATTTCCTCTGAGGATATTGACTTAACCGCCTTTAATGCTGCGGTGGATGGTAGGCGAACGGTCAAACGTGGTCAGGAGACTATTGCTTATCAGGCGCTCAACGAATCGGACGCCGAAGGCGATGGTCTAGCTCTAATTAATTTTAAGGATATCGACTTTATTAACGAGATCGATGACGCCACGCCACCAAGTCAAATCCTGATTGGCGATGATAACATGCAGACGCTCAACTCTGGCGCAGGCGGCGATCTGATTTTTGGTGGCAGGGGCGATGACATTATCAATCTTGGTGACGGCAAGGATGTCGTGATTTATCGCTATGATGGCGTGGATGAAAGTGATTCTGCGGCGTTTGATGGCGGTGATGTGATCAATAACTTTGATTTGGACGAAGACCTTCTATTTCTATTCCATGCGGAAGGTAATATTCATGACGATGATGACATCACCACGTTCTTTGATGCGATAAAAAGTGTCAGCCTGCTTGATAGCGGTGGAAAAATTACTGGTATTGTATTCACCTTCATTGATCGCGCCGATGATGACGATGAAATCGATCTGACGGTGAACCTCGAAAACGATGACTTTATTTCCTCTGAGGATATTGATCTAACCGCCTTTAATGAAGAGGTGTCCGGTAGACGGACGATCAAAACTGATCAGGAAACTGCTGCTTACCAGACGATCATCGATGACGTCTTTCGCTCCGCACTGGAGCTGAATAATCTTTTCATCGTTTCTGGTAACGGGGTCAATGGTATGACGGTCGGCGATAAAGCCGCAACATCAAGTCAATTCCTGATTGGTGGTAATAACGCGCAGACGCTCAACGCTGGCACAGGTGGCGATGTTATTTTTGGTGGCAAGGATGATGATATCATCAATCTCGGGGGCGGTGGGGATAGTATATATTATGGCTATGATGGTGCAGATAAAACTGATTCAGATGCGAGTGATGGCGGTGATGTGATCAATAACTTTGATCTGGATGAAGATACTTTGATTTTGCTTCATGTGGGGAATAATGTTCATAGTAACACCACCGAATTCTATGCCGCGATTAAAGGCGTCAGCCTGCTTGTTGGTGTTATTAACGGAGATGAAAACATTACCGGGATTGTGTTTACCTTCACTGACCGTGATACTCCGACTGAGGAAATAGACTTGACGGTAAATTTTGAGAACGCCGACTTTATTTCCCCCGAGATTACCGACCTAACCGCCTTTAATGAAGAGGTGTCCGGTAGACGGACGATCAAAACTGGTCAAGAAACTGCTGCTTATCAGGCGATCGATGAGGCTCTGGACAACAATCTAGATCTCATTAATTTTGAAGATATTGCTAGCCGGGAGGATATTATCTAAATGTTGAGGGTCAACGAAGACATGAGATTAAATACTCAATTATCCAAATACTGGAGAAGATTAAGTATTGCTTGTTTGAGACTAAGAATATTTAAAAAGTTACCTACTACTCTACCCAGCCTTGATCTGGGAGACACGGAATGGGAGCTAGGATACACGTCTGTACACGCAGTATGACCCAGGCGGAATGTTGCATGGGCTAAGATTGCGGGCCGCTTGAATACTCTGGAAACTTGCCGATATTTATGCATCAATTGCTGCAATTTTCTCTGCGATCAGATCAATATTAGCTTGGCTTACACCGTGCTCTTTGGCAAGAGATTTCCATTTCGTAAGAGCCGTTTTGGTTTGGTCAAGGATATCATTGATAGTTTGTTTGGGCAGATTGACTTCTAACCCCAACTTTACAAGATCAGAGATGGACGGATTTTGGCCTTGCCCCATAACCATGGTGCTTTGTTCCCCTCGTGGTCCTGAAGAGAATGTCAGGTCATAGGCAGGTGAAAGTTTCCATTCTCCAGCCCGATCCATCAAAAAGCTGAAGTTTTTAGCATGATCATCACGGTTATGAGATAGCACGTTAAAGACAGCCAAACGGTACATTTTTTCGACTTCACGAATATCTTTGGTCAAGATCATGGTTAAGGCGATCAGGTCCTTATAATCGAGTGATGGTATTCTGAAATCAACATGCAATAATCCACAAGCTGTATGGCTGTGGACCCTCATACCATCCCGGCGGTCAAACCGCCTTGTTGCAAAATAGCGCGCACCATTTTGAGCTGGAAATAACATAATTTCTTCTATTTCCAAGCTGGCCGCACCGGCCATAAGTGCATAAACATATTCAATTGCGCCAGCATCCTGACCATCGTGAGTATTAGGGAACTTTACCAGCCATGGCTGATAGCCAGTTGGTAATTGATGGATGCCATGTATAATATCTCCTCGTTTGCTGTCGTGTACGCCGATCATCGCTTTTGGGCGTGCTCCGGCAAATGAACCATTAAGCACCCACAATTCTTGCAATACGTCGGTTGCTTCACCCTCTAAAACGTGCTCGATGTGGGTTGCTAGTGTATCGAGATTGATAGATTCTCCATCAATCTTGTCGGCATGGTCAGGCTCATAGACCAAGGCTCCTATGCCTGTATGTCCAACGTAAGACAGCTGATCAAGGGGAGATTTTTGTCTCGGTATAATACCCATTGAGTGCATTTTGCGTTCCAAAAGCAAACGTCCCCAACCATCTGGCAAACTATCATTAAAAACGCCTGGCAAGCCTTCAAACAAAAAAGGATCAAATAATTGTACACCGGGTTTCAAAGGGCATTTTATTGGCGAAATCTCTAGCCCCTGATCGATAAAGGATGGGTCATATTCAAAATAGATTTTGTGACCACGCTTGGCGAGTCTTCCCACAGGAACGGTATTCTTGCCGAAGCAAAGCCCTATCTTGATTTGAGTAATCGGCTCAAAATTCAAGTGCGCCACCCATATTTACGTGGTTTCTGGGGGCGATCCTTCAGAACATCGTCAATAGACTTGAATGTCTCCTCATCTGGTTTGAGCACATCGACGAGGTCTTCGAGGCTACCTAGTATCATCAGAATCTTTAAAAATGATTCCAGTGAGATGAGCCCTTTTTGTTCAAACTTTCGTAACGTAGGCAAACTAACACCAGATCTCTTGGCTAAACCTTCCTGAGTAAAGCCTTGTTGCAGGCGCAGGGCTTTGATCTGTTTGCTTAACAACTTCTGTGTTTTAGATATGGTTAAAAATGATATCATTGTATTATTTTCGCTTTTTAACTGCTGTATAATACTACTATAGTATTATTTTTTGAAAGAAGCAAGGCAGGCAAATAAGGTTGGAAGCTGTCGATCTCTGCTCTATGTTTCTGTCTGGTTTTATCTTATAATGGTGGCATGTCATCGTTACCTGATTTTTTAGATTGGATAGGCCGTAAAACCTCGCGGCGAGATATTATCACAGAACGCATGGTCGCTGAGTTCAAAGCGACCTTTGGTGACCATCATGATCAAAGCCAAATCGTGCCGCCAGCCATTTTCTGGTGTCTCGCCCCGGATTGTTTCGCCGCCAGTGATCTTGGAGCAGATGGGCATCCAAAACTTGGCGTTTTCCTGCCTGAAATTCCTTATCCTCGCAGAATGTGGGCGGGCGGCGAGATCAAATTCCATGACACCTTTCAAATTGAGGCGCCGATTGAGAAAATCTCGACCATCACCGACATAGCGTTCAAAACTGGACAAAGCGGCGCGCTGTGCTTTATCACTGTCAATCATCACTATAATATGGCAGGAAAAACCGTGGTCGATGAAAACCATCATATCGTTTATAGACAAAACATTGTCTCCCAAAATTACGACGCCAAAAAACCCAATGCAAAAATTGCCACGAAAATACCAACCCCGCCGAGCGCATCGGTCTGGCGCGTTAAGCCCGATACGGTGATGATGTTTCGCTATTCGGCGCTGACTTTTAACGGGCATCGGATTCATTATGACCGTGATTATGCGATTAAAACCGAAGGCCATAACGGCTTGTTGGTACATGCGCCGATGCAGGCCACCTGGATTGCCAATCTCGCCAGTAAGCATTTGGAACGACAACCCCGTCTGATGCGCTATCGCGCGGTCGCACCTTTCGTTGAAGGACAAGAGGCCACTGTCACGATCGTACCAAAAAAAAGCGAAGCAAATACTCTGGAGGGCACAGTGATGACTGAAGAAGGACTCATCACAATGCACGCCGAAATTACAAAATAGGAAAACAATATGATTACTATTATCATTGACCTTGCTTTGGTCATTACCGGATTTCTTTTGCTGATGTTCGGCGGCGATTTTCTGGTGCGAGGTAGTGTAGCCATCTCGCAACGTCTGGGTATATCGGCGTTGCTGGTCAGCACGGTGGTAATCGGATTTGGCACGTCCTCCCCTGAATTACTGGTGGCAGTCAGTGCGTCACTCGCCGGGCAGACTGATCTTGTTCTTGGTAATGTGGTGGGCAGCAATATTTCCAATATCCTTTTGATTTTGGGTGTGGCCACCACTATTGGCGCGATAGATTGTCGCCACTCGGCTATGACACGTGATGTGTTGGCCGCTGTTTTCGGCACTCTCTTTTTGGTCGCTATTGCGTTCATGGGCATGATTTCACTGCCGGTTGGTGCACTGATGCTTTTTAGTCTTATTGCTTATCTCACGCATTCATACCGCCTCGAAAAACGACAGAAAAACACAGCGACTCACCAATCGGAGACCGAAGACTATCACGTTGATACTTGGGGTGTGAATTTTTCTCTGATGGTTAGTGGCGTGTCGATTATTATGTTGGTGCTGGGTGCTGAATGTCTTGTGCGAGGTGCGAGCCATCTCGCTCGTCTCGTGGGTATTTCTGATGCAGTAATTGGCTTATCATTGGTTGCGATCGGCACGTCTTTGCCTGAGCTCGCCACTGTTACCGCCGCTGCGCTCAAGCGTCAAACTGATGTTGTAATCGGTAATATTCTGGGCAGCACTTTATTCAATATCTTGGGCGTTTTAGGCGTTGCTTCGATGATCTCCGTGATTCCAGTTGAAGGTAGAATCGCCAATTTTGATATCCCGTTCTCGCTAGTAGTGGTGTTAGCGTTAATGGTTTTGATTGTCGTGCAAAAGCGAATCTCGCGCCTGGCCGGATGTATTTTCGTATCTGTTTACATAGGTTATATAATCTGGCTTTTCGTCTGACACACCAGATTCAGTCTCCTAATTCAGCCAATGCAATGCTCAATCATCTCAATCCAGTTATCACGGCAAAGGCGTCTAATTAACGTTTCGCCATAATCGGCCTTGCGCATCGTTTCGATCAGCGTCTGAATACATGACGCGTTAGCCAGAGCGCGTGGCGTCTGCGCGCCGTCGAAATCTGAGCCAAGCGCGACACCCTTTTCACCTAAAATCGTGAGCATCATGTCTATATGGCGGATGATCACCTCAAGCGGCATGTCGGCATTATGCTTGCCGTCAGGACGCAGAAACGCCACCGCAAAATTAACTCCGACAAGACCACCACTCGCCGCAATCACCTCTAATTGCCGCGTGGTCAAATTGCGTGAGGATTGGCAAAGAGTGTGTACATTGGAATGTGTCGCTACCAGTGGCGCGCTGCTGAGGCGGGCGACATCATTAAAACCTGCCTCGTTAAGATGAGAAAGATCGATCATGATTCCCATGCGGTTGCAAGCGTGGATTAATTCGATCCCAGCTTCGGTCAAGCCGCTACCCTGATCGGGACTTGCTGGAAAGGCGAACGGCACCCCGCAACCAAAGCTGTTATTCCTCGACCAGACAGGCCCGATCGATCTTACTCCGCGCGCGTAAATTGCCTCGAGATTGCTTAAATCCACCGCGATTGCCTCAGCCCCTTCGATATGCAGCATCATGGCAAGTTTTCGCTGGGCTATCGCCGATGTGATCTCGTGTGCGTTACCACATAATTTGATTTTATCATTGTGCTGTGCCGCTATCTGATGCGCGATATCAATCATCGCCTCAGTTGCCGCCAAGGCCGTCTGATGGCTGACCGCGCTCGTTGTTGCTAGTATGTCACCACTTTGCGGCGATGACGGGGTGAATATCGCAAAAAAACCACCACCAAAGCCGCCTTTTAACGCTTTTGGTAGATCTAAATGATCATGGCCTCCTTCGATGAAACTTTTGCCATCATGGTCGCCACGTTTCCATAACCTCAGCAAGCAATCATTATGCCCGTCAAAAACCATCTCAGTCATCAGCTATCTCTTTAGTAGGAATTCTTTTGGCGATCAGACCGCCAAGCACTGGCGGGTAGACTTTACTAAATCGCACTTTATCCATTGTGCCGCAAGCAAGAAGGCAATCTTGTCTTAACCCCATCAGCCACGGATACCACTCCCGCGCCAGAGGTGATTTCCACCGCCATAAAAGTGCATCGAGCGCGTCTAGCATCGTCGCGGGGGTGTTCGGTTGATATGTTTTTGAATCCGGCAAATTGAAAATATGTGCAATCTGGTCAAAAATCGCTGGAACGCCGTGGGCGTCAAGCACGTCTCGCCGTGTCTCGCTGTTGCGCCCTTTTGCCATCATCGTCAGCAACAAGCGATCAGTCTCGATCAGGCCAGTGGGGTTGAGCATCACCCCACCACAGAGATCAAGCGCTGCCTCGCGTCCCTGCCACGCGCCAGTGAAAAGCCGACGCGGGCAGTAATCATTGGCGTAAAGATTATCCCATATCACCAGTCTGTCAGGGCTAATCCCAGCCTTGACGATGGCTATATCCTGCGGTGTGATTACGCCGGCATCGACAATAAACCGCCCACAAGTGAAGATCATATGGGCGGTATCGATTTTTTCCGCGAAATGTGGCAGGTAATCCGTGTCGTCATGCGCTAATTCATCAGCATAAACTCTAGGCGTTGTCATAATCTCTTGCCCCAAAGCATCAGCTAGACGATTGGCAAGATCGGCATGGGCAGCGCCTTCATTGGCAAATCCCTTGATGTGCGTGGGGGCGATATCATCCATCAAGAGACATGGAATCGCGGCGTTATCGGTGATCAGTGAGCGAGTCTTGGAAACTAAAATGTTAAAGTCATCTGAATCGGCAAAGTTAAAATCAAGCCCAGGTGCGATTCCCGCGATCAGAGTAATTCCGCTTGTAGCGGCCTTAGCGGCAAGAAATTGCCACGAGTCATGCCAAGGCTTATCATAAGCTTCGCGCCAGTTAAACCGGTGGCGGCGATCTTCTTTCGGGGCGTATAGATACCCGTTCATCCCCAACGCCGCCAGATGATTCATGATTAGGTGGCGTTCCTCAAACGATAGAAGATTGCCGTAGTATCCCTCGATATAACCGAACAAAGCTTTACGCTTGGTCATCATGCTACCTTTCGCTATGATCTTGATATTAACCCTTTTCAAAGGTGATGCAAATTGTTGCGTATAATGGCGCTTGGCGCACATCCAGACGATATTGAGATTTTTATGTTCGGCTTGCTGATGGCGTGCAAAGATCGAGGCGATGAGATCAGTCTTGTGGTCGCAACCGATGGTGCAGCCGGCGGCGTTACCGGTGGCGGCCGGGATGCAAAAACGCTGGCTGAGGTCCGCGCTGAAGAAACCCGTCAAGGGTTAAAATCTTTGGGCACTCCGGTCATGCTGGACTTGCCTGACGGTGCGCTTGGTGCGAGTGATTTGGCGTCCGCGCGAGTTTCTAAGGCGATCACCTCATCCAAACCGGATTTGATTATCACGCATGCGCCTGAAGATTATCACCCCGACCATCGTGCACTCGCACAGTTGGTAACCGACGCCGCTGGATTTACGGCCCCCGTGCTTTACGCTGACACGCTGATGGGTGTTGGATTTATGCCGCAATTCTATGTCGATATTACCTCATATATAGAGATTAAATGCGCCGCAATCATGGCGCACCAAACTCAGAATCCTGAAAAATTTACCCAAGCCACGATTCTCAATAACCGATTCCGAGCGGCACAGATGAATGCCCCTGATGAGCATTATATGGAAGCATATCGAAGCGATGCGCGTTTTCCTTTTGCCGATATCAGAAGCCTTTTGCCTCCCGCCCCACCACTAAGACCGTTTTATCGAGGCGCGGCAGACGCACTTATCTGACGATATGTCCTGCCACGGTTGGGGTTGTTACTCCGGTGGTGCCGGGGAAAGTTGAGGGCAACTCGCGCATCCGCCGTGCTGCCAGAAACGCGATCATCTCAGCCTCGATAAAATCACCATCAATCCCTCGCGCCGCGAGGGCTTCCACCACGCATCCTGTTTGCTTTGACATAATATCGGTAATCAGGCGGGTTAAATGCCCGTTTCTCGCGCCGCCGCCGGCGATGATCATTTGTTTCGGCGTGATGCCGCTCTGACTGATGCTACGGGTGATTGATAAGGCGGTGATCATGGTCATGCTCGCCACCGCGTTCGCGGAGGGCAGATCATCAAATAAGGGGATTTCGAGGATTTCAAGCATCTGACGTCGATCGAGGGATTTCGGTGGTGGTAGAGCAAAATAAGGGTGCCGCAAAATGTTTTCGATGAGCGCTGGATCAGGGAGGCCTTGCGCTGCGAGGTGGCCGTCTTGGTCAAAAGATTTTCCACATTTTAGATGCATTAATGTATCGATGCCGACATTGCCAGGGCCGCTATCGAATGCGACCAGCGCGTCATTGCTCAAAAGTGTCACATTGGTAATCCCGCCGATATTGACAAAAGCCCAAGGGGGCGAGAGTTTAAGCTCACGCATCACAGCCGCGTGGTAAATCGGCGCGAGTGGCGCACCTTGACCGCCCCGACTGAGGTCATTGGAACGAAACTGGCATACTATCGGAAGCCCAGTGGTCTGCGCGAGACGATGCGGGCAACCTGACTGGATTGAGTATCCGTCTTGTGGACGATGAGCCATGGTTTGCCCGTGAAAGCCGATCATTTTTGGTGTAATTTTTGCAGTGGTGATAAGGTTTCTCACCGCTTCTGCATGATCATCTGCGATTGCTTTATCGAGCCAGTCGCGTTTGTGAGTATCAGCAAGCAGGGCGGGGTTTTCAAGAGTGGCGAAAATAGCCTCACGGGTTGCTGTGCGGAAGTCAAAAATTCCTCGAGTGTCGGTTCGAGATAACGTTTCGCCATCGGTCAGAACTAAAGCTGCGTCGATCCCGTCAACACTAGTGCCTGACATCAACCCGATAATTGGAATATCTTGCGTCATGATCTTGTCTCGTCTTTTCACTTGGGTCATGATAGCACGATGAGCGCAAAAAATCCGACCACCGAAGATATTCCCGATCAAAAAAACTGGCTTGAAAATCTCAATGACGATCAGGCGTTAGCGATGATTGTGGGCGAGCAGCGCGAGGCCATCGCGGCTATCGAAAACGAATTATTGCGGGTTAAAAAAGCAGTCGCAGCCATCACCGCAAGGCTGAAGGTCGGCACGTCGGGCAGGATAATCTATGTGGGGGCCGGAACTTCTGCGCGTATAGGCGCGCAGGATGGTATTGAACTCACGCCGACATTTAACTGGCCGCGTGAGCGAATAGGTTATCTGATTGCAGGTGGTGAGAAAGCGTTGCTAGTGTCAGTGGAAGGCGCCGAGGATGACACTGATGCTGCGGGCATGGCTGTTGAAAAACTCAATGTCGGGAATAATGATGTGGTGATCGCTCTTGCTGCAAGTGGCGTGACACCCTACACAGTGGCGGCGGTTATTCACTCGGCGGCCAGGGACGCGCTCACGGTTGGGATTGCCAATAACCCAGAAACACCACTGTTGGCAGCTGCGGAGTATCCGATTTGTCTTGCGACTGGTGGGGAAGTCATCGCGGGGTCAACGCGGCTTAAAGCAGGGACGGCACAAAAGATATGCCTTAATATGATCTCAACGCTAGTGATGAGCCGACTTGGTCTGACGCAAGGTGGGATGATGACGGCGATGGTGCCGACCTCAGATAAACTCATCCGCCGCCGCCGCCTGATTGATGAGATCACGCGCGGGCAGGAGCAATAATGGCACGTGATCTCGTGTCTGGTATCGGCGGAGTCTATGCCGACAGACGCGTCCCCCGAATCTTTTTGCTTGGCATGATGAGCGGTTTTCCTTTTGTGTTAATCGGCAGTGTCCTAACCCTGTGGCTACGTGAAGAAGGATTAAGCCGCGGGGAAGTCGGGCTATTGGGGTTAGTTTTCAGTGTTTATGCGATCAATTTTCTCTGGGCTCCGGTGATCGATCGTCTGTCGATTCCTTTTCTGAGCAGACGTATCGGTGCGCGCAAGGCGTGGATTGTCATCTTCCAAGCGGTGATCATCTTAAGCGTGATTATCTGGATGATGTTAGACCCATCCTCGCATCTCATGGGAATCGCGGCGGCGGCTCTCATCATCGCTATTGCCTCAGCTTCACAGGATATAGCCATAGACGCCTTGCGCATCGAGCAAATAGCCCCGCACGAAAAGGAAACCATGGCGGTGGGAGCAGCGGTGGCGGTGATCGGTTGGTGGAGTGGATTCAAATTAGGGGGGCTGGTCGTGTTGCTGGTGGCAGATTATCTGAGCGCCCGCGGCATCGAGGCTTATTGGCAGGCGAGTTTTGTTGTGATTATCGGCATGATGGCGCTGATGAATCTTGGATTATTGTTGATCCCCGAAAGCTCCCGCGCCCCGCGCCATCAATGGCTGAAAGCGATGGTTGTCGAGCCATTTGTGTCGTTTTTTCGCCGAAATGGTATCTCGCTGGGACTTGCCATTCTAGGTTTTATCTTTCTCTTTAAGATCGGTGAGGCTTTTATGGGAAAAATGTCACTGGTTTTCTATCAGGAAATGGGATTTAGCAAATCGGACATCGGTCTTTATTCTAAAGGACTCGGCTGGTTGACGACTGTTGCTTTTACTTTGATCGGTGGATGGCTTTCTGTACGGTCAGGCACGGTGCGCGCTTTGTTTCTCGCCGGGATTGCCATGGCGGCCACTAATATTCTTTTTAGTGTTCTCTTCTGGGTCGGTAAATCAACTTGGTTGTTTGCGATTGCTGTGCTGATAGATGATCTCGCCGCCGCTTTCGCCACGGTTGCTTTTGTGACTTTTATCTCATTGCTGGTTGACCGAAACTATACCGCAACTCAATATGCGCTTCTGGCCTCTCTTGGTACCATTGGGCGGACGGTTTTCGCCTCATTATCAGGGCTGACGGTTGACTGGCTCGAAGGTGATTGGGGGATTTTTTTCATAATCACCGCGCTAATGGTCACTCCGGCCTTAATCTTGCTGTGGGTGCTCCGCCACCAAATCACGAGTCTTACTTTAGGCGGCCAGTCGCGCGCGGCGGCTGATGCTCCCACCGTCTGACAATTTGATCCGCTGCGCTGCGGTGTCGAGAGGCTCGCTCGCCACCATCTGATGAAAGGCGTTGGCGTGAAGTAGTAATTTTTCATCGCGCATGACTCCCACATGACCTGCCCAGAAAATCAAGTCGCCACGGCGTAAGGCCGCTGATGCGTCTAGAGTCTCACCAAGGGTCGCTTGCTGATCGCCGCTATTGCGCGGTGATGCGATTCCTCCCGCCGCCAATGCTAACTGAATCAGTGCTGAGCAATCGATGCTGATGCTGTCACGCCCACCCCAACGATATGGCGTGTTTAAAAATTGTTCAGCCAGCGCGACCCAATCATCGTGGTAAACCGTAGATGGCGTGAGATGCTGAAATGAAACAAAACCCGTCTCGCCCTGGTCAGTACCTTGACCACCCAAAACAATCCGCGCGACCTGAGCATCATGATCAAGCACTGCGATTTTTGCTCCCATCGGCAAATGGCCCCTCGATGCGCTTTTAACGTCAGGCGTGGAGGTGATTACTGTGCGAAGGGCAGCGACCCGGTGGCTTGGCGGCGGTAACGTCCCAAGCGCGTCCAGTCTGACCCAACCCTGATAACTGTCAGTTTCGAGTTTGACGAGACACCATTGGTCTTTGGTTTTAAGAATGGTCACGCTTTCGCCAAAAAGACATTCTGTCTCAAGTCCTCCCGCCGTATCAGGGGCTGATAGCATCGGTGTCGATGCTATGATGATTTGTTGGGTTTTCTCGGTCATGCCGCAACGCCCTTAATTATGTTCAGCTTTCGCCCACCACGCGCTAGCGTCGAAATTTGGGCATGTTTTTTCAGTTGATTCGAAATCGCCATGCCCCACAACCTCAGCCTGAGGATAACGGCTTTTCCAATCGCGTAACAGTTTTGCGAGTGTTGCCATTTGCTCATCAGTGAAATCATCTCGCCCGATCAAGCAAACCCCCAAGCTTTCGTGATTATGTCCTTGAACATGCGCGCCTTGCCAGTATTCTGGGCGGCCTGCTGTGAGCATCCCATCGCGCGTAATCACTGCGTGATAGCCGATTCCGTTCCAGCCGAATCCCAGATGCATTGCGTGAATATCCTGCGCTGTCATATCATTTGCTGTGTCTGAGCAATGAACCACAAGGTAACGAATCGCAGTGGGGGTGAGCATATCTCGATCCTTCAAGCTGACAAGAGGGGTAAGTTTAACGTATAATCGGTGGCGCGAGCAATAATATAAAGGTTTCACGTCATGCGCGATGCGATTACGCCTCGAGCGGTAGTATTTGATATGGATGGCTTGTTGCTTGATACTGAGGTTATCTCAAAGGCGGCTTTTGAGGTTACGTGTCGGGATCACGGAATTCCTGAGATAGCCTCGCACTATGGCGAGATTATTGGGCGTGATCCTATTGCCCAGAACGAACGGTTTAGAATTTTATTCCCTCCACATATAGATGTTGAACTGTTTAGCGATGAGTGGCGCGCGCGTTTCATGGTGTTGTTAGGGGGCCGGGTGTCGCTTAAGCCGGGTGCGCGGAGGGTGATGAAAAGCCTATCGGCGCGAGGTGTTAAGATTGCGGTTGCAACCTCGACTCTGACCTCCAAAGCTGAAACGATGCTCAATATGGCGGAATTGTTGAGTTTTGCTGATCATTTGATTGGCGGTGATCAGGTGAAAAATGGCAAACCTGCGCCGGATATTTATCTTAAAGCCGCAATGGTGCTCGGTTGTTCTCCTGCCCAATGCATCGCTTTTGAAGATTCAGAAAATGGCGTGATCTCGGCCCATGATGCTGGAATACCCGTGGTGCAAGTGCTTGATCTAATTCCCGCGAGTCCGGCGACGCGCGCAAGGGCTATTCATATCACTAAATCACTTGATGAGGCGATGGTCTGGCTTGGCTGGTGGCCAGAATCAGTAATCACCAATGATCAGTGATCAAAGGGCGGGGTTTGGGCTATTCTATTTGCCAGCGATGCGGCTGATGAGCGCGGAGTCAATACCAGAAAACGATGTTTGTCGCCCGATTTTGCCGCAAGACGCGCAACGATAATCGCGAGATGATCAACGGAGGTTCTTGCTACACTACCCACCGGAAATGCGTCCAGATTTGTGTTAATCGGGCAGAATTTTTCCATGAAATGCGGTAGTCTCGGGCCGCTTAAGATCAATCGTGCCCAGCCATCGCTTTGGTCAGTGATGGTGGCCAGATTTTTAGTGATTTTGGCGACATCGGTTATTAGGTTATGCGCATTGCCTTGGCGGCCGATGAAAAACTGATCTCGCGCCGAAGACAGAATAAACATCTTGCTTGCTTCAATGCTGTGTCCGGCTTTTGGCAAATTTTGTCCGAATGTGCTCGCGACCGCACGATCTAATCGTACCATTTGGCCGGTCATGACGCTGAGTGAAATCATCGCGAAACCAGCATTGCT
The DNA here is from genome assembly GCA_965207125.1 of uncultured Candidatus Puniceispirillum sp. GTDB lineage: Bacteria > Pseudomonadota > Alphaproteobacteria > Puniceispirillales > UBA1172. The sequence goes on from OZ242263.1 coordinate 1,438,054, forward strand.
AGAACAACTGGCCCCATCGGCTTTGAGGGAGAACCCATCAAGGGGTGCAAGGGCTGTTAGCGACATTTTAGCCATGAAGTCGTCTCCCTTCAGGGTCGAAGAAATGCGCACTTGTGAGTTCGACTTCAATATCGCTTCCGCGCAATAAATCCACCGCGCGCACGACCTCGCCAAGCCTAGCTGTACCATTCTCGATGAAGGCCAAACCGATCATCGTCTTCAGCATCGGCGAGAAGGCCACCGAACTCACCCAACCTTGATCATCGGCGATTGTTGTTCTGCCGCCGAGGGGTAAAATATGTGCGCCGGCATAAATCTCATTCCTAGGATTAACGGGTTTTATTCCAACAAGTCTAATCCCATCCTCACGTGTCAATTCATGCCGTCCCGCCATCACCTTGCCGATATAGTCTTTTTTATTCGACAATATCCTCCCAAACCCCAGATGATGCGCCGAAGTCTGACCATTTAACTCATTACCTGCTGGATGACCTTTTTCGATCCGCATGACACCGAGTGCTTCTGTGCCATAAGGCGTGATCTCAAGGGGTTTGCCGATTTCAAGCAATCGATGCATCAGTGCTGCACCATAACGTGCCGACACCGAGATTTCATACGCGCGCTCGCCCGAAAACGAAACTCTGAAAAGCCGCGCCTTGACCCCACCGCAAATGCTGATCTCGCCGCAGGCCATGAAAGGAAAAGCCTCATCGGAAAGATCAGTTCCACCATCGGTAATCATAGAGAGCAGTTTGCGTGAATTTGGCCCTGCAATAGCGTATTGAGCATATTGATCAGTGATTGAAATTATTTGGACATCTAACTCAGGCCATAGGCATTGATGGCAGAATTCGAGATGACGATATACCCCCGCCGCATTCGCAGTGGTGGTGGTCATCACGTAATGATGTTCGTCAAGACGAGCGGTTGTGCCGTCATCCATCACAAAACCATCCTCGCGTAGCATTAATCCGTAGCGGATTTTGCCCACGGACAACGTCGAAAAACCATTGGCGTAGACGCGCTCGATAAACGTTCCAGCGTCAGCTCCCTGAATATCGATCTTGCCGAGTGTCGATACATCGCAAACCCCCACCGATGAGCGCGTTGCTAGAACTTCACGATCAACGGATTGTCGCCAATGCGTCTCGCCTTCCCGAGGAAACCACTGGGGTCTCAACCATAAACCCGCCTCTACAAAAACTGCACCTTGATCCTGGGCCCAGTGATGTGCTGGCGTGAGCCGCGTTGGTCTGAAATGATTACCGCGTGCGCGTCCGGCAAATGCGGCGATCGCGACTGGTGTGTAAGGTGGGCGAAAAATTGTCGTTCCGACGGCATCCATCTCACGTCCAGATACTTCCGCCATCACCCCAAGCCCTAACACGTTTGAGGTCTTGCCCTGATCGGTCGCCATTCCCAGCGTGGTGTAACGTTTCAGATGCTCTATTGATCGATAGCCTTCACGATGCGCGAGGGCGATGTCTTTGGAGGTTACATCGTTCTGCAAATCAATAAATTTTCTTCCCTGGCCTTCGGGGATGAGCCAGACAGGAATAGTATCGGACGGGCGATCTTCGGCGCGCGGCAAATCCATCACTACCGGCTGGCCACCAAGTGCAGCAACGGCTTTGTTAGCTTCATCCATTGCCGATATCAGGCATTGGTGGGTTGAAAATTTTCCCGCCGCCGCCCCGACAACCTGCATGCCTGGCGGCAAATCACCTGCAGGAATAAATGCGGCGATGCGGCTATCCCATCGAGGACGCCCTCGATGATGACAGGTGAGATGCAGACTCGGCGACCAGCCACCAGATACCGCGAGGCAATCGGTGCTAATCTTCTCCCCTGATGCCAGGGTGACCGCGCGGACGCGCGCGTATCCATGGGTTTTGATAATGCGCCCGTTTTTGATCAGCTGTGTGGTTTTCGGCAATTCCGCATGGCAAGGTGATGCGTCTCTGGTATCTATCACCGCCGCTAGATTAACCCCGCGTGCGGCGAGGTTTTTCGCGCTGAGAACCCCATCATCATTATTGGTAAAAACTGTAACCGCTCCGCCGGTGGCCACCGCATAGCGATGCGCGTATTCCCTTGTGGCTCCCGCCAGCATTACTCCGGGTCTGTCGTTATTGGCAAAACCAATCGATCGTTCTATCGCTCCTGAGGCTAGAATCGATCGCTTCGCCATGATTTTCCACATTACCTGCCGCGCTCCACTTCGTTTATCGTGCGGTAGATGATCACAAGCGCGTTCGAGCGCTCCATAAACGCCGTGGTCATAAACCCCGAAAACGGTGGTTCGCTGCATCAACCGAACATGATCGCACGCTAATAACTCAGCCAGCACCTGGTTAACCCAAGAGTTCCCATCAAGATCATTTATAGTCTCATTGCGCGATAACGCCTCGCCGCCGAAGTGAAAATCATCATCGGCGATGATTGTTTTCAGCCCGCTTCGTGCCGCGATTAACCCGGCTATCAATCCGGATATGCCACCGCCGATCACTAACAAATCAGCGTGAAGCCAGCCTTTATCATAGCAATCGGGGTCAGGCTCTCCCGATAATGCTCCTAGCCCAGCGCCACGGCGAATAATCGGTTCATAAAATTTTTCCCAGAAAGCCGGTGGCCACATGAAAGTCTTGTAATAAAATCCAGCCCCCATAAATGGCGACATAAAATCATTGATCGCCATCAGATCAAAGCCAAGGCTGCCAACATAATTTTGTGCGCGCGCTATCATCCCGTCATATAATTCAGCGGTGGTCGCGAGGGTATTGGGATCACGCGCATTATCTGTGCCTATCGTCATCAGCGCGTTTGGCTCCTCAGAACCTGCACTGAAAATCCCTCGGGGTCTGTGATATTTGAAGGACCGCCCAACCAGATGAATATCATTGGCAAGAAGCGCCGAGGCCAGAGTATCACCGTCATAGCCGCTTAAATGCTTGCCGTTAAACGTAAAGTCACAGCGCCCCGCGCGTGAGACCAGACCACCTTGTGGAAATCGGCGATCGGCGGTCATGATTTTTCACCTTTTGTGGCCTTTGTGGGTTTCGCCGTGCGCGCGAGGCGCACCTTGATGATTTCATGCGTTGTTGTATCGCGGGTTACGATGAGCCATGATCGGTCGCCGTGTTCATGAAACCATAATTCATCATGGACGCCCGCCGGATTATCGCGCAGATGTACGTAATCGTGAAACGCCTCATCGGCGTTCGCCGCAAAACTGTCAGGGCGGTTGAGCAAAGCTGCATCGCCCAAATAGGTAAATTCTGAGGCGTCTCTGGAGCCTAAAAGCGGGTGATTGATGATCATAGTCTCGCTATCCTGTCCGGCCTATTAGTGGAGATTGGGCTGTGCACCCATGCCTTTTTCATCGATCGCTGCACCGCTACGAAAACGATCGAGGCGAAACGCTGTTGCGACCTCATGTGGTGTATCGGTTGCCAAGAGATGTGCAAAACACCATCCCGAAGCGGGAGTAGCCTTAAAGCCGCCGTAACACCACCCTGCATTGAGATAAAGTCCCTTGATATCCGTTTTGTCGATAAACGGCGAGCCGTCCATTGACATATCCACCACCCCGCCCCACATGCGCAGCATTTTTGCTCTGCCAATCATCGGCATCAGCGCCATTCCACTTTCACAGACGTCTTCAACGGTCGGCAAGTTGCCGCGCTGGGCATAGGTGTTGTAGCCATCTATATCACCGCCAAACACCAAACCGCCTTTATCCGATTGGCTAATGTAAAAATGACCTGCTCCATAAGTGATCACTTGGGGAATGATTGGCTTTAGCCCCTCTGAGACAAAAGCTTGTAGCACATGGCTTTCTATCGGTAGTTTTATTCCTGCGGAGGCCATCACGCGCCCCGATGAACCTGCCACCGCGACTCCGATTTTAGGGGTCATAATCCGTCCTTTGGTTGTTTCTATTCCTGAAACCGTGCCGTTTTTAATCACGAAACCGGTTGCCTCGCAATTCTGGATGATGTCAACACCTAGCTTATCTGCGGCCCTTGCATAACCCCAAGCTACCGCATCATGTCTGACTGTGCCGCCGCGTTTTTGCATCAATCCGCCCATAATTGGAAAGCGAGGGTTTGAGAAAGCAAGAAAAGGACAAAGCTTTTTGACCTGCTCTTGATTAAGAAGTTCAGCGTCCGCGCCGTGCAGAAGCATCGAATTACCACGCCGGACTGCGGCATCCCGCCCGGAGTCTGTGTGAAAGAGATTGATCACCCCTCTTTGCGAAACCATCGTGTTAAAATTGACACTTTTCTCAAGGTTTTCCCATAATTTCAGCGATAATTCATAAAAGGCTTCATTGCCGGTAAGGAGGTAATTTGAGCGGATAATGGTGGTATTACGCCCGACATTGCCGCTACCGATCCAGCCTTTTTCCACCACTGCGATGTTATTTATCCCGTGTTCAGAGGCGAGATAAAACGCTGTGGCAAGACCATGACCACCACCGCCTATAATCACCATGTCATAGGATTTTTTAGGCTCAGCGTCTCGCCAAGCTGTTGTCCAGCCTTGGTTTCCACTCAAGCCTTGTCGCAAAATTGACCAAAGAGAATATCGCATGACGATAAAACCAGAACCTCGCAGGTGTGCTCGTAAGCACATAGGAAAAGACCTTAAGGAAAAACATAGCATCAATGCAATGTTTTTTTCGGTCCAATTCGCATCGCGGCGTTAAAAAAACCTTGCGAATATCCGATGATTGATGGATGATGGAAAACATAGCAGGCAAAGGAGGATGATATGACAATCACTCAACTCAAACCGGAGCGTGCGAATATCGATTTTCACGATGAACGTATAGATCTCGCTTGTGCTTTTCGCTGGGCGGTAAAACTTAATCTGCATGAAGCAGTGGCTAATCATTTTTCATTGGCGGTGGGCGATGATGGTAGCAAATTTCTGATCAATCCCAACCAGCGGCATTTTTCTCTGATCAAAGCCAGTGATTTGTTGTTGCTTGATCTTAATAATCCCCCGACTGATGATGATCCTGACGCACCTGACCCCACGGCTTGGGGATTGCATAGTTCCGTCCATCAATATTGCCCTCAGGCCCGGTGTGCGCTACATGTCCATTCAGTCTATGCGACTGTGCTAGCCTCGCTCAAAGACAGTATCATGCAGCCCATTGATCAGAACACTGCAATGTTCTACCAGCGTCATGTGGTCGATGAAGACTATGGCGGGCTAGCGTTCGAGGAAGAGGGTAAGAGATGCGCCACGCTGCTCGCTGACCCCAAGGTCAAAACGCTGGTCATGGGTAATCATGGTGTTATGGTGATTGGGTCTTCGGTGGCGGACGCATTTAATCGCTTATTTTACTTCGAACGTGCTGCTGAGACCTATATCAAAGCGCTTCAGACCGGACAGCCTTTGCGCGTTCTGTCGGATCAGGTGGCCGCCAAGACTGCTGATGAGATAGATCAGTATCCCAGCCTAGCCACGCGTCATCTGGATAGTTTGAAAGCTATATTAGATTCTGAAGGCTCTAATTACCGCGAGTAATCAATACCGCGCAGTGAGGCGATCCATCATCCGGTCGGGTAAAAATCGCTTGGCGAGTGCCATGATTTTTGTTGCTTGGGTAATTCTATATCTGATCCGCGGCGAAGGTGAAGTCGCCGCGTGCCAGACAGATTTTGTTACCGCCTCTGGCATTAATTCGAAAAGATCAAATGGCCCATCTTCAGCAGCTAGGCGTGGGATTAGGGTTTTTTCATAAAACGGCCGCCGCGGACTTTCTTGCCATGCGATCCATTTTAGAAATTGTAGATAGCTGTTATGGCGGATTCTGGTACGAATCGGCCCCGGCTCGATAATCGATAAACTAATCGGCGTGTTTTTCAATTCGAGCCTTAATGTGTCGGTTAAACCTTCGAGCGCAAACTTAGTTGAATTATACGCGCCTCGACATCGCATCGCGGCGAACCCGAGCACTGACGAGTTCTGAATAATCCGCCCGCTACCATAGGCGTGCATATGCGGTAAGATCTGCCGCGTTAGTTCATGCCAGCCGAAAAAATTAGCCTCAAAAACCTGCCTAAGCGCAGCGGTTGGCAAATCTTCAACCAGGGCCGGAATCCCGTAAGCACCATTATTGAATAAAACGTCAATCCGCCCATCGCCGTGGCTGAGGGCGGTTTTAACACCTTCACTGATGCTCGCCTCATCTTCATAATCAAGGCGAAAACTGATCAAACCTTCCTGGTCGCGTAGCCGCACGCAATCGGCCTCAGCGCGGCATGTCGCCAGTACTCGCCATCCTCGCTGTTGAAAATAAAGCGCGGCATCAAGTCCGATGCCGCTCGAACAGCCGGTGATTAAAATAACCTTGTCATTGCTTGTCATTTCCATTCCTTCAGATATTCGCTATAACCGCTTTATAGCCTAGAGAGTCACGATGCCAAAACCTTCTTTTCACCACGCCCGATGGGATATTGATGCGATTCTTGCTGTCTATGAATCCTTGCGTGATATTATGCCTCAAGCCCCAGCCGGTACCGCCACGCGCGCCAAAAGACTGCGCGATATTATGACCAATTTTGATGCTTTGCTCCTCGATGGTTTCGGGGTTCTTAATGTTGGAGGCGAAGCGGTGGATGGCGCGGCGGAGATGCTCGCTATCGCTGCTGGTGAAAATATTCCTGCTCTGGTGGTCACCAACGCTGCTAGTGTGGGTGCTGCGATGATCGGTGAAAAATATAGAAGGTTTGGGCTGGATATCGAAGACCAACAGGTGGTCTCAAGTCGCGATGCGATGATGGATAGTTTGCACAACACCGATTTGACCGCATCATGGCGGCGGCTTGGGATAGCCGATGACAAGGTAGATACCATCACGCTTAAGGGAATAGAGATTAGGCGCCTTGATCCTTCGCGTCCGCATGAGTGGAGGGATTGCGATGCCATTGCTTTGCTTGGCACCACTGGATGGCATGACGGCTGGACAGATGCACTCGATGGTGCTGAAGACATCCCTTTGCTGGTAGCTAATCCCGATGTGGCCGCGCCCTATCGTGGCAAATTTTCGCGTGAACCAGGTTATTATGCTGCGTGTGCGCTGGAGCGTGGTCGAGAAATTCACTGGTTTGGCAAACCGTACCCGCCACATTTTGATCTAGCATTAAGGCGTCTGGAAGCTGTTACAGGCAAGGTTTTTAATCGTAAGCGGATTGCTATGGTTGGCGACAGTCTGCACACCGATATTTTGGGTGGAGCGGCGGCTGGGCTTAGCACGGTTTTAATCACTGGACACGGTTTGTTTTGTCAGGGCGGTGAGGGTGAGGCGATCGCCGCCACAGGCATTACGCCGGATTATCTGGTTGAGACAGTCTGATAAATGGTCAATAATACCCTTCAGATTATCGATCATGGCAAGGTAACAGATGACACGTGAAGCTTCTGAACGAAAAGCGATTTTTTCTGAGATAGAAGCTATGTGCTCGATCGGGATTCATGAACATGAACGCGCGAACCCGCAGCGGGTGCTGATCACGGTCGAACTCACTCTTGATGCGGCGAAAGAGCCTTGCTCAGATCAAGTTGATGCAACGCTTGATTTTGATGCGGTGAGGGATGCTGTCGCTGAAATTGTTGCGGCCACGCATTATGATTTGCAAGAAACTTTGGCAAGGCGGTTGGTCGACCAGATGCTGACGTTGCGCGATGTGACCGGAGTTATCGTCACTACCTCAAAGCCCGAAGCGTATCCTGATTGTCGCGCGGTCTCGTACCGCTTAGCGGCCGGGATCTCTGAATGAATCCTTGCCTTGTCTTAACGCGGTGAATACCGCCACCGCATCGCCCCCATCCACACGGAGGCAGGCAGCAAGACCAGCATCATCGCAAGCCAGAAATGGATTGGCGCGTTTTTCATCGCCAAGGCGAAAAGGTAGGGTCGCCTCGTCTCTGGCGACCAAGGCGTGAATTGTGGCTATTCGCGAGCGTGCTTCATCAGGCAACCATCCCAGTTTTTCAACGTATCGAGCATTGGCCGCACTATATTCATGACCGCAACAGATGATCGTTTCATCGGGCAGGGCGCGCAGCGCTAGCATCGATTGCCACATCTCGTGCATTTCACCTTCAAAAACCCGGCCGCAGCCCATTGAGAATAAAGTATCGCCGACAAAAGCGATTCCATGATCGCCAAAGCAATTAGGCAGATAAAATGCGATATGGCCTGATGTATGACCCGGGGTTTTGATCACATGCGCCTCATAGCCGGCGATGCTGATGACATCACCATTCTGCACTGGATGAGTGATCGCCTCAATTCGTGCAGCTTCTGAGGCCGGGGCAATTAAAGGCGCTGCGCTGAGTGCGACCAGCTCCGCGTTGCCTCCGATGTGGTCGTGGTGATGATGCGTGTTAACCACAACGTTCAAGGTGAGGTTGTGCGTAGTGAGATAAGAGATCACGGGTTTTGATTCTCCGGCATCGATGACCGCGACTTCGCCACTGGACGGATTGACCAAAAGCCATATATAGTTATCGGATAAGGCGGCTAAGCGATGAAGCGTCGCGCCGCCAGAGGATTCATAAGCGAGCATGGCAAATCACCCCATTGTATTTCTAGCATGTGTGTTTCTAACATGATTTTATCTTTATCAGTTAGCCATCACTAGCATCAAAACCTATGAGCGGCAACAAAACAGATGAGAATGATATACTGATGCGGTATTACAGAAGCCGTCAAGGTGTGGTGGCGCAGCATTTGATTGGCGCGGCGATCGGGCATTTTATTGCTGATGACCATCAGGGTGTCCGCACCGCCTCATATGACAGCCGCGTGGCCGCTGGAATCGGTTTCACAAGACCTTTTCTGCCGCTTCTTAAAACTGTCACCGACCATCAGATCGAACTTCAGTTTGGTGGCTATCCAATCAACGACTTACCGTGCGGTGAGAAATCGCGTCTTGCGGAGATTAGTGAGGAGGCCCTGCCCTTATTACCGTCAAGCCTTGAGATGATTTTGCTAGTGCATGGTCTTGAAGTAGCCTCGTCACCTGATATCCTTATAGATGAATGTTGGAGTGCGCTTAAAGGTAATGGGCGGTTGTTGCTGGTGGTGCCGCATCGGGGCAGTTTCTGGGCGAATGATGACAGAACGCCTTTTGGACAAGGACAACCTTATAGCCAGCGGCAGATACGCGAGTTGCTCGAAGCGAGCGGGTTTGATGTCACCGCTATTCGTGTGGCACTGGCCGCCCCACCGATGCCGTTGCCAATTTACGTCAAACTTGCTGCTACGATCGAGCATTTGCCCAAAATTTTCGGCGGGGTCTTAGTTGTCGAGGCGGTTAAAATGATTTATTCGGTAAGACCAATTCGAAAAGCTGTGCGGCGGCCGATGGCTGTTAGAGTAGCCGGAGTAGCCGGCGGTAATATAGAGAGACAAAAAAACGATGAGTGACACGCGGCAAAAAAATCAGGAAAAAAATGCGTTAAAAACCATTCGTGCTGATATTGATAATCTCGATGAGATGCTTTTGGCAACGCTTGAAAAACGTGTTGCGATCGCCGCTAAAGTCACCGCGAGTAAAGCAGATACGCCGCGTTTTCGCCCGGGGCGAGAGGCTGATATTATTCGCGGATTATGGCGAAAATCATCGCTTGAGCCTACGCTGATCGAGGCAATTTGGCGTCAAATTACGGCTGCCAATCTCGCGCGGCAACAGCCAACTGTGGTCGCGGTGATTGAAAAAAATCCTGCGCTCATGTCCACGGCCCGTTGGCGATTTGGCAGCTCGGCCCGCTACATCTGTTGCCCCGATAGCCAGTCAGCTATAGAATCTATTAGCAGTGGGAACGCTGATCTAGCGGTATTGCCACATTGGAGCGATGCGGCATGGCAGTCGCCGCCGTCAAATGTGCAGGGGAAAATCTGGCTTACTTCGGTCGCGCCTCTGGCTTCGACCGAAGGGCTTCTTCCGGTTGCGATCTTTGCTCCTGATCAGCCTGACGCCTCGATGAGTGATGTTACGTTGATCGATGATAACGGAGCGCTTATCGAAAAACTAGGCTATCATCCTGATGATGCTGGTGTGATCGGTATTTTCCAACCCCCTGATTTTCCGGTATAACAGCGTCATGACCAGAATCGCTCCGAAATCCACGCTACAAAATCTGTCGCCATATCGCCCGGATGTCACGCGCATTCCCGGCGGTAAGATGATCAGATTATCGGTTAATGAAGGTGCGCTTGGCGCCTCGCCTAAAGTTCTCGAATCCATGCGATCGATTGATGGTGAAACACTGCGGCGTTATCCCGAGCAGATCAACGCGGCCTTGGTTACAGCGCTTGCCGAACGTTACCAGCTAGAGGCCGCTAGAATCATGCCGTCTAACGGCTCTGATGAACTCATCGGCTTGCTGGCCAATGCGTATCTTGAAGTGGGGGATGAGGCGATTATCAGTCAATATGGGTTTTTGGTCTTTCGCCAAGCCGTTCAAATCACTGGTGGTGTGCCGGTTATCGCGGCAGATGATGAGGTCTTCACTGTGTCGGTCGATGCCATGCTGGCGAAAATCACCTCGCGTACTAGACTAATTTTTCTCGCCAACCCCAATAATCCCACGAGCACCATGATCACCCGTGCGGCCATCGAGAGACTCATCTCTAAGACCCCACCTCATGTCATCATCGTTCTTGATTCGGCTTATGCTGAATACGTCGATGACGATGATTACACCGATGGTGCAGAATATGTTGATCGTTATGATAATGTTGTCATGTTGCGTACGTTTTCAAAAATTTTCGCTCTTGGAGGGTTGCGGCTTGGTTGGGGGTATTTACCGCCGGATATTTTCGCGGTTCTGTCCGCTATCCGCGCACCTTTCAGCGTCAACGCTGTTGCCGCCGCAAGTGGGTGTACCGCCCTTGGTGACCGTGATTTTATCCGCCAGAGTTTTGAGCATAATCGTGAATGGTTGCCGTGGATACAGGCTTCTCTTCGTCAAGCAGGGTTTGAGGTTCTGCCTGCTAGTGCTAATTTCTTTTTGATTAGTTTTACTAATGCCGCCCAAGCCACCGCCGCTTATGATTTTATGCTGGAGCGGGGGATTCAATTGCGGCGGATGATTCCCTATAATCTGCCACATTGCCTTAGAATGTCAGTGGGCACTGGCGATGAAATGCGTGAGGTTGCTGATGCTTTCAAAGACCTTGCGCGACAATGGGCAGAGGGCTGATGGTGGCGTTTTACGAAACTGTAACCGTGATCGGGCTTGGGTTGATCGGCTCATCACTCTTGCAGGTGATGCGTGAGAAAAATCTAGCAGGTCGTATGATCGGATATGACATGAGCGAGGAGGTTTGTCAGGTGGCAAGCCGCCTCGCGCTGGCTGACACCATTTTATCTGATCCTGCTGCGGCCGTGAGTGAATCTGATCTGGTCGTGTTGGCGGTGCCTGTCGGTGCGATGGCTGATCTTGCCACTGCCATCGCGCCCGCACTTAAACATGGTGCGCTGGTCACTGATACCGGCTCGACCAAGCAATCGGTGATCAGAGATGTCAAACCTCGATTACCTGATCATGTGGTATTTATCCCCTCGCATCCCGTGGCGGGAACTGAGGAATCAGGCCCTGAGGCAGGATTTGCCCAGTTGTTCCAGAATCGCTATTGGATCATGACCCCCGATGCGACCGCTCCGCCTGAGGCCTTGCAGGGCCTTGGCGATTTTTTCACCGCTACTGGTGCGAGTGTTGAAACCATGGCGCCTGATTATCATGATAAAGTCATGGCGATCACCTCGCATCTACCGCATTTGATCGCTTACACCATTGTCGGGACGGCGTTTGATTTAGAACAAGATTTACGCAATGACGTCATGCGTTTTTCAGCCTCAGGATTTAGGGATTTCACCCGCATCGCTGATTCTGACCCTGTGATGTGGCGAGACGTGTTTATCAATAACACCGATGCTGTGCTCGAAATGCTTGAGCGATTTAATGAAGATTTATCGGTGCTCGAAAAAGCAATCAAAGAAAAACGCGGCGAGACATTGCAAGAGCTTTTCACGCATACTCGCGCGATTCGCCGCCGAATCCGTGATTTGGGACAATTAGATTAAATTCTGACGCGACTGATCAGATATTTGCCGAACTCTCGCGCGAGTTGGGTTACAATCACCGGACGGGACCACCAGAAGGGTGCGCCTTCGACAAATTCCCAACGCATCACTGCATAGGGAATGATTTCGACACGAGGCATCAATCGGCGAAACTCGATCAGTGCGCGCGGCATATGATAATCAGCGGTCACCAGAATAACCGCCCGAAACCCATGTTTTTCAGCCCAATCCGCCGCCTCGCGAGCATTGCCTTGGGTGTTAATCGCGGTTTCGCCGAGATCAATGCAGCAGCGCATAAGTGCATTTATCTGGCTTTGATCGCCTCGATTAGCGATCACAAGGCGGGCGATATCGTCTTTTTCTACTCCAACACCTGTGCCTGAAATTAAAAGCCTCGATGACGGGTTTTGTCTTAATAGCGAAACCCCCTTATCGATGCGCCCGTCTCCGCCAGTTGCAACCACTATGCCAATCGGTGCGCCGCCTTCTGCGGCTGCTGAAAATATCTTGCTCCGATCATTGCGCAGCTCATGGACGAAATATTGCAGCCCAACCCCGAATAGCGCCAGAAAAATTGCTGTAGCGGCCGCAAGACGTTTTATGATCCGCCAGAAATTAAGTTTTTTATCGAGGGCGGTCATCGCAAGGGCGGCGGGATAGTATCATCGGCGATAATCTCATCAAGAGAACGGCGGCGCGACACTTGATGCACTATCCCATCCAGCGCCATAACCTCGACAGCCATCGCCCGGGTGTTGTAATAAGACCGCATCACTGCACCATAAGCCCCTGCCGACATGACCGCCAGCGTATCACCAGCTGCGATTGTTTCTGCCATCTCTCGGTCAAGTCCCAGATAATCGCCCGTCTCGCAAATTGGCCCCACGATATCGGCTTTTACCATCGCCGCACCATTTGGATCAGCCACAGTTTCAATTCTGTGCCAAGCCTCATATAAAGTTGGGCGCAGAAAGTCATTCATTGCGCCATCAACGATGATAAAGCGCTTTTTGTTGTTGTGCTTGACGCTAATTACCCGCGTGAGAAGGCACCCTGCCTCAGCCGTCAAATAACGCCCCGGCTCGATGACAAGGTGGCGGTTTCGCCCGGTAAAGAGTGCTTTGATCGTTTTGCCGAACGCCGCGAGATCAAGGGTATTACCGCTCGCGCTATCGACCCCGATCCCGCCGCCGAGATCAAAGTTCTCGACCTTAAACCCTTGGTCTTCTAGCTTTGTTGCCAGTGCCAAAATCTGCCGCCATGCTGCTTCCAATAAAGAAACATCCATGATTTGTGAGCCGATATGCACCGCAAGTCCCACTGGAGTCGCCGCGTCTGAGGAAGCCAGACGCCGCCATGATTCTAACGCCGTCATCTCATCCATGCCGAATTTGGCCTCTCTCTTGCCAGTGGCGATTTTGGCGTGGCCGCCCGCGCTGATGTCAGGATTAACCCTTAGTGCAACACGGGGTTTGATGTGTGTTTTACGTCCGATATCGATCAGTGTTTCTATTTCTGCTGGCGATTCGGCGTTGATCTGACCGATGCCCGCTTCTATGGTCTCGTGCAATTCTTCAGAAGTTTTGCCTACGCCTGAAAAAATAATATCCTTCGCCGCGATGCCTGCTGCGCGCGCGCGTCTGAACTCCCCCACCGAAACGATATCCGCACCCGCTCCCTCGCGCGCCAATAGCCGTAAAACCGCTAGATTAGAATTGGCTTTCAGCGCGTAATGAATCTTGCCACCGCTATCACTGATTGCTTCCGCAAGCTGCTGATAAACTGCGAGAATCGCCGCCGCCGAATAAACATACAAAGGTGTGCCGAATTCCTCGGCGATCTTATCTAGCGGAATGCCATCCACAGTCAGAGCGCCATCAACTCGATAAAAGCCGGCATTATTCATGGCGTGATAATGCTCGCGGCGAATGAGGTTTCAGATGGACGATATGGATCGCCTCGCTTGCCGCAAGATGTGATAAAAAATACTAGTGCGATGCCAAGCATCACCGCGATGATCAGGCGTGAGAAAGAGGGTAAAATTCTTGTGGTTATCATGGTATTTCCGTCAGCAATTATCAGAGATTTTTTTTCGCGGTTTTGATCGCTATCCTGACCTGATCAGGAGCAGTGCCGCCAAAACTGTTCCGCGAGGCAACCGAGTGCACCGGATCGAGCACTGTGCAGGCCTCTATAGTAAAGCCTTGGTGGACCGATTGCAAATCAGCAAGAGAGAGTTGATCAAGTCGTAAGTTTCGTTTTTCCGCCAGTGCGACAACCTCGCCGGTGATGTGATGCGCCTCACGAAATGCCAAACCCAAGACCCTGACCAGCCAGTCGGCCAGATCAGTCGCGGTTGGAAAACCGTCATCTATCGCGTCTCGCATAGCAGCAGCGTCTACCTGCATATCACTAACCATTCCAGTCATCGCCACCAGGGCAAGTGACAGATTGCGGCTTGCGTCAAACACAGGCTCTTTATCTTCTTGCATATCCTTGCTGTAAGTCATCGGTAGGGCTTTCAGCACTGTTATCATCGTGATCAACGCACCGATCATCCGACCAGGCTTGGCCCGTACCAATTCGGCGGCGTCAGGGTTACGTTTTTGCGGCATGATTGATGACCCGGTCGAGAATGCATCACTCAACCGAATAAAACCGAACCCGGGTGATGACCAGAGAATAATCTCTTCAGCGAGACGTGAGAGATGAACGGTGCAGATTGTCATCGCCGATAGAGCCTCGATGACGAAATCCCGTGCGGCCACCGCATCCATCGAATTGCGCATCGGGGCCTCAAAGCCAAGAGCTTTCGCGGTCATTTCGCGGTCAATCGGGAAAGATGTGCCTGCGAGGGCCGCTGCTCCCAATGGCGAAAAATTCAATCGCCGTCTCGCGTCAGCAAAACGCCCTCGGTCACGGTCAAACATCTCAACATAAGCCATCAGATGATGACCGAAAGTCACTGGCTGGGCAGGTTGCAGATGTGTGTAGCCGGGCATCAGTGTTTCTACATGCTCTTCGGCCTGCTCGATCAGTGCATGTTGGAGCGCTTTTAACTTTTCATCGAACGCATCACAAGATTCGCGAATCCAGAGCCTTAAGTCAGTGGCCACTTGATCATTACGCGACCGTGCCGTGTGAAGCCGCCCCCCCGCGTCACCGATCAACGAGATGAGTCGTGCTTCTATATTCATGTGAATATCCTCAAGCGCGCGCGAGAAGGTAAAACGACCTTCGGCGATTTCGCGCTCGATTTCAACGAGGCCTTCGCTGATTGCGGCGGCATCTGCGGCGTTGATGATTTTTTGTTTGGCTAGCATCTCAGCGTGAGCGCGGGAGGCTGCTATATCTTGCCGGAAAAGATGACGGTCATAATCAATCGACACGTTGATTTGCTCCATCGCTTCGCCAACACCGTCGTCGAAACGACCTCCCCAAATGTGACTTTTCTCTGTGCTTTTATTATTACGCGTTTTTGCCATATGCTATACTCAAAACCAATGAATTATGATCTCAACACCATGTCGCGCCGCACCTGTCTTGCCGCACTTGTAGCCTTTGCCGCGAGCAATGTCGCGACTGAGACTCTTGCTGACTTGGATACACTGAAACCTATCAACCTGCCAAGCCCGAAAACCGATTTCATGACGCCGAACGGCGAAATCACGCGCCTCAGCGATTTTATCTCCACCCCTCTGGTGATCAATTTCTGGGCGACATGGTGTGCTCCATGTGTTCATGAATTGCCCTCGCTGGCAAGGCTTCACCAGCGCCTTGCTCAGGAAAATATGGGTGTTTTGCTGATTGGAGTTGATAGGGGCGGTGCTGCTGTCGGTATGCCGTTCCTTGAAAAACTTGGCATTATATCACCGCATCAGACGCCTCATCTCGGATTTGACCCTAAAGGTGTACTGGCAAGATCGCTCAAAATACGTGCCTTGCCTACCAGTTTTCTCATGAATAGCGAGGGAGTACTGGTCGCACATTTTGAAGGTGTCGCCGTCTGGGATAAGCCTGACGTGATCTCTACGATCCGCCGCCATTTTAACGCCTAGCTCGAAGTATCAGCTCCATCTGTTCATCGAGTTGAAATCACATTTTCAATCTTTTTTGTTAGTTACCCACTGGTGAAGTCACAGATTTGTGAGTTCGTCGAGTTGAAATCACATTTTAGAACCTTTTTGTTATTTCATCTCTTGCGATGGTTACCGATATGTATTATTTTCCGGTGGATAAGACCAGAAACGGTGACCCACAATGAAAAACTCCACGCGCATAGGTGAATATATTAAAAGCTCCATCAGCGGAGAAACTTACGAGGCCTATATGCCCTCGCCATTACCGCCGGTTCCACCGCTGGATATGCAAAAACTTTACATTGTACTCGATAAGGCTAGCCTCTCTCTTGGGCGGCTTGATGGAATCGTAAGGATTTTGCCTGATCCTAGTTTTTTTCTTTATATGTACGTCCGAAAAGAGGCTTTGCTGTCCTCACAAATCGAAGGCATTCAATCCTCACTTTTCGACTTTTTCCAACACGAGAATGACCAAGGACAAGGTGTGTCAAATGATGATGTGCTCGAGGTTTCATGCTATGTTGATGCGATGAATCATGGGCTTGGGTTGCTCGATGAACTGCCTCTGTCGTTGCGCCTGATCAGAGAGATTCATGGCGTTCTGATGAATAATGCTCGTGGCGGTAATAAAAGTCCGGGTGAGTTTCGCACATCACAAAACTGGATTGGCGGAGCAAGACCGGGAAAAGCACGTTTTGTGCCACCACCGCCTGACCGGCTCATGGAGTGTTTGGATTCGTTTGAGAAATTTCTTCATGATGAATCGTTTTATCCGCCCCTGATCAGAGCGGCGGTCGCTCATGTCCAGTTTGAGACCATTCACCCTTTTCTCGATGGTAACGGGCGCGTCGGGAGACTGTTGATCACCTTCATGCTGTGTCATGACAAAGTGCTGAGCCAGCCGCTACTTTATTTGAGTCTTTATTTTAAGACTAATCGGCAAGAGTATTACGCCCATTTGCAATCGGTCAGGAAAACTGGCGATTGGGAATCATGGGTCGATTTTTTTCTCAAGGGAGTTATCGAAGTTGCAGACCAAGCGGTTAAAACTGCGGGATCAATCCTCGATCTGTTTGAGGAGGACCGGAAAAAGATCGACCTTGCGAGCAAAACAACACCGATCACCCTAAAAATTTATGATTACTTTCAGCGAAACCTAACCGGTTCAACGACGGCCGTCGTCCATGATACCCAAGCATCACGGATGTCGGTTTTACGTCACCTTGAAAAATTACAAGAACTCGGCATTATCGTGGAAATCACCGGTCGCTATCGGGATAAAACCTTTGTCTATAGACGTTATTTAGACATGCTGGCAGAAGGCACAGAGCCGATTAAAGAGTAAAACGCTGCCTGATTTGCGTATTTTTAATCTAAGGCAGAATCGAGGGCGGGAACAGCCTCAAAAAGATCGGCAACCAACCCGTAATCGGCAACCTGAAAAATCGGCGCTTCCTCATCTTTATTAATAGCAACGATCACTTTGCTGTCTTTCATCCCTGCGAGGTGCTGAATGGCTCCCGAGATTCCCACCGCGACATAAAGGTCAGGAGCAACAACCTTGCCGGTCTGCCCGACCTGGTAATCATTTGGCACAAATCCTGCATCCACCGCCGCCCGACTCGCGCCGACCGCCGCGCCAAGCTTGTCGGCGATTTTCTCAAGCATCGAGAAATTAGATCCATCCTGCATCCCACGGCCGCCGGAAATAACGATTTTCGCTGAGGTTAACTCAGGGCGGTCTGATGACGATAACTCAGATGTGACATAAGCTGATTTACCAGCGTCACCTGTTGCCGCAAGATCACTGATTGCTGCGCTACCGCCTGAATTCTCAGCAGGTTCAAAAGCCGTACCGCGCACCGTGATTACTTTCAAACGATCGCCTGATTTGACTGTAGCTAAGGCGTTACCCGCATAAATTGGACGCTGAAACGTGTCGGGATCGTCGACGCGGATGATATCTGAAATCTGCGCCACATCACAGAGCGCCGCGACTCCTGGTAGGATGTTCTTACCGTAAGTGGTGGCGGCAGCAAGGATATGACTGTAATCCCCTGCAATGCCGACAATCAGCGGAATGATATTCTCGGCGATGCCGTTGGAATACTCAGGCGCATCAGCGTGAAGAACCTTGCTGACGCCGTTAATCGATACGGCCTCATCAGCCACCGCCTTTGATCCACCCCCCGCGACGAGGACTGTGATATCTCCGCCGATTTCGGATGCAGCCGAGACGGCGTGCAATGTCGATGGATTGAGCGTGGTGTTATCGTGTTCTGCGAGAACTAGAATAGACATGGGTTAAATCCTCTCAAATAAGGGGTTAGATTACTTTGGCTTCGTTTTTCAGCTTATCAACCAGCTCTTCCACCGAGCTGACGATCACGCCTGCCTTACGCGCTGGAGGGTCTTCTACTTTAAGCACTGTGAGGCGCTTTGTTGCATCGACTCCAAGCGTGTCAAGACTGATCTGATCGAGTGGCTTTTTCTTAGCTTTCATGATGTTAGGCAGGGACGCGTAGCGCGGCTCATTAAGGCGCAAATCGACAGTAATCACTGCGGGCATGGGCGCGCTGATGTGCTCTAACCCGCCATCGACCTCACGTACCACCTTGAGGCTATCGCCTTCTATGTCGGCTTTGGAGGCGAAAGTCGCTTGAGGCCAGCCAAGCATCGCTGCCAACATCTGACCGGTTTGATTGCTGTCATCATCGATGGCTTGCTTGCCCATGATGATTAGCCCAGGTTTTTCTGTGTCAGCCAATGCTTTCAGAATTTTTGCAATCGCCAGTGGCTCAGTTTCATGATCCGCTGGGACATGAATCCCTCGATCCGCCCCCATTGCAAGGCCAGTACGCAGGGTTTCTTGTGCTTGATCAGGGCCGATTGACACTACTACGACTTCATCAGCGGCGCCGGCCTCCTTAAATCTGATCGCCTGTTCAACTGCGATCTCATCAAACGGGTTCATGGCCATTTTTACATTGGCTAACTCGACACCCGTCTGATCGGGTTTGACGCGTACCTTGACGTTGTAGTCAATCACGCGTTTGACAGGAACCAGAATCTTCATGATCGTTTTTCTCCGTTGGTTAAAAAGAGGATTATATCACGCATGGGCAGCGGGTTGCCACAATACATCACCGCTTTCATCGAGATTGATGCATCGCGCCATCACGAAAAGATGATCTGACAGGCGATTAATATAGTGTAATCCGGCCTCACCAACGGCCTCTTCTGTGGCCAGGTGCGTCATGTCGCGCTCAGCGCGGCGGGTGACGGCCCGCGCTAAATGAAGATGCGCCCCCGCCCTGCCGCCACCGGGCAGAATAAATGAGGAAAGGGGGCTGAGCGTCTGATTCATCATATCAATTTCTTCTTCAAGGCGCTTAACTTGCTGAGGGGTTACGCGCAGCGCTTTATCCTCGCGCCCCGCCTGAATTGGGGTCGCTAGATCAGCCCCTAGATCAAACAGGTCATTCTGAATGCGTCCCAGCATAGCATCATAACGCTGATCGGCAAGGGTTGCTGTGTAAAGACGGCTAATGCCTAGCGCTGAATTGGCTTCATCCACTGTCCCGAAAGCGGTGGTGCGAATGGAGTGTTTTGACACCCGTTGCCCATTGACCAGACTCGTATCACCACCATCGCCGGTGCGGGTGTAAATTTTGTTCAGTTTGACCATCTGTTTTCTTGCGTTAAAAACCCGTTATTTGCCGCCAAATAACACCATTATCACGATAATGGCAATCGCTAATGCCTGAAGTCCTACACGCCATCGCATCAGCATATTAGATCGGCGCAAATTGATCTCGCCTCCGCGCGCCATTGTGATCAATCCCCAAAACAGCACGGATAAAACCGCCAAGATAGCGATAACAACCATAATCACTTGCCAAGTCATCAGGTTATCTCCACTAATGTCCCTTCATGATCTCTGGCGATAGTGGCAGGCCGCGCCGCCGTGACGCAGCGAGCAACGTATTACGCAAAAGACACGCAATCGTCATTGGTCCCACCCCGCCAGGCACTGGTGTGATCGCTGATACTTTGGGGAGTACCCCGGCGAAATTAACATCTCCGGTAAGCCGGCTTTTGCCCTCACCTCTTTCAGGCGCATCGATGCGGTTAATTCCCACATCAATCACTGTGGCCCCTTCACTGACCCAATCGCTATCGATCATTTCAGCGCGCCCCACCGCAGCAATGATGATATCAGCGCGGCGGCAGATCGCCTGCAGATCACGACTTCGTGAATGCCCGATTGTCACCGTGCAGTTTTCTGCCAGTAACAGCTGTGCCATTGGCTTGCCGACAATGTTAGACCTGCCAACAATCACGGCATTCATCCCGTCCAGTGCTCCAAGCCGGTCTTTTAACATCATTAAACAGCCATAAGGCGTGCATGGCACAAGTGATGGCAATCCCACGCTAAGACGCCCCACATTGACCATGTGAAACCCATCAACGTCTTTATCTGGAGAGATCGCGTTGATCACTGCGTTCGAATCGATCTGTTTGGGCAAAGGCAGTTGAACTAGAATGCCGTCAATCGTGTCATCAGTGTTAAGCTGTGTGATCAGCTCCAGCAGTTCTGCCTGGCTGGTTGCAACATCAAGGCGGTGTTCTATTGAGACCATCCCTGCATTTTCGGTGGTTTTGATTTTATTGCGGACATAGACTTGACTGGCTGGATTTTCGCCAACCAACACTACCGCGAGTCCGGGCTGTCGGTGGCCAGCCTTAACCGCTATTGCGACTTGATCACCTATCTTTGCGGTGAGTGCGGCGGCGAACGCTTTGCCATCGATAATTTTAGAATCCATCCTAGAACACCTTTATATGAGAGTGAGCACGATATCTTTTAGCAATCCAGCGATCAGATACGCCAGCAAAATTGCCACGATTGGCGATAAATCGATTTGCCCTGTGCTCGGTATCAGCCGATATAGTAAGCGTCGCAGCGGCCGTAAAACTGGCTCATGCAAAGCGGTGAGGGCGGCGATCACTGTTCGTGCTATCGGATGCCACGGATTGATAATTCCGAATCCGACCAGCCAGCTGCTGATTACGTAAGCCAGCAAAGTCCAGATATACAGCGTGGTGATGGTGTCGATCAGCCGAAGTATGGCAAAAGCAGTGTGCATGATGATTAACGACACGAAAGGAGGAGATGAAAAGGAGCATGCCATGTTTTCATGGCAAGTCAAATGATAATAGCGACCGACGGTGGTTGCTGGCTTTCCATCGCGCCAAAACAAAAGGCACCGAGGAAAACCGTCGGTGCCTTTTAGAGGAAACTACCTGAAATAGTCATATTAGATGAATGTTCCCGGAGATTTGTGATCAACAATTTGTTGTGCACGTTGTTTGATTTCCCAGCGACTGAGACCGATGTCCTCAAGGGTCCGATTGTCGAGGCTATCAAGGGAGGCGACAATTTTATTAACACGATGCCAACGTGCTAATGCTGAGAGGCCGCTAGATTTTAGAAAACGATTGATTACCATAATGATATCCTTCCTACTTAAAAAGGGTTAAGAGCCGTCTGCTCTCACCACTTAGATATGCCTCTTAAGACGGTTTGTTAAGAGCTAAAAACAGTAAAAATTCTCAAAAAAATGCGTTTTTTGACAAAAAGTTATTTTATGCTGTTTTTGTTGATAAAAAGATAATAAACAATCGCGCCGCAAGGTGTTTTGGTGATAAAATTATGCGGTAGTGATTTACCTGCGTCATTCTGCCGCAGTTTTGCCCAGTGGTTTTTTTGCCTTAGGGCTCGAATCTTGTGCCATTTGTCTGTTTTCAGACATAGAATCATTTATAATCGACACAGAATCTTGCAGAAAAAAATGAGAAGGCGGTAATAAAATATAGGAAATATGGCGCGCCCGGGAAGATTCGAACTCCCGACCTTTTGATTCGTAGTCAAATGCTCTATCCAGCTGAGCTACGGGCGCCGCTGGTAATTTAATTAGTGTTTTTCCTGTCAAAACGCAAGCTCCATGCCGCTATAGCGTGACAGTGAGCCTGTGATGCGGTATTATGGCTGCTATTACTTTCGTCACCAGCGATAACAAGAGGATATTTGCTCATGCTCGCCGTACCACCAGAAAAATCTTTTCCCGTCACTTGGGAAGAACTTCACCGTACTGCCAAAGCTCTGGCTTGGCGACTGATAGATATTAAAACCTTTAAGGGCGTCATCGCCGTAACTCGTGGCGGCCTAGTTCCCGCTGCTGTGGTCGCAAGAGAACTCGATATAAGGATGATCGAAACCATTTGCGTAGCGTCTTATGACGTAAAAGAGCGAGGGGATGTCACTGTCCTTAAAACTGCGCCTGAGGCAGGTGATGGTGAGGATTGGCTAATGGTCGATGATCTGGTCGATACGGGCGAGACCGCCAAAGCTTTACGCACCGTCCTACCTAAAGCACATTTCGCCACTACTTTCGCTAAACCTGCGGGGCGCCCACTGGTCGACACATTCGTTACCGAGGTTAGTCAGGACACGTGGATTTATTTTCCGTGGGATATGGAGCCGCAACCGATTACGCCTTTGGCTGGGCGGCGTTCAAGCTAGATCTGCGCGGGTTACTTGTGCCAGTACTTGTCTTTATTGACTTTGATCGCAAGATTGTTTAGACACGGGACTTGCTAAACCAAATAACACCCAAAGGGGGGTGCCGAAATGAAACGGACTTTCCAGCCAAGCACCCTCGTGCGCAAGCGTCGCCACGGCTTCCGGGCACGGATGGCGACAGTCGGTGGTCGCCGTGTTCTCGCGGCGCGTCGTGCGAAAAACCGCAAACGTCTTTCCGCTTAAAGAACCCGATGTCGGGGGTAAAAACGATTCTTAAACGCCGAGATTTTCTCGCCGCCGCCGCTTCGGGCAACAAATGCGTTATGCCCGGTGTCGTGGTGCAGACCAGAGACCGCGGTGATGATGACTTGCCTCGATTTGGCGTTACCGCCTCAAAGAAAGTCGGTGCGGCCGTACAACGCAATCGCGCTAAACGCCGCCTTAGAGCATTAGCGACCCCTTTGCTTTCGGCGCATGGGCAACAAGGACATGATTACGTGCTGATCGCACGTTATAACACGGTGGGACTAGCGTGGGAAAAACTTGATGCTGAATTCACGCGATTCATTACCGGCCAGATGAGCAGATAAGATGATCTTAACACCTGAAAAATCCTCGAAAAAAACACCTGCCCTCGCCCCGGTTAGAGTTATAGCGATGATTACTGCAAAACTGGCGTTAACGCTAATCGCAGGCTATCGGTTTTTGATCTCACCATTGTTTCCTAATCACTGCCGCTATGTTCCGAGCTGCTCGCATTATGCACGCGAGACCATCACCGTGCATGGCGTGGTGCGTGGTGGTTGGCTTACACTTCGGCGCATCATGCGATGCCATCCATGGGGCGGGTCGGGGTATGACCCGGTACCGCTACCGGATGATGAAAAGACATGATTGGGGAGCATGATGAATACTGATCCAAAGAATCTAATTTTGGCGATCAGCCTTTCGATGCTGATTCTAGTCGGATATGATTTCTTTCTTGCTCCAAAAAATCCAACACCGCCGGCTGGGTCTCAATCTGTATCCCAATTTGGTGATTCGATATCTTCGGCCGTGCCAAGCGCCATCCCGCAGGTGTCCTCGGCGATAGAAGAAGATCTGGTTCAGATCATCAACGCCCCGCGCGTCTTGATTGAAAGTAATACGATAGAAGGCTCGCTGTCGCTGGCCGGGGGGAGAATCGATGATATTAGGCTCAAAGAATTCAAGGCAAGTAGCGATGAGTTCTCACCGCAAGTTAGCGTGATGCGGCGCGTTGGCTCGCCTGACGCCTATTTCGCTGAGATGTTCTTCACCGCCTTTAGCGGGGAGTTAAAGCGTTCGATATCAAGGACCCATATTTGGAATCTGACCGGCAGGAAACTGACGCCTAACACACCGGTCACCTTAACCACTTCAGAGGATGGGATTGATTACGCCATGACCTATAGCATCGATGATGGCTATATGATCACGGTCACCGGAATCGCGCGTAATACCGGCACCAGCGCGGCAATGATCGGTACGACCGCTAGAATCCAGCGCCAACGTCCGGGATATTCGGAATGGATTTCCTATGCAGGGCCGATGGGATATTTCAATGAAGAATCAGGGAGTGTCTTCTTTGATTATGATGATATCGAAAAGCGTCTCGATTGCCGTGAGGATGAGCGTATCTGCTCACAAATCAATAGCAAGTCATGGATTGGGGCTTCGGATAAAGACTGGTTGACAGCGATTATTCCCGCCGAAGGTCTTGATAACGGCTTTATTTTCCGCCCTGCTAACCTCACCGATATCGAGTCTATCCGTCATTTGATCACGCCGCAAAATCTTGCTGAGATTAATGCTATCCGCACCGGTAATCGTGCCGAAGGTGTTGGCACGCCATTAGATATTTCAGCCAACAGACAACCCTCGCTGATCCCGCCGAATGGTGAGATGCGCTGGCAATATCAGATATTTGCAGGGCCGAAAAAATATA
This sequence comes from uncultured Candidatus Puniceispirillum sp., assembly GCA_965207125.1. GTDB lineage: Bacteria > Pseudomonadota > Alphaproteobacteria > Puniceispirillales > UBA1172. The sequence goes on from OZ242263.1 coordinate 1,462,798, forward strand.
CTATTCTTGATCACTATCAGAACATGATGGATATTCCCAGATTCACCGCCGCTATCGATTGGGGATGGATGGAGTTTTTAGCAAGGCCAATGTTGGTAGTACTCATTTGGGTTAATCAGTATATCAGCAATTTCGGCATCGCTATTTTGGTCATGACGGTTGGGATTAAATTGGTGTTCTTTCCTCTGGCTCATAAATCCTATCACTCGATGGCAAAAATGCGTGCCCTTACCCCTAAAATTAAAGAAATGCGTGAGCGTTTCAGCGATGATCGTCAGCGCCAGCAACAGGCGACGATGGAACTTTACCGTCAAGAAAAAATCAACCCTGCCGCTGGATGTTTGCCGATTCTATTACAAATTCCGGTATTTTTTGCTCTCTATAAAGTACTTTATGTCACCATCGAGATGCGCCATGCACCATTTTTCGGCTGGATTACCGATTTATCCTCTCCTGACCCTACGTCGCTTTTTAACCTGTTTGGGATTCTGCCCTATAGCACCGCGTTTCTACCTGATTTTATCAATATAGGGCTGTGGCCATTGCTGATGGGGATTACGATGTTTGTTCAGATGTCGCTCAACCCGCCGCCACCTGATCCGGTGCAGGCGCAGATTTTCCGCTTTATGCCTTTGATGTTCACTTTTCTGCTGGCAACTTTTCCGGCGGGACTCGTGATTTACTGGACGTGGAACAACCTGCTTAGCATTATTCAGCAATGGTATATCATGCGCTCATACCAAAAGCAGATTGACGCTCAAAAGGATGGCGCAAAGTGACATTATGTCTTCCTCTGACGACCCAGATACGCCCGATGCGATAAACGAGGTGGCCGGATGCGCCTTATTCGCAAAGCCTTGCCGTTTTATCACCTCGGCGGTTTCTCCTGATGGTTTGCCACATTCGGACATGTCTGAAGTTGCTTTTGCCGGACGATCTAATGTCGGTAAATCATCACTGATCAACGCTTTGACTAACAGAAAATCTCTGGCGCGCGCTTCAAAAACGCCGGGCAGAACCCGCATGATCAATTTTTTCGATCTTGGCGATAAAATCACACTTGTCGATCTACCTGGATATGGGTTTGCCCGCGCGCCTAAAAAAGATATCAAGGTGTGGAAAGGGCTGACGTCTGACTATCTTCAGGGACGCGTCAATCTGCGCCGCGTTATGGTGCTCATCGACAGCCGCCGCGGTCTTGGCTCTAATGATCTTAAAGTCATCGAATCGCTTGAGCGCGTGGCGGTTTCATGGACGGCGGTCTTGACTAAAATAGACACGCTGTCCGCCACCGGTCGCGCCGCCGTGATTACTGAAACCGAAGCGCGGGTATCGCGGCATGTTGCTGCTTGGCCCGGGGTTTTTGTGACTTCAGCTGAAAAAAATCTGGGGCTTGATGCGTTGCGCGGGCATATCGCCACCCTCGCATCCCTCTGACGGGGCGCTTGCCTCAACCGGCAATTTCAGGCAAACAGATAACGATAGAGAAGGAGATAGAAGCATGACAACGGCGACCCCGGCAGATTTGCGTCAATGGCTAGCTAAAGCAGGGATTCTGATCGAATCCTTACCGTTCATGCGCCATTATTCTGATCATGCAGTGGTCATTAAATTTGGCGGTCATGCCATGGGTGAGGCTGATTATGTTCGCAGTTTTGCTCAGGATATGGTGCTGTTATGGCAGGTTGGAATCAAGCCGGTGGTAGTACATGGCGGCGGCCCACAGATTGGTGCGATGCTGGATAAACTCAAAATCTCAAGTAATTTTGTCGACGGCCTGCGCGTTACCGACGCCGACACAATCTCGGTGGTCGAGATGGTGTTGAGCGGGGCGATTAATAAATCACTGGTTTCAGCGATCATCGATGCCGGCGGGATGGCCGTTGGAATTTCAGGCAAAGACGCTAAACTGATCACCGCACGAAAACTGGAAAAAGATCCATCCTCGACAAGCGCGGTTGAAACTCACACGGATCTGGGTTTTGTCGGCACGCCAGAGGTAATAGATACCACGGTTATCGACGCGTTACTTGCTGCAGGAATCATTCCGGTGATCGCACCGGTTGCGCGCGGTGAAGACGGGGCGACTTATAACATTAACGCCGATACGGTGAGTGGGGCGATTTCGGCAAAAATGGCGGCGAGTAGATTATTGCTCTTAACGGACGTCGCAGGAGTGCTGGATGATCAGGGTAATCTGATCAGCGCGATGACCGCAAGCCAAGCCACTGCACTGATCGCAGATGGCACGATCAAAGGCGGCATGATTCCCAAGGTTAAAACCTGTCTTGATGCGATCAACGGCGGCGTTTCGGCGGCCGTGATTCTGGATGGTCGTGATCAACACGCCGTGTTGGTCGAACTTTTCACCGAACATGGCATCGGCACGATCATCACTAAGGATATCTCATGAAAACGGGCGATATAACCACGTGGATTTTTGATCTCGATAACACGATTTATCCGCGTGAGACGGGGCTTTTTGATCAGATAGTGGTACGAATCACCGCCTATCTCGCTGAGAAATTCTCGCTTCCCCTATCCGAAGCAAAGACCTTGCAACGTGGGTTGATCGCCCGCCACGGCACTACCATGAACGGTTTAGTCACCGAATATAAAGCAGACGCGCGGCATTTTCTTGACTACGTCCACGATATAGATATCGCGATTCTGCGCCCTGACCCTGAACTCGATCAGGGAATTGCCGCCTTGCCGGGGCGGAAAATTATTCTGACCGATGGTTCTGTTGCCCATGCCACGCGCATTCTCAACGCTTATGGCATAGAGCGGCATTTTGATTGCTGTTATGACACGGTCGCGCTCGCATATCGCCCGAAATCAGACCCTTCAGTCTATGATGATTTCATTAGCGCAACCAACATAGAGCCTGATAAAACCTCGATGATCGATGACAGAGCAGTTAATCTCCAGCCCGCCGCAGCGCTAGGAGTCACCACTATTTGGATCAACGATGATGAGGTTATAAGACAAAGTGAGGCTGAACTTGCCCACATCGATTATATTGCCCGTGATCTCAAGGATTTTCTATCCGCGTATCCGCAAGCCGAAGGGAGAAAGCCATGACCGATATAGAAACCGTGATCAACCGCGCCTGGGAGGCGCGTGAGACGATCAATTTTTCGACCGCCGGTGAGGTGCGTGAGGCGGTAGAATCTGCGCTTGATGCTCTTGATGCTGGAACGGCGCGCGTCGCGAGCTGCCAAGAAGGAGGGAGTTGGACAGTCAATCAATGGCTAAAAAAAGCCGTGCTGTTATCCTTTCGTCTCAATGATATGGTGGTGATCGGTGGGGGGACTGACTATCCAGGAGCAGGCCAATCAGTCTGGTGGGATAAAGTGCCGTCAAAATTTTCATCTTGGGATGAAAAAAAATTCCGCGATGCTGGATTCCGTGCGGTACCGGGATGCGTGGTTCGGCGGTCAGCCTATATCGCTCCGGGTGTTGTGATCATGCCGAGTTTTGTCAATCTAGGGGCTTATGTCGATAGCGGCACCATGATCGACACATGGGCGACTGTCGGGTCTTGTGCCCAAATCGGTAAAAATGTCCATCTTTCGGGAGGCGCGGGAATAGGCGGGGTTCTTGAACCTCTTCAGGCGGGTCCCGTGATCATCGAGGATGGTTGTTTTATTGGCGCAAGATCGGAAGTCGTTGAGGGTGTGATTGTTGAGCGCGGCGCGGTGTTATCGATGGGTGTTTTTATCGGTGCTTCGACTAAGATCATCAATCGCCATACCGGAGAAATTCATATAGGTCGGGTGCCGGCTTACTCGGTGGTGGTGCCGGGCTCAATGCCGTCAAAACCTCTGCCTGATGGGGCCCCCGCACCAAATCTAGCCTGCGCAGTGATTATCAAGCAGGTCGACGAGAAAACCCGCGCCAAAACCTCTATTAATGATCTGCTACGCGATTAGGCGATGTGATGACGGACGCCCAACGCCTTGCCCCTGAACATGATCTTGCAAGACAGCTGATTCGGTGCAAATCAATAACCCCTCATGAGGGTGGCGCTCTCGATACGCTATCGGTTTATCTTGAAAGCCATCAGTTTATTGTCAAACGCCTGCCTTTCGGTGAAGGCGCTGCGCGGATAGATAATCTATTTGCCCGATATGATGCCAAATCTGGTAATAGCCGCCGGCATTTCTGCTTTGCTGGCCATAGCGATGTCGTTCCTCCAGGCAAGGTGGATGATTGGCAGCATGATCCTTTTTCGGGAACGATTAAGGATGGCATGATGACCGGCAGAGGCGCGGTTGATATGAAAGGTGCGGTTGCGGCCTTTGCGGTGGCCGCTACGAATTGGATCGCTGATCATCCCGATTTTGGGGGCAGCATTAGCTTGCTGATTACTGGCGATGAGGAAGGGCCGGCGATTAACGGCACCAAACCGGTATTAGATTGGCTTGCTGCTGAAAAAATGATGCCAGACACGTTTTTAGTGGGAGAGCCGACTAATGTTGAGACCCTTGGCGATACGATCAAAAACGGACGACGGGGCTCGATGAATTGCGTCCTAACTTTGCAGGGTGAGCAAGGACATGCGGCTTACCCTCATCTTGCTGAAAACCCGCTTCATCATCTTGTCGGTTATCTTACCAAGCTGACTGAGGACGCACTGGATGAGGGTGATGCTGACTTTGACTCATCAAGCATTGCGATCACTTCGATCGATACCGGTAACCCGGCCGCGAACGTCACTCCATCTCGTGTAGTCATCGCCTTCAATATCCGTTTTGGTGCGTTGTGGACCAGTGAAAGCTTGGTTGAGCATCTTAAAAAACAGTTTGACGCGGTCGAAGGTGATTATGCGCTTGAATGGCGTTGCTCGGCTGAACCGTTTATCACTAAACCCGGAAAACTAACCTCGATCATTGCCTCATCCGTCCATCAAATCACCGCCAAAACTCCCCAGCTTTCGACTTCAGGTGGCACTTCAGATGCAAGGTTTATCGCGCCGTTCGCTGAAGTTGTCGAGTTTGGTCTGGTAGGCAAGACAATGCATAAAATTAATGAAGCAGTCGCCATAGATGATTTGACGTGCCTGAAAGAGATCTATTACGCTGTTCTTGGGCGTTATTTCGACTTGAAGGAGTGATCAATGCTACCGTCGCCTTCGCTCAAAGCCTTTTTTTCGGGACTTGCCTACGCTTTCGCGGTTGCCACCAACCAAGTCAAAGCCGGAGACCCTAACGCACATCCGCAAGACGTTAACGCGATTTGGCAAGTGTTATGGGCGCATTGGCTACTGTCATTGGCAGCAAGCGTGCTGATGGCGGGCCACGTGACTTTCTATGCTTTTATTGCTGGGGCCGTCATCTCGCTTACGGTTACTATGGTCTATCCGGTGGTGAGTTATCAGGTGTTGATATGGCTGAAGATGAGCCGCAATTATCCTCAGTTTATCATCATCATGATGTGGCTGAATTGTTTGCAGATGATGATTGTTTTGATGTTTCATCTGCTCGCGCTAGTGGGATTGACGGGCGCGCGGAATCTGTTGCCATTTCTGGTTTTATGGTTGCTATGGGTATTTTGGCGCGGGGCCACGCAAAGCCTCAATGGACGAGGGTGGATTGGCGCGTTGATGCTGGTGATTAAAATGATTGTCGAGATTTTTGTGGCAATCACTTTGTTGATTATGGTCGCCGGCGATATATCAGCCTAATCAAAAGGATAAGAGACGCGCGCCAGATAAAGACCATGTGGCGGCGCAGTCATGCCAGCCGCTGCACGATCTTTCATCTCAAGTACGGCCGATAAATCACCCGCTGACCATTTGCCTTCTCCTACCAGAATCAAACTGCCAACGATATTACGCACCTGATGGTGGAGAAATGATCGCGCTTCGGCGGTGATGATGATCACCTCACCTTCAGCTGTAACGTCAATGCGTTCCAAAGTGCGAACTGGATTAGAGGCTTGGCACGCACGTGCACGAAAACTAGTAAAATCATGCTTGCCGATCAGTCTTTTTGCGGCCTCATTCATTGCGGTAATATTGATCTCGCGCGATAAATGCCACGCGTAATCTCGTAACAAAGCAGAGGCGATGGGGCGATTTAAAATCCGGTAGTGATAAACCCTTATGGTTGCATCAAAGCGGGAATGCGCGTCGTTGTCAACTTCGCGTGCGGCAATCACCCGTACCGTCTGGGGCAGGTGTGCGTTTAACGCGAGCGGTAGGCGCTGGGCGGTAAAATGGTCGGGCAGGTCGCAATGCGCAACTTGTCCGAGTGCGTGAACGCCGGCGTCGGTACGACCGGCCCCGGTGACTGCAACCTCCTCACGTTTGCCAAGGAGTGCCGCCGCCGCGTCCTCAAGGGCCGCCTGCACGGATTCGCCGTTTTCCTGTCGTTGCCAGCCGACAAAATGACCGCCATCATATTCGATGGTGAGAAAAAAACGAGGCATCAGGCTATCCCTTATTCTTCCCCATTTGCACCACTTGCGGCATTGCATAACCGTTAAGAAAATCCTTACCGCTCATTACTTGCTTGCCGGCGGGTTTGAGTGCGGTGATCTCTAATGCACTATCGCTGGTGGCGATCACAGGCCCACCTGCCTTGCCTTTTCCTAGATACTGCCCCGCATGTCCGCGGCCTTCCGCCCTTGTAGCGGCAAGAACGCCGATGCGCGAAGCTAGGCCTTTTGCGTCAGGAATTATAAACCAAGCCCCGGGGCGAGGGGTGAATGCTCGAATTTTATTGAGTAATACTGCCACCGGTAAAATGAAATCGAGAGCGGCTTCATCGTCTGTGATTTTGTGAGCATAAGTCGCCGCCTCATCATCTTGTGGCATCATGCGTGCTGTGCCGTCCGCGATATGCGGGATGACCTCCAATAGCATAGCGGCTGATTCTTCTGCCAACCTATCGGTCACGCTCGATGCTGTATCATCGGCAGTGATCGGGATGGGTGCGGATGCGGCGGCGATACGGCCGCCATCAAGGCTGGTGTCGAGCATGATAATCGAAACGCCGGTTTCGGTATCTCCGGCTTCGATCGCGCGCTCGATCGGTGCTGCTCCGCGCCAGCGTGGCAAAAGTGATGGATGGGCGTTTACCGCGCCTCCATGTGCGGCGAACAACACCGCCTCGGGCAGAATTAACCCGTAAGCCACCACAACCAGCAGATCGGCCTGTCTTGCTATCAGCGCATCGACCACATCAGCGGTGATAGTTGACGGAGTTAAAACCGTAAGCCCTAGATTTTCCGCTACCGTATGAACAGGTGAAGGGTGCACCTTCATCCCGCGTCCCTGGCGGCGCGGTGGACGAGTAAAAACCTCGATAACCTCATGATTATCTGCAAGGCTTTTAAGAGACGGCACTGCGAAATCTGCCGTTCCCATAAAAACAAGGCGTAATTTTTTCATCATGAGGCTTTAGCAGCCAGTGCGTTTTCGATTCGCGCGTCTTTAGTGAATTTGCGGATAATTACATCACGCTTGGCGCGGCTGAGATAATCGATAAACAAGATGCCATTAAGATGATCTATTTCATGCTGGACACATGCCGCCAATAGCCCGGTTGCCTTTATCTCTAACACTTCGCCGTTATAATCCAGATACCGTACTTTAACCCAATCCGGGCGGGTGACTTCGCCGCGCCAGCCGGGAATAGACAGGCATCCCTCGTTCATGAACGACGTATCAGGCGAGGTGTCGATGATTTCGGGATTAGCCATTTGCCAAATTGGCGGTGATTCCTCTTCCTCATCCTCACCGCATTCCATCACGATCACGCGTTTGCTCACGCTGATTTGCGGCGCAGCTAGACCCAAACCATTCGCCTCACGCATGGTTTCAACCATATCATCCATTAAGCGGCGGGTTTCATCATTGATCCCAGTCACTGCGTGCGATTTTCCGCGCAGAACTGGATCAGGCAAAATCGTGATCGGCTTTACCGTCATATTCTGACGTCCTTATATCGAGAATTGCTTGCCAATGAGGTAAAATAACAGTCTGATGTTGTCAAGGGTAGGAGTAAGTCATGGATATAGTGATCATCATATTATTGGTCGTTGTTTTGGTCGTTATTATCGGCGGCGTTGCGGTTTTTTTTGCGCGCACGAGCAACGAAAGTGGGGGTGATACGGTGCTTGCTGAACTCAAGGGACAACTAGAACAAATCACCCAGACGACCGCCACGCTCCAGAATAGCATTACCCAGAATTTTCAGAATCAGCAGAAAAACCTGACCGACACCTTACAAGAACAAACCAAATCGACGGCTAAGGAACTGGATAATCTCAATCAAAGACTCGCGGTTATCGATCGTGCACAGCAACAACTGAAAGACCTCGCTGATCAAACCACGCGTCTTGAAAATGTTCTGTCGAACAAACAGGCCAGAGGTGCTTATGGTGAGATTCAGCTGGAAAACCTCGTGCGTCAGGTTCTGCCGGATAGCTCTTATCAATTCCAAGTTACGCTGAGTAACAAATGCCGTGTTGATTGCTTCGTCGAACTCCCGCATCCGCCGGGGCCGATCGCGATAGATGCAAAATTTCCTCTAGAAGCCTGGCGTCAACTTGATGAAGCCACCGATGACGAAAGTCGCAAAATAGCCCGCGCTACTCTGGAGAAAGACTTCATCACCCATATTAATAATATCGCTGATCGCTATATTATTACCGGCGAGACCGCCGAAAGCGCGCTCATGTTCGTGCCATCCGAATCTGTTTATGCCGAACTTCACACGCATCTGGACAAAGCCCTGAAGACCAGTTTTACGCGCCGGGTCTATGTTGTTTCACCGACTACCATGATGGCTACGCTCAACACCATCAGAGCGGTATTGCGTGATGTACAGATGCGCGAGCAGGCCGCATTTATCCAGCAACAAGTTGGAAAATTGCTGCTTGATGTCGGAAGGCTTAACGGGCGCGTGGATAAGCTAAAGACCCATTTCGGGCAGGCTCAGAAGGATATCGACATGATAGATACCTCAAGCCGTGCGATTATCCGTCATGGTGAGAAAATAGAACAAATAGATACCACAGGCGAAATCGCCTCAACCGATGGCGATATTACCGGTCAAGCCCCCCTCACTGACGCTTGAGGTCAGAGCAATTTTTGCCGCGATTTTATCGCTTGCGTCAATGTGCCATCATCGAGATATTCAGGTGTTCCGCCGACTGGCACTCCATGCGCTAGCCGCGTCACCAACACCTCTGTTCTCGACAGTTTATCAGCAATATAATGTGCAGTTGCTTGACCATCGACAGTTGCCGACATTGCCAAAATTACCTCACTGATTGCCTCGTCCTGCGTGCGTTCCACTAGATAGTCAAGCCGCAGAGTTTTGGGATCAACTCCATCGATTGCGCTTAACACACCGCCAAGCACATGATAGCGCCCCGGAAAAATTCCGACTCGTTCGATGGCCCATAAATCAGCGACACTTTCAACAATGCATAATCTTGATTGGTCGCGTGTTTCATCACGGCAGATATGGCAAAGATCAGCCATATCAAGATTGCCGCACGTGCTACAATTCCTGACGTTATGTCCGATTTGTCCCATGGAGTCCGCGAGCGGCAGCATCAGACTATCGCGATGGCGCATCAGATAAAGTGCTGCCCGCCGAGCCGAACGAGGCCCCAGTCCTGGCAAACGTGCTAGCTGGCGAATTAACTGCTCAAGCGAATCCCGCGCCATTGGGTCACCCATTCATCTTAAAACGGAAAATCGAGACCCGGCGGTAAAGGCAGACCGCCAGTCACCTCACGGATAAGGGATTCTTTTTCGGTTTTGGCTTGATCTTGTGCAGCAGTGACCGCGCTGATGATCGCATCTTCGAGCAGGGATGGATGGTCGTTCTCCTGTGCCGCCAACGCTTTTTGGTCGATGCTGAGCGCGACCAGCCGCCCTCCGCCGGTCACTGTCGCTTTGATCAACCCGCCAGCCGCTTCGCCTTCACAACGTATCTCCGCCAGTTGCTGGCGCACCGCTGCGAGTTTTTCCTGAACGCCTTTTACTTTCTGTACCATCGCCGCGAGGTTACGCATAATCGGATTTCTCTTCATCAGGTGCAGGTGGGATTGAATTTTCAGCGTCATCAGGCAGTGGCTTTACCGTGAAGTCCGACCCAGGGAATGTTTCGAGCGCGGCTTTGACTAACGGGTCTGCTTCCAGTTCTGCTCTATTTTTTTCTTCATTGTGTCGGTCTTCATCGTTAAGGGTTGGCGCGCCTTCTGTTTCGACGCTCTCCACGGCCCAGCGAATACCTGTAAAGCGATACAGGGCTTCTGCGATTTGACCGATGACTTTATGATCAAATTTCGGATTAGTAGTAAACTCGAATTTTCCCGCCTCAACAGTTACCGCCCTGCAAAATATGCGCAAGTTTGAGGCGAGGAGAACCTCACCACGATCTTCAAATAATCTGACCATTTCGCGCAAATTTTCAGGCACGTTTGAGGCGGCAGTTACTTCCGATGGAGTAGGTGGTGCTACAGGCGTGTCTAATGTAGTCGGCGCTTCCGATGGGGTCGGTGCTACGGGCGTGTCTAATGTAGTCGGTGCTTCTGATTGGGTCGGTGCTACGGGCGTGTCTAATGTAGTCGGTGCTTCTGATGGAGTCGGTGCTACAGGCGTGGTCGGCGTGGCCGGCGCGGCAGCTGTGCCTGATGCGGCCGATGCGGTAGCTGCACCCTGTCTGCTCCGCGATTCGGGAGTATTTAAAGTGCTAACCAACTCAGCCGGAGTCGGCAAACTGGCCGCATACGCCAGACGAATCAGCACCATTTCAGTGGCGGCGTGAGGATTGGGTGCGAGCGTAATTTCCCGATGCCCCTTGAGCGCGATTTGCCAAGCGCGCGCCAACGCGGCCACCGATATTTTTCCCGCTAGATTTCGCAAGGCTTCAGCTTCGCTCTCAGCGAGGTCACCGCACGCACCGCCCACGGCGACTCGCGAGGCGAGATGAATAAAATCAAGCATATCCTGAATAATTGCTTGCGCTTCGGCTCCGCCGGTTATCGACACTTTCAGCTTGTCCAACGCCGTCGCTATGTCACCTTCGAGCGCGGCGCGGGTGATCGCTAGGGAGTCCATCCGTCCTGCCTGCCCAAGCATTGCTGCTACTGCCGCATCATCGATCGTATCCCCGGTCAATGCGGCCGCCTGATCGAGCAATGATAGCGCGTCACGAACTGATCCCTCGGCGGCGCGCGCGAGACGTAACAACGCCTCATCATCAATGGTAATTTTTTCCTTTTCGGCAATTTGCTGCAGATGTGCCGACATCATATCTATTGGCACTCGCCGCAGATCGAATCGCTGGCAACGCGATAATACCGTAATCGGTACTTTGCGAATCTCAGTGGTGGCGAAGATGAATTTTACTGAATCAGGAGGTTCTTCTAGCGTCTTCAGTAGCGCATTAAACGCATTTTTCGACAGCATATGCACTTCATCTATGATGTAAATTCGATAGCGCGACCCCATTGGGCGATAACCGACTCCATCGATAATCTCGCGGACATCATCTACTCCGGTGTTGCTAGCGGCGTCCATTTCCAGCACATCGACATTACGTCCTTCAGCGGTCCCTATGCATGAGGTGCAAATCCCGCATGGATTCATGGTTGGCTCGCCAGTGCCATCTGCGCCGGTGCAATTCAATCCCTTGGCAATAATTCGGGCCGTGCTTGTCTTACCGACGCCCCTGACCCCGGTTAATACAAAAGCATGGGCAAGACGCCCCATCTTAAGCGCATTGATTAAGGTTTTGACGACGCTGTCTTGGCCGACGAGTTCATCGACGCTGTTCGGGCGGTATTTCCGCGCTAATACCCTATAAGTACCTTTAGTATCCTCAGTGGGCGTAGCGGTGTCTTGTGGCATTAGCGTAAAACCCTTTCGGCAATGACACGGCGGAAGACCGGATGACCCGCTCTGGCCATATTCTGGCTGCTTCCTTTCGGATCTGACCGGTTAAACATGGTGATCGTCCATCCGGCCTTCCATCTTTCTGTATGGGGTAATTAGCGCCAAAGCGCAAGTGCCAAAGCATAGGTTATTGATCACCGTTTGTCCGCCCTTCGCGTGGAAGCAGCCGCGTAACATCCCAGAATCTGAACCGCGTCTGGCAGACAGAAAAATTTCAATTCCTCAAGTGCGTGGTGAAAAGACTCACTATTAACATGTGTTTCAGCATCGATGTAAAACTGAACCGCCTCGAATTGTCCATCGAGCATATAGCTTTCAAGCTTGGTCAGGTTTATCCCGTTAGACGCAAAGCCTCCAAGCGCTTTATATAGGGCCGCCGGTACTGAACGAAGACGGAAAATAAGGGTAGTGATGACGCGCTCGCCGTTGTCTAGAGGCGTTTCAGTCTCACGCGCCATGATTAACATTCTGGTCGTGTTAGACGTCGAATCTTCAATATCCGCCATTAGAATTTCAAGTCCGTAAATCTCGGCGGCGAGGGACGAGGCAATGGCGCCGATGGTTTTATCGCATGCGTGCGCGACTTCGCAGGCGGCCCCGGCTGTGTCGGCATGAGCATGGGCTGTTACCTTGAGTTTGCGCAAGGTTTTGCGGCATTGCGCAAGCCCTTGTGCGTGGCTTCTGACCAATTTTAAGTCATCAACCGTGGCTCCTTTAACCCCAAGAAGCTGATGACGGACCGGCTGGAAATACTCGCCGATAATTTTTAATCCCGATTCGGGTAATAAATGATGGATATCCGCAACCCTGCCAGCCACTGAATTTTCCACCGGCACCATTGCATAACCTGCAACTCCATCTGTTACCGCTAGCAACATATCCTCAAACGATGTGCAAGCGAGCGCGTCCATATCGGGAAAGCGGGTTCGGCATGCCATATGCGAATACGCCCCCTCAACCCCTTGATAGGCGATAACCTTGCTCGGATGTGAAGATGATGCCATGACAATTACGCGTGTTGCTGTTTTTTCCGGATGAACCGATGTCTGACGGCCGTCAGATCATCTTCAGTATCAACGCCGCGCGGTGCGGTGTCAACCGCGACGGCGGCGATGCTCATGCCGTTCTCAAGCGCCCGCAGCTGCTCGAGCGCTTCGGCGCGTTCAAGGGGCGAGGCGGGTAGAGCGATAAACCGCTTTAACGCCTCGCGTCGCCAGCCATAAATTCCGATATGATGCCAGCGCTCGGTATTTTCACCGTAAGGAATATCGGCGCGGCTGAAATAGAGTGCTTGGCCGACACGCCCGTGCATTTCATCCTGATGCCAAGAGACCACTGCTTTGACGATAGAAGGTGTGTGTGCTTCATCGCTTTTGAGTGGGGCCACCGGCGTTACAATATCGGCGTTTGACTCGGCTAATACTTTGGCGAGGCGACGCAATAGATCAGGTGAGACTTCAGGTAAATCGCCTTGAAGATTAATCACGGCAGTGATTTTGCCCGCCACATCATACGCATCTAAAGCGGCAGCGATTCTGTCTGAACCTGATGGTAGGTTTTTTTCGGTGAGCACCGCTTTGCCGCCATATCGTTCAACCGTCTCGGCGACTGCGGCACTATCACACGCCACCAACACCTCACCAAGTGCGGCTTCCATTGCTTTTTCCCAGACATAAATGATCATTGGTTTGCCACAAATATCAGCCAGAACTTTGCCCGGCAGGCGTGCACTTTCAAGGCGCGCCGGAATGATAATCATTGTGTCTGGGGCATTGTGTCGCATATATGGTTTATATACCCTAAAAAGTCTGTCAATCTTGGCGTAAACATATTAAATTGATCTTAGCCTCGCAAGCGGATATGTTGCCGATGGCTTGGGTCGCAAAAGGATAACTGAGGTAGATTGATATGAAAAATCCCTTACTGTTTAACAAAATCATCGCAGGGTTATTGTGTGGTGGATTGCTTCTGATGCTTGGAATCAAAACCTCTGAAGTACTCTCACCGCACCGTGAACTCAACGAGGCGGCTTATCCCTTCGAGGTGGCCTCGGCTTTGGGTGAAGCGGTTTCTATAGAGGCTGTGGCTGATAGCCCCGCCTCGATCAGCGCTCTACTCGCCACTGCTGATATAGACGCTGGTGCGAAACTATCACGCAAATGCACCGCCTGCCATACCTTCAACGAGGGTGGAGCGAATAAAGTTGGCCCTAACCTTTACAACATTGTCGGCGTAGCCTTCGCACAAAAGGATGGGTTCAAGTATTCGTCGGCGATCACCGACGCGGACGGGGTCTGGGATTATGAATCGCTTAACAATTTTCTCTTTAAGCCGAAAAAATGGCTGCCCGGTACCAAGATGAATTTCGTAGGGTTTAAAAAAGATCAGGATCGCGCCAATATTATCGCTTGGCTTAGAACCCTCGCAACGAACCCTCAACCGCTTCCGTAAAATAAGGCAATCCCGTGCCCGATGATCTTACCAAACTTGCCCAGTTTGCGTCGGCGCTAACCGCATTATCGCGCCCGATCATCAACCGCTATTTTCGCCGCGATGTCGCGATCAGCAAAAAAGAAGATTTAAGCCCGGTCACCGAAGCCGATATTGCGATAGAAACCGAGATGGCGGCGGCCATCAGGCGCGCGTTTCCGAGCCACGCGATTTTAGGCGAAGAGAGAAATTCCGACACTGTTACGGGTGCGCCAGTCTGGGTCATTGATCCGATCGATGGCACACGATCTTTTAGCACTGGCAATCCACTTTTCGCGACCTTGATCGCGGTGGTCATCGATGATGTGCCTGTGGTTGGTGTTATCGATCTGCCGATGCTTGATCAATCTTGGGTTGGTTATCGCGGCGGCGGGGCGATGCTTAACGGGAAAAAAGTTGCACCTTCTGCGGTGCAGGATCTTGCAGCGTCGCGAATTACCACCACCAGCCTCGATGCTTTGGGGGTAGAAGAGGCCCGCAGATTTAATCATCTCGCTGGGCACTGTCTTGTGGTTAATTATGGTGGTGATGCTGCCAATTATGCGCATCTCGCCAGCGGATGGTGTGATTTGGTGGTTGAGGCCAATCTTAAAATCTACGATATTATGGCGCCAGCTGCAGTGATTTCGGCCGCGGGCGGTGTGGTCAGCCAGTGGGACGGTGCGCCTGTGCGCCTCAACGATTATGACGGCACCGCGCTGGTCGCCGCCAACCCAAAACTTCACGCCGCCACGCTTCCATTACTTGTACGAAACTGAGGAGGACGCGCATGTCACCTAAAACCACCCATCAAACTTTCCCTGTGGTTTATGTCAACCGCGAGAGGCCACTCGAGAACTGGCAACAACGGCTGAGCGTGATTTCGTCGGCGATCAGGTTGGTATCGGCTGATGATGAAGAGGCTGCTAATGCTGAAGCGATGATCACTTGGGATCCACCGGACGGTTTGATTGCCTCACTGTCTGGCCTTAAAGGAGTGGTTTCGCTCGGCCAAGGTGTGGATCACATTATGGATGACCCGACTTTCCCGCGACATCTGACTGTGGTGCGCTTGGTCGATCCTTATATGTCTGAGGCGATGGCTGAATGGGTGTTGTTGGCTATTCTCGCAAGGCATCGGGATATGGAGGCCTATCAACAAGCAGAAACGCGCCATGAATGGATTCAGATTAAGCCAAAAATCGCCTGCGAGCATACGGTCGCTGTGCTGGGCCTTGGCGCGATCGGTGGACATGTCGCGCAGAAAATCTCCGCCCTAGATTTTCGTACGCTTGGCTGGTCTCGCTCGCCGAAAACCATCGATGGCGTGATGTGCCTTAATGGCCGTGAGGGATTTAGCCAATGTCTGAATGAGGCTGATTATATCGTCTCGCTGTTGCCGCTTACTGACCAGACGCGTGATCTTTTTAATGATGAGATTTTCGCCACGATGAAAAAGGGCGCGTATTTCATCAATGCCGGACGAGGCTTGCAGATCGATGAGAATGCTTTACTGAATGCCGTTGAAACAGGTCATTTGAGTGGCGCGTGTCTCGATGTATTTCGCACCGAACCTCTGCCTTCGAATCATCCTTTATGGACGCATCCGAGCATTACGGTCTGGCCACATGTTTCAGCCCAAACCAATCCTCCCACCGCTGCTGCTCAAGTCGCAGAAGCGGTCACCGCAATCCACGAAGGTACAAGGCCGCAAAACATCGTGGATATGAAGCGAGGCTATTAGTCGCCTCGCGCGATAGCCTCGATCAATCTTACAACCGCCCGAAGCCCCATAGCCTCACCACCTTTCGGTCGTCCGGGCTTCGACGACAGATTCCATGCAAATATGTCAAGATGAGCCCATGGCTGAGATGGTTCAACAAAACGTTGCAAAAACAGCGCAGCCGTAATTGCCCCAGCATAAGGCAATGCTCCAGTGCTTGATAATGCCACATAACCATCTTGATCAAGACCGGCGTCATATGATTCGTGCAACGGCAGACGCCAAACCGGATCATGTTCGGCATCCGCATGATGGATGATTTTTTCTGCCAGTGCGTCATTATTACAGAACATCGCAGGTAATTCGGGACCAAGCGCGGCGCGTGCGGCCCCGGTCAAAGTCGCGAAATTGATCATAAGATCATTTTTCACCTGAGATGCTAGATGAAGTGCGTCCGCCAACACCAACCGCCCTTCGGCGTCGGTATCGCCGATCTCAACCGGAATCCCTGCTGCGGTTTCAATGACGTCAAGTGGACGCATCGAGAGTGAGGAGACTGCGTTTTCAGCCGTTGCGATCAGAACCCGAAGCTGTACCGGTAAGCCTTGCGCCATCACCGCTTGCGCGACCCCAAGCACGTGAGCCGAGCCCGCCATATCTTTTTTCATCAGCATCATCGCACGTGGCGGTTTAAGGTTAAGTCCGCCACTATCAAAGGTGAGCCCCTTGCCGATCAAGGTGATTTTTGGCCCTGACTTGCCCCAGCGCAGATCGATGAGCCGTGGTGGTATTTCAGCAGCGCGTCCTACCGTGTGAATAGCAGGACACACCTTCGCAAGACGTGCACCTTTAATGACATCGCACTTTGCGTTAAATTTTTTCGCGAGTCCCTTCGCCGCGTTTTCGAGTCCCGCTGGGGTCAGATGATTAGCAGGCAGGTTGACTAGGTCACGAACCGACACAGTGGCTTCAGCCAGAACTTTAATCCGTTTGAGCATCGCCTGATCGTTGAGGACTAGTTTGGCTTTTTCCTTTTTTTGTGTTTTAGACATACGGAATCGGTCAAAACGATAATTTTCCAACGCCCAGCCAAGAGCAAAAGCGGACACACAATGATTGTCTTCATCCACGAGTGCGTAATCTCCCGCCACAAGCCGTGAGGCTAGCGCGCCATCGGTGAAAGCGCAGGGTGATCGCCCGACGACGGCCGCCGCAAGAGAAAAATCATCACCCGGCAAGGTAAATGATTGCCCAGGTTTTGCACTGAAACCGTTCACCTCAATCCATTGTTGCCAATGTGTTGGAGCTTTCTGGCCCCATTTGATCATCTCTTTTTCATCAAGGCGATAAAGTGGCGTAGATTTGCCCTTTTTTCCAGTCAATCCTGTATCATAAGCCATCTAATATCTCCTTTTCCGATTCCTTACACTTCATAATCAGGGTATAGTGCCGATGATGCAGAATCCAGCACAATTCCTCAAAGACCAAGTCATTTTCATCGCTCTACTTGCGGTTATGGCGCTTGCTATCCTACCCGGAGTAATGAGTCTGCCGCCGATTGACAGGGATGAAGCCATGATCGCCCAAGGTGTGCGCCAGATGCTCGATGGGGGTGATATCATCACTCCAAAATTCCAAGATCAGCCGGTTGCCGGAAAATCCGCCGGGATTTATTGGCTTGAGGCTATAAGTGCGGCCGCGTTTGGCAAGGATGAAATTATTGCCTATCGCCTGCCTTCGATCATCGCCGCCATTACCACCCCTTTAATGGTGTTTTTCTTTGCGCGACGCCTGATGCCGGACAGAAACGCTGCGGTGGCTGCTATGCTGATGGGGGTCTCTACGATCATGGCCGTTATCGGTAGGCTCGCGACTCCTGATGCAGTGATGGTTTTTCTAATCGTTTGTCAGCAATGGGCACTATTGCAGATTTACGCGCAGGCGATCGAAGGTAGGCATGTTAAAGGCCACCTCGCGGCGATATTCTGGCTCGCGCTGGCGTTGGGGATTATGGTCAAGGGTTTGATGGCGCCGTCTCTTGCGGCCATGACCATCATGACCCTGGTGGGAATCCATCGTGATATCGTGTGGCTTAAAGCGATTCGCGTGGTCTTTGGTGTGATGATCATATCTGTTGTTATTCTGCCTTGGGCTGTGCCGGTGATCGCTGCGACTGATGGTGCGTTTATCACCGATGCACTCTATGAGGGGTTCGTTAAAAAACTGTTTTTACCTTCAATATTCTACGCAATACCGCCGCTTACCTATACTATTCTTCTGCCGCTGATTTTCTGGCCGGGAGGTATTTTAGTGGCGCGGGCGATTTCCGGTGTTGTGGCTCATCGTCATGAGGTATCAACGCGTTTTTTACTCGCGTGGCTAATACCTTTTTGGCTAGTGATCGAATTACTACCCGCCAAACAACCGCATTATTTTCTGGCTGTTTTACCCGCCTTGGCGATGCTTATTGCACGTTATGGTCTCACTCCTCTACCCACTGATCCATCGCTTGCTATATCTAAAAAACCTTCGGGCTTTGCCGTTATCGCTAGGCTACTGACCTCAAGACGCCTGATTATTTACTGGGAATATATCGCGCTGGCCTGTGGTGTGGGCCTTGGGGGTGCGGTGTTTGTTATTGCCACGCTTTATGACGGCAATCTCTTTGCCGCGATAGTCGCGGTGGTTTTTGCACTAGCGGCCACGGTGTGCGGTTGGCGAGCGCGTCGCGCGCAGCCAGGAAAATGGCTCGTGCTGATGGCAGTAATGGCTGCGGCGTTTCACGCCACCTCTTTTGGAGTCGTTGCGCCTTATGCGGAAAAATTACACATCGCCCCGCAGGTTAAAACCATGCTGATTGAGCAAAAGCTTCTGGGTGCACCGGTGGTGGTTTCAGGATATCGTGAACCGTCCTTAGTCTTTGTTTTGGGCGAGGATATTCTGCTGTTTCAGCCGCATGAAGCGGCGGTGTTTTTGGCTGAAGCCCCTGACGGAGTTGTTATCATCGAGGAAGGAGTTTTGAGCGACTTTCTCACGGCGGCGGTCGCGCTTAAATTATCACTCGTGCAAATCGGTAGCATCGAAGGGTATCATTATGTCAAAGGTGAGACGGTGCGATTATCGTTGTTTAAAAATCACCTTTTATGATGAAAAACCCTAAATTTCGGTTTCAGCCATTCGTAAGATTTCTTGCCAATGATCATCGCTCACCGGCACCACCGAAAGCCTAGATTGGTGTATTAACGCTAAGCCTTCAAGGTTAGGATTGGCTTTGATCTCAGCTAGTGTTACTGGTTTAGAGACGGATTTGACTGCTTTTACGTCAACCATGCCAAAACGGCCGCTTTCGTCAGTTGAGTCGGGATGATAAAGCCCGACCACTTCAACAATCCCCACGATTCGTTTCTCATTAACCGAGTGGTAGAAAAATCCAAGATCGCCCAGCTTCATCGCTTTCATGTTGTTCGATGCTTGATAATTGCGCACTCCATCCCACCCTGTGCCTTGTTTGCCTTCATCTATTTGATCCTGCCAGGACCATGTCGATGGCTCGGACTTGAAAAGCCATGTTTGCATTTTATTCCTCCAATGAATGTTATTGCTGTTCGTTTTCTGTTGGGCGCGTTAGCAGAATATCAATCTCAGTGCGGATATCTGCCTTATGATTGATTACTTTATCGATCGCTGTCACAATCGGCATCTCGATGTCTTGCGCCTCCGCGCGCCTTCGTAAAACTGCTGCCGTATGTAGGCCTTCGGCCAATAATGTTTTCGGTATCTCGCCTTTGCCCAGTGCAAGACCGAGGGCATAATTGCGTGATTTTCCATCGGTGCAGGTGAGAATCATATCACCAACCCCCGCTAACCCAAGCAAGGTTTCTTGCTGGCCGCCAAGTGCAAGGGTTAATCGCCGGGCTTCGGCAAGACCTCGGGTGATCACCGCGGCCCTTGCATTGCTGCCAAGCGCAAGTGCGTCTGTGATTCCTGCCGCGATTGCTATCACGTTTTTAACCGCGGACGCCACCGCCACTCCGGCCGGGTCATTGCCAATATAGACTCTGATCGGTGAGGCGATGAAAAGATCGGCGATCATGCGAGCAGCACTCGCATCTGTTGAGGCCGCAACCAAGGCTGCGGGTTTCCCTGCTGCGACTTCGCTGGCAAAACTCGGGCCGCACAGCATCACTGCAGATTGTTTTAGATGAGAGGTCGCCAGTTCTGTCAGCAATGCGCCTTTTGGCGGATAAAGTCCTTTGGCGGTGAGAGCCACCGGGATATCAGGCGGGGCATAGAGAGAGAGCAGCGCAAATGCTTCTAGCGTGGCGGCGACCGGCACTACCACGAGCACGGCTTCGGCATCGGTCAGGGCGTGCGATGCTTCGATAGTCACCTCGCTTGGCGGGGCGATTGGCATATTGCCTAGATTCGGTGAGATACCTTTTTTCAGTGCTTCCGCTTGTTGAGGGGTTTTGGTCAAGACTGTCACCTGGTGTCCTGCCACCGTTAAAAGGGATGCGAGCGCGCTACCCCATGCACCGCCGCCGATCACTGCTATTCGTTTCATGACGTGATCTCTTTCATGATGCGAGTCCTAGTGATTCGAGCGGCCAGCGCGGACGCGGTGCAAAATCAAGAGTATCAGCCGCCAAACCGCGCCGCATTCTTTCTGCCGCGGCCCATGCGATCATCACCGCGTTATCCGTGCAAAGACGAGGAGGTGGCGCGTGAAAGCTAAATCCGCGTTGTCCTGCAAGGCGTTCGAGTTTTTCACGGATGAGTCTGTTAGCGGCAACCCCACCTGAGACGACAAAATCAGCCTGATCCATTCTATGCTCTGATAAAAAACGCTGCATCGCATGATCGCTTTTTGCAACCAGACAATCAGTGACCGCCGCCTGAAGTGATGCCGCTAGATCATGTTTTGCTGTCTCACTTTTATCGCTATTGTGCCAAGCTGTCATGAGCGCAGTTTTAAGCCCGGAAAAAGAAAAATCACACCCCGGTTTACGACATAGCGGGCGCGGCAAATCAACTGATGAAGGATTGCCTTTTGTTGCGAGTTTCTCGATTTCCGCACCGCCTGGCACTGGCAAGCCTAGCAGTCTTGCTGATTTATCGAAAGCCTCACCCGCTGCGTCATCTATCGTACCGCCATAATGGCGATATTGTCCGACCTCAGTCACCGATAGCAACTGGGTATGTCCCCCTGAAACCAGCAAAAGCAGAAATGGAAATGAAACTTGATCGGTTAGTCTCGCGGTTAAGGCGTGCCCTTCGAGGTGATTGATTGCGTAATAGGGAATATCTAGGGCGGATGCGATTGCTTTGGCGGTTACCGTGCCGACTAACACTCCGCCGATTAGTCCTGGGCCGCCGGTGGCCGCGACCGCACCGAGATCGCGGATACCGCACCCCGCATTTGCGAGGGCCTCGGTGATCACGTCATCGAGATGCCGCAAATGCGCGCGCGCGGCGATTTCTGGTACTACCCCGCCATGATGGCGATGCTCGTCCACCTGCGAGGCGATCACGTCAGAGATTATTCGGCCGTTCTCGTCAATTACCGCCGCCGCTGTCTCATCACAGCTTGTCTCGATTCCCAAAATCATCATGCTCATGCCTTGTTCTAGCGTAATCGCCTTTGGCGAGACAAGATTATTCATATCAAAGACATTTGCACCGAAAGTGTTTTGCCGCTAAACCTTAACGGCATGAACGCGAATATCATCAACGAGATTTTCACCGACATGCCGCTGGTACTCGCAAGCCGCCTCTCGCCTCTGGCTCTAAAACAGGCGGAAGAGGTAGAGGCGCGTCTTAAGCCTCTACCCGTGACCATCGAAGGGTTTTCCACCAAGGGTGACGAGGTTCTTGACCGGTCGCTGGCTGACATTGGTGGCAAGGGATTGTTCGTGAAATATATCGAAGAAATGCTCCTTAAAGGCAGGGCGGACGCGGCGGTGCATTCAGCGAAAGATATGGAAACCGTAGTCGCGGACGGAACGATAATTGCTGGATTTTTGTCGCGTGGTGACAGGCGAGACGCGCTGGTCGGTGCGTATGCTGATCTGGCATCATTGCCGCATGGTGCGGCTGTTGGTACGTCATCAGCGCGGCGCGCGAACGTGATCAGGGCATATCGGTCTGATCTTCGTATTACGCTGACACGTGGAAATATAACCTCGCGGCTTAAAAAACTCGCCACAGGAGAAATCGATGCGCTGGTTCTGGCGATGGCGGGGCTTGATCGTCTTGGAATCAGCCGTGATGTTTATCCGATCAATGAAGAGGAGATGTTGCCGGCCGCAGGGCAAGGGGCTATCGCTGTCCAAGTGCCTCTCGCTGAAGTCAATGGCGCAGGGCATGCCCGTAAAGCGGCGGTGAGAGTAGCGATCGAAGCGATTAACGATAAAAAAACTTTTATTGAAGTGATGGCTGAACGGGCCGTGGTTGCTGAACTCGATGGCAGTTGCCGAACGCCGATTGGTGCGAGCGCGCATCTCGATGGTGACCAGATGGTGCTTAGCGCGATGCTCGGTGATGAGGCGAGAGGGAAAACGCGCCGCGCCGAATGTCGCTGTGCCGTGCAGGAGGCGATAGAAGCCGCAAAAGCCCTAGCACGGAAATTGTTAAAGGACGCATAACGTCGTGATCATCTCGACCAGAGCTGAAGCTGACGCGGCCGAAGATTGCCGCATGCTCAAAGACCGGGGATACAGATGTTACGCCGCGCCGGCTTCACGCATTGTATGGCTTAAATTTGAGTTTGATGCGGAGTCTTATCAGGCGATGATATTGACAAGCCGTCATGCTGCTGCGGCGTTAGAAAATCATCCAGCGGTAAAAAAACCATGTTTTGCGATCGGCCCTGCGACTGCTGAGGCCGCGCGTCAAAGCGGCTTTACTGACATCACTGAAGCTTCAGGTAGTGGTGAGGCATTGGTTGCACTGGTGCGAAAATCATCCTTCGGTCGCTTTGCTTGGGTGGCGGGGCATGATATCGCTTATGACGTCAAACAGCATCTTGAATCGGCGGAGGGGCACGTGGTGGAACGAGTAGTGGCGTATCAGGCTTTGCCGCAAGATCGTCTTGATGATGAGGTAGTCGAGGCGATTAAGGAGGCTACTGATGTGGTCGCTATGATTTATTCCGAGCAGAGCGGCGCACGTTTCAGAATGGTGCTTGAAAAACATGGCCTCGCTGAGGCGACTAGGAAAATAACCCTTATCTCGATCAGTGCGGCGGCGACTAGACTTTGTAAGGGTGGATGGCGTAACATCCACATTGCGGACGCGCCGATAAGAGAAAGCATGCTTTCTCTTGCGGCGACGGTCGAGGATGGCTTTTCGGACAGACTAAAATGACGCCACAGAAAAAAACAATGAAACCCGCGCCCGAGGTGGCGGCGAAAGGTGCAGCGACTAAAGCTGCAACGGCGAAAACAAAGGCTGCGGCCAAAGGCCTGGCGCAGAGTTTTGATGTTTCCACGCCAAAATCATGGCTACGATTATCGCGGGTGCTGGTGGATAGCGTCACGCTGACGTTAAGTGGGGCCGCGCTTTTGACTGGATATTATGTAATGGAAGGTGGCAGAGCGACTGAAAGCCGGCTCAACGCTGAGCAAGTCGCACTGAGCGAGCAAATCCAAACTATGGGACAGACGATGGAAAATATGGCGATTGCCCCACCTCCGGTCGAGCCTAATTACGAGACCCTCGATAGCATAGATGAACTTCAACGCGAAATCGCCGATTTGCGTGATGAACTCACCTCCGTTAAAAATTCACGCGAGTCCACTCCCCGTCCTGATACAGCAGTCGCTGAGGCGTTGCTAGCGCAAGTAGTAAGAAATCTGCGTGATGGCGAGGCTTACGCTGAGATTTTATCACGCCTTGAAATACTTATGCCGCAAGCATCAAGGCTGAAAGAATGGGCGGTGCAGCCGCCGCCTTCGACCGAGAATCTGCTGGCTGAAATTAGCCACCCACCGCGCGAGGCCCCTGTGGCTGAAACAAAGGTCTCTGAAGGCGATGAGGATTGGTGGTCTCGTGTCGTATTGGCTTTATCTGATCAGGTTACCATTGAAAAAGTAAGCGGTGAGAAAGTGGAGAATGAGAAGGTGGTTTCGGCATTGGTACAAGCTGCGAGCCGTGGCGATCTATCGGCGGCTTTATCGGCGGCGCAAGCAGATTCCACTCCTGATGCAAGGCTTATCGCGTGGATGGCTGACGCCACTGCGAGACTTGCGGCTGATGCAGTTCTCGCTGATGTGCTCGCCTCGGCCCCTCGGCGCAAGGCGCAATAATGCGGCGGATTATCGCTTATATCGCGATGATTCTGCTGGTGGCTGGGGCTACTGCATTTATAGCATCGAAATCGGGAGAAACACAGATAGGTTGGGGGACTCTTCGGATTACCGCGCCGACCGGTCTTGTACTGGCGGCAGTGGTTGTGCTGGTGTGGTTCGTGTTGCTGTTCGACAGGGTTTTGAGTTTTATCGCCTCAATTCCTCACCGGTTTTCAGGAAGTATGACATCGCGCAACGGCCGTTTAGGACGACGTGCTTTAGCGTTGGGGATGGCGGCGGCCGCTGCTGGTGACGGGCGTGAGGCAACTCACTATGCGCGCCGCGCTGTGCATTATTTGGGGCATGACGCGCTGACTGATTTACTGCTGGCGCAAGCGGCGGCGTTAAGGGGTGATGGGCGGTCGGCGGCACGGTATTTTGATGCGCTCAAGTCTGATCCGGACACGGCATATTTTGGCCATGTTGGCATGATGAGACTCGCACATGAGAAGGGTGATAGCGAGGCCGCATTGGTGGCGGGGCGGCAGGCTTTGGTGTTGAAGCCAAAATCGGCGGCGATTGCGGGAGCGTTGTTTACTTCTGAGGCGTTGGCGCAAAACTGGGGTAAAGCGCGGAAAGCACTGGCAGTGGCGCAGCGTGGTGATAAAGGTGATACGCATGTCGCATCGGTTTGGCTGGGAGCTGAGGCCGCTTTGCTATGGGAGGAAGCGAGGGAAGAAAGTCGTCCGCGCGCGCGAATCAGATTGCTCGAGGCGGCGTTAAGGGTACGCCCTGATTTTATTCCCGCAGCTCTTGATTTAGCGCAGTGTTATCTTGCGGGCAAGCGGCGGCGCAAAGCCACGTCTTTACTCGAGCGGGTTTTTATAGCTGCGCCGCATCCTGAAGTCGCAACGTTGCTTTATAACAGCTGGTCAGGGCAGGGTTCAGCAAAATTATCGCGGCTAATACGGTTGGCTGAGAAAATAGGCGGTGAAGCCTTACTAGCGGCGGCAATGGCGGCCTATGATTTGGAGATGTGGGGTGAGGCGCAGCGATTGGTTTTGCAAATTCCCGAAGATGCGCGAGATAGCCGAGTTTGGCGATTGCTTGCCGATATAGCAGCGCATCACATCATTAAGACGGATGATGATAAAATTTTGAATGCTGATCAGTGTTTGCGGCGAGCAGCGGTGGTGGCCCGCCCGCCATGTTGGGCTTGTGAGGCTTGCGGAGCGAGGTATGAATCCTATCAATCCATATGCGATACTTGCGGGTGTTTCGCCCAGGTCGCGTGGCGGCGTTAGC
The DNA here is from genome assembly GCA_965207125.1 of uncultured Candidatus Puniceispirillum sp. Lineage (GTDB taxonomy): Bacteria > Pseudomonadota > Alphaproteobacteria > Puniceispirillales > UBA1172. Next base: position 1,488,506 of record OZ242263.1, read on the forward strand.
CGCGGCTTCGGCATTGCCAAGATGAGTCTTGGTGATTATAAAGGTTTTTCTGACACTATGCTGCTGTAGCTCAGTTGGTAGAGCAGCTGATTCGTAATCAGCAGGTCGGAGGTTCAAGTCCTCTCAGCAGCACCATTGCCTTTTAGAGGTAATCATGGATAGAGGTCGGATTGCTAAGTATGGCTGGGCTGACGCTGATGAGGCCTCCTGACGGCGCTCGAAGATTTATCGCTCAACTTGGAATTAGTAATGAGCATAACGTGGCTTATAATATCATCTTCACTCTTGGCGAATTGGGCGATTTTTATGGATTAGTTTTCGCCGTTCGGCGGCAGTAAAAACTCTCACAAAAGATGGATATAAACCATAATCAACATTTAAAAACATGGAATTTTTTAATGTAAAGATGGAGCGTTGGAACTTTGATTTTACAGTGATGAAGAATAGTCAAAAAATCGCAGAGTTTTTAGATATTTTCAAGCAGGACGATATTAAAGATAAGTGGGTTAGTATTATTGAGTTTGAAAATTCAGAGTTATATAAATAAATGTAATCAAAGAAAAATCATATAATCGAGGTGGTAAAGCTTATCAATTCAAAAGGGTTGAGGAATATCAAGATAAAGAAGGACAATGGTGCGCCATGGCGGCGGCCCGAGATGTGTGGGAGATAAATGCGGTGGGGCCCATCGAAAGAACGCACTGGCTATCCAACTCAAAAACCGATTGAATTACTCGAGGGAATTATTCTGGCTTCATCCGAGAAAGGCGATGTTATTCTCGGTCCATTCTGGAGGTGGCCACCGCTTGCATTGTAGCGGAAATGTTAGAAAGAGATTGGAAAAGCGATCTGCTGTTCAAAATTAAAATAAAACATCTTAGGTTTTGATCGCGATGTTTTTGGTCTGAACATAATTTAATAACGCCTCGCGGCCTTTCTCACGACCATAACCGGATTTACCATAACCACCAAACGGTGTCTCAACACCGCCAGCAAACCACTCATTAACAAAAACTTGACCTGCGCGCATGTGCCGGCAAACATGCATCGCCCGATCAATATCGCGTGTGAAAACACCGCCAACTAAACCATAATTCGTCCCGTTGGCTACGTGGATAGCCTCGTCGTCATCACTCACTTTTAGTACCGATAAAACCGGGCCAAAAACCTCTTCTTGAGCGATTACCATATCAGGCGTCACCTGATCAAAAACTGTAGGCGCTAAAAAACTGCCCTCACGGTTAAGCCGATGACCACCAGTCACCGCCCTCGCCCCTGACGATACTGCATCGTGGCACATCGCCTCTGCTCGGTTGCGTTGGCCTTCAGAAATCATCGCCCCCATATTAGCGCCGAACTCGCGCCTATCCATTCCTGGACCAACCGATAAACTGTCAGCCAGCGACGACGCACGCGCCACAATCTCATCATGCACACTTTCATGCGCGATCACTCGCGACATCGCTGAACACACTTGACCCGCATTAAAGAAAATGCCCCAACGCATCGAATCCATCACCTGATCAAGATCAGCATCGGCCATCACAATAGCCGCCGACTTACCTCCTAGTTCCAACACCGCTGGAACGACGTTCCCTGCCGCCGCCTTTGCCACGCTGATCCCCGTTTCAACTGAGCCTGTGAAAACAATCTGATTGATTTCACTATGTGCTGCTAGTGCTGCGCCTGCAACTTCACCTTCACCACATAGAATGTTCACCGCTCCGTTAGGGAATCCTGCTGCCAATGCGGCCTCAGCAAGGTAAGACGAACTCAATGGATCAAGTTCAGGGGTCTTGATCACCACGCTGTTGCCGGTGGCGAGTGCTGCTGATATGCCCCGAGCCGCCATCTCAATCGGATAATTCCACGGAATGATTTGTGCTGAAACGCCCATTGGTTCGTGAAGAGTAAAATCGAGATAACCATTACCGAGCGGAATAGATCGCCCCTCCATCGTTTCAGCTTGATTGCCGTAATATTCAAAATAGCGCGCTGCGCCATCTATTTCGATCAATGATTCCCAATACGGCTTGCCCGATTCAAGCGTTAATAGTGTGGCGATTTCATCGCGCCGCTCGGTGAGATAATTCCCTATCCCCCTGACCATACGGCCAATCTCAACTGGGCGCATCCCGCGTAAATCGCCGCGCTCATGGCACGCGCGCGCTGCGGATACAGCACTATTTATATCCTCTGCATCCGCCGCTGCTACTTCAGCTATAGCCGAGCCATCCGCCGGGTTATAAACTGTCAAGCGTCCGCCGTGGCCTTTAACAAAACGCCCGTCAATAAAATGAGGCCAAAAAGATTTGATATTCATCTCAAAAACCCTATACATAATTAAGGAATACGCTAAGGGCAGTATAACCATTATAAGGATATTTCTGCAATACCATGAACGCCTCGTCCGAACATAACGATCACACCATTATTATCGGTGCGAGCCATAGTGGAGTCGCTTGCGCTGAAGCTTTAAGGCATCGCGGCTATCAGGGTGAGATCACTATTATTGATCGTCTTAAGGGCACGCCGTTTGAAAGACCGCCCTTATCTAAAAAATTTCTCACCGCCGGCAGCCAGGATGATGATCAGCGGTTTTATCTCCGCTCTACCGAATGGTATCAGCAAAACGATATCAAGTTGATCAGCGGACGCGAAACCGTTTCCATCGATAGCAAGCTGCGCCGCCTAACCCTCGATGACGGGCAAATGATGGATTGGCGGAATCTGGTATTGGCCACTGGCGCGACTCCTAGAAAACTACCTTCTTTTTCCGAGGACGGTAGCGATGATATTTTTTATCTGCGCGATGTCGATGATGCGAGGTTGTTGCGCGATGGCTTGGGCCAAGCACAAAGTGTGGCGATTATAGGTGGCGGCTATATCGGGCTCGAAGTGGCTGCATCAGCAGCGAGCATGGGCGCGAAAGTCATGGTGATAGAGGCCGCCCCTCGACTGCTGGCAAGGGTCGCGAGTGTCCCTGCGTCACAATTTTTTACCGCTCTGCACAAGGATAAAGGCGTTATCATCCACACTGATGCGGTAATAAAAAAAATCAGCCATGACAATGGCCAGACCAGACTTGATTTGGCATCTAGTGAGGCGTTGTGTGTTGATATGGTGGTCGCGGGTATCGGCGTTGTGCCTGACATCGCACTTTGTGCGATGACGGGGGTTAAAACCAATAACGGAGTAAGCGTGGATAATTCTTACCGGACTAATATCAATGGAATTTTCGCAATTGGCGATGTTGCTTTGCCGCAAGATGGCTATACCGCTGGGGCGCTACGGATCGAATCTGTTCATCACGCGCAAATGAGTGCCAGCATTGCCGCCGCCGCTATCACCGGTGAGCCAATTTCTAATCATGAGATCCCGTGGTTTTGGTCGGAGCAATTCGATTGCCGCTTGCAATCGGCTGGCATCGTTCCCGCTGACCGCCAGACGGTCACAAGACAGGGACGTCGTGAGGGTGCGATTTCATTTTGGTCGTTCGAGGGGGACAAATTCCGTGCGGTGGAAGCTATCAATGATGCTCAGGCTTATATGGTCGGCAAAAAACTGCTCGAAAGCGATAGTAATGTCTCACTTGAGGCGGTGGCCGATACAACACGGGAATTGAAATCTCTGCTGCCTCCCGCGCAAAAGTCACCTTAAAAAATTGACTTCCCAACCTAATTAGATAGACTTGACACGGATAGCGCGTAAGACAAGCGCTTTGGACGTAATGAGTAAAGGAGAAATTAACCATGGAACGCCGAGATTTTATCACTAAAGCAGGTTTGGGCGGGGTCGCCGCCACTACCGCACTCGCAACTCCCGCGATTGCACAGGGGCGAATTGAAATCAGCATGGTTTCAACATGGCCGCGAGATTTTCCAGGACTTGGCACTGGCGCACAACGCTTCGCTGAGAGATTGGGTCAGGTTTCTGATGGCAGGATGCAGGTCACCTATTATGCTGCAAATGAGCGCGTTGGAGCTTTTGATGCTTTCGATGAAGTCGCCTCAGGCAATGCGCAAATGTATCATGGTGCTGATTATTACTGGAAAGGCAAACATCCGGGTTGGGCTTATTTTACCGCGGTGCCTTTCGGTCTTACCGCTGCTGAGATAGATGCTTGGATTACTTATATGGGCGGCCAAGAATTATGGGACGAGCTGGCGGGTGAATTTGGACTTAAATGTATGCCTTGCGGCAATACTGGAGTCCAGTGGGGTGGATGGTTTAACAAGGAAATCAATTCAGCCGATGACTTGAAAGGGCTGAAAATGAGGATGCCTGGGCTTGGCGGCGATATGTTGGCTAAAATAGGTGCTTCGCCTGTCTCTCTTCCGGGTGGACAAATCTATGAGAATCTTGTTTCAGGCTCGATTGATGCCACCGAATGGGTTGGACCTTGGAATGATGAGGCGATGAAATTTTATGAGGCTGCCCGTTATTACTATTTCCCCGGCCCACATGAGCCCGGCTCGCAGCTGGCGACTGGAATCAATGCGTCTTTCTGGGGTGGTCTCAGCCAAAGCGATCAGATTCTGATCGCTACTGCGGCTCAGGCTATGACCCACGACATCATGAGTGAATATAACGCCAAAAACGGCGCGGCGTTGCAGCGCCTCGTCAATGATCACGGTGTGGAAGTGCGTGAGTTCAATGATGACGTCTACAATGCTTTTGGGCGTGGGGCCGAGGAAGTTTATGCCGAGGTTGTGGGACATTCTGATTTGGCGCGCCGAATTCACGAATCCATGCTGGTTGCGCGGAAAACCGTAGGAGAGTATCTGCAACTCAATGATGTGGAGTATATCACCAAGCGGAATCGCGTTCTGAATGGCTAGATCAGCTTGGTGATGGCGGTGGCGAAACTTGTCGCCGCCAGAACCAGCTGTCGCAAAACCGCACCCCGCAAAAACTAAATGAGCGAGCATACCAATAACACTCTGTCTTTTGCTCTCGCACGAAGCGTTATGCTCGCTGGAGTCGGGCTTGCTGTTCTCTATGTTATAGATACGTTTCTGATTTTTGGACTCGGGTTGCCGAGTGCAACCAGAGGGGTTGCTGCGTCGAGTGAGCCTTCGGTTATCATTGATTTGCTGGGGTTAGTCAGGCTCGCGGCGTATCCCACTCTATTGATCTTCGCTTTTTATCGAGGATTTTTTTTGGGGTCTATAGAAAATGACGCCGCCGCGCTCGATCGTCTTGCGGCGTTTATTATACGTGCAGCGTTCTGGTCAGTTCTGCTGATCGGTATTACCGATGCTGTGTTGTCATTTTTGCGGGTTCAGGGGTTGCACACCCATATTTTCGGCACAAGTCTCGCGACTAACTTGGGAGTTTCCATCTATCGCGGGACTTGGGTGCATATTCCTCTAATGGCGGTGGCGGTGTTGATCGCCGCACGTACGCGCGGCATGGCATTTATCTGGCTCGCATTGATGGTGGTGGTCGCTGAGTTGTTGATAGTGATCGCGCGCTTTATTTTTTCCTATGAGCAGACTTTCATGGGTGATTTGGTCCGATTTTGGTATGCAGCGCTATTTTTATTTGCCAGTGCGCAAACGTTGAAAGAAGAAGGCCATGTTCGAGTCGATGTGATCTATGCTGGATTGAGCGAGATGACAAAAGCACGACTTAACGCGATCGGAATAGTATTGTTCGCTATTCCCTTATGCTGGCTGATCCTGTTGCGCGGCATGTGGAGCAAAACCAGCTTAATTACTAGCCCTCTTCTTAATTTTGAGACCTCAATGAGTGGATTCGGCATGTATGTCAAATACCTGATGGCGGGGTTTTTGATTATTTTTGCGCTATCGATGCTGGCCCAGCTTTCAGCGTATTTTCTCACAGCTCTTGTGCGTATTAATGCCGGCGCATCGGTTTCTTCGCGTGAGATGGCGTGATGGAATTTTTTTTCCTATTCTTGTTATTTGCCATCATGATATATGCGCTTGGCTCAGGTTTTCCGGTGGCTTTCGCTTTGCCGGGGGCCGCGATTTTGACCATCTCGCTTGCCGCCGCGACCGGCTATGTTCTTGAAGGTAATCCCAGTGCTTATTTTATTCAGGATGGCCCCATAGAATGGTTAACCGCAGGTGTCACCAATTTTCGAGGTATTTACTGGGAGGTTGAACGCGATACGTTGATCGCCATTCCGCTTTTTATTTTCATGGGGATTATGTTGCAACGCTCGCGCATCGCCGAGGATTTATTGGTCACTATGGCGCAGCTGTTTGGTCCGATTCCTGGCGGGTTGGGTGTTTCGGTGGTGTGTGTTGGCGCGTTACTTGCCGCCACCACGGGTATTGTTGGCGCGACTGTGGTCGCTATGGGGTTGATCTCACTACCGGCGATGCTGCGTAATAATTATGCAAAACCTCTGGCGACTGGCACAATTTGCGCGTCGGGCACTTTGGGACAAATCATCCCGCCCTCGATTGTTCTGATCATTCTCGCTGACCAGCTGGCGAACGCCGTAGATGTGGCCTCCTCCGAGAGAAAGGCACTTTATAAAAAAGTCACTGGTGAGTTTTCGATGCCAAGCGATCTCGATATTGTCTCGACCAGTGCGGGTGATATGTTTCTCGGCGCATTTCTGCCCGGGCTGGTGCTGGTGGGGCTTTATATACTGTATATTCTCATTACTGCTTTCTTGCGTCCGGCTTCTGCACCGACTGTTCACTATGAAGGTAAACTTTTGACACGCAATTTTTTGATTAAAGTGATGCTCGCTCTGCTTCCTCCTCTGGTGCTGATCTTTGCTGTTTTGGGCTCTATTATTCTCGGTATTGCAACAGTCAATCAGGCGGGAGCAATTGGTGCGATAGGCGCGACCATCATGGCGGGGTATCGGTTAAAAGAAGGCCAGAAAGACGCCTACTATCCTGCGATTTTGGGGGTGCTATCTCTGGCTGTTATATTTATTCTAACCCTGATTTTTGACCTTAATATCCAGACTTTTGATGGCGCCGCAGATATGATCGGGCTTGGGTTGGCGGTCATCGCCGTGGTTGGCTTTGCCGCCGCCGTGATCTGGAGTATCTGCCGGGCCCATGCCATAGAGGACACGCTGAAAGGCGTGATGCTTGAAACCGCCAAAACCTCATCGATGGTGTTCATCATTCTGCTTGGTGCGGCGATGCTGACCGCTGCTTTTCGCGGGTTTGGGGGCGAGGAAGTAGTAAAAGATTTTCTATTGCAGTTGCCAGGCGGATTCTGGAGTCAGTTTATTGTGGTCATGGCGGTGATCTTTGTGCTGGGATTTTTCCTCGATTTTATCGAAATCGCCGTGGTGGTTGTGCCGATTGTCGCGCCTATTTTGCTCATTGATCCCTCGGCTAATGTTACCGCGGTCTGGCTTGGAGTGATGATCGGGATGAATATTCAAACCTCTTTTCTCACCCCGCCTTTTGGTTTTGCATTGTTTTATCTGCGCGGTGTTGCCGATGCGGCCGTGCGCACGATCGATATCTATAAAGGCGTTGTGCCGTTCATTGCCTTGCAGCTGATAGGATTGACAATTGTTGGGGTGACACCTGCTCTGGTCAATTATCTGCCAACCAGAACTTATCTGACTGGCGATATCGCGCCGCCGCCGAAAAACCCACGTTTGCAGTCGTGTCTTGAAAATGACCTTTTCCCCCAATATGACGCGCAACGTGATGATATTATTGGTGAGATAGCTATGCTGGAGGTGCTTGATGTCTCCACAATGCCTCAAGCACATCAGAAGAAATTGACTCGAAGTTTTGAGGATGCAAGGAAAATTTTTGAAGCAATTACTGCTATTCGTGTAGCCAAGGCCGCTTATGATAAAGCTTTGCCTGATTACACCGTTCTTCATAGAGAGACGCGCATGATCGAGCGCAATATCGGCCGCCATCAACGTCATTTTGACGATTTGCACGATGACTATCGCGCGACTGACGATTCCTCGGAAAAAGCAACGATCACTTTAGAACAGGAAACTTTGCTCGATGCAATTGCCGATCTCGAAGCGTCCATTTCGTCTGAATGGGATGAAGCCGACAAGGTATTTCGTCTCCTGTCTGATCAGGTTAAAAAATCCGAACGTGCTTATCGACGACTGGCTGATATGTCTTACGCCAATCTGGCCGATGTGCTTAAATATATCGGCTCAGCCGAAGAATTAGCGGGATTATCTCCTCGTATTATTGCCGCTCAGGCCGAGGTGAGTGCTATGGCTGAGACCGGCACGGATGAGATTGCCTCGCTCAAGACCGGCTTGCGCAAGATCGCTGAGACCTCATCTATTGTAGATCATCTGAGCGACGCTGAAAAAGCACTGGCCGCCGACACACCAGACCAGGCGACCGCTCGAGAGGCATTGATCAAGGCCGCAAATCTGACGGAGGTCGAAATCACCACCCGCCGCCGAGCTTACGCGGCCATCGGTTTGGCTCTTGACAATTATGAATTAAAAATAAGACACTCTATTGGTTTACGTCAGCAGATTCGCTTACCGATCGAAGTTGCATCGGGCATCACTGGATGTCTTGCTGCGCACCGCGATGTTTCGCTAAGGTTTTAAGAGAGAAGGAGAAAATCATGAATGAACAAATTGCAATTGATAATGGTGTCGGTACTGACCTCGCGGCCCGCCTCGATCATCCTGCCGGACAGATCAGAGGCTTTGCCCTTTTCGCCCATTGTTTTACCTGTACTAAGGAAACACTGGCGGCGGTGCGCATTGCCCAAGAACTTGCTATGCATGGAATTGGCGTTTTGCGGGTCGATTTTACCGGACTTGGACAATCTCAAGGCGCGTTTGAGGAAACCAGTTTTACGTCAAATATTAATGATTTGGTCAAGGCTGCGGAATGGCTCGAACGTGAATATGCTGCGCCACAACTGCTGATTGGGCATAGTCTTGGCGGTGCGGCGGTACTGGCAGCAGCGAGTCAAATTAAAGATATAAAGGGCGTTGCTACTGTTGGTGCACCGGCGGAACCTGCACATGTTGCTCATCTTTTCGATGGTGCGGCTGAGGCGATTAAACGCGACGGGGTCGCCGAAGTATCTATTGGCGGCCGGGCGATACGAATCGGCAAAGGATTTGTTGATGATTTGGCAAAGCACGATCCTGCTAGCTATATTTCTAATCTTCGCGCTGATTTGCTAGTGATGCACGCGCCGCTCGATACAATTGTCGGCATAGAGAACGCTGCACAAATTTTCAGTTGGGCGAAACACCCAAAATCTTTCGTTTCTCTTGATAAAGCAGATCACCTGCTGACCGGCAAGGTAGAGGCGATGTTCGCGGCTAGAGTGATTGGTGCGTGGGCAAGCCGCTCGCTTGGGGATACTGTGGTCACAGCTAAAGAGGTTGCTGGTGTCGCTCGGGTGCGACCATCAAGCGATGGACTTTTCGCCCATGATATTGCCGTGGGACGCCACCATTTACGCGCTGATGAGCCTATGGAGATAACGGGTGGTCTTGATACCGGCCCCGCACCTTATGACTTTCTGCTGTCGGGGCTAGGGGCTTGCACAGCGATAACTATCCGCATGTATGCCGACCGAAAAGGATGGAAGCTTGATGATTGCCACGTTAAACTCACTCATGAAAAACGCGAAGATGGTAAGGGTGGCAAACGTGATCATTTCACGCGCAGAATTAGTCTTGACGGCGAATTGGATGAGATGCAACGGAAAAAAATACTCGAGATCGCCGAAAAATGTCCGGTGCATCTCACATTAGAAAAAGGCTCAGAAGTCGTTAGTGAATTGGAATGATTGCGACCACGCAAAATGATCATTATCGCGACCGTCGCAAAATAGACCCACACGCAACTCGTCCGGACGGGTCGCCTGATGATAATGATCGGATAGAAATAGGCCCGACTGCACTTGCTTTCGCTGAATGGCAAGAAGCTGGGCTAACCCCACCTGACCTCAAAACCATGCGCCGTTTTCGCCTTGATCGGATTGTCGATGGTCTCGCGCAGCGGGGGTATGATGGCGTCTTGCTGTTCGACCCCCTCAATATCCGCTATGCCAGTGACGCCACTAATATGCAACTCTGGAACACGCATAATCCATTTCGCGCATGTCTCGTTACTGCTGATGGCTATATGGTGATGTTCGATTATAAAAATTCACCTTTTTTATGTGACTTTAATCCTCTAGTGCGTGAGGTGAGATCTGGCGCATCGATGTTCTATTTTGCTACCGGCGATCGAACCCGCGCAGCCGCAGAAAGCTTCACGGATCAAATAGATGATCTAATGCAGCAGCGCATTGGTCAGGGACGGCGGCTCGCGGTTGATAAAATCATGGTGCATGGGTTGAAAGCACTCGAGGCCAAGGGATTCGAGGTCGCCGAAGGCGAGGAGATGATGGAACATACCCGCGCGATCAAAGGTGTGGATGAAATTCATGCGATGCGTTGCGCTGTTTACGCTTGCGAGCAATCGGTCAAGGTGATGGAAAACGCCGCCGCCCCCGGCATGGCTGAAGATGAGATATGGTCTTATCTTCACGCCGAAAATATCCGCCGTGGCGGTGAGTGGATCGAGACAAGATTGTTTGCATCAGGGCCGAGAACCAATCCGTGGTTTCAGGAATGTGGTCCTCGCGTGGTGCAGAATAATGAGATTGTCGCGCTCGACACCGACTTGATAGGAACATACGGAATGTGTTGCGATATATCGAGGACGTGGTTTTTAGGTGATGGCGCGCCTAGCCAAGAGATGATCGATGATTTTCGCGTGGCCTATGACCATATTATGGAAAATACTGCGCTGGTCGCCCCCGGGGTATCGTTGCGTGATTTGACCTTTAAGGGTCATCAGCTGCCGCCTTGCTATGAGAAGAGGCGTTACTCGTGTCGGTTTCACGGCGTGGGGTTGTGTGATGAGTGGCCGCTGGTCACTTATCCTGGAAACTATGTCGAGGGCGCGTTTGATTATGAGTTGCGCCCGGGCATGATGTTGTGTGTTGAGGCTCTGGTTGGGCGTGAGGACAGTGATTTCTGCATTAAGCTCGAAGATCAGCTTCTAGTGACCGAGAGCGGGGTCGAAAACCTGACGCGTTATCCGTTCGATGAAAGATTGTTGGGGAATTAAGGCGTCCGCACTTTGCCGATATGCGGCAGGTTGCGGTTGTTCTGTGCGTAATCTATGCCGTAGCCGACCACGAAAGCGTCCGGAATATCGAAACCAACCCAGTCCACCTTGACGTCTATCTCCCGACTTTTGGGTTTGTTCAGTAGGCAACAGACTTTCAGGCTTTTGGGTGTGCGGGTTTTGAGGATTCGCACCACTTGCGCCAGAGTATAGCCGGTATCTATGATATCCTCGACCACCAACACATCTATATTCCTGATGCTGGCATCAAGGTCTTTGAGGATTCGGACTTCATGGCTTGATTTTATCGCGTTACCATAGCTGGACACGGTCATGAAATCGACCTCGAGCGGTAAGTCAAGGCGGCGCACTAGATCGGCGATAAACATAAATGATCCACGCAATAGCCCGATCACTACTAATTTGTCAGTCTTAGCGTAATGCTGGTTGATTTCGCGTGCGAGTGCGCTGACCCTCGCGGCGATTTCGCTCTCAGGTAAGAGAATATCTATTTCATAGTCGGGTTTGGGGTCAGGAGGCATGGTGATTAGTGAAAGATTACGGTGGGGCTATTCTATCAAATGTTTCTCGTGCGTAAAGCGGCGATTTTCTGCAAATCACCCTTAATCTTTTTATCTCGGATTCAATGGTAGCAATGATCTCGTCCTTATCAGCTTTGAGCCACTCATGGCGTCCACTAAAACTATTATGGATGTGAGTTTCTACCGCCCTGTTGTAATGTGGCGTCTTTTTCTCACAATTCTCTATCTTGGCCCTACTAAAGTAACACCTATTCAAATATGCATCACTAAAGTTACATTTCTCCAGTTCTGCGTTAGAAAAACTAGTTTTTTTAAATATCGATCGGTTAAAAAAGCCGTTGGATAATTTTGTATCACTTAAATCAAGGTCGCGTCGCCGCTATACCTCGCCGAGGCAGACGTATTTTAACTCAAGATAGTCATCTATTCCATAACGACTACCCTCACGGCCGATGCCCGATTGTTTCACGCCGCCAAACGGCCCGATCTCATTCGAGAAAATGCCTGTGTTCACCGAAACAATTCCGTATTCAAGACGTTCAGCAACACGCCAGACCCGAGATAGATCACGTGCGAAAAAATATGCCGCCAGACCAAATATCGTATCATTTGCCATCGCCACAACTTCATCTTCGGTTTTGAAACGGAATAACGGTGCGACCGGCCCGAACGTTTCTTCACGAAATATCGCCATATCTGTGGTCATCTCTGTCAGCACCGTGGGTTCATAAAAAGTCGATCCTAATGCATGCGCCTTGCCACCGATGATCGCATTAGCGCCTCCCGCGAGAGCGTCCGACACGTGACGTTTAACTTTATCCAAGGCTTGATTGTCGATGAGTGGTCCCATGGTCACGCCGTCTTCTGCGCCATTGCCGAGTTTCATCTTTGCAACCTCAGCCGCCATCGCTTCAGCAAATTGATCGTAAATCGCGTCTTGGACAAAAATCCGATTCGCGCAGACGCAAGTCTGTCCTGCGTTGCGGAATTTTGACGATAGAGATTCGCGCACCGCGACTTCAATATCAGCGTCATCAAAGACGATCAATGGCGCATTGCCCCCTAACTCAAGGCTTACCTTTTTGATTGTATCAGATGATTGCCGCATCAGAATTCGCCCAACTTCGGTTGAACCCGTAAAGGTAATCTTGCGAATGTCAGGATGTGTTGTCAGTTCGAGCCCAATGCTTTTCGCATCCTTGCCGGGAATAATGTTAATCACTCCCGCTGGAATTCCGGCACGCTCGGCCAATTCTGCTAGTGCAAGTGCTGATAGCGGCGTCTCGCTAGCGGGTTTCACAATTCCTGCGCACCCCGCGGCCAGACCGGGTCCAATTTTACGTGTGATCATCGCATTTGGAAAATTCCACGGCGTGATCGCTGCGAAAACCCCCACAGGCTGTTTGAGCACCATCAAACGTTTATCAGATTGGTGTGGCATCGGAATATCGCCGGTTATGCGACGACCTTCTTCGGCAAACCAATCGATGAATGAGGCCCCATAAGCAATCTCACCACGAGCTTCAGCCAGAGGCTTGCCCATCTCGGCAGTCAGAATTTGTGCAAGATCTTCTTGATTGGCCATGATTAGATCGAACCATCGCCGCATCATCAAGGCGCGTTCTTTTGCGGTTATTGCCGCCCATTTCTTCTGAGCTGGCACGGCCGCTTCAATCGCTTTTGTTACGCTCGATGCGGGATGATTGGCGACCTCGGCGATCACCTTACCAGTTGCCGGATTACGCACCGGAAACTTTTTATCCGCACCAACCCACTCACCATCGATATAAGCATCAGTCTTGAGCAGTGACTTATCAGACAGATTCATGATGAGATTCTCCCGAATTTATATGTGGAAATTACATGCGGCTTGCGACGTTTTCCCAATCCACCAGATTATCGAGAAAATTGGTCAGATAGGCCGGACGCTTGTTACGAAAATCGATATAATACGAATGCTCCCACACATCACAGCCCAGCAAGGCCGTTTGTTTATAGCATAGCGGATTAACGCCGTTTTCAGTTTTAGTCACCTTGAGCGAGCCGTCTTGTAGCTTCACCAGCCAGCACCAGCCTGAACCGAATTGCGTAGCTCCTGCAGTTGCAAAATCCTGCTTGAATTTCTCTATTGAACCGAAATTTTCGATCAGTGCTTTTTCAAGTTCAGACGGCATTGATCTATTTTTTGGTCCCATCATCTGCCAGAATTGGGTATGATTCCAGTGCTGGGAGGCGTTGTTAAACAGCCCCGATTGCACGGACGCATCTTTTTGCCAAGTCCTAACCACTGTTTCTGCGAGGGCTTTGCCCTCAAGGCCTGAGCCTTCGAGCAGTTTGTTGCCGTTATCGACATAAGCCTTATGGTGTAGATCGTGATGATATTCGAGAGTTTCGCGGCTCATGCCCCCAGCAGCCAGCGCATCATGTGAATAGGGAAGATCGGGAAGAGAGAACGACATAATATGCCTCCTTGGTGAGATTGATTTGCACGAGGGGTACTATCCACCCCTCCCATGTTTCTTTTTCACAATAAACTACTCGGCGGTGAGAAAAAAGAAAATATCCACCAAATTACCACAATGCCGCGCTGTTTTTGCCATTTTTTGTCTCTAAACGTCAATCAACGTTCATGATTCAAAGGAGGATGAGCCAATGCCTATTTTGCTCACCGTATTTTTTCTGCTCGCCGCGACGTCTGAGCCGGCGAATCAATTCGCTCGCCACAGCAACGGCATCGATGAATATAAGCTGGTCACAAAAAAACCTGCGAGAGCGGTGTACATGCATCAGGTTACGCACTCGCACCCTTCGGCTCAGTCGTGCTGAAGCAAGTCAATCAGGATAGAACGGTGGGCGATGTTTGCGTTGACTGAATGAGCAGTCAATGATCAGTCATTATCTGGACTCACCATCCGTCGGACCCGTGAGCGCAAAGCATTAAGGCGAATAAAGCCATTGGCGTCACTTTGGCTGTAATCGGCGGTGCCATCCTCAAAAGTGACCAGATCAGGTTGATAGAGAGATTTTGGTGCTTTTCTGCCGGTCACGATCACATTGCCTTTATAGAGTTTTAACCGCACCATCCCTGTGACATTGTCCTGACTAGCATCTATAGCGTGTTGTAGCATCTCGCGTTCAGGATCGAACCAGAAGCCGTTATAGACCAGTTCGGCATAGCGCGGCATCAGCGTATCCTTGGCGTGCCCCGCGTTGCGGTCAAGCGTGATTGATTCCATCGCGCGTCGCGCCTTGAGTAAAATCGTCCCGCCGGGTGTTTCGTAGATTCCCCGCGATTTCATTCCAACAAAGCGGTTTTCAACCAGATCAACCCGTCCGATCCCGTTTTGCCCGCCAAGACGGTTAAGCTCGGTTAGAAGTGCAGCGGGGGTTAGGGTTTTGCCGTTGATTGCCACCGGATCGCCCTGGTGAAAATCAAGACTGATCTCAGTCACTTTGTCAGGGGCTTCCATCGGCGAGGCCGTACGGGAGTAGATATATTCCTCGGGTTCAATCCATGGATCTTCAAGCACCTTACCTTCCGCTGAAATATGCAGCAAATTGGCATCAACGCTGAAGGGTGCTTCGCCCCGCTTGTCGCGCGGGATCGGAATCTGCCGGGCTTCGGCGTATTCAATCATCTTACCGCGCGAGGTCAAATCCCATTCACGCCATGGCGCGATTACCTTGATTTCAGGGGCGAGGGCATAATAGCCGAGTTCAAACCTCACCTGATCATTGCCTTTACCGGTTGCGCCATGGCTGACGGCCTCCGCTCCGACCTCTTCTGCAATTTCTATTTGCCGCTTGGCAATCAGCGGACGAGCGATCGCTGTTCCTAGCAGATACTCGCCTTCGTATAAAGCGTTGGCACGAAACATCGGGAACACGTAATCACGGACGAACTCTTCACGCAAATCCTCGATATAAATCTCTTTA
Source organism: uncultured Candidatus Puniceispirillum sp. (assembly GCA_965207125.1). Taxonomy (GTDB): domain Bacteria; phylum Pseudomonadota; class Alphaproteobacteria; order Puniceispirillales; family UBA1172. Next base: position 1,504,071 of record OZ242263.1, read on the forward strand.
ATGCCCATGGCTTCGGCTTTAGTGCGTGCCATTTCTACATCGTCACCTTGCCCGATATCGGCGGTGAAAGTGACGACTTCAGCCTGTTTTTCATCTTGAAGCCAGCGCAGAATTACCGATGTGTCTAGCCCTCCTGAATAGGCGAGGACGATTTTTTTTGCTATCGATGTCATAGGTGATATATAGATGAACTGAGGTTTTGAGGCAAGAATAACCGGAGAAAAAATGTCCGCAATTCTCACCGATTCTGCACTTGAGGAAGCCCTCGCGACCCTTGCCGATTGGCAGGTTGAGCGCGAACGCACTGTGATCACACGTCATTTTACCTTTAGCACCTTCCGCGAGGCGTTTGGCTTTATGACCGAGGTTGCGCTTTTGGCTGAACGCTGTGACCATCATCCTGAATGGTATAACTTCTATCGCATGGTCACGATTACTTTGATCAGCCAAGACGTTGGCGGGATTACCAAGAGGGATATCACCATGGCCAAAACCATCGATAAAATCTCTGCACGGTTTCTATCAGAATGACGAAGGGTTATGCGGCTATAGGCGTTGAGGGCGGTAGCAAGGCGCGCAATATCGGTGCGGTGTTGCGCACAGCGCACGCTTTTGATGCTGCTTTTGTTTTTTTAGTCGCCTCACGATTCAGCAAGCGTGAAGTCATGCAAAGTGACACCTCCAAGTCTATCAACCAGAGACCGCTTTATCTTTTCGATACTTCGCGTGACCTAGCTTTGCCGCAAGGATGTCAGCTGGTTGGGGTTGAGATGACCGAAGACGCTGGCGATTTGCCGAGTTTTCATCATCCGCGTATGGCGGCGTATATTCTTGGCTCTGAGCGGATGGGGTTGAGCGATGAGATGATTTCATTATGCGATCATGTGATTAAAATTCCGACGCAATTCTCGCTTAATCTGGCTGTCACTGGCGCGTTGGTGTTGTATGACCGCCTGCAGTCGCTTGGGCGTTTTGCGCCAAGACCGATGATGCCAGGGGCTGCTGATAACACAACCATCACCCCTGATTTTGGCAAACCGCTATGGCACAAGAAGCACGCGCGGAAAAACCAATCATTTAATGATTGATTGACAGGATGATTTTTGAGATTGTGACGGGGGCGTCCCTCATGGATAAAATCCCACGCGTTTTTTGAGAAAAGGTGAATTTGATAATCATGGTGTTTCACAGTCTTATACATAAAAAGAGAGCGTTTGCGTTGATTTTGGCGGCTCTAGTGCTCGCGTGGCCGATGGTTTCGCACGCTGCAGACGGCAAGGCGATCAGCAGCCACGGACAATGGACAGCGTACGAGACAGGAAGTAGTGCGAAAAAAACCTGTTTTATTTCAAGCGAGCCAACTAAATTAAAAGGTGATTACAACCGCAACAACCGCGACCAAACTCGTGTTTATGTCACGCATGGGCCAAAAAAATCAGATCGTGATGTCGTAAGCAGTTTCGCCGGATACCGATTCAAAGACCAAGAGGACGTCTTCTTCAATATCGATGGGCAAAAATTCACCCTTTATAGCAGTGATAGTTATGCTTGGGCTACACCTGACCTTGATCAAATTCTGGTCAAAGAGATGAAACGCGGGCGTAGTTTGACGGTTACCGGTGTTTCGAGCAGAGGCAACACCACGATAGATATTTACTCGCTTACAGGATTTACCGCCGCCTATAACGTGATCGGTAAAAGTTGCCCGAAATGACTTCACTTCACGTGATTCTTGACGATCACGCCGCCACGACCACCAACCTCAATGACCTCGATAGTGCGGGTCTTGTTGCGTTGATGGGCGAGATGGGTTTACCTGCCTTCAGGGCCCGACAAATCTGGCGCTGGGTCTGGAGGCATGGAGAGACGCAGTTTGGCAATATGACCGACCTCGCACGGCCAGTGCGCGAGCGTTTTGCTGCTTGTCTCGCCATTCCCCGCCCTCAAGTGGTGGCGCGTCAACGTTCAAAGGACGGGACGATAAAATGGCTACTTCGTTTTGATGACGGGAAGGAAGCCGAAACGGTCTATATTCCGGATAAAACCCGCGGCACTTTGTGCCTCTCATCACAGATCGGCTGCACTTTGACATGCCGTTTTTGTCATACTGGGACGCAAAAACTGGTACGGAATCTAACGGTGGGTGAGATTACTGGTCAGGTATTGCTGGCAATGGATGAACTTAATGACTGGCCCGCCTCACGCGAGGGCCGGAAGGTAACCAATATCGTTATGATGGGCATGGGTGAGCCTTTGTTCAATTATGACAATGTCGCAAAAGCCCTGCAGATCATCATGAGTGGTGAAGGGATCGCTTTATCCAGACGACGAATTACGTTATCGACCGCTGGGGTCGTGCCTGAAATCGAACGCGTTGGTAATGATTTGGGGGTTAATCTTGCAATCTCACTTCACGCCGCGAATGACGCGTTGCGTAATGTGTTGGTGCCGATTAATCGCAAATATCCGCTCAAAACACTGATCGACGCATGCCGTGCTTATCCCCCATTGAGCAATGCGCGCCGAATCACTTGGGAGTATGTGATGCTCGATGGCATCAATGATAGTGATGAAGATGCAAGGGCTTTACTTAAGCTGATTGAGGGAATTCCGTCAAAAATCAACCTCATTCCTTTTAATCCTTGGCCGGGGAGTGATTACAAAACCTCGCGCCCGAATCGAATCGAGGCTTTTGCAAAAAAAGTCATGGCGGCCGGTTATGCGAGTCCTGTGCGTACCCCGCGTGGGCAGGATATTTTGGCGGCTTGTGGGCAGTTGAAGACCCAAAGTGTGCGACAAAAACGCGATTTTATCTCGATGTCTTGAAAAAAACTGTACAAATTGTTATGTTAAAGACATAAGATCCTTGAATGGAGGAAAAATATTATGAATAACCCGCGCTATATGCATCAATCAGCCACAGCGTCCGCTGCGATCGACCAAGGTCTTCGCGCTTATATGCTGGGCGTCTATAACTATATGGCGACCGCACTTGCGGTGACCGGTTTTGCGGCTTACGGCACAAAACTGCTGAGCTTTAACGAGGCCAGTGGGAGTTTTACACCTTTCGGCCAAGCTCTCTACGGATCACCACTTCTCTGGGTCGTGGCCCTCGCTCCGCTTGGTCTGGTGTTTTGGCTATCGGCCCGAATCCATGCGATGTCCATTCGCAAAGCGCAGACATTGTTTTATATTTTCGCTGCTTTGATTGGCGTCTCACTATCTTCGGTGCTGATCACTTACACCACTGAAAGCGTCGCTCGAGCCTTTTTCATCACCGCAGGAGCTTTCGCTGGACTTAGCGCTTATGGCTACTCTACTAAACGTGATTTGGGGCCTCTTGGCGCGTTTCTCGGGATCGGGTTGATTGGGCTTATTCTGGTAATGATCGTTAATCTTTTTATCGCATCCGCACCGCTTGAGTTGATGATCTCGGTTGGAGGGGTGTTGATTTTCGCCGGACTGACTGCTTATGATACTCAAAAGATCAAATCAATGTATTCTGCCTCGGATGGCCATGGCGTCATGCAACGCAAATCAATCTTTGGTGCGTTGAAACTGTATCTCGATTTCATCAATATGTTCCTCTTTCTGCTGAGACTGGTCGGCAATCGAGAGTAAACTTTTGCGGTAATTCTGCATTATTTAAACGCCCGGCCCTGAAAACGTGTCGGGCGTTTTTTCATGGTCGCCCCACAGCCGGTCTAAAATCCGCCCAAGAACCATCTCGCCACCATAGCTAAGGGCAAGATCGCGCCAGCGGGTCAATGGCGTTGCGGCGGCGAAAAGCCTTCCCGCAGCATTTGCTGATTCTCCCGCCTCCCGGCACGCGCGCATGCGTAACCCTGCCCATAACGGAGCGAGCCTCTCAAAACTGTCATGCGCGCGGGCGAGGGTTAATAAACTGGCCGCATCGATCAGAGCTTGTCCTGTGCCTTGCGCGAGATGAGGTGGCATTACACATGCGGCATCGCCAGTTAACAGGACGCGCCCGCGTTGCCGTGTGTCAAGCCGACGTTGCTGCGCTAGTGGAATCTCAGCGGCCTCGCCAAGTGCCTTTTGGTCAAGATAAGGATGCAAGGTGAGTAATTTCTCGGCGCGTTGCCATGATCCCTCGCCATACCGCACCACCGCCACTACGTTCAGCGTGTTATTCAAAAGCGGGTAATGCACTAGATGACCGCCATCACCAAGCCATACGCAACTTGCGCGCGCGGCCATCACCGGAGTAAGGGCTTTGAGATCGGTTACGAAACGATAGGCCACCCGCCGAGGAAAGAGGGTCGGGTTTTCACCCGCCGCGACATAGCAGCGACATAATCCCCCCGCACCATCGGCACCAATCACCCAATCAGCTGTCAAAACACTGTTATCAGCCAGCGTTAGCAAAACTTTGTCGTGCTCGGTTGCGACCTGCTTGACCTCAGCATCGAGGCGGCTGATGTTTTTTGCGGCCTCCGCACTGTCTGATAAAACTTTAAGAAAATCAGCTTGGCGGATTGACGTATAAGGTTGTCGCTGCTGTGTGGCCTCTAGAGGCAGATTGACCAGTGTGTGTCTTGATGCGAGTGATACTAGGCGCATCAGGTGAAGCGGCAAAGCTACCGTCTCAAGGCGCTCGGCAATCCCCAAAGTCGCCGCGGCGCGCCAGCCATTTGGGGCGAGTTGAATGCCTCCTTGACGCGTAAGGTGATCATCGCACTCGATCACCGTCACGTGATGCCCGAGTGCCTCGCAGGCGATGGCCATCGCAAACCCAGCAACACCGCCGCCGATGATGATGATATTTTCCGGGTGCATTACCTCATCCCGCAAGCAGGTTTTCGATTTTAGTGTGGCTGATCAATTCATCTTCGCCCCAGGAGATCAACCCTGAGAACCGACCCTGCGCATCGAAAAGAAATACGCTAGCGGTGTGGTTAATCTGGTAATCCCCTTGGTCATGCGGCACTTTTTCAACGTAAACCCTGTAATGTTGGATTACCTCAGCCACCGCCGCCTTGCGGCCGGTGAGACCGATGGTGTTATCGTCAAAACCCGCAAGATACTCGCGCATGAGCGCGGGGGTGTCACGTTCGGGATCAACACTGATAAAAACAATGTCGACCTCATCTGCCGCTGCACCAATATCATCAAGTAAATAACTTAATGTGTTCAGCGTCAATGGACAGACTTCAGGGCAATGGGTGAAGCCGAAAAAAACTAATTTCGGCGAGCCAATCAAATCAAGGTTGCTAACACTTGCGCCATTCGTGTCTGTGAGCGTGAAGGCGGCCTCGGTGAGATGAGGAAACAGCGGACGCATCTTTTCCTCGGCAAGGCGGTCAGAAGCAATGAAAATTACAACTGCCGCCATCACAAAACTAATTAACCCACAAAGACCATATACCAGTCGCTTCATTAGTAATCCTTTCTTGGTTATTCCTCTTTTATATTCTATGTTTTCAGAATAAGGAAAGAGGCTTTTTGCTTCATCGTGATCATGTGGGATGGTTTCAGGCGGGGGATGAAATGACAACAGCATTTATTTTTGGGCTTGGCTTTACCGGCATGACGTTGGCGAAGCTGTTGAGGGATGCCGGTTGGCAGGTACGCGGTAGCAAGCGGAGCAGTGGCCCTCTTAGCGGCCCTCTTAGCGGCCATGATATCGGAGAGATCACCATTTATCCGTTTTCCACCGAACAACCAATTAAGGCTATCGATGATGCTTTGGATGGGGTAACGCATGTGGTGTCGATGATTCCGGCAGAAAATGGCATCGATCCGGTCCTCACATCCCATGGCGAGAGTCTGCGGCGTCTCGGCGCATGGGCGGGTTATGTATCCGCTACCAGCGTCTATCGTGAATCGGGTGGCGGCTGGGTGAATGAAGATAGCTCCACTGAGCCCCAGTCTGAGCGCGGTAGGGTGCGGCGACAAGCTGAAATTCTTTGGCAAGATACGTTGAGCGCTGAAGTCTTTCGCGCCGCCGGAATCTATGGCCCTGGCCGGTCTCCCTTCCAAGCGTTGCTTAATGGTAAAGCAAGAATTATCAACAAGCCGGGGCATTTGTTTAACCGGATTCACGTGGAAGATTTAGCAAAAATTATCATGACGGCGATGCTAAATCCTGCTCCGCAGCGCGTGCTGAATTGCGCTGATGGCAATCCGTGTGAGGCGGGTGAAGTTACCCGCTATGCGTCGAGTTTGCTAGGAGTAGAGCCTCCTGAGGCTGTCAATTTTGCTGACGCGAACTTATCGGAAATGGCGCAGAGTTTTTATGCGACCGCAAGATGTGTTGATAATAGCAGGCTTCGCACAGCATTAGGGCTTGAGTTGGATTACCCCGATTACAAAAGTGGATTGGAATCTGTGCTGGCGGCTGAGCAACGCCTTGGTTTGCTCTGTTCGTCCTTAGCATGACGCGCGAATCTGATTTTCTGGCGACCGCGGACGCCGCGCACAGCCCTTGTATGGGGATATGTGATCATGAGCAGATCAGAGTTTGTCGTGGTTGCCAGCGGCATCATCAAGAGATCGACCAATGGCGCGAGATGCCGCCAGAGTTAAGACAGGAGATATGGCAACGCCTGCCGCAAGACCTTGCGGCGGATGGTGCGGATATGATGCGCCTTGCGCTTGACCGTGATGCGATCGCTAGAATCGCGGCTATGCGGATTAACCATGGTGGCAGTTGGTGGGTTCGGCTTGGCGACGAGGATTTTCTGGCAAGCAGATATGAGGGTGATTTTTGTGCAGGGGGTGATGGGGTGCACATAGCTTTTGATCCTGACATTGCTGCGCGTGCGGTGCTCTGGGCGCCTGTGTTATCCTCTGTGTTATCCTTTGGGTCGTCTCCTGTGTTACCGCAGAAAAAACTCTCTCTGGCAGCAGATTTGGAAAAACTGCCTTTGATTCTCGCAGTTGCAAAAGCGCGACTTGCGCGCGGCGAAGGTATGCTTCATCAGAAAATGCCGTTCGGTAGCCACGAGGTTGCGCGGACTGAAACATGGCGGGTTTTTCGCTCGCCCAAAGGCATGACGGGTATAGACACGCCGCTCGTGCGCATCTTAACGCAAAAAACCTTCTCACCCGATGCAAGCATGGCATTTTATCCACCACTGCCTGACAGCTATGGGCTAGGGCTTATTCTTCTTCCGTAGGAGATTACTTCTTCGCGGCCGCGTTGATAGCGTCATCGGTGATGCGCTGGCGCAATTCGAATTTCTGTATCTTGCCTGTCGAGGTTTTGGGCAAAGTGGTAAAAATGACTCTTTTTGGGCGTTTGTATCCTGCCATATGCTGGCGGCAGAACTCTATTACCTCGGCTTCATCAGCGGTCTTGCCGTCTTTTAGTTCAATAAAAGCGCAAGGCACCTCGCCCCATTTTTCATCAGGCATTGCGACGACGGCCACCAAGGCTACGGCCTCATGGCGATAAAGCGCGGCCTCTACTTCTATAGAGGCGATGTTCTCACCGCCTGAAATAATAATATCCTTTAATCTGTCTTTGATCTCTACATAGCCGTCAGGATGTTTTACTCCCAAATCCCCTGAGTGAAAATATCCGTCCTTGAACGCGGTTTCTGTTGCTTCACGATTTTTGAGATAACCTTTCATCACCACATTGCCGCGCATGACAATCTCACCGATTGTCTCGCCGTCCATTGCCACGGCCTCGCCGGTGTCAGGATCGATCACGTCTATGTCTTCAAGAGGCGTCATTACAACACCTTGCCTTGCCTTGAGCGCAGCACGCTTATCCGCCGACACCTCAGCCCACCGGCCTTGCCAGACAGACATAACCACATGGCCATAAGTCTCAGTCAAACCATAAACCTGTGTGATATTAAATCCCAATTTTTCCATACCGTGCAACACGGTTGGTGGTGGGGCGGCTCCTGCTGTCAGCACTTCTATTTGCTGCGAAATCGGGCGGCGATCACTGTCCTCGGCGTTGACTAGCATCGACATGACGATCGGCGCCCCAGCGAAATGTGTGACGTTCTGATCGGCTATAGAATCATAAATTACTTTGGCGGTGATTGTGCGGGAGCAGACGATTGTCCCCGCCACGGCCGCGATTGCCCAAGCATGACCCCAGCCGTTACAGTGAAACATCGGTACGACATAAAGATATTTTGGATGACGTGGCAGCTGCCAGTCAGTCGCAGTACCAAGCGCGATCAGATGGCCGCCGCGGTGATGATACACCACGCCTTTCGGTCGCCCACTGGTTCCCGAGGTATAATTGAGCGCGAGTGAGTCCCATTCATCCTGTGGCATTCGCCACGGGCTGTCTTCATCACCAAGCGAGAGTAATTCATCATAACTCATCTCACCGACTCGCATGATTTCGCCCTCTATTTGGGCCGCGTATTCACTATCGATCAGGTCAATGACTTTGATCTGATGCCCGCCCTGATTTTTATCAAGAATCGCAAGGGCTTTGGCGGCAAGGGGTGCATATTCATTATCGACAATCAGAATTTTGGCTTCGCCATGCTCTAGGATATACGCAACCGTCTCGGCATCGAGGCGGGTGTTGATCGCGTTCAGCACCCCGCCACTGGCCGGAATTCCAAAATGTGCCTCGACCATTTCAGGAATGTTAGGCGCGATTATTGATACTGTATCGTTGCGCCCAACTCCTAATTTATTCAAAGCCGAAGCCAGCCGCCGGCAGCGTTTGAACACGTCACCCCATGTCAGGCGCTTTTGTCCATGGATAATCGCCTCATGATTGGGAAAGATCATTGCTGTGCGCCGCAAAAAAGAAATTGGTGTGAGCGGCACATGATTAGCCGCGTTTGGAGTAAAATCGTCGTATAAATCCATGAATCTAATTCCTTATGGTTTCCCCTTTTTCCATCAGCGCGGCGATCCTTTCCTTTGTTTCTTCGGTGCGAGCAAGTCGCAGAAAAGCCTCGCGTTCACGTGCGAGCATTGCTTTTTCATCAATGATCTCACCATCATTTTTGTCGCTAACCACACAATCGGCGATGGCCATTGCTACGGTTTTGTCGTGCGGGTAAAATATTCCATCCTTGAGGCCTTTGTCGATAAAGTCACTCATTTTATCACGTAAGGTAGCCCCTGCCAATTTCAGATTTGGAGGCAAAGGCGGTGTGTAGCCATCCGATACCATTTCTTCAATCATATCCATCGCGGTGCTTAGCAAACGGTCACGATTCATCACCATCTGGTCGCGCTTAGGCAGATAATAGTGAAGTTTAGCGCTATCTTCAGGGCTGGCGGCGGTGCGGGCGTAGCCGATCTGCATCCACGCACGCCATGCAGCGTCATCGCTCTCGGTAAGTGCATCGTGGCATCGGCGCAAAACTTCTTTAATCCCGCCTCCGGATGGCACTAGCCCAACGGATGATTCAACCAGACCAAAAACCGAATTGCCATGCGCGACAACCCGGTCGGCGTGAAGTACAACTTCAAAACCACCACCAATCGCGAGTCCTGATGGTGCGGCGACTACTGGCACTGGGGATGAGCGTAAAGAGATAACTGCGTTCTGAAAGCGGCTGAGGAAAGCATCTATCTCGCGCCAGTTTTTCTTGTTGATCAACGAAAGCACTGCGGTCAGATCAACCCCTGCTGAGAAATGTTGCGCGTCATTGTGAATAATGACCCCTCGTCCATGATCTTCAGCTGCGGCCGCAACAATCTCCATCGATAAATCAGTCAGTGCGTTGGCTTTGGAATGAAACTCGATCAGTCGTAAATCATCACCAATTTGGTAAAGGCTCGCCGCTCTGTTGCGTATGATTGGCTCGAGGCATTGCCTTAAAAGATGAAAGCGAATGACTTTTGGCGGTAGATCGACCGGATGCATCACGCCCTTATCATCACCGCCATCGAAACGCCGCACAGTCAACGTTTTGCCTGACGGGGCGTAAAACAGCCCATGCCCGATGATCGATGGTGGAGGCAATCCCTCGCTGGCGATCATTTCCAAGACTTGATCATGCCCGATCGCATCGATCATCTCGAAAACGCCTCGTTGCCAGTTGAATCCCAGTTTCATCGCATCATCAATATCTTGCGGTGAGGTGGTGACCTCAGGAATTAGGTTTGCAGCATAGGTAAAAATCTGTGCAAGCACCTGGCGGCAGAATTGTGCTGCCTGTCGATCAAGCGCATTATCATCGGCTGTGTATGGCGCGACCATCATCGGCAAAGGGTCTTGGTTCAGCGCGAGCATTTCAAGCGCTCGCATGACGCGTTTGGGAATTTTGTCACTCGCCGCCAGAGGCTCTCCGTCAGCTAGATCAATCATCATGGTTTTGTTATCGCGATAAAATCCGCCGCCGCTTTTATCACCCTTAAAACCTTTTGCCACCATCTGCTTGATCAACGGGCTAACCGGATTTTGCGCTTCACCCACATGATGAAAAGCATCATCACGTGGCAGAATTGAGCCAAGACTCACCACCACATCAGCCATTAAATCCACACCGATCAGATCATACAGCCCGAAAACTCCAGTTTTCGGAATTCCCATCGGTCGTCCCATCAGTGCGTCCGCGACTGTGATATCGAGATGGTTGTCGTAAGCCGCACGCAGTCCGACTTGCAAAGCAAAGACCCCAACCCGATTGCCTAAAAACCCCGGAGTGTCCTTGCATCGTACAACACCTTTACCCAGAACTCGGTCATTGTAATCCTTAAGCCGCACCATGACAGATTCATCGTGGCTTTCGCCCGCCACCAGCTCCATTAGTCGCATATAACGTACAGGATTAAAATAATGCGTGATTGCAAAACGCCGCTTTAGCGCCTCGGGCATATCCGATGTCAGTAGCGATATCGGTATCGTTGAGGTGTTTGAGGTTAGCACGCAATCAGGGCGGATGATTCCGGCCAAGTCATGATAAAGTGCTTTTTTTATGTCGATTTTTTCGACCACAGCCTCGATGATCCAGTCACATTGAGCCAGTTTATCCATATCATCGCGGATATTGGCGGGGATAATACGCTCGGCGTGAGATTTGGTGAAAAGCTGTGGCGGCTCAGAAGTTTTAAGCCGCGAGATTGCTGCATTTGCAAGAGTGTTAGGATCATCTGTGTCATCAGAGGGCAGATCTAAAAGAAACACATTTTGTCCAGCATTGGCGATTTGGGCCGCGATCCCTGCGCCCATCGTTCCCGCGCCGATCACCGCGATGGTTTGAAAGCCGTGCATCTCGCTCATAGCGTGACTCGTGGCTCGATCTTCGCGCGGGCGAGTAAAACCCGCAAACCTGCGTTGACCTCATGGCCGCGCTCTATTGGCAACATATGTCCAGCTTTATCGATGATCTTTGTCTCCGCTCCGCTGATGGCCGCGCTGAGGATTTTTCCACTTTTAAGCGGTGTCATGCGATCATCGCGCGCGAGAATCAACAAGCTTGGTGCAGTAATGGATTCCGCCGCCTTAATCCCGTTCTGGTAAAGCGCACAAGCGTGCAAATCAACGGCCAGCGTTCCGGCGGGGTTGGCAGTCATCACGCGCCGTCCCAAATTCAAATGGCTATTTCCGGGCATTGCATGGTCATGGAAACGACCATCAACCCCATGCCCCCATGTCACCATCGCCTCGATGGCAGCGGCTTCGTCTTTTTTGGCCATTGAGATCAGTTGCGGGTTGACCTCGATTGCCGCCGCCGAGGCGATAATTGCCAGCGCTGAGGTTTGATCAGGATGGCGATGGCAGAATTCAAGAGAGATTAGGCCGCCCTGGGAATGGCCGATGACGGTTGCGGTTTTGTATCCCATCTCACATAGAAACTCATGACACCAATCGGCCATTTCCTCGATGGTTTTGAGTGGCGCACCTTCACTCAAGCCATGTCCAGGTAAGTCAGGCGCGAGGGCGGCCCATCCTCGGTTGGCAAAAAATCTTGTCTGCAACAACCACGTCAGATGATTCTGCCCACTGCCATGAATAAACAAAAGACATGGCGCGTCCGCGGCCACCTCGCGACTGCCAGTGGAAACAAAGCACTTTTTGCCTCTTACCGTGCAATACATCGCCTAGCCCTTGCTTTGGCTTGCGGTTGCGCGCCGCGCTTTGGTAAGGGCGCGGGCGAAATCATCTTTGATATCTTCGATATCCTCAAGTCCCACCGAAACCCTGATTAAATCATCACTCAATCCGCCAGCTTTCATCGCTTCAGGCGAGATATGCGAATGCGTGGTGCTGGCTGGATGAATTACCAGCGTTTTTGCATCCCCTACATTAGCCAGATGCGAGGCTAGTTCAACGTTCTCGATAAAAGCGCGACTGGCAGCAAAACCGCCCTTAACTCCGATGGTGATGATAGAACCCGCTCCCTTGGGCATTAATCTCGAGGCGACCGCGTGGCAGCGATGCGTTGGTAACGATGGGTGATTGACCCAGGCCACGTCATCGTGACTTTTAAGAAAATCAACCAATACCTTGGTGTTGGAGACATGTTTTTCCATTCGCAACCCCAGTGTTTCTAGACCTTGCAGAACGTGAAAAGCATTAGTCGGACTAAGGGCGGGGCCGATATTATACATCCCCTCGCTCCGTACTCGCATCGCGAAAGCGGTGGGCCCGAATTCCTCCCACAGATTAACTCCCTGAAAAGCGAAATGAGGTTCGGTTAATGTCGGAAAGCGATCATTTTGTCCCCAGTCGAAATTACCACCATCGATAATCATGCCGCCCATTGCCACTCCATGTCCGCCGATCCATTTTGTCAGCGAGTGAATAACGATATTTGCGCCATGATCTAGCGGGCGCATTAGATAAGGTGTGTTCAGCGTCGCATCAATCACCAGAGGCACGCCATGGTCTTTGGCGATTTTCCCAACTGCGTCTATATCCATCACATCAAGCCCTGGATTACCGATCACTTCGGAAAAAATCATTTTGGTTTCAGGGGTGATCGCCTCGGCAATCGCCGCATGATCGAGTGGTGAGACGAAACTCGTTCGGACTCCGAATCGCGACATTGTGTGCTCAAGAAGATTGATGTTACCGCCATACATCTGTGAGGACGCGACAATATGATCGCCTTGGCTAGTCAGCGCAAGAATCGCAAGAAATATCGCTGACATTCCGCTTGCCGTGGCCACTGCCGCGACGCCGTGGTCAAGGGCGGCGAGCCTTTGTTCTAGCACTGCTACTGTCGGATTCGAGATGCGGGTGTAAAGATGACCACCAACCTCGAAATTATAAAGGGCCGCAGCGTGTTCGGTGTCCTCGAAAAGATATGAAGTTGTCTGATGAATAGGCACGGCTCTTGAGCCATGACGTTCATCGGGAAGATGCCCTGCGTGAAGGCTTAAGGTATCAAAACCGAAAGGTTTGCTCATCTGATGTTCCTTCGGGTACTGCTTTCTTGGGTTTCGTTCTTTGGAGTTTTACTTTCTGGGGTTTTGGTGTTGCGACTGATAAACGGGAGTGCGGCGGTTTTGCCTTCACGAGTTCCTCCGGCGATGTCTACAGTTATTGTCTTGCCTTCATCAAAGACGTCTTTGGCAATAATCCCAACCCCGATATTCTGTTGCAGTCGAGGCGACCAGGTGGCCGCCGATACATAGCCGCTATGTTGTCCGCCATGTGAGGCCGGACAGCGATGCTCATTGGTCTTGGTTAGCGGTGTGCCATCGAGTATCACGCCGCAGAAAAGACGGCTGATGCCAGTCGCGGCGATTTTTTCTAGCGCCGCCTTGCCAATAAAATCATCGCGCCGTGATAGATCGCAGAGTTTACCAAGACCCATCTCGTAAAGATTACTCGTATCATCGGTGTCGGTGCCGAATGAGATAAGTCCGCTTTCAAGCCGCTCAATGTAATTAGGAGCACCAGGGCCGATATTGTAAGGCGCACCTGCTTTAGCGACGAGATCCCACAGTTTTTTACCCTTCCTTCCATCACGCAGATAGAGCTCAAAACCGTCTTGTTTGCTCCAGCCTGACCGTGCAACAATCAGCGGAATTCCGTCAAGATCGGTGTCGAAAAAAGCGAAATGCTTGAGTGATGTGGCACGGGAGCCAAATAAATCGCCGATTACGTCTTTCGCTTTCGGCCCCTGCACCGCAAGAGGTGAGACATCCGGTTCACTGACCTCGACATCGAGGTTTAATGCTGCTGCTACTCCGCCTGCCCATAATTTCACATCGCTATCGGCGATCGAGAGCCAGAATTCATCTTCGCTGATCTGTAGCAATACCGGATCATTGAGCAATATGCCTTGCCTGTTGCAGATCGGTGCATATTTTCCCTGTCCTATAGCGAGATTTTCTAGATTGCGAGGGGTAAGCATTTTGACCAGGCGCATTGCATCGCGTCCCTTAATCTGCACTTGTCTTTCCACTGAGACATCCCACATCGCTACGCCATTGATCAGCCGATCATATTCAGCGGCAAAATCGCCATATGAGATCGGCATACACATATGATTATATGTGGTGAAATGACTAACCCCTGCTGCGACGGTGCTGTCAAAAAAGGGTGATTTGCGCGTGCGATTAACAATGGCGAAGGTAAAACTCATAATAAACTGACCCTTATTAGAGCGATGGATTGACAATAACCCGGCCGCTAATTTCGCCTTTTAGTATGGATTTAGCGTAGTGCGGCAGGGCTTCTAGCCCGATAATTTCTGTCATTGATTTGAGGTCAGAGGCATCGAGCGAGGTTTTTACCTCACGCCACGCGGCCACTCGATTATCGTAAGGTTGCATTACTGAATCGATTCCTAAAAGATTGATTCCGCGCAACAGAAAGGGGATGATTGATGCTGGAACATTAACGCCGCCAGCATTACCGATGGCCGCGACTGAGCCACCATAATTCAATTGCCCTAGCACCCGCGCGAGCATCGTTCCACCGACACTGTCGATGCATCCGGCCCATCTTGAGCTTTCCATCGGTTTATCGCTAGCTTCAGCGAGTTCCTCGCGGGGGATAATCTGCCTCGCGCCAAGTGCTTCAAGGCGTGAGGCTGATGTGGCTTTGCCCGTGACCGCTGCGACCTGATACCCGCGCTTTGCCAGCATCGCGGTTGCTAGCGAACCAACCCCGCCACTTGCGCCGGTAACCAGAATCTCACCGCTATCCGGCGTGAGGCCGTGATTTTCAAGTGCGAGAATCCCGAGCATTGCCGTTAACCCGGCGGTACCGACTCCCATTGCGGCTTCAGCTGTCATGCCGTCAGGCAATGGGACGAGCCAATCGGCCTTGACGCGCGCACGTTCGGCGTAACCTCCCCACCAGGCCTCGCCGACTCTCCAGCCGGTCAGCACCACCTGATCACCTTCTTGATAGCGTTTGTCATCGGATTCTATCACAGTGCCGGCGAAATCAATTCCCGCTATATGCGGATATGATCGTACCAACCCGGCCTTGCCAAGCAGGCACAGGCCATCCTTGTAATTAAGTCCAGAAAAAGCGATTGCAATGGTGACATCGCCATCTTGCGGTAAGTCGGAATTATTCAGTTGGGTAATTTGCGCTTCAGGCGGTGCACCCTCTTCGCGGGTCAGCATAAGAGCATTAAAGGTCATGTATCATCCTTTGGTTGTTTTCGGGGTTATCCTAGCCAAAACCTACCCGTTAGTGCAATGATCATTTAGGAGTTATTGTAGGAAGGACGTTTAATGAGCGATGATCCCGTAGCCGATAATGAGAGCGAGGACGATAAGCAGTGTACCCATGATCTTAGTGATGGATTGGGTGAAAAGATGCAGGGTCGCCATGACTGGCGTTAAAGCCAACGCGATTCCCGCCAGCACATACCAAGAACTATCAACAGCCCAGAGCAAGACAACCACTCCAACGCGGGTTCCGATGGTGTCACTTACCTCGATAAACTGGCTGAAAATCGCGGTGAGGAAAACGGCGGCTTTTGGATTAAGTAGTGCGATCAGCAACCCATCTCTTGCATGGGTGATGAGTTTGGTGGGTTTGACTTTATCTGGCGTTGATGTGATCTCGCTGTGTGTTTTGGCGATCATGGTGACCCCAAGCCAGATGAGAAAGATTAATCCGCCGATCTGAATGGCTTTAAATAATAATGGCGACAGCAGCAGGGCGCCTGCCAGCCCAATCCCGACCAGCGCGGCATAGATAAAGATTCCAAAGCCGTGGCTGAGACCAAAGATAATGCCGCCCGTGCGTCCACCAGCCATCACTGATCTAACCAGTAAGGCGAAGCTTGGACCGGGGCTAGCGGCGGCGGCGAGGGCAGTCAGCGCCAGAAAAATCCATTCGGTAAGAATCATTGGTTTGGAAAGCTTGCTCTTAACAGTTAGATGTATAATGCTATAGGGCAGAATAGATACCACCGGAGGATAGGTCAATGAAAACGCGTGCAGCAGTTGCAATGAAAGCAGGGCAGCCACTTGAGATTATGGAAGTGGATCTTGAAGCTCCGAAAGCGGGAGAGGTTTTGGTCGAGTTAAAAGCCACTGGAATATGTCACACTGATGAGTTCACTTTATCTGGGGCCGATCCTGAAGGCATTTTTCCAGCCATTTTAGGGCATGAGGGTGCGGGCGTGGTGACCCAGATCGGTGACGGGGTTAGTTCAGTTGCGGTGGGTGATCACGTGATTCCTCTTTATACGCCTGAATGTCGCCAATGCGATTATTGCCTTCATCCCAAGACCAATTTGTGCCAGGCGATCAGAGGCACTCAAGGGCAGGGAGTGATGCCTGACGGAACGTCACGTTTTTCTCTGAATGGCGAGAAGATTTTTCACTATATGGGAACCTCGACCTTTGCCAATCACACGGTTTTGCCTGAAATCGCGGTGGCGAAAATCAATCCCGATGCGCCGTTTGATAAAGTCTGTTATATCGGTTGCGGCGTTACCACTGGCATCGGTGCGGTGATCAATACTGCTAAGGCTGAGGTGGGATGCGTGGCTGTAGTGTTTGGCATTGGCGGGATTGGGCTGAACGTGATTCAGGGTTTGCGCCTTATCGGTGCGAAAATGATTGTTGGGGTTGATCTGAATAACGACAAGAAAGAGTGGGGTGAGCGTTTCGGAATGACGCATTTTGTCAATCCTAGTGAGGTTAAAGGTGATTTGGTGGGGCATCTGGTTGAGTTAACTGGCGGCGGTGCAGATTACAGTTTTGAATGTATTGGCAATCCTCAGGTGATGCGGATGGCGCTTGAATGTTGTCATAAGGGCTGGGGTGAATCGATAATTATCGGTGTTGCTGGCTCAGGACAAGAGATCAGTACACGTCCGTTTCAGCTGGTGACGGGTCGGGTTTGGCGCGGAACCGCATTTGGCGGTGCGAGAGGGCGGACTGATGTACCTAAAATTGTCGACTGGTATATGGACGGTAAGATCGAGATCGATCCGATGATCACGCATACCATGCCGCTTGATGAAATTAACAACGCCTTTGACTTGATGCATAAAGGTGAAAGCATCCGATCGGTTGTGTTGTATTAGGGGTAAGGTATATATCACGGCGATGATTTTAACGGCGCGGTTAAACACCCCCCGAAATTGTGAGGTAAGTGTAGGTTTTTTACCCTCTTCTTTGCAACGTGCTGCCGCTAAATATCGAGACTTTAAAACCAAATCAGATCCACTCTGACTATTAGGCACTGCAAAATGTTTTGCGACGGTTCACGCGTTTTTCACTCTTGCCTATCCCACAAGACCTCGGCTACCATCGACACAGAATAAACACCAAACTGTGGGAAAAAACATATGGATATCATCGCGTCTTCTCGCCATCACGGCGGGCTTCATCAGGTCATCGAACACCAGAGCACTGTCACTCGATGCCCGATGCATTTCGGTCTCTTTATCCCGCCAACACCCCCACCACATCACTGCTTGTACTATTTATCGGGACTAACCTGCACTTGGGAAAACGCTACAACCAAAGCCGGTGCGCAAGCCTATGCTGCAAAACATAATATCGTCCTTGTTTTTCCTGATACTTCGCCTCGCGGCGATGACGCGGCAGACATAGAAGACTACTGGCTTGGACAAGGGGCTGGGTTCTACCTCACCGCGACGCAAAAACCCTGGGCCCCTCATTTTGCCATGGATAAATATATCACTGATGAGCTGCCAGAAATCGTCTCAGAAGTCGCCCCAATCAGTCGAGGTAAAGCCGGAATCACAGGACATTCAATGGGTGGACATGGCGCGCTAACCATCGCCATGAAAAACCCTGACTTGTTCGCTTCAGTTTCAGCTCTAGCGCCAATCACTTCGCCAACCGCGAGCGAATGGGGGCGAGCGGCTCTCACCGCCTATCTCGGTAATGACCCCGCCGCCCATGATGACCACGACAGTGTCAAACTTATCGCAAATCGCGGGTGGCACAGCGATATCCTCATCGATCAGGGCTCTGATGACGAGTTTCTCACCGAGCACCTGAAACCTGACCTGCTCGTCACCGCTGCTGAAAAAGCCTCTGTTCCACTTACACTCAACAAACGGCAAGGGTATGACCACTCATACTATTTTGTTTCAAGCTTCATCGCTGATCACATCGCATGGCACGCCAAAAGACTAGCATGATCGCACCCCACACCATTGATGCTGATTTTGTTATCATCGGTGCGGGTTCGGCAGGTTCAGCACTTGCCTATCGCCTCGCTGAAGACGGGCGATACTCGGTTCTGTTGCTCGAATTCGGTGGTAGCGACCTAGGCCCTCTCATCCAAATGCCCGCCTCTCTGTCAATGCCGATGAACATGAAACAATATAACTGGGGATATCACGCTGAGCCTGAAGACGCCCTCGGCGGACGTCGCCTTGCTTGCCCGCGAGGTAAAGTCATCGGCGGGTCATCCTCGATTAACGGCATGATTTATGTGCGCGGACACGCACGCGACTATGACCACTGGCGCGATCAAGGTGCGACCGGTTGGGGATATAATGACGTGCTACCTTATTTTCGCCGCATGGAAACTTGGCATCAGGGTAACCATAGCCCCGATTACGTGGATGAGGGATTTCGTGGAAATAGCGGGCCACTCCATGTCACCAGAGGGCTTCACGATAATCCACTTCACGCGGCGATGATCTCATCTGCGCACAAGGCAGGCTATAAAAGACTTGATGATTATAACGGACGCCATCAAGAGGGTTTTGCTCCTGCCGATATGACCATCTGGCGTGGTCGGCGATGGTCGGCGGCGAACGCCTATTTGCGCCCTGCCTTGAAAAACCGCATGCTGAGGCTGATCACTCGCGCGCTAGTCGATAAAATTTTGATCTCAAACGGACGTGCAGTCGGAGTAGCTTATCAGCACAAAGGCCGTGCGTGTGAGGCGAGGGCGCGCCGAGAAGTCATTCTTGCGGCCGGAGCAATCAACACACCGCAAATCCTGCAACGTTCAGGCATTGGCCCTGCTGATTTGTTGCTATCTCACGGCATCTCCACACGAGCTGACCGCAGTGGGGTCGGGGCTAATCTGCAGGATCATCTCGAAGTCTATCTGCAATTCACCTGCCTTAAGCCGATTACGCTTTACCGCTACCTCAATCTGCCCGCCAAAGCGTGGATAGGGCTTAGATGGCTTGTTACTAAAACTGGACCGGGGGCGAGTAATCACTTTGAAACCCTCGGCTTTATCAGATCAGGGGAAGATATAAGCTACCCCGATATCCAGTTTCATTTTCTACCAGTTGCGATCAAATATGATGGCACCGCTGCTTCCAAAGGACATGGCTTTCAACTTCATGTTGGGCCGATGCGGTCTCAATCGCGCGGTTGGGTTAGGATTAAAGATACTAAACCAGAAACTGCGCCGGAAATTCGCTTTAACTATATGTCACATCATGATGACTGGGTTGAGTTTCGGCAAGCCATTCGCCTCGCCCGTACCATTGTCCGCCAATCGCCAATGGATGAATATCGGGGGGGCGAGATTCAACCTGGTGATGAGGCCACCTCAAACGCTGCGCTCGATGCGTTTATCCGTGAGCATGTTGAAAGTGCTTATCACCCTTGCGGCACGGCGCGGATGGGCGCTCCCGATGACCCGCAAGCGGTTGTTGATCCTGAGTGTCGTGTGATCGGAATTGATAACTTGCGAGTCGCCGATTCTTCGATTTTTCCACGCATAACTAACGGGAATATCAATGCTCCTTCTATTATGGTTGGTGAAAAAGCAGCAGATATGATCCTTGGCAAGCCTCCTCTACCTCCTCTTGATATAAGCGCTTCTTAATACGGATATCTAATATAGAGGCAAAAAAACTTTGACCAATGAGCAAAATGGGTAAAGTATAATAGTGAATGGAGACAATCACACGGTGAAGGGGATAAATCATGAAAGGTAATTCTGAGGTTATCAAGCATCTTAACCGAATTCTGAAAAACGAACTAACTGCGATCAATCAGTATTTTCTCCATGCTCGGATGTTAAAAGACTGGGGTTTTGAGCGGCTTGCGGATAAAGTTTATCATGAATCAGTAGGCGAGATGAACCACGCCGACTGGTGCATTAGTCGAATCCTGCTGCTCGAAGGGATTCCCCATCTGCAAGATCTGGGAAAACTTAAGATTGGTAAAAACGTACCAGAAATGTTTACCTCTGACCTTCATCTTGAGCAAACCAACCAATCGTGCTTAAAAGAAGCGATCGCGATTTGTGAGGCGCAAGTCGATTTCATTAGCCGCGATATTTTGCGTAAGATTCTCGACGATACTGAAGAGCATATAGACTGGATCGAAACCCAGCAGGGGTTGATAGAAAAAGTTGGCGTGCAGAATTACCTGCAAGAACAGATTGGCGACGGCGAGGCCTCAAACTAGAGAAACTCTCCCATGACTAAACAGAAAAAAAAGGGCTTTTTAGATAGCGTCTACAAAATCAGCGACGCCGATAAAATGCACAACCTTTATGAGGAATGGGCGGAAAGTTATGATGAAGAGATTGTTACTCACGGCTATGCTACGCCGTATCGATGCGCGACAGCATTGGCGGCGGTGGCGCATGATAAATCTGCACCTCTTCTCGATATCGGTTGCGGGACGGGAATCTCTGGTAAGGCTTTTCTTGCCGCTGGATTTACCACGATAGACGGCTCAGATTTATCCGGGGCGATGCTCAAAAAAGCTAAAATCCAAGGGATTTACCGCAAGCTCTGGCAAACTGATCTGGTCACTTCACCAAATTTCTCTCGCGGTGATTACGCATATCTCGCAGCGGTTGGCGTGATCGCGGCTGGGCATATGCCACCTGAATGCATCCCTTCATTTCTGGCTTTGCTTGGTTCTAGCGGCATGATGGTCTTTTCGCTCAATGATCACACGCTGGAAAATCCGGCTTTTGAGGCGGAACTAAGGCGATTGGAACAGGTGGGTGAGATTATTATACGCCATGAAGATTACGGCGATCATCTGCCTAGTATCGGCCTCAAGTCGAAAGTGTTTGTAGTCGAAAAACAATAGGACAAGCAAATGGGGTATGCTGCCGAGGAACTAATTAATCTTTCTGATTATCCGATTGATCGGGTTTGTGCCGCTCGGCGTCAACTTATTGCCGAAACTCGGCGGCATTTGGCGGATGATGGTTGTGTGGTGCTGAAGAAATTTCTAACGCCCCTTGCGATTAGGTGCATCATCGCAGAAGTTGATGGGGTCGCCCATCATGCGCATAAATCTTTTTGCGAAACTAATGCGTATTTCACCACTGATGATCCAACCCTTGATGTGACTGATCCCCGGCGGCAATTTTTCCCGCGCTCGAACGCTTTCATCGCCGCCGATTATTTTCATTCTGATGGAGCCTTGCGGGCTGTGCATGATTTTCCTGCTTTCGATCCCTTTATCAAGGATTGCCTCGAACAGGAAAAGTTTTACCGCTACGCTGATCCTCTTGCCGATGTGATTGTGAATATGGCTGAGGAAGGCGAAGGATTCCCCTGGCATTTCGACACCAATCCCTTCACAGTCACTCTGGCTATCCAGTCGGCTGATCAGGGTGGGCTTTTCGAATACGCACCCAATATCCGCCGCGAGCATGAAAATTTAGCTGAAGTCAGTAAAGTGCTTAATGGTTCGTCTGATAAAGTTGTCTCTCTGACGCTGGAGCCTGGCGATCTGCAACTGTTCAAGGGACGTTATTCGCTCCATCGTGTAGCAGCCCTTGGCGGAGTAACACCTAGATATGTAGCAATTTTTTCCTATGTTAATGAACCGGGAATGGTTGGTGCGCCTGAACGCGCCAAACAGCTTTACGGACGAGCATTGCCGATTCACTATCAGCGTGCGGGGCTTCGTCCCGATGACTTGATGGATTAGACATCAGATAACCGCTCGCGATTTAAATCATGTTTTCTAATCGCTGTGGGATAGTAGATTAACTGAAGTCAATCTCCGTCAGGTTATGAAGGGTGGTGCATCAGATCAAAGTGGATGCGTGATGAATTAAAAGATCAGAGAAAAAAAGTTTTACATGAAACTTTATTTCTCTGATCTTTTAATTAGTTATGCATACAAGTCATCTTGCTTTCAGGCGTTGCGAGGTGCTAGGATAGGCTTGATTATAACGATTAGTCTTTTGGGTGGTTTATATCATGGTCGATTTTTACACATTGAAGCTTCTTTTGATTTCACGCGAGCTGTTGTATCAATTCGTTCCCGTCATCGTTATTCTCGCAGTTTTTATCAGTCGGCATACTTTTCGCAAATCACTGGTTAATGTGATGACTGCTTTTCTGCTTGGCGTATCGATCATTTATCCTCTCGATTTTCTGGCGACTCTTGCGGTTGCATTCAATTCATATTTTATCTCTGATATTAATATAGGCTTTTTTTATCAGGCGTTTTTTCAGGCAGCATTCATTGAGGAAAGCCTGAAATTTTCTATTATTTATTTTTTCTGTCTTAATCATCAAGAATACTCAAAACCTTCTGAGACTTATATTTATGCGATTGCAGTCGGTCTTGGTTATGCTGCAATTGAAAATCTGATGTATTTTAAGCTGGTTAATGTGGGGATCAGTGTGCGCTATCTGCCGATGTTTGCACATTTGGGGTATGCATTGATTATGGCAACATTTCTCAATCAATCGATGTTTCATCTTCTTGATAAGCCAGTCGGATACGCGCTGAAGAAAGGCGCGATTCCAGGTTGGCTATTCAAAAACCAACGAAAGAAGGTCGATGATAAGCATTATGAAGTGCGCGAGATCTCAAAGCGGCTTGCTATTTTTCTTTCGTTAGCTTTGCCGATTCTTTTTCATGGTATTTGGAATATTTTATTAGTACTTGATCTGAATTTTGCTCACCAGATTCTAGTTTATTCTAATTTCATCATGGTGTTCGTTATGTATCTGTTTCTTCAACATGGGAGTTCTTTTCGAGTTAGAGCGATGAGGCGATCAGAAATTCCTACTCTGGATGTGGCGATGAATTATTTTTACGTATTTGTATGGACGGCGATCTCAATTGTTACCTATGCCTATATGTTCTAGCTTTACTGGTGCATGCCATAAGCGTTGCTCTAGTCAGACATTTTCCGATGTGATAGAGTCTATTATACGTAATTCGTATGATCTACTTGCACCATCTATGGCATTAATTCCTTGAAAAATAACAATAGTTGAGTGAATGAAATTTAAACCTGTACCTATTAGAGAAACACATGAGTAAACATTGGGACAATCTCTGCACGTATAAGGCTCTAAAAGATGGTTGGTACTTAGCGTCTCGTGACCTTCGAAATGATTTTCTTCAAATACCTTTTCTTAAAGAACAGTTTGCTGTATTTCTAGAAGAGAATTTGAATGAGCTTGTTCGTCAGTTACAGTCTGAGATATTCATCCACAGAGACGTTATCAATGTAAGTATTGCAAAAGGTAATCTAAGTACACGTCCAGGATCTTTTATCCCTCTTCAAAGTAGAATCGTGCTCTTTTCTGCAATAAAGCTGGTGGCCTCAGAATTGGATAAACATTTACCACAAGAAGTATTTAGTTGCCGAGTGCGAGATAAAATCGACGATAGACTGTTTAAAGAAAGCTCTTTGAGTAAACCTCCCTTTATCACAAATAAGAAGATATCAGAGGAAATTGATCCTTTCAAACCATGGTCTTATAACTGGCTAGCCTTTGAGGAAAAATCTATCGAAGTAGGGATTCATGGTGATTACCCATTTTTAGTAACATCAGATATTTCAGCATATTTCGAAAATATTCAACTTGGAATTATGAGGGATCAGTTGTTGGAATACCTTCCAAAAGAACAACAATTAATAAACCTTTTCATTTCAGCCTTTGAGGGGTGGACAACAACAACACCTCAAGGGCGATACTACCTGCGAGGCATACCTCAAGGCACAGATATCTCAAGATTTTTTGGGAATCTTTTTCTCGCCCCAATTGATGTAGAATTAAAAAAATTAGCTAATAAAATGGATTTAAAATACTACCGTTATATGGACGATATTAGGATTTTCTCTAAAAAAGAAAAGGAGGCCAAAGAGGCAATTTTAAATCTAGAAAGGCTTGTGCGACAAAGACACCTAAATCTTCAATCAGCTAAAACGAAAATATATAATGAGAATTCGAAGGAGATATCTTATCTCTTAATAGACGAAAGGATGACAAAATTCAATGAGTTGAGTGAAGAGAAACGTAGTAACTCCATAGATCAGCGACCCTTTATCAAGAACCTTGAAAAACTACAAAAAGCTGAGCCAAAATCTTTTAATCAAGGAGCACAAAAAATTCACAGAGCGAGAAAATCACTAACTGGTCTATCAGATCGTTTGTTTAGGAGGATGGTAATGCTTTATATACATCTTGGAGATAAAACTATTATCCCTCGATTATTGTTAGAGTTAGAAAGGAATGACGATCAACGATATGCGCAGATTATGGTAAGCGCTTCAAAAAAATTTCCAAGGTTAACTAGTATTCAAACACAATTGCTTAAACTTATGAACGAGAATGACCATCTTCAATCTAGTCGAGAAGCTACATTTCTTGAAGCTTGCCGCTATCAGTCAAGAATTAAAAGTGATATAATAAAAAAATGCACTGAGTATGCTAAAGGCCATAAAAAAAGCTCTGAAGTTAGGGTTCAAGCACTTCTGTTAATTGCTAGAACAAAAATAGATGAAAAAATAATTGATTGGGTACAAAAATTATTTGAGAAGGAAAATAATGTTCAAATAAAAAGGGCTGCTTCATTAATTTTGATAAGGACTAGAGGGGAGGACAACAAAAATTTTATTAAAAAAATTGTTTTTCACCCTAATGATGAATTAAAACTATTCGGTAAATATCTTTATGCTTGCAAGACAGATGTGAGGGTTGCTAAAAATATCCTAAAACAAGCTTTTAAATCAGACTATCCTTGGTTATTAGTTGATTATGTTCCATTACTTTTTCTTCAATTGCAGAGCGAAAACTATAAAATTCGCTGTGAGGTGAAAAGAGCAATTCATAAAAACAAGGCTAATCATGAGCATATCAATATGGATATGAGAGATTTACTTAAAAAATTACTAAATTGGGCCAAAAATGACTCTTCATGATATTATTTACTCACCGTTTATAGCCTAATTCATCTCTTGTTAGCTGGTGCATTTATTAGTTATTGGCGATTTTTTCAGTATTGCTCTGTGTTGCTAGGTATTGTCGATGTCTCCGGCACCGGCGCCAGATGCTCGGGATTGCTCGGTTTCTGGAACATAACTGCGATGAGCGTAGTGTGACAACACCCGCCATGCATTCTCATCAACCTTGACGCCTCCTGACCGTGGGCGAAAAAGAGGTGGGACTGTGATACCGGATTGACCCGCTGGAATTAGTTGCAAGACTTGATTAGGGTAGAATTTTATCGAGTCACTAGGATCAATATTACTACTATCAAAGCCGCTACCGTCGCCAAGATCACTAGCATTGTCATGCTCTCCAGCACTAAAGCTGAGGCCGCCATCTGACGCTATCACGCGGTGGCTGTCAGCATTTTCCATCATCATGCTGATGCCAAGGGTCGTTGACAGAATTGCCATCGCGGCGGCCAGGAAGATAGGGGCCTCGACATGACCTTGCCATGGCAAGCCGGTTGCGTTGGTATATTCCACCATAGCCAAGCCGTGCACCGGTGCTTGCAAGCGCCCGTCGGTAATTGGGTTGATGCGACTGATTGCGGGGTTGGAATCAAGCATGCTACAACAATCCAGAAGCGAGGCAAGAAATGGCAAATCAGTTCCCGACAGCCAGCATGCCATATCACGGCAATCTTTTGCATAACCCCAAGGCACAGCTAGGCCACGCATTGCCTTTTCAGTCATCAAGCTAATTTCGTTTTGCGAGACAAGCATCATCAGGTCAGAACAGTGCCGGAAATAACCAGTCGTCTGATGAAGCCTGCGTCAACTCATCGGCGAGCGGCGCGCCTTGAAAAAGGGAAATCCGCGTCCATAGATCAGATTTTGGATCAAATTTAGCCGCTCCAAGAAAACTCAGCTTGCACCGCAACATATCAATAGGACGCGTGGTCGTCGCAACTAGATTATCCCGTATCTCTGCATAAGGATAAAGGGCAGTGGTCATTACTCGTCTCAGAATAAATCGATGATCAGGATGCTGCATCAGGAATTCCGCCACCAGCATATGCGACTCAGCTTGTTTCAGGTCAGCATGGGCCGCTTGAATCTGCTTCGGGATGTCAAAGGGCATTTCCTGATCCGCTCCATCTTCTTCATAGCGTCGTCCCAGTCTAGGTTCTAGCTTGGCTTCTGAAGTGTACCAAAACAAAGCTGATTGGTCAGGGTCAGACATGTCATACTCCAACGCCCAATCGTAAAATCTTTCTATCATACTGAGTATTTTAGCCACCTTCATCCCACGCGAAAAAACTGACTCCTCCTCGATAGAAAACTGTGGCGACAGGTGATCAATCAACGCACCAAAGGGCTCGATCATAATGGATACCAGCATTTCAACCGCTTCTAGCGACAGATGTTGTTCTGCGCGCTCCAGCAATTTTAGCAGAGGTTTTGGTTTATGCCAGACGCTGTCCTCATTAAACCAGTCGCTGAGATCAGCTAGATTATCTTCAAGGCGATCGATGCGCGCCATCTGAATCTTGTCATCGACACGCCATTCAGCCGTATAGGCTTGAGCGCGGCTGATCAGAGCGCGCATATAATCAATCTCTGTCTGATTGATTGTGCGTTGGTGGATAACAAGCGCGATCGCCTCTTCCCTTGTTTGTATCCATTGGTGCAGGAGCTGCTGGTGATTGACCAAAAATGGCGCCATGCCAAGTCCGGTCGCGTTACCGATACCAAGATGACGTGCCAGTTTAGGCTCAAGCGGCACCGCCTTATCACCTCCTTTTACCTTCGCCAGATGTGCGATAAGCAGATGCGAGAAATGCCTGATCAGATATACTGTCAACATTTCTGCTTGGAAACATTGTCCCATCCCATTTTGTGAGTCGATATTCTCACGGTCGCAAATACCAAATTTCCCATTGCCATAAACCGCCGTGGTGCGCATCAGATAACCAACAGAAATGATCATTTTAGGATCAGGCTGGACGCCTTTGGCTAGGCAATCCACCACGTGATTAAATATACGCACCGATTTATTGGCGCGACTCAAAGTTAATTGACGTCCGGACTGACGTCCGGCTTCTTGATATGGCACCGATTTAGCCATCCGATTGATGGCATCCTGATCTGGCATACCGTCATAAAGCGTGAATGTCGTGTCCCAGGCATCAGCGATTACCCGATCACTGCGTTCGTTCTCTTCGAGTTGATTGCTGAAGGCAACCAGACTATAGGTCTCACTTGGTGAGGACGCGCGAATAACCACGTGGCCATACCCCTCTTGATCAAGCGCACAGATCGGAACATCCACTTGCCAGTTCTGCTGATGCATATGGCGAATTAACTGTCGTGAGAACGACAGGCGCATTGGATGATAACACCCCATGCGAGACAATCGCATCACCTGATCTGGAGGACGAAGGAAATGATCAGAATTTTTAGTGCCGTTGGTCTTGCCGATCATAGAGATAGCTTTCTGAGGTCTGCTTGTAACGACACTAATCCGCGATAAAACTGCGCCGATAAAATTCCAGCCAGTTGCCGCCACTGATCTTTTCTATATCATGGTGAGAAAAGCCAGTTTTTGCAAGCCCACCCAAAATATTTCCCCAGTGACGATTATCTTCAAACCATGAAGGCATCGGAGGAAAGCCCGCTTGAGCAGCAGAACCTTCGCCATAGTCTATTTTCTTTGTCCAGCGGCCAACGCGCATCCATTCGACTACGCTATCTGGTTGATCCTGACAAAGATCAGAGCCAAAACCGATATGATCAACGCCCATTATCTCTACTGCTCGGGCAATCATCCCGCAGAAATTGTCAAGACTGCACTGACTGCCATCCTTAAGGTGATGGGGATAAAGCGACACACCAAGCATGCCGCCGCTGGCCGCTAAGGCCTTCAGCACATCATCAGATTTGTTGCGCCTGGCTGGATGCCAGAAGGACGGATTGGCATGACTGATGGCAATTGGGCGCTGAGAGTGTTCTATTGCCTCTAGCGTTGATCGTTCCGCCGAATGAGACATATCTACTACTAATCCGACCCTGTTCATCTCCTCCACTACCTCGCGCCCCATGCGGGTGAGTCCGGTATCGTCATCCTCATAGCATCCCGTGGCCAGAAGCGACTGGTTGTTATATGTTAACTGCATGAAACGTGCGCCAAGGCGGTGGACGACCTCAACCAGCCCTATATCATCCTCGATCGGGGACGGGTTCTGAAAACCAAACACTACCGCAGTACGACCACTCTCTTTGGCGGCCTCAATATCCTCAGCTGAAAAGGCTTGAACGATGCGGTTAGGGTATTTTTCGAACCAACGATTCCATTGCTCAAAATTCAGCACTGTCTCGCGGAAATTTTCATGATAGGCAATGGTCACATGAACAGCGTCAACACCGCCTTCAGACCATTGCTGAAAGATTTTTGGTGACCATTGGCAATATTGCAGACAATCAATGAGCATGATTACGGGCCTATCAACAGGCAGGATTTATTTACTGGCTACCTCGTGTTTAAGGTCATACCGCACCAGTGCTTTGTAAACGTCTGGCATTGGCAGATGCCCAATTACCTTATCCCCTTCGGTCACCGCGTATATCTTGTCGGTTTTGCCGTCCGCCATGGTGATCAACTGCTCTAGTGTTTCACCCGCATCAATACTCCCGTCAACCTTCTTACTCGACTTTGTCGGTGTCATGATCGATCGGATGCGTAAAACCCGAGCCCGGTTAATATCGCTGACGAAATCTTCTATGTAAGGATCACTAGGGTTGAGTAGAATATGCTGTGGTTCGCCCTGCTGAACAATAAATCCATCCTTCAGCACTACTAGATGATCTGCTATTTTCAAGGCCTCATCAAGGTCGTGGGTGATAAATAGAATCGTCTTATGTAGATCACGCTGAAGATCCAGCAGCAGATCCTGCATTGTTGTTCTTATCAGCGGGTCAAGAGCGGAAAACGCCTCATCCATCAGCATCACATCGGCGTTCGATGTCAGCGCTCTCGCGATGCCAACCCGTTGTTGCATCCCACCAGATAGCTGAGATGGGTAAGCATTCTCAAAACCCTCAAGTCCAACTCTCGACAGCCAGTAGCGCGCGTCTTTTTCAGTCTTTTTGCTGTCCTCGCCACGCACCGTTGGGGCCAGCATGGAGTTCTGTAGCACCGTCCGATGTGGCAGAAGAGCGAATTTCTGAAATACCATCGACATTCTCGTCTGCCGCAGATTCCTTAACTCACTTTCAGACAAGTCCAAGATATTTTTGCCATCGAGCAAAACTTCACCTGACGTTGGCTCTATCAGCCGGTTAACATGTCTGATCAGGGTCGATTTGCCTGATCCGGACAGCCCCATGATCACCGTGATATTTCCGGATATGATATCTATATTGATGTTGTTGAGACCAATGACATGGCCGGTTTTGCGTTGAACCTCCGCCTTATCAATACCGTCACTGATCTCAGGCAGAATCGAGGTGGGATCACTACCGAAAATCTTGAACAGATTTTTGATGGAAAGGGCGATATTTTGGTTTGTTTTAGTCATGAGATTATTTAGCTGTGATAGGTTTTATTGATGCGATTAAGCGCAGATTTTGACACACGGTCAAGGATGATTGCCAAGAGAACAATGCCGATGCCAGCCATAAAGCCAACTCCCAGACGGAGGTTGTTGATGCCATCCAGAACCAGTGTTCCCAGCCCTGGTGCGGAGACCAGTGAGGCGATAACCACCATGGCAAGACTCATCATAATAGTCTGGTTGACGCCAGCCATAATATTAGGCATGGCCAGAGGAACCTGCACATTGAGCAACATTTGTCGCTTGTTCATTCCATAGGCGTTAGCTGCTTCAATTACGTCCTTGTCCACAAGCCGAATACCTAGATCAGTGAGGCGAATCACCGGCACGATAGCGTAGAGAATAATCGCCATGCCATAGAGTTTTGGTTCAGTGATCTTAAAGAGAAAGATCAACGGGATTAGATAAACGAAAGTCGGAAGTGTCTGAAGCATATCTAGTACAGGCGTGAGAACACGTTGCAAAGTATTGTTTCTGGCCATCAGAATGCCTATCGGCACCCCTAGCAATACGCAAAGCACAGTGCAGACGAAAATAATCGACAGCGTCTGCATGGCGTAGACATAGTGGTCGGTCAAGAGAAAGAACATCATGCATATCAGCACGAATGATGAGACTTTCCATGATTTAGCCGATATCTGTGCAACGAAGATGATAATCGGCACTAGCACCCACCACGGGACGCTGGTGAATAGACTAAGGGCCCCTTCTAGTAGCCACGATAAGGGTTGGGTTAGTGGATCAAGAACGAAACGTAACCCCGGTCTCACGAAAAGAAACCCAGTTTCCAGAGACGCTGTCACATCACGCGATTGCGGCATAGCTCCGCAAGCCTTATGCAATGTGTCCAGTGATGGGAAAGGAAACTCCCACCACGCAGATGACTCGCCCTTGAGACTTTTCAAAGTTAAAAGGGCCTTGCCACCGCTGGAATTACACCATTCGGTCAAGCCAAGAAAATTGAAAATACCTTCATATGCAGCCATCGTTTTTATCTTTCTATGCCAAGGAGATCCCCGCCAACACGGGGGTAAGTTTCTTTAAGTTTGCTTATCTATAAAATTAACTGCAAAAAGCTAGGGCAGGGTTTCCCCTGCCCTAGACTTTTGCATCGCATTAATTACAGTTGTGCACTCAGTTTCTTTCTAGCGTCGTCGCTGACCCAGCCCATGATCATATCCGTATAGTTGGTTAGAACCCATGCAGCCGCTTCATCAGCTGAAGCGTTGTTGTCCTGTTTCCAAGCAAGCATCTTGCTCATCACGTCGTTGGGGAAAGACAAATTCTTGATGAATTCGAACACTTCAGGTTCACGTTTAGACAGGTCAGTGGTAACCGCATTCAGTACAGGAGCGGACGGAAAACCTGAAGCGCCAAGTTCCGATTCAGCGGCATCATCCTTCTGGTTGATTGCATGCTGTTCCGGATTAACTGCGCCAATATCAACAGCAGCCATTTCATATTTACCAAGAATCGCAGTTGGCCCCCAGTAATAACCAAACCAAGGCTCACCATCGGCGAACGCTGCAGCAATAGACGCTGCTAGGTTGGCGCCTGACCCATGGTCAAACACCTCAATGCCGTTGGCTTCTAGTTGGTGAACAATTTTGAGGTTATCATTGACGATACGGCAACCCCAGCCAACTGGGCAATTGTGGAAACGTCCACCGACCAGTTCAGGATTAGCCAGAATGCCCTCAATAGTGGTCAGTTCAGGATATTTTGCAGCCAGAGTTTTTGGAATCCACCAACCTTCCTCACCACCACCGGCAAATATGTTAGAAGCAGTGATAATCTTACCTTCAGCCTCGATCCCAGCGTAGGCTGGCACTGAGTTTTTCCAGACTTCTGGAACAATATCCGGTTGGCCGTTTTCAGCCAATGAAGTCACGGCCGGAACCGTATCGGTTGGCACCACTGTGACGTCACAGCCATAACCTTCCTCCAGAACATATTTGACTACGGCGGTGATACTCTCACCAGAAGCCCAGCCCATCGCTCCAACGCTAATCTCACCGCAGTCAGCTTTTGCGACGTTGGTGAGCATGCCTAAACCAAGCATAGTACCGGTCAGGCTCATAATAATTTTTTTCATGGTAACTCCCGTTATTTGATAGTTAATGATGTGGAGAATTGGTTTCATAAGACAAAGCGAGGTCTTACCATATCCCCATTCTCCGAATTTTAGTCTCGCTTTGTATTTCCTCAATCTGATTTCCGAGCAGCTTGATTGTCCACCCAGTTTTGCGTAGATATCCACGCATTATCAATCCAAGCATAAATAACGGTGCGCATCAACCTTTTTTTGAAAAACACGATGAATCTGAAGGTTTCTGCGTGGATAGGAAGCGGTGGCGGTGGAGGCTGCCCGTGCCGAATCTGTCAGAATCTTATTGACGACAGAGGGGCGTGACTATAGAGAATCTTGGCTAATCTATGATAAAAAATAATAAGCTGGAGTAGGGAAGAATGGCGCGCCCGAGAGGATTCGAACCTCTGACCTCTGCCTTCGGAGGGCAGCGCTCTACACATATATCATTGAAAACGCTTAGTTTTTCACAGATTTTCATATCAAAATTATGGTATCTGATTTTGCCTCTGTGGCAATGCTGTGGTCGCCGAGCGTATGTCTGAGCATGATTTCATCATTTATGCTAAACTGGTGCAGAGAATAGCAATTTAGGTAGAATAATTTGTTTGGTCATATTGACGGAATCCCAGTTGGACAGGTTTTTGACTCCAGAAAGGAAGTCGCTGCAGCGGGACTGCATGCGCCACCAATATCTGGAATATGGGGTGCTCAAAAGGGTGCATGCTCAATTGTATTGTCTGGAGGGTATGAGGATGACATCGATGACCTCAATTACATCCTGTACACAGGTCAAGGTGGGCTGGACTCACCAGGTGGAAAACAAGAATTCACCAGAGGCAACAGAGGACTTCAATTAAGTTGCCAATACAAATTGCCTGTCCGTGTCATAAGAGGACACCAAATTTCTAACGGACCAGTAAGTGGTTATAGATATGATGGTTTGTACTATGTGCAGAACTATGAACGGGTACTTGGAAAAAGAGGATATTTTATTTGCAGATTTCACCTAGTCAGTGAAAATTCAATTAACCAATTAGAAGATATATTGAGACCGCACCTAAAGCCTTCTTATGTTCGTCCAAGTCGTGTTCAGACAACAACTAATAGATTGCAGCGGAATGTAAAAATAAGTGAAAGAGTAAAGGGGATTTACTCATTTAGATGCCAAGTTTGTGATGTGTTACTTAGTTCACCAAATGGTCCCATTGCGATTGGTGCACATGTAAAAGGTTTAGGTCGACCGCATAATGGACCTGATGTGCTAGAAAACATGATTTGCTTATGTCCAAACCACCACGACCAATTCGATTGTCTTTCTTATTATATTGAACCAGAGACTCTGCAGATAACGGGATTAGACGAATTCGAGGGCAGAAAATTAACCGTCAATTCTAGGCATAAATTGAGCAAGGAGTTTCTGGAATATCATAAGCAATTATTCCTAAAAAATTTGAATGTATAAATAACTACATCAAATCCATCTGACCGATGGTGGTGGTGACTAACCAAAGTTTGAGTGTGCAAACCTATTGAGAAACAGCAATGCTGGTTCAGAACCTAGTTAGGCAACAGATTTATTTGATGACACACCAAAGTTGGAACTGGTGTTTAAAGATTGCCAACAAGACGAGGGAATTATCACCTTCAAGCGATGCAGGTATCATCCAGTCGGTTTTGCATCGCTACCGTAGTTAGGTGGAGTGTAAAAGGACATCGGATTACCTGCCTTACCTATTCGATTAGGTTTCTCTGACTGGATGTGGCAATGGGCGCGAACGCAGGTTCTGTTTCCGGCATGCTGACCCACGGCAGGGTTAGTGTGCCTAGAACACATCCGCAGATTAAACATTCTAGAGATTAATAATCAGCATTAGATACTTGCATCTTGGATGCAATCGTCCGTAGGACAAGTTTTAGTATGTTATAAAACGATGGAGTCCAGCATTACTTATGATGAACTATCAAAACTTCGCCAACCAGAAACACGCACTTGAGCAGTCCATTTGGCATCTCTTTTTCTCACACAACTCATCGATTTGAACTCATCTTTGTGTCAAATCTGCATCAAAACTGCGTTCTCTGATTGCAACTCCGAATGAAGAGTTGTCTAAATCATTGAAATATATGTGAGAAAATGGCGCGCCCGAGAGGATTCGAACCTCTGACCTCTGCCTTCGGAGGGCAGCACTCTATCCAGCTGAGCTACGGGCGCACTCACTGACCCTGTTTATAGCACTAAAAAACCTAGGCGCAAATCAGATGAATGCCAAAAACCTAAACGTGAGTCAGGGCCAGCCCCACTAGTCTCTGGTTAGGTCAACGAAAACATCCTCAAGAGCCGGTGAGGACGTGGTTACATCCGTGATTACATAACCTGAATCATTCACTTTTGACATGATCGCGCCAGCATCGATCGCGCGAGGGTCATAACGAACAGACAGGCGACCATCAACAAAATCAGCACCCAGATTTTTTAATTCTGGCGATAACGCCAAACCTTCATTACCCCTGACCTCAAATACCAGCAACTTGTAGCCAGCGTCTGTTAATAAATCAGCTGTTGCCGCGCACTTAACCATACGGCCATGATTTAATATAGCCACGTGATCGCATAACAATTCAGCCTCGGTAAGATAATGCGTGGTTAAAATGATCGTAACTCCATCTGAATTTAGTGCTTTGATCATGTCCCACAAACGCTGGCGCAATGACACGTCAACGCCTGCGGTTGGCTCATCCAGAATCAATACGGGCGGCGAGTGAACCATTGCTTTGCCCACCAGAAGCCGTCGCCTCATCCCTCCAGACAACGTCCGCGCGTATGATTCGGCCTGATCACTTAAGCCGATTAACGCCAGAATCTCATCAGTGCAGCGCTCGTGGATAGGTACGCCAAATAAACCGGCTTGTGCGTGCAACGTCTCATACGGCGTGAAAAAACTGTCGATGTTTAACTCTTGCGGAACAACGCCGATGTTAGAACGCGCCTGGCGCGGATTATCATCTATATCAACACCCCAAACTACCGCTGTGCCACCCGTCTTTAACACCGTGCCGGCTAAAATATTGATCAAGGTCGATTTTCCTGCGCCATTCGGCCCTAACAAGCCAAAAATACTGCCAACCGGGATCGTCAGTGAGATACCCTTTAGGGCCTGATGCGCTCCGCGCTTGCCAATGCGCCGATAAGTTTTGGATAAATTGTCTAAAATAATAGCCGCCCCGCTGACCGGAGGCTCAAAAACAACACTAGCCATGGTTACCTCGTATCAGCGGGCTTGCAAAATTCGTCCCAATCGTGATGATAGAACCATCAATCATCATGCGGTGAGTCAAAACATGAAGTCAAGCTCAGTCCCCACGGGGAACCCTGATAATAACACGCAAGATGCGGAAGACATAACACCGCTCGAAGTTATCCGAGTCACCAAAAGACGCATTGCCTGTGATGGCGGTGGGGCCCTTGGACATCCGAAAGTTTGGTTGACGCTGGATGAGTGTGATCAGGTGCTTTGCCCTTATTGCTCGCGCCTTTTCGTGCTTAAGGGCAGGAGAGGCGGGGCTTTGCAATCGGACGACCACTGATGCCTGAACAACTTGTTCTGATTGACGGGTCGGGTTACATTTTTCGCGCTTTTCATGCTCTGCCGCCCATGACCCGAAGCGACGGAATGCCCATTGGCGCCGTCTATGGCTTTACTAA
This sequence comes from uncultured Candidatus Puniceispirillum sp., assembly GCA_965207125.1. Taxonomy (GTDB): domain Bacteria; phylum Pseudomonadota; class Alphaproteobacteria; order Puniceispirillales; family UBA1172. The sequence goes on from OZ242263.1 coordinate 1,539,971, forward strand.
TATGGTTATGAAATTGATCGAGGATCTTGACCCTGATCGCGTTATCGTCATTTTAGATCATGCAAGAAAAACCTTTCGAAACGAAATCTACCCCGACTATAAAGCCAACAGAGATGAGCCACCAGAAGAACTAGTCCCGCAATTTCCACTGATTCGCGATGCGGCAGAAGCGCTCGCACTACCGGTGGCCGTCGAAGTGGGATTTGAGGCTGATGATCTGATCGCATCTTACGCTAAAACCGGAATAGATCAGGGGATGGAAGCATTAATCATCTCCTCGGATAAAGATCTCATGCAACTGGTGAGACCCGGTGTCACCATGCTTGATCCGATGAAGCAACTACGAATAAATACCGAGCAGGTTATCGAAAAATTTGGTGTCTCACCTGACAAAGTCATCGATGTTCAGTCCTTGGCTGGCGATTCAAGCGATAACGTGCCAGGAGTACCGGGTATAGGCATCAAAACTGCCGCCGAATTGATCAATATCTATGGTGACCTTGACACATTGCTCGCGCAGGCTGAAGAGATCAAGCAGCCGAAACGCCGTGAGAATCTGATCAATTTTGCCGAGCAGGCAAGGGTGTCACGCGCGTTGGTTACCTTACGTGAGGACGCACCGATGCCGGTCACTCTTGAAGAAGCAAAACGGAGGCCTCTGGATTTAGCCCAGCTTAAAGCATTTCTCGAAACCCACGAATTCAAGCGACTTCTCGCCAAGATTGACGCGCGGATTGCTCATCAAAGCCAAAGCGAGGCCCCAATTTATTCCGTGCAAGGTAACGCCTCCTCTCAGATAGACTGTGAGGCAAATTATGATCTTGTGACCGATATAGAAACGTTGCAGTCTTGGGTCGCGGCGATCGATGAGCGGGGGCTGGTGGCGATCGATACCGAGACCACTTCGCTTAATGCCTCTGAAGCCATGCTGACCGGCATTGCGCTCGCGGTTGCGCCTGGGAGGGCTTGCTATATCCCTTTGCGCCACCGCTTAAACACTTTGGGTGATACCCCCGCCGAAGCCACCGCGCCTGACGATAGCATGGGGGGGCTGTTTGGTTTCGCCGATGATGTAAAAAGTGATGTCTTGCGCGAGGGGCAGTTGGAGTTTGATGTTGTGGTGGAGGCGCTGCGCGAGACGCTGGCCGCACCCCATATTCTCAAAATCGGGCATAATCTCAAATACGACCTCCATGTATTATCCCGCCCAATCAACGGCGGTTTTACCGTAGCGCCTCTTGATGACACGATGTGTCTTTCTTTCGTTCTGGATGCTGGACGCGCTTTTAATCATAAATTGGATGATCTGGTCGCCACGCATTTGGGACACAAAATGGTCAGTTATGAGGATATTTGCGGCAAGGGAAAGAACAAGCGGCGCTTTGATGACGTGCCACCGGAGGAGGCTGGCGATTACGCCGCCGAGGACGCCGATATGACCTTGAGGTTATGGCATATCTTGAAGCCGAGACTTGCCCAAGAACATAAAGCGAGAGTCTATGAGAGACTTGAAAGACCCCTGATACAGGTTTTGGTCGCGATGGAAGTAGAAGGTATCAAACTCGATCGCCGAATTCTTGAGGCGATCAGCATCGAATTTGCCTCACACCTTAAAACGCTTGAGGGCGAGATTTACCAACGTGCAGGGGAGCCGTTTAATATAGCCTCGCCTAAGCAACTAGGTGAGATATTATTTGAAAAAATGGGACTTCAGGGTGGAAAAAAATCCAAAACCGGTGCTTTATCCACTGGCGCAGATGTTCTTGAGACTCTTGCCGCTACTGGAGTTGAAATTGCTGAAAAAGTGCTCGATTGGCGGCATTTTGCTAAGCTTAAATCGACATATGCTGACGCTTTACTCGCCTCGCTCAATCCCGACACTGGACGCGTGCATACCTCATATTCGATGATTGGCGCTTCGACCGGAAGGTTGTCGTCGAGCGATCCTAATGTGCAGAATATCCCAGTCAGGACGCCTGAAGGGCGACGAATCCGCGAGGCTTTTATCGCGGATGATGGGCATAAACTGATTTCAGCTGATTACTCACAGATAGAACTGCGGCTAGTGGCCCATGTCGCCAGAGAGCAAAGCATGATCGATGCGTTTCATCAGGGAATGGATATTCACGCCCAAACTGCGTCAGAAGTTTTCGCCGTACCTTTAGAGACAATGACATCTGAGATACGTCGCCGCGCTAAGGCGATCAACTTCGGCATTATTTACGGCATTTCAGCGTTTGGACTCGCCCGACAGCTGCGCCTTCCACAAGATGAGGCGAGGTCTTATATAGAAGCCTATTTCGATCGTTTTCCCGGCATCAAACGCTATATGGATGAGACCCGGATTGCGGCGCGGGAGATGGGTTATGTCGAAACTCTGTTCGGGAGGCGACTTTATATTCAGGGGATTAAAGCGAGCAATCAAGCGCAACGGGGTTTTGCTGAAAGGCAAGCGATCAACGCCCCGATCCAAGGCACCGCCGCCGATATTATCAAGCAGGCTATGACTCGGATGCCTAGGGCGTTAGTTGAAGCCTCAAACCCCGCTAGAATGCTGTTGCAGGTCCATGACGAGCTGATTTTCGAATGCCCTGATGCGGCGGTTGATGACGCGATGGGGATTATCATCGAGGTGATGGAAGCCGCCGCTAAGCCGACTCTTGACCTGACTGTGCCGTTAATTGTTGAGGCGCATGCCGGGCTTTCATGGAATGAGGTTCATTAACCTCTGTTGGCGGCCTCACCTGTTTGCGTTGTTAGCTTGCGCCATAATACCTTGATCTTGCCGTTATTCGGCCATGATTTTGCCCTTTCCGGCGGCTATTATGGCAGGAATACCAGAGTCTGGAATATCAGAGCATAGTCAATCACGCATTGATCAGCTATAATGAACAGAGATAAGGAGAAAACTATGGTAAGCCGAATTGCCCTTGTCGATGATGACCGCAATATCATCACTTCAGTTTCGCTTTTGCTCGAATCCGAAGGGTATCACGTGGATACTTATACCGATGGTGAGGAAGGGCTAATTGGATTAGAGAGAAATCCTGTTGATCTGGCTATTCTCGATATTAAAATGCCGCGAATGGACGGCATGGAAATGCTCAAAAAAATCCGCGTGTCAGGGTCTTTACCAGTGATTTTTCTCACCAGTAAAGATGATGAAATAGACGAAGCGCTGGGCTTGCGGATGGGGGCGGATGATTATATCACTAAGCCTTTTTCGCAAAGGCTGCTGCTTGAAAGAGTGGGCGCCATCTTACGCCGCGCCGACCCCACCAGTCCAACCAATGCCGAGAATGCCGTTACCGTCGGCGAGTTGGTGCTTAATCCCGACCGCCATCTATGTCGCTGGAAAGACCAAGACGTTAAATTGACTGTTACCGAATTTCTGATTCTATCCGCGCTCACGCGTCGGCCGGGAATCGTCAAAAATCGTGATCAGCTTCTCGATGCCGCTTATGGTGATAACGTCTATCTCGATGACCGCACCATCGATAGTCATATTAAACGCCTCAGGCGCAAATTCAGGGAAGTAGACCCCGGTTTCGATCAGATAGAAACGCTGTATGGGGTCGGCTATAAGTATCTTGACGCCTGACGGGTTTATCGCGAAATACCTGTTACCGCTAAGGTTTCGAATCGTTGTTATTGTTGTTCTGCCGACAGCGGTGTTTTTTATTGGGCTTTTGTATCTTGATCAATATCGGGAAACCGTGTTGGTTTCTGAACTTGCTGCATTATCACGCCAAGGCAACACTCTTGCTAAATCTATTGGCTTGGCTGATGCTGAATATTCCGAACTGGCTGAGCGGCGCATTTCAAGCGAAACCATGCAGCGCGCGACCCAGCTGATTGCCAGCATCCCTGACGCACGAATTCGGCTTTTTCAACCGGATGGCTCGCTGATTATCGATAGCATCGCTAGCTTCGGACTCGCCGCACCCAAAAGCACGCTTCGCACCACATCAAGCAGCGAGGATGGAATCAAAAATCGCTTGAATGCGTGGCTTGAAGATGCGGTCCACACCATCGCGACTTTGCTGTCACGATCAGATAGTTATCCGGTCTATCGCGAAAAACGCTTTCAAAGCGTGTCCGATTTTCCTGCTATTGCCGAAGCGCTTGGGGGAGATGAGGCCACCTTCATTATGCGTGATTCTGATGACGGGCAACTGATTCTGGGTGTTGCTGTTCCTATACGGCATTTGCGCGTGGTGCGCGGTGCATTGATGGTCACCGCTTCAGGTGAGCGCGCTGAACGCGATATTATCGCCGTCCAATATTCTTTTTTTCAAATCTTTTTAGGTATTCTTGTTATCACCATCATTTTGGGGGGGTTTTTATCTCGATCTATTATCCGTCCAATCAGAAAACTCGCGGTTGCCGCCGATACTGTGCGCCAATCGAGTGGGGCGAGTCTCGATCTGCCTGATCTCACCGCGCGGCAAGATGAGATTGGCACACTCGCAAGAGATATTACCGCGATGACCAAAGAGCTCCAACGCCGTGCGTCCGCGACCGCTGACTTCGCTGCCGATGTCGCGCATGAGATTAAAAACCCCCTGACCTCATTGCGCAGTGCGGTTGAAACCCTTGATCGCCTCAAAGACAAAGAGCGCCAACAGAAACTGATTAAAATTATTGTCTCTGATGTCAAACGTCTCGATAGGCTTATTTCCGATATCTCGGCCGCCAGCAAATTAGACCGAGACCTGCTCGACGCCGAATATGAAACCGTCAATATCATCGATCTTATCACCAGTTTTGCTGAAGCGCGCAATGTGTCGCTGGATCATGCAGTGCTCGAACTGGACTTGCCGGATAAACCTCTTTGGGTGCGGGTGGCTGTGGATAGAATAATTCAGATTCTCGATAATCTTCTCACCAATGCTGTCAGTTTCAGCCCGTCCCGCGGTGCAATTACCATTACCATTAAGCAAATCCGCGATATGGCCGTGATCGATATAGCTGATCAGGGGTGCGGAATAGCGCAGGGAAAAACCGAGGCGATTTTTGATCGGTTCTATTCCGAACGGCCGAAAAGCGAAAAATTCGGCGAACATTCAGGACTAGGGCTTTCTATTTCACGGCGCATCGCTGAAGTGCATGGTGGAACATTGACCGCCGCTAATCAGCTTGATGATAAAAACCACACGCGCATCACTGGCGCGATGCTGACGTTGACTTTGCCGCTTTGGCATGGTGATGCTCACTCTTCTGTGTCATAATAATCCCTCATGCTAACGCGTAACAAACAGAGAAATCATGGCAAAGCAGGTTTTGGGGAAGAAAAACACCGCGCGAAAACCTGACGCCAAAAAGAAATTGGTGTTGGTGTCCGGCCTCGCTGGAGCTGGACATTCGACTGCATTGCATTTTCTTGAGGATGCTGGATACACCGCGATCGATAACCTACCGTTATCGCTTTTAGATCAGATGATCGGACGCGAGATCGAAATAGCCGGGCGGTCCCTCGCCGTCTCAATAGACGCCCGCACCCCAGGGTTTAATCCTGACACGCTAATCCTGCTACTGAGTGATGTGCAGAAACGCCTTGGTGATGATGTCACGTTGATTTTCCTTGTCGCCTCAAAAGCCGAATTACTACGCCGTTATAATGCGACTAGAAGACGGCATCCTCTTGAGGTCGGCAACGATCTTAAGGCGGCCATCGATCAGGATAGCGCTAGAATGAGCGGTATAGAAGGCATTGCCAATGTATCTATAGACACCACTGGAAGCTTACCGACGGATTTCCGCCACCGCCTTTTATGTTCAGTCGGCGCGTCCGAGGCTTCATCTCTCCCCATCATCATCCAGAGTTTTTCCTATCGCCATGGAATCCCTGATGATGCTGATATGGTGCTCGATACCCGATTCCTTGCAAACCCGTTTTGGATATCGGGACTGGCCGAGAAAACTGGCACTGACAAAAAAGTGCGCGAGTTCATCCAAAGAGATGCACTGTTTGATGATACGATCAGCCAGATTATCAAAACCCTTACATCTGTTCTGCCACGCTACAGAGATGAAGGCAGAACCCAATACACCATCGCTTTCGGTTGCACTGGTGGGCGGCATCGGTCAGTTTTTGTTGCTGAACATATCGCTGGCTATCTCAAGGCACAAAACCATGATGTGAGGCTTAGCCATCGCGATTTGATGAAAAGCCGCCCATTGTAAGAATGCCAAATGCCGTTGCCTCATCTCATAGGTTTTGCTAGGGAATACTGATACGAAAGGAGTGCCGATAATGGACAAAAACGACTTTAGAATCGCTGATATGTCACTCGCCGAATGGGGACGCAAAGAAATCACCATCGCCGAAGTTGAAATGCCTGGGTTGATGGCACTCCGGGAGGAATATAAGGGCAAAAAACCACTCGCTGGTGCGAGGGTTGCAGGATGCCTTCATATGACGATCCAGACTGCGGTTCTGATCGAGACATTGACCGCACTTGGCGCTGAGGTGCGCTGGGCGTCATGCAACATTTTCTCAACTCAAGATCATGCCGCCGCCGCAATTGCCCAAAGTGGCGTGCCCGTCTTTGCTCATAAAGGGGAGACCCTCGAGGAATACTGGCAATTTGTTGATGCGATCTTTGATTGGCCAGACGGAAGGCAAGCCAATATGATCCTCGATGATGGAGGTGATGCCACCATGTATGTTCTGATGGGAAAACTCATCGAAGATGGCAAGGAGTCCTTGCCTCAAGCTTCATCGGCGGAAGAAAAAGTGTTTCGCGCCCAATTAGAAAAATGTTTTGCGGAAAAACCTGGTTGGCTCTCAGCCCAATGTTCTGCCATCAAAGGCGTCTCAGAAGAAACCACCACAGGTGTCTTGCGGCTTTATAATCTCGCTGAGCAGAAAAAACTTTTCTTTCCAGCCTTCGATGTTAACTCCAGCGTCACCAAATCCAAATTTGATAATCTTTACGGATGTCGCGAATCGCTGGTTGATGGAATTCGCCGCGCCACTGATGTTATGCTGGCTGGAAAAATCGCGGTTGTTTGCGGTTTTGGTGATGTTGGTAAAGGATCTGCTGCCTCATTGCGGCAAGGCGGGGCGAGGGTTATGGTCACCGAAATAGATCCGATCTGCGCGCTTCAGGCCGCAATGGAAGGGTATGAAGTCGTCACCATGGAAGAGGCCGCTACCAGAGCCGATATTTTCGTCACCGCCACTGGCAACCGCGATGTGATTACGGTGGATCACATGCGCGCCATGAAAGACAGAGCAATCGTTTGCAATATTGGGCATTTCGATAATGAGATCCAGGTGGATGCTCTTAGCAATATGGAGTGGAGTGAGGTTAAGCCTCAGGTCGATGAGGTTGCTTTTCCTGATGGCAAGAAAATTATCATGCTCGCCAAAGGACGACTGGTTAATCTCGGATGCGCCACCGGCCACCCGTCCTTCGTCATGTCATCGTCTTTCACCAACCAAGTGCTAGCACAGATAGAGCTTTGGACTCACGGGGATAAATACGATAAAAAAGTCTACACTCTGCCGCGTCACCTCGATGAAAAAGTCGCAAGGTTGCATTTAGATAAGGTCGGTGCAAAACTCACGCAATTATCTGAAAATCAGGCTAGTTATATCGGCGTTAAGCGGCAAGGGCCGTTCAAATCCGATCTCTACAGATATTGATGCGCTAGCCCCTCTCCTCTGGAGAGCGTTTTTGAGAGATAACTTTTGAGTGAAATTTTTAACCCACACGCCCATAATTGCCATGTGCTGACATATCACGCCGCGAACGAGGCGGCGACCGCCGAACTCGCTGCTCGTATCGAGCCGCGCCTCACCGGGGGTGATGTGATCGGGCTTAGCGGCGTGATCGGCAGTGGAAAATCGTTTTTCTCTCGTAGTCTGATCACTCGCCACCGCCAGTCGACTTAACGTGCCTTGTGGCGAGATTCCAAGTCCTACTTTCACCCTCGTTCAATCCTATCCGCGTCCTGCGCCGGAAAACCCTGATGCGCTGATCTGGCATTGCGATCTGTGGCGATTGGATAAGGCTCTCGATATACAGGAACTTGGACTTGATGAAGCAATGGTGCAGGAAATATGCTTGATTGAATGGGCGGAGAAACTGGGTGCGTTTTTCCCATCGGCCGCGTTATGGCTAAAATTTTCTTTTGATGATAAAAACCCTGACGCACGAATGATCGAAGGGTTTTGTCATAGCAATTACGTTAAGCACTGGCGCGAACGTCTGCAATAACCCTTAAGGCTGACTATCCATAAGAGCAGGAATGATGTATAATCAATCCTATGCCGCCTCATCTTGCCGCCGGAATTTACTCTATCGCTCCAGGACGCCCTTTCGCCGATGATCTAGCGCGCGAAATTGTTGCTATGATGGATGATCCTCATTATATGGCGTCTGCTGTTATCATGTTGCCTAACCGGCAACTCGTCAAATCCGTACAGACAGCTTTTCTCCGGGCCGCCGGCGGTAAGTCGCAAATCCTACCGCAGCTCACGACTATTGGTGATGTCGATGTTGATTCTGTCGAGATTCTCAACACCGATCAATCTGTCCATGACTTGCCGCCGGTCATCGATGATATCGAACGCCAACTGTTGCTCGCCGTGCTGATCAGATCATTGCCTTTTGGCAAAACCGAAAGGTCCTACGCCGAAAGTATCGGGCTAGCTAGAGCCTTGGGGGATTTTCTTGATTCTGTTCAGACCAACGCCCTCTCGCTGGCCGATCTGCCCGCGCTTGTAACTGAAAAGACGCCTGATCTCGCTGAGCATTGGGAAAAAATTGTCTCATTTCTCGGTATTTTAACCGAGCACTGGCCAAACATTCTAAACTCAGTAAAAAAATCTGACCGCGCGGCTTGGCGCGATACTGTTATCAGAGCGCGCACCGCTTCTTTTAAGCAGAACCCCCCAGAGCACCCGATCATTATTGCCGGTTCGACCGGCTCAATCCCCTCAACGCAAGAACTGATGGCGGTGGTGGCCGGTCTGCCACAAGGCTATGTGGTGCTACCGGGATTGGATACTGAAATTGATGAGGAGGACTGGAAGGAAATTGCCGAAACAGAGAGCCCTATTATAGCAACGCATCCGCAATACCAACTGGCAAAATTGCTAGGCGCGCTTGGTGTTTCGCGCGAGGAGGTAAAACCATGGCCGCGCCTCGATACCGATAATGGCGTCGATGATGAATATGTGCGCGTTGCTAGACGGCGATTACTACGCGAAATGATGCGCCCGCCAAGCCAAACGCCGAAATGGTCACAGCTTCGTGAGAAACCGATTAGCCGCGAGGCCGTCAAAAATCTGAGCATTACCGTCTGCCATGACCGGCGTCTTGAGGCTGAAACCATCGCGCTGGCCCTGCGTCATGCCTTAGAAGAAGAAGGGAAAACCGCGAGCTTGATTACTGCTGATTCGCAACTCGCAAGGATGGTTTCAGGAGAGTTGCGGCGGTGGGGGATTCACGTTCCAATCTCGGCCGGGGTGAGTCTCGCCGATACCGAAGCCGCGCGATTTCTTCGCTTAATCGCCGAAGCTTGGGCAAGTGATTTCTCGCCGGTTACCTTGCTTGGTATGGCTGATCATCATCTTTGTTGCGGCGGGGTGGATAAAATATTTTTTAGCCGACAGATGCACAAACTCGAACGCCGAGTTATGCGCGGGCGCGACGGCCTTGGATATTATGGCGGCGGCCTTGCTGAGTTGCTCCAGCAAACCAAAGACAAAAGCCCGGATCTCACCGGTTTTGTCGAAAACTGCCTAATCGCCCCGCTAAAGCCCTTGCTTGATATCGCCGCCGAAAAAAACATCGCGCTCACCAGCATCGCAGAAGCCCATTGTTTTGCCGCCGAAAATCTCGCAGTGAATGAAAAGAACCCTCTAAAACCATGGCAAGGGCGCGAAGGGAATCGCCTCGCACAATTTTTCAGCCGCCTGATTGATGTCGATAGCACTCACGTTATTGGGGCTAAACATTACCCTGTGATTGTGATGGAGCTAATGGCAGGGCAGGTGCTTTATCCTGACCAAGAGCTTCATCCACGGCTATCTATAATGGGGACAATAGAAGCGCGGATGCATGCGAGTGATTTGATTATTTTGGGTGGAATCAATGAAGGCATTATGCCACCCGCCCCGGCCGCTGACCCTTGGATGAGCAACCATATGCGGAAGACGTTCAATTTGCCGACACTGAATTGGCGGATAGGCATGGCCGCGCATGATATGGTGATGATGATGGCGCAGCCTCGGGTGATGATCACCCGCGCTGAAAGCGATGGCCGCACGCCAACCGCGCCTTCACGCTGGCTTCGCCGTATGGAAGCCACGCTCAAAGCAAGCGGCCTCCCGATGCCTTATGATGATACGTATCACCGCCTTGCTCTCACCCGGATTCATTTTGACGAAATCCCCACCCCCGTGCCGCCGCCCCAACCCAAAGTCAATGAAGAGGAGCGAAAAGAATATCTTGTTTCTTTTTCAGCGACCCAGATAGAAACCCTGTTGCACGACCCTTACGCGATTTACGCTAAACGAATCCTTGCCCTGAAACCACTTGATCCGCTGGGCTCAGCACAAATGAATGCGCTTAAAGGTACGATCTTTCATGACGCTATGCGCGACTTTATCGAAGAATATCCGCAAGGCCTCCTACCCAATGATGCACTTGAAAAGCTTATTAAATTTGGTGAAAAGCATCTGGCTTGTCTTGAGCATGTTCTCTTGATTAAAACATTTTACACGATCCAGTTCAAACGCATGGCTGGATGGTTTATCAAAACAGAACAGCAACGTCGCATCGATCTGAACCTCAAAAGTTTTGCTGAAATAACAGGCGAGATGACACTTTCCATAGGCGACTATGAGATTGATCTGACTGCTCGCGCTGATCGCATCGATCAGCACGCTGATGGAGGAATCACCGTGATCGATTACAAAACAGGCATTGTGCCGAGTGTAAGACAGGTCGATCAAGGCTATAAGCCGCAGATGGTCGTTGAAGCCATGATCGTGCGCGGTGGCGGTTTTGACAGCATCACTGTCGGCGGTGATATTAAGCTTGAATACTGGAAACTAAGCGGCAAGGCGGCTGAAGCGGGGAAAATCACTCCGGTCGGTGTGGGGGAGGTGGAGCATGAAAATCGTAAGGAAAAAATCATCTCAGCGTTAGAAAATGTTATGAGCCGCGATAAAATATTCGCCTCTGAAATTCGCCCTAATGATTCTGTCTTGCGCTATAGCGACTATCGCCATCTCGCAAGAGTGCTTGAGTGGTCAGAAAATCCGGCAAGCACCGACTTGGAAGGTGACAATGATGACCCAGCCTGATCTTAACCAGACCAAAGCGGCGATCACAGTGGCGGTTGCGGATGCGACCGCAAAACAACTCCACGCCGCGTCACCTGCCCATTCGGCTTGGGTTTCAGCTAACGCAGGCACCGGCAAAACCCAAGTTTTAACAAGCCGAATTCTGCGGTTGCTGGTTGAGGGCGCGGATGTCGATAAAATCCTCGCTGTCACCTATACTCGTGCCGCCGCGGCCGAAATGCGCAACCGTATCTATAGTGTTGTAGTGGATTGGCCGATTATCGCTAAAAATGATCTGATTTCTAGACTTCAAGATCTCGGCATCGAGCGTCCAAGTGAAGATCACATCACCTGCGCGAGAAGCCTTTTCGCCACCCTGAGCGATGCGGCTGCATCCTTGCGCATCGAGACAATCCACGCTTTCTGTCAGTCACTCTTACACCGCTTTCCTATAGAAGCCGGAATTAATCCCTATTTTCGTGTCATGGATGAGAAACAGGCGAAAATTCTGAAAATGGACGTTTTTGAGGATATACTTAAAACCGGTGGGACCCCGGTGATGCAGGCGCTTGAAAGGCTGGCTCTGGTTCGGGACGCTGACAAGGTTAGCGATATCATCGGGCAAATCACTCCTGAGATTATGAGGCGTCTTAACCACGATCCTGAGGAAGCTAAAAAACGAATATTCACCGCCCTGTCGTGTCAAGACTATATTGATGACCCTGATGGCTGTGTGCGCAAGATCAGAAAAACTCTCACCGATCTCGATGATGATAAACAGGATAAATTGCAAGAATTCGCCGAAAATCTGATCGAAGGAGGGGGGAAGACCGACAAGACAAAAGCCAATGAGGTGAAAATCTGGCTGGCCTTATCGCCCACTGACCGCAATGATGCACTCGAAACCTACGCCAAAATTTTTCTGACTCAGAGAGGAGCCAAACCGAAAAACTTTCCAAGCAAAAAAATCTGTGAGGAGTATTTTGATGCAGAGCAATTCGCCATCGATGAAGCCCAGTTTATAACCAATCAAATGACGAAACTTGCTGCGCTTGACACCGCACTGAATAGCCATAGTTTAATGATTCTCGCCATGGCGTCTATTTCGCGTTACCAGATGCTTAAAAATGAACGCGGACTTAAAGATTATGATGACCTGATCGGCGAAGTGGCCGCGATGCTCGAATCGCACGGCGGCACGTCATGGGTGCGGTATAAATTAGACCAAGGGATCAAATATCTGTTGGTGGATGAAGCGCAGGATACTAGCCCCGAACAATGGCGGATTTTATCCTGCTTTGCCGATGATCAGTTTAACGCTACCGATGATCCTGAGGACGGCTCACCACGCCGCAGTCTGTTCGTGGTCGGCGATTACAAACAATCCATCTATAGTTTTCAAGGTGCTAATCCTACTCTTTTCGCCGATAATGGAGAGAAGTTTAAAAATGACAGCCATCGGCGCAATAAGCCATTTGAGCATATCGGGTTGGATACTTCATTCCGCACAGTGCCGCCGATCTTGCACGTTGTTGATCAGGTCATCACCGATCTTGATGGGATTCGCGACCCTATAGATCATAAAGCGAGTCGCCTTGATAGCGATGGCTGGGTTTGGGTTGATGAAATAACCGAAAGCGACCAGGAGGACGTCGATGCTCTTCACGCGCGGAAAATTGTCGATACCATCAAGCAATTTCTGGGAAAATGCTATCTGCCTTCGGTCAAACGAATGGCAAGGGCTGGCGATATTATTATTCTGCTCAGGCGGCGTGAGCGGTTTTTCAACCGCCTCGATCGGGCTCTGCGCCTTGCGGGATTGCCAGTCAGTGCTGCGGATCGAATCACCTTTACCAGTGAGATCGCTTATCATGATCTGATGGCTCTTGGGCAGGTGATGGTGCTGCCTGAAGATAATCTGACGCTTGCGGCGCTGTTGAAATCACCGCTTTTTGATTTGGATGACGAGCAACTTTATCATCTGGCGCATGATCGCGGTAAAGCCAGTATCTTCGCGCGACTTAAAGAAAACCCCGAGCAAGATGATCAAGTCGCTATCGCTTATGACCGCCTTCGCGAATATTTGAGCCTTGCCGGAACTTGCGGGGTTTATGATTTTTTCTCGCATGTGCTCGATAACCCCACCCGCCGCGCATTTATCCGCCGACTCGGTGCGCCGGTGAGTGATATTCTGAGTGAGTTTATCGATCAGGCGGGAATCTATGAGAAGGAAAACACCTCATCGATGATCGGATTTCTCACCTTTATGCGCGAAGTCGCCGATACCATCAGCCGCCAGATCGATGATAGGGATAACAACAAAATCAGACTGATGACCGTGCATGGCGCGAAAGGGTTAGAATCGCCGATCGTTATCCTGCCGGATTGTTTAAAAATGAGTGCGGTGTCTACCGCCGATAAGGTGGTTAAAATTAATGATGACGATCTCGATATTCCGGTCTTGCCAGCAAAGCTATGGGGAATAGATCTGACCCCCACGGTTGTGAGAGACGCAAAAGAAGCGGCGTCGGTCGCGGCCAAGGCAGAAGAAAACCGGCTTCTTTATGTCGCCATGACCCGCGCATCCGATGGGCTTTATGTCAGCGGGTTTAAAAAACCGCACCGCAGGATGGATGAGGATGACAGCTGGTATAGGCTTATAGAGCAGGCCGTGCGCGAGGGGGGTAATAAAACCAAAGAGGGCAGGCTGGTTTTCGGTGTGGAGGCGAGACCACCTGCAGATTGGAGCGATGAAACCGTTATTGATGTCGACTCTCGCACTCCAACCCATCACGTTCCTGATTGGGTTGATGCGCCGCCGCCAGAAGAACTCACGCCGCCTAAACCGCTCGCACCGTCCTCTTTTTCTATACCGACCGAAGCGTCATCGATCGCCTCGGCCGAGAGACAAGAAGCCATCGCCAAAGGCACCATTATTCATCGGCTTCTGGAAATTTTGCCTGCTATAGATGAGCCGCAGCGTAAGGAGGCGGCGGATAAAATTGTTGCCGCCCATAGAGGTAAATATCTCAGCGACGCCGAGGCCGCCACCCTGATCGCATCAGCTATGGATATCCTGATAGATCAGCAATTTGAAGGCTTGTTCGGCGAGCGTTCAACCCCTGAAGCGGCTATTTCAGGCGTTGTCGGCGAGCATGTCGTTAGTGGTAGAATAGACAGGTTGGTGATTGAAAAAGACGCGGTTATTTTCATTGATTACAAAAGCGGAAAAACCCCAGAAAACCTTGAGGAGATTCCCAAATCCTATATTCGGCAAATGGCGCTTTATGCAAAATTGCTACGAGATATCCAGCCAAAAAGCGCAATTAAAGCGGGGCTGTTGTTCACCGAAAGCCAGAAAACTTTCTGGCTTCCTCAAAACCGTATGGACGCTGTGCTCGCCGAAATATCTGGCGGAAATATCTCGCGTCCTTCTTGACGATATTGCCTTGCGTGGTTAAATTCAGATAACGAGCAATAATCATTTTGGAGTATCGGTCATGGCGACAATTAAAACATCGGATAGCAGTTTTTCCTCTGAAGTGCTGGAATCTGACCTTCCTGTACTGGTTGATTTTTGGGCTGAATGGTGCGGCCCATGCAAAGCCATCGCTGAAGCTCTTGAGGAAATAGCTGATGAGTTTGAGGGACGCCTTAAAGTTGCTAAAATCAACATAGATGAGAACCCCGCATTGCCTCAGCAATATGGTGTTCGAGGAATCCCAACTTTGCTCATTTGTCACAATGGCGAAATGATTGCCCAGAAAATCGGCGCGCTTACTAAAGCCAAACTGGTCGAATGGATCGAAGAAACCATCTGATCTTGCGTTAATCAGGTAGCGTCCCGTTGCGCGCTAGAACATATCCTGCCAGATATAATGATCCACCAATGATCACCGATGATGCTGATCTTTTAGCCAGCGCAGTGGCCTTGGCTATAGCCTCATCGAGGCTTGAGGTCGCAGTTGCCGGAATACCTAGCGAGAGTGCAGTTGCGGCAAGTTCCTCGGCGCCCAGAGACGCTTGCTGGTCAGGAATGGTCATCGTGAAAAAATGACTGATCATCGGCTTTAACGGCGTGAGAAAATCCGCCGCAGGACGCGTGTTCAATGCCCCGCCAATCATCACCCACGGGTTTGAATGTAGAGATTTAAGCGCATCTGCGAGCGCGCTTGCACCGTGACCGTTATGCGCCCCATCAAGCCACAACTCAATCTCGGGTGGGAATCGTGCCGCGATCTCACCATGTGAAAGTTTCTGGATTCGCGCCGGCCAGCGCGCCTTACTAACTCCGTCGCTGATCGCGGCGGTATTACAATCAGGAAAGACTCCGTTTATTGTCGCGGCGGCGAGTGCAGCGTTCTTGACCTGATGCGCTCCGATCAATCCGGGTGATGACAGCAAGATAGTTTTATCTTTGATCTGAAGCGAGGGCTCGTCTGTCTCATCACGGGAGATCATCATATCACGCCCCATGATGCTGATCGGGGCTTTGTTGTCATCCGCCACTTGTTGCAATAGCTTCTCGGCATCCTGATGCTGTGAGGATGAAAAAACCGGTGTTCCGGGTTTGATAATTCCCGCCTTTTCATGGGCAATTTTGGTGATGGTATTGCCAAGAAAATGTTCATGATCACGCGCAATGGGCGTAATTACTGAGGCGAGGGGGCGTACGATCACATTGGTCGAATCAAGTCTACCGCCCAGCCCAGTTTCAAGCAAAACCACATCAGCGTCTTGTCGGCTGAACGCGAGCATGGCCGCCGCCGTGGTGAGTTCAAAAAACGTGACCGCCTCGCCAGCATTCGCGGCCTCTGTTTCTTCTAGTAAATCAGCTAGCGCGTCATCATCGATCAGGCGACCCGCTAGCCTGATCCGCTCATTAAATTGTACTAGATGCGGTGAAGTATAGGCATGAACGCGCGCGCCACTTGCTTCAAGCATCGCCCGCAGAAAAGCAATTACCGAGCCTTTGCCGTTGGTTCCCGCTAAATGAATTACCGGCGGTAGGCGTCGGTGTGGGTCGCCTAATTTGTTGAGTAAATTAATTGTTCGCCCCAAGCCCAAATCGATCAGTTTGGGATGCAACGCCGCAAGTCGTGATAAAGCTTTATCTGCTCTTATCCTTGATGTGGTGGGTGGCATTTCACTCAGCGGAAACTAAAGACGGAGGCTTCATCAAAAGTGATAGAATAGAACCAATCTTATCGCGTTGCTCGCCGCGTGGAATAACCATATCGACCATTCCATGTTCTTCAAGGTATTCCGCCGATTGAAACCCATCCGGAAGCTGCTCGCGCACGGTTTCTTCGATCACGCGTTTGCCAGCAAAACCGATAATAGCTCCTGGCTCGGCAATGTGAATATCACCGAGCATCCCGAAAGATGCGGTTACTCCGCCAGTGGTCGGATGGGACAGCAAAGCGATATACGGCAAAGCTGCCTCACGCAGGCGATCGATTGCAATGATTGTGCGCGGCAACTGCATTAGCGATAAAATCCCTTCTTGCATTCTCGCGCCGCCTGACGATGGCACAATGATCAATGCGGCCTCACGCCTGATTGCCTCACCCACGGCGGTTACAATCCCGTTGCCGACGGATTGGCCCATTGAGCCACCCATAAAACTGAAATCAAACGCCGTGATTACTGCTGCTTTGCCCTTGATTGTCCCTGCTGCTATCAGTAGCGCATCATTACGGCTGGTTTTGCTGCGCGCATCCTTGAGGCGGTCACTGTAGCGTTTCATGTCGCGAAAATTTAACGGATCATCAGCCGAGGCCGGTGCAGTGATGACCTCACCATCGCCATCGTCAAAGAGCATCTCAATGCGCCGGGTTGGAGAGAGCGGCATATGTCCGCCGCAGGTCGAGCAGGTGTTAAAATTTTCTTCATACTCGCGGTGGAAAATCATCTGGTTGCACGCCGTGCACTTAATCCACAGATTATCCTTAACCTGTCCGGGGCTAACCAGTGCTTTGATTTTAGGTAATACTGTTCGTGAAAGCCAGTTCATCAGTTTATCTCCTTCACGTTTTTACCGTGCCACTTGCGAGGGATTCTACCAGATCACACGCCGCCTTGACAACATGATCGCGCGGGTCGAGATGTTCAGCGATAATCCGTACTACCGCCGAGCCAACCACCACACCATCAACCTCCGAAGCAACCGCCTGCACCGCGGCCGCATCACTAATCCCAAAGCCCACAACTATCGGCAAATCGGACGCCTTTCTGATTCGGGTCATTGCATTACTAACACTCGTCGCTGAGGCCGAGTGCATTCCCGTAACCCCTGTCACCGACACGTAGTAAAGAAAACCATCACCTCGCGAGACGATTTTTTCAAGCCGTGTATTATCGGTGGTCGGCGTGATCAGGCGGATGAAGGATATTCCAGCAGCCAAGGCTGGGATGCATAATTCCTCATCTTCCTCGGGCGGTAGATCAACCATAATCAGCCCATCTACCCCAGATTCACGGGCCTCGGTGAGAAAACGATCAACACCATAAACATAGACCGGATTGTAATATCCCATCAGCACTAGCGGTATGTGTGGATGCGCTTTGCGAAAAACTTTTGCCATGCTTAAGACATTGCCCAAGGTAACCCCTGCTTTAAGCGCACGCATCGAGGATTCTTGAATAGCCGGCCCGTCTGCCATCGGATCAGAAAACGGCATCCCTAATTCAACAAAATCTGCGCCTGATTCGGGCAATTTCAGCAGCAACTTACTCGAGGTATCGATATCAGGGTCGCCGCCGGTGATGAAAATCCCAAGTGCTGCGCGGTTTTCATCGCGCGCGCGTTTAAAACATTGCTCTAGCCTTGAGGATGTCATGCCAGTTTACCCATCTTTTCCAAGATTGGCAGCACAGCCTCCAAATCCTTGTCGCCACGTCCGCACATATTGATAACCACGATATCATCCTTTGCCATATCGCCGATGATTGTTGCCGTGAAAGCGAGGGCGTGTGCGGGTTCAAGTGCTGGAATAATTCCTTCAAGCCGCGCGCATAGATGAAAGTACTCAAGTGCCTCATCATCGGTTGCACTGACATAATTCACCCGCCCGGTCTCGTGAAGCCACGCATGCTCGGGGCCGATGCCCGGATAATCAAGTCCTGCCGAGATCGAATACGCGTCCGTGATCTGGCCGTCATCATTCTGCAGAAGATACGTGCGATTGCCATGCAGCACGCCTGGACTTCCGCCGCTTAATGAGGCGGCGTGTTCACCGGTCTCGATTCCTTTACCTGCTGCTTCCACGCCGTAAAGCGATACTTCAGAATCATCGAGGAATGGATGAAACAGACCGATTGCGTTTGACCCTCCACCGATACACGCCACCAGAACATCGGGCAATCGTCCCTCGGCATTAAGAACCTGCTCTTTTGTTTCTATCCCAATAATGGTCTGAAAATCGCGCACCATTGCCGGATAAGGATGAGGCCCAGCTGCTGTGCCGATAATGTAAAAATGTGTCTCAGCGTTGGTTACCCAATACCGCAGCGCCTCGTTCATTGCGTCCTTCAGCGTGCCCGTGCCTGACGCGACAGGATAAATCTTTGCGCCTAAAAGCCTCATTCGATCAACGTTTGGCTTTTGTCGGGCCACATCCTCAACGCCCATGAAAACTTCGCATTCCATCCCGAATAACGCGCATGCGGTGGCGGTGGCCACTCCGTGTTGGCCTGCACCGGTCTCAGCGATGATTTTTGTTTTGCCCATCCGCCGTGCGAGCAGTGCTTGCCCCATCACGTTGTTGATCTTATGCGCTCCTGTGTGATTCAGCTCCTCGCGTTTCATATAGAGTTTCGCCCCGCCGAAATGATCGGTGAGTCTTGATGCGAAAAAAGTGGAGATGGCCGACCAATATAATGCTTGCGGTAGTAAGCCATCTCGGCGAGAAATTTGGCGTCCGTCCGAGATTCTTTCCATGCTTTTTCAACTTCGAGAATGAGCGGCATCAATGTTTCAGCGACAAAACGTCCACCGTGAATCCCAAAACGGCCTTGCTCATTCGGATAGTTTTTCCATGAATTAGGAAGAGTGCTCTTCATCAGTTTTAATCCTTATAACCCTCGGGCCGTCTTAATAAAGTTCCTGATCGCCGTATGATCCTTGATTCCTCGTGTTGATTCAACCCCTGATGATACGTCAACTGCGCTCGCGCTGCTCGCTTCGATCGCGGTTTTGAGATTACTCTGGTCAAGTCCTCCGGCCAGAAGCCATGGTGTTTGTCCCTTAAACGCTTTGAGCAGAGGCCAGTCAAATTCCTGCCCACGGCCTCCGGGTAAATCTCCATGAGCTGCTTTTGAATCAAACAAAAGATAGTCCGCGACCTGATCATAACGCATCGCTTTTTCAATATCACCCGCCTCAGTGATGGGCAGCGCTTTCATTACAGGCAAACCAAAACGTGATTTAATAGCCTCGATCCGGTCAGGTGATTCCGACCCATGACATTGAATCATATCCGCTGCTAGCGCATCGATTATCTCATTGAGCAACGTGTTCTCAGCGTCAACCGTCAGCGCGACCCGATTGAGTTTAACGCTTTTGTTAATCGCAGCTGTGTTAATCATTGCCGCCGCCTCGAGGCTAAGGTGGCGTGGGGATGGAGGATAAAACACAAAACCACCCCAACGCGCCCCGCTTTCTGCCGCCACCACCATATCATCGATGCCGCCAAGACCGCAGATTTTAACGTCAATCATCGGCTTTTTGTCTTATATTGGTAAGGGCTGGTTGCTGGTCTTGTAGAGCCTCAAGTTTCATCACGCGCCGCCGCAGACGATGATTGGCCAGACGGCTTGTGAGCAACGAAAACCACAAAATTATGCCGCCGATGATAAAACCTGCACAGAAACCACCAATCACCACCAGCCAGAGCGGGCTGGCCAGAAGGGGGTCAGTGAAAGGCCAGAAATAAAGATGAACCACGCCTCGGTTCGAAGCGGCGAGATTAGCTACTATGATAATCGTGGCTAGGCCAAAAACCCAACCAAGGATTTTTTTGATTACTGCCATCGATAGTCCTGACTAATGACGCGGTTGGTGAAAACATCCCCCGACTTCTGATTAGCTGCGATTGAGCCGCCCAAGAGTTGATTTGCCCATCTTAAAAAACGGTACGTTTTTTTCCTCAACTGAAACCGATTGCCCCGTTGCGGGGGTTGCGCCCTTGACGTGCGCCACGGTGTCGTACCGAAAACGTGCCGAAGCCTCGCAATTCAACACGATGGCCTTCAGACAGGGCCTTGGTGATCGTGTCGAAAAAACAATTCACAATGCGCTCAACATCACGGCGTGATAGATCAAGATTTTGCTCGACTAGCTTTGTGATCAGTTCTGATTTTGTCATTTTTTTCTCTTTCTATCCTCAAGATGCAACGGCGACAGAACCTTGTCAACCTTCAGGGACGCAACATTTTCAGCTGTCGTCTTCTGTGGTTTCTGTATCTGGGCTCTCTTCAGTACTTTTACCATCTTGAGATTCACCCCCATCATCCTGAGGCTGATCATCCGATTTCGCTGCCGCTTTTTTGGTTTTGCTGGCGGGCTTGGCTTTTTTAGCCTTGCTGGCTAGTTCAGCTTCTTCATCTTTATTGGGCAGATAAGGCATCTTCCTTAGTTTTGTCGACAACTTCGGCTTTTTTCTTCTTCGGTGCGGGCTTGGCTTTTTTCTCACCAGCGTTATCAGCACCGTCGCCATCATCGCTTTTCTTCGCGAGGGGCCACTCCGAGAATATCTCCAAGGCTTGCGCCTGAATCTGACGAGCCATAATCCGCCATTGCCTTTTTCTCTTCCATCATCTCACGCGACTTGATCGATAGCGATAATTTCCGACCGCTTCTGTCAACTTGTGTGATCTGAGCATCGACCTTCTCGCCGGTCGCAAAACGTGCAGGGCGTTGTTCATCACGATCACGTGATAAGTCACCCCGACGAATAAAGCCAACAACGTTATCAGCAACCTGCACTTCTAACCCGCCATCAGTTACTGACGTGATTGTGCACGTTACAATGTCGCCCTTTTTCATATTCAACAAGGTGTCTCCAACCGAATCCTCGGTTAGCTGCTTGATGCCAAGCGAGACGCGCTCTGAACTGGCATCGACCTCGAGCACTTTTGCCTTGATCTTGTCGCCTTTGTTATAGGACTGGATGGCTTCATCACCCTGAACGTCCCACGAGATATCCGTTAAAATGCACCAGACCATCGATATCATCGGTTAGCCCGACAAAAAGACCAAATTCGGTAAATATTGCGAACTTCCCCTTCGATCTCAGCCCCGACTTTATGGCTTTCGGCGAATAACTGCCACGGATTTTCAGTGCATTGCTTGAGACCTAGCGAAATGCGGCGCTTGGTCTGATCTATATCGAGAACCATCACATCGACTTCCTGACTGCTCGAGACGATCTTGCCAGGATGGATGTTCTTTTTCGTCCAGCTCATTTCAGACACGTGCACCAATCCTTCGACTCCGGAGGCCAATTCAATAAATGCGCCGTAATCGGTAATGTTGGTCACCCGACCTTTGATAACATTACCGATCTGGAAGTCGGCTTGCGCGGCCTCCCATGGGTCTTCGAGCAGTTGTTTCATTCCGAGCGAAATGCGCTGGGTCTCCGAATTGAATCTGATCACCTTAACTTCGACTGTCTGCCCAATTGTTAACACTTCAGAAGGATGATTAATTCGGCGCCACGCGATATCGGTTACGTGAAGCAAGCCATCAACGCCCCCCAAATCAACAAACGCGCCATATTCGGTGAGATTCTTAACAATACCGTTGAGAATTTGACCTTCGGACAAGTTAGACACTAACTCGCTTCTGGCTTCAGCGCGAGACTCTTCTAGCACCGCTCGCCGAGACACGACGATATTGCCGCGTTTTCTATCTATTTTCAGAATCTGGAAAAGGCTTGAGGCGTTCCCATTAATGGCCCCAGATCTCTAATAGGTCTGATATCGACCTGGCTTCCCGGTAGAAACGCAGTTGCTCCGTCAAGATCAACCGTGAAACCACCTTTGACCCTGCCGAAAATTACCCCTGTTACCCGTTCCTGCTGTTCTTGCGCTTTTTCAAGGTCTGCCCAAGCTTCTTCGCGGCGAGCCTTATCACGGCTTAGAACCGCCTGACCATTGCGATCCTCCATCCGCTCGACATATACCTCTACCTTATCGCCCACAGCGATCTCAGCATTCTGGCCTGGAGCTGAGAACTCCTTCAGCGCAACGCGCCCCTCAGATTTCAGCCCGACATCTATAATCGCTGCTTCTTTATCGATTGAGACAACGGTGCCAAGCACCACGCTGCCTTCTATGGTGACATCCTCGCCGAATTTTTCCTCTAAGAGTGTCGAAAAATCCTCAGATAGTGCAGCTTCAACTGCTTCATTTATTTGAGACAAGATTTATTCTCCGTAGTATTAAAGCCCATGATCGAAAGTAACGCTTTCGTCCCTGCCGGAGAGGGTTTATGCAACAATCAGGGACGCCGCCTCTCGGCTTTGTTACTATTCACGCGGCTTTATAAATCCGGCCTTGATAGTTATTTCATCCACGCCGATATGTCCCAGATCACACCGACACCTTAAGTTTGGCGTATATACTCTAACGCCTTGGCTACCATCGCATCAACCGACAAATTTGTCGTGTCTATTGGGATGACACCTTCCGCCCGGAATCAATGGTGCGTGCACTCTCTCCATATCGAGTTTATCGCGTGCGATGATCCCATCCAGAATTTCTTGCAAACTACTCTTATCCTTCTTTGATTGCAATCTCATTATAACGCCGTTGCGCGCGTTCTTCAGGAGCGGCGGTACAAAAGAATTTTATATCTGCATCAGGAAGAATCACCGTGCCGATATCGCGCCCATCTAAAATCGCGCCGTTAAAATTTTTTGGTGGGTACATTGCAAAATTACGCTGACGTGCGAGAAGCGCGTGTCTGACTTTTGGCATCGCGGCGACTTTTGCGGCGACCGAGGCTGTTTTCTCATCACGTAGGCGAGGGTCAGTGAATTCATCAAAAGGTAAGGTTTTAGAGGCGTTCTCGGCCTCATCTGCGCTGTAGTCGCGCTCGCCAAACTCATCCCGAAGGCTTAACGCGACTCCGCGATAAAGACACCCTGTGTCCAGATGCGCGAGATTTAACGTATCGGCCAGGCGCCGGGCCAGTGTGCCTTTACCCTACGGCCGAGGGTCCGTCAATGGCGATGATCATGGCGCATCCCCACTGGTATTGTCCTGATGGATACTTTCCTCTATCCGTGTGCCTATATCTCCCATTTTTTCAGCAAACTGCGGAAAACCTTGTCTCGATCGTCTCGGCTCCCGCCACCGTAATTGGTGCGTCCACCGCAAGACCCCAGAATTAGGAATGTCATCGCGATTCGATGATCATGTCCTGCATCGATCGTGATTCCCCCGCGCGGTTGTCCTCCACCGCTAACCGTCATGCTGTCATGACCTGTGGTCACAGAGACACCAGATCGTATCAAGCCTTGCGCCATCATCTCAATCCGATCAGTTTCCTTATGGCGCAATTCACCTATTCCGACCATTCGCGTTTCCCCCTTAGCAAACGCGGCCACCACCGCTAGAATGGGATATTCATCGATCATCGAGGCTGAGCGCAGGGCTGGTATCTCAACACCTTTTAGCGAAGGATGAGCGCGCCGTGATGTCGCCAACGACCTCGCCGCCGGTCTCACGTCTGTTGCTGATTTCAATATCAGCTCCCATCTCGATCAATGTTTCGAAAAAACCGCAACGAAGAGGATTAAGGCTCACATCGTTCACAGTCACCGCGCTATCGGCGCATATTAGTGCGGCCGCTATCGGAAACGCCGCCGATGACGGGTCTGATGGCACGAGCACATCGCTCGCATCAAGTTTGGCCTCGCCCATAACCCGCGCCTCATAGCTCCCGTCATCATGATAGCTAGAGGTTACCTCCACGCCAAAATGGCGTAGCATTTTTTCAGTATGATCGCGCGAAGCGGAAGGCTCACGTACGATCGTTGTTCCTCTTGCGGTTAAACCAGCGAGCAGTATTGCCGATTTTATCTGCGCGGAATGCCACTGGGCTGTCCCACGAAATGGCAAGTGGCGCGTTCGTTCCTAAAATGGTTACTGGCAAATTAGTATCATTTCTTGCGGTGATTTGTGCCCCCATCGCGATCAAAGGGTCGATGATGCGTCGCATCGGTCGCGCTGATAAAGACTGATCACCAACAAAAGTCGCACCGATTCCACTGCCGGCCACCGTCCCCATTAGTAATCTCACACCAGTGCCAGAATTGCCCAGATCAAGCGGCACGGATGGCCTCTCAAATCCACCAAGCCCTACGCCAATGACGCGTGTTTCAGTTAGCCCTTTGTCATTGATCTCTGGTGCTGTGATTTGTACCCCAAGATGTCTTAACGCTTCAGCGGTTGCCATTACGTCCTCACCTATCAGTAAGCCTTCTATTTTCGTTTCGCCCATAGATAGAGCGCCAAGAATTAATGATCGATGCGAGATAGATTTATCCCCGGGGCAACGGATTATCCCGTTAAGATTACTGGATTGGTGTGCGGTTAGGCACTTCATTACGCTGTCCTCAAGAACTAAAATCTCATGATTTTTGAACATATAACCAAAATCATTAGTTGGGTCAGGTATTTTTTTATTGACCTTGAAAGAATTTTCGGCGAAATGCTTGTTTCGATTTTCAATCGTAATCGGAGAACAGCACAATGTCCACGCGTTTAGGTATAAGGCGTCATTGCCAGTCATGTAGCGTCAAATACTATGATCTGAATAAAACTAAGATCATTTGCCCCTCTTGTAATACGGTTTATTGATCCTGAAGTGAGGCTCAAAAGTCGACGAATCAAAGTCGCACCCACCCCTGTGGTCGCCAAACCAGCCACGGTGATGATAGTATTGCTGACCCTGATATGATCGCCCCCGATTTTGACGGCGATGGTGATAGTGAGGATAGTAGCGGGCTTCTAGATGAGGACGCGCAGCTTGTTCAGGGCGCCGAAAAGAAAGAAGACATCGATGGCGAGACCGAACAGCATACCATAGAGGCTAATTTTCTTGATAGCGATGAGGCTGAATAATAAGGTAAAAACACTTGTCATTCTTGCCACATCACGGGTAATCTTACCATAATAGGGCGGTTTTGGGGCTATAGCTCAGCTGGGAGAGCGCTTGCAATGGCATTGCAAGAGGTCAGCGGTTCGATCCCGCTTAGCTCCACCAACCGCATCATCGGAATGGAATATGACCACTCAGCGTTTTGACCGGACAGTCGTTGCCATTGGCGGGGGTGATGTAGATTATGACATGTTGCGCAGCCTCGCCGCGTTAAGACCTGTTGTTGCGGCCGATGGCGGGGCTGATATCGCGTTGGATGCCGGAATCATGCCGCGTTTGGTTATCGGAGATCTCGATTCGATCCTTGATCCTGAACGATTCCCAAAAGAGAATCTTTGCTTTATTCCCGATCAGAATAGCACCGATTTAGAAAAAACTCTTAATCTTGTTAAGGCGCCGCTTTTTCTGGGGCTGGGCTTTCTCGGTCGCCGTTTAGATCACTCGCTGGCCTCTATGCATGCGCTCGCCACCGCCACCTCACCGGTACTACTGATTGGGCCTCATGACGCTGTTATTTATTGTCGGGGCGACTTCACCGCGTCTCTGCCGCATCAGGTGCGAATCTCGCTCTGGCCACTGACGCGCCAGTGTTTTATTGCCTCACACGGGCTGAGATGGGCGCTGGACGGACTGACCCTTGAGACAGGGCAGGCGATTGGCACTTCTAACCAGACTGTCGCCGAGGATGATAATCCGGTTGCAGAGATTACCATCCGTGCAGGCGAAGGGCAGGGTATTTCGTGCTAGTCTCGCCGCAATACTGGCAGAATCTTGCTGATAGCCTTGGCATCGTGCCTTAACGGGTGGTTATATTGCCGTAAGCTTGCAGCCCGCAGAGGAGAAGATAAGCTCCTAATTGCCTAAGCATGAGCGTTAGTGTATCCTCAAAGCAGTGCTTTGGCAGACGCTGGTCTGAGGTTCTTTATGGCTATAGATAATATTCCTGCTGAGATGGCATGGCTTAAGTTAAGAGACGATCCGCATGCTGTGCTGGTGGATGTGCGGTGTCGGGACGAGTGGAAGCTTATCGGAATTCCCGACTTGAGCAAAATCGATAAAACCCCGATTTTTATCGAGTGGCAATCTTCGAACGGATGTTTAACTCCGCTTTTCTTGATCAGTTAAGAGAGCAAGCCAAGCTAGACGATACCCTAGTTTATGTTGTGCCGGTCAGGAAAAAGATCAATGATGGCCGCGATGCTCGCCCTTGAAGCAGGATACAGCGTTATCAATGTAGCTGATGGATTTGAGGGCGACCCAAACCCCGAACATCAACGAAAATCATTAATGGCTGGTGCGCCGCCAAATTGCCCTGGAGATATGAATAACCGCTTACGGTCGTCATTGTTATGATCCGATAGGATAGATGGCTATTTTCGCTATATTCACGGCAAATTGAATATACCAAAAAAGATCACACGACGCTCTCTCGTCTCAAGGCCCAGCAGTTTCAAATGCGAGATTCTATTGGCACGGGCGGAGTGAGCGATTGTCATTGGCGGGAGGAGTTTCATCCTGTCTTTGACTTCCAACGTTTAAGCCGAGTTCAACAAAAGTATCCTCACTACCCAACACTTCGGCCTCGCCACTGCTTTCGATAATCTCAAGCAATCTACTTTCAGCCGAGGTCTTCGCGTCGTGAAGAACTGTAACCGCCACGAGCACGGCGATCGTCGTGGTTTGAACATCATCTGAGGCCGCAACAGGTCTCCGAAACGGAAGAACAGTGCTCACCTTACCCGTGTCATCGCTATGATGAATCATAAGCCGTCTCCTAGTATGAAGGGGGGAAATCGCTTAAAGGCAACCGCACGACAAGCCGCGCATCTGCCCTGATGCATACTATAAATTGAGTGTATCAAGCGGGTTAAACACCACATAATGATACGACTACACCTTATTTGCGAATCGGTGTCAATGGTTAAATTGATCCTTCGAATGATCAGCCGGGAACGCTACCAATTACTCCCTCAAGGTAATAATTCATCTGCCAAAGGTCTGGGTCGCCGAGCACTTCGCCTTCACCAATCACCTGTTTGCCGGTATTTGTCTTAAGGGGGCCTGTGAAAACATTGATCTCACCTGAGATAATCTTATCACGCGCTTCGCCCACTTTAGCGACAACTTCAGGCGGCATATTGCTAAACTGGGATAGTTTCATCATCCCACTTGCAAGACCGCCCCATGTGCTAGATGATTCCCATCGTTTTTCCTTTAACGCCTGAACCCGCTCGACGTAATAAACACCCCAATTATTTAGGTTCGCGAATAACTGTGCTTGCGGTGCGAAAGAAATCATGTCGCTCGACTGGCCAAAGCCGTGAACTCCAGCTCTTTCTGCGATCTGTAGCATAGCGGGAGAATCAGTGTGTTGGGCTAAAATATCAGCTCCTGCTGCGATATGAACCTTGGCCGCATCAGCTTCTTTTATTGGATCATACCATGTATTCAGCCAGATCACCGAGATTGTCGCATCAGGATTAATCGAGCGCAAACCTTGTGCGAACGCGTTGATTCCCATCACAACCTCAGGGATTGGGAAAGATGCTATATAGCCGACTTTGCCTGATTCACTCATCAATCCAGCGGCAACTCCTGAAACATAGCGTCCTTCGTAAAAACGGATATTGCCCGTGGATAGATTATCTAGGCGCTTATAGCCTGTGATATGCTCGAATTTAATGTTGGGGAATTCTTTTGCGACCTTGACTGTTGAGTCCATGTAACCAAAAGATGTGGCAAAAATAATGTCGTTGTCGGCCTGCGCCAATTGTCTGATTACCCTTGTGGCGTCGGGCCCTTCAGTGACGTTCTCAACCACTGTCGTCTCGACACTGTCCCCGAAACGTTCCACCAACATCTGTCGCCCAAGTTCATGTGCGTAAGTCCAGCCATGATCGCCTGGAGTCGTTAGATACACAAAGCCGACCTTGGTCGTCTCCGCCATCGCCCCGCCGTTTAACGCCACCAACACGATCAATGCCGATAAAATCCGTGAAAAAAAGGTCATTTTGTAGTCTCCTTGAAACTGAATTTGTTAATCATCCGGGTTAAATCCCCGACCAAGATAGGCCGGAGGTGAGACACCTCGGCCAAATATCCCCGTGGACAATATCACTAGCGCGATGATCGTGGCAAGATAAGGGAGCATCGTCAAGAGCTGGGGAGGAATCGTCCAGCCCTTTGCTTGTCCTGCAAGCTGCATCACCGTTATTCCACTGAAAATCAATCCGCCCACAACCACACGCCAAGGTATCCATGATGCGAACACCACCAGCGCGAGCGCGATCCAGCCCCGCCCCGCCGTCATGCCCTCGAGCCAGTGTGGGGTTAGCACAAGCGGAATATACGCCCCACCCAAACCTGCGCAAAAACCGCCAAAGCATGTTGCAAGCCAGCGGGTTAATTTCACCGAATATCCGAGCTGATGGGCGTTTAACGGATTATCACCAACTGCGCGTAAAATCATCCCACTGCGGGTCCTGTTAAGAAAAAACGTCATCGCCACGATCAGGATGATTGATGATAAAAATAAAAGATCCTGATGAAAAAGAAGATTTCCGACCACGGGCAATTCGCTTAATAAAGGCACTTTAATGGGCGGAAGAAACGGCGCTGTTTTGCCAATCAACGGTGCGCCGATCAACCCCGAAAGCCCCAAGCAGAAAATCGTTAATGCAAGACCAGTCGCTACTTGATTAGTCATTAGGGTAATCGCGAAAAAAGCAAAGATCACCGCTGCTAGTAACCCAGCAACCCCGCCCGCGATAATTCCAAAATACGGATTGCCAGTCATAATAGAAGCCAGCAGCGCCGATACAGCCCCCATCAGCATCATTCCCTCGACGCCCAAATTAAGAACGCCGCTACGTTCGGTGATTAACTCGCCGCTGGCCGCTAGAATAAACGGAATCGCGCTGGCCAGAACTGTTAAGGCTAAAAAGGTCATGATTTTTTCCCCCAGTGATCGACCTCGATGCGATACCGTTGCAAAGTTGCAGCCGCCAACAGAAAAAACAATAAAATCCCCTTAAAGATCCCTGTTACCACTTTGGGAATTCCAAGATGGATCTGGGCAACATCGCCGCCTAGTTCCATTAACGCCACCACTAAACCCGCGATAATCACCCCCAAAGGATTTAAGCGTGCTAGAAACGCGACAATGATCGCGGTGAAGCCATAGCCGAAAGAAATTGATGGCTGTAAACGTTCTATATTTGCTGAGACTTCGATCATTCCAGCTAATCCCGCAAGGCCTCCTGAAATAAGCATCACACCTATGGTGATTTTTGATCTGCTGAAACCGGCGTAACGCGCGGCGGTCGGCGCGTCTCCAACCACCCTGATCGAAAAGCCAATCAGAGTTCGCCTCATCACCCACCAGCCAAGCACCGGCAGAATAATGATAAGAAAAATACCATAATGCAACTGCCCAAAACTGCCGGAGACCGGCAAGGACAATTTGCCGATCAATGCTGCATCGGGATAAATCGGGGTTTGCGGGAAGCCGAATGATGCTGGGTCGCGCAACGCACCTCTGACCTGTATATCGAGAATCAACGAGGCGATATAATTCAGCATCAAAGTTACCAGAATCTCATTAGTCGAAAAGCGCGTCTTTAAGATTGCCGCAATTCCTGCCCAGGCCGCTCCACCCACAATCGCCATCACGACCATGGCTGGAAGCAGGATCGGTGCAAAGCTTGGCGGGGCAGATAGCGCAAGCCATCCGGCCGCTAGCGCACCGATGATATATTGTCCTTCTGCGCCGATATTCCACGTGTTGGCGCGAAAACAGAAAGACAAACCAAGTCCCATGATCACCAGAGGGCAGGATTTAATCAGCAGGTCAACAATCCCAAAAGGCGTGCTGATCGGGGTGATAAAAAGATGAAACAACGCCGATGCTGGATTATAACCAAGCACTGCGAAAATCGTACCGCCAACGAGCATTGTCGCAAAAAACGCACCGCCAATACCAAACAGTGGCGAGATAGAAGCAAGGTTGTCTCGGGGAATCAATCTGATCATTATTTTATCCCACTGCCTCGTGCTGCGAGACCCCCGCCATCATTAGGCCGATTTCACTGGACGTCAAATCCTCGCTGGCCATCGGCGGCGTTAGGCATCCGCCGCTAAGTACCGCGACGCGATCAGCTAAAGTCATCAACTCATCAAGATCTTGGCTGATCAGTAACACCGCCATTCCTTGCCTTGCCATATCGACTAGTTTTTGTCGAATGGCGGTTGCAGCGCCAATATCAACCCCCCAGGTTGGCTGGGCGATAATAGCCACTTTTGGGGTGCGGAGTAATGATCGTCCCAGAATAAATTTTTGCAGATTTCCGCCGGACAGAAAATCAGCACGAGGATTATCCCCATGGCAGCGAACATCATATTCGGTGATGATTCGCTGGCTGAATTGAGCGTGCTGGCGAGGGTGATGATTGAGTACTGAGGCAAATTTTGCTACCACCCCACCGGTTTTTTTCTGACCATAGCCTTGGGTTAAAAACCCGTTCTCGATTAACGACATTGATCCCACCGCCGCGTGCCCAAGACGTTGTTCGGGCACGGCCTCTATTCCCAACGCTCGCCTTTCCGATATGCCCAGATGCCCGATGGCCACGCCATTCAGACGAATAGAGTTTTTCTCATGCATCTGGGCTTCGCCGGATAAAACCGACAATAACGTGTTTTGCCCGTTGCCAGCAATGCCGGCGATTCCCAAAATCTCACCGCCGTAAAGATTGAAACTGATGTCAGTCAAAACGGTGCCTTGAGGTGGGGTGAAGGATAAGCAATCAACCGTCATCACCGGTGCAGCTGCTACGGGTTTTTCGGCGGTATTGCGGCGAAGCGAAGGCACTCTTTTTCCCACCATCATCTCTGCTAATTTTTCAGGATTGCTCGCTGAAGGATCCAAGGTATCTATGACTTTTCCTCCGCGCAAAACTGTCACCTTATCCGCTAATGCCATGATCTCATCCAGCTTGTGGCTGATATAAAGAATCGCTGTACCGTCTTGCTTAAGGCGTCGCAATAGATCGAAAAGCCGATCAGCTTCCTGCGGTGTCAAGACCGAGGTTGGCTCATCCATAATAAGCAATTTTGGCGAGACCATCAAAGCCCTTATTACCTCAAGACGTTGCTGTTCACCGACCGATAGCGATCCAACCTCACACGATAA
This sequence comes from uncultured Candidatus Puniceispirillum sp., assembly GCA_965207125.1. GTDB lineage: Bacteria > Pseudomonadota > Alphaproteobacteria > Puniceispirillales > UBA1172. The sequence continues at coordinate 1,571,636 of OZ242263.1, forward strand.
ATCAAGGGAAACATCCCAGCGCGCCGAGATATCTTTAAGTGATTTTCTTACATCCGCAATCGATACAGAGGATGGCTGTGCGAGGGCGATATTCTCAGCGACATTCAATGCAGGAAACAGCGAGAAATGCTGAAACACCATCGCGATTCCAAACCCGCGTGCGACGGTAGGTGACGTGATCTCGACGGCCTCGCCTTGCCAGTAAATCTGCCCTTCGTCAGGCGCCACACTGCCAAACAGCATTTTGACTAGAGTTGATTTTCCCGCCCCATTCTCACCAAGTAACGCGTGAATCTCGCCGCTATTGATGGCAAGGCTAACCTGATCATTAGCAAGATGATCGCCGTAACGTTTGCTGAGAGAATCAATGGAAACCAGAGGCGAGGACATAGCCGTATGTTAATCAGTCTTACTTTGCTGTCAATTAAACCTACGCGTCTTGCGCGGGTTTAATTGAGGATTCACGATGCAAGAGATATAACCCAGAAGCGATGATCACCGCGACTCCTAAAATCGTCTGTTTATCCGGAAGGTCGCTGAAAAAAAGATAACCCAAGAAAGTCGCGCCGATGAGCTCGCAATACTGAAACGGCGCTAGGGTATTAGCCCCCGCTCGGCGGAGGGCCATCGTCAGTAAAATATGTGAAAAAGTCGCCGAGACCCCCAAGAGGATAATCAAAGGTATGTCGACAAAACGTGGCATCGCCGGCGTCAACGCTTCAATTCCCGTGCCAAAGCCGAAAATTAACACGCAGGCTACCACGGCCGTTGCCATTACTCCGGTGCTAAATTGCATTTGCCAAGCGTCTATTTTGCGGCTGATATGTCGCGTTAAGATGATATAAGAGGCAACGCAGGTGGCCGCGAATAGGGGAAATAATGTCGCCCAACCGAACAGCGAAAAACTTGGGCGGATGATGATCACCACCCCGATAAAGCCGATGATGATCGCTGTGATCCGCCTCGCCCTGATGGTCTCGCCTAATAGCACCACCGACAATATCGTTAGAATCAGTGGTTCAACGAAAAAAATCGCAACGGACTCAGCCAAAGGCATATATTTCAACGCCAAGAAAAAGAACACGGTTGCAGCGGCTAAGAGTACCCCGCGCGCCAGCTGAATTCCGGGTGCAAAGGCTAAGGCCGCCAATAACTGCCCGCGCGCCAAGACAACCGGCAATAGCAAGAGCGATTGCAATGCAAACCTGAAGAAAACAACCTCTCCGATTGAGGTGGTTTCGCTTAAAATCTTGGCAAAAGCGTCAGTGCTGGAGAGAATCAACATCGACAGAATCATCAGGAGTATCGCCCCAAGATTCTGCCCACTATCATCTGATGTCACCGATGGTGGTTTTAGCCACGTGAACATATGACGTCTCCTTTAGATCAAGTATGACTTGATCGGGTGATAAAATCTAGCAATAACCCTGTTGCTGTTTTTACGGTCCTTATCTATCAGAGTGCAGGATTTAAGGTGCTACTCAACCCGTGCGTCTGGCACGGGTTTAATTGAGGATTCACGATGCAGGAGATATAATCCGGAGGTGATGATCACCGCGACTCCTAAAATCGTTTGTTTATCTGGAAGGTCGCTGAAAACAAGATAGCCCAAGACAGTCGCGCCGATGATCTCACAATACTGAAAAGGCGCAAGGGCGTTGGCTCCCGCTTGGCGGAGGGCCATCGTCAGTAAAACATGCGATAAAGTCGCCGAGATCCCCAAGCCGATAATCAAGGGTGCGGTCACAAAATGTGGTACAGATGGTATTAACGCTTCAACCCCCGTGCTAAAGCCGAAAATCAACGCACATCCTGCCACCGTCAGCGCCATTACTCCGGTGCTGAATTGCATCTGCCAAGCATCTATTTTACGGCTGATATGCCGCGTTAAGACCATATAAAAAGCAAAACAGGTTGCTGCGCACAAAGGCAATAAGGACGCCCAGCCGAACAATGAAAAACTCGGGCGGATGATGATGAGCGCCCCAATAAAGCCGATGATGATCGCTGTGATGCGCCGTGCCCTGATCGCCTCGCCCAACAGCACCGCCGATAATAGTGTTAAAATCAGTGGTTCAACGAAAAAAATCGAAATGGATTCAGCTAAAGGCATATATTTCAACGCCGAGAAAAAGAACACGGTTGCTGCTGTCAAGGCCACCCCGCGTGCTAACTGAATTCCGGGCGCGAAGGCTAAGGTCGCTAGCAGTTGCCTGCGCGCCAAGACAATCGGCAACAGCAACAGCGACTGCATCAAGAACCTGAAAAAGACAATTTCTCCGGCTGAGATGGTCTCGCTTAAAAGCTTGGCAAAAGCGTCCGAGCCGGGGATGATCAACATTGCCAGAATCATCAGGAGTATTGCTCTAAGATTCTGCCCGCTATCATCCGATGTTCCCGATGGTAGTCTTGGCCACGTGAGCATATGATATCTCCTTCAAGTCAAGCATGGCTTGATCGGATAATAAAATCCAGCAATAATCCTGTGTCCTTTTTCGCTTGCCTTACTGCTAGAGTATTTGCTTTACTGTTTGGCGAATTAACTCCATCCATAAAGGAAGATCAATGACCTCACCACATTTGCTGGTTCATCATAAAGCTGACAATGTCGGCGTGGTGGTAGTCGAAAATCTCGCTACTAACACCGAGATGTTTTGCGTTGTTACCGAAGATAACAGCGATTTTGCGCTAATCGTTAATCATGATGTCCCCATCGGGCATAAGGTGGCTTTGGGTGATCTTAAGGAAGGCGATACCGTCATTAAATACGGGCAGGATATTGGCAAAATCACCGCAGCCGCCACTAAAGGTGATCATATTCACACCCATAACCTCAAAACAAAACGCTGGTAGAAAGTAATTACGATGACACAAAACAATCAGTTTTTCGGTTATGTTCGCGAGAATGGGCGCGTAGGCGTTCGCAACTATGTCGCTATTTTGCCGGTCGATGATATTTCCAATGCCGCTTGTGAAGCGGTCGCTAATAACATTCAAGGCACGATGGCGCTACCGCATTCGTATGGACGACTTCAGTTCGGCGAAGACCTTGATCTTCATTTTCGCACCATGATCGGCACTGGCAGTAATCCTAATGTCGCCGCTTGCGTTGTGATCGGAATAGAGCCCGGCTGGACGGAAAAAATCGTTAAGGGAATCGCCGAGACGGGAAAACCTGTCATGGGGTTTTCTATCGAGCAAAACGGCGACATTAATACCATCGCGGCCGCCTCACGAGTGGCAAAAGATTTTGTTCATCAAGCCAGTGAATATCAACGCGAGGCATGTGATATAGGTAGGTTATGGGTGTCTACTAAATGTGGCGAAAGCGATACCACAACCGGATTGTCCTCATGCCCAACGGTTGGCAATATGTATGACAAGCTATTGCCTAAAGGCATTTACGGTGTTTTCGGTGAGACCTCTGAGATTACCGGCGCTGAGCATCTTTGCGAAGAACGTGCTGCTAATCCTGAGGCTGCCAAAAAATTTATGCGTATCTGGCAGGCTTATCAGGATGACGTCATCGAGCCGTTTAAAACCTCAGACCTGTCCGAATCGCAACCAACTAAGGGCAATATCGAAGGCGGCTTGACCACGATTGAGGAAAAAGCGCTGGGTAATCTGGAAAAAATTGGCCGCGATAGCACCTATATTGATGCTCTCGGCCCTGCTGAGGTTCCTGCTAGGGGCGCTGGGCTTTACTTTATGGATACCTCATCTGCGGCCGCCGAGTGCGTTACGCTGATGGGTGCGGCTGGTTATGTCGTTCACACTTTTCCCACCGGACAAGGCAATGTTGTCGGTAATCCGATTGTGCCGGTGATTAAAATCACTGGTAATCCCCGAACTGTTCGCACCATGGGCGAGCATGTCGATGTTGATGTTTCAGGAGTTTTGCGTCGCGAGATGACGATCAGCCAAGCAGGGGATGTGCTGATCGACATGATCAGGCGCACCGCGAGTGGTCGCCTGACTGCGGCCGAAGCTCTGGGGCATAAAGAATTCGTCATGACTAAACTTTATCGTAGTGCCTAATCGTAGAGCCTAGTTTTAAGGGGCTCGGTATGGCGCGCGAAAATCATTCCATCAAATCTTTGCGTGAAATGATCACCAGAGCTTTTATTGAGAGTAAAGTTGCTACTGATACTGCGGCTATGGTTGCGAATGCGTTATTGCTTGCTGAAATTGATGGCAAGTCAGGGCATGGGTTGATGCGGGTTGTGTCTTACACAGCACAAGCAAGGGAGGGTATTGTCGATGGCTATGCCGTGCCTTCAGCTAAAACCGTCAAGCCATCAGTTTTGGCAATTGATGCCAATAGCGGCTTTGCTTACCCCGCGCTGCATCACGTCATCACCCATCTACCAAAAATGGCAATTCAACACGGAATAGCGATGGCGGGGATAACCTGCTCGCATCATTGCGGTGTGGCGGGGCATCACGTCGAAGCGGCGGCGGATCAAGGCGTTATTGCGTTTCTTTTTACCAACACGCCGCCGGCGATGGCGGCATGGGGCGGAAAGCGCGCTTTGCTTGGTACTAACCCGATTGCGATCGCGACTCCGATGCCTGATGCGCCGCCGATGGTTGTCGATCTTGCCACCTCGGCGGTCTCGCGGGGAGTAGTCGTCAAAGCCGCGAAAGCCGGCGAGCAGATCCCCGAAGGTTGGTCGTTTGATGCCGAAGGAAACCCTACTACCTCAGCAACTGCCGCGCTTAAAGGTACGATGACGCCAATGGGCGGCCCGAAGGGTGCGGCCCTCGCGCTGATGATCGAGGTATTGGCGGGTGCGTTAACCGGCTCTAATTTTTCTTATCAGGCCGCATCATTTTTTAACACTTCCGGCAAGCCACCTCACCTCGGACAAATGATGATGATGATCGATCCAGCTGTTTTTGCTCCGGACGCTCTTATCCGAATCGGCGAGATGGCCGCGGAGGTTCTTGAGGATGGTGCAAGATTGCCTGGCGGGGAGCGAATCAAACGTCGTCAAAATGCTGAGGCTAAGGGGCTTGATATAGATGGCACATTGATCAATGAAATCCGTAGCATTATAGACGGGACGGAAGCCTCATGCTAAATTTTTGACGGCAGAAAATCAGAGGAAAATCATGAAACATTGGAAATTTGATCGCACACACGACAGTTATTTGCAGCTGATTCTCGATGTTGAAGGCAAATCAGTCAATATCCTCACGCATGAGGTGTTAGAAGAATTAGCCCAATGTGTTACGCAAATCGAAAAGGAAAAAAATATCCTTGGACTTGCCATGACCTCAGGCAAACCCGGCGGGTTTATCTATGGTGCGGACATTCGTGAGTTCTCAAGTTTTAAAAGTGAAGCTGAAGTCGCAAGGCATCTCGGTGTCGTCCATGATGTGTTCAATCGTCTTGCGGCGGTTCCAATTCCTACTGTTGTAGGCGTTGAGGGAATAGCAGTGGGTGGAGGGCTCGAGTTTGCTCTTTGTTTTGATCATATTATCGCTACGCGTGCGCCTATGATGCGGGTGGGTTTTCCCGAAATAACCCTTGGGATTCTGCCGGGTTATGGTGGTTCAGGACGTGCTTACCGCCGTGTGGGAGGGGAAAAAGCACTTGAAATGATGCTCACTGGCAAGAGTCTTGATGCTGAAGCCGCCCATCAAGCAGGGCTGGTTGATGAGATAGTAGAGGAGGCCTCAGCCTTACCTGGGACGATGATGGACTGGCTTAAACAACAGAGCGGTAAAAAACCCACACCGCCCCCGATGCCAACGCGCACTGATGATGGCTTGATCGATAGTGCGGCTGAAAATTATGTCTTACGCGCGCGCCCTGATCACACGCCAGCTCCTTTCGCTATTCTCGATCATGTCGCGGATAATTTGGATGATTCCGCTGCTATGTCGGCTGCTGAAAAAACCATTTTTCCTGTATTACTGATGAGCCCAGCCTCAGATGGGTTACGCCGCTTTTTTGACCTTAAGGATATGGTGCGGAAATCTGCTAGAGGCGATTGTAGCATCACCGCGGTTCATGTGATTGGGGCCGGAGTGATGGGGGGTGATGTTGCGGCGGTGGCGGCGATGGAAGGGCTTGAAGTCACCTTGAGCGATCATGATTCCTCCGCGATCACAAAGGCGCTGGCGCGTGCTCAGAGACTTTACGAAAGACGTCTTAAAAAACCTGAAAAAATTGCCGCTGCTCTTGGTCGGCTCAAGGCTGACCCGAAGGGTGAGGGAATAGCACGCGCTGATCTGATCATTGAGGCTGTGGCTGAAAATCCTGAGGTTAAAAAATCTGTCTTTCGGACCGTCGAGGAGATCGCCTCGCCGCATGCGATTCTTGCGAGTAACACCTCATCAATCCCGTTGGAGACCATCTCCTCTGCGCTTGCTAATCCTGAAAGATTGGTTGGAATTCATTTTTTCAATCCTGCAACCGTTATGCCTCTGGTTGAAATCATCTGGGCGCAAAACACCGATCAGAATAGCGTCAACAGAGCAATGCAATTCGCTGGACTGATTAAAAAACTGCCGATTAAATGCAAATCCGCCCCCGGATTTTTGGTTAATCGCGCACTGTTGCCTTATATCTACGCCGGCATTGAAGCTATGCTCGATGGCGTTGAGTCTGACCGTATAGATCAGGCGATGCTTGATTTTGGGATGCCGATGGGGCCGATTGAACTTGCTGATCAGATCGGGCTAGATGTGACTTATGACGCCGGCCTTCCGCTTAATATTCCTGATAAAGTCGCAGCTGCACTACGCACGCACATCGACAGAGGCGCTATCGGGCGCAAATCAGGTGAGGGATTTTACGCATGGCATGATAATAAGGCCGAGCGTCCTCGAGCTGATTATTCGATGGGGGAACAGGCGGTTCTTGCTGAAAAATTACTCGCGCCCATGATCAGAGAATGCCGCGCTGCGGTGGCTGAATCTGTAGTTTCAAGCGCCGAAGATGCTGATGCTGGAATGATTCTTGGCACCGGATTTCCCGCCTTCAGAGGCGGTCCTCTCCATTGGGATTCAAAAAAAACCGAGGCATAGATAATGTACGCACCGCCGCTTAAAGATATGCGCTTTGTCTTGCGTCATTTGGTTAAAATAGACGACCTCAATATGATCATGCCGCATGAAGCCCTTAATGCCGATCTCGCTGACGCGGTTCTCGGCGAGGCGGGACGTCTTGCAACAGACGTCATCGCCCCCACTAACCATCCCGGTGATCAGACTGGTGCGGTCTGGAATAAGAACGGTAGCGTCACTACTCCTGATGGTTTTATCGATGCCTACCAGGCAATGGCAAAAGCAGGATGGACGGCGATGGACGCTCAGGCTGATTATGGTGGACAGAATATGCCGATGGTCATCTCGGCTTTTGTTAATGAAATGTGGCAATCGGCGAATATGGCCTTTGCGCTTTGTCATCTTTTGACCCAAGGGCTGATTTACGCGCTGCAGAAAACCGCATCCCCCGAGCAGAAACGGCTCTTTATCCCGCCTATGGTCGAGGGGCGATGGACTGGCACTATGAATCTAACTGAGCCTCATGCTGGCAGTGATTTAGCGGCGATTAAAACCAGCGCTGTTCCCTATGATAACCATTACCTGATCACCGGACAGAAAATCTATATTACTTATGGCGAGCATGACCTCGCTGAAAATATTATTCATTTGGTGTTGGCGCGAACCCCCAAGGCCCCGCCGGGAATAAAAGGAATATCAGTCTTTATCGTCCCGAAATATCACGTTAACCCCGATGGCTCAAAAGGCGAGCGCAATGACGTCCGTTGTATTTCCATCGAAAAGAAACTCGGCATTAAAGCCTCCCCCACCGCGACCCTTCACTATGGCGAAGAGGGCGGTGCGGTTGGTTATTTGGTCGGCGAGGAAAATAAAGGCATCGAGATTATGTTTGAGATGATGAATCACGCTAGATTCAATGTCGGAGTTCAGGGGTTAGCTATTTGCGAGCGCGCTTATCAGCAGGCGGCGGCTTATGCCGCCGAGCGCAGGCAGGGGACTCCTCTTGGCGGTTGCGAAGGGGACGCCATTATCCATCATCCTGACGTTATGCGATTGCTGGCCACCACCAAAGCTGAGATAGAAGCCATGCGCGCGCTGGTTGGGCTTGGTGCGATGGCCCTGGATCTTGCTGAGGCTGATCATGAGCAACAGGAGCAATGGCGAACCCGCGCGTCTTTGATTATTCCTGTTATTAAAGGCTGGCTGACTGAACGGGCTCAGATTCTGACTTCAGCCGCCTTGCAAGTGCAAGGCGGTGCTGGATTTATCGAGGATACCGGAGCAGCCCAACATTATAGAGACGCCCGAATCCTATCTATTTATGAAGGCACAACCGCGATACAGGCTAATGATTTAGTTTTTCGCAAAACCTTCCGTGATCAAGGGGGGGCCGTCACAAAACTGCTCGATGAGATTAATGATAATATGACGCGTTTGAAAAAACATGCCGATAAACGCCTGTCCAGTCTCGCGAGTGAGGTGCTTGATGCGAATGGGCAATGCCAGAATATCATGCATTATTTGATGGCCTCAGCCCATGATGCGCGTAAATCCGCCGTTAGCGCAAGTGCTTATCTGATGGCTCTTGGTACGTTGATGGGGGGATGGCAAATGGCGCGAGGCGCACAGGCTGCGGTTTCTGAGAGGCAATCTGACCCCAAGTTTGCGGAGGCAAAAATCGTTAGTGCTGAGATATTTATTCGTCACAACCTGCCTTGGGTGTCCGCACTCGCGGTGATGATCACCAAGGGCGATGAGGCGATCCTCGCTATGCGGCCGGAGTGGTTGCACGGCCAATAAAACTAACGTTTGGTTTCGGGAATAAGCCCTTTGGGTGCGAATCGCAAAACGAACAACATAATCAGACCCATCGTCATCAATCGCATATGTGCGGCGCTTTCAAGTAGGTGTAATTTTAGCGGATGATCATCAGCCAGCGCCCAAGTTAGTTGAGTGATGAGCCACTGGCCTAAAGGTTCGGCTTCAATCCAGAAAAACCAGACGATAAACCCGCCGATGACCGCGCCGTAATTATTGCCGGAGCCACCGACAATCACCATCACCCAGATCAGAAATGTGTAACGCAAAGGCATATATGCGGATGGCGTCAACTGGCTGTCGAGGGTGACCAACATTGCTCCTGCGATCCCCAGCACAGCCGAGCCAAGAATGAAAATCTGTATATGTCGCCGCACGACGTCTTTGCCCATCGCCTCAGCTGCGGTTTCATTGTCACGAATCGCGCGCATCATCCGACCCCAAGGTGATCTCAACGCCCTTTCAGCCAGCCAGAAAACCAGCAATAACACGCTTGCGAACATTGAAGCGTAAAGCAATTTCACGATTACCGAGGAGGCGTTTATTACCGAAATATCATTGCGTGTGGCGAAATCAACCAGCCATTCCTGACGTTGCAGATCGACCTCATAAGGCACCGGGCGAGGCAGACCGTTGATGTTCTTGACGCCTCTTGCCAACCAGTCTTCATTTTTCAGAACGTAAATGATGATCTCAGAAACACCCAAAGTCGCAATTGCCAAATAATCAGACCTTAACCCCAAGGCAATCCGTGCGATTAACCATGCGACCAGTGCGGCGACCCCGCCGCCAATCACCCACGATAAAGTGATCGGTAAACCAAAACCGCCAAGATAGCCGGTTTTCGCTGGCTCAATCAACTCGATCGCCACTATCGCAGGATCGGCGATCATCCGAAAGATTGTATAACCGATCCCTAGCGTTAGAATCATTACCCCATAGCGTCTCAAGCGGTGATGATCACGCCAGCTATGCGTTCGCCGCCAGATCAGAACGCTTATTGCGATTGTCGCTACCATTACTCCGAAACCAAGCATCAATTGCGCACCGCCCGCCGCCCAGGCCTCATTAACCGGTGGCACCGACACAATGACCGCCGTCAATCCGCCCAGAGCAACAAAACCCATCACTCCGAAATTAACCAGCCCCGCATAACCCCACTGCATCGTGATGCCAATCGACATCAGTGCTGAAATCAGGCACAGATTGACCAGATTCAAAGCAACATTCCAGCTTTGTATCATTCCAACCATCACCAGCAAAAACGCCATCGCCGTGTAAATTAATAGAATCCGCCTACGTTCGGTCATAACACTTTACCTCCGAATATACCCGTGGGTCTGACGATCAGCACGATCACCAGAATCACGAAAGAAAGCGCGATTTTATAATCGGTCGACAGCAGCTGCACCAGCCCTGAGGGCTCTAGATTTTCTGGTAGGAGATACCCAAGGACGCGCTTATACGCGAAGGTCACAATCAGCTCGGAAAAAGCGATCACGAAACCACCCACAATCGCCCCGACTGGGTGGCCAATGCCACCGACGATTGCTGAAGCGAAAATCGGTAACAGCAACGAGAGATAAGTGAAGGGTTTATAACTTTTATCCAAGGCATAAAGAGTACCTGCTAGCGTGATCAGAATAGCGGTGATGATCCACGTCACTAGCACCACGCGTTCAGGGCTGATCCCCGATAGCAAGGCCAAATCTTCATTATTGGAATAGGCCCGCATCGATTTGCCGGTGCGGGTTTTATTTAGAAACCAGAACACCGCTATCACTGACACTATTGCCAGAACGATCGTAAGACCCTGCGTGGTTTTGATTGCGAGTCCCTCATTAAGGCCGGTCATTTCTTTGAAGGCTCTTGGCCTTGAGAATAAAGCGCTCACCATCGGTTAAAATGCGGTCTTCAGGGCCGATGATGAATCTGGTCAAGCCGTGCACGAAAAACATTAACCCCATCGATACGATCAGTAATGTCACTGGCGGCGCGCGAATCTTTCTGTAATATCGGAAAACCAAGCGGTCGCTCACCAGAACCAGTAGAATCGTTACCGCGATAGACGCTGGCAGAGCTAATAACGCTGTCGGTAATGGGTAAGCCGAAATGCCTTTTTCTTGTAGCCACCATGTGACAAGCAGGGTGACCATTGCGCTAAAAGACATCATCTCACCATGGGCGAAATTGGAAAAGCGCAAAATCGAATAGATTAACGTGACTCCTAGTGCACCAAGCGCCAATTGACTACCATAGGTCAACCCTGGAATAAGGATAAAATTAGTAATAATGGTTAGTGCGTTTAGAATATCGATGAGCATCTAGCCTCCTAAAAACGATGCGCGCACCGCAGCATTTCCGAGTAAAGCCTCGCCTGTATCGGTGAAACGATTCCCACCCTGCACCAGAACATATCCCTTATCAGCGATAGTTAACGCCTGTTTGGCGTTCTGCTCGACCATCAAAACCGCGACCCCACTTTTGGCAATGCTGATAATCCTCGAGAACAACTCATCTATCACGATTGGTGAGACTCCTGCTGTGGGTTCATCAAGCATTAACACCGTCGGTTTGGTCATTAGCGCTCTGCCAATCGCCACTTGCTGGCGTTGGCCGCCGGATAACTCACCCGCAGGCTGGTGGCGTTTACTCTCAAGTACCGGAAATATATCGTATATCTCAGCCATTGTGTCGCTATAGTCATCCTCGCGGATAAACGCGCCCATCTCAAGATTTTCCTCAACCGTCATTTCGGTGAAAATGTTGTTGGTCTGCGGTACAAAACCCATCCCTTTCATCACCCGATCCTGCGGTTTGAGTGTTGTGATGTTCTCTTTATCTATCGTCACCTTGCCATCTCGCAAGATCAGCATTCCGAATAACGCCTTCATTGCTGTGGATTTTCCCGCTCCGTTAGGACCGACAATCACCGCGATCTCACCTTTACTAACACTGATATCGCAACCGTTTAGAATATCAGCGCCGCCGTATCCACCGACCATTTCTATCCCCACAAGAAAAGTCATGTTTCCCCCTGTTTCTTAATGCCTGTGCCAAGATATGCCTCGATAACTTGAGGGTTGCTCTTGATTTCCTCGACTGGGCCTCTGGCCAGCATCTTGCCATCAGCCATCACGATCACCAAATTACATAACTTGCTGATAAAATCCATGTCGTGCTCAATCATGCAGAAAGTATAGCCGTGCTCACGATTAAGGCGCAAAATAGCATCCCCAACCGTTCCCAACAAAGTTCGATTAACTCCCGCACCGACTTCATCGAGAAACACGATTTTTGCATCGACCATCATTGTTCGCCCAAGTTCGAGCAGTTTTTTCTGACCGCCGGAAAGGTTTCCTGCGTATTCATCCGCTACGTGATTAAGCTGCAGAAAATCAATCACCTCATCAGCTTTCGCTTTGATCGTGGCTTCTTCGTGCTCGATCAACCCTCTCCTGAACCAGACATTGAGCAGATTCTCACCTAATTGCCCAGCTGAAACCATCATGAGATTATCGCGCACCGTAAGTGAGGCAAACTCATGCGCGATTTGAAATGTGCGCAAAACTCCAAGTGCGAACAGATCATGTGGCTTAAGACCGGTGATTTCGGTCTCGCCGAGAAACACCTGACCTTCATTTGGTGGATAAACCCCTGCGATTACATTGAAAAGCGTGGTTTTTCCTGCGCCATTAGGGCCGATTAATCCCGTGATCGAGCCACGCTCGATGGCCAGCGAAACCTCCGTCAACGGCCTTTACTCCGCCGAAATGCTTGTGGATATTTTTGACGACAATCATGATGTATCAAAAAACAGGCGATCTAGATTATGCAAATCCAGATCGCCTTGTTTTATAATCAATCCGTGCTCTAGCGGAATTTGACCGTTACATTTTTGCCGTTTTGCACTTCTATCTCACGATAGTTTGCCCGCCGATTCACCGCCACCGACAAGTTCAACGGCGGACGCGCCGACATAATCGATCTCTACGCCGTCTTTGATCAGATCAAGTGCTTTGCCAAGTTCGCCCGGAAAGATTTTCTGCCCTGGAGCGTTGGCGATCTGTTCTATATGCGTCTTGAAAACCTGACTGTCAGTCGTGCCAGCTTTTTGCATTGCCAGCAAAATCAATGCGGCCGCGTCATAGGATTCAGGTGAAAAGGGTCCTGATTTGAACCCGCTAGCGAGTGCCATATTTTCGAAAGTTTTAGCACCGGGGCTGTCTGTGCCAGGAAAATCACCAATGGATCCGTTAAGATCAGGACCAATGGCCGCAGGCAAACTGTCGCCAACCATGCCGTCGGGAAGATAAAATTTATCAAACGCACCGCTGTCAAGTGAGGTTTGAATAATCCCTTTACCACCTTGGTCCAGATATCCTGCGACAATCAGAATGTCGCCGCCGGCTTGCGCTAACGCTGCGACTTCAGCCGTGTAATCGGCTTTGCCGTCCTCATGTGGTGTGTTGATGGTGATCGTTCCGCCAGCTTTTCCATAACTATCGCGTATACCTCTCAGCCAGACCTTTGCCATAATCATTGTTGGTATAGGTCATTGCTGCGGTTTTGATGCCGCGTGAGATTAAAATATCGGTGACAATCTGACCTTGGCGCACGTCTGAAGGTGCGGTGCGGAAAAAGAGACCGTTATCCTTGACCGTGCTTAAAGCCGGTGAGGTGGCAGATGGCGACACCATCGCGATTCCGTTAGCCACCAAAACATTTTCAACAATCGCCGTGGTGACACCCGAGCAATCTGCGCCGACAATCGCATCGACTTTATCAGCCGTAATTAGGCGCTCAGCCGTAGCCGTAGCTGACCCAGCGTCAATGCAGGTTGAATCACCTCTAAGTGAAGTGATCCTCTCGCCGCCCAAGAGTTTGCCCGACTCATCGACCTCTTTGATAGCTAGTTCAGCACCAGCGGCCATACCAGGGGCCAGAGATTCAAGCGGTCCTGTGAAACCAAGGATAACCCCGATTTTAATTTCGGCAAGCGCAGGGCTCGTGATCAATGCGGTCATCGCGGCCGCAATAAGTAGTTTTTTCATTGTATAAACCCCCTTTAGGATTAGCATTTATGTAGTTTCCGTTTTTTAACTGTCGTCAGCCTATCAATTTGCTGTATTAAATCAATAAAAATATATTGAGATGCTATTTTTCCCATTTACCTAACATCAGGAGAAAAACCGACATGAGTAAACACCGTATTCCCGCGACTGTCATCACTGGATTTCTAGGTGCTGGAAAAACTACCCTAATTCGCAACCTCGCCAAGGCTGGTAACGCCGAAAACCTCGCGCTGATCATCAATGAGTTTGGCGATGTTGGGATAGACGCCGCGATTACCAGAGATGGCGAAAGTACTTGCGCGGCTGATCAAATCATCGAACTTGCTAATGGCTGCATTTGTTGTGCGGTCGCAGATGATTTCTTGCCGGCGATGGAATCATTGCTCGATCGCTCACCGTCCCCCACGCGAATCATTATAGAAACCTCAGGGCTTGCCTTGCCACAGCCCTTGGTGCAGGCTTTTAATTGGCCGTCAATTCGCCACCGGGTCATGCTGGACGGTGTGGTCGCCGTGATCGATGGCGAGGCGATGGCCGCAGGGAATATCGCTGCCGATGTTGACGCCCTTGAAGCGCAACGTGCGCAAGACGAGCAATATGATCACGAAACCCCGATCACCGATCTGTTTCATGATCAGATTTCTGCTGCCAATATTTTGGTCATCAGTAAAACCGATAAAATTGATCAGAACGCCGTTAAAGACATCACCGAACGTCTGGCCTCAATAAGCGGCAAAAAAACTCCAGTCGTCAAAAGTCATATCAATAACGCACCGCTTGATGCGTTGTTTGGGCTAGGGCTTGATGCATCATCGTCTCACCAAAGCCATTATGATGACGATCATGATCATGACGACCATGACCATGATGATTTTGTTAGTGCGGTGGTCACGGTACCGCCAATAGATAACCATCAAGATTTCGCCAAAACCCTCGCAGCGACGGCTAGAGAGCATCGCTTGCTGCGGGCCAAGGGGTTTCTGACCGTCACTGGAAAGATCGCTCCTTTGGTCGCGCAAGCGGTGGGGGATCGTGTGGAGACCTATTTCGCGGCTCCGGATACCGATACCGCAAATGGGCGATTGGTGATCATTGGGCTGAAGGGAATCGATATAGATGCGGTTGCATCGCGGCTAGGAGGGCAGGCGTTAGCTCCCTAACCAGATACGTCAATGCATATTCTCAGAGTTGAACAAAGCGGCGACCTTTACGCCGATGGCGAGGCGGTTGATCTAAATCAACCCGCTGCGAGAGCCGTTATTCTCACCGCTGCTGACAGTGATATTTTTCTTCTTTCGCAAGCTGTTGCAAAAACCGGGCGCGGCGAAAACGCGCTGCGCCTTGCCAATATCCTTAGCCTCACGCATCCATTTTCAATAGATCTCTATGTCGATAAAACCTTGCGCCACGCCAAGTTTATCATGGCGCGACTTTTGGGCGGCGCCAGCTACTGGTCTTATGGTTGCGAGACGTTGGCCAAGCTTGCGCGCGAATATTCTATTCCTCTCGCACTGGTGCCGGGGGATGGACGCCCCGACCCTGAACTCGATCGGCTATCTACCTTACCTCATGATACACTTCGTTGCCTTGCTGCTTACGGCGACCACGGAGGAATTGATAACGCCATCGCTATGCTGGGTGCGATTGATGATATTATTGATGGTGAAGCGAGCGCCCCGCCGCCAAAACCATTGCTCAAAGCCGGATTATATTGGCCGCAGGAAAATGTCGAGGATACCGAAAGCTTAAAGAAAATCTGGGTAAGAGATAAAATCTTGCCTGACAAAATAGCAGCAGTCGTATTTTACCGCGCTTTTCTGCAAGCAGGGCAAACTGCACCGATTGACGCGCTTATCAAATCTCTCACCGCGCGAGGAGTTGCGGTGATGCCAATATTCACCACGAGTCTTAAAGATACCGAATCCGCCGCGATTATCGCCGCGATTGTTGAGCAGGTAGCCCCGGCCGTTATTATCAACGCTACTGGATTCGCCGTATCAAACCCTGGGATGGCCGGCGCGAGAACCCTCGCACCACCACCGCCGTTTGATGCTTTAACCGCCCCAATTATTCAGGTTATGATGGCGGGCAATACTGAGCAGAATTGGGTGGAAAACGCCGCCGGGCTCAGCGCGCGTGATCTCGCTATGAATGTCGTCCTGCCCGAATTAGACGGGCGGATAATTAGTAGCCCGATTGCGTTCAAAACCGAACCCCAGGCAGATAAACTAACCCATGCTATGATCATCACCTCTACCCCGCACCAAACTGGAATTGATCAGGCCGCGACATTGGCGGACGGCTGGCTGAAGCTCAACGAAAAGCCGCGCGATGAAAAACGCCTTGCGTTGATCTTGGCCAATTATCCCAATAAAGACGGGCGGCTGGCTAACGGAGTCGGGCTTGATACCCCCGCGAGTCTGGTATTGTTGCTAGAGGCGTTGATCGAGGCGGGCTATCGTGTCGATAACCCCCCGGCCACCACCACGGCTCTGATGGATGCCATCCTTGCCGCTCCAACTAATAGCGGCTTTACCTCACGTAAAACCGAGGCGTGGTTCGCGCTTGACGATTATCGCCAGATGTTCGCAGACTTGCCGCAAAAAACCCAAGATGACATAACGAAACGCTGGGGAGAACCTCAGGATGATCCGATGGTTGGGGTGATGCCGCAAGGAGGTATTGGTTTTGCTTTGCCTGTCCTCATGCGCGGGCATGTGGTGATCGCTATTCAACCCGCTCGAGGGTATAATATAGATCCGGTCGCGACCTTTCACTCGCCTGACTTGCCGCCGCCGCATAACTATCTTGCCTTTTATCTATGGTGTAGGCATCGTTTTGGGGCTGACGCTGTGATTCATCTCGGCAAGCATGGCAATCTTGAATGGCTACCGGGTAAAGCTCTCGCCTTGAGCGCATCGTGTTTTCCTGAAGCTTGCCTTGGGCAAATCCCAAATTTCTACCCATTTATCGTCAATGATCCTGGTGAAGGAAGCCAAGCCAAACGTCGGATGGCCTCTGTGGTTATAGATCATTTAACTCCGCCAATGACATTGGCTGATTCATATGGGGTTATGGCTGAACTCGAAATGGCAATGGATGAATATTACGAGGCCGCCGCCATCGACAAAAGGCGCAGTGAGATATTAATCACCACGATTATCGATCTGGCCCGCCGCGCTGGTCTTGCTGAGGATTGCGGGATTGATCAGGATGACCTTGAGGATCAGAAACTTATCAAACTCGATAACTTCCTTTGTGAAGTAAAGGAAATGCAAATCAGGGACGGGTTACATATTTTCGGCCGTTCACCTGACACTCCCCAGCGTGATGAGCTGATCACCGCCATTTTGCGCGTGCCGCGAGGAGGAGGGGAGGGCGAGAATCAATCTATTCTACGCGCCTTAAGCGATGACCTCAGATTAGGTGAGGATTTCGATCCATTGACCGCGACGCGCGCTGAGGCGTGGCATGGCAAAAAACCACAACGATTAGCATCGGTTAGTTCCGCACCATGGCGAAGTATTGCTGATACGGTGGAGCGATTGAATATAGTGGCAGGGCGACTTATTCAAGGGAGCGAGAAGCCTGAAGAAGCGTGGCAGAAAACCGCTACGATCCTTACGGAGGCTTTGCCATCTGTTTGCGAGGCGGTGGTGCAGTCAGGCGCGTGTGAAATTACTAATCTTATGCGCGGGCTCGATGGCCATTACGTCCCGGCCGGCGCATCTGGTGCGCCAACCAGAGGGCGCCCTGAGGTCTTACCCACGGGGCGCAATTTTTTCTCGATTGATATCAGGGCCGTGCCAACACCCGCCGCGTGGAAAATCGGCTGGGCGTCCGCAGGCGCGCTGATCGATAGATATTTGCTCGATCATGGCAACTATCCCACCGCCCTCGTTTTGTCGGTTTGGGGGACTGCCAATATGCGCACCGGCGGCGATGACCTCGCCCAAGCATTAGCTTTAATCGGTGTTAAGCCAGAATGGGATAGCGCGTCCAGACGTGTGACCGGATTTGAGGTTATCCCGCTATCGGTTCTCGGCAGACCTCGTGTGGATGTAACCTTGCGCACCTCAGGGTTTTTCCGCGATGCTTTTCCCGCTCAAATTGCCCTTTACGACAAAGCTATCAAAATGGTCGCCTCTCTCGATGAGTCGCCTCAGCACAATCCGATGGCCGCCAGAATAACCGGGGAGACCGAAAAACTTATCGAGGCTGGTTTTGATCAGACCACCGCCTCACGTCAAGCATCATTCCGTGTCTTTAGTGCGCCGCCGGGGGCTTATGGCGCAGGATTGCAAACGCTTATCGATGAGAAAATATGGTCAAGCCGTGATGATTTCGCTGACGCGTTTTTAACTTGGGGAAGCTACGCCTATGGCGATGATAGTGCGGGGACTGATGAGCGCGATAGCTTGATCAGACGACTGACCGAAGCAGAGGCCGTCATCCATAACCAGGATAACCGCGAGCATGATATTCTTGATTCGGACGACTATTATCAATTTGCCGGTGGGCTGGCTGCCACGGTGGCCAGTCTTAAAGGGCAAGATGTACCTGTTTATATGGGCGATCACGCGCTTGCTGAAAGACCCGTGATTAGATCCCTTGCCGAAGAAATCGCACGGGTGGTACGTGGACGCGCCGCTAATCCAAAATGGCTTAAAGGCGTCATGCGCCACGGATATAAAGGCGCTTTTGAAATCGCCGCCACCCTTGATTATCTATTCGCTTTCGCCGCCACGACCCGTCAAGTGCCAGACCATCATTTCGATGCTTTATTCTCTGCTTGGATAGACGATCAGCATGTCGCCAATTTCATCCAACAGAACAATATCCACGCTTGGGACGATATTTTAGACCGTTTTCAGGAAGCCATGAGTAGAGGATTATGGCAGCCTCAGCGTAACTCAATTGCTGAAACACTGGAATTTCATCGAAAAAAACGCCATAATACCGCCCAACCGATCACCGAAAATCAACCAGCGAATGGGGATGAACAATGACCGATAAACCTGATGACACCGAGCGCCATAATGTCAAAATGGCCAAGAAGAAAGCAGCTCGTGATCGAATAATGGAGTCTAAAACCATCGAAAAAGGCTTGATTATCGTCCACACAGGTAAGGGAAAAGGCAAATCATCGGCGGCGTTCGGGATGATTTTTAGGTGCATCGGGCATAAAATGCCCTGTGCGGTGGTTCAATTTATCAAGGGCGGGTTGTCCACTGGCGAGCGTGATCTTATCATGCAGAATTTCGCCGACATCTGCACTTTTCATACCATGGGTGAGGGGTTCACATGGGAGACTCAAGATAAGGAACGCGATATTGCTGCTGCGGCCGCTGCTTGGGATATGGCAAAAACTTTGATCGTGGACACACGCTATCAGATGGTATTGCTCGATGAGATCAATATTGCCATGCGCTATGGCTATGTGGATGAGGCTGAGGTGCTGGCATTTCTGGCCGCCCACAAGCCCCCCACAACGCATGTCGTGCTGACTGGACGTAATGCGAGCGACACACTGATCGAGGCGGCTGACCTCGTTACTGAAATGACGCTGATCAAGCATCCTTTTCGCTCAGGAATAAAAGCCCAGCAAGGGGTCGAATTCTAGCCATGACCGCCGCCATTATGGTGCAGGGCGTGGGATCAAACACCGGCAAATCGATTCTGGTTGCGGGGTTGTGCCGATATTTTGCAAAACAAGGGGTGTGTTGTGCACCTTTCAAGCCGCAGAATATGTCAAACAATGCCGCTGTCACAGCTGATGGGGGCGAGATCGGACGGGCCCAGATGCTTCAGGCGCGGGCGGCAATGATCTCACCTCTGGCTGATATGAATCCAGTCTTGCTCAAACCCGAAACTGACCAAGGCGCGCAAATCATTGTCCAAGGCCAACGTTTTGCCACCATGCAAGCTGCTGAATATGGACAGCACAAAGCCAAACTCATGCCGAAAGTTCTTGAAAGCTTTGAGCGGCTGAAAAAATCTGCCGATCTGATTATTGTCGAAGGTGCGGGAAGCCCTGCTGAAACCAATTTGCGCGATGGCGATATTGCCAATATGGGATTCGCTGAGTGCGTTGATATTCCTGTTATTCTTATCGGTGATATAGATCGAGGGGGAGTGATTGCTTCACTGATCGGAACGCATGCGGTGCTTGATCGTGGAGACGCCGCTAGAATTAAAGGCTTTTTAATCAATAAATTTCGCGGCGACAAAGCGCTTTTCGAGGGGGCGATGACAACTATCTCAGAGGCCACGGGTTGGTCAGGACTGGGGATTCTGCCGTGGTTCGATGACGCCCGAAAACTTCCTGCTGAGGATATTTTAGATCTTGAGCGAAAACACCCAACATCGCCAAACACCGATCAATACCATGTTGCGGTGCCGGTCATCCGTCGTATTGCCAATTTTGACGATATAGATCCCTTGATTGCCGACCCGGCTTTCAGGGTTACGCTGGTCCATCCTGGGCAGGCTTTGCCGCTTGATGCTGACATGGTATTGTTGCCAGGATCCAAATCTTCTCGCACCGATCTCAGTTTTCTCATCGAGCAGGGCTGGCATCATGACCTTACTGTGCTGCTGCGGCATGGGCGGAAGGTCATCGGTTTATGCGGTGGATTTCAAATGCTCGGTAACGCTATCCATGACCCTGATGGAATAGAAGGCGAGAAAGGCACAAGTTCCGGATTAGGGTTACTCGATATAGAAACAACACTCACCCCGCGCAAAACGCTCACTCATAGCAGCGGCCTTGAGACATCAACCGGCGCGAAAGTTTCGGGCTATGAGATTCACCTCGGAACAAGTGATGGCGTCGATAGCGCAAGACCAATGATAAAATGTGATGATGGGCGTGAGGACGGCGCGTCTGATCAATCAGGACAAGTCGCAGGATGCTATATGCATGGTATTTTCGCGAGCGATACCTTCCGCGCCGCGTGGCTTACCCGCCATGGTCATAAGCCATCAGATATGGTTTTTGAGGCCGAGATCGACAGCACACTAGATAGTCTGGCTAAACACATCAGTGATCATATAGATCTTGATCGTCTAGCTTTGATCGCGGGGCTTTAACTTTGCGCTACGAATCCTGCTAGCAATAGTACGATTACCATCGCGGCGATCACCGACCACATCGATCTTAGCCCAAGATACACATCATGCGTTGTCGCCGTTCGCCCGGGCGCGTTAAGCGCCTTGCTGCGGGTGATGCGGTTGCCGTATCGTCTGGTTCCTGCGAGAGACACATCAAGAAGCCCCGCCATCGCGGCCTCCGCCCAGCCGGCGTTCGGCGAGCGGTGCAATTGAGCATCACGCCACATCACCACAAAAGAGTGTTTTATTCGCAATGGCCTAACCGCTATTCCACACAGCGCGATTAGAAATCCACAAAGCCGCGCTGGAATAAAATTCGCTACGTCATCAAGCCTTGCAGCCGCGAAGCCAAAGGCGTAATACCGAGAGGATTTATACCCGATCATGCTATCGGCGGTGTTGATCATTTTATAAATACAAATTCCCGGCAAACCTCCGATTAGATAGTAGAATAATGGTGCAATGACGCCATCGGATAGATTTTCTGCTGTGGTTTCGATCGCAGCACGGCAGACTCCAGCCTCATCGAGGCTGTTAGGGTCGCGCCCGACAATTTTGCTCACTTCGCGTCTGGCCGCGGTAAGATCTTGGGTTTCAAGTGCGTGCGAGACCGCGCGAACATGTTTGTTAAGATCGCCACCTGCCAGTAAAATTGCAACAAAAACGCACTCGATAGCGGCGATAATAAAAGTGGGGGTTGGCGTCATTGCACCAAGCAGCAAGAGTGCCTCCGCGCCTGCTCCTACCCCCCATGCGAGGATGAGTAGAAAAGCAATGGCGATAAAGCCGAAAAACCGACGTTGCCGGCCCAAAAAAATGTGAGCGTTGCCATAGCGTTCTGTTGCTCTGATTAAAGCCCCAAACATCACCACCGGATGAGGCATGCGCCGCCATAGCAGGGGCGGGTCGCCAATCACCGCATCAAGCGTCAACGCTAGTGCTGCAATCATGCTGCGTGAAGCAAAACCAGCAGAGATAGTTATCGTGAGTGCGTCCATGGCCATCAGACTATATTATCTTACCTAATTGTCCATTATCACATTGCCTTGCCAAACGTTCCGTATTATATCTCATCAGACAGGGACCTCGTTAAAGGGGTGGAAGTAATTTCGATGGCGGCGGATTCGACGAAACAGCGGAGGCCAGAATCGGAGCCCGAAAACTCTTGCGGCCTTCTAGACCGCAAACTTCCCCCGACGCGTATGTTCCATCAACATAGAATCTCAAGTCGGAGGATATAAGATGACAAAAACACCTATCACAAAGCCGCTAAAGCATTTTGGTGGCGCTATTTTTTTCACGTTAGTTTTTAGTGTTAATCCGGTTTTGGCTCATTCGGGCCATGTCATTGTGCAGGCGGGGCATAGCCATTGGCTCGTAGCTTTTGCCGTTCTGGGCGCATGTTTGATTCTGGCCTCCGCAATGGCACGAAAAAGGAAGACTTAGTTGGAAAATTCTATCATGCCTCACGAGACGTCCCCTCGATATGGCGTTATGATTTGTGGGCATGGAAGCCGCTCACAGTCAGCTGTTAATGAATTTGCTGTCGTTATGCGGAAACTGCCAGAGCATTTTCCTGATTGGCCAGTCGCTTATGGATATCTTGAATTCGCAACCCCTATGATTAAAACCGGGTTAGATCAGCTCCGCGCGCAAGGCGTTAACCATATTCTTGCAGTACCAGGGATGCTGTTCGCCGCCGGACACGCTAAAAACGATATTCCATCAGTTCTCAATGATTATGCTAAAGAACACAACATCACCATCAGCTATGGGCGCGAACTTGGCATTGATCTAAAATTACTTGCTGCGGCCGCTGATCGAATAAATGAGGCGATCGCCGTCGCCGACCGTGAGCATGGAGAAATAGGACGCCATGAAACCTGTCTTGTAGTGATTGGGCGCGGGTCCTCTGATCCTGATGCTAATTCCAATGTCACTAAAGTTGCGCGGATGCTGCTTGAGAGTCTGGGGCTTGGCTGGGTGGAAGTCGGGTTTTCAGGCGTCACCTTTCCCCTTGTCACGCCGTGTCTTGAGCATAGTGTGAAACTTGGCTTCAAGCGAATGATCGTGTTTCCGTATTTTCTGTTTTCAGGAATCCTTGTCGATCGAATCTATGGTTTTGCTGATGAGGTGGCTGTGCGCACCCCGCAGGTCAATTTCATCAAAGCCAGCTATCTTAACGACCATGATAACGTCATCGCTAGTTTCGTTGAGCGCGTTCATGAAATCCTCACTGGCGATAACGCCATGAATTGTGCTCTGTGCAAATATCGTGCGGTGGTTCCCGGATTCGAGGATGAGGTTGGACTCGTTCAGGAAAGCCACCACCATCATGTCGAAGGCGGCGGACGCACCGCTCCGGGGTGCAATGTCGATGAGTGCGATTTATGCACAACGTTTTGCACCGGCGCGTGTCTCTTAAAACACCAGCATCCCCACGATCATCACCATGAGCATGGACACGAGCACGGTCATCACCATCATCCTTATCCGCAAGCTGATCATCCGCTTGGGCCTAAATCGGTGCTGAACAGAAATAAACGCTGATGGTTTCAATCATGGCAAGACAGTATCATTATCTCAAAGACCCTGAGGCGATTTATGAACTTTCCTTCGCACGTGTTTATAAAGCCGCCCCGCATCTTGAAACCCTCGATCCTGCCATCGCTAGCATTATTGCACGGGTAATTCATGCATCAGGCATGGCTGATGTTATTGATGATTTAGTTTATGCCGAGAGCCTAGCCGCCGTTGCAGCCACTGCGATTGCTGAAGGGGCGCCGATCTGTTGTGATTGCCGTATGGTTGCATCAGGGATCACCGCGACAGACAATCCTATTATCATGACATTAAATGACCCCGAAACTTCGCGTGAGGCTAAACGTCTTGCCACCACACGCTCAGCTGCTGCAATCAATGGCTGGTGTGATCATTTGGATGGTGCGATTGTCGCCATTGGTAATGCGCCTACGGCCTTATTTCATCTCCTCGAGAATCTGGCGGACGGCGGACCTAAACCAGCCGCGATCTTTGCTTTTCCTGTAGGGTTTGTTGGAGCCGCCTCATCAAAAGATGCGCTGATAGCAGCGGCGGGCGAAATCCCATTTATTACCTTGAAAGGCAGACGAGGGGGGTCCGCTATGACTGCGGCCGCCGTTAACGCGGCCGCGATCATCGCCGCCAAACGGGCGCGATCATGATTTGGCTCGATATTATCGGTTTGACTGAAAAAGGCCTGAGTGTGCTCACATGTGAGCAGCTGGCCCGGCTTCAAGCAGCCAAAAACATCATCACCGCTGAAAAATGGCTTAAGCCACTGAAAGAGATCGATGGCATCACTGAGAATATCATCACTTGGCCATCGCCGTTCAGCGAGATTTACCCAATACTAGAGGCCTACCGTAATGTTCAGACGGTCATTCTGGCAACTGGCGACCCGCTATGGTTCGGGGTGGGGGCTAGTATTGTCAATATCCCCAGCGATGAAATACGAGTAGATCCCGCTTTATCGGCGTTTCAACTTGCGGCGGCGCGTTTAAGATTGCCAATCGCCAAATGTGTGTGTTTAACATTGCATGGAAGAAAAGTGGAACACTTGATCAGATATTTGGCTCCAAAAGCAAAGTTGCTGATCCTCGCCCATGATCGTAAAACCCCTGAAAATGTTGCAAAAACCTTAAAGAAAGCAGGTTATGGTGCGGCCAAAATGATAGCCCTTGCTCATATCGGCGGCCAATCGGAGAAACGCCATGATGGGACAGCTGAGGACTGGGTAAAATCGCCGCCACAAGTTGATGATTTTCACGTTTTAGCTGTATTTTGCCCTTTTGTTCTAAAAACCTTCACCTCAAGGGCGGCCGGGTTGCCTGACAATCATTACCAGAGCGATGGTAATATGACCAAAGCCGAAATACGTGCTGTTACCATTGCACGTCTTGCTCCTGCGCCTGATCAGTTGCTGTGGGATTTGGGGTGTGGCTTTGGATCTGTTAGTATTGAATGGATGAGGGTCGCCGAGCGAGCACATGCAATAGGTGTTGATCGCTGTGAAGCACGAATAACCAGGGCCCGAGAAAATGCTATGAATCTCGGTGTGCCTGAATGGAAAGGTATCATCGGCGAAGCCCTTACCACCCTTGCTGATTTACCGCAACCTGATGCGGTGTTTATTGGTGGTGGTTTAAGTCGCGAGATGATCGAGGCTATTATTCCGCGCCTTTCGCCTTTGGGTAGGCTTGTGGTCAACGCTGTGACAGTCGAAAGTGAGGCGATCATCATCACCGCTCAAAGTGACTTTGGCGGTGAGATGAGTCGTATTGCCATTAGCCGCGCTGAGGCTGTGGGCAATTATCTCGGCTGGCGACCGCTTAGACCTGTGACCCAATGGCTTTTGCAAAAAAAGGATCTTTGAGCTATGAGCAAACCGACCAGCGGCACGCTTTACGGCATTGGTGCGGGACCTGGCGACCCGGATCTCGTCACCCGCAAAGCGTGGCGGATTGTTTCATCTTGCCCGGTTGTGGCTTATCCTGCCCCTGATCACGGTGAAAGTTTCGCACGCCGCATCATGGCGGAGGCCATACCCACAGATGTCATCGAAATTCCTATCGTTATACCGATGGTATCAGGACGCGCGCCAGCGCAGGAGATCTATGATACCGCCTGTGTTGAGATTGCCTCACACCTCGATGCCTCTCAAGATGTCTCCGTGTTATGCGAGGGTGACCCGCTATTTTATGGTTCATTTATGTATATTCTTGCGCGGTTGCGTGATCGTTACCGGGTGGAAATTATCCCCGGTGTGTCATCACTCACCGCGACGGCCGCAGCGGCCCACCGTCCTCTGGCCTCCCGCACCGACGCGCTGACGGTGATTGCCGCCCCGGCAGATGATGCCTCTATTACATCCCTTATCTGCAATGCCCCATCGGTGGCGATCATTAAAATAGGGCGTCATTTTAACCGCGTGAAAACCCTGATCGAAAATCTTGGTCTTGCTGATAGGGCAATCTTTATCAGCCATGCTAGCCTGCCGCAGCAGAAAGTCATGGCTTTGGCTGACGCGCCATCTGAGGCGCCATATTTTTCGATGGTTCTGATTTATCAAGGGGACGATCCTTGGATTCGCTAACCTCTCCAGTCATTGTCTCTATTTCGCGCGAAGGGGCGAAACTCGCGCGAGAACTTGCACGCCCGCTTGATGCTTCATGGCACGTTCTTGCCGGAAAGCACGATGATAATGACCCACAAAAACCTGAAGCGCAGTTCACCAATACAATAGACCATATCAGGATGCTGTTTTACGGCGGAAAACCGATTATTGGCATATGTTCAGCAGGGATCCTGATGCGTGCACTTAATGGATTGCTCGCTGATAAATGGCGTGAGCCCCCGTGCTTGCGATTGCTGATGATGGCTCATTTATCATACCTTTGCTTGGTGGGCATCGAGGGGGTAATATTCTTGCTAGACAATGCGCCGGGATCACTGGCGGTCAGGCCGCGATAACAACATCGGGAGAGGTGAGACTCGGCGTTGCTTTGGATAACCCACCGCTCCCTTTTGTTCTGGCTTATCCTGATGAGGCGAAAGCAGTGATGGCCGCACTTAATGACGGTGCGTCTTTGCGTCTTGTCAGCGATTTGCCCGAAGATATGCACGCGATCGAACATCAATGGCGCGACTGGCTTAAGCCACTGACACCGCATCGTGATGATCATGGCGAAGGTCGGGACGATAGCCAGGCTGATATCTCGCTGATATTAACGCTTGCGCCTCGCCCTCTGTCGCCATCGGCGCTGATTTTTCATCCGCGCATTGTTTTTCTGGGTGTCGGTGCAGCGCGTGGATGCCCTGATGATGAAATGGCACAGCTGGTGGAAAATAGCCTTGAAGCGGCGGCGATCTGTCCTCAAACTATTCGCGGCCTATACAGCGTAGATATTAAAGCTGATGAAAAGGCGATTTTGCATCTCGCAGATGCCTTTGGCCACAGATTAAATCTGTTTTCCACAGAAAGACTTGAGGAGGAAACGCCGCGTCTTGCTAATCCATCAAAAACTGTTTTTCGTGAGATAGGCTGTCATGGTGTCGCTGAAGCCGCCGCACTCGCAGCAGCGGGACCTCAGGCGCGGTTGGTGATCACCAAGCAAAAAACATCTTGTGCGACAATGGCGGCCGCAGCGCGGCTTACCAATGAAACTCCGCCCGATGACGCAACTCCGCTTGGGCAAGTTATGCTGGTTGGAATTGGTCCTGGGCAGGCGGAATGGCGCACGCCTGAAGCCACGTCCATGATTGCCATCGCCGATGAACTCGTTGGCTATCATCTTTATATAGATTTGCTTGGCGGGCTGGCGGCCGGAAAAAAACGTCGTGATTTTAATCTCGGCGAAGAAGAAAAGCGATGCCGATATGCTTTAACCGAAGCTGCTAAAGGCAAATCCATTGCCATGATCTGCTCGGGGGATGCTGGGATCTACGCGATGGGCGCGCTGATCTATGAAATGCTCGCAAGAGACGGAAGCCAAGGCGGAATAGAGGCGGTCGCACGCCGTGTTCAGATTATCACCGCCCCCGGAGTTTCAGCTATGCAAGCCGCTGCTGCGCGTGCGGGGGCACCGCTCGGGCATGATTTTTGTGCTATTTCGTTGTCAGATCTACTGACCCCGTGGGACGTTATCGCGAGACGAATAGACGCTGCAGGATGTGGTGATTTTGTTATCGCTTTTTATAATCCTGTCTCACGCCGTCGCCGCGAGGGTATCACGCGCGCGCGGGATATTCTGCTCAAATACAGACCTGATCACACTCCTGTCATATTGGCCGCTAATCTTGGGCGAGACGATGAAACTCTACGCTTTCGTGATCTTGGGAGTCTTAACGCCGATGAGATCGATATGATGACGCTGGTGATTGTTGGTGCGACTGAGTCAAAACTGATCGAGCAGGGCGGAAAAAAAATTGTCTACACCCCAAGAGGCTACGCCAAACACATGGACAACAAAGAGAGACGCAAATGACTGTTTATTTTATCGGCGCGGGGCCTGGTGACCCTGATTTGATCACCGTCAAAGGTCGACGACTGATTTCTCAATGTGGCTATTGCCTTTACGCTGGCTCGCTGGTGCCGCGAGGGGTGGTCGATTGTGCCGAAAACGCCGTTAAGGTGATCGATACTGCTCCCTTAACCCTCGATGAGATTATTGATCTTATGGCCCACGCGCATCATGGCGGGCATGACGTGGCTCGGGTTCATTCGGGGGATCCGTCTCTTTACGGCGCGGTCGCTGAGCAAATCAGAAAACTAATCGTGCTTGACATAGATTATCACATCATTCCTGGTGTTTCCGCCTATGCAGCGGCCGCCGCTGCGATGGGGATAGAACTGACTCTGCCCGATGTAAACCAGACGGTTATTCTCACCCGCACCGCCATGAAATCGTCGCCGATGCCCAAAGGAGAGGAGCTTGAAACTCTCGCCCTTAGCGGTGCTATGCTCGCGATTCATTTGTCTGTTCGCAATCTTCGTGAGATAGAACGCGTCCTGACCCCATTCTATGGTGGTGATTGCCCGGTGGTGGTTGCATATCGAGTTGGCTGGGATGACCAGCAATTCATCCGCGCAACCTTGGCGACTATCCGTGCCAAAGTCATGGCTGCAAAAATCACCCGAACCGCACTGATCTTTGTTGGAAAATCACTCGAGGACACACTACCGTTCAGCGATTCGGCGCTTTATAACAAAGACCATGTTCATATTTTACGTCCTCGCCGACGTGCCGTGCGCGGCCGCGATGATATGGGCGTATGACCCGCTAACCGAGCCCTCTATAAGCCCCATGTGTCCGAGTAGATTGCCCTCTTTATCCGAGGCTTCAAAAAGCGGCGCGCCGTGCTCAGCTATCGCGGTCGTATAATGGAATTCGTGGCCTTTTAGCGCGGTCGGCAAAGGTGCAGCGCCAATCAAGCGTAGATGACGATAGCCAAGATGCAGCTTTTTCTCAGCAAAACTCGTTATACAAGAAAGCAATCCCGCCATCGGCGCTTTATGACCCTTTTCATCGATCACGCTCTGCCCCAAAACCATATAGCCACCGCATTCACCATAAATAGGTACACCTCGGGCCGCCGCCTCGTGCAAAGCTGTCATAAAAAGCTTTGCGGCCGATAACGTGTCAAGATGAAGTTCTGGATAACCACCAGGAAGATAAATCAGTCCCGCATCTATATCCGGAGCCTCATCAGCCAAGGGCGAAAAACTGATTACTTCCGCCCCCTGCCGCCGCCAGCCATCGATCAGATGCTGATAACAAAAGCCGAAACAGCGATCTTGTGCGATCGCGATGCGTTGTGCTGGCGCTGGCATGGCCTCAATTATGCATTGAGAATCAGCAAGAGGGCGTGCGCAAGCAAGAATCCCCTCTCGGTCGAGATAGTTCTCAGCCAGCATCGATGCCGCATCGAGTAAAGGCGCGAGCGCATCTTGCGCAGCTAGATCACTCGCCTGAACCAGCCCTAAATGACGTGATGGCATTGAAATATAAGATAAATCAGGAACAGCTCCCAGCACTGCGAGTTTCTCGCGCTGCATCGCCACTGTGATTAATGCTTCATGACGAGGCGAGCGGATTCGATTCAGAATCACCCCACTAAGCCCAACTGCGCCCTGCGCCTTCAGGCGTTGATCGATGCCTTTAGCGATTACGGCCGAGGTTTCTCCTTGGCCGCGCGCATCAATAATGAGAATTACCGGTAGTCTCAGTTTTTCTGCTAGTTTTGCCGTTGAAGCCTCGGCTCCATCGAAAATGCCCATCGCCCCTTCGATCACCAGAACATCTCCGGCCGCCTGGTGCGCTAGATGATTGATTAAATCATCGGACATGGCGAAAGGATCGAGATTAACTGTCGGCTTGCCGCTCGCGGCTGTGTGAAAAGCTGGGTCTATGTAATCAGGGCCTGATTTCGCCGCCACCACATCAACTCCGCACCCCCGCAACGCCCCCAACACGCCAAGGGTGATGAGCGTCTTACCTGAGGCCGATGACGTAGCTGCCAGAACCAAACCGCTTTTCGCCATCAGGCGCTATCCTCGCGGTAGCGGCTTGATAATGGGTCGAGATCACGTGGTGGCTGGCCTTTCATTTGGCCGATCCAGTCAAGGCATTGCCGCATCAGCACAACCTCGCCGACCGCGATGATCGCCGGAGGATTGACCTTATGCCGAATTACATCACTCGCGGCTGTTCCCAGAGTTGATTCAATCACCCGCATATCCGGCCTTGTCGCGTTACTCACCACCGCCACAGGTTCTGATGGATGACGCCCTGCTTTTAGTAGTTTTGCACAAATCTCAGGCAAGTGCTTGATCGCCATATACATGATGATCACTTGGCTACCGTCGGCAATGCCCTGCCAGTTAATCGCTGATGGCGCGAGGCCTGATTGATCGTGGCCGGTCACAAACGTCACCGCCTGATTGATATCGCGATGGGTTACCGGAATACCGGCGTAAGCAAGACCGCCGATTCCCGCCGAAATTCCCGGCAGAATCCTCACTGGCACGCCAGTCTGCACTAGTGTCTGCGCCTCTTCACCGCCGCGCCCGAAAACAAATGGATCGCCGCCTTTTAGGCGCAAAACTTTGTGCCCAGCCTGGCTTAACTCAATCAGGCGATGCGAAATATCGCGTTGCTTCAGCGAGGCTTTGCCGCCGCGCTTGCCTGCGTATTCTATCTTAGCGTCAGGGCGCGCCCAACCAAGAATGCGCGCATCGATCAGCGCGTCATAAATTACAATATCAGCCTGATTCAA
Source organism: uncultured Candidatus Puniceispirillum sp. (assembly GCA_965207125.1). Lineage (GTDB taxonomy): Bacteria > Pseudomonadota > Alphaproteobacteria > Puniceispirillales > UBA1172. Next base: position 1,602,475 of record OZ242263.1, read on the forward strand.
AGCGTTCAGCGCATGCAAGGTAATAAGACCGGGATCGCCCGGGCCTGCTCCTACCAACCAGACCCAACCCGATTCAAATTGAGGCCAAGCCTCGCCACTTATCGGCGGTAAGGAAAACCCGCTATTAAAAACTTCTGATGATGACATGGTAGCAATTTTTTCCCGAAATCTGCTATCGATGATAAACTAACCTTACCATGCTGCAAACTCTTAAAACAACTCTCCGGTCGGGATGGACAACCGGCACATGCGCAACCGCTGCGGTTCATGCAGCTTATACAGCCATGATAACAGGGGCTTTTCCTGAAAAAGTTGCCATCCTCACGCCTTCGGGTCAAACCGCTCAGATAGATGTTGTCTACACCGACACCGATGGAGCGCATTTCACCGCTGGGGTGATTAAAGATGCAGGTGATGACCCTGATGTTACCCATGGGGCCGAGATCAGAGCGAGTGTCACCGCCGCTGCGCCAGATAGTGGTGTGATTTTTCGTCGCGGTGACGGAGTTGGCATCGTCACGCGCCCCGGATTACCGATCGCAGTTGGTGAAGTTGCGATCAATCCCGTGCCAAGACAAATGATCAGCGCGTGCATCGAAAGCCTTGCTGTCGATCTTGGCGGCGGCGGCGATGTTATCGTTACCATCTCAGTGCCCAATGGCGAGATAATAGCCCTCAAGACGTGGAATCCAAGACTTGGTATCGATGGCGGAATTTCGATTCTCGGCACGACCGGAATCGTCCGTCCCTTTTCGTGTTCAGCATGGATTGCATCGATTCATCGGGGGATCGATGTTGCGCGCGCGAATGATATTGACCATATCGCAGGCGCAACAGGTGCGACTTCAGAAACCGCCGTGCAAAAACACTATGATCTGCCTAGCATTGCGCTGATCGATATGGGGGATTTTGTTGGAGGATTACTTAAATATCTGCGCCGCCACCCAGTCCCGCGCCTGACGATCGCAGGGGGGTTCGGTAAAATCACCAAATTGGCCCAAGGCGCGATTGACCTTCATTCAAAACGAAGCCAGATTTCCTTCTCTGATCTAGCCCGTTTAGCAGCAGAGGTGAAAATGCCATATGAGGAAGTGGCCGCTGCCAATTCAGCACTGCACGTGCTTGAAATGGCGACCCCGAGCAGGCAGTGTGATCTTGCCAAGCGCGTGGCCGATGATGCACTTACCCACGCAAGAATGATAACCCGTGACACTGAAACCCGTCTTGAGGTGATGATTGTGGGGCGGGACGGCTCGATACTAGCGGAGGCGCGTGAATCATGAAACGGATTATGATTCTGGGAGGGACGCTTGAGGCCAGACGTCTGGCCGATCACGCGGGCGCGCAAGGTTGGTGCGCGACTTTGTCGCTTGCGGGGGTTACCGATGCTACGGTCGTAGCTAAAACCACGATACCTATGAGGCGTGGTGGATTTGGTGGCGCGAGGGGCTTGGCGGATTGGATAACCAAAAACGAGATCACTCATCTGGTCGATGCAACGCATCCTTACGCCGCTAGAATCTCGGCCTCGGCGGCTGAGGCGGCGGCGATGACCCTCATCACAAGGTTGGCTTTGCTTCGTCCACCATGGCAGCCAACAGCTGCTGATAATTGGCGTGAGTTTGATGACTGGCAAAGTTTGGCTGCTGCGCTTCCTCGCGGGGCCCGTATTTTTCTGACTGCTGGACAAGATGCGATCAAGGCGATGGCGGATGCTGCGGGCCATTGCACGATCATCGCAAGAGCACTTAATAATCCGGTAGCTGATAATCCGGCAATTACCTTTATTGCCTCGCCACCGGGAAAAACTGTGGGGGATGAAAAAAACCTTATGCGTGAAACTGAGATCACGCATCTGGTGGCGAAAAACTCAGGTGGTAAAGCATCCCGCGCCAAAATAGACGCCGCGCGTGATTTGGGATTGCCGGTTTTTATGCTGGCCCGCCCCGCGCCTCCGCCGCTGCCATGGTATAGTAATATAGATGAGATGATCGAAGCGTTATCTTGATTGAAGACGCAAGATGGCCTCCGAGAGTCGATCCATCGCGATGATCAGATCAGCCTCAGCGGTTGCATAAGATATTCTGAAATGTCCCGGGAGTGCAAAAGAGTCCCCAGGGATCACCACCACATCCGCGGATTCTAGAATATATGTACAAAACTCAAGGTCGGTATTAAGTGTCTGGCCTTTGGGCGTCTTTGATCCGATGAGATCATGCCATGAAGGGAAAACATAAAATGCGCCATCGGGAACAGACACATTTACACGGTTAATTGCTGCAAGCCGCTGGCACACTAGATCACGCCGCGATTGAAATGAGTAGCGGCGGTCAGCGAGCAGCATCTGATCCCCCGTAATCGCCGCGAGGGCCGCTGCTTGTGAGATGGTCGCTGTGCCTGACGTGCCCTGGGCTTGCACTCTTGTCATTGCTTTGATCAGCGGGGTTGGTCCAACCCCGTAACCAACGCGCCATCCAGTCATCGCGTAGGATTTAGACACGCCGCTTACAATCAGGCTTCGCTCAGCAAGATTAGGTAAGGCATCAGCAATCGAGGTGAAGCCACCATCGCAATAGACGATATTCTCATAAATCTCATCGCTCATCAACCAGCATTGAGGGTGCGCGGCAATCACATCGCCAATCGCACACAGTTCTTTTGCTTGGATTACTGCGCCACTTGGGTTGTTCGGTGTATTCAGCAGAAGCCAGCGCGTGCGCGGTGTTAATGCTACGGCGATCTGGGCGGCTGTTGGTTTGAAGCCGGTCGCCGCTCCAGTTTCAATCACCACGGGCTTGCCGCCGCATAACTGAATAATATCCTTATAAGCTGTCCAGAATGGTGCAGGCAGAATAACCTCATCATCCTGGTTAACGCTCGCTAGAAAAGCATTCAGCAATGTGTATTTGGACCCTGATGAGATCAGTACATTTTCCGCATGTCGCCTGACGCCGCCCCGGCGGTCATAAAGCTGTGCGACCGCTTCACGCAAAGCTATCGTTCCCGCGACTGGTGGATATTTAGTGTCCCCTGACTTAATCGCGTCAATCGCTGCATCCCCTGCGTGATCAGGAGTCAGAAAATCAGGCTCACCAATCCCAAGATTGATCACGTTATGTCCCGCCTCAGCCCGAAGCCGTGCGGCTTCGCCCATGCGGATGATTGCCGAGAGAGTCACATTACTAATGCGACCGGCAGCTACAAAGGGTGCATTATTCATGATAAGTCACTTTCATTAAGTCCGTAATCGGCGATGGCGGATGAACGGCTGATATAGCCGCGTTTGACATCCCGTTTTACGAGCGCCCGATCACGCATTGACGCATCGCCATAGCCACCACCACCGGGAAAGGCAAGATGCACTGTTCGCCCTGAAGCAATCGGTTGTCGGCCTTTGCCGCGCAAAGCCGTGCCATCATCGAGTCCAAGAGTGGTTTTTGCGCCAGATTTACCGCCCTCGCGTCCTCGTGCTGCATGATCAACGCGGTCAAGCATTGCCGAGAAATCAAAATCATAACCATCTTGCGCTTCTACTTCCATCAGTTGACCCAAGCCGCCGCGATATTGCCCTACCCCACCGCTATCTGGGCGCAGTTCTTTGCGGCGGATGATCACAGGACCCGCATTTTCAGTGGCCTCAACTGGCATCGTCATCACACCGCTCGGAAAAGCCGTAGCGTTTAACCCGTCAAGACCGGGACGTGCGCCACTGCCGCCGGAATTAAACGTTAACACTTCAACCGCACGCGCTCCTGGCGGTGCGTTGCTCCCTTGATGTGGCTTGAGGCTGAGTTGAAAATTACAGAGTGCACCAGCGCTTTCGGCTTGAATTCCACCATCGATCAGCTGGTGCAAAGCTCCAAACACCACATCAGGTAACATCTGACCAATTACATGGCGTAAAGCCACCGGTGCGGGCCGCACGGCGTTCACAATAGTGCCTTCAGGGGCTATTACTTCAAACGGTGCGAGAGAGCCAGTATTGTTCGGAATATCAGGCGCAAGAGCAACTTTCAGACCATAGCAAGTGTAAGCCTTTGTGTAGACAAGCGGCACGTTGATGCCATGGCGATCAACCGATGAAGTGTTTTGATAATCGGCGATAATTCGGTCTTTTTCAATCGTGACCGTAGCGGCCAGCGTGATCGGGGTATCAAAACCATCGATCACCATTTGAGAAAATGCTGTTCCTGGAGTGAGAGAGGCAAGCCGCTCAAGAGTCGCATCTCGTGAGCGCGTCATGATGAAATCGGCTATCTCCTCGAGATTATCGGTGTTATATTCATCAAGCATCGATGTTAGCCTTGCGGTGCCAACGTCATTACAGGTTGCCAGCGCGTGAATATCCCCCACCACCTGATCGGATTCACGTACATTACGGTGGATGATTTGCACAAGATCAGCATTAATGCGCCCTTCATCAATAAACCGCATGATCGGAATCTGTAACCCTTCTTCATAAAGCGAAAGGCCATCCGCGCCAAACCCCCGGCCGCCGACATCCACCACATGCGCCGTGCAGGCAAAAAAGCCAATCAAGTTTTTTCGCCGAAAGACTGGCGTCATGACAGTAATATCATGCAAATGCCCGGTTCCCATCCAAGGGTCATTGGTGATGTATACATCACCATCCCGCATCGTCTTAACCTCGATCTCGCGCATGAAATGACTCACTGATTCAGCCATCGCGTTGACGTGTCCAGGGGTGCCAGTCACTGCTTGCGCTAGCATATTGCCACGCGCGTCATAAACCCCTGCGGACAGATCTCCCGCCTCACGCACTGAGGTCGAGAACGCTGTTCTGATTAGCGCTTGTGCTTGTTCTTCCACCACCGAAATCAGGCGGTTCCACATGATCTGCAAAACTACTGTGTTAAGCGCCATCGGTTAGCTCCTTTCCATCTAGCTGAATATCTATGGTTCCGTCCGCCCACATTATTGCCACACCGCCTTCGGGAATCAAGACCGTGGTTTCATTTTCGACCACTACTGCGGGGCCGATGATACGATCCCCCTCGATTAGATCTATGCGCTCGAACACTTTTGCCGTAACCGGCTCGCCATCGATAGGATCACTCATCACACGGATAGCCTTCTCCTTCGGAAAGGTTTTCTTATCCTTCGCCACGAGAGAGGTGATCGCCGGACGCGGTGTCGTCGCCAATACAGACCAGCCGGTGACTTCTATATCAAGACCAGTTACAACGCGGTTGAAAAGACGGCGGTAGGTTTTCTCGAATAATATTTTTAACGACGAGGCATCAGGTTCTGCAAGCCAGTCTGGGTTGAGAGTAACCGGAATATCCCAGCCTTGTCCGACGTAGCACATGAAGGCTTTGGCTTGGGTTGAGATGGACGCCGAGGGCATGGCCGCCTGAACAAAATTTTCAGCCTCCTTTGCCATCGATGCAAGCGTTTCGGCGACGGCCTCGCCTTGCCACTCTGATAGCCGCATATATAATGACCGCCCTTTTTCAAAACTGAACGGCGCGCGCAGAAACCCGACAGCCGAACCCACTCCGGCAGAAGATGGCACCAGAACTCGTCCTATTCCTAATTTCCGCGCGAGACGCACCGCGTGAAGTGGTCCAGCTCCGCCAAAAGCGATCATTGTGTAGCCAAGTAAATCCTCGCCGTTCTCGACCGCATGAACCCGCGCGGCGTTCGCCATATTCTCATCGACCATTTCAGCTATTCCAAACGCTGCCATTTGTGTAGGCATTTCTAAAGTCTCGCCGATGTTCTGATCGATGGCTTTTGTAGCCATCTCGGCGGAAAGTTTCATCGACCCACCCGCGAAATGATCGGGGTCGATCTTGCCCAGAATCACATCAGCGTCAGTTACCGTAGCTTCATTACCACCCCGTTGGTACGAGGCAGGGCCAGGCTCGGATCCTGCCGAGCGAGGGCCGATCCTGATCTGCTGCATTTGGTCTACCGAGGCGATCGACCCGCCACCTGCGCCGATCTCAACCATATCGATCACTGGAATCGAAATGGGCATCCCCGATCCTTTCTTGAAGCGCCAAGTTCGTGCGACTTCGAAACTGCGCGAGGTTTTTGGCGCACCATCGCGAATAAGGCAGATTTTTGCTGTCGTCCCACCCATATCAAAAGACAAGGTTTTCTTAAGACTGAAACGCCGCGCGATATCGGCCGCGAAAATTGCTCCGCCCGCTGGCCCTGATTCAACCAAACGCACCGGAAATTGAGTCGCACTGGCAAGATCGATAATCCCACCGCCCGAATGAATCAGCATCACCTCAGCCTTTATGTCTTGTTCAGCCAGGCGTGATTTAAGACGTTCAAGATACGAGCGCATGGTTGGCTTGACATACGCATCAGCGACCGTGGTATTAAACCGCTCATATTCTCGCATTTGCGGTGAGACCTCAGATGACAGGGATATGGCCGCCTCAGGTAGGATATTGAGCACAATCTCACGCGTCCGGTGTTCATGCGCGGGGTTGGCGTAAGCATGTAGAAAACCAACCGCGATGCTTTCTATTTTCTCATCTCTAAGGTGATGGGCGATGGCTGTTACCGCATCCTCATCAAGATTTTCTAGCACTGTGCCGTTAGCCAGAATACGTTCACGCACCGGATAGCGCCTATCGCGCGGGATCAACGGCTCAGGCAAAACCAGATTAAGATCATATTGCTCAAATCGGCTTTCGGTGCGCATCTCGATCACATCGCGAAAACCTTCAGTTGTAATAAAGGCCGTTTGCGCCCCGCGTCTTTCGATTAAGGCGTTGGTTGCTAAAGTCGTGCCGTGAATAATCATCCCGATTTCAGAGGGCGCGATGGACGCCATCGCACAAACTTTCTCGATACCATCAAGAATCCCGCTTTCAGGTGCGTCATGGACGGTTAACACCTTGATTGAAAATAGATTATCGCCTTTCTCAAGCACGATGTCAGTAAAGGTGCCACCAATATCAACACCGCATCTGATCATCGAGGCAGAGGTTGTTTGGGTCATGGTTGTCATCCTGCTTGAGATTAGTCTTATTTCACGCTAGAATTTTTCTGATGTCAACAAATTACCCGCGAGAAAGCGAGGGCTTTGATGAAATATTTACACACGATGGCTAGGGTAGCTGATATCGATCAATCTTTGCGATTTTGGTGTGATCATCTCGGGCTTATTGAGGCGACTCGCAAGGATTATCCTCAGGGCAAATTCACGTTGATTTTTCTGGTGGCTTCCGAGGATCAAGATACTTTTAAGGCAGGGCGCACGCCCGCGCTCGAACTCACCTATAACTGGGATAGTGATGAGACCTATCATGGCGGTCGCAATTTTGGGCATCTGGCCTATGAGGTTGATGACATCTACGCTCTCTGCCAGCATCTTCAGGATAACGGCGTGATCATTAACCGACCCCCACGCGATGGGCGGATGGCGTTCATTCGCTCACCTGATGGAATCTCGGTCGAACTCTTGCAGAAAGGCGAAGCTTTATCGCCTCAGGAACCATGGGTGTCGATGCTTAATGAAGGCGAGTGGTGAGGCCGCTTATCTAGCCCCCAGTCACGCTCATATGCCGCGCGACTGCGGGTGCGGTGTGATCACGATCGATGATAAAATCATGGCCTTTCGGCTTCCGTGTAATCGCCTCGATAATCGCCTGATCAAGCCCGGTTGGGCCGCCTTCACGAAGAGCCTCGCGCAGATTGGCGTTGTCGTCTTGACCAAGACACATATACAGAATCCCTGTGCAGGTCAGCCGCACTCTGTTGCAACTTTCACAGAAATTATGTGTAAGCGGTGTAATAAAGCCCAGTTTTCTACCGGTCTCGGCAACTTCAACATAACGCGCAGGACCGCCAGTTCGATGCCCGGTGTCGCGTAACGTAAATCGCCGCGATAGTCTGTCCTGAACCAGTGACACCGGCAGATAATGATCCAAGCGATTCTCACCGCCGATATCACCCATCGGCATCACCTCGATAATCGTCATATCAATCTCGTGCTCCCCGCACCACAACACCATATCGCCAAGTTCGTGCTCGTTAACCCCTGCCAGCGCGACCGTGTTGATCTTGACCTCAAGTCCTGCTCCTCGCGCGGCGCTTAACCCGTCAAGCACCACCTCCAGCTTACCGCGCCGTGTGATTTCGGTGAATAATTCGGGGTCAAGCGTGTCGAGTGAAACATTAACTCGTCGCACTCCGGCGGCGTAAAGTGCAGGGGACATTTTTTCAAGCTGGCTACCATTGGTGGTTAGTGTTACCTCATCAAGATTGCCAGCCTTCACCTCAGCTCCTAGATTATTGATTAGCTGCATGATGTTGCGGCGCAATAAGGGTTCGCCGCCAGTCAGCCTGATCTTGCGCGTTCCCACCGCCATGAAACGCCGGCAGACAACCTCGAGTTCCTCCAGCGTTAATAACTCTGATTTTGGCAGGAACGTCATGTCCTCAGCCATGCAGTAGACGCATCTGAAATCGCAGCGATCTGTCACCGAAACGCGCAAATAACTCACGGGACGACCAAAGGGATCGATAATCGGGTTGGTGGTTGGTGCTCTCATCGCTGGAAGACTAATATAACTATCGCTGATACAGCAAGAAAAATCGCTGGAGAACGCGCCTCACCCACGCCTCGATTTTACCATTTACTGTAGCGACGGTAAATGGTCGCAAATCATTCTGATTATTGCTTCAGCGGTGAGGCCTTTTGCGCGCAAGTGTTTAACTGAACGTGCAGCATCTCGCTTGGCCAGCCGTTTTCCCGTCTCATTAACCACCAAACCATGATGATAAAAGAGGGGCACAGGTAAGCCCAATAATTCCTGCAACAGGCGATGAATAGACGCTGATCGCAAAAGATCAACCCCGCGTGAGATAAGCGTCACGCCTTGGGCTGCATCATCAACCACAACGCTTAAATGATAACTCGCACCTATATCACGGCGTGCTATCACAACATCGCCAATCGTATCAGGATCGAGGGCGATGGCGCCATGGGCTAGATCATCGACCACAAGGTTTTTTGCCCTTTCGCGCACCGCCTCTATTCTCAATCTCCAGGCGGGCTCAATGCCCTGATCTTTACGCTCATCGATCAGCGCTGAGGGGGATGACTGATCGGTATTGGTCGGGTTGTCAGGAGGCGCGTCCTCATGTGGGGCGGATAAAATCGTTGCCACTTCGCTGCGCGTCAGATAACACGGATAAACCACGTCCATCGCCTGAAGCTGTGCTAAAGCCTCATGATATTCGATGAAATGTTCCGATTGGGTTCGAATAGGCGGTGCGTGGGAGATGCCGAGAAAAGCAAGATCATCTAAAATGGCTTCGACATAGCGGGGCTCGCATCGCGCCTTGTCGAGGTCATCTATTCTCAGCATCATCTGCCCGCCATTTTTTTCTGCGAGCATTGAGGCTACTAAAGCTGAAAAAACATGACCAAGGTGAAGAGGCCCGGTGGGGGATGGCGCAAAACGCGTGACCACCTTACTAGGCAGGCGCGGTGTGATTTTATCAATAATCGCATCCAGAGATGGCAAATGACACTCCTTTGGTTCTAAGCCAGAAAACCTAATCTGATTTTTATCTTACGGTATAGCGCAAGCAGAGATAGGGTAAAAATAAAAGCCACACTAGCTGGCCCAGTTGGGAAGGTATCTCGCAGGGAGTTGATAATTTTGCGCTGCTATGTTTTTATAGTCTCATGGAAGGAAAATCAACACCAGCTCTTGCTTTGAACGCAGATTTTAGGCCTCTTAGCTATTTTCCCTTATCGCTATGGTCGTGGCAGGACACCGTTAAAGCTATCTTTCTTGAACGCGTCATTATTATCTCAGAATATGACACGATCATCTCATCGCCAAGTCGGCAGATGCGCCTGCCTAGCGTGATCGCCTTAAAAAACTATGTTAGTCAAATCCGCAATCCCGCGTTTACTCGCTTTAACGTCTTTTTACGCGATCAGTTTTCATGTCAGTATTGTCTTAAGGAGTTTCCGGCCCCTGACCTGACTTTTGATCATTTGATTCCACGCTCAAAGGGTGGCAAAACTACTTGGGGCAATGTCGTTACCGCTTGCTCCTGTTGCAATCTTGCCAAAGGCAACAGGTTACCCGAACAATGCGGCATGATCCCGCCGGTCTCACCGGATCAGCCGACCACGTGGCAGCTGCAGGAAAACGGCAGAAAATTTCCACCAAATCATCTTCACCACAGCTGGCGCGATTATCTTTATTGGGATAGCGAATTAGACAATGATGACGGCTGAGATGCCGAGTTTAAGCCTTAAACACGCTCAGCGACTTTGATCGCTAAGCGACAACCGGCCTGAATAACTTGCCGCATCACCGGATAGCCTATCGCCTCGGTGCCACCATGGTCTTCGGCGATGTCTTTGTGCTCAAGTTCTTCATCACGGAGACGGATGAGGGTTTTGACTAACGGGTCATCGTCATCAAGCGACTTGGCTTGGCGGTCGTAATGCCCGCCGATGACTTCTTCAACCGCGATCGTGCACGCCATTGCCGCTTTTGCTCCCATCGCCGCAGTTATTGCTCCTAGTGCAAAACCTGCTCCGTTCCATAATGGGGTTAGTAATGACGGACGCACCTCATATTCGTTCAGCAGGGTCTCAAAAGTGTTAAGATGTTCTAGTTCTTGATCTTTCATATGGCGGATTTCTTCAGCCAGTGGATGATCACCCAACACTGCGAGTTGGCCTTCGTAAATCCGTCGCGCCCCTAGTTCTCCTGCGTGATCGACACGTAGATAACGACTGATTTTGTTGCGGTCTGCTGAAGATTTATCCATGATCACGATCCTTTGTTATCATTAAAACAATCAATAATGCTGTGGCTAAACTGATCAGGCCGTTCCAGCCTGCCATTGATATTCCTGAAAATGACCATACAACTTCGTCGCACCTGATTGGAGGTGTTGACAGAAGCGAATCTAAAATCTCGCCAGCCGTGCCGTCAAGCGCAATCGTCCCACTGCAAGTGTTGGGGCCGGGCAATAACCCTAATTCGACGCCCGCGTGCCAAAAACCAAGCCCCGCGCTGATCAGCATGATCATACAAGCGAGACCGGCGAGCAAGCGAGGCGCAGGATTGCCAACAAACCACGCGATTAATGCTAGCCCGATCATCACTCCATGAGGCCAACGTTGCCAATAACACATCGTGCAAGGTGCTAAGTCTTCTACGTACTGAAACCAGAATGCTGCGAGTAGCATGAATCCGCCGAGGCCGCCGCTAAGCATGACTGCTCGTGATGATTGCGACTTGATCATGGTACCCCAAACCACCAAAAGCTGATGAATAATCCTACCAAAAGGAAAGAGAGCATGGATGCAATACGATTATCGCCTCGATAACGGATAATCGCGGCTACTAGGAAAAACCGAAACCCTCGTCCCACGAGCGAGGCAAAAATCAAAGCGGCCACACCAATGCCAAGAAAACCACTCGAGAGGGTGATGATCTTATACGGCAACGGCGTGAACGCCCCGATCAAGATAAACAACCAGCCATGTTGTACGAATGCGGCCTTCACTTGGGTAAAATTTTCACTTCCCTCAAGCCAGATCTCCGCAGCATCACCTAACATCGCCCCGATCAGCCAACCCACAACCCCGCCTAGTGTTGAGGCAAGGGTTGTTAACACCGCAAGATTGATAAATTGTCGTGGACGCGCTAGCACCATGGCCGCTAGCATCGGGTCTACCGGAATAGGAAAAATGATCGATTCGGAAAACGCGACCAACCCTAGCCATAGACGAGCGGTCCGATGGCGCCCTAACGTGATAATCCGATCCTGAAGTCTGCCCAGATATGGAATTCGCACAAGTAGCCAGTCGTAAAAACTGGAAGATTCTTTTCGGGGCTTCTTTGGCAGGCTTGTCATTGCGTATATTTGCTATGGTGCGAGTGGAGAGACTCGAACTCTCAAGGTGTTGCCACCGGTGGATTTTGAGTCCACTGCGTCTACCGATTCCGCCACACTCGCGTCTCAGCCCTCTTTTATTATCTTATGTTGCCGTGGTCAACAGGGTGCTTCACTCGGCGGTAAAGGTCTTCTATATACTGATCACGGATGTCCAGCGCTATCAGAGCGTCATGCGTTTCAAATAGATAATCCCGGCATGGGCCCGCAAAGCCAATCGCCTCAGCGATCATTTTTACTTTTTCCATATCCCCTAGGTCGCGAACATAACTCTGGTGCGATCTGTTCATCACGAAACTAATCGCCCGAAGGTTTTTACCGCCTGAATAAACCGTCATCCAGCGCGGTGTGTAAGACCCGTTCAGCATCTCACGTCGCCACAGCAGATCGATCTCAGCAAGCGGATCCTCGCCTGCGACTTTTAATGCGACCCCCACACATGATCCACCGATATCAAGTCCTAACACCAGACCGGGTTGTTCGGGTGAGCCTCGGCCGATACTAGTCTTTAGGCAAAAGCGCCGATGATAACCATAAACCTGACTCAGCCGATGCTCGCAGGTTTCAATCACCGGATTCCACAAAAGCGAACCGTAAGCAAATACCCAGATCTCATCACGGTAATCATCAGGCAATAATGAGCGTCTCGATGCGAGTAAGTCGTCATCGCTCATAAAACTGGGGTCATCGCCTCGCTCCTGGGCCAGACGCGTAACCGTGCCGTCTAACAATGTTTCACGTGAAACAAAGGGTTTTTTTGTTGAAGACGCAAAAGGGCGTGTCATTATGATTTAGGGTCGTTAATCAGCCGAACCTCGCGTTGCGGGAACGGAATTACAATACCAGCTTTGTCTAGGGTCGGTTTCAGTTGCCGCAACATATCCCAATAGAGAGGCCAATAAACATCATTTCGTGCGTAAAGTCTTAGCCGGACTAGTATAGCGCTGTCGCCATAACTCACCACCAGAAATTGCGGTGGCGGGTCGGTCAATATGCGCTCTTCTTTAGCCATTCCAAGCATCACACGTTCGATATGATCAAGGTCGCCATCATAAGAAACCCCGATATCCAAATCCATCCGCCGTGTGTTATATTGCGAGTGGTTGATGATCGTGTTGTTCCAAATAGATGAGTTTGGCACTGAGATAAAAACATTATCAAAAGTGTCGATGACCGATGCGAATAACCCGATTTCTTGGACCGTGCCTGAAATCGAGCCGCTTTCGATCCAATCACCAACCTTGAAAGGTCGCAAAAACAATAGCATCACTCCCGCCGCGACATTAGATAAAGTGCCTTGCAACGCCAAAGCGATCGCAAGTCCGGCTGCGCCCAAAGCTGCGATGATCGGCGTTGTTTCTATTCCGAAACTGCCGAGCCCGACCACAAACACTACTAACAGAATAGAATAACGCACCAAGGACGCTATTACTGGCGCTAGAGTATCATCTATTGTGTTAAGTTTGGATAATTTGCGCCGCAAGAATCTTGCGACCCGCGAACTTACCAGAATGCCGGCGACAATGATAAGAATGCCGACGATAAAATCACCCAGCCAGCTGATCAACCAGTCGAACGCGCGGTTGACGAGGAGTGCGTTAAAAAATGACGAATCGAGAAAATCCATCGCACAACTATACAGGCGATCATCGATTTTTGCCAGTCTTTGTCATTGTCAATCGACAAAACGCCAGTATAGTCGCCTAATGCTTTTATCTAGAAAAAATCAGATATGTCTTTTTCGTCCTTAACCGCTTTATCGCCTGATTCTGATTGCCGCATCATCTCATGGGCGGTTGGCGATGCACCACTCGATCATGGTGGTGCAAAACTGATCGCCGCTATCGGCAATTTTGATGGCGTTCATCTTGGGCATCAGGCCCTGATTACCGAGGCTTTTAATAACGCGTCTAAAGATAAAAATCAGAACAGTCCCCCGGCGGTGATGACCTTTAACCCGCATCCACGGCGGTTCTTTAAGCCTGATCTGCCTAATTTCGCGCTGGTCGATGATACAGATAAAATCGCACTACTCTCTCAGACTGGCGTTAAGATCATTATCAGGCTGGAGTTTAATGAAGCCATGCGCTGCACCTCTGCTGAAAATTTTATCACCTCGATTCTACCTGATTTGGGGATTCACGCCGTTTGCGCTGGACATGATTTCGCATTTGGTGCCCGCCGTGAAGGCAATATGGATTTGATCAAAACCCTCGGTGCGGGTTTCAATATCACCTGTCATCCGACTGATGCTGTCCTTGATCAGGGTGAGGTAATTTCATCAAGCAGAATCCGCGATATGGTAAGGGACGGTCGCATGGATGAGGCGGCCCGATTGCTCGGAAGGCCTTTTGTCTTGAGCGGGGTGGTTGAGCATGGCGAAAAACGTGGACGCACAATTGGTTGTCCCACCGCTAATATCACGCTCTCACAGCAAATCACTCCTGCTTTTGGGGTTTATAGCGTGGCGGTGGCCTTCGCTGATGATCCAAGTCATAAAATAATGGCGGGGGTGGCTAATATCGGTGTGAGACCCACGGTCGGCGGCGAGGGCGTGCGCCTTGAAGTTCATTTGCTCGATGCTGATATTGATTGCTATGATAGACGGCTTAATGTTTTTTTTCTTGATTTTATCAGGCCAGAGAAGGCATTTGACACTATCGAGATATTACGTCAACAGATCGAGCGCGATATAACCACCGCAAGAAAGTTTCATGCATCATCCTAAATGCGATGAGAGGCCCCTGAGTAAATAATCATGACCGATGATTTAAAATCCACTGTATTCCTGCCGTATACCGATTTTCCTATGCGCGCCTCATTGCCAAAAAAGGAACCTGAAATTCAGGAGAAGTGGCAGGAGATTGAATTCTTTGACCGATTGCGCGAGGTGCGGAAGGGGGCTGAAAAATTCATACTGCACGACGGGCCACCTTATGCCAATGGGCATCTTCATATCGGCCACGCGCTCAATAAAATCCTCAAGGATATGATTAACCGTTTTCAATCGGGACTCGGCAAGGATGCCAATTACGTGCCTGGCTGGGATTGCCATGGCTTGCCGATCGAATGGAAAATAGAGGAAACCTACCGCGCCCGAGGCGTAGATAAAAACCAAGTGCCGATCATCGAATTTCGCCACGAATGCCGTGAGTTTGCGCGTAAATGGCTTGATATTCAATCCGAAGAATTCCAACGCCTCGGCGTTATGGGAAATTGGCGTGAGCCTTATTCCACGATGCACTACCGGTCGGAATCCATCATTGCTGCCGAAATTGGCAAATTCCTCATCAACGGCTCGTTGTACAGAGGGGCCAAACCCGTCATGTGGTCATTTGTTGAGAAAACAGCACTCGCCGAAGCCGAAATTGAGTATTTCGATCGCCGTTCTATCACCATCTACGCAAGATTCCCTGTTGCAAAAACCGCACATTCTGTTCTTGAGGGCGCGAGCGTCATCATCTGGACCACCACACCTTGGACAATGCCCGGAAATCGCGCCACCGCCTATGGCGAGGACATCAAATATGGGCTATATCAGGTCGTTGAGGTGGCGGATGGTTCTCTGGCTAAAACGGGCGAGAAAATTGTCATTGCGGATGCGCGCGTCGATGAAATCGCCGAAGATTGTCACATTGTCAAACTCGAGCGCGCCGCCGATATAGACCCCGCTATGTTTGAAGAAACTATCTTAAAACACCCGATGGCGGCCCATGGCTATGAGCACGATGTTCCTATGTTGGCGGCTGATTATGTCACCACCGAGCAAGGCACTGGAATAGTGCACATTGCTCCCGGGCATGGTGCAGAAGATTATCAACTTAGTGTCAGTCATGGCATTCAAGTGCCTGAAACCGTTGACGCTGATGGGCGCGTGATGAGCCATTTACCGTTGTTTGCAGGAATGAGTGCGATCAAAGATAATGCCAAGATCAGCGATATTCTAAGCGCGCATGGTGGGTTGATTGGGCGCGGTGAAATTAATCACTCATATCCGCATTCATGGCGAAGCCACGCGCCACTGATTTTCCGCAACACGCCCCAATGGTTTATCTCGATGGAGGATGGTGGTTTGCGGCGCATCGCGCTTCAATCGCTTGCCAGAACAGCATTTTATCCCGCCACCGGACAGACGCGCCTGACGAGCATGATCGACAGCAGACCTGATTGGTGCATTAGTCGCCAGCGTGCTTGGGGCGTGCCAATTCCGGTTTTTGTCTCATCGAAAACCGGCGAGCCTTTACGTGATCAGGCGGTGATCGATCGAGTGGTCGAGGTTTTCGAGATCGAGGGTGCGGATGCGTGGTTTTCCTCGCAACCCCAGCGTTTTCTGGGTGAGGATTATAACGCTGATGACTATGAACAGGTCACCGATATTGTTGATGTTTGGTTCGATTCAGGCTCAACCCACGCTTTTCTGCTTGAAGGCAATCCTGACATGAAATGGCCAGCTGATCTGTATTTAGAAGGCTCAGACCAGCACAGAGGATGGTTTCATTCATCACTGCTCGAATCATCAGGTACGCGAGGGCGCGCGCCTTATGACGCTGTGTTAACCCATGGATTTGTTCTGGATGAGCATGGAAGAAAAATGTCTAAATCTCTCGGCAATACGATCACGCCTCAAGATGTAATCGCTCAATATGGCGCGGATATTTTGCGGCTGTGGGTCGCTAATTCCGACTATTATAACGATTTGCGCATAGGCAAAGATATTATCGCCCGGCAAGCAGATCACTATCGCCGCCTGCGCAATACTTTGCGCTATTTACTCGGCAGTCTTAACGGATTCACCGAAGTCGAAAAAGTTAAAACCGATGACATGCCGTCCTTGGAACGCTGGGTACTGATGAGACTCAAGCAGATAGACACGCAAATCCGTGAGGATATCGGAGCGCATGATTATCACCATATTTTCACTATGTTGCATCATTTTTGCAATAATGATCTATCGGCGTTTTATTTTGATATCAGAAAAGATCTGCTTTATTGCGGTGCGCCTCAATCCATCAGCCGCCGCGCATGTCGCACAGTCATGAATCATGTGTTTGATTGCTTGACTGTCTGGCTTGCGCCAATTTTGTGTTTTACCGCTGAAGAAGCGTGGCAAACCCACATCGGCGATCCTAGTAAATCAGTTCATTTCCGTGTCTTTCCCGATCTGCCTGAGAACTGGTTAGACCCTGATCTCGAAAGGCGTTGGGCCCGCGTCCGAAAAGCGCGGAGGGTTGTTACCGCCGCTATCGAAAAAAAGCGTAATGAAGGGCAGATTAAATCATCTCTAGAAGTGCACGCTCATCTTTACGCGTCGCAAAATATAGCGGACGCTTTTAAGGCCCTCGAGGTCGCCGATATTTTCATTACCTCGGCGGCGGAAATTACCGTCTCAAAACCGCCAAAAAATGCCTTTCGCATAGATGGTGATGATATGTCGGGTGGCGATATCGACCACACTCAAGGAACTGGAACTTTAGACCTTGAGTTATTGGGTGAAGATGATGTGGGTGTGGTTATCGATCATGCTCAAGGAGAGAAATGCGGCCGATGTTGGAAAACCTTGTCTGACGTTGCTGTTCAGGGTGAGTATAAACTTTGCGGGCGTTGCCGCGATGTGATTGCCGAGGCGGGGTGATGATTTTTCGTCTTTATCGTCTGGTCTGTATTGTTGTTATTTTGGACCAGGTGAGCAAATTAATCATGTTGTCATGGATTTTTAATCCTGATCGCGTTATCATCCTAGCGCCGATGCTTAATTTTACCCCTGTCTATAATGACGGGGTAAGTTTTGGTATTTTGCAGGGTAGCGGATTAATCGCGACGATAGCACTAGCGGGGTTTGCGATTATAGTAGGGTTATTTCTACCCTTTTATTCGAAGGACTGGCCGAGGATGGCGCAGTTTGGTGCAAGGATTATGGCTGGTGGTGCGCTAGGAAATGCTGTGGATAGGATAAGACTTGGTAAAGTGGTAGATTTTATCGATGTTCATTTAGGAAGCTGGCACTGGCCGGCATTTAACGTGGCAGATTGCGCCATCACTGTTGGAGTCGTGATTATTGCGATTACTATGTGTCGCCCCGGAGCGGCCTGACGAAAGGAATAATTATGGTCACCTTTAGCGGTAAAATTAGCCTCATCGTTCTTGCGGTGTTCACCCTTGTGGCGTGCTCGGATGCCATCGATGGCCGCGGAACACCGCCTGATGAATTTTCGGTGGTGGTTAGACCGCCCCTGACATTACCACCAAATTTCACCTTGCGCCCCGCCGGAGAGGCGTCGCAGCAAAACAGCCAGAATACCGAAGCGATCGGGCGCGTTGAAACGCTATTTACCCACGGTCAGACAGGCAAAACGGATGGATTCGATGCTATCTTTGGTACGGATGAAGCTATCCCTGATATTCGCTCTTTGATCGATGAGGAAACCCTCGGAATTCAATTCGAGCGCCGCGTTCCACTCGAGGTGCTATTTGGTGGCACGCCTGAAGTCGGCCCTGATCTCGATGGTGAGGCCGAAGCTTTACGAATCAGGCATGCAATCAAGGATGGCAAACCTTTGACCGAAACTCCAACTTTGGCAAACGATCCGATTGACCAAAGGTCCTTACTGGTCGAGTAACGCTACGCAAGAGCAATCGAACCATGATCCGACTTCTACCCGAACATATCGTCAATCGCATTGCCGCAGGTGAAGTTATTGAACGTCCCGCGAGTACGGTCAAGGAGTTGGTCGAGAACGCAATTGATGCAAAAGCCACCAATATCGATATTACCTTAGCTGATGGTGGGCGAAGCTTAATCGCTGTGGATGATGACGGCGATGGCATGACCGCTGAAGACCTAGCGTTAGCCGTTCAACGCCATGCCACATCAAAACTCGATGATGATAATATCATGATGATCAATTATCTTGGCTTTCGTGGTGAGGCTTTGCCTTCGATCGCCTCAGTTAGTCGGATGACCATCACCACATATCATCACGGTGACCCGAATGGCTGGACGTTGCAGGTCGATAACGGCGTGGTCAGTGAGGTCCAGCCGGCCGCACGAAAAAAAGGAACTCGTGTGCAAATAGAGGATCTTTTTGCCAATATTCCTGCAAGGTTAAAATTCCTTAAAACCGACCGAACCGAGATTGCCCAATGTCTTGATAGTGTCAGGCGCACCGCTATGGCCTATCCAGGGATTCGTTTCAATGTCAGTGAAGGTAAAAAAACATTGCTCAATTTGCCTGCAAGGGGCGGGCTTGAACTCGAGGAAAACAAAGGAGATGCTTTGCGTCACAGAATCCGTGATGTCATGGGTGGTGAGTTCGCCGATGACGCAATTCCTGTTGATGCGGGCCGTGATAACGTGCGGCTGACCGGACTTGCTGGGCTTGCAACCTATCACAAATCCAACACAACTGCGATTCATCTCTATGTCAACGGAAGGCCTGTGCGTGATCGTGCTCTGCTTGGCGCGGCGCGTGCGGCTTACGCCGATACCGTCCCTCAAGGACGTCATCCGGTGATGGTGCTATTCTTGACTTTGCAGCCCGAGGATGTCGATGTCAATGTCCACCCCGCCAAAGCTGAGGCTCGTTTTCGCGATGGCAACCATGTCAGGTCACTGCTGGTCGGCACACTTCGCGCGGCGATCGGCAGTGAATTTCGCACGACTGCAACCCTTGCTAAGGGAGTGGTGGCGGGGGCCTTATATCGCGGCAATCCGGGTGGGAGATATGCCCTAGGCAGCAGAACGCCCACCTCTCAAACCTTCAATAGGCAAACTCCAAATGAGCAATTTCCAGATTGGCAAAAACCTTTACCTGAACGGGGCGCCGGTCTGCCGCCGCAATCAAGACCGTATGAGTCGGGAGTCAATGAAAAATCCCCGCCACCCCCAGAGGATGAGGCTGGAGAAACTGAGATGCTTGCTACCGACTACCCTCTCGGTGCGGCCAAGGCGCAACTTCACAAAACCTATATCATCGCCGAAACCTCTGAAGGTGTGGTGCTCGTCGACCAGCACGCAGCGCATGAAAGATTGGTGCTCGAAAAAATGATCGCCGCCCGTGCTGACCAAGGTATAGAGCGGCAATTATTGCTCATCCCTGAAGTGGTTGAGCCGGGTGGTGCTGAAGTCGCTGTGCTCCTCGATAATATCGAAATGCTCGACAAACTCGGCCTTGCTCTGGAGGCTTTTGGCGATGGCGCGGTGCTGGTCCGTGAAGTACCCGCTTTACTTGCTAACGCCAATATCAAAGTTCTTGTTACCGACACCGCTGAGGAATTATTGCATTTAGATGCCAGTACAGCTATTGAAGATCGCCTGAACCATGTTCTTGCCACCATGTCCTGCCATGGTTCAGTGCGCGCTGGACGCCCCCTTAACCCAAGTGAAATGAATGCCTTGCTAAGGCAGATGGAAATCACGCCAAGGTCCGGGCAGTGCAATCACGGCAGACCAACTTGGGTTGCTCTTAGCCTTAACGACCTTGAAAAACTATTTGGCCGACGGTGATTAACCGTCATAGCTGAGTAGCATAAAACCGCTTCGCCCCCAGCGACGTTGATCGAGAATGGAAAAACCATTCCATGCGGCCTCCGTAGCAGGGGGATAGCGGTAATTATATGAAAGTCCGATAACTGCGCCTTTGGCTATACCGCCCATTGCATGGAGGTTTCCTAGGGCCAGCATGGTGCGATCGGAGGTGGTCTCGTGATTACGCCAGGGTGGGTCGAGGAAAACAATTGTGGCCGCAGGAAACGACCAAGCGAATTTCCGCGTGAGATCAAATCCGCGCAGGTGACAAAACTCACTTGCCTCAAGATGAGTGATATTATGTTTAATCACGGCCATCGCCGATGAGGCATTATCTATCAGAATCACCTGTTTAGCCCCGCGAGACCATGCCTCTAATCCCATCGCGCCGGTGCCCGCGAAAAGATCGGCGACAACCGCACCGCTTAACGAGATATCAAATCGGCCGCCGTCAAGCAGGTTGAAAATCGCCTGACGCGCTCGATCACTTGTTGGACGAGTTTTGTCGCCTCTTGGGGCGATGATTGTCGCCCCGCGCTTTTTGCCGCTGATGATGCGCATGGCCTTTTTTTTCCTCTGTTAATTTCTTAAGCCCAAGAGAGACGAGTAAAGCCTCGGGTCGAACTTCTTCAATCTGTCCGACTTTAAGGTCGTCTAACGTGAAGGCGCCGAAGGATATTCTGATCAACCTGTTCACCGGATAGCCCAGATGTTCCATCACATGACGGATTTCACGGTTTTTGCCTTCGATAAGCTCAATCGTCAGCCAAGCATTGTCGCCTTGCATACGATCAAGCTGTGCTTTTATTGGGCGATAAACAATTCTGTCAATCGTGATCCCTTCGGCTAAGGCCGACAGCGCGGAGGTGTCTACCTTACCATACACACGCGCTCTATACTGTCGCCGCAATCCTGTTGCGGGTAATTCAAAGTGCCGCGCCAAAGCTCCACTATCGGTTAGTAAGAGCAAGCCTTCGGAATTAAGGTCAAGCCTGCCCACGCTGATCACGCGAGGCATCTTGCGTCCGTGTGATTTGCTTATTTCTTCGAATACGGTGCGCCGCTCTTGTTCATCGCGATGGCTCACCACCAAGCCGCGCGGCTTATAGTATCGCCATAGGCGTGGACGTCCTCGCGGTGGCAAGGCTTTACCGTCAACAGTGACCCGATTGTCCGCTGTGACATTGATCGCCGGAGTCGCGATCACCTCACCATCTACCTTAACCCGTCCAGCCACGATCCATTTTTCAGCGTCGCGGCGCGAGCAAAGACCCGCTGATGCCAATCGCTTGGCAAGGCGTTCGGGGCGATTGTCTCCTGACTCCAGAAGGGACGCCAAATCATCACGTGAGGTCATGGGTTTGACCATAGCCTAATCACCCCAAATATGCGATGATCTTAAAATGACGACGCACAAAAAACCGTATCGGGAATTTATGCATCTCGCCATTGCTGAAGCTGAACGGGCTGCCGATATGGGCGAAGTGCCAGTTGGCGCCGCAATTATTGCACCCGATGGTGCGCTGCTCGCTACTGCCGGAAATCGGGTTGAGTGCGATTCTGACCCTACCGCACATGCCGAGATGATCGCCATCAGGTTAGCGTGTGAAAACCTGAATGCCAAATATCTCGAAGGATGTGCGATCTGGGTTACTCTTGAACCATGCGCTATGTGTGCTGCGGCCATCAGCCATGCGCGGATCAAAAAACTTTATTTCGGTGCGGTCGATGAAAAATCAGGAGCTGTGCTGAACGGTGCTGCGATATTCAACCATCCGCAATGCCATCATAAACCTGAAATTTATGACGGAATAGAAGCGCAGCAATGTCAGCAAATGCTAAGGCAATTTTTTGCCGTGAGGAGGCAATAGCCTGTCACAACCCAATATCCTGTCTGTAATAACACCCTGGCCACCGCAAATTGCTCGCGTGATTATATGCCTTCAGCCTCGCTTCTTGCCGGGTTGCGCCTAGTCCGGTGACCGCTAAAACCCTGCCGCCATTGGCGGTTGTTTGTCCATCGGTTATTTTTGTGCCCGCGTGAAAGACCAGCGCCTCGCTTTTATCTTTAAGACCATCAATCACCGCTCCTTGCACATATTCGCCCGGGTATCCTTCATTGACCATTACTACCGTAACGGCGATATTTTCAGCTAGCCCGACTTGAGGAATTTTCTCACCGCGCGCGGCCGCGTCCATCGCTGAAACAAGGTCAGAATCAAGACGCGGTAAAATTGCTTCAGCTTCAGGGTCGCCAAAACGGCAATTAAACTCGATGATTTTGATCTCATCACCTTCAATCATCAGTCCAGCATAGAGAAAACCAACATAGGGAGTATCCTCATCAGCCATCCCGTTGATCACTGGCAAAATCACTGTGTTCCACGCCTTTTCTGTCAGTTTTTGGCTGAGGGCGGGGGCTGGCGATATCGCTCCCATGCCGCCTGTATTCGCACCAAGGTCACCATCGCGCGCGCGCTTGTAATCCTGCGCCGTACCAATCAATACCGCGTCTCTGCCGCCGATGAGTGCAAAAAGCGAAGCTTCAACGCCAGTCAAACGTTCCTCGACCAGAATCCTTGCTCCGGCCATGCCAAAACGATGTTCATCGAGCATATTTTGTACGGCTTTGATAGATTGGGTCTGGCTGTCCGCGACAATCACCCCTTTGCCTGCCGCTAAACCATCGGCTTTGATTACATGCGACTGTCGCCCCGTGTTTTTTATATAAGCAGTTGCTGCTGCACTGTCGCTGAATTGTCGCCATTCAGGTTGTGGTAGAGAGTGGCGGGTGCAGAAATCGCGCGCAAACGCTTTTGAACCCTCAAGTTGCGCTGCCGCTTTGCTCGGCCCAAACACCGCGATTCCCGCTTGGTGGCAATCATCGGCAAGGCCTTCAATCAAAGGGGTTTCGGGGCCGATCACCACCAGATCAATTCTCTCAGCTAAGGCCAGTGCGATGATTGCTGGGTTATCAGTGCAAGAGACGCATTCAGCCAGCTCCGCTATGCCACAATTCCCCGGTGTCACGATCAGGCGTGAGACTTTGTTAGATTTAACTATCGCGGCGGCCAGTGCGTGTTCACGCCCCCCGCCGCCGACAAGTAATATATTCATCAATACTTCCCGGAGTTTGTCGATAGTGGCATATTATGGCATAAGACGGTATGATGCAAAATGACCTGAATACAACTGATTTTAGCAATCAGCCAACCTATACGCTGAGCGAATTATCGGACGATATCAAAAAAGCTTTCAGAGAAAGATTCGATATTGTCCGTGTTCAAGCTGAAATCTCGGCAATTCGGCGATGGTCATCAGGGCATACCTATTTCAAACTTGTCGATGACGATAACGTCCTTGAAGTTGTCTGTTGGAAAGGCACCCCCGCATCACACGCCCTAGCGGCTATTGAAGATGGGGCGGAAGTCATCGCCACTGGTGATCTCACCACTTATGGCAAGCAATCACGATACCAGCTGATATTGAAAGATATCGAGATTGCTGGGCAGGGGGTGTTATTAAGACAGCTCGAGGAAAGACGATTGAGGCTTACAGCCGAAGGGCTGTTCGATGCTGACCGCAAAAAACCTTTGCCTTTTTTGCCTCGAATTATCGGTGTGGTTACTAGCCCGGAAGGCGCGGTCATCAGAGATATTCTGCATCGCCTACGTGAACGTTTTCCTCTTCATGTTCTAGTCTGGCCGACGCTGGTGCAGGGCGTGGGTGCTCCGGAACAAATCGTTGCCGCGATTGAGGGATTTGACGGGCTAACGCCTCATGGCAAAACCCCGCGTCCCGATTTAGTGCCCGATCTTCTGATTATTGCGCGGGGCGGCGGTAGCATAGAAGACCTGATGGCGTTTAACGATGAAGGAGTAGTTCGTGCGGTCGCGAATTGTTCTATTCCAGTCATCTCGGCGGTTGGGCATGAAACAGATACTACTTTATGCGATTATGTCTCCGATCTTCGGGCACCCACACCCACCGCTGCTGCTGAAATCGCGACTCCGGTTCTTGCTGAATTGCGTCAAAGGCTTGACGAAATTGGGCTCAGGCTTGACCGAAAGATTTTTTCTGCTCTTGATGTAAGAAGCCGTGAGCTGCAGCAGATGACGCGCGCTTTGACTCATCCTGATACCGAAATTAGGCTTCGGGAACAACGGCTTGATATAGCTGATGCAGGCCTTGTCGCCGCGATGGATAATCACCTTAATCAATGGGAGCGTAACCTTGGCGTGACTAGCCAAAAACTGCCAACACCGACTGCCCAGCTGTCAATGGTCACCGGAAGGTTTGATCATTCCATCTATCGATTCGAGATAGAGCATGGATGCTCTAATTAGGCTTCGGGAACAACAGCTTGATAGAGCTGATGTAGGCCTTGTCGCCGCGATGGATAATCACCTTAATCAATGGGAGCGTAACCTTGGCGTGACTAGCCAAAAACTGCCAACACCGACTGCCCAGCTGTCAATGGGACACCGAAAGGCTTGATCATTTCATCCATCGATTCGAGATAAGCATGGATGCTCGACTGACTCATCGCGCTAATTATCTGGCGCAGCTCACTCGATTACTTGAAGCTTCGTCTTATCAGGTAGCGCTTGAACGGGGATTTGCTATTGTTAGCGATGTGCGTGATGGTGCGGTGATCAAATCTGCCGCGGCCACTCATGACGGACAGGAAATCACTCTTCAATTTGCTGATGGCAAAACCCCGGCGATCATCACCAACAAGACTACCTCATTAGGCAAAGCCGCTCCGAAAAAACTGCAAGATAACTCTGAGCAGGATGATTTATTCTGAATGTTCGAGCGATTCTTCGCCATTGATCTCGGGGCTATCAGTTTCAGGCCAACGCCGATGAATCCACAGCCATAACTCGGGGTCAGCCCTGATCCAACCCTCGATCATCTCATTGATGGCCTCGGCTATCGCCAACTGTCTTTCGGTACTGTTTCTGGCAAGATCAGGTCTGATCGTAGCGACGTCTATTTTGGTGAACGCGATTTTGAAACGACAGCCACTAATGCGTCTATTGTGAGATGCGATAATCGGTATGTCATGACGCTGGGCGACTTTGATATAGGATACTGGCGTCATCGCTAGCCGGCCAAAAAACTTAACCGCCATTCCCTCATTCAATTTCTGATCAACAAGCATGCCCAGAAAATATTTTCGCCGCGGTGTTTGGATGATCGCTTGGGCCGCTTCGAAGCCTTTTGCCACTATCTTGCCAAAGAGCTTGCGTCTTGAATTCAGCAGAAGATTCAGAAAAGGATTATTGAAAGGGGCGAAAAACCCCCACAAAACGTTCTTTTTCACAAATTGCTGAACAGGAATTAATCTCCCAATTGCTGAAATGAGCTGAAATTAAAAATCCCCCGGTCTCTTGCGTCTCGGCAAGGTCCTCGATGCCCTCGAAGGTGACCCGGTCGGAATTGGCCAGCGTGGCTGTGTGCGGATATTCACCAATCGTTCGACCCAGATTCCACCACATCCCTTTGAGAATTCGCGATCTTGCTGCGTCATCCAATTCAGGCATCGCCAGAACTATATTATGTGTGGCGCGCTTGTGCCAGAATGTCCAAGGGCCAATCAATGATACCATCCACCCCATCACCCAACTCGCCGCTGCGACCGGCAGAATTCTCATGCAACCATAAACAACATAAACCAGCCCCGCGACCATGAATTGGCTCAACAATTTTAATACCTTGTTTAGCGTCATGAATTTTTTCCAAGAGATGAAGATGGGTTTATATCCGCGATTAAACTGTCGAAAAGCCCGTCCTCAAAAGTAAAACTTTCCGTTAGAACTCTTATGTCACCGTGCGGCAAATGTGCAAGACGTATATCATCCTTGGCGGTGGTTACCAATAGAGCATCATTGGCTGCGGCCCGCGCTTTGAGCATTTCAATCTCAGATTCCGAATACATATGATGGTCGGGAAAGGTGAAACTTTCGATGAGTCGCCCGCCCGCGGCAGTAATATCAGCAGAAAATTTTTCAGGATAACCGATTCCAGCGAACGCTATCACCGCCTTATTTTTCACGAGTTTTTTCGAGGAGTCATCAAACTCACGTCGTGCAGAAAAAATCATAATTGAAGGATTAGCGGATTTGATCATCGCGCTGACACTTGTCTGGTCATCACCGACTATGAGCGCGATTGTTGCGCGCCGCGTCCCCCTCGCCAAGGTTTCGCGCAAAGGTCCTGACGGAATCACCTTGCCATTGCCAACCCCAACTGCGCCATTGAATACAAGAATAGACCGGTCAGGACGCAAGGACGGATTCTGAAAACCGTCATCCATAATAATCAGGTCGCCTAAATTGCGTTGAGCGATCATCCGTGCACCGTCATCGCGCCGTCTCGCCACTACCACCTGATTATGGCGGCAAAGCAGCAACGCTTCATCACCAACCTCGGATACATTCTCCTCTCCGCTTACCAGATGTGGGGTTTTGATTTTGCCGCCATAGCCTCGCGTTAAAATCACTGGTCTTAAGTTATACCTGCGTGCGGCTGCGGCCACCGCCTGTGCAAGAGGCGTCTTGCCTGTGCCGCCCACGGTCAGGTTGCCGATACAGATAATCGGTATCGGAAGAGAAATAGGATATGCGAGATGACGCAGTGAAAAACCCGCACCGCGCCATAGCCAGCTGAGTGGGGTTAAAGCAAATGCTGCTAAATCACCGCCGGGTGATCGCTGATACCAAAAATTGGGCGTGTGCAGCATATTTAACTCCGCTCCGCCGCTAGAGCAATGACCTCAGCTGCGGCTTTATCGGCTTGTCTGGTGAAGGACTGATATGCTTTTAATGCTGCTGCGTTGTAAATATCGCGGCTTTCTAGCGATTGTTCTAGCAGATTTATCGCTTGAGTGATCTCGAGTGAATTATCAGCCCAAATCACTCCACCTAATTCTTCTAATTTGCCAAAAGCGACTCGATTTCTCGTTACGTCGCGGCCACTAATCACGCTTTTCGCCTGCGCTGCTGCCTCCATCGGATTATGACCACCATGCGCTGTGAAGCCTCCGCAAAGCACGATAATATCCGCAACATGATATAGCGTGCTCATCATTCCCATTGTATCCGCGATCCAGAATCCATCTCGCTGTTGTGGCCATTCACCCTTGGCAAGTCTTGGTGCGGGAATTCTCGCCTGCATCGCTGGTCCGCGTTCAGAATGGCGAGGGGCGATGATCACCAGACGTTTATCTGGGCCTGGCAATCGCCGCACCGTATCTGATAACATTTCTTCCTCATCCTCATGCGTTGAAGCAAAAAGCGTGATTGGCCGGCCCGCCGCGGCCGCCTTCACGCGGCGTGCCATGTCATTGTCGGCATGAGATGTCGTCGCTGCGGTTTTGAGTGCGCCGCCAACCTCGATCGGTATCCCTGCTTCCTGTGTTAAAGCCTTAAACCGCGCAGCTTCGATGGAATCAGTTGTTAGAATCTTGCGCACAGAAGAAAAAATCCGCTGTCTTGCTACGGGGCCAGCCCACCGCCATCGCCGCATCGCGCGTTCTGAGATATTTGCTGAAACCATTATCACCGGAATTTCTCGTTCGGCGGTCATCGTGATTGTCAGGGGCCAGATGTTGTTCTCGACCACCGCTAGAATATCAGGCTGCCAGTGATCGAGAAAACGCCTGATATATCCGGGATGATCAAGGGGCTGAAACTGATGGATAATTCGTTGCGCCAAGTTATCTTCGATGATCTTTTTTTTGAGCATTTCCGCCGAGGTCATGGTTCCGCTTGTCATCAGCACCGATGAGTCTTCATCTTCTGAAACAATAGCGCGCGCCAACACGTAAGATGACACCGACTCGCCAACGCTAGTTGAGTGAAGCCAGTAAAGTCTTTTTTGCGGTCTTGCAAGGTCCAGTCTGGCCGAAACGCTCACCGAGGCGAGAGCGATCTTCGCGCCTCGATAACCCCCGATAAGACAAAATAATCGGTAACATAGGAGTCAGAATGACCCATAATATCCTGTAAAGCCATAAAACCATCCCAACCAAGGATTAGGCAGAAATTGCTAGCGCGTCAAGGATATTAACAGTATAATACACGAACCATGCCGCATTGTCCCGTTAATGAGAAACGGTTGCTCGTTGTTCAACCGATTGTCAGAATCGGTAAGATGTTTACCCAGTATCCCTTTGTTGTGCGTGATCGATGATATGATCCCGGCCAGAACATTCGCGGAGTTCACGACAATTAGGTCGCTGTGATGACTTTTGTCTTGTTGCAATCGCTGATTCTCCTTATGACAACACCATGAGCCATCCTCTTGAACGCACTGATTTATCAACCACGCGCCAGCTGCTAATGCGCCTATGGCGCGAGTGGGTGAGGCAATATCGGTTCAGTATAGTTATTATTCTGGCGTTGATGGTGGTGGTTTCGCTTTTGTCTGGGGCGTATCCCTTGTTGATCGGACAGGTTTTTAATACCCTTGATAGCGAATCTGCCGATTGGGGCTGGGGGTTGCCTTTTCTCATTTTCGCGGCCGCTGCGATCAAATCCCTTGCCATGTATATGCTTGCAAGACGCACTGCTATTTTTAAATTCAATATCATCACCGCCATTCAGCGCCGCATGGCCTCTCACCTGATCGATGCCGATCTGTCACTTATTTCATCGGTGTCTACCGGAAACTTTATCAATCGTATGATGGGTGATACTGCTTTGTTGCATGATATGTTAACGAGCCTTTTGAACAACCTCATCCGCGACGGATTGCAGATCATCGTTCAGACCGCCGTCATGATTTGGTTCGACTGGTTGCTTGCCATTGATCACTCTGATTATTTATCCCATCGCCGTTCATCCAATTATTGTCATCGGACAAAGGCAAAAACGCCACTCACGCGAATTGCAGGAACAGAGAGGCGAGGCGACTTCACTGCTCAATGAAACACTGCAAGCCGGACGCATGGTACGCACCTATGGGCTTGAAAATCACGAAAAACAACGTGTTACCTCAGTATTCGACAGAATCAAGGGACGAGCGATCAGGCTTGGCATCGACCGAGGAAAAATTGGTCCTATCCTTGAAACTTTCGGCGGGTTGACGATTGCTATTGTGATTTTCCTGATCGGTTGGAGAATTATTGAGGGGGGCAAAAGTATCGGCGATATGATTGGATTCTTTACAGCCTTGATTATGCTCGCGACACCTGCGAGAGCTTTTGGTCTGCTTAATAGCACTGTTCAGCAGGCGGTCCCCGCCCTATCACGAATTTTTACCCTTCTCGATATCGAGCCAACAGTGATCACCAAGCCTCAAGCCAAGCGTCTCGATAAAACCGAAGGTAGTATCGTTTTTGATAAAGTTTGCTTTACTTATGACCAGGTGCCCGCCGTCAATGATATCAGTTTTTCCGCTTCGCAAGGTGAAATCATTGCGTTGGTCGGGCCTAGCGGTGGTGGCAAATCAACCATTATCAATCTCATCCCCCGCCTTTATGACCCGACCACTGGAAAAATAACTCTGGATGGGTATCGGCTGGATGAGATCGCTCTTATAGATCTTAGAAAAAATGCTGCGCTGGTTAGCCAGGATACCCTCTTGTTTAATGATACGATCGCCGCGAATATCGCTTTCGGCAAGTTGAACGCTCCGCGTGAGGATATTGAGCGGGCGGCCACCGCTGCTGCTGCTGATCAATTCATCGCTGAATTGCCGCAAGGGTATGACACTGTCATCGGTGAACATGGCAACATACTTTCAGGTGGACAACGCCAACGAATCGCTATCGCTCGCGCCATTTTGCGAGACGCGCCCATCTTACTGCTCGATGAACCAACCAGCGCGCTAGACGCCAATACCGAGCATCAGATTCAGGAATCGATTCTGGCACTGGCGAAAGGTAAAACCACAATTATCGTAACACACCGTCTCGCTATGGTACAGAACGCTGACCATATCCTTGTCATCGATCACGGGCAAATAGTCGAAGAAGGAAATCATGAAACTCTGCTCGCTAAAAATGGGCTTTACGCCAATCTCTGTGCGAGCCAGACACTGGCGTGATCATCACCCACCAGCGACTGTCATCCCATCAACCCGCAGGCTTGGCGTGATTGTGGATTTGCTGAGATCTGGATCATCGGCGGGGGTTATCTCTTTTAGCATTTCAACTAAATTCCCTGCAATTGTTGCCTCAGTCACCGGAAAAGTGACGGCCCCGTCCTCTATCCAGAACCCTGCGGCCCCACGACTGTAATCCCCGGTGATCAGATTGACTGATGAGCCGATCATCTCGGTTATCAGAAACCCGTCTTTTATCTCGCTAATTAAATCTTCCCGACTTGCGACCCCTGACTCCATAATCCAGTTGCACGGCGCGGGTGCAGGTGGGGATACGCCTGAACGTCGCGCGTTACCTTGTGGTGTAAGAGCAAGTTGGCGGGCCGAAGCAAGATCGAGAAACCAGCTTTCAAGTTTTCCTTTATTGATCATAATCCGCGATTTTCGGGGTAAGCCCTCGCCATCAAAAGGTGATGAGCCTAATCCTCGTTTCAGCAAAGGATTATCGGTCATGGTCACGCTATTAGCAGCGATGACCTCATTGAGTTTATCCTTGAGAAAACTCGTGCCACGCGCCACCGCTGCGCCGTTGATCGCCGATGCAATATGTCCTGCGATCGATGCCGAGATTCGGTTGTCGTAAATCACCGGGAATGTGCCGGTTTTGGCGCGCTTTGCCCCAAGACGTGCTAAAGTCCGAGTTGCCGCCTTAGTGCCGATCTCAGTGGCGTCTGGCAAATCTTCAAACCAGACCGATGAAGCAAAATCATAATCACGTTCCATCCGCCCATCTTTTTCCGCTAGTACAACTACTGACACTCCGAAACCGCTACGGCGATAGTGGCCCAAAAACCCGTTGCTGGTCGCCAATGTCACCTCAGCCAAGCTGTGTGAAGCGTGGCCGCCATCAGAATTACTGATCCCATCCACCGCACGCGCCGCGTCTTCGG
This sequence comes from uncultured Candidatus Puniceispirillum sp., assembly GCA_965207125.1. Classification (GTDB taxonomy): domain Bacteria; phylum Pseudomonadota; class Alphaproteobacteria; order Puniceispirillales; family UBA1172. Next base: position 1,633,924 of record OZ242263.1, read on the forward strand.
CCTTTAATGCCAATTCACGCAATTCTTCGGATGATTTGGATGTGTCATCAAACAAATCAAGATCAGGAATATCCTGCGCTAGTAATCCGGGCTCAGCAATCCCCGCGTAAGAATCTTCAGGGGCGATTTTTGCCATTGCGATCGCGCGTTGGATCACAGCCGGAATATCGTTTTCATCATGGCTACTCATGGAAACAGTCGCGTTTCTTGCACCAATAAAAACCCGCAAGCCGATGGTGCTGTCATCTGATCTTTCTATTGATTCAAGCGCGCCCAAACGTACCGAACAACCGTGGGATGATGATTTTATAACAACCGCATCCGATGCATCCGCCCCGGCCTTCGCCGCTCCAGACAATAGCATGTCAATTATCTTATCAGCGTCATCGGTCATGACCTATCATTAACCAATAATACCTTGTCCTGCAATGGATAAGCGATTAGAAAATGTCATATGACCTATAATGTTTTTATCGATGGTGAGGCAGGGACCACCGGCTTGCAAATCCGCGAGAAACTCGCACGTCATCCTGAGATCACTTTGATCAGCATAGATGACTCTAAGCGCAAGGACATTTCCGCGCGGCGCGAGGCTATCGGCGATTCCGACCTCACCATTCTTTGCTTACCTGATGAGGCCGCCAGAGAATCTGTCGCGATGGCGGATAAATCCTCATGCCGGATTATTGATGCCTCGACCGCGCATCGGGTGAATCCCGCGTGGGTCTATGGTTTCCCTGAAATGACATCAACTCAACGCGAGGCAATCAGTAAAGCGGGGCGCATCGCCAATGTTGGATGCTATGCGTCCGCAGCGATTGCCATGATCAGGCCTTTGGTCGATGCGGGGGTACTCTTGCCTGAATCCGCCCTCTGCATCAACGCCATTAGTGGCTATTCCGGTGGCGGCAAGACGATGATTAATAATATGGAACACGGCAAAATACCACGCTATTTCGCCTATGCTCTAGGGCTTGATCATAAGCATATTCCTGAGATTATGCACTATGGCGGGCTTCGGGCTCGTCCGATTTTCTCGCCGATGGTCGGTGATTTTCCCTATGGCATGATGGTATTTCTGCCTCTACAGCTTAACCAGTACACCGCTAACGCTGAGGCCATCGTGATTAGTGAGGCGCTGGCGAAGCATTACGGGGGCGAAAAATTCATCCGGGTTCATCCGCTAAACGATCATGAGGCCATGGGCGGAGGTGGGTATCTAGGGGTAGATGATCTGGTTGGTACTAACAGGATCGATATTCATATCTTCGCGCATGACGACGGGGCATGCCTGCTCATCGCACGACTCGATAATTTAGGCAAAGGAGCCGCAGGGGCTGCGGTGCAAAACCTCAATATCGCTTTGGGATGTGATGAGACAACCGCGTTAGAATAATGATCAAAAGATATAATTCACCAACGCGCCGAAGGTGAGAATCAAGCCAACGTCACGATTGCTTTTGAATAGTTTTCCCGCCATTGCGCCATCGGCGTCGCGCAAGCAATAGACCTGCCAGTAAAAATGAATACCCGCCAGCGCGATCGCTAACGCGAAACCCCAATCACCGCCACTGAAGGATGAAAAGAAAACTAGGAAAATAATCGATAATGCGTAAGCGATGCTTACCGCTGAATGCAATGAGGTCCCAAAACTGATAGCCGATGACCGCACACCGACCGCAAGATCATCTTCCCGGTCCTGTATCGCGTAAATCGTATCATAGCCGAACACCCAGCACACCATCGCTAGATAAAGCAAGATAGCTCTAAAATCAGGCCAGACTCCAAACGCTGACCAACCTAGCAAAACTCCCCAGCTGAACGTCAAGCCAAGCACCAGCTGAGGGTAATGCATGATGCGTTTCGTCAAAGGGTAGATGATAATCAACGGTATCGACACGAGCCCAACCACCAACGCCTTTGTTGGCAGCATTATCAGAATCAAAAACCCAATGATCATGAGCACCGCGATGAGCTTTAATGTCTCAATAACATTCATTCGTCCCGCGGCCAGAGGACGATCGCGGGTGCGTGCGACATGTCCGTCTATGTCTTTATCCCAAAGATCATTGATCGCGCAGCCTGCTCCCCGCATCACAATTCCGCCAATCAGAAACAACACCATCATTTTGAGCACCATCCACCATGGTGCCCCCGCAAGACGCGCCACATGTGGAATTGCTATCCAACTAGGCAATATCAACAGCCACCAACCGATCGGATGCTCAATACGCATCGCTTTTAACGGTTCAATTGACCATGATGGCAAATATTGCCATAGCCCTCGGCCGGAAGAGGGTATTTCGCTGTTATACTTTCTTTCCATGCTGAATGGGTAGCCTATCGAATCGCATTTGGGCAAGAAGAAACTGCTGGCCTCGCCCTCTTGAATGTTTATCGATAATTGATGTTGCATGGTGCACTGGTGCTGGCTAAGACAGGAAGTATGAGCAAGCGAACGCCTCCCAGACTTTACCTTGACCAAATGCTTTTGTCAGGGCAACAGTGTGGTCTGTCCGCCGATCAAACGCGTTATCTGATCACTGTTTTGCGCCTTGGGCAAGGTGATGCGGTCATAGTGTTTAATAATGACGATGGTGAATATGGTGCGACTATTGTTGAGGCCGAGAAAAAACGTGCAACATTGGTGATCGGCGCGATGATGCGCGCGCCTTTACCGCTTTCGCCTCTAACGCTTGCTTTTGCACCTGTTCGTAAGCAACGTCTTGACATGATGCTTGAGAAAGCAACGGAGATAGGGGTTGGAAGGTTTTGTCCGGTCATTACTGAATTCACCCAGAATCCCCGTCTTAATTTTGATCGATGCTGTGCGATCACCCTCGAGGCTGCTGAGCAATCAGAAAGAATCACGGCCCCTCATTTGGATGTTCCGCAACCCTTGGACATGTTTTTGAAGCACAATCAGAATCAACAAAAAATACTTTATTGCGATGAGCATCTTCTAGCCGAACCCGCCGTGCATCTTTTGTCGTTTCTCATGGGTCATGATGTGCACGCTCATCCGATTATCCTCATTGGCCCTGAAGGTGGATTTTCAGATTCCGAGCGACAGTTTTTGCTGGCAAGCAACACTGTCTGTCCCGTATCATTGGGCAGGACTATTTTAAGGTCGGAAACTGCGGCGATTACGGCGCTTTCCCTGTGGCAAGCGGTGGCGCAACAAGCGAGGGCAACATGACAGAGCGCGCAAAACAATTATCCTGCGATGATTTCCTCGCTTGGTTTTACGATGCTGAAAAACCGCCACAACAATGGCGCATAGGCACTGAGCACGAAAAATTTCTCTTCGATTGCAAAACGTATCGAAGGCCTGATTATGAAGGGGAGCACGGTATTGGCGCTTTATTGGGTCGTATCGCTGAGCGTGATGACTGGACTCCCTCCCTCGAGAACAACAGAATTATAGCGCTTAAAAACATCGATGGCTCATCGATCACTCTTGAGCCCGGCGGGCAACTCGAACTATCCGGTGCGGTGCTTGAAACCCTTCATCAAACCTGTGCTGAAGTCAGTGGTCATCTTACTATGATGCAATCGGTTATCGATCAGGATTGCTTGTGGATGCTTGGTGTCGGCTTCGATCCTCTTTGGCGGCGCGAGGATATTCCGTGGATGCCCAAGGGGCGCTATCAGATTATGCGTCGCTATATGCCTGAAGTCGGCGGGAAGGGGATTGATATGATGCTCCGAACGTGCACGGTTCAGGTCAATCTCGATTACGCTGATGAAACCGATATGGCCCGAAAGTTTCGCACCTCGCTCGCGCTTCAGCCAGTCGCTACCGCGATTTTCGCTAATTCACCTTTTGTTGAAGGTAAACCTTCAGGCCTGCTTTCAACCCGTGCTGATGTTTGGGGCGACACTGACCCTGACCGATGCGGCGTTCCCGCGATTGTCTTTGATGACGGGTTTGGCTATGAGGCGTGGATTGAGTATATCCTCGATGTGCCGATGTATTTTCTCCATCGAGGCGATTCTTATATCGATGTCGCCGGACGATCGTTTCGAGACTTTATGCGCGGGGGGCTCGCCGAGTTGCCAGGTCAATTCCCAACGCTTGATGATTGGGATGATCATGTCACCACCGCTTTTCCTGAAGTCAGGCTGAAACGTTTTCTTGAAATGCGCGGCGCGGATGGCGGTGCGTGGAATATGATTTGTGCGCTTCCTGCTTTATGGACAGGAATTCTCTATGACCAAGACGCTTTGGCTGAAGCCGAAGCCCTTGCCAAAGATTTAACAGCCACAGACGTGCTGAACGGTAGGCAAAGTGCGGCTAAAGATGGACTCAAAGGACAACTCGGCGGCAGGTCAATGCTTGATCTTGCGCGCGAAATGTCGCGGATTGCTGAAGATGGCTTGCGGAAACGCGCCAATTTTGATGATGATGGCAATGACGAGACCAAATTTCTCAGCCCGATCAAAGACATTGTCACGACAAGCATGACCCAGGCTGATATTCTTCTTAGAAATTATCATCAGAAGTGGGACGGTCAGATCACCGAACTTTATGAGCAGTATAAATACTAATTTGCAAAAGATGGGAACGCGCACGTCATGATGTACGGGCTATTATTGGTGGTTTTTGTCAATTTTGTCGGAATTGGTGCGCTGATCCCTGTTCTGCCTTACGCCGTTATTGATGAAGCTGGCGCAAGCGAAACGGTCATGACTGTTTTGTTGGCCTCATTTGCCCTCGCTATGTTTATTGGTGCACCTATTTTAGGGCGACTGTCCGATCACATTGGAAGGAGGCGGGTGCTGATCGTCTCAATCCTATTCAGCATTATCGGGCATACTTGGTTTGCTTTATCGGTGGATATTACCTCGATGTTCTGCGCACGCATTCTCACTGGTTTCGCATCGGGAAGTATCGGCGTTATCCAAGCTGTGATTGCCGATACCACATCCCCTGAAAACCGCGCCCGCTCGATGGGATTGCTGGGTGCATTTGTCGGGTTTGGTTTTGTTGCTGGTCCTGCGATTGGCGGTTTATTGTCAGGATATGGCGGGGCGGTTCACACCGCACCGTTTCTGTTCGCGGCCAGTCTTGCTCTGGTCGGTTTCATCATCGCCTTTTTTCACGTGCCTGAAACTGCACCGTCAAAACCGCCGCGACGGATGTCTTTCGCTAGGCGTTTTCTCATGTTCAAATTGAGCGGGCTTTTGATGTTCGGATTTGCGGTGTTTTTGCTTAATCTCGCCTTTGCTCAAGTCGAGGCCTCGTTCACGTTGGTACTTAAAGATGTCATGCATTACACTAGTCGACAGACGGGATGGGTTTTTACTTGGGTTGGTGTACTGATCATTATCGTTCAGGGGGGGCTGATCGGCCCCATCACCCGGCGGTTTAAAGATCTTGGCACCGCGATTTGTGGGTCGGCCCTGTTGACCTTGGGGCAAGTATCCACAGTGCTTATGGTCGGGGCGGCGTTTATCTTTTTCACTCCATCTTTCTGGCCGCTTATGTTCTGCACTAGCGCGATATGTGTCGGTTTTGCGCTCTGTAATCCCACCATTACCTCAGCTGCTAGCAAGGTTGTTCGCCGTAATGAAGTCGGGGGCAATCTGGGGTTCGTTCAGGGACTTGGCGCGCTTGGACAGGTGTTTGGCTTGCTGATTGCCGGACCTCTTTATGAACTTGGTGGCGGGATGCTTACCTTTGCCATTGGTGGTTGCTTCAGCTTCTTGCTGTTCGGCAGCACCATTATCATGTTCACACGGCTGAAAATGATTTAAAAAGCAAAAGGATTGTTTTTCTCAGCGTCTATCGCTAGGATTTTTGATATGTGCCTCGTTTATCGGAAAATAGGCTTGTTATTGACCTGCTGGGTTTTCATCATTGCTACCGTGGCCGTAGCCGATGAGACGGAAATTCCTATCATTTCGGCTGAATATGGCCAAAAAGTAAAGGTGGTCGATGGCGACACTATTCATATAGACAGCAATAAAATCAGGCTGGTCGGAATAGATACCCCTGAACTTCGCCAGAAATGCCGCACTGATGACGGCATGGAATGGGAGTGCGGTAAATTCGTTCGCGATACGCTGAAAAACATGCTCGCCACTAATAAAATCATCAAATGCCACATTACAGGACGAGACAGATATCAACGTCTGCTCGGTAAATGCTATGCAGGGAAAAGCGACATTGACGTTCAGAAAACGCTCGTGCGCGAGGGATGGGCTGTTGCCTATTACACTAATGATTATAAGGCTGATGAGCACCAAGCACGCCGCGCACGCCGTGGATTATGGGCAGGGGAGTTTCAGCGCCCGGCTCAATTCAGGAAAAACTCGAAAAAATGATCGCTAGCCGACCGCCGTCCCGCCAACCGTGACTCCGCCGATTTTCAAACTCGGCTGACCAACACCCACCGGCACGTTTTGACCCGCTTTACCACAAGTGCCAATACCATCATCCAGTGCTAAATCATCGCCAATCATCGTGATTTTCCCCATCGCGTCAGGGCCATTGCCTATTAAAGTCGCCCCTTTGACTGGGGCCCCGATTTTGCCGTTGTTGATCAGATATGCCTCAGACGCTGAGAAAACAAATTTGCCGCTGGTGATGTCAACCTGACCACCACCAAAATTTACCGCGTAAAGTCCTTTTTTGACTGATGCTATTATTTCATCCTTGCTATGTTCACCTTTGGTCATGAAGGTATTTGTCATTCGGGGCATCGGTGCATGCGCGTAAGATTCGCGCCGCCCATTGCCAGTTGGTGCAACGCCCATCAGTCGTGCGTTTTGGCGATCCTGTAGATAACCCACAAGAATACCATCTTCGATCAATACATTGCGCCGGGATGACGTTCCTTCATCATCGATCGTGATCGAGCCGCGGCGGTCTACCATGGTCCCGTCATCGATCACCGTAACTCCTTTGGCGGCGACCTGCTCGCCCATCCGACCACTAAAGAGCGATGAGCCCTTGCGGTTAAAATCACCTTCTAATCCGTGCCCCACTGCTTCATGGAGCATAACCCCAGGCCAACCCGACCCCAAAACGATGTCCATTTCACCCGCAGGTGCTGCCACCGATTCAAGATTAACCCGTGCGACGCGTAACGCTTCATCCGCCTGCGCCTGCCACACATTCCGATCAAGCCAGTGATCGAGCATCACGCGCCCGCCAGAGCCGCTTGAGCCTGATTCCATCCGCCCATCTTTTTCAACAACCACCGAAATATTGAGACGCACCAGAGGCCTGATATCTGCCGCCTGAAATCCATCAGGACGGATTATCCGTACTGCTCGCCATGACGAGCCTACCGATACGCTCACCTGTCTGACGTGCTGGTCCGCCGACCGAAGATAAGCGTCAATATCGACCAGAAGTTTTACTTTGCGGTCAAATGGCGTGGCGTCTAGCGGATTATCATCGCTGTAAAGTGCGGTATTATTGCCAGCCTGAGGTGCGATGGAAAAATCACCTGAATACCCTGAGGTTACAGCCTTGACCGTTTCCGCCGCGCGTTTGATCTGATCATGCGATAACGCGTCAGAATACGCGTAGCCATGCGCCTCACCTGCGATGCCTCGAAGCCCGAAACCTGACGAACGATCATAACTGCCGGACTTCATCCGCCCATCATCGAAAACTAGTGATTCGCTATGGCTTTCCTCAAGGAATAACTCACCATCGTCCGCCCCCGCCAACGCATCATTGATGAGTGACAGAACCTTGTCAGGCTCAAGGCCTGTTCGCGTGAAAAATAATCCATCAGTGCGGCTGAGTGCGTCCATGGCATGCGAGTATACGCGTTTCATAAATTTTTTCAATAACGAGGAGGGGGGCTAGGCAATAAATATTGTAACTACATGCCTCAAAATCATCGCAAGTTAACTTAAATCTGTATTGGTGTTTTCCCTTCATTAGCTTTATGATAGAGACAGGTTAAATCGAGAAATGCTGATAGTTGCGTTTCTATGAAAGGAAAATAAGGATGCGTTTACTCCTCAAAGCACATCTGGTCGTCATCGTCCTGATGACGGCTTTGCCCCGTTTCGCTACTGCATCTGTCCCGCAGCCTTGGCAGATCGGGCTTCAACCCCCTGCTGGTTCGATCGCCGAAATGTCTAATGACTTCCATAACCTGCTGATGGTTATTATCACCGTCATTTCAGTTATCGTTCTGTTTTTGCTGGTTTTCATCTGCTGGAGATTTCGTGCATCGAAAAACCCTGTGGCGTCCAAAACTACCCATAACCCGGTTCTTGAAGTGGTCTGGACGATTATTCCTGTCATCATCTTGATCGTCATCGCTTTCCCGTCCTTCCGATTGCTCTATTATATAGATCGTACCGACCAGACCGATATGATAATCAAGGTCACAGGCGCACAATGGTATTGGAATTACGAATATCCTGAAGAACAGGTCGCTTTTGACAGTTATATGATCCCAGAAGACGAACTAGCCCCTGGGCAAATCCGCCTTCTAGATGTCGATAACCCTATGGTCGTCCCCGAAAACACTCGAATAAAATTGCTGATCCAAGGCAATGACGTGCTTCATTCTTTCTTTGTACCATCCCTCGCTGTTCAAATGTACACCGTGGTCGGGCGTACCAATGAGCGGTGGATCGATGTTCCATCTGGCGAGACTACGTATTACGGTCAATGTAATCAGGTTTGCGGCATCAACCATTCCTATATGCCGATCGTCATCAAAGCCGTTTCTGCCGAGGATTACAAAATATGGGTTGATCAGGCGCAACAGGAATTTTCAACCGCGTCTTTAGGCGCGCCAGCCATCACCGTCGCTTCGAGCGAATAAACGCGGCATACCCAAGGAGACATAATCCCAATGGCAAAAGCAGCAACCATCAAACATCACGATCATGGCGCACCGAAAGGTTTCGTCAGGCGTTGGCTTTATTCAACTAACCATAAAGATATTGGCAGTATGTATATTATCTTTTCAATTCTCGCCGCCGTGGTTGGCGGTGGTCTATCCGTGCTGATGCGGATGGAATTGATGAGCCCAGGAGTTCAATATGTCGCGGACGGCCATGCTTGGAACGTCTTTAGCACCGCTCATGGATTAATCATGGTCTTTTTTGTCGTTATGCCCGGATTGATCGGTGGATTCGGTAACTGGTTCGTCCCTATTATGATCGGGGCGCCTGATATGGCTTTCCCGCGCATGAATAATATCAGTTTTTGGTTGTTGCCTCCTTCGTTCGTCTTGTTAATGGTCTCTGCTATTTCCGATGGCGGGGCGGGGGTCGGCTGGACAGTTTATCCGCCTCTATCAGGTAGAGAAGGAACGCCGGGGATGTCGGTGGATCTCGCAATCCTATCGCTTCACCTCGCTGGCGCGTCCTCTATACTGGGGGCTGCCAACTTTATTACCACCATCTTTAACATGCGTGCTCCTGGTATGGGCTTTCACCGTATGCCTCTTTTCGTCTGGGCGCTTCTCGTCACCGCGTTTTTGCTAGTTCTCACCTTGCCGGTACTGGCTGGGGCTATCACCATGTTGCTGACAGACCGTAATTTCGGCACTGCTTTCTTTGTTCCTTCTGAGGGCGGCGACCCCATCCTATTCCTGCATCTTTTCTGGTTTTTTGGGCATCCTGAGGTCTATATCATGATCCTGCCTGCTTTCGGGCTAGTTAGCCATATAATCTCAACTTTTAGCAATAAACCCGTTTTCGGTTATCTTGGAATGGCCTATGCGATGATCGCCATCGGCTTTGTTGGCTTTATTGTCTGGGCGCATCACATGTTTACTGTTGGTATGAGCGTCACAGCTCAAGGCTATTTTACGGCCGCTACGATGATTATTGCTGTGCCCACCGGCATTAAAATATTCTCATGGATCGCTACAATGTGGGGCGGGTCGATCAGATTCGAAGTGCCGATGATCTGGGCTCTCGGATTTATCGCACTCTTTACCCTTGGCGGTGTCACTGGCGTGGTTCTCGCCAATAGCGGCGTGGATCAGGTGTTGCACAACACCTATTACGTCATTGCCCATTTCCATTATGTGTTGTCGCTTGGTGCGGTGTTTGCTCTTTTTGCCGGGTTCTATTACTGGTTTCCAAAAATGACTGGCTATGAATACAACAAACCTCTGGGCGCGTGGCATTTCTGGATCACCTTTATCGGTGTCAATGTCACTTTCTTTCCGATGCATTTTCTGGGACTTGCTGGAATGCCGCGCCGCTATATAGACTATCCTGATGCTTACGCCGGATGGAATATGGTTGCATCGCTCGGATCTTATCTCACTGCTGCTGGGGTCCTGCTGTTCTTCTATATCATCATTGAAGCGTTTATTGTGCGCCGCCGCGCTGCTGACAATCCGTGGGGTGAAGGTGCGACAACATTAGAATGGAAAGTCACGTCGCCGCCGCCTTATCATACCTTTGATGCATTGCCCAAAATAACCTGATGAGGCCCTTGATGAGGCCCTTGATGAGGCAAAGACGAAAAAATGGCTGAGGTAATTTCCTCGCCCTGCTGTCTGGCGACTCCAACAGATTACTTCACCCTGATGAAGCCACGGGTGATGAGCCTCGTCATATTCACGGCCCTAATCGGAATGATGCTTGCCCCGGGTGGTGGGCATCCGGTGCTTATGGGAATCTCATTGTTCGCGATCGCCGCCGGTGCTGGTGCTGCTGGGGCGCTGAACCAGTGGTATGATCGTGATATCGATGCCATTATGGAGCGCACTAAAAAGAGACCAATTCCATCTGGTCGCGTTCATCCTGATGAAGCGTTGAGTTTTGGGATTATTGTCGCTGCTCTTTCCGTTTTGGTGTTGAGCTTCACTGGTGGATTTACCGCTGCGGCCCTGTTGGCTTTTACTATTTTTTTCTACGCGGTGATCTACACCATTTGGCTTAAGCGTATAACGCCGCAGAATATCGTCATTGGCGGGGCGGCCGGGGCTTTTCCGCCGGTGATCGGCTGGCTTGCAGCAGGTGGCGCGATCTGGAGTGAGGCTTGGCTTTTATTCTTAATTATCTTCATTTGGACACCGCCGCATTTCTGGTCACTCGCTATTGCTCGCAATGATGATTATATCCGCGCAGCTGTCCCGATGTTGCCCGTGACTCACGGAGTAGCAGCAACCAGACGACAGATTATTGGTTATTCGGCCGTTGTCGCTATTTTGGGTGTTATGCCGTATTTTGTTGGTATGGCTGGTGGATTTTACGCCGTGCTCGCCGCCCTATTAGGTGCGCGGTTTTTTATGCTTGCGGTCGCGCTTAATCATGCGCCCGATAATGATACCGTTAGGATGATGGCGTTATTCCGCTTTTCGATCATTTATCTTTTTGCTATTTTCTTTATGCTCGGCGTAAACGGGTGGGTGAAGTGATGGTGGATAAGCAGAAAAGTGCATCTGATGCAGATATTTTAGCTGCGAGAAAACGACGCAACTTTGCCATATTCACTTCTATTCTCCTACTATCTGTATTATTTTTTATCATCACCATCATTCGCACGAAGATTGGATAATGACGGCCCCAACCCAGATTCTATCGCACCACCGCAATCGTAATGTTGGCGTTGCTATCGTGGTGGTCGCGTTTGCGATGCTGGGGCTGGCTTATGCCTCGGTGCCGCTTTATGACCTGTTTTGCCGCGTTACTGGTTATGGCGGCACAACCTCGATAAGTAGTGCTGCTCCTGGGGTTGTCGCTGGAGGTATTGAGCGAAGCGTTCAATTTAATGCTCATACCAATCCTGACCTGCCATGGCGATTCAGCCCCCCCCGAGAAGCTGTGCGCCTTAAGCCAGGTGAAGAGACAATTATTTATTACACAGCAACCAATTTTTCTTCCAGAACCACCACGGGCACCGCGACTTTTAACGTCACGCCTTTTAAGGCCGGGCCCTACTTTATGAAAATAGACTGTTTTTGTTTTGTTGAGCAAACCCTGAAATCTGGAGAAAGCGTCCAAATGCCAGTCGTTTTTTACCTCGACCCTGAAATAGATCATGATGCTAACACGATAGAAGTGCCGGAAATTACCTTATCTTATACCTTTTTTGCTGTTGAAAACGGCAAAGGGTAGTATAATTCAAATGAAACATTCACTACTAAACCAAGGGGCAAGAAATGAATAGCGCGCAAAAACATCCCTATCATCTTGTTGAGCCGAGTCCATGGCCTGCGCTTGGCGCGGGAAGCGCATTTATCCTCGCCGTTGGCGCTATTCTGTTCATGCATGGACGTGATTTAGGAATTCCTACCCTGATTGCTGGGGTGCTTATGGTGTTATTGACGATGGGCTTTTGGTGGCGGGATGTGATCCGTGAGGCCGAGTATCAAGGGCATCACACGCCGATCGTTCAAATCGGTCTGCGCTATGGGATGATGCTGTTTATCATGTCTGAGGTGATGTTCTTTGTCGCCTTCTTTTGGGCTTTCTTCTCAGCGTCCCTTTATCCTGTAGGGGGAGTCTGGCCACCCGAAGGCATCCATACCTTTAACGCCTTCGATTTGCCTTTGATCAATACCCTGATTCTGTTGTTATCCGGTTGCACCGTTACTTGGGCGCATCACGCTCTGCTAGAGAATAACCGCCGTGATTTTATGATTGGGCTTGGCTGCACTGTTGGTTTGGGTGCGGTCTTCACTATGTTCCAAGCTTATGAATATTATCACGCTGAGTTCGCTTTTACTGACGGGATTTATCCTTCGGTCTTTTTTATGGCCACGGGATTTCATGGCTTCCATGTAATTGTTGGTACGTTATTTTTGTCTATCTGTCTGATCAGGGGAGCACAGGGGCATTTCACTCCCAAGCAACATTTCGGCTTTGAGGCCGCTGCGTGGTATTGGCATTTTGTCGATGTCGTCTGGCTATTTCTCTTTTTCGCCGTTTATATCTGGGGCGGTTGAACCGCACTCCACCTTTGAGCAGAACAATTGTCTTTAAGCCCGCGCCGTGGATGACCGTTATGGTTATTCTCGCGTTTGCTGTTTTGCTCGCTCTTGGCACTTGGCAGGTTAAGCGTTCTTATTGGAAAGATAATCTCATGCGCGACATTCACGCTCGCGCGACCGGCGCACCTATTGCGCCGCCTATCTCGAACGCTGATACAATCCGCCGTTATCAACGTGCACGCACCACTGGGGTCTGGTTGCATGAGGCGGAAATTCATCTGGCGGCGAGAATTGCCAAAGGCGAGGTTGGATATCATGTTGTTACACCGCTGAGGCTTGAGGACGGGCGGATCTTGCTGGCCAATCGTGGCTGGGTTGCGGCGGCGAGACGTTTTTCATTCTCACGCCCGGAAACCTTGACTCAAGGGTGGGTAGAGGTTGATGGTGTGATCAGACTACCCTATAAAAAAGGCTTTTTTGTTCCGTCAAACATTCCGCAAAATGATGATTGGTTCACGCTAGATATCGATGCGATTAGCGCGCATTTCACTTTGGGTGATAATGTCATTCATGACTACACGCTGGAAGTTATTCGCTCAAGTGAGAACGATGATCCAGTGGGATCCACGCTGACGCCGAATCTCACCAATAATCACCGAAAATACGCCCTGACATGGTATGGGCTGGCTTTAGGGTTGATTGGGGTTTATTGTGCGTGGCATATCCAGACGGGGAGATTACGGTGGCACAAGCCTTAGCAACAGGAAATATGCCTATGCGTTATATCAGCACCAGAGGACAGGAGGCCTCTTCAGGTTTTACCGATGTTTTGCTGGCAGGTCTTGCAAGAGACGGCGGACTTTACTTACCGATTGAATATCCAAAATTTGATCAGGGCGAGGTGGCAGGTTTCAAAACTATGCCATATTCTGAGGTAGCCGCACGCATTATGGCAAAATTCACTGACCCTGATTTGGATGAAAATGATTTACATACGATGGTCCGCGACGCTTACGCTGGTTTTACGCATCCTGAAGTCGCACCATTGCGTCCTCTTGGCGATGAGATTTATCTGTGTGAGTTATTTCACGGCCCCACCATTGCCTTTAAGGATTACGCCATGCAGGTGCTCGCGCGGCTGTTCGATCATGCTTTGGCAAAAACAGGACAACGCGCTGTTATTCTGGCCGCGACTAGTGGTGATACAGGTTCTGCTGCGCTTGAGGCGTTTAAGAATAGAAAAGCGATCGATATTTTTATCCTCTATCCTAATGGGCGCGTTTCGCCAGTTCAAGAACGCCAGATGACGGGGGTCAATGCCCCGGGCGCTTTCGCTGTTGCGCTTGATGGTGATTTCGATGATTGCCAGAAAATTGTCAAAACACTCTTTGGAGACCTTGATTTCCGCGACCGAATAGGGTTATCCGCCGTTAATTCGATCAACTGGGCAAGACTGATGCCGCAAATCATCTATTATGTTACCTCAGCCCTCGCGCTAGGTGCGCCGCAAAAACCGATCTCATTCGCGGTTCCAACGGGTAATTTTGGCAATATTTTTTCAGGCCAAGTCGCGGCTACAATGGGATTGCCAATAGAAACTTTGGTTTGCGCTTCTAACCGAAACGATATTCTCACTAGATTTTTTCATACCGGCGCGATGCAGCGCGAGCAAGTTCAGCCAAGTCTGAGTCCTTCGATGGATATTCAGGTTTCAAGCAATTTCGAGCGCTTTCTTTTCGATATGCTGGGACGCAATGGGCAGGCCGTCAAAAAGATCATGGAAGAGTTCGCGCACACTGGCACCTTTCATTTAGATCGTGATCGCATGGGCAATGCAACCGAAAGATTTTATGCTTTTCGGCTTGATGATGACGCGACGCTGTCGGAGATTAGGCGTACTTATGATGAAACCTCAATCCTCATCGACCCTCACACTGCGGTGGGTCTTGCCGCCGCCCGCAACGCGAGAAGCGCAGGAAGAATTCCCCAGGATCAACCGATTGTTACTCTTGCTTGTGCGCATCCCGCCAAATTCCCCGACACCGTCAAGCAGGCGACCGGAATCACCCCGCCCTTGCCTGAGCATCTTGCCGAGCTGATGACGCGTCCTGAAACCAAACACCAAGTTATCAATGACGCTGGCGAAGTTGCAGGTCTCATTGAGAAGTTAAGAAGGAAATAAACCCATGCGTAATTTTCACCAGCGGCACGTTACCGAATTACCCTCAGGCTTGACTGTAGCGAGCGCAAATATGGCTTTCGCCGAGAGTATCGCGGTTGGATTTTGGATTCGCGCTGGTGCAAGAGATGAGAAAATTGGTGAAAACGGAATCGCCCATATGCTCGAGCATATGGCGTTCAAAGGAACTCCAAGCCGCACTGCTGCCGATATCGCACGGCAAATAGAAGATGTTGGCGGCGTGATTAACGCGCATACAAGTCGTGAGGAAACCGCCTATTACGTTAGGCTTCTGCCCGAAAACCTTGATTTTGGCTTGGATCTACTTGCTGATATTATCTGCCATTCAACCTTCCCTGAAGATGAGATTATCCGTGAGAAAGGGGTGATTATTCAGGAAATAGGGCAATCTCATGATGCCCCTGACGATATGCTCTTTGACGTTTTTCAATCGCTTTGCTATCCGCACCATTCGGTTGGTCGGACTATTTTGGGAGGCATTGAAAGCGTCACTAACCTCACACGGCAAAATCTCACTGATTTCATGGCACGCTATTACGGCACGAGCAATATCATTATCGCGGCCGCAGGGCATATAGATCATGATGATTTGGTCGCTAAAGCCACAAAATATCTTGGTGATCTACCCCTTAAGACACCGTACCCCACGCGCAAAACTCCTGTGTGGGCGGCGAGCAATATGACTCGCCGCGATATGGTGGTGAAAGACCTTGAGCAGACTCATTTTATTCTTGGTTTGCCGGGAATTTCGCGTAATGACCCTGATCGGTGGCCGATGATAGCGCTATCCATTCTTTATGGTGGCGGTATGTCCTCGCGTCTTTTTCAGGAAGTTCGAGAAAAACGTGGGCTTTGCTATAGCGTTTTTTCTTTCGCTCAGATGCTATCAGATCACGGAGTCTTTGGCGTTTACGCCGGAACTGATGCTGAGAGCATCGAAGAATTTATCACTGTGGCGGCTGGTGAGCTTGCTGATCTTACGACTCATACCACCGAAGATGAGCTGGCCCGGGCGATTGCCCAGATGCGCTCTAGTTTAGTGATGCGGCAGGAAAACGTGTTTAAAATCTGCGAAAGCTTGCCAAGACAACTGATCCAAGATGGTGAACTTATGGATGTTGAAGATCAGATCAGAACGGTAGAATCCGTGGATAAAGCCGCGCTTGAAAAAGTCGTTGCCAGAATCCTCAAAGGAAAACCTGTTTGCGCCGCGATTGGGGATAAACGAATCAGAGATTGTGCCGAAATAGAAAAGCTGGATCGGTTGTTTTCGTTCACCTGAGACACATCAGGCATGGCCGACACTGGATGAAATATGCTCAGTTGCGATGCCTAATCGGTTATAGCAATCACTCCACAGGTTATCGCTTAAGCAGCCGAAAACAAGGTCTTCAACATACGGCATGGTAATCCAGCAACTCCCCTTGAGTTCCTGTTCAAGCTGTCCCGCCGACCACCCCGCGTGCCCAAGCGCAATGATAAAATCATTCGGCCCACACCCATTAGCAATCTCAGAAATAATACGCACATTGGTCGTGATTGCTGCAACATCGCCCACCATCTCACTTTCAGGTAGAACATGGTCAGGTGAGTGTAACACCATCCCTCGCGATGTCTCGACGGGCCCGCCGTAATGCACCGGCGTATCGCCACAGAAACGCGGTGTGCCGAGGCCGACCTGCTCTGCTAGATCGTTAAGCGATAAGCCCCCAGCTTGCTTGTTCAGGATAAAACCCATCGCTGATGAAGCGTCGTGGCGACAGATTAACAGCACCGTATTATGAAAACGCGGGTCATCCATTTGCGGGGCCGCTATCAGTATTTGACCGGATAGATAATTAGACATGCCTATTTCCTAATAGAAATGCTAACCCCAAACCAATGATTTGACCAGAATATTTTTGCTAACTATGTCAATGTGCGACTTTATGCTATCATCACCTATGCTAACATCATTGGGGCGGAAACGGCGTGAAATCCGCGAGAATACTTTTTATTATCAGTTTTATGGTTGCTCTGGTGGTGGCGTGGCCACAGCAACTGTTTGCTGACACGGGTCCATGGCAAGGCAACCAGTTTGCCAAACTCCGGCTAATTTCGGCGTTTGACGCAACCGGCGAGACTGACACGATCGAGGCAGCGCTTGAGATCAAACTTACCAAAGGCTGGAAGATATATTGGCGAAGTCCGGGGGACGCTGGATTACCCCCAGAGATAGATTTTACCAATAGCCCCGCCATTACAAAGCATCATCTCTCGTTTCCCATCCCTGAACGTTTTACCCTTTTCGGGCTCGAAACATATGGCTATGGCGGTCAAGTTATCTTGCCTCTAAAACTTGATCTGGCTGAGCTGCGGAAGCCGATGACGGCCCGCGCCGACTTTACTGGGTTGGTTTGCTCTGATGTCTGTGTTCCTCTTGACGCTGAACTGACGCTATATCTGCCGAAAGGTGAGGCAAGGGTATCTCCTCACGCCCGTGCGATTGCCATGGCGCGGGCGAAAGTTCCCTCTGACAGCACAAGGGCAGGGGTAAGAGTCCAGACGGCGGCCATCGATGGCAGTCGCCTAGTTGTCTCTCTTGCTGATGAGCAAGGCGAGGTTTTGGCGATGACCAGCGGCGATATTCTGATCGAAAGTGATATTTCCGGCTATAGTTTCGGCAGGCCGCGCCTCGCCTCCGCGCGCGCCAATATCGAGATAAACGGTCGTGAGGCCTCAGAGTTGATCGGCAAGCCTATCACCCTGACTGTTATCACTGCGGATTATCTGATCGAGGAGAGCGTTCTGGTTACGGCCGCCGTCGCCAAAACACTGGTTAGTCAAACCACTGCTCTGATCCTGCTGGTTGCTTTTATCGGTGGAGTGATTTTGAATGTTATGCCCTGTGTTCTGCCGGTGATAGCGCTTAAATTGGCGGGAGTCGTGGGGCTTGGCGGTGCGTCGAGCACGCTTATCAGAAAGTCATTTATCGCAACAGCCGCTGGAATCATCATCTCTTTTGTGGCCCTTGCCCTGATTTTGGTAGCAGTCCGTGAGACTGGAGTCGCGATCGGTTGGGGGGTTCAGTTTCAAAGCCCGATTTTTCTGATCATCGCCGCTATTATGATGGCGGTTTTCGGCTTGATGCTCCTCGACAAAATCACCTTGCCGACCCCCGCCTTCGCTGGACGCCTCGTCTCACGGGGCGACAGTCGCGTTATGTCAGATATGTCGGCAGGCGTAATGGCAACTTTACTTGCGACACCGTGTTCTGCTCCCTTTGTTGGCACGGCGATCACTTTTGCCTTTACCGCTCCTTCAGTGGTTATGATCGCTGTTTTTATCAGTATGGGATGCGGGCTTGCTTCGCCGTGGCTACTGGTGGCGGCAAGGCCTTCACTGGTTCATCTCTTGCCGTCCTCGGGGCGATGGATGATTTGGCTGAGGCGGGTTTTATCTTTGGGGTTATTTGTTACCGCTTTATGGCTTTTATCACTGCTCGCTGGGCATTGGGTTTCAACCACGCCAGAAGATAATTCGGTCTGGCAGTCTTGGAAAATCGGGCGCGCAGAGGCGTTGGCTGATCAGGGAAAAATCGTGCTAGTCGATGTCACGGCCGATTGGTGCATTACCTGCAAAGCCAATAAAATTCTCGTCTTTAACAATGAGGCCATCGGGCAGTTTCTGCGCGAACATGAGGTAGTTATGCTACAAGCTGACTGGACGCAGACTGATGCGGACATCTCACGCTATCTTGCCGCTTTTGATCGCTATGGCGTGCCGTTCAATGTCGTTTATGGCCCAGCTGCACCCGGTGGAATACCCCTGCCTGAATTGGTCACTGGCTCAAGCATTAAAAGCGCCATTATTGCGGCCTCGCGCTAACTTTAGGTTTGATGATTATCGCGACCTATTAAGGTAAGGCTTTTTCAGCGGCCAACAATTTTTGCGCAGTAGCGGCCTCTATAAACTCATCGTGTGATGCCATCACGCAAATAAATACTGTCAGACGTTGTTGTTCCAGAGGTTGGGTATTGATATTTTAGGTTCGCGAACATCTTCAGCAGCCTTGCGCGCGAGTGTGTCACAGCGTTCGTTCATCGGATGCCCACTATGACCCTTCACCCAATCCCAGGTGATGTCATGCTTTTTATTTAACGCATCGAGGCGAAGCCATAAATCCTGATTAGCCACTGGTTTTTTTGAGGCGTTTTTCCAACCGTTCAGACGCCATTTATCGATCCATTGAGTGATACCACCCTGCAAATAAGCACTGTCAGATGTCACCGTTCCTGACGTCGGGTATTTTAAGCTTTCGAGCGCCATAATCGCCGCCATTAACTCCATACGGTTGTTGGTGGTTTCAGTTTCGCTGCCGGTGATTTCCTTTTCATCCTCGCCATAACACATAATAGCGGCCCAGCCGCCAGGGCCTGGATTATCAAGGCAAGAGCCATCGGTATAAATGTGAAGTCGTGATTTTTTCATCGCCTAACCCCATAGACCGAAGAGTCGTGTGCTGTATCATGGAAAGAAAGCCGCCGACGGTAATCCATCGGGTCATGCGGTTGGACTTGAGCGTCTTGCGGTGTGTTGATCCAGTCATAAAGACGCGTTAAGAAGAAGCGCATCGCCGATCCTCGTGCTAATGTGGGCAAGGCCGCAACCTCAGACTCTGTCAAAACGCGTATGGATTCATAGCCTTCAATCATCGCCGCTGATTTATTTTGTGCGAAGGTTCCTGCTGCATCAAAACACCAAGCGTTAATTGTAATGCCCAGATCATAGGCAAACAAGCCATTGCACGCGAAATAAAAATCGATAATCCCGCTGATTCGATCATCGGTGAAAAGCACATTGTCGGGAAATAAATCAGCGTGAATCACCCCTTGCGGCAAATCTGACGGCCATTCCTGATCGAGGCGATCGAGGTACGACACGATTTTTTCCTTTAGACCGTCTTCGAGGGTATCAGCGAAATAGATCGATTTTTCCCATAACCCGCGCCACGATTGGTGCCCTAAAGCATTAGCGCGGCGCATCGTAAAATCACTACCCGCCGCGTGAATATCAGCGAGGGCGGCCCCGACTTGATAACAATAATCAGCCGAGGGTTCGCGCGTCCATGCCCCTTCAAGAAAACTCACAATTGCCATCGGCTTGCCGCCAAGTTCCTGCAAAACTTTTCCGTCTCGGTCGGCGATCGGTTGAGGGCACGGGATTCCTGAAACCGCCAGATGCGTCTTAAGCGCGATGAAAAACGGTAGGTCCGCTCGATTAACCCGCTTTTCATAAATCGTTAGAATATAATGACCCTCGGTGGTGTCTACTTTGTAATTGGTGTTCTCAACACCTTCGGTAATGCCTTTAAAATCGATAAGATCACCGATAGAATAACGGCTGAGTAAGGCGTTAAGGTCAGCCTCGCTAATTTTTGTATAGACAGCCATCAATCGCGGAGAATAGGTGGCAGATTAAATGCGATTGTTTCATCGGCGGCTTTATGACGATCAACCCTGATCTGATAACGTTCGGCGAGCGCAAGCAAAACTTCTTCAACCAAAATTTCGGGTGCGGATGCTCCCGCTGTAATTCCGATGGTCGAGGACGCCTCAACCAGCTCCCATGTGATTTCATCGGCGCTAGCGATCAGCTGGGCTTTCGTCACTCCAGATTTTAACGCGACCTCCACCAGCCTTTGCGAATTGGATGAATTTTCAGCACCGATAACCAAAACCAGATCAGATTTTGCCGCAAGACCTTTTACCGCCAACTGCCGGTTGGTGGTCGCATAGCAAATATCATCCCCTCGAGGCGTTTCAATATCAGGAAAACGGAGTTTTAATTCGGCAACAATCTCTGCTGTATCATCTACTGATAAAGTCGTCTGGGTAGCGTAAGCCACCGATGAGCCCTTGGGCAGAGTGACTTTTCTAGCATCCTCAATCGTTTCGATAAGCGTCATGCTGCCATCCGATACTTGACCCATCGTACCCTCAACCTCAGGATGTCCACGATGACCGATTAGCAGAATATGCGCGCCTCGGCGATGCTGGCGATGCGATTCAACATGAACCTTGGTTACCAGAGGGCATGTTGCATCGATAATCACCATCTCTCGCCTTTC
The DNA here is from genome assembly GCA_965207125.1 of uncultured Candidatus Puniceispirillum sp. Classification (GTDB taxonomy): domain Bacteria; phylum Pseudomonadota; class Alphaproteobacteria; order Puniceispirillales; family UBA1172. The sequence goes on from OZ242263.1 coordinate 1,655,111, forward strand.
AGCCTCGCTGACCACCGCTTTTGCTACGCCATGCGCTGAGAATACCACTACGGATTTATCGGGAATCATTTTCAGAGAGTCAACAAACACCGCTCCCATCGCCGCCAGTCTTGAGACCACATGTTTATTATGGACGATTTCATGGCGGACATAGACGGGTTTACCAAATTGCGCGAGTGCAACCTCAACAATCCGCACCGCACGATCAACGCCTGCGCAGAAACCACGGGGCTCGGCGAGCAGGATAGTTTTTGTCTGATCAGATGATAACGCCAGTTCCATGCCCATTGTTCTGCTTGAAGTTTGTCTTCTGGTCAACTTGAAACATCCGCCGAAAGTGTTTAGGGTGGCGCTATGAATATCATATCAGCAAAATTATTCACCTCATGTGGTAAAATCGCCATCACTTTTTTGGCACTGGCTATAGCGGGATGTGCACGCTATGGAGCGGAGTATTCCCCTTGCCCACCGATCACCGTTGTGGCGGGCGCCGAAAGAATAGCCATAGCTGGTCTTGAGTTAGGGCAGGTGGTAAGGGTCAAGTTCAACGGTGTTTATGGGCAATGCATCCAATATGATGGTTATGCCGATATGACGCTTATGGTTAATTTGCTGATGAAACGCAATATTGGTGGCGGCAGTGACGTTGAGGAAGTACCTGTCTATGTTACGGCCTCTATCGTTGATGCTGATGATCAGGTGGTCCTGCGCCAGCAGGCTACCGACACATTCTATTTTGGCAGTGGGACGGATCGCTCAAACCCCGCGATGACCATCTATCTTGATGTGCCACAAGATCACCGGGTTGTCATAGGGTTTGGACGCAAGGCGCCATCCGCGCAATAACGTGCAAAAACTGGGTCAGTTCTGATTGACGTGCTTAATCTCGGCAATATCCGCCGTAATAAGTTTAGAAGCGGCTTTAGCGTCGAGTTTCTCTTCCATCAGACGTATCGCTGCCGATGTCGCTAGCATTGCTGCGTGGGCTCTGATTTCAGCTATGGCTTCAGATTCGAGGGTTTTAATCTTGGCTTCAGCTTGTTCGGTGCGCCGATTGATCGTCGCCTCCGCGGCCTTTGAGGCGTTTCGCTCGATGGATAGAGCGGCTTGTTCGGCGTTAGCCATGATTTCACGGGCTTTATCGGTAGCTTCACGCTGAAGGCGTTGGTATTTATGCAATTCGGCTTGCGCTTCATCACGCAGACGCTTTGCGTCCTCTAAATTATGTTTGATCTCTGCCGATCGCCGATCGAGCAATGATGACAAAGCACCGCCCGCCTTTTTCCATACCAGAATCACAAAAACGATAAAGGAAAGGGTAACCCAGATATTCTCGTTGATGAATGGTTCAGGCCCTGACGCCATACCAAAACTCCTTTATGCCTGTCATTGTGCGGCCCGCCATTTTTCAGACTGGCTAACCGACTCTTTAGCCTCAGCTGATGTTACTTTAACTCCGGCTAGACGGTACACCACATCCACTGCCGCCGTTGCTGCGATGCCAGCCATTTCACGCATCGCCGCCGCCTTCGCGGTGTCGATAGTGTCTTCTGCGCTCGCTTGTTTCTTCGCAAGTTCTGCTACGGTTGCTTCTAGTTTCTTATCGACCTTTTTCATGATCTTCTCCGTCGCCACGCGCGTTTTTTCATTGGCTTTGCTGCGCGCTTCAGCCAATGTCGCCTCTAACCCCAAACGTGCTTCCCCGGCGTCATTTGCCGCCTTGGACGCTCGCTGAAGATCATCCTCCATCTTGTTGTGACGCTCCTCAAGCACCGAAACAATTTTCGGCACCACCAGACGCCACATCAGAAGATACGCGACTGAGAAACTGATGATCAGCCAAAAAATCTGTGTCGGCCAAGTGCTTAGATCGAGCTGTGGTAGCCCCGCACTTGAATCGACGTCGCCCTCAGTAGCGGCGTGGGCAACCCCAACTCCGCCAACTGCAAGGGCGAACACCAAGCCTCGACAGAAACCGTGCGTCATTAGAATACGAACAGCAAAAGCAAAGCGACAATCAACGCAAACAGCGCAATCGCTTCGGTCAGGGCAAAGCCCAAAATCCCGATGCCGAATACGTCATCTCGCGCCGATGGATTACGCGCGATCGAGTTGACTAGTGATGAGAAAATATTACCGATACCGATGCCAACCCCTAACAAGGGTAGAACAGCAATGCCGGCTCCGATTAATTTAGCAGCGTCAGCTTCCATGGTTTTTTCCTTTCGGTTTCATGTTGTTGTTATCCGTCCTTCAACGGCATTTCTAAGTGCTGCGCCTTAATGTAGGTGCAACGCGTCATTAAGATACATACAGGTTAAAATGGTAAAAACATACGCTTGCAACGCAGCGACTAGAACCTCAAGTCCTGTCAATGCGACCAGCGCAAAAAATGGTAAAATTACCCCAGGAACGTAAATTCCGCCTGCTCCTGTTAACAGAACCGCAAGCCCCGCGAACACTTTGAGCATCGTATGTCCTGCTAGCATATTTGCAAAAAGCCTAACCGATAAACTGACGGGGCGCACGAAATACGATACGACCTCAATCAGTATCAGAAATGGGATCAGTGCTTTCGGTGCGCCTGGTGGAACGAAAAAAGAGAAGAAATGAAGGCCATGCTTGATCAACCCAACCAGCGTCACCCCGATGAAAATAAAAGCCGCCAGCACGAAAGTGACGATAATCTGGCTGGTGAAAGTGTAGGAATACGGCATTAGACCTAGCATATTGCCAAATAGCAGAAATACGAACAATGTGAAGATAAATGGAAAAAATGGACGTCCTGCATTGCCTATATTGCTCCGCACCATATCAGAGATGAATTCATACATCATCTCAGCCGAAGCTTGAAGGCGGCCGGGTATCATCTCACGCCGCCGCATTGCATAGAGCAGATATAACGTGCTTAAAAAAACTGCCAGAAACATGAATAGCGCCGAATTCGAAAACGAAATATCGTAGCCAAAAATTTCTAAATGCAATAATGCTTTGATTGTGAATTGCTCAACAGGTGAATGCATATTGTTCTCTGTTAATCCTTATCGTTCCGATGTTGGTCAAAATATCCCATTTTCAATCCTTTTCCTTTCGCCATCCGCCAGACGCTCATTATACCCGAGAACGCTCCCAAACAAAAGAGTATCAGCATAAAGACTGGCGCGGTCCCAAGCCACCCATCAAGTAGCCAGCCGATAAACCCACCAACCGCTACTCCAGCGACTACCTCAAAAGCGATCCGACTAACCATCGCCATCGCCCCCGGCGGTAAATTGGCTCGGCCGCGCCGTCTTGAATTGCTTTCCGAAGGCGCCTCATGCGCTTTATCTATGCGCGCCTTAAGATCGCTCAGATTGTCTTTGTCGCCGCGATCTTTCTGATCTGATGTCGGCGTGATGATACCCCCTCAATGATCGTTCATCTGTTTGAAAAAATCGATTGCAAATTATGACCACAACGCCGTTATGTCAAGTGCCCATCCGTGTCTTAAAATTCTCAAGCCGATTGCCTGTATTTCACCGCCGATTGTAAATCCACCGAAACAACCTGACTAACGCCCTTTTCCTCCATTGTGATGCCGTAAAGTTTATCCATCCGTGCCATCGTGAAACGATGATGCGTGACGATCATGAAACGTGTTGGAGTGGAACGGACAATATCATCGATCATCGCACAGAATCGGCCAACGTTCCGATCATCCAGAGGCGCATCAACCTCATCGAGAATGCAAATTGGCGCGGGGTTAGTTAAAAACACTGCGAAAATCAGGGCCAGTGCGGTCAACGCCTGCTCACCACCTGATAAAAGTGCCAGCGATTGCATCTTTTTTCCAGGTGGACTTGCTAGAATGTCTAGACCCGCTTCTAACGGATCATCACTGTCAATCAACACCAATTCGGCGTGGCCGCCATTGAACAAGGTTTTGAACAGCTGTTCGAAATATTTATTCACCTCAGTGAAACTTTTGAGCAGTCTTTCCTGCCCTTCACGATTCAACTTTCCGATCGCTACGCGCAATTTCTCGATGGTGTGCAATAAATCGTCACGTTCAGTGGTCAGGTTAGTGATTCGCGTCTCAATTTCAATCACTTCATCCTCTGCACGGAGGTTAACCGCTCCGATATTATCGCGTTCACTTAATAGCCTGTTAAGGCGGCTTTCGAGCATTACCATCGCCTTGCTATCCACTGTTTTATCACGGTTTTCATCGCCAATGATTTCGTCGAGTTTGTCAGGGGTAATGCCCAGCTTTTCGCCGATTCTTGCGATTGTAGCCTCAAGATTATTCTGTGCTACCGTGGTATCGGATTCTTGCCTGATTAGCTCTTCACGTTTGTTGGTAAGAAGAGATGAGGCCTGCCTCAAACGCGCCTCACATTCAGACAGACTTTGCTCGGCTTCAGCCAAACGATCAGAATTTTGCCGGGTTCGCACGACCACCGCTTCGATCATCTCTGCCAAGTCCTCGCGTTTTTGCTTAAAAACTTCAGGTAAACCGGCAAGGCGATCAAGTTCAGCGACGTTCTCATCAAGCCGCGTGGTTAACGCACTAAGCCTCACCCCCGCCCCATCTCGCCGCGCCTGCCAGGTGCTTATGTCCTGTGTAAGTTGCTTTTCTTTTTCAGTGAGGACCTCACGAATATGCTTGATGTTACGCTCTTCGCTCATCGCCTCAGCGAGGCGCGCCCGAGCCTGTTCAGCCGCGGTTTGTTTGGCTTCCATATCTGCTTTTAATCCTGCGTGATTTGTAAGTGCTAGTAATTTGGCTTCGGTATCGACTTGCGCTTGCTTGAGGTCAGTTTGGGTGGTGCTTAAATCTTTATGTTGAAGCGTGGAGGTGGCGACGGCCGCTTGCGTTTGCTCATAGTGTCTTGATGCCTCGATCAGGGCTGTACGCGCGGTGTTTTCATCTTCACGCATCTGGTTAAGCTCAGCTTCAGAGTCGCTTTGCGCCTTATTGTTTTCATGGGCCTTGCTTTCGGAAATAGCGGCGGTTTTTTCAAGATCGTCCAGCGATTCGCGTAAAGCCTTAAGGCGGGTTTCTTGACGTAATCTTTCAGCTGCGCCTTGTGTTGCTCCCTCCGGACGTACAAACCCGTCCCAACGCCATAACCCGCCATCTTTTGTTGTTAAAACCTGACCGGGCTTAAGGCTCGATTGCAATGCTTTGGCCTCACTGGCATTCGCCGCGACGCCAACCCCGCTTAGCGCTGCGAGCAAAACCTTCGGGGCCTCTATATGCGCTGCGAGCGGTGTTGCCCCTTGAGGGTTTGAGAGTTGGTCAATCGTCAAATCATCGCGCCAATGCGACCCACTGCTCGCGCCACTTGTTGCTGCTAATCCATCATCAAAAGCCGCCGCTAGCGCATGTTCCATCCCGTCCCGTACCGTGACCGATGCTGACACTGGCTCACCTGACGCCTCTCCGTCATTATGACGTGTTAGAATCGCGGTGATTGCTTCGATCTCACTGCTCGTGCGTGCAACGATATTCCGCGCCTCGGTGGCACGCGCTGTTGCCTCGCGCGCCTCTGTAATCCGTTTTTCAAGTATCTTGCCTGCCTGATCACGGGCCGCGCTCTTATCATTCGCCGCGTTTTCGGTGTCTTTCAGTCTGCCTGCTGCTGCTTGTGCTGTTTTGGTATCGTTTTCTACATCCAGAGCGGCGAGACGCGTTTGCGTATCATCAAGACGTCGCTTGATTTCACCGCGCTGGGTTTCAAGTACCGATTGATCACGCGTTGCAGCGCGTATTAGTACGGTTGCATCAGCGAGGTGCGCTTCAGCTTGATCGGCGGTAATCCGTGCTGATTTACATGCCTCTTCAGCGTGCCGCAGGGTGGGCTCATCATTGCTATTTTGCTCATTAAGACGCGTTAGCTCAGCACTGGCCGTAGAGCATGCGCTTGCCGCGTCCATCTGTAATTCTTTCTCGCGTTTAATATCGTCATTGAGCTGGTTTAGCCGTGATTTGGCGGTTGAGGTCGCTTGCTCTATACGCGCCGCCTCATTGGCGATCTCAGCCATCGCGAGATCAAGGCGTTGCTTTTCAGCCATATCGCGCGCGGTTGCTTCGCGTAAAGACGGCATTGCGGTGGCGGCTTCGTCTTTGGCCCTCTCGGCGGTGATGGCCGTTTTGGTGGCATCAGCAACCTCAAGTGTTAACAGCCTTTTCGTCTCATTTACTGTTTCAAGAACTCTCATCTCAAGGCGGTAGCGATGGTCTAGCAACTGCGCTTCAGCTTTACGAATCCGTTCGGCGATCGAGCGATAACGTGCGGCTTGCCGCGCTTGCTTGACTAACCCCGATTTTTGCTCATCCAGCTGCTGCAAAATATCATCGACCCGCGTCAAATTGCGCTCAGCCGTGTTAATCCGCAAATTTGCCTCATGGCGGCGATGATGCAAGCCTCGGGTGTTCGCTGCTTCTTCGAGTAGGCTACGCCGATCAGTCGGTTTGGCTCCGATCAGTGCCGCAACCTTGCCTTGACCCACGATGCCGTGGCTTCTTGATCCTGTCGAAATATCGGCGAACAGCAGTTGCACATCTCGCGCCCGAGCAGGTTTACCGTTTATCCGATAGTCGCTACCTTTACCGCGATCAACCCGCCGTGTGATCTCAATTGTATCATCGCCGCTATACGCTGCAAGATGCCGGTCAGTGTTATCCAGCGTTAGTGTTACCTCAGCAAAATTGCGAGGCGGCCGCGCTGAAGTCCCTGCGAAAATTATATCGTCCAACTCATCACCGCGAATTGACCGCGTTGAAGATTCACCCATCACCCAGCGCAAAGCTTCAACGATGTTAGATTTTCCACAACCGTTAGGGCCGACAATGCCCGTCAAGCCGTCTTCAATGTCGATTTCTTCAGGTTCGGCGAAAGACTTGAACCCGGTTATTCTGAGGTGCTTGAAATGCACTTGTTGCTTCGCCTTGTTTTAGGTGGCAAAGGCGTCAAGATGACCGACAAATTCATCATACCCAATCGCCCCACGGATGATCGTTTCGTCATTGATCACGAAACTTGGTGTTGAATTAATCCGATACCGGTCATAGCCTTGCCGCGCGATCGTGATAATGCCTTCAAGAAACGGCCTGTTTTCAATCGCTGCCAGAAAATCAGTCTCGCTAACGCCGACAATCTGTCCAATTCTCTGTAATTCGACAACCGGACTGGATGAAGATACCCAGCGTTGTTGTTCGGCGAGCAGAAGATCGATCATACTCGCATAACTCGCGGGCGGAATTATCCGCGCCAAGGCGTGGGCGTAAATCGCGGGACCCGCAAGCGGAAAATCACGATATTCAAACTGAATCTGGCCAGTATCGATCCAGTTGGTTTTCAGATCAGGATATGTATTCTTGTGGAAATCCGCGCAGTGCCCGCAAGATAGCGAAAAATATTCTGCGACCTTGATGGGTGCGTCCTCAGCTCCAATAAAACGTGGCGCGAGCGCGGTTTCAAGATTAAGAGGCGCGGCCAATGAGTAAGGTGCAACCAAACATCCAGCAGAAGCCAGAGCAGAGCGAAGGAAAAAGCGTCGGTTTTGATTAATCATAGAATTCCTCGTGTTAACCCCAATATCATGTTGGACTCTAACTACAAAACCACATTATAAAGTATGTTAGTCTTGTCGTCTATACTATGTTTTTGGCGCCTCGGCCAAAGCATTAAAAAGATTTTCTAACGCCTTAGCTAGATCAGGGCTGTCGAGTTGCGAAAGCGCTTTGGTAATCAGTTGCTTTTGTTCTAGCAGTTCTTGTTTTTCATGTGGTTGTAGTCGAAAAGGACGATTTGAATGTGGTGGATTAGCCTCTTTTTTCGATATTGGGCTCGCGCCCGACTGGTCTGTTTGGATTCTTTTTAACGCCTGATAGCCAAGGTGCGCGTTAGCCCGTGCAAGAATTTTAGGTGACAGTATCTGCATTTCAGGCCCCCGTCCTGAGGTAATCGCAACCACCAGAACGCCAGCATTATCCTGAGCGCTCGTAAAGCGCACCGCCAGTGGCAAACTCCATTTCGCCGCATCACTGGCGATCTCAGCCCACGCCTCGATAACGCTACTAAAAATATGGACCTGCCGCCGTAAATTCGCCCCCATAACCTCACGGCTGACCGCCCCTAGACGTCTTGGGATTCCATATTTTTGCCGATAATGTTTGTCGTTGCTCAATCTTGCCACCCTGACTATAGCATAGTTATGTCGCCCCGGGCCGTGAAAAGCAAGAATCTCGCCGCTGCCATCATCTTTTGGTATGACCACCATCGCCGCGATCTGCCTTGGCGTCCTCCCTCTGGTGCGCCCGTTGACCCCTACAAAGTCTGGCTATCTGAGATCATGCTACAACAAACAACCGTAGCGGTGGTTAAAAATCGTTTTTTATCTTTTATCCGCCGTTGGCCAAATATTGCGGCCCTCGCTAACGCCCCGCGCGGCGAAGTCATGCAGGAATGGGCTGGGCTGGGCTATTACTCGCGGGCGCGAAATCTGCATAAAACGGCCGCTATAATCATGACCGATTATGAGGGACTCTTTCCCGACACCGAACTTGAATTGCGGCGATTGCCTGGGGTGGGGCTCTATACTGCTGCGGCGATTGCTGCGATTGCTTTTGGGCAGCGAGCCTTGGTGATGGATGCCAATATCTCTCGTATCATGGCACGTTTCGCCGCTGTTGAAACGCCCCTACCCAAAGCTAATCCCGAACTTTATGATGTTCTTGACGCCTTAACGCCGCATGAGCGTGTAGGTGATTTTGCGCAGGCGTTGATGGATATCGGCAGCGCGATTTGCACGGCCTCATCTAGGGGAGGCGCCGCTAAATCAGCTCCCAAATGCCTTATTTGTCCTCTGAGTATTGCTTGTCTGGCTAAAGATAAAAACCCTGCCTTATATCCTCGCACGACTCCGAAAAAACCTCGTCCCCAACGGTGCGGTGAGGTGCTGGTGGCGCGTTCTGATGATGAAAAAATCCTGCTCGTTACTCGCAGTGATAAGGGAATGCTCGGCGGGATGGAAATTTTCCCCACGACCGGCTGGCTTGACGGGACGCCGCATCGCAAGAATTACCTCGCCGACTCTGACACAAGCCTTGGCGCCTTGATTAAAGATCTCAGTCAATCCGCCGAGATAAAAATGCTTGATGATGAGATTACCCATATTTTCACCCATTTTCGCCTGAGTTTGCGCGTGATCGTGGCATCGGGCGTCAAGCGTGAAAATTGTACTTATGACAACGGGCAGTGGTACGGAATAGAGATGCTCAAAACCCGTGCTTTGCCCACCGTTATGCGCAAGGTTGCGCTTGCGGCGGGGGTTCTGTGACTCATCTGGTCAATGACGGAAATGACGCATCGATGTAAAAACCATCGCGAGTCCTAGATTATTGGCGGCGGTGATGATTTCATCATCGCGCACTGACCCTCCTGGTTGAATCACCGCGTTCGCGCCTGCCTCAGCCAGCGCGATTAAACCATCGGCAAACGGAAAAAACGCATCAGATGCAACGGCTGATCCGGCTAGTGGTAAGTCACTCAACTCTGATTTTTTTGCCATCGCACGCGCTTTTCTAATCGCGATTTGGGCGGAATCAATCCGACTCATTTGCCCTGCACCAATCCCGATGGTTGCCTGATTCCTCGCGCATATGATTGCGTTCGATTTGGTGTGCTTGGCAACCCGCCATGCGAGTAGTAAATCAGCTATCTCATCATCGTTAGGCTTGCGCTTGGTAGGGTAGGTGAGGTCAGATTCCGTAATAAACCCGTTATCTTTTTCTTGGGCTAGAAAACCGCCACTAATTCCTCGAATCATCAGACCAGCTGCTTTGGGGTCGGGCATCTCACCAGTCAGAAGCACTCTGAGTGCTGGTTTTGTCGCCAAGATCTTTTTTGCATCCTCATCAGCGTCAGGAGCGATGATTACTTCGATGAAGATTTCGCTGATTGCTTCAGCAACCTCGGCGGTCAAGCGCCTGTTAACCCCGATAATTCCCCCGAAAGCGCTGTCCGGATCACAGGCGCGCGCCGCGTGCCAGATCGCCGTGAGATCATTACCAGAAGCCACCCCGCATGGATTGTTATGTTTGATAACCGCGATACTGGGTGCAGTGAATTCTGCCACCAATTCGAACGCTGCATCCGCGTCGTAAATATTATTATAACTGAGCGGCTTGCCTTGGATTTGCTGTGCTGTTAGCACTCCTGCCCGTGTTGTCTTTGACGGCATCCGATAGAGGGCCGCTTGCTGGTGGGGGTTTTCACCATAACGCATTGTCTTGATGGCCTCGCCGGTGATCGTCAATGTGTTAGTAAGCGGCGAGACTGGTTTCTCCTCGCGGAGCCACGCGGCGATCATCGCGTCATAATGTGCTGTGTGTGCGAAAGCTTTCCCCGCCAGACGCCGCCGCGTTTTTTCACTAACCCCGCCAACAGCGTCTATTTCTTCCAAGACCGTCGCGTAGTCATCGCTTGAAGTTATCACGGTGACAAAATCGTGATTTTTTGCTGCGGCCCTGATCATCGCGGGGCCGCCGATATCGATCATCTCGACCCGGTCGCTACGGCTGGCTTTGTCATCCTGCAAAGCGTCGGCGAAGGGGTAGAGATTGACAACCAGCAAATCAATGGGCTCGATGCCATGCGTTTTCATATCGCTTAAATGCTGTTGATCATCACGCCGCGCTAGGATCCCCCCGTGAATCTTTGGATGAAGTGTTTTAACTCGGCCATCCATCATCTCAGCTATTCCGGTTACTTTCTCTATAGGGGTGACAGCGATACCATTTTTCGCCAGAAGCGAGGCTGTGCCGCCTGTTGAGATCATGGTTATTTTTCGTGCCTCAAGGCCTTTTGCCACATCAACCACGCCGTTTTTATCTGAAACCGAAATCAAGGCCCGCCGGATTGGAAAAATCGCGGACTGATTTTTTTGTGACATTATCTTATCTCCGCAGTTTTTTTGCTAACGCGCGCGACTTTGAAAAAGCCCCACCGTGCTGAAAGTGTCTGATGCTGTCTTAAATTAACCAGCGGTAAGGTCACGACGACCTGCTGGCATTTTTGCGGCTTGCCCGACAAAACAGTGATGCTGTCATCGAGGCTTATCTCGCCATCCTCGGCGACAAACTGCCATGACGCAAGATTGCCTGGCAATTTCATCAAAACCGTACCCTTACGCGATAGATTAGCTGTAATGCCCGGATGAAGGTGAAAACGGATAATCGCCTCACGTGGAATAGAACCGGGGCCGTTCGTATAATGAATCATGTCTTCGCCTTTGAGCGCGTTGCCGCCATTGGCTAAAAATATCTTGCGCTCATGGATGACACTGTAAAGCTTGACATAACCGTCATGGCTCGAAACCCCCAAAAGACCACCATAGGCAGGACCTATCTCAGCGGTAGTATTATGCGCGATTCTTGCATCTTCTGCTACTATATCAACGTTAGCCGAATTGGTCATATCGATGGATAAGGTTGAGAACGCTGCCGTGCCTTTGAGTAATTTCGCTAGATCGGGATATGTTCGTGATACCAAATCACTTTGACCGCCATGAATAATTAAGCGCTGATTCTGCACTGAGAATTCTATCCCATTTGCACCTGCATCGCTAAAACCCCCCACTGCTACCAAACCGTTGACGCTGCTGGCTGGCGGTGCGGTGTTCATCACCGCGACGCTGCGTCCCCGGGCGAGCCTGATAAAGCCTCCATCTACGGAATGCTGAGTTACCTTGCCGTTATGACCGCTTTTGTCGAGAATTTGATCGGCTAAATCAGGTGCGATATCAAGCCCACCCCTGATAGACGATAACCCTTTATCGCCCATTCGCCACATCCGCCCAACTGAGCCCATCTGACTAATTAGATCATCCAAGGTTTTTAGGTGTGGTAAAACTGACGCGCTATCCGGATCATCATGATGAATCATACTGATCGCCTGGCGTGCTTCATGCAAAAGCATCAGGCATTTTAAATGGCGGTGCGGTTCGCGGCTGGCGTGACAACCGTCAGGCAAAATCATCTCAGCCAGCAAGGTATTGAGTCGTTCCTCTAGCATAGGCGAGGACGTCTGATTACCTTCACGAAAACCTTGATCGAGCAATAACGCCGTGATTGCCAGAAACTGATCGTCCGAGTTATTCAGTCGTCGCCAGTCTTTATGAAGGTAATGCGATAAAAGCATCAGATGGGTTAAAATTTCTATCTGCTGGTCTTTTGGGGCTGATTGGCCGCACCAGTTCCACGTCAAGATCAACGCTCTTAGCCGATAGGCGATGGTGACGGGATGCCATGTCACATTATCCCAGCTTTTGTGGTACTTAACCCAGCTTAAAATGAGATTTCGCGCTTCTACCCTCGCGTGTTTGCCACCGAACTCGCGCATGTCGCGCAACCAGACAAAATGATGCCAGTCTGCACCGAAAATATCCGCTGGATTCTCCCCTCCCGTCACTCGTTGGCCGATGCTCGCGTCACCTTTCCACAGATCAATCATCGAGGGCGCGCTCGGGCTCGCTAGCTGAGACATTAACGCCTCGCCATATCGTGCTACCTTACGATAATGCCAATATGGCTGTCGGGCTTTACGCAAAAGCCGAGTGATCAAAGGCGGCGACCATTCCATGGTGTGGTTATGCTCCGATGCGCATTTTATCTGATGATAAAAAACCATCATTACTTTGCGGTATGTTTCGTTCTATGTCTAGCTTCACCGTGTTGAGATGATGCCTCTGCTGGTTGTTTTATATTGCTTCTGGTACTATAATAAATGCCATGGATAAAAAAAATCTCAAATCACCTGATCGCGATGATAAAAAATCGCCTGAGACACAAGAAACCAACGATCAACCCAAGGAAACAGGTGGACCTAAAGGCCCTGAGCCCACCAGATACGGCGATTGGGAACAAGGTGGAAGATGCACCGATTTTTAAATGAGCCCAAGCCCCGTTATTATCAAAACTGAGACGTTTGTTGCCGCAATTCTCGCCCAAACCAACCAAATTATGGTTAGAGCCATGCTGGTTAGACGCGGGGATCCTGATAACGGTGCGATTATCGTCCGCCTTGATATGGCCGATGGTTGCCGTGTTGAGACTAGACAATTTGATCCTGAGGCGGGCTATCGCTGGTGTCCCTTGCATGAACAGCCAAAACTAGGGCATGGAGACGTCGAAACTGTTATCAAAAGGCAAATATCTTATGATCCGGATTGCTGGATTATCGCTGTTGACACCGAGGACGGCATAAACCCTTTCGCGCAATATGAGCAGGCTTAGGCTAGAATTCTAACCATGATCGCACCCATCTCAATCGACCAGCACCGACTTTCTGTCGCCCCGATGATGCGTTACACCGATAAGCATTGCCGCTATTTCCATCGATGCCTTGCACCTCATGCCGCGCTTTACACTGAGATGATTACGGCGGATGCCATTATCCATGGCCCGCGCGATAGGTTATTGTGTGGGCATCATCTGACCGATGGTGATGATGGGATTATTTTACAACTTGGTGGCGCTTGCCCTGAGTCGATGGGGGCTGCGGTTAAGCTTGCTGAAAATTATCACTTTGCTGAATATAATCTCAATGTCGGCTGTCCTTCGGACCGTGTGCGTTCGGGATGCTTTGGCGCTGCACTCATGGGTGAGCCGAGCCTTGTCGCTGAATTGCTCACAGCGATGCGTGAGCAAACCGCAAAACCCGTTACCGTCAAATGCCGCATTGGCATTGATGATATGGATGTTGAGACAGGCCTTGATGCGTTTGTCGATGCAGTTGCCGCCACCGGCGTTAAGCATCTGGCTATCCACGCGCGAAAAGCTTGGTTAAAAGGGCTTAGCCCTGCTGAAAATAGAGAGATTCCACCTCTTGATTATGACAGGGTTTTTCGCCTTAAGAAGCGCCGCCCTGATCTGCGTATTACCATTAATGGCGGCTTTGTCTCGCTTGCCGATATTCGCATCGCGCTAGACCATGTAGATGGGGTTATGCTCGGACGCGAAGCTTATCAAAACCCTCTCCACCTCGCGCGTATCGCCGCTGATATTTATGGCACGCCTTTGCCAGAAACTGATGACGTCATTGATCGCATGGCTGATTATGCCGATCGTCAAATTGCCGACGGAGAAAAACTTATCGCCATCACGCGTCATATGCTTGGGATGTTTAATGGACGCCCTCACGCACGCCGCTGGCGGCGCACGCTTTCCACCGATGCGCGGTTTGAGGCCGCGACCGGTGATTTGATCAGACGTGCTACTATAGATATAGCTCAACCCTTGACCGAGGCCGCCTAATGCAAGACACTTCTAAACCTCTCCCCACCAGATCACGCCGTCGATTCGTGATAGATTTTGGCCCTTTGCTGCTTTTCTTCGTAGCCAATTTTGTCTACGGAATTTATGTGGCCACCGCCGTGTTGGTGATTAGCACCGTGATCGTGCTTATTGTTTCGTGGTGGCTCGATGGCAGGATCCCGATGATGGCCGCCTTTGGCGGCCTTATGGTGCTACTGTTCAGTGGGCTCACGATTTTTTTTCAGGATGAGATTTTTATCAAGATCAAGCCGACTGTTGTGAGTCTGCTCATCGCCGCTGGCATTCTTGTCGCCCGGCGGGTTGGACGCAATCCTATTCTTATGATGATGCCCACCATACCCCCTGACAGCGAAAAATATGTCGAGAGACGCCTGACCGCCTGCTTTGTCGCTATGATGATAACCGTTGCCATCGCTAACGAGATTGCCCGATGGTCTTTGGATACCGATGGTTGGGTGACTTTTAAGGTTTTTGGCTTGACCATAATCTCGCTGCTCTATGGTGGGGTGATGACTGTCATTCTAGCGCGGCATCTTTCTGATCAGAACGATAAAACGACCCAATAATTCCTTTTAATCGGGCATATACGCCGAAATTAGGACAATTTAAGTCGCGATTTTTCAATTTCTAGGGGCGCGTTCGACGCATCATGTTTTGATATATATCACCAAAAGAGAGGGTGACCATGGCTGATGAAGATGACGATATTGTTCTTGCTGAACTGGATGATGAAGAACTAGCCCAGCAGGTTCACGATGATCTTTATGACGGCCTTCAGGACGAGGTCGTTGAAGCCGTTAATATATTTCTCTCACGTGGCTGGACGCCTTACCGTGTTCTGACCGAAGCCTTGGTTGAGGGAATGACAATCGTTGGAATTGATTTCCGCGATGGCATTCTTTTTGTTCCTGAAGTACTGATGGCCGCTAATGCCATGAAGGCCGGTATGGTCATTTTACGTCCACTGCTGGCTGAAACTGGTGCGCCGCAGCAAGGTAAAATGGTTATTGGCACCGTCAAAGGCGATATTCATGATATTGGTAAAAATCTGGTGTCGATGATGATGGAAGGTGCTGGATTCGAGGTCATCGATCTGGGGATTAATAATCCGGTTGAAAATTATATAGAAGCCCTTGAAGAACATAAGCCTGATATTCTCGGCATGTCCGCTTTGCTAACAACCACTATGCCTTATATGAAAGTCGTTATCGATGCGCTGGTCGAAAAAGGTATGCGTGATGATTATATAGTGCTGGTCGGCGGTGCGCCACTTAATGAGGCTTTCGCCGAATCAATTGGTGCTGACGCCTATTGCCGTGATGCAGCGGTTGCGGTTGAAACAGCTAGGACCATGGTGGCGGCCTCGCGCGCCGCATCATAACACTGTGGCCGCTCTGACCATTATTTATTGGCGGGATATCCCCGCCCAGGTTATCGCTGAGGAAGGGCGAGGGCGGCAACGCCGTCAAGCCAAGATAGAGATGCCGCCCCGTTTCTCTGTTGCCATTGACGCTGCTGCTATGCGCGATGGGGCCGCAGAAACCGATGATTACCTCGCTGAATGGCGCAGATCCGATCCTATTCCATGTGATGATGACCTTGGGGTTGAGGCCGAAAAAAAAGCCACTGAAATAGAAACTGCATTTCCCCAGAAAAGGCTTGCAGCAATTGTTGCGGCGGGGGGCTTTGACTCTTCATGACTCTATGTGTCGTAAATAAGAGACTAGACGCCGCACTTTGGCAAGATTAACCCAACAAGACACATCACAGTGAGCTATCCTCGCAGAATGTTTAGGAAATTGAGATTATGACCGTATCAATTCAGGCGATTACCGCCGCGGCCGCCAATTGGTCGATAGAAATCACCCCGCCGGCTGCCACTAAGGTCGATAGTTTCGCCGCTGTACTGGCTGAGAACACTACTGTTAATGTCACCTTTCTTCCTAGCACAAACCCCACTGATACGATCAAAGTCGCGAAAAGATTAAGCGATGACGGTATGAATCCTGTCCCACATATTGCGGCCCGATCACTCACCTCTAAGGACCAACTTGCTGAACTTGCGCGCGCTATGGTCTCAGAGGCTAATGTCAGCGAAGTGTTAATTATCGGCGGCGGCGTTGATAAACCTGTTGGAGAATTCGCTTCATCGATGGATGTGCTCTCTACTGGGATCCTGCAGGATGTGGGAATCACGCGGGTCGGTGTTGCTGGGCATCCCGAAGGAAGTCCTGATATTACTGATGATCAACTCGCAGATGCGCTGGCGTGGAAAAATAATTTTGCCAAAAAAGAAGGGCTTTCTCTCTATATAGAAACCCAGTTTTGCTTTGATGCAGCCGCCGTGGTAAAATGGGAGAATATGATCAGACAATCAGGCAATGAATTACCGATTCGTATAGGAATCCCTGGCCCTGCGACTATCAAGACCTTGTTTAAATTTGCTCAAATTTCCGGCATAGGCCCCTCGATGCGCTTTATCGCCAAGCAGGCTAGAAATGTTAGCAAACTGCTGACCGTTCAGTCGCCGCACCTTCTAATTACCGATCTTGCTCAAACTATGTATGAAGACAAAGACAGCAAAATTTGCCATTTTCATTATTACCCTTTCGGTGGCTTTGCTCAAACGGCCAACTGGGCCACGAGCGTTGCTGAAGGATATATAGAATTATTGCCGAAAGGCGGTTTTGCCATCGAGCCTAAAAATGCTGGCGCCCCCTCATACCATATCCCCACCTCTACGATCGCGGCTACGCAACAAAAGGAGACCCATTAATGACTATCACTCGTATTTCATCCGATAAAAAGGAAATAGAGATCGGTTTCGAAAAACCGTTCTGCATCATTGGCGAAAGAATCAACCCCACAGGGCGCAAAGCTCTCGCAGCGGAAATGGCGGTCGGGAATTATTCCAGAGTGTTGTCTGACGCTATCGCCCAGGTCGAAGCGGGCGCAACTATGCTGGATGTCAATGCCGGTATCCCTATGGCGGATGAGCCGCGGATTCTCGCTGAATGTATCAAACTCATTCAGGATAATGTCGATGTACCACTCTCTATCGATAGTTCGATCGTGGAGGCCTTAGAACAAGGCCTCGCCGCTTATAAAGGAAAGCCGATCGTCAATTCAGTTACTGGCGAGGAGGAGAGGCTTGAAGTTGTCCTTCCACTCATTAAAAAATATAACGCTGCAGTGGTTGCTATTTCAAATGACGAAACTGGAATTTCAGAAGACCCTGATGTTCGCTATGAGGTCGCTAAAAAAATTGTTGAACGTGCCGAAGATTTTGGAATCCCTAGGGAAGACGTGGTGGTTGACCCGTTAATTATGCCGGTAGGGGCGATTAATCTCGCTGGACGCTCGGCACTTGAATTGATCAGACGGCTCAGAAAAGAACTCAAGGTCAACACGACTTGTGGCGCCTCAAACATTTCGTTCGGCCTGCCTAATCGCCACGGCATGAATGCCGCTTTTCTATCTATGGCGGTTGGCGCTGGGATGACTTCTGCCATCATGAATCCGCTTCATGAAGAAGAAATGGTCTCAATTATGGGTGCTAATGTCATGATGGGAACCGACCCGGAATGTCGCCGCTGGATTAAAAAATACCGTGAGCCTGTTGCAGAAGGTGAGGTACGGGGTGCGAGAGGTGACCGCGAAAGACGCCGCCGCCGTGCCTAGTGAACACCCGATGGTCGCACCGAAAAAAAAAGATAACAGCCAAGCAAAAAACTCTGCCGACACCGTAAAAATTGTCTTTACCCCTTTGGGTAGGCAAGGGCAAGTCGCGGTAGGAAGCACAGTGTTGCAAGCTGCGAGGAGCCTTGGGGTTGATATTGATTCGGTTTGCGGTGGGCGCGCTATGTGCGGACGATGCCAGGTCGTTGTTACCGAAGGTGATTTTGCAAAACATGGAATCCGGTCATCCTCCTCATCGGTAACGCCACCCTCAGCGGTCGAAAATCGGTACGACGAAAAACGCGGCTTGGGCAAAGGGCGCAGGCTTTCGTGTCAGGCGATTTTAAAAGAAAACGTTGTGATTGATGTTCCAGCGACCTCACAAGTTCACTCCCAAGTCATTCGCAAAGACGTTGATAGCCGTGTCATCGAGGTCGATGCTGCGAGCCGTCTTTGTTACATAGAAGTACGTGAGCCTGATATGCATGAGCCGTCCGGCGACTTGCGCCGCGTCATCGAGGCTTTGCACGAGCAATGGCCTGATCGTGTGGAAAGCGATATTTCCGCCGATCTTAACGTCTTGCACACTTTGCAGGCCGCCCTCCGAAAAGGCGAGTGGCGGATTACTGTAGCTCTGTATCACGGCCACCGAATCATCGGTGTTTGGCCGGGGCTGAAAGACAGAATAATAGGGGCTGCTATTGATATTGGCTCTACCACTATGTCTGTGCATCTCTGTGATATGAATAGCGGCGAAGTGATTGCCTCATCAGGGGCGATGAACCCGCAAATCCGCTTTGGCGAAGATCTGATGAGTCGCGTTTCTTACGGGATGCTTAATGACGATGGCGCTGCTGCAATGACAACGGCGGTGCGAGAGGGGTTGCAAAATTTGCTCGTGGCTGCAGCCGAGCAGGGGGGGCTCGATAAAAACGATATTATCGAGATCGTTCTGGTTGGCAATCCGGTCATGCATCATCTGGTGCTTGGGATTGATCCTATAGAACTTGGTGGAGCACCTTTTGCTTTGGCGGTAGACCAATCCCTTGAGATACGCGCACAAGAGATTGATCTTGATATTCATCCATCCGCGCGGGTTTATATTTTGCCTTGTATTGCTGGACATGTCGGCGCGGACGCTGCGGCCGTCACCCTCGCTGAACGTCCTGGTGCTGACAAAATGATGACGTTGGTCGTGGATGTTGGCACTAATGCTGAAATCATCTGTGGCAATAGCGAGCGTCTGCTCGCTGCTTCATCGCCCACGGGACCAGCTTTTGAAGGGGCGCAAATATCGAGTGGGCAACGCGCCGCACCGGGAGCGATCGAGCGCGTTCGAATAGACACGAAAACTCTTGAGCCACGGTTTAGAATAATCGGGGTTGAGGCATGGTCGGATGAGGATGGATTCGCTGAAGCCACCGCTGAAATTGGTGGTATTACTGGCATTTGTGGCTCGGGGATCATCGAGGTACTCGCTGAGATGTATCTCGCTGGTATCATCACCGAAGATGGTGTTATCGATGGCAGCAAGGCTGCTATATCTCCTCGGGTAGAGGAAGACGGGCGTACTTTTTGCTATAAACTAGCCGATGGCGTGACCATCACCCAAAATGATGTCCGGGCGATTCAACTCGCTAAAGCCGCCCTTTACGCAGGTTTTCGTCTGTTGATGGATAAACTTGAGATCGATCATGTTGAGCGCGTTGTTCTCGCTGGCGCTTTTGGTTCTCATATAGAGTCGAAATACGCCATGGTGCTTGGCATGATTCCCGATTGTGATCTTGACCAAGTACGCTCGGCCGGAAATTCCGCCGGAACTGGCGCTAGAATCTGCCTTCTTAATAAAGGCTCAAGACAGCTGATAGAAAATATCGTCCGTGACATCGAAAAAATCGAAACTGCTGTTGAATCCGATTTTCAGCAACATTTCGTCAATGCGATGGCCCTCCCTCATAAAACTGCATCTTACCCGAAACTTTCAAAGGTGGTTACACTGCCCGAACGGTCACTTGATAGTAATTCTACCAACAAGACCGGAGAGGGTTCACGCGGCAGAAGGCGTCGCCGCTAATTTTCTCGTGTGATCAGCAGTGATTGAGGCGCGTCCCCCCGGCGGTGAGCTATCGCGCTAAGCTGTTCGTTGACTAGCGAAAGCATTGCCTCGCCGTCGCGTGCTTGCGCCGCCGCTGTCCCCAATTTATGCCAGAGACTGATAGCTCTCTCATCATCACCCGATTGCGCTGCGTAAAGCCCCATCAGATAAAGACCTCGCCAATCATCAGGGTTCTCATTCAAGGTGTCGCGCAGTAGCCCGGCCGCCTTTTCGGTCACCACTCCGCCAGATTTACGTGTTAGGGCCTCGGCGAGGATTGATCTAATTGATGCGTCAGCGGTGATTGCCAAGGCTTGTTTGAGCGCGTTGATTTCAACGTCATAATCGCGGGCCGTTGCTGCTGATTCGGCTAGAAGCAACAGGGCTTCTATACTGCTAGGATTATCGGCGACGAAACGCTTTGCCATCTCAAGGCGTGCTTGATTCACGCGTTGAAATTTGGCATCGATGATGATCTCTTGCCCTCGATTCGCTAAAGGTTTATCGATGGTCAAAGGGCGCCCGATAACGCCATAAATCACTATCGCCATGATGATTGAGCCCATCACTACCAGAGACGGTAACCCCAATTTTATCGGCCTTAGATGCCAGAAAACCACTGCTAAAGACAAAAATACCGCGAGCGTCATTACCGTGAGCGTGGTTATCAGACCAATCATCACGCGCTATCCTTACCGCCACCACGACGTGCGACGATCACGATCAGCCCAGCGCTGAGCAGAACAAACGGCGCAAGCCACAGAAATATCGTCGAGGGTCTCAAGGGTGGTTTTAGCAGAATGTAATCACCATAACGGTTTCGCAGAAAACCGATGATTTCATCATCACTCGCGCCCGCACTAATGCGGTCGCGCACTAGTTTTCGAACCGAGACTGCGAATTCAGCATCGCTTTCATCCACCGATTGGTTTTGGCAAATTAGGCACTTCAAGCCTCGAGTGAGATTTCTAGCCCGTTCCTCGATAATCGGATTATCCAAAACCTCTTCGGGTGTAAGAGCTTGGGATGGAAAGGTGGATAACAAAAATACCGCCACTATCATAAAAGCAAATCTGACGGCCGTCATCGCTCAACCTCTAATGTCTTAAATGCATCGGCAAAGCGTGTTTTCATGTCATTCGCAAAAATAGGCCCTCGATGATGAAGAATAATCACGCCCTCGGGCGAGATGATAAATGTCTCAGGTATCGCTTGGACACCAAGTTTTAGGCTTATCTCACCGGTTGAATCAACGCCGATTGCTGTGTATGGATTGCCATATTCATCAAGAAAACCTTGCGCTTCGGTGTCACGAAAATTGATCCCGATCACGGGCAGATATTTGGCTAGCCGTGCGACGGCTGGGGATTCAATCTGGCACGGAGCACACCATGACGCGAAAACATTGATCGCGTAAGCTTGGCCTTGCCATGATGCAAGGTTTATCTCGCCAGTTTTATCAAGGGTATCCATGCTGACTTGGACAATGCTTTGACCTTCGAGGGAAAAACCGATTGATTGAAGATTGAGGCGGTCATCGCGCACCAGAAAAAGCCCCCATAAACCCAGTACGACAAACACGGCAAATAATCCGAGTGGCAGAAGATGAATAATTCTGATTTTTTGCATTATCTTTTGTCTCCATCTCGCCGATGTCCGGCCATAGCGGTAAGTCCGCCTAAGGCCATCAATCCTACTCCCCACCAAATCCACGACACTAGAGGCTTATGGTAGAATCGTAAAACATATCCTTCAGCATCGCTACCACCGCCAAAAACCACGTAAGCATCACCGAAAAACCCCGATTGGATTGCTGCTTCGGTCGTCCGCCCTGAAGGCGCAGGATAATACCGAATCTCAGCCAGCATATCGTGTTCTACCTTCCCTTTATCAAGCGTGAGTCTTGCTGCGAGTGACGTATAATTAGCGCCACTGATTGTATTGACCTCGCTTAAAGTCAGGCGATAAGCACCGACTGTCATCTCATCGCCTACGTTAACTCGTGCGATTTTCTCAGACTCAAAAAAAGTCGCCCCTGCGACACCAAGCATGAAAACCACAACCCCGAAATGCGCCAATACCATCCCCCAGCGCGGTAAATTCATCCAAATGTTTGATCTTAAAATTCTGACAACCTCAACCGCAAGCCCCGCAAGTAACCAGACCGCGAGCCCAATTGTCGCGATGGCCGCCATCATTACCTTATCTGTTATCGTGCTACTTATGATCATCACCGCCGCGCCAGTCAGGGCCATCCCGAGAAGTGGCATGCGCAATCGGGATATACGTGCTGATTTCCAAGCCAGGAGCGGCGCAATTCCCATCATCAGAACCATTATCCCCAGAATCGGTGCTACGGTTGATTCGTAAAATGGTGCTCCTACCGAAATTTTTTCTCCCGCTACCAACTCAGCTCCAAGTGGATACATCGTGCCGATAAAAACCGTAGATGCTGACACAACTAAAAGCAGATTATTGATTTGAAGTGCGGTCTCACGGCTGACCAGTGCAGGATAATCACCGCTCGCATTATCTCTAATTTCGCTGCCGCGTAGCCCATATAAAAGCAAGGGCAAGCCGACCGCCAATATGATAACTGCCAGAATAGCCACTCCTCTCGTAGGGTCATTCGTGAAAGCGTGAAC
Source organism: uncultured Candidatus Puniceispirillum sp. (assembly GCA_965207125.1). Lineage (GTDB taxonomy): Bacteria > Pseudomonadota > Alphaproteobacteria > Puniceispirillales > UBA1172. The sequence goes on from OZ242263.1 coordinate 1,677,852, forward strand.
TGATACAAGCAACCCTGAACGAACGATAAATGTGCCGATTAAACTTAACGCGAATCCGGCTATAGCTAGCAGAATCGTCCAACGTTGAAACAATCCTCGTTTTTCCACCACATTAAGCGAGTGTATCAATGCGGTCGCGATTAGCCACGGCATCAGCGAGGCGTTTTCGACGGGGTCCCAGAACCACCACCCTCCCCAGCCTAGCTCATAATACGCCCACCAGCTGCCAAGCGCGATCCCACATGTCAACGCTGACCACGCGACCAATAGCCATGGTCTGACCGCCCGCGCCCATAAAGCACCGGCTTGGCCTTCGATCAATGCTGCGACCGCGAATGCAAAACCAAGCGATAATCCCACATAGCCCAGATAAAGCATCGGTGGATGAAACGCCAAAGCTGGGTCTTGCAAAACCGGGTTTAAGCCTTGGCCGTCAATCGGCGGGGCGTTAAGCCGCAAGAAAGGGTTGGAGACGCTAAGAATCAAGCCAATGAAAGCTGCGGTCATCGCCCCTTGAATCGCCAGCGCGTAGCCTGAGACGATCAGGGTGGGGCGTTTTTCAGTCAAACGCGCCGCTAGCATCGCGCCGAACAGTGATAAAATTAGAACCCATAAGAGCAATGATCCTTCGTGATTGCCCCAAGTTCCTGAAATTTTATATAAAAGAGGCTTTAAAGAATGCGAATGGCTTGCCACCAACGCGACTGAAAAATCAGATCTTATAAATGCGGTGATCAAGGCGGCAAACGCAAGGGCTATCTGCAGAAAACTCATGATCGCTGCACCTCGGGCTGCGTTGATCAACGCCATATCCTGACGCCTTAAACCCAGAGGCAACAGAACAGTCTGAATCACCGAAAGCGCTAATCCTAAAACGAGCAGAAAGTGACCCGTTTCCGTTAAAACGGTGATCATTCGCTGTTATCCCCTCGCCAAACTCCTTGCTTTTTTAACAAATCGGCGACCTCAGGAGGCATATAGGTCTCGTCATGTTTTGCCAGCACTCTTGATGCGATGAAAATTTGTCCGTCTAGGGTTCCTTCAACCACTACGCCTTGTCCTTCGCGAAAAAGATCGGGCAGGATGCCCTCATAGGTTACCTCGATCGAGGATTCTCCGTCAGTTACTCTGAACTCAACGCCCTTAGTTGCGTCTTTAACGCTTCCTTCATCTACGAGGCCGCCTAAACGAACAACTGAACCTCCACGCGTCTGGTCTTTAATATCGCCGGGGCCAAAGAAAAAAACCACATGATCATTAAGAGCCATTAACACAAGCCATGACGCTAAGCCCAAGATAGCCAAAATAACGGCGATTCCCAATCCACGTCGGGTTTTTGGTGTTGGATTATCCATCGCTTAATTGCTCTTGCGCGCGCTGTAAATCTCTTGCTGTCGCTTTGTCAGCAAGAATAGCGTTAATCGTGATGACCGCCAAAATTCCTAACCCTGTGCCCCACGCACCCCAGACATAAAGTGCATAGCCGCCCATCGCATAAAAATCAGCCATTAGATTACCCCTCGTGCTGCTAAAGCCAGCAGATGGCTACGCTGCAGCAAAGCACGCATCCGCAAGATTGAAACTGCGATGAACCATAAAAATACCGCGCTGGCCATGATCAAAAGCGGCTTTAGCATTGACGGGTCAATTGTCGTTCCGTCAAAACGCAAAACGCTACTCCCCTGATGCAAGGTGTTCCACCAGTCGACCGAAAATTTGATAATCGGCAGATTAATTGCCCCCACCAGCACCAGTAATGATGCCGATTTGCTACCGCGCTCAGGGCGATCAAAACCATGCGCGAGTCCCAGATAACCGAGATATAAAAACAACAGAATCAGCATTGAAGTTAGCCTTGCGTCCCAGACCCACCACGCGCCCCACATCGGCTTGCCCCAGAATGATCCTGTGATCAGAGCTATTAATGTTAAACCAGCTCCAGGGATAGCCATCGCCCGCGCGCCGATTTCCGCCAGAGGGTGGCGCCATACCAGATAGAAAAATGCTGCGGTCGCCATCAGCAAATATGCGAGCAATGATATCCAGGCGGCCGGAACGTGGATATACATGATCCGCACAGTCTCACCTTGTTGATAATCAGGGGGGGATGCAAAAAAAGCGTAATAGAGACCAAGACAGAAACACCCCGTCCCCGCTAGCGCGGCGATTGGCAAGGCGATCGAGGCGATCGATCTGAAACGGGTCGGATTGGCAAGATAGTTAAACATAGATCTAAACTAAATCAACTGCGGCGTGGGTGAAAGAGTATTGCGATATCATGTCGCACTCTATTCTTCGGTAAAGCGGAGCGCGGTGGCACTCGCCGGTGGAACAAGCGCGGTCAAAAACAACGTCATGGCCCCTAACAGGGCCAGTCCACCACCTTGCGCATCAGAAACCGCCGCCGCGCCAAAGATTAGAACGGGAATCGCAAAAGGAAGAACGAGGATCGCTGTTAGTATAGCCGAGCGGCGTGAGCCTAATGTAAAGGCAGAAGCCAGTGCGCCAATCAGCATAAGGCAGAAACTTCCCAAGGTGACGCTCGCGAGGAGAATCGGCAAAATTTCGGCCGCTAGGCCGAGCATCAGCGCCATAAGAGGCGTTGCTAAAATCAACGGGATTCCAACCGCTAACCACCCTGCTAGAACTTTGGCAAAAATCAACAAAGGCAATGGTGCGGAGCTAATCAGAAACTGCTCAAGGACGCCATCACCGGCATCTTGGGTATAAAACCTATCCATTTGAGGCATTGTGGCCAGCATCACGGCAACCCATATCATCTGGGGTGCGATTTTACTGAGTGTGTCCCCCGACGGGCCAATAGCTAACGGCAAAAGACTGATGATCATCACGAAAAAAACCAGTCCTGATAAAATATCAGTTGGATGGCGCATTGCTACGAGCAGATCTCGTCGAAAAACTCCAATAATCGCGCGAGCCATGATCATTTCCGCCTCAAAGTAATTGTTTTAGCGGTGGGTAAAGGCGGTGCGCCATGACAGGAAATAACCGCCGCCCCACCTTTATCACGATGTTGCTCAATAAGCCGGATGACCAAGCTGTGCGCTGCCTCATCCAATGCTGAGAAAGGTTCATCCAACAGCCAAACCCGCTGAGAATCATCTGAGATCAACGCCAATCGCGCTAGAGCAACGCGTCTTGCTTGCCCTGCTGATAAAACCCGGGCCGCCCGATTCGAAAGATCCCCGATCTCAAGTTGGTCAAGTGCGCCCGACACTGCGTCTTTATCGTATCTCGCCCCACTTATCTCGCTCCAAAACTGTAGGTTTTCAAAAACTGTCAACGATGACGTCAATCCGTCAAGATGCCCGATATAGGCGATATTTTTCCCCCAGATTATCCGATTACCCAAGACGTCATGATCATTGATGGTTATTGCGCCCCCCGCGGGTGAAATTAAGCCGGCCAGAGATTTGATCAGGGTTGTTTTACCGCTGCCATTATCGCCCTTGATTAGTGCGATTTCGCCTGCCGCTATTGACAGATCAAGCGCATCGATCACCGTGCATCCACCACGCATGATCGTCAATTTTCTGGTTAATATCCTCAATTTATTAGCCATATTGCGCTCTTTTTGTTCCCGATGATCAAAGCCGATAAAGCTGGTCATGCTGCCTTGATTCATGTATGTATGTCCTAGTTGGTTTCTTTCACCGCCTGAACAGGTGGCGGGGCGCACCCCGACCGGCTATTGATAAGGGATAACGCGGTCGATGAAAAGAGATTGCTTGTTTTCCTTGCCCTGTCCTCAATAGATTTAAGGGAATGACTATGACAAAATATCAATCTAAATTTCGTGATTCCTGCCTGAGGCCACTGAAGGTTGGGGATAGAGATTATAGTTATTTTTCACTCAAAGCCCTCTCTGAGCAGTTTCCATCGGTTGAAATGATGCCATATTCACTCAAGGTTATGCTTGAGAATCTATTACGCCATGAGGATGGAAAAAGTGTCACTCCTGAGGGTATTGCATCCCTCGCTGGGTATCAGGCGAAGGATAACAAACAGGAAATAGCCTATAGACCCGCAAGGGTGTTGATGCAGGATTTTACTGGTGTTCCTGCTGTGGTCGATCTGGCTGCTATGCGTGATGCGATGGCTAAACTCGGCGGCGATGCAGATAAAATTAATCCTCTGTCACCGGTGGATTTGGTTATAGATCATTCGGTCATGGTCGATTATTTCGCGAATTCAGATAGTTTTGAGAAAAATGTTGCGCTTGAAATGGAACGCAATAGCGAGCGTTACTCTTTTCTTAAATGGGGTAGCAAAGCGTTTGAAAATTTTCGCGTTGTACCCCCGGGAACAGGAATCTGCCATCAGGTTAATATCGAATATCTCGCCCAGGTCGTATGGGTTGCTGAAAAAGATGGCGTGAATTTTGCTTATCCTGACACTTGCGTTGGCACAGATAGCCACACCACCATGGTTGGGGGAATGGCGGTGCTTGGTTGGGGAGTTGGCGGAATAGAGGCTGAAGCGGCGATGCTTGGGCAACCTATTTCCATGCGCGTCCCAGAAGTTATTGGCGTCCGATTAGAAGGTGACCTTAACCCAGGGGTTACCGCGACTGATCTGGTGTTGCGCATTACTGAAATGTTGCGGGCGAAGGGCGTTGTTGGCAAGTTTGTTGAATTCACCGGCCCGGGGCTTGATAAGCTTTCGCTGGCCGATCGCGCTACGATCGCCAATATGGCTCCGGAATACGGTGCAACGTGCGGGTTTTTTCCGATTGACGCAGAAGTGATAAGATATTTGCGCCTTACCGCGCGTGATGCACATAGCATCGCTTTGGTTGAGGCTTATGCTAAAGAGCAAGGCTTGTGGCGTTCACCTAACGCCCCCGAACCTATGTTTGCTGAGATATTAAGTCTCGATCTTACCACGATCGTGCCGTCATTGGCTGGCCCGAAAAGACCCCAAGATAGGATTGCGCTCTCAACCGCCGCGCAGTCTTTTGAGAAAGTTTTGAGCGATGCTGGCAGAACGGAGCCTGCCAAGGTCTCGGTAAAAGGTGAGGATTATGCTTTAACGGAGGGAGATATTGTCATCGCCGCGATTACCTCATGCACCAATACTTCGAATCCTTCGGTGTTGATTGCCGCAGGACTTATGGCTAAAGCCGCCAACGCGCGCGGGCTTAAAGTCAAGCCATGGGTTAAAACGTCGCTGGCTCCAGGCAGCCAAGTCGTCACCGATTATCTCACCCGCGCCAAATTGCAATCTGAGTTAGACGCGCTTGGATTTAACCTTGTTGGTTATGGATGCACGACGTGTATTGGTAATTCAGGGCCTTTACCGCAAAAGATATCCGAAGCCATCAATGATAATAATCTGATTGTCTCCTCAGTTCTGTCGGGTAATCGCAATTTTGAGGGCCGAGTTAGCCCTGACGTGATGGCTAATTATCTCGCAAGCCCGCCGTTGGTTGTCGCTTACGCGCTGGCTGGCACGATGCGGCTTGATCTGATTAACCAACCCTTGGGAGAAGACCGTGATGGCCAGCCCGTCTATCTTAAGGAAATCTGGCCAAGCAATGATGAAATTCGCAAAATCATGGATGAAGCCGTAACTGCGGATATGTTCGCGGCGCGCTATGGCAATGTATTCGATGGTAGTAAGGCTTGGAAAGAGATCGAGGTCGTGCCAAGCCAGACTTTTGACTGGGATGACACCTCAACCTATATCCGCAATCCGCCCTATTTTAACAACATGAGTCTTGAAGTAGATGAAGATAGCGGCGGTGATATCATCGGTGCACGGTTACTTGCTAAACTTGGCGATTCCATTACCACGGATCATATCTCTCCCGCTGGAAGTATTCATCGAGACAGCGCGGCGGCCGATTATTTGATCGAATATCAGGTAAGACCGAAAAACTTTAATTCCTATGGCTCAAGGCGTGGCAACCATCAGGTTATGATGCGCGGTACTTTCGCCAATACCAGGCTTAAGAATGAACTCACCCCGGAAAAAGCTGGTGCGGTAACGAGGGTTCTGCCGCAAGGTGATGAAATGCCCATCTATCAGGCGGCGATGCGCTATGCTGAAGAAAACGTGCCGCTGATTATTATCGGTGGCAAAGAATACGGCACAGGTTCAAGCCGTGACTGGGCTGCTAAAGGCACAGCGTTACTGGGAATCAAGGCCGTGATTGCTGAAAGCTTTGAGCGAATTCACCGATCAAATCTGATCGGAATGGGGGTTTTGCCTCTCGAGTTTACTGATGGTGCGACCCGGGATAGCCTCAAGATTGAAGGCGATGAGATTTTTGATATCACTGGATTTGATAAACTCATTACCCCCGCTATGCGGGTTACGATGATGGTCAAACGCCCCAGCGGCGAGAGTTTTTCTGTCTCACTTCTCTGTCGCATCGATACCGAAGGTGAAGCTGAATACTATAGGCATGGTGGAATCTTGCCCTTTGTCTTACGGCAACTCGCAGGGCCAAAAGGTAACCGAGCGGGGGATTCGCCCCTTACTTGAGGCCCCAGTGCGCATAGAGATTTGCTTGAAAAAACCGTCATGTGTCCCGCTTCTCTAAGATATCCTCCGCCTCACGCCATATTAGGCGCGACCAACACCGGCAAAACCCATTACGCCATAGAAAGAATGTTGGGGTATCGCTCGGGGATGATCGGGTTTCCTTTGCGTCTGCTTGCTCGTGAGAATTACGACAAGGTGGTGGCTAAAGTAGGCGCTGATTCTGTGGCTTTGATCACTGGCGAAGAAAAAATCATCCCGCCCGATGCCCGATATTACTTATGTACTGTCGAGGCTATGCCTCTTGAGCGGCAGGTTTCTTTCCTTGCGATAGATGAGGTACAACTGGCCGCTGATCGAGAACGCGGGCATATATTCACCGACCGAATCCTTAAGGCCAGAGGTACAGATGAAACATTATTGCTTGGCGCTGAAACCATCAGGCACGTTCTTGAGGCTCTTGTCTCTGGTATCAAAATCAGCACCCGCAACCGCATGTCTGCTTTGCGCTGGAGTGGGCATAAGAAAATCACGCGCCTGCCACGGCGATTAGCGGTGGTTGCTTTTAGCGCTGCTGAAATATATCGCCTCGCCGAGGTGATTCGCCGCCAACGTGGGGGAGCCGCCATCGTTATGGGTGCGCTTAGTCCCCGAACCCGCAATGCTCAGGTGGAGCTTTTTGAGGCGGGCGAAGTAGATTATATGGTCGCGACTGACGCGATCGGCATGGGGCTAAATATGAATATCGATCATATTGCTCTTGCAGGAGACGGTAAATATGACGGGCAACATTTTAGCAAACTCAGAGCATCTCAAATAGCCCAAATCGCTGGACGTGCTGGACGCCATCTGAAAGACGGCAGTTTCGGTGTTACCGAAAAATGCGAGCCGCTGGATGATGAAACCATTAGCGCGATCGAAGACCATCGTTTTCCTTATTTGCAAGGCGTCTATTGGCGCAACACGGATCTTGATTTCTCATCGCTTGATGCGTTGAGACGAAGTCTTGAGCAATCGCCGCCGCATTCTATTTTAACGCGTAAAGCTGATGCTGAGGATCATCGTGCTCTTGTTAACCTCAGCGAACGTCGTGAAATTAGGCGCTTGACGCTTGATTCTGAAAATGTGGCTTTACTCTATAACGTCTGTCAAATTCCCGATTATCAGAAAAACTACACCGATAGCCATGTTGAAATGCTCGCACGGATTTACGCGCATCTCGTCGCCGATGGATTCCTGTCAGATGATTGGGTGGCCCCGCAAATTACCCGACTGGATCGCATGGATGGCGGTATAAGCACTATTATGACCAGACTGGCTCATATCCGCACATGGACTTATATCACCCAACATGAATCATGGTTGGATGGCGGGGATGAATGGCGCATTCGTGCGATGGACATAGAGGATAAATTATCTGACAAACTTCACCTGATTTTAACTCAGCGTTTTATCGATCGCCGTGCGTCCTTACTCGCACGCCGCCTTGCTGATAATGATGCTTTGATGAGCGCGGTTAAACCAGACGGTACTGTGATTGTTGAAGGGGAAATTGTGGGGCGTCTTGACGGTTTGGTTTTCACATCAGATCTGGGTGAAGGTGATGTGGATAAGCCGATTGTTATCGCTGCGAGAAAAGCGCTTGCAAGCGAGATCACAAAACGGGTGCAAGACGTGCGAATCAGCAATGATGACGCTTTTCATTTTGAGGCCAAAGGCAATATCATCTGGCGCGAAGCGGTCATCGGCAAACTCATCAAAGGTGATACTCTCTATCAGCCCAAAGTCCAAATTCGCCCAAGCGACATGCTCGAAAGTGAAGATATCAAAAACATCTTAGTGCGGCTAAACGCTTTTGTCGCCACTTTCATCAAAGCCAAGATGGAGAAACTTGATGCTCTCGTATCATCCGAAATTGACGGAGTCGCGAAAGGAATCGCTTTTCAACTCTATGAAAACCTCGGGATTATACCGCGGTCACAAGTGGATGCTATGATCAAAAAACTGGACGAGGCGGGCAAATTGTGCCTCGCGCGGCTTGGCGTGAGAACGGGTCTCTCTATGATCTATATGCCTGATATGCTCAAGCCTGAACAAATTAAAACCAAAACCTTGTTATTCAACGTGTTCGAAGAGCATTTTCCTGAGTGTGATTCGCCGCCGCCGGGGCAAGTTGTTGTTGGTCGGCCTCACGAAGGCAGTGATCGTTATTGGCTGGCTCTTGGTTATTGCGTTCTTGGCCAGCGCATTATCCGCGTTGATATAGCTGAAAGACTTACGGCGGTGATTCGTCGTTATGCCCGGAAGGGACAATTTACCGTCAGCGATGATATGATATCCTTGGCCGGTGCGACGCGCTTGCAAATGGAAGAAATTCTGATCGATTTCGGCTATGTCAGAATCGGAGAAGAGCAAGCAGAGGACGCTTCTAAACCGCCAGTTGGAATATTTACCTTCCCCAAAAAACAAAAAACATCTAAGCATGGAGAGAGAGAGCGCGATAAAAAAATTCACCATGAGAGCCCAAAGCGACAAAAACCCGCCCCCGCCAATCAAAGCCGGACATCCAAACACGAAACATCGCCCTTTGCCGTGCTGGCCAAACTTAAAATCCGCTAAAATAAGGCGAATTTAGATCAAATTCATTACTGTGGTACTTGATATAATCTAGTGCAGCTATGATCTTTATTACGCTATTGCGGGATAACAATTGTTTGGCTAGAAGTAGCACAACATAGCCCTAGGTGAGTTAACTATGACCTATATCGTTAATGACAAATGCATTCGGTGCAAATACACCGATTGCGTTGAAGTTTGCCCGGTTGATTGCTTTTACGAAGGCGAGAATATGCTGGTTATCCACCCCGATGAATGTATCGATTGCGGTGTTTGTGAGCCTGAATGCCCACCTGAAGCCATTTTGCCGGATACGGTCCCTGAAGCTGAAGCTTGGTTACAACTCAATGCTGAACTGTCTGAACTATGGCCGAACATCACGCGCCGCAAGGATCCACCTCCGGACGCTGATGACTTCAAAGACAAAATCGGGAAATATGACACGGATTTTTCTGAAAAGCCGGGCACTGGGGACGAATAAAACTCTATTCTCCTTGTGGCTTGGCAAAAAGCAAAAAATGTGCTATAATTGCCTTAAATATGCAAAACTAGACTATTTTTGGTGTCTCGCGTGCTTGTGACGTCTGGTTTTTATATTGTAAATTAGTGGCGGGGGAGCAATGAGGAGAGACGTAACTTCTGTATTCCTCGTCTTGACTTGATGGGGATAATCAATGGCAAAAACAGGAAAAAAGACAGAGGTTGAGTTTAACCTTAATGATTTCGTAGTTTATCCGACGCATGGGGTCGGGCGCATCCTTGGCACAAAAAGCCAGACAATAGTTGGCATTGAGGTCGATGTGCTTATCGTCCGCTTTGAGCAGGATCGCATGACTTTGCGCGTGCCTCTTGATAAGGCAAGAAGCCTTGGTTTGCGCACCCTCTCATCTAAAAAGCAGATGGAAGAGGCGATCACTACGCTCAAGGGCAAGGCTAAATCGCGCCGTGATATGTGGTCAAAGCGCGCTAAGGTTTATGATGACAAGATTCGTTCAGGCGACCCGGTCTCGATCGCTGAAGTCGTACGTGATCTGCGCCGCCGTGAGAACCAGAACGAGCAATCTTACAGCGAAAGGCAGATGTACCAAGCCGCACTCGAAAGGCTAGCAAGGGAATTTGCTGCCATCGAGAAAATAGACCAAACATCGGCCGCCGATAAGCTTGAGTATCTCATGGATGCCGCCTAATCTGGCTCGTTTTATTAGGCGGATTTACATTTACTTTCATGTTCGGATAATGTCCGATAAATTGTTAAAAATTGGTTAGAATGTCGGGATACAGGGCAGATGTCACAAGACACAAAAGATAACACATCCTGTGTGTTGGGCAACATCCGACTTAGTTTGGAGCAACGCGTTCTGAAAACCAGCTCTTTGCCGTATCTCGCCTGAGAATGCACTCTGATAATCAAAAAACGTATCTTTTCCCCCCAATAGATCCTTTTAAGAAGCATCGTCTTGACACAAAGGATGGGCATGATCTCTATATAGAGGAAATCGGTAATCCCGCAGGTACTCCTGTATTATTTCTTCATGGTGGGCCGGGGGCGGGCATTAGCGATATTCATCGACAGATGTTTGACCCTGACCTGTTCCGTGTCGTGCTTTTTGACCAGCGCGGTTCCGGGCGATCACGTCCTTTTGGATCTATCGAAAATAACACCACATGGCATCTTGTTGCTGATATAGAGGCGATTCGTGCTCATCTTGGCATTGATCAATGGGTCATTTTCGGTGGGTCGTGGGGTTCCACTTTGGGATTGGTCTATGGCATAACGTACCCGCAGCGATGCTTAGGCTTTGTCTTACGGGGTATCTTTCTGGCCAGCCGCGATGAAATTGACTGGTTTCTTTATGAGATGGGGCGCTTCTATCCTGAAGCTTGGCAACGATTCGTCTCGTTTCTGCCCGAAAATGAGCGTGATAATCTGCTAGCGTCCTATCACAAACGGCTTGTTGATGTTAGCCCCGCTGTTGCGATTCCGGCGGCGGACGCTTGGGCGTCGTATGAAAACTCATGCGCGACTCTCAACGCTGAGATGCGGGGTGGTGGTGGACGTATATCCTTAAGTCTCGCTCGACTCGAGGCGCATTATTTTCACCAAAAATGTTTCCTCGATGAGGGCTATATTTTAGACAACATCAGCACCCTGAAGCATTATCCAGCGGTGCTCATTCAAGGCAGGCATGATGTGATCTGTCCGCCGATTTCAGCCATGAAACTGGCAAAATCATGGGAGGGAGCTGAGTTAATCATCGTAGATGATGCAGGACATTCAGCTTTTGAACTGGGAATTCTATTTCGCCTCGTTTCAGTCATGAATCAAACTTTTGGATCCCCTGCGACAAAAAGCCGTCCCTGAAAATCTTTATGGCCGTGCTATCTTTAGTAGATAGTGGGCTGTAGTGAAGGCCTTCATAATTTTTCACGGACCTTAACTCATCGGGGATGATCATCATGAAAGGTTTACTTAGGAAAAAAAAAGTAACTGATCCTAATTTCGGAGTTACTAATAATAACGCTATTGATATCCATGTTGGACAACGCGTTAGACAGAGGCGTACCTTACTTGGCTACAGTCAGGAACAACTCTCTTTGGAGATGAATATAACCTTTCAGCAAGTCCAGAAGTATGAGCGTGGTAGCAATCGCATCAGCGCATCACGGCTTTGGGATATAAGCCAGATCCTTGAGGTTGATATTGGTTATTTCTTTGAGGATATGAGCAGCGATACCAAAGCACAATCACCGCGCAGTGCTAGAACAAGCGTTAAGAGATCTAATGCTTCACCTATCGTTAAAGACCCGATGGCTCGTCGCGAGACACTTGAATTAGTGCGCTCTTATTATTCGATCGAAAAGCCCCATGTGAGAAAAAGGCTTTCTGAAATGATAAAAGCGGTAGCCCAAACTATGGTTGATGGTTGAGCTCTATAAGAGTATCATACTGAAATTGGAGGTGAAGCTATGGTTGAAGAAAAAAAGATGACTTTTGAAAGTGCATTGCAAGAGCTCGAGGCGATTGTTGAACGACTCGAAAAAGGTGAGGTGTCACTCGATGATGCGGTTGTGGCCTATGAACGTGGCACTGAACTCAAAAAACACTGTCAGGAACGTCTCGATGAAGCGCGGATGAAAGTTGAGAAAATTAGAGAGACAAAAGGCGAAAATGATAGCAATGAGCCTCCCGCGCGCCGATGAACTTCTGAGCATCGTGTCTCATCCAAATAGCCAGGGGGTGAGTGAGGATTTCGCTCACAATACAAAACGCACTGAAGCTGTTCTGGTCTCATTATTCGATGACGCAAGGCAATCAGGCGCCGCCGAGCGTTTGATTGACGCCATGCAATACGCCACCATGAATGGCGGCAAGCGGATTCGCGCCAATCTTGTCATGACCGCATCGCGTCTGGTTCGTGTGAAAAATCCGCCAGACGAGCGTGGTGCATTGCGCGTGGCCGCTGCCATTGAATGCCTTCATGCTTACTCCCTAATCCATGACGATTTACCAGCGATGGATGACGCTGAATTGCGGCGCGGAAAACCTGCTTGTCATCTTGCTTTTGATCAGGCCACCGCGATTCTAGCGGGGGATGCGCTTCAGTCGATGGCGTTTGAAATCCTTGCTAGTCCTAAAACCCATCCGGAGGCCTCTATCAGAGCCGCTCTAACCGCTGGTTTTGCCCGGGCCATTGGCCCTGCCGGCATGGCCGGAGGTCAAATGCTCGATATGGAAGCCTCATCACGCCAGTTAAACCTTGCTGAAACGCGTCGAATGCAAATGATGAAAACTGGGGCGTTGATTAAAATTTCGGTGGTCGCTGGTTACCAAATGGGTGGCGAACAGACGATGCTAGCGAATTTTGAAGCTTGCGGTGAGGCCCTGGGTAAGGCTTTTCAGATCGCCGATGATGCGCTCGATTATTCCGGCGAGACTAGCGTGGTGGGCAAGCCTCTGGGCCGGGATGATACCCATGGCAAAGCCACACTGATCGCCCATCTCGGCATCGATGCTGCGCGGGCTGAGGCAAAAAATCTTACCATCGATGCCATCGATGCGCTCAAGCGCATTAAACCTGTCAACCCTGATGTGCTTGATAATATGCTGGCTATCACGAGCTTTATAATAGACCGTGCGAGATAAGCCGTGCTATCAAGGAGAAACTGGTCGTTCCGATACCGGTTATGCCAGTCGAATGGTAATGCGACCTTAAGGGCACGGGATGAAAACACCATTATTGGATAAGGTCGTTATACCTGCGGATCTGCGCCGTCTCAATCAGAGAGATTTGCGCCAGTTCGCTGATGAATTACGGCAGGAAACGATAGATGCTGTATCGCGAACCGGCGGGCATCTAGGAGCAGGGCTCGGTGTGATTGAACTGACTGTGGCGCTCCATTACGTCTTTAACACCCCGCAGGATAAAATCACTTGGGATGTTGGGCATCAGACTTACCCACATAAAATCATCACCGGACGCCGTGATCAAATTCGCACCTTACGTCAAGGTGGTGGTTTGTCAGGCTTTACCAAACGTGATGAATCCGAATATGACCCTTTCGGGGCCGCCCATTCCTCTACTTCAATTTCTTCAGCCTTAGGAATTGCGGTGGGGGGAGAGATGAAAGGCGAGAGCAAAAATGTTATCGCCGTGATCGGGGACGGCGCTATGAGTGCTGGAATGGCCTATGAAGCGATGAATAACGCGGGTGCGAGGAAAACACGCTTGATTGTTATTCTCAATGACAACGATATGTCTATTGCGCCTGCGGTCGGGGCGATGAGTGCTTATCTAAGCCGCCTTATTTCATCGCGTTCTTTTTTGTCGATCAGGCAGCTCGCGAAACAGGTAGCACGGCGATTCCCTACCGAAATTGAACGCACCGCCAAACGTGCTGAGGACGTGGCGCGGAGGCTTACTGGCAGTAATACCATGTTCTCGCAGCTTGGGTTTTACTACCTCGGGCCTGTCGACGGGCATGATATTGATCAACTGCTAGCGATTCTAACCAATTTGCGCGATGGTCCTCATGATGGCCCGATCTTGCTTCATCTCAGAACCGAAAAAGGCAAAGGCCATCCGTTCGCCACCGAAAGTGGTGAGAAATATCATGCTGTCCCTAGTTTTGATATCATCACAGGTGATCAGAAAAAATCTGTCACAACCGCCCCTAGCTATACCAATGTCTTTGCCGATCGCCTGATTAAACTCGCCGAGCATGACCCCGCGATTGTTGCTATTACCGCTGCTATGCCTTCAGGCACGGGGATTAATCGGTTCGCCGATCGATTCCCCTCTCGCAGTTTTGATGTTGGTATCGCCGAGCAACATGCTGTTACTTTCGCGGCTGGGCTAGCGACAGAAGGGCTTAAACCTTTTGCTACGATCTATTCAACTTTTCTGCAACGCGGTTATGATCAGGTGGTACATGATGTTGCCCTGCAAAAACTTCCTGTGCGTTTCGCCATTGATCGTGCGGGGCTTGTGGGGGCCGATGGTGCGACGCATGTTGGGGCTTATGATATGACCTATCTTGGATGCCTGCCCAATATGATCGTTATGGCGCCAGCCGATGAGGCTGAACTTGCAGCGATGGTGAACACCGCCGCTGCGATTGATGATGGGCCTTCGGCTTTTCGCTATCCGCGCGGTGAGGGGGTTGGGGTGTCTATCTCCGATGATCTCACCCCGCTTGAGGTTGGCAAGGGCAGGATTATCCGTGAAGGCGAAAAACTTGCGCTTTTATCTGTAGGCACGAGACTCGCTGATTGTCTTAAAGTAGCGGAGCGTCTCGCCAAACATGATATTGATATCACCGTGGCGGACGCTCGTTTCGTCAAGCCGATAGATCATGATCTTATCACCCGCCTTGCGCGTGAGCACCAAGCGATTATCACGGTCGAAGAAGGAAGTATCGGTGGGTTCGCCGCGCAGGTTACGCAATTCCTCGCTAATGGAGGCTTTATCGATAAAGGGCTCGCGCTTCGCATCATTACCCTGCCGGATCGCATGATCGATCATGACACCCAGGATAATCAGCGCGCTGAGGCGGGGGTTGATGCTGCGGGAATCATGACGGTGGCTCTTAATTTGCTTGGACTTGATCTCAAAGAGGTCGTCGCTGAGCTTTATGGTTAGTCGCCAGAAAGAACGGCTTGATCATCTTCTGGTTCGTTTAGGTTTATCTGAAAGCCGTGAGAGGGCGCAAGCCCTGATTATGGCGGGGAAGGTTTATCGTGGTGAGGAAAAACTCACTAAAGCCGGACAAAAGATAGATAGCGACGCGCCCCTTTCTCTGCGTGGCAAAGCCCATCCTTATGTCTCGCGTGGCGGCCTTAAACTTGCAGCAGCTCTCGATTATTTTATCGCTCTTGATCCTCAAGGACTTGTGGCTATCGATATTGGTGCTAGCACTGGCGGTTTTACCGATGTGTTGCTAGGGCGCGGTGCAAAACGTGTTTATGCGGTCGATGTTGGGCATGGACAACTAGACTGGACTCTCAGGCAGGATCCGCGAGTCGTGGTCATGGAACGCACGAATGCAAGGTATTTGACGCATAATGATATTCCCGATCGCGTTGATATCATCGTTGCTGATGTGTCGTTTATTTCGCTTAAAAAGGCGCTGCCGCCAAGCCTTGATTTTGCGCCGAGTGGGGCGTGGCTTGCTGCTCTGATCAAGCCGCAATTCGAAGTCGGAAAAGGACAAGTCGGTAAGGGCGGCGTGGTGCGAGAGGAGGCTCTTCACCAAAGCGTTCAAGATGATATCGAGGCATGGCTTACGACGGAAATGGGCTGGCAGGTTATTGGAATTATCGCCTCGCCGATTCTGGGGCCACAAGGCAATAAAGAATTTATTATTGTCGCAAAAAAGCCCTAGCTTCTAGGGCGTTATCTTGCCGCATTGCGCTTCATGGCGCATCAGTAAATCGGTAAGAACAACCGCCATCATCGCCTCACCGATTGGCACTGCACGAATCCCCACACAAGGGTCGTGGCGGCCTTTGGTTTTGATTTCAACCTCATGGCCGTCTTTGTCTATTGTCTTGCGGGGAGTGAGTATAGAACTTGTTGGTTTGACCACAAAACGTGCGAGCAGGGGTTGGCCTGATGAGATACCGCCCAAAACACCGCCGGCGTGATTGCTGGTAAAGATAGGGTTGCCTTTATCATCGATGCGCATTTCATCGCCTGCCTCAATGCCGGGAATCGCCGCTAGCGCGAAACCGCTACCGATCTCAACGCCTTTGACCGCATTAATACTCATCATCGCTGCTGCGAGATTAGCATCTAGTTTATTATAGACAGGACTGCCAATCCCGGCGGGGATTCCCTCACCAATAATTTCTATCACGGCTCCCGCTGATGATCCTTGTTTTCTAACCTGATTGAGAAACCTCTCCCATTCGGGAATTATTGTCGCATCGGGGCAGAAAAACGGATTTTTGTCGCATTCATCCCAATTCCAGTTATCTCGGTTAATTGGCTTGTCGCCGATCTGGACTACCGCACCTCTGATCTGTATATCGCCCAAGCGCTGTTGAAGAATTTTTCGCGCGATTGCTCCCGCCGCAACGCGCAAAGCGGTTTCTCTTGCTGATGACCGCCCCCCGCCGCGATAATCGCGAATTCCGTATTTGGCATCATAAGTGTAATCGGCGTGGCCGGGTCTGTAGGTTTTGGCGATCTCGCTGTAATCTTTCGACTTCTGGTCGGTATTTTCGATCACCATGGCCACTGGCATGCCAGTGGTCTCGCCCTCGAAAATCCCCGAGAGAATCTTCACCTGATCATCTTCCTTGCGTTGGGTGACAAAATGCGATGTGCCTGGCTTGCGGCGGTCAAGCCACGGCTGAATATCACGTTCATTTAAGGCAATGCGGGGGGGGACGCCATCAACTACACAGCCGATAGCCGTGCCATGACTCTCGCCAAAAGTCGTGAATCTGAACAAATCGCCAAAACTGTTGTCGCCCATGACGCTAATTCACGGTTATATCAGGCGCATCAACGGCCTTCATGCCGACAACATGATAGCCACAGTCCACATGGTGAGTTTCACCCGTCACGCCGCTTGATAAATCAGACAGCAGATATACCGCCGTTCCACCAATATCCTCTAGGGTAACGTTTCGCTTTAGGGGTGAATTATAAGCGTTCCATTTCAGAATATACCTGAAATCACCAATTCCTGATGCGGCGAGAGTTTTCATCGGCCCTGCCGACAGACTGTTGATTCTAATCCCGCGATCGCCAAGATCGGCGGCTAGGTAACGCACGGAAGATTCAAGCGCAGCTTTCGCGACTCCCATGACATTGTAATGCGGCATGACTTTTTCCGCACCATAGTAGGTCAAAGTTAAAACCGACCCGTTATCGTTCAGTATTGATGCCGCACGCTGAACGACTGCTGTCAGTGAATAAACCGAAATATCCATCGTTTGGCTGAAATTATTGCGACTGGTGGTATAATAATGACCTTTTAATTCGTCCTTATCCGAATATGCGAGCGCATGAACAATGAAATCGAGCGAACCCCATTCCTTTTTCAACGCTGCAAAAACCTGATCAAGGGCCTTGTCATCAGTTACCTCGCAAGGCAAAATTACCGATGAGCCGATCTGCTCAGCGAGTGGTCTTAAGCGTTTTTCAAGCGTCTCATTCTGATACGTGAGAGCAATCTCAGCCCCTGCGTGATGTGCTGCGAGTGCGATTCCCCAGCCGATTGACCGATCATTGGCGACCCCCATTATTAATCCCCGCCGGCCCTTAAGCAATCCGTTCGTGTCTGTCATTGTTCTCTTGGTATCCTTTCCCGAGGATCACTATACACCATATCCCGCACGGGGCAAGGGCACCACGGCGGTCAAGGGCGTGAGATTTTCTGGATTAGCGGATGCTGTAAGTTATTCTGCGATTAACGCGGATATCATCGCCGATCTGGTATTTCCTCTTGCTCTCAAGAGCGATAACCTCATCATCCACCAGAACGCTTAATTTGTAGCCTTTAATCGTCTCGATGCGTTCTTCATGAAGAGTAGTGATCTCCTCGCAAACATCCCGTTGGCGATAGCTGACAATCTGCTCGCGGCTCGAAGTTCTATTTCTGGTGACCTCATGTCCTAAAAGTGCACCTGCAACGGCCCCGACGGCCCCTGCGCCCTTGTCATTGCTGACTTCATTGCCGATGACTGAGCCGAGCACACCGCCGATAATCACGCCGCCAAGCGTATGGCCGTCATTGTTTTGCTGCACTCGCCTATAGACTGGAACTTCTTCAGTGTGGCACACTGTTTCCCTGACCGGTGTCTTTTGAATATGAGATGAAATGATCGGCGAGATGTCTTCAACCGTGCCAGTTACGCGGTCAGTGTTGGTGGCGGCTGACGCTACCATCGTGATTGAAAAACTCGCCGTCAATAAAGGGATAAGGCGCAGAAACATTTTCATCATGTCCTCCATTGTGTATCTAACTACAGTATAGAGCTTTCAGTTACTAATTTCAACCACAGCGTCTTGACAGCCTAGCAAAGGCCAAGACATGATGACAAGATAATGGTTGGCACTACTTTTAACCCGGTCGGTAAAAATCCTTTCCTGCTGTTGCGCGGTTGGTTCGATGAAGCTTGCACGACTGAAATTAGCGACCCTGGTGCAATGACCCTCGCCAGTGTTGCTGAAAACGGCTGGCCTTCGGCGCGAATCGTCTTGATGAAGGGTATAGATGATCATTCAGTCCATTTTTATACCAACTATACCAGCCGCAAGGCGATCGAGCTTGAGGCCACCAAAATGGCTGCGCTTTGTTTTCACTGGAAATCGCTACGGCGGCAAGTGAGGATGGTCGGACATGTCTCACGACTCGATGAGGCGTCTTCTGATGCTTATTTTGCATCACGCCCTTACGAAAGCTGTATCGGGGCCTGGGCGTCAGATCAATCTGCGCCGCTAGAAAGCCGAGAGGTTCTCGAAGAAAATCTAGCTCAATTTACAGAGAAATATCCTCAAAACCCTCCAAGACCAAAGCATTGGGGTGGATATCGACTCACGCCAGTCGAGTTTGAATTCTGGCAAGAAGGTCAATCACGACTTCATGACCGATTCCGTTTTACTAAAGATGGTGATGAGGTGAATAACCACTGGATTGCAACAAGATTGTATCCCTGAAAACTCCGGTCTCTCGCGCTATTTGGGTGTATCAGGAAGGATTATGTCGTTTGGCGAATGCTTTTTCGTGGCTTTTCTATTAGAATTGTGTGGAAAATCTGATCAATAACATAGGCGGAGGAGAAACATGAAAAATCAGGCGCGAGCGGTTGTTATTGGTGGCGGCGTTGTCGGGGTGTCGATGGCTTATCATCTGGCGAAAAAAGGCTGGGATGACGTTATGCTGATTGAACGCAAAGAACTCACTTCAGGGTCAACTTGGCATGCTGCAGGGTTACTGCCTCTATTTAATATGTCTTATTCAGTCGGGCAGGTGCATAAATACTCAGTTAAATTCTATCAGGACTTAGAGCGCGAAACCGGTATGAATGTTGGCTTCCGTAAAGTGTCCAATATCCGCTTGGCTAGTACGTCTGAACGCTGGGATGAATATATGCAATACGCCGGTGTTGCTGATACCATCGGCATTGATGTATCGCGTCTTACTCCCCAAGAGGTCAAGGAAATCTGGCCGATGTGCAATATAGAAGGTCTGGTCGGTGCGATCAGACATCCCGAAGACGGTTATATCCAACCCGCTGATCTAACACAGGCTATGGCGAAAGGCGCGCGTGATTTAGGGGCCACTATCCATCGCAACACCGTGGTTACCGCGATCACAAAAAAACCTTCGGGTGAATGGGAAGTTATCACCGATAAAGGCACGGTTACTTGCGAGCATGTCATTTCTTGCACTGGTAATTTTGCTCGAAAAACTGGTGAGATGGTCGGGCTTAACGTGCCAGTGATTCCGGTTGAGCATCAATATATCGTCACCGAAGCTCATCCTGAGATAAAAGCGAGACACGAAAATAACCTGCCTGAGATGGGTGTTTTGAGAGACAGTGATAACGGATGGTATCTGCGTGAGGAAGCGGGAGGGTTGATTCTTGGTCCCTACGAGCACGGTGCGCCGGCTTGTTATGTTAATCCCCCTGATGATGATAGTGAGTATGAACTGTTTCAGGAAGATCTAGAACGCATTGAGGGTCATATCGAAAGCGCCATTTTCCGCGTACCCGCATTTGGTGAGGTTGGTGTTAAGAAAGTTTATAACGGCGCGATTGCTTATACTCCTGATGGCAACCCGATTATCGGCCCTGCACCGGGACTGCGCAATTTCTGGCTGAGTGAAGGGCATTCATTTGGCGTTACCGCTGCGGGCGGAGCAGGGTGGCAACTCGCGGAATGGATCGTTGAGGGTGAGCCGACCATAGATATGTCAGGTGTTGATCCGCGTCGCTTCGGCGGCTACGCCACCAAGAGCTACTTGATCGAGAAAAACGAGGAAGCTTACGCCAATGTCTTCACTACTCATTATCCTGATGAGGAAAGAGAGGCCGCAAGACCTCTGCGTACCGCCCCTTGTTATGATCGCATGAAAAACCTTGGGGCGGTGTTCGGTGCAAAATTTGGTTGGGAGCGTCCCAATTGGTTCGCGCCCGAAGGCATCAAACAGGAAGATCACTGGTCGTTCAGAAGGTCTGAGTGGTTTGTACATGTTGGCAATGAGATTAAAAACACTACTAGAAATGTTGGGGTGCTCGATATGACCGCTTTTGCCAAAGCCCGGATCAGCGGCGGGGGTGCAGAAGAGTTTCTCGATCGGCTTGTTGCTAATCGGATTCCGAAAAAAATTGGGAGGGTTAATCTCTGCCACGCTCTATCGCCTAGTGGCGGCGTTCATTCCGAATTTACAATTATCCGAGAGGCGCATGATAGTTTCTATGTTGTTTCGGCGGGGGCTTTGCAGGCTGTCGATCATGACTGGATCAGAAAACATATGCCGCAGGATGGTAGCGTTACTTTAACAAATCTCACCAATGCGATGGGAGTGCTGGTGGTCGCAGGTCCAAAATCGCGAGAGCTCATGCAGCGTACCAGTGCGCGGTTCGATTTTTCCAACGAATCCTTTCCGTGGCTGTCATCACAATGGATCGATGTCGGGCTCGCGCCAAGCCTTGCGGCCCGGGTTAATTTTGTTGGTGAACTTGGTTGGGAACTTCATCACCCCATCGAATATCAGAATCATATCTTTGATCGTTTGATCGAGGCGGGTGAAGATCTTGGGCTAAAACCTTTTGGGATCAGAGCCATGGATTCGATGCGAATGGAAAAATCTTATCGGATGGTTGGCACTGAATTATCAGTTGAATACGCTGCACTCGAATCAGGGCTAGACAGATTTATTCACCTCAATAAAGGCGATTTTATCGGCAGAGATGGGCTGGTGCGCTGGCAGGAAAAGGGCTTCAAAAATACGCTGGTCACGCTAGAGGTGGCCGATGTCACTGATGCTGATGCGATTGGTGGCAATCCGATTTATCATAACGGCGAGATGGTGGGGCGCGCGACCTCAGGCAATTATGGTTTCCGCGTCAAAACCTCGTTGGCGATGGCTATGATACCACCAGACCTTGCCGTCCATGGCACAAAATTTGAAATAGATATTCTTGGTGCGCGTTATCCTGCAACCATTATCGATGACAGCCCGTTTGATTCTGATAACCAGCAACTGAGAGCGTGATAACACACCAAAACTAGACATGATGAGAGTTTGCCATGCCAAATGATAGAAATGAAAAACGCCAACGCCGTAGCGGTGGACGTGAAGCTCGCCGCGCCGCACGTGAGTCCTCATCAGCGTTTTCCACACCCTATATCACTCGCCAGAATCCCGTTTATGATATTTTAAGCGATGAAGGCGCAGAAATTATAGAAAATAACGCTGAGACGATTCTCGAAGATGTCGGTATTAATTTCAACAATGATCCTGAAGCCTTAGTAATTCTTAAAGACGCAGGGGCTGATATCAAAGGTGAGCGCGTTCATTTTCCACGAGGGATGTGTCGCACGCTTTGCGCCACCGCCCCTTCGCAATTTACTCAACACGCCCGCAACCCTGAAAAATCAGTCGAAATTGGCGGCAAAAATTTAGTTTTTGCTCCAGTGTACGGGCCTCCTTTTATCCGTGATCTCGACAACGAAAGACGCTATGCCACCATAGAGGATTTCCGCAATATTGTTAAACTCGCTTATATGCTGCCCGGGCTTCATCATTCGGGAGGCACGGTTTGTGAGCCGGTCGATCTGCCCACGACCAAACGCCATCTTGAGATGGTTTACACGCATATGCGTTATTCCGATAAGCCGTTTATGGGTTCGGTTACCGCTGAGGAACGTGCCCAGGATAGTGTTAAAATGGCAGAAATTCTGTTTGGTGCGGATTTTGTCCGCGAGAAAACCGTCATGATCAGCCTGATTAACGCCAACTCACCGATGGCGTGGGACGATACAATGCTCAGCGCGCTTAAAGTCTATGCGAGAGCTGGGCAGGCGGTGATTACCACACCTTTTATTCTCGCAGGGGCCATGTCGCCGGTGTCGGTCGCAGGAACGCTGGCCCAAACACTCGCAGAAGCCATGAGCGGCATAGCTTTTGCCCAACTCATCAATCCCGGCACGCCAGTAGTTTTCGGGTCATTCGCCAGTTCGATGTCAATGCAGACAGGCGCGCCGACTTTCGGCACACCTGAACCCGCGCAAGTGCTTTACGCCTGCGCGAAACTCGCAAGACGACTAGGCGTTCCTTTCCGCTCTGGTGGTTCGTTGACTGCTGCGAAAACTGTCGATGCCCAATCTGCTTACGAATCGATTCAGACCTTGCTGCCTACCGTGCTTGGCGGGGTTAATTTTACCCTTCATGCTGCGGGCTGGATGGAAGGCGGGCTTGTTTCGGATTTCCGCAAATTGTTGCTGGACGCTGACCAGCTATCGATGATGCCGCGTATGGTAAGTGAAATTGATCTCAGTGAGAATGGGCAGGCGATGGATGCGATCATCGAAACCGGCCCAGGAAAACATTTCCTCGGATCAAGCCACACGCAAGCCAATTTCGAGGACGCTTTCTGGCGTTCGGAATTCGCTGATAATACCACGTTTGAGCAATGGAGCGCAGAAGGCGCGATAGAAAGCGGTGAGCGCGCCGCGATCCGAGCAAAACAAATGCTCAAGCAATACCAGCCGCCGCCACTTGACGAGGCCATCGATGAAGCACTTAAGGAGTTTATGGCGAAACGCGCTGAGGAATTGCCCGATAACGAGTTTGTTTAAAACCGATCTCTCTGCCTATTCTGAGGCATGATAACTAAAACCATATTCAAGGCATGAATCTTCCAGTAGCGCCGCGATATAAGGCATAAAACTGCTACGACCAAGCACGGTAAATGATGAGTGACTAACGCATAAAAGCGTTGCGGCTGCCAATCCTAGCAATGTTACGGCTGAATGGCCTGCAAGAAAAACCGACTCATCAAGATCTATCGCACAATGCTTGGCGAGTGCCAACCGCGCGGATTCACCGTCTAATGTGATACCGCCTAGCGCGTTACTAACTTCGGTTACCGCGACATGCCCGGCCTCAGCCGTATCAAGTATGGGGATGATCTTACTGGCTACGCCTTTTTCCGCCGTGATCAGCCATTCGTTAGGGCCGGTCCAGATAATCCGTCTGTCGCCCGAAGAGTTAAAACGATTGGCTTCCGGCAACGGACAGCCGACAACTTTGGCCAGATGCGCGATCATCACCGGATTAGAGGCATCACAGCGCAAATTGATCTTATCAAACACCCCGGTATCGGTCATGATCACGGCCTCTGGTTCATCGGTGGCGCGCGCGGCTGTGGCGGGCGTGAAGCCTGCAAGCGGAGATTTTCCCGGTAGCATCGTCGTATCAACCATTGATCTTTTCTCCCTTAGGATCATAAAAAACCGGCTCAGTCACTTTTGCTTTTATGGGTTTGCTGCCATCGAGCATTGGAAACCACACGGTTTTTCCGATCATCTCATGGCCGCCTTTAAGCAACGCCATTGCAATAGAATGACCACAATTCGGTGAGTAATAGGATGATGTCACCTGTCCAAGCATAGTCATCGGTAATGGCTCTGTTGCATCAAGCACCGCATGTGCGCCTTCTGGGATCACCACGGACGGCTCATCAGTCATTAGTCCCACAAGTTGCTTTCTGTCCGATTGTGCCATGCTTAACCGGGCCAATGCGCGCTTGCCGATAAAATCAGGTTTTTTGCTCGAAACAATCCATTGCATCCCTAGATCATACGGCGTTACTGATCCGTCGGTTTCTTGGCCTACGATGATAAAGCCTTTCTCAGCGCGTAAGACGTGCATCGCCTCAGTGCCATAGGGAGTCAACCCGTAATCCTCCCCTGCTTTCATCAGATTGATCCACAAAGCTAGACCGAACTGTGCTTTGAGGTTGATCTCAAAACTTAACTCACCGGTGAAGGAAATACGGAAAAGGCGCACCGGCAATCCCGCGATTGTCGCAGGTTTATATGTCATGAATGGAAACTCATCATTTGCAAGAGATACTGAACATCCGGCCGCCTGGAGAATTTTTCGTGCGTTTGGCCCTGAAACTGTCACAACTGACCATTCTTCAGTCACGCTCGTCATATAAACTTTTAAATAAGGCCATTCCGTCTGGTGCCATTCTTCAAGCCACTCAAGAACGCTGGCCGCGCCACCTGTAGTGGTTGTCATATGAAAATGGTTTTCACCAAGGCGCGTGGTCACCCCATCATCCATCACCATCCCATCATCTTTCAGCATCAAACCGTAACGGCAACGACCGACTTCAAGGAGTTTCCAGGCGTTGGTGTAGATTCTGTTGAGAAATTCGGCAGCATCCTCGCCCCGAATATCGATCTTGCCCAAGGTAGAGGCGTCCAGAATTCCTGCGTGGGTTCGCGCCGCGCGTACCTCACGCCGCACGGCCTCATCCATTGTCTCATCACCTTGCGGGTAATACCACGCGCGCATCCATTGCCCGACATGT
Organism: uncultured Candidatus Puniceispirillum sp.; assembly: GCA_965207125.1. Classification (GTDB taxonomy): domain Bacteria; phylum Pseudomonadota; class Alphaproteobacteria; order Puniceispirillales; family UBA1172. Next base: position 1,703,041 of record OZ242263.1, read on the forward strand.
TCAAAAGTTGCGCCGTGCTGTCGATGCCAGTCATCCATGCGCGTAAGACGGATGGGATCAAATAAATCTTTGATATCGCGTCCTGCGATGACTGCGAATGAAGTCGGGGTGTAGGGAGAGCGAAAAGTCGTTGTGCCAACCTCAGGAATCGGCCGCCCCAGCTGGTCAGACAAAATCGCCAGCGCGTTAATATTAGACAGTTTTCCCTGGTCTGTCGCCATTCCGTTTGTCGTGTAACGCTTGACGTGCTCAACTGAATGATACCCTTCGCGTGTCGCCAGTTTAATATCGCTTGCGGTTACGTCGTTTTGAAAATCGACAAAAGCTTTCGGCCCATGCGCCATTGTCGAACTCATCGGAACCTTAGCTTGAGGTAGTGGGCGCAAATCACAATCAGGCTCGGTTACAGTGGGTACGGGCGTTGGTTTCGGCTTAAAGCCAGACAAGCGCGCAGCGTCCGCACCAGCGTCGGCCGCATCTTTCAACGCCAGTTTAACCGAAAAATCGCCGTTGCCCCCGCCAATGCATCGTGAGGCCTCGTGATAGTCTGACGGATGGAAACATTGCAACTCATCATTCCATTCCAGCTGGCCGCGTGATTGCGCATGAAGTCCGACCGTCGGTGTGAATCCCCCCGACATCACCACGAGATCGGCATCCAGATAAAAGGCCTCGTCTTTTGCAACAAAGCTTTTTTGCGAGACTGCTGCGATTTTAACTCGCCCCACATGGCGCGTTCCCGAAGATTCAAGAATAGCGTGGCCGAAATGAACCATAATCCCCTCATGCAAGGCTTGGCTGACCAGAGCTGATGATGGATTCTCACGGGTATCGATAATCGCTGCTACTGTGATTCCGGCCTCTCGCATCGCAAAAGCGGTTTTATACGCATCATCGTTATTTGTTGCCACGACCGCGCGGTTTCCAGGAAGCACCGCGTAGCGATTGATATAGCTCCGTGCTGCCGTCGACATCATCACGCCAGGCAAGTCATTACCGCCGAAAACAAGCGGGCGTTCAAGCGCACCTTGCGCCAGCACAACCTGCCTCGCCCTGATCTTCCATAATCTTTGTCGTGGCAGATGCGCGGGTGGGTTTGCCATGTGATCCGTTACCTTTTCGGCAAATAGCAGATAATTATGATCCATATACGCAAAGCATGTGGTTCTCGTTAGCATGGTCACGTTAGGTCTGGCTGCTAGTGTGGCGATTGCGTCTGCCACCCAGTCCTCAGCAGGTTTGCCATCTACTACGATATCGCCTTCCGTTAACATCCGGCCGCCGAATTCATTTTGCTCATCAACGATGATCACTCGTGCGTCACTGTTGCTTGCTGCCAACGCCGCCATTATCCCGCTGACACCGCCGCCAACCACCACAACATCGGCGTGGCGGTGAGTTTTTTCATAGCGGTCAGGGTCATGATGCTCGCTCGACGCTTTGCCAAGGCCAGCAAGTCGCCGGATAAACGGCTCATAAACTGATGGCCAGAACGCCGCCGGCCACATAAACGTCTTGTAATAAAATCCTGCTGGAAATAAGCGGCTGAAAATCGAAGTGATCGCCCCTATATCAAAGGTCAGCGAAGGCCAGCGATTTTGGCTTTTCGCCCTTAGCCCATCATACAGCATAGCCTCAGTCGCGCGAATATTCGGCGTTTGTCGTGCCCCTTCACCGATGTGCATCAGCGCATTGGGCTCCTCACAACCGGCGGTTAAAATGCCTCTAGGGCGGTGATATTTAAAAGATCGACCAACCAGATAAACGCCATTGGCGAGAAGTGCCGATGCCAAGGTGTCACCCTCATACCCCGATAAATTCTTGCCGTCAAAAACAAACCTAAGCGGTTTTGTCCGGTCAATCCGGCCACCGGTGGCCTTACGCATAAAGCCTTGTTTTGGAATTTTCTCGCCTGTCATCATCTTAGGGCCTCACTTACGCTTTGCTGCTTGTTCAGCCATCGATTCCCGACGCCAGCAAGAGATATAGGCTTTTTTCCCTTCATCCGATGAGGGCAGGTCTCCTATTGGGTAAATCTCGATGACCGTGTTGCTCACAGTGTCACGGGCCACATTGAACCATCGCCGACAGCCGATACTATGACACCAGCGTTCGAGAAAAACACCTTTTGGATTATCACGTAGAAACAGATAATTAGCAAACTCAGCGTCGCTAATCTCGTTTTCTGCCAGTGGACGCATGATATGCGCCTCGCCGCCGTAAGAGAATTCAGTTTCGTCGCGAGCGCCACAATGGGGGCAATCAATTAGTAACATATTTTTAGACCTATCCTGAAAATCCTATTAATGCGCGACCCCAGCCGCGCCATGCTCATCGATCAGCAACCCTGTCTGAAAACGGTCAAGAGAATACGGAGCGGCGATAGTGTTAGGGCGATCATGGGCGATTAGATCGGCGAAAACATGACCCGAACCTGGCGTTGCTTTAAAGCCGCCCGTCCCCCAGCCGCAGTTGAAATATAGCCCTTTTACATCCGTTTTTGAAATGATTGGCGAGGCATCAGGGCATGTATCAACAATCCCGCCCCATTGGCGCAACATTCGTAGACGCGACAGGATGGGGAATAACTCAACGGCCGCGGTGATCATGTGTTCAGGCACCGGGAACGACCCTCGCTGGGCGTATGAATTATATTTATCAACCCCTGCCCCAAGCACCATTTCACCTTTATCCGACTGGCTTATATACATATGTACTGCGTTTGACATGATCACTGTGTCAAGTTCAGGTTTGATCGGCTCTGATACCAAGGCTTGAAGCGGACGGCTCGATATTGGCAGGCGAATATCCGCCATTGCCGCCATCACCGAGCAATGTCCTGCGACCACACAGCCAACTTTTGGTGTTTTGATAAAGCCTTTGGTTGTCTCTACGCCTTCTATTTGTTTTCCGGTGCGCCTTAAGCCGGTCACCTCGCAATTCTGGATAATATCAACCCCAAGATCATCAGCGGCCCTCGCATATCCCCAAGCCACCGCGTCATGCCGAGCTGTCCCGCCGCGTTTTTGCAGAAATCCACCCATCACCGGATACCTAATAGAGGGATCGATGTTGATGATTGGCACTAGTTTTTTTATCTCATCAGGCGTCAGCACCGAGCTGTCTACCCCATTAAGCCTGATCGCGTGAACGCGGCGCGACATCTCGCGCAATTCATGCCAGCTGTGTGCGATCGTCAACACGCCGCGCTGGCTGAACATCAAATTAAAATTAAGGTCTTGCGTTAAGCCTTCCCATAATTTCAGCGCGTGATCATAAATCGCTGCACTTTCATCCCACATGTAATTGGATCGGATAATTGTTGTGTTGCGGCCAGTGTTGCCGCCACCAAGCCAGCCCTTTTCAAGCACCGCGATATTGGTCATGCCATGAACCGCCGCAAGATAATACGCCGTGGCAAGACCATGGCCGCCACCACCGATAATCACCGCATCATAGCGTTTTTTCGGCTCAGGCGCGCGCCAAGCTCGTTGCCAGTTTTCGTGATAGTTTCGCGCGTTGCGCATCAGTGAGAAGATAGAATACCTTTGCTTGCCACCGGGTAATCCTCTTGCGCCGCGTTCAGGGGCCCTTGCCATCATCAATCCCTTTCAGACCACGTCCCTTTTAATTCACCATTGCCTCAAACATGCATGATCGCCTGTCTTGTTAGCGACACCATTTTGCTTGTTTGGAATAAGGATGCAAGAGCATATCACAATAAAATCGATTTCAATATCGGCATTGTCATTGATCAGGCGAAAGCGTTATAATCTCTATATACAGCCCGAAGCCTGAATGGAGGGAAGCAATGCCTATCAATAACACCATCGCCGCAAGATCAGATGAAATGCGCGAATGGCGGCAGCATCTTCACGCTAATCCTGAATTAGGGTTTGAAGAACATAAAACTGCTGCGTTTATTGCCGAAAAACTCGAATCTTTCGGCATCGAAACCCATCGCGGAATTGCCACCACTGGCGTTATTGGAATTATCGAAGGCAAGGGAAAAGGCGAGGGGGTGATTGGTCTCCGCGCTGATATGGACGCCTTGCCCATGCAGGAAGAAAACAGTTTTGATCATGCTTCGATCAATGCTGGCATCATGCATGCCTGCGGGCATGATGGGCATACTTCGATGTTGCTGGGCGCCGCTAAATACCTTGCTGAAACCCGCAATTTCAGTGGCAAGGTTATGGTTATTTTCCAGCCCGCTGAAGAAGGTGGCGGCGGGGGTAAGGTTATGGTCGATGAAGGGTTATTTGATCGATTTAATGTCTCTAGTGTTTGGGGGATGCATAATTGGCCAGGGATTGATGTCGGTCGTGCGGTTGTGCATCGAGGCGCTTCAATGGCGGCGGCTGATGTGTTCGAAATTACGCTGACCGGACGTGGTGGACATGCCGCTATGCCAAACACCACCATCGATCCTCTTTATGCTGGAACGGCTTTGGTTCAGGCGATACAGTCAGTGGTCTCGCGCCGAGCCAACCCTATTGATCCAATTGTTGTCTCGGTCACGCAGTTTCATGCGGGCTCTACCCATAATGTGATCCCCGACAATGCCTTTATTACTGGAACGGCGCGTCATATCAGCCGCGAAACTGGCCAGTTTATTGAGCGGGCTCTGCAGCATCTGACCAAAACTATCGCCGAGGCCCATGATTGCCAAAGCACCTTCGACTGGCAGCCAGGATACCCTCCGACCATCAATGATGCCGCTGCGGCCGACCGGGCTGCTGCGGTTGCTGCTGATGTGCTTGGTAGTGGATCGGTGATCATGGACGCGCCACCATCGATGGCGGGTGAGGATTTCTCCTATATGCTCGAGGCGCGTCCGGGCGCGTATATCTGGCTTGGGGCGGGACAGGCTAAAGATGGTGGAATGCTCCACAACACCGGTTATGATTTTAACGATGATCTTCTGCCTCTTGGTGCGAGCTATTGGGTGAGCCTTGTCGAGCGAGAGTTGGCCTAAAATCCCTTAACTCGATTGCTGGAGTTTAGGCACCGCAACGCATGGCAAGCCTTCGGTGAATAATTGCAGGCAAGCCTGTCTTGCCACTTTTTCATCAAAGCCCTTAAAACGAACCTGCCATAGCATTAAAGTGCCATAGCGCACTTGACGTAATACCGCGGGTTGCATGGATAGAATTGGTATTGCGACCCCGCGCGCATCTCTAGCGGCTCGATGCGCGTTAGAGCGATTTTCGTAACTGCCGACCTGAATTTCCCAATCCGCGATTTTTGGTGGGTCTGCTGGAATCGGATCATCGAGACTCGGACGTGTTGGTACGATACTGGCGACTAATGTTTTGCTGGTTTTGTCGTCATTATCTTGCTTACGTTTCAACGCCAGAACTGCCGGTTTGGGGGGGGGTGGGGCTAATGAGGCAATCACACTGCTCTGTTTGGGTGGCAGAATCGCGGCTTGGGTGTATTCCGGTACGCGGTTAAATTGCTTGTTGAGCAGATGAATCATGTGTTTATCGCGCGATGCGCCGGAGCGACCACCAAAAACCACCCCTACCAGACGTACTCCTTGGCGTTCAACACTGGCGACCAGATTAAAGCCTGATGCCCTGATATATCCGGTTTTGATTCCGTCCGTGCCTTTATATTGCCCAAGCAGCTTGTTGTGATTTTTGAATTTGCGCCCACCCCATTCAAAACTTTGAGTTTTAAAAACATCATAATATTGTGGAAAATCAAGCCTGATCGCAATGGCGAGTTTCGCCATATCTCGCGCGGTGGATTGCTGTGCTGAATGGGGCAGGCCTGAAGCGTTGCGGAATGTCGTCCGGCTCATTCCTAGTGAGCGTGCCTTGCGCGTCATTTTTTTGGCAAACTCGCGCTCAGTCCCTCCCAAATGTTCAGCGATCACTGTGGCCGCATCATTCGCTGATTTAGTCACAAGGGCCATCATCGCGTTCCGTGCTGTAATCGTGCTACCAATTTTAAGCCCTAATTTTGATGGTGACCTGCCGGCGGCGACCTTGCTGACTTTCATGCGGGTGCGCATCGACACCTCACCATTCTCGAGTGCTTCGAACAAAAGATAAAGCGTCATGATTTTCGTTAAGGAGGCGGGGTAAAGTTTTTGATCGGCGTTGCGTGAATACATCACTTTTCCAGTGTTTTCATGCACGATGATCGAAGCGTAGCGCGCTTCAGCCTCATTGGGAAAGCGGGTAATCACAACCCCGATCAGCAAAACCAGCAAGAGAAAACGCTTTGTCATTTATACACCGAATCCTTAGCTGTTGTTCACGGTTAATGATATAAATCCGATTCTAGCCATAGTGCCTTAAACAGTCAATATAATCAAAAGATAACGATTTTTTTATACTCAAGCTCTTTCATTAAGGGATTTTATGCTAATATCATTAATCGAGAACAGATAATGGAAAAGCCATGAATCTCATGTCCGATAAAGATACCAAGTCCAGCGACACGCCTGATATAGAGCTGGTTGTCGAGATACGTCAAAAACTCAAAAAGCCGTCACTTTACAAAGTGATTATGCTTAATGATGATTATACTCCGATGGAATTTGTGATTCATGTTTTGCAGATGTATTTCAGAAAGTCGCAGGACGAGGCGACCAAAATCATGCTTCATGTCCATCAGCGTGGTATAGGCATATGCGGTATTTATACGCGCGAAGTCGCAGAAACCAAGGTAAAACAGGTCATGGCGGTTGCGCGCAAGAGTCAACACCCTTTGCGGTTACAGTTGGAAAAGGAATAATTGATGCTTTCAGAAGAATTAGAAGAAACCCTGCGCTTTGCGATGAAATTGGCCTTTGAGGGGCGGCATGAATTCGCAACGCTCGAGCATCTCCTCTTAGCCCTCATTGAAGACAGCGACGCGCGCAAAATTCTTGATGCTTGTGGTATAAACGCAAAAATCTTGCAAGAGGACGTCGCCAAGCATTTAGAGCAGACGATGGAATCTATTGAAATAAGCGAAGGTGAAATCCAGCCAACCAGCGGTTTCCAGCGCGTTCTGCAACGCGCTATTATTAGCAGCCAGTCCGCTAACCGCAAATCTGTCACCGGCGCTAATGTGTTGGTTGCTATTTTCAATGAACGCGAAAGCTATGCCGTCTGGCTGCTTGCGCAACAAGGCGTCACGCGTCTTGATGTGGTTAATTATATCAGCCATGGTACAACCAAAAATCCATACTTTGATACTGATGAAAACTCCGTTCCTGACGGCACTGAAGCCACTGCGGACGATATTAATGAAAAAGAAAATGCGCTTTCGGTCTATGCGGTTAATCTCAATGAAAAGGCAAATGAGGGTAGAATAGATCCTCTGATTGGGCGCACTGCTGAGGTTGATCGCACCATTCAGGTGCTTTGTCGTCGCACCAAAAACAATCCCATCCTCGTCGGTGATAGTGGCGTTGGTAAAACTGCTATCGCCGAAGGTTTGGCGCATAAAATCGCCCAGAAAAAAGTTCCCGAAGTCCTGGCGGACGCCGTGATCTATTCACTCGATATGGGCGCATTGCTGGCAGGTACACGGTATCGGGGTGATTTTGAAGAACGCCTTAAAGCGGTGATGAAACAGGTCGCAAAAGATGATAAAGCCATTATCTTTATCGATGAAATTCATACTATTATCGGCGCTGGAGCAACCAGTGGCGGGGCGATGGATGCGTCTAACTTGCTAAAGCCTGCATTGCAAGATGGTAGTCTGCGCTGCATTGGCTCGACGACCTATAAAGAGTTCCGTGGCTGGTTTGAAAAAGATCGCGCCTTGGCACGGCGATTCCAGAAGATCGATGTCCCTGAACCATCTGTGGATGATACTATTAAAATTCTCACCGGACTGAAATCACGGTATGAAGCGCATCACGGCGTTCGCTATAGCGTAGCGGCGATCAAGACGGCGGTCGAACTAGCCGCTCGCTATATTACTGACCGCAAATTGCCCGACAAAGCCATAGATGTGATTGATGAAGCAGCGGCCGCACAAAAGTTGCTACCGCCCTCGCGCCGCCGCAAAACTATCAGCGAGAATGAGATAGAAGCAACCGTCGCTAGCATGGCACGAATTCCGCCAAAAACTGTTAATCGTGATGACCGCATTGCGCTCGCTGATCTTGAAAGCGACTTGCAGCGCATGGTTTATGGTCAGGATGAAGCGATTACCGCTCTGGCCTCGGCGATTAAACTCGCGCGGTCCGGCTTGCGTGAGATCAATAAGCCGATTGGTAATTACCTGTTCAGCGGCCCCACTGGAGTCGGGAAAACCGAAGCCGCAAGACAACTTTCTGAATCCCTCGGAATCGAACTGATCAGATTTGATATGTCCGAATATATGGAAAGTCATTCGGTATCCAGATTAATCGGAGCCCCGCCGGGTTATGTTGGATTTGAACAGGGCGGGCTTTTGACCGATGCTGTTGATCAACACCCCCATGCGGTTTTACTCCTTGATGAGATAGAAAAAGCACATCCTGATATTTTCAATCTGCTGTTGCAGGTGATGGATAACGGACGCCTTACTGACCACAATGGCAAAACCATCGATTTCCGCAATATCATCATTATCATGACCACTAACGCTGGGGCGAGCGAGTTAAGCAAGAAGGCGATTGGTTTTGCCCGCGAGCACGTCGAGGGCGCCGATATAGCGGCGATCGAACGCATTTTTACCCCTGAGTTTCGCAACCGTCTTGATGCGACGATCGCCTTTAGGGCGCTCACGCCTGAAACAGTGCGTAAGGTGGTTGATAAATTTATTCTCCAGCTCGAGGCGCAATTGGCTGACCGAGGTGTTGTTATCACCCTCACGGACCCCGCGCGGGATTGGTTGGTTGAGCGCGGCTATGAACCGGCTTACGGCGCAAGACCGCTTGCGCGAGTCATTCAGGAATACGTCAAAAAACCTCTGTCTGAAGAATTGCTGTTCGGGCGATTGACCGACGGGGGGTCTGTGATCGTTGACACGGCTAAAGCTGATGCTTCTGGTGAGATCACCTCGCTCTTGGTTAAGGTTGAGAAGGAAGACTTAGACAATAAAAACCCCCCGCCGAAAAAACCTAAGAGCACAGGCAAAAGGGTTAAAAAAGTCCCCGAACCCCTTGACCGGTAGATCGTGATATCAATCAGGCGGCTAGGCGTTTTTCTCGCGATATGGCGTCCAGCCGTTTAACGCCTTGATTTCCTCTTCAATTTGTGCCGCCTCATTGGAGGTAAAATCACGCACCGCTTCATGGAATCCTTTATCCGTCAAGTGATGCGCTGAATAGGTCACCACTGGAATATAGCCGCGTTGCACCTTGTGTAATCCTTGCGCCCCTGCCTCAACGGTTTTCAGCCCAAGCCTAATCGCAAAATCAATCGCTTGATAATAGCAGGTCTCAAAATGTAGAAACGGTACGTCTGTAAGGCATCCCCAGTTACGGCCGTAAAGCGTCTCGTCGCCAATGAAATTAAGCGCGCCTGCGACCGCCACGCCATCATGATACGCTATGATCAGTAAAATCTCATCTGCCATCGTCTCATGAATCTGAGCGAAAAAATCACGAGTTAGATAAGCGCCGCTCCACTTTTTATCCACCGTTGCCAGATAGAATTCATAAAAGCGATCCCAGTGATGTGATTTCAAACCAGCGCCGGTCAAATGTTCAAAGGTAACCCCGGCCTCAGCCACCACTCGGCGCTCACGCCGTAAAGTTTTGCGCTTGCGAGACGTCAGTGCGTCAAGAAAGGCGTCAAAATCTCGATAATTCTCATTATACCAGTGAAACTGGCTATTGATCCGACTGATCCATGGAGAGGGTGGGGAGGAGAGCGTTGGCGATGATGGGCTGGACGTCAGGCGATCATGTTGCTCCTTGCTTAAAAAAGTGATGTGAATCGATGATAGCTCAAGCGTGTAGGTCGCGCTTAGCGAAGCTTCCGCTAATGCTTCAAACACAGCAGCCGCGGAAGTCTCATCCAGAGTCTGATCTATCAGCAGCCTTGGTCCAGGCACTGGGGTAAATGGAACGGCCGTCTGCGCCTTTGGGTAATATCCGCCATGTGTTTGTTGCCAAGCTCCTGCCCAGCCATGATCAAATACGTATTCGCCATAGGAATGTGATTTGACGTAGAACGGCATGATGCCTCGGAGGACACCGCGTTGATCGCTAACGGTCAGATGACGAGGTAGCCAGCCGCTTTCACGAGCAGCCGAACCGCTTGCCTCCATCGCCATAAAAAGCGCATGGCTAACAAGAGGGTGACCAGCTGGTGCGCATTTAGACCAGTCATCGTCGCTGATGGCCTCAGCGCCTTCGGTCATCACTGCGCGCCATTTGCTTTTGTTGGCTAATCTTTCGTTGTCATCATCCATGCCAAATATATTGGCACTAAATTTGACATAAGTAATCCTTTATCAGGAGAGTTCGAAAAGACCCTCAATCTCAACAAGGCAACCAAGTGGCAAGGAACTCGCCCCCACCGCGAAACGTGCGTGCCGCCCTGAATCGCCGAACACCTCGACCATTAAGTCAGAGGCGACGTTGATTACTTTTGGATGCGCGGTGAAATCAGGTGAGGACGCCACAAATCCGCCAAGCTTAACAACCCGTTTAACCAAATCAAGATTGCCTGAAGTTGCTGCTTTTAGCTGAGCCAAAAGATTGATTGCGCATTTCCGCGCCTCGGCTTCGGCATCGGCCTGAGATCTACCGCCCTCACCGACCGTGCCAGTGATAGCGATTTTACCATTTTCCATCGGTACCTGCCCCGAAATAAAAACCATATTGCCACTAACCACATAAGGAAGGTAATTGGCGGCCGGTGCTGGAGCGTCTGGGAGGGTGATTCCGAGAGCGCTTAGTTTTTGGTCTATTTTTCCTGACATAACGATACTCCTATTATCTGTTCATTAGCTGCAGCCGGTGGTTCCGCCGCATGTGTTGCATTTCAGGCAAGTGCCATTGCGCACAAGGGTAAAATTGCCACATTCTGGGCAACTCTCGCCTTCATAACCCTGTATTTTCGCTTGCTTGATCCGACCCAGCGCGTCACCGCCACCGCTCGTGGTACTGCCAGTGATGCTGGGGGTTATTTCCTCACCGCCCGATGTCATCGTATGAGTTTTTTTAGCATCGCCATCAGTTCCCGTGTGCAACACCAGAAGATTGGAGCGATTGCGGATAAAACCTTTACTGGTCGCCTCATTGATATCCGATTGGTTATCCCCCGAGCCTATTGCATCCATCGCTAGATCTTCCTCTTTCACATGACCTAGATCGACGCGATCGAGATATGAAATTGCCAATTCACGGAAAATATAATCAAGAATGGAAGTCGACATTTTGATCATGTCATTGCCTTGCACCATGCCTTGAGGCTCAAAACGCGTGAAGGTGAACGCTTCGACAAACTCTTCTAGAGGCACCCCGTATTGTAAGCCGATAGATACCGAGATCGCAAAATTGTTCATCAGCGACCGAAACGCTGCACCCTCTTTATGCATATCGATAAACAACTCACCGATCTTGCCGTCAGGATATTCGCCCGTCCTGAGATAAACCTTATGCCCGCCAACGACCGCTTTCTGCGTGTAACCCTTGCGGCGAGACGGCAGGCTGCGCCGCTGCTGGACGACATGGCGCTCGATGATTTTCTCGACAACCTTGGATGATGTGTGGCTGATTTTCTCTGCCGGGGATTCTTCATCTTCTTCAAAATCAGCATCATCGATAAGAGAGGATGACAAAGGTTGGCTTAGCTTCGATCCATCACGATAAAGTGCTGTGGCTTTCAACCCAAGACGCCATGAGTGCATATAAGCATCACTGCAATCCTCTACAGTCGAAGTGTTAGGCATGTTGATTGTTTTTGAAATCGCGCCTGAAACAAAAGGCTGGGCCGCAGCCATCATCAGTAGATGACTGTTGACACTTAAAAAACGCTTGCCGATCCGTCCGCACGGACTGGCGCAATCAAAAACAGGCAGATGTTCATCGAGCAGATGTGGTGCGCCTTCTAAAGTCATCGCACCGCAAACATACGTGTTAGTCCCTTCAATCTCTTTCCGACTAAAACCAAGCGCTGTCAGAATATCAAAATCAGGGGCATTTAACTGATCGCTCGTAAAGCCGAGGGTATTCTGACAGAACGCGTCCCCCAAAGTGAAACGGTTAAATACAAATCTAATATCAAAAGCTGATTCAAGTGTTGTTTCGATTGTTGCGATTACGTCACTGGTGAACCCCTTTTCCTTGAGATCCCGAGCGCTGATAAATGTGCAACCGTCAAGCGAGCCATGGCCCACCGCATAGCGGATAATATCTTCGATTTTATCTTTGCTGTAACCAAGACATTTGAGGGCCTCAGAGGCCACGCGGTTGATGATTTTGAAATAGCCCCCGCCCGCGAGTTTCTTGAATTTGACTATTGCGAAATCAGGTTCGATCCCCGTGGTGTCACAATCCATCACAAGACCAATCGTTCCAGTTGGAGCGATCACCGTTGTTTGCGCGTTGCGATACCCATGCGCCTCGCCAAGTTTCAAGGCTCGATCCCACGCCGCCGCCGCGGCGATTGGCAAGGCTTTATCAGGGCAGGATGCAACGTCCAGAGCAACCGGCAAAACCGATAAACCCTCATACCCATTCTTTTTTGCCATCGCCGCACGTTGGTGGTTGCGGATCACCCTTAGCATCGCCTTAGCATTTTCCTCATAACGGGTAAACGCACCAAGTTCTGATGCGATTTCAGCCGAAGTCGCGTAGGAGACCCCTGTCATAATCGCGGTCAGGGCTCCGCAAATTGCTCGGCCTTCATCGCTGTCATAAGAGTATCCTGACGCCATTAGTAAACCACCGATGTTCGCATAACCCAGGCCAAGCGTTCGGTAATCATAAGACAGTTGCGCTATTTCCTTTGAGGGGAATTGCGCCATCAGCACCGATATTTCTAACGTGACTGTCCATAATCTGATCGCATGCTCATACGCTGTAATGTCAAAACTCTTGTCTAGTTTTCTGAATTGCATCAGGTTAAGCGAGGCGAGGTTGCAGGCAGTATCGTCAAGGAACATATATTCTGAACACGGATTAGAAGCGTTAATGCGCCCGCCTTTTGGGCAGGTATGCCACTCATTGATCGTGGTGTCATATTGCACGCCTGGATCAGCGCAAGCCCAGGCCGCGTAGGAAATTTTATCCCACAAATCACGCGCGCTTATCTGTTCGGCAACCGTGCCATCAGTGCGGCGAATCAGCTCCCACTCACCCTTTTCCAGAACTGTTTCAAGAAAAGCATTAGTAACGCGCACCGAATTATTCGAGTTCTGTCCTGAGACAGTTAGATATGCATCGGAGTCCCAGTCGGTGGTGTATGTTTTGAATTCGATTTCCGTGTAGCCTTGACGGGCAAACTGAATAACGCGTTGGATATAATTTTCAGGAATCATCTCTTTGCGCGCTGAGATAATCGCGTGTTTCAGGCTTCTATTTTTTTTTGGCTCAAAACGGTCGGCTTCGATAACCTCCTGGTTGCCACAAGCCGCCATCACCGCGTTCATGTGCTTGCTGACCAGTTTTGACCCCGCTACTAACGCCGCGACTTTTTGTTCTTCGATGACCTTCCATTCCACATAATCGACAATGTCAGGATGGTCCACGTCAACTGTCACCATCTTGGCGGCCCGGCGGGTTGTGCCCCCGGATTTGATCGCGCCCGCTGCCCGGTCGCCGATCTTCAGAAAACTCATTAACCCTGATGATTTGCCACCGCCCGACAGAGGTTCATTCCCACCCCGCAAGCTTGAAAAATTCGTGCCAGTACCGGATCCATATTTGAAAAGCCGCGCCTCACGCACCCATAAATCCATAATTCCGCCTTCGTTCACCAGATCGTCACCGATCGACTGGATGAAGCATGCGTGAGGTTGAGGGTGTTCGTAAGCCGAATTAGAGCGGGTCAGTTTTCCTGTTTTATAATCGACGTAATAATGCCCCTGGCTTGGGCTATCGATACCGTAAGCCCAGTGAAGCCCGGTATTGAACCATTGCGGGCTGTTTGGCGCCGCCATCTGGCGCGCCAGCATATACCGCATCTCATCAAAGTAAACCAGTGCATCTTCTTCTGAAGAAAAATAGCCACCTTTCCACCCCCAATATGTCCAGGTGCCAGCAAGCCTATCATAAACTTGTTTGGCTGAAACTTCACCACTGTAACGTTCATCTTCCGGCAGTTTAGCCAGCGCCTTTTTATCAGCGACCGAACGCCACAACCATGACGGTGTCTGATTTTCCTCGATCTTTTTTAGTTTGGTGGGGATACCAGCTTTGCGAAAATATTTCTGTGCCAGAATATCGCTCGCGACTTGCGAGAAATCGGCAGGTACTTCGATGTCTTTAGCCTTAAAGACGATCGTCCCATCAGGATTTTTAATCTCGCTGGTTACGTATTTCCAAGCAATCATCTCATAAGGTGATTTTTTTGATTGGGTAAAGTGTCGCTCAAATCTCATCAATCATCCTTTCTAAGCTTTATCTTCTAATATTTCGGTCGCCTCGAATGCCAGAACTACTAACGCCTCTCAGATAAAATAAAAACCTAGATGAAATAAAAATAAAAACGAGATGCTGTGGTTGACCTCCGTGTGACCACATTATGTTGCATACATAATATCACTGAGTGTATGACAAACATTGTCAAAGGGCAACAAGAAGATATGAAAAAAGACTTGTCCAAGTGCTAAGCAAAGAGAACGGATCAGGCTGCTTATTTTTATAGAGGATTCGTGGGCGATCAAAACTGCTACTCAATCAAGGCTGTGGTTCAAGGCCATGTGGCAAAGGCTGATCGATGATTGCGGCGAGGTGTAATTTGCGCTATTGGTAAAGGGTGTGGTGGCTGAGAACGCTGCCGTTGACGATAAAGATGGCAAGACGAAGGATTGCGGTATGGATTTCATCTCGAGGCTTACTGTTAAGATGACAGCACGCGCGGTCGGACAGGATGAGTTCGGCAATAGATATTACGAATCGAAGCGTGCCGATCATTTGGGTAAGCGTAAGCGCTATGTTCTCTACAAAGGGATCGTCGAGGCATCAAAAATCCCACCCGGTTGGTATGGCTGGCTACATTATACAGATGCCAATCCTCCCCCCGCCGAAGGACATCCCAAGCGACGCTGGCAACGTCCCCATCAACCTAACCTGACGGGAACAGCCTTTGCCTATAAGCCAAGTGGTCACCTGATGAAAACGGGAAAAAGACCGCCGGCCACCGGCGATTATGAGCCTTGGCGTCCTGATGGTATCCTGCTGAAAGGAGGTGAGGGCGATGAATCGTAACACGATAGAAACAGTCATGGGTGCAGTGGTGCTGATTGCCGCCGCCGTCTTTCTGTGGTTGACCTACCAGGTCACCGATTTTAGATCATCCGATCAGGTATCCCTCGAGGCCGTTTTTGGCAAGGTTGGCGACTTGAGCGCTGGCGATGATGTACGCATTGCAGGAATTAAGGTTGGGCGCGTTACCGAAACAAAGCTTGATCCGGATTTATACCAGGCGATGGTGAGTTTTGCGATAGATCCGGAGGTGGTTGTGCCGGCGGATAGCATCGCTCGAATCGCTACGTCCTCTCTACTTGGTGGTAGTTATGTCGATATTATACCGGGCAATGGTGATGAGATGATGGGCGACGGTGATATTTTCTATGACACAAGAAATCCTGTGGATCTAACTGATCTGATTGGCAAGGCGATATTTAGCAGTGGAGCGGGGAATTAACAGCTTAATGGTTGGTTATTCCAACACCTGTCGCCGCACATATCTCGGCGTCAAAACTATTTTTGTTATGATCGTTTTGCTACTCCCTCTTGCTACAGCGCAGGCCGAGTGGCTTGAAGGAAACCGTGCTCGATTTCAGGCCCTCGATAAAATTACCGCCAGAATCTCTACCCTCGATGTTCCACAGAAAATAGCGACGAGATTTGGGACGTTGCAGATTTATCTCCATGCCTGTGTCTATCGTCCGCCGACAATGCCGCCAGAAAACGCCGCGCTGATCGAAATTCGTACAATAGATCATCAGAATAACGTTTCACGAGATCCGATTTTTTTCGGCTGGATGTTTGCCTCATCTCCGGCGATCAGCACGTTGGAACATCCGGTTTATGATGTGACTGTGCTGTCGTGTAGCAACTGACCAACCATATCGTCTGAATCCTCGCCAAGCGGCATAAGAGCCTCTGCTTTGAGTGCGTCATCAAGGAGGAGTTTAAAATCAGCCCGGTCTATTTCGCGCGCGCCAAACTGTTCAAGATGAGGATTGATGAATTGTGTGTCGAGCAAAGTAAAGCCTCCGCAGCGCAAGCGGGCGATCAGATGTACCAAGGCGATTTTAGAAGCATCGGTGGCACGGGTGAACATCGACTCGCCGAAAAACGCACCCCCAAGTGCGAGGCCATATAGGCCGCCGACTAGTTCTTGTTTTCCTTGCGGCCCTTCTTGCCACGCCTCTATTGAATGCGCAAAACCCAAGCGGTGGAGGTTTTGATATAGATGGCTGATCGACTCATTGATCCAGCTATTCTGACGCGTTTTAGTCACCTGACGGCACGTTTCGATGACGGCGGAAAAATCTCGATTGATTGTGATGTGATAGGGCTTTTGCCTGATTCGCCGCTTGAGGCGGCGGCTGAAATGAGGAGCATCGAGGGGGATGATGCCGCGTGTTTCAGGATCGATGAAAAAGACGGTCTCATCATCACGCGATTCCGCCATCGGGAAAATTCCCAGAGAATATGATTTGAGGATGATTTCGGGTGAAAGCGGATACATGGCGCTATTTTATCCAACCACCGGCGTTTGAGCAAGGAAGCTGGTTCTTGATTATTCGTAGGTAAAGGTAGAAAGAAACTCTTTTTCTAGCCAGTTGACTGAATAATTGCCTGTTTCAATATCCGGATTACGAACCAGTGCGCGGTGAAGATAGAGCGAGGTTGGCATCGGTCCGATGATCATCTCATCCAACGCTCGTTTTAGGCGTGCGAGACAATGTGCTCTGTCCTCGCCGTAAACAATGATTTTTGCGACGAGACTGTCATAATACGGTGGGATTACATAACCCGAATATAAAAAACTATCGACCCTTACTCCAGGGCCGCCCGGTGGGTGGTAGTTATCAACGCGCCCTGGGGTCGGCATGAAAGTTGCGGGGTGCTCAGCGTTAATCCGACATTCGATCGCATGACCGTTAAACACCACGTCATTTTGGCCAAATGACAGACGTTCGCCCGCTGCTACTCTGATCTGCTCACGCACTAGATCAATGCCCGTGATTAATTCAGTGATCGGGTGTTCAACCTGAAGGCGCGTATTCATCTCAATGAAGAAAAAATCACCATCCTCATACAGAAACTCCATCGTCCCAAGACCTAGATAGCCCATCTTCTGCGTGGCTTTCACCGCGAGTGCGCCAACCCGTGCGCGTTCCTTTTTAGTCAAAACAGGTGAGGGAGCTTCTTCAAATAATTTCTGATGACGTCTCTGAACCGAGCATTCCCTCTCACCTAAATGAACCACATTCCCATGAGAATCCGCTAATATCTGCACTTCTATATGGCGCGGATTGCCAAAATACCGCTCGAGATATACTCGATCATCGCCAAACGCCGCTTTTGATTCGCTCCTCGCCGCAGAAAAGGCCTCGGCGAGATGATCGCGCGTGAGCGCGACTTTCATCCCTCTGCCGCCGCCGCCCGCTGCTGCTTTGACCAGAACGGGATACCCTATTTCACCGGCTAGACGCGCGGCCTCCTCGCGGCTAGACACCGCTCCGTCTGAGCCTGGAACTAATGGCAAACCTGCCGCGGCCGCTGTCCGCTTAGCCTCGATCTTGTCACCCATCGCTTCGATATGCTCAACCTTCGGCCCGATAAACGTGATGCCATGTGCTCTGACCACATCGGCAAAAACAGCATTTTCAGACAGAAACCCAACTCCGGGATGAATCGCATCGGCCCCGGTTATAGTAGCCGCTGTAATCATCGCGGGAATGTTCAGATAGGAGGACGATGAAGGAGGTAAGCCAATGCAAACGGATTCATCAGCCAGCCGAACATGCATCGCCTCGCTATCCGCTGTGGAGTGAACTGCGACGGTGGCGATGCCCATATCCTGACACGCGCGCAACACGCGTAAAGCAACGTCGCCCCTGTTCGCGATCAGGATTTTTTCGAACATAATCCCCTCATACTTATGTTTTATTCTATGATCATCAGGGGTTGGCCAAACTCAACAGGTTGCTCATTATCTACTAGAATCTTGCGCACCACTCCTGATTTTGTTGCAGCGATCGGATTCATCACCTTCATCGCCTCGATAATCAGTAAGGTCTGGCCAACCTTGACGTTATCACCCTCGTTGACAAAAACTGGCGCTTCTGGTTCTGGCATTAGATACGCAGTACCTACCATCGGCGCCGTCATCGCGTTTGTGGCCTCCCCATCAGATTGCGGTGAGGCGGCTTCGCTTGACGTTAGCGGCGGGGTGGCTGACGGCGGGGTGGGAGCGGCGACTGATGCTGCTTTGCTTAAACGCACCGCCGCCGTATCATCGGAAAATTCCAGCTCCACCAGACCCAATTCCTCCATTACCGCGCCAAGGTCTCGAATCAGATTTATTTGCGCGACGTTTGCTTTTGATGTTTTGGGTGCTGGCGGACTCACTGCTCATCTCCTTTAAGTAATCCGGCGGTGATGCTTATCGCTGAAACATATGATAAAGCACCAAAACCACAAATAACGCCAGTCGCTAAATCCGCGATGAACGAATAATGACGAAAATCCTCACGAGCGTAAATGTTGGATAAATGAATTTCAATCTTTATCCCATCAAACATCGCGATCGCATCGCGCATTGCTATAGAGGTATGAGTAAATGCTCCTGCGTTAATCAAAATCGCTGCGTGATCTTCATCGGTGGCATGATGGATCGCTCCCACAATCTCGTGTTCTGCATCTGATTGGAAAAAATGGACATCAAGATTTTCGCGTTGGGCGCATTCCCGGCAACGCTTTTCTATATCTGCAAGAGTTACGGAGCCGTAAATCTCAGGCTCGCGCATTCCTAGACGACCGAGGTTTGGCCCGTTCAGAATCGAAATAACATTTGATTTCGCCATGCTCTCACAATCCTTGGTTAATAACGCACCGACTATATCAGGATGCACCAGATGTGTCACCTGAATCAGCTGCTTTTCGCACTTCAGCGATCAGGCTTTTCATCTGTTCTTTTGGGATAAGTCCCGGCACGATGATCTCGTCTATTATGAAAGCGGGCGTTCCCTCAATACCAAGCAGGTGACCGAGCCTCATATTATCGGCGATGATCTGTCTGTATTGGCCTGTCTCACTCCGGTCTATGCTAAAACCCTCGATGCCATGCTTGGTGGCGATGGAGGTTAAAACCGTCCCATTGATCCGACCGCGCCATTCCATCAGCGCGGTATGCACCGCTTCATATTTGCCTTGGTCAGCTGCTCTGAGTGCGAGGGTCGCTGCGTCATATGACGATTCAGCCAAAATGGGATACTCTTTGATCACTAGACGGATATTGCCATCTTCGGCGAGGAGACTTTTCATCTCAGGAAGAGCGCGTTTGCAGAAACCGCAATTATAATCGCTGAATTCATAAATCGTGATATCGCCATCGGGATTGCCCATGACCGTCTCGCCGTCATGCGCTCGCAAAAGCGTGAAAGCCTGAAGTCTGCCTTCGTCATCACGCTGGTTATTGAGATCACTTAGCGCGCTTTTAATCAGTTCGGGGTTGTTGGTGATAAATGCGGCAACCGCTTTGGAATCGACAGGAAGGGCCACCGAGCGATCGAGGGTAAAGCCGATAGCGATACCCGCCGCTAGCACTACGGCCATCACCGCGCTAGTTCTGATTTTCTGTTTTGTTGATGGTAGTATTTTTTTATTCATAAAGACCATAGTCGCAAAATCTCACTTTTTAGGCAATATCTATGATGCTCACTTATCGGCTTCACGGATAATATCACTAGCCAAGCGCTGTTGGATATGCGTGGCTTCGGGATTCTTAGTCACGCGCTTTGCTAATTGCAAGGCCAAAGGCTTGTTGCCGATGAGCACTGCGCGTTCAGCCAGTATCAGATCGGCATCAGCCAGACGCCCCGCCCGCCCGTAGCTGATTCCCAGCTGGTGTTTGATGAAACTCCAGTCAGGTTCCAGAATGTTGGCTTGCTCAAGAGCGCTGATCGCTTCTTCGATCTGTTCATCATCCCCCGACGCCATCATGGCTCGACCCAGGGATAACAATATCTGGCCGCGATTGACGCTCGCATCCAGCAGAGAAAGGCTTTGACGATATGCCTGCGCCGCATCGTTAGCGCGTGCCGCCGAAAGCAAAATATCGCCGCGAAATTCATGGAAATAGGGGTTATCAGGCACATCTTGTATCAATTCATCCACCATCTCAAGGGCCGCTGGAATATCGTTCAAGCGATAAAAAGCCGTGGCCCGGGCATAGCGCCCCCCGAGCGTTTCATCATCAGAGGTATTGATCATTAGCAGCCTTGGTGATTCAGTCCAGCCGCGTAGTTTTGAAAGAATATCTTGAAGCAAATCCTGTAATTCAGGTGACGGCGGCGTATCAGCGTAAGACAGGCTTGCAGCGTGGGTCTGAAAAATCGCCCCACGTTGCTTGACCCCCGGGTGCGATAGATAATATTCCGATTGTCGGTCTTCGGGCAATAGACGCTCTCGTGCGAGACGCGCCATCATTTTCGCTATTGGCTTTGTCGAATAGCCACGTTTTTCCATCAACTTGATCGCCCACTGGTCCGCGACGCTTTCATCCTGCCGTGAATGGGCAAGAATGATGCGATTAGTCTGGTCCACGCTGCCAATCAGCGTCCCGACTGCGGCGTCCCCGTTGCCCGATGCGGTCAATGCGATCGCGGCCACGGCCCCAAGAACCGTTGCCAATGTCGCATTATCGACCACCTCACCGCGTTTCAACACATGACCTGAGGCAATATGGCCGATTTCATGGGCCAGCACGCCAGCGACCTCATAAACCGAGCGCGCGTCGATAATCAGCCCGCTATTGATATAAATTGTATTGTCGACGGTCACGAACGCATTGAATTCCGGATCAATGATAATTCTGATCTTTAAAGTCTCAGGATTGAGCCCTGCGTCAATGGCCATTGGGCGGATCAGCCGCAAAAGTGCGTCTTCAATTTCAGTGTCTCTGATCGTCGACGCCCACGCATGGCTAATGAACGCTGACGCTATTGTCATGACCAGCAGAATAATCAGGCACTGTTTTGGGCGGAAAATACTCATTGATTCTCACTATACCACGCTAAAAAAATATGCGATAACTGCAAAATCGTGAATCTTCATGGGTTCTTTCTTCAATATCTATTCTTTATGGAATACTGCGAAAGTAAGGCATTTTTATGACACTCAAGATATCATCACGCTCACAACTGTCTCCCTTTATGGTTATGGATGTGATGGAGCGCGCCGAAGCATTAGAGATCGGCGATAATCATGTGATCCATCTCGAAATCGGGCAGCCTTCAACCCCTGCCCCGCAACCATCAAGAGATGCGATCATTCGCGACATCAACACCCCCGCTTCTCATGGTTACACCCGAACCAGAGGAAAAACTGAACTCACCAAAGCCATCGCTCGCCATTACAAAAGATGGTATGGACATGATATCCATCCGGATCAGGTGGTTTGCACGACTGGTTCATCATTCGGCTTTATGATGGTGTTTCTCGCATGCTTTGAGGTGGGGGATGTTATTGCTATGACCACCCCCGGATATTCTGCTTATCGTAATCTGATGCAGGCCGCATCGCTCAAACCGATGCTGCTTGATGTTCGGGCCAAAGAAAACTGGCGACTGACGACCGACGTCCTCGATCGTCTGGATACTATCCCTGATGGGCTGATTATCGCCAACCCCGCTAACCCGACTGGTATTGTTATGACCAGAGAAGAACTGGCCGCCATCGTTAAGTGGTGCGAGAAAAACGGCGTCAGGCTAATTTCTGATGAAATTTATCACGGCATCAGTTTTGATACAGAGGATCATTCGGTTTTGGAATTCTCATCATCAGCGATGGTGATGAACTCATATTCGAAATATTTTTCGATGACAGGGCATCGGCTTGGCTGGATTATCGCGCCTGAAGACCTGATTGAGCCTTTCGATAGGATTGCACAGAACAGTATTATTTCCCCACCGACCTTGTCACAGATTGCCGGTATCGCCGCTATGGATGACCCGGCCTCATATAAGGAAATGGAAAGCCACGTAAAGCGCTATCATGAGAATCGAGATATTTTAATGGATTCTTTGCCCAAGCATTTTCTTGGCAATTTTCCTGTTCCTGAAGGTGGATTTTATATTTATGCCGATACGAGTGGGATTAGCGATAACAGCATCGAACTCGCTGACAGGATATTGAATGAACTTCTGGTCGCCACCACGCCGGGGGTTGATTTCGATGATGAGCATGGAAATCTCTTCCTACGGCTTTCCTTTGCCGGAAAAACCGCAGATATGACTGAAGCGGCCAGGCGAATTTCGGACTGGTTGGGTCGCTGATTTAAGGTGACCACCAGCCTTTTTTGCTGCGGCTATTCTTGGACTTATCAACATCAACAACGTCTATGATTGCTGAGCTTTTGCTCTCGCGTCCGGCGTCGGCCGAGGCGTCCTCTGATTCAGAAGCCGTTTTGCGTGTGCGCCCACGTGGTTTTGGCTTGTCGTCCTCAGTGGAGGATTCATTTTCCTGCACCTCTTCAGATTTGGCTGGCTTGCGGCGGGTGCGTTTTGGTTTTTCAACGGGTTCCTCAGCACCATCCGATTGCTCATCTTCGGCTTTCACCGACTTGCGGCGGGTGCGTTTTGGTTTTTCAACGGGTTCCTCAGCACCATCCGATTGCTCATCTTCGGCTTTCACTGGCTTACGGCGAGTGCGCTTTGGCTTTTCGACGGACTCCTCGGCGCGCCCCGATTGCTCATCTTCGGTTTTCACCGACTTGCGGCGGGTGCGTTTTGGTTTTTCAGTAGATTCCTCGGTGCTGTCCGATTGTTCATCTTGGGCTTTTGTTGACTTGCGGCGCGTGCGCTTTGGTTTTTCGGCTTCATCCTCAGATTGGTCGGTCTCGCTCTGCACCTGATCTTTGCCGGTTTCGGCATCATTATCTAATGCATCGACAGAGCTAGCCTCATCCCCATCCTCACGTTGTGTGTTGCGGCGACGTCCGCCCCGCTTACCTCGTCTCCGGCGACGGGTTTTGTTCTCATCATCTTGGTTTTCATCCTGAGTCTCGTCATTTGAGGAGGGGTCCGATTTATCCGACTTACCACTATCCGACTTTGTCTTTGCATCACTGAATTTGACTGCAGGAGGTATAAGGCTGTTGTCACGTTCAAGAATGATTGTGGTGTTGTATTGCTCTTCGAGCGCTACGATCACCGCGCGTTTATGATTCAAAAGATAAAACGCGATTTCTTCTGAAACCGTGATATTGAGGGTTGCGCGCGGTCGCTTCACCAATTCCTCTTCTATTAGTCTGATTACTTCAATCGCCAAATTGGAATTTGATTTTATTCGGCCTGACCCGTCGCAATGCGGGCAACGATCGGTCATGGATTCGCTTATGCTTGGACGGAGACGCTGGCGCGACATTTCGAGTAAGCCAAACTGGCTAATGTCGCCGACTTGAATCCGCGCTTTGTCATTTTTTAACTCGTCTTTCAGCTTCCGCTTTACCGCGTTCTTATTGCGTGAGGCGACCATATCGATAAAATCAATCACGATCAGACCTGAAAGATCACGTTGCTTTAACTGGCGTGCGACTTCAGCCGCCGCCTCTAGATTCGTTTTAAGTGCCGTTTCCTCTATATTGCGCTCACGCGTTGAGCGGCCTGAATTGACGTCAACCGCAACCAGAGCTTCGGTTTGGTCGATGATCAGATAGCCGCCTGATTTGAGTGTTACTTGAGGCTCGTGCAGTGCTGATAACATCGATTCAACCTTAAACTCTTGGAAAAGGTGTCGGCCGGGTTCTTTATATTCCTTAATCTTCTTAACGTGAGTCGGCATCAGGCTTTTCATGTAACTTTGCGCTAGTTTGAACGCTTTGTTCCCTTCAACCATGATTTCTTCAATATCCGCGCTGTAATGGTCGCGAATCGATCGTTTAATCAGGTCGCCTTCCTCATAAACCAAAAACGGTGCGGACGACGTCAAAGTCTTCTCGCGAATCTCATTCCATTCGCTTACCAGATAATTAAAGTCGCGTGTGATCTCGGCTTTTGTTCTTTGCAAACCTGCCGTGCGTACGATCACCGCCATCGTAGTTGGAACCTCAAGCTTGCTGATAATCGTTTTCAGCTTCTTGCGGTCAGCCTGATCGCTGATTTTGCGGCTAACGCCGCCCTTGTGCCATGTGTTTGGCATCAGGACGCAATATCGTCCCGCTAGCGACAGATAGGTCGTCAACGCCGCCCCTTTACTGCCTCGTTCTTCTTTGGCCACCTGAATAAGTAAGATCTGGTGACGTGAAATCACCTCTTGAATCGAGTAATGACGGCGGAAACGTTCAAAATACCGCCGTTTTATTTTCTCATCATCCGGATCGCTATCGTCGGGATTTTCATCCGATGAATCGGTTTCATCATCATCGTTATTGTCGTCATCCGCCGCTTGTTCGGCGAGCAGTTTTTCACGATCTTCAATGGGGATTCGATAATAATCGGGATGAATCTCACTAAAAGCGAGAAAACCTTGGCGATTGCCGCCGTATTCAACAAAGGCCGCCTGTAAGGACGGCTCAACTCGAGTTACCTTAGCAAGGTATATATTGCCTTTTAGCGGTCTGCGGTGGCTGACTTCGTAGTCAACATCCTCGATTGTGTTGTTGTTCAGAACAACAACCCGTGTTTCGTCGCTCTGATGAGCGTCTATCAGAAGTTTTTTTGACATGGATTGGACTTTCCGTGGCGCGCGTGACCATTTCTGTCATTTCGCGAGCGCCGAGCGCTATTGCCGTCAGACTTTGTCTGGCGTCAAATCTTTGCAAGGGCTGGTAATGAATCTGCATGGAAGGCGTCACATTTACTAAAAAGGATGAATAATCATCCAATTAACATTAAGATCACGGCTAAATTATGATCACCACAATAAGCCCGACCCGCTAGATATTTCTAAAGTCGCCGCGAACCTTTCTTCTTATGCTCGATGGCGCTTCATTTCGTGTTCAGGCGGATGATCATCACGTGATCTTGTCCGCCCAGAATTTCATAATAGGACCTATACCTCATTTATCATCTTATGGCAACACAAATTAAAATCAGGCCGCTACAGCAAAGTAGATGATGAGGACGTAATAAGGCTTTTCCAGCGCGTGGTGAATTCAAGCGCGCGTCCGAATTTGAAAGCATCGCAAATGATAACCGTCATCAATCATGCGTGCAGCTGTTGCCTTCCAGATTCTATAACATTTTGAACATTTTTGCCGCTTACACCAAGTACAAGCCCCGCTTTGGTGGTGGTGATGGCTCCACCTCGAAGCATGCGAGATACGAGAGAAACAAGTGCCGGTCCTGCGCGATGACGGCGAATGATCGAGTATGGGGATGAAAAGCCCCATCCAATTCACTCAAGGTTTTGCAAAATGGCTTGATCGCTAGCGCATCCTGCTCAATCATGCTAAGTCGTCAAATTGTGAAGCAGAATATGACCAGATATCTTGCCAAGGTAATCCTGACCCCGCTTATGCTCTTTTTGTCGGGATGGGCTTATGCTGACACTCCATTGATCACCGGACTTAGAGTCGGGCATCTTGATGACGCATCCCGACTGGTCATCGAAACCTCTGAGCCGCTTCCTATCTCGATGCTATTATTGGTAGAACCCTATCGATTAGTGGTTGATATGCCTTATGCGAGGTGGAGGGTTGCTGATCTTGGCGCATCTGGCGCACTCAATGTTTCGCCGATGCACGGTTTTCGCTTCGGCTCGCCTAAGTCCGATATTTCGAGACTGGTTATCGAACTTGAAAACCCCGCTGTGCCTGAACAGATTTTCCGCTTGCCGCCTAATGATGGTGGGCATCGGTTGGTTATTGATCTGGTTACGCGCGGTGAGACAGCCTTTACCGTGGCCGCAAGAGCGTTGCTGAAAAATCGACGCTCCATTATTGTCACTGAAACGCCGACACCTCGACAAACTGGCTCGGTTCCCGCGCCTAAACCAAAACCATCACCTCCTAAGAGTGCAGTTGAAAAAGAGATTATCATTGCAGGGGTTCCAATTATTGTTGCCCCGCGTCCACGCCCTAAAGAAATTATCGAAAGAGACAGAAAATGGAGGGTTTTTATCGATGCGGGGCATGGCGGTAAAGACCCTGGGGCTATCGGAATATCAGGACTTAAGGAAAAAGATGTTACCCTGAAAGCCGCTCTTGAACTTGCCCGGCAATTTGAAGTAAGTGGGCGCGTTACAACTATTCTATCACGCGTTGATGATCGTTTTCATCGGCTACGGCGGCGAATTTCGTTGGCACGTGACAGCTATGCGGACGTCTTTATCTCGCTTCATGCTGACGCCGCACCGTCCTCTAAAGCCAGAGGCGTTTCAGTTTTCACTTTGTCCGATGTGGCCTCAGATAAAGAGGCGGCCTTGCTCGCATCACAAGAAAACAAAGCCGATCTGATCGGCGGGCCTGATCTCGATACGATAGATCCTGAAATAACCCCTGTTCTGCTAGGTATTTTTCAGCGCGAATCGATGAATCAATCCAGCATTCTGGCTGATAATTTGCTTAAGGAATTTCATGATTTACCTACGTTGCGGCGTGGGCATCGTTTCGCCGGATTTGCGGTGCTTAAATCGCCTGACATTCCATCAGTTCTCATTGAAATGGGGTTTCTCACCAACAAAAAGGATGAGCGTAATCTTGCTAATGCTGCTTACCGGAAAAAACTCATGAAGCGCGTGGCTAAGGCTGTGTTGGAATTTCTTGATGAAAACCAATCGCCCCTTCCATCCTCGATTCCCCAAGGTTGATCTCGCCACAATGAAGCCATTTTTCTTGCGTAAAGATCAATGCGTTATAGTTAGTCATTCTAACTGGGAGATAAGATGCGTCAGATGATGAGATTTCTACTCAGATCGGCTTTGAAAGTTATGGCTTTAACTTTTTTTCTGGCCGCTATCGGGATTATCGGGTTGATTCTGATCGGCTGGAATTACGGACGTGATTTGCCTGATCATGAACAACTCGCCGCTTATGAGCCGAATGTTGTCACGCGCGTTTATGCCGGGAATGGTGCACTTTTGGCTGAATTTGCTATCGAAAAACGTATTTTTGTTCCGACCACCTCAATCCCTAAGCCGGTGATTCAGGCTTTCCTATCAGCTGAAGATAAGGATTTTTATCGTCATTTCGGATTAGATGCCAAGGCGCTGATTCGTGCGGTCAGCACCAATATTATCAATTTAGGCACTGGCCGGCGACCAGTCGGTGCCTCAACCATCACCCAGCAAGTCGCAAAAAACTTCCTTTTGACCAATGAACTTTCATATCGCCGCAAAATCAAGGAAGCGATTCTCGCCATTCGCATGGAACGCGCTTTTACCAAAGAGCAGATTCTCGAACTCTATCTCAACGAGATTTATCTCGGTTTCGGCAGCTATGGAGTGGCGGCCGCCGCGCTTAACTATTTTGATAAGCCTCTTGATGCTCTGACTCTCGCCGAGATCGCTTATCTAGCCGCTTTGCCGAAAGCTCCTAATAACTATCATCCGACCCGCAAGCGTAAAGCTGCTATTGGTCGTCGCAACTGGGTTTTGCAGCAAATGGTCGAGAACGATTTTATTAGTGAAGATGAGGCTAAAAGAGCTTCCGGTGAGCCGATCAACTTGCGGTCACGTTCCGCAGGAGATGGTGCGGAGGCCCCGTTCTTTACTGAGGAGGTAAGGCGCGAAATCGCTAAAACTTTCGGGCAGGATCAACTGTATCGTGGCGGGTTAGCGGTGCGGACGTCGCTTGACCCTTCTTTGCAACTCATCGCCGAAGAATCTCTTACCTCGGGGCTTGAATCCCTCGATAAAAGGCAAGGTTGGCGGGGCTCTCTCGGATGGATCGATGACGCCAACACCGCCGACTCCGATGCCATCATAAAAACCCTCGCCGCTTATCAATCGATGATGCTGACTGAACGGAAGCCTGCGATGGTTGTTTCAGTTAAACCTTCCACCGCCGCAATCCTCGTTTTGTCTGAGGCTGGCGATGATCTAATCGATGGCATCATTCCGTTTGCTCTTGCTGATTGGGCTTATCCGCCCAGACGCCGCGATGGAACACGACCGCCGCCAATAACGTCATTGCGTGAGGCGCTTAAAGCCGGTGATATCATAATGGTTCAGCGGCCCGAAACCGTTCCTGATCGCGTTAAACGCCACAAAGACCTTGTCATTACTGATAAGATCTGGGCTCTTGGGCAAATTCCTTTGGTGCAGGGCGCACTGGTCGCCCTTGACCCCCATACCGGACGCGTGCTGGCGATGACTGGTGGTTATAATCCCAGACAAACGCAATTTAATCGTGCGACGCAAGCGCGGCGGCAGCCGGGGTCGTCATTCAAGCCTTTCGTTTATCTGGCGGCGCTTGATAACGGCTACTCACCCATCACGCTGATCCTCGATGCCCCTCTGGCCGTGGATCAAGGGCCGGGCTTGCCAAAATGGAAACCCGCTAATTACACAAAGCGATTTTATGGCCCAAGCATTATGCGCCTCGGAATAGAGCAGTCGCGCAACCTCATGACCGCAAGGCTTGCTATGACGCTGGGTATGCCAGTCGTTCAGGACTATGCCAAACGATTTGGCGTTGATGATGATATGCCGTCTTTATGGTCGATGTCACTCGGTGCGGGCGAGACGACTTTGCTTCGACTCACCGCCGCTTACGGTATGATCGTTAATGGTGGGTTTTATATAGAACCAACCATGATCGACAGAGTGCAGAATCGCTATGGCAAAACAGTCTATCGCCATGATAAACGCGGTTGCGCTGGATGTAGCCTCACCGAACTGTCTGATGATGGCACGCTCTTAAATCCACCGCCTTTTGCTGATATCCGTCCACGCATCACGGATCAGGCTTCGGCTTATCAAATGGTCACCATGCTCGAAGGTGTGGTGCGGCGCGGTACTGCTCGCAGTATGAAAGATATCTCTTTTGCTGTTGCTGGTAAAACCGGCACAACCAATGACAATACTAATGGTTGGTTTGTTGGCTTTAGCCCTGACCTTGTGGTCGGAGTCTATATCGGTTTTGACCAACCAAAACCATTG
This sequence comes from uncultured Candidatus Puniceispirillum sp., assembly GCA_965207125.1. Lineage (GTDB taxonomy): Bacteria > Pseudomonadota > Alphaproteobacteria > Puniceispirillales > UBA1172. The sequence goes on from OZ242263.1 coordinate 1,732,433, forward strand.
GGTAGAGCGGAAACGGGCTCGACGACTGCGGTGCCGGTATTTGCCAACTTCATCACCGACGCTCTGGCCGACACGCCCTCTGTGCCTTTCAGGCGTCCTGATGGCGTTAATCTTTACACTATCAATTTCAAAACTGGGGTGCGGGCGCAATTAGGTGAGTCTGACGCTGTGCTCGAAGCTTTTAAACCTGGACAAAGACCCTTTTCACCTGACTCTGCTAGTAGTGTGATAGATGTTCCTGGCCAAAATACTGCCACGATTTCGCGTACCGTACCGGGGCTATATTAACGCCCTAAATCTATTACAGACTTGCCGAGAAGGGGTACTTTGCGTTAACCACCCATTATCATGAGTGCAGAAACTGACCATAAAGCCGATACGATCAGATCCGCGATGGTTCTGTTGCGGCGGCATGCAGACTGGGATCAGAGCATTGCTAGAATAGAAGAACTCCGCAAACTGTCTGAGGATCAGAAACTGTGGGATGATCAGGAGCGCGCCCAAAATATCCTACGCGAGAAAACCCACCTTGAGCAGAGCATAGATGGTATCAAAGAGATGGAAAAGCATCTCGATGACACTCTGGATTTGATCGCTATGGCTGAAGCCGAGGGTGATGACGGGCTTATCGGCGAACTCAATGATCAACTTGCTGACCTTGAAACACTGGCCTTGCGTAAGCAGCTGGAAAGCCTGCTGTCAGGTGAAGCTGATAGTAACGATTGTTTTGTTGAAATTCACGCGGGAGCTGGTGGTACTGAATCGCAGGATTGGGCAGAAATGTTGCAACGCATGTATGCACGATGGGCGGAAAGGCGAGGTTATGCGGTCAGTTATATAGAAGAAAGCCCTGGCGAGGAAGCAGGGCTAAAATCAAGCACCATGCGTTTTAGCGGCAATCAGGCTTATGGCTGGCTTAAAACCGAATCCGGCGTTCATCGCTTGGTGCGTATTTCGCCTTATGACAGCTCGTCGCGCCGCCATACAAGTTTTGCCTCTATTTGGATTTATCCTGTGGTCGATGAGACGATCGAGGTTGAGATCGATGAGAAAGATCTGCGGGTTGACACCTACAGAGCGTCAGGAGCCGGCGGGCAACACGTCAATAAAACCGATTCAGCCATCAGAATAACCCATCTGCCCACAGGAATTGTCGTCCAGTGTCAGAACGACCGCTCGCAACATCGCAATCGAGCCACCGCTTTGGCGATGCTCAAAGCGAGGCTTTATGAAGCCGAGTTGCAACGCCGTGAAGCTGAGGCGGATGCTGATGCTGCCTCCAAATCCGAGATTGGCTGGGGCAACCAAATCAGGTCATATGTTCTCCACCCTTATCAGATGGTCAAAGACCTGCGCACGCAAACCGAAACAGGCAACACTCAAGGCGTTCTCGATGGCGATATTGACGCGTTTCTCGAAGCAGGACTCGCCCATAAACTAGGAAAATAGACTCGAACTAAGAGCTTATGCCATCTCGCGCACGAAGTTGAGCACCTCTTCGGCATGGCCTTCGACCTTAACATTTGGCCAAATTTTGCGAATGATCCCATCGCTATCAATGACAAATGTTACGCGCGCGACGCCCATAAATGTCTTGCCATACATTGATTTTTCAACCCAGACCCCAAAGCTCTCACAAATATCACTGTCATCATCCGCACCGAGCGCGCAAGTCAGGTCATATTTTTCACGGAATTTTCCTTGTTTTTTCGTATCATCTTTAGATATCCCGATGACAGATACGCCAAGCGCATCAAACTCGCCTTTCAGCCGTGAGAACGCACCGGCCTCTATCGTACAGCCCGGTGTATCGGCTTTCGGGAAAAAGAACACCACAGTAGCCTTATCGCTATCCTTTAGCGCGAATGAACCTTCATCGGTGGCGATCGTAAAACTAGGCGCTTTATCACCTTCTTTAAGCATCATTTGATCCTCCTTGTTTCTTGATTGTCGCATCAGTGCCACAATCTTAACCTATTCCTTAATATAATAGTTTCAAGTATGATATCTTTAAAGCCTTGATTAATGAATTTTTTTACAGGTAAAGATTTGCCCATTGTGAGACAGTAATTGCGTGAATTTCCAGCGATCATCAGGCGATTTTTGCGGCTGCGCTACCTTGCGCTCGTCGCCACTCTAGTGCTGGTTACTTACGGCGCTATGGGCGCGCTAGCTTGGAGCACGATTAACCGCGCCGGGGGGCTGAAAACCTATATTGAAAGTCAGATAAGTGACCCCAGCCGCGGCATCGCTTTTACAATGTCCAGCGCTGAGATTATTTTCGAATTCAGCCGATATCCGGTTCAAATAAAAGCTGCTGATATTCAAATAGAAACTCCTGAAGTCGCCCTTAGTTTGTCGCGGTCAACCCTTGGGTTCTCACCCATCGATTTACTTTTAGCCAATATATCCCCGCGGCTTATTGAGCTAGAGGGCATTGCTCTTACCGCCGAATATCATCCCGATGGTTGGCATTCTGAGGTCTCGCTCGATTTATTGCTGGGGGTTTTGAGATTGCAAGAAACCGGCGAGGACGAGTCAGCCGAGCAAGAATCAAACGATTGGGGCGGTAATATCGATCACTTGCGTATTACAGGAGGGCAGATCATCGTTAATTATCCTGCTACTGAATCAGGGCAGGAAAATACCAGCATCACTCTTGATCCGATAGAGATTGATCTCCGCCGCGATGGCAACAGGTTGAACGGCTTGCTTCTTATCGATAGTAGCGAGATTGGCGATGCGCGTATAGATTTCACTACCGATGCGGATTTTAGCACAGCCGCCTTAACCATAACTTTTAGCGAGTTAGACGGCGGACGCGCCTATCCCTATCTTGGTTTTTCTTTACCTGAATTGCGCAATTCTGGTCGCTTGAGCGGACAAGTGCGTCTTGCTGTTGTTGATCGGAAAATCACTCAGATTTCGGGCGATATTGACGCGCTCGCAGGCCGTATTGTCATCCCATCTTTGGGATTGGTGCACTATGATGATGCTTCAGCGATTTTTGCTTTTGATCAAAAGCAAGACGTTGTCACCGTGAGCAAATTTGTCCTTAACGCATCACAAAACCAACAGGTTAGCGGTAATTTTTCACTCGCAGGAGAAATAAGATCAGCTTCAAGCGAAACGCCGGTGGTGATCGTTACTTTATCGGGCAGAAACATCATTCTTGAACCGTGGCTAAAACGTATTCCCGACGAAACGCCATGGATTAACCATCCCCGGTTTGGACGCGCTATCCGTGGCGGCACTATGCAAAAACTCATGCTGAACGGAATCGGTGTTATTGACAGACCTCAAGAGAAGATAGACATAACCCAACTCGCCGTCCAAGCTGACCTCGGCAATATGCGTCTTGAAACGGGCGGAGGATCTATAGATCGTTTTGCCGGAACTCTTGCGGCTTCGTTAGATTTTGCGATAGGTGGCAGTGGGGAACTTAAACGCGCCTCAGCTAAGCTTTTACTCACCGACGCTGTTCTGTTGCCGGTCAAAGCCAAACGCATCGTTGAGATCGAGGGTATAGAGATTGTGGCGAGTTTAGATGATAATATCATCGATATCACAAGAGCTGCTATTGATGCTAAGCATCTCGGTAAAATGGCCCTTGCCACGAAACTTCATTTAGATAAAAACCTGAAACTCGGACTAATTGAAACCGCTATTAAAGCCGAGCAGGTCGATAAAAACCTGGCGGTCGAATTATGGCCACCAGCACTGTATCAGGGAGCTAGGTCATGGCTCGAGCGGCGCGTTAGAGGAGGGGTCATTAACGGGCTTGAAATTGCTTTTGCGATCAATACAGAGGAAGATCGCGCGAAAATGCTTTTTGCCAAAGGTAAAGGGCGATTGACCCATGCTGAGGTAGCCTATCTTGATACCATGCCGCCGATTAAGGATACGGACGCCAATATAACCGTCACCAGTGGGGAGGGGCAAGACGCCACTCTGGCTCTTGTTCTTGAACAAGGCGTGGTTAACGGGGTCGATATCGCGGGAAGCGATCTGACTATCCATCATGATGGCGTTGAGACTTTGGCTAACCTCACATTGGTTGGAGCTGGAAAACTCGGCAAAGCGATAGAATCCATAGACGAGTTGCCACTAGATTTTCTCCCTCCTGAAGGTTTATCAATCGGAGGCGATGAGGGAGAAGTTGATTTTTCAGGCTCGGTCAAATGGATTTTTCCGAAAACCGACAAAGACGATGTTTTCAGCACGATGGAGATTGTCATGTCCGCGACCGCTATGGACGCGACTATTCTCTATCCTGCTTATGATGTTATGGCGGATAACACCATGCTTGAGGCGCTTTTTGATCGCGGAGATATGAAAATCAATGGTATCGGCCGCTTTAACGGCGCGCCGGGAAAACTCTCCCTTCATTTCGTGCCGCAAGGGCCAAGAGATATTACGATCACTTTGCCTGAAAGCCCTGAGATGACCGATTACCTCGGCACGAAATTTGATCTTGAGGTCATCGGTGAGACATCAGGTATTATCACCATCAACCGGGCGTCAAAAAATGACCCTCCATCGGTTGGTATCGCTTTTGATCTGACTAAGGCCGGGTTTTATTTGCCACAACTCGATTTGACCAAACTTGTTGGTGAGGAAGCCGAATTTCAAACGCGGCTCGATGTTAGCAAGGGATATTTTTCCTCAGCCCGCGACCTTGAGATGACTTCAGATGCTCTCACCACCAAAGGATGGCTTGATTTTAACGATGACGGTACTTTATCCGAAGGGTATTTTTCTACCTTCGAATGGTCGGGAAACACGCTTAGGAATATCACCGTGGTCAATGAGCACGGTCATAATATAGCCATCTCCGCCGAGGCGGGGGTTATGGATTTAAGGCCTTTGCGCAGTACGGGTGGTTCTATCGGGAAATTAGCTTTGGATCTCAATCTATCAGCCGATCGTTTTATCCTAGATGACCGCTTATCCTTTGCCGGTAAGGTGAGCATAACCTCCAATGAAGTAGGCAAAGGGGAGGCGGATTTTCTCGGTGATCTTTATCTTAATAATCAACCCTTTATTACCCAAGCTAGTCTCACTGCGCTTTTTGGCAATAGTGGCGAGTCAATGCAGGGATCAGGGTTGATTGATGGTGTTGGTATCGATGTTGTTTTAAGAACTAAGGAAACTGGCGGCGAGGTCATGGTGCTAAAAACCGCTAACGCCGGACGCGTGCTTAAAGCCCTTGATATTGTCGATTCCATCAAGGACGGCGATATGAATATGATTGTCGAGTTTGAACCTAATAACCGTGACCACTTTACCCTCTATGCTAAACTTACCGATTTTAAGATCATAGAAGCCCCATTTATTGTCCGGTTAATGTCTGTGTTAAGCCACACTGGAATTTTTTCTTTTCTCCAAGATGGTAGTGCGGTTTTTACCGAAGGGCGCGCCCGAATAGAAGTAACGCCTGACACACGGAAAATCCATTCTGCTCGGGCCATTGGAGATGCGCTCGCGATAGATCTTGTTGGCGTTATCGATCAGAATTCAGGCGCGATCGAAATAAGCGGAGTTCTGCTGCCCGTCCATCTTATCACCAAATTGCTTGGGTATGTGCCGCTGGTTGGCGAAATTCTCACCGGAGTCAATAATGAAGGTTTCTTCGCGACACAATTTTCCATCACCGGAACGATGGATGAGCCTGAAACCCAGGTTAATCTGTCTAGTGTCGCACCGGGGCTAATCCGCGATATTTTCAGCCCCAACTGGATTGAGAACGAGCGTAGCAGAATTTTAGATGAATCAAATGAACTAGAGAACGCTCAATAAAAATTAAGTGCACATCAGCACTGCATGGCGTTTTTTTCCTGCTGAGATTTTGACCTTGCCGTTAGAATCGGTGTCATCATGTGTGATTTGATGCGCTTCATCGCTGATCACTTGGTCATTGATTTTCGCGCCGCCACCACGAATAAGACGTCTAGCCTCACCATTGCTTGTAGCCAAAACACAAAGGCGTAAGGCCTTGAGCAGATCAATCGGCAATTCTGCCTTAAAACTTGGTAAACCTTCGGCGGCCTCGCCTTCATCAAATGCCCGCCGCGCCGCTTCAGCCGCAGCGTTGGCTTCTTCAGGCGAGTGACACAGTGTTGTTACTTCATTAGCTAGAATGATCTTGGCCTCATTGATCTCGCGGTCTTTAAGGGCTTCGAGGCGGGTTATTTCTTCTAACGGCAATTCGCTGAAAAGCCGCAGAAAAAGCCCAACGTCACTATCTTCGGTATTGCGCCAGAATTGCCAGAAATCCCACACGGGTAGTTTTTCCTTGTTAAGCCAAATCGCACCCTGTGCGGTTTTGCCCATTTTTGTCCCTGACGCCGTGGTGATCAGAGGTGAAGTCAGTCCGAATACTTCCTGCCCGTCAACGCGTCTGGTCAGGTCTATACCTGTTACGATATTTCCCCATTGGTCAGAGCCACCCATCTGCAAAAGACAGCCATAACGCCGCCGCAGCTCCATAAAATCATATGCCTGCAAAATAGCGTAATTGAACTCAAGAAACGTCATCGGCTGCTCACGGTCAAGACGCGACTTGACGCTGTCCATACTGAGCATCCGGTTTATAGAGAAATGCATCCCGTATTGCCGCAAAAACGGAATGTACTTTAACCCATCAAGCCATTCGGCGTTATCAACCATTACGGCGTCCGTTGGCCCGTCACCGAAAGTTAAGTATTGCTCAAAAATGCGTTTTATTTTTTGCTTGTTCTGCTCGATATCCTGATCCGATAACAGAGGACGTTGGCTATCTTTTCCCGATGGGTCACCGATTTTGGTGGTTCCGCCCCCCATCAGTACGATCGGCTTATGCCCCGTTTTCTGAAGCAGGCGCAGCATCATAATCTGAATAAGTGAGCCGACATGCAAACTATCGGCGGTGCAGTCGAAGCCGATATAACCGGGGATGCATTGCTTAGCGGCGACCGCGTCCAAGCCGTCAATCTCGGTTGCTTGGCGTAGAAAACCGCGCTCAGAGATCGCGTGAATAAAATCAGATTTGTAGGTCATGAGCACTTAGAGTGTCTTAGTTAGTATCGGCAAGGAATGGCTTTACTTCAGGTTTAATGTCGGCAAGGTAGTCATCAATAATTTTAGTCAACTCGTTCAGATGGTGGGTGAAATAATGATTAGCGTTCTGGATCATCTTGAAATCTATTGTGATCCCTTTTTGCATGGACATTTTTTTTACCAGCTTATCAACAGCCTCTAACGGAATAATGCTATCAGCCTCGCCATGCACAATCAGCCCCGAGGACGGACAAGGCGCGAGAAACGAAAAATCCTGATTATCTGCGGGGGGCGTTACCGAAACAAAGCCCTCAACCTCAGGGCGACGCATCATCAACTGCATCCCGATCCACGATCCAAACGAAAATCCTCCAACCCAGCACGACCTAGCCCCCGGACATTGTTCTTGGATCCAGTCAAGTGCGCTGGCGGCATCAGATAATTCACCATCGCCGCCGCTATAATTGCCTTGCGAGCGTCCGACCCCGCGAAAGTTAAACCTCATCACCGAAAACCCTCTGGCCTGAAAAATCTTATACATCGCGAATGAAACCCGATTATTCATATTGCCGCCCTTATTCGGTTCAGGGTGCAAGATAAGAGCGAGTGGAGCTGCTTGATTGCTTGAGGGCATATAGCGTGCTTCCAATCGGCCTTCAGGGCCACTAATAAAAATTTCTGGCATAATAAACGGTCTCTAAATTTGATTTTGATCCTGAGGGGCTTATAGCCTAAGACGTATTGAAAAATCAAAGAGTTTTCAATCATTTTAAGCGGGTACTTTAAGTAGATGAATGCAATCAAGGCCTCATCGCTTGAAATCTATCTCAATCAGGATTACGTTAATGGGGTAACGAATTTATCGTACGGCGATAAACGAAGGGGCTGATTATGCGGCGGTTTCTAGAAGATTTGCAAAGCGTTATCGAACGTGATCCTGCGGCGCGGAATATAGTCGAAGTGCTTTTTCTGACGCCAAGCGTTCATGTCATGCTGGTTTATAGGGTGGCGCATCGCCTGTGGTGCTGGCGGTTGCGCTTCATCGCGCGTTTGGCTATGCAACTCGCCCGAATTCTCACTGGTATAGAAATTCACCCCGCCGCCAAAATAGGCAGGCGATTTTTCATCGATCACGGCATGGGAGTTGTTATTGGCGAGACCGCAGAGATCGGCGATGACGTCACGCTGTATCATGGGGTTACTTTGGGCGGATTGTTGCCAAGCATCAATAGTGATGGTCAACGCAATGTTAAACGGCATCCGATGATCTGTAACAATGTTATTGTTGGGGCGGGTGCGCAGATTCTGGGGCCGATCACAGTCAATAACTGCGCGCGCGTCGGTGCTAATTCGGTGGTGGTTAAAGATGTGGCTGAAGGCGTTACCGTAACCGGTATTCCCGCAAGGCCAGTTTCGGCCAGAAAAGCCAACGATAAAACTGCTTTTCAGGCTTATGGGACGCCTGCTGATCTATCTTCTGATTCACGCGATAAAGCCATCAAAACGCTCATCGATGAAGTTCAGGTTCTGCACAAGAAAATCAAGTCTCTTGAAGAAACGCATGCAAAGGAATTAGACTCTATTTTTGACGATGACGCGTTAGCGGCTCATGAAAACCCGAAAAAACCATCCTCGAAAAAACCCGCGACGTGCTGAACGCCATCTATCTCGATTATAACGCCTCCGCACCATTAAGACCTGAAGCCAGACAGGCGATGATCGAAGCTTTTGTCGATCCTGCTAATCCGTCATCCGTGCATCAATTCGGCCAGAAAGCAAGAAGTCTGGTTGAAAATGCTCGAATAGAAGTCGCGGCGCTTGCCGGATGCCATCATGAAAGTGTTATCTTTTGCAGTGGTGGCACCGAAGCCAATATGATGGCGCTCAAAGCTGTTCCGGAAAAAACCATCATCACTAGCCCCACCGAACATATTGCCGTGCTGTCCGCCGCTCCTGAGGCCGTGATGGTCAAGGTTAATAGCGATGGACTTGTGGATATAGATCATTTGCGTGATTTGCTCAAAATCCACCAGGGCCGAGCGCTGGTTTCGATCATGGCAGCTAATAATGAAACCGGCATTATTCAGCCGCTTGATGATATTATCCGTCTCGCCCATGAATATGACACGCTCGTCCATAGCGATGCTATCCAGTATTTAGGTAAAGGCTTATCGCCGATGGATGCGCTTGGGCTTGATATGATGTCGGTCTCGGCACATAAAATTGGCGGTCCTACGGGAGTCGGTGCATTACTTGTTCGCCAGGGGCTTCAAATTCCGCCCTTTATTACTGGTGGTGGGCAGGAAAAAAATCGCCGTGGCGGAACCGAGAATTTTTTGGGTATTCTCGGCTTTGGTGCGGCGGCCAAAGCGACCGCCTTAACCGATCCTGCTCATTTTGATCATTTGCGGCAATGCCATGATCAGTTTGAAGCACGAATTTTAGAGCAAGCCCCTGATGCGCATGTATTTGGTGAGAACACCGCACGTCTTTTTAATACTACGTCCATCGCTATGCCATCACGACTCGCTGAGGCGCAGGTCATGGGATTTGATCTCACTGGGATTGCGATCAGCGCGGGGTCGGCTTGTTCATCAGGCAAGGTTTCTGCCTCGCATGTGCTGAAGGCTATGGGTGCGGGAAAAATGGCGGAACGCGCGATTCGAATTTCGTCAGGATGGAACAGCAAGGATCATGAATTCGATAAATGCGCTGACATTTGGTTGCAGCTTTGGCAAAAGACTGTATAAATCTTTCAGCTGGTCAGCTTAGGGCCCTTAACAAAACCGAGGTAAATATCATGCCATCAATCACTTATATCAAAAGAGACGGTAGCGAAGTTACACTAGAGGTTAAGTCGGGATTGTCGGTCATGGAAATAGGGCGCGACAACAACCTCGGCATCGAGGGGACGTGTGGCGGTAGCCTTTCATGCGCGACCTGTCATGTTGTGGTCGATGAAGCGTGGTTAGAACGCACCGGCAAGCCAAGTATCGATGAAGAAGATATGCTCGATCTTGCCTTTAACGTTGAGCCGACTTCACGCCTTGGATGCCAGATTGTTCTGGATGATAGCCTCGACGGGCTAAAAGTGCGTATAGCTGATGATGACTAATCACTGCCATGGAAAACTTTACAACTAACAGTCTCGGTTTCTCCGCGCCGCCGCAGGATACGCGAGTGATGGTTGCCATGTCTGGCGGCGTCGATAGCTCGGTGGTCGCGGGATTGCTTGCCGAGGAAGGCTATGAAGTGATCGGTGTTACCTTGCAGCTTTATGATCACGGTGTTGCGACTCAGGTCAAAGGTGCGTGCTGTGCGGGGGCTGATATTCATGATGCGCGCCGTGCGGCCGCTCAACTGGGCATTAAACATTATGTGCTCGATTATGAATCACGGTTTCGTGATCAGGTGATGGAATCTTTCGCCGACAGCTATCTGCGGGGCGAAACACCGGTGCCGTGCATCACCTGTAACCAGACGGTTAAATTCACCGATCTTTTGGCTATGGCCAGAGACCTTGATGCCTCTTGCTTAGCCACCGGCCATTATGCTCGGCGACAATGTGACCAAGGTGATTTAAAATTGCTGCGCGGAGTTGATCAAAGTAAAGACCAGTCATATTTTCTGTTCGCAACAACGCCTGAGCAGCTTGATTATCTGCGTTTTCCTCTTGGTGGAATGACCAAGGATGAAACCCGCGCCCACGCGCGGCGTTTTGGGTTGCCACTCGCTGAGAAGCCCGATAGTCAGGATATCTGTTTCGTCCCGCAAGGACGCTATGGCGATGTCGTGAGGCGGTTAAGACCGGGGGCTGTTGATGCGGGTGAGATTGTTCACCTTGATGGAACGGTGCTTGGTCGGCATAATGGTGTTATCGATTTTACCATCGGGCAACGGCGAGGACTTGGCATTGGCGGGCGCGTCGATGTTGATGATGAGGACGCTGTGCTTTACGTAGTGGAGATCGATGCCGCTGCTCACAAAGTCATTGTTGGCAGTCGTGATGATCTAGCGTGTCACGAGATCACCTTGCAGAACACTAACCGGTTGACGGTGGATAACTTAGCCGAGAATCGGCCAGTGCTGGCAAGGCTGCGCAATAGCGCTAAACCTGAAGCCGCACGGATTGCGCGTTGGGGCTGTGACGGGTGCGCTACCATCACGCTTGATGTACCTCAATATGGAATAGCCGCAGGGCAAGCCGCTGCGCTTTATGACGCTGAAGACCCTGCAAGATTATTGGGGGGAGGTTGGATAACCGCCGCACCAAATCAAGCCGCCAAGCAGATTAAGGGTAATTGATAGGCATCATTGACAGCTGATTTGCGCTGGGTGATACTGTTGAGGTATTATCAATCAGCAATTTTGTGAAAGGTCAATTCCATGGCTCATACGTCTCCAGTCTCACCGGATGCTCGTCCATCGAAAATCGTCTATGTCGGCGTGATGCTTGTCTCTATGTTAATCTCAGGAGGGATTACCGTGATTCTTTCTGACCACGTCCTCTATAGGATACCCGCTGGGCTGGCTAGGGTCATTTTGGGGCCATTGATTATGATGGTTGTTTTGAGCGCCGTGTGGATTTTGATCTACAGTAAGTTTAAGCAACTCGAATTCTCGAAAGTCGTGCCGTGGATATGGGCGATTGTCTCGCTGGTCCTCATCAGAGAATATGTCTATAAGACGCGAGACGCTAATTGGGGACTCGATAGCCTTTGGTTTAATAGCGGGATGCTGGTCGATAACTCGCTGTCTGTCCTGATGACGATAATTGGCGCTGCTGGCTTCGTGATGATCGTTGACCGATACTTTAAGAGCAAAAAGCCTGACCAATATTGATTTGGGAAGCTGCACGATCTCCTTGGGCGCGTCTGTCCGGTTAAGAGTGCATATGGCTGCTACGGCAGTTGGTATAGGCATTTTTGATGATCTGCGGTCTTGTATTGACGCGGTGGCGGCAAACAATTTCCTTGACCAATAAGGGGGTTTTCCTTAAATCGATGATCACTTGGGGCGGAGTAGCTCAGCCGGTTAGAGCAGCGGAATCATAATCCGCGTGTCGGGGGTTCAAGTCCCTCCTCCGCTACCATTTTTCTTGTAACTTACCTTAAAAGAGATGGGAATAAAGATAGAGGATTACTCTGACAATATTAAATTGAGGGACGCTATAAGGGAATATAATGATCCTCTAACAGGGTTTATTGATAGAAGGGGATGGCCTTTCTATTTTCATAGTCACAGGATAGGAGGTGGACTAGATGAAAGATGATCTAAAAAAACGAGTTGAGAAGGCGTTAGATTCTGCTGAAGATACCTTTGGCAGGGATGAAGGTCTGAAAAAGGTAGAAGAAATGATCGAGCTTTTTCGTGATGTTAAGCCTCGGCCATATAAATACCCCTTTGAGAAGGCTTTTGGTCTTCCGACTTCTTCTAAGGAAAAATTTTGACAATCCTTAAACCGTGCTCTGGTGATAGAGACTACTCACTTTCTTAAGAGTTGCAGAGAAAATTATCCCGCTGACGTCTATTCGGTAGCAGTTATCTTTGAGGGCCTTGATCATAGAACTAGAAATGATGTTTCGTTCCTTACGATTTTTGCTCTATAATCAAAATCAAGCAAGGAAAGAGGCGTTTTGAAACTTATCGATAAATATCCATCTGTTGCGTATCTTGAAAAACGGGCAAAACGCAGGATACCTCATTTCGTTTGGGAGTATCTCGTTAGCGGCACTGGTTCGGAACACCTTATTGACCGAAACCGGCTAGCCTTCGATCAAATCCACATGTCTCCGCCCGTGTTGCAAGGACACTTTGAACCTAATACTGCAACCCGGCTGCTGGGGCAGGATTTCTCAGTTCCTTTCGGGGCCGCGCCGGTTGGTATGTCAGGTTTTATCTGGCCAAACGCTGAAAAAATCATCGCTAAGACTGCGGCAGATCAATCTATGCTCTATATTTTGAGCCAAGTCGCTAATGAAACGCCTGAAGATATAGCCGCGCAAGCCAAGGAAAATATGTGGTTTCAACTCTATCCTCCTGCTGATGCTGATATTCAAGATAAAATCCTGACGCGCCTTGAAACTATCGGCGTTAAAACCCTCGTGGTCACCGTCGATACCCCAATCAGTAGCCAACGCGAACGACAAAGACGGGCCGGACTTTCAATGCCGCCCAAAATCACCCCGATCACATTATGGCGCATTGCCATGCGCCCAGCTTGGGCTATTGCGACCCTAAGGCGGGGGGCCCCGAGATTTAGAACCCTCGAACCCTATGTAGACACAGCTTCAATGGCTGAACTCAGTAAGCTTTTAGGAGAAGTTATTGATGGACGTCTCGATTGGACCTATATCGACCAACTAAGGCAGCGGTGGCGCGGAAACCTAATCATCAAAGGAATCATGCGCCCCGCTGACGCTGAACAGGCTATCTTGCGCGGCGCGGACGCTATAGTTGTCTCAAACCACGGTGGCAGGCAATTTGATGGCTCGCCTGCGTCTCTGACTGTTCTTCCCGATATCGCTGCGGCGATTGGCAAAAAAATCCCGATCATCTTCGATGGCGGAGTGAGGGGCGGGGTTGATATCATGCGCGCCATTAGCCTAGGCGCTGATTTCTGTTTGCTTGGCAGACCGTTTTTATTTGCGGTCGCGGCCTTGGGACGACGAGGTGCGAACCACGCCTATACCATTCTCCGACAAGACCTCGAAAACAATATGGTTCAGCTCGGAATCAAAACTATTGATGATCTTAAAAATTTGCGGTGCTGAGCGTCTTTAATCAGACTTGATCGTCACTGAAATCTCGCCGATTCCATCGATTCCGCCAGTGATCACATCACCGGCCTCGATCGCACTCACTCCTGAAGGAGTGCCGGTGAAAATCAAATCACCCGCTTTGAGCCGCACGGAATCGCTACAAAAAGCAATGATTTGTCTCACGCCCCAGATATGCTCAGATAAATCGCCGTCTTGACGAATCTCGCCATTAACCGCAAGCCAGATCCGCCCTTGATCAAGAGATTGGCGTTCTTCGGGTAACGCGGCCATCGGCGTAATCGCTGAAATCGGCGCAGAATGATCAAAACCCTTACCCCAATCCCACGGCCGCCCTTTTTCACGATGAGCGATCTGAATATCACGGCGGGTTAAATCAATACCAACGCCCACACCGTAAATATGATCAAACGCTACTTCTGGCGCGATTGCGTTCCCATCCTTGCCAATTGCGAGCACCAATTCAATCTCGTGCTGGAGGTTCTTCGTCAGGGTCGGGTAGGGTATCGTCTCACCGCTTGACACCAGAGAATCCGCTGGTTTCATAAAGAAAAATGGCGCCTCAGCATCACTAAACCCCATCTCGCGGGCGTGCGCTGCGTAATTTCTGCCGACGCAGAAAATTCGCCGTACTGGGAACAAAGCATCGCTTCCCGCAACGGAGACCGCTGGTTGCGGCTGGGGTGAAATGACATATTGAGGCATTATAATTTTCCTGTTATCATCTATTTTGGAATTAGACAGTAAATGTCGAAAACAAACCAGTCAATGCAATCAACCCTAAGCAAGATGCTTAAAGATAGCCTTACGTGCCCTTAAGAGGGGGAGGATAGACTTGGTATCCTTGTATTTATCGAGAGGACGATATCATGAAAAAACTTTTGACCATAACGCTGGCGACATTGGCATTTGCCACCTCGGCTGCGCTCGCAGAGACCGTCAAGATCGGTTATATCACCACCCTGTCAGGCGGTGCTGGAAAAACTGGTGCTCATATGAAGAATGGCGTCGATCTGGCCCTCGAGCATAAAGGTGGCAAACTCGGCGGCCTTGACGCTGAGGTTATCTTTGTCGATGATCAACGCAAACCTGATGTCGCGCGGCAGGCCGTCAACAGGTTGCTTAAGCAGGATAAGGTCGATATCGTGGCTGGCGTGATCTGGTCTAACGTTCTGATGTCTATTCACAAGCAGGTCACTCGTGCCGACACTCTCCTGATCAGCTCAAACGCTGGCCCTTCGCCGATCGCAGGAGAGCAATGCCACCCGAATTTCTTCTCACTTTCTTGGCAGAATGACCAGACACCTGAAGGAATGGGCAAATATATGCAGGATGCTGGCATTAAATCTGTCTATCTGATGGTGCCAAATTATCAGGCGGGCAAGGATATGCTTGTTGGATTCAAGCGCCATTATAAAGGCGAGGTCATCGCCGAGGTCTACACTAAGCTTGGACAAAGCGATTTTCAGGCCGAGATTTCAGCATTGCGTGCTGCAAAACCCGGCGCTACTTTTATCTTTCAGCCTGGCGGCATGGGGGTCAACTTCATTAAGCAGTGGCATCAGTCGGGCATGAATGAGGTTAGCGAACTTTATAGCGTCTTTAGCGTCGATGCTGTCACATTGCCTGCTCTGCAAGAAGTGGCCGCGGGAACGAAATCAACGCAAACTTGGTCGCCTGATCTCGATAATCCGGTCAGCAAAAAATTCGTGGCTGATTACAAAAAACGTTATGGCGCGTATCCATCTTTTTACGCGGCTCAAGCCTATGACACGATTCTTGCTATAGATCACGCGATTACCAAGGCTGGGTCAACGGACGCCACCGCTATGGGTGAGGTTTTGGCTAAAGGTGATATTCCCACAACACGTGGAAAACTTAAGATGAACACCAATCATTTCCCAATCCAGAATATCTATTTGCGTGAGACAGTTGTCGATGATGATGGCGTCTTCACTACCAAAATTATCGACACTGTGTTTGTGGATCATGAAGATTATTATGCCGCACAGTGTCAATTTTAGCGCCATAAATGGGAGAAGCATCAGCGCCTTATGCTTTAAGGCTCCTCGCTGATTATACGCAATGACGATAGAGCTCTTTCTTGAGCAGGTATTTAATGGCCTGCAAGCGGGCGTCACTCTCTTTCTAACCGCCGCCGGATTGACGTTGATTCTTGGTGTCATGAACTTCGTCTTTTTGGCGCATGGCTCGCTGGTAATGATCGGGGCTTACGCCGCCGCCACACTAGCGATGCTTACCGGTAGTTTCTATCTTGGGATTCTCTTTGCAATTCCGTTCGTTTTCCTGTGTGGATATGTTCTGGAATATGTTCTGATCAGGCATCTCTATCACCGTGATCACATGGAACAGGTGTTGGTGACTTTCGGGCTGATTTTATTTTTCAACGAAGCGATCCGCGTTATTTTCGGCCCTGCGACCATTTTTTCAAACTTGCCGCCATCACTGTCGGGCTTTATCCACATCCTGCCTGAGGTGCCTTATCCGGTTTTTCGTCTGGTCATTATTATGGTGGGGTTGGTGGCGGCCGCGATGATCTATTATCTGGTGATGCGCACGAGGCTTGGGGCGTTGGTACGGGCTGGGACTGATGATGCGGCGTTGACGGAAGCCCTTGGTATTCATATTGGCTTTTTGCGGCGCGTGATTTTTGCTATCGGCGCGAGTCTTGCTGGTATAGCGGGGATGATGCTGGGGCCGTTGAGTGCTGTTGAACCAGGGATGGGCGAGCCATTGCTGATTCAGTCATTGGTCGTGATTATCATCGGCGGGATCGGCTCTATTAGAGGCTCTTTGATCGCCGCGATGATGATCGGGCTGATCGATACCACCGGGCGGGTTTTTCTGCCTTTGATCTTGCGCGGCGTGATGGACCAGGCCTCTGCCGATGGCGCCGGCCCCGCTCTGGCCTCGATGATGGTCTATATTTTCATGTCAGTCGTGCTGGTGTTTAAGCCCAGTGGGCTTTTTCCTCGGGGTGATAAGGGCATCGCGGTGTCATGATGATGGTAATGCTTTCTTATCTTATGCAGCACAAATTGCTGGTGTTTCTCTTGATCTGTTTTGCTCTTCTGCCGCTCTATACCGCCTACGCCGGTCTGCCTTTCTGGAATGATATCGCTATGCGGATTATGTTGCTTGGCATGGCAGCCATGGGTCTTAATCTCGCCCTTGGTTATGGTGGTATGGTCTCGTTTGGTCATGCGGCGTTTATTGGCGTTGGAGCTTATGCTGTGGGGATCAGCCAGTATTTCGGGATTGATAATGGATGGATTCATCTCGCCCTTAGTGTTCTGGCTTGCGGCATCTTAGGCGTTATCATTGGCTTTCTCGCGCTACGCACCAGCGGGATTTACTTTATCATGATCACTCTGGCTTTCGCACAGATGCTCTTTTTCTTGTTTGTGGGACTTGAAAAATTTGGCGGTGATGACGGCATGGTACTTGATCGGGCTGACTTTCTGATTATCGATTCCTACGCACCTTTGAGGCTCTATTTTCTGATCTGGGGTGCGATTTTTCTGGTGAGTATTGGACTGACTGTGATTACCGCCTCGCGTTTCGGGGTCGTGTTGAAGGCGATCAAAAGCAATGAGTCGAGGATAGAAGCGATGGGGCTCACGCCGCTTCGTTTCAAACTCACCGCTTATGTGATATCGGCGGTGATTTGCGGATTAGCGGGGGTCTTGCTGGCTAACTGGCAGGAATATGTCTCGCCCGATATCATGCATTGGTCGCGTTCAGGTGAATTGATGATCATTGTTGTGCTTGGCGGGCTTGGAACGGCAGCCGGGCCTTTGATGGGGGCCATTACCTTTTTTATGCTCGAGGAAATTTTACCCGATGTGATGGGCAGCATCGCGCCTGATTACTCTGAGAACTGGATGATTATTCTGGGGCCTATTCTGATACTGGTGGTTTTATTCGCCAAAGGCGGGCTGACCGGCGCGCTTGGTAAACTGTCTGCTCTCATAAAAAGGAAAAACCCGTGATAGAAACGCCAAGGACAGAAATGCCGGTGCTTGAATTAAAGGATATTCATAAATCCTACGGCGCGTTGAAAGCTGTCAACGGTGTGTCTCTGACCGTGTCGCGCGGTGAAATACATGCGCTGATCGGCCCGAATGGTGCAGGTAAAACAACTTTGGTGAAGCAAGTCTATGGATCAGAAAAACCTGATATGGGCGCAGTTTTTATTAATGGCGAAGATATAACTGACCTTAGCGTGCCGCAACGGGTCGATCAAGGAATAGGGCGCTCGTTTCAAATCAGCAATGTGCTGACGGATTTCAGCGTGCTTGAGAATGCGATTATCGCTGAAGCCGCAAGGCTCAAGCGGAGTTTTCATTTTATTGCCCCTGCTTTTACTGACCAACGGCTCATCGATGGTGCGATGAGTATTTTAGAGCCCGTGGCGTTGGGAGCTCAAGCCGATATCCTTGCGAGTGATTTATCGCATGGAGAAAGACGCTTGCTCGAACTGGCGCTTGCGATGGCGGTTAACCCCGCACTGTTGATGCTCGACGAGCCAATGGCCGGCACTGGAACGAAGGAAATGAGTGCCATCACCGAAATGATCAGTGGCTTGCGTGGTCGGATGGCGATTTTGCTAATCGAGCACGATATGGATGTTGTGTTTCGCTTGGCCGATCGTATCACGGTCATGGTCGAGGGTAAGGTGATCGCGTCTGGGAGGCCTCAGGAGATTAGCGGCAGTATGTCCGTCCGTAAGGCTTATCTGGGCGATAAGGAATCTTTTGATGCTGAAACTTGATTCTGTTCATGGCGGTTATGATGGGGCGCAAATATTGTTTGGTGTTTCATTGGAAGTTAAGGCGGGACAATGTGTCGCGCTGATGGGGCGAAACGGCATGGGTAAAACTACCACTATTCGCGCTATCGTCGGGCAACTCGCGGTGACCGAGGGGCATATTATCCGTTTCGGGGTAGAGAACCTCGCGCTTAAACCGTGGCAGATTGCACGACTCGGTATTGGGTTAGTGCCTGAAGGACGCCATGTTTTTCCATCCCTCACTGTTGCTGAGCATTTAAACGCTTTTTATCGCCCGCCTCGTCATAAAACTGCCCAAGGTGGCTGGAATTTCGACAAGGTTCTAAAGCTTTTTCCACGGCTTAAAGAGAGGCTTCACCATAGCGGCAATCATCTTTCTGGTGGCGAGCAACAAATGCTTGCGATCGGGCGTGCGCTGATGACCAACCCTCGTCTTTTGGTTCTGGATGAGGCAACCGAAGGGCTTGCTCCGCTCCTGCGCGAGACAATTTGGCGGTGTCTGAGCGAACTCAAAAAAACCGGGCAATCTATTCTGATCATTGATAAAAACCTTGACGCTTTATCAAAACTTGCTGACTATCAGTATATCCTTGAGAAAGGGCAAGTTATCTGGCACGGGCCGCCGCGTGAATTATTGGCAAAGCCCGGTCTAGCGGCGCGTTATCTTGGGGTTGATCGAGGGACTGAAAAATGACCGACACCGCCGACCCACTCAAAACCATCTCAGCCGATGATCTCGGACGTGCTCTGAGAAATTTTGGAGTCAATCTTTTATGCCGTGAGCCTGTATCTTACGCAAAACAGCTTGAGACGATTCTTGGACTTGATCTGATTAGAGCTGATGAGGATTTTGCTTTGCTTCGCATTATGCATGATGGCATCGAGCATCTTATTCAACTTCACGCTGATCATACTTACGCTCAACACCCGTTGCTGGGCATGCTTCCTGAGTTCGGTTTTCGCGGCGCGGGGATAGAACTGCGGGTGTTTAACCGAGACCCTGATCTTGCCATGCCTCTGGCCGAGGCCGCCGGTTGGACGGTTTTGCAACCGCCCACGGATAAACCGCATGGTTTGCGTGAGACGTTTCTAGTTTGCGCCCATGGATATTGCTGGGTGCCGAGCACGCCGATCAAATCATCTTAACGATCGCCAATCTTTCAGCACTGCTTTGGCGGAGTTGCGCCCTGGTAAGCCCGAAACGCCGCCGCCGGGGTGCGCGCCTGAGCCGCCAAGATACAGCCCCTTAACGGGCATTCGGTAATTAGCCACACCAACCACGGGGCGCATTGCGTAAATCTGATCTAGGTGGAGCTGGCCGTGGAAAATATCGCCGCCGATCAGGTTAAGCTTGCGCTCTAGGTCAAGGGGCGAGTTAATCTGCGTGCCGACAATGCTATCTTTGAAGCCGGGCGCCAGAGCATCTACTGTGTTAATAACCGTTTCTGCCGCTTCGTCTTTCGCGTCATCCCAACTGCGACCATCGGGTAAATGACGGCGGAAATGCTGGCAGAAAAGACTCATTACATGATGTCCTTTCGGCGCGAGGCTATCATCTATAATGCTGGGAATACTCATCTCAATTACGGGCTTGCGTGACCAACCGTATTGGATGGCATCATCGTAAGCCTTTTGAATATATGGGATGGATGGCATCACATTAACCGACCCGTTAAGCACAAGCTCAGGGTCGCTCGATAGGTTTTTCAGCGATGAGAACTGCGGCAATTTATCGAGGGCGAGGTTCATTCGGAAACTGCCCGATTCAGACCTGTATTGCTTGATGCGGCGATTTAGATCCTGCGGCAGGAGAGTCTCATCGACGATTCCGTCCTCGCCGTGGCCGCCAAGCAGAATCTGTGGGTGACAATTCGCGAGAACAACCTTGGCCTTGATCACTTCACCATCAGCGAGTTTCACGCCAGTGATCCGATTATCGGCGATCTCAGCTCCTTTCACCTCAGCGTTCATCCGTATCTCAACGCCGCGCTCGGTTGCCGAGGACGCCATCGCATCGGTGATCGCCCCCATACCACCGCGGGCATGGCCCCAAGCCCCTGTCTTCTCATTAGCTTTTCCGAAAACATGATGAAGCAACACATAAGCTGTGCTTGAATGTGAGGGTGGGGCAAAATTACCAACACAGCCACTATACGCCAAAGTGCCCTTCAGAATATCGCTCTCAAACCATTGGTCGAGATAGTCGGCGACCGATTTGGTCATCAATTCCGCCAGATTCGTCCGATTGTCTAAAGACAGTGAAGAAAAAAGTCGTCCGGTTCGCCACGCATCTCCGAATTGGCTGAATAATGATTGCGGCAGATTATAGGGGGTGGTGCGGGTTAAAGGGCGGATGACGTCAGCAACTTCTTCAAGGATATCGTCAAAGCGTCGATAGGCTTCGGCGTCCTTTTCAGAAAAACGCCTGATCTCACGGATGCAATCATCAGTCTCGCGCGGTAGCCATAATACCTCATCCTCAGCGACGGTTACGGACGCGCCTTCACGGGTGATTACGTCAAGTCCGTGGCGTTTCAACTCCAGGTCACGCGTGACCCCGTTATCGAGCAGGCTCACCACATAGGAAAACTCTGAGTTGCGATAACCGGGGGCAAACTCGGTGGTTACCGCGGCTCCGCCAATGCGATCGCGCCGCTCAAGCACGATAACTTTCTTGCCCGCCGCCGCCAGATACCCTGCGGCTGTCAGACCATTATGTCCACCACCAATAATAATTACGTCATATTGCATAGAAT
Organism: uncultured Candidatus Puniceispirillum sp.; assembly: GCA_965207125.1. GTDB lineage: Bacteria > Pseudomonadota > Alphaproteobacteria > Puniceispirillales > UBA1172. Next base: position 1,753,819 of record OZ242263.1, read on the forward strand.
GCCCCATTATTATAAAACTTTAGGGAATTATAGGGATATTTTGCCGTTTAGATAAAGCTTAAAACACCGCTTAGCGTTTTGTTGACAGAAATGTGCCGATATCATAGATGATCACCGCAATTTCTGATTCAAGCGGAAATGACAAAACTCCCATCACATTGTAGCCAAGCAGAAATGGGATAATGTAAAAACGCGTCATGAAAATAAACCAGGCCACATAAAGTGGCTTTAGGCGCTCAAGCAGAAACCCAGGGGTGATGGGGCGCCACCAACGGATAAGTGGATCTGTCAGCTGTACAAAAATCCGCATGAAGAAAAAATCCGAGTTGTCTTGTAGAAAGAGGCTCATCCCAAAGCGGCCGACCAAAGTCCACATGACCATCCCTAGGATATAATCGATAACAATAATGAAAATCGGAAAATTAGCCATCCCTGCCTCGCGCAGATTTAGTAAAAAGGCGGAGCGAGGAAAACCCCGCTCCGCCGTAAAAGTGTTAGGTAGAAACCAACTTAGTGTTCAACACCAAGATAAGTCTTACCTCTTGGATGCCGGATGTCATCAACCATTTTCTGGATTTCTTCATCCGGCTCTTTGGTCATCAAGCTAACAACGACCATCAGAATCAGGCTGACAGGCATGCCAATCATCCCGAAACGCAAGCCGTCAATGCCAATCCATGGTGTCATACCGGCAAATTGTACCTGGTAGAGATACCACGTGCCGACACCAAACCCGCCGATCATGCCGGCAACAGCGCCTGCACGATTGGCACGTTTCCACCAAACTCCCAGCACAAGCGGGAAGAACAGGCCGGAGTTGGCAAAGCAGAACGCCCAGGCCACAGCACCGAGAATCGAAGTGAGTTGCAACGCCGCGACAGACGCGCCCGCTGCACCGATAGCCAAGAGCAAAAGCCGTGCGACAATAAGACGTGTTCGCGCATCCGCTTTGGGATCGATGATCTTATAATAAAGATCATGCGACAACGCATTGGCGATCGCTAGCAACAAACCGTCAGCCGTGGACATTGCAGCAGCCAGACCACCGGCAGCCACCAGACCTGAGATCACATAAGGCAATCCCGCCATTTCTGGCGTGGCCAGCACGACTATATCGCCGCGCATGAAGAACTCATTGATCTGCAAAATGCCATCGCCGTTGCCATCAATGATTTTCACAAAGTTGACATTGCTCCATTGCTGAATCCACTCAAGGTTATTAACGTCAGTGATTGCTTTGCCGATGATGCTCGTTGCTACCGTTGGGTCAAGCAAAGACAACTTGGTAAAAGTCGCCAAAGCAGGAGCCGTTAGATACAGCAAGCAGATGAACAGCAATGACCAAGCCACTGATTGACGCGCTGCTTTCACCGAGCTGGTAGTAAAGTAACGCATCAGAACGTGAGGCAATGATGCCGTTCCCGCCATCATACACAAGGCCAATGAGAAGAACCGCCATCGATCAATTAATGTCGTACTGGCGTCATTGATACCAACCTTAAGGGTCGCTAGCTTGCCTGCTGCGGCTTGGGCCTCAGCTGTCGGTACAAGCTGTTTCACGCCGAGTAGGCCTTCAAGTTCCTGCACTCGGCCGACAGCGTCAAACTGTGCTAAATGCGGAATCAAGCCATAATCCAGCTTGTTTGATATCCAGAACACTGGAATCAAATAAGCAATGATCAGCACGATATACTGGGCGACTTGAGTCCAAGTCACAGCACGCATGCCTCCTAGCATTGAGCAGAACAGGATACCGGAAAGTCCCACCCAGACACCAAGTTCAAATTTGATTCCTAGGGCCCGTGAGGCAACTGTGCCGGTTCCGTTGATCTGTGCTGTCACATAAGTGAAAGACGCGACCACCAAAATCACAACAGCGCAGAAGCGCGGTAGGTTTCCGCCGTAGCGTGTGCCGATAAAATCGGGCACCGTGTAGCAACCGAATTTCCGTAAATATGGCGCGATTAGCGATGCGACAAGAACGTAACCGCCTGTCCACCCGACCAAAAATGCCATGTAAGGATAGCCATTAAGATAGATACCGCCGGCCATGGCAATAAATGACGCGCCTGACATCCAGTCCGCCGCAGTCGCCATGCCGTTATACACCGCGGGGACTTCGCGTCCGGCGACGTAATATTGGCTTGATTCCATCGTTCTGGCAAGAATCCCGATTAAAGCATAAATGGCCACGGTAAAGGCAACAAACATCCACCCAATATAGGTGTTGCCAACGCCCGCCGCTTCCAAAATGCCCATCAGGATAACAAAGCCGAGAAAGCCTAGGGTATAAATGCCGTAGACTTTACCGAGATTTTGAATAAATCCACCTTCAAGTTTCATAACTCAAACTCCTTATTTCTCTTCGAGGCCGTATTCCTCGTCAATTTTATTTTGACGAGAAGCGAACCAGAACACTAGAACCGCAAAAGCGACCTGTGAGCCCTGTCCGGCCATGAAATATGCGCCAGGGAATGTGTCGGTATTCAACGCATATCCAAACCAGTGCACTATAAAGGAGAAAAACGCCCAGATGAGCAACGTCACGAATGTTAGCATCCGTGTCGCAGCCCAATGCTGGTGTTGATCTGATTGTGTAGCCATAATGATAGCCTCCCTTCATTCTTGATCAACCTTTAGTTAATGTAGTATGTTACCACCCATCAACCAACTAGATGTTGGTATACCCAACTGAGGCATTATGCCACACATTTGACATAATTCAAATATCATTTAACAGTAAGGCAATAAAATAAGGAGAATGCCGGGTGAAATGGCTGAGAAAAATGGGACGGCGCATAGGTTTGATCAAGCCTCAGACGGTTAAGGATTTTGCCGGCCTGATCGCCTTTGTCGATGAAAATGCCGCTTATGTCTCGCAAGTCACGCTTTATACCTATATCAAAGCGCGCGCTGGGACCCAGTATCCAAAACTCTTTGAAAATGAAAAATTTCTGACATCCTTGACCATTGCGCGCTGGCATATCTTCGGTGCATGCGTGGCTGACCTCGCTCTTTTCGCCGCCGCGCAATTCCATGCCGGAAACTACCTTAATGATGAGCAGGCAGGAGATATGGCAAAACTGATTGCGCGCAGGATTTTAAGCAAAGTAGACCAGAGCGATATCGAGCCTAAGGCTTTTGATGCGATGATCACAGACGCCGCGAGCCGCGCGGGGATGTTTGATTACACCAAAGCCACCATTGGCAGTTATGCCTTTGAGACCAGTGCCAAAGCTCTATTGCGCTGGGCGCCTGTGGTCGATGAATTTAAGCAACAGGATGAGGAAATTGTGCGAAACTCATTGCATTTGAGATGGATCGGTGTTCGCCACGCATTACGCGAAAGACTGGTTCACGACGCCGTCCATGGCGACTGGGTCGGAATTGTCAATGATGACCGTTTTAGCCAGAAAGCATAACCTGCAAACTATAACTCGTCTGGGGCGAGAAACTATCGATACCAGCTCCATTCCAGAGGCGAGATGACGGCTTCAAACGTGCGCCGCTCATATTCTTTGGTTTCGTAATAGGTATTGGCGTAATCCGCTCCAAGCCAATCGGTAATAAAAGAACTTGCGCGGAACATCTCATTGGCTTCAACCCATGTGCGTGGCAAGCCCTCGCGTTGTGGGGCGGCGTAGGCGTTGCCCTCGGTGATCGGCGGCGGGGGGATCTTGCCTTTTATTCCTTCAGCCATTGCCGCTAAAATCAGCGTGGTGGTAAGATATGGATTAATATCCGCGCTCGAGGCCCGGTGTTCTAGACGTCTGGCCTTCGCCCCACTCTCCGGAACGCGAAAATTAACCGTTCGGTTATTGATTCCCCAGCTTTTATCCACCGGCGCATAATTGCCGGGGGCTGTTCGCCGCCAAGCATTCGCGTTGGGTGAGAAAACTGCCATGCTATCCCCTAAATGCCGTGTCATCCCGCCAACCGCATAGAGAAGAGTCGGATTAGAGATCATCGTCTCGCCTTTGCCTTCAGCCATTAAATTCTCGCCCTTGCTGTTCCACAGACTCGCATGAAGGTGAAAGCCGTTGCCGGTATCATTGGCGAAAGGTTTACCCATGAAGGTTACGTCAAATCCCTGATGCCTTGCCACCCTGCGCGCGAGATAGCGGAAAAGGGCCGCTTCATCGGCGGCGCGAACGACATCGGCGTGATGTTGGATATTGATTTCATACTGGCCTCGGCCATATTCGGTGATGGTCGTGTCGGCTTGAATATTGGCCATCATCGAGGCGTGGTAAATTGCCTCAAGCACCGGGGCGAACTCATCATAGGCATCGATGCCGTAAATCTGATTAGTTGCTTGCGGGCGGTCGTCTTGCGGCGCAATCGCGCCTTGGCCCATGCCTGAGGCGTCAAGACGGCGCGCGATCAGATAAAACTCCAATTCAGGGGCGACTTGCGCGTAAATTCCTTGCTTTTCAAGCCGTTTTACTGCTCTGCCGAGAATGTTGCGCGGATCAAGACGGTGAGGTGCGCCGGTTTCATCAAGCATGCTGACCAGGCAGGCGGCCTCTCGGCCGTCGCTGCCCGCGAGTTCAAAAAAACTGCCCTCGACCACGTGGCAGGGGAAATCACTATCTCCAGTTTCCCAGATAAGACCCGTCTCAGAAACGCTTTCGCCGGTTGAATCCGTGCCAAAAATGCTCTCCGCGAATAAAACTCCGTCTTTAACCAGTTTATCTAAGCTAGAGGCGGGAAGAATCTTGCCGCGCATCATCCCGTTGGAATCAGCAAACATCGCGGTGATCGTCTTAAGGCGCGGGAATTTTTTTTTAAGATCGGTTAACATAAGAGCTTGAGAGAAAAATATTTTCGAGGCAGTCTACTCTATACCTATAATCTAAAAGAAACATCAACAAGTATAAAATTATGACTTACTTCCCTCCCTCACCTCTAGCTGAAATCGATCGCGCGCATCATCTTCACCCCTTTACCGATTATAAGGCGATGAAAAACGAAGGAGTGCACATCATTACCCACGCCGAAGGCAATTATATCTTCGATGATCAAGGAAACAAAATTCTCGATGCTATGGCGGGGTTATGGTGCGTTAATGTGGGTTATGGCAGAAAAGAACTGATTGATGCAGCAAGCCAACAACTCGCTAAACTTCCATATTACAACACCTTTTTTAGGACCAGCAATGAGCCGGCTGCTAAACTAGCGGAACGCCTTGTTCAAATTTCACCCGATGGGATTAATCATGTTTTCTACGCTAATTCAGGCTCAGAGGCCAATGACACTATTGTCCGCATGGTTCGGCATTTCTGGACGCTCGAAGGCAAGCCGCAAAAGCGTGTTATTATCGGCAGAGATTACGGTTATCACGGTAGTACCATCATCACCGCCAGCATAGGAGGCATGAGCGGAATGCATCAGCAAGCCGCAAGATTGCCTGATTTTGAGCATATCAAACCACCTTACGGCTTTCTTTATCAGGGCAATATGGATGAGGCTGCTTTTGCTGAAACCGCCGCCGGCTGGCTTGATGAGAAAATCCTCGAGCTTGGTGCAGACAATGTCGCTGCTTTTATCGCTGAGCCTATTCAAGGTGCGGGAGGGGCTATCATTCCCCCGGCCGGATATTTTGATCATATTCAGGAAATATGCCGCCGCCATGATATTTTGCTTATTGCCGATGAGGTGATTACTGGCTACGGACGCACCGGACAGTGGTTTGCTTGCCAGACTATGAATTTCGCCCCTGATATGATTGCATCCGCCAAAGGCTTGACTTCAGGTTATTTGCCGATGTCTGCGGCCTTGATTGGCGATCGGGTTGCGAACAGACTTGTCGATGATGCTGGTGAATTCGGTCATGGATTTACCTATTCAGGGCATCCTGTTGCGGCGGCGGTCGCGCTGGCTAATCTCGATATTATCGAAAAAGAAGGCCTGATCTCACGCCTTCGCGATGATATCGCGCCCTATTTCGCCAAAGCCCTTCGTCGCCTAGAAGATCATCCGCTTGTCGGCGAGGCGCGTGCATCCGGATTAATCGGCGCGGTCGAACTGGTCAAGGATCGTAATGGTCCTGTTTTGTTTGATCCGCCGGGTGAGGTGGCTGAAATCTGCCGCGATTGTGCTGTCAAGAATGGTTTGATGGTGCGCGCTACTCGCGACGCGATCATTTTATCACCGCCTTTCACCTTCACCCGAGAGAACGTAGATACCACTGTCCGTATTTTGGGTGAAGCCCTCGCTGAGACCGCCTCGCGTCTTAAATCCTAAGCCAAAAAAGGAAATAATCTGTGGAATACGTCAATAGTGATGAGGCTTTCCTTAAGAAGGAAATCAAGGGCACAGAATATGAGATGACCTATGCGGGGGCGTTAAGCTTCCTGCGTCGAAAATACAGCCGTGATCTCGATGGTATAGATATCGCCGTTAGTGGTGTTGCTTTCGATGGTGCGGTTTCTAACAGACCTGGAACGCGTTTCGGCCCTCGCGCTATTCGCGCTGCTTCAACCGAACTTGCGAGCCTCAAAGCTTTTCCTTTCGGATTTGATCCTTTTGATACTTTGGCCGTGATCGATTACGGTGATTGCGCTCTTGACCCGCATGACTCCGCCTCGGTGCCGGTGGCGATTACCGAACACGCACGCCGTATTGTAAACTCAGATACCAAAATGCTGACGTTGGGCGGTGATCATTTTATCTCATTGCCCTTGCTCAGGGCCCATGCCGAACGTTATGGCCCTGTTGCGTTGGTGCAGTTTGATGCGCATTCAGATACTTGGGATGATGGCGGCTCAACACTCTATCACGGCTCGATGTTTCTTCGCGGCAAAGATGAGGGAATTATCGATGTTGACCACTCTATCCAAGTCGGCTTGCGCAGCTGGAATGATTCTGATCATGGATATGAGATTCTCACGAGCCCTTGGGTTCACCGAAATGGAGTAGAAGCCTGTCTGGATGCCATCCTCTCAAGGGTTGGCGATCGCCGCGCTTATATCAGTTTTGATATAGATTGTCTTGATCCCGCCTTTGCCCCTGGTACTGGCACGCCGGTGCCCGGTGGGTTGGCCACATGGCAAGCCCTCGAATTAATGAGGGGGCTCACCTCCCTTGACATGGTCGGGATGGATTTGGTCGAGGTCGCCCCGGCCTATGATCACGCCGATATCACCGCGATGGCTGCTGCCAATGTCGCTTTTGACTGGTTGTGCGTCATGGCGGAAAAAGCGGGCGCTAAAAGGCAAACAGTCGGCCGACTTTAAAAACCTCTCACTTATTCGAGTGGGGCCGGGGTGGCGTTAAAAACGAAAGCCTCACGACACGCTTTAACCCCGCCGAGGGATGCGATCTTAGCTTCTTGGTCGGCGAACGCTTCGGCCGAGACTTTTTCAGGATCACAAATATTCCAAAGCAATTTTTTACCCATCGCAAGCACGTCTTTGTAATGATCATCCGCTGCGAGGTCTTTGCTTTCCGCCGGGTCCGTTGACAGATTAAAAAGCTGCGGTGCGAGGCCGCCTGCGTACCAGACAAGTTTCCATTCCCCCCATGCCAGCATAAAAATTCCCGTGGTCGAGCCGCCGTCATGATATTCGCTGAATAACGGGCGTGAGGCATCATCAGGGGCTTTAGCGAGGCTGGTCAGATTAATCCCTGGCCAATCCGAAGGCTTTTCAGTTTTGCTAACCGCTAAAGCCGTTGCTGGAATATCGAGCAGATGCGCGCCGGACTGGCTCACTTTATTCTGAGGAATATCTGCACCTCGCACGAGTAGTGGAATTCCCACCGATGATTCATACATCACCTGTTTTGTCCAAAGCCCATGGTCACCAAGCAACTCACCATGATCTGAGGTGTAAATCACCAATGTATCATCGCCTAGCCCCGCCTGGTCTAGCGCGGTGATAACGCGTCCCACGCAATCATCCATAAAACTGGTTAATCCGTAATAAGCGGCGATAGCCTTTCGTGCGCTATTGTTATCAAAATAGCGGTGATAGTCAAAAAAACGCGCTATGCGTTGCACTTCGTCATGGTCGGGAATAGTCGTGTTAGGCACAGGCATTTCGGCTGGATCATAAAGTCGGTAAAATTCGTCAGGCGCAATCAGAGGATAATGCGGCGAGACAAGCGAGATAAACCCCGCGAAAGGACGTTTTTTCCGCGCGGGGTCGCTGAGCCATTCTTCGGCCGCATCGGTAACGCGCCGATCATAGTCGGTGTACTCTGATGCGCCGCTTCCGACCTCAGCCGCCAATTCGCGCGCGCCGTCAAAAGGAGGCGGGTTACGTCGTAGAAGACCGATCAGCCACCCTTTCTTTTCGAAAATATGCATGGGTAAAATTTCCCGCTCAAAACCATTATCATCCTCGCCCGAACGAAAATGCAGTTTGCCAATAGACGTGGTCTCAAAACCCTTATCGCGCAGAATATGCATCCAGCTTGGCACCCCTCCATCATAAGCGGTGGCGCTATCCCAGCAGCGATTTTGGTGAATGTAAGTCCCGGTTGCGAGAGCCGCGCGTGTTGGAACACACATAGGCGAGGCCGTGTAAGCGCGCTCAAAACGTGTCCCCTGCCGCGCTAAAGCATCGAGATTAGGTGTTTTGACGATCGGATGCCCCGTGCATCCCATTGCATCACGGCGATGTTCGTCAGATATGATAACAAGCAGGTTTTTATCCATCATGACATCTGATCATCAGTTATTCTTTCGTGCAAGACCTTAATCGCGCCGCTTTTTTCAGCCAACCAAGGAACAGCGGCGTTAGATAGAGTGGTATCTGATAAAGTGCGGTGAAAAGGCTAAAAATTGGGTCGGGCGGCAACGCGCCATAGTACAGCCCGACATTGCGATTGCTGGTAATCAATGACAACAGGCTGAAAATGTCAACGGTCGTAGGCTTGCTTGAAAACCGTGCGAATAAAATCAGCACGATCTGGGTGCCAAAATTAAGCGTGAATACGAGCACTGTAATCCGCAGTGCTAGCGTCCAGTCGCTGATGATTTTCGGCCCCATCCCGTTAAACACCGGAATCAGAAAAGCCAGCATTCCCAATACGAAAATGCCGCTAAACACGTCTAGATTTCTGTTGATGCGTTGCTCGCTGATCATTGCGCGCCCGGCTAGTGCAAGAGCTGAACCGCCGAAAATCATCAAGGCCAGTTTGATAAATATCTCAAATGAGGAAATAGATGCCAGATCACGCAGAAAAAGATCGGCGATAAAAGGCCCGGTGAAAGGTGCGATAAAACTGGTCATGATAATCACCTGTATGGCGACTGCCATGTTGAAACCAAGCAAGGCGCACATCCAAGCCGTCGAGGCAATCGGGGGCGCAAGGGCATACCATAGTGCTGATGGGATCAGCACCTCGTCAACCCCAATAACACGGCAAAGCGCGAAAATCAGAACGGGGCTGAAAACAAGGATAAAAAGGCTGATCGCTAGATTGCGCATCATATATCGGGGCTGTATCGCTTGCACAAAAATCTGCAGGATATTGATTCGGATCATCGTCATTGAGTAGATAATCACGATTAACCACGGGACGAATTGGTTAAGGTCTCTTGTTGTCTCGGGAATCAGTAAAGCGAGAATAATACCAAAGGGCAATACGAGCGGTGCGTGGCGGCCGAGAAACCGAATAGGTGCGAGAATGATCATTATTGCTCCTCGCGCCCGCCTTGATCTAGAATCGAGGTGGAATAATCCCGGCCTGAAGCCAGCAGATGATGGTATAAATCGAAAAAACCGGTAACCCTGTCGCCTGTTTGATGTCAGACGCGTAGGGGATCATATTGGTGCATTCAAGAACAATGGCCCCAATGTCGTCGTTGTTGCTTAGCTCCATCGCGGCCTCGATAGTGTCTTGTCTTGCAAGCTCTATGTTCATTTGCTCTTCATTGCCAAGAATGGCGCGGGTGAATTCTCGACGTCCTTCGGTGCTAGCGACTGGTGTATCAAGCGGGATATTGACCGCTTTCAGGTGATCGTCTGACAAGGAGGTATTTGATATCGTCAAAATCCCTGCGCGTTTGCCCGAAGGTAGGATTTCATTGATCAGCGGCACCTGCACCAGCGATGAGGTAATCACTGGCACGGACACCGCCTCATTTAATGTATTTTGAACAAGGCAGAGAAACCCGCAACTTGTTGTGATGCATCCAACCCCTTCGGCCGCCAGTGTGCGCGCGGCTTCGATGAACAGATCGAGTGTGTTTTCAGCATGTTGATAAACCACCTCGCCCGGCGATGCGTTGCGGACAATGTGATAATGCACCGGAAAAGGCCAAGTAGAAGCATGACCTATATCACCATGAATCCGGGGAAAGCGCGTATCGAGCATCAGGATACCGACTGCTGCGCCGTAAAACGTCGAGCCGCCTGTGGCGACGGCTGGATATGTAGCATTCGTGCGGTTTTCCATCTTATCAACTCTTGATAACAAAGCGAGACTACGTCACTTATCATATTGACACAATAACAACCATTCGCTCATTATTTTTCATCGGTAATCAAGTTTGGCAATTTAGCCCAATCATCAAGCAACATCGAGAATATGGCAAAACAGCAATCATCAGAAAAACTATCGACTTCGGAAAAATTATCCATTGCTATTATTGGCGGCGGTATAGTCGGCGTTAGCACCGCGCTCTATTTGCAACGCGCGGGGCATGACGTGACTATATTTGACAAAGTGGGGGTGGCTGAGGGTGCAAGTTCTGGTAATGGCGGAATTCTCGCGGCCTCGTCAATCGTTCCCATCACTACTCCGGGTTTGCTTAAACAACTGCCCGGGATGGTGCTGAACCCGAATGAGCCGCTTTTTCTCAAATGGCGTTATTTGCCCAAATTGACGCCATGGCTTATTCGCTTTTTATCCCACGCTAATCATCGCGATGCGATGCGGACAGCCGCAAGCCTCAATCCGATTATCGGCAACGCTTTGCAGGATCATCAGGCCCTCGCCGCTGGAACCCGTGCTGAACGCTGGATTGTTCCGAGCGATTATCTTTATGTCTATAAAAGCCGTCGCCATTTTGAGGCTGACGCTTTTACTTGGAATCTACGGCGTGAGCATGGCTTTGAGTGGAGTGAAATGGACGCCGAAGCGGTGCAGAATTACGACCCTAACGTATCGGATAGCCATCAATTCGCTGTATGTCTTAGCAAGCATGGCTATATCACAAGCCCTGCGGATTACGTCAAAGATCTTGCGGCGGAGTTTGAGGCTAAAGGCGGACGGGTGATCATTGCCGATGTCGAGGATATAGCCAGCAACGCAGGGCAAGTAGTAGGCGTTCGGGCGGGCGGGGATATTCATCGCGCTGACCGGGTTGTTTTAACGGCGGGTATTTGGTCGGGGAGACTGGCTAAAAAATTTGGCTTGTCGCTTCCTTTGGAAACTGAACGTGGCTATCACGTGGAATTATGGGAGCCAAATTTCATGCCCCGTGCGCCGTTGATGGTTGCATCAAGGCGATTCGTTATTACGCCAATGCAGGGACGGATTAGACTTGCGGGTATTGTTGAATTAGGTGGAATTAATGCGGCCCCTTCTAAAGCGCCGATAAAATTGCTTATCCGCAATATCATCGAAATCATGCCGGGTCTTAGGTGGAAAGAAACCACAAACTGGATAGGTTTTCGCCCATCGCTAAGCGATTCCACCCCCATTATCAGTGAGGTTGAGGCAATCAAGGGGCTATTTATGGGGTTCGGGCATCACCATGTTGGCTTGACCGGCGGCCCGAAAACTGGGCAGATTCTTGCCTTGATGGTTCAGGGCATGACGCCCAATACTGATATTTCTCCCTATTCTGTAAAAAGATTTGCAAAAAAAAATGCGAAGGGTTTTAATACCTCTCAATAAATACTTAGGAGGATTTATAATGCGCTTTAACAAAAAAATGGCCGCCGTTGCTGCGGTGATCACCGCAGCCGTAGGGGCGGCCTCGTCGGCTTATGCTGAAAAATGGGACATGCCGATGGCTTATTCCGCTTCAAATTATCACTCAGTAACTGGCATCGAGTTCGCTCAATGCGTTACCACTGGCACTGGTGGGGGGATTGAAATTACTGTCCATCCATCAGGTTCACTGATCAAAGGCGCGGATATCAAGCGCGCTATTCAAACCGGACAAGTTCCGATTGGTGAGCGCCTGCTTTCAGGACACCAGAATGAAAACACTCTTTTTGGTTATGACTCCGTTCCCTTTCTAGCGACTTCGTTTGATGATTCGGACAAACTGTGGAAAGCGGCAAAGCCCTCCATCGAGGGTATTCTTGATGAGCAGAATCTGACTCTGCTTTACACTGTGCCATGGCCTCCGCAAGGGATTTATTTCGATCGTGATGTTAATTCTGTTGCTGATATGGAGGGGATTAAATTCCGTTCATACAACAATACCACGACACGTTTTGCTGAATTGACTGGAATGCTCCCCGTGGTGATTGAGGCTGCTGAAATATCACAGGCTTTTGCGACTGGTGTGGCTGAATCGATGATCTCATCGGGGGCCACTGGTTATGATCGTAAGATCTGGGAAGTTGTTAGCAATTTTTATGAAGTGAATTCGTGGTTGCCACGCAACTATATCATGGTCAATACCGACGTCTGGAACAATACCGATGGTGCCCATCAAAATGTTGTCAGAGGCTGTGCTTCGCTCGCCAAATACGCTGGTGCGTGGCGCGCTAAGGAATATACCGGCTTTTCAGTCTCACAACTGGCGGCTAATGGTATGAAAGTCCAGGACGCGAGTGACCAACTCAAAGCCGATTTTGGAAGAGTTGGTGATGAGATGTCCAGAGAATGGCTCGAAGGCGCGGGTGCTGAAGGACAAGTTATCATAGATGCCTATAAAGCACTGCGGTAGTCTTTCAAGATGGCGGTCGCTATGGCACGTCTAAGGCAAGTACTCGATGGACTTTACTTTGCGTCAGGCGTAGCCGCCGCGCTGTTTCTAATTGCGATTCTTGTTTTGATTGTTCTGCAGATGTTGGCGCGTTGGACGGGGTTTGTTTTCCCCGGCGCGCCCAATTATGCCGGATATTCCATGGCGGCGGCTAGCTTTCTCGCCTTCGCGACCGCTCTTACCCGGGGCACCCATATTCGCGTTTCTCTGCTGCTCAATGTGGTGCCGAAATTCTGGAATAAAATGCTTAATATCTGGTGCTATGCGATCGGCACGGTGGTGGCGTGGTATGTTGTTTATTACGCTTTTCAATTCACATATTGGTCGTGGAAGTTTACCGAGGTATCTCAAGGGCAGGACGCGACCCCAGTCTGGATTCCTCAGGCCATCATGGTGACCGGTGCGACCGTTCTGGCTATCGCCCTGACCGATAATCTTCTCCATTTGATTTTTTCAGGACAAGAGCGGGTTACAAAATCCACTCTTGAGTCCCTCGAATAGGCTGGATGTTATGGAAAATATCGCCATCATTATCCTTTTTCTGTTCGTCCTTTTTACCTTGCTTGGAACAGGGGTTTGGGTAGGGCTCGCGCTGATGGGCGTCGCTTGGGTCGGGATGGAGTTGTTTACCACCCGCCCGGTTGGCGATGTTATGATGACCACAATATGGTCATCGTCATCGTCTTGGACCTTAACCGCCTTACCGCTGTTTATCTGGATGGGCGAAATACTCTATAGAACGCGATTATCCGAAGATATGTTCAGAGGCTTATCGCCTTGGATGGGCAGATTGCCCGGCGGGTTGGTGCATGCCAACATCGTAGGCTGTACGGTTTTTGCTGCGGTCTCGGGGTCATCCGCTGCGACTTTAACCACGGTCGGTAAGATGTCAGTCCCTGAATTGCGGCGGCGCAACTACCCCGAAACCATGATTATTGGCACATTGGCAGGGGCGGCGACTTTGGGGTTGATGATCCCGCCGTCACTGATCCTGATCGTTTATGGCGTTACCATCAACGAATCCATTAAAAAACTGTTTTTCGCAGGCGTTATGCCCGGGCTTGTTCTCGCCGCTATGTTTATGACTTATGTCGCGATCTACTCTAAGGTCTCCTCTAAGTGGAAGCCCATTCTCGATGAGAAAATGAGTTTTGTTGAAAAAGTCAGAAACTCAAAATTCCTGCTGCCGGTTATATGTCTTATTTTAGTGGTGATCGGCTCGATGTATTTCGGCTTTGCGACCGCGACCGAAGCTGCGGCTTTTGGTGTGATTGGTGCGTTGACTCTCGCTACAATGCAGGGCACGCTGACCTTTCGGAGTTTTGGGCAAAGTTTGATGGGGGCCACCAGAACCTCAGCCATGATCGCGCTAATTTTGGCAGGTGCTGCGTTTTTATCTCTGGCCATGGGGTTTACTGGTTTGCCTCGAAGCTTGGCTAATCTGATCGCTGAATGGGAGCTTAGCCGTATAGAACTGCTCTTAGTTTTGCTGGTTTTTTATATCGTATTGGGCATGTTTCTTGATGGCATATCATCGGTTGTTCTGACGATGGCGGTGGTCGAGCCGATGATCAGGCAAGCCGGCATAGACCTTATCTGGTTCGGTATTTTCGTTGTCGTGGTTGTTGAGATGGCACAAATCACACCGCCGATCGGCTTTAATCTGTTCGTTCTGCAAGGGATGACGGATCATGAAATGAGTTTTATTGCACGTGCTGGATTCCCCATGTTTTTGATTATGGTGGCGATGGTGTTCGTTCTGATACTTTTCCCTGGAATCGCCACGTGGCTACCCGATAATCTGCGTGAGCTGCGCTCGGGATAACGCGTTTAATCGCCGGTCACCGGGAAAAAACCACCTTTTGTCTCATCATATGTGAGCATTTCCCCGCCACCGATATCATGCCAAGCGCCATGCAGGGTTAGTCTTTCATCCGCGACCGCCTCCTTAATAAAAGGAAACGCCATCAGATTGTCGAGGGAGTGCACGATGCTGCGTTGCTCTAACTCTTTAATCCGCTCATCGTCGCTTTTACCTTGGCCGAGACCATCATAGGCGGGCTGCAGAATCTCAAGCCATTTGGTGATAAAAGTAGATGCGTCGCGGGGTTTTTCATCGCTCTTGTTGCAGACGTGATATCCATAATGAACCCCGCCGCAATTTGAATGACCCAGCACCAATAAATGTGAGATTTTCAAAACTGTCACCGCATATTCGATGGCCGCCGATGTGCCGTGATGGTCACCATCGGGGCTAAAGGGTGGGATAAGATTAGCGATATTGCGATGAATAAAAAAATCACCGGACTCGCCGCCGAAAAGCGACATGGCGTGAACGCGGCTATCACAGCACGAAATAATCATTGATCTTGGATGCTGCCCGCTCTCAGCCAGATTCTGATACCAGCTTTTGTTTTCTTGATAATCGATCTTGCGCCATTTCTGATACCGATTGCTCAGATAAGATGGCAGAGGACGAATTAGGTTGGATGATTTACCACGCATTATTGTTACGCATCGCCATTGTTACGCATCGCCGGGGACGCCATAACTCGGCGCGGCGTCCGGATTAATCGCACGGGACAGATAATCACCCATCTGCGGTGCGTAATCATGCCAAAGATCGCGCAGGTGTTCTCCCGGACAAGCATCGGTCCAATCAACGCGCAAATCGACCAGAGGCCAAGGGTGCTGGTCAGCGACAATCACTGCGGATGAATGGGTAGGTCCTTCCTCGCCACCAGCCTCGATGCCCGCGAGTAGTGCGGTGATTAACCTCTCGGCCAAATGCACCTCGGGATTGGCAATAAAACTATCGGTCATGCTTTTCGGGATTCCCTCATGGCGCAGCAGATTGCCAGCGGCCACACAGTCTATATCGCGGTTGATCGCATTGGTGCCGAGAATCTTCTCGCCGGTAAAAACGCCAATGCTGCCGTTGCAATCGACCGCCGCCACTTGTCTGTATTTTGCGTGCTCGCGGGTTTTTATCACGGCGTCAACCGCATCACTGGCTGGTACGCCCTCGAGCATCAGCGCGAGCACGTCAGGGCCGATGGTTGGGTCAGTTACGTTCTGGGTGGTGACCGCCCCCGCGCCTGCCATAGCGTAAGGACAACGACTGCCAACTGCGATGCTTGAAGTGGTGATGGCCACGCCAGTCATGTTGGTTTTAGCGCAACGTCCGAGGATTGAGAAGGTCATGAGCGGTTGTCTTTTGAGCAGAGTTTTCGGGCGAGATAGTTGACAAATTCATGATTTTCACGCTCAAGCCAGCTCAGCGGCCCTGGTGATGCCATCGGCGCTTGGGCCCCTTTGAAAATTCCCTCGACGACAAAACGATCTTCCTCTTGCACCCGATCAAGAAACTCTTTTGTTTCGGTGATCAGCGCTTCCCGATTATCGCTCGTCTCTAGTACTTCTGGGGCTAACGCCGCCCCGTAAATAATCCGCACCTGATCGCCCCCCTCAGGGTGCAATGACAGATACCAAAGATGATCAGGCGCGAGCACATACATATGGCTTGGAAACACTGTCGGCATGATCGAGGTCTTGCGCCATTTGCCGGTAAGGGTGGTATTATTAGGATGCGCTAAGCCAACTGGTACGTCTGATTTTTTGGTGAAATACTGATAAGTAAAATGCTCGAAATTACCGCGTTCATCGAACTCGGTATCCAGCACTGGAAAATACGCACCAACCGTTCCCCTATGCGCCACGGGCAGATGATAGCCTTCCATAAAATTCTCGGTCAGGGATTTCCAATTCGTCTGCCAGACGTGTTCTTCTCTGAAAATCGTTATGTAGCGGTCTGGCCGGTAACGCGAGACAAGAGGCGTTAATGCGGCAAGGCGTTCGGCGACTGGAATGGCGGCTTGATCAAGGGAGACATAAATCCAGCCCTCGTAAACCTCGCATCGTGTTTCAGGTAAACGAATAGACGCCTGATCAAAGCAGGTAGTTTTATCCATATACGGTGCTTTGAGCAATCGCCCATCGCGATGATATGTCCAAGCGTGGTAGGGGCAGGTGAATTTTTTGGCATTACCCCGGCCCTCCACCAGCTGCATCATTCGATGACGACAGACATTTGAGAGGGCCTTGATCTGGTGATCATCGCCTCTGATGATGATCAGAGGCTGGCTACCGATCTCGGTGGTCATGTAATCGCCGATCTCAGCGACATCGTCAGCCCGTCCGATGCAAATCCATTCCGTATTGAAAATGCGTTCCTGCTCGAAGGCGGCGATGGCGGGGGCGGTGTACATCGCTTTCGGCATTGCGGTCGCTTCAGCAAGCGGCCGGGCGGCGAGGCGACTAAGTGAGGCTAAGGTTTCCGTGATTTCTGTCAGTGCTTGCGTCATTCGGGAATCACCGCTGTTACTTCTATTTCAACCAGCCATTCAGGACGCGCCAAGGCAGGTACCGCTAGCCCTGTGGAGCATGGAAACACCCCTTTTAACCATTGCCCCATCTCACGATAAACCGCCTCGCGATGTCGAACATCGGTCACATATACCACAATCCGGCAGATAGTTTCCATGCTCGCTCCACATTCTTCGAGCAGCATTTTAATGTTTTGCATCGTCTTTTCAGTCTGCCGGGCGGGGTCGCCCATATGGAGGGATTCGCGGGTATCGAGATCTTGGGAGACTTGGCCGCGCAAAAACACCATCGTCCCCTTAGCGACCACCGCCTGACAAAGATCATTATCGAGGTTCTGCTCTGGGTAGGTTTCTTTGGTGTTAAAAGGTCTGACGCGTTTATGGATAGGCATTTTTTACTCCCACGAAGATTCCAAATATTATCCTATTTCTTTTTTTTGGGTTTTTCAAGCAATCTGAAATGGGATTGGCGATAAAAAACTTCATAGGATAAGCGGTAAAAAAACCTCATAGGATTGGCATTTGGTTTTGAGTAGCATATCATGGCGGTATGTTTTCTGGCTTTCCCGAAATACCCACAGCTGATCTGATCAATAACGCCCGGCAGGCCGTCAAAGATCACCTTGTTTATACCCCTGTTCTCGAACTTGCATCGAGCAAAATAAAATCATATTTACCATCCGGCAGCAGGTTTTATCTCAAGCTGGAGATTTTTCAACACACCGGCAGTTTTAAGGCGCGCGGCAATTATATCGGCCTCGCGGGTCTTACGCCTGAAGAGCAATCGATGGGGGTTGTTACCGCGAGTGGTGGTAATCACGGCCTTGCCCTTGCCTGGGCCGCCCAGGCGAGGGGGGTTGCGTGCAAAGTTGTGATGAGTGAAGCCACTGACCTTATGCGTATTCAGGGATGCCGCGATCTTGGCGCCGAAGTCATTCTCAAACCCGATGTTGCTGCTGTGTTCAGCGAGGCTGAACGGATCGCCCGCGAGGAAAAACGCCGCTTTATGCACCCCTATAATGACCATAATATGATCATGGGTGCGGCGGTATGCGGGGCGGAAATTATCGAGAGCACCCCGCAACAAGATGTTATTATTCTGCCTATTGGCGGGGGTGGATTAATCGCGGGGGTGGCCTCGGCGTTCAAAGCATTTAGCCCTACAACCACGGTGATCGGCGTTGAGCCTAAAGGCGCTGATAGTATGAAACGCAGTTTTAGTGCTGGAAAACCGATTAAACTTGATAAAACCGCCAGCATCGCCGATAGCCTCGCCGCCCTCGAAACTTTGCCCTATAGTTTCGGCATCGCACGGCAATGTGTTGATGAGATCATTACCATTGATGATGATCTGATGGCGTCCATGATGCTGCGGATGCGCGATAGCCTATCATTGATGGTCGAGCCTGCTTGTGCCGCCTCTCTGGCTGCGGCCTTGGGGCCTTTGGCGGGGAGGCTTGGGGGCAAGAGTGTTGGGGTGATCGCCTGTGGGTCTAATATCAGCTCTGAAGGATGGCATCGCCGTGTTGATGGTGTGGCGGCTTTTGGCGATAAAAACGCGATAAAAACATAATGAAAACTTAGGCGCCGCGCTGCAATAATCTAGGTAAATCAGCGACGGTGTCTATTATATAATCTGCCCCGGCCGCTAGCAGTTTATCGGCGGCGCTTCTTTTCATCTCTTGCTGCTTTTCGCCCGGCAAAGCAGAAAAACCAGCCTCAGAAAGACCTACATAATTGCTTGATGCTACGACGCCGACGGTAATGCATCCTGCCGCGAGGCCTTCGGCGATGCCGGGGGTGGTATCGTCTACCTTGACCACCGCGCCGGGTGGATATACTGCAAGGTCAGCAAAGCAGCGATACATCATCACCGGGGAGGGACGCCCCGCCGCTAGGTCATCACCGCAAACAAGATTATCAGGCGTGTATCCTGCTTTGGCGGCGATGGGCAGAATTTTATCCATGACCGAACGGCTATAGCCTGTGGTTGAGCCGATCTTAGCACCACGTCCGCGCATCACCTCTATAGCCTCCACCGCTCCGGGAATCATCTTAGCGTATTCAGCCGCGACATTTTCATTTAAGGGAAGAAATTCAGCGTAAAGACGATCAATGTCTTTATCATTGGGCGGTGCGCCATAACGCGCGGCGAACGCTTTCGCAATGCGCGGCATGGCGAGCATTGCTTTGATATGCTCGCGCTTTGGCAGTCCCATTGGCTCGCGGGCCTCATCGGGGGTCACGGTGATGCCATGGCGATTAAACAAATCAGTAAAAACCACCGCAGGTGCAAGACTGCCAAAATCAATCATTGTTCCCGCCCAGTCAAAAATCACCGCTTTAATCTGTTGGGGGATTGCCTTTGCCATGGATCAGAAAATCCGATCTATCCAGTAAGGATTAGACCATGCTTGGAGGCGATCCGCGGTTATGACCGTCACCCTGAAATATGGTGATTTGAGTTGGGCCAGATCAAAGGTGGCTTCGGTTAATTTCTCACCATTGACGAATAGCGCCTCATGCCCTCCCCCCGACACAATAATCGCTGAAGCTTCGCTGGTCTCAACGTGAAGGGTTTTATTCTCAATGCTGAGCGAGGTGATATCAGCACCGGTAGAGGAATAATTATGCCCTTGTTTTAGGGCGGCGATGAGCGTGGCTGGGGTTAACGTATCAGCTGCAACCATTACCCAGCCGCCCCCGATATCATCGGTGCGAAAATGCGAATCATCAGTTGCGTTAATAAGGACCCGCTTGTTTTCATTAAGCAGAAGATCGATGGTTGCGACTCCAGATCCTCGTGCGGCGCAGATAACACATGAATGATTATAAACCTCAACAGCGTCTACCTCTGAGGCCAGCATTGCCTCTTCTTCTGTCAAACTATACCATTCAGGATGTGCGAGGGAGACATAAGCACCGGCGTCCTGCGCACGTGCGATCATATGGGTTGCAGTTTCATTCTTTGAAGCCATCTCGAAATCAGCAGGCAATCCATTGGCCACAAGATGCCAGAGATGGTCAGCAGCGTATTTTTTACCCAAACAATGCATTTCGGCTGAAGTGATGGTGATGAAGTCATCACGATCGAGTGCGCTCGTATCGTTAACGGTCTTGGCTGCGAAACGGGGGTCATGCCAGAGATGATCGGATAAACACGTGAAATCATAGCCACCTCTCCGATAGGCCTCGATCACGTCTTGTGAGGAAAGCATGCCATCGGAATGCGTTGAATGACCGTGGAGATTGCCGCGATAAAACCGGCTTTTTTGATCAAAAGGTGGTAGCAACATTTGGCTTTACTCTCTGGGTGTTATAAAATGTGGCGGGATTTAACATGATTGATCAACTGCGGTGTGGAAAATTGATACAAATATGGTGAACAAGCCTTACATCTTACTCATTGATCAAGGAACGACCTCGACTAGATCGATTCTTTACACATCACGTTTTAAAATAAAAGGGATAAAACGCAAGCAGATCACATGTAATTTTGCCGAAGGCGGAATCGTCGAACAGGACGCTGAGGAAATATGGCAATCAGTGCTCACGACCGCCCAAGAGGTGATAAGCGCAGCGGGGATTAGCGCTCATGAAATCGCGGCGGCCGCCATCACCAACCAGCGTGAGACCACCATAGTGTGGGATAGAAAAACCGGGAAGCCCATCGCCCCCGCTATTGTCTGGCAGGACCGGCGCGGGGCTGATGCGTGCCTTAAATTAGAGCGGGATGGTTTGGGCGCGATGATACAGCGGAAAACCGGCTTGCCGCTTGATCCCTATTTTTCAGCAACCAAGATCAGCTGGCTTCTAGAACGCTCCCCGCAACACGCGTCTCGCAAAGACCTTGCTTTTGGGACCGTTGACAGTTTTCTGCTGAACCGGCTAACCGGCGGGAAAATCCACGCAACCGACGCCAGCAACGCCTGCCGCACAATGCTCTATGATATCAATAAAGGCGTGTGGGATAGCGATTTATGCGCTCTTTTCGGCGTTCCGATGGAATTACTGCCTGAGGTTAAAGATAATATCGCTGAGTTTGGCGTGAGTGACAAAACGCTTTTCGGCGCGCGTATTCCGATCATGGCGATGGTTGGCGACCAGCAATCCGCCTCCATAGGGCAGGGAGGTTTTAAGCCGGGGGTTATCAAGGCGACTTACGGTACCGGATGCTTTGCCCTGCTGCACACAGGTCAAAGCCGCATCGATAGCCAAAAAGGATTGATTACCACCCTCGCAGGACAGTTGGATGGGCGGCGGTATTACGCGCTTGAAGGCTCTATTTTCAATGCGGGAACAGTCGTTCAATGGCTACGCGATGAGTTGAGGGTTATCGATGAGGCCAAGCAGATTGATGCTCTGGCCGCCTCGGCGGATCAAGATCACGGCGTGGTGCTGGTTCCTGCTTTTACTGGCCTTGGCGCACCGTATTGGCATCCTCGAAGCAGGGGGGCTATTTTTGGATTATCGCGTCATTCAGGGCGCGCTGAACTGGCGTCTGCGGCGGTGCGGTCCATCGGGTTTCAGACAGAGGATCTAATCAGCGCAATGCGCACGGACGCATCCTCACTTGAGATCAAGCCCAGCATCAGAGTTGATGGCGGCATGGCAGCCTCTGATCTTATTATGAAGTGGGTTAGCGATATGACCGCGATGACGGTGGAAAGACCAAAAGATATTGAAACCACAGCCCTGGGCGCCGCTAGGCTGGCCGCGGCGGGTATCGGGCTTTGTCCACCGCCTGATCAGGATAATTTTATCCCGGATATAGATCGGTGTTTTGAGCCCGGTCTCGATGATGCACTCCGGCAAAACTATTACCAGCAATGGACAGAGGCCGTTAGAGCCACTATCAATTTTGCGGATCAATCATGATAGATAATCATCAAGAGTCACCGAAAAACCTACCGGCGGCGTTCTTCTCCGTAGCGCGGCGTTATCCTAATAGGGCTTTTCTTCATTGCAAACGCGATGACGTCTGGCGGGGGTTGAGTTACGCCGAGGTCGCTGTATTAGTGCGGCGCTGTGCGCGGGGGCTGAATGAACAGGGGGTTAAACCCGGCGACAGAGTTATGATCATCGCTGAAAATAGCCCTGAATGGGTAATTGCTGATCTGGCGATTATGACATTGGGGGCGATTGTTGTACCCGGATATAGCACAAGCACAGCGGCTGATCTTAGGCATATCATGGATGATTGCGGGGCAATGATAGCGATTACCTCAGGTGGAGAATTGGCGGACACGGTTCTTGAGGTCGCTCGCCTTTGTGATACATGCCGCTGTGTTATTATGATTGACGATAGCGCGATGCCTTTATCGGATGATCGTTTGAGTATTGGATCATGGCAGAAAATGCTCGCTGGCGATCATGCTAACACGAGTGCCAATACGTGCCCCAACATGGAGACCGAGGCGCCCGCGCCCGCCTCTTCAGAAAACCCCATTGATGAGAATAAAATAGCCCCCGATGATCTGGCTTGCCTGATTTATACGTCAGGGACAGGGGGGAATCCTAAAGGGGTTATGTTAACCCACCGGTCGTTGCTCTCGAACGTCAACGCCGCGCATGAAGTTTTAACCGCTATATCAAATATCGGTGATCATGAGCGGTTCTTATCGCTTTTGCCACTTTCTCACGCTTATGAGCATACCGCAGGATTACATCTGCCGATCGCGATGGCGTCTGAGATTTGGTTCTGCAAGAGCATCGATCAGGTGGCGTCTAATTTGATCGAGGTAAAGCCGACCTTGATGTTGGCCGTGCCGCGGCTTTATGAATTGCTCTATGATCGCATTTTACGCAGCGTAGAAATACAAGGCGGGCTCAAAGAAAAAATGATGGACGCGACCATCAGTTTGGGGCAGCGGCGTCTTGATGGGGAGACGCTAAGTTTTTTCGATAGAGTACTTAATAAAGTGCTCGATCGTCTGGTGCGCGCGAAAATCCGATCAAAGTTTGGCGGGCGGCTGAAATATTTTATCTCAGGGGGGGCGGCTCTTAATCCTGAAGTTGGGCGGTTCTTTTTATCCGCCGGAATTTTTATCCTGCAAGGCTATGGGCAGACCGAAGCCTCGCCGGTGGTTTCGGTTAATCCGCCGCATGATATCCGCATCGAGACGGTGGGGTTGGCGTTGCCGGGAGTCGAGGTACGGCTAGATGATGATGGGCAGATTCTGATTCGGGGTGAGGCGGTGATGCGTGGCTACTGGAATAATCCTAAGAGCACAAATAAGACGATTGTCGATGGCTGGCTTCACACGGGGGATATAGGCGTCTTAGATGATGATGGCTATATCAGCATCACCGGACGGGTGAGGGATATTATCATTAATTCCGGCGGTGATAATATCGCGCCGGACAGGGTTGAGGGGATGTTGCTCATCCAGCCTGAAATTAGGCAAGCGATGATTTACGGTGATAAAAAACCGTGGCTCGTGGCGGTGGTGACCGTTGCTGAAGAAGTATTGAATATGGGTAGTGTGAAGGGGATGGTTAAAGGGGCGATTGAGCGGGCTAATAAGAATTTAGCCCAGCATGAAAGGGTGAGGAGATTCGTGCTCACGGATGAGCCCTTCAGCATTGATAACAAGCAGCTGACTCCGACCTTAAAGACGCGTCGCCACATAGTCAGTGAGGTTTATGGTGTTCGGCTTGAAAAACTTTATCCAAAG
Organism: uncultured Candidatus Puniceispirillum sp.; assembly: GCA_965207125.1. Taxonomy (GTDB): domain Bacteria; phylum Pseudomonadota; class Alphaproteobacteria; order Puniceispirillales; family UBA1172. Next base: position 1,777,779 of record OZ242263.1, read on the forward strand.
AAATGATATGGTGGGGGTCGGGGGCGTGATACGGAGGCTTGCGCAAATACCTGAGATCGTCGGTTAAGCCGCTAAGCGTTTTTCTTAACCCCGAATAGTTTTGACCAGTTTTTTTTATCCAGATTAGCGGGGTCTGCACGTAATTCCTGGGCGATCGCCGCGCCTTTTTGAACGGCCTCCCTTGCATCCATATCACCTCGCCACCGCGCGACATTTGGATAATCCTTAATGTCAACGTTCTGGCGCTCATAACTCTGAGACCATGGGAAAATTGCCATATCTGCGATGCTATAGTCATCCACGACCCACGTCCGCCCCTCAAGACGTCGATCAAGAACGCCGTAAAGACGATTGGCTTCGTTGGAGTATCGCTCAACTGCGTAGGGGATTTGCTCAGGTGCGTATGAGATAAAGTGATGCGCTTGGCCGAGCATCGGACCAAAACCGCCCATCTGCCACATGAGCCATTCGAGGGCCTCGATGCGTGCACGGGGCTCGGTTGGCATGAACAAACCTGTTTTCTCAGCCAGATACAGCAAGATCGCCCCTGATTCAAAAACAGTCTGCGGCTTGCCATCGATGGTGGCGTGGTCGACAATCGCTGGCATGCGATTGTTAGGGCTAAATGCAAGAAAAGCCGGATCAAACTGATCGCCCTTGCCAATATCAACGGGCTTGATTGTGTAATCAAGTCCCATTTCCTCAAGTGCGATTGTGATTTTATGGCCGTTCGGTGTTGGCCAATAGTAAAGATCAATCATGCCGCGATAATGGCCGAAGGCTAGGCCTATTGCAAGGACGTAATTCAGAATAATACACCAGTGCTTATACAAAATTACTCTAGCAGAGCTTCTCTGACGCCCTCCTAGTAGGTCCCTTTGGAGGGCTTTCTCTTAAGGTGCAATAAAATATCTTTTTAACTAGGCTTAGATTCTGTTAAAGGTGTGCTAGCGTCATGGCTAACCAACCTTAATCTTTATTTTGTCGAGGGCACATAATGAAAATGACAACTGAAGAAGCGTTTGTAAAAGTTTTACAAATGCACGGAATTGAACACTCTTTTGGCATTATTGGCTCAGCCTTTATGCCGATCTCCGACCTATTTCCTAAGGCGGGCATAACCTTCTGGGATGTTGCGCATGAATGCAACGGCGGTATTATGGCGGATGGCTACACCAGAGCCACAGGCAAAATGTCGATGTGTATCGCCCAGAACGGCCCGGGAATCACCAATTTCGTCACCGCAATAAAAACCGCCTATTGGAATCATACGCCGCTCTTGTTGGTAACGCCTCAGGCCGCTAATAAAACCATTGGGCAGGGTGGCTTTCAAGAAGTCGAGCAAATGGCTTTGTTCGAGGATATGGTCTGCTATCAGGAAGAAGTCCGTGATCCGTCCCGGGTGCCTGAAGTGCTGAACAGAGTCATCGAACAAGCGCATCGCGCTAGTGCGCCGGCACAAATCAATCTGCCGCGCGATTACTGGACCCAGGTTATCGATGTTGATTTGCCATCGATCATCCGGATTGAGCGACCCGCTGGCGGTGATAACGCCATTACTGAAGCGGCTCAATTGCTGTCCGAGGCTGCTTTTCCGGTTATTCTTTCAGGCGCGGGCGTGGTGATTGGCGGCGCGATCGATGCAACAGTCGCGCTCGCGGAGCGCCTCGATGCTCCGGTTGCTTCGGGCTATCAGCACAATGATAGTTTTCCCGGTAGTCATGAACTTGGGGTTGGTCCGCTTGGCTATAACGGATCAAAGGCCGCGATGGAATTGATCGCTCAAGCCGATGTTGTATTGGCGCTCGGTACGAGGCTTAATCCGTTCTCGACCCTGCCTGCTTATGGCGCTGAATATTGGCCAACTGCCGCAAAAATCATCCAGGTTGATATCAACCCTGATCGCATTGGGCTTACCAAGAAAATCACGGTTGGGATTTGCGGCGATGCGAAGAAAATCGCCATGCAAATTCTGGAGAAACTTTCAACGAATGCCGGAGATGTTAACAGAGATAAGCGGAAAGCGGCTGTTCATCAGGCAAAATCTGCGTGGCGACAAACCCTTAGCTCCCTTGATCATGAAGACGATGATTCTGGCACCAGCTGGAATCATGACGCGAGAAAAACTGAACCTGAAAGAATGTCGCCGCGAATGGCGTGGCGGGCTATTCAGGATGCCTTGCCTAGAGATGCGATTATCTCATCGGACATCGGCAATAACTGCGCGATTGGCAACGCTTATCCGAGTTTTGATCAAGGGCGGAAATACCTTGCTCCTGGTTTATTTGGCCCATGCGGGTATGGATTCCCGGCTATTCTGGGTGCGAAAATCGGTTGTCCTGACGTGCCAGTGGTTGGCTTTGCCGGTGATGGTGCGTTCGGCATTTCGATGAACGAGATGACTGCTTGTGGACGTGAGGATTGGCCTGCGATCACTATGATCATCTTCCGCAATTATCAGTGGGGAGCCGAGAAGCGCAACACCACGTTGTGGTATGATAATAACTTTGTTGGCACTGAGCTTGATCCGAATCTGAGCTATGCAAAAGTTGCTGAAGGGTGCGGACTTAAGGGTGTGGTGGTCTCAACGATGACTGAAGTGACCGAGGGGTTGAAAACCGCGATCGAGGAGCAGATGAAGAACAACACCACAACATTTATTGAGGTGATTCTTAACCAGGAGTTGGGTGAGCCTTTCCGCCGCGATGCCATGAAAAAGCCGGTGGCTGTTGCTGGAATCAAGCGAGAGGATATGTGCCCACAAAAACCCGCATGAGCGCCTCGCTGACGATTAAACGTCCTGATGACTGGCATTTGCATCTTCGTGATGGCAAGATGCTGGCGGCGGTGTTGCCTTTTACGGCTAGGTCTTTCGGCAGAGCGTTGATCATGCCTAATCTGTCGCCGCCGGTGACAACGGTCGCTGAGGCGGAGGCGTATCGCGCGCGGATTATCGCCGCTACTCCTCCGGGGGCTGATTTCACGCCTCTCATGACTTTGTATTTGGTTGAGAATACCTCGCCTGATGAGGTGGTGCTGGCGGCGAAAGTCGACTGGATCAAGGCGGTGAAACTTTATCCGGCTGGCGCCACCACCAATTCAGCCCAAGGGGTGCGTGATATTGATAAAATCATGGGTGTGCTTGAGCGAATGGCGGAGGTTGGATTGCCGCTGGCTGTTCATGGTGAGGTTGTCGATGATGAGGTCGATATCTTTGATCGTGAAAAAGTGTTTATTGACCAGGTTCTGGATCCGATTAGGCAGCGCGTTCCCTCGCTCAAGGTGATCATGGAACATATCACCACATTTGATGCGGTTTCGTATGTTCGAGAATCAGCGCCCGGGCTGGCGGCGACCATCACGGTTCATCATCTGGTCATTAACCGCAACGCTATTCTGGCTGGGGGAATAAATCCGCATTATTATTGTCTGCCGGTGGCTAAGCGTGAACAGCATCGGGCCGTGCTGGTCGAGGCGGCTTTATCAGGGGATTCGCGATTTTTTCTCGGTACGGATAGCGCGCCGCATGCTGATGCTGATAAGCTGAGTGCATGCGGCTGCGCTGGTATCTTTTCAGCCCCTTGTGCGATAGAATGTTTAGCGCAGGTGTTCGATAACGGGGGGGCGCTTGAGAAGATGGAAGGATTTACATCTATTCACGGCGCACAGTTTTACGGCTTGCCACCTAGCAATCAAACGATCACCTTGACTAAGGGTGATGTGGCTTGCTCCGGTCTTGAGCCCATAAAACTGGATGGCGATGGGGTTACCGTGTTTGATCCGCGGATGCCAATTTACTGGCGGGTTGAGACGTAGGAGATAGAGCGATGTCTTCAGATAATTTTCCTGATCAGGCTGGTATGGCCGATGAAGCGGCAAAAATGCTGCTCGATATCGAGGCGGTGCATTTGCGCCCTGATGAGCCTTTTACTTTAACCTCTGGCGCGAAAAGCCCTGTTTATATCGATTGCCGTAAGGTGATCTCTTTCCCTGAAGTGCGCTCAAAATTGATGGATTTTGGCCGGGCTATCATCACGCGGGAGTTAGGAGAGGGGGCTTTTGATTCGGTGGCTGGAGGCGAGACTGCGGGAATTCCTTTTGCCGCGTGGCTTGGCGAAAGACTATCGGTGCCGATGGTGTATGTGCGGAAAAAGCCGAAAGGATTTGGACGGGATGCGCGAATAGAGGGCGTGGTCAACAAAGGCGATCGGGTGTTGCTGGTCGAGGACTTGGCGACGGACGGCGGCAGCAAGATCAGTTTTGTCGATGGATTGCGCGAGGCTGACGCTGAGGTCGCACATTGTTTCGTGATTTTTTTCTATGATATTTTTCCTGAAACGCCGCAGATCTTGGATGACGCTGGTATCACGCTTCATTATTTAACCACCTGGCGGCATGTGCTGGCGGTGGCTGTGCGTGAAGGGCGTCTGTCCCCAAGCCAAATCGATGTGATTGAGCAGTATCTCGCAGCGCCAAAAGAGTGGTCAGCGCTTAGAGAAGAGTAGCGTTCTTGGTGGATGCTGCCGATGGATACTAATGGCGGATGAGCACTAACGCCTCAAAATGAGTCTGATCAGCAAGCCAATCACTCGCCGTATGATCATAAAGCCAAAAGGGTTTCTGAATATGAGGTTGATAAAAAAGCCGAAAAAACGCTTGATCAATCTCGTCAATGCTACGCCATAATGTCGCCAGAAAATTGCGAGGCCCCAGCCGACCGCCATACCAAACACGGCAAAGAGAATTAATTTGATCATCGCTGCTGGTCGCTCAAATCACGCGGCCTTTTAACTTTTTTTGCAATACAGACACGGCCCTCCGCGCGTCCGAGTTGAACGGGTTGATCGATAAAAGCCGCTCATAAATCGTTAAGGCCTCGAGTAGGTCCTCATGCCTCAGCTTAATCTGTCCCAAACCCGATAACGCGCCAAAATGCTTCGGCTCGCGGCGTAAAACCTCGAAGATATCCCTTTCTGATCCTATGAGATTATCTTGCAGAAAACGCACGGTCGCGCGTTTGTTCCAAGCCTCGGTGTAATCAGGATTTAATGTAATCAGCGTGCTGAACATGTTTTCGGCGTCCTGCAGCTGCCCCGATCGCATGTGCAAAATACCGCGTCTCATCATCAGTTCATCGGCAGGATTGCCGCTGGCCTCCAGCCAGCGATTCCATATCTTTTGAGTGATCTGCTTTGCTTCGTTCGGTGTTTGAACCTCTGCAAGCTGCGTGAATAATCCTTGCAATTCAACATCATTGCGACTCGATACCACCTCAGCAACCACAGCGTTCGTCATGATAATAACGCCTAATGTCGCTAACATCGTTATGATCAATTTTCTCATTTGATCCATCTTAAAGGATATACTCCTTCATCCTAATCGTAATCTTGCTATCTCTAAACAAACTAAAAATCATCGTAATGCATTAAGATGCGCCGCTAGAGAATCGCCCAGCCCGGTCAGATCATACCCTCCTTCGAGTATAGATACTAGACGGCCTTCGGCGTGGGTTTCGGCAAGATCTTTGATCATTGTGGTTACCATGCCAAAATCTTCGGCTTCCATATTGATATCTCCCAACGGGTCGGCGCGATGCGCATCAAAACCTGCTGAAATAATCACCAACTCAGGCTTTTGCGCGGCTACTTTGGGCAACAGGTCATCGCGCCAGACGTTAAGAACGGTCTTGCCATCATCGCCCGCTGCTAGAGGAGCGTTGAAGATATTGCCGCACCCTGTTTCATTCCTCGCACCTGTGCCGGGATAATGTGGGCTCTGATGGCTTGATGCGAAAATACATCTATGATCATCCCAGAAAACCGCTTGCGTTCCGTTGCCGTGATGAACGTCAAAATCAACCACTGCAATCCGCGAGAGGCCTAATTTTTCTATGGCGTATTTCCCCGCAATCGCCGCATTTGAGAAAAAACAAAATCCCATCGCTCGATTGGGTTCAGCGTGATGCCCTGGCGGCCGGGATGCGAGAAAAACCCGTGAGGGTGTGTCTGAGCAAGCCAATTTAACCGCCTCGATTGCCCCGCCTGCTCCATGTAACGCCGCTGCTAACGTGCCGGGTGACATAAAGGTATCACTATCGAGCATTGCGAAACCATCCTCGGGACTGGCTTCAATGACTCCATCTATATAGGCAGGATCATGGGCAAGCCGAAGGTCGTCTATCCCAGCCTTTGGTGCATCGATCATATCAAGATCGCCAAAATCACGATCGATGATCGCCCGTACTGTTTTTATCCGATCGGGGCGTTCATTATGCCCATCCGGTACGAGGTGAGATGCGAAACTATCATGGCCGATTATCTTAAGATCGATCATGGATTGATAACCCCTATAACTTAGCTTACGATGATAGCCTTAACTGGAGAGGATGGCAAGCATGGCCTCAATTGATACTATAAAAAGTTATGTTAATGGTGCGTCCCTGAGTGGTGGGGGTGATTTAATAGACAAGATCTATCCCGCCACTGGTGAGGTGATCGCACGTGTGGAATGCGCGAGCGAATCTATGCTCGATCAGGCGGTCGCGCAGGCTGCTGAGGCGCAACAAAAATGGGCGTTGCGGTCGGTGCAGGAACGAGGGCAGATAATGCTTCGGGTTGCCCACGCTTTACGCGAAGCCAATGACGAGCTGTCTAAACTCGAGGTGCTCGATGTTGGCAAGGTCTATAGCGATACAGCTTCAATTGACGTGCCTGCTGGTGCGGATACTCTGGAGTTTTTCGCGGCCGCGATCATGACGCACACCGGTGTTCAATACCAATGGCCTGGCGCTATCGGGTATTCGCGCCGGGTACCGCTGGGCGTCTGTGCTGGTATTGGCGCGTGGAATTTCCCTACCATGATCGCCTTATGGAAATGCGCACCAGCGATCGCGATGGGGAACGCTTTTATCCTCAAGCCCTCTGAGATGACTCCTATTGTTTCAACGCGAATCGTGGAGATTATGGAAGAAGCTGGCTTGCCTAAAGGCCTCATGAATATCATCCATGGCGACCATCGCGTCGGACAAGCGATTTGTCGTCATCCGAAAATCGCGAAAGTCTCACTGACTGGTGGGGTAGATACCGGACGATTGATCATGGGGCAATCGGCGGATAGTCTTAAGCGCGTTACCCTTGAACTCGGCGGCAAAGCCCCCTTGATCATTTTCGATGACGCTGATCTCGATAAAGCTGCTGAAATTGCCTTGAGCGCTAATTTTTATACAGCGGGCGAGGTTTGCTCTAACGCGACTCGGGTTTTTGTTCATCGTGCGATAGCTGATCGCTTGATCTCATTGATGGTCGAGAAGGCGAATGCACTCAAAGTTGGCGATCCGATGGCTGAGGATATTGATATTGGTGCATTGATTTCAGAACCGCATCTTCAAAAAGTGCTTGGCTATGTTAAAAAAGGCGTCAGCGAAGGCGCCAAAATTGTCGCCGGCGGCAATCGGGTGCATCCTCAGGGTTTTGAAGGCGGTTATTTTATCGAGCCGACCATCCTGACCGAATGCCAAGATAAAATGGCCGTTGTTAAGGAAGAGATTTTTGGTCCGGTGATGAGTGTCTTGATTTTTGATGATGACGATGAAGTCGTCCGCCGTGCGAACTCTACCTCCTATGGGCTTGGAGCGGGTTTGGTCACAAGTGATCTGACGCGCGCGCATCTTATCTCCGACCGACTAGAAGCGGGTAATGTTTGGGTGAATTGCTATAATCTGATTCCGCCAGAATTGCCTTTCGGCGGGGTTAAGCAATCAGGTTTTGGGCGCGAGTCGTCATTATTTGCACTTGAAGCATATAGCGATATTAAGGCAACTTACATCGCTCTTGACTAGATAGGAGGGGACTATGAAAAACGATCCTTTTTTTGAACCCATTTCTGGAGCGAAATTGCCTCGTTTCGCTGGCGTTCCAAGCTTTATGCGGCTACCAATTGTCGACACCCAACACCCGCGAATCGGTGATGTTGATATCGGCTTGATCGGCGTGCCGTGGGATGGTGGAACAACCAACCGGCCGGGCGCAAGGCACGGGCCTAGACAGTTGCGCGATCTTTCCACCATGATCAGAGCAACGCATCCGGTCTCAAATATCGCACCCTTTAAATTGCTTAATTGTGCTGATATGGGCGATTGTCCGATTAACCCTGCTGACCTTAATGACACGCTCGATCGGGTCACCAGCATGTATCAGGATATCAAAAAGAGGGGAATTACCCCGATGACTGTTGGGGGCGATCATCTTGTGTCTCTGCCGGTCTTGCGCGGCCTCGCGTCTGACGGACCGCTTGGTATGATTCACTTTGATGCACATACCGATTTGTTCGATAGCTATTTTGACGGCTTCAAATACACGCATGGAACGCCTTTCCGCCGCGCGATTGAAGAAGGGGTGCTCGACCCAAAACGTGTTGTTCAGATCGGGATTCGCGGCACGATGTATGATGGCGAGGATATCGAATGGGGGCGCTCCAAGGGTGTTAAAATCATCACGATGGATGAATTCGCCGATCGTAGCATTGCTGATGTAATGGCTGAGGCGCGGGGTATTGTTGGCAATCAGCAAACCTATGTTAGTTTTGATATCGATTGTATCGATCCTGCTTTTGCGCCAGGGACGGGAACCCCCGAAATCGGAGGTTTTACCACAAGAGAGGCCCAGCTGTTGGTAAGGCAACTGCGTGGGCTTAATCTGATTGGCGCCGATCTTGTTGAGGTCTCACCGCCTTTTGATGAAAGTGGTAATACCGCGTGGGTTGGTGTTTCCATCATCTTTGAATTACTGTGCATGCTCGCGGATTCCATCGATAAACGCTCTCAATGATCACCTTGGATGATTGACACTTCAGCAACGCGCCGTGTCCGTGATTGCCTTACCGAGGCGGGGTTGACGGACAGGACCCTTGAGTTGAGTGAGACTTCGCGGAGTGCCATCGAGGCGGCGGCTGCGCTTGGCGTTGCTGTGGGCGCGATTGTCAAAACACTGATTTTCACCATCACGGCTGGGGATAGTGGTGAGGTTGTTCCGGTGGTGGCGTTGGTGAGTGGCGATATGCGGTGCGATGTTAACGCTTTATCATCCCTTGCGGGGATTGATGGACACGCCTCGCGCCCTGATGCCGATTACGTCAAAAAGATTACGGGATATTCTATTGGTGCGGTGTCACCTGCAGGACTTGAGCACGGTCTGGTCGTGCTTATTGATCAGAATCTTGGACGTTTTGAGCGCATCTGGGCTTCGGCTGGACATACGCATCTGGTGATGGGGGTTACTTTGGCTGAATTGCAGGCTTTGACGTCTGGACGGATAACCGACGGGTTAGTGATGGCTGAGGGCTAATCTAGTTTAGGGCCTGCGGCGATGAGTTTTTTACCAAGCGGGGTATCGGTAAAATTCTTAAAATTATTGATGAATTCTGCGGCGAGGGTTTGGGCTTGTTTGCGCCATTCGCTTTCATCATCATAGCTGGTGCGTGGGTCTAGGATCGCCGCATCAATTCCCGGCAGTTCAGTTGGCGTCAAGAGATTAAAAATGGGCAAAGTTTCCATTGGTTGATTATCAATCTCACCGTTCAAAATTGCTTTGATAATCCTGCGGGTGTCTTTGAGCGATATTCTTTCGTGGCGTCCGTTCCAGCCGGTGTTGACAAGATAGACTCGTGCGTTGGTCGTGCTCACACGCTGGTTGAGAATATCCGCATAGACCGATGGGTGAAGGGTCAAGAAAGCCTCACCGAAACACGCGGAAAACGTTGGTGTGGATTGGCTTAAACCGCGTTCCGTCCCTGCAATCTTGGCTGTGAATCCCGATAAAAAGTGATATTGCATCTGGTCATGATCGAGCAAACTGACTGGCGGAAAAACCCCAAAAGCATCAGCGGTCAGAAAAATGATCCGCTCGGGATGTCCGCCACGTGAGATCGGCTTAACGCGGTTTTTGATGTGGTCTATCGGGTATGACACACGGGCGTTGGTGGTGAGGGATACGTCATCAAAGTCAATCTGGCCTGATGGATCGACAACCACATTTTCCAATAACGCATCGCGTGTGATAGCTGCGTAAATCTCAGGTTCTTTTTCGGGCTCAAGCCCTGCGGTCTTGGCGTAGCAACCGCCTTCAAAATTAAAGACCCCGCTATCATCCCAGCCATGCTCATCATCGCCAATCAGTAATCTGTCAGGGGTGGCGGATAAGGTGGTTTTGCCCGTGCCGGACAGTCCGAAAAACAATGCCGTGTCGCCGTCTTGCCCCATATTTGCTGAGCAATGCATCGAGGCGATTCCGCGTTGGGGCAATAGGTAATTCATCAGGGCGAACATTCCCTTTTTCATCTCGCCGCCATACCAAGTGCCCCCGATCACCTGCATGTTTTCGGTGAAGTTAAAGGCGATGAATGTCTCTGAGTTTAAACCGTCCTTTTTGTAATCTGTATAGAGGGCTTTGGAGGCGTTGATCACTGTGAAATCAGGCGTGAAATCGGCCATCTCGGCATCACTTGGGCGGATGAACATATTGGTAACGAAATGCGCCTGCCATGCTACTTCCGTGATAAAACGCACAGCAAGCCTAGTATCATGATTAGCCCCGCAAAAAGCATCAACAATATAAAGCCGCTTGCCGCTTAACTGGTCCGTTGCTGTTTTCTTAAGTTTTGTCCACACCTCAGGGTAATCGGCTTGTTATCGTTCTTGAATGCGCCGGTCCACCAGACCGTGTTTTCGGTCACCGCATCGAGGGTGATGTATTTATCCTTGGGTGAGCGCCCGGTATATTCGCCTGTCAGAACATTAACCGCGCCCAATTCGGTTACAACCCCGCAGCTTAGGGTATCAAGGCCGGGGGCGGTTTCGTGATCAAAGAGAATTTGGTAATCAGGGTTATGAAAAATTTCAATTGTGGTTTTAATACCGACAGATTCAAGGTATGAGCGTAGGTGGTTCATAATGATGCTTTATTTTCAATGGAAATTGGGAGTAACGTTGCTTGCCCAATATAGATAAAGTTTTCGTCTTATGTAAAGCCGTTTTGCTATTGTCAGTCTAGAGTGATTGGGATTACGATAAGAAATGAAAGCATCATTTGGAATTGAAAGGGATGGGGATGACTAAAGCGAATCAGGTCTCATTCATTCACATGGTTGATGGGACTTACGAAGATTACCGCCTGCTTCACGACTTAGAAGAGGGATATCTTGACAACACCGCTGAGCGAATTTTGAAGCAGATGGCGGCTCTTGGCCACGAATCGCTATCAGGCTATAAAATCAACCGCCTTGAGCATGGTCTGCAATCCGCCGCCCGCGCTGAAAAAGATGGAGCTGATATAGACTGGATTGTCGCGGCTTTGTTGCATGATATCGGTGATGGACTCTCGCCACAGAATCACGATCGCATGGCGGCTGAGATTATAAGACCCTTTGTTCGTGAAGAGGTGTCATGGGTAGTCGAGAAACACGGAATCTTCCAGATGAAGTATTACGGGCATCATTACGGCTGGGATCCTGACAGCCGCGATGAGTATAAAGATCACCCTTACTGGCAAAGCTGTGCTGATTTCTGTGAGCGCTGGGATCAGATGTCGTTTGAATCCCGATTATCCGTTTTCACCGCTTGAGCATTTTGCGCCGATGGTGCGTGAGGTATTCGCGCGCAAAGCATGGGATGAAGCGCACACCACAACCCGGAGTTGTGACCGGGTTACCGCCAAACCGTCATTAACGGGCCCGCCTATCATGCCATCCTCATCGCCCCCTTCGTCGTCATCCTCATTGCCTCCCTCGTTACCCCCCTCGTTATCCCCTATGACGGTCCTCGGTGATTTTCTTGATCAGATTTGTCTCTCGCATCAGGTGAGTGCCGATGAGATTGCAATCATAAAACAGCTGGCCGAGGCGGCAAAATCCATCACCGAGGTGATCAAACATAACGGTATCCAATCTGATCTAGGCGAGGATGTTGGGGCTGAGAACGCTGATGGCGACGTGCAAAAGGCACTGGATGTGCTGGCTGAGGAAATAATCATTGAGCGTTTACGCAAAACGTCTGTCGCTTATGTTTTGTCTGAAGAACGCGAGGAGGCCTTGCCTTTTCGTGATGCTGATGAGCTGTTCAAGGGTGCCTATTAGCGATATTATCGTGGCGATCGATCCTATGGATGGCTCATCAAACATCGATGTCAATGTTACGGTGGGGACGATTTTCTCGCTGATGCCGATGATGGGAACGGAGCCCAAACCATGCCGAGGCCGCGATCAGCATGCGAGCGGCTTTTTTACCTATGGACCGCAAACTACGCTTATTCTTGGATTCGCTCGATATGAGAACCTATGCCGTTTTGTCTTGGATCCCGACCGACTTGAGTTTGTCTCTATTGGCGGGACGGTGAGAATCCCTGAGGAAACTAATGAGTATGCCATTAACGCCGCTTACGCTGCGCATTGGCATAAGCCGATCACGGCATGGATGGAGAAGGTGCTTGTGGGTAGCGAGGGCGGATTTGCTAAAAACTATCGAATGCGCTGGGTTGGCTCACTGGTCGCTGATGCGTGGCGCATTTTTCAGCGTGGTGGTATTTTTCTTTATCCCGCCGATCGCCGCAAAGGCTATGAGCATGGGCGTTTACGCTTGGTGTATGAAGCTAATCCCATTGCGCTACTGGCCGAAAAAGCGGGGGGCATGGCAACCGATGGCAAGGATCGTATTTTGGATATCGAGCCGCAATCGCTCCACCAGGCGTGTGCCACTGATTTTCGGTGCGCGTGAGGAAGTAATGAGAATTGCTGAAAACCATGCTGAGAATCGCTGATCGGATGTTGAAGCTTTGATTGCGACTTGCTAAAACTCTTATCTAATGTTCCACAACGCCTCTAGCCCCCTAAGGTGATATTCCATGCAGCATAACGCCTCCTCCTCCTCCTCCACACGTGATCCCCGTATTGGAGCGATGGCTAACGCAATCCGTTTTCTGGCGATTGATGCTGTTGAAGCAGCAAAATCAGGTCACCCCGGTATGCCGATGGGGATGGCTGATGTCGCCTCAGTTCTTTTCTCCTCATATATCAAGATCAATCCGGATGATCCTCAATGGCCTGATCGCGACCGGTTTATTTTATCCGCCGGACACGGCTCGATGTTGCTTTACGCCCTTCATTATCTGACGGGGTATCGGGATATGACTTTGAACCAACTGCGCCAGTTTCGGCAGCTTGGCTCAATCACAGCAGGTCATCCCGAATACGGGTTGGCTAGCGGAACAGAGACCACTACCGGTCCATTGGGACAGGGGCTGGCGAACGGGGTTGGTTTTGCTTTAGCGGAGCGCATGATGGCGGTGCGTTTCGGTAGCAAGCTGGTGGATCATAGAACATGGGTTATTGCTGGGGATGGTTGCCTTCAAGAGGGAATCAGCCACGAGGCGATTGATCTTGCGGGTCATTTGAAAACTCAGAAAATTGACGGTTTTCTGGGATGATAACGGGATTTCTATCGATGGGGCGACCTCATTGTCGACCTCGATGAATCAACTTGCGCGATTCCGTGCCGCTGGCTGGCACGTCCAAAGTATTGATGGGCATGATCACGCCGCGATCGCCCAAGCAATTGAAAACGCGGAGGTGAGCCGCAAGCCGTCATTGATCGGATGTAAAACTGTTATTGGTTATGGCGCGCCTAATCTCGGCGGCACGGCGAAAACGCATGGTGCTCCCCTTGGCGCTGATGAAATAGAGGCCACCCGCAAGGCGCTCGGTTGGCCTCATGATCCTTTCGTTATTCCTGAGGATATTCTGGCATTGTGGAAGGACGCTGGACAGCGTTCGGCTGGCGCGTATCGGGATTGGCAGGGGCGTCATGAAAATGTACCTGCTGCCAAGCGGTTTGATGCGGCTCTTGCTAAAGAGCACCCCAAGAAACTACGGCGCACGATGGCGGCCCTAAAAGTGCAGCTGGTCGAGGAAAAGCCGAAGCTGGCGACCCGCCAGGCTTCGCAGAAAGCGCTTGAGGTGATTAACGTCGCAACGCCGCTGACGGTGGGCGGGTCGGCGGATCTCACCGGCTCTAACTTGACTAAGACCGAGGCGACAGGCGCGATTTCAGCGGGCAAATTCAAAGGGCGTTATGTTTATTATGGGATTCGTGAACATGGCATGGCGGCGGTTATGAATGGCCTCGCTTTGCATGGCGGGTTTATTCCTTATGGTGGCACGTTTCTGGTTTTTACCGATTACGCGCGGGGAGCGATCAGACTGTCGGCTTTAATGAAACAGCAGGTCATTTATGTCATGACGCATGATTCTATCGGGCTTGGCGAGGATGGTCCTACGCACCAACCGGTCGAGCATCTGGCTATGTTGCGGGCGACGCCTGATTTATATCTTTTCCGCCCTTGTGATGCGGTTGAGGTCGCTGAGGCGTGGGAGGCGGCGTTGGCTTTAACCAATGCGCCATCGGTCATTTCACTGTCCCGGCAGGGAACACCGGTTTTACGCGGAGAGGCGAAAAACAACAAAGTAATGATGGGCGGCTATGTTCTGCACGAGCCGCCGGCCCATCGCGATGTGACGATTCTCGCAACGGGAACCGAAGTCGCGCTCGCGAGGGAAGCAGCAGACCTCCTGATGCAAGACCACGCGATTAACGCGGCTGTTGTCTCATTGCCGTGCTGGGAGTTGTTCGACCAGCAAGACGCTGATTATAGGCACGGAGTGCTGGGCGATGCGCCTTGCCTTGCGGTAGAGGCGGCGAGCGGTTTTGGCTGGGAGCGTTATACTAATGATAGCGAGGCTTTTATTGGGATGAGTAGTTTTGGCGACTCGGCTCCAGCCTCTGATCTCTATTCTCATTTTGGCATCACCGTGGACGCGATTGTCGCTAAGGCGCGGGCCCTTGCCTCGCGGCCGCTCATATTATAACAAACCCAACAGAAAACGAAGGAGGGGGCTATGACCATCAAAGTAGCAATTAACGGATTTGGACGCATCGGGCGCAATATCTTGCGGGCGATTATTGAAAGCGGGCGCGAGGATATCAAGGTCGTCGGCATCAATGACTTGGGGCCGGTTGAAACCAACGCGCATCTGCTGCGTTATGATAGCGTTCATGGACGTTTTTCAGGTGAGGTTACGGTCAAAGGCGATACGATCGATGTCGGGCAGGGCGCTATTCACGTTTCGGCAATCCGAGACCCTGCTGATCTTCCTTGGGAAAAACTTGAGGTAGATATCGTTCTTGAATGCACCGGCATTTTACGGATCGTGAAAAGGCGGCCGCCCATCTCAAAGCGGGCGCAAAACGCGTTGTGATCTCAGCCCCCGCAAGTGGCGTTGATCTGACTGTGGTCTATGGCGTTAATCACGATAAACTAACGCGCGATCATGTTGTGGTCTCAAATGCTTCATGCACGACAAATTGTCTTGCGCCGTTGGTTTTCGTTCTTAATAACGCTATCGGGATAGAACAAGGCTTTATGACCACGGTGCATAGTTACACTGGCGATCAGCCGGTTCTCGATACCATGCATAAAGATCTTTATCGTGCGAGATCGGCGGCGGGGAACATGATTCCTACCACCACCGGTGCTGCGCGCGCGGTGGGGCTGGTTTTACCTGAACTTGATGGCAAACTTGATGGAGTCTCGATCAGAGTGCCGACGCAGAATGTTTCGGTTGTTGATTTGCAATTTATCACAAGTCGCGACACTGACGTTGAGGGCATTAACAACGCTATTCGTGCGGCGGCGGACGGGAACCTTAAAGGAGTTCTTGGCTATACTGATGAGCCTCTGGTTTCAAGTGATCTTAATCACGACCCAAGATCATCCATCTTCCACATGGATCAGACAAAAGTGATGAACAAGCGGTTCGGCCGCGTTCTTAGTTGGTATGACAATGAATGGGGATTTTCTAACCGTATGTCTGATACGGCGGTTGCACTTGGTAAGTATCTCTGAGCAAGAAGTATGATCGGTTCTGCTATTAGACCCCGCGAATAACGCGCTCTAACCAGCCGTGTTTCACGTAGTTGTGGATTGATTTAGGGTCTATGCTTTGCGCCCTTAGCCAAGAGGTCTCAACCAGAAAACCCGGAGGAACCTTGTCAAGAAAAGGCTTTAATCTTCGCTGTCTTTGTTGGCTTATAACCATTAAAACTGCATATTCTTAAAAGATTAAGAGCGGCTTAGCGTAATTCCCCAGCCGTGATGAAAACGCTGAACCGCTCACACCAGATGAGAGCACCATGATATGCTGATAGGTCTGTTGCCTCAATCTCATAGGAAAAATTCTTAAACCCTTTGATGCGGGCGACTTCACGCGATTGCTCCTTGATGGAGATAAAACCCTCTTTGGTATCAACAAAATCAGGCGTTAGATAAAGCCGATAATCTGGGCCGGGTGAAACCTCACCATCGAGGGTTACGCGCTCGCTGGTAACATACAGCGTGCCTTCACCCCAATGAAGCGAATCTGATGCTGGAAGATCCCGGTGGAAAACCGTACTACGCTCAGCTTGTTGTTCAGCACGCTCAATGACCTCGCGTTCAACTGGCGCATCAGCGATAATGATCGGCAGAAAATAAACCCCTAAAGCGAAACCGATAATCAGTCCTGATAAGAACTTCACCGTCCCGTAAAGGACTATATGACGCCGAGCGAAGGAGAGTGCTGTCTGATAGAAACCGATGATACCCATGTCTGATCTATAGCAAATTGTAGTTGCTAAAACCATATCACATTATTGATCACCCAGAAAACCGTTAAACCTGTCGCGATGGTGACCAGAACGTTTGAGGTCAACAAGGCCGCCCACGCCGCCAGCAGAACCGCTGGAATTTTTGGATTATCCATGAAGGTGACTTGATCCTGAATAAGCAGAATCTCAGGCGCGATGATTGCGGCCAACACTGCGGTGCTAACATAACCGAGAAACTTCTTGATCGATGGCGGTATTTCTCTTTGGTGCAGAACCCCGATAAAGAGAAAACGCGAGATAAAAGTAAAAATCCCTGATCCAATCATCACCAGCCAGATCATTGAGACCTCCTCGCTTGCAGAGTTTCAGTAGCGTATCCCGCGATCATACCGAGAATAGCGGCGATAATAATGTTTGTTTTCCACGGCAATGAATACCCCACCACCGCCACTGTCATCGATACCACCATAGTAACGAAATGTGGAAACCGCACAATATGCGGCATGATAATCGCAAGGAAAGTCAACGGAATAGCGAGTTCAAGCCCAAGTTCAGGAGGAATCACCGCACCGATCAGAATGCCGATTAAAGTCGCTATTTGCCATCCTATCCATAACGTTATCCCTGTCCCGAGCAGGTGATAGTGCATATTGGGTGAAGGGGGTGCATCCTCAAAGCGTCGGATTGTGACTGCATAAGCCTCATCGGTCAGAAGGTAAGACAGGATAATTTTCCACGGCAGAGGTAGTTGGCTTAGCCATCTGGTCATGCTCGCCGAATAGAGAATATGCCGCAGGTTCACCACGCCGACCGTGCTAGCGATAACCAGTCCGCCACTGCCGACCCCAGCCAGCTGGACAAAAATCACCTGACTGGCCCCGCCAAAGACTATAGAGGACATGAAAAATACCTGTAGCGGCGTTAAACCAGCCTCAAGACCGAGAACAGAGAAAATCATCCCAAACGGAAAAACCCCAAGCAAAAGAGGTAACTCTTGCGTAATGCCGTGGATGAGTTCCGTTTTTGCGGTGGTATTTATGGCTTTATTCATGAGGTATCAAGGGCGGCGACAATGATGATCATTTGCTTGGCTGACTATCCATGATAGAAGCGATTATGTCGAGAAAATTAACCATACCGACCTCGATCAGCACCGCCGATGTTAGCAACAAAACGATCTTATTCAGAACGGATCTTAATGTGCCAATTAAAGACGGGATTGTCACTGACACAACCCGTATAGACCGTGCCTCTCTTGAGATTACTGCTCTTGCCGCGCGCGGTGCAAAGGTCGTTATTATCTCACATTTCGGCAGACCTAAAGGTATCACTCAGCCTGATATGTCGCTTGCGGCCGTCGCGGCGCCTCTTGCGCGTGCGGTTGGCAGGCCGGTGGCTTTTGCTTCTGATTGCATCGGCCCACCCGCCCGCAAGGTTATTGATGCCGCGCATGGGGGCGAAGTGGTCTTATTAGAAAACCTGCGCTTTCATTATGGCGAGGAAGCCAATGACAAAACTTTTGCCGCCGCTCTGGCTGAACACGCTGACCTCTATGTCAATGATGCGTTTTCTGCGAGCCATCGTGCTCATGCGTCTATTGTCGGCGTTACCGCGTTTCTGCCGTCTTACGCAGGAGGGTTAATGATGGAGGAGCTGGAGGCACTCGATCATGCTCTTGGTAATCCGGTAAGACCTGTGATCGCTGTGGTTGGCGGCGCGAAGGTATCAACCAAAATAGATGTGCTGGTCAATCTGATTGATAAGGTAGATCATCTGATTGTTGGTGGCGGGATGGCGAACACGTTTCTGGCTGCCAAAGGATACGCGATCGGCGCGTCTCTGGCTGAATTATCACTGATCTCTACCGCCAAGAGCATTATGGAGGCCGCCACCACGCGAGGATGCGATTTTATTCTGCCTGAGGATGGGGTGGTTGCAACGCAATTAGAACAAGACGCCCCGCATAGAGTGGCGCGTTTCGATACTGATGCGATCGCCGATAATGAGATGATCCTTGATGCTGGGCCTCAATCAATAGCCGAGGCGAAAAAACTTCTTGAGGGCGGTAAAACGATTGTTTGGAATGGCCCTATGGGAGCGTTTGAAACCAAGCCTTTTGATCTGGCGACCGTCGCGCTGGCAAAGCATGCCGCTGGTTTAACGGCCAAGGGAGAACTTGTCTCAGTTGCGGGGGGCGGAGATACTGTTGCCGCATTGAACTGTGCGGGTGCTACTGAGAAATTTTCTTATGTCAGCACCGCAGGCGGGGCTTTTCTTGAATGGCTCGAAGGCAAAACCTTGCCGGGGTGTGAGGCTTTGCTGGCAAAGAATAATCAGGAATGATGCCTTGCGCGTAAACGCGTCCGGGTTTATATTGATAAGATCATGTTTGGATTTCTAAGCAAAAAAACAGAAGTGCCAACCCTTGAGCAGGCTTTGCCTGGCCGGACGACTCCTATTCTTGACCCTGAACCCCACGCGGTGCTCGGTAACCCGATCGTCCCACCTTTTCCTGACGGATTTGAGAAAATTCTGTTCGGGATGGGGTGTTTCTGGGGGGCTGAGCGGATTTTCTGGACGCAAAAAGGTGTCTGGACAACATCCGTTGGCTACGCTGGGGGCTCTACGACTAACCCGACCTATCATGAAGTTTGCTCGGGCATGACCGGGCATACCGAGGCGGTCGAGGTTGTTTATGATCCGTCAATCATCACCACCGATGCGGTGTTGCAACTTTTCTGGGAGTCGCATGATCCGACCCAAGGAATGCGGCAAGGCAATGATCGGGGAACGCAATATCGCTCAGCGATTTATGTCGATAGCGATGAGATGCTGAAACTGGTTGAGGAAAGCCGGGCGCATTACGCTAAAAACCTCGCTAGTGCGGGGTTCTCGAGCATCACGACTGAAATAGCCCTCGGGAAAGAATACTATCTGGCTGAAGGGTATCATCAGCAATATCTTCATAAAAACCCAAGTGGGTATTGTGGCATCGGCGGGTGCGGCGTTAAATTCTGACAGAAATAGCTTGACCTCAAGTCGTCTTGAGGGTAGATCCAAGCCCAAGTAAGCAATTACGAGCAATTAATTAGAGGCACGAGCGATGAAAGTCGTCAGTTCACTTAAAACCCTCAAGAGCCGAGACCGCAACTGTCAAGTTGTGCGGCGTCGCGGAAAACTTTACGTTATCAACAAAAAGAATCCGCGCTTTAAAGCGAGACAGGGCTAACCCCCTCTTTTTCATCTGATTCAAGAGAATTTTGCGGCTTTTTGCTTTGCCATGGACTGGCTATTGCCGTTATCATGCCCGGATGGAAATGCCCCCAGTTGATCCGGATGCCCTAGCAAGACGGCAAGCAATTGCCGATGATCTTAAGATCATCCTTGGCGAGAAGGGCGTGATTGCCGACCACGCCGGAATGAGCGTTTATGAAAGCGATGCACTTGCTGGATACAGGCAAGCGCCTCTGGTGGTGGCTTTGCCCGCCAATACCGCACAGGTCGCTGAGACGCTGAAATACTGCCATGACAACCATGTGAAAATCGTCCCGCGCGGTGCTGGAACATCGCTGTCCGGCGGCGCGTTGCCCCTCGCGGACGGAATTTTGCTTGGTCTGGGGCGCATGAGCGCTATTCTCGATATTGATTTTGAGAATCGGACTGTTGTTGCCCAGCCGGGGGTGACCAACCTTTCGATCACGGAGGCTGTTCAGCATAAAGGTTTTTACTATGCGCCTGACCCATCCAGCCAGATCGCCTGTACCATCGGCGGGAATGTTGCTGAGAATTCCGGCGGGGTTCACTGCCTCAAATATGGGCTGACCACCAATAATATCTTGGGGCTTGAGATCGTCACTATAGATGGTGAGGTGATGCGACTCGGCGGCCAGCACCTTGATATCGGTGGATATGATTTGCTTGGGGTTCTGACTGGTTCGGAAGGATTATTGGGGATTGTGACCGAGGTTACCGTGCGCATTCTTAAAAAACCGGCGTATTGCAAAGCGATGCTGATCGGCTTTGATGATATTATTGCGGCCGGGCGATCCGTTGGCGAGATTATCGCTGATGGTATTATTCCGGCGGGGATGGAGTTGATGGATAAGCCAGCGATCATTGCCGCCGATGATTTCTGCGCTGCGGGGTATCCGCGAGACGCCGAGGCGCTGTTGATTGTTGAGTTGGACGGACCTGAGGCTGAAGTAGAGGCGTTATGCGAGCGGGTTGGCGCGATTACTGCGCGATGCGGCGCGAGTGTACAAAAAACTAGCCGTGATGAAGAGGAACGCGATTTATTTTGGGCTGGGCGCAAGGCGGCTTTTCCTGCGATGGCGCGAATCTCGCCTGATTATCTTTGCATGGATGGCACGATACCCCGGCGCATGTTGCCTGAAATGCTGGGGCGGATGGCGCGGATGAGCCAGGAATTTGGCTTGAGGGTTGCTAATGTTTTCCACGCAGGAGATGGCAATCTGCATCCGTTGATCATGTTTGATGCGAATCAGCCGGGGGAGTTGCGCCGTGCTGAAGATTTTGGCGCGGAGATTTTGAAAACCTGCGTTGAACTTGGCGGCGTTCTGACTGGCGAGCATGGGGTTGGTGTTGAGAAACGCGATCTGATGGGTCTTATGTTCAGTGAGGATGATCTAAAGCAACAACAGCGTCTTAAATGCGCGTTTGACCCAGAGCATCTTTTGAATCCGGGTAAGGTTTTCCCCCAGCTTCATCGTTGTGCTGAACTCGGCCGGCTGCACGTTCATCATGGCAAAATACCTCACCCTGACATACCGCGATTTTAAAAATGTCTGCCTCTGCTCCTGATATCTGCCCTGCTAATGAGGCTGAGCTAATCACGGCCCTCACGGCGGCGGTGAAGCAAAAAACCACGCTTGAAATCAAAGGCACGGGAAGTCGCCAATCTTTGGGACGTCCGATGGAAACCGATGGGGGGCTTTCGCTGGCGGCGTTTTCAGGCATTTCTCTTTATGAGCCTGATGAGTTGGTGATGACTGTTGGGGCGGCTACTCCGTTATCTGAAGTCATCGCCGCCCTTGATCACAAGGGGCAGATGCTTGCTTTTGACCCGCCGCTTGGAAGCCTTAAGGCCGGCGATGCCAAAGGCAGTATCGGCGGTATTATCGCCACCAATCTTTCAGGCCCGAGACGGTTGAGTGCGGGGGCCGCGCGCGATTATATTCTGGGCTTTAAATCTGTTTCAGGGCGAGGTGAGGCGTTTCAATCAGGCGGGCGGGTCGTGAAGAACGTCACCGGATATGATCTATCTAAATTAATGGCAGGGTCTTTTGGCACCTTGGCCGCTCTCCATGAAATAACGCTCAAGACTATGCCGAAACCTAAAACCGCGACCACTCTTCTTGTTGCTCTTGCTTCTGCTTCTGCTGCGTTCGCTGTGATCTCTGGTGCCTTATCATCCGCGCATGAAGTCGCGGCGGCTTCCATTATTCCTGCCGAGGCCGCAGCACTCTCGAGCATCTCTGCTGTAAGAAAGTGTGGGAAAAATGGGTGTATCGTAGTGTTACGCCTTGAGGGCATAAAAATCTCAGTGGCGGCAAGGGTGGCGGCTCTTAAATCTGATCTTGCAGAACACGGCCTCATCACCTGTCTTGAAGGGGGCGAGGCGGATAGGCTTAACGCTGAGATAAGAGAACAGGCTTTATTGCCGGAGGATAAAGAGAGGGTTATTTGGAAAATATCCTGCCCGCCGAGCCAAGGCGCATCGTGTCTTGAGGTGCTTAAAGCTTTGCCCGATACCTTGGTGTATAGCGACTGGGGTGGTGGGTTGATCTGGGCAAGCAGGCCGATGGAAGATCGCGGCAGTGCTGAACTTTTGCGGGGCGAGATCGGGGGATTTGCTGCCCACGCCATGCTCTTTAAGGCCCCTGATGCTATTAGGGCTGAGCTGGAGGTCATGCCGCCTTTGCCTGAGGCGGTGATGCGGTTAACTCGGCGGATTAAAAATGGCTTTGACCCAGAGGGCATCCTTAATCCCGGACGGATGTATCGGGGGATTTAGCGGATGCAAACCAGATTTTCCCCTGAGCAACGCTTGGATCCTGTCATTCGTGAGGCCGATCGTATTTTGCGCAAATGCGTCCATTGCGGGTTTTGCCTCGCGACTTGCCCGACATATCTTGAGACTGGCGATGAGCGCGATAGCCCTAGAGGGCGAATTTGGTTGATCAATGATCTGCTCGAAGAGAGCACGCCGGATGCGGCGAAAGCCAGCACGACACAGCATCATCTCGATCGTTGCTTAACCTGTCTTTCTTGTATGACCACCTGTCCATCGGGCGTTGATTACCAGCATCTTGTTGAGATCGGGCGCACTCGTGCGCTTGAGGCCGCGCCGCGTGGCTATGGTGACCGTTTAATGCGGCGGTTTCTGGTTATGAGTCTTAGCAACGCGGGGCTTTTCCGGTGGTTGGTTTTTCTGGCGTGGGTCAGCCGCATTGTGATTGCGCCGCTTAAACTTTTTCTGCAAAGGATCAAAAAAGCCGCGCGCTTGGTGGCGCTGCTCGATGCTGTACCACAAAACTTTCCTCGCCTTGATTCTGTCGGAAAACGTGATGCCGTTTATCCTCCGGTGGGGGGCAAGAAGCGTTATCGAGTGGCGCTGCTGCAAGGCTGCGCGCAGCGCGTGCTTGACCCGGGTATAAACGCCGCGACAATTAGACTGCTTAATCGTCATCATGTCGAGGTCGTGGTTAAATCAGCCGTGCGATGCTGCGGCGCGGTGGCGGCGCACACCACCGGCGCTGATAGTGCTCAAGGGATGATGATCTCAACGATCACCGCCCTCGCTAAAGAGCACCAGAATGAAAAACTTGATGCGATTATTATCAACGCCTCGGGGTGCGGGGCGATGGTCAAGGATTATGGGCATCTTTTTGCCCAAAACCACAGTCCTCAAAACCTTGATTTTAGTAAGGCGGCGGCGTTAGTTTCATCGCTGGCTGTGGATATCACTGAGTTTTTAGCGAGGATCGGGCTTGAGAACCCTCGCCTTGAGGTAAGCCGCGAGGTTAAAGTCGCTTATCACGCGGCGTGCTCGCTTCAGCATGGTCAGGCGGTTCGTTCGGCGCCAAAAGATCTTCTGGCGGCGGCGGGGTTTGAGGTGGTTGAGGGTGCAGAATCGCATCTTTGTTGCGGGGCGGCGGGGAGCTATCACGTGTTGGAGCCTGAATTATCAACAAAGCTCAAGACCCGAAAACTCACCGCCCTTGAGGCTGCTGGCGCTGATGTTATTGCCTCGGCCAATATCGGATGTATTCATCAACTCGGCCAAGCCACAGCGCCGGTGGTTCATACTGTTCAGCTGCTCGATTGGGCGACTGGGGGCGTGAAACCCGAAAAACTTAGGGGATCGTGAAAAAATCATTGCCCTTATCGTCGACGACAATAAAAGCGGGAAAATCCTCTACGGTGATTTTCCAGACGGCTTCCATTCCTAATTCGGGATATTCAAGCACTTCAATCTTGCGGATTGAGGAGATCGCTAGTTTTGCCGCCGCCCCGCCAACTGAGCCTAGATAAAAACCGCCGTATTTGTGGCAAGCCCTGACCACTGCTTGGTTGCGGGCGCCCTTCGCGAGCATCACCAGCGAAGCACCGGCCTCTTGAAAGCGCGGAACATAATCATCCATCCGTCCTGCTGTGGTCGGGCCGAAACTGCCTGACGCCATGCCTTCGGGGGTCTTGGCTGGCCCTGCGTAATAAATCGGATGGTCTTTCAAATACTGCGGCAAGTCGCCTTCGGCTTCGAGGCGTTCTAGTAATTTCGCATGGGCGCTATCGCGGGCAACAATCAAGGTGCCGCTTAGTTTCAATCTGGTTTTGATCGGATGGCTGCTCAGGACTTCTCGTATTTTATCCATCGGCTGGTTAAGATCTATTGCGACCGCATCATCTTCGGTATCCTCGACATTGGGTAGAAACTTTGATGGGTCGTGTTCTAAGGCTTCGATAAAGATTCCTTCGGGGGTGATTTTCGCTCTGGCCTGTCGGTCTGCTGAACATGAAACGCCGATACCCACCGGACAGGACGCGCCATGGCGAGGCAGGCGAATGACCCTTACGTCATGGCAGAAATATTTACCACCGAATTGCGCGCCGATGCCGAGATTACGGGTGATCTCAAGAATAATCTCCTCCCATTCCCGGTCGCGATACCCGCCGCCTATTCCATCACTCTTCTCGGGCATGTGGTCTAGCGAGTGGGTTGAGGCTGCTTTGACGGTTTTGAGATTGGCTTCCGCCGAAGTCCCGCCGACCACGACCGCGAGGTGATAGGGTGGGCAGGCTGATGTTCCAAGCGTGCGTAAGGTTTCATCCAGAAAACTTTTGAGGCTGTCGGGATTGAGGATGGCTTTTGTTTTTTGAAAGAGAAAAGATTTATTCGCCGAGCCGCCGCCCTTCTGGATGAACTCAAAATGATACTCAAGGCCTTTGCCTGCATAAATATCGATTTGCGCTGGTAGATTGGTCTTGGTGTTGACCTCTTCGAACATATCGAGTGGCGCGACTTGCGAGTAGCGCAGATTGCTGTTCTGGTAGGTGTTAAAAATCCCGCGTGAAAGGGCCTCGGCGTCATCGCCATCCACCAAAACCCGATCGCCGCGAACGGCATTAACCAGTGCGGTGCCTGTGTCTTGGCACATCGGCAACACTTGTTCCGCTGAAATCACCACATTCTTGAGCAGCTCGAGTGCAACGAAGCGGTCATTACGCGAGGCTTCGGGGTCGTCCAAAATAAGGCTCAGTTGCTTAAGATGCTCACTCCGTAAAAAATGCGATATTTCCTTAAATGCGGTCTCGGACAAAAAGGTCAGACCGGCGGGGTCCACAGTTAAGAACTCTTTCCCATCAAGTGAGACAGTCTTCACGTAATCTGATGTGAGATGCGTCCACGCGCACGATGGCGCGGCTTTAGGAATAATCGGTGCGTAAAGAAACTCGGTCATCGGGGTTAATTTTTCTTACGGAACGAATCGAGCACCACGACATCCGCTCCGCTATCACGGGGCGCGTTATCCTTGTCATTTTCCCCGGATAGTGCGTCCGGATCATCTTCAAAGTCTTCAAGGTCGCCGCGCATGAGTTCAAACTGCAATCCGAATCCAACCGAAGGGTCATTGAATTCAGTCACCGCAGCAAAAGGCACTGTCAGCAGTTCTTGTTTGCCATTAAAGGATAATGTGATGTTGAACGACTCCTCACGGGTCTTAAGATCCCAGAATTGATGCTGGATGATAATCGTCATCTTTTCAGGATGATTTTTCCGCAAGGGCTCTGAGATATGAACATCAGGATGGGTTGTTAAAAATGTGATGACGAAATGGCAGTCGCCCTGCAAGCCGTCTTCTTCGGCAACAAGCAGGGCCGCGCGCACTACATCACGAAGTGCATTCTCGAACAGAATTTCATAATTAATCTGGGTCATAAGCCTACCATCTTTAATCGTTATGATTATCTCGATTTTAGACAATAACAAAAGGTAATAACAAAAGACCAATAAAAAACGGCGAAGGAAAAACCTTCGCCGCTTAGATCTTCTGTTGCCAGGTTAACCCAAACCCCGCCAACAGGGCTCAACCCGCTGGACTTAAAAGTGGTATTTGTAACCGCGACTACGCAGCAACAGCAACCGGAGCATAGTTGTCATTTGCAACTACTTTGTTAGCCCGATAACGGTGGTGCCATGCCGAGCGAAAACTTTGTCTTTACTACATGCGTCGATCCTGACTCGCCCCCATAAACTCTAAGATGATGTTATGGTGGAGGCGCCGGGCACTGCCCCCGGGTCCGCACTGCTTATTCCACAAGGCTTTTATCGCCATAGCCGGTGCGACCGGCACAGGTTTTATATACGCTTCTTTTCCCTCATTGCAAAGAGATAAAATTTCTTACTTGCCTCTGGGTCGATAGGGGTAATAATTAAAAGACGGTGATAAAGGAGAAAATCATGCGGCAATATCTCGAATTAGCAGGACATATCCTGCGCGATGGCGAGATGAAAGAAGATCGCACCGGCACTGGCACATTGTCATCTTTCGGCTGGCAAAGCCGCTATGACCTGAGCCAAGGTTTTCCTTTGTTGACCACCAAGAGATTGCATTTGAAATCGATCGTCCATGAGCTGCTCTGGCTCATTAAGGGTGACACCAATATCCGCTATCTTAATGAGAATGGCGTTACTATCTGGGATGAATGGGCTGATGAGGATGGCGATCTAGGGCCTATCTATGGCAAGCAATGGCGGCGGTGGCAAAATCCGGAGGGCGGTGAGACTGATCAACTTGCAGAAGCCATAGAGCTGATCAAGACCAATCCTGACTCACGGCGAATTCTGGTGAGCGCGTGGAATCCGGCCGAGACCAAAGAGATGGCGTTGCCGCCATGCCATTGCCTTTTCCAGTTCTATGTGGCCCGGGGCAAATTATCCTGCCAGCTCTACCAGCGCAGTGCTGATATTTTCCTAGGCGTGCCGTTTAATATCGCGAGCTATGCCTTGCTAACGCATTTGGTGGCGCATGTCACGGGGTATGAGGCTGGGACGTTTGTCCATACTCTTGGCGATGCGCATCTCTACCTCAATCATCGTGATGCGATCACCGAGCAGCTAACGCGCACCCCTAAACCTTTGCCAAGACTGCGCCTGATCGACCCGCCTGATCGTCTAGATTTATTCACCGCTGATCATATCGAGATCGAAGGCTATGACGCGTATCCCCATATCCCAGGTAAGGTTGCCGTCTGATGCGCGGCAAAAGCAATGATCCTTTAGTGGCGGTTGTTGCGATGGCGGAAAATAACGTCATTGGAGACGGTGAGAAATTGCTCTGGCGGATTGAGGGTGATTTGCCCCGGGTTAAAAATTTGACGATGGGGAGGCCTTTGATTATGGGACGGCGAACCTATCTCTCAATCGGAAAACCTTTGCCCGGCCGTGCCAATATCGTGCTGACCCGTAAAGACAACTGGACGGATGAAGGGGTTATTACCGCCGCCACCCCTGATGAAGCCATTGCCGCTGCCGAAAGCTGGCTTGATGCGGGAGCCGATAGAATCCGCGAGATTATCATTTTTGGCGGCGGTGATATTTATGCTCAATTCATGCCAGAGATCTCAAGAATCGAGATGACCGAAGTGGCACTGGCCCCTGAAGGGAGTGCGGTTTTTCCTAATATAGATAAGGCGGAGTGGGAGGAAAGTGATCGCATTGATCACCCGGCAAGTGCTTTATCCCCCGCCCATTCGTATGTCACGCTCACGCGGAGGCCTCTGCCTACTCACTGATGGTGATGGTTGGGGCTGGGCGTGCGGCTTCGGGCAACATAGCGGCTACTTGACGAGCGATATCAATATATGTCTGGCTTTGGTGGTTATCAGGCATCGAGGCGACGATGGGTCTTCCTTGATCTGAGGTTTCCCTGATCACGGTCTCAAGCGGAATCGCGCCAAGAAAAGGCACCCCGAGTTTATCGGCTTCGGCTTTTGCGCCGCCGCGCCCGAAAATATCGGCCTCCTCGCCGCATTTAGAGCAGATGAAATAGCTCATGTTCTCGATAATTCCTAAGACTGGCACGCTGACTTTTTTGAACATATTGAGACCCTTGCGTGCGTCGATTAGCGCCAAATCCTGCGGGGTCGAGACGATGATCGCGCCGTCCAGACGCGCGCGTTGCGACAGGGTTAACTGCGCATCGCCAGTGCCGGGCGGCATATCGATGATTAAAATATCAGGATCCCCCCAGGCGACATCGCGTAGCATCTGTTCCAAAGCGGACATCACCATCGGGCCTCGCCAGATGGTCGGGTCTTCTTCTTTTAGCATAAAACCGATGGACATCGCTTTGAGACCATGGGCTGTGATCGGGATTAACTTATTGTTTTCAGCCACGGGTTTTTGCGTTGTGCCAAGTAATTTTGGCAGAGACGGTCCATAAATATCGGCATCTAGAATAGCCACTGAATTTCCTAATGCTTTGAATGCCAAAGCTAAATTGATCGCGGTGGTCGATTTGCCCACGCCGCCTTTGCCTGAAGCTACGGCGATAATGTGCTTGGCTGGTTGGTAAAGCCGCTCTTGGGGCTTTTGCGTGTTTTGGGTTGGTTGGGTCTCGCCGCCTTGGGGCGGTTGGGGGGCGCGATGCGCGGTGAGCATTGCGGTCGCTGAAAGAACGCCGGGGATCTGTCTGATGTGATCTTCGGTGGCATTTTTAATCGGGGTGATCGCGTCAGGGTTTTGGGGGTCAGCGTCCATAGAAAAGCCTACATGGCCGTTCTTGACAATGATGCCTGAGACGATTTTCTCTTCTATAAGATTGCGGCTTTTCCCATTGATAATAACCGCTTGCATTGCTTTGATAACTTGATTTTCGGTGACTGATTGAGGCATGGTTGTGACCTGATCTGTTTGTTTCTTGCTGGTTTAGCTATATTCTCTTATTATATAGCAGGTTGAAATCATGCTATACCAAACAAATATGTAGTCGGGGAGTGGTGAATGCAAGACTTGCTATTCGCGTCCATCCCTATCTAAGTGGAGAAAGATAATGCCCATTAACGAAAACGAAAACAACGGCGGCCCTTGGGGCTCAGGCCCATCCAATGGCGGCGGTTCCTCACCTAGGGGCGGCGCGAGGCGTCCTGATGTTGATGATCTGATGCGCAAGGGGCGTGAGAATTTTAACCAAATGTTTCCGGATAAATTCAAAGGACAAAAAGGGATTGTCATTCTCCTCATTATTATTTTAGGAATCTGGCTGCTATCCGGTTTTTACCGCGTTAACCCGCAGCAAGAAGGGGTGGTACTGCGCTTCGGCAAATGGGTCGAGTCAACGCCTCCGGGGCTTCATTACCATCTGCCGTATCCTATCGAAACCGTTCTTAGGCCTGAAGTCACTCGCGATAATCGCATTGATATCGGTTTTCGCACTATTGGCACTGGCGGGGCGACGAATCGACGCGATATCGCTTATGAAAGCCAAATGATCACTGGCGATGAGAATATCGTCGATATCGATTTTGTTGTGTTCTGGCGGATTAGTGATGCGGGGCAATATCTATTTAACCTCACCGACCCCGATGAGACCGCTAAAGTTGCGGCTGAGGCGGTGATGCGCGAGATTGTCGGGCGGGTTGATATCCAGTTTGCCCTCACCGATGGACGTCAAGAAATCCAAGGCCTTGCCAAGAAACATCTCCAAGACCTGCTTGACGAATATAAGACGGGGATCTTTATCCGTGAAGTCCAACTGCTCGCCGTGGACCCGCCGAGCGATGTTATCGATGCCTTTAACGAGGTACAACGCGCAAGACAAGACAGGGACAGGCTTAAGAATGAGGCTGAGGCGTATAGCAATGATGTGATCCCGCGGGCCCGGGGTGATGCGGCACGGATTATCGCCGAGGCCGAAGCTTACACCGAGCAAATCGTCAATAAAGCACGGGGTGATGCTTCACGGTTTACACAAATCTACAACGCCTATCTCGTCAATAAAGACGTTACTATAGAGCGGATTTACATCGAGACTTTTGAGAAAATCATGAGCAACGTTAATAAAATTATCATTGATAGTGGCGCGTCCGCGTCGGGGGTTGTGCCATATCTTCCCCTGTCCGAACTCGGCAAGACGTCACAGTAAAGAACAGGAGAAACGATATGCGTATTATAACCTTTTCCGTCATCAGCTTTTTCGCGCTGGTGTTTATCGCCATTAATGCTTTGTTTATCGTCGAGCAGACCCAGCAGGGAATCGTTCTGCAATTCGGTGAGCCGAAGCGTATCATTCAAACCCCAGGGCTTAACTGGAAGTTGCCGTTTATCCAGAATGTGGTTTTTTATGAAAACCGTGTGCTGTCAATGGTTTCCCTTGATAGCGAGCAGGTAATTTTATCCGATCAAAAGAGGTTAGAAGTAGATACCTACACGCGTTTTAGTATACAGGATCCGCTTAAATTTTACCAGACAGTCCGTAATGTACGAGGGGCCCAGCAGCGTCTTGATGCAATGGTCGACTCATCGGTGCGCCGGGCGCTTGGTAACCGCTCCTTGCTCGATATCTTGTCCGAGCGGCGTAATGACATTATCACCTCGATTCGTGATGAAGTGAACAGATCCGCCTCTGATCTAGGGCTTACGATCGTCGATGTGCGTATTCGCCGCGCCGATTATCCTGATGCGACCTCGCAGAACATTTTTAACCGTATGAAATCCGAACGTGAGCGTGAGGCGAGAGAGTTCCGGGCGACTGGTGAGGAAGAGGCGCAGAAAATCCGCGCCGGCGCCGATAAGCAACGCGCGGTGATTCTGTCAAAATCCCGCCGCGAATCTCAAATTTTGCGCGGAGAGGGCGATAGCAACTCGATTCAGATTTACGCTGATGCTTTCGGCGTTGATGAAGAGTTTTATGCTTTTTATCGGTCGATGCAGGCTTACCAAGAATCTTTTGGTGAGAACGAAACTTCGATGGTAATCGCGCCTGACAGTCGGTTCTTTCGCTATTTTGATAGCAAAACAGGCGATCTTCCTGACGACCAATGATAAACCGCCATTATTCCCGATAACTGCCCATAATGACATTTTGGAGATTATTGATGACTCATACCACCCTGCCCATCGATCCAGCTGGATCTGAAGCGATCAGCCCGAGTACTTTGTTGCGTATGTATTGTCGCGGGGCGATCGCATCAGGGATGATGCTGTTTTTCTTTATTGCGGGGCCGGCTATAGCCGATGAGCGTCCCGATAGTTTTGCGACCCTTGCTGAGAAATTATCTCCTGCGGTGGTTAATATCTCGACCACAATGGTAGTCGGGCAGCAAGCCGAGGATCTTCCGCAATTTCCCCCAGGCTCGCCTTTCGAGGATTTTTTCAAAGAGTTTCGCGATCGCGATAGCGGCCAGCAAGTCCAAGCCCTAGGCTCCGGCTTTATCATTAGCGCCGATGGTATGGTGGTAACCAATAATCACGTGATTGAAAAAGCTGACAAGATCAGAGTAACATTGTCCAATGACCGCGCCTATGACGCCAAATTGATCGGGCGCGATCCAAAGACTGATGTTGCGGTTCTTAAATTCGATCCTGAAGGTGAGGCACTCACCCCCGTCCAATTCGGCAACAGCGATAAAATGCGTGTTGGCGACTGGGTTGTTGCGATTGGCAATCCTTTTGGGCTTGGGGGATCTGTTACCGCAGGGATTATTTCAGCCAGAGGCCGTGATATAGGGTCAGGCCCTTATGATGATTTCATCCAGACTGATGCTTCTATCAACCGTGGCAATTCAGGCGGCCCGTTATTTAATCTAGATGGCGAGGTGATTGGCATTAACACCGCGATTTACTCGCAAACCGGCGGCTCGGTGGGCATAGGCTTTGCGATCGCCGCGAACCTAGCGAGCAATGTTGTCGCCCAGCTCCAAGAGCATGGGCAGACAAGACGTGGGTGGCTTGGTGTTTTTATTCAGGAAATAACCCCTGAGATCGCTGAAAGCTTTGGGCTGGAAAATGAAAACGGCGCACTGATTTCATCCGTCCATCCCGATGGTCCTGCTGAGAAATCTGGACTTAAAGCGGGTGATGTTGTGCTTTCCTTCAATAACAAACCGATCACCCAGATGCGGAATTTGCCTCGAATTGTTGCTGAATCAGAGATTAGCAAGCCGCTGGTGATGGTGGTTGTTCGCGACGGACGCAAGGTGGAGCTAGAGGTGACACTCGGGGTTTTGGAAGAAGCTGAGCAATCAGGAATACTCGCTCTCGCCGATAGCGACGCTCCGGGTGAGGCTTTTACCCTTGAGGATTTGGGCTTGACGGTCGAGCAGATCGGGGATGATTTACGCGACCGCTACAGTCTTGCTGATGATGTTGAAGGCATTGTGATTACTGAAATTTCACCTAATAGTTTTGCCGATGAGTCGGACCTGCTCGAGGGGGATGTCATCCGCCGTGTTGGTAAAACCCGGGAGGTCATGGTGCTGGCTGATTTGCTCGAGGGCATCAATGATGAAAAAGATGCAGGAAAAGCCAATCTGGTGCTGTTGGTGCAACGGCAGGGGCGTGATCGTTTTGTTGGTTTGCAGATCAAATAGGCACGATGCTGGGTCAGGATGACCTTATATGATTATGTGATTATCGCTGGCCCTACGGCTAGCGGTAAATCCGGCTTGGCCTTGGCGTTGATTGGGGCTGGGGCAGACCAAATTGAGATCGTCAACGCAGACTCAATGCAGGTCTATCACGGATTGCCGGTGCTGACTGCTGCCCCAACTGCTGCCGAGCGCGATCTTGCGCCGCATCATCTTTATGGCCAGATCCCTCCGTCATGCCGCTACTCGCAAGCGCAATGGCTGGCTGAGGCTCGTGAGACAGTTGCCTCTATCCAGAAGCGCGGGCATTTGCCTGTTCTGGTTGGGGGCACTGGGCTTTATCTGAAAGCCGCCCAGGACGGTATTGTCTCTATTCCCACAATCGGGTGCACAAGCCGCGAGCAGGCCCGGGAGATTTACGCTCGGTCGGGGTGTGAGGGCTTGAAAGATGAGTTGATGAAGGGTGACGCCGCCCTCGCTGAGAAGATTGAGGCCAATGACCGCCAGCGTTTGATGCGCGGTGTGGAGGTGCTGCTCGAGACTGGGGTGCCGCTAAGCGTATGGCAAGGCGGCGAGGCGCAAGGGCGCATAGAAGGTAAAGCTTTGTGTTGCTATATCAGGCCGCCGCGCGAGGCGCTTTACCAGCGTATAGATGCACGTTTTGAGGCGATGCTTGCTGGGGGCGCTCTGGAGGAAATAAAAACGCTGGCGGCCCTCACACTTGACCCGGAATTGCCTGCAATGAAAGCACTTGGGGTGAGGCCTCTGCTGTCGGCCTATCGGGGGGAGTCGGAGTATTCTGAGGCTGCT
Source organism: uncultured Candidatus Puniceispirillum sp. (assembly GCA_965207125.1). Lineage (GTDB taxonomy): Bacteria > Pseudomonadota > Alphaproteobacteria > Puniceispirillales > UBA1172. Next base: position 1,811,386 of record OZ242263.1, read on the forward strand.
ATGTTAGCAAAACGCGATAGCAGACGCTATGCTAAGCGCCAATATACGTGGTTTGATCATCAATTTAACGCTGATCTTATGGTTACTGATGCGCCGCTTGCGCAAGATTCAGAAAGAATTTCATCTGAAATCTTATCGAAAGTTATTTTTAGGGGTTGACCTGATCACTGATCTATGAAAGACAAGGCTTTGTGTGATATTTGCATCTAGCCCGTGATTCGTTTAGTGTTTCATAAAGGGTTCGGGGTGGTATTACGTTAGGTTTAAACCTATTTATTCAATAGATGAGTTAGTCGGGATTCTCTGGCGGGAGAAGTGTCGGCTTTTTATTGTTTTAATGAGCGGATTTTTAAGAAGGATTTCTTATGGCTAGGACTGAGAGAGTAGCAAGTCATGATGCATCGAGGACGCCGATGGTTATGCCGGGGGCGGAGGCGTTGTTGCAGGTGCTCGAAAACCTTGGAGTCGATGTGATCTTCGGTTATCCGGGGGGCGCGGTGCTGCCGATTTATGACGCTTTGTTCAAGAACAATTCGATCCGCCATATTCTCGTTCGTCATGAGCAAGCCGCTGTTCATGCCGCCGAAGGCTATGCCCGTTCCACGGGTAAGGTTGGGGTTGTGCTGGTGACCTCAGGCCCTGGGGCAACGAATGCTGTTACGGGCTTAACGGACGCGCTGTTGGATTCAGTTCCGATTGTTTGTTTTTCAGGCCAGGTCGCAACGCATTTGATCGGCAATGACGCTTTTCAGGAAGCCGATACCACTGGCATCACTAGGGCGTCCACCAAACATAATTATCTGGTCAAAGACGTTGAGATGCTCTGTCCGGTGGTTTATGAGGCGTTCCACGTTGCCGCTTCGGGGCGTCCGGGGCCAGTGGTTGTTGATCTGCCGAAAAATATCCAGCTGGCCGAGGTAGAAGTTAAAGATAATGGCCATGCCAGGGCCGCTGCGCGTTATAATCCTCAAACCGAGCCTGACCTCGACCTTATCCGCGAGGCGGCAAAACTGTTGGTTGGGGCAAAAAAGCCGATCATTTATGGCGGCGGTGGAATTATTAATTCAGGATGCGCGGCCTCAGAGCATTTGCGTGAATTGGTCACAATGACCAATTTCCCTATTACTCTGACGTTGCTGGGGCTTGGCGCGTTTCCTGCGGACAATTCAAATTTCCTAGGGATGTTGGGGATGCATGGCACGTATGAAGCCAATATGGCGATGCATGACTGTGATGTCATGCTGAATGTTGGTGCGCGCTTTGATGATCGGGTAACTGGATTGGTTTCTGGGTTTTCTCCCAATTCGAAAAAGATTCATATCGATATAGACTCATCCTCGATCAATAAAATTATCAGGGTCAATACGGCGATTGTGGCCGATGCTGGACGTGCGCTTGAATTGTTGGTCGCTGAAATGCGCGCTCTTATTGGCCAGATCAATAAAGATCATTTAGGTGCGTGGTGGAAGCAGATAGAAGACTGGCGGGGCATCAAATGCCTTGATTACGAACAATCCGGCGCGCTTATCAAGCCACAATACGCGATCCATCGCCTGTGGCAGAAAACCCAAGACCGCGATATGTATATCACCACTGAAGTTGGACAGCACCAGATGTGGGCGGCGCAGTATTTCAGTTTTAATAACCCGAACAGATGGATGACGTCAGGTGGGCTTGGTACCATGGGCTATGGTTTACCCGCCGCCGTCGGGGTTCAGGTGGCCCATCCCGACAAGACTGTGGTTGATATTTCAGGTGAAGCTTCATTTCTGATGAATATGCAGGAATTATCGACCATCGCGCAATATAAACTGCCGGTGAAAATCTTTATCATCAATAACGAGTGGATGGGAATGGTACGGCAGTGGCAGGAGTTGATTCATGGCGGCCGGTACAGTGAGAGTTATACCGACTCGCTGCCTGATTTTGTCAAACTTGCCGAGTGTTTTGGGCTCAAGGGGCTTATCGCTAAAAAAGCCGACGAGCTGGATGACGTGATCGATGAGATGCTGAATACTGATGGCGGGGTTCTGGTGGATGTCAGGGTTAACAAGGAAGAAAACTGCTTTCCCATGATTCCATCTGGGGCGGCGCATAATGAGATATTGCTCGGGCCTAATGATCAGAGCGCCGCCCCCCTTTCTAATGAAGCAAAAGCTCTGGTGTGAGGATAGCGAGATGAGCAATACCCATAGCGAAGAATCACGGCATATCCTGTCGGTTCTCGTGGATAACGAGCCCGGAGTGTTAGGGCGTGTGGTCGGCTTGCTTTCAGGCCGGGGTTATAATATCGAAAGCCTTACGGTTTCTGAGGTTGATGTGGTCTATAGTCTTTCCCGAATCTCTATTGTAACGCTTGGTACGCCGATGGTGGTTGAGCAGATCAAGGCACAGCTGGGGCGCGTTGTTCCGGTTCATCAGGTGTGTGATTTGACCAAAACAGGCGAGCATGTTGAACGCGAACTCGCCCTGGTCAAGATCGTCAATTCGGGGGAGGCTCGGATCGAATCACTCAGGATTGCTGATACTTTTCGCGCTCAGACTTTGGACAGCACATTGAATTCTTTTGTTTTCGAGATAACCGGTAGTAGCACTAAAATAAGCGCTTTTATCGATTTGATGATTTCTCTTGGCACAGTAGAAGTGTCCAGAACCGGCGTTTCTGCGATTTCACGTGGCGATCATGCCGACATGCCTCTTAAAGCAAGAGAGCAATAACCATCACACCAAACAACTAAGGGAGTTAAACCATGCGAGTTTATTACGATAGGGATGCTGACGTTAATCTGGTCAAATCAAAGAAAATCTGCGTTGTTGGCTATGGTAGTCAAGGCCATGCCCATGCCGCCAATCTTAAGGATAGTGGTGTTTCTGAGGTCGCGGTGGCTTTGCGCAAAGACTCGGCTTCGGTTGACAAGGCGCGTGAGGCTGGATTTAAGGTCTTGACTGTGGCTGAAGGTGCGGCTTGGGCTGATGTGGTGATGCTGCTAACGCCTGATGAATTGCAGGCGGATATTTATGAATCCGATATTGCTGGAAACATCCGTCCGGGCGCGGCGCTTGCTTTTGCCCATGGTCTTAATATTCATTTTGATCTGATCGTGCCGTCTGGTGATATTGATGTGATCATGATCGCACCGAAAGGCCCTGGGCATACTGTGCGCGGTGAGTATCTCAAAGGCGGCGGCGTGCCGTGTCTACTGGCTGTTCACCAAGACGCCTCTGGCAATGCGCATGAGGTTGGGCTTTCTTACGCCTCGGCTATTGGCGGCGGCCGGTCGGGGGTGATAGAAACCACGTTTAAGCAGGAATGCGAAACTGATTTATTTGGTGAGCAGGCTGTGCTTTGCGGCGGGTTGTGTGAGTTGATCAAAGCTGGTTTTGAGACGCTTGTTGAGGCGGGTTATGATCCTGAAATGGCGTATTTTGAATGCCTGCATGAGGTCAAGCTGATCGTTGATCTGATTTATGAAGGTGGAATTGCCAATATGAATTATTCGATCTCTAACACTGCTGAATATGGTGAGTATGTCTCAGGGCCGAGGATTGTTACTGATGAGACGCGTGCTGCGATGCGTGGTATTCTAGAGGATATCCAAGCTGGGCGGTTTACCCGCGACTGGATGCTCGAGAATAAAGCGCGGCAGTCATCGTTCAAAGCAATGCGGCGTAAGGCTGCTGACCACCAGATCGAGGCTGTTGGTGAAACTTTGCGCGGAATGATGCCGTGGATTGGCGCAAACCGCTTGGTCGACAAGGCAAAGAACTAATACATTTGTTGCTGAATTTACTATATTTCTGTATACCAACAAGGTAGTGGCCAAAAGGGCTACAGATAAGGGAGCCGGCACGGCCGGATAAGACTCGATGCTAAATACGATCCGCGGGCTTTTTTCATCCGATCTAGCGATCGATCTCGGAACCGCTAACACTCTTGTTTACGTTAAGGGACAAGGGATTATTCTCAATGAGCCGTCAGTGGTTGCCATTGCCCAGATCAGAGGCAAGCAACAAGTGCTAGCAGTTGGTAATGAAGCCAAAGATATGCTGGGTAAAACCCCTGGCAATATCAGGGCGATCAGACCGATGGCGGACGGCGTGATTGCTGACTTCGAAATCGCTGAGGAAATGATCAAGCACTTTATCCGTAAGGTAAACGGCAAGATGCCGCTATCGAGCCCTCGGGTTATCATCTGTGTGCCGTCGGGCTCAACGGCTGTTGAAAGGCGCGCTATTCAAGAATCCGCCGAATCAGCGGGCGCGAGACGTGTGTATCTGATTGAAGAGCCGATGGCGGCCGCCATTGGGTCAGGATTGCCTGTCACCGAACCATCGGGGTCGATGGTGGTGGATATCGGTGGCGGCACTACCGAGGTTGCAATTCTGTCGCTTGGCAATATCGTCTATGCGCATTCGGTCAGGGTTGGCGGGGATAAATTTGATGAAGCCTTGATCAGCTATATGCGCCGCACGCATAATCTGCTGATTGGCGAGTCTACCGCCGAGCGGATTAAAAAGGAAATCGGTACAGCGTTAAAACCTCAAGGCTCTAACGGCAAAAAGGAAAATGTTCGAGGGCGCGATCTTGTTAATGGCGTTCCCAAAGAAATTACCATCACCCAATCGCAGGTCGCGGATGCTCTAGCGGATTCAATACGACAAATTATCGAAGGCGTTAAGGTTGCACTTGAGCAAACCCCTCCCGAACTCGCCGCTGATATTGTTGAAAAGGGTATCGTGCTGACAGGCGGAGGTGCGTTGCTCCATGAGATTGACGCTGTCTTAAGAGATGCGACCGGATTACCGATCTCGATCGCCGAAGACCCGCTTACCTGCGTCGCTCTTGGCACTGGACGTTGCCTTGAAGAGATGAAAACGTTGCAAAATGTTCTGGTTGGTGCCTGATATAGGGGGATGTTGCTTTGGCCAGAAACTCCTCTGATCGGTCGTCGGGACGTCGCTTAAACGGGTTTCTTACGCACGGTATTATTTTTACCATCAGTGTTCTGCTTATGGCGGTGGGTAAAGCCGATATTTCGGCAATGAACTCGGTGCGCTCGGTGTTATCAGGCTTTATGATGCCGGTGGCCCAAGTTGTTACGGTGCCGGTGAGTATTGTGGCCTCGATGGTCGATGGTATTGGGTCATTCGCCAATATGCGGCAGGAAAATATCAGGCTTCAGGAAAAGGTCAAACACCTCGAGCGGTGGCAGCGGGAAGCCACAATTCTCCGCAGTGAAAATCTAAGACTTCAGGCTGTTAGCAAAGTGCTCGTCCCTGCGGATATGGGTGCGGTATCCTCTCGGGTCATCGCGATTAACGCTGATAGTTTTGCTCATTCTATGATGCTCACCGCTGGCAGCAAGTCGGGCATCCGTAAAGGCAATGCTGTGACGACCTCCGACGGGTTGGTGGGGATGATTATCGAGGTTAGCCCTTATTATTCACGAGTTTTGTTGTTGTCTGATCTTAATGCCATGATTCCGGTGATTTTATCTGAAACCTCGTGGCCTGCTGTTACCACTGGGCGTAATGCCCCTTTGCTTGAATTGCGCTTTTTACCGCAAGAGGCTAATGTTAAAATCGGCGATACCATCCAGACTTCTGGGCATGGCGGGGTTTTGCCCGCTGGATTGCCTGTGGGGCGGGTTGTCTCGAACAGGCGCAACACTGTTACCGTCAAGCCTTTTGTTGATTTGCAGCGTCTTAGCTATGTCACCGTCTTAATCTGGCCTGATGACGGCCGGGATTTCAGCGATGATGTTTTATCCCAGACGTATAATCCTATACCAAAAGATGAGGGTGGGTTTAGTTTTGAGGGAATTAATGCGTTAGGGCAGCAGCGGGCTCGCGATCGCGACCAGACGCGTGATGCTGAGGCCCCAGATGATACCAATAATAATGGGGTGCAGGACCAATGATTTTTTCAGAGAAGCGGAAATTATTTCAGAAGATTGGGTTATTCCTGCTTCTGTTATTTTTCTGTTTTTTTGAATCGGCTCTGGGTTATTTTCCTGTTTTTTTTGGCTCGGCCCCCAAAATACTATTGACCTTAAGTTATGTTATGCTCATCCGTGACTCTGATAGTGTGCCGCTCTATGCGCTTGTTTTCATTGGCTTGGTTTATGATATTCTTCAAGCAAATCCACTGGGCTACACATCGGCGGCGATGGTGATCATTTGTGTTTTTGTTCTCGTCAGAAATCTGCGGCTGCCCAAGGCTGAACTTGCAGGGCAGTGGCTTAATTTTGCCTTTCTCATGGGGATTATTCTGGCTTATTCGGCGTTGGTCATCGGGCTGTATAACACTGATTTCCTGCCTCTGCGCCCATTAACATTCCAGTTTAGTGCCACGGTTTTACTATTTCCTGTGATTTATCATGTGAACAGGATGGTTATTCATCTTGGCGAAGTATTCCAGAGGCTCGCATGATTACCCGTCAATCCAGACAGCATGACAAAATGGTGACGCGCCGGTCGCTCATGATTGTGGGATTTCAGGGGTTGTTTACCGCTGGATTGGTTGGAAGGCTTTTCTATCTCCAGGTTGCAGAAGGCCGGTGGTATGAAAACCTGTCCGATAGAAACAAATATGATTTCAAACTCCTGCCACCGTCCAGAGGGCGCATTTATGACGCTGAAGGCAGATTGCTCGCTGGGAATGCTGAGGGGTATCAGTTGAATATCACTCCGGGCTATACGAAGGATTTGCGTCTTGCACTGGTTAAACTATCTAACGTGATCGACCTTAACCTGGATAGTATAGAGGATTTGGTTGCTGAGGCGCGGACACGGCCTTCTTTTCTGCCTTTAATGATACGCGATAATATGACGCATCGCGAAGTCTCGCGGGTGGTAATCCGGGCGCCCGAATTGCCGGGAGTTGATTTTGAGCGTGTTGAGAAGCGGATTTATCCTCAAGGGATGCTCACCGGACATCTGACGGGGTATGTCGGGCGGGTGAGCGATGATGATGTTAAAAGCGGGCTGATCGGCTCTGAAATGGCGCATCTCTATAGCGGCAAATCTGGCGTGGAACGCGCCTTTGAGCCGCGCTTACGCGGCCAAGCCGGGCAGGAACGCATTGTTGTTAACGCAAAAGGACGACCGGTTAGAAAATCTATCGATACCGATGCAATCTCGGGTAAGGATTTAACCCTGACCATCGATATTAATCTGCAATCTTTTGCAACGAGCACCCTGAAACGTGGGAAGCATAAAACGATCAATAAAACCTCGCCGCGCGCCAAAGAAGCATTAGCCAGAGATCGCAATCTCGAAGCGATCACCTCGGATACCGAAACCTTTCTTTTAGAAGATGGTAGAGGGCGGATTATTCCGCCTGAAACTGGTTCAATTGTGGTGATAGATGTTGAAACAGGCATGATTAAAAGTCTGATTTCATCCCCGACGTTTGATCCGAATATTTTTTCTGGCCAGATTAGCCGCACTGAATGGAACAAACTGGTCAGTCATCCTCGGACGCCATTGCTGGACCGCTCGATCAAAGGATTGTATTCCCCCGGTTCAACCTTCAAAGTGGCGGTCGCTCTGGCGGCCCTTGAGGGGGGTATTATTACCCCCGAGCACACTTTTTATTGTCCGGGGCATAGAACTCTGGGGGATACCAAATTCCATTGTTGGAAGAAAAACGGGCATGGTCATATGAATGTCATCTCAGCGATTGAGCAGTCTTGCGATGTATTTTTTTATGAACTTGGCCTTGAGACAGGAATCGAGCGAATTGCCGCAATGGCGAGAAAATTAGGGCTGGGGCATCCGACTGATATTATCATCCCTGGTGAGGAAACAGGGCTTATTCCCGATAAAAGCTGGAAGAAAGAGAATAGAAACCAGCCATGGACTTTAGGTGAGACGATGATCAGCTCTATTGGGCAGGGATATATTTTAACGACGCCCCTCCAACTCGCGGTGATGATGGCCCGGCTGGCTAACGGCCGGAAAGCAATCAGGCCCTCTATTGTGAATGAGATAGAAACCACCCATGCTGATCTTGATATTTCCCCGTCCTCCTTGGCTATTGTCAGGCGGGGGATGGAAATGGTGGTGGGGGGAGCGCGCGGAACAGCCCGTCGATACAAACTGGGCATAGATGGGGTTAAGATGGCGGGTAAAACTGGCACGGTTCAGGTCAAGCGCATCACCCTTGCTGAACGCGAGCGCGGCATTGTCGATAACAATGATAGACCGTGGAAAGATCGGGATCATGCTTTATTTATCGGCTACACGCCGCATGACAAACCAAAATACGCGATTGCGGTTGTGGTTGAGCATGGGGGGAGTGGCTCATCCACCGCCGCTCCGATTGCACGTGATGTGTTCAGCTACATTATAGAGCAGGGGTTATGAAGAAACTAATCAGCCCACGTTTCGTCTCTTCCTCAATTTCATCCGGGGATGATTATAATGATTTATCTCTGCTAGCGATGATCCGGCGGATTCCGTGGCTGGTTATTCTGCTCACTTTATTGCTTGGGCTAACGGGAGTCGCGGCGCTTTATTCGGCGGCGGATGGCAATTTATTCCCTTGGGCGGCCAAGCATTTGGTAAGGCTGGGGTTGGGTTTTGGGCTGATGCTGCTGGTGGCGATTTTGCCACTTGGTCTTATTCGGCGATACGCTTTTCTTTGGTGGCTGGGCGCGGTTGGGCTTTTAGTGTTGCTTGGGGTCTTTGGTTCAGGCCAAGGCGTCACGCGCTGGTTTTCGGTTGGCGGCTTTAATTTTCAGCCGTCTGAGCCGACAAAACTCGCGGTGATCGTTTTGCTCGCCGCTTATTTTCATTCCATCTATCCTGAATTGCTCCGTTATGTCAGAACATATGTCGTGCCGGCTCTCATTGTTCTTATTCCGTTTGGTTTGGTTTTGGTGCAACCGGATCTTGGCACATCCAGCATGTTGCTGATCACGGCGGCGGTGGTGGTTTATGTTGCGGGGATGCCGCGCTGGATGATCGTCACGCTGTTTGGGCTTTTAATTCTTAGTATTCCGGCTCTCTGGGTTTTTCTTTATCAGTATCAACGCGACCGGATTCTAGTTTTTCTTAACCCCGAATTAGACTCGCTGGGGGCGGGGTATCAGATCACGCAGTCTAAAATTGCCCTCGGCAGTGGGGGACTTTTCGGCAAAGGCTATTTGCAAGGCAGTCAGAGCCATCTCGATTTTCTCCCTGAACACCAGACGGATTTTATCTTTACCATGATTGGCGAGGAATTCGGTCTTCTCGGTTGCTTGTTCGTGCTTGGGCTTTATAGCGGCTTAGTCATAAGTCTCTTTTGGTACAGCTATTCTCTCAAATATCAATTCTCGCGCCTGCTCACGATTGGTGTGGCGGCGATGATCGGGATTTATGTGATCATCAATGTCTCGATGGTTTCGGGTATGTTGCCTGTGGTTGGCGCGCCCCTGCCGCTGATTTCCTATGGCGGGACGGCGATGATGACGGTGTTTATCGGTCTGGGGCTCTTTATTAACGCGGTGATGAATGACAAGGAACATGACAAGTGACACCTTCACTTGCTTCTCCATCCACCCGCCCCTCCCTAAGACAAGCACAGCGTTTTTCCCTCACCACATCGATGCGGCAATCACTGCGTATTATGACTTTGCGTAATCATGCTATCTGCCGTTTTATGCGTGAGATTGCGGCGGAGAATCCGTTGCTCGATATCACCTATCCTTCGGCGTCTCCGCGCGTTGAGATCGCAGCAAACCCTTTTCCGTTAGAGCAAGTGGCCTCATCGGCCGTGCGCCCGGTTACTTTAACCGAGCATCTTTTTCGTGAGATTTCCCTTGCGCTCCCTCCCGGAAAAGAAAGATCGGTGGCCTTGGCGCTGGTTGCATATCTGACGCCGGCGGGGTGGCTTGAGAGCGAGGGCGAGAATGCGGCCGCAAAAATGGGTATTGAGGGCGAGGCGTATGAGGCGTTGCTCGCGCGGCTTCATCTTCTTGAGCCGGTTGGGGTTTTTGCTCGAAACCTAACCGAGTGCTTGCGGGTGCAGCTGGCCGACAGGGGCGAGTATGACCGGGTATCAAGTCTGTTGCTCGAGCATCTGCCTGCGTTGCTCGAGGGGGGGATTGATAAACTCGCCCGCGATTCAGGGCTCTCGCGTGATGAGGCACTCGCGGGTCTTGCGCGCATCAAGCGGCTTAATCCCAAACCAGGAGCGGGGTTTCTTCATGATAATGAGGAGATTTTCCGTCCTGATTTGATTGTTACAAAAACTGAAGGCGGCGGCTATGACGTCGCGGTGAACAGCCAGACTCTACCGGTGATTTCAGTTTCAAGCGATGAGATATCCGAGCATAGCGAGGCGAAGGATTTATTGAAAAAAGCACGAAGTCAGGCGTCGATGTTTAACGCCATTGTGAATAAGCGCAACCAGATGCTGCTCGCGGCCGCTCAATATGTTGTGGTTCACCAGCTGCGGTTTATTGAGGAGGATAACACTGCGTTATTGCCGTTGACGATGACGGAGCTTGCAGAGCGTCTTGACTGTCATCCTACTACGGTCTCGCGGCTGGTGGCGGATAAGCTGGTTTTTCTTCCGCGAGGGATGGTTGCGCTTGCTGATTTTTTTAGCTCCTCATTGACCATGGATGGTGGCGGGGTCATAGCGATCAAAGCCGCCTCAGCGATGGTGGCGGCGATGATCTCGGGTGAAGACCGGCAAGCCCCTTTAACCGACCAAGCGATTGCTGAGGTGTTGGGGGGGCGGGGGATTCATTTATCAAGACGGACTATTGCTAAATACCGCGCAAGTCATCATATTGGTGTGGCTAGACAACGTCGCGGGTTTTATCAGGCTACCGCGCATAACGCAGTAGTTGCCGGAGACATGTGATGTTTGAATCTTTTTTTCCCCGCCCAGAGCAATTCTTTCCTTCGGTGTTAATCTGGTCCTTGCTAAGCGCATTGTTCTGGAATACGAGCATTCACGATCTGGCGTTGTATTTATTCGGCGTGGCGGATCTTGCTGCTGATGGCGCGTTGGTATTGCCTTTATTCTGGAGGGTTTTCAGTGCACTGGTCTTTTTTGGCGGCTCGGTGGCGGCGTTTTTGTTTTTCTGGTCGCGGGACCCTGAAGGGCCAAGGTCTCGGCAGGCCTTTGTTATCATTACGGGCGGGTTGTGGCTGGCGTTGACTTTTATGATGTGGCGTTACAGCGGCGATGATTTTGCTAAAGCATTAGGGCTGTACCAGCCGCCTGATGTTGATCCGGTGATTGGTATCGGGCATTTTATCACGCCGGATTTCATAGCATTTTATTTATATTTCTTGCTGATTACGGGTATTTTTGCGCTGTTCTGGAGGATTTACGCTCCGCATCCGTGGCAGAGATGGTCTATTGGTGGCTCGGCGTTGATTCTGTTCACCACCTATTACGGCGTCCAAGTTGCTGTTGCGATCAATAACTGGCGGCGTCCTTTCTTTGATTTGGTGCAAACGGCGCTGACCCCGGGCAATGAAGTCAATGTGTGGGAACTTTACGGTTATTTGGTGACGTTTGCCGGGATTGCTTTTTTCGCGGTGGCGATTTTCACCACGATTAGGTTTTTTACCAGCCATTATATCTTTCGTTGGCGGACGGCGATGAATGATTATTATCTGAGTTATTGGACAAAGCTGCGGCATATAGAAGGCGCCTCACAGCGTATCCAAGAAGACACGATGCGTTTTGCCACGATTATGGAAAATCTGGGCGTTGATATTGTTGAGGCGGTGATGACGTTGTTTGCCTTTTTGCCGATTTTGCTTGGCTTATCGATTTATGTGGCCAGTTTGCCTATCATCGGCGATGTTCCTGGGGCGTTATTATGGGCGGCGATACTCTGGGCGGCGTTTGGCACGATTTTTCTGGCTGGGGTTGGAATAAAACTACCGGGTTTGCAATTTCGCAACCAGCGAGTTGAGGCGGCCTTCAGAAAAGAACTCGTTTATGGTGAGGATGACGATGAGCGGGCGGATCCGCCCACGATGACGGAGCTTTTCAGCAATGTGCGGCGGAATTATTTTCGGCTTTATTTCCATTACATGTATTTTAACGTCGCGCGCGGTTTTTATGTTCAAGCCGATAATATCTATGGTTTTTGGATACTGACGCCAACGATTGCCGCTGGCATGATTACCTTTGGGATTCTGCAGCAGATTCTTACCGCGTTTGGGCAGGTTTCATCTTCGTTCCAGCTGGTTGTTAATGCGTGGCCGACGATTGTTGAACTTATGTCTATCTTCAAGCGACTGAAAGCATTTGAGGCTGTTTTGGATGATAAGCCTTTGCCTAGTATCGATCAGGAATATCTTAATAAAAAGGCTGATCGCTAAGCTGGGTGGTTGAAAACCCTTCCATGGTTGGAATGATCACCACCTTGCCGCCGTGTTGCTTGACGTGTTTACTTCCCGACAGTTGGTCGGCGGAATAATCCCCGCCCTTGACCAGAATATCGGGGGTTAAGGTTTCTATCAGGGCCTTTGGCGTATCGTCATCGAACACCACGACTGCATCGACGAAGGGCAGAGCGTTTAGGGCCGCGATGCGCTCGTGTTCTGGTTGGATGGGTCGCCCTGAAGATTTTAGCCGCCGGGTTGAGGCGTCGCTATTGAGCCCCACCACTAGCCGGTCGCCTGTGCACGCCGCCTCGCGTAAGAGCCATATATGCCCGGGATGGAGACAATCAAAGCATCCATTGGTGAAGGTAATTGCCTTGCGTTCTTGACGCCATTCCTCGGCGAGGGCGGTGAGCTGGTCAAGAGAGATGGCGTCGGCGGCCCCAACCCGCCCCATCATCTCGCCCGGGCTACAGGTGGCTGTTCCTGCCTTGCTAACAGCGATGCCAGCGGCGGTATTGGCCATGATCACTGCGGTTTCCATCGGGGCCTTGGCGGTTAGAGCGGCGGCGATGGTTGCAATCACTGTATCGCCAGCTCCTGAGACATCAAAGACGGAGCGCACATCGCTTTTAACGCGAATATGCTCGCCTTTCGGTGACACCAACGCCATGCCGTCGGCGCCCAAGGTGATGAGGCCTGCGCCGATCCCTGCTTGGGTGATAAGATTTTTTACCGTAAGGAAAATTGCTTCAGGAGGTGCGTGCGGGGCAAGGTTGGGGCAGAAAATACGCAATTCATTAAAATTGGGTTTGAGGAGATCAATCCCGCTATAGAGCTGAATATCAGATTGTTTCGGGTCGGCGAGGATGTGTATTTTTGCGCGATTTGGGTGGTTAAGTGCGGTTTGGATGGTTTTTCGGTCGACCACGCCTTTATTATAATCAGAGAAAATCACTGCCTCAGCGTCGTTGAGTGCCTCGGTGATTGCTGCGATGAGTTTCTTTTGTGTGGCGGGGTCTGCGGGGAAATTATCTTCGTTATCCACCCGCAGGATTTGCTGTCCTTCGGTGGTAAAGCGTGTCTTAACCGTTGTTTTTCTTGCGGGGTCAGTGATGATGCGTGTGGTGATCTGCGGCGTGTCCGCGAGACACTTGGCAAGGTCCTCGGCGTCCCGGTCGTCGCCGACTAGGCCGATTAAGGTGACATGCGCGCCGAGATGAACCAGATTACGCGCGACATTCGCCGCCCCGCCAGGCATCAGAATCTCGTTGATCCGTGCGAAGATTGGTATCGGTGCTTCGGGGGAGATGCGATTGACTTGGCCGTGGACGAATTTATCGAGCATTAAATCGCCCACCACCACGACAGATCGCCGCTGAAGTACATCGATCACCTGACCGACTTGTGCTCCGATGGTCTCATTGCCTGCCTCTCTTATTGGCATTGAAGGTTTATGCTCCATGCTTTTTCCGATACGCTTTGGCCCCTTTGGCGATGGTTTTGGTTTTGCTTCGCTCAACCGCAAGTGCATCTGATGGGACGTCTTTGGTAATCGTGCTGCCGGCCCCGATGATCGCCTCATCGCCAATTTTAACCGGCGCGACCAATGCGGTGTTTGAGCCGATAAAAGCATCATTGCCGATGGTGGTTTCTGATTTGCTGAGGCCGTTATAATTACAGGTAATCGTGCCAGCGCCGATATTTGCGCGCTCGCCGATGGTGGCATCCCCCAGATAGGTTAAATGATTGGCTTTGGCCATTGCTCCCATGGTGGTGTTTTTTGTCTCAACAAAATTGCCAACCCGCACGCCTTCGGCCAAAACCGTCCCTGGGCGCAGGCGGGCAAAAGGGCCTATGACCGCACAGGCGCCGATGCTTGCGCCTTCTATGTGGGAGAAGGATTTGATTTCAGCGCCCTCGCTGATCCGCGTGCCTTCACCGATTATGACATGGGGATGGATAATAACATCTGACTCAATCACTGTATCATGATGGAAGAACACTGTTTCAGGTGCGAGTAGCGTCACGCCGCTCTGCATGGCGCGTTGCCTTAGGGAGTTTTGTACAATCGCCTCGGCTTTTGCTAGATCAATGCGGGTGTTGATACCCATCACCTCATCATGATCAGCCTCAAGACACCCGACGTTTAGTTTTTCAGCGTGGGCGGCCGCGATGATATCAGTTAAAAAGTTTTCACCGGTCTTGCTGTTGGTTTCTATTTTGCTGAGCAGATCAAAAACCCGGGTGAGGCGCACCGCCATTAAACCGCTATTGACGAAGGTGATGGCTTTTTCTTGATCGCTCGCATCCCCTTCCTCAACGATCTGCGTAGGCGTGCCGTGTTCATCGCGGATAATCCGCCCATAACCGGTGGGGTTCGGGGTTGAGAATCCCAAGCATGAAACATCGTTGCCATCATCGGATATAGAGGTTGCCAGAGCGTGGATTGTATCCGCGCTGATCAGGGGGGTATCGGCAAAGGCGATCACCGCCACCTCGTCTTTATCGGTGAAGCATGGCGCGGTGACCTCGACCGCGTGTCCGGTGCCTAATTGCTGTGATTGCGTTACGGTTTCGATTTTAATGTGCTGAGAGGCTTCACAATTTTTGAGATATTCGCTGACGTCCTCGGCTTCATCACCAACCACCACCACCACGCGGGCGGCTCCTGCCGCGTAAGCCGCGTCGATAACCCAGAGCAACAAGGGCTTGCCACTCAAGCAATGAAGCGGCTTTGGCACGCGCGAGTTCATGCGCTTTCCCTGGCCCGCCGCAAGAATAATAGCTGTTAAATTCATCATTATTGAGTATATGGCTTAAGATGGCGATTGAAAAGCCTATTAACGCTTATTGTATGATTGCAACGGGCGGGAAAACAGGTTATTTGATTGACACGCGTTAGGGCGCGTGATCGCGAGGGCTGGATGTGTGGAATTATAGCCGCCGTGGGGCATGAGAACGTCGCATCGGTATTGTTGCAAGCATTAAAAAAGCTGGAATATCGGGGGTATGATTCCGCTGGGATCTGCACCGATAGCGGTAATCAATTCGAACTATGTAAATCGGTGGGGAAACTGGGGCAGTTGTCCTCAAAGCTTGCGGGCGCGCCGTTGTCTGGGGATATTGGCATTGGGCATACCCGTTGGGCGACGCATGGCGGGGTTGATGAGAAAAACGCGCATCCTATTTGTGCGGGCGCCGGGCGCGTTGCGGTTGTTCACAACGGAATTATTGAAAATCACCGTGTGCTTCGTAAGGAGTTAGAGGGGCGGGGGCATTGCTTTGTTTCCGACACTGACAGCGAGGTAATCGCGCATCTTTTTGTAGAGGCGCTTGATGCGCATGAAGCGCTCAGCGATGCAACAAAATCCGTGCTTGATCAGATAGAGGGCGCTTATGCCTTTGTTGTCATGAGTCGTGATCATGCGGGGGCTTTGGCCTTTGCACGCAAAGCCTCACCTTTGGCGGTGGGATTGGGTGACGGGGCGATGTATGTCGGCTCGGATGCGATGGCTATGGGGGATGTGACTGGGCGGGTTGTGTTTCTGAAGGACGGCGATTTTGGAGTTGTGACGGCGAAAGATTTTTCTTTATACGATGGGAGCGGTAAGGCAACCAAGCGCGAGGTGATGGCGGTGGCCGCAAGTCCCGGTCTTGCGTCTAAGGATGGCTATCAGCATTTTATGGAAAAGGAAATTCATGAGCAGCCCGAGGCGATCGCGCATACTCTTGCGGGGATATGCGATGAGAATGGGCGTCTTGCGCTTGATTTTGGCGTTGATTTTGAGAGTCTTGAAGGATTGCGGATTCTCGCCGCCGGCACCAGTCATCTTGCGGCGATGACCGGCAAATACTGGTTTGAGTCGCTGGCTGATTTACCGGCCTCGGCTGAGATCGCCTCAGAGTTTCGCTATCGGAACCCTTCGATGCGTCATCTGGGGGCGGTAATGGGGATTTCGCAGTCGGGGGAGTCGCTTGATACGCTAATGGCGCTGCGTCATGCGGCGGATAAGGGAGTTTTGACGATTGGATTGGTTAATGTGGCGTCTTCGACCATTGCCCGCGAGGTTGATCATTGTCTTGTGACTCGTGCGGGTATCGAGGTTAGTGTTGCTAGCACCAAATCTTACATGACCCAGCTGACGGTGCTGTTAGGGCTTGCGGTTATGGCGGGTGTTAAAAGGGGTGTTCTTGATAAGGCGCGGGCGCGTGAGATTGAGCAGTTGTTGCATAGTCTACCGCGACTTGTGGGTGAGGCTTTGAGCGCGGCTTCTGAGGTTAGGCTGATGGCGCAGACGCTGGCAAAAGCGCGGTCTTGTCTTTATCTCGGGCGCGGGACACTTTATCCGTTGGCGCTTGAGGGGGCGTTGAAATTAAAAGAGTTGAGTTATATTCACGCTGAAGGCTATGCAGCGGGTGAGATGAAGCACGGGCCGATCGCGTTGATCGAGGAAGGCTTACCGGTTGTGGCGGTTCTGACGCATGATGTTCATTTGCCAAAATCCGTCAGTAATCTGATGGAGGTGCGCGCTCGGGGCGCTGCGGTGTTGGTGGTGGCGACGGCGCGTGCGGCTGAGACCATCGCTGAGACCGAACCTGATCTGATGAAGATGATGGTTGTTGTGCCTGAGTGTGATCCGTTGATCGCACCGATGGTGCTGGCTGTGCCGATACAGTTTTTAGCCTATATGACCGCCTTGCATAAAGGCACGGACATTGACCAGCCGCGCAATCTGGCTAAATCGGTGACGGTGGAATAGAGGCGCTGTAGCCTTTGTGTGTTGTTCTAGCATAAAGGTTTGGCTGGTATTTACCTTCGATTTTAGCCTCGTCTCAAAGAGTGAATTACAATGATCTCAGACTCTCAGGAGCGGAGGGCTATACCAATCCAAGTATGGGTGAGTAAAGATTTAATTGGCGTGGAATCTTGTTAAGGTTCATGCAGAAAAAAAATAATAAAAACAGACACTTAATCATGAAACAAAGATTTAACGGGATTTAATTGGCGTGGAATCTTGCTGAGGTTTGTGCAGAAAAAAGCTAATAAAAACAGATGCTTAATCATGAAACAAAGATTTAACGGGATTTAATGAGCGCAATGAAGGGTGAGGGCCGCAGGCAATGAGCTTAGAGACCTGATTCCAAGTATAGGTGAGCAAAGAATTAATTGGCGTGGAATCTTGTTAAGGCTCATGCTGAAAAAAGCTAATAAAAACAGGATATTAATCATGAAACAAAGATTTAACGGGATTTAATTGGTGTGGAATCTTGTTAAGGTTCATGCAGAAAAAAGCTAATAAAAACAGATGCGTAATCATGAAACAAAGATTTAACGGGATTTAATTGGCGCAGGCGAGGGCTCTTCATTATCCTTTTTACCTTATGGGGCGCGGGAGGCTTTAGTTCCACTTAATCTTATCAGAGCAGTTTTCAAGAGGTTCTTTCATGCCTTTGATAATGCTGTCCATCATGTTTGGAATCTTGTTCAAAAACAGCGTTTCTTTGATGGAGCACTAGTATTCTTCAGATATTAGGACGAGATTACCCTCCTTTCTCTTGATTAACCTCATCCATTAAGGAAAAAACTATTTCGCGCCTTAGGTGATGTGATTGAGTTCATCTTCTGTCTCCGTGCACTGAATTGTTCACTACCATGGGCAATACGTAAAGGTAGGCAAGCATTATCTTTCTAGTTGTGTGTGAGGTGATTTTTCTTGCATCTTTGATCGTGATTGATAGTACGCATATGCATAGAAATTAAGAGGGTTGACTCATGGCCTCTAGAAAGACATTAGATTGGCTTAAGAACGAGGCCCGGAGCGACTTCGCCAAAGTTGCAAAGATAGCGGGTATCAAAGATAAAAACGGCAAGAACATGCAGTCTGAAGATATTTGTTTAAAGTCTCCGCCCCATAGGGAAAGAGTTCTTGGAAGATTTGGCTCTGGTGCGTTCCGTTTTTGTTCTGATTTGTGTATAAGGGTTAGAGGTTAAGTTTGTGAGGGCTATGATGAGTGAAAGTTCTATTGAATGGACTGATGCGACTTGGAATCCCGTGGCGGGGTGTAGCATCATGTCGAAGGGATGCAAGAATTGCTACGCGATGCAAATGGCTCGTCGCCTTGAAGCAATGGGTAATGAGAAGTATGCGGGACTTACTCGCCGTTCCGGCAAACGAACGGTCTGGAGAGGTATTGTCCACGAAGACCACAAATCTTTGGACATTCCATTACGTTGGAAGAAGCCGAGGAAGATCTTTGTCAATTCGATGAGCGATTTGTTTCATCCGAAAGTATCAATTGAATTTATTAAGCAGGTTTGGGATGTGATGGCAAAGACTCCGCATCACAATTATCAGATACTAACAAAACGCCCTGACCGGATGGCCGAATTTGCAACTTCTATAGGATTTACGAAATTGCAGAATGTTTGGCTGGGTACTAGTGTTGAGGATAAAGAAGTTATTTATCGCATTGATGAATTGCGAAAGGTTTCAGCAGTAGTCCGCTTCATTTCATTTGAACCACTCATTGGCAGTGTCGGAGATATTGATCTGAAGGGAATTGATTGGGCGATTGTTGGAGGGGAAAGTGGAGCGAGGGCTCGGCCCTTCAAAGAGATATGGATAGACGAGATTTATAATGCATGCCGCAAGCAAAAGATAGCCTTCTTCTTTAAGCAATGGGGGGCTTGGGGCAAAGATCAAAAACTCCGCTCAAAGAAGGAGAACGGACGGGAATATCAAGGTAGGACTTGGGACGAGATGCCCACAGAAACAATATTGTAAGGAAGAAAAGGATGTCACAAAGAACATATGACTGGGGTAATAATCCAGTCTTGGGAGATTTGGCTCTGGTGTGTTCTAATTGTCACTGCATGATCCATAGAAAGAGAGAATTTATTATCTAGGGATGATTTGAGAGAATTAATAGAGCGAACGAAGCTTACTAAATAGATAAATGATCTGAATCAAAATATTCTAAAGCACCCAGGAGTATTTTAAGCCATTTTAGTTAGTGATTACCTTTTAGTTCGGGTATTTGTGCATCAGGCTCAGAAAACTCTGCTACTTTTATTTTTTCCCAAGTATCGGAACGCTTTGCCACTTCTGAAAACTGTTGACCAGCGGCGATTTTGATGAATTCATTATTAACAGCGATAGCCCAGTTCCACAGTAAATCATGTAGACCGGTAGAAATCCCTTGTTTGTTCCAGATCTGCACGAGATCAAGCCTGTTCCCAAGTCTATCCGATACCACCGCTACGACGTATGTGGCAATGTTGATCCAACCTTGTCGGAATCTCTCTTTTGCCTCCTTCGTTTTGATCATGCTCTCGATCGCCTTGAAAAGGATCACCTTGGCGATCATTGATCGATACCAGTGCACATCGAGAGGGTTAGGAACGATTGTCGGATCCTCGTCGAGCGCGAACATAAACGCGGCGAAGTTTTTTTCGCCGGCCAACGCTACTTGATTAGGTTTTTTGCGCCACGCCTCATGGTATTTAGCTATATCATTCTTTGTTAGCTTGCGTTTAGGTGGGGTTATTTCCCTCAGATTGCGACGCTTTGCGGGAGTCGTTCCTTCACGTAGCAACAGCACGTTATAGGCTCCTGCCGCACGCTCATAGAACCACCGCGTGGCACCGTCAGGACACCAAGTTTCGTCTGCTAATTTCTCAATCTGAATATGGAATGAACGGTTCGATGATAGGTCAGACATCCTTACGGCATTCTGACTGTTCGCATAGCGCGAGACGTTGCTGATTAGCCGCTCTCTCGATTCTTCTTGAGAACTTTTGAGAATGATGATCTTCGCGGGTATCATCACATGGCTCAGGTCGATGGTGGGATCGTCCCGAGAGGCAAAGTAGATCGCTGAGGTGGTCTGACCACCATTGACAATCTGGAGGCCCTTGAGGAAGGAAAGACTGGCATTACCGTCTTTAGATCGCTCGAAAGTTGCCTTGTCGCAAACGAGAACGAGCCCATTGTTGTACGCTAGGAAGTGTTCCGGTTCTTTTCTGAGCGTTTCTACGATACCCTTGTTAACGACCCTCCTCGAGCCGAGGAATGCCCGAACATTGATTTCGAGTAGGCGAGGCCCGTAGTGCAGATAGAGATCATGAATGATTTGTCCCGGAATTGCGGTCAAGGCATAATCGTAATCCGCGTCATGGTTAGGAACGTGGACGCAGGGCAGTGGGCGTCCGATGGCTTGAACAAAGCTGAGTGAAAGTTCATCCTGTGGCTTTCCCTCAGTGTGGCGGAACAGCCGCTCCATGTCCATGGCTTCGATAGTCACCATCTTCTGGCGAACTTCCTTACTCAAGAACCGCTTGGTCTGGGTGCGGCGACCATCAGTGATCACGAAAAACCGAACTTGGTCAAGATCAGCCCATAAGGAACGGATTGTTGTAACTAGGTCTCGAACTGGGTTTGTGGGATCGATTTTTTCGAGGAAACCACCTGCCTGATCCGCTGCACGGAGAAGGAAATTAAGGCCTTTGTTTGCTGCTGCAATGATATCCGAGTTTCGCAGATTGGTTAGTTCTTTGGCGTCTAAATAGTGTGTGACGAATAGGTCGAGGGCGGTATTGTCGGAGCTAAGAGCGTAGCCGGTGATGCGAAGATTCGCATTGCGAAATTGACCAGTCCAATGACAGATGGTCGGGGGTTCACATAGGCCGGCCGCCTCGATATGTTCCATGACCATTTCTGCAAAGACCAATTCCCTAGAGGGGAAAGATTCTTTGTCAGCTATGGCCTGCTCGGTTCGTTCGGTAATGGTTGTTTCTAACTCGGATTGGAATTTGCGGTAGAAATTTTCAACACTCATGTCAATTTACTCCAAATGTTTTCAATATTTTTTCCGGAGGCCCGATCGAAGGAACTTCGAGGGCGTCGAGATCAAGAACATACGTTGCTGAACGCAGGGCCGCCGGCAGAGAGGCACGTGTAAGACGTGGCATGTTTCCCTCCGCAAGAAATACTCTGGTCTCCTTGAGTATAAGGGGAGCTCCGTAGGAATGTGCATGCTCGTCAAGGTAGCCCATTACTATCAGAAGAGCCTCGAAGGCTCGGAAAGTTCCGGCCTTAGTGAATTTTTTGCGTAGGATGTCCACCAGTTCTACGAGCGATGTGCCATCCGCGTTTTCCTCGAAGCGAAAGGCACAAAGGAATATTGGTGACCGGTCGCCATCAAGCTGTTCGATGCTGTTGATGCGCGCTAGGAAGACCCCTGTTCGTATTGTGCTCTTTACTTCGATAGCCCCTTCACGGATATGGAAGTCCTGTGCTGACCGCAAGGGCCCTTGCCAGCAATCAAGGGCATTAGTTCCGAGCGAAGAGTTCATTAGTAAACGGAGCATCCACAATTCACCAAATAGACCGACCTGTGCGTCGGATGATAATGGTCGGGGTGTCCGTGCCATGAAGGTTTGCCACTCCCTAACCCTTTCAAGAAAAGCATCTAACACGTTGCGTTGTGCTACCGAATTTGCTGCTTCTAGTGTGCGTAATACATCGACCACCATAATTGAGAATATATCCGGCGACCCCTCGGCTCTACGGACGAGGGCGATGGCCGTTCGTCCGACAAAGTCCTTCTGATCCTCTATGCAAGCAACATCGAAGCCCTTGCCTTTGGGCATGCGCGTAGGATTGACGGGCCACGACTCGGGAAACAAAACGATCAACGCTTCCTGACCTGCAGGGAAGCGGCAACCCGCTTTGATGGAGACCTCGCTCATTCTCGTCAGATCAATATACCGCCAATCTTCGCTATCTTTCTGCTGGGCGAGCGCTCGCCATGCTCGGATAAGTCCTTCTTCAGTCCACCCAGTCATTGAGACCTCTCCATACACTGTTTGCGATATAGTTCTTGTTCGAGACTGTGCGCTTGGATGTACTTGATGGGAGACTGATCGCCCATCCGACGACTGGGTCAGCATCTTCAAGTTCTTTAATTCCAGATTCTGCAGGATCGATCAGATAAAGCATCAGCAATCCACGATTCCGCCGGTGTGGGACGCGGCCGGGAACGCCTTTGCCGAGGATATGGCGGATCTGCGGACCCTGAGGTTCAGTCGGTTTTCGGTTTCCGTCTTTGCGCCAAGCATCTTGGCTCAGTTTGAGAGCTGCTTTCCATTCCTCTTCGGTGAGATCAATTGCTTGGTCGCGAGGTGAGATTAGTGTCTTGATCGAATAGCGGTCGGCATGTTCGACCGTGCGTCTGCGCGTGGGCATGTTGATGGAGCAACCGCCCACGCTCCAGATCTTGTCACCGGGGCCTTTTTTGTCCTTTCCAATCAGGGCTATGGTCCAGTGTATGAGTTCTTCGTCTTTGTTCATCATTTCGATGAAGTCGGCAATCAGCGGGCTCATGATGCGGAAACTGGCTTCATGGCTCTGGTATTCGCGAAGGAAAGAAATTACATTCAGGGCGGGTATTTCTCTCCAGAGATAGCCATTCCGTTGTTGTTTTTTTGGTACGAAGTGCTGCTCACTGAGGTCCACAGGAGGTCCCAGCGTCTTGATGAAGCGATCGGTTGCTAGGAAGTTGTTGGTGATGCCGTCCTTGCGGTTCGAAAACACGACCGTTTGTAGCAGGTTGCCAGAATAGGTTATCTTAACCGGACGCGCGTTGCGCATCTTTGCGCGCGACGTGACGGTCAGCACCGAATGGGACTCCACGCGGAGTCCGAAATCCTTAGGGGTCGCGCCAACCGCGACCATAGTGTCGAACTCCCCACGCAGGTCTTCGGCGGCCTCGGTAATATGGCCGAACCACTCCACCATCTCCTCCGGCGTGTAGAGCCGACAGACATCAAGGTAGCCGTCGCGATATCCGAACCAGCGTCCCATCTGCATCAGGGTGTCGTACATGCGGGCAGTTCGCAGAAAATAACTCGTACAGAGGCCTTCGAGCGTCAGGCCGCGTGCCAGCTTATCGCCACCGATGGCGATAACCTTGAGGCCCATACGTTCATTTTCGATATAGTCCAGTGCATCCTTTGCTGTGCCGTTGATCTCGCGAACGCAAATGTTTGAGAGGACGTCGGGCAAGACAGATCGGAGATCATTCCAGTCGATCTTCTTGAAAACCTTGTCTTTCACGAGTGTGTTATGGATTTTCTGCATTCCCGGTTGGAATTCTGTTTCATACTCCGCTCGCATGGAAGATTCGAGAGCAGTAAGGTCTATACCACGCGTGTAGCGCCCTTTTAAATCATGTAAATATTGTTCAACTTGCTTAGCCACTGCATTTTGTACAACGGTGAATCGAGTGACATGGATCAGCATGGATGAGTGCTTATCGCCCTGCCCACGGAGATTGCGAACGGCACAAGCATAGACAAAGGAACGGATAGCCTCTTTAAGTGAATCTGGAACTTGGTCTTCACCCATCCAGCGCGGAGAGTATTGGCTCTTGTGGCGTTTAGGCATCCAATCTAGGAATTCGTCTTCAGCCAACAGTCTGATGAGTGGTAGGTCATCAGGTACGCTTGAATCTGAAGGGAAGATGCGGCTCGGTCCAATATAGTTCGAGGGAGCGGCGAGGCTGGTGATGAAGGCAGAGGGGAATAGGTCAGGTCCCTGTTCCTTTGTTTCTCCTTGGGCATGAATGAATATGTTCGCGAATGGCGTTGCGGTGTAACCGACGTAAGCCTTCCTTGAAAAACTATGCAGTATCTCCCGAATAAGCTTGTTGATAGTTTTTGGCTCATGTTCGAGATCTGGTTTGTCGTGCTTATCCACAATCTCCTCACTGGTGTCCACCGAAGCATGATCGGACTCGTCGTCAATAATGAGTAGCGGCAGATTGGTAACCAGTTTGCGACCGGTCTCCGGGTCGGTATGATCGGCGACGTTATTGCGGATCCAGAAAAGTAGGTGTTCGAGGACCGTCTTATTCTTCTTGACTACGAAAAGCCAAGGGCGTTGTTCGGGGCTTATGTTCATTTTTTTCGCGACAGCAGTATTGAAATCACCATTGTTGCTACGATTAGTTGCGGCGTTCGGACGGACCGATAGATCACTGTCGATCAATCCGACGCCGACTGCCGGTAGAGTTTCGGCATCGGGGCGGCTGGTGGCGTAACCCAGAAACCCTTCGTCCAGACGAATCTGTGTTTGAGCTCTGAGATTATTATGTAATCCGGCAAGGACGATGATAATTTTGTATCCTGCATCCGCCGCCTTGCAGATTAGTCCCGTGTAGTTTCCAGTCTTACCTGATTGGATATGACCGACTACAAGGCCGCGTCGGTCCCAAGCGCCTTCACGCATCGGGTCCTCGAGCTGCTTCAGTATTTCGTCTGTCGCGTCATCGAGAGCATCAAGGGCCCTAAACGACGAGAGGCGGTTCTCACTCCCCATGTACTCAGAATAGCGATGCCAGTAGATCCAGTCCTTTTTGCGTTCTGCAACGAGCCAATCCTTGTGACCAACGTTATTCGAGAGGGTTGCATTGTCTCCCACGGTGTGGCTAGAACGGCGGACTAATTCGTCCTTGAGTTCTTCGATTTCTTCTGGTTTGATGAGATCGAAGTCCTCCTGCATTATTTTTTTGAGATCATTCAACTTATCCTCAATTAACGTCGGTGTGACGCCACTTTGCGCTGGGTGGAGAAGGGCCTGTGTCACAAAGAGTATTTTGTCGAATGCATTTTTGTTGGAGGGTGTCATTTCGAATCTTTCAATTCAAGGGCAGTAATAAAATCAGGGTAGCGGTCAAAAGGTGGGGTATGGTAGAGCCTTTCACGAGCTTCATCCTGACTCATGTTGCTAAATTTCACAAGCGCTTCAAACATTGATAACAACGTGTCTTTGATCTCGATTTCCGAAGCATCCACGAAGCCGGTTCGAGGTATTTCCTTGTCTTCGGCGGTGTCCAGCCAGATACGCTGAACCGGAACCGTCTCTTCGATGAGGCGAAGGAGGGCGAGGATATCCGCTTTCAGAGGCCCTACACGGTTGATGATTGATGCGACAAGATCGTGGTCTCGAGCGATTCTATAAGATGTGCCCTGTGTCGATCGCCGGGCCTGCCATACTTCGGTCAGTGCGTTCATTTGTCCGCCCAAAGTCGGTGTCACATGTCCGCGATGGGCGAATACGAGCCTCGCTGCATTCCGCGTTTCGGATGCAAGCTTGCGAAGGTGTGGTCGTAAACGAATGGGCGGGCTAGCCGTCGATTTAAGAACATTGATCTTCCATTCCGCATCCGCACTGTTTGGAATATCCAGTCGGATGCGTGCGAGTCGGTGTGCTTCGTCTTGAGTCCATGGTTTACCTTTGCCGCTATCGCTAAGACCCAGCCAGCTGCCAGCTACCAGAAGCCGTTGATTGCGATACACATAGAATCCTTCTTGCTGAATCCATCCGCCTATTCCAGCGGCAGATTCCTGTTCTGCAGGCTTTAGCATGTCGTGGTGCGGCAGTACGTGACATTGAACAGTCACACCGGTGGCGATAGTATAGTTTGAACTTTCGCGGGCTTTGCTTAAATGTCCCATTAAAAAAGGATCCCACGGCTTCACGGCCTGGTTGTTGAGAAGGATCTTGAATTCAGACTGCGGATTATCATTGATTAGCCGATGGAAGGTCATTGCAAGGTGAGCTTCTACACGGTCAGCTAGTTCGATCATGTCATCGGCAGTGAAGCCGTCTGTCACGATACGGTCGAGTTTTTCCCAGAGGATGATGGTTCCGTGCTCCATGCTATCGAGAGGCTCAAGCAGGTGCTCTGACCCTCTCGCCGGGCCCTCGAACAGTGGCCAGTCGATGCCGGTCTCTTGGTCAATGCGATCGAGGTCCCAGTGCAAACAAACTATTGAACTTCCTTTGCGGCGACTGGCTACGGTAAGCCGTCTAGCCTGTGAAAAACTTGCCGTTTTGAGACCTAGACCAAAACGGCCAAGATCATTGGCATCGCGAGTCTCCTTAGGATTCCGAGCGCCAAGACGCATCCCGGCATAGAGGGCAGCATCGTTCATGCCATTGCCGTTATCGGCGATCCTTACCCAGCTGTCCGTACCGTCCCACTCGAGATGAATGCTGACCTCGCGAGCATTTGCGGTGATCGAATTGTCTACGAGGTCAGCCAGTGCGGTCGCGGGGACATAGCCGAGTCCTCGAAGGGATTCGAGCATAGAACCGGCATGTGGTGGAGCATTGCGTATACCCATACTGTCAGATCCTAAACAATGTCCACAGGCGCTGTGCTCGGGTCGGATGTGAAAGGTCTCTGAGACCACGGTTCTCGATCTGCCGGATGCGCTCACGCGTGACACCATAAATTTGACCGATTTCTTCCAGCGTCATCTCATCGAATCCGAGCCCAAAACGCCTGCGGATCACATCTGCGTGACGTTCCGGTATTTCTGTCAGTACTTCTGAGATGATCCGTGCGGTCTCGGCCTGATAAAAGGGGGCATCTTCCTGACCAGTCCTCGGAATCACTTCCTCCCATTGCTCCGAATTGTCAAAATTGGAGCAATGACGGGGAATTCGCAGGAGCATCTGGATATCTTTTTCATTATATCCAAGTTCGGCAGCCAATTCAAACGTCGTCGGTGAGCAGGCGTATCTGGCTTCGAATTGCTCAACTGCTTGGGCAAAGGCGCTAACCTTCTGGTGCAGATGCGCGGGGATACGTACGATCGCATCTTCATTCTCTCGCCATCGTATCAGCGCCTGATTCATCAAAAGCATTGAATAGGCAGTGACCGATCCTAATTTAAGGTCGAAGCGGTAGATCGTTTGCTGTAAGCTCATGAACATCATCTGAAACACGTCTTCAGTATCTTCCCCGTCTTTAACATGGCGAGCGGCGAAGCGACGTGCGTGTGGGAGGTGTTCTAAAAGTAGCTGTTCTTGGGCCATTTCGACGGCCGAGATTAAGTCATTTAGTCGAGAATATTCCTCAAGATACGCCTTGTGCTTGGCCAGAGATTCAACCATTTTTTTGAGAAACATCAGAGAAAAGCCTAGTTCGTTGAGTGCCTCCAGTGCTATTCGGCGAGGTCTGCCATTCATGGCGCGACCGCTTGAATTCCATTTCTTAAGGGCTTCGTTAGCCATGAAGAACTCCTCTGTTTTTGCGTGTTCTGGTCGCAAGAGGACATTGGTTTTTAAGTTATCGAGAAGCAAATCGATTTCATCGAGGAGGATTTGGATAGCGGACTTGCTGGCTAGAATACCCAACTGGAGATTTTGTTTCGCTCGTACCATAAGGCTTACCGCCTTATTGGATCTATTTACGTTGAACTGCGATGTCCCCGGCAGGAGTGTGGCTCGAGAAAAAATCACTTCAATAGCCTCGGCTAGTTCATTGGCGGAAATGTTCGATCTGACGTCCCACAGGGTATTATTACTTTCGCTTGCTTCCTCAAACGATTCGAGGCCGGCGACTTCCAATGCCCGCAACAAGTTGACACGCAATTCATCGAAATCACCATTGCCCTCACAGAACGAAATCAGCATGTCTAAATCGTCAGAATCGAAGTATCTTTTTTTGAGAATTTCGGTCGCCCAAGTCAGGCAGATGTCAGGATCGATATAAAGTCGTGTGCCCGACTGTAGCACGGCGCGTTTGCGTGATTGTCGACCCCCACGGCGAACTTTGAGAAAGCCATGTTCATCGCCTTGATTGGGACTTATCACAGCGTCAGAGATGATTCCACCTCCGGTAATCGGGGACGGAAAAAGGTCTATTTCCCAGTCGATCTCCTCGTAGTTCGAATTTGCCGGTGTCGTGCTCACAAATGGGGTGAAAGCACCAGAAACTGAAACACCGGCCGATCTGTCGTAAAAATCCTCTGGGTCTTCCTCGAGTTCAAAAGTCGGCAGATCATCAAGATCATCGAAATCATCAAGGTCAACTGGACCTTCGCTCAGTTCATGTGGTTCTAAATTAGTAGGAGGCGAAGGTTCCGGCGGTTTTTCAACTGCATTGATGTCCGACTCTGGCACATCGACGGAAGCCTCATTTGCCGTCTCGATCTGCGATTTTTCGGTAACCTGAGGCAGAGAGAGGTCTACTTCCCAATCTATTTCCTCGTCGGTCGAGTTTGTCGGCGTCGTGCCTATAACTGCATTGGCGTCCGGCTCTGGCACATCGACGGAGGCCTCACGCGCCGTTTCGATCTGCGGTTTTCCGGTAACCTCAGGTGGAGAGATGTCTACTTCCCAATCTATTTCTTCGTCGGTCGAGTTTGTCGGCGTCGTGCCTATAACTGCATTGGCGTCCGACTCTGGCACATCGACGGAGGCCTCACGCGCCGTTTTGATCTGCGGTTTTCCGGTAACCTCAGGTGGAGAGATGTCTACTTCCCAATCTATTTCTTCGTCGGTCGAGTTTGTCGGCGTCGTGCCTATCATTTTCCCTTAATCAATCCTGTCAGTCACTTGGAAACCATATCTATTACATTATCGATCTTAATCCTTTTTGCCATTTTTATTGTGCATTCATTATAATATCGGACATCACGAGGCTTCTTGGATAAAAGGTAGCATATGTTTGGCGACTGCTTCGACGGCAGGAACAACAACAGCGTTTCCAAATTGCTTGTAAGCTTGTACGTCGGAGACTGGAATTTTGAATTCCCTTTGTCCTGTTCTGTCAAAACCCATCAGACGTGCGCATTCCCGTGGTGTCAACCGCCTTGGGTTTTTTCTCTTTCCACGAGAGATAAGAATTTCCGAACCGTCTTTGTAATATCGCGCTGAAAGAGTTCTGGCTACATCATTTGGTGTGCATAGTCCGAAACCAAAACCATTCCCTTTAGCCCGATGTTTTTCTGCATAGTTTTGCAGATAATGCCATAGATGATCGGATAGAGTATATTTTTCGGATACTTTTGCCTTTACGCCTTCAGTAAAGGGGGATTCTGATTCTTCTGTTCCATCTTCGGGATGCAGGATAGTGGACAAAATAGGGCCATTGTCAGGATTGGTAATTTCAAGGCTATCAAAGGAAAAACCACAATTCTTACGGAATCCAGCGATAAAAACCCGTTCCCTATTTTGTGGAACAAATGATTTTCCGTTAATTATTTTGTAATTGACATGATATCCTAGATCTTCTTTGAGCGTGTTGAGAATTATCTCAAAAGTTTTGCCTTGGTTATGGCTGACAAGGTTTTTGACATTTTCTAAAAGGAAGGCTTTAGGCTTGTGATGCCTAATAATCCTTTCTACTTCAAAAAATAATGTACCTTGAGTTTTGCACTCGAAACCATGCAATTTGCCCATACTACTTTTCTTGCTGATTCCTGCGAGACTGAAGGGTTGACAGGGAAAACCTGCCAGTAAAACATCATGAGTAGGGATTTTTTTGGTTTCTATTTTTGTAATATCACCAACCACTTCGTGATCACAAAGGTAGTTATCTTCGTAGGTGATTTGGGCGTATTTGTCCCACTCGCTGGTAAATATACATTTTCCCCCTGCCAGATTAAAACCTCGGCGAAGCCCCCCTATACCTGCAAACAGATCAATGAAAGTAAATTTAGCATCTCTCCGAGCATTAGTACGCATTCAGTTTTTGTCCATCACCTATCCTATTGAGTCACGGTATAATCCTTTCTATCATTAGGTCAATCGATTTCTATAATATAAGTTTATAGTTGGTTAATATATTTGTCATAACTCGAAGAAATCTGGAAAACGGCTGTTCTAGAGTGTGACGCACGTTTGCCAAAATCAGTCAGCAATTTGATGGAGGTGTAGCGATGCTGATAGGGACGATGGCGTTGAGGATAAAGAAGTTATTTATCGCATTGATGAATTGCGAAAGGTTTCAGCAGTAGTCCGCTTCATTTCATTTGAACCACTCATTGGCAGTGTCGGAGATATTGATCTGAAGGGAATTGATTGGGCGATTGTTGGAGGGGAAAGTGGATCGAGGGCTCGGCCCTTCAAAGAGATATGGATAGACGAGATTTATAATGCATGCCGCAAGCAAAAGATAGCCTTCTTCTTTAAGCAATGGGGGGCTTGGGGCAAAGATCAAAAACTCCGCTCAAAGAAGGAGAACGGACGGGAATATCAAGGTAGGACTTGGGACGAAATGCCCACAGAAACAATATTGTAAGGAAGAAAGGGATGTCACAAAGAACATATAGCTGGAGTAATAATCCAGTCTTGGGAGAGCACTCAACTGGAAGTACTGGCTATTGCACTTTACAAAAAACTATCGTGGACGGCAGATATATAATGATATTTTGCACCGTAACAGCAGTTCTTTGGTACATTATGGTCGACTTGGCTTAAATATGCTTCGATATGACCCTGAAGTTGCGTTTATTGATATTTTGTTGTTGATGTGTAATCTCTTGTATATGTGCTCAAATTTGTTGCATAGAGTTCACCTACGTTTAGAAAAGAGATCATATATGATTAGATAAGAGGGAAATACTCTATCTAGTTCAGGTAAGCGCAGAGGCGGATTGAGGATAGATCTCGGTCGAGGCGCCAGCTTAAGATGGTTTGCTGGCACGCACGGGCAAGAAAATAGCTAGTGATGAGGGGCTGTTGCCCGAACTTGAGCCTGCCTGTCTTGATCGTAAGTAGCAAAACTACGTCTGGAACGGTAAGGGGCGCCTAATTTTAAAAGGCTTGTGGGAGTATATGAACTGGTTCACCTACTCATGAAACAAACACTTAACAGAATTTTTGGCATGCTTTAGAATGAAAGTGGTGAAGTTATTCACTTATCGGTGCGGGTATTGAGACCATATTCGAAAACCAAGCTGATGCTGCAAGATGCTGGCAAAGGACGATCTTGCTTTTATCTTGAGAGAGGCCAAGAGATCTGGGTCAGTTTGCCCACGCTAGACAATATCGGTTTCTGCTGGATTCAACTCAAAACCGAGGTCCATAAAATTAATCGGAAGCACCACGGTGCTTTCGTCCTCCGATGCGATGAGCGCCTGATGAGCGGCGGCTTCTTGACCAGCTTTGATCGTTCGCTTACCTCCCACTGCTTCGTTAAAGGCAGTTAGGTCAATATCCTCAGAGGAAATAAATCCATCGTTTTCGAAGTTCACCGTCAGATTTATGTCTTGAGTTGGGGTCTCGCGATTAATGAAGGTTAATACGATCCCAGTAATGTCTCCGCTTTCATCAACAAGCAAACTAATGCCTTTAACAGCCTCCAAGAGCGCAGTATCAGTGTCAAAATCACTAACACTGCCCGTATCCTCAGTGTGAGCCAGCAATATAACGTCTTCGACCAGAGAAAAATTATTAATCACATCGCTACCATCATACGCCACTAAATTAGTTTTACCCGTGCCATCATAGCGGTAAACCACAATATCGCTACCGTTCCCAAGGTTGATAATATCATCACCCCTGCCGCCAAAGATGACATCTCCGCCTTCGCCGGCGTTGAGCGTCTGTGCGTTATCACCACCGAGCAAAAATTGATGTGATGTTGCTTCATCATTGCCAATCACCGCGTCAACGACCCCATCACCTAACACTTTGGTAAGGTTTGTAACGTCAGGGAATAAGACAACGCTCAAGTTTACAATCGATTCTGTGATTTGGCCGTCACTCACCACGGCCCTAACCGTGTAAAAGCCAGTTTCAGTCGAATCGGCGATGATTCCTACGTCGGGGTCGTAGGAAAGTCCTATATTTGTTAAATTTCCATTCTCATCAAAGAGTGTAAACGTCACAGTTAAACCGTTTGCGAGAGCGTTGTTATAAGCGGCGTTCAGCTCCTCCAACGAACCCAGCCTCCCGGTCAACGTGATCTCGATCACCTCTAATTCGAGACCGCTAACGTCGGTAAAAGTGAAGGTTTCAGTTACTTGCTCTCCTGGCTGCAACATCTGAGTAGCCGTGTTGTCCGGTGTGTAAGTCCAATCTTTAGTATCCGGATCAAACTTTAGCGTACCGTAATTACCAACAAGATCAGTTGGAGGCACTGGATTAGGCAGGCCGATCGTTCCCCTGAAAATAGGATCGTCTTGGTCTTCATTTAGCAGAACTCTAGATGATGCGATCACGTCTTCGTCTTCAATATCGGTTTCTGCTGGATTCAACTCAAAACCGATATCAGCGAAATCAATCAGAACCAGATTGCCGCCAAATATCTCATTGATTACCCCATAGGCAGCGGTTTCTTGACCAGATGTGATCTCCCGCTTGCCTGAAACCACATCCTCAAAGGCAGCGTTTATGGCTGTGGTTTGGGACGAACTAGCACTAAAGACGCTGGAAAAATTCACCGTCAGATCGACTTCTTGGGTTGTGTCACTACGATCCGTGAAGGTGAACACGATACCGGTAACATTTCCGTCTCCGTCAACAAGCAGGCTGATGCCTTTGACCGCCTCATAGAACGTGCTGGGATTCTCGTGAACATCATTACTCTCATGAGCCAAAACTAGAACGTCTTCATCCAGATCAAAATCATTGATCACATCGGCGCCATCACTAGCTTCTGAATCAGTTTTATCTGCACCATCATAGCGGTAAACCACAATATCGCTACCGTTCCCAAGGTTGATAATATCATCACCCCTGCCGCCAAAGATGACATCTCCGCCTTCGCCGGCGTTGAGCGTCTGTGCGTTATTACCACCGAGCAAAAATTGATGTGATGTTGCTTCATCATTGCCAATCACCGCGTCAACGCCCCCATCACCTAACACTTTGGTAAGGTTTGTAACGTCAGGGAATAAGACAACGCTAAAGTTTACAATCGATTCTGTGCCTTTGCCGCCACTCAACACGACCTTAATC
Source organism: uncultured Candidatus Puniceispirillum sp. (assembly GCA_965207125.1). Classification (GTDB taxonomy): domain Bacteria; phylum Pseudomonadota; class Alphaproteobacteria; order Puniceispirillales; family UBA1172. The sequence goes on from OZ242263.1 coordinate 1,844,496, forward strand.
GTGTAAAAGCCAGTTTCAGTCGAAGTGGCGATGATTCCTACGTCGGGGTCGTAGGAAAGTTCTATATTTGTTTCTTCACCCTCATCATCAAGGAGTGTCGCCGTCACTGTGATGACTACATCCTCAGTGTCGTCACTGCCATCGTTGGTAAAAGTGAAGGTTTCAATTACTTGCTCTCCTGACGGAATTGCTTGCTCTCTTGACAGCAACATCTGAATAGCCGGCGGGTCGCCGTCGCCCAGTGTGTAAGTCCAACTTTTAGTATCGGGATCAAACTTTAGCGTACCGTAATCACCTTTAAGATCAGATGGAGGCACTGGATCAGACAAGCCGAGCGTTCCCCTGACAATAGGATCGCCTTCGGCTCCATTTGGCAGAACTCTAGATGTGCCACTGCGGCTACCGTCGCTGCTGCAAGCAACCAATATAATCCCTGAAATTGTCCAGATAAGCGCCGTTGGCGATGATTGAGATATGCTCTTTCGTTTCATATTATCCGACTGACCGACGGCGACAGAAAGGGCGTAGGGGAGTTTTTTGATTTCATTAGGCATGGTTCTATAGAGTCCTTCACGAATGGTAGAATTACGTTAAACCTCAAAGAAACCGACAAAAGCTTAATGAAGAAAGATAATCAAGCCTTAACCAGTTCCTTCATAACGAGCCAGAATTACCTGCAAAGAATTAAGATACAGTTAATAAAAAGTTGTTTTTTCACTTTTTAGTAAATAGCTTCTTACACAATAAGAGGGAAGTTTTATGACCAGCGATCGTAGTTAAACCTAGCGATCCTTATATCCACTATCGAGGCAACGTTTCGCCATCTCTTGGGCCTCTATCAAATCTTGATCAGCGAATAAACCGCTGCCACAAATCTGTTTGTCAAGCGCTTCGCCACTTGGGCATTATCATTGCCCATAAAAATGAAGGCAATGTATGCCTCTTTTTCCGTCATTGTGCTTGCCCAAAACTGCTAATTTGGTCACTGGTAATAGAGCCAAGATATTTGAAATCAAGCAACAACAGAATCTCCTCAGCTGGGCGAATATCGCGGTCAGACGTATTATCACGCGTATATTTCAGCGTGATCGTCAAGCAATCTTGCAAGCCGCCGGTAAATCTCATCGCGATCGAGGTTTCATCGTCTATCTCAGTATGAGTGTCTGTCAGGTCATATTGTTGCTTGACAGTCAACGCCAAATCATCGGTCAGGCGATGATTGAGATTGAACGTCAAGGTTTCTTCTTCCTCATCTGCAGAGGCGAAAAACGAGTCCGTTAAACGCGAATATGATCCCGCAAAATAGGTATCGCCAAAATACACGGTGCCAGTCGCGCGGGATTCACTAATAGACAAATCATTTGAATCAAAACGCCCTGAAAGCGCCAGTGAGAAATAATCCTGAGGCTGGATCGTAACGCTCGCCAGAATGTCCGAGAAATGATCTTCATCCGTGGCCGTGTTAAGGTTAGTTGAGACGTCACCCGACAGCCTATAGGACGCGCCGATAAACCCCGTCACATCGCCAACCGCCGTATCCTCAACGATCGTGTTCACCCCGCCGGCTAGATAAGCACCAGAACGAATATAATCATTGCCCTGGAAACGATGCAGCATGAATAAATTACCCTCATCCAGTCGGAAATCAGCTGAATCGCGATTGGGGATTTTGTCAGTTCGATCAATCGCCTCAATGGCCGCTAGTTTGACTTTGGGTTCAACCAACGCGAATTTATTAAACAGATTAACACTGAAAGGATTGGACCAGCCCACACCTAATCCGCCACTGGCTTGTCCTAGTTCACCGCGATAATCTGAAGACGAAGGTGTGTCTACGATCATGTGGTATTGTCCAGCAAAACGTGTCTCAACACTCAGATTACCCATCCCAACGTCAAAATCCTCGATGGTATAAACCTCGCCCGCCCAGCGATTGATGTCGTAATTCTCGTCATTCTCAAGTTTGATCGCCGACAGTCGAAGGCGCGTTCGCATATTGTCACGAAAACTTGGCAGATAACGCTCATGAAACACGGACGGCAATACAACAGGCTCATTGCCTGAAACCTCATCACTCTCAAGTCCCTGGATATCATAAGCCTCAACCTTGCTATAACGATTGCGGTTGATATTCTCGGCGCTGACCAATGATTTTAATGTCGTGTTGCTGTCGAGGTCATAACGCCGCAAAAACGTATCCTGACTCGCACGGTAAATCTTCACCTTGGTGTGCCATCTCTCCCCTAGAAGCGTCTTGAAATCTGCGTCAACCCCTGAGACAACCTCTGAGACAACCTCGCGATTTTTCTCAAAAGAACTCACCCGCCCAAGATATAGTTTCGCATCAAGAGTGCTCTGATCCCATAATTTTCGATACCGAAACTCCGTTAGCTGGCCACTGCTCTGATAAAGATGAGGCCTGATTTCAACATCGCTGGTATCATCGACCACATGATAATAGGACTGCGCATACTCAAAACCATGGTCCGATGAATACTTAAAAGATGGATACAGCAAACCCGATTGACGCCGTACTGTCCAATCAGGATGTTTTAACCATGGAAGATATAAAATAGGCACGTTGAAAAGGCGGAAACGGACATCTTTATGCTCCACCGTCCGGGTCTCTGGGTTATGGTGTGATGATGATGATTCTATTTCCCATATAGGTTTTTCACCGCCTAGATAATCGCATTGGCATGGGGTGTAACGCGCGTTGTCATATTCTAGTAAATTATCCTTTTCATAGCGCACCCGGTCGCCTGTAAGCCACGAACCATCCGCGAGTTTACTGATCACAGGTTCAGCGAAAGCCCGGGTGAAAGCTGTATCCAACTCAATCCGTTCGGCGTAATGAGTGCTTCCGTCGTGATCGATAAAGACCACATTGCCCGTGGCCACCGCTGACTCCTCCACGCGGTTATAATCAACCCGCTCGGCGGTCAGCGACAGAGTCCCTTGGCTGAAAGACACATTGCCCCGCGCGATGAAAACCCCGGTTTCGTGATTGGTCTCAAGATTATCGGCGGAAAAACTGACCGGCGCCTCGGGATCCTGCGCCAAAGCGGGCCCGCTGAGAAAAACTATTAACCAAAAACCTAGAAGAAGATACCCCAGCATAGTAGCGAGGGTAATCTGTGGCCTTTGGTTGATCGCGAAAACATAAAGTGAAGTCATATAATTGAGGATTCCGGTCGGGTTTTACGTCACTAGCGCTTTGATGGTGTCGGAGCACTATATCAGACTCGTTTGTGGTTTCCAATCATCTGATTGGGGTGTAAGACTGTGGAATGTCCAAATTTTCTCCTCATCACGCAAGCCAGAAGCGAATTTTAATCATCAAGCATGGTGCGCTCGGTGATATTATTCTGTCCATGGACGGTTTTGCCAGTGTGAGGGAGCATCATCAGGACGATCATCTAGCGGTTTTAACCACTCCGGCCTTTGCGGGTTTTTTGAGGCAAGCGCCGTATTTTGACGAAGTGCTGACTGATCAACGTGCGCCGGTCTGGAATATTCGGCAAGTTGGCGCCATCCGCCGATTGTTGCGGCAGAATTGGACGCGGATTTATGATTTTCAATATTCTGGGCGCACCGCGCGCTATTTTCGCTATATCATCAAGGGAACCGGGGCCGAGTTTGTTGGGGTTGCGCCCGGCGCACATTATGGCTTGCCTGCGGATTTGCGCGATAGGAGAGCGATCTCAGAGCGCGACCGGGTTCTGGCGCTGGCGGCGGCGGGGGGATGCCCTCGTGTGTGTGCTGATCTGACTTGGCTTGGCGCGGGGCGTGAGGTGCCGCCGGATGTGGATAGCGCGGCGGTGTTGGTCGCGGGATGCTCGCTTGCTAAACCATTAGCCAAGCGTTGGCCTGTTGAGCATTTTTCTACTCTGGCGCGTCTGCTTCATGATCAAGGCTTGAAGCCTATGCTGGTTGGCACGGCTATAGACGCCCCGGTGGCTGAGGCGATCATGGCAAAAGCCCCTGTATGCCAGAATTTGGTGGGGAAAACCGATCTGGGGGATTTGGCTGCTTTATACCAGCGGGCGAAAGTTGTGATTGGCAATGACACGGGGCCAGTTTTTCTTGCGGCGAAACTTGGCACGCCAACGCTAGCGCTGATGGGGCATGCCACTAATCCTCAGAAATCAGCCCCGGTTGGCGATCAGGCGAGATGGCTTCGAAAAGAGGCCATCTCGGACATCACCCCCGCTGAAGTCATGGAGTCGGTCCGTACGCTGATCGGGTTAGAATGATGAGTTCGGCTGGGTGAGAAACTCGCGTTCTTCGTCGCTTGAGGGTCTGTTGAGTATTGTGTTTCGATGTGGAAACCGCCCGAACCGCGCGATGATATCGCGGTGTTTAACGGCAAACTCATAAGTCAGCTCCCCGCAGGTTTTAAAGAGAGGCAATGAGCGGTCTTGAATAGCGAGATCCTCGGAGTGCATCATGGGCATTAGTAAAAATTGAAGTTTTGGCAAGGTGAAGCTCTGGTGGTCGCTGCGGTCTATGCTGGCAAGGCAAGTCGCGAGTGCTTTCTCATCGCCGGCGAAAGCCATCGGCGTGCCGCGATAAATATTGCGCATCATCTGATCGAGCAGGAGAATAAGTGCAAGGCTACCATCGGGGGTTGAGGGCCAGGCGTCGCACTCCCCGCCCATCGCTTTTTTGATCAACGCCCCAAAGCGCCCCGTGAGCAGTTGATCAAACGCATCATCTTTTTTGAACCATTGCTCGGGTTTTATTTCTTCAAACCAGAAAGATAGAATGGCGGGGATTTCTTCTGTGTGCTGTGCGGTGTTGGACATTAGATCACTTTCCTTGGGTTCATTAATCCTTTTGGGTCAAGACTTGCTTTGAGAGACCGCATGACTTCGAGGGCCACGGGGTCTTTAATTGTTTTGAGCATATCACGTTTTTTCTGGCCAATGCCGTGCTCGGCGCTGATTGAGCCGTGATATTTTCTCAGCAGTTCTATCAGCACCTCATCAAATTGTGGGTAATGCGCGGTGAAACCAGGATAGCTTTTAGAGGGGCATCCTAGATTAAAATGCAGATTGCCGTCGCCAAGATGACCAAAGCCATACATTTTCACATCCGGGACGATTTTTTGCACTTTTTGCCGCGCCTCATCATAAAACGCGGCGATATGCTCAAGCGGCAAGGCGATATCGGATTTATACGCCTCCCCCGATAGTTTTTCCGCCTCGGGGGTTAATTCGCGGATTGTCCAGATGGCCTGTCTCTGGGCTTCGTTTGTGGCGATGGTGGCGTCGAGCACCAGCCCGTCTTCCATCATTTCAGCCAGAATATCCGTCATCATTGCATTGAGTGGCATCGCGCCCTGGGTATCAGGAACAGCGGCGCTCTCGGCGCTCGAGGCGATATCGAACAAGACTGAAAATGGTGGGATGGTCTCGAGCGGCGCGCGGGTCTCAGGAAAATGGTGAAGGACATTATCGATGATGGTTTTGGGCATTAACTCAAAAGTGGTTACCTGCCCGCCACTGACCGCTTGGAAGCGATGAAAAACCTCGATGGCCGCGCTTATATCTCTCACGCCGGCGAAAGCTGTGACGGCGGCCTTGGGCATCGGGAATAATTTTAGGGTAGCCGCCGTGATTATTCCCAAAATACCTTCGCCGCCGATAAACAGATTTTTGAGATCCAGCCCGGTGTTATCTTTACGCAGTGATGATAGGAGATTAAGCACCCGGCCGCCGGGCAGCACGACTTCGACTCCCAAGGTTAGATCGCGCGCTGTGCCGTAGCGCACCACGTTCAATCCGCCTGCGTTGGTTGAGAGATTACCGCCGATGCTGCAACTGCCTTTTGCTGCGAGATCAAGAGGAAATAACAAGTCATGTTCGGCGGCTTTACGCTTGATTTCCTCAAGCACGCATCCGGCCTCGACGGTGATCGCGTGTCCGGTTTTGTCTATCTGCCGGATGCGATTGAGTCTCTTGGTGCTGATGACAATGCTATGGCCTTGATCGTCAGGCGTCGCTCCGCCGCACAACCCGGTATTGCCGCCTTGCGGCACCACGGGTAAATCATATCGATCCGCCAGTGCGAGCAGGGCGGATACTTGTTTGGTTGCCTCGGGTAGTGCGACCGCGAGGGCTTTGCCGTGATACACCCCGCGCCAATCGGTAAGATAAGGGGCGGTATCGGCGGCGCTGGTCAGAACGTGTTTTGCGCCGACAATATCCGCGATTGAATTTCTGATCTCATCGGGCGGGCCAAGCGGCATGATATCCTCGTCCTCTTACGTCTTTGGAGCATAGACTCCAGAGTTAAAAGATCAATCTTTTTCATGGGGCTCCCGTGGTGCGGCTGCGCGGCGCAAGCGGTCATTGATCGCGACTCCAAGGCCTTGGTTGGGGATGCGGGCGACCGCGAGGCGCTTGCATTTTTTGCGATCAATCTCGCGGAGCATCGAGAAAAGGTTAGCTGCTGCGAGTGAAAGATCACCTTGCGGGCTTAGGTTATAGCAAAGACAGGGTGAGGGAGGCGCGGCGACCTCCTCACCGAACCCGAGCCACGCCTCGCCTTTTTCGGGCGCGGTGGCATTGAGTCTAATCGTGGCTTCGGGGGCGTAATGGGTTGGGGTTTGCCCGGGGCTGATGATCGTATCATCGGCGGTGCGTGGCTTTACTCCGAGGGCTTTTGTGAGGGCTTCGGCGGTGATCCCGCCGGGTCTTGCGATTATCGGAATGGGGCCTCTGGCATCGATAACCGTGGATTCTATTCCTTGATGGCATGGCCCGGTGTCTAGGATCATGGCGGGCTCGGCTGAGCCTTGAAAAGCATCGGCAACATGGCTTGCTTGGGTTGGGCTGACCTTGCCTGATATATTGGCCGAAGGCGCGGCGATGGGAAGGGCGGTTAGGGCAAGTAATTGCCGTGTGTCGTCTTGGCTGGGGACGCGCAAGGCCACGCTCTCGAGGCCGGCGGTGGCTGGGGCCACAATGTTTGAATTGGCGTGTTTGTCTAAGATCAGTGTCATGGCGCCGGGCCAGAATATCGCTGCGAGTTTTTCTGCGAGCGGCGTTTGCCGTCCGATGCGAAAAGCATCTTGAGCTGAGGGACAATGGATAATCAGCGGATTAAAGGAGGGGCGGGATTTCAGTGCGTAGATCGCGGCGATTGCGGCTGGGTTGCTGGCGTCTCCTCCGAGTCCATAAACCGTCTCGGTGCCGATGGCCACCAGTCGTCCTTCGCGTAAAAATGCGGCGGCTTGCTTTAGGGTGTCGGCGGATGGCTGGGCGATGATTGTCATATCACGCGCCTTGCGGTTTTCTAGGCGGCAGCCACGCGGCGGGAGGCGCGCCTTCTACCGTCCCCATCGCGGAGAAATATCCGTTGATGCGCCCGGTTTTTCCGTAGTAGAACCGCGCGCCGTCCGCGCCGATCATTTGCCCGCCTGCGCTTTCGATGATTGCCTGTCCGGCGGCGGTATCCCATTCCATCGTGCGGTTGGTTTTGGGATAAAGATCAACGCTTCCTTCGGCCACCAGGCAGAGTTTTAGCGATGATCCAACTGATAACATCTCGGCGGTTTCAATGCGTTCAAGCCATGCTTTAAGCTCAGGCGTTCGATGCGCCATATCGGTGACCACGATCGGGTGTTCGCGCGGGGTTTTGCGCGCGGTGATCGGCTCATAATCAAGATAATCACTCAGGTCATCGGTTAGTTTCCGCTTCCATGCTTTGGTGCCGTCGCTGGCCCAGAGCATTGCTCGTGCTGGGGCCACGATGATGCCCAGCACCGGATGCCGTTGTTCGATCAGGGCGATGTTAACGGTAAAATCTTTTCCGCCATTGATAAAGCCTCGGGTGCCGTCAAGTGGGTCTATGCACCAGTAGCGCTCGGGTTCTGTTTGATCATCACTGGGCTGCCATGTTTCTTCGGTGATAATCGGGATCTCGTCCGTGAGGCTGGGTAGTCTGGCGTGGAACATTTGATCGGCCAGAAGATCGGCATCGGTTACGGGGCTACCATCTTCTTTGATTCTGTGCTCATAGCCGCGCTCACGCACCTGCATGATGACTCGTCCGGCTTGGACCGTGAGGCGTTCTATATCATCTAGTGATTTTTGTGTTATTGTTTCTTTAGTCATAAGCGTCATGCGCAAAGCGCTGGTAGTGTTTTGGCATAGTTTCGCTGATATGAGCAATAAGGAAAAGGGTTTTATGTGCGGACGTTTTGCTAATCCCCACACGCGAGAGGAGTTATCCGAGGCGTTTGATGTAAGCATTCCGCTCTCGAACAGCCACCCGAGTCCCTCCCTGATGCCCTCATGGAATATTGCGCCTTCGATGATGCTGGCGGCGATCACGCATCATGGTTTGGGGCGGGGCGCGCAGTTTATGCGGTGGGGGCTTCGCGCTCCTCAGGGAGAAAAATTGCTGATTAACGCTCGTTGTGAGACCATGGCGGACAAACCGACTTTCCGGGTCTCGGCGAGATCATCGAGATGCATTTTGCCCGCCGGCGGTTGGTTTGAATGGAAAGCCCCCAAAACCCCCTATTACATAACCCGCAGGGATAAAAAACCGATGGTTTTCGGCGGGCTGTATTGGCCCGGGCTAGAACAAGAGCCGGGGCCTATAAGGGAGCATGGCCAAAGGCAAAAAAGGGAACAAGAGCAGATATCCGAAAGGGAAGAAGCATGGGGGTCTGAAAGAGAGCAAGAGCATGTGCTTAAAAGGGAGTCAGGGTGGAGGCCAAATCGGTCGCAAGACCGGGGTGAGGCACGATGCGTTATTATCACCGCTGCTGCGCCGCGCGCGCTTACGGAGATTCATCATCGGACGCCATTGCTGATTGATGAAGCGCATATAGATCGCTGGCTTGACCCTAATGCGGATGAGGGAGAGATTAACGCGATGCTTAAGCCGGTTTTGCCTGATGATCTTTTATGGTATCGGGTCTCGTCTGAGGTTGGCTCAAACAAAGCCAATCATGAGGGATTACTGTCGCCGCTCGACTCGGGGGAGGAGGGATGGCATCAGCCTGGTCTCTTTGGTTAGATGGCTGCGGGCGATGCGTCGTGGCGATGGCGCGCGTAGACATGCCAAAGCATCAACGCGCCGGCGCCTCTGTACGGACGCCATTCCTCGCCGCGCCCTTGCATGTCGGTGCCATTAGGGCGTGTTGAGAGGTTTTTTAGAATCTTCATTCCCTCCTGCAACGCCAGATCATTATAGGGCCAAGCGTCCATATCGAGCATGACAAAAAGCCGATAGTTATCAGCGGTCCAGTCGCCGATTCCGCGCAGGCGTTTGAGAACGTCCGCCGCCTCGATGCCGGGCATGCGATGAATCTCGTCTATTGAGAGTGTGCCATCGGTGATGGCGGTGGCGAGGCCGTGGATATATTCGGCTTTCATTCGGGATAATCCCGCGTTTTTGAGGGCGTCTATATCCGCGCGGGCCACGCGTTCGGCTTGATCAAACCCCTCGGCGGCCATTGCCTGCCAGACTGCGGTGGCGGCATGGCGGGATATTTGTTGCCCGACAATGGTTCGGGCCAGAGTCTCAAACCCTCTTGGCATCGATCGTTCTGGCGGCGTGCCAAAGCGCTCAAGCGCCAAGGCGATATCGCGGTCTAACTCGGCGAGGGCGGTGAGCGCGCCAGCCTTGCCGACCAGTGCGTTCGTCATTGAAATGGTCTTATTATCTTGGTTTTTTGTCATGATTTCGTGCACCCTAACTCTTGATTAAAATAGCGTCATTCGGTCTGTCTGACAAGCCGATCCTATATTCGCGGAACGAGATAAAGAGACAGCTCGCGATCACGATCAGCATCCCGGCGACTGAGATCAGTCCTGGTTGTTCTTGCCAGAAAATCCAGCCGATGATCGCGGCTAGGGGCACGGAGAGATAACGGACGGGCACCAGCAAGACCGCCTCTCCGTAACGATACGCTGATGAGAAGCCGAGTTGCACAAAACTCGCGGCGACCCCGAGAATAATGAAAAGCATGACGCTGGCTGAAGTAAGTAATCCTTGAGCCTCGGCGGGAAACAGAATCACCAGCATCAGGGGATAAACCACCGCGCCAAGTGAATTATGCCAGATTGCCGATGATATAGGTGCGTCGCTCTTGCCCAAGATGCGCAGAAAAATCACCAGAAACGCCCCCGCGAAAGCCGACATAATTCCCCAGAACAGCCCGATATTAAACGTGTTTGTGAAGGGATTGGTGATCATGATCACGCCGATCAGGCCGGTAATCACCGCCGAGCCACGATAAATACCGACGCGCTCACCCAACATGATGGGCGCTAGGACTGTTACGAAAATAGCCGATGACTGAAACAAGGCCGTTGCTTGCCCAAGCGTGGCATAGCTGATCGATAAAAACCAAAAGATGATGCCAAGATGCCCGACGGTCATCCTGAGGATTAAAATATCCCAGCGGTTTATTTGGAGGAGATCGCGTCCGCGGATCACCAAGCCAAAAAGATATAAAAGCGGCAGGCTGAGAATAAAGCGTACTGTCAACACGGCGAGAATAGACAATTCCGCCGAGATACTCTTAATCATCGAGGCGGTGATGAGCCCCGCAACCACAGCCATGAGCATAAACATAATGCCGACTAGGTTGTTTGAAAGGGAGGAAGAGATAGTGTTGTTGGGTGCTTGCACAATGGGCTAATCATTGCGCAGATCAGTGGATTTATCAAGCCGTGGAATAAATCAGGCGGCGGTTGATAATTCGGTTTTGTTAATCGCCGCCCATATTTCATCGGCGGTCAGGGCCTCGCGGATGGCGGTGACTGTTTTGTGTTTTTGCAGAGCGCTTGAGATTGAGGTTAGCGCGGTTAAATGTTCTGAGGCGGTTTGGCGTGAGGCGAGCAGCATAAAAATGATATCGACGGGTTCGGAATCACTAGCATCAAAATCGATCGGCTTATTGAGTTTCATCAGCAAGCCCACGAGTTTGGCGGGGTGTTTGTTGGGAAAAGAACATCGTGCGTGGGGGATGGCGATACCTTTGCCGATTCCCGTGCTACCGAGTCTTTCACGTTCAAGCAGAGCCTCAAGCACTTCGCGTTCATCGAGGGCGATTTTTTGCCCGGCGATGATATGCGTCATGTCTTGTAAAAGTTGTTTTTTACTGTTCGCCGATGACCGTATGACAATGTCATCAGGCGAGATAAGAGTAGATATTTTCATAAAAAATATATCCGAAATATTTCTTGTAAGTGTGGGATATGGCAAACTGATATTTGACAATGCGCATCTGGATAAGCTGTTTTGTAGATGGCGTCAAGGAGTGAAAAAAATAACTATCCGATTAGGTGTTCGGCTTAACGCATGAATTGCTGTCCGAGATAGACGCTTTGGACTTCTGGGTCGTTGACGATTTCATCAGGAGTGCCGCTTTTGAGCACGATTCCGTTATTGAGGATATATCCCCGATCAACGATACTAAGCATATCGCGTACGTTATGGTCGGTGATTAGAATGCCCAGCCCATATTTTTTCAATTTACCGATCAGTTGTCGGATTTCATCAACGGCGATCGGGTCTATTCCAGCCAGTGGTTCATCGAGCAGGATAAAATTAGGACGTGAGGCGAGGGCCCGGGCGATTTCAACGCGTCGCCTTTCGCCCCCTGAAAGCGTCAGGGCTGTGGCTGTGCGAAGGTGGCCGATATTGAACTCATCAAGCAATTCATCGAGCATGGTATGACGAGCATCGATGTTCTCCTCTACAGTCTCAAGAATCGCCATGATATTTTTCTCGACGCTCAACCCGCGAAAAATGCTTGATTCTTGCGGCAGATAGCCGATGCCAAGTTTTGCGCGCTTATAGACAGGGACGGAGGTTATATCGGTCTGATCGAGCAGAATTTGTCCCTCATCGCTTCTGATGAGCCCTGAGATCATATAAAAACAAGTGGTTTTACCTGCCCCGTTAGGGCCGAATAGTCCAACCGCTTCCCCGCGTCTGATGTGCAGGGACACGCCGTGGACGACTTTTTGGCGGTTATAGGATTTTGTGATATTGTTGGCGACAAGCCCTGAAACAGTTCTTCTGCTATCGTGAACCAAAGAAAGGTTCGTATTATTGTTATCTGAACGATAGGGTGGCTGCATGAGGCGTACGCTTTCGAAGACTTTTAAGGCTTGTACGGCAAAAATACTTAAAATGCTAGCCTTTTTTATTTTTGGTCAAGTGGGGCGCTTCTGAGGGTTAAGCTTTTGGCGGCCTACCTTGATTTTAAGCGTAAGGCAATGACGCTTACCCTAGTATCCGATGCCCGGCGTCTGATATCGGAGGCCTGATATTAGGTATCCGGTATTAGATGTTCGGTATTTGATAATGTCTTGGGCCCGGGGGGTGCAGGCTGACCAGAGTATCGTTCATGCATTAGAATAGAAGATAGACTGATTTTAACCAAATGGGCGCCATAACCAATCCAATGGCTGTTATGAAATTCGCGTTAGCAGTAACATCGTTATTGGGCCTGGTTATTTTACTTGTGGCTGGCGTCTTTGCTTTGAAAAAAGAATCATTAATTTCAAATATCTGTCACTTTTATTTTTTCATATATTTTGCTATAATTAATCTGGCTAGGCTTTTTCTCCGTTGTCCCTCTGAGGAAAGGCCCTTAAGGAAATAATAAAAAGGATGGTTTTCAATGACCGAGCTCAAAACACTCCGTTATTTTGCTCCCTCTGGTAGCGAATTCCCCGCCGGATGGTATTTAACAGACAACGATGATGGCGTAACCCGCACGGGCTCGGCGATTGCTGCGGATGATACGACGGTTTACGATGTGGCAAACCGGATAATCATTGACGGCAACACTCCTTCTACTCCGGCCATCACTGGCGGCGAGGAGGCTGATGAGTTTTTGATCAAAAGCGACGCTGCTTCGGTTACGATCAATGACGATGCTGGGGCCAATGTGATTGTCTTTGATGTGGATGTTATCATCACGTCTATTACGAGCGGGACGGCGGGAAATCCCCCTGTTGACCAGTATGTCATCACTTTGGATGGCGGTAACACGATCACGGTCGTCACTCCGGCTAATTTCACTTTCCAGCATTTTGGCGATAGTTCGGAGGCTATCCCTATCTTAGGCGCAGATTTTGTAACCGCTTATGGGACGGGCTTCACGCCTCGCAGGCCCACTGCGACTCCGGCGACTGACGTTGTGATCGATGAGGATAATGATTACGAGTTTTCTGACACCCCTGCGGACTTGATGGCATTGTTTGGCTTCTCTGACCTTGATGGAAATAATTCTGCGGTGACCTCGTCTTTCAAAGGCGTTTATATCAAACTGGATACGATCACTGACGGCAGGTTGTTTTTTGTGGCCTCTGATAACACAGCCACCGAAGTAACGGTGGACAACGCATCCACGCTGGAACTTGGTGGGAGTAATAACGATGGGGCCCCGGCCATCGATGGTTATATTTACGTGACGTTTGACAAGCTTGATGAGTTAAAGCTTACCCCTAATTCTGATTTCAATGGCGATCTGGATCTGGTTTATCGGGTTTGGGACGGCGAGGATTCGTCATTTGACGCCACCTTGACTATCACGGTGACTCCGGTGAATGATGCTCCTCGGCTTGTGCCTGAGGCGGCTATCGGGCAACAAGACTGGACGGTAGGTCAGTCTATCTCGGAGATTGATCTGAGCGGTCTGTTCACCGACGTTGATGACGCAGACGATAGTTTGAAACTGACGGTGACGTTTCTTAATGATCTTGATGCTGGATTTTCGTTGGGCGATCTCGGTCTTATATTTAACCCCGCTAACGCAAAGATCACCGGCACACTCCGCTCTACGCTTTTTGACTCCGATCATGTCCGCACTGGCGCTAACACGATCAAGATTGTGGCGAGTGACGGCAAGGCCGAAAGTGAGACGACAATTAACATTAATATTGAGCCCGCTCTCGTTCCGCTAACAATTAGTGGTGCTGGCGAGGGTGAGATTGCTGCAGGTGGTCAAGCCACCACCGTTATGGGAGATATTAGTATTACCGGTGACCCTGGTTCGACACCGCTTCCAAGCATTAGGCTTGTAAGTGGTGTTGGCGTGGGCGGTATGATGGCTTTTGATGTGGCGACTGGCACTTGGACGTACACGCTGGATAACACTGATGAGGATGTGCAGACATTAAAGTCAGGTGAAACGCTCGTTGAAACCTTCAGATTTAATGCTGATGGCCTGTCGCGCCCCGATTTTATAGTGGAAATCACGGTTATCGGTGCGAATGATGCCCCTGTGGCCAATATGGATGGTGTTCCGGCTCAAACCGGACAGGTGGGGCAAGCGATTGCAGAGATTGATCTGAGCACTCTTTTCACTGACCCTGACGAGGATAGCTTAACCTTGACATTCATGGTGACTCTTGCTGATGGGAGCATGGGGGATTTGGCGGCGATTGGGCTTTCTTATAATTCTGAAACCAATGAAATTACTGGCAAGCCGAGTAAATCTGGCACTCACACGATCATTGTCACGGCGAGTGACGGCAATAACGGAACCGCGTCTTCGACATTTACCATTGAGGTTGAGGCGGCTTTGCCGATAGTGGTGCGGGCTCGTTTGAACTATGACGCCGGTGAGGTGACGGTTATCGATGCAGCAGACCTGCAGGCGATTTCTGATAATATACCTGGTGATCCGAGTATTGTGCTGTACACGATCAAGACCCTGCCGACTGGCAGTGGCGAGATATGGAAGGACGCGACTCCACTCAATGCCGGCGATGACTTCACCCAGGCGGATATTAACGCCGGTCGCATTACCTATCGCCCGCCAGCAAGTGGTGAAGGTGATGATGAGTTTACTTTCACAGTCTCAGACGGGGTTAGGGTCTCTGATGTGCAAACTCTTCAGATCGTTCCGCTGGAGGTTCTTGTGCCGGAGGAACCTGACCAAGATAACACGATAGATCTCTCCACCGAGACAACTTCGCAGAGGGTAGAGGCGGGCGATGGTAGTGACATCATCACTGGCGGTCAGGACGATGATCAAATAGATGGCGGTGCGGGGGATGATGACATCATTCTTACCCGCGATGACAATGGCGATCAGGTGGACGCCGGCGCCGATGAAGTGCTTTATACTTTTGATCACGCCGGTATTGGCATCGATGGCGGTGATGCGATCAGGGGGTTTAAGCGCGGACAGGATAAATTGAAACTTGTTGTGAATTCTGATCGTTCTGACATCAGCACTTTGACAGAGTTTCTGCAAAGCCTCAGCGGCGGGGATGGTGAGTATTTAACCGATGATGACGCCTTTACCGTCACCATAATATGGGGAACTGATGAGGAGGACAATTTCTATTTTGACGGCGTGTTGCTACACTTTAAGGACGCAACGGCTTTCGGCGGCGGACGTGTTTCTAGCCCTGTGGTACAGATTACTTTTGATGAGCGGCTCGGTCTTGACGATCTGATTGAGATTTTGGGCGGTGCGGATAATGTCGCTGATAACTTTGACGGCGGCCTCACAGCATTCAAGAATCTGGATGAGGTTTTGCCGCGTCTCTTTGGCGAGAATAGCATCGATTTTGTAGTTATTCCCTTTTCCGACCAGGTTGCGGTTACTGGCGGCCCTGTTATCGGTGTGGAAGTCTTTTTTGATCTGGATGGTGACGGTGAGATCACAGAAACTGAAAAAGACACCCAACGCGATGAATCTGGTCGCTCGCGCTATCTCACGGGTGATGATGGCACAGTTGAAATTCCCGGGCAATATGCTGGACTGGCCTTTGTTGCTGATGTGGATGGTGCTTACGACACCGCCACTGGTGCGCGTTTGAAAGGCTCGCTCCGTTCGCTTGATAATGGCGAGGGCGGCATTGCGACTCCGATCACTGACTGGATTGCCACATACCTTGAAGAGGTAGAGGGTGAACCTAACGCTCCGACGACGGCGCAAGAGGTTTTAAATACGATCTTTGGCGATGGTGTGATCACAGTCGCTGATATTCTTGATATAGGCAATTATGAAGTGCCTGAAAGCGGGGCCGCGGATGAGGCGAAAAAGCTGAAGATTATCAATGTCGCTTTTGCCCTATCCGAGATTAAGAAAAACAATGATTTGGCTGACATTGATGATGATGGGTCCGTCACCAATATTGATATTATCACTGCGGTTTCCACCTTGGTGCAAACGCCTGATGATGCTTCCATCATTGATCTTAAGGCTATTGTTGATGCTCGCATTTCCGACGCTACTGCGGTTCGAGATGGTCGGCCTATTGCGTCCCCAGCTGACGTTGAGATCATCGAGGATACTGATTATGAGTTTCCTGATACGCCTGAGGCTTTGACTGAATTATTTGGCTTCCTTGATCCAGGGGGCAATAGTTCTGGCGCGGATGCATCGTCTTTCAGAGGCGTTTATATCAAGATTGATCTTGAAAACGCTTCGCTATGGCTTGATGACGGCACAACCAAAGTGACGGCGGCTAACGCGTCCACGCTTGGGCTTGGCGGCAGTGATAACGATGGTGCGCCGCCGATCAGCGGTTATATTTATGTGACGATTGACAAGCTCGATGAGCTGATATTGCAACCGGCCGCTGATTTCAACGGTGCGTTAAAACTAGTTTATCGGGTTTGGGACGGTGAGGCAGCATCACTAGACGCTGATCTGGTTATTAATGTGGCCGGGGTGAATGAAGATATCCCTATTGGTATCACCGGTGATCGCGGGGCCGCGGGTAGTGCTGAAACTGACATGGTTTTCGTCTTGGGTGAGAACGGGCGATTGACTTTGGCTGACGGCACGGACGCTGGTGTGATTACGATTGTGGATACTAAAACGCCTCCGGGCCAGCTCAGCTTCGACATTTCGGGTGCGCATGGTGATTTATTTGAGGTTGTTCTTTTAGACCATGATCGTGACGCAGGCACGCCTGATGCGTGGGTGTTGCGGATGAAAGATTCTGCTACGGCGTTGCCGAGCGGTGATGATTATACCATCACTATTGTGGCGACTGATGCTGAGGGCGCTACGTTCAGGCGCGATCTGCGGATTAAGCAAGGGGGGCTATATATTTATGATGTGGCCGGTACTGATGATGGTTCATCGCGCGTTTTCTCTGACGGCAAGGCTGTGCTCGAAGAGAATGAGGATGGGAGTGGGACGCCGGTTACCATCGGTGCGCTTCGGAATGAATTTACTTCAAACCCTGACATTGAGGTGCTGGGTTTTGAGCTGGTCGATGGCGAGGCGAATAATGATCAGTTCATGATTGAAAGGGGTGATGGCGCGGATGGTGTGGCGAACACGGCTGATGATGTTTTCGTTCTGAAATTCATCGGCTCGGATAGCGGTGATGCTGATATTGCGACTGATAATGGTGATGCGCCCGGTGTGTTGAATGTCAGGATTCGTGAGATTTATACTGTAGGCAATCTGCATGAAGAGACCGTGGACGAGGACGGCGAAGGCAGTTTTTTTGGAACAAAGGATATAGACGCGAGCGGCGATACCACCGACGCTGACACGCGGGTTTTTGCGTTGAGCGGTGGCGGGTTAAGTGTGCGAGATTTTATCTACCCGAACTTGCTGAGTAGTGGCGAGACGCCAGAGTCGCTGGCCTTGGGTGGGGTGCGTAATGCGTCAAGCTTCTTCTCGAGCACGCTGGATTTTTCCAATGTTGCCATTAGAGCGAGGTTCAGTCGTGATGGAGGGTATGAGACCGATATTATTCTTCCTGAAAATTTCAAGTCGGGGGACACCGTCTGGATTAGGTTTTACGACACTAACTTTGACAACGTTAAGGGCGTTGAGGTTGTGATAAGTGTAAGCCGTGATGGCACATCGCTGATATTTAGCCCCACAGGAAGGGCCAAACTTTTTAATACTAGCTCTGGAACTGTCACTCCGACCACGGAGGAGATTTATCAGATTGATTTCGATTCTGATGCTCCTTTGACGATCAGGAACGGCGCAGCAGACGAGGTAACTTTCACGCTTGATTCTCGTACATTCACTAGCAATAACTGGAATATCATTAGTATTCTTGTTGATGGCATCGAGGTGGTTATGAATCGTCTTCCGGATAACGTCGATACGGCAGTTATTTTGGGTGAGGAGAATTATGACGCTGCGGTCAATGTGACTCTGTCTATTGTGGCCAAGAACGGCGGCCCGGCGGGTAATACTATCAGGGTTGTGGTGCAGATTGGCACGGCTGCGAACCCAACAACTGGTGAAAAGGGCATTGAGTCAGTTTCAGTAGTGGATGATGTTATCACGGTCGTGACATACAGCGAAGGTGCGCGCTGGCAACAAGTGGCGGATGCGATCAACGATGATACTGATGCGGGGGCGTTGGTTGAAGTTGAGGTGGGCTCGGAGACTGCTGAAGATGATGCTGAGGCGGTGGATTTGTCCTTAAGTGGTGGTAATAACATTCCACCTCTGGAGGAGAATACTAACGCACGGCTTATTGATGTTGAGGGCGGCTGGATCTATCCTGATGATGCGGATGCTATTCGCTTTGAGGCGAAGGTTGATCTGCGAGAAGATCTAAGTGCTGGTGAGTTGCAAATCATCGTTGTTCCGACCGGTGATGTGGATGAGAACGGGGTGCGCATTGGTGAAGTACGTTTGCTCGCTTCTGGCGCTACGAAGCCGGCTGAATACTATGTTATTGGCACGACTGGCGTGCTGGGTAATGACATTCCTCCGGCTGAGATGGCGGAAGCTATCCTTGAGATTGACGGCGTTGAGTATTTAAAATTTACCTCAGAGAAAGCTGGCACGGCGGGCAATGGCCAGAGGATTAGGTTTACATTTCGCAATGCCAGCGATACTGGTGGCTTCACCATTTCTTCTGGTATTGATGACGGTATTATCGAGATAAAGATAAGAATAGAAGCCGACCGCGCGCTGTTCGAGGTGAGTTATGATCTCAATCATGACGTTGCTAATCTTATCGAACTTGAATTTATCGGAGCGTTCAAAGACGCAGGGTTTTTTAACGACCCCGCCTTTGCCCACCTCTTTGATGGGAGAATATACAACTTAACTTTGGATGCTGGAGGGGGAAGAGTCCAGACCGCGCCGACTCCGGCGACTGGCACAGAAGTGTCCGAAGATGAACCCGAGGTGCTTACTTGGCAAGGGGAAATCACCGAAACCAATATCCATGATTATCAGATTAATCTTGATAACACTGACGATAACGCGCCAGTTTTTGGCCAGACGGCCAGCATTGGGATCAAGGGGGCGACTGAAGATGGTCAAGGGGCGGTGATTGACGCGGCAGTTGTTGGTTCGGTTGAAGACCAGGATCTGATTATTACTGCAAAAATTGTTGGTACAGCTGGCAACACCATCACGGTTGAATTTGAAATTGGTAGCGCTTCTGGTCGCGGCGTTGAAAGCATAATGGTAGGTGGAAGTGCGATTAAATTTGTGCTGAAGGCTGACGGGGCGACGATGGAAGAGATCAAGGACTTTTTTGATAATGATGCGAGCGCGGGTGCTGTTGCTGCGCGGGTACTGGTTGAGATCACGATTGCCGATGGCAAGGATACGGCGCAAATCAAGGCGGCGATTGCGGGGACGGCGCTCTCGGGCGGCTCAACGGACACTAGCGGGGCGGCCTCTATTGATGAGAATGACACGGATCCAGGCGTGATTTTTCAAGCATTGGCCCGCGATGCTGATGGTGATGTGGTGACGTATTCGCTGACCGATGGTTTTAGTCTGTTTGAGATTGATGCAGACACTGGCGAGATTACCTTGATTGAAGGCGAAAGCGCTGATTTTGAGGTGGCCGCAAGCTATACTCTTCAGGTGGTTGCAACCTCTAGCTTTGAGGGGGAGGCACCAAAAACCACTCATTTTGAAGTTGTGGTTCAGGTGAATGATATTATTGAGACCGTGATTGATGTTGCTGGTCTCACCCCACTGTCAGGCGACGGGGTCGATAATGCGTCGGTCGGCGATGCCGCCGAGACCGCACGTCAATTCTTGATCGGCGGTGATAACGCGCAGACGCTTAATGCTGGTGAAGGAGGGGACGTGATCTTTGGCGGCCAGGGCGATGATACCATCAATCTCGGCGCCGGCGCGGATATCGTGATTTATCGCTATGATGGCACAGATAAAACCAATTCAGCGGCGTATGATGGCGGCGATGTGATCAATAACTTTGATCTGAGCGAAGACCGTCTGGTTCTGGCTCACGCGGAGGTTACTGGCAGTGCTCTTGATACCGCCACTGCGCTCTTCGAAGCTCTTAAAAGTGTCAACCTGCTTGTGGACGGAGATGGAAACATTACCGGTATTGCGCTCACCTTCACGGACCGTGCTAACGAGACTCAAGAGATTGATCTGACGGTGAATTTTGATGAAGCCTTTGATTCCACGCAGATTAACCTAGACGCGAGTTTTGATGCGGCGGCGTCCGGCGAGCGGATGATCACAGCTGGCCAAGAAACCGCCGCTTATCAGGCGATCAACCAGGTGCTTGGCGAGAGTTTGGCGCTGATTGATTTTGCGGATGTGGGTTTTGAGTTAAATGCTGGGGACACTGATATTCTTTAAAATTGATGGTCTTGCTCTTGAGACCGATACTCGGCTCTTGAGTGCGGCCGTGTTGGGGATGACATATTCGTTCTTGAAGTTCGGGTTGGGATTGGGTGGTTGATTTCGGTGACGGAGCGAATCGCGGGAATAACCGCATTCGTGTCGATACCCCGCAAGGGGAAGAAACCACCCTCGGGGGCTTAAAGGCTACGGCCAATATCCGCTGAACCAATGATAGCGATGCTGGTTCAACCCCAAGCGAGTCTGGCAACACGCCAGGTGCGGCGGTCAACGACACCATCATTTATGATACCCAAAGCATAGAACGGCTTGATGATGACTTCATTATCATGGTGTTGGAGGATTACACACAGGGTTTGGGCTTAACGCAGTTTGACGTGGTGTAATCCCCCGTCACTAATCAGGCCAAAGGAGTTCAAGACAGCGATCTGATGATAAAATCATACTGACGCGACTATTTGCCACAGAAGCATCCAGCAAGCGATAATCACAATTATCGAGAAAAATACTGCTTGTCAGATGATCAATGAGGTACTTAGAAATCGTCTTTAATTGATTGATTTTGCTTATATAATTTAATATAAAACATTGACGATTATATTACGAATATGGTTTTTTACTTTCACCGAAACTATGCCGACTATAAATTTGACTCTGGTCTCTTGCATCTTGCAATTGGCCCATGTGAGTGATATGTAGGTAGTAATAGTTTATCCTCTTGGCAATGAAAGGATGAGTCCTATGGAAAACTTAAAAGTTATTCGGTACTTTACCCCCTCTGGGGACGAGTTTGACCCTGGCTGGTATGAAACAGATACCGAGGGAGTTCGTGTTGGAGGAGCGCTTGACGTAGATCGTGAGGCCCCTTACTCTGGTCGCCACCGACTAGTCATTGATGGTGATGCTCCTGGGATTGATACTTGGCCTATAAGTGGCGGCGGGTATGGTGATGAGTTTTTTATCACAAGTACCGCTAATTCGGTCACAATCAGCGGGGTCGGTGAACCGAGCGTGATCATTTTTGATGCGGATGTTATAATCCTCTCCGTTGAGAGCAGAGAAGTGTCGTTGACGCCACTAGAGCCTCCTCTTGTTCAGTATATTGTTACTCTGTCTAGCGGTAATACAGTCACGATCTTGAATCCGGATCAGGTCTCCTTCCAGCATTTGGGCGATAGCGCGCAGATTGACCTTATATCCGCTCAAGAGTTTTTAGCGACTTACGAGACAGAAGTCCCGCCAGCTGTACCTCCAGCTGTACCTCCATCGATCGTCTTTATCGGTGATGATAGAGGCAATACTTTCTATGGTGGCGAAGAGGACTCTGCCGCTGATGGCAATGATCGTCTTTACGGTCGTGAGGGCAATGATGCTCTCTTTGGAGGCGAGGGCGATGATCGCATTCACGGTGATGGCGGCAATGATATGCTTTATGGCGATGGTGGCAGTGACCGTATTTACGGTGGCTCGGGTCATGATCGCGTCATTGGCGACGCTGGTGATGATTTTCTTTATGGTGGTGCGCATTCTGATTATTTGAATGGCGGTCTTGACAGTGATCATCTTTACGGGGGGTTGGGTGATGATATCCTCTATGGCGGAGACGGTAACTATTCTGATTATATCTATGGCGGCTATGGTTGCGATAACCTTTCCGGTGGTGGGGGCAATGATTACTTAAATGGCGGTGCTGACCATGACCATCTTAGTGGCGGCGGCGGTGCTGATTATTTGGATGGCGGTGATGGAGCCGGAATTGATGTTCTGATTGGCGGGAGTGGGGATGACATATTTGTTCTTAGGCATACGGGTGAGAACTGGGTGCTTGATTTTGGCGATGGAGGTGACCGGATTCGTGTCAATACTCCGCTGGGGACAGAGACAACTCTTGAGGCCTTAAAGGCTGCGGCCAATATCCGCTGGAGTATTGGCACTGGCACTGGCAACGGTGATGGCACTGGCCTTGGAATCGGTCGTGACGCGACGTCAAGATGGTACGGTAACGTAGACACCATCATTTATGACACCCGGGGTACAGAGACGACTGATGATGATGTGATTCTCATGGTGCTGGTAGGGTACACTCAGGAACTGACCATGGCGGATTTTGATGTGTCTAGCGGTGGATATGAGCCACCCTCGTCTTCGATACTTTACCCTGGTCTTAACTATGTGAACCGGAGCGGTAACCCGACGGTTATTGGTGGTAATGATCATGATGATCTCTATGGCGGGGATGATCATGATGAGATTCGTGGCGGTGAGGGCACGGATGAACTCTATGGCGGCGATGGTGATGATCATCTTTACGGTGATGAGGGCGATGATCGTCTTTACGGCGATGGCGATAATGACACTCTTTACGGTGGTGATGGCAAGGATTATCTCGATGGTGGAGAGGGCGGCGATGTGCTCTATGGCGGTGAGGGCAATGATACTCTCTACGGCGGGGATGGCGCTGATCGTCTTTACGGCGATGATGACAATGATATACTCTCTGGCGATGATGGCGATGATGAACTCTATGGCGGCGATGGTCGTGATTGGCTTCATGGCGGTGATGGCGATGATGATCTCTTTGGTGGAAATGGGCGTGATTATTTGGAAGGTGGAATGGGTGATGATCGTCTTTACGGTGGATTTGATATTGATCATTTGAGCGGTGGTGAGGACGATGATGAACTCTATGGTGGCGGTGAAAATGATCATCTTTATGGTGGCTCCGGTAATGATCTCTTCTATGGTGGTACTGGGGTTAATATTCTGCATGGTGGTGAGGGAAATGACATATTTGTTCTTCAGTTCCAAGGCGAGAACTGGGTGCTTGATTTTGGTAATGGAGGTGATCGAATTCGCGTTACCACTGAGGAAGGGACGGAGACAACCCTTGGGGAATTAAAGGCCTCAGCAAATATCCGCTGGACCAATGACAGCGATGTTGGCCCGACCTACAGATGGTACGGCCACTCAAATAACCCAACCATCAAAGACACAGTCATTTATGATACCAAAGGTACAGAGACCACCAATGATGATACGATCCTTATGGTGCTGGAAGACTACGCTCACGAACTAACCATGGCGCAGTTTGAGGTGTATGGTGGCGAGATTCCTAAGAAGGTGCCTGCGCCGCCAGTTGTTGATAACGCGCCGGTCATCGGTGGTGACCGCGAGGGTGCGGTTGTTGAAAATGATGAAGATCCTGTCACGGGAGTGATTACTGTTACGGACGCTGATCCCTCGGATACACTGCCAATCATCGAACTTGTCGGTGATGGCGTGGGCCTCTATGGCACGATGACTTTTGATGCGGCGAGTGGGGAGTGGTCTTATACGCTGGACGATGCAAAATCGCAATCGCTGGGGGCTGGGCAGAAGGAGGTTGAAACCTTCACTTTCAGTGCTAAGGGCGCGGATGACTTTGTTGTAACTATCACGGTTACCGGGGTAAATCATGACCCTGAGCTTGGCATCATGGTTCAAACTCAAAACGGGACGGTAGGCCAAGCGATCACGGCGATTGATCTGAGTGATCTTTTCACTGATCCTGACGGTGATATTTTGACCTTGAGGTTGACTCTGGGTAGTGGCCGGGAATTGAGCACAATCGGTCTTTCTTATGACCCTGACACCAAAATGATCACTGGCACACCGACTCAATCTGGCACCCACGTGATTGGGGTTGTTGCTGAGGACGGTAATAATGGGTCAACGCCTCTTGCTGTGCACTTTAGAATTGTGGTCGCGGCCGCTGGTGATAATTCGCCCGCTGTGGATCATGCGCCGGTAATCAGTGGCGCTAGCGTGGGGGCGGTATCTGAGGATGATGTGAACTCCGCCACAGGAGTGCTCGTTGTTACCGACGCTGATCCCTTGGATGCCTTGCCGGCCATCGGTCTTGTCGGCGGGGGTGTTGGCCTCTATGGCACGATGACTTTTGATGCGGCGAGTGGCACTTGGACTTACACGCTGGATGACACGAAGGCGCAAGCTTTGAAGGCTGGGCAGGACGTCGTTGAGACCTTCACTTTCAGTGCTAAGGGCGCGGATGATTTTGTTGTAACTATCACGGTTAGTGGGGCGAATGATGCCCCTGTGGTTGACACGCCGATAGATACTCAAGACGGAACGGTAGGCCAGGCGATCACGGCGATTGATCTAAGTGGTCTTTTCTCTGATCCTGATGGTGATGACTTTACCTTGAAAGTGGGACTGGCTGACGGCCGGGAGTTGAGTGCGATTGGTCTTTCTTATGACCCTGGCACCAAAATGATCACTGGCACACCAACGGAGGCTGGTCCTCACAAGATTGAGATTACGGCGAATGATGGCGATGCGAGTACTGTTGTAGTCTTGGGGCTTGTGGTCGCGAATCCTGCTAATAATCCGCCGGTAATCAGTGGTGATAATGTGGGGGCGGTGTCTGAGGATGATGTGAACTCCGCCACAGGAGTGCTTGTTGTTACCGACGCTGATCCCTCGGATGCGTTGCCGACCATCGGTCTTGTCGGGGGGGGTGTTGGCGCCTATGGCACGATGACTTTTGATGCGGCGAGTGGCACTTGGACTTACACGCTGGATAACACGAAGACGCAAGCCTTGAAGGCTGGGCAGGAGGTCGTTGAGACTTTCATCTTCTCCGCTGCGGGCGCGGATGGCTTTGCAGTGCTCATCACGGTTAGTGGGGCGAATGATGCCCCTGTGGTTGACACGCCGATAGATACTCAAGACGGGACGGTAGGCCAGGCGATCACGGCGATTGATCTAAGTGGTCTTTTCTCTGATCCTGATGGTGATGACTTTACCTTGAAAGTGGGACTGGCTGACGGCCGGGAGTTGAGTGCGATTGGTCTTTCTTATGACCCTGGCACCAAAATGATCACTGGCACACCAACGGAGGCTGGTTCTCACAAGATTGAGATTACGGCGAATGATGGCGATGCGAGTACTGTTGTAGTCTTGGGGCTTGTGGTCGCGAATCCTGTTAATAATCCGCCGGTAGTGATTGATGATAATCCGCCGGTAATCAGTGGTGATAATGTGGGGGCGGTGTCTGAAGATGATGAGGACTCCATCACAGGGGTGCTTGTTGTTACCGATGCTGATCCCTCGGATGCGTTGCCGAGCATTGGTCTTGTTGGCGATGGTGTTGGCACCTATGGCACGATGACCTTTGATGCGGCGAGTGGCGAGTGGGTTTACACGCTGGATAACACGAAGACGCAAGCCTTGAAGGCTGGGCAGGAGGTCGTTGAGACTTTCATCTTCTCCGCCGAGGGTGCGGATGACTTTGCAGTGCTCGTCACGGTTAGTGGGGTGAATGATGCTCCTGTGGTTGACACGCTAGTAGAGGATCAAACCTCGTATGTAGGCCAAGAGATCACACCGGTTGACCTGAGTAATCTTTTCTCTGATCCTGATGGCGATCGCTTAATCTTGGTCGTGAGAGTGGCTGATGGCCGGGAGTTGAGCGATATCGGTCTTTCCTATGATCCTGAAACCAAGATGATTACTGGTATTCTGACGGAAGTTGGTGCTTATCGGCTCGTGGTCACGGTGTATGAGGTCTTTGATGATCTGGAATCTGTTGATAATCCTGCGACTATTGATAATCCACCAGATGTTGATACTCCGCCGGTAATCAGTGGTGATAATGTGGGGGCGGTGTCTGAAGATGATGTGAGCTCCGCCTCAGGGGCCCTTGTTGTTACCGACGCTGATCCCTCGGATGTCTTGCCGAGCATCGCCCTTGTTGGCGATGGTGCTGGCCTCTATGGCACGATGACTTTTGATGCGGCGAGTGGGACATGGGCTTACACGCTGGATAATAGTCGCGCTGAGACGCAAGCCTTGAAGGCTGGGCAGGACGTCGTTGAGACTTTCACCTTCGCCGCTGCGGGCGCGGATAACTTTGTTGTGACCATCACGGTTAGTGGGGCGAATGATGCTCCTGTGGTTGATACGCCAATAGATGTTCAAAATGGGCAGGTAGGTAAGGCGATCACGGCGATTGATCTAAGTGGTCTGTTCTCTGATCCTGACGGCGATGCCTTAACCCTGACAATCACGGCGGTGCACGAAGATGGCTCCTCGAGCACGTTGGAGAATATCGGGCTTAGTTATGATACGGTTACTAAGACCATCACCGGCACGCCACTGGCCTTGGGCACTTACACGATCAGGGTTACAGCGTTTGACCCAGAGGGTGCACAGAGTGCTGTTTCGACATTTACTATCGAGGTCGTAGCCTTCAGATCGGAGTTAGACGGCGGCGAGGGGTCTGATCTCCTCTATGGCAGCGAAGGTGATGATGTCATTCATGGCTGGGGTGGTGATGATCGTATCAGCGGTCGTGGTGGTGACGATGAGCTCTATGGGGACGAGGGCAATGATGTGCTCTTTGGTGATTATGGTGCTGATAGACTCTATGGTGGTGATGGCGAGGATACTCTTTATGGGGTTTTTGGCGATGACTATTTGAGTGGCGGTGCAGGTGATGACAGCCTCTATGGCGGGGATGGCGAGGATTATATTTACGGCGATGCTGGCGATGACTATTTGAAGGGCGGTGCAGATGCTGACAACCTCTATGGCGGGGATGGCGATGATTATATTTACGGCGGTGGTGGCGATGACTATGTGAAGGGCGATGATGGTGATGATCATATTTACGGTGAGGGTGGTAGTGAGTATATGAAGGGTGGCGATGGTAATGATTATATGAGTGGTGGAAGTGGCTATGATATTATCTATGGCGAAGACGGTCATGATGTCCTTTATGGCGGTGATCATAATGATCGTATTAGCGGCGGCGATGGCAATGATGTACTCTCTGGTGGGGCGGGAATTGATGTCCTAGTTGGCGGTTTTGGCAATGATATATTCGTTCTTGATTATTCGGGTGAGAACTGGGTGCGTGATTTCAATGGGCGTGGTGGAAACGATCAAATTCGTGTCTCTACTCCGCTGGGAACGCAGACAACCCTTGGGGAATTAAAGACCGCAGCGAGCATCCGCTGGACTAATGACAGTGATGCGGGCGAGACGCCGAGCCGGTCTGGTAACACAAATGACCCGGCGGTCTATGACACCATCATTTATGATACGCGCGGTACAGAAGCGACTGATGATGACGTGGTTCTCATGGTGCTGGAAGATTACACTCGGGAACTGACCATAGCGGATTTTGATGTGCAGAGTGGCGGCCCTATTAGGGGGCCTGTGGTCGAGCCAGTTGATACTCCGCCGGTAATCAGTGGCGCTCATGCGGGGGCGGTGTCTGAAGATGATGTGCGTTCCGCCTCAGGGGCCCTCGTTGTTACCGACGCTGATCCTTCGGATGTCTTGCCGAGCATCGCCCTTGTTGGCGATGGTGCTGGTACCTATGGCACGATGACTTTTGATGCGGCGAGTGGGGAGTGGGTTTACACGCTGGATAACAGTCGCCCTGAGACGCAAGCCTTGAAGGCTGGGCAGGACGTCGTTGAGACTTTCATCTTCGCCGCGGATGGTGCGGATGACTTTGTTGTGACCATCACGATTAGTGGGGCGAATGATGCCCCTGTGGTTGACACGCCAATAGATGTTCAAAATGGGCAGGTGGGCCAAGCGATCACGGCGATTGATCTAAGTGGTCTGTTCTCTGATCCTGATGGTGATGACTTCACCGTGAAAGTGGGACTAGCTGATGGCCGGGAGTTAAGTGCGATTGGTCTTTCTTATGACTCTGACGCTAATGAAATCACTGGTACGCCGACGGACGCTGGTTCTTACAAGATTGAGATCACAGCGAATGATGGCAATGCGAGCACTGTTGTAGTCTTGGGTCTTGTGGTTGCGGCCGCTGTTGATACTCCGCCGGTAATCAGTGGCGCTCATGCGGGGGCGGTGTCTGAAGATGATGTGAGTTCCGCCTCAGGGGCCCTCATTGTTACCGACGCTGATCCTTCGGATGTCTTACCGAGCATCGCCCTTGTTGGCGATGGTGCTGGTACCTATGGCACGATGACTTTTGATGCGGCGAGTGGGGACATGGGTTTACACGCTGGATAACAGTCGCCCTGAGACGCAAGCCTTGAAGGCTGGGCAGGACGTCGTTGAGACTTTCACCTTCGCCGCGGATGGTGCGGATAACTTTGTTGTGACCATCACGATTAGTGGGGCGAATGATGCCCCTGTGGTTGACACGCCAATAGATGTTCAAAATGGGCAGGTAGGTAAGGCGATCACGGCGATTGATCTAAGTGGTCTGTTCTCTGATCCTGATGGTGATGACTTAATCTTGAAGGTGGTACTGGATGATGGCCGGGAATTGAGCGATATTGGCCTTTCTTACGACCCTAGAGCTAATGAAATCACTGGCACGCCAACAGACGCAGGTTCTTACAAGATTGAGATTACAGCGAATGATGGCAATGCGAGCACTGTTGTAGTCTTGGGGGTTGTGGTTGCGGCTGCTGCTGATACTCCGCCTGTTACTTATACTCCGCTCAATATTGATAATCCACCTGGTCCGCCTGTTGTTTATACTCCACTCAGATGTTGATACTCCGCCGGTAATTAGTGGCGCTCATGCGGGGGCGGTGTCTGAAGATGATGTGCGTTCCGCCTCAGGAGTACTCGTTGTTACCGACGCGGACCCCGCGGATATCTTGCCGAGCATCGCCCTTGTTGGCGATGGTGCTGGTACCTATGGCACGATGACTTTTGATGCGGCGAGTGGGGAGTGGGTTTACACGCTGGATAACAGTCGCCAGGAGACGCAAGCCTTGAAGGCTGGGCAGGACGTCGTTGAGACTTTCACCTTCGCCGCGGGCGGTGCGGATAACTTTGTTGTGACCATCACGATTAGTGGGGTGAATGATGCTCCTGTGGTTGACACGCCAATAGATGTTCAAAATGGGCAGGTAGGTAAGGCGATCAAAGCGATTGATCTAAGTGGTCTGTTCTCTGATCCTGATGGTGATGACTTAATCTTCAAGGTGGTACTGGATGATGGCCGGGAATTGAGCGATATTGGCCTTTCTTACGACCCTAAAGCCAATGAAATCACTGGAACGCCAACAGACGCTGGTGCTTACAAGATTAAGATCTTGGCGAGTGACGGCAATGCGAGCGTTGCTTCGATATTGGGTCTTGTGGTTGCGGCCGCTGTTGATACCCCATTAGTAATCGGTGATGAGGGTGATGATGGTCTCTATGGTGGAGAGGGTAGCAACCGTCTTTACGGTGGTGAGGGCTTGGATAATCTCTACGGCGGGGGTGGTGATGATCGTCTTTCCGGTGGTGAGGGCTCGGATCATCTTCAGGGTGGCAATGGCAATGACCGTCTTTCCGGCGGTGAGGGCAAAGATCGTCTTTACGGCGGCAATGACAATGATCGTCTTTACGGCGGTGAGGGCAAAGATCGTCTTTACGGTGATGAGGGTGATGACCTTCTCTATGGCGGGAATGACAATGATCGTCTTTACGGCGGTGAGGGTGATGATATTCTCTATGGTGATGAGGGCAAAGATCGTCTTTACGGCGAGGAAGGTGATGATCTTCTCTATGGCGGTGGTGACCATGATTTCCTTTATGGTGATGAGGGCGATGATCGTCTTTACGGCGGTGAGGGTGATGATATTCTCTATGGTAGAGGCGATGATGATCGTCTTTACGGCGGGGAGGGTGATGACCTTCTCTATGCCGGGGGTGACAATGATCGTCTTTACGGCGGTGAGGGTGATGATATTCTCTATGGTCATGAGGGCAATGATCGTCTTTACGGCGGGGAAAGTGATGATGATCTCTATGGCGGCGGGGGCCATGATCATCTCTATGGTGATGAGGGCAGTGATATGCTTCGCGGCGGTGAGGGCAAAGATCATCTCTATGGCGGTGATGGCAATGACAATCTTTACGGTGATGGAGATCTTTACGGTGATGGAGATGATGATGTTCTCTCCGGTGGTGCTGGTAATGATCATCTTTATGGCGGTGGGGGTTCTGATGTTCTCACTGGCGGCAGTGGAATAGATATTCTCTCTGGCGGCCTTGGAGATGACATATTCGTTCTTGAGGGTTCGGGTCGGGACTGGGTGGTTGATTTCGGTGATGGAAATGACCGCATTCGTGTTAATACTCCGCAAGGGGAAGAAACCACCCTTGAGGCCTTAAAGGCTGCGGCTAATATCCGCTGGACCAATGATAGTGATGCTGGCTCGAACCCAAGTGAGTCTGGCAACACGAACGACCAAGCGGTCAATGACACCATCATTTATGATACCCAAGGCACAGAACGTCTTGATGATGACTTAATCATCATGGTTCTGGAAGATTACACACAGGATTTGGACATAACGCAGTTTGATGTGGTGTAATAGTCCGCCTCTGCTGGCCAGTTTTAGTTTTGAGGATTTCAGTCTGATGCGGGTTGACCCGCTCATGGGTATTATCGTTGCCATTTTAACGGATAATGGCCTCTTCACTCGCAAGTCCATTGTTGGTCGGTCATAGACATCAAATGTGCCTCAGGGCCATCCTTAGGGTCTGTCGTGACGCTTTCTCCATTATGGTGCTCAAGGAAAGATTGATTGTCGTCAGGGCAAGCACGGCAATGGTGCGAGTCTCATCTGACCTCCGCCCATCGTTCTTTGCGTCGCTCGGACGCGGTTAATGGCGGGACAGGCGGTTTACTGGTTAGTTAACCGTCTTAAGGGTAAAACTTCCGGTGACGCGACTTGATCCTGAGTTTGAGGTAATGACGCTTGAGCCGGTGACGGTGTTGATCACGGCGTGGTCGCCGGTAAGAGTGTTCGTGTCGTCAACAATATGGATATTGCCGGTCAGGGTGAGGGAGTTTTCCGCTGCGAGATAATAGGCGTTATCGGCGGTTGTTTCGCGGATAACCTCTCCTTTGGGTGAGATAAAGCGGCTATGGCCTTCGATCACGATATCGATGATGGCGGTCTCATCGGTATTGAGTTGGACCGCGATGTAATCACCAAAAACCTGCCGTCCGTTGGTCATGACCAGCGAGACATTATCACTGGCGGTTATAAGCCGTTTGTCGCGTTTATAGATAATAGCCCCTTTTGCTTTAAGAGTTCCATTAGCGTGAATAATGGTGGGGGTATTTCCTTCACCCTTAACGTGGGTGATGATATTATTGCTGCCTTGAGCGTCATCGGTTTCGATGTAATGGGCCTCTATTCTATCTGCGCGTATCACAAAATTTGGAGTTGTGACCACAGCGTTGCCTTGAGCGATGTAGTGTTGCTGGGCGCGCAACCATTCGAGACTTTCACTGGCTTCGACAATGATTGTGCTCTCCCCCGCTCGCGCCTCCGAGGCTGTCCCTGGGTCTATTATAAAGAGCTTTGCTATAAAGAGCCCTGCTATAACGAGGATATTAAGGGTGGTGCGTTGCGGTTTGAGGAAAGACATTATTCGACATCATTTAGGGTGACTGCGGTTTTACCAGTGAATATGATGTGTTGACCCTGATCATGAATGGTCATGCCTTCGGCGCGAATGGTGCCGCCTCTGGCATAGCCGCGTACATTGGTATTGCCGGTGACATCGCCCGTGGCGAGATCTGCGGTGAGGGCTGCGGTATGCAAGGTATAGCCGATATCCGGCCGGACAATAACCACGCGCCCATTAAGAACGATGGTTTGTGTTTCGATGGAATATTCGGCGTGATTTGATCTGATGGTCATGGTCTCGCCTTCGGAGGTATTAATGCGGGTTCGAGGTGAGGTCAGGTGGATGATGGTGCTATCCTCGGGTGCTTCTTGCACCTGGTCGGCAAAAACGATATAGGACGTGCCTTCATCGGTGTATCCTTTGTAGGTGATGCCTTTGAGTGCGCGATGTGGGAGTAGAACCTGCTCGGCCGTCAGCTGCCCTTGAGGTGTGTCGAGTTGCAGGCTGATATCGCCTGTATTGCCACTAAGAAGCAACATGAAGACGCCTGCGACCCCGGCGACGCTAGCGATAATCAAGGCACGGCGCAATCGGTTTCCGGCTAAGATAATAGCGGTTTTTCTGATGCTGTCGCCGGTTTGTTGTCGAGGGGCAAAACTGGGCTTATCTTGGGGTGTTTGTGTGTGGCTCATGGTGGATATTCACGGGAGGATATTCATGGGGATAATTCGCGGGGGGCATTCACGTGTTCATAGAGGCGTTATTCATGATTAATGGGTCATGGTTAATGGGCGAAAATATCAGTGTTGCTAAAGCCGCCGAGATCAAGGGCGACCCGGTGAGGCAGAAAGGCGAAACATGCAGAGGCGAGTTCCATGCGGTTTTCGCGTATGAGAATCTCAACCAATGTATTGCGGATCTGATGAAGATAGAGCACGTCGCCTGCGGCGTATTGTAGTTGCTGGGGGGTTAAGGTTTCCGCCCCCCAATCTGATGATTGTTGGGCTTTGGATAGTTGCTTTGAGAGTATTTCGCCGACGAGCTCGCTGAGTCCGTGGCGATCGGTATAAGTGCGCGCAAGTTTTGAGGCGATTTTAGTGCAGAATAGAGCTCCTTTCACCGCTCCGATATTCTTCTCGAGGGTTGCGAGATCAAATCGCGCGAAATGAAACAGTTTTTCAATCTGGGGATCATTTAGGATTTTGGCGAGATTAGGCGCGGGTTTTTGTGGGTGGCTGATTTTGACCAGATGTGCTTTTTCATCTCCACTGGAAATCTGAACGAGGCACAACCTATCCCGCTTGACTTCAAGGCCCATGGTTTCGGTATCGATAGCGATGCTTGGGCCTAGATCACAGCCGTCTGGTAGGTCATCGTGATACAGGGTGATGTTGTTTTGATTTTTGCTCATGTCCGCTAGCATACACATCATCGGTGATGGTATCAATATCACGATCTGATGATAGGTGATAGGGTGTGTTTTGACGTGAAGCCGCAGGGATAGGCGATCAAAATGATTGGGTTAATGCCTGATTAATTTTTAAAGGTTTGGATAAGTTCAGGCCGGCTAAATCTGGGGCTTCCAAATCTGGGTCTTTTAGTGAGTTTATGCTAGTTTTCGTTTTCTAGCGGCGTTTGTTTGAATAGTATCGCCATCGACGACCCTCAGCTTCTGGTCATATTCAACCGAAATGACAGGAACTTCTGTCTGATCGGCTAGGGCCGCGGTCGCGGCGGGCGAAAATCCGGCAGGTCAATAACAGGCCTATTTCCCGGTAAGCGCAGTTAGCCTTGCCCTTTCTTTTCTGGGGCGGGCCTTAGTCCTCGCTTGTTATTCCATAGATGGGCTTTTCTATAAAGGAATATATGTATCAAGGGGTTGGGCCTCACGATCGTAGCGAGAGTACTGCTTTGTGTTCGCGTTCTAGGACATCCTATGGGGGATGCAATCGGGCGCGAAAATTTCTTGATAAACCGGCTCTGGTAGATTACCTGCGACCTCATGTGATTTTTGATAAAACCTTGACCTTGATTACGAGGGCTCATGTACTTATTTGTAGTGTCGATGCTGGTGATATTGCCTAATGATTTTTTTTCTGATTTTAACTGATTTTTGTTGCTTTTCATAATTTTAATGATAGAGTATGTGGGATTATTCTATAAGGTGAGAATAAATTTCATTTCTCGTTTGTGTTGCTTTAGATGCTGACAGTTTTTCCTAGAAAGGATGATTGCTATGACTGATCTCAAAATACTTCGCTACTTTACTCCCTCTGGTAGCGAATTCACCGCTGGATGGTATTTAACAGACAGCAATGATGGCATAACCCGCACGGGTTCGGTGGTTGCTACGGATGATGTTGCGGCAAACCGGATAATCATTGACGCCAACACTCCTAGTGGGGCGATCACTGGCGGCGGGGAGGCTGATGAGTTTTTGATCAAAAGCGACGCTGCTTCGGTTACGATCGATGACGACGCTGGAGCCAATGTGATTATCTTTGGTGCGGATGTTATCATCACGTCCATTACGAGTGAGGAGGCCGGATCCCCCCCTGCTACTCAGTATGTCATTACTTTGGATAGTGGCAACACAATCACCGTTCGTATTACGCCTACGACCACTTTCCAGCATTTGGGCGATCGAACCAAAGCGGCCCCTCTAACCGCTGACGCGTTTTTGGCCGCTTACGGGGAGCGTGATGATGGGACAGGGACGAATATAAACGGATTCACGCCAACGGACCAATTTGCGCCGGCCCCCACGACTGGTAGTGAATTGAGTGGAACTATTGTTGAAGATGCAGCAGACCCCACCGTTACGGGGACGTTCACCGTTGAGGACGATGATGGAACGACTCCAGCTATCATGCAGCCATCTAATCTTGTTGGCACATACGGTAGCATAGCATGGGTAGAGGGTAGCACTACAAACACTGGTACTTGGACTTACACGCTGGATAATACGAAGCCAGAAACGCAAGCGCTAGCGCAAGGCCAGACAGCAACCGAAACCTTCACCTTTACTGTTGCTGATGATGGTGGCACCGAGCCCGTTCAAATCGATGTGGTTATCACGGTAACCGGGGTGAATGATGCGCCTGAAATTGCGATGGTGGATGATGGTACCGGCACCGGCAATCTTGTCGCGGCTTCCATCGATGATCAAACCAAAGAAGCAGGTGAGGCGATCGATGATATCGATCTAAGTGATCTTTTCACGGACGCTGATGCCGACGATATCTTGACCCTGACGTTCACGGTGACTCTTGCTGATGGTAGCACGATGACATTACAGGAGATTGGGCTTACTCACGAGACTCAGGACGAATCAGGAAATCCCGTTAGCAGAATCACCGGTACGATCAATGGCTCTGGTACTTATACGATCAGGGTCGTGGCCAGTGACAACGCTGGCGCGGAATCCGGTGCTTTGGAATTTGACATTGTGGTTTCTAGGGGAGAATTGGATATAGAACGCTCCACTTTTGCCTATAACATCGGTGAGGAGACCGTTATCGATCAGTCTAGTCTGCTGGTAATTTCTCCGAATGAAGCTGATCTGACGAAACTAGTATACACGATCACCGAGTTGCCGAGCGGAGGTGTGTTAAGGAATGAGGGGATTCAACTTGATGTAAATGATACCTTTACCCAGGCGGATATTAACAACGGGGTCATCCGCTATATCCCGCCGGATGGTGATACGGGACGAGATGAAACGTTTACCTTCACATTCACAGACGATGCGGGGACTAGCGTAATTGATGTGACACTCCAGATCACATCCCGAGAGGATTTTGAAGATGGGTCTCCTGACCAAGACAACGCGATAGATCGTTCTGCTGAGGCCTTACCGCAGAAAATTGAGGCAGGCGATGGTAGTGATGACATCATCGGTAGCCCGGGCAATGATCAAATAGATGGCGGCGCGGGGGATGATGATATCACGCTGACCCGCGATGATAGTGGCAATCAGGTGGACGCCGGTGTCGATGAAGTGATTTATACTTTTGGTTATGATGGTGTTGGCATCGATGGCGGTGATAAGATCACAGGCTTCAGGCGTGGTCAGGATAAATTGACATTCGTTGTGAAGTCGGATCGTGAGGGTGTCGCGGATCTGGCTAGTTTTCTTGGATCACTGAATGGCGAGGACGATACGGATTTAACCGATGATGATGCCTTTATCGTCACCCTGCAGTGGGGAACTGATGAGGCTGGCGATTTCTATTTTGATGGTGTGTTGCTACACTTTAAGGAAGGAACACCTTTCGCCGACGGGCGGGTTTCTAGCCCTACGGTACAGATTACTTTTGATGAGCGGCTTGATCTTGATGATTTGATTGAGATTTTGGGCGGGGCTGAGAATGTCGCTGATAATTTTGATGGCGGTCTGATGGCGTTCAAGAATCTGGATGAGGTTTTGCCGCGTCTCTTTGGCGAGGGTAGCATTGATTTTGTCGTTCTTCCTCCTGATAGCGTCTCGGTTATCGACGGTGCTGTACTCGGCGCAGGTGTCTTTTTTGATCTGGATGGTGATGGTGAGATCACGGATGTTGAAAAAGACGCTCAACGTGATGAATCTGGTCGCTCGCGCTATATCACGGGTGAGGATGGCACAGTTGATATTCCTGAGCAATATGTTGGGCTGGCTTTTATTGCTGATGTGGATGGTGCTTACGACATCGGCACTGGCGAGCGTTTGGAAGGCACGTTCCGCTCCCTCGCAAACGGCGAAGGCGGTGTTGCGACTCCGATCACTGACTTGATCGTCACCTATCTTGAAGAGGTAGAGGGTATGGATAGCGTCCCGACCACGGCGCAAGAGGTTTTGGATGCGATCTTTGGCCTGATGGATGGTTCTGGCGCGAGTGTGGTCGAAGTCGCTGATATTTTTGATATGGCCAATTATGAGGTGCCTGAAGGCGGAGATGTGAATGCGGCAAAAAAGAATATGATTATCAATGCCGCTATTGCCTTGACCGAAATTAAGGAAAATGACGATTTGGCTGACGGTGATTCCAACAATCCCGCTACCAAGGCTGAAATTCTCACTGCGGTTACCACCTTGGTGAGAAACTCTGGTGATGCCAGCGTTGCTGATCTTAAGACGGTAGTTGAGGCTCGTGTTGCCGAGATCGTTGCGGTTCGAACTGGTAAGCCTATTGCGGCTCCGGATGAAGTTAAGATCGTTGGGGGCGTCGATTATGAGTTTCCCGATACGTCTGAGGCTTTGGAAGAATTATTTGGTTTTCTTGATCTTGGGCTTCCTGGCAATAATGAATCTTTCAAAGGCGTTTATATCAAACTGTCGAGCGATAACAACACGGTGATGATCGATAACGGCACGTTGCTTTTTGTTGCGTCTGACGGCACTGAAACTGAAGTGACGGTGAGCAATGCGGGCACGCTTGGGCTTGGCGGCAGTGATGGTGCGCCTTCAGAAACTGGCTATATTTACGTGACCTTTGACTTGCTCGATGAGCTGGTTTTGCGTCCGGATTCTGGTTTTGATGGTGGGTTAGAATTGGTTTACCATGTCTGGGACGGCACGAACGCCTCATCGGACGCTAATCTGGTGTTCAAACCGAACAGTCCTCCTGTGGCTGGAGACGATATTGAGGCTCAAATCGGGATAGTTGGTGAGATAAGCACCATCAGCCTGGCCGGCCTTTTCTCTGATGCTGACGGTGAGGTTTTGGATCTAACCTTCACGGTGATGCTCGATGGTGAGGAGATTCCGCAGGACGCATTGAATAGTCTTGCTTATAATAGAATCACTAAGATCCTTACCATCAAACTGGCTAGCAGTGGCACTTACACGATCATAGTAGAGGCCAGTGATGGTGATGAATCTGCTCGTTCGTCATTTAGCTTTGAGGTTGCTTTGGTTGCGCCAACGGTACCCGCGAGTGGAGAGGTGGTTATTACTGACACTGCGGCCGCCGACACATTGATCGGTTTATCGGGTGATTTTGGTGATGAGAATGTTATCGATCCTAACCCTAATACCGCTGTGACTTTCTCGGTGGGATACACAAACACAGTGATCACCACGGTTGCGGAGGCATTTGAAGCGAATGTTGAAGGCGTTAACTACACGCACAGATTAGCAATTCTGGATGTGGACGACGGTGACACTAATTTGGGTTATGTTCACTACAACGAGAACACTGGTGAATGGATTGTTTCGCCAGATGAAACCGCTGTGAATGCTTTGCCGGCTGACCGTAATATTACCTTTGGGTTTACAACGGTGATCACTGACGACAAAGGCAGCACATCTTCTGCGGATTGGGAAGTTGTTTTCGAAGGCGGGGATAACAAGCCTAGTGCCATTACCGTTGAGCTGGTTGACCAATTCACGGGTCTGAATACGAACGATAGCGATGTAATGATTGGCGTTGTGGCGATCACTGATGACGGCGCGGGGACTAACACCATCGTGCTGACCGGCGCGAACGTCGAACTGTTTGAAATCCGTAATATCAATGAGGTGTGGTTGAAGGCCGGCGTTGATCTGAGCGAGGAAGGGGCAGGCCTTGAAGTCATTGTTTCCGTTGAAGGCACGGGCGATGGTGATAATCCGGCTAGTCAAACTTTGAATATTACGGTCACTGTGACAGAAGACCACCTGCCAGAAATTGAAGGTGTCGGGCCTAGTGATAACGCTGGCACGGTGACCGAAGATGACAACAGCAACAACACCGCTACGGGAACGTTGCGCGTTACTGATGCTGATAATCCACCGGCGAGCGCACTGCCATCCATCGAGCTTGCGGGTAGTACTGCATCGAGCGGCACACTGACTCTTGTTGGCAAATACGGCACGATCTCTTTTGTTCAGGCCTCTGGCGTTTGGACTTATATGCTGAATGACAGTAATGAGATGGTGCAGGCCCTAGGGGTAGGAGACAGTTTAACTGATGAAATCTTCACCTTTAATGTCGGGGCCAATACTTTTGATGTGACCATCACGGTGGACGGGGCGAATGACGCTCCTACGCGTGAGCAGGCGACGCTCGTTGATCAAGCCGGGACGGTTGGTCAGGCGATCCTGATTGATCTAAGCGGTGCGTTCGAAGACGTTGACGGTGATGTCTTGACCCTGACGCCTGTAGTGACGCGCAATGATGGAACGGATGACATAGAGGTCACCCCGCGCGCGATATCCTATGATGAAGACAGTGGGATCCTCTCCGTAACGCTGGCTGATGTTGATAGTTACAAGGTTACGGTTATGGCCATGGACGACAGTAGTGCGGCGGCGACCGAAACTTTGACATTTAACTTGAATATCGTGGGTCAACTAATCACTGGTTCTTCTTCGGATACCTCGGTGATCGAAGATGATAATACCGACAATACCGCTACGGGAACGCTCAGCATTATTGATGATAATGACCCACAAACAACAGACCCGGTCATTGAACTTGTTGGTGATGGTGTTGGTACATACGGCACGATGACTTTTGTGGCGAGTGCGTCGGGTGGTACTTGGACTTACACGCTGGATCCTGTGAAGTCGCAGGCGTTGAGGGCTGGGGTGACAGATGCTGCTGAAACCTTCACCTTTACGGCCGGAGGCTCTAGCTTCGATGTGGTCATTTCGGCCACTGGTGTCAATGACCTCCCTGTGACTGTTCCTAGTTTTGAGGAGGTGGCAAAAACCGTACAGAAAGGTGAGGAGTTCGCTATCAATCTGGGTGAGTATTTTAAGGACCCTGAAGGCGATGAATTATCTTTATCATTAGATGTGACACGCGGTGTTTCTAATAAAATCAGGGTTAGTCTGGAGTTTATCGGGCTTGCTTATGACGAAGACACCAAGATGCTCACCGGTATGATAGACGCCGCTGATACTTACGAGATCATTATTACTGCGAGAGAAACTGGAGTAGGTGGACAAAACGCTACTTCAACATTGACCATCGTAGTCAATGCTACTCCTGAGATTGACACGGCGATCGAGCCTCAAAGCGGGACGGTCGGTCAGGCGATCACGGCGATTGATCTAAGTAGTCTTTTCAGAGACCCTGACGGTGGTACATTAACCCTAGAGATCATATCGGTGGTGTTGGGGGATAGCGCCGTGCCATTGGCTAATCATGGCGGTCTTAGCCTTGCCAACGATATGATCACTGGCATGCTAGCGGCCAAAGGCGAGTATATAATC
The DNA here is from genome assembly GCA_965207125.1 of uncultured Candidatus Puniceispirillum sp. Classification (GTDB taxonomy): domain Bacteria; phylum Pseudomonadota; class Alphaproteobacteria; order Puniceispirillales; family UBA1172. The sequence continues at coordinate 1,884,653 of OZ242263.1, forward strand.
ACAGTCAAAGCAACTGACAGCGATGGCGGGGAATTTGAGACAGATGTTATCCTTCGGATTGACCCAGTTGACAGTAATGATCCGGTAATCACTAACACTCCTGGCGCATCTGGCTTGACGGTGACCGAAGATGGTCAAGCCACGGCCACAGGAACGCTCAGCGTTTCTGACGCTGATGAGCCGTTGGAATTACCAGCCATTGTGCTTGTTGGTGGTGCTATTCAATCGGATGGCACGGTGACTCGTATAGGCACATACGGCACGCTGACTTTTAATCCGGACACTGGCACTTGGACTTACACGCTGGATAACGCGAAGGCGCAAGAGTTGGGTGCAGATGATTTAGTCGATGATGTTTTCACTTTTAGAGCCGACAACACTGAGCAAACAGTGACCATCATGGTTCAAGGGGTCAATGACCTTCCTACGGCTGGGACTGCTGGCGTTCCGACTGGGACGGAGGGGCAGGTGACCATGATTGATCTAAGCAGTGCGTTCGAAGATGTTGACGATGATCTCTTGGATTTGACGTTTGTAGTGACGCGCGAAGGCGATGAGGTCACTCCGAGCGCTCTATCCTATGACCAAGACAGCGGGGTGCTCTCCATCACACTGGCTGATGTTGGTAGTTACGCAGTAGAGGTCACGGCCACGGACGACAGTGGTTTGGCGGCGGTCGATACTTCGACATTTGACTTGAATATCGTAAAGCAAATAATTACTGGTTCATCTTCGGATACTTCGGTGACCGAAGGTAATGATGACGACAATACCGCTACGGGAACGCTTAGCATTATTGACGGAAATCCAACAACGCCAGCCATTGTGCTTGTTGGCGGCACCGCCACATCTTCGGGCTTCAGGTTTATTGGTGAGGGTACATACGGCACGATCTCTTTTAGGGTGAGCACTGGCGTTTGGACTTACAGGCTGGATGAGGATAAGGCGCAGGCGTTGAAGGCTGGGGTGACAGAGGCTGCTGAAACCTTCACCTTTATGGCTGGGAGTTCTATCTTTAATGTGATCATCTCAGCCACTGGTGTCAATAATGCCCCTGAGCTTGTTGTTGAGGAAGACGACACCCCTGTGTCCATCGATGATCAAAGCGGGACGGCTGGTCAGGCGATCCTGATTGATCTAAACGGTATATTCGAAGACGCTGATGATGATCTCTTGGGTCTGACGTTTGTAGTGACGCTCGGTGGCTCAGCGGTCACTCCGAGTGCTCTATCCTATGACCAAGACAGCGGGATCCTCTCCATCACGCTGGCTGATGTTGGTAGTTACGCGGTAGAGGTCACGGCAACGGATGACAGGGACGTTGTGGCGGACGATACTTCGACATTTAACTTGGAGGTCGTGGAGCAAATAATTACTGGTTCTTCTTCGGATACCTCGGTGACCGAAGGTGATAATACCGACAATACCGCTACGGGAACGCTCAGCATTATTGATGATAATGACCCACAAACAACAGACCCGGCCATTGAACTTGTTGGTGATGGTGTTGGTACATACGGCACGATGGTTTTTGTGGCGAGTGCGTCGGGTGGTACTTGGACTTACACGCTGGATCCTGTGAAGTCGCAGGGGTTGAAGGCTGGGGTGACAGAGGCTGCTGAAACCTTCACCTTTACTGCTGGGGACGCTAGCTTTGATGTGATCATCTCGGCTACTGGCGTCAATGCGGCCCCTGAGGTTGGCCGAGCTATTGGGAGTCAAATCGGGACGATCGGTCAGGCGATCGAGGTGATTGATCTAAGCAATCTGTTCACTGACGTTGAAAGCGATGAATTGACCCTGATGTTCACGGTGGGTCTTGCTGATGGGAGTTCGGGGGTTTTAGGGGATATCGGGCTTATGTACACCGAGACCAGAGACCCTGATACAGGCGTGGTCACCAGAGTAATCACTGGCACTGTACTAGGAAATCTAGACGCTGGCACTTACACGATTACGGCCGCGGCGAGCGACGGTTCTATGGAGGAGGGTACCCAAAACCTCGCGACGGTTGAGAGGACATTTGATATTGAGCTGGTGGAACAAATAATCACTAGCCCTGCGAGTGGTGGCGTGACTGCAAGGGATGATACCGCCGTTGAAGAAGAGATCAGAGCGGCGAGTGGAACCCTTGCGCTTAAAGACGATGCCGATGGTGATAATGTTGTTGAGGGCACCTATGGTACGATAACTTACGATCCAGTTGCTAATACTTGGTCTTACGTTCTGGATAACGAAAGCGAGGCCACGAAAAAGTTGAAGGATGCGGAGACAGACACTGATGTCTTCATCTTTACGGCCGGGGACGCTAGCTTTGCTGTGACCATCACGGTGACGGGTGTTAATGACGCTCCAGTGGCTAGAGACGACGAGGAAATAACGGTGAAGGCATTTCAACCCATCAAGCCGTTTACTCTTTTTTCGTCAGACCCTAAAGTAAGACCGTTTACTGACCCTGACGGCGACACGTTGGTCCTAACGCTCGAGGTGACAGTGAAGGTGGCGGGTCAAGCTGACAGGACAGTCGATGTGGACTTGACGGATAGCCGCACGTTTTTAAACACTCTTAATTATGATATAAACTCACAGGTAATCTCTGGTACGCTGGACGTCGCTGGCACTTACGCATTCGTGTTCACGGCGACGGACGGCAACGGCGGGGAGGCAACTTTTACACGGACCTATATAATCGAGGACGCGGGTAATCGGCCTGCGTCTGTGGTAAGGCCGGTTAGCCCTATCCAAATCTCAGATGGTGACGCGATCACGCCGATCGATCTGAACGAGGTTTTCAGAGACCCTGACGGCGATCAGCAGTACTTTAGCGCATTTGTTGTTAATGAGGACGGAAGCGATATTCCTCGTTCTGGTGCTCCCTCGACCGACGTGACGGCGATCGGGCTTACTGATAACGGCGGCGGACTTATCGGGGGCACGATTACCGCTGGCCCTGGCACTTACTATATCAAGGCCGCCGCTTTTGATGGCGGAGATTTCGTCACCGCAAGTCAGCAATTATCTTTCCACTTTTTCACCATTACAGTTGGGGGGACTAATAATATTCCTGTGGCTGGCACCGATATTTCGGAGCAAAGCGGGACGGCCGGCCAAGCGATCACGGCTATTGATCTGAGTGGTCTTTTCACTGATGATGACGCCGGCGATACCTTAACCCTATCAGTATTAGTGGAACTCAATGGTGAGGTAGTCGCGAATAGCGGTCTTGAACTTAGCAACGATAATATGCTCACGGGTACGTTGGCTGATGTTGGTACTTATACGATCACGGTCACGGCGACTGATGGCACAGGGTCTGCTGCTTCGAGTTTTGAGATTATCATTGCTGCCGCAGGCGGGGCTAGCGGAGCCAGTGATGAAACTGACCCGGGCGCAGTGTTGGGTAATGGTATTGAAGGCGCGGTGATTGGCGATGAAACCGACACATTAGGCCAGGTTCTGATCGGCGGCGATAACGCGCAAACCCTCAACGCAGGCGAAGGCGGTGATATGATCATCGGCGGCCGAGGCGATGATACCATCAATCTGGGCGCAGGCGCAGATACTGTGCTGTATCGCTATGATGGTGCGGAGGATACCGCTCCGACGGCGCATGATGGCGGCGATGTGATCAATGACTTTGATGTGGATGAAGACACCCTGATTCTCGCAGAAGCAGGGAATGAGAGTATCTACACAGACACCGCCGAGTTCTACGATGCTATCAAAGGCGTTAGCCTGATTGTTGACGGAGATGGAAACATTACCGGTGTTGTGTTCACCTTCGCTGGTCAAGGTGGCGCTGGCCAAGACGACGCGACTCAAGAGATCGATCTGACAGTTAATTTCGAGGAAGACGATTTTGTTGCTCCTTCAGACATTGACCTAACGGCCTTTGAGGATGCGGAGGACGGCGAGCGGGCGATCACAGATGGCGAGGAAACCGCCGCTTATGAGGTGATCGATGCTATTCTTGGCAACAGCGTGGAACTAGCGAACTTTGATGATCTCGGTATTGAGTTAAATCCTGCGGAAACTGATATTATCTAAGGTTGAGTCTTAATTTTACGAGCATTTGCGGCATTTTTTGCTTGAGTGGCGTATTATGTGCGCTTCATATATTGTCACCCCCCTTTAATACTGGTAGTCTTACTTCGTAAAAAAGGTGGTTTCTATGACTGATTTTAAAGTTCTTCGTTATTTTCTACCTAGTCCGAGCGATACATTTGCCGCTGGATGGTATTTAACAGACAATGATGATGGCCTAACCCGTGTAGGGGATATGATTCCTGCGGATGATTCGGAGGTCTACGGTGTTGCAAACCAGATAATCATTGATAGCAATACTCCTGACGACAGCACTGCTGGAGGCGTGTCCCCTCTAAGTGGTGGCGCGGGTCCTGATCAATTTTTAATCACAAACACTGCGAACTCGGTCACGATCGATGACGACAGCGGGGACAATATGGTTGTCTTTGCGTTAGATGTTGAAATCAAGTCCATTACGAGTGATGCGTCTGGGGCCTCTCCTGTGTATGTCATCACTCTGTCTACCGATAAAGTAATCACGGTCAGGAATCCGTCTAGTTTCACTTTCCAGCATTTGGGGGATACCACGAGGACTGCTCCCATCTCCGCCGCAGAATTTTTAACCGCTTACCCAAATCAGGACCCTGTGGCTGGCCCTGATATCGAGGAGCAAAGCGGGACGGCGGCCGGCCAAGAGATTAAGCCTATCGATTTAAGCGGCCTTTTCACTGATTCTAATAACGATGAATTGGCCCTGACGCTCGCGGTGATGCTCGATGGCAGCGCGATCGATTTTGAGGATACCGGTCTTAAGTATGACCCCCTGACCAAAAATCTTTTCGGGACGCCGAACGCCGAAGGCACTTACACGATCACGGTCACGGCGAGTGATAGTAGGGGTGGGACTGATACTTCGACATTTAACATTGTGGTTGGCCCGTTTGAGCCAGTGATCGAGCTTAGTAACCTTGTTTATAATGTCGGCGGTGAGGTTATCGTTATCAGTCAGGACAACCTATTGACGAGTCATGGAAGTCAAGATGACCTGTCTATGTTGGTATACGTTATTCAGGGTCTGCCGACTAATGGCACGCTATGGAAAGGTGATACTCAACTCGATGATCAAGACGGTAGCAACAGCTTCACCCAAGAGGATGTTAACAACGGGCTCATCACCTATCGTTCATCGGATTCCTCCTCGGCGCAAAGTGACAGTTTCTCCTTCGTAGTCCTCAACTCAGCTATTCTCTCTCCTAAGCAGGTGCCGGGAGTCTTTCAGATTACTCCTCGTGAGGATGTGGATGTTCAGAATCCTGAAGAGGACAACACGATAGATCTCTCTGGTGAGACCGCGCCGCAGAAGATAGATACGGGGGATGGTAGCGACACCATCACCGGCGGTGAGGGGGATGATCAAATAGATGCCGGCGCGGGGGATGATGAGATTACGCTTACCCGCGATGACAATGGTGAGCAGGTGGACGCCGGTGCCGATGAGGTGCTTTATACTTTCGGTTATGGCGGCGATGGCACTGATGGCGGTGATGCTATCAAAGGTTTTCGCCGTGGTCAGGATAAACTGAAATTCGTTGTCAATTCTGACCGCACTGATATCACGACTCTGACAGCCTTTCTAGAAAGCCTCGAAGGCGCAGATGGTGAGGCTTTAACCGATGATGACGCCTTTATTATCACCATGGTGTGGGGATTTGATGAGAATGGCGTCTTCTATTTTGATGGTGTGTTGCTACACTTCAAGGAAGCCTCAGCTTTCAGCAACGGGCCTCTTTCTAGCCCTGTGGTCTCTATCACTTTTGATGAGCGTCTTGGTTTTGATGATCTGGTTGAGATTCTGGGCGGGGCGGAGAATGTTGCTAATAACTTTGACGGCGGTCTCACAGCATTCAAGAATCTGGATGAGGTTTTGCCACGTCTGTTTGGCGAGAATAGCATCGACTTTGAAGTACGACCCATTGACAAGGTCTCGGTTGTTGACAGCCCGGTCACCAGCGCGGAAGTCTTCTTTGATTTGAATGGTGATGGTGAGGTTACCGACGCTGAAAAAGATGCCCAGCGTGATGATTCTGGCCGTTCGCGCTATCTCACGGGTGATGATGGCACCGTTGATATTCCCGAGCAATATGTCGGGCGTGCCTTTGTTGCTGTTGTGGGGAGTGCTTATGACACCGCCACCGGTGAGCGTTTAGAAGGTGAGTTCCGCTCGCTTGATAAAGGCCGGGGCGGGATAGCGACTCCGATCACTGACCTGATTGTCACCTACCTTGAAGAGGTAGAGGGTCAGGTTGGTACGCCGGCCACGGAGCAAGAGGTTTTGGATGAGATTTTTGGTGATGATGTGGTTACACTCGCCGATATTCTCGATGCGGGGAATTATGAAATACCAGCCGATACCGATACGCCAGAGAATAGTAAAAAAGATCTGATCAGCAGGGCCGCTATAGCCCTGACCGAGATTAAGGAAAACGAAGATTTGGCGGACGGTGATGACGATGGCCTCACCACCAAGGTTGAAATTGTCTCTGCGATCAAGACTTTGGTGGACTCTCCTGATGATTCCAGCGTTGCAGATCTCAAGGCTGCTGTTGATGCTCGTGTTGCTGAGGTTAATGCGGTTAGGGACGGTAAGCCGATCGCGACTCCGGCGAGCGTTGATGGTGTGGAGGACACTGATTACGCATTCCCTGATACGCCCGAGGCTTTGACTGGGCTCTTTGGTTTCCGCGACCCGTCGGGCAATGATCCTGCAGCTGATACATCGTCTTTCAGAGGCGTTTATATCAGGATAGCCATTGAAAACGCCTCGTTGAGGCTCGATGATAACACCCAGGTCGTTGCAGACACGGATCTTAGCGGTAGTGATACCGTGGACGCCATCGCCGGCTATGTTTATGTGACGTTTGATAAGCTCAGCACGTTAAAACTTTCTCCGGCCGGAGATTTCAATGGCGATTTAGCACTGGTTTATCGGGTTTGGGACGGTGAGGAGGTCTCATCGGACGCTGAATTGATTATTAATATAGCTGAGGTGAATGATGCGCCTGTGGCTGGCACTGATATCGCCTCTCAAAGCGGGACGGTCGGTGAGGAAATCACTGATATTGATCTAAGCGGTCTTTTCACTGATATTGATGGTGATGAAGTGGTCTTGACGTTCACGGTGACTCTTGCGGGGAGCACGGCCGCGAATGCAGATACCGGTCTTAGTATTCGCAATGATATGCTCACTGGCACTCTATCAGGATCTCTGGCCGCAGGCGATTATACGATCACGGTCACAGCAACTGACCCTAGTGGCGAGATGGGTACTTCGGAATTCACCTTTACGGTCTTGGAGAAAACAATCGAAGCAACCGAAGGCGGCAACGCAGCGACGATTGTTGAAAATGATCTTGTCAATTTTGCTACAGGAACGCTCACCTCTAGCGTTAGCGGGACGATCACGCTTGATGGGGCCGATGGTTCAGGCAATCTCGAAGCTACATATGGCACGATGACTTTTGACGGGTCGGTTTGGCGTTATGAGTTGAATAACGAGGATGATGACACGCAAATGTTGCGTGATGGGGATACAGAAGAAGAGTTTTTCACCTTTAGAGATGGGACTACCTCCTTTACGGTGACCATCACGATTAGTGGTGTGAATGATGCTCCTGTCGTTGAGTCTGGCAATGAAATTGTTGAACAAGCTGGGCGGGTAGGTCAAGAGATCACGGCTATTGATCTGAGTAGTCTTTTCACTGACGTTGATCCTGGCGATACCTTTACTCTGGCGGTGATGGTTCACGATGGTAGTGGTAGGGTAGGGTTGGATACGCTCGGTCTTGAGTATGACTCTGATACCAAGATGATCACCGGTACATTATTAAACAGTGTTGTTGCTGGCACTTTCACGATTGAGGTCATCGCGACAGACGGTAGCGGCGCTGCGTCCCAGCCTTCAACATTTGATATTGTGGTCGCACCTGATAATGCACCGGTAATCGGTGGTGCTGTGGACGGCACGATTGCTGAGGATGCAGCAGACCCTATTATGGGGACGCTCACCATTACGGACGCTGAGGGCGATGCGTTGCCAACGGTCGCGCTTACAGATGGCGCTGGCCAATACGGAACGCTGACCTTTGCTGCGAGTGCGGACGGCGGTGTTTGGACTTACACGCTGGATAACAGTAATGCGGCTGTGCAGGCGTTGAAGGGTGATACATTAGAAGACAACTTTACCTTTACTGCTGAAGGTGCGGACCCCATCACGGTGACTATCACGATTAGTGGTGTGAATGACGCTCCTGTCGTTGAGTCTGAGATTGTTGGACAAACTGGGCAGGTAGGTCAAGAGATCACGGCTATTGATCTGAGTGGTCTTTTCACGGACGTTGACACCGGCGATACCTTGACTCTGACGGTGATGGTGCTCTCTAGTGATGGTAGTACTAAGTCTGGATTGGATACGCTCGGCCTTACTTACGACCCGAGCGCAAATGAAATCACAGGCACGATAGGAAGTGACGTTTCTGCCGGCCCTTACACGATCGAGGTCATCGCGACAGACGGTAGCGGCGCTGCGTCCCAGCCTTCGACATTTACCATTGTGGTCGATCCCGATAACGCACCGGTAATCGGTGGTGCTATGGACGGCACGATTGCTGAAGATGCAGCAGACCCCCTTACGGGGACGCTCACCATTACGGACGCTGATGGCGATGCGTTGCCAACGGTCGCGCTTACAGATGGCGTTGGCCAATACGGAACGCTGACCTTTGTTGCGAGTGCGGACGGCGGTGTTTGGACTTACACGCTGGATAACACTAATGCGGATGTGCAGGCGTTGAAGGGTGATACATTAACCGAGGAATTTACCTTTACGGCCGCAGGTGCGGACCCCATCACGGTGACTATCACGATTAGTGGTGTGAATGACGCTCCTGTCGTTGAGTCTGAGATTGCTGAACAAGCTGGGCGGGTCGGTCAAGAGATCACGGCTATTGATCTGAGTGGTCTTTTCACTGACGTTGACACCGGCGATGACTTAATCCTGACGGTGGTGCTTGACGATGGTTCAGCGTTGAGCACGATCGGTCTTTCCTATGATCCTATCGCCAACGAGATCACCGGTACGCCAATTTTAACTGGCTTACACACGATCAAGGTTGCGGCGAACGACGGCTCTGTGACGAGTGTGGCAACATTTGACATTGTGGTAACCTCCTCGGATAGCATTTTGGGGTATGTGGGGCAATTTATCACAGAGATCGATCTGGGGAATCTTTTCACTGATCCTAGTGGCGTTAAATTGACGGTGACATTCCTTGATAGTGGGGGAAATGAAGTCGATAATACTGGCCTTGAATATAATCCTGTCACTGCGAAGATCACTGGTACGCCAGCGATAACTGGCACTTACACGATCAAGGCTGTGTTGTCTAATCTCAGCAGGCACGCAGATTGGCGAGGCGACCATCTTTAACCTTGTGCTGAAAGCACTTCAACCGCCGACCCTCACCTTTGTGGACGCCCAGGTTGAAGCCAACGCGGATTTCACGATTATTGAGGATTCGGGTCAGCCAGCCGGGCCGATCGTGCCTATTAATCTAAGTACTCTTTTCGCTACTGTTAACGGTCAGCAGGTGACGGTGACTCTTGAAAATGGAGATGCGTTAAGCACGATCGGGCTTGAGTATAGTTCCACAAGCAAAGCAGTCACTGGCACGCTGACCAAATTTGGCACGTTCACGATTGTGGCTTCGGGGGGAGGAAAGACGGGAACATTTATCGTTACCACCGACCCGTACAAAACCCCCACAGAGGTCATCCAAATAGACGACCCTGATGTGCTGTTCGATAACCCGCACCTATCATCGCGCAATCAAGTGGGAATCAGGGTCGGCGCGAAGGGTGGCTCGGCTGATGATGTAGCAGCGGCTAGAACAGACCTCAAATCGGATTATGGCGATTCAGATGTGAGGGTTTTCGCTCCAACGGACACAACAGATACTGAGGAAGAGTTCATAGTCGAGGGTGAGTACGGGCGGTTTGTCATCACACTGCTGAGGGGTGGGGACGCCCCTGATGGCTCTCCTGCCGAGCTGCGCTATTATTATGAACGTTATCAGGACGGCGATACAAACTATAAGAACATTAATGCACTAAAAGAGGGCGAGATTGCCTATGACGTGCTGACGATCTGGGCGTTTGATGGGTTAACCGATGTGGAATTCGCGCAACTGATCGACTCCGATGGCAACACCCCACAATCTGCTGTAGACCGACAGGTATTCAAGACAGTTGTTGTTGAGGTCACTGGCGCGAATGACGCTCCGGAGGTGGTATCAGAGACTTTCGATGTTTTATTCACAGATAGCCAGGCGGTCTCAATAGATATAGACCCCGATAATTTCTTTGACATTGACGGCGATACATTGACGATAACAGTGACGCTTGGTGATGACTCAGCGTTAGGCACGATCAATCTTGCTTATGACCCCGCGACTGGAAAAATCACTGGCGTACCAAATGCCGCCGGGCCTCATACGATCAAGGTCACGGCTACTGATGGGGGTAGTGAGTCAGCGAGCTATACTTTCGTCCTGTCCAGTGACGCCGGGGATGTTAATACGCAGCCGGTGGTGGTCATCTCTGGCGAGCAAGAACTGGAAGTGATTGCCGGGATCGAAGTTGCATCCGACACTGATACAGGTTTTGATATCACCTACAGCGATGCCGATGATGATCACCGTGATAATGATGAGGTGGTCTATAGCTTCTATCAGTTGGGGCTAGATGAGGATGGCAATACAATAAGAATACGCCCCGCCGATAATTTAGAGGTTAGTGAAGACGGCAGTATCATGCTCAAGGCAGGAGCTGAATTCATCTCTGACCTTAGGCTTGAAGTTGTGGCCACCGATGGTGAAGGCAGTGAATCTGTTCCTCAGCCATTCACAATTACGGTCTTGAGTCGTGTGCCTACCGCGAGCCCGGCTACAATTGCGATAGATGAGGACTCCGATTACGCGTTTCCTGATGCGGCCCAAGAGTTGACTGATTTATTGGGTTTTGCTGACCCTGCGGGCAATAGTGATGGACAGCCGGTCTCTTCTTTCGAAGGCATTTATATCAAACTGTCTTCGATCATTAACGGCGCGTTGTTGCAGGATGATAACACTGTGGTCGATGCAAGCTCAGCCGAGGCAGATGCGCCGGCAAAAGATGGCTATATTTATGTGACACTGGCTACGCTGGGCGGGTTGAAATTGCGTCCGAGCCCTGATTTCTATGGCAATTTGGAACTGGTTTATCAGGTTTGGGACGGTGAGGATGCATCTGAGGATGCCACACTGACCATCACGGTTCGCGGTGTGGATGATGATGCCCCTGTGGCAAGTGACGCAGTTCTTGCTGATCAAAACCTGAGAGCGGGCACCACATTCGAGCCAATGGACTTGGCCACTCTAAAGGCTCTTTTCACTGATGTTGATGGTGAAGACCTGACCATCACGGTGGCGTTCTTTGAGAATGATGGAACAACTCCAGCAGAGATCGGACTGACTTATAGCGACGCCGCAGGGATTGTAGGCACGCTGAATAACGATCTCTCTTCTGGCGATTACAAGGTCACAATCACGGCAGATGATGGAACGGCGACGGCTAAGAGGACATTTACCATTACGGCCGTGAACGATACGCCTACCGCGATGCCGATGGGTGGCGTTGAGATCGATGAGGACACTGATTACGTGTTTGCGGGGAAAGACCTGACGGCATTGTTTGGCTTTTCTGACCCTGAAGGTAATAGTGATGGGCAGCCGACATCGTCTTTCGAAGGCATTTATATCAAACAAGATTCAATCCTTAACGGCACGTTGTTTTTTGTTCCATCTGACGGCACAGCTGCAACCGAACTGGATTTGTCTGCCATCGGTGGCTATTTTTATGTGCCGCTTTCCATTCTCGGGAAGTTAAAGTTTACCCCTGACCCTAATTTCAATGGCGCTATGGAGTTGGTTTATCAGGTTCGGGATGGTGAGGAGGTGTCTGGGGATGCCACACTGACCATTACGGTGAGGGCGGTGAATGATGCCCCTGTGGAAAGTGGCACGGTTCTCGCTAATCAAACCCTGAGAGCAAGTGCTACGTTCGAGACGATTGATCTGGCCGCTCTAAAAGCTCTTTTCACTGATGCTGATAGCGATAGCTTGGAGATCACGGTGGCGTTCCTTGGTCTTGATGGAACAACCCCAACCGATATTGGGCTGACTTATAGCGAATCTACGGGGATCACGGGTAGACTGAATAGCAATCTCCCTCGCGGCGATTATACAATTAAGATCACGGCGACTGATCCCGATGGCGAAGCCGCAACTTCGCAATTTACCATTACGGTCGAAGCGAATGAACCTGCGGCTGTGATAGGAGAAGATAACCATGTCGTCAACGCCGTGGCTGAAGTGGCTATCAGTATCGATCTGAGTGATTTTTTCAAAGATGCTGAAGGAGATATCCAAGACTTTAGGGCCTCGCTTGTTGACGAGAATGGAAATGAGATGGGTGCTGGCGGTAATGCGGTCGATGTGGGCACGATTGGTCTTACCATCGACAATATCACCGGGATTCTCACAGGCGACATAGACACAGCTGGCACTTACTACATTAAGGTCACCGCTGTTGATGCCGGAGACTCAGGTAGTGGCAGACCCGGAAGCAATGAATCATCTACCTACATTTTCACCATTGAGGTCGCTGAGGCACCGAATGATGCCCCTGTGGCTAGTGACGTGGTTCTCGATGATCAAAGCCTAGTAGCGGGCGCTGCGTTCCCGATGCTTGATCTGGCCGCTCTAAAATCTCTTTTCACTGACCCAGACGGTGATGAGTTGAATATCACGGTGGAGTTCTTTGAGGCTGATGGAACAACCCCAGCGACAACCGGACTGGCTTATGACTCTGCCAATACCGATGGGATCACCGGCGTGCTGAGGAGTGACCTCACTCCTGGCGATTACGAGGTCAAGATCACGGCGAGTGATGGCAAGGAGATGGTTGCGAGGACCTTTACCATTACGGTTTTGAGCCGTGTACCCACCACGAATTTCGCTACTGCTACGGTAGATGAGGACACTGATTACGCGTTTCCTGATACGCCAGAAGAGTTGACGACATTGTTTGGTTTTGCTGACTCTGGCAATAGTGATGGACAGCCGGCCTCGTCTTTCAAAGGCGTTTATATCAAACTGTCTTCGATCACTGACGGCGCGTTGTTGCAGGATAATAACACTGTGGTCGATGCAAGCTCAGCTGATGCAGGTGCGCCGGCAAAAGATGGCTATATTTATGTGACACTGGCTACGCTGGGTGGGTTGAAATTGCGTCCGAGCCCTGATTTCAATGGCAATTTGGAACTGGTTTATCAGGTTTGGGACGGCGAGGACGCGTCTGAGGATGCCACACTGGTCATTACGGTGAATCCGGTGGACGATGCACCGGTAATCAATTCTGTTGACGGTGATGGCCTGCCTGTTCCCGCTACCGGCCGGGTTGTTGAAGATGAGGTCGATGCAACAACCAATGCACCAATTCCCGCCACAGGGAAACTCACGGTTACTGATGTTGACGGTGATGCAGTGCCAGCTATTACGCTTAAGGATGGGACCGATGACAATGGTGACGGTACGCAGTGGTCTCGTGATGGCGTCTACGGCACGCTAGTCTTTGTGCGGGCGACTGGCGAATGGACTTACACGCTGGATAACACTAATGCGGCTGTGCAGGCCCTGAAGGAAGGTGAGGAAAAAACTGAAACCTTTACCTTTACGGCCGCAGGTGCGGAAGACTTCACGGTGACCATCACGGCTCGCGGGGTGAATGATGCCCCTGAGGTTGCGACTGACATCTCTAACAATCCTGTATCCATCGAAGATCAAGAAGGGACGACCGGTCAGAATATTGATATTAGTTTGGTCGGTCTTTTCACGGACACGGACGGTGATATTTTGGATGTGACACTCGCGACTACGCGTTCTAATGGGGCCGCGGTCGTGTTTGTCGACGGTACTGATAACTCTTTTAGTTATGACAAAGACACCAAGATTCTTACTATCAAGCTGACTGATGTTCATAATTACACGATCGTGCTTACGGCGAGTGACAGCGGCCCGACGAGCGCTACTTCGTCATTTATGCTTAATATCATAGAGCAAGAAATCGAAGGTACGAACGCAGGCGCGGTGACGGAAGATGGTGATTCAAGTCAAATCTCCGCCACGGGAGATCTCACCACCACCGGTAGCGATCCGATCACGCTTATGAGTGCTGCTACTGGCACATACGGCACGATGACTTTTACGACGGATGAAGATGGTATTGTCACTTGGAGTTACACGCTGGCAAACCCAACGACAGAGCAAATGACAAGAACGCAAGCGTTGGGTGTTGGGGATTCAGGAACAGACGTTTTCACCTTTACGGACGGGGCTGCTAGTTTTGATGTGACCATCACGGTGAATGGAGCGAATGATGCTCCTGTGCTTGGCACTGAGTTCACGGATGCACTAACTGGGCAGACAAATCATGCTATCGATCCAATTGATCTGAGCGAGCTTTTCACTGACGTTGACGCAGGCGATACCTTGACTCTGATGCTAACGGTGACGTTTAGTGACGGCGGTGCGATCACTAACGCGGCGGTCTCTGTGACGACGTCGGATGATAGTCTCACGATGAATTTTGATGGTTTTGTTTATACTATAGCCGACAAAGAGATCTCTGGTACGCCTGCTAGAGTTGGCACTTATACGATCGTGGTCATGGCGACAGACGGTGCCGGTGTGGCGGCGGCCTCCTCTTCGACGTTTACTATCGAGGTCGCTGCGGATAACCCACCGGTGATCACTAATGTTGACTCTACTGGTGCTCCTCTTGTTGACCAAGATAACAATCCTATTCCCGCTACTGGCTCGGTTGTTGAAGATGATAATGTCAATCCCGCCACGGGATACCTCAAAGTTATTGATGCTGACCCCGACGATGATGTGCCAGCTATCGAGATTATGGGTTCTAGTGTTGGTACGTATGGCACGATGGCTTTTGACTTGGGTACTGGCCAGTGGGAATACACGCTGAATAACATTAATTCAGACGTGCAGATGTTGGCAGAAGGTCAAATGTTAACCGATACATTTACCTTTGCGGCCGGTAGCGCTGATCCCATTACGGTGACCATCACGATTAATGGAGCGAATGATGCCCCTGTGCTTGGCACTGCTATCGTCAATCAAACCGGGCAGACAAATCATGCTATCACACCGATTGATCTGAGCGGGCTTTTCACCGACGTTGATACCGGCGATACCTTTACTCTGACGGTGATGGTTCACAATGGTAGTGCTAGGGTAGAGTTGGATACGCTCGGCCTTACTTACGACCCGATCGCAAATGAAATCACAGGCACGATAGGAAGTGACGTTTCTGCCGGCACTTACACGATCGAGGTCATCGCGACAGACGGTAGCGGCGCTGCGTCCCAGCCTTCGACATTTACCATTGTAATCGAACCCGATAACGCACCGGTAATCGGTGGTGATGTGGACGGCACGATTGCTGAAGATGCAGCAGACCCCCTTATGGGGACGCTCACCATTACGGACGCTGATGTCGGCGATGCGTTGCCAACAGTCGTGCTTACAAATGGCGTTGGCGATTACGGCACGATGACTTTTGATGCGGCGAGTGGCACTTGGACTTACACGCTGAATAACAGTAATGCGGCTGTGCAGGCATTGAAGGGTGATACATTAACCGACGAATTTACCTTTACGGCCGTAGGTGCGGACCCCATCACGGTGACCATCACGGTTAGTGGTGTGAATGACGTTCCTGCCGTTGAGTCTGGCAATGAAATTATTGAACAAGCTGGGCGGGTAGGTCAGGCGATCACGGCTATTGATCTGAGTGGTCTTTTCACTGACGTTGACACCGGCGATACCTTTACTCTGGCGGTGATGGTTCACAATGGTAGTGCTAGGGTAGGGTTGGATACGCTCGGCCTTACTTACGACCCGAGCGCAAATGAAATCACAGGCACGATAAGAAGTGACGTTTCTGCCGGCACTTTCACGATCGAGGTCATCGCGACAGACGGTAGCGGCGCTGCGTCCCAGCCTTCAACATTTGATATTGTGGTCGCACCTGATAATGCACCGGTAATCGGTGGTGCTGTGGACGGCACGATTGCTGAGGATGCAGCAGACCCTATTATGGGGACGCTCACCATTACGGACGCGGATGACGATGCGTTGCCAACCATCGTGCTTGATGGTGCTGATCTCGTCACCGGCATTCGTGTTGGCGAATATGGCAGGCTGGCGTTTGATGCTGCTACGCGCGAATGGACTTACACGCTGGATAACGCTAATGCGGCTGTGCAGGCATTGAAGGGTGATACATTAACCGACGACTTTACCTTTACCGCTGAAGGTGCGGACCCCATCACGGTGACCATCACGATTAGTGGTGTGAATGATGCCCCCGAGGTTGGCCGTGCTATCGTCAATCAAACCGGGCAGACAAATCATGCTATCACGCCGATTAGTCTGAGCGGGCTTTTCACTGACGTTGATACCGGCGATACCTTTACTCTGGCGGTGATGGTGCTGTCTATTGATGGTAATACTAGGACGGCGTTGGATACTACACTTGGTCTTACTTACGACCCGAGCGCAAATGAAATCACAGGCACGATAAGAAGTGACGTTTCTGCCGGCACTTACACGATTGAGGTCATCGCGACAGACGGTGGCGGTAGCGGCGCTGCGTCCCAGCCTTCGACATTTGACATTGTGGTCGCACCCGATAACGCACCGGTAATCGGTGGTTCTATGGGCGGCTCGATTGCTGAGGATGCAGCAGACCCCCTTACGGGGACGCTCACCATTACGGACGCTGATGACGATGCGTTGCCAACGGTCGAACTTTCGTCTGGCGCTGGCCAATACGGCACGCTGACCTTTGCTGCGAGTGCGGGCGGCGGTGTTTGGACTTACACGCTGAATAACAGTAATGCGGCTGTGCAGGCCTTGAAGGATAATGCATTAACCGACGCATTTACCTTTACGGCCGTAGGTGCGGAAGACATCACGGTGACTATCACAATTAGTGGGGTGAATGATGCTCCTGTCGTTGAGTCTGAGATTGTTGGACAAACTGGGCAGGTAGGTCAAGAGATCACGGCTATTGATCTGAGTGGTCTTTTCACTGACGTTGATACCGACGATACCTTGACTCTGACGGTGATGGTGCTGTCTAGTGATGGTAGTGCTAGGGCGGGGTTGGATACTACACTTGGTCTTACTTACGACCCGAGCGCAAATGAAATCACAGGCACGATAAGAAGTGACGTTTCTGCCGGCACTTACACGATCGAGGTCATCGCGACAGACGGTAGCGGCGCTGCGTCCCAGCCTTCGACATTTACCATTGTGGTCGATCCCGATAACGCACCGGTAATCGGTGGTGCTATGGACGGCACGATTGCTGAAGATGCAGCAGACCCCCTTACGGGGACACTCACCATTACGGACGTTGATGGCGATGCGTTGCCAACAGTCGTGCTTACAGGTGGCGCTGGCCGATACGGCACGATGACCTTTGTTGCGAGTCCGGACGGTGGTGCTTGGACTTACACGCTGGATAACGATAATCCGGATGTGCAGGCGTTGAAGGATAATGCATTAACCGACGCATTTACCTTTACTGCTGAAGGTGCCGAAGATGTCACGGTGACTATCACGATTAGTGGTGTGAATGACGCTCCTGTCGTTGAGTCTGGCAATGAAATTGGTGAACAAGCTGGGCGGGTAGGTCAGTCTATCTCGGAGATTGATCTGAATAGTCTTTTCACGGACGTTGATACCGGCGATACCTTTACTCTGACGGTGATGGTTCTCATTGCTAGTGATAGGGTAGGGTTGGATACTGCACTTGGTCTTACTTACGACCCGAGCGCAAATGAAATCACAGGCACGATAAGAAGTGACGTTTCTGCCGGCACTTACACGATCGAGGTCATCGCGACAGACGTTAGCGGCGCTGCGTCCCAGCCTTCGACATTTAACATTGTGGTCGCGCCCGATAACGCACCGGTAATCGGTGGTGCTGTGGACGGCATGATTGCTGAGGATATAGCAAACCCTATTACGGGGACGCTCACCATTACGGACGCTGAGGACGATGCGTTGCCAACGGTCGAACTTTCGTCTGGCGCTGGCCAATACGGCACGCTGACCTTTGTTGCAAGTGCGGAGGGTGGTGTTTGGACTTACACGCTGGATAACACTAATGCGGCTGTGCAGGCCCTGAAGGAAGGTGAGGAAAACACTGAAACCTTTACCTTTACGGCCGTAGGTGCGGAAGACATCACGGTGACCATCACGGTGGTTGGGGTGAATGATGCCCCTGAGGTTGCGACTGACATCTCTAACAATCCTGTATCCATCGATGATCAAGTAGGGACGACCGGTCAGAATATTGATATTAGTTTGGTCGGTCTTTTCACGGACACTGACGGTGATATTTTGGATGTGACACTCGCGACTACGCGTTCTGATGGGGCAGCGGTCGTGTTTGTCGACGGTACTGATAACTCTTTTAGTTATGACAAAGACACCAAGATTCTTACTATCAAGCTGACTGGTGTTCATAATTACACGATCGTGCTTACGGCGAGTGACAGCGGCACGACGACTGCTACTTCGTCATTTATGCTTAATATCATGGAGCAAGAAATCGAAGGTACGGACGCAGGCACGGTGATGGAAGATGGTGATTCAAGTCAAATCTCCGCCACGGGAGATCTCACCACCACCGGTAGCGATCCGATCACGCTTATGAGTGCTGCTACTGGTACATACGGCACGATGACTTTTACGACGGATGAAGATGGTATTGTCACTTGGAGTTACACGCTAGCAAACCCAACGACAGAGCAAATGACAAGAACGCAAGCGTTGGGTGTTGGGGATTCAGGAACAGACGTTTTCACCTTTACGGACGGGGCTGCTAGTTTTGATGTGACCATCACGGTGAATGGAGCGAATGATGCTCCTGTGCTTGGCACTGAGTTCACGGATGCACTAACTGGGCAGACAAATCATGATATCGCGCCGATTGATCTGAGCGGGCTTTTCACTGACGTTGACGCAGGCGATACCTTGACTCTGATGCTAACGGTGACGTTTAGTGACGGCGGTGCGATCACTAACGAGTCGATCTCTGTGACGCCGTCGGATGATGGTTTCACGATGAATTTTGATGGTTTTGTTTATACTATAGCCGACAAAGAGATCTCTGGTACGCCTGCTAGAGTTGGCACTTATACGATCGTGGTCATGGCGACAGATGGTGCCGGTGTGGCGGCGGCCTCCTCTTCGACATTTACTATCGAGGTCGCTGCGGATAACCCACCGGTGATCACTAATGTTGACTCTACTGGCGCTCCTCTTGTTGACCAAGATAGCAATCCTATTCCCGCGACCGGCTCGGTTACTGAAGATGATGATGTCAATCCCGCCACGGGATACCTCAAAGTTATTGATGCTGACGATGATGCGGTGCCAGATATCGAGATTATGGGTTCTAGTGTTGGTACGTATGGCACGATGGCTTTTGACTTGGGTACTGGCCAGTGGGAATACACGCTGAATAACATTAATTCAGACGTGCAGATATTGGCAGAAGGTCAAATGTTAACCGATACATTTACCTTTGCGGCCGGTAGCGCTGATCCCATTACGGTGACCATCACGATTAATGGAGCGAATGATGCTCCTGTGCTTGGCACTGCTATCGTCAATCAAACCGGGCAGACAAATCATGCTATCACACCGATTGAACTGAGCGGGCTTTTCACCGACGTTGACGCAGGCGATACCTTGACTCTGATGCTAACGGTGACGTTTGATGACGGCGATGCGATCACTAACGAGTCGGTCTCTGTGACGACGTCGGATGATGGTTTCACGATGAATTTTGATGGTTTTGTTTATACTATAGCCGGCAAAGAGATCTCTGGTACGCCTGCTAGAGTCGGCACTTACACGATCGAGGTCATCGCGACAGACGGTAGCGGCGGGGCATCCGAGCCTTCGACATTTGACATTGTGGTCGCACCCGATAACGCACCGGTAATCCACGATGCTGATGATATCAATGCTGCCACTGGCACTGGCGAGGTTGAGGAAGATGGTCAAGGCACTGCTATGGGAAGGCTCGAGGTTACTGACGCTGACGCCGAGGATACTTTGCCAACCATTGAGCTTGATGGTGATGGTATTGGCACATACGGTGCGATGACTTTTGATGCGGCTACGGGCGAATGGACCTATACGCTGGATAATACGAGGCCAGAAACCCAAGCATTGAAAGCAGGTCAGCAAGAAACAGAAACCTTCACCTTTAACGCTGGTGACGCTAGCTTCGTCGTAACCATCACGGTTAATGGCGTCAATGATGCCCCCGTACGTGCGTCTAACATCGATGATATTCCCCTTCAAAGCGGGACAGTCGGTCAGGTGATCGAGGCGATTGATTTGAGCACTCTTTTCACTGATCCCGACGGCGATGAATTAACCCTGACGGTGAGGCTTGATGATGGTTCAGCGTTGAGCACGATCGGGCTTGAATACGATTCTGCTAACAAGATGATCATTGGCACGCCAAGCTTAACTGGCTTGCACACGATCCAGATCGTAGCGACAGACACGGCCGGCATATCTGCGGCAACTGTAGCAGCATTTAACATTGAGGTAGCGCCATTGGCTGACATCCTCGGGTATCTGGGGAAACCGATCGAGGCGATCAATCTGGGCAATTTCTTCACGGATCTTGGCGACGCGACCTTGACGGTAACATTCCTTGATAGCAGTGGAAGTGAAGTCAATAATATCGGCTTGTCCTATGATGATGGAACTAGGATGCTCACTGGCACGCCAACGACCACTGGCGCCTACACGATCAAGATAGTGTCGTCAGACGGGCAGGGTGAGATAATCTTTGATTTTGTGCTGAGTGCCCCTCAACCATCGACTCTCACCGGGTATGTGGGGCAGAGCACAGAGATCGACCTGGGCAGTTTTATCACCGACCCTGACAATGTGACATTGACGGTGGCCTTCCTTAATAGCAGTGGAAATGAAGTCGATATCGGACTTAGGTATACCGTGACCACAGACCTTGAAACCGATAAGACCACAGGCCTTGAGACCGAGAAGACCACCAGAGCAATCACTGGTGTGCCAACATCTGAAGCTGGCACTTACACGCTCAAGATCGTGGTGACTGACTCCACTCTAGGCACGCAGGAGAATACCTTTACTTTTGATTTTACGCTGAGTGCGCTTCAACCGCCGGCTCTCACCTTTGTGGACGCCCAGGTTGAAGCCAACGCGGACTTCATGGTCATTGAGGATACAATCCAGTCGCCTGAGAAGATCGCGCCGATTGATCTAAGAGGTCTTTTAGCCGGCAGTGCCAAGTCTTCTGCGGATGTGACTCTTGAAAATGGAGATGCGTTAAGCACGATTGGACTTGAGTATGATCATGACACCAAGATGATCACCGGTACGCTGACCAAATCTGGTATTCACACGATTTTAGTTGAGAGAGCAGGGACGAAGGTAGGAGAATTTATCGTTGCCTCCGTTCCAGACAAAACCCCCACAAAGCTCATCAACATAGAGGACCCTGATACATCAGCCAATCAAGTAGGAATAAACTTGGGCGCAAAGGGAGGCTCCGCTACCGATGTGGCCACGGCCAGAACAGATCTCATCTCGGATTATGACGATTCAGACGTGAGGGTTTTCGCCCCAACGGATACAACCGATGCCGAAGAAGAATACGTGGTTGAGGGCGAATACGGGCGGTTTATCGTCACGCGCCTGAGGGGTGAGGATGACCCCGATGGAGCGCCTGCCGAGCTGCGCTATTATTATGAGCGTTATCAAGACGGCGATACAAACTACAAGGAGATTAACGCGCTAAAAGAGGGCGAGATTGCCTATGATGTGCTGACAATCTGGGCGTTTGATGGGCTGACCGATGCGGAATTTGATCAACTGATCGCCGAAGGGGGCCCTCACGAAATCCCGCAATCTGCTGTAGACCGGCGGGTATTCAAGACAGTTGTTGTTGAGGTCACTGGCGCAAATGATGCTCCGGAAGTGGTATCAGAGATTTTCGATGTTTCCTTCACAGATAGCCAGGCGGTCTCAATAGATATAGACCCCGCTAATTTCTTTGACGTTGATGGCGATGCATTGACAATAACCGTGACGCTTGATGATGATATGGCGTTGGCCACGATCGGGCTTGCTTATGACCCCGCGACCGGGAAAATCACCGGCACGCCAAATACCGCCGGGCCTCATACGATCAAGGTCACAGCCGAGGACAGTAATGGCGGCGCGGCGAGTTATACTTTCATCCTGTCCACTGAGGCCGCGAATGTTAATACAGAGCCGGTTGTAGAAATCTCTGGCACGCAAACTCTGACATTGACTGCTAGGGTCGCCGTTACATCCGACACTGACACAGGCTTTGATATCACCTACAGCGATGCCGATGATGCTCACCTCGATAATGATGATGTGGAGTACAACTTCTACCAGTTGGGGCGCGATAAGGATGGCAATCCAATAAGAATACGCTCCGCTGATAACTTATTAGAGGTTAGCGAGGACGGCAGTATCCTTCTCAAGGCAGGGGTTCAATTCGTCTCTGACCTTAGTTTTGAAGTCGTGGCCACCGATGGTGAAGGCAGTAAATCGGCCTCTCAAGCGTTCACAATCACCGTTAATAATAACCCTGTCCCGGTTCTTTTCCGGATGGATTTGGAAGGAGTAGAAACTATCCTTGGCAATATAGAGGGCGGGAGACTTAACCGTTTGATTGTTCAAGATAGTGACACGGATGCAAGTGTTTTCACTTCAGAGAGTTTCACCATCACCGGTGATCAGGCGGAGAAGTTTATTGTCAAAAAGGATGATGATGGCCGCTGGTATCTGTTCTTAAAGGATGACGAATCTCTTGATCATGCAGACCTCGAGGAGGTAACTCTAAATCTTCAAATCAAGGTTTCTGACGGCATCAATGAGTCAAACACGGTGGATATAAATATCGGCGCGGCTCGGGGATATTTCTTTGATAGGAATACTCATGAGGGCGTCGTCTACCAAGCGAGTGCTGAAGGGGATGCTGCGGGCACGAGATACTCTATTAAGTCGGGGATTCGTGGGGGTGATCTCTTTATCATCGATGGTGAGGACGGCGAGGTGAGATTCAAACCGGGTTCTATCCCGGCTACTTTTGACATAGATGGAGAGTTTAACTTCATCATCATCGAGCGGAGTGGCGGGGATGTGACTGAAACAGTGGTCACCCTCTATAACAACGTCCCTGCGGTTTTCAGTCGCGCCACGAGTGCTGACTCCCCCGAAGACCAAGCACTCGGCTATACAATTGGCCCTGATGAGCCGACGGATGCCGATGGAGTGGCTAGCATTGAATATTACTGGTTCGCCCATACTCGTCCTCGAGGTGAACTTGGTAGAATTTCTGATGAGGATTTAGTCGCTGGCAAGCACGCCGTAAAGCCTCTTGAGGGTGAGAATGATAGGCTACTCACGCTTAAAGGCGAGTATGCCGAAAAAGAAATCTGGCTGATTATCGTCCTCACGGATGAGGACGGCTTTGTCACCTATAATCTCTGGGCGCCAAATCCAGGACGCTATGATATCCCTGATACTATAGAGACAGCGCTTGATCTTGCCGATATAGGCATGAGCAACAACGACAACTCTGGCAACTTTGATTTTGTTGGCGATATAGGTCACAGCGATATTGATCACATCAAATTCACTGTTGAACCTGGCGAAACTCTGGTTATTGAAGTTGGTGATCTTGATTCCAGAAATGTGACGTACAGGGTTATAAGAGAAGATGGCTCAGCAGTAGAAAACCAGAGTGAAACGCGGGTATTACGGGCTCAAAGTCCAGAACTTAATACTCTAGAGGCTGGCACTTATATTCTCAGGGTGACTCAAAGTGGTACTGATGCCGGCCGATACAAAGTCAGTTTTCAAGGAATTGACGATAAGCCTACCGCCCTTGTTTTGAGCGACACCGTCACGGAGTTGGTTTCGGACACTGATCTTAGTCAAGGGATGAAAGTCGGGGATTTGACCATCGCTGATGACACTTACGGTACTAACACCATCATACTGGCCGGTGCTGACGTTGCATTGTTTGAAATTCGAGAAACCTCGAACTCGGATCGCTTGGTGAAGGAATTGTGGTTGAAAGCCGGTATTAATTTTAGCACACGGGGAGGAGAAACCCTTAACGTTATTGCTTCGGTTGAAGGGACAGGTAAGGGTAGTAATCCGTCCCCCGAGACCTTTGAACTTAACATTAGGTTGTTTGTCGGCGAGCCTCCCACCACAGATCCGATGACTAGCATTGAGATCATGGAGGACCAAGATTACGAGTTTCCTAGCACGCCACAAGAGTTGATGGACTTGTTTGGTTTTGCTGATCCTGAAGGCAATAGTGAAGGGCTGCCGGTCTCGTCTTTCAAAGGCGTTTATATCAAGATAGCCAATGATAACGGCACATTGATATTTATTGCGTCTGGCGGCTCTGAAACCGAAGTGACGGCGGGTAATGCGTCCACGTTTGATCTTGGCGACGCGCCTGCAAAACCTGGCTATGTTTACGTGACACTGGCTAATCTGGAAAAATTGAAATTGAGTCCAAACCTTGATTTCAATGGCAATCTAGACTGGGTTTATCAGGTTTGGGACGGTGAGGAGGCGTCTGAGGACGCCACACTGAGCATCGCTGTGACTCCGGTGAATGATGCTCCTAGGGTTGCCGATGGCATGACGATCGGTGATATAACCGTGGATGAAGGTGATGAGGCGTTAAGATATAATCTGCGTGAGCTTTTCACTGACCCTGAAAACGGCCGCCTAGCTACGTTTAGTGCGCAAGTATTTAGTGGACCAATAGATAGACCAATAGAAAGGGGACTCTCCACTTTCGATCGGAACACACCCGAGAAAATCCAAATCGTCACGACAAGCGTTGGAGAATTCAGGGTCGTTTTCACGGTGGGTGACAATGAAGGGGCAGAAACGAGTGTGCAATTTACCCTTACCATCAGACCAGTCAATGTGGCGCCTACTGTGGCGAACGCTATTACGAGTAAAAGCTTGACGAAAGGTGAGGAGATCAATGCGATTAATCTGAGTAACCTTTTCAGCGACCCTAACAACGATCAATTGATCCTGACGGTGAAGTTCCTTGATAGCAACGATAATGAAGTTGAGTTAGGTCTTACTTATGACGAAAACAACAACAGGATCATGGGCACGCCGACTCAATTAGGCATTTACACGATCGAGGTTACAGCGAATGATGGAAGAGGAGGGGAGCGCACCTCAGAATTTGAAATTGTGGTGAGAGAATTCGCTGGAGATTCTACGGGAGCAGTGACTGAAGATACTTTGGCTGAGGCCACAGGAATGATTCGTATTAATGGGCCAGCTTCAACCATCGTGCTTACGGGCGATGGCGTTGGCACATACGGCACGCTAACTTTTATGGAGGCTACTGGTACTTGGACTTACACGCTGGATAACGATAATGATGATGTGCAAGCGCTGGGGGCCGGTCAGTCATTAAATGATGAAACCTTCACTTTTAGCGCTGAGGGGCTGGATAACTTTGTTTTGACTATCACGGTCCATGGCGCCAATGATGTTCCTGAGAGGAATACTGACAAGGTAATAGATGTTCCTACCAACGGGCAAGCAGGTTCAGCGATCGATTCGATTGATCTGAGTGGTCTTTTCACTGACGTTGATGGCGATGAATTGACCCTGACGTTCACGGCTATACTTAATGGGGCGGAGATCACGCAGGACGAGAACAACGCTCTTACTTATGAGAATGAGAGGCTCACCATCAAACTGGCTATGGCTGGCACTTACATGATCAAGATTACGGCGGATGATAATAATGGTGGGACGGCTGAGGTAATGTTTGATATTACGGTTTTAACAAATGACAATAAGACGGAATTTAGTGCAGATAACCAAGCTGGTACGGTTACTGAAGACAATCCCGAAAATACCGCCGTCAGTGGAATATTTACCGTTGTGGACGCTGATACTCCGGATAACCTTCCAACCATCAAGCTTATGGGCGATGACGATGGCGACGGTGAATTGGAAGGCACATATGGCACGATGAGATTAGTCGGGAACACTTGGACTTATATGCTGGATAACGCAAGGATGGAGACGAATGCGCTGAATGTGGGTAATACAATGAGTGAAACCTTTACCTTTAATGCTGGGGACGCGGATCCCATCACGGTGACCATTACGGTCCAAGGCGCCAATGATCCTCTCGTGTTGAATCCGGATACGCAGGTGAATAGTGGTATCGTTGGGGATGTGGGCGATGAGGTCAGGATCAATGTGCTCAGTTTATTCTCTGACCCTGATGATGAGCTCGTGCTGACGTTCAATGTGTTTGCTGACCGCATAACGCTTGATTTGGATAAAGAGGTGCACGGGCTTGCCTATGAAACGGATAAGGACGACGACAATTACGGGTATCTCACTGGCACACTGAAAAAAATTCTCGATGGGAAAGTGATTTTTGTAACGGCGACGGAGGAATCCTCCCCTTCTAATCGCGTTGAGCACACATTGCGCTTTACTGTCAATGATGTGAATATGCTCCCTATGCTTAAAGAGGGCCAGACGCTCGCCCAAACCTATGCAGAAGGCACAACGGTAAATTTACGTGTAGGAGATTTTTTCACTGATCCTGATGGTCGAGATCCCGCTTTGAGATGGACGGCGATGCTTGAAGGTGGAGGCTCTTTAAGGGACATCGGGTTCCTCGTGCAAAACACCAAGCAGCTCGTATCTCCTCTTGGCTTGGATGTTGGCACTCACACGATTGTGGTCACAGTGACAGATGATAAGGGAGGGACAATAGACTATAAATTTATTATCACCGTGACTGCCGCAGGCGGGGCTAGCGGAGCCAGTGATGAAACTGACCCGGGCGCAGTGTTGGGTAACGGTATTGAAGGCGCGGTGATTGGCGATGAAACCGACACATTAGGCCAGATTCTGATCGGCGGCGATAACGCGCAAACCCTCAACGCAGGCGAAGGCGGTGATATGATCATCGGCGGCCGAGGCGATGATACCATCAATCTGGGCGCAGGCGCAGATACTGTGCTGTATCGCTATGATGGTGCGGAGGACACCGCTCCGACGGCGCATGATGGCGGCGATGTGATCAATGACTTTGATGTGGATGAAGACACCCTGATTCTCGCAGAAGCAGGGAATGAGAGTATCTACACAGACACCGCCGAGTTCTACGATGCTATCAAAGGCGTTAGCCTGATTGTTGACGGAGATGGAAACATTACCGGTGTTGTGTTCACCTTCGCTGGTCAAGATGGCCCTGACCAAGACGACGCGACTCAAGAGATCGATCTGACAGTTAATTTCGAGGAAGACGATTTTGTTGCTCCTTCAGACATTGACCTAACGGCCTTTGAGGATGCGGAGGACGGCGAGCGGGCGATCACAGATGGCGAGGAAACCGCCGCTTATGAGGTGATCGATGCTATTCTTGGCGACAGCGTGGAACTAGCGAACTTTGATGATCTCGGTATTGAGTTAAATCCTGCGGAAACCGATATTATCTAAGGTTGAGGGTTAAGTCTTAATTTTACGAGCATTTGCGATATTTTGATGCACATATGTTCGGCGAGCGGTAATCACGGCCGGTATAATTGACGAGGAAACAGCTGCTTGTCAGGCGATCAATAACGTGCTTAGTAACAGTCTGAAACTGCTTGATTCTGGGAAACCGGTCTTATCTAAGGGTGATCGCCGGTTGCTAACTTCACGGGTATTTGTAGTGGGCTCTCCATTTGGTGACTCGTCTTGAAAGTTATAACTTGCAAGAAAGTAGCATTAGGAGTATGGTCCCGGACTACATGGCAAAAAATCCCTATTATCTAAACTATTTTTTATGCTCACTGGTGCGTTTCTCGTTTGCGCTACGTGATGTTTTGAGCCCCTTCGTGTTTTGTACCCTGCCAGTCTGCTTTAATGCTGGCGGCCTATTCCTATTAAGAAAGGATAATTCTTATGACTGATTTTAAAGTTCTTCGTTATTTTCTACCTGGCCCGAGCGATACATTTACCGCCGGATGGTATTTAACAGACAATGATGATGGCCTAACCCGTGTGGGGGATATGATTCCTGCGGATAATTCGGAGGTCTACGGTGTTGCAAACCAGATAATCATTGACGACAATACTCCTGACGACAGCACTGCTGGAGGCGTTTCTCCTCTAAGTGGTGGCGCGGGTCTTGATCAATTTTTAATCACAAACACTGCGAACTCGGTCACGATCGATGACGACAGCGGGGACAATATGATTGTCTTTGCGTTAGATGTTGAAATCAAGTCCATTACGAGTGATGCGTCTGGGGCCTCTCCTGTGTATGTCATCACTCTGTCTACCGATAAAGTAATCACGGTCAGGAATCCGTCTAGTTTCACTTTCCAGCATTTGGGGGATACCACGAGGACTGCTCCCATCTCCGCCGCAGAATTTTTAACCGCTTACCCATTTGAGGCAGTGATCGAGCTTAGTAACCTTGTTTATAATGCCGGCGGTGAGGTTATCGTTATCAGTCAGGACAACCTATTGACGAGTCATGGAAGTCAAGATGACCTGTCTATGTTGGTATACATTATTCGGGGTCTGCCGACTAATGGCACGCTATGGAAAGGTGATACTCAACTCGATGATCAATCCGGTAGCAACAGCTTCACCCAAGAGGATGTTAACAACGGACTCATCACCTATCGTCCATCGGATTCCTCCCCGGCGCAAAGTGACAGTTTCTCCTTCGTAGTCGTCAACTCAGGTGTTATCCCTGACATTCCTAAGCAGGTGCCGGGAGTCTTCCAGATTACTCCTCGTGAGGATGTGGATGTTCAGAATCCTGAAGGGGACAACACGATAGATCTCTCTGGTGAGACCGCGCCGCAGAAGATAGATACAGGGGATGGTAGCGACACCATCACCGGCGGTGAGGGGGATGATCAAATAGATGCCGGCACGGGGGATGATGAGATTACGCTTACCCTCGATGATGATGAGGGCAATCCGGTGGACGCTGGCGCCGATGAGGTGCTTTATACTTTCGGTTATGGCGGCGATGGTATCGATGGCGGTGATGCGATCAAAGGTTTTCGCCGTGGTCAGGATAAACTGAAATTCGTTGTCAATTCTGACCGCACTGATATCACGACTCTGACAGCCTTTCTGCAAAGCCTCGAAGGCGCAGATGGTGAGGCTTTAACCGATGATGATGCCTTTACCGTCACCATGATGTGGGGATTTGATGAGGATGGCGTCTTCTATTTTGACGGCGTGTTGCTACACTTCAAGGAAGCCTCAGCTTTCAGCAACGGGCCTCTTTCTAGCCCTGTGGTCTCTATCACTTTTGATGAGCGGCTTGGTTTTGATGATCTGGTTGAGATTCTGGGCGGGGCGGGGAATGTTGCGGATAACTTTGACGGCGGTCTCACAGCATTCAAGAATCTGGATGAGGTTTTGCCACGTCTGTTTGGCGAGAATAGCATTGACTTTGAAGTACGACCCATTGACGAGGTCTCGGTTGTTGACGGCCCGGTCGCTGGCGCGAAAGTCTTCTTTGATTTGAATAGTGATGGTGAGATCACCGACGCTGAAAAAGATGCCCAGCGTGATGATTCTGGCCGTTCGCGCTATATCACGGGTGAGGACGGCACTACCCAAATTCCCGAGCAATATGTCGGTCGCGCCTTTGTTGCTGATGTGGATGGCGCTTACGACATCGCCACCGGCGAACGTCTGGAAGGTGAGTTCCGCTCGCTTGATGAAGGCCGAGGCGGGATAGCGACTCCGATCACTGACCTGATTGTCACCTACCTTGAAGAGGTAGAGGGTCAGGCTGGTACGCCGACCACGGAGCAAGAGGTTTTGGATGAGATTTTTGGTGATGGTGAGATCACACTCGCCGATATTCTCGATGCGGGGAATTATGAAATACCAGCCGATACCGATACGCCAGAGAATAATAAAAAAGATCTGATCAGCAAGATCTCTATAGCCCTGACCGAGATTAAAGAGAATGATGATTTGGCTGACGGTGATGACGATGGTTCTACCACTAAGGTTGAAATTGTCTCTGCGATCAAGACTTTGGTGGACTCTCCTGGTGATTCCAGCGTCGAAGATCTCGAGGCTGCGGTTGATGCTCGTGTTACTGAGGTTAATGCGGTTAGGAACGGTAAGCCGATCGCGATTCCGGCGAGCGTTGATGGTGTGGAGGACACTGATTACGCATTCCCTGATACGCCCGAGGCTTTGACTGGGCTCTTTGGTTTCCGCGACCCGTCGGGCAATGATCCTGCAGCTGATACATCGTCTTTCAGAGGCGTTTATATCAGGATAGATATTGAAAACGCCTCGTTGAGGCTCGATGATAACACCCAGGTCGTTGCAGACACGGATCTTAGCGGTAGTGATACCGTGGACGCCATTGTCGGCTATGTTTATGTGACGTTTGATAATCTTGATGGTTTAAAGATTACCCCTGCTCCTAATTTCAATGGCGATTTAGCGCTGGTTTATCGGGTTTGGGACGGTGAGGAGGTCTCATCGGACGCTGAATTGATTATTAATATAGCTGGGGTGAATGATGCGCCTGTGGCTGGCACTGATATCGCCTCTCAAAGCGGGACGGTCGGTGAGAAAATCACTGATATTGATCTAAGCGGTCTTTTCACTGATATTGATGGTGATGAAGTGACCTTGACGTTCACGGTGACTCTTGCGGGGAGCACGGTCGCGAATGCAGATACCGGTCTTAGTATTCGCAATGATATGCTCACTGGCACTTTATCAGGATCTCTGGCCGCAGGCGATTATACGATCACGGTCACAGCAACGGACCCTAGTGGCGAGATGGATACTTCGGAATTCACCTTTACGGTCTTGGAGAAAACAATCGAAGCAACCGCAGGCGGCAACGCAGCGACGATTGTTGAAAATGATCTTGTCACCTATTTTGCTACAGGAACGCTCACCTCTAGCGTTAGCGGGACGATCACGCTTGATGGGGCCGATGGTTCAGGCAATCTCGAAGCTACATATGGCACGATGACTTTTGACGGGTCGGTTTGGCGTTATGAGTTGGATAACGAGGATGATGACACGCAAATGTTGCGTGATGGGGATACAGAAGAAGAGGCTTTCACCTTTAGAGATGGGACTACCTCCTTTACGGTGACCATCACGATTAACGGCGCGAATGACGTTCCTGTCGTTGAGTCTGGCAATGAAATTGTTGAACAAGCTGGGCAGGTCGGTCAAGAGATCACGGCTATTGATCTGAGTGGTCTTTTCACGGACGTTGATGCTGGCGATACCTTTACTCTGGCGGTGGTGCTTGACGATGGTTCAGCGTTGAGCACGATCGGTCTTTCCTATGATCCTGTCGCCAACGAGATCACCGGTACGATAAGAAGTGACGTTTCTGCCGGCACTTACACGATCGAAGTCATCGCGACAGACGGTAGCGGCGCTGCGTCCCAGCCTTCGACATTTGACATTGTGGTCGCCGCGTTTAACAACCCACCGGTAATCGGTGGTGAAGTGGACGGCATGATTGCTGAGGATGCAGTAGACTCTACGGGGACACTCACCATTACGGACGCTGAGGGCGATGCGTTGCCAATGGTCGTGCTTACAGATGGCGCTGGCCAATACGGCACGCTGACCTTTGTTGCGAGTGCGGACGGTGGTGTTTGGACTTACAGGCTGAATAACGCTAATCCGGATGTGCAGGCGTTGAAGGGTGATACATTAGAAGACAACTTTACCTTTACCGCTGAGGGTGCGGACCCCATCACGGTGACCATCACGATTAGTGGTGTGAATGACGCTCCTGTCGTTGAGTCTGGCAATGAAATTGGTGGACAAACCGGGCAGGTAGGTCAAGAGATCACGGCTATTGATCTGAGTGGTCTTTTCACGGACGTTGACACCGGCGATACCTTTACTCTGACGGTGATGGTGCTGTCTAGTGATGGTAATACTAAGTCTGGATTGGATACGATCGGTCTTGAGTATAATTCTACCGATGGGATCATTGGTATACCGAGTGATGCTGGCACTTACACGATCGAGGTCATAGCGACAGACGGTAGCGGCGCTGCGTCCCAGCCTTCGACATTTACCATTGTGGTCGTAGCCGATGGCGCACCGGTAATCGGTGGTGCTGTGGACAGCACGATTGCTGAGGATGCAGCAGACCCCATTATGGGGACGCTCACCATTACGGACGCTGAGGGCGATGCGTTGCCAATGGTCGTGCTTACAGATGGCGCTGGCCAATACGGCACGCTGACCTTTGTTGCGAGTGCGGACGGCGGTGTTTGGACTTACACGCTGGATAACGCTAATCCGGCTGTGCAGGCATTGAAGGGTGATACATTAGAAGACAACTTTACCTTTACCGCTGAAGGTGCGGCCCCTATCACGGTGACCATCACGATTACTGGTGTGAATGACGTTCCTGTCGTTGAGTCTGGCAATGAAATTGGTGGACAAACCGGGCGGGTAGGTCAAGAGATCGATGCTATTGATCTGAGTAGTCTTTTCACTGACGTTGACACCGGCGATACCTTGACTCTGACGGTGGTGCTCGGTGGTGGCTTTGGTGCTAGTTCGCCGTTGGCTACACTTGGTCTTGAGTATGACTCTGATACCAAGATGATCACCGGTACATTATTAGACAGTGTTGTTGCTGACACTTACACGATCTTGGTCATAGCGACAGACGGTAGCGGCGCTGAGTCCCAGCCTTCGACATTTGATATTGTAGTCGCACCTGATAATGCACCGGTAATCGGTGGTGAAGTGGACGGCACGATTGCTGAGGATGCAGCAAACCCCCTTACGGGGACGCTCACCATTACGGACGCTGATGTCGGCGATGCGTTGCCAATGGTCGTGCTTACAGATGGCGCTGGCCGATACGGCACGCTGACCTTTGTTGCGAGTGGGGACGGTGGTGTATGGACTTACAGGCTGGATAACGCTAATGCGGCTGTGCAGGCGTTGAAGGATAATACATTAACCGACGAATTTACCTTTACCGCTGAGGGTGCGGACGACATCACGGTGACCATCACGATTAGTGGTGTGAATGACGCTCCTGTCGTTGAGTCTGAGATTGTTGAACAAGCTGGGCAGGTAGGTCAAGAGATCACGGCTATTGATCTGAGTGGTCTTTTCACTGACGTTGATGCCGGCGATACCTTTACTCTGGCGGTGATGGTTCATGATGGTAGTGCTAGGGTAGGGTTGGATACGCTCGGCCTTACTTACGACCCGGTCGAAAATGAAATCACAGGCACGATAGGAAGTGACGTTTCTGCCGGCACTTACACGATCGAGGTCATCGCGACAGACGGTGGTGGTAGCGGCGCTGCGTCCCAGCCTTCGACATTTGAAATTGTGATTTCGGCAAGCAGTAATAATCCGACGGTATTTATGGTAGATACCAACGTTGGTACGGTTGTTGAAGATGTGGAAGGACAACAGTCTGCCATGGGAATGTTCACTGTTGAGGACCCTGATACTCCGGGTAACCCTCCAATCATCAATATTATGGGCGATGATGATAGCGACGGTGTTGTAGAAGGCCTGTACGGCACGATGGTATTGGACAGAGACACTAACACTTGGACTTACACACTGGATCCAATGAGGTCGCAAGCGTTGCAAGAACCGGGTCCAACAGGGTCGCAAGAACCGGATGAGGAAGAAGAGAATGTGCCACCACCAGAAAGGGACTTCACCTTTACTGCTGGAGACGCGGATCCTATTGTGGTGACCATCGAGGCCACTGGTTCCAACGATGTGCCCGAAATCATCGATGGGTCTGAGATTGTTACTCAGGAATGGGATGCGGATGAAGAAATCACTCCTATCAATGTGCGCAATTTTTTCCATGACCCTGATGATCCGGAGTTGATTATAACTTTAGATGTGAGGGGCACTAATGAACCCCCTCCCCACGCCAACAATCGTAAGAAAGTGACTATGAGTGAGCATGGACTTACCTTTAACAAGAATACCTTTATGCTAACCGGCAACCCGAAAGCATCTCTTGATAAACAATCGGTTCTGGTAAGGGCGAATGACGTCCGTTCTCCTTCAAGTATACGTGTGGTGGAACTGCGCTGGACTGTCAATACACCGAACCGGGCTCCTGAGGTTGTCAATCCTCTCCAAGATCTAACTTGGAAATTAGAAGAAAACATAAGGCGAGGTGATGGGATCTCTGTAAGCGATATTTTCAGCGATCCTGACGGCGATGATTTGAGGATCACTGTAGATTTCTTTGATGAAGGTGGAGGGATGGCAAACCCTGGACAATCAGGGTTGAATTTTAATCAGCAAGAGATCATCGCCAACAATGGCATTAAGGGTGCTATTGGTACAGTATACACGGTTAGGATCACAGCGAGTGACGGTAGCTTAGAAACTACGCATAGCTTTACTATCACTGTGGCTGCCGCAGGCGGGGCTAGCGGAGCCAGTGATGAAACTGACTCGGGCGCAGTGTTGGGTAACGGTATTGAAGGCGCGGTGATTGGCGATGAAACCGACACATTAGGCCAGATTCTGATCGGCGGCGATAACGCGCAAACCCTCAACGCAGGCGAAGGCGGTGATATGATCATCGGCGGCCGAGGCGATGATACCATCAATCTGGGTGCAGGCGCAGATACTGTGCTGTATCGCTATGATGGTGCGGAGGACACCGCTCCGACGGCGCATGATGGCGGCGATGTGATCAATGACTTTGATGTGGATGAAGACACCCTGATTCTCGCAGAAGCAGAGAATGAGAGTATCTACACAGACACCGCCGAGTTCTACGATGCTATCAAAGGCGTTAGCCTGATTGTTGACGGAGATGGAAACATTACCGGTGTTGTGTTCACCTTCGCTGGTCAAGATGGCCCTGACCAAGACGCCGCGACTCAAGAGATCGATCTGACAGTTAATTTCGAGGAAGACGATTTTGTTGCTCCTTCAGACATTGACTTAACGGCCTTTGAGGATGCGGAAGACGGTGAGCGGGCGATCACAGATGGCGAGGAAACCGCCGCTTATGAGGTGATCGATGCTATTCTTGGCAGCAGCGTGGAACTAGCGAACTTTGATGATCTCGGTATTGAGTTAAATCCTGCGGAAACCGATATTATCTAAGGTTGAAGGTTAAGTCTTAATTTTACGAGCATTTGCGGCATTTTGACGCACATATGTTCGGCGAGCGGTAATCACGGCCGGCATAATTGACGAGGAAACAGCTGCTTGTCAGGCGATCAATAACGTGCTTAGTAACAGTCTAAAACTGCTTAATTCTGGGAATATGGGCTTTAAATCAAGCTTTTAGGAAACTGGTCCTATCTAAGGTGATCGCCGGCTACTAACTTCACGGGTATTTGTAGTGGGCTCTCCATGTGGTGACTCGTCTTGAAAGTTATAGATTGCAAGAGAGTAGCCTTAGGAGTATAGTCTTGAATTAGGTGACAGATAGGGTGTGTTATCTCAATGGGGTAAAAATGGAGTTCGGTTTTCTATAATTATAGGACGAATGTTGGTCATGTGGGTTTTTAATGTTTTTAATGATCGTGTTGCTTTGGAGGACGTCGCCAGTGATGGTTGTGCGACCATGGCAAAAAATCCCTATTATCTAAACTACTTTTTATGCTCACTGGTGCGTCCCTCGTTTGTGCTGCGTGATGTTTTGTGCCCTTTCGTGTTTTGCACCCTGCCAGTCTGCTTTAATGCTGGCGGCCTATTCCTGCTAAGAAAGGATAATTCTTATGACTGATTTTAAAGTTCTTCGTTATTTTCTACCTGGTCCGAGCGATACATTTACCGCCGGATGGTATTTAACAGACAATGATGATGGCCTAACCCGTGTGGGGGATATGATTCCTGCGGATAATTCGTTGGTCTACGGTGTTGCAAACCAGATAATCATTGATAGCAATACTCCTGACGACAGCACTGCTGGAGGCGTTTCTCCTCTAAGTGGTGGCGCGGGTCTTGATCAATTTTTAATCACAAACACTGCGAACTCGGTCACGATCGATGACGACAGCGGGGACAATATGATTGTCTTTGCGTTAAATGTTGAAATCAAGTCCATTACGAGTGATGCGTCTGGGGCCTCTCCTGTGTATGTCATCACTCTGTCTACCGATAAAGTAATCACGGTCATGAATCCGTCTAATTTCACTTTCCAGCATTTGGGCGATCGAACCAAAGCGGACCCTCTAACCGCTGACGCGTTTTTGGCCGCTTACGGGGAGCGTGATGATGGGACAGGGACGAGTACGAATATAAACGGATTCACGCCAACGGACCAATTTGCGCCGGCCCCCACGACTGGTAGTGAATTGAGTGGAGCTATTGTTGAAGATGCAGCAGACCCCGCCGTTACGGGAACGTTCACCGTTGAGGACGGTGATGGAACGACCCCAGTCATCATGGAGCCATCTAGTCTTGATGGCAGATACGGTAGCATAGCATGGGTAGAGGGTAGCACTACAAACACTGGTACTTGGACTTACACGCTGGATAATACGAAGCCAGAAACGCAAGCGCTAGCGGCAGGCCAGACAGCAACCGAAACCTTCACCTTTACTGTTGCTGATGATGGTGGCACCGAGCCCGTTCAAATCGATGTGGTTATCACGGTAACCGGGGCAAATGATACGCCTGCGATTGCGATGGTGGATGATGGTACCGGCACTCTTGTCGCGGCCTCCATCGATGATCAAACCAAAGCAGCAGGTGAGGCGATCGATAATATCGATCTAAGTGATCTTTTCACGGACGCTGATGCCGGCGATATATTGACCCTGACGTTCACGGTGACTCTTGCTGATAATAGCACGGTGACATTACAGGAGATTGGGCTTACTCACGAGACTCAGGACGAATCAGGAAATCCCGTTAGCAGAATCACTGGTACGATCAATGCCCCCCCTGGTACTTATACGATCAGGGTCGTGGCCAGTGACAACGCTGGTGCGGAATCCGGTGCTTTGGCATTTGACCTTGAAGTCACTAGGGGAGAATTGGATATAGAACGCTCCACTTTTGCCTATAACATCGGTGAGGAGACCGTTATCGATCAGTCTAGTCTGCTGGTAATTTCTCCGAATGAAGTTGATCTGACGAAACTAGTATACACGATCACCGGGTTGCCGAGCGGAGGTGTATTAGAGAATGATGGGACTCCACTTAATGTAAATGATACCTTTACCCAGGCGGATATTAACAACGGGCTCATCCGCTATATCCCGCCGGATGGTGATACGGGACGAGATGAAACGTTTACCTTCACATTCACAGACGATGCGGGGACTAGCGTAATTGATGTGACTCTCCAGATCACGTCCCGAGAGGATTTTGAAGTTGGGTCTCCTGACCAAGACAACGTGATAGATCTCTCTGGTGAGACCGTGCCGCAGAAGATAGATACGGGGGATGGTAGCGACACCATCACCGGCGGTGAGGGGGATGATCAAATAGATGCCGGTGCGGGGGATGATGAGATTACGCTTACCCGCGATGACAATGGTGAGCAGGTGGACGCCGGTGCCGATGAGGTGCTTTATACTTTCGGTTATGGCGGCGATGGCACTGATGGCGGTGATGCGATCAAAGGTTTTCGCCGTGGTCAGGATAAACTGAAATTCGTTGTCAATTCTGACCGCACTGATATCACGACTCTGACAGAGTTTCTGCAAAGCCTCGAAGGCGCAGATGGTGAGGCTTTAACCGATGATGACGCCTTTACCGTCACCATGAAGTGGGGATTTGATGAGAATGGCGTCTTCTATTTTGATGGTGTGTTGTTACACTTCAAGGAAGCCTCATCTTTCAGCAGCGGGCCTCT
The DNA here is from genome assembly GCA_965207125.1 of uncultured Candidatus Puniceispirillum sp. Lineage (GTDB taxonomy): Bacteria > Pseudomonadota > Alphaproteobacteria > Puniceispirillales > UBA1172. Next base: position 1,922,840 of record OZ242263.1, read on the forward strand.
GTCTAGCCCTGTGGTCTCTATCACTTTTGATGAGCGGCTTGGTTTTGATGATCTGGTTGAGATTCTGGGCGGGGCGGAGAATGTTGCGAATAACTTTGACGGCGGCCTCACAGCATTCAAGAATCTGGATGAGGTTTTGCCGCGTCTGTTTGGCGAGAATAGCATTGACTTTGAAGTACGACCCATTGACGAGGTCTCGGTTGTTGACGGCCCGGTCGCTGGCGCGGAAGTCTTCTTTGATTTGAATGGTGATGGTGAGGTCACCGACGCTGAAAAAGATGCCCAGCGTGATGAGTCTGGCCGTTCGCGCTATCTCACGGATGAGGACGGCACCGTTGATATTCCCGAGCAATATGTCGGTCGTGCCTTTGTTGCTGTTGTGGGGAGTGCTTATGACATTGATAGTGGCGAGCGTTTAGAAGGTGAGTTCCGCTCGCTTGATGATGGCGAGGGCGGCATAGCGACTCCGATCACTGACCTGATTGTCACCTACCTTGAAGAGGTAGAGGGTCAGGCTGGCATGCCGACCACGGAGCAAGAGGTTTTGGATGAGATTTTTGGTGATGATGTAGTCACACTCGCCGATGTTCTCGATGCGGGGAATTATGAATTGCCTGAAAGCGGTGCGCCGGGTGAGGCGAAAAAGCAGATGATCAGCAGGGCCGCTATAGCCCTGACCGAGATTAAAGAGAATGATGATTTGGCGGACGGTGATGACGATGGTTCTACCACTAAGGTTGAAATGGTCTCTGCGCTCAAGACTTTGGTGGACTCTCCTGATGATTCCAGCGTCGCAGATCTCAAGGCTGCGGTTGATGCTCGTGTTGTTGAGGTTAATGCGGTTAAGGGCGGTAAGCCGACCGCGACTCCGGCGAGCGTTGATGGTGTGGAGGACACTGATTACGCATTCCCTGATACGCCCGAGGCTTTGACTGGGCTCTTTGGTTTCCGCGACCCGTCGGGCAATGATCCTGCAGCTGATACATCGTCTTTCAGAGGCGTTTATATCAGGATAGCCATTGAAAACGCCTCGTTGAGGCTCGATGATAACACCCAGGTCGTTGCAGATACGGATCTTAGCGGTAGTGATACCGTGGACGCCATCGCCGGCTATGTTTATGTGACGTTTGATAATCTTGATGGTTTAAAGATTACCCCTGCTCCTAATTTCAATGGCGATTTAGCGCTGGTTTATCGGGTTTGGGACGGTGAGGAGGTCTCATCGGACGCAGAATTGATTATTAATATAGCTGAGGTGAATGATGCCCCTGTGGCTGGCACTGATATCGCCTCTCAAAGCGGGACGGTCGGTGAGGAAATCACTGATATTGATCTAAGCGGTCTTTTCACTGATATTGATGGTGATGAAGTGGTCTTGACGTTCACGGTGACTCTTGCAGGGAGCACGGTCGCGAATGCAGATACCGGTCTTAGTATTCGCAATGATATGCTCACTGGCACTCTATCAGGATCTCTGGCCGCAGGCGATTATACGATCACGGTCATAGCAACTGACCCTAGTGGCGAGATGGGTACTTCGGAATTCACCTTTACGGTCTTGGAGAAAACAATCGAAGCAACCGAAGGCGGAAACGCAGCGACGATTGTTGAAAATGATCTTGTCAATTTTGCTACAGGAACGCTCACCTCTAGCGTTAGCGGGACGATCACGCTTGATGGGGCCGATGGTTCAGGCAATCTCGAAGGTACATATGGCACGATGACTTTTAACGGGTCGGTTTGGCGTTATGAGTTGAATAACGAGGATGTTGACACGCAAATGTTGCGTGATGGGGATACAGAAGAAGAGGCTTTCACCTTTAGAGATGGGACTACCTCCTTTACGGTGACCATCACGGTTAGTGGTGTGAATGACGCTCCTGTTGTTGAGTCTGGCAATGAAATTGTTGAACAAGCTGGGCGGGTAGGCCAAGAGATCACGGCTATTGATCTGAGTAGTCTTTTCACTGACGTTGATGCTGGCGATACCTTTACTCTGGCGGTGGTGCTTGACGATGGTTCAGCGTTGAGCACGATCGGTCTTTCCTATGATCCGGTCGCAAATGCAATCACAGGCACGATAAGAAGTGACGTTTCTGCCGGTACTTTCACGATTGAGGTCATCGCGACAGACGGTAGCGGCGCTGCGTCCCAGCCTTCGACATTTGACATTGTGGTCGCACCTGATAATGCACCGGTAATCGGTGGTGATGTGGACAGCACGATTGCTGAGGATGCAGCAGACCCCATTACGGGGACGCTCACCATTACGGACGCTGATGGCGATGCGTTGCCAATGGTCGCGCTTACAGATGGTGCTGGCGATTACGGAACGCTGACCTTTGATGCGGCGAGTGGTGTTTGGACTTACACGCTGGATAACACTAATGCGGATGTGCAGGCGTTGAAGGGTGATACATTAGACGACGAATTTACCTTTACTGCTGAGGGTGCTGAAGATGTCACGGTGACTATCACGATTAGTGGTGTGAATGACGCTCCTGTCGTTGAGTCTGGCAATGAAATTGGTGGACAATCTGGGCGGGTAGGTCAAGAGATCAGGGCTATTGATCTGAGCGGTCTTTTCACTGACGTTGATACCGGCGATACCTTGACTCTGGCGGTGATGGTGCTGTCTAGTGATGGTAGTACTAGGACGGCGTTGGATACTACACTTGGTCTTGAGTATGACTCTGGTACCAAGATGATCACCGGTGCATTATTAAACAGTATTCCTACTGGCACTTACACGATTGAGGTCATCGCGACAGACGGTGGCGGTAGCGGCGATGCGTCCCAGCCTTCGACATTTGACATTGTGGTCGTAGCCGATGACGCACCGGTAATCGGTGGTGCTATGGGCGGCACGATTACTGAGGATGCAGCAGACCCCATTATGGGGACGCTCACCATTACGGACGCTGAGGGCGATGCGTTGCCAACGGTCGAGCTTTCGTCTGGCGCTGGCCAATACGGCACGCTGACCTTTGTTGCGAGTGCGGACGGTGGTGTTTGGACTTACACGCTGAATAACAGTAATGCGGCTGTGCAGGCGTTGAAGAGTGGTACATTAGAAGACAACTTTACCTTTACTGCTGAAGGTGCGGCCCCCATCACGGTGACCATCACGATTAGTGGTGTGAATGACGCTCCTGTCGTTGAGTCTGGCAATGAAATTGGTGAACAAGCTGGGCGGGTAGGTCAAGAGATCGATGCTATTGTTCTGGGTAGTCTTTTCACTGACGTTGATACCGGCGATATCTTGACTCTGACGGTGATGGTTCAAGATGGTAGTGCTAGGGTAGGGTTGGATACGATCGGTCTTGAGTATAATTCTACCGATGGGATCATTGGTACACCGAGTGATGCTGGCACTTACACGATCGAAGTCATCGCGACAGACGGTAGCGGCGCTGCGTCCCAGCCTTCGACATTTGACATTGTGGTCGCACCCGATAACCCACCGGTAATCGGTGGTTCTATGGACGGCATGATTGCTGAAGATGCAGCAGACCCCCTTATGGGGACGCTCACCATTACGGACGCTGATGGCGATACGTTGCCAACAGTCGTGCTTACAAATGGCGTTGGCCAATACGGCACGCTGACCTTTGTTGCGAGTGGGGACGGTGGTGTTTGGACTTACACGCTGGATAGCACTAATGCGGCTGTGCAGGCGTTGAAGGATAATACATTAACCGAGGAATTTACCTTTACTGCTGATGGCGCCGAAGATGTCACGGTGACTATCACGATTAGTGGTGTGAATGACGCCCCTGTCGTTGCCTCTGCGATTGATGACCAAACTGGGCGGGTAGGTCAAGATATCGATGCTATTGATCTGAGTGGTCTTTTCACTGACGTTGATGCTGGCGATACCTTTACTCTGGCGGTGATGGTTCACAATGGTAGTGGTAGGGTAGGGTTGGATACGCTTGGTCTTGAGTATGACTCTGATACCAAGATGATCACCGGTACATTATTAAACAGTGTTGTTGCCGGCACTTTCACGATCGAGGTCATCGCGACAGACGGTGGCGGTAGCGGCGCTGCGTCCCAGCCTTCGACATTTGACATTGTGGTCGCTGCCGATAACAAACCGGTAATCGGTGGTGCTATGGACGGCACGATTGCTGAGGATGCAGCAGACCCCCTTATGGGGACGCTCACCATTACGGACGCTGATGGCGATACGTTGCCAACAGTCATGCTGTCAGATGGTGCTGGCCAATACGGCACGCTGACCTTTGTTGCGAGTGGGGACGGTGGTGTTTGGACTTACACGCTGGATAACACCAATGCGGCTGTGCAGGCGTTGAAGGGTGGTACATTAACCGAGGAATTTACCTTTACCGCTGCAGGTGCGGCCCCCATCACGGTGACCATCACGATTAGTGGTGTGAATGACGCTCCTGTCGTTGAGTCTGGCAATGAAATTGGTGGACAAGATGGGCGGGTAGGTCAAGATATCGATGCTATTGATCTGAGTGGTCTTTTCACTGACGTTGACACCGGCGATACCTTGACTCTGACGGTGATGGTGCTGTCTAGTGATGGTAATACTAGGATGGCGTTGGATACTACACTTGGTCTTGAGTATGACTCTGGTACCAAGATGATCACCGGTACATTATTAGACAGTATTCCTACTGGCCCTTACACGATTGAGGTCATAGCGACAGACGGTAGCGGCGCTGCGTCCCAGCCTTCGACATTTACCATTGTGGTCGTAGCTGATGACGCACCGGTAATCGGTGGTGCTGTGGACGGCATGATTGCTGAGGATGTAGCAGACCCCATTATGGGGACGCTCACCATTACGGACGCTGAGGGCGATGCGTTGCCAACGGTCGAGCTTACAGATGGCGCTGGCCAATACGGAACGCTGACCTTTGTTGCGAGTCCGGACGGTGGTGTTTGGACTTACACGCTGGATAACACTAATGCGGCTGTGCAGGCATTGAAGGGTGATACATTAACCGACGACTTTACCTTTACCGCTGAAGGTGCGGCCCCCATCACGGTGACTATCACGATTAGTGGTGTGAATGACGCTCCTGTCGTTGAGTCTGAAATTGTTGAACAAGCTGGGCGGGTAGGTCAAGAGATCAAGGCTATTGATCTGAGTAGTCTTTTCACTGACGTTGACACCGGCGATACCTTGACTCTGACGGTGGTGTTCGCTGGTGGCTTTGGTGTTAGGACGCCGTTGGCTGCATTTGGTCTTGAGTATGACTCTGATACCAAGATGATCACCGGTACATTATTAAACAGTGTTGTTGCTGACACTTACTCGATCTTGGTCATAGCGACAGACGGTAGCGGCGCTGAGTCCCAGCCTTCGACATTTGATATTGTAGTCGCACCTGATAATGCACCGGTAATCGGTGGGGCTATGGGCGGCACGATTGCTGAGGATGCAGCAAACCCCCTTACGGGGACGCTCACCATTACGGACGCTGACAACGATGCGTTGCCAACAGTCATGCTGTCAGATGGCGCTGGCCAATACGGAACGCTGACCTTTGTTGCGAGTGGGGACGGTGGTGTTTGGACTTACACGCTGGATAACGATAATCCGGATGTGCAGGCGTTGAAGGGTGCTACATTAACCGAGGAATTTGCCTTTACGGCCGTAGGTGCGGAAGACATCACGGTGACTATCACGATTAGTGGTGTGAATGACGCCCCTGTCGTTGCCTCTGCGATTGATGACCAAACTGGGCGGGTAGGTCAAGATATCGATGCTATTGATCTGAGTGGTCTTTTCACGGACGTTGATACCGGCGATAGCTTTACTCTGACGGTGATGGTGCTGCCTAGTGATGGTAGTCCTAAGTCTGTATTGGGTACACTTGGTCTTGAGTATGACTCTGGTACCAAGATGATCACCGGTACATTATTAAACAGTGTTGTTGCTGGCCCTTACACGATTGAGGTCATCGCGACAGACGGTAGCGGCGCTGCGTCCCAGCCTTCGACATTTAATATTGTAGTCGCACCCGATAACGCACCGGTAATCGGTGGTGAAGTGGACAGCACGATTGCTGAGGATGCGGCAGACCCCATTACGGGGACGCTCACCATTACGGACGCTGACAACGATGCGTTGCCAACAGTCGAGCTTACAAATGGCGTTGGCCAATACGGAACGCTGACCTTTGTTGCGAGTGGGGACGGTGGTGTTTGGACTTACACGCTGGATAACGATAATCCGGATGTGCAGGCGTTGAAGGGTGCTACATTAACCGAGGAATTTACCTTTACGGCCGTAGGTGCGGAAGACATCACGGTGACTATCACGATTACTGGTGTGAATGATGCCCCTGTGGCTGGCACTGATATAGCTTCTCAAAGTGGAACGGCCGGTCAGGCGATCACCGCGATTGATCTGAGTGGTCTTTTCACTGACGTTGATACCGGCGATAGCTTTACTCTGACGGTGATGGTGCTGTCTAGTGATGGTAGTCCTAAGTCTGGATTGGGTACACTTGGTCTTGAGTATAACTCTGGTACCAAGATGATCACCGGTACATTATTAAACAGTGTTGTTGCTGGCACTTACACGATCGAGGTCATCGCGACAGACGGTGGCGGTAGCGGCGCTGCGTCCCAGCCTTCGACATTTGATATTGTAGTCGCAGCCGATAACAAACCGGTAATCGGTGGTGCTGTGGACGGCACGATTGCTGAGGATGCAGCAAACCCCATTATGGGGACGCTCACCATTACGGACGCTGATGGCGATGAGGTGCCAACTGTCGCGCTTGATGGCAATGGCGTTGGCCAATACGGCACGCTGACCTTTGTTGCGAGTCCGGACGGCGGTGTTTGGACTTACACGCTGGATAACGATAATCCGGCTGTGCAGGCGTTGAAGGATAATACATTAACCGAAGAATTTACCTTTACCGCCGAGGGTGCGGAAGACATCACGGTGACCATCACGATTAGTGGTGTGAATGACGCTCCTGTCGTTGAGTCTGAGATTGTTGAACAAGCTGGACGGGTAGGTCAAGAGATCAAGGCTATTGACCTGAGTGGTCTTTTCACTGACGTTGATACCGGCGATACCTTGACTCTGACGGTGACGGTTGTCGTTGCTAGTGATAGGCCAGGGTTGGATACGATTGGTCTTGAGTATAACTCTGATACCAAGATGATCACCGGTACATTATTAAACAATGTTGAAGCTGGCCCTGTCACGATCGAGGTCATCGCGACAGACGGTAGCGGCGCTGCGTCCCAGTCTTCGACATTTAACATTGTGGTCGCACCTGATAATGCACCGGTAATCGGTGGTGCTATGGACGGCACGATTGCTGAGGATGCAGCAAACCCCATTATGGGGACGCTCACCATTACGGACGCTGACAATGATGCGTTGCCAACAGTCGTGCTTACAGATGGCGCTGGCCAATACGGAACGCTGACCTTTGTTGCGAGTGGGGACGGTGGTGTTTGGACTTACACGCTGAATAATAATGCGCAGGCCTTGAAGGGAGGTCAGACAGGAACTGAAACCTTTACCTTTACCGCCGATGGTGCGGTTGACTTTACGCTCACCATCATGGTGCAGGGTGAGAATGATGCCCCTGTGGCTGGCACTGATATAGCTTCTCAAAGTGGAACGGCCGGTCGGGCGATCACGTCGATTGATCTAAGCGGTCTGTTCACCGACGCTGATGCCGACGATACCTTGACTCTGACGTTCACGGTGACATTGAATAACAACTCGATCGATAATACTGGCCTTAGTATTACCAGCGAGATGCTCACTGGCACTCTATCAGATTCTCTAGAAGCGGGCGACTATATGATCACGGTCACGGCAACTGATTCCATCGGTACGTTCGCTACTTCGGTATTTACCCTTACGGTCGCTGAGCCCGCCGTGTCTGGAGGCGGTGCTCCCACCGCAAATCCGATGACTGGCATTGAGACCATGGAGGACACTGATTACGCGTTTCCTGATACGCCAGAAGAGTTGACGACATTGTTTGGTTTTGCTGACCCTGATGGCAATGATCCTGCAGCTGATACATCGTCTTTCAAAGGCGTTTATATCAAACTGTCTTCGATCATTAACGGCGCGTTGTTGCGGGATGATAACACTGTGGTCGATGCAAGCTCAACTGAGGCAGGTGCGCCGGCAAAAGATGGCTATATTTATGTGACAGTGGCTACGCTGGGCGGGTTAAAATTGAGTCCAAACCTTGATTTCAATGGCAATCTAGACTGGGATTATCAGGTTTGGGACGGTGAGGAGGCGTCTGAGGACGCCACACTGAGCATCGCTGTGACTCCGGTGAATGATGCTCCTAGGGTTGCCGATGGCGTGACGATCGGTGATATAACCGTGGATGCAGGAGCTGAGTTAAGATATAATCTGCGTGAGCTTTTCACTGACCCTGAAAACGGCCGCCTAGATACGTTTGATACGCAAGTATTTCAGGGACCAGTAGAGAGGGGATTCGCCGTTCACGAAAGGAACATACCCGAGAAAATCCAAATCGTCACGACACAGGTTGGAGAATACAGGGTCGTTTTCACGGTGACTGACAATCAAGGGGCACAAACGAGGGTGGAATTTACCCTTACCATCAGACCAGCCAATGAGCCGCCTACTGTGGCGAACGCTATTACGAATACAAGCTTGACGAAAGGTGAGGAGATCAATGCGATTGATCTGAGTAACCTTTTCAGCGACCCTAACAACGATCAATTGATCCTGACGGTGATGCTTGACGATGGTTCAGAGTTGAGCACGATCGGTCTTTCCTATGATCCTGTAACCAAAGGAATTGCCGGTGCGCCGACTCAATTAGGCATTTACACGATCAGGGTCACAGCGGATGATGGAAGAGAAGGGCGGGGCACCTCAGAGTTTAAAGTTGTGGTAGGCGACGTTGACCAAGAAGTGAAGGCCGGTGAGGCCATCGCAACGATCAATCTGGGAACTATTTTCGGTAACCTTAACCTTGAAGATGCGATAGTTACGCTGGCTGATGGCGGAAACTTTGCCGCGGCTGGCTTTACGTTTGATGGGAGTAGCAAGATGATCTCTGGTGCGCCGATTGAAAGTGGTACTTATACGATCGTGGTCACGGTAGGTGATCTCGTCGCGAAATTTATCATTGAAGCCACTGCAAGAGCAATCGATGGAAGTAATGCGGGCACGGTGATTGAAGATGATGCAACGTCCATTACAGGGATGATTAATATTAGTGGCGCGCAACCTCCAACCATCGAACTTTTAAGTGGTGCGAGCGAATATGGCGTGATGACTTTTGATGAACCTAATGGTACTTGGACTTACACGCTGGATAATAGGGCGCAGGCGTTGGGGGTAAGTGATGTAAAAACTGAAACTTTCACCTTTACCGCCGATGGTCTGGAATCCTTTGATGTGACCATCACGATTCAAGGCACCAATGATGATCCCATGCCCACTGACCGTGAGATCATAGTTCCTACGAACGGGCAGGCAGGTCAGATGACCGATATGATTGATTTGAGCGGCCTTTTCACTGATGCTGATGATAATGATAATTTAACCATAACCATCACGGTAGTGCTCCGAGATGGCACCCAGAGCGGCATGATGATCTCGTCGGACTCCTCGAATACTATTAGTTATAGCGATATAAACGAGACGCTTACCCTCAAACTGGATGTTGCTGGCACATACGATGTTACGGTCACGGCGAGTGACGGGCAAACAGATTCGGTGGCTGCGACCAAGTCATTTGAAATTGTGATTTTGGCAGGCGGAAATCCGACGGTATTTACGGTAGATAACAAAGTTGGTACGGTTGTTGAAGATGTGGCAGGACAACAGTCTGCCATGGGAACGTTCGCTGTTGAGGACCCTGATACTCCGGGTAACCCTCCAATCATCAATCTTATGGGCGATGATGATGGCGACGGTGTTTTAGAAGGCCTGTACGGCACGATGGTATTGAACAGAGGCACTAACACTTGGACTTACACACTGGATCGAACAAGGTCGCAAGCGTTGCAAGAACTGGATGAGGGAGAAACACCACAAAAAGAGACATTCACCTTTACTGCTGGAGACGCGGATCCTATTGTGGTGATGATCGATGCCACTGGTTCCAACGATCTGCCCGAAATCATCGGGGAGAATCCTCTTTCTCAGGAATGGAATGTGGATGAAGAAATCACTCCTATCAACGTGCGCGATTTTTTCCATGACCCTGATGATCCGGGGTTGATTATAGAATTAGAGGTGAAGATCACTGGTAGACCCGATGTCAACGCCGACCGGCGTAAGAAAGTGACTATGAGTGAGCATGGACTTACCTATAACGAGGAGACCTTTATGCTAACCGGCTCCCCGAAAGCATCTCTTAATGAAAAATCGATTGTGATAAGGGCGAATGACGTCCGTACTCCTTCAATTATACGCGCGTTGACACTGCGCTTGACTGTCAATACACCGAACCGGGCTCCTGAGGTTATCAGGCCTATCCGAGATTACACTAGGACACCAGAACAAAGAGTATTGCCAAGTGATGGGATCAATGTAAAGGGTATTTTCCGCGATCCTGACGGCGATACATTGAATATCACGGTGGAGATCTTGGATAGCAATGGACAGGAGGTAGGACGTCAAGCAAGGTTGGTTAACTTTGATGGCCTGATCTCCCACCCCGGTGGCATTCAGGGTGCTATTGGTACAGTATACACGATTAAGGTCACAGCGAGTGACGGTAGCTTAGAAGCTACGTATAGCTTTACTATCACTGTGGTTGCCGCAGGCGGAGCTAGCGGAGCCAGTGATGAAACTGACTCAGGCGCAGTGTTGGGTAACGGTATTGAAGGCGCGGTGATTGGCGATGAAACCGACACATTAGGCCAGATTCTGATCGGCGGCGATAACGCGCAAACCCTCAACGCAGGCGAAGGCGGTGATATGATCATCGGCGGCCGAGGCGATGATACCATCAATCTGGGTGCAGGCGCAGATACTGTGCTGTATCGCTATGATGGTGCGGAGGACACCGTTCCGACGGCGCATGATGGCGGCGATGTGATCAATGACTTTGATGTGGATGAAGACACCCTGATTCTCGCAGAAGCAGGGAATGAGAGTATCTACACAGACACCGCCGAGTTCTACGATGCTATCAAAGGCGTTAGCCTGATTGTTGACGGAGATGGAAACATTACCGGTGTTGTGTTCACCTTCGCTGGTCAAGATGGCCCTGACCAAGACGACGCGACTCAAGAGATCGATCTGACAGTTAATTTCGAGGAAGACGATTTTGTTGCTCCTTCAGACATTGACCTAACGGCCTTTGAGGATGCGGAGGACGGAGAGCGGGCGATCACAGATGGCGAGGAAACCGCCGCTTATGAGGTGATCGATGCTATTCTTGGCGACAGCGTGGAACTAGCGAACTTTGATGATCTCGGTATTGAGTTAAACTCTGAGGAAACCGATATCCTCTAAATAGGACGGGGAATAATAACCGACGCTACGGAATTGTGCTTATTGCTTGATCGTAGAAGAGGTATGACAGTTATTCCCCCATCCCGTCGCTTTAGAGACAGCCGCAAGTGAAGGCGGCTAGTCAACCAGCATAACCTTCTAACTGCCTCAAGACAGCAGTTTTGCTCTGTCAGGGCAAACCGCTAAACCACTCTCCGGTCGCACCCATGATGTGACAAGGCTTGAGGCGGGGCGTCCTTAAGGCGGCAGTCCTAATCAAAACAACACCCTATGATCTTTCCAGACAAAGAAGCCCCGCAGACGATAAAGGGGCGGGGGAGGAGCCCCGCACCACCATCATCGGCGGGCAGAACAATGCTCACATCTCACATAAGGGATAGTATACCACCCTGCCTCACAAAAATCTCAACAGGACAGAACGCGATCCCGCCATGACCACGAAGGAGTCAGAAGCAAAGGCGATGATAAGAAAATCCACGGCGTTTGAGGAAGTGATCGCCGAGATTGGCTCGTTATTTCTATGCGCTCCGCTTGGGCTAATTCCCTCTTTATGACAAACAGGCCTTAGCGATGCTGCTGATGATGTCGATGTGTTCATCGGGGTGAGCAAAGGCATCCAACCTGCTGGTTAATAAGACAAAAGCACCAGTATCCGTATTCACCGTCACTGCACGCATTTCTGCAATTATAGTTTGCTATCAATTGATTTTAAGGGTATATTGCCTTGATTAGACAGTGAATAGACTGATGCTCTCCGGTGAGGGTCAATTTTTGGTATTATAGAATTGCCCCAACCGTTTTGTAGCAGGATTTGATCTATGGCAGATTTTATTACTTTGGATGTTGTCGCTAGCGAAGACAGTGGTTTTACCTTCGTTATCACCCCCAGCATGGCCTTTTCCTCGCTTGAGAAATTCCGATGGGAGCTTACCTTCGGACAAGGCGAGCTTCATCGCGGGGTGATCACTTTTAAGGCGGGTGAGTCGGATTCACGATCAATCTCACAGTCAATAGACCCTGATAAGCATTATCAGATTAGGGTTTTTAGAGTGTCCGATAACAATAACGACACAGATGACGAATTGCTGTTCCAGCAACAGAGCGAGTTTCTCCTCCCTCCGGTCCTCAAAGATACCCAGCCACATAACGCCCCGCAGCAGGAGGGGATAGAAGGCGATCAGGGAACAGAAATCACTAAAATCAACGCTGCGCTTGTCCTAAACAAGAACGAGGTGACGGTTATCGATGCAACCGCCCTATTGTATAGACATCCAACGCCCACGGACCCGAACACCGAGTTGATCTATACGCTCACGGAAAACCCAGTCGGGGGTGATCTGTTCCGTGATGGCGTAAAGCTTAGCAGTGGTGATACGTTCACCCAAAATGACATTGATGCTGGTCTTATTACCTATCGTTTTATCGCTGCGGATAACAACCCAACCAATATAACCTTTACGGTCTTGAGCCCAGACGGCCCCCTCACTCTTTCAGGCCAAACCCTCCAAATCACTCCTCGTGAGGTTTTTGATGTGCAAAACCCTCACGAGGACAACGACATCAACATCAATCGCTCTGGTGAGACCGCGCCGCAGAAGATAGATACGGGGGATGGTAGCGACACCATCACCGGCGGTGAGGGGGATGATCAAATAAATGCCGGTGCGGGGGATGATGAGATTACGCTTACCCTCGATGATGATGATGAGGGCAATCCGGTGGAGGCTGGCGCCGATGAGGTGCTTTATACTTTCGGTTATGGCGGCGATGGTACTGATGGCGGTGATGCGATCAAAGGTTTTCGCCGTGGTCAGGATAAACTGAAATTCGTTGTCAATTCTGACCGCACTGATATCACGACTCTGACAGAGTTTCTGCAAAGCCTCGAAGGCGCAGATGGTGAGGCTTTAACCGATGACGATGCCTTTACCGTCACCATGATGTGGGGATTTGATGAGAATGGCGTCTTCTATTTTGATGGTGTGTTGTTACACTTCAAGGAAGCCTCAGCTTTCAGCAACGGGCCTCTGTCTAGCCCTGTGGTCTCTATCACTTTTGATGAGCGGCTTGATTTTGATGATCTGGTTGAGATTCTGGGCGGGGCGGAGAATGTTGCGAATAACTTTGACGGCGGTCTCACAGCATTCAAGAATCTGGATGAGGTTTTGCCGCGTCTGTTTGGCGAGGATAGCATTGACTTTGAAGTACGACCCATTGACGAGGTCTCGGTTATTGACGGCCCGGTCGCCAGTGCGGAAGTCTTCTTTGATTTGAATGGTGATGGTGAGGTCACCGACGCTGAAAAAGATGCCCAGCGTGATGATTCTGGCCGTTCGCGCTATCTCACGGGTGATGATGGCACAGTTGATATTCCCGAGCAATATGTCGGTCGCGCCTTTGTTGCTGATGTGGGGAGTGCTTATGACACCGCCACTGGCGAACGTCTGGAAGGTGAGTTCCGCTCGCTTGATAAAGGCCGAGGCGGGATAGCGACTCCGATCACTGACCTGATTGTCACCTACCTTGAAGAGGTAGAGGGTCAGGCTGGTACGCCGACCACGGAGCAAGTAGAGGGTCAGGCTGGTACGCCGACCACGGAGCAAGAGGTTTTGGATGAGATTTTTGGTGATGATGTGGTCACACTCGCCGATATTCTCGATGCGGGGAATTATGAATTGCCTGAAAGCGGTGCGCCGGGTGAGGCGAAAAAGCAGATGATCAGCAGGGCCGCTATAGCCCTGACCGAGATTAAAGAGAATGATGATTTGACTGACGGTGATGGCGATGGTTCTACCACTAAGGTTGAAATTGTCTCTGCGCTCAAGACTTTGGCGGACTCTCCTGATGATACCAGCGTCGCTGAGCTTAAGGAAGTTGTTGAAGCTCGTGTTGCTGAGGTTAATGCGGTTAAGGGCGGTAAGCCGATCGCGACTCCGGCGAGCGTTGATGGTGTGGAGGACACTGATTACGCATTCCCTGATACGCCCGAGGCTTTGACTGGGCTCTTTGGTTTCCGCGACCCGTCGGGCAATGATCCTGCAGCTGATACATCGTCTTTCAGAGGCGTTTATATCAGGATAGATATTGAAAACGCCTCGTTGAGGCTCGATGATAACACCCAGGTCGTTGCAGACACGGATCTTAGCGGTAGTGATACCGCTACCGCCATCGCCGACTATGTTTATGTGACGTTTGATAATCTTGATAGTTTAAAGATTACCCCTGCTCCTAATTTCAATGGCGATTTAGCACTGGTTTATCGGGTTTGGGACGGTGAGGAGGTCTCATCGGACGCTGAATTGATTATTAATATAGCTGGGGTGAATGATGCACCGGTGATCAGTGATGAGAGTGTCACCACCGAGATCGGAGAGGATACCACAACCCCCATAGAGGGAACACTCAGCATTACGGATGTTGACGACACTGTGGTGCCCGCTGTCGCTCTTGATGGCGATGGCGTTGGCCAGTACGGCACGCTAACCTTTACGCCGAGTGCGTCCGGTGGTGCTTGGTCCTATGCGCTGGATGACAGAGCGCAGGCGCTGAAGGAAAACCAGACAGAAACTGAAACCTTTACCTTAACCGCCGAGGGTGCGGAGGCCTTTGAGTTAATCATCACGGTGGTTGGGGCGAATGATGCTCCGGTGATTGTTCCTGTTGATGTTGCGGGTGAAGTTCTTGCATCTGCTACTGGCACGGTTACTGAAGATACTTCCCCCACCGCCACGGGGACGCTCACTATTATGGATATTGATGGGGATGCATTGCCAGTTATCATGCCTCCAAATGATCTTTCTGGCGCTTACGGCGCAATCACTTTTGTGGCGAGTGCGTCGGGTGGTACTTGGACTTACACGCTGGATGACAGAGCGCAGGCCCTGAAGGAAGGTCAGGAAGAAACTGAAACCTTTACCTTTACTGCCGCGGGTGCGGAAGCCATCACGGTGACCATCACGGTTCGCGGGGTGAATGATGCACCGGTGATCAGTAATGAGAGTGTCACCACCGAGATCGGAGAGGATACCACAACCTCCATAGAGGGAACACTCAGCATTACGGATGTTGACGACACTGTGGTGCCCGCTGTCGCGCTTGATGGCAATGGCGTTGGCCAGTACGGCACGCTAACCTTTACGGCCACCGGGACCGGTGGTGGTTGGTCCTACGCACTGGATGACAGAGCACAGGCGCTAAAGGAAAGCCAGACAGAAACCTTTACCTTTACCGCCGAGGGTGCGGAGGACTTTGAGTTAATCATCACGGTGATTGGGGTGAATGATGCACCGGTGATCAGTGATGAGAGTGCCACCACCGAGATCGGAGAGGATGCCACAACCCCCATAGAGGGAACACTCAGCATTACGGACGTTGACGACACTGTGGTGCCCGCAGTCGCGCTTGATGGCAATGGCGTTGGCCAGTACGGCACGCTAACCTTTACGCCGAGTGCGTCCGGTGGTGGTTGGTCCTACGCACTGGATGACAGAGCACAGGCGCTAAAGGAAAGCCAGACAGAAACCTTTACCTTTACCGCCGAGGGTGCGGAGGCCTTTGAGTTAATCATCACGGTGATTGGGGCGAATGATGCACCGGTGATCAGTGATAAGAGTGCCACCACCGAGATCGGAGAGGATGCCACAACCCCCATAGAGGGAACACTCAGCATTACGGACGTTGACGACACTGTGGTGCCCACTATCGCGCTTGATGGCAATGGCGTTGGCCAGTACGGGACGCTAACCTTTACGCCGAGTGCGTCCGGTGGTGGTTGGTCCTATGCGCTGGATGACAGAGCACAGGCGCTAAAGGAAAGCCAGACAGAAACCTTTACCTTTACCGCCGATGGTGCGGAGGCCTTTGAGTTAATCATCACGGTGGTTGGGGCGAATGATGCTCCGGTGATTGTTCCTGTTGACGTTGCGGGTGAAGTTCTTGCATCTGCTACTGGCACGGTTACTGAAGATACTTCCCCCACCGCCACGGGGACGCTCACTATTATGGATATTGATGGGGATGCATTGCCAGTTATCATGCCTCCAAATGATCTTTCTGGCACTTACGGCGCAATCACTTTTGTGGCGAGTGCGTCGGGTGGTACTTGGACTTACACGCTGGATGACAGAGCGCAGGCCCTGAAGGAAGGTCAGGAAGAAACTGAAACCTTTACCTTTACTGCCGCGGGTGCGGAAGCCATCACGGTGACCATCACGGTTAGCGGGGTGAATGATGTGCCGGTGATCAGTAATGAGAGTGTCACCACCGAGATCGGAGAGGATGCGACGACCCCCATAGAGGGAACACTCAGCATTACGGACGTTGACGACACTGTGGTGCCCGCTGTCGCGCTTGATGGCAATGGCGCTGGCCAGTACGGCACGCTAACCTTTACGGCCACCGGGACCGGTGGTGGTTGGTCCTATGCGCTGGATGAGAGGGCGCAGGCGCTGAAGGAAAGCCAGACAGAAACCTTTACCTTTACCGCCGATGGTGCGGAGGCCTTTGAGTTAATCATCACGGTGGTTGGGGCGAATGATGCACCGGTGATCAGTAATGAGAGTGCCACCACCGAGATCGGAGAGGATGCGACGACCCCCATAGAGGGAACACTCAGCATTACGGACGTTGACGACACTGTGGTGCCCGCTGTCGCTCTTGATGGCGATGGCGTTGGCCAGTACGGCACGCTAACCTTTACGGCCACCGGGACCGGTGGTGGTTGGTCCTATGTGCTAGATGAGAGGGCGCAGACATTGGATGATGGGCCAGTAACGGAAACCTTTACCTTTACCGCCGATGGTGCGGAGGCCTTTGAGTTAATCATCACGGTGGTTGGGGCGAATGATGCACCGGTGATCAGTGATGAGAGTGCCACCACCGAGATCGGAAAGGATACCACAACCCCCATAGAGGGAACACTCAGCATTACGGATGTTGACGACACTGTGGTGCCCGCTGTCGCTCTTGATGGCGATGGCGTTGGCCAGTACGGCACGCTAACCTTTACGCCGAGTGTGTCCGGTGGGGGTTGGTCTTACGTGTTGGATAACACTAATGAGGCTGTGCAGGCGTTGGGGGACGATGAGGTATTAACCGATGAGTTTATCTTTACCGCCGAAGGCGCCGAAGACGTCATGGTGACCATCACGGTGGTTGGGGTGAATGATGCCCCTAGGATAACAGGCCCGTCCATCCCCCCTCAATCCTGGAATGCGAATGAAGAGATCGTAGATATAAATCTAAGTAATCTTTTCACCGACCCTGAAGGGGATGAGTTTACGATAACCGTGACGCTGGATAATGGCAGGGCGTTGGAAACAATCGGGCTTTCCTATAATCTTCAAACTGGAATAATCTCCGGAAGGTTGAGCCACAGAGCCTCTGGCGATTACGTGATCAAAATCGTGGCGCGCGACAGCAATGCAAAAGCATCTGAGACGAGTTTTGAAATTGAAGTAGCGCCTTTGGACGACATCATCAGGCATGTGGGACAGGAGATCCCTGAGATCTACCTAAGCCAGAGTTTCTTTGATGGTAGCGGCACTTTATTGACGGTGTCGGTAGCGTTCCTTGATGACCTTGGACGCGTCGTCGATTTTGGTCTTGAATATGTAGAGATTATAAATCCTAGAACAACATTGGTCGAAAACGGAATGATCCGTGGCACACCGTCTAGCACTGGCACCTATATGATCCAGATTGTGTCAACTGACAGCGAGACCGGCAAGGTTTATCAGGAGTTCATTACTTTTGTGGTAGAGCCCAGACCACCGACACTGGCCTTCGTAAATAGGCAGAGGGAAAATGTCGCGGATTTCACCGCCACTGAGGACGTTATCAAAGAAACCAGCGACAAAGCCATCTTAATAGATGACCCCGATGGGATTATCAATAACCCTGAAGAATCATCCCGCAATCAGGTTGGAATAAGCGCAGGCGTGCAAGGTGGTTCTGCTGCTGATGTGGCGACTGCTAGAGTAAATTTCAAATCAGATTATGATGATGCGGATGTGAGGGTTCGCGCCCTAGTGGACCTCTCGGATGCTGGGGAGGAAGAATACATAGTTGAGGGTGAATACGGGCGCTTTACCCTCGCGAGGGAGGAGGGCAGTGAGAAACTTAGAGTAGGGAATGGCGGCCTTGTCACCCTTACCTATTATTATAAAACGTATCAGAAAAGCGTGCCGCTCCCGAACGGCGAAGAGATTGAGGATCATAGGAACTATAAGAATATAAATGCCCTAAAAGAGGGTGAAAAAGCCTATGACGTGCTGACGGTCTGGGGTGCTGACAATTTGACTCCTGATGAAGAAAGCCAGTTTATTAGTAACAATTTAGAAGTTCCGCAAACGGCGATCGATCGGCGGGTGTTTAAGACGGTTGTTGTTGAGATCATTGGAGTTAATGACGCCCCAGAGGTGCTCGCAGAGACTTTTGATGTTTTTTACACGACTGATGCTGAACTCGATATAGCCATAGACCCCGATAACTTCTTTGACGTTGACGGCGATGACTTGATGATAGACGTGACGCTTGATGACAACAGAGCATTGAGTGCCCTCGGTGATACTGTTTTCTACGACTCCGGCGCGGGAAAAATCACCGGTACGATTACGGCCACTGGTGAATACACGGTCAGGGTCACCGCCACCGATCCCCACGGCGGACATGCTGGTTATACTTTTAATCTATCAAATGCTCTCGAAGACGTTGAGACGCGCCCGGTTGTGGAAATCTTTGGTGAGCAAAATGAGTTTTTTAAAAGGGCCCCGATTGCAGCCGGAACTGATACTGGTTTTGAGATCACCTATAGGGACGCCGATGACGCCTATCTTGAGAATGACGAGGTAGTCTACGAATTCTATTTGCTAGGGGCGAATGGTGGCAAGAGACTCATCGACTATTTCTCTGTTGACCCTGAGGGTAATATTATTTTCAGGATAGAAAATCGTTTCATCTCTGACCTTGCCTTTGAAGTTGTAGCAATAGATGGTGAGGGCAGTGAATCGGCCCCACAACACTTCACGATTACCGTCACCTCTAATCCCTCCCCATCGCTTATATTAGCGAGCGCTCTGGAAGAAGAGGTTTCTGAAAAAGAAGCGCCCGCGCGGGTGCAACTTCATCGGTTGATTATTCAGGATGAGGACACGGCGGCGGATGATTTTAACCCAAGCAGTTTCACGATCACAGGAGAGCAGGCGGATAAGTTCGCCGTCGAGAAGGCCGATGATAGATGGTATTTGTTCCTGAAGCGTGGTGAGTCTCCGGATCATGAATCCCTCGATGATGGCGCTATAAATCTTCAGATAATGGTTTCTGATGGTATCCATACCTCAAACGCAGTGGAGGTGGTTATCAACGTGATTGATGTGCTCGAGGCAGAAAACCCCCCTGTGATTACTGGCGAGGACCAAGGATTTTATATTCAGAAACTTAACGGCGGGAGACAGATCGTCTATCGGACCATCGCTGAGAGCGACGGCGTTGATACGGAGGAGATCTACTCGCTTGAGAATGGGGGCGACAATGATTTGTTTGAGATCAATGAACGCGGCGAGGTGAGATTCAAACCAGGGGCTGTCCCTCCCTTCGACACGGCTGCGTCTTTTGAGATCACCATCATCGTGCGCGACCCTAATAATAATAGAGCTGAAAAGGGTGTTACCATTTATAGCAACAGCCCCTCGGATATCAGCGGGGCCGTTCCTTTAGGCCAGCCCAACACTGACTCCCCCAGCGACCAAGCGCTCGGCTATACAATTGGCCCTGATGATGTGCCAACCGATGCCGATGGGGTGGTTAGAATTGATTATTACTGGTTCACCGATAATCGTCCTTATTCTGGAAGTAAAAACCAAATTGGTTTGCAGAAATTGATCGATGGGGAGGTCAAAGACAGCAGAGGTGATTTCCTAACGCCGCTTGCGGGTGAAAACGAGCGATTTCTCACGCTTAAAGGCGAGCATGCTGAAAAAATAATCTGGTTGGTGGTCGCTGTTACTGATGGTGACGAGCACACGCGCTATTATTTCTGGGCAGTCAGTTCAGGGGGACGTTATGATATCGCTGATAGTTTTGAGGGCGCCCTCGCTCTTGCTGACATAGGTATTGAGGGGGCTGGCGGCACTCTTGAGATGGTTGGCCATCTGAGTCGAGATAATGATAAAGATTTCATCAGTTTTACTGTTGAGGCGGGTGAAACCCTGACGATCAATCTCGGTCTGACCGATGTGCAGCCGGATGGGCAAGAAAACCAGTCCAGAGCCGCGGATTATAGGATTCTAAACGCGGATGGCACTGAATTCGAGGCGCGAAAGTCGCTCGCTGAAGGGAGGCAAGATCGTTTTGTGGTCAGCGACGCTGGTCATTATATTCTCGAAGTATCCCAGAGCGATAGCAGCGGTTTTTACAAAATTGGTTTTGAAGGGCTCAACGATAAACCCACCGCCCTTGTTTTAACTGACCACGTCACAGATCTGGCTTCGGATGTTGATCTTAGTGTCGGCCAGAAGGTCGGGGTTATAACCATCACGGATGATATTTATGGCACGAACACCATTGTGTTGACCGGGGCGGATGCTGAATTGTTTGAAATCCGCGAGGCCCCAGGGCGCGATCGATTGGTCAAGGAACTGTGGCTGAAAGCTGGTGTTGACCTTGGCGCACCGGGAGAGGCCATTGAAGTCATCGCTTCGGTTGAAGGGACGGGCGAGGGGCGTAATCCAGAGGGTCAAACGCTGATCATTAAAGTGGTTCTGCTTGATGTTACGGGGCTCGACAAAGAATTGAGCAGCGGGGCTCTTGACACAGAAGTCGGCGATGCCGCCGCGGCCTCAAGTCAATTCCTCATCGGCGACGGTCACGCACAAACCTTCCACGCTGGCCCTAGCGGGGATGTGATTTTTGGCGGCAAGGGGGATGATACCATCAATCTAGGCCTCGGTGCGGATACCGTGGTTTATCGCTATGATGGTGCGGATGCAACTAACCTAGCGGCGTATGATGGCGGTGATGTAATCAATGGCTTTGATTTAGATGAAGACGCTCTGGTTCTATCCTATGCGGGGAGCACTGGCAATGTTCACGATAATGCCGCTGCGTTTTATGGTGCAATCAAAGACGTCGGCTTGCTTGTTGATGGAGATGGAAACATAACCGGTATCGTCTTCACCTTCACCGACCGGGGTGTTGAGGCCGGCGTTGATGATGAAATTGATCTGACGGTGAATTTTGATAACGATTTTAATCCCTCTTCGAGTCTAAATGATCACCTAGACGATGCCTTTGAGGCTGCTGCGTCTGGCGAGCGGGTGATCACAGCTGGCCAAGAAACCGCCGCATATCAGGCGATCAATGCGGTGCTTGGCGAGAGTTTGGTGCTGGTTGATTTTGCGGATATTGGTTTTGAGTTAAACTCTGCGGAAACTGACATTGTCTAAATGGGATAGGGAATAAAAACCGACACTGCGGAATTGTGAATGGTAGGGCCAGCGACGCCCCTCACCTTCTGGCCATATTCGGCTGAAATAACGAGGAGTTGCGTCTCATGAGCTGCGGCCGCGGTCGCAGTGATGAAAACCCAGCAGATCAATAACAGGCCTCATGAATGCGGCCTGTGGATCTCCGGAGTATCTATTCCAACAAGCCTGATTTTATGAGAGCCTATGTGCTTATTGCTTTATCGTAGGAGAGATATGACAGCTCTTAATACTCCTCTTCCGTTGCTTTAAAGCCGCGGTTAGTGAAACGAGCAAGTCAAGCAGCACAACCGTCCTTCAGTCCAAACGCGATCACCGTGTTCGGTTTTCCAGAACTTAAATCTGCCCAGGTCGTCGTTAGCGTCAGTTGGCAAGGTATCCAAGGCCCGCATCCCCGTGGTTATGGTTTGCAATAGATGGATTTTAAGGGTATATTACCCCGATTAGACAGTGAATAGACTAATATTCTTCGATTAGGGTTATTAACTATAGGCATTATGGATTTATGCCAACCGTTTCGTATCAGGATTTGATCTATGATAGATTTCATTACTTTGGATGTTGTCGCTAGCGAAGACGGCGGTTTTATCTTCGTTATCACCCCCAGCATCGCTTTTTCCTCGCCTGAAAAATTCCGATGGGAGATTACCTTCGGACAAGGCGGGTTTCATCGCGGGGTGATCACTTTTAAGGCGGGGGAGACGGCCTCAAGATCAATCCCACAGTCAATAGACCCTGATGAGCATTATCAGATTAGGGTTTATAGAGTGTCCGATCACAATAATGAGGCCGATGACGAATTGCTGTTCCAGCAACAGAGCCAGACCTTCCCTCCCACCCTCCCTCTCACCCTCAAGGGCGCCCAGTCACATAGCGCCGCACAGCGGGCAGGGGTGGAAGGCGATCAGGGAACAGAGATCACTCAAGTCAACGCCGCCCTTGTTTTAAACAAGAACGAGGCGACGGTTATCGATGCAACCGCCCTATTGTATAGGCATCCTACGGATCCGAACACCGAGTTGACCTATACGCTCACGGCCGACCCAGTTGGGGGTGAGCTGTTCCGTGATGGCGTAAAGCTTGGTAATGGCGATAGCTTCACCCAGAGTGATATTGATGACGGTCTCATCACCTATCGTTTTACCGCAACGGATAACAATCCAACCAATATAACCTTTACCGTCTCGAGCCCAGACGGCCCCCCCCTCACTCTTTCAGGCCAAACCCTCCAAATCACTCCTCGTGAGGATGTGGATGTTCAGAATCCTGAAGAGGACAACACGATAGATCGCTCTGGTGAGACCGCGCCGCAGAAGATAGATACGGGGGATGGTAGCGACACCATCACCGGCGGGCAAAACGATGATCAAATAGATGCCGGCGCGGGGGATGATGAGATTACGCTTACCCGCGATGACAATGGCAGCCAAGTGGATGCCGGCGCCGATGAGGTGCTTTACACTTTTGGTTATGGCGGCGATGGCACTGATGGCGGTGATGTGATCAAAGGTTTTCGCCGTGGCCAGGATAAACTGAAATTCGTTGTGAACTCTGACCGCACTGATATCACGACTCTGACAGCATTTCTGCAAAGCCTCGAAGGCACAGATGGTGAGGCTTTAACCGATGATGATGCCTTTATCGTCACCATGATGTGGGGATTTGATGAGGATGGCGTCTTCTATTTTGACGGCGTGTTGCTGCACTTTAAGGACGCCTCGGTTTTCGGTAGCGGGCCTCTGTCTAGCCCTGTGGTCTCTATCACTTTTGATGAGCGGCTTGGTTTTGATGATCTGGTTGAGATTCTGGGCGGGGCGGAGAATGTTGCGGATAACTTTGACGGCGGTCTTGCGGCCTTCAAGAATCTAGATGAGGTTTTACCGCGTCTCTTTGGCGAGAATAGCATCGCTTTTGAAGTTCTACCCGTTGACAAGGTTTTGATTATTGACGGCCCTGTGATCGGCGCAGAAGTCTTTTTTGATTTGGATGGGGACGGCGAGATCACCGACGCTGAAAAAGACGTCCAGCGTGATGAGTCGGGTCGTTCGCGCTATCTCACGGATGAGGACGGCACCGTTGATATTCCCGAGCAATATGTCGGCCATGCCTTTGTTGCTGATGTGGATGGCGCTTACGATACTAGCAGTGGCGAGCGTCTGGAAGGCGCGTTTCGCTCGCTTGATGATGGCGAGGGCGGGATAGCGACTCCGATCACTGACCTGATTGTCACCTACCTTGAAGAGCTAGAGGGTCAGGCTGGTGCGCCGACCACGGAGCAAGAGGTTTTGGATGCGGTCTTTGGCGCTCAGATGATCACCCTCAGAGATGTTCTCGATGCGAGGAATTATGAAATACCAGCCGATACCAGTACGCCAGAGAATAATAAAAAAGATCTGATCAGCAGGGCCGCTATAGCCCTGACCGAGATTAAAGAGAATGATGGTTTGGCTGACGGTGATGGCGATGGTTCTACCACTAAGGCTGAAATTGTCTCTATGGTTGCCACTTTACTGGACACGCCCGAGGCGTCCAGCGTCGCCGGCCTCAAACTGGCCGTTGATATCCGAGTTGATGAGGCTGGTATAGTAAAGCGCGGTAAGCCGATCGCGACTCCGGCAGGCGTTGATAGTATCGAGAACACTGATTACGAGTTTCCAAACACCCCCGCTGAATTGATTGAATTATTTGGTTTCCTTGACCCGGGAGGTAATAGGGCTGGGGCTTTATCGTCTTTTGTCGGCGTTTTTATCAGGATAAATATTGAAAACGCCTCATTGAAGCTCGATGATAACACCCTGATCGATGAAAACACGAGTCTTAGCGATAGCATGGACTCGATCCCTGGCTATGTTTATGTGCCGTTTGAGAGACTCGATGAGTTAAAACTCTCTCCGGCCGTAGACTTCAATGGCCCATTAAAACTGGTTTTTCGGGTTTGGGATGGCCAGACCATATCATCAAACACTGAATTGATGATCAATGTGGTCGGGGTAAATGATGCCCCTCAGCTTGTAGAGGCGGTTGGTGATCATGCCGTGAATAGGGGTGAGGAGATCGATATCGAGCTGGTCGGTTTGTTCACGGACCCTGAAGGCGATCCAATAACGCTGACGGTGACGTTGGAGGATGGCAGTCCGTTGTCTGATATCGGGCTTACATACATTCCGAGCAGAGACCAGTTAGGACAGCTCACCAGCGGAAAAATCACCGGTACAATCACCGTCGCCGATACCTACACGATTAAGATCGTGGCGACAGACGACGCTGGCGCGGAGTCCGTGGCTTCGACATTTGACATTGTGATCGCGCCCGACAGCACGCCGATCATCGAAGGTATTCATGAAGGCTCGGTTACGGCCAACAACTCCTTACTTGGGGCCGCCTCGGGAGTGATTAGTATTACTTACGCTGATGGGACGAACCCGGGGACACCTCCACGGATCATGCTTGAAGGAGCCAATGGCTTAAGCCTTCTCAAAGGCACCTATGGCACGATGAGCTTTAGCGGGAAGAGTTGGACTTACACGCTGGATAACGATGACCCGGACACCCTAGCCTTGATATCAAGTATTGACGGAATAGAGGAGAGTTTCGTCTTTATCGCTGATGGCGCGGATAGTTTTACTGTAACCATCACGGTTTATAAGAATCCTCCACCAGTGATCAAATCGGTGGGGGAGGGTGAGGATAATGACGTCATGCTGACGGCCGGCGATGATGAGACCGTCACCGGGGCCCTCACTGTTAGCGATGCTGATGAAACGGATTTTTCAAACCTCCCACCCATCATGCTAAAAGATGGGGTTGCTACCAAAGATCCTGAGAAGGACCCTATGACGGTGGAGCTTAAGGGCACCTACGGCACAATGACTTTCACGCCGATTGCTGGCTCGCTACCCGGTGGCACTTGGAGTTACGCGTTGGATAACGACGACCCGGATACACTGGCCTTGGGTCTTAATGAGACAAGACAAGACGTATTCACCTTTACCGCTAGAGACGCGAGGAACTTTAAGATAGCCGTCACGGTGACCGGGGTGGAGGACGCCCCCCAGATTAATGGTGATGTCAATGATCTCATCGTGAGGACAGGTGAAAATGTTTCTATCGATCTAAGAGATCTTTTCACGGACCCTGAAGGTAATACCGTGACCCTGACGGCGATGGTCGTGCAAGACAACGGCATTAGGGCGGGGCTGGATACAATCAACCTTACTTTCAGCGAAGTGCTAGACCCCGCAACAGGCAAGTTTACCACCAGAGAAATCACCGGCTCGGCTTCCGCCACCGGCAAATACACGATCGAGATCACGGCGAGTGACGGCACGATGAAGGATGACGGCCGCGGCGGCAAAATACCCACAACGACCACAACGACATTTACCATTGATGTCAGGGATATTCTCCCGATGGTTCGTTATTTTGATGAGGCTGGCAGCCATAGCAGCGGTTGGTATATGGTCGCTCAAGATGGTACGTCCCGTACTGGAGCAGAAATTGAAAATCTAGGTTCTGTAGAATTTAATACAGCCCTTCGAGTGATCATTGACGAGAATACTCCTCCTAGTGACGCAGCTGACCACGATACTCTGATAACTAATGCCCGCGGTGATGATGAGTATTTCATCATGGCGGACGCCGCCTCGGTCATAATTCATGACCCTTGGGGGGGAACTCGATCATCTTTGATGCGCGGGTTAAAATCATATCTATTGCCGAGGTCTCGGTGGAAAGGGCGCGGGAATTTGGTCATGGGCAAGATCTGGAGAGAGAAGAACCCGGGGCGCTTATTGATTATGTCATTACTTTGGATAGCGGCGAGAGCATCACGATCTGGGATGTGTTCCGCACCCCACCTCCGCAAGTGGTTCTGAGCCGAGATATGAATTCCTGCATCTGCACGACGACGCATCGGGTTTCAAAACCGTCCGAGAGTTTTTCAACGCTTATAAGAACGGATTTTATCCGGATCTCACCAAAACGGGTAATCGAGTTCACGGGTGGGATAGATCCCAGATCCGGCTTTGCCACCAATGGAGAGTTGACCGTTGAGGGACCCTGATGTTCCAGAGAACCTACTACCACCGATCGTGGTTGACGGTGATGGCAGTGATGGCAGTGTCCGTGGCACCTACGGCACGTTAACGCTTAGGAGGTCTGGTGATGATTTGAGTAAATTCAATTGGAACTACGTGCAAGATAACAGCAGCCCAGTCACACAGAGATTACGAGAGGGGTAAAATGGAAGCTGATGTCTTCATCCTTACCGCCGGTGACTCGGATAAGTTTGTCGTAAGCGTCACGGTGTTCGGAAAAAATGATAATCCTGTGTTTAACCCAGATTTCGGCGATAGAACCGGGGTGGTAGGCCAGACGCTCAGTATCGGTCTGAGCACCTTTGCCAGAGACTTTGACGGCGATGCATTGAATTTGAGGGTGAATTTCTTGGATGAGATGGGTAACGAACTTCCCTCTGATCACGGCCTGGCTTATGACCATGCTACCCAGAGTATCAATGGTACGCCGACTATCGTTGGCACTTACCTTGTTGAGGTGAGGGCGTTTGATGGCCCTAGAGGGGTAAATTTCTTTAACATTGAGGTCACCAGCACGGCCAATAGAAGGTGATAACGCTGGCACGGTGACCGAAGATGATCCCCACGCCTCCACCGTCATGGGAGAACTTATGCTGCCCGGTCTAACCATCGCCCTCGAGGGAGCCGATGGCGATGGTAATCTTAAAGGCACGTATGGCACGATGGTGTTTGATCCGGACGATGGTCGCTGGACGTACACGCTGGATAACGGAGATGAGGATACGAATGCACTCAAGAATACGCCAGGGGTGGACGAATTCTTCTTTATCGCCGCAGGCGCTAGAGACAAGGTGACCATTACGGTATCTGGGGCGAATGACGCCCCTATGCTAACAAACACGACTCTCAGTAAAGGCGGGACGATGGGGCAGATGATCACGCCGATCACAGCAGAGGAGCTGATGTCTCTTTTCAACGATCCTGACAGCGGCGATGAGGTGTCCCTGTCGGTGAGGGTTAGTGATAGCGATGGACGCACGGTAAATATCGGACTGTCCTATGACGATCCCGCCACCCCCGGACAAATCACTGGCAGGCCGACGATGATAGGCACGTAACGATCGAGGTTACCGCGACTGATAAGAGCTTAGCAGAATCTCAATCTGCGAGATTTACCTTTGAGGTCGGGGCCCAAGAAATCACTGGTACTGCCTCAGCTTCGGTTACGGAAGATGATCCTAGCAAGACATCCGCCACGGAACGCTGACCGCAGGCGTGGAGATCACGCTTGATGGGGCGGATCACCTGGCGGGGCCGCTGGCACATACGGCAGGATGGTGTTTGATCCGGACGATGGTCGCTGGACGTACACGCTGGATAACAATGACCCAGACACGCAAGCATTGGGGGTGCCTAAACCCGGGGAGGAGTCAGTAACCGAACCTTCTCTTTACCGCCGGGGACGCCACTTTCGATGTGACCATCACGGTTAGGGGCGCGAATGATATCCCCGTGGAAAGTACTGCTATCGAGGAGCAACGCGGCCAGCAGGCCAGAAGTTCGTTATCAATCTGGCTAATCTTTTCATTGACCCGGATGGCGATGAGGTAAGCCTGTCATTCCACGGTGATGTTCGGCGGCCGCGATGTCACGGATACGGTCAGTCATACTTATGATGCTGGCAAAACGCTACTCTCCATCACGCGGGCGAAGCTGGCATTTACACAATCAAGACCACGGCGACGGACAGCAACGGGGCCTCGTCCGATGCTTCGACATTTGACATTGTGGCACAGTGCCAAGAATCAGCGGTACGACGCAGGGGCGGTTGTTGAAGATGATGTGACCAAGAACTTGGCATGGGAACCCTCACCGCAGGCTCGGTGATCACACTTGATGGCGCCGATAACCTAGGCAATCTCAGAGGTATATACGGGGTGATGGCTTTTGACGGGGCGGTTTGGACCTACGCGTTGGATAACAATGACCCGGACACGCAAGCGTTGGGGGAGCCTAAACGCGGTGATGATCCAGTAACTGAAACTTTCTCTTTTACCGCCGGGGCTGGGGCCCGCGCCGCCACCTTCGAGGTGACATCACCGTGACTGGGGTGAATGATGCCCCTGTGGCTGCCGCCACTATCGAGAATCAAAGCGCTCGGGTAACTGAGGAACTCGCGAGCCCGATTAATCTGAGCAGCCTTTTCACGACCCGGACGGCGATGAATTGATCCTGTCGTGTGGTGACGAAGCCCGGTAGCACCGACTTGTTGGCATTGGAATATATCGGGCTTGGGTATGATCCTGTAACCAAGACGATCACTGGCACGCCGACAAGGAGTGGTATTTTCTCGATCGAGGTCATAGCGACTGATCGCACGGATAGTAGCGGCGCGAGCGCCACCTCGACATTCACCATTACGATCGCCCCTGATCGTCTGCCGGAAATCAGAGATGTTGATGATAGCACGGCTAGCATGGGTGTTGGCAAGGTTATGGAAGACGGCGCTCTCACCGCCCAGGGAGCACTCGCCATCACAGACGCTGACGGCGAGCCAACCCAGCCCATCATGCTTGATGGCGCTGATAAGAACACGGCCTTCGCGTTGGTCTATACGGCCAGATGGCGTTTAGCGATGGCGTCTGGGTTTATACCGCTGGATAACAATAGTGAGGTTGTGCAAGCGTTGGGGGTCGGCGACTCATTAATAGATAGATTCTCTTTACCGCCGTGGGGGCTAGGCCCTTCGAGGTGGTTATCACGGTTAGCGGCGCGAATGATGCCCCTGTGGCTAGTGCCGTGCCTCTCATTGATCAAAACCTAAGATCAGGAGCGACGCTGACGACGATTACACTAGACGCTCTAAAAGATCTTTTTACCGATGATGATGGCGATGATTTGGACATCACGGTGGAATTCTTTCAGGCTGATGGAACAACCGAAGCTGAGATCGGACTAGCTTATAGCGAAGCCACAGGGATCATCGGCACGCTGAATAATGATCTTTCTGCTGGCGATTATAAGGTTACGATCACAGCGGATGATGGAACGGCCACGGCTAAGAGGACATTTACTATTACGGTCGCTGAAGCGCCTAACCAGACCCCTGTGCTCGCGCCTAACAGTGAGATCGACAATCAAATGGGGACTGTAGGCCAGATGATCACGCCGATATCGAATGAGTGATTTGCGTGCTCTTTTCGATGACCCAGACGATGATGACGCTCTTTTGGTGTTGTCGGTGAGATTCCTTGATAGTGAGGGAGAATTGCTGAATAGAGATATTGGACTGACGTATGACCCTATCAATGGAATCACCGGCACGCTGACGGCCGCTGGCACTTACATGATCGAGGTCACAGCGACTGATAAAGGCAACGCGACCGTTACTTTTACATTTAATATTATGGTGGTGTCACAAATAATCATTGGTGATGATGCGGGCTCGGTTTTTGAAGATGGCCGAGACCCACAAACCTCCCCCACCATCGCTAGAGGAGAGGTTAAAGTTATTGATGGTGTGCCGGCCTCCATCGACCTTGCTGGTGATGACGATAACGATGGCCTCGTCGAAGGTCTGTATGGTGATATGCGTTTTAACGCGGCTGAAAAAACATGGCTCTACAGGCTGGATAACACGAGGGACACAACAGATGCGTTAGGAGATGAGGCAGTAACTGAAACCTTCACCTTTACGCCGACAAAGCTAGTTTTGCTGTAACCATCACAGTGAACGGGGTGAATGATGCCCCGAGGATCACTGGCGCGCCCCATCCCTCCTCAAGTCTGGAAGGCGGGCGAAGAGATCGTGGATATAGATCTAAGTGGTCTTTTTACTGACCCTGAAGGTGATGAGCTTACGGTAACCGTGACGCTGGATAACGGCGGGGCGTTGGAAGAAATCGGACTTTCTTATGACCCTCAAACTGGAAGAATCTCCGGAACGTTGAGCCACAGAGCCTCTGGTTCTTACGTGATCAAAATCGTGGCGACTGATAGCAATGAAAAAGTGTTTAGGGATGAATGTTGACGTTGAAATAAGATCTTCAGATGCCATCATCGGGTTTGTGGGGCAGGAGATCGATTTGATCAGTCTGTCCTGAATTTCTCTGATGGTAGTGGCACTTTATTGACGGTGTCGGTAGAGTTCTTGATGACCTTGGACGCATCGTCGATTCGGTCTTGTATACATAGAGACCCTAGATGACGAAGGAAGAGGATTGATCCTAGACGGACAAATCCTTGGCACGCTGACTAAAACTGGCACTTATATGATCAGGGTTGTGTCAACTAATAGTGAGACCGGCATGGTTTATGAGGATTTCATCACTTTTGTGGTAGAGGAGGTCAATCCACCGACCCTGACCTTTTAAAACTGCACAGGATTTATCTGTCGCGGATTTCACCGCTACTGAGGACATTACTACAGCAATCCAAAAGCAAAGTCATCTTTATAGATGATCTCGATGCACTCATCGATAGTCCTCAAGAATCATCGCGCAACCAGGTAGGAATAAGCGCAGGCGCACAAGGTGGTTCGGCCGCCGATGTGGCGGCCGCTAGAGCAAATTTTAAATTGGATTATGACGATGCAGATGTGAGGATTTTAGCTGTCTTAATTAATACCCCGGACACTGCGGAGGAAAAACACATAGTTGAGGGTAAATACGGGCGGTTTATCCTTAGGAGGGAGCTGGGCGATGATACGCTTATAGGCGGCGCCCGCCGAGCTTATCTATTATTATGAACCTTATCAGAGAGGCGAGGTGCTCCCGAACGGTGAAGTGCTTGAGGATCATAAGAACTATAGGAATATAAACGCTCTAAAAAAGGATGAAAAAGCCTATGACGTACTGACGATTTGGGCGACTGACAGATTGATTTCTGGTGAAGAACCGCAAGCGGTGATCGACCGGCGGGTGGTTAAGACGGTTGTTGCTGAGGTCACTGGAGTGAATGACGCCCCAGAGGTGATCTCAAAGACTCCCGATGTTTTATTCACAGAAGGTGGGGCGGCGGTCGATATAGCCATCGACCCCGCTAACTTCTTTGACGTTGATGGTGATGAATTGATAATAACCGTGACGCTTGATGATGGCTCGGCGTTAAGCCTGCTCGAGCTTACTTATGACGACCCTATCACCCCCGGAAGAATCATCGGTACACCAAAGACCGCTGGCACTCATATAATCAAGGGTCACCGCCACCGACCCCCACCGGCGGAGAGGCTAGCTATAGTTTCAATTTGTCAAATATTGGCTCAGATGTTGAAACGCGCCCGGTTGTGGAAATCTCTGGCACGGCAAACGAGATTCTTAAGAGAGTCCCGATTGCATCTGGGACCGATACTGGCTTTGATCTCACCTATATGGACGCCGATGACGCCTACCTTGAGAATGACGAGGTAGTCTACGAATTCTATTTGCTAGGGGCGAACGGTGGCAAGAGACTCATCGACTATTTCTCTGTTGACCCTGAGGGTAATATTATTTTCAGGATAGAAAATCGTTTTATCTCTGACCTTACCTTTGAAGTTGTAGCAACAGACGGTGAAGAGACCTCATCGGCCCCGCAACACTTCACGATTATCACCACCGCTCACCCTGCTCCAACGATTAGGTTAGTGGGCCGGGTGGAGGAACAAGAGGTTTCTGAAAACGTAGTGGGCGGAAATACGCGATTTTATCAGTTAATTGTTGAGGATGACGACACGGAGGCGGGTGATTTTAACCCAAGCAGTTTCACGATCACAGGAGAGCAGGCGGATAAATTCACCGTCCAGAAGGCCGATGATAGATGGTATTTGTTCCTGAAACTTGGTGAGTCTCTTGATCATGAAGCCCTTGATGATGGTGCTGTCAATCTTCAGATAACGGTTTCTGATGGTATCAATACCTCAAGTGCGGTGGAGGCGATTATCAATGTGATTGACGCGCTCGAGTTGGAAAATCCCCCCGTGATTACTGGCGAGGACCAAGGATTTTATGTTGAACCTAACGGCGGGAGACAGATCGTCTATCAACCATCGCTGAGAGCGACGGTGTTGATACGGAGGAGATCTACTCGCTTGAGGATGGGGGCGACAATGATTTGTTTGAGATCAATGAACGCGGCGAGGTGAGATTCAAACTAGGGGCTGTCCCTCCCTTCGACACGGCTGCGTCTTTTGAGGTCACCATCATCGTGCACGACCGTGTGCACGACCGTAATGATAATAGCGCTGAAAAGGGTGTTACCATTTATAGCAACAGCCCCTCGGATATCAGCGGCGCCGTTCCTTTAGGCCAGCCCAACACTGACTCCCCCAGCGACCAAGCGCTCGGCTATACAATTGGCCCTGATGATGTGCCAACCGACGCCGATGGGGTGGTTAGCATTGATTATTACTGGTTCACCGATAATCGTCCTTATTCTGGAAGCAAAACACAAATTGGTTTGCAGAAATTGATCGATGGGGAGGTCAAAGACAGCAGAGGTGATTTCTTAACGCCGCTTGCGGGTGAAAACGAGCGGTTCCTCACGCTTAAAGGCGAGCATGCTGAAAAAATAATCTGGTTGGTGCTTGTCATCACCGATGGTGACGGCCGAACGATTTATCATTTCTGGGCAGTCAGTTCAGGGGGACGTTATGATATCGCTGATAGTTTTGATGGCGCCCTCGCTCTTGCTGACATAGGTATTGAGGGGGCGGGCGGCACTCTTGAGATGGTTGGCCATCTGAGTCGAAATAATGATGAAGATTTCATCAGTTTTACTGTTGAGGCGGGTGAAACCCTGACGATCAATCTCGGTCTGACCGATGCGCAGCCGGATGGGCAAGAAAACCAGTCCAGAGCCGCGGAT
Source organism: uncultured Candidatus Puniceispirillum sp. (assembly GCA_965207125.1). Classification (GTDB taxonomy): domain Bacteria; phylum Pseudomonadota; class Alphaproteobacteria; order Puniceispirillales; family UBA1172. The sequence continues at coordinate 1,956,679 of OZ242263.1, forward strand.
TATAGGATTCTAAACGCGGATGGCACTGAATTCGAGGCGCAAAAGTCGCTCGCTGAAGGGGAGCAAGATCGTTTTGTGGTCAGCGACGCTGGTCATTATATTCTCGAAGTATCCCAGAACGATAGCAGCGGTTTTTACAAGATTGGTTTTGAAGGGCTCAACGATAAACCCACCGCCCTTGTTTTAACTGACCACGTCACAGATCTGGCTTCGGATGTTGATCTTAGTGTCGGCCGGAAGGTCGGGGTTTTGACCATCACGGATGATATTTATGGCACGAACACCATTGTGTTGACCGGAGCGGATGCTGAATTGTTTGAAATCCGCGAAACCCCAGGGCGCGATCGATTGGTCAAGGAATTGTGGCTGAAAGCTGGTGTTGACCTTGGCGCACCGGGAGAGGTCATTGAAGTCATCGCTTCGGTTGAAGGGACGGGCGAGGGGCGTAACCCGGACGGTGTATCTCTGAGTATTAGCGTTACCGCTTCGGGTGGGGAAACGGGTGAGGATAGCGGCCCGTCCGGCCAGTCTCTGAGTAGTGCGAGGGATTTACCAGATGTTGCTAGCCTCACTAAAGTGTTGGGAGAAGGGGTTGATAATGCGTCTGTTGGAACTGCTGCCGATACTTTTGGGCAATTCCTGCTCGGCGGCGATCTCGCGCAGACCCTCAACGCTGGTGTAGGCGGCGATGTGATCTTTGGTGGTAAGGGGGGTGATACCATCAATCTCGGCACGGGCGCAGATACCGTGGTTTATCGTTATGATGACGCGGAGGACGGCGCTCTGGCGGCACATGATGGCGGCGATGTGGTCAATAACTTTGATCTAGATGAAGACACTTTGATCTTGGTTCATGCGGGGGACGATGTTCACGATAATGCCGCCGCGTTCATTGGGGCGATTAAAGGGGTCAGCTTGCTTGTTAACGAAACCGGAAACATTACTGGTGTCGTGTTTACCTTCATTGGACGAGGGGATGAAGATCAAGATATCGAGCTGGTGGTGAATTTTAACGAAGATGATTTTGTTTCTCTGGAGCAGAGTGATCTCAGCGCCTTTGACGATGCGGCTTTAGGTAGGAGATCGGTCATACCTGCCTTTGAAGCCACTGCTTATCAGGTGATTGATGCGGTGTTTGGCGATGGTTTACAGCTGATTAATTTTGAGGATATTGGTTTTGAGTTAAACAGCGGAGAGACAGATATTATCTAGCCTTGAGTACGCGGCTGGCATTACGGATTGTTATATTTATTTTCGCCGCTCGTGTCTCGCCTAATTATATTTTGCAATAGGGCTATTAGGCCTTGCGAATATTCAGTTTTGAGGGTATAGTTTTTGAGTTAAACAACAGAGGGATTTTGGTATTGTTTGATTGAGATGGAGGGCCATTGTCAGTATTATGGGTATTATGTTTATTTTTACTGGTTTTTCATGCCGATTAAAGCTTGTAATTGATTGATTTTGAAGATATGATTCTTGGATCAAAAGCAGATAGGATGATACTATCCAAACTGGATTGGGTAACATGCTGATATTATGGGTGTTGTGTTTATTTTACGATTGTTCGGACTAAGTCGAATTATAGCTTGCAACTGATTAGGTTTGAGGGTATAGATTAGGTTTGAATAAGCATGAAGAGAGTGATATTCTTAAAGTTGGGATGAGAGAATAATGAGCAATGGATATTTTTTTACCTTCACTGGTCGTGTCCAGCCAAATTATAGCTTGCGACTGATTGGTTTTGAGGGTATAGGTTTTGAATTAAACAGTAGAGGGACTGATATTGTCTAAGAAAGATGAGAGATAATAGCCGACATTACAGAGTTGACGTTAGTGAAACGGGTTTCAATAATCCCGTTGCTTTTGGCGTCGATAGCAGGGGTGAGCGTGTCTCCTGCGTAACTGGGCTTGGGTTTCTCCCATGTTTGTTTTTTATTAGCCGTCCCTATTTCTCTTCTGTTTTACGTAATGTGTTGTTTTCCCTTAACACCTTGTTCCCCTGCTTTGATGTAGGTAGTTTTTTCTGTAAGAAAGGATAATTCTATGACCGACTTTAAAATAATCCGTTATTTTGTTCCCACTGGTAGCGATACATTCGCCAAAGGCTGGTATGAAGTAGATACTAATGGAGAGCGTGTGGATGGGGTTCGCGATGTGAGCGACCAGATCTACGCTGGTCCAAACCGGTTGATCATTGATGCTGCTACTCCGGCCACTGAATCTGGTAGAGTTTTGACTGGCGGCGGAGACGATGATGAGATTTTGATCAAAAGCGATGCCAGTGTGGTCACGATTCATGATACCATTGGGAGCAACGTAATTGTCTTTGATGTTGATGTTATAATCACGTCTGTTGAGGCTAGTACAGTAGAGATTGTTCCAGGTGGTCCTGAGATCAAGCAGTATGTCATTACTTTGGATAGTGGCAACGCAATCACCGTTCGTATTACGCCTACGACCACTTTCCAGCATTTGGGCGATCGAACCAAAGCGGACCCTCTAACCGATGAAGAGTTTATAGCCGCTTACGGGGAGCGTGATGATGGTCAAGGGACGAATATAAACGGATTCACGCCAACTGACAAGTTTGCGCCGGCCCCCGCGGACTGGTAGTGACTTGGATGGAACTATTGCTGAAGATGCGGCAGACCCCACCGTTACGGGGACGCTCACCGTTGAGGACGATGATGGAACGACTCCAGTCATCACGGCGCCATCTAATCTTGTTGGCACATACGGTAGCATAGCATGGGTAGAGGGTAGCACTACAGACACTGGTACTTGGACTTACACGCTGGATAACAATGGCCCAGAAACGCAAGCGCTAGCGCAAGGCCAGACAGCAACCGAAACCTTCACCTTTACTGTTGCTGATGCTGGTGGCGTCGATCCCGTTCAAATCGATGTGGTTATCACGGTAACCGGGGCAAATGATGCGCCTGCGATTGCGATGGTGGATGATGGTACCGGCACCGGCACTCTTGTCCCGGCCTCCATCGATGATCAAACCGGGACGGTAGGCGACGAGATCACGGAGATTGATCTGAACGGTCTTTTCGCTGACGTTGACACTGGCGATACCTTTACTCTGGCGGTGATGGTGCTGGCTAGTGATGGTAGTAAGTCTGGATTGGATACGCTCGGTCTTGTTTACAGTGATAGCACTGGATTAATAACCGGCACAATAGACGGCGGCGTTGTCCCTGGCACTTTCACGATCGAGGTCGTGGCTACAGACGCCCAGTAGTGCGGCTTCTGAGGCTTATACATTTACCATTGAAGTCGAGGCTATGCTTGTGAGGCCGACCGCGACGCCGGAGACTGGCATTATGATCGATGAGGACACAAGTTACGCATTTCCTGCCGGGAATGACACCTTGATTGATTTGTTTGGTTTCGAGGACGTGAGTAATCGTGCCGGAAGTCCGGGAGACGTTCACAGGCGTTTATATTGAACTAGCTTCGATTGATGATGGCCGATTAAGATTGGATGATGGCACTGAGGTCGATAGTACGACAGATCTTAGCTGATGGCGATAGTGCTCCGGTGATCGATGGCTATATTTACGTAACGTTTAGCCAGCTTAGTAACTTGAATCTGGTTCCGGCCGTAGACTTCAATGGCGATTTGACTCTAAGCTATCGGGTTTGGGACGGTGAGGCTGCGTCAGAAGAAGATGCTGTGCTAACCATCACGGTGAATTCTGTGAATGACGTTCCTGTCGTTGAGTCTGGCAATGAAATTGATGAACAAGCTGGGCGGGTAGGCCAAGAGATCGATGGCTATTGATCTGAGTGGTCTTTTCACTGACGTTGATGGCGATGCCGTTACTCTGACGGTGATGGTTATCGTTGCTAGTGCTAGGGCAGAGTTGGATGCTACACTTGGTCTTACTTACGACCCGGTCGCAAATGAAATCACAGGCACGATAAGAAGTGATGTTTCTGCCGGCACTTACACGATCGAGGTCATCGCGACAGACAGTGAGAGCGGTGAGTCCCAGCCTTCGACATTTACCATTGTGGTCGCACCTGATAACGCACCGGTAATCGGTGGCGCTATGGACGGCTCGATTGATGAAGATGCAGTAGACCCCACCGTTACGGGGACGCTCACCATTACGGACGCTGATGGCGATGATGTGCCAGCAGTCGCGCTTGATGGCGATGGCGTTGGTGCATACGGCACGATGACTTTTGATGTGGCGACTGGTATTTGGACTTACACGCTGAATAACGCTAATGCGGATGTGCAGGCGTTGCTGAAAGATGCTACATTAACCGAGGAATTTACCTTTACCGCCGATGGTGCCGATGATTTCGTGGTGACCATCACGATTAACGGTGTGAATGAGGCTCCTGAGCTTACGTCTGGCACGGAGATCGAAAATCAAGCTGGGAATGTAGGCCAGCTGATAGATCCAATTTCAGAGAGCGATTTGCGGGCTCGTTTTGCTGACGCTGACACTGATAATGCTGCCTTGACTCTGACGGTGATGCTTGATGATGGTTCAGCGTTGGATACGATCGGTCTTGAGTATAATTCTACCGATGGAATCATTGGTACACCGAGTGCTGCTGGCACTTTCACAATCGAGGTTACGGCGAGTGACGGCGAGGAATCCATTGCCTTTACATTTGACATTGTGGTCGTGCACCCACCGGTAATCGGAAACGATAGTCCCACCGAGATTGGAGAGGATGCTGCAAACCCCATAGAGGGAACGCTCACCATTACTGATCAAGATTCTTCTGCTCCGTTCCTACCCATCGTGCTTACAGATGGTGATGGTACGGACGATGGCATGGTCACGGGCGACTACGGTACGCTGACTTTTGATGAGAGTAATGGCGGTTGGTCTTACATGGTTGATGAAAGGGCGCAGGCCCTGAATGATACTCCGGGAACCGACACATTCGTCTTTACCTCCGAAGGTGCGACTGACTTTGAGTTAGTTATCACGGTGACTGGGGCGAATGATGACCCTACGATTGCGCAAGTGGATGATGGTACCGGCACTCTTGTCGCGGCCTCCATCGATGCTCAAAGCGGGACGGAAGGTGAGGATGTAGTTATCGATCTAAGTGGTGTTTTCATCGACCCTGATGACGTCTTGACTGTGGTACCCACGGCTACGTTAGATTCTGATGGGACAACGGTCACGTTCGACGGCACTACTAACTCTTTTAGTTATGATCCTGATACCAAGATGCTCACCATCACATTGGCTACTGCTGGCGATTACACGGTCACGGTGACGGCGAGTGATGGCAATGGTGGGGCCGCCCCGAGTTTAGACTTTGCACTTAGTCTCATAACGCAAACAATCAGTGGTGATATCACTGGCGGGGTGACTGAGGATGACAATGCCAAAAATGAGGCCACTGGAGATCTCGAATCTGCTGCTGGAGCCATCACGCTTGTAGACAATAACGATCAGGCCAGCAATAGCGGTGTCGAAGGCACATACGGCACGATGACGTTTGATCCAAGTAATAACACTTGGACTTACACACTGGATAACGCGAGGGATGAGACGCAGAGTCTGCCTGAAGGAGGGACTGAAGAAGACCGTTTCACCTTTACGGACGGGACTAATCCACTAACTGTAGTCATTACAGTGACTGGGGCGAATGACGCTCCTGTCGTTGAGACTGAGATTATTGAACAAGCTGGGCGGGTAGGTCAAGAGATCGATGCTATTGATCTGAGTGGTCTTTTCACTGACGTTGACACCGGCGATACCTTGACTCTGACGGTGATGGTACTGTCTAGTGATGGTAGTAAGTCTGGATTGGATACGATCGGTCTTGAGTATAATTCTACCGATGGGATCATTGGTACACCGAGTGATGCTGGCACTTACACGATTGAGGTCATCGCGACAGACAGTAACAGTGGTGAGTCCCTGCCTTCGACATTTGAAATTGTGGTCGCAGCCGATAACCCACCGGTAATCGGCGGTGATGTGGACGGCACGATTGATGAAGATGCAGTAGACTCTACGGGGACGCTCACCATTACGGACGCTGACAACGATGCGGTGCCAGCAGTCGCGCTTGATGGCAATGGCGCTGGCCAATACGGCACGCTGACCTTTGTTGCGAGTGCGGACGGTGGTGTTTGGACTTACACGCTGGATAACACTAATGCGGCTGTGCAGGAGTTAGAGGAAGGTGGTACATTAACCGACACATTTACCTTTACTGCTGATGGCGCCGAAGATGTCACGGTGACTATCACGATTAGTGGTGTGAATGACGTTCCTGTCGTTGAGACTGAGATTATTGAACAAACTGGGCGGGTCGGTCAAGAGATCGATGCTATTGATCTGAGTGGCCTTTTCACTGACATTGACAGCGGCGATAGCTTTACTCTGGCGGTGATGGTTAGCGTTGGTGGTGATAGGTTCGGGTTGGATACACTTGGTCTTACTTACGACCCGGTCGAAAATGAAATCACAGGCACGATAAGAAGTGACGTTTTGGCCGGCACTTTCACGATCGAGGTCATCGCGACAGACAGTGCAGGTGGTGAGTCCCTGCCTTCGACATTTGAAATTGTGGTCGCAGCCGATAGCGCACCGGTATTCGGTGGCGATATGGCCGGCTCGATTGATGAAGATGCAGTAGACCCCACCGTTACGGGGACGCTCACCATTACGGACGCTGACAACGATGCCTTGCCAACAGTCATGCTGCCAGATGGCGCTGGCCAATACGGAACGCTGACCTTTGATGTGGCGACTGGTGTTTGGACTTACACGCTGGATAACAGTAATGCGGCTGTGCAGGCGTTGGTGGAAGGTGATACATTAACCGAGGAATTTACCTTTACCGCCGAAGGCGCCGAAGATGTCGTGGTGACCATCACGATTAACGGTATGAATGAGGCTCCTGAGCTTGTGCCTGGCATGGAGATCGAAGATCAAAATGGGAATGTAGGTCAGCTGATAGATCCGATTTCAGAGAGCGATTTGCGTGCTCTTTTTGCTGATGCTGACACTGATAGTGCTGCCTTGGTATTGACGGTGATGGTGCTGGCTAGTGGTGGTACTAGGTCTGGATTGGATACGATCGGTCTTGAGTATAATTCTACCGATGGGATCATTGGTACACCGAGTGTTGCTGGCACTTTCACAATCGAGGTTACGGCGAGTGACGGTGATGAATCCGTTACCTTTACATTTGACATTGTGGTCGTGCACCCACCGGTAATCGGGAACGATAGTCCCACCGAGATTGGAGAGGATGCTGTAGACCCTATTACGGGGGTACTCGCCATTACTGATCAAGATTCTTCTGCTCCGTTCCTACCCATCGTGCTTACAGATGGTGATGGTACGGACGATGGCATGGTCACGGGCGACTACGGTACGCTGACTTTTGATTCGGCTACGGGCGATTGGTCTTACATGGTTGATTCAAGGGCGCAGGCCCTGAATGATACTCCGGGAACCGATACATTCGTCTTTACCTCCGAAGGTGCGACTGACTTTGAGTTAGTTATCACGGTGACTGGGACGAATGATGACCCTGCGATTGCGCAAGTGGATGATGGTTCCGGCACCGGCACTCTTGTCCCTGCATCCATCGATGATCAAAGGGGGACGGAAGGTGAGGATATAGTTATTGATCTAAGTGGTATTTTCATCGACCCTGATGACGTCTTGGATGTGGTACCCACGGTTACAGATTCTGGTGGGACAGAGGTCACGCTCGACGGCACTAATAACTCTTTTAGTTATGATTCTGATAGCGAGATGCTCACCATCACACTGGCTGCTGCTGGCGCTTACACGGTCACGGTGACGGCGAATGATGGCAATGGTGGGGCCACCCCGAGTTTAGAATTTGAACTTACTCTCACAACGCAAACAATCACTGGTGATATCACTGGTGAGGTGACTGAGGATGACAATGCCAACAATGAGGCCACTGGAGATCTCGAATCTGCTGGGACCATCGTGCTTAGAGAGGATGCTGATGCCGATAACAGTGTCGATGGCACATACGGCACAATAGCTTTTGTGGTGGATGCAAACACTGGTATTGTCACTTGGACTTACACGCTAGATAACGCGAGGGATGAGACGCAGAATCTGCCTGAAGGAGGGACTGAAGAAGACCGTTTCATCTTTACGGACGGGACTGCTGAACTAACTGTAGTCATTACAGTGACTGGGGCGAATGACGCTCCTGTCGTTGAGACTGAGATTATTGAACAAGCTGGGCGGGTAGGTCAAGAGATCGATGCTATTGATCTGAGTGGTCTTTTCACTGACGTTGACACCGGCGATACCTTGACTCTGACGGTGATGGTACTGTCTAGTGATGGTAGTAAGTCTGGATTGGATACGATCGGTCTTGAGTATAATTCTACCGATGGGATCATTGGTACACCGAGTGATGCTGGCACTTACACGATTGAGGTCATCGCGACAGACAGTAACAGTGGTGAGTCCCTGCCTTCGACATTTGACATTGTGGTCGCAGCCGATAACCCACCGGTAATCGGTGGTGCTGTGGACGGCACGATTGCTGAAGATGCAGCAGACCCCATTACGGGGATGCTCACCATTACGGACGCTGATGGCGATGATGTGCCAGCAGTCGCGCTTGATGGCGATGGCGTTGGTGCATACGGCACGATGACGTTTGATTCGAATGATGGCACATGGACTTACACGCTGGATAACGATAATCCGGATGTGCAGGCGCAGAAGGATGATACATTAACCGACAACTTTACCTTTACCGCTGAAGGCGCCGAAGATGTCGTGGTGACTATCACGATTACTGGTGTGAATGACGCTCCTGTCGTTGAGTCTGAGATTGCTGAGCAAACTGGGACGGCAGATCAAGCGATAACGGCTATTGATCTGAGTGGTCTTTTCACTGACGTTGACACCGGCGATACCTTGACTCTGACGGTGATGGTGCTGTCTAGTGATGGTAGTAAGTCTGGATTGGATACGATCGGTCTTGCTTACGACCCGATCGCAAATGAAATCACAGGCACGATAGAAACTGCCGGCACTTACACGATCGAGGTCATCGCGACAGACGGTGGTGGCGCTGGCGATGACTCCCAGCCTTCGACATTTAACATTGTGGTCGCCGCGTTTAACAACCCACCGGTAATCGGTGGTGATGTGGCCGGCACGATTGCTGAAGATGTAGCAGACCCTATTACGGGGACGCTCACCATTACGGACGCTGATGGCGATGATGTGCCCGCTGTCGCGCTTGATGGCGATGGCGTTGGTGCATACGGCACGCTGACCTTTGTTGAGAGTGCGGATGGTGGTGTTTGGACTTACACGCTGGATAACACTAATGCGGCTGTGCAGGCATTGAAGGGTGATACATTAACCGACGAATTTACCTTTACGGCCGCAGGTGCGGACCCTATCACGGTGACCATCACGATTAGTGGTGTGAATGACGCCCCTGTCGTTGAGTCTGGCAATGAAATTGGTAACCAAGCTGGGACGGTAGGTCAAGAGACATTTATTGATCTGAGTAGTCTTTTCACTGACGTTGATACCGACGATACCTTGACTCTGACGGTGATGCTTGACGATGGTTCAGCGTTGGATACGATCGGTCTTACTTACGACCCGATCGCAAATGTAATCACAGGCACGATAGGACCTGCCGGCACTTACACGATTGAGGTCATCGCGACAGACGATGGCGGTAACGGTGATGCGTCTGAGCCTTCAACATTTAATATTGTAGTCGTGGATCAAACAATAACGTCTAATGATCCCAATACTGGCACGGTGACTGAAGATGATCCAGCTACCGCCACGGGAATGCTTGTTGGCGATCTAACCGCAATCGGGCTTGATGGCGATGGCGTTGGCACATACGGCACGATGACGTTTGATTCGAATGATGGCACATGGACTTACACGCTACATGATGGTGCACAGGCGTTGGGAGTGGGAGACAATATTTCAGCAGAAGAGATATTCACCTTTGTTGATAGCGCTAGTGGGGCTACATTTGCTGTGACCATCACGGTGAACGGAGTGAATGATGCGCCTGAAATTGCGATGGTGGATGATGGTACCGGCAATCTTGTCGCTGTATCCATCGATGATCAAAGCAGCGGAGCAGGTGAGGCGATCGATGATATCGATCTAAGTGGTCTTTTCACTGACGTTGATGCCGGCGATATCTTGACCCTGACGTTCACGGTGACTCTTGCTGATGGTAGCACGATGACATTACAGGAGATTGGGCTTACTCACGAGACTCAGGACGAATCAGGAAATCCCGTTAGCAGAATCACCGGTACGATCAATGCCTCTGGTACTTATACGATCGGGATCGTGGCGAGTGACATCGCTGGTGCGGGATCCGGTACTCCTTTGGAATTTGAGATTGAAGTCACTAGGGGAGCATTGGATATAGAACGCTCCACTTTTGCCTATAATGCCGGTGAGGCCACCGTTATCGATCAGTCTAGTCTGCTGGTAATTTCTCCGAATGAAGCTGATCTGACGAAACTAGTATACACGGTCACCGGGTTGCCGAGCGGAGGTATGTTAGAGAGGGCTGGGACTCAGCTCGGTATAAATGATACCTTTACCCAGGCGGATATTAACGCCGGGCTCATCGTTTATCGTCCACCGGGTAGTGATTCGGGACGAAATGAAACGTTTACCTTCACATTCACAGACGATGCGGGGACTAGCGTAATTGATGTGACACTCCAGATCACGTCCCGAGAGGTTTTTGAAGGTGAGTCTCCTGAAGAGGACAACACGATAGATCTCTCTGGTGAGACCTTACCGCAAAAGATAAATGCAGGCGATGGTAGTGATGACATCATCGGCGGGCGGGGCAATGATCAAATAGATGGCGGCGCGGGTGATGATGATATCACGCTTACCCTCCCTGATGATGACGATGGCAATCCAGTAGAAGCTGGCGCCGATGAAGTGCTTTATACTTTTGGTTATGACGGTGTTGGCATCGATGGCGGTGATCAGATCACAGGCTTCAGGCGCGGGCAAGATAAATTGAAATTAGTTGTCAATTCTGACCGCAATGATGTCACGAATCTGACAGAATTTTTGGCAAGCCTGAACGGTGCGGATAATGTGGATTTGACTGATGATGATGCCTTTACCGTCACCATGTTGTGGGGAACTGATTCGGATGGCGCGTTCTATTTTTACGGTGTATCGCTACACTTTAAGGACGCAACGGCTTTCGGTGGCGGACGTGTTTCTAGCCCTATAGTACAGATCATTTTTGATGAGCAGCTTAGCCTTGGTGATCTAATTGGGATTCTGGGCGGAGAGGATGAGGTCGCTAATAACTTTGACTTCACCCACGCAGCAGTCAAGAATCTGGCTTTTGTTCTACCGCGTCTCTTTGGTGGTAATAATAGCATTGATTTTGTGGTTCTTAATCCGCCGACGGTCGCTAATGAGATTGTAGAGCAAAGCGGGACGGCTGGTGAGGCGATTACAGCGATCGGTCTGAACAATCTGTTCGCTGATGACGATGAATTGACCTTGTCGGTGACGGTGGAACTCAATGGCGAGATGATCGTGTTTGCAGAAAGCGGTCTTGAACTTAGCGACACTAATATACTCACGGGTACGTTGGCTGAGGTTGGTGCTTACACGATCACGGTCACGGCGAGTGATGGCACAGGGTCTGCTTCTTCGAGTTTTGAGATTATCATCCTGCCTACCCTCCCTGTGTTTGGGGATTTCACCCCAGTATCGGGCGGCGGGGTCGATGCCACAGCGATCGGCGTAGATGATGCGGCCTCAAGTCAATTCTTGATCGGGGGCGATAACGCGCAGACACTCAACGCTGGCGACGGCGGCGATGTGCTCTTTGGCGGTAAAGGCGATGATATCATCAATCTCGGCTTGGACGGCAGTGACGCCGCCACGGGTGCGGATATCGTGATTTATCGCTACGATGGCATGGATACAGATGATTCAGTGGCGCTTGATGGCAGCGATACGATCAATAACTTTGATGTGAGCGAAGACCGTTTGATTCTGGCCCATGTGGAAGGGGAGGATGCTGGCAGTTCTCGCGATACCGCCACCATCGGTAACCTCATCGAGGCGATCAAAGGTTTCAGTCTGGTTGTTGACGGAGATGGAAACATTACCGGTGTTGTGTTTACCTTCACTGATCGGGCTGATGGCGCCGGCGTTGATGATGAAATCGATTTGACGGTGAATTTTGATGAAGCCTTTACGGCCGCGAATATCAGTAATTTGGATACGCTCTTTGTCGCAGAGGCGTCCGGCGAGCGGGTAATCGCCACTGGTCAGGAAGCCGACGCTTATGAGGCGGTCGATGAGTTGCTTGGCAACAGTCTGGTGATGATTGATTTTGCGGATATCGGCCTTGACTTAAATCCTGCGGAAACTAATATTAATATTATCTAGCGTTGAGCATCAACCAACTACTGACATTACGGAATTAGCGTTAGTAGGGCAGATTTTAAGCGAATTTGCTTTGAGATACTGGTGTTACTAGGTGAATGCGTAGCTTGTGTTGTTATGTCTGGGCTTCTCCCTGAATAATCTTTTTATGCATCGCCTAGCCATTTTTTGCTTGAGTGGTGTATTATGTGCACTTCATATATTGTCACCCCTCTTTAATACTGGTAGTCTTACTTCGTAAAAAGGTGGTTTCTATGACTGATTTTAAGGTTCTTCGTTATTTTCTACCTAGTCCGAGCGATACATTTGCCGCCGGATGGTATTTAACAGACAATGATGATGGCCTAACCCGTGTAGGGGATATGATTCCTGCGGATGATCCGGCGGTCTACGGTGTTGCAAACCAGATAATCATTGACAGCAATACTCCTGACGACAGCACTGCTGGAGGCGTGTCCCCTCTAAGTGGTGGCGCGGGTCCTGATCAATTTTTAATCACACTCACCGCGAACTCGGTCACGATCGATGACGACAGCGGGGACAATATGATTGTCTTTGCGTTAGATGTTGAAATCAAGTCCATTACGAGTGATGCGTCGGGGGCCTCTCCTGTGTATGTCATCACTCTGTCTACCGATAAAGTAATCACGGTCAGGAATCCGTCTAGTTTCACTTTCCAGCATTTGGGGGATGCCACGAGGACTGCTCCCATCTCCGCCGCAGAATTTTTAACCGCTTACCCAAATCAGGACCCTGTGGCTGGCCCTGATATCGAGGAGCAAAGCGGGACGGCGGCAGGCAAAGAGATTAAGCCTATCGATTTAAGCGGCCTTTTCACTGATTCTAATAACGATGAATTGGCCCTGACGTTCGCGGTGATGCTCGATGGCAGTGCGATCGATTTTGAGGATACCGGTCTTAAGTATGACCCCCTGACCAAAAATCTTTTCGGGACGCCGAACGCCGAAGGCACTTACACGATCACGGTCACGGCGAGTGATAGTAGGGGTGGGACTGATACTTCGACATTTAATATTGTGGTTGGCCCGTTTGAGCCAGTGATCGAGATTAGTAAACTTGTTTATAATGTCGGCGGTGAGGTTATCGTTATCAGTCAGGACAACCTATTGACGAGTCATGGAAGTCAAGATGACCTGTCTATGTTGGTATACCTTATTCAGGATCAGCCGACTAATGGCACGCTATGGAAAGGTGATACTCAACTCGATGATCAATCCGGTAGCAACAGCTTCACCCAAGAGGATGTTAACAATGGACTCATCACCTATCGTCCATCGGATTCCTCCTCGGTGCAAAGTGACAGTTTCTCCTTCGTAGTCCTCAACTTAGGTACTATCCCTATCGCTCCTAAGCAGGTGCCGGGAGTCTTCCAGATTTCTCCTCGTGAGGATGTGGATGTTCAGAATCCTGAAGGGGACAACACGATAGATCTCTCTGGTGAGACCGCGCCGCGGAAAATTGATACGGGGGATGGTAGCGACACCATCACCGGCGGTGAGGGGGATGATCAAATAGATGCCGGCGCGGGGGATGATGAAATTATTCTTACCCGCGAGGACAATGGCGAGCAGGTGGACGCTGGCGCCGATGAGGTGCTTTATACTTTCGGTTATGGCGGCGATGGCACTGATGGCGGTGATGCGATCAAAGGTTTTCGCCGTGGTCAGGATAAACTGAAATTCGTTGTCAATTCTGACCGCACTGATATCACGACTCTGACAGCCTTTCTGCAAAGCCTCGAAGGCGCAGATGGTGAGGCTTTAACCGATGATGATGCCTTTACCGTCACCATGATGTGGGGATTTGATGAGAATGGCGTCTTCTATTTTGATGGTGTGTTGTTACACTTCAAGGAAGCCTCAGCTTTCAGCAACGGGCCTCTTTCTAGCCCTGTGGTCTCTATCACTTTTGATGAGCGGCTTGATTTTGATGATCTGGTTGAGATTCTGGGCGGGGCGGAGAATGTTGCGAATAACTTTGACGGCGGCCTCACAGCATTCAAGAATCTGGATGAGGTTTTGCCACGTCTGTTTGGCGAGGATAGCATCGACTTTGAAGTACGACCCATTGACGAGGTCTCGGTTGTTGATGGCCCGGTCGCCAGTGCGGAAGTCTTCTTTGATTTGAATGGTGATGGTGAGGTCACCGACGCTGAAAAAGATGCCCAGCGTGATGATTCTGGCCGTTCGCGCTATCTCACGGGTGATGATGGCACAGTTGATATTCCCGAGCAATATGTCGGTCGTGCCTTTGTTGCTGTTGTGGGGAGTGCTTATGACATTGATAGTGGTGAGCGTTTAGAAGGCACGTTTCGCTCGCTTGATAAAGGCCGAGGCGGGATAGCGACTCCGATCACTGACCTGATTGTCACCTACCTTGAAGAGGTAGAGGGTCAGGCTGGTACACCGACCACGGAGCAAGAGGTTTTGGATGAGATTTTTGGTGATGGTGTGGTCACACTCGCCGATATTCTCGCTGCGGGGAATTATGAAATACCAGCCGATACCGATACGCCAGAGAATAATAAAAAAGATCTGATCAGCAGGGCCGCTATAGCCCTGACCGAGATTAAAGAGAATGATGATTTGGCTGACGGTGATGGCGATGGCTCTACCACTAAGGTTGAAATTGTCTCTGCGATCAAGACTTTGGCGGACTTGCCTGATGATCCCAGCGTCGCAGATCTCAAGGCTGCGGTTGAAGCTCGTGTTGCTGAGGTTAATGCGGTTAGGGACGGTAAGCCGATCGCGACTCCGGCGAGCGTTGATGGTGTGGAGGACACTGATTACGCATTCCCTGATACGCCCGAGGCTTTGACTGAATTATTTGGCTTCCTTGACCAAGGGGGCAATAATTCTGGCGCGGATGCATCGTCTTTCAGAGGCGTTTATATCAGGATAGATATTGAAAACGCCTCGTTAAGGCTCGATGATAACACCCAGGTCGTTGCAGACACGGATCTTAGCGGTAGTGATACCGCGGACGCCATCGCCGGCTATGTTTATGTGACGTTTGATAATCTTGATGGTTTAAAGATTACCCCTGCTCCTAATTTCAATGGCGATTTAGTACTGGTTTATCGGGTTTGGGACGGTGAGGCGGTCTCATCGGACGCAGAATTGATTATTAATATAGCTGGGGTGAATGATGCCCCTGTGGTCGATACGCCGATTGAAGAGCAAAGCGGAAAGGAATATCAAGAGAATGTTATCGATTTGGCTAATCTTTTCACCGACAATGATGGCGATGAATTAGAACTGTCATTCGTGGTGATGCTCGGTGATGTCGATGTCACGAGTACAGTTACTCATCATTATGAGGCTTCTAACAAGATGCTCTCCATCAGGCCGTCTGAAGAGGGCCTCTACACAATCAAGGTCACGGCGACTGATCGCACGGATGATAGTGGCTTGACTGCGACTTCGTCCTTTACCCTTGTGGTCGAGCCCGATGTTAATCCACCGGTAATCGCGATCGGCGATGGTGAAACCACCGAGATCGGAGAGGATGCCACAACCCCCATAGAGGGAACACTCAGCATTACGGACGTTGACGACATTGTGGTGCCCGCTGTCGTACTTGTTGGCAATGGCGCTGGCCAGTACGGCACGCTAACCTTTACGGCCACCGAGACCGGTGGTGGTTGGTCCTATGCGCTGGATGACAGAGCGCAGACATTGGATGATGGGCCAGTAACGGAAATCTTCACCTTTACCGCCTATGGTGCGGAGGACTTTGAGTTAATCATCACGGTGATTGGGGCGAATGATGCTCCGGTGATCGTTCCTGTTGACGTTGCGGGTGAGGTTCTTGCATCTGCTACTGGCACGGTTACTGAAGATACTTCCCCCACCGCCACGGGGACGCTCACTATTATGGATGCTGAGGGGGATGCATTGCCAGTTATCATGCCTCCAAATGATCTTTCTGGCACTTACGGCGCAATCACTTTTGTGGCGAGTGCGTCGGGTGGTACTTGGACTTACACGCTGGATGACAGAGCGCAGGCCCTGCAGGAAGGTCAGGAAGAAACTGAAACCTTTACCTTTACTGCCGCGGGTGCGGACGCCATCACGGTGACCATCACAGCTCGCGGGGTGAATGAAGCCCCTAAGGTTGTGGATGACTCCAATTTCCAAAGCACTATTCCAGAGGGGAAGGTGGGTCAGGAGATAACTGCGATTTCAGATAATGTTTTGCGTGATCGCTTCATTGACGATGATACTGAAAATACTGACTTGACCCTCACGGTGGTGGTGCTGGTGCCATCTAGTGATGGTAGTCCTCCTACTGAGGGGGCGTTGAGCACACTCGGTCTTGCGTATAGCCCTTTGACTGGGATCACCGGCACGCCGAATGAGGCAGGCAGTTACACGCTTCAGGTCACGGCGAGCGACAACGATGCCTCTACCGCCAATGCTGTCTTTACATTTGATCTTTTGGTCACGCACCCGCCGGTAATCGCGATCGGCGATGGTGAAATCACTGAGATCGGAGAGGATGCCACAACCCCAATAGAGGGAACACTCACCATTACGGACGAGGACGACATTGTGGTGCCTGCTGTCGCGCTTGTTGGCAATGGCGCTGGCCAATACGGCACGCTAACCTTTACGGCCACCGAGACCGGTGGTGGTTGGTCCTATGCGCTGGATGAGAGGGCGCAGACATTGGATGATGGGCCAGTAACGGAAATCTTTACCTTTACCGCCGATGGTGCGGACGCCTTTGAGTTAATCATCACGGTGGTTGGGGCGAATGATGCACCGGTGATCAGTAATGAGAGTGTTACCACCGAGATCGGAGAGGATACCACCACCCCCATAGAGGGAACACTCATCATTACGGATGTTGACGACGCTGCGGTGCCCGCTGTCGCGCTTTCAGATGGCGCTGGCCAATACGGCACGCTAACCTTTACGGCCACCGAGACCGGTGGTGGTTGGTCCTATGTGCTGGATGAGAGGGCGCAGACATTGGATGATGGGCCAGTAACGGAAACCTTTACCTTTACCGCCGTTGGTGCGGAGGCCTTTGAGTTAATCATCACGGTGGTTGGGGCGAATGATGCACCGGTGATCAGTAATGAGAGTGTCACCACCGAGATCGGAGAGGATGCGACGACCCCCATAGAGGGAACACTCAGCATTACGGACGTTGACGACACTGTGGTGCCCGATATCGCGCTTTCAAATGGCGCTGGCCAGTACGGCACGCTAACCTTTACGGCCACCGAGACCGGTGGTGGTTGGTCCTATGCGCTGGATGAGAGGGCGCAGACATTGGATGATGGGCCAGTAACGGAAACCTTTACCTTTACCGCCGTTGGTGCGGAGGCCTTTGAGTTAATCATCACGGTGGTTGGGGCGAATGATGCACCGGTGATCAGTGATGAGAGTGCCACCACCGAGATCGGAGAGGATACCACAACCCCCATAGAGGGAACACTCAGCATTACGGACGTTGACGACACTGTGGTGCCCGCTGTCGCTCTTGATGGCGATGGCGTTGGCCAGTACGGCACGCTAACCTTTACGGCCACCGAGACCGGTGGCGGTTGGTCCTATGCGCTGGATGAGAGGGCGCAGACATTGGATGATGGGCCAGTAACGGAAATCTTTACCTTTACCGCCGTTGGTGCGGAGGCCTTTGAGTTAATCATCACGGTGGTTGGGGCGAATGATGCACCGGTGATCAGTAATGAGAGTGTTACCACCGAGATCGGAGAGGATACCACAACCCCCATAGAGGGAACACTCAGCATTACGGACGTTGACGACACTGTGGTGCCCGATATCGCGCTTTCAAATGGCGCTGGCCAGTACGGCACGCTAACCTTTACGCCGAGTGCGTCCGGTGGTGGTTGGTCCTATGCGCTGGATGAGAGGGCGCAGACATTGAATGATGGGCCAGTAACGGAAACCTTTACCTTTACCGCCGTTGGTGCGGAGGCCTTTGAGTTAATCATCACGGTGGTTGGGGCGAATGATGCACCGGTGATTGTTCCTGTTGATGTTGCGGGTGAAGTTCTTGCATCTGCTACTGGCACGGTTACTGAGGATACTTCCCCCACCGCCACGGGGACGCTCACTATTACGGATGTTGATGGGGATGCATTGCCTGATATCATGCCTCCAAATGATCTTTCTGGCACTTACGGCGCAATCACTTTTGTGGCGAGTGCGTCGGGTGGTACTTGGACTTACACGCTGGATGACAGAGCGCAGGCCCTGCAGGAAGGTCAGGAAGAAACTGAAACCTTTACCTTTACTGCCGCGGGTGCGGACGCCATCACGGTGACCATCACAGTTCGCGGGGCGAATGAAGCCCCCAAGGTTGTGGATGACTCCAATTTCCAAAGCACTATTCCAGAGGGGAAGGTGGGTCAGGAGATAACTGCGATTTCAGATAATGTTTTGCGTGATCGCTTCATTGACGATGATACTGAAACTACTGACTTGACCCTCACGGTGGTGGTGCTGGTGCTATCTAGTGATGGTAGTCCTCCTACTGAGGGGGCGTTGAGCACACTCGGTCTTGCGTATAGCCCTTCGACTGGGATCACCGGCACGCCGAATGAGGCAGGCAGTTACACGCTTCAGGTCACGGCGAGCGACAACGATGCCTCTACCGCCAATGCTGTCTTTACATTTGATCTTTTGGTCACGCACCCGCCGGTAATCGCGATCGGCGATGGTGAAATCACCGAGATCGGAGAGGATGACACTTCCATTGGTGGGACAATCGCAGTCACGGACGAGGACGCTGCTCTCCTCAACGAGGACTTGCCATCCATCATGCTTATGGATGGTTTCGGGAAGACAGTGATAGAGACGAATGACGTCGGAGGCACGACGATGTCTCTTGAGGGTCTGTACGGCACGCTAACCTTTATGAGGGTAGGAGAGGCCACCGGTGGTACTTGGTCCTATGCGCTGGATGACAGAGCGCAGGCGCTGAAGGAAAGCCAGACAGAAATCTTTACCTTTACCGCCGATGGTGCGGACGCCTTTGAGTTAATCATCACGGTGATTGGGGTGAATGATGCACCGGTGATCAGTAATGAGAGTGTTACCACCGAGATCGGAGAGGATACCACAACCCCCATAGAGGGAACACTCAGCATTACGGACGTTGACGACACTGTGGTGCCCGCTATCGCGCTTGATGGCAATGGCGTTGGCCAGTACGGCACGCTAACCTTTACGGCCACCGGGACCGGTGGTGGTTGGTCCTATGCGCTGGATGACAGAGCGCAGGCGCTGAAGGAAAGCCAGACAGAAACCTTTACCTTTACCGCCGATGGTGCGGAGGCCTTTGAGTTAATCATCACGGTGGTTGGGGCGAATGATGCACCGGTGATCAGTGATGAGAGTGTCACCACCGAGATCGGAGAGGATACCACAACCCCCATAGAGGGAACACTCAGCATTACGGACGTTGACGACACTGTGGTGCCCGATATCGCTCTTGATGGCGATGGCGTTGGCCAGTACGGCACGCTAACCTTTACGGCCACCGAGACCGGTGGCGGTTGGTCCTATGCGCTGGATGACAGAGCGCAGGCGCTGAAGGAAAGCCAGACAGAAATCTTTACCTTTACCGCCGATGGTGCGGAGGCCTTTGAGTTAATCATCACGGTGGTTGGGGTGAATGATGCACCGGTGATCAGTAATGAGAGTGCCGCCACCGAGATCGGAGAGGATACCACCACCCCCATAGAGGGGACGCTCACCATTACGGACGCTGACGACAATGCGGTGCCCGCTGTCGCGCTTGATGGCAATGGCGTTGGCCAATACGGCACGCTAACCTTTACGCCGAGTGCGTCCGGTGGGGGTTGGTCCTACGCACTGGATGACAGAGCACAGGCGCTAAAGGAAAACCAGACAGAAACTGAAACCTTTACCTTTACCGCCGATGGTGCGGAGGCCTTTGAGTTAATCATCACGGTAATTGGGGCGAATGATGACCCTGTACCCGGTACTGCTATCGTTGATGCAGCCGGAACGCAAGGCCAGAATATCATTGTCGATATGAGCACTTTTTTCACTGACGCAGAGGGTGATACCTTAGATCTGACATTCACGGCGATGCTTGGTGAAAACGAGGTTATCTTGGACGAGAGCAACCATAGTTATGACGAAGAAACCAAGATTCTCACCATCAAACTAACTGAACACGGCACATACATGATCGGAGTTACGGCGACTGACGGCGGGTCTGGCTCCCCTGCCATTTCTGAATTCTCCCTTACGGTCGTGGAGCAAAAAATCGAAGCAGTCTCAGGTGAAAACCCAGCTACGGTTACTGAAGATGACTCCGACAACGACTCCGCTACGGGAGTAATTAGACTTAAGGATACCTCAGACACATCCACAATCATCGCGCTTGTCGATGGTGCTGGCCAATACGGCATGATGAGTTTTGATGCGTCGAGTGGTACTTGGACTTACACGCTGGATGACAGAGCGCAGACCCTGAAGGAAGATCAGCAAGAAACTGAAACCTTCACCTTTACTGACGGGACTGCCATCTTCGATGTGATCATCATGGTTAGTGGTGTGGATGATAAGCCTGTGCGTGTGCCTGACAGTGATATTCCAACTCAAAGGGTGACGGTCGATCAGATGATCAAGGCCATTGATCTGAGCGGTCTTTTCACTGATATTGATGGCGATGATGAATTGATCTTGTCGGTGGTGGTGCTTGGCCCTCCTGAAGACCCTGGGGATGTTAATCACAGCAGAAAAGAGCTAAGCACGATCAATCTTTCCTATAATCCTGAAACCAGGGAGATCACCGGCACGCCGACTAAAACTGGTTTTTATACGATTGAGGTCACGGCCGAGGGTGGTTCCGCCAATGACGGAGGCCCTACGATATTTGGTATTGAGATAGTAGCATCGGGAGATATCCTCGGATATCTGGGAAAACCAATCGAGGCGATCAATCTGGGTAATCTTTTCACTGACCTTGGCAGCGCAACATTGACGGTGACATTCCTTGATAGCAGTGGAAATGAAGTCGAGGATATTGGCCTTGAGTATAATTCTGGCACCAAGACGATCACAGGCACACCAACTAAAACTGGCGCTTACACGATTAAGATTGTGCCGTCAGATGGGCAGGACGAGATAACCTTTGATTTTGTGCTGAGTGCCCCGCGACCATCGACTCTCACCGGGTATGTGGGGCAGGACACGGAGATTGATCTGAGCAGTTTTATCACCGACCCTGACAATGTGACATTGACGGTTACATTCCTTAATAGCAGTGGAGATGAAGTCGATATCGGACTTAGGTATACCGTGACCACAGACCCTGATACCGATGAGGTCATCACCAGAGCAATCACTGGTGTGCCAACATCTGAAACTGGCACTTACACGCTCAGGATTGTGGCAACTGACTCCACTCCAGGCGTGCAGGCGGAAACCTTTACTTTTGATTTTACGCTGAGTGAACTTCAACCGCCGGCTCTCACCTTTGTAGAGGAGCAGGTTGAAGCTAATGCGGACTTCATGGTCATTGAGGATACAATCCAGTCGCCTGAGGAAATCGCGCCGATTGATCTAAGAGGTCTTTTAGGCGGCGCTGCCGGCTCTTCTGTGAGTGTGACTCTTGAAAGTGGAGAGGCGTTAAGCACGATTGGACTTGAGTATAATACTCTCACCAAGATGATCACCGGTACGCTGACCAAATCTGGTATTCACACGATTTTAGTTGAGAGAGGAGGGGCTGAGATAGGAGAATTTATCGTTGCCTCCGTTCCAGACAAAACCCCCACAAAGCTCATCAACATAGAGGACCCTGATACATCAGCCGATCAAGTAGGAATAAACCTAGGCGCAAAGGGAGGCTCCGCTGACGATGTAACTGCGGCTAGAACAGACCTCATCTCGGATTATGACGATTCAGACGTAAAAGTTTTCGCACCAACAGACACAACCGATGCCGAGGAAGAATATGTGGTTGAGGGTGAATACGGGCGGTTTATCGTCACGCTGCTAAGGGGTGAGGATGACTCCGATGGAGCCCCGGCCGAGCTTAGCTATTATTATGAGCGTTATCAAGACGGTGATACAAACTACAAGAACATTAACGCGCTAAAAGAGGGCGAGATTGCCTATGATGTGCTGACAATCTGGGCGTTTGATGGGCTGACCGATGCGGAATTAGCGCAAGTGGTCGCTGAAGACGGCCCTTACGAAATCCCGCAATCTGCTATAGACCGGCGGGTATTCAAGACGGTTGTTGTTGAGATCACTGGCGCAAATGATGCTCCGGAAGTGGTAGCAGAGATTTTCGATGTTTCCTTCACAGATGGCCAGGCGGTCTCAATAGATATAGACCCCGCTAATTTCTTTGACGTTGATGGCGATACATTGACGATAACCGTGACGCTTGGTGATGACTCAGCGTTGGACACGATCGGGCTTGCTTATGACCCCGCGACCGGGAAAATCACCGGCACGCCAAATACCGCCGGGCCTCATACGATCAAGGTCACGGCCACTGATGGGGCTAGCGAGTCAGCGAGTTATACTTTTATCCTGTCCACTGATCCCGCGAATGTTAATACAGAGCCGGTTGTGGAAATCTCTGGCACGCAAACTCTGGTATTGGTTGATAGAGTCCCAGTTGCATCCGACACTGACACAGGCTTTGATATCACCTACAGCGATGCCGATGATGCTCACCTCGATAATGATGATGTGGAGTACAACTTCTACCAGTTGGGGCGCGATAAGGATGGCAATCCAATAAGAATACGCTCCGCTGATAACTTATTAGGGGTTAGCGAGGACGGCAGTATCCTTCTCAAGGCAGGGATTCAATTCATCTCTGACCTTAGTTTTGAAGTCGTGGCCACCGATGGTGAAGGCAGTAAATCGGCCCCTCAAGTATTTACAATCACCGTTAACAATAACCCTGTCCCGGTTCTTATTCTGGCTGGTTTGAATGGGGTGGAAACTATCCTTGACAATATAGAAGGCGGCCGGCTTAACCGCCTGATTGTTCAAGATAGTGACACGGATGCAAGTGTTTTCACTTCAGAGAGTTTCACCATCACCGGCGACCAAGCGGAGAAGTTTATTGTCAAAAAGGATGATGATGGCCGCTGGTATCTGTTCTTAAAGGATGGCGAATCTCTTGACCATGAAAACATCGAGGGGACCATTCTAGATCTTGATATCACGGTTTCTGACGGTACCAATACCTCAAACGCGGTGGAGGTGGTTGTCAACCTAGCCCAAGAGTATTTCTTTGATAAGGATACTTATGAGGGCGTCGTCTACCAAGCGCGTGCTGAAGGGGATGTTGCGGGCACGAGATACTCTATTAAGTCGGGGATTGGTGAGGGTGATCTCTTTACCATCGATGGTGAGGACGGCGAGGTGAGATTCAAACCGAGTTCTATCCCATCTACTTTTGACATCGACAGAGAGTTTAGGTTCATCATCATCGAGCGGAGTGGCGGGGATGTGACTGAAACAGTGGTCACCATCTATAACAACAAGCCCGGCATTATAGATCTAAGTGATACCATCCCAGACCTCAGCACTGACAGAGCAATCGGCTTTACAATAGGCCCTAACGATGACGACATTACGTTAATTGACCCCGATGGAGAGTCCAGTGTTACCTATTACTGGTTCGCCCATACTCGCCCTCTAGCTGAACTTGGATTTTCTCAGGAGTTTTTGGAGGATTTAGTCTCTGGCGTGCACGCCGTAAAGCCTCTTGAGGGTGAGAATGATAGGCTACTCACGCTTAAAGGCGAGCATGCCGAAAAAGAAATTTGGCTGGTGCTCGCCGCGACTGATAGTGAAGGGCATACTACTTATCATTTTTGGGA
This sequence comes from uncultured Candidatus Puniceispirillum sp., assembly GCA_965207125.1. Lineage (GTDB taxonomy): Bacteria > Pseudomonadota > Alphaproteobacteria > Puniceispirillales > UBA1172. The sequence goes on from OZ242263.1 coordinate 1,980,997, forward strand.
AGGTCAGCGCTTTGATATCGCTGACACCCGGCAGGCCGCCATAGATGGCGGGTTCGATCTTATCAAGGTAGGCCTTAATAATAATGACGGCACTGGCGACCTTGAACTGGTCGCCGACATGGGTACTGATGATAATGATTGGATCAGCTTCATTGTTGAAGAAGGCGAATCCGTGACAGTCACGATCGAAGCGCCCCCAGCTTTGAAATTCCGGATTCTTAAGTCAAGTGAAACAGAAAAGGACTTTAGCAATATTGACAGGGGTGGTTCGGCTTCTGAGACGATCACCGAATCCGGCAGCTATTTTCTCCATGCGTCTTTCGTGCGTGATACTGGCAAATACACAGTCACATTTGAAGGAATTGACGATAAGCCTACTGCCATTGTGCTAACCGATGCAGTAGATGCATTGACTTTGGGCACTGTTGAAGAAGGGGCAAAAGTCGGAGTTTTGACCATCACTGATGACCTTTACGGCGCTAACACCATCATACTGAGCGGCGAGGACGCCGAGTTTTTTGAAATCCGCGAAACTTCAAACTCAGACCGATTAATCAAGGAATTATGGTTGAAAGCCAATCTTGATCTTAGCTCGAAGGTAGGAGGCGCGATTGAAGTCATTGCTTCGATTGAAGGAACGGGCAAGAGAGATGATGATGCTCCTGAACCTGCCACTCAAACACTGACCATTGATATCAATATAGGCGGGCCTCCCACCACGACTCAAGCGACTGGAGTTGCGATCGATGAGGGCGATGAGTACGCATTTCCTGATACGACAGAAGCGTTGATTGAATTGTTTGGCTTCGCTGACCCTGGTGGTAATCGTGACGGAAATCCGGGGTCGTTTATGGGCGTTTATATCAAACTGTCTTCGATTACTGGCGGTAAGTTGTTGTTGGCTGATGGCACTGCAGGTGATGGAGATACTTTAGGCCTTGGCGGCATCGATAACGATGCTGGTAACAACGATAACGCTCCAGCTGTCGAAGGCTATATTTACGTGACGTTGGGGGTTCTGAGCACGTTGAGGTTAAACCCGGCCGATAATTTTAATGGCAATCTGGAGTTGGTTTATCAGGTTTGGGACGGAGATCAGTCGTCATCGGATGCCACACTGACCATCACGGTGAATGCGGTGAATGATGCTCCTGAGGTTGCGGAGGTGGATGATGGTAGCGGCACCGGGACTACTAAGCCTGCATCCATCGACACTCAAAACGGACAGGAAGGCCAGCCGCTTCCGGTAATTGCAGCAAGTGATTTGATGGGTATTTTCACTGACGTTGACGGTGATAAATTGACCTTGACGTTTAAGGTGGCATTCGGTGGCATCAAAAGGAGTTTGGGTGATGTCGGTCTTGTCTACACCGAGGATGATGGGATTACCGGCACGCCAAGTTCCGAAGGCATTTATACGATCGAGGTTACGGCCAATGATCGCCCGGATGGTAGCGGCCTGACTGCCACTTCGACATTCGATATTATAGTTGCTGCTCCGAATAATCCCCCTGTGGTTAACGAACCTATCGTCGGCCCGCTAAGTGGGAAGGTAGATCGGATTATTGCGAATATTAATCTCAGCACTCTTTTCCGCGACATGGATGAGGATGATCTATTGACTCTGACATTTGTGGTGATAAACGCGTCGGACTCCACCAATACCCTATTGAGCCTGAGCGATATTGGTCTTGAGTATGATCCTGCCACTAAGATGATCACTGGCAAGCTACTGAGTACGCTTGAGGTTGGCACTTACACGATCACGGTCACGGCGAGCGACGGCAAAGTAGGCGGAACCGCTACTTCTGACATTACTATTCAGATCGCGCACCCGACAATAATTGAAGGTGAGGATAGAGGCGAACTAATCGAAGATGGAGTAGATGAAGACGATAACCCAATTACCTTCATTACGGGAATACTTACCATTAGGGACGCTGATAACCCAGATCCTCTTCCATCTATTGTGTTTAAAGATGACCCTACGAATATGTCTCTTACGGGCGATTACGGCACGCTGGACATCAGATCTATAACAGAGATGAGGGATACTTGGGAGTGGAGGTACACACCGGATCAGAGGGTGCAGGACTTGAAGGATGGGCAGGAAGTAGAGGAAGTCTTCACCTTGATCGACTCTAATACCCCTAGGGAGGCGGTATTCCCAGTGACCATCACGGTGATCGGGACGAATGATGCCCCTGTGGTAAACGAGCCTATCGAGATGCTAACCGTATCGCATGGGCAGCGGAATATCAGGATTGATCTGGGCCGTGTTTTTACCGACCCTGACGATGATGAATTAACCCTGACGGTGATGGTGGTGAGGATACGGGATGAGAGTGGAGTGGAGGTAGAAGAACTAGTGGCCCTAGAAGATGTGTTTATGGGTTTAATTTATAATGAGGCCAGTAAGATGATCACGAATCCTTTGAGGGGACTTATGAGCAGGGAGGCACTTAGAAGCGATCTGGGCGACTATATGATCCGGATCACGGCGAGTGATAATAACGAGAATACCGATGACATTGATTTGAATTTTATACTTAGGGTGATAGCTAATCGCCCGCCGATTGTGGTAGATGTGCGTAAATTTCAGGCGACCAGCTTCGTGCTGCTATTGGATTTTTCCGATATTGATATCAAGGTGAAGTTCGGAGGTAATTTGATTAGTGATAATGTTGAACATGACATTATTCTTCCTGCTGATTTTTTATCAGGTGACGCCATCTGGATCAGGTTTGATGATTCTGCTAATACTAGCGTTAAGGGTGTTGAGGTTGTCATAAGTATAAGTGATGATGGCGAAACGCTGACATTTACCCCCACTGGAAAAATCAAGATTATTGACTACGACCTTAATGGTGGGGATCAGCTGACTACGGAAGAGATTTATGAGATTGATTTCGACTCCGATACTCCCTCGGCGATCAGGGATGGTGGGGTAACTTTCACGGTTGAAGAAGATAATGTCACTAGTGATGACTTGCATATTAGTAGTGTTTCTATTGACGGCCTTAAGGTGGCTAAGGATCGTCTTCAGGATAATACGGATACACTCATTGATCTGGACAATGGTGAGGCCGGTGCTATTGCGATAGAACTGGATAATATTGTGCCGCTGGTGGATTTTGCGCCTTTGACTATTACGCCCATAGGTGGCGCAGAGGGTGATAATATTAGGTTTGTCGTGCAGATTGGCACGACCGCGAACCCAAAGACCGGTGAAAAGGGCGTTAGGTCGGTTTCAGTGGACGGTGATACCATCAAGACCATCACGGTTGTGACGTACAGTGATGGCGCGACGTGGCAACAAGTGGCGTTTGCGGTCAATACGCATTCTACGGCGAAGGAGTTGGTGAGTGCTTCCCTTGCAATAAAATTTGAGGATTTTACGCCTTTGATTATTACATCCCTCTTTGGAGGTTTATCGAGGGACAATGTCAAGTTTGTTGTGAAGATTGGCACGACCCCGAACCCAAGCACCGGTGAAAAGGGCGTTGAGTCGGTTTCAGTGGTGGATGATATCATCACAGTTGTGACGTATAGCGATGGCGCAACTTGGGACCAAGTGGCGAGAGCAACTGAAAGGCTAGAGTTGATTAATATTAGAGCGCTTCCTGAGACTCGAGATCATGATGCTGAGGCGGTGGTCTTGTATGAAAGCAATTATGAAGCTGTGGTAAATTTGGCGGATTTCGAGCCTCTTGAGATTGTGGCCGATGAAGGTGGTTCGGCGGGTAATAATATCAGGGTTTTCGTGCGGATTGGTACGACCGCAAACCCAAAAATTGGTGAAAAGGGCGTTGAGTCGGTTTCAGTGGTGGATGATGTCATCACGGTTGTGACGTATAGCGATGGCGCAACTTGGCAACAAGTGGCGAATGCGATCAATAGGGACTCTAAGGCGCGAGATTTGGTTGATGTTGATGCGGCTCCGGCGACTGCTGAGAATGACGCTGAGGCAGTGAATTTGTATTTAGATAGGGGTTTTGAGGCAAGACTGCCTACGGTGCTTGAATTCTTGGCTGCAAATGAAACCTATATTTTCGTGGAGATTGGCACAACCGCGAACCCACAGACCGGTGAAAAGGGCGTTGAGTCAGTTTCAGTGGACGATGATACCATCACTGTTGTGACATACAGTGATGGCGCGACTTGGGAACAAGTGGCGGAGGCTATCAATGATGAAGCGGGGACGTTGGTTGATGTTGAAGCGCCTCCGGAGGCGGCAGGGAGTGATGCTAAGGCGGTTACTGTGTATTTAGAGGGTGGTTCGGAGAAGGAGAGGCTTGTGGTGTTTGAATTCAGGGTTAACGAGCCAATCTTTGTTGAGACCGATACCGATTTCTTCAAGGACTTTGAAGATCCTCTTATCAACTTCTCCAACGCAACTTATATCAAGTTGGAAGACGGTAGGCTTTCGGAAGAAATACCGTTGTCCAATCTTAACGATCCGAGCATTGCTCTAGAACTTTTAAACCCCTTAATCTTTGGTAAGATCACCGAGGCTGGCATATACACATTCAGGATCATAGGATTTGATATAAATGCATCTGCATCTCCTAATCCAAGCTATAAAATTACGTTTATAGTATCGGAGAATAAACCCCCTGTGGTTGATACTGAAGTTGAAGCACAAGAAGGAGTGCTGGATGAGACGATCACGCCGATTGATCTGAGCGATCTTTTCCGCGACCCCGAAGGCGATCCACTCACCTTGACGGTGACACTTGAAGATGGAAGGGCGTTAGAGGCAATCGGGCTTGAGTACACCTCCAGAACAGACCCTGTAACAGGCGTGGTCACCAGAGCAATTATAGGCAGGCCGAACACCAGCGGCGAACACACAATTAAGGTCGTAGCAGAGGACAGCAGGTTCGTGGATGGCGATGAGGTGAAGGAAGCATCGGCCCCGTTCACATTTATCATTAGTATTCCTAACCCTCCAAGCGTGACGGAAGGCCAGGAGATCCCACCGATTGATTTAAGCTCTCTATTCGAAAATACCGATATCAGCGCGCTGGCCGTGTCGGTGCATCGGATCATAACTGAGACGGTGGATGGGGTCACAACTATAACAAAAACGGCCGTTAATTTGAGCGATATCGGGCTTACCCACAATATGATCTCTGATGAAATCATTGGCAGACCGACTGATATTGGTACTTACGAATTTACGATCACAGCTTTCTATGTAGACGCAACTGCTCGTGTTGTGACAAGGCGCATTGAGGTGGTGGAGCAAATAATCGAGGGCGAAAACATAGCTTCGGTTACTGAAGATGGCGATGACGGCGATGTCAACACGGGAGTGCTCACTATTAAAACTACTGTGTCAAATCCTCCAGCCATCGTGCTTGTAGATGCTAATGGTGACGATAGCGGTGGTAGTGTCACTGGCTCGTATGGCACGATGACTTTTGACGGAATGACTTGGATTTACACGCTGGATAATACGAAACCGGAAACGCAGGCGTTGAGTGTATTGGATGAGGATGAGCCTCCAATAACTGAAATTTTCACCTTTACCGCTGAGACCGCCACGGGGAATGTTATCTTCGCTGTGACCGTGACGATAACAGGTGTTAATGATCCTCCTGTGGCGGACACAACTATCGCTGATCAAGAATGGCTGATAGGTAAAGCGATCGAAGCGATTGATCTGAACAACTTTTTCACTGACGCTGAGGGCGACACCGTGACTCTGACGGTGATGGTGAGATTGAGTGATGGTACTAAGGTAGGGTTGGATACGATCGGTCTTTCCTATAACGAGACCACCAAACTGATCACTGGCAATCCGAACACCTCTGGCACTTACACGATCGTTATCGAGGCGAATGACGGCCACGGTAATATCACTACTTCGGAATTTAACATTGAGGTCGTGAAACTGCCGGTGATCACTCCTACTAATACTGAGAACGAGGTTCTCGAATCTGCTACTAGCGCGGTTACGGAAGATGATGAAACCCCCGTCACAGGAATACTCTCAATTACTGAGGGGCTAAGTGAGCCTCCAACCATCGTGCTTGAGGATGGTAGTGATACCAATGATGACGGTACGTTTAATCTCGAAGGTAAATACGGCACGCTGGCTTTTGTGGTGTCTACTGGCGTTTGGACGTACACATTGGACGCACGGGCGCAGATGTTGAAGGGAGGAACTTCAGGAATTGAAACCTTTACCTTTACCGCTGAAAACGCAACCCCCATCACAGTGACCATCACGGTGGTTGGGGTGAATGATGCCCCTGAGGTTAATGATGAGATCCTGACCGCTATTAATGGGCAAACCGGGACGATAGGTCAAGAGATCACGGCCATTGATCTAAGAAGTCTTTTCTCTGATGCGGACGGTGATACTCTAACTCTGACGGTGATGTTTCTTGATAGCGATGGAAACCCAGTAAATACCGGCCTTTCCTATGACGAGGCCACCAAACTGATCACTGGCGCGCCAACTGACGCTGGCACGTACATGATTAATGTCGTGGCGACTGATAGCAATGGAGCGTCCTTTACTTCGTCATTCAATATTGTAGTTGTAGAGCAAATAATCGCGGGTATTGGTACTGGTGAGGTGACAGAAGATTCCATCAACAATACCGCTAGTGGAGCCCTTGGCCACATCACTGGTGCTGGCCCAGCCATCACACTTAAGGATGGTACTGATGCCGATCTGGACGGTGCGTTTATTCGCGAAGGCAAATACGGCACGATGAGTTTTGTCGCAGAGGGCGTGGGCATTGGTAGTGCTAGCGGCTGGACTTACACGCTGGATAACACGAGAGCGGTAACGCAGGGGTTGAAGGAGGGTGAGGAAGCAATTGAAACCTTTATCTTTACCGCTGGGGACGCTAGTTTTGCTGTGACCATCATAGTAGTTGGTGTCAATGATGCCCCTGAGGCTGCGGTTAAGGAGGACGGCATTACCCTTGTGTCCAGCGACCCTCAAAGCGGGACAGTAGGCCAGCCAGTTAGTATTGACCTGAGCACTCTTTTCACTGACCCTGACAACGATCCATTGGTCTTGATAGTGACGCTTGATGATGATTCGGCGCTGAGTACGATCGGGCTTTCCTATGACGATGCCTCCAAACTGATCACTGGCACGTTACTAGAAACCCTCGCCGCTGGCTCTTACACGATTAAGGTTGTGGCGACTGATAGCAATGGGGCGTCCTTCACTTCGTCATTTATCCTTGAAGTCGTGGAGCAAACAATAGCGTCCAGTGGTGATGTTACAGGCTCGGTGATCGAAGATGATGCACTCAAAAACTCTGCCTCAGGAACGATTGAATTTCTTACTATATCATCTTTAGACGAAATCGAGCTTGAAGGTAGTACTGAGGATTCGAATAATGCCGGTACGTTTAGTCGCGAAGGCACATACGGCCGAATGGATTTTGTGACGTCTACTGGCGTTTGGACTTACACGCTGGATGATCGGGCGGATGCATTGAAGGCAAATACTTCGGTAGAGGAGGTCTTCACTTTTGTTGATAGCGGCACTGGCGCTATTTTCACCATTACCATCACAGCGACTGGCGTGAATGATGACCCTGTGCTTACGCCTGACATCGATATTCTGATTCAAAACGAGATAGTAAATCAAAGAATTGATGCGATTGATCTGAGCGGTTTTTTCATTGACCCGGATGGCGATGAATTGACTCTGACGGTGACGCTTGAAAATGGAGATGCGTTAAGCACGATCGGTCTTTTCTATGACGAGTTCGCCAGCGAGATCACCGGCAGGACGAATAAACTGGGCTCTTACACGATCAAGGTCGTGGCAAGCGATGGCTTTGAAGGTAGTGAAGAAGCCGTGGTGACATTTAAGCTTGAGGTTACGTTGCCGACTGAGATCGTCGGGTATACGGGGCAACCGATTGTGGAATTAGATCTGAGCAGCCTTTTCACAGGACCTGATGGTGAGAAGTTGGCGGTAGAGGTGATGTTCCTTGATAGCAATGGCCTCTCCATCGAAACCGGACTTACATACAGCGAGATTACAGACTCCACAGGCAATGTCATTGGTGGAAAAATCACTGGTACGCCAACTGAAATTGGTACTTACATGATCAAAGTTGTATCGACAGGTACTGTGAGCGGGCAGGTTTACGAGAGGACTTTTGAACTTGTGCTGAATGATGTGAGGCCGCCGACTCTTACTTTTATGGAGGTGCAGGACGTTGCTGTTGCGGATCTCGCGGTCATTGAGGATTCGGGCCCGCCGACTGAGGAGAAGATCATCTATTTCAATGACCCTGATCCAAAAATAGATAATCCAGAGGTATCATCGCGCAACCAGTTAGAAATTAGCATAGGCGCCCAAGGTGGCACGGCCGCCGACGTTGCCGCCGCCAGAACCGAGTTTCAATCGGAGTTTGGAAATTCCGATGTGAGGATTCTTGCCTCAATTGATTTTTCTGATACTGAGGAAAAATATGAGGTTGAGGGTAAATACGGACGGTTTATTATCACGAGAACAAGGGGTGATGATGATCCTAATGGGAGGCCTGGTGAGATTAGCTATTATTATGAGCATTATCAGGACGGCGATGCCAACTATGAGAACATTAATACACTAAAAAAGGACGAGAGAGCTTATGACGTGCTGACGATCTGGGCAGTGGACTTGCTGACTGAAGCGGAATCGCAGCAACTCATCGCCAACGCCAGCAGCGAAGTCCCGCAATCGGCCCTAGATCGGCGGGTATTCAAGACGGTTGTTGTCGAGATCTCTGGCGCGAATGATGCCCCAGAGGTGGTATCAAAGACCCTCGACGTTCTTTACGTGGTTAATCAGGATATCAGTATAGCTATAGAGGCCGATAACTTCTCTGACCTAGATGGCGATCAACTGACAATAACTGCGAGGCTGGTTAATGACTCGGTGCCGGCTAATGACTCGAATTTAAGCGAAATCGGCGATTTTGGCTATGACGAAAACACCAGAACAATCACCGGTGTAATTGATGCTAGTGGCAAGCACACGATTAGGGTCATAGCGGAGGACGGTAATGGCGGCGTGGCGAGCTATACTTTTATCCTGTCCAATAACGTAGAGGATATTACTAATACGCAGCCGGTTGTGACGTTAGGGGATGGCGAAGGTGGTGGTATCGAGCAAATTCTAGAATTGACCGCTGGGGTCGCAGTTGCATCCGACACTGACACAGGCTTTGATATCACATACAGCGACGCCGATGACGCCAATTCTGCTACTGATGATGATGGGGAGGTAGACTACGACTTCTATCAGTTGGGGCTCGATAATGGTGGCAATACAATAAGGATACGCCCCGCCAACACTTTATTCTTTGTTGACCCTGATGGCAGTATCATTCTCAAGCAAGGAAGTGCTTTTACCTCTGACACGTCCTTTGAAGTTACGGCCACTGATGGTGAAGGCATTAAATCGGCTCCACAAGTATTCACAATTACTGTCACTGAGCCCGACCTCCGTCCATACCTTAGTTTGGGCAACGATGAGACACAAAACCTTCTTGAAAACCTAGAAGGTCAGAATACGCAACTTCACCGATTGATTATTCAGGATAGTGACACGGGGCCTGAAGTTTTTACTTCAGAGAGTTTCACCATCACCGGCATCGAGGCGGATAAATTCACTGTCAAGAAGGTTGGTAACAATTGGTATCTGAGCCTGAAGAATGGGGAATCTTTGGATCATGAATCCCTCATAGATGATGTTTTAAATCTTCAGATTAGGGTTTCTGACGGCGTCAATGTTTCAGACCCACTAGATGTGATTGTCAACGTGGTTGACGTGCTTGAGAATGACCAGTTTCCCATCGAGATCCTCAATGATGATGATATCAATGATGATGGTGAGGATGAGCCAGTGCTATTCCATGGTGATGGTGGCACGTTGATCGTCTATAAGACGAAAGTTTCTGTCGATGTTGAAGGCGCCCCAGTGACTTATGTGCTTAGGGGGGACGACGCTGATCTGTTTACCATCAACTCAAGCGGTGTGGTGAGTTTCAAATCAAACGCTTTTGCTGCTTTCGATACGCTCGCGTCTTTTGAGTTTACCATCATCGCGCAAAGTGGTGGTGCTGAGGATAGAAAAACGGTTACCGTCGCTAATAATAGCCCTCCGGTTATCAGTTCCACATCGTCCCCCAAGGGTAGGGCTATCGGCGATGAATATGGTCCAGATCTACCGACAGACCCCGATGATGAAGTGCCTGAGGATACTGAAATCACCTATTATTGGTTCGCTGGAGACAGTCGTTTTAGAGGAATTGGAGAGACACCAACAGAAGCAGAGTTGGAGAGTTTGGTCAATGGCAATATCCTCAATAGCGCAGGTAACGCCATCACCCCTCTTGTCGGCGAGAATAACAGACTGCTCACGCTTAAAAGGGAATATATAGAGAAAGAAATTTGGCTGGTTATTAAGATCACCGATACGGACGGGGATACCAGCTATCATTACTGGGCCGCTAGTGCATCAGAGGGAGGAGGACGCTTTGATATCATTGGTGACACCAGAGATAAAGCGGCCACTCTTGTTGAGAACGACAATGGTAATCTGAATCTGCGTGACTTTATCGGCTTTAGTGATAATGATTACCTCAGCTTCACTGAGGACGATGATAATGGCACTCTGAATCTGAAAAGCTTCATTGAATTTGGTGATGATGATTACATCAGCTTCACTGTTGAATCTGGCGAAATGATTAGAGTCGGTAGCAGTGATAGCATTGCTGCAACCTATGAGTTTCAAGACGAAAATGGTATTCTAGCGGGTATTAAGTCGCTCGCGGACGGGGCATCAGCCTCTTTTGAGGCCGCCAAATCTGGCCGTTATTTTCTTAAGATATCTCATAATGGGGATGAGGATGATAAGGGCACATACGAAGTTAGTTTTGAGGGGATCAACGACAAACCCACCGACCTTCAGATAACAGAGCAGATCGAAGAATTGGATGTGGATACCGATCTTAGTCAACTAGGGATGAAGGTCGGGGTTTTGACCATCACTGATGACCCTTATGGCACTCATACTATTGAACTGACCGGGGAGGAGGCCGACTCGTTTGAAATCCGTGAACTCGCGGTCGAGAACCGATTGGTTAAGGAATTGTGGCTGAAATCTAGTGCTATCCTTGGCCCGCCAGGAGCAAAAACTGAAGTCAGCGTCACCGTTTCGGTTACAGCGACCGGCGAGGGTAGTAATCCAGCCAGCCAAACCCTGACTATTCCCATCACTGGCATCAATAGCCAGCCCACGCTGACGGCCTCAGCTGGTGCTGCTGGTGATTTGGATGAAAACGCCGTGGGAGCGGTTGTCAGCACAGTGGTTTTGGTCGCCGGCGATGATAACTTAAACACGGTCTTTGGGCCGATTCACTTTGAAATTTCCGCTCTGGACGGCGCAACCCAAGCGCAAATTGATCTTGCGGATAAATTCGAGGTTCGTGCGGAAAGCGGTAATTTCATATTGGCCTTGAAAAGCGGTAAATCCCTCGATTTTGAAACGGATGGGCCGGCCACCACACTCAGAATTCGCGTCGAGGATAGTTCAGGCGAATCCGAGACTCAATGGTCGGAGTATGTCAACATAGAGGTCACTGTTAATAACTTAGATGACGGGGGCACGGCGCGCATCGATAATGAAACTGGCACCACACTGACCGCCACCGTCGTAGACCAAGATGGTATCATAGATGGGTCTTTGAGTTATCGGTGGTTCAGAGATAACGTGGAAATTGCCGGCGAGACTAACCAGACCTATGATCTAGTGGAGGCTGACAGTGGCACGACCCTGAAGGTAGAGGTCACCTATAATGATGAATTAGGAGGTAACAGTGTACTTCGGACGGTTACACAAACCCAAGAAATCCTTGATCTGATCAAACCCACGCTGATACCAAAAGACCTAATCGCCACAGGCGCAGTGGATGAAAACGCCGTGGGAGCAGCTGTCGGCACAGTGGTTTTTGTAGCCACTGATAATGATCAAAGCACGGTCTTTAATGCGGATAGTTTTGACGTTTCCGCTGTGGACGGCGCCACCCAAGCGCAAATTGATCTAGCAAGTAAATTTGAGATTCGTGAAGAAAACGGTGATTTCATATTAGCATTGAAAGACGGGGAGTCGCTCGATTTTGAAACGGATGGGCCGACAATCACTTTACTCGTTAGTGTTAGCGACGGCCCGCTTCGTTCTGATGGTGTTCAGGTAACGGTGACCGTCAATAACTTGGATGAGAACGGCACGGTGACCATCAGTGATGATGCTACGGACGGTGTGCTAGAACTTGGCACCACGCTGACCGCCACCGCCACCGACCAGGATGGTATCGTAGATAACTCTTTGAGTTATCAGTGGTTTAGAGATAACGTGGAAATTCTCAATGCAACCAGCCAGACCTATGTTTTAGTGGCAGCGGACAGTGGCGCACTCCTATCGGTGGTGGTCACTTATAATGATCAGCAGGATGACAGTGCGTCTCGGACGGTTTCGGAAATGCGAGCAATCATACCTACGCTGACGGTTGCGACTGCGAACGGCAGTGTGAATGAAAACACCGCAGGAGCGGCGGTCAGCGCAGTAGTTTTTGAAACCAACGCTGTTGACCAAAATACGAGCTTTGAGGGGACTGACTTTGACGTTTCCGCTCTGGACGGCGCGACCCAAGCGCAAATTAATCTAGCGAATAAATTCGAGGTTCGTGAGGAAAGCGGTAATTTCATATTGGCATTGAAAAGCGGTGCGTTGCTCGATTTTGAAACGGCTGGGCCGACAATTACTTTACTAGTCCGTGTTAGCGACGGCCCGCTTTCTTCTGCTGAGGTTCAGGTGACGGTGACTATCAATAACAGGAATGATCTCGGCGAAGCGAGAATCAGAGATAATGCTACGGACGGCGTGCTAGAACTTGGTACCACATTGACCGCCACCGTCACCGATCCGGATGGTATCAGGATGGAGACTTTGGCTTATCAGTGGTTTAGAAATAACACGGAAATTATCAGTGCAACCAGCCAAACCTATGATCTGGTGGAGGCTGACAGTGGCACGCGCCTGTCGGTACAGATCATATATAGTGATAAGCTGGACAATGTTAATAATCGGTCGATTACGCCATCCAGAAACATCACTGACCTGATCAAACCCGAACTGACGGCTTCAGCTTCTACCGTCGAAGTGAATGAAAACGATGTGGGGGTGACCACTGCCATGACTTTTGTGGCCACTGATAGTGAGCAAACTACGGTCTTTAATGCGGCTAGTTTTGAAGTTTCTGCTCTTGACATCGCTACCCAATCACAAATTGATCTAGCGGATAAATTCGAGGTTCGTGAGGAAAACAGTGAGTTCATATTGGCATTGAAAGACGGGGAGTTCCTCGATTTTGAAACGGATGGGCCGACAATCACTTTACTAGTCAGTGTTAGCGACGGCACGCTTCGTTCTGATGATGTTCAGGTAACGGTGACCGTCAATAACTTGGATGAGGACGGCACGGTGACCATCAGTGATGAGGTAGAGGGCGTGCCAGAACTTGGCACCACACTGACCGCGACCGCCACCGACCCGGATGATATCATAGATGGGTCTTTGAGTTATCAGTGGCGCAGAGATGGCGTGGACATTTCCGGCGCAACTAACCAGACCTATGATCTAGTGGACGCTGACAGTAGCACGACCCTATCGGTAGAGGTCACCTATCGCGATGAGCACGACAATACTGAGATTAGGACGGTTACGGAATCCAAAGCAATCCTTGATCTGATCAAACCCACACTGACGGCTTTGGTTACCGCTGGCGCAGTAGATGAAAACACCGCAGGAGTGGCGTTCAGCACAGTGATTTTTGAAGCCGCTGATAATAATCCAAGCACGGTCTTTGATGCGGCTAGTTTTGAAGTTTCTGCTTTTGATCTTGAGGACGCAACCCAGGTAGAATTAGCAAGTAAATTCGAGGTTCGCGAGGAAAATGGCGCTTTCATATTGGCGTTGAAAGACGAAGAGTCGCTGGATTTTGAAACGGATGGGCCGACAATCACTTTATTAGTCAGTGTTAGTGACGGCCGGCTTCTTTCTGATGGGGTTCAGGTAGTGGTAACTGTCAATAACTTGGGTGAGGATGGCGCGGTGACCATCACCGATGAGGTAGAGGGCGCGCTAGAACTTGGCACCACACTGACCGCGACCGCCACCGACCCGGATGATATCATGGATGGCTCTTTGAGTTATCAGTGGCGCAGAGATGGCGTGGACATTTCCGGCGCAACTAACCAGACCTATGATCTAGTAGAGGCTGACAGTGGCACGACCCTATCGGTAGAGGTCACCTATCGCGATGAGCACGACAATACTGAGATTAGGACGGTTACGGAATCCAAAGCAATCCTTGATCTGATCAAACCCACACTGACGGCTTTGGTTACCGCTGGCGCAGTAGATGAAAACACCGCAGGAGTGGCGTTCAGCACAGTGATTTTTGAAGCCGCTGATAATAACCCAAGCACGGTCTTTGATGTGGCTAGTTTTGAAGTTTTCGCTTTTGATCTTGATGATGCTACCCAAGTAGAGTTGGCGAAGAAATTCGAGGTTCGCGAGGAAAACAGTGAGTTCATATTGGCGTTGAAAGACGGAGAGTCGCTGGATTTTGAAACGGATGGGCCAACAATCACTTTACTAGTCAGTGTTAGTGACGGCCGGCTTCTTTCTGATGGGGTTCAGGTGACTGTGACTGTAGTGAACCTTCAGGAAGGCGATAGTTCAATTTCCATCACCGAACCGGTCGTATTTGTGGTCGGGGCCCAATTAGTCGCTAATTTGGGAGAGGATCCTGACCGTGGCGATGAGACAGCAACCTTCCAGTGGTTCAGAGATGGTGTGGAGATTTCCGGCGCGACTGGCCAGCGCTATGTCTTAACGGACGGCGATGAGGATACCCTGATCACTGTCAGGGCTACTTACACCGATGGTTTTGGCAATGAGACGATCGTTACGTCAACCGGCCTCCAATTAGAGACATTCAGTAGCAAAATATTGGGCGGCGGGGATCCGGGTGTCACAATCGGCGCAGACGATGCGGCCTCAAGTCAATTTCTGATCGGCGGCGATAACGCGCAAACCCTCACCGCGGGTACCGGCGGGGATGTGCTCTTTGGCGGTAAGGGCGAGGATATCATCAATCTCGGAGCTGGCGCGGATACCGTGGTTTATCGCTACGATGGCGCAGATACAACTAACTCAGCGGCGCATGATGGCGGTGATGTGATCAATGGCTTTGATTTGGATGAAGATGCTCTGGTTCTGGCCCATGTGGGGGGCGATGTTCACGATAATGGCGCCGCGTTCTATGGTGCAATCAAAGGCGTTAGTCTGCTTGTTGCCGAAGACGGAAGTATTACCGGTATCGTGTTTACCTTCACCGACCGGGCCGATGGGGCCGGTGCTAATGATGAAATCGATCTGACGGTGAATTTTGATGAAGGCTTTGACGCCTCACAGAGTGACTTAGACGCGGCCTTTGAGGACACGGCGTCAGGCTCAAATGAGCGGATAATCAAAACCGGACAAGAAACTGCTGCTTATCAAACCATCGACGCGGTGCTTAGCAATAGCTTGCATCTGATTGATTTTGCAGATGTAGGTTTTGAATTAAACCCTGCGGAAACTGACATTGTCTAACCTTGGGCGCTAACGGTCGATAATACAGCTATTAATTGACCGCCACCTAACCTTGTATTCCATTAACTATAGACTGCGACTAATTGTCGCTTTGCACCTAACTGATTATGAGGTTATCTTTAGGATAGGCAGAGGGGACACTGATGTTCTCCAATGTCGATGAGTAGTGGTCGATAGTACGTGTATTAAGTATTTGTTGCAGGAGGTGAGTTGTGACAGCTATTAATATTCCCGCCATCTCTCTGGAGGTGGCCGTTGGTGAAAATGACAGTTTTGTATTCATTATCACCCCCATCTTTACCTTTTCTTCACCTGAACAATTCCGATGGGAGATTGTTGGGCAAGGCGAGGTGCGTCGTGGGATTATCAGCTTTCAGGCGGGTGAGGAGGATTCGCGATCAATTCCATGGTCAATAGACCCTGATGAGACTTATCGTCTTAGGGTTTATAGAATAACCGATAATAATAACGACGAAGATGACGAATTGCTGTTCCAGCAACAGAGCGAAGTCGTCGCTCCCTCTCCCGAGGACGCCCCGCAGCGGGCAGGGATAGAAGGCGATCTTGGGGCGGCGAAAATCATGAAAGTCAACGCTAGTTTTGTCTATAACCTTGGTGAGGCCATCAACGTCGTTATCGATGCAACATCCCTGTTTTACAATCATTCCACGGGTGACGAACTGACTTATACGCTCACCGCCACCCCAACAGGAGGCGATCTATTCCGTGATGGCGTAAAACTCACCAATGGGGATACTTTCACCCAGAGTGATATTAATGACGGCCTTATTCGTTTTACCGCCACCAGCGAGAGCGCAATTAGCATAACCTTTACGGTCTCAGACGGCACGATCTCTTTGCAAGATCAGATCCTCCAAATCACCCCTCGCGAGGATCATGAGGTGGATAAAATTGAACAAGCCAATATTATAGATCTTTCTGAAGAGCCTCTCCCGCAGAAAATTAAGTCGGGGGATGGTAACGATACCATCACTGGCGGGCCGGGGGATGATCAAATAGATGGCGGTGCGGGCAATGATACAATCATCTTAACCCGCGATGTCAAAGGCAGCCAAGTGGATGCCGGTGTTGATGAAGTGCTTTATAGGTTCAGTTATGACGGCGTTGGCCTTGATGGCGGCGATCGGATCGAAGGCTTTCGCCGTGGTCAAGATAAATTGATCTTCACTGCGCGGACTAATAGTGAGATCACCACTCTGACGGAGTTTCTGCAAAGCCTCAACGGCTCGGATGGTAAGAATTTGACGGCTGATGACGCCTTTACGGTAACGATGCTGTGGGGGATGGATGAAAATGGCGAGTTCTATTTTGACGGCATAATGCTACACTTCAGGGAAGCGGGGATCTATGGCAACGGACGGATTGCCTCACCGTTTGTCACCATCCTTTTTGATGAGCGGCTTGACTTTGATGACCTGATCGAGATTTTGGGTGGGAAGAGTAATGTAGCCAATAATTTTGACTTTACGCATGCGGCGTTCAAGAATCTGGATGAGGTTCTGCCGCGTCTCTTTGGCGAGAACAGCATCGATTTTGATCTTCTGCCCCTTAACAAGATTTCTGTTATGGACGGCCCTGTTCTCGGCGCGGAAGTCTTTTTTGATCTCAATAATGACGGTGAGATAACCGATACTGAGAAAGACACCCAACGTGATAAATCTGGCCGCTCGCGTTATATCACCGATGAGGACGGCACTGTTGAGGTTCTCGAGAAATATATTGGCCTTGCTTTTGTTGCCGATGTGGATGGTGCTTATGATACCGGCACCGGCGAGCGTTTGGAAGGCGCGTTCCGCTCGCTTGATGATGGTGAAGGCGGCATTGCGACTCCGATCACTGACCTGATTGCCACATATCTTGAGGAAGTAGATGGGCAGGCTAGCGTCCCAACCACGGAGCAAGAGACCTTGGATCTGATCTTTGGTGATGATGTGATCATGGTTGCTGATATTCTCGATATGGATAATTACGAAGTAACTGAAGACGGCGTGCCGGGTGCTCCGAAGGCCCTACAAATCCTCAAAGTCGCAATAGCCCTGACTGAAATTAAGAAAGATGACACTTTGGCTGGTGGTGATGGTAGTACCCCCGTTACCAAGGCTAAAATTGTCGAGACGATCCGTACCTTGCTCATCACGCCGGATGATCCCAGCGTCGCTCGTCTCAAATCGGTCGTTGCGGCTCGCGTTCGTGAGGCTTACAAGGTTAAAGGCGGCAAGCCCATTGCAACTCCGGATGAGGTTGAGACTCTTGAGGACACTGATTACGCGTTTCCTGATACCCCAAAAGCCTTGACTGAATTGTTTGGCTTCCTTGACCCAGGGGGCAATAAGGGCGCGAATACATCGGCTCTCAGAGGCATTTATATCAAAATAGATATTAAAAACGCCTCGCTATGGCTTGATGACGGCACAACCAAAGTAACAGCAACCACCGCATCGACGCTTAAACTTGGTGGCAGTGATAACGCCCCGCCGGTTGCAGGGTATATCTATATAACCATCGATAAACTGGACGAGCTGAAAGTGCGCCCGGACTCTGACTTTTCTGGCGTGTTAAATTTGATTTATCGGGTTTGGGACGGCGAAAAGTCTTCATCGGACGCTGAATTGATCATCACTGTGACGGAAGTGAGTGATGAGCCCGCAGGATATTCTAGCGTCTCGGTGATCGGCGGCCCTGTTCTCGGTGCGGAGATCTTTTTTGATCTGAATGATGACGGTGAGATCACCGATGCTGAAAAAGACACCCAACGTGATGGAGCGCGCGCGCGCTATATCACGGGTGAGGACGGCACTGTCTTAGTTCTTAATCGGTATGTTGGGCTTGCTTTTGTTGCCGATGTGGATGGTGCTTACGATACTGGTAGCGGCACGCGGTTGGAGGGCTCGCTCCGCTCGCTTGATGATGGTGAAGGCGGCATTGCGACTCCGATCACTGACCTGATTGTCACCTACCTTGAAGAGGTAGAGGGTCAGGCTGGTACGCCGACCACGGCCCTCGAGGTTTTGAACGAAATCTTTGGCGATGGCGTGATCACGGTGGAAGATATTCTCGATACGGATAATTATGAAGTATTTGAAGACGGCGTACCGCCTGACCCAACAAATAAGATGATTATCACAGTCGCTTTTGCTCTGAGCGAGATTAAGAAAGATGACACCCTCGCTGGTGGGGATGGTACCACAGCCGCGACCAATGCTGAAATCATCACTGTGATCAACACGTTGCTAACCGCGCCTGGTGATAGTAGTGTCGCGCGCCTCAAATCGGTTGTTGCGGCCCGCATCCGCGAGGCTCAGGACGTTAAAGATGGGCAGCCCATCGGACTCCCGGATGACGTTGAGACTCCTGAAGACACTGACGTTGAGTTTCCTGACACCCTTGAATCTTTGACTGAATTTTTTGGCTTCCTTGACCCGTCAGGCAATAAGGGCGGGGTGCCATCGGCTTTCAAAGGCGTTTATATCAAGATAGACATTAAAAATGCCTCGTTGTGGCTCGATGATGGAACAACCGAAGTAACAGCAACCACCGCATCAACGCTTAAGCTTGGCGGTAGTGATAACGCGCCGTCGGTCGCAGGATATGTCTATATAACCATCGATAAACTGGACGAGCTGAAATTGCGTCCGGCTTCTGACTTCTCTGGCGAGGTGAAACTGGTTTATCAGGTTTGGGACGGTGAGCAGTCGTCATCGGATGCTGAATTGACGGTAACTGTGACCGAAGTGAATGATGATCCTACAACCACATCTGTCAGTCCTCAAATCAATGTGGCCGGTCAGGCGGGCGGAGCGATTGATCTAAGCACTCTTTTCGAGGACCCTGATGACGATGAATTAACCTTGACCGTCACGGTGGTGCTCGAAGATGGTAGCGAGACAACGTTGAAGGCGGTCGGGCTTAGCTATGACCCTGATACTAATCTGCTCTCCAGCACGCCTAAGGCCGTAGGCACTTACACGATCAAGGTCGTGGCGAGTGACGGCCACGGCGGAAGAGATGCGCACGCGATATTTACTCTTAAGGTCATCGAAGCAAACGAGTCTCCGCAGGAAATCACTGGAAATAATCTAGATCTGGTTGATTTGAATGACCCCGGTTTTGACTTACCTCCTGTGGACACGGACATTATCTAATGCTGGGTATAGCTTGCGGCCGGATTTGTTTGGAGAAGCCTTGAAGCGCGTCTTTTCAAAAAGCATGACACGATGCACAGTTTCTAGGGGCTGTATGAATGAGGGCGTATTTATCTCCGCTATTTGCCTCTAAAACTTCTCGTTGCATGTCGTTTAGCGCAGTGTTGGTCTCTTTTTCCTTTATGGCTTTGTGGGTGTGCGTCCTCGTAATCGGGATCATGGCTTTGTCAAAAATCACATAAGGCCGCAGTTAATCTGCTGAGGCCGTATAGGATAGGGACGGATTGTCGCCAGACGCTCAAAAGCATCACCGGTGCACCCCCCACCAGTGCAGGAACCCC
The DNA here is from genome assembly GCA_965207125.1 of uncultured Candidatus Puniceispirillum sp. Taxonomy (GTDB): domain Bacteria; phylum Pseudomonadota; class Alphaproteobacteria; order Puniceispirillales; family UBA1172. The sequence continues at coordinate 2,001,195 of OZ242263.1, forward strand.
CAGTGCAGGAAGTAATCACCTGAAATTAAAACCGAAGCACCCCCACCACCTTATGTAACCTTGCTGATACCGTCGTCTCAATGGCATCGAGGGCAATAACCTTGATCTGGACAAAGACATTTTGCTCTTAGCCCAGGTGGGGGACGATGTTCACGATACCGCCGAGGCGATCATCGGGGCGTCCTGCTTATTAACGAATACAAAAATACCACCGGTATCGTGTCTAGCTTAACCGTTTGCATCCCATCGATTCATACCCTATTTATGGGTTGTAATTGATTGATTTTGAGGTTAGTGTCCAAGATGAATGTGTCACAATAATTTTTTCTGATGTTAAAAATAGAAACCAGTACGATAGAATCCGATATTGTGCCAATCGTTTTAAGGGTAGCCATGGATGAAGATGGCAGCTATTTTTTAGCAAAGGGAGATGTTTTATATGACTAATTTTACGATTATTCGGTATTTTATTCCTGATAATAGCGAGTTCATCGCTGGTTGGTATACTACGCAAGGTAATGATGGTAAAACCCGTACAGGGCCTGTACTCAGCGCAGGAGAGACTCTCTACGATGAGGTAAATCGGCTGATCATTGATGGGAACGCCCCCACCGGGACTATAGTAAATGCTGGTGGCTCCGCAGATGAGTTTTTGATCACAAGCACCGCCAATACAGTCGTTATTGACGATACAGAAGGCAATAACAAGGTCATCTTTGAAGCGGGAACTAACATTATATCCGTTGAGCATGTGACTGTAACCGAGAAGGCTTCCGATACTGGAAGCCCGGCTGAATCCCTCGCGTATGTGATCACTCTATCTAGCGGTAGCACAATCACGATTAAGAATCCGGCGTCGTATATTTTTGAGCATTTGGGCGATACCTCAAGGACGACCCTATCCGCGCAAGACTTTTTGACTTCCTATAAGGATGGATTTGTGGCGGAAAGCCAGCGCGTGGTCAGCGGTGATGCGGCCCCTGAACCTGATACCGCTATTGAGCCTCAAAACGGAGCAGTGAATCAGGATATAGCAATCTCTCAAACCGTTCTGCTCGGTCTTTTCCGCGACCCTGATGGCGATGCATTGACCCTGACGGTGGAGTTTCTTGATAGTGATGGAAGTCCAGTAGATATAGGTCTTTCCTATACCTCAGCCACCGGCATCACCGGCAAACCCAACGCTGTTGGCGTGTATACAATCAAGGTCACGGCGGATGACGGCAATAGCGGGACACTTGAGCAGATGTTTACCCTCGAGATCTCACTGCATGAAATTACTACTGATTTTAATAATATCGATGACTTCGTAGTCGAAGATGATGGTAGCAAGTCCTCGGTCTCTGCAAATATCAGTGTGAGTGACACCGGCGACCCGTTGATCTCATCGCCACCCATCGTGCTGGCCGGTGATGGCGAGGGCGATGATGTTCTCGATGGCAGTGTCCGTGGCACATATGGCACGATGACCTTTGATATGACTAGTGGCGAATGGACTTACACGCTGGATAACGATGATCCGGACACGCAGGCCTTGAAGGAAGGTGAGGAAGGTGAGGAGACATTCATCTTTAGAGCCGAGGGGGCCAAAGATCTTACAGTAGTCGTCAAAGTGGTCGGGGCGAATGATGCCCCTGAGTCTGGCATCGCTATTGAGCCTCAAAACGGAGCAGTGAATCAGGATATAGCAATCTCTCAAACCGTTCTGCTCGGTCTTTTCAGCGACCCTGACGGCGATACATTGACTCTGACGGTGGAATTTCTTGATAGTGATGGAAGTCCAGTAGATATAGGTCTTTCCTATACCTCAGCCACCGGCATCACCGGCAGCCCAAACGCCGTTGGCGTGTATACAATCAAGGTCACGGCGGATGACGGCAATAGCGGTACACTTGAGCAGATGTTTACCCTCGATATCTCACTGCATGAGTTTACTACAGATTTTAATAATATCGATGACTTCGTGGTCGAAGATGATGGTAGCAAGTCCTCGGTCTCTGCAAATATCAGTGTGAGTGACCCCGACGACCCGTTGATCTCACTGCCCCCCATCGTGCTGCTAGACGCTAGCGGTGAGGATAGCAATGGTAGTGTCCGTGGCACATATGGCACGATGACCTTTGATATGACTAGTGGCGAATGGACTTACACGCTGGATAACGATGATCCGGACACGCAGGCCTTGAAGGAAGGTGAGGAAGTAGAGGAAACATTCATCTTTAGAGCCGAGGGGGCCAAAGATCTTGTAGTAGCCGTCAAAGTGGTCGGGGCAAATGATGACCCTGTGGAAAATATCGCTTTAGACCCTCAAAATGGGAGAATAGGTGGGAATCTCACTATCGATCTGAGTGGTCTTTTCACTGACATTGATGGCGATGAATTGGAGCTGACGACGAGGTTCTTTAATAGTAATGGAGGTGAAGTTGATCTCGGGCTTTCCTATGACAGAAACAACAAAGAAATCTCCGGCATACCAAACACCGAAGGTACTTTCACAGTCAATATCGCGGCGAGTGACGGCCGTGGAGGGACTGATGCGACTTCGTCATTTACCATTGAAATCGGGCGTCCTGCTATCGATACTCAAAAAATATTACCGGGTGAGGAGATCACCGTTGATCTGAGCACTCTTTTAAGGATCGTTGGGGGCGATGAAGTGCGGGTGACGGTCATATCTTATGATGGGCGCGAGTTTGGTATTCGTGATGCTGGCGCAGGGGTGGAAACAATTGGACTCACATATGACGATGATACAAATATACTCTCCGGCCTACCGACACTCGTAGCCATACCGAATACCTCCCTAGGCACTTACACGATCAAGATCGCGGTGATAGACAGCAACGATGTCATAACATTTGTGACAACATTTGATATTGAGGTCAATACCGCCCCCGAATTTGTTGATAATATTCCTAATCAAAATGGGAATTCAGGAATACCACTTAATATCAGTTTGAGTGAAATTTTCGCTGATCCTGACGGCGATGAATTGAATCTGACGGTGACGTTGAGTAATGGCAGGAGTCTGAGCACGATCGGGCTTTCCTATAATAATAGTACCAAAGAAATCACTGGTACACCAAATACCGAAGGTACTTTCACAGTCAATATCGTGGCGAGTGACCGCCATGGAGGGGTTGCTGATGAGACTGCGTCATTTACCATTGAAATCGGAGCTCCTGCTATCGATACTCCTGTTATCGGTACTCAAAAAATATCGCCAGGGGAGGGGGTCTCCATCAGTCTGACTCCTCTTTTAGATAATTTTGATAGGGATGGGTCGCTGGGGTTGGAAGTGTCGGAGGTGACCGCATCTTATGATGGGCGCGAGACTGATGTGGGTGATGCTGGCACTGGTTTGATGCCGACCCAAATTGGGCTTAGATATGACGACAATGTCGGTGATCCGATTATTCAAGGCACACCGGTATACAGGGGTAACTCCGTAGGTATTTACACGATCAAGGTCGTGTTGACGGGCAACAACAACGCAAGGTTTGAGACGACATTTGATATTGAGGTCAATACCTCCCCTAGACTTGTTAATAGTATTTCGGATCAAAGTGTGCTGGTAGGTGCGGCGATCACGCCGATTGATCTGAGCAGTCTTTTCACTGATGCTGACAGCGATCCACTGACTCTGACCGTGACGGTGCTTAACAACGCTGGGCAGGAAGTCGAGTTTAGCGCAATCGGTCTGTCCTATGACGAGAACACCAGCGAGATCACCGGCGCGCTAAACGCCACAGGCACTTACAGGATCAAGGTCGTGGTTGATGACGCCCATGGCGGGGTGGTTGAGACGAGTTTTATCATTGGGACCGCACTCCACCGGCCAGAAATCACCGGTATATCTACGGCCTCGGTGACCACAATCGACGACTTCAACCTTCGCTCTGATATAGCCAGTGGAACGCTCAAGGTTACGGACGCTGATGAGCCGTTGGAATCACCAACTATTAGGCTTGTCGGGAGTGCTGTTGGTACATACGGCACGATGACTTTTGACGGGATGAGGTGGACTTACACGGTAGATAAGACAAAGGAAGAAACACTGGCATTGGGGGGAGGTGAGACAGCAGAAGAAGAATTCATCTTTAGAGCCGATAACGCAAATGACTTTACACTGACTATCACAGTGACCGGAATTAATGAGGCCCCTGTGGTTGCGGGCACTATTGATACTGTAACTGAGACGGTCAATCAGCCGATTCAGGCGATTGATCTAAGCAATTTGTTTACTGATGTCGAAGGCGATGAATTAACCCTGACGGTGACGTTCCTTGATACTGATGGAGTCACCGAAATACCTTTTGGTCTTTCCTATAATTCTGAAACTAAACAAATCACTGGCCGACTACTACACACCCTCACGCCCGCCACTTACACGGCCAAGGTGGTGGCGGATGATGGTAACGGCGGGACGGCTGAGACAACATTTGACATTATACTCCAGAAGGAAAGATTTCTTACTTTTTCAGGTTCGGTGACTGAAGATGGTAAAAGCGTTGATCGTGCGTTTTTCGTTTTTTTTGAACTCTTCTTTGACATCGAACTTGTCGGCGCCACTGATAATCAAGTCAAGGGCAAATACGGCACGATGCAACTTAGGGTTATTCCTGGCGCTATCACTGGATACGAATGGATTTACAGGCTGGACAACGCGAAAGCACAGCCGCTGAAGGCAGGCCAGCGAGAAATAGAAACCTTTGTCTTTGCTGCCGTGGATGGCAGGGCGAACAGTACCACCACTGTGGACATCGTCGTGAACGGGACGAATGATGACCCTGTGCTTGTGTCTAATGCGATGATCGAAAATCAAGCCATAATGGCAGGTGAGGTGATCGAGACGATTGATCTGAGAGGTCTTTTCACTGACGTTGACGGCGATACATTAACCCTGATATTCACGGTTATTCTTGATGGGAGCATGGTGGACTTAGCGGCGGTTGGGCTGATTTACAGTGACACCAACCTCTCAATCACCGGCCGGCCAAACGCCTCTGGAACTTACACGGTCACGGTTGTGGCGGATGATGGTGGAAACGGGACGCTCCCTAGTTTAGAATTTGAAATTGTGGTCGCGTCGGTTGATGTGCAGATAGAGCGCACCACCTTTGCCTATAATGCAGGCGAGGAGACCGTTATTGATCAGTCTAGTCTGCGGGTGACTTCTGACAATCAACCCGATCTGACGAAACTAGTATACATCATCACCGAATTGCCGACTAGCGGCATACTATTGAAGGATGGGACTCAACTCAATGTCCGTGATAGCTTCACCCAGGCAGATATTAACAACGGGCTTATCAGATATAGACCGCCGGATGATAGTGATACCGGGGAGCAAAATGACTCACTTTCTTTCACATTCACAGATGGGTTTAGGTCAATAGATGCGCAAACCCTCACGATCTCTCTCCGAACGGTTTTTGAGCCTGGTGAACTGGCCGAAGAAGACAACACGATAGATCGTTCTGAGCAGACAACACCGCAAAAGATAAATGCAGGGGATGGTAATGACACGATCATCGGCGGCCAAGGCAATGATCAAATAGATGGCGGGGCGGGGGATGATGATATTACGCTTACCATCGAAGACGATGATGATGGCAATCCGGTGACCGACGGCGCCGATCAAGTGTTTTATATTTTCAGCTATGACGGTATTGGCATCGATGGCGGTGATACGATCATGGGGTTCAATCGCGGACAAGATACATTGAAATTCACCGCAAATTCTAATCATGAGGTCACCACTCTGACAGAGTTTCTGCAAAGCATCCAAGGCGCGGACGGTGAGGATTTGACCGATGATGACGCTTTTATTGTCACCTTGATGTGGGGTTTTGATGATGAGGGAACCTTCTATTTTGATGGTGTGTTGCTGCACTTTAAGGAAGGAATATCTTTCAGCGGCGCACGGGTTTCTAGCCCTGTGGTCCAGATCACTTTTGATGAGCGACTTCGTCTTGATGACCTGATTATGATTTCAGGTGGTGCGGAGAATGTCGCCGATAATTTTGACGGCGGCCTTACAGCATTCAAGAATCTGGATGAAGTCTTGCCGCGTCTTTTTGGCGAGGGCAGCATTGATTTTGAGGTTCTGCCCTTCTCTGATAACGTCTCGGTTATTGGCGTCCTTGTCACCGGCGCGGAAATCTTTTTTGATCTAGACCGTGACGGTGAGATTACGGATGTCGATAAAGCCACCCAACGTGATGCAACCGGCCGTTCACCCTATATCACGCGTGAGGACGGCACTATCGGAATTCCCGATCGGTATGTAGGGCTTGCCTTTGTCGTTGATGTAGATGGCGTTTACGATATTGCCACCGGCGAGCGTTTGGAAGGCACAATCCATTCGCTTGATAATGGCCAAGGCAATGTTGCGAATCTGATCACTGACTTGATAACCACCTATCTTGAGGAGATAGATGGTTTGAATGAGGTCCCTGTCGATACTCCGGTGACGGCGCAAGAGGTTTTGGATGCGATCTTTGGCGATGGAGTGGTCACAGTCGCTGATATTCTCAATGTAAGCAATTACAAAGTGCTTGATGGCGATACGCAGAACGATGTGGAAAAAAAGCAGATGATTATCAATGTCGATTTTGCCCTGGCCGAGATTAGGAAAGATGACACTTTAGGTGGGGGCGATGGCGTCACCTCTGTTACCAAAGCTAAAATCATCGAGGTGCTCAACACTTTGCTAACCTCACCTACTGATGCAAGCATCGAGAATCTTAAGAATCTTGTTGATGTCCGCGCGGCCCAAGCTAATGCGATTCAAGGCGGTAAGCCCATCGCCATTCCGGTTGACGTTGAGATCGGTGAGATCGATGAGGATACTGATTATGAGTTTCCTGACACGCCTGAGAACTTGATGACATTGTTTGGCTTCCTTGATCCGTCAGGCAATAGTTCTAGTGCGCCCGTATCGTCTTTCAGAGGCATTTATATCAAGATAGACATTGAAAACGCCTCGATATGGCTTGATAACGGCGACGGCACAAGCACTGAAGTGACGGTGGACAACGCATCCACACTTTTGCTTGGCGGCCGTAACAACGATGGCGCGAGGCGGATTGACGATTATGTTTACGTGACGCTTGACAGGCTCGATGAGCTGATTTTGCGTCCGAACCCTGATTTTTTTGGTGAGGTGCAACTGGTTTATCAGCTTTGGGATGGCGAAGACGCTTCATCGAACACTGAGTTGATTATCAATGTGATCGGGGTAGATGAAGATATCCCTATCGATATCACAGGTGGCCGTGACGTGGTGGATGACACCAAAACTGGCACGGTTTTCGTCTTGAGCGAGGACGGGCGATTGATTCTAGCGGACGGCACGGAAGCTGGGGTAGTCACAATCACGGATGCTGAGATAACCGTTGGTCGGTTCACCTTCACCATTTTGGGTGAGCATGGTGATTTATTTGAGGTTATTCTATTAGACCATGATAATGACGCAGGCACGCCTGATGAGTTTGTATTGCGGCTGAAAGACCCCGCTACGGTATTGCCGAGCGGCGATGAGTACGCCATCACCATTGTGGCGACCGACGCCAATGGCGCTGAGCTCAGGCGCGATCTGCGCATTGAGCAGGGGGGGCTGTATATTTACGATGCTGCCGGTGCTGATGATGGCTTATCGCGGGTTTTCACCGACGGCAAGGCTTTGATCCAAGAGGAAGCAGATGGGAGCAGTGTGCCGGTTACCATCGGCAGGCTCCAGAGTGAGAAAACCCCGCAGTTTATTGAGGTGCTGGGTTTTGAGCTGGTCGCTGGTGAGGCGGATAATGATCAGTTCATGATTGAAAGGGATGCTGGCGCAGATGGCGAGGTGAACACGGGTGATGATGGTTATACTCTGAAGTTCATAGGCTCGGATAGCGGTGATACCGATACTGCGACCGATGATGATGGCGAGCGCGATGTGTTGAATATCAAGGTTCGTGAGACCTATCTTGAGGAAGAGACGCACGAAGAGACCGTGGATGGGGGCGGCGCAGGTAGTTTTGTTGGAACAAAGAATGTAGACGCGAGCGGCGATACCCGCGACTCTGATACGCGGGTTTTTGCTTTGATCGGTGGTGGGATAGGTGAGCGAGATTTTATCTACAGAACCTTGCTGGATAGTTATGAGGAGGCGACTCCTGAGTCGCTGGCTTCGGGTGAGTTGCGTCTCAAGGCCTCAAGCTTCGTGGTGGGCTCGCTAGATTTTTCCAATGTTGCCATTACGGCAAGGTTCAGTAGTGGTGGCGGGTATGAGACAGAGATTATTCTCCCCGAGAATTTCAAACCGGGGGATCTCGTCTGGATTAGGTTTAATGACACTCAGTTTAACAACGTTAAGGGCGTTGAAGTTGCAATACGTCTAGGCGATGATGGCACGTCGCTGATATTCAGACCCACAGGAAGGGCCAAGCTTTATGACTACACCCCAAGTGAGCCCAACCCTCCGCTGACCACGGAGGAAATTTATCAAATTGATTTCACCTCCGATACTCCTCCGGCGATCAGGGGGGGTACGATAACTGTAGCACCGAGAGGGTCCTTCACTAGCAATAGCTGGAATATTGTTGCTATTATTGTTGATGGCGTCGATGTGGTTACGGGTCGTCTGCAGGATAACACCGATAGGAAAGTTACTCTGAGTGAGGACAATTATGACGCTGTGGTGGCTGGCGCATCTTTGTCTATTGTGGCCGATGAGGGCGGCCTGGCGGGTAATGATATCAGGGTTGTTGTGGAGATTGGCACGACCGCGAACCCAACAACGGGTGAAAAGGGCGTTGAGTCAGTTTCAGTGGTGGATGATACCATCACTGTTGTGACATACAGCGAGGGTGCGACTTGGGAACAAGTGGCGGCGGCTATCAATGCTGATACTGAAGCGGGGGCGTTGGTTGATGCTGAGGCGAACCCGGCGACTGCTGAGAGTGATGCTGAAGCGGTGGATTTGTTCTTGAGTGGCGGTAGAGATGTCCCATCTCTGGAGGAGAATACTAACGCGCGCCTTATTGATGTTGAGGGAGGCTGGATTTATCCAGATGACGCGGACGCTATTCGCTTTGAGGCGTCCGTTGGTCTGGAGGTAGATCTAAGTGCTGGTGAGGCAGAGATTATCGTTGTTCCAACCGGTGATGTGGATGAGAACGGAGTGCGCATTGGTGAAGTGCGTTTGCTGGCCTCTGGCGCTACGAAGCCGGATGAATACTATGTTATTGGCACGACCGGCACGCTGAGCACAGATACTTCTGCGGATATAACGGCGACAGCCGTCCTTGCGATTGGTGAGGGCGAGGAGAGCAGGGAGTATTTGAAATTTACCTCAGAGAAGGTTGGCGCACTTGGTAATGGCCAGGAGATTCGTATCGTGTTTCGCAATGATCCTGGAACCTCCGTTAGTTCTGCTACCAGTGGTGGTGTTATCGTAATAACGATAAGAAAAGGGTCAACCCGCGAGATATTCGAAAATAACTATGATGCTAGCACTGCCGTCGATAGGCTTATCAATTTTGAATTTATCGGAGAGCTCAAAGATACAGGTTTTTTTGACGCTAGCCTCTTTGATGGTCGAGAGATCACATTAACTCTGAGTGGCGGGGCAACGTTTATCCAGACCAAGCCGACTCCGGCGATTGGCACAGACGTGCCCACAGATGAACCTGAGGTGCTTACTTGGCAAAGGGAATTCATAAGAACCCATGATTATCAGATTAATCTTGAGAGTATTGATGATAACGCGCCAATTTTCGGCGAGGTTCCCGGTTTTGAAGTGACGGCGGCGACGGCGGCGAGCATTGGACTCAAGGGCGTGAGTGATGATGGGACGGTAGTCGCGGCGGTTACTGATGTGGTTGAAGATCAAGACCTGATCATTACCGCGATCACCGCTGGCTCTGCTGGTGAACTCATCTCGATTGAATTTGAAATCGGTAGCGCTTCAGGTAGCGGCGTTGAAAGCATAACGGTAGCCGGAGATGCGATTAAATTTGTGCTGATGGATGGTGGAGCGACCTTGGCGGCCATCAAAGCCTTTCTTGATGATGATGCGAGCGAGGGTGCGGTTGAGGCCCGAAAGTTGATTGAGATCACGATTGCTAATAGCAAGGATACAGCACAAATCACGACGGCGATCACGGCCACCACGTTGTTGGGCTCAACGGAAGCTCACGGCGAGGTATCTATTGATGAGAATGACGTGAATCTGGGTGTGATTTTTCAGGTATCGGCCAGTGATGCTGATGGCGATGTGGTGACCTATTCGCTGGCTAATGATTTTAGGTTGTTTGAGATTGATGCCGTCACCGGTGAGATTACGTTGATGGACGGTAAACGCGCTGATTTTGAATCAACACCAAGCTATACCCTTCGGGTTATTGCGACCTCTACCTCAGATGGGGTAGGAAAAACCGAGAGTTTTAATGTTGTGGTTCAGGTGAACGATATAGATGAGAACCATATCACGGGTAATCGTGACCCCGCCGGCGTCACTGAAGCGGGTATGATTTTTGTCTTGGGCGAGAACGGGCGATTAATTCTGACGGACGGCACGGAAGCCGGCGTGTTCACGATTATGGATACTGATAGGTCCATAAGCTCGCTCAGATTCACCATAGAGGGTGAGCATAGCAGTTTATTTGAGGTTGTTCTATTAGATCAAGATAATGACGCTAACACACCTGATCAGTGGGTCTTGCAGCTGAAAAACTCTGCTACGCCATTGCCGCCCGGCGGTGATTACACCATCGCTGTTGTGGTGACTGACATCGATGACCTTGACTTCAGGTTTGATCTGCGGATTGAGCAGGGGGGGCTATATATTTACGAGGCCACTGGTGCTGATGATGGTTTATCGCGGGTTTACTCTGACGGCCAGGGTACTCTCCCAGAGGCAGCGGATGGGAGTGATACGCCGATTACCATCGGCGCGCTCGGGAGTGAGTTTATTCCAAAATCCGGCATTGATAGTGTGAAATACGAGCTGATCGAGGGTGAGGCGGATAATGCTCAGTTCATCATCGAAAGGGGTGATGGCGCGGATGGCGTAGCGAACACGGATGATGATGTTTTTACTCTAAAGTTCATAGGCCCGGATAGCGGTGATAGCGATAGTGCAACCAATGATAATGGCGTGCCTGATGTATTGAATATCAGGGTTCGTGAGACCTATCTTCAGGAAGCGGAGACGCATGAAGAGACTGTAGATGAGGATGGGGTCGGGCAGTTTGTTGGAACAAAGGATATAGACGCGAGTGGCGATACTACCGATGCGGACACGCGGATTTTTGCGTTGGGTGGCGGCAGATTAAGTATACGAGATTTTGTCTACCAGACTTTGCTGGATGGTGGCGAGACGCCAGAGTCGCTAGCCTCGGGTGTATCACGTAACGCGTCAGGCTACGTCGTGAGTACGCTGGATTTTTCCAATTTTGATATTACAGCGAAGTTTGGTGGCAGTTATGCCAGTCGTAATAATGGGTTTGAGACCAAGATTATTCTCCCCGCAAATTTCAGTCCGGGTGATACTACTTGGATTAGGTTTAATGACGCTGATTTTAACAACGTCAAGGGCGTTGAGGTTATGATCAGTCTAGCTAATGATGGCACATCGCTGATATTTACCCCGACTGGAGCCGTCAAACTTATTAGGTACGACCTTGATGGGGGGAGCGCACTGACCACGGAGGAGATTTATCAGATTGACTTCACCTCCGATACTCCTGCGGCGATTAGGGGCGGGGAGGATGCGGTAACTTTCACAGTTATCTCTGATACATTCACGAGTGATGACTGGCATATCTCTCGCGTTCTTTTTAATGACGTCGAGGTGGTTACGAGTCGTCTTATGGATAATATTGATAAGAAGGTCACTCTGAGTGAGGTTAATCGTCTGGCAAATGTTAACATTGCTGCGAGGTTTGAGGGTGGCTCGGTATCATTCGGTGGTGCGACGTTTATTGAGGCCGATGTTATCATCCCCGATGATTTCGAGTCTGGGGATACTCTCTGGATTAGGTTTAATCACGAGCAGTTTAACAATGTTAAGGGTGTTGAGGTTGTGATACGTCTAGGCGAGGACGGCACATCGTTGATATTTATCCCCACTGGATCCGTCAAGATTGTTGCATACGACCTTAATGGGGGAAGCCGTCTGACCACGGAGGAGATTTATCAGATTGATTTCGACTCCGATACTCCTGCGGCGCTCCGGGATGGCGCGGTAGAGTTAACGTCCGACCCTCGTACATTCAATAGTGATAACTGGCATATCTCTAGTGTTCTTGTTAATAACGCCGAGGTGGTTACGAGTCGTCTTCAGGATAGGGTAGAAACGAAGGTTACTCTGAGTGGAACTAATGATCCGTTAAATCTGGGGGGTGTTGAAATTGCAGTGAGGTTTGGTGGTGAGTCTCTCTTTAGAAGTACTGGGTTGTTTGAAACCGAGATTATTTTTCCTGAGGATTTCGAGTCTGGGGATACTCTCTGGATTAGGTTTAATCACGAGCAGTTTAATAACGTTAAGGGTGTTGAGGTTGTGATAACTCGAGGCGATGACGGCCAATCGCTGATATTTACCCCGACTGGAGAAGTTAAGCTTATTAGGTACGACCTTGATGGAGGGAGCGCTCTGACCACGGAGGAGATTTATCAGATTGATTTCGACTCCGATACTCCTGCTCCGATCAGGGGGGGCACGGTAGATTTAACGGTTGATCCTGGGAATCCTCCATTTGATATCGATAACTGGCATATCACTCATGTTATTGTTGATGGAACTGAGGTGATTGCGAGGCGTCTTATTGAAAACTCCAATGCGGAGGTAAGACTGGACTACCCCCGTTATGACTTTGAGGTAACTCTGGCTTTGTCTATTGTGGCCGATGAAGGCGGGCGAGCGGGTAATGATATCAAGGTTGTCGTGCAGATTGGCACAACCGCAAACTCAAGCAAGGGCGTTGAGTCAGTTTCAGTGGTGGATGATACCATCACTGTTGTGACATACAGTGAGGGTGCGACTTGGAGACAAGTGGGGGCGGCTATCAATGCTGATACTGAAGCGGGGGCGTTGGTTGATGTTGAGGTACTCACTACGGGTGATGCTTATGCATTGGAGTTATACTTAGAAGGCGGTGAGGTTATCGCTTTGCCTCTGGAGGAGAATACAAACGCGCGGCTTATCAATGTTGAGGGCGGCTGGATTTATCCTGAGGGCGCGGAGGCTATTCGTTTTGAGGCGGTTGTTGATTTGGTGCTAGATTTAAGTGCTGGCGAGTTGGAGGTTATCGTTGTTCCGACCGGTGTGGATGGGAACGGGGTGCGCATTGGTGAAGTGCGTTTTGTCGCCTCCAATGAGGCGAAGCCGGATGAGTATTATATTATTGGCACGACTGGCACGCTGAGTAATAACGTTTCCGAGGATAAAACGGCGACAGACATCCTTGAGATTGGCGGCGTTGAGTATTTGAAATTTAACTCAGAGAAAGTTGGTGCGGAGGGTAATAGCCAGGTGATTAAGGTTGAGTTTCTCCCTAGCGATGATCAAAACAACAGCGCCGTTGACTTTTCTCTCGGCGAAGATGGGGCTATCGTGATAACGATAAGAAGAGGGTCACAAAGAAATGATCTCGATACCAGTTATGCAAATGCGTCTGCTGAAATTAAGGCCCTTATCAGTTATGAGGTTATCGGAGAGTTCGCTGACGCTGGCACAGGTGCAGATTTCTTTGACGACGCAAAATTTGACGACATCTTTGATAGTAGAGTGATCACATTAACTCTGGCTGGCGGGGAAACTTTTGTCCAGACCGCGCCAACTCCAGTGATTGGCACAAAAGTGACCGAGCCTGAGGTGCTTACTTGGCAAAGGGAAATCACCAACATCCATGATTACCAGATTAACCTTGATAACATTGACGATAATGGGCCAGTTTTTGGCGAGGCGCCCGGCTTTGATGTGACGTCAGCGATATTAGCAAGCGTTGAGTTCAAGGGCGCGAGTGATGATGGTCAAGGGACGGTGATTGACGCGGCGGTTGCTGAGAGGGTTGAAGACCAAGATCTGATCATTACCGCGATCACCGCTGGCTCTGCTGGCGATCTCATCACGGTTGAATTTGAAATCGGTAGCGCTTCAGGTAGCGGCGTTGAAAGCATAACGGTAGCCGGAGATGCGATTAAATTTGTGCTGATGGATGGTGGAGCGACCTTGGCGGCCATCAAAGCCTTTCTTGATGATGATACGAGCGCGGGTGCTGTTGAGGCACGGGCGCTGGTTGAGATCTCGATTGCAAGTGGTAAGGAAGCCTTGGAAATCGGGGCAGCGATCGCGGCCACGGCGCTGTCGGGTTCAACGGACGCGCTTGGCGAGGTTGCTATTGATGAGGAGAACGCGAATCTGGGTGTGATTTTTCAGGTATTGGCAAGCGATGTTGATGGTGATGCGGTATCCTATTCGCTGGATGATGATTTTGGTCTGTTTGAGATTGACGCTGACACCGGCGAGATTACATTGATTGAAGGCGAAAGCGCTGATTTTGAAACGGCAGAAAGCTATGCCCTTCAGGTGATCGCGACGTCTACCTCAAGAACCGCGAATTTTGAGGTTGTGGTTCAGGTGAACAATGTCAATGAGAACGGTATCACAGGCGATCGTGACACCGAGGATGTCACTGAAACCGGCACGATTTTTGTCTTGGGCGAGAACGGGCGATTAATTCTAGCGGACGGCACGGAAGCCGGCGTAGTCACGATTGTGGGGACTAAGATGCCCCCAGCCCAGCTCACCGTCTCCATTTCAGGCACGCATGGTGATTTATTTGAGATTGTTCTATTAGACCATGATAATGACGCCAATACGCCTGATGAGTGGGTGTTACGGCTGAAAGACTCTGCCACGGCGTTGCCGAGCGGCGGTGAGTATAGCATCACTGTTGAGGTGTCTGGCGGCAATAGCCCTGGGTTTAGGCGCGATCTGCTGATTGAGCAGGGGGGGTTGTATATTTACGATACTGCTGGTGCTGATGATGGCTTATCGCGGGTTTTCTCTGACGGTAAGGCGCTGCTCCTAGAGAACGCGGATGGGAGTGCAACGCCGGTTACCATTGGCGCGCTCCGGAATGAGTTTACTCCAAAATCTAGCCTTGATAATTGGAATTTAGATCTGGTCAATGGTGAGGTGGATAATGCTCAGTTCATGATCGAAAGGGGTGATGGCGCGGATGGTGTGGCGAACACGAATGATGATGTTTTCACTCTGAAGTTTATAGGCTCGGATAGCGGTGATGCTGATACTGAAACCAATGATGATGGCATGCGCGATGTATTGAATATCAGGGTTCGTGAGACCTATGGGGATATCACCAACATCCATGATTATCAGATTAACCTTGAGAACATTGACGATAACGCTCCAGTTTTTGGTGAGGCGCCCGGCTTTGAAGTGACGCCAGCGATAGCGGCGAGTATTGGGATCAAGGGCGCGAGTGATGATGGTCAAGGGACGGTGATTGACGCGGCGGTTGCTGAGAGGGTTGAAGACCAAGATCTGATCATTACCGCGAGAACCGCTGGTTCTGCTGGCGATCTCAT
Organism: uncultured Candidatus Puniceispirillum sp.; assembly: GCA_965207125.1. Classification (GTDB taxonomy): domain Bacteria; phylum Pseudomonadota; class Alphaproteobacteria; order Puniceispirillales; family UBA1172. The sequence goes on from OZ242263.1 coordinate 2,016,801, forward strand.
CACGGTTGAATTTGAAATCGGTAGCGCTTCAGGTAGCGGCGTTGAAAGCATAACGGTCGCCGGAGATGCGATTAAATTTGTGCTGATGGATGGTGGAGCGACCTTGGCGGCCATCAAAGCCTTTCTTGATGATGATGCGAGCGCGGGTGCTGTTGAGGCGCGGGCGCTGGTTGAGATCTCGATTGCAAGTGGTAAGGAAGCCTTGGAAATCGGGGCCGCGATCGCGGCCACGGCGCTGTCGGGTTCAACGGACGCGCTTGGCGAGGTTGCTATTGATGAGGAGAACGCGAATCTGGGTGTGATTTTTCAGGTATTGGCAAGCGATGTTGATGGTGATGCGGTATCCTATTCGCTGGATGATGATTTTGGTCTGTTTGAGATTGACGCTGACACCGGCGAGATTACATTGATTGAAGGCGAAAGCGCTGATTTTGAAACGGCAGAAAGCTATGCCCTTCAGGTGATCGCGACGTCTACCTCAAGAACCGCGAATTTTGAGGTTGCGGTTCAGGTGAACGATATCATTGAGGCGGTGATTGATGTCGCCGGCCTCACCAAACTATCAGGCGACGGGGTTGATAATGCGTCGGTTGGCGATGCTGCCGAGACCTCAAGCCAATTCCTGATCGGTGGCAATAACGCGCAGACCCTCAACGCTGGTGAAGGGGGAGATGTGATCTTTGGCGGCCGGGGCGACGATACCATCAATCTCGGGGATGGCGCGGATATCGTGATTTATCGCTATGATGGCGTGGATGGCAGTGATTCAGAGGCGGTTGATGGCGGCGATGTGATCAATGATTTTGATCTGGGCGAAGATACTCTAGTTCTGGCCCATGCGAATAACAATGCTCACGAGGACCCCGCCGCATTCTATGGTGCGATCAAAGGCCTTAAGTTAATTACTGATGTTGATGATAACGACAGCGATAACGACACAGACGAAATTACCGCTATCGTGTTCACCTTCACTGATCGTACTCAGGGCGCGGAGGCTGATGATGAAATCAATCTGACGGTGAATTTTGGCAGCAACTTTGATCCTGATGGAACTCAAACCACAGCCATAAACGCTGCCTTTGAGGATGTGACTTCAGGCGAGCGGGAGATCACATCTGGTCAAGAAACCGCCGCTTATCAGGTGATCAATGAGATTCTTGGCGAGAACCTACAGCTGATTAATTTTGAGGACATCGGTTTTGAGCTAAACAATTTGGAAACTGACATTCTCTGACATTGTGCCGAGTACTACGTTCATCATCTTCATTGCTGTCCATAACTTGTAATTGGTTAATTTTGAAGGTATAGTCTTGAATTAGGTAGCAGAGAACTTGATATTCTCTGGATATTTGGGAATTCTAGTCGACGCTACGGGATTGTGTTAATTGCTTGGTTGCAGGAGATACATTATGACGAATATCGATGTCCCTTTTGTAGTTTTGGATGTTGCCGTTGACGAAGACGGCAGTTTTTCCTTCATGATCACCCCCAGTATGGCTTTTTCCTCGCCGGAGAAATTCCGATGGGAGATTACTTTTGGACAAGGCGCCCCTCATCGCGGAGTCCTCACTTTTAAGGCGGGTGAGCTAGACTCAAAATCAATCCCGCAGTCCATAGACCCTGATGAGCATTATCAGTTGAGGGTTTTTAGAGTGTCCGATAACAATAACGACGCGGATGATGCATTGGTGTTTCAGCAACAGAGCGAGCACCTCCCTCTCCCTCTTAATAACGCTCCGCAGCAGTCAAGGGTAGGAGGCGATCAGGGAACAGACATCACTCAAGTCAAAGCCTCGCTGGTTCTCAACAAAGACGAGGTGACAATTATCGATGCGAGCGCCCTATTGTACATGCACCCCACGGACCCGAATGCTGTGCTGACCTACACGCTTACGGCTGACCCGGCTGGGGGTGATCTGTTCCTTGGGGATGTAGAACTGGGTAATGGTGATACTTTCACCCAGAGTGATATTGATGCTGCTCGCCTCACCTTTCGTTTTACCGCGGATAACAACGACCCAACCGATATAGCCTTTACGGTCTCAGACGGCACCCTCACCCTGTCAGGCCAATCCCTCACGATCACTCCTCGGGTGGATTATGTTGTGGTGGATCCTGAAGAAGACAACATGGCGGATCTCTCCAGCGAGACGGCACCGCAGAAGATAGATGCAGAGGGTGGTAATGACACCATCACTGGCGGTGCGGGTGATGATCAGATAGATGGCGGCGCAGGGGATGATACCATCGATGGTGGTGGTGGTAATGATGTGATTGATGGCGGTGATGGTGATGATATCATCACCGGCGGTGATGACAATGATGTGATTGATGGTGGCGATGGCAACGATAGCCTCACTGGCGGTGCGGGCGATGATCAAATAGATGGCGGTGCGGGGGATGATGACATCACGCTCACCCACGATGGTGAAGATGGCAGTACAGTGGATTTTAGCAAGAATGAAGTGGTTTATACTTTTGGCTATGACGGCGTTGGCATCGGTGGCGGTGATGTGATCCGGGGGTTTAAACTCGGGCAGGATAAATTGAAATTCATTGCGAGTCCTAATAGTGAGATCGCCACTCTGGAAGGTTTTTTGAACAGCATCAAAGGCGCAGACGATATAGATTTAACCGATGATGACGCCTTTATCGTCACTATGATGTGGAGTTTTGATGTGGCCGGCGTCTTCTCTTTTGACGGTATATTGCTACACTTTAAGGAAGGAACATCTTTCGGGGGCGCACGGGTTTCTAGCCCTGTGGTCCAGATCACTTTTGATGAGCCGCTTGGTCTTGGTGATCTGGTTACGATTTTAGGCGGAGACGGCAGTGTCGCTGATAATTTTGATGGCGGCTTGGCGGCGTTCAAGAATCTAGCTGTGGTTCTGCCACTTCTTTTTGGCGAGGATAACATTACTTTTGAGGCTTCAACAGTCACGATCACTGCGCGTGGTGAGGTGACCGAAGATGATAACAACGCCGCTATCGCCACAGGAACGTTCGATGATGATAATCCGTTGACCCCGCCGCTAACCATTGTGATTGACGGTGATGATGATGGTGATGGCGTTGTCGAGGGCACATACGGCACGATGGTTTTTGAGGCGGTTACTCAAAACTGGACTTACACGCTAGATAACGAGAGGGACGCAACGCAGGCGTTGAAAGCAGGCCAGCAAGAAACTGAAACCTTCACCTTTACCGCTGATGGCACTAAATTCGTCGTGACCATCACGGTTAATGGTGTGGATGATAAGCCTGTACGTGCAGCTAACAGCGATATTCCAACCAGAAGGGGGGAAGTCGATCAGATGATCAAGGCGATTGATCTGAGCGGTCTCTTCACTGACATTGATGGCGATGATGAATTGATCCTGTCGGTGATGGTGCTTGCTGACGACTCCACCAGAGAAGAGTTAATAACGATCGGGCTTGAGTATGATCCAGACACCAAGATGATCACTGGCCAGCCTAATAAAGCTGGTTTTTATACGATCGAGGTCACAGCCAAGGACGGTTCTATCGATGGTGGAGGACCCACGGCGATATTTGGTATTAGGGTAGCGCCATTGACTGACATCCTCGGGTATTTGGGGAAACCGATCGAGGCGATCAATCTGGGCAATCTTTTCACTGACCTTGATGTCGCGACCTTGACGGTGACAATCCTTGATAGCAGTGGAAGTGAAGTCAATATTAATAGCATCGGCTTGTCCTATGATGATGGAACTAGGATGCTCACTGGCACGCCAACGACCACTGGCGCCTACACGATCAAGGTCGTGTCGTCAGACGGGCAGGATGAGATAATCTTTGATTTTGTGCTGAGTGCCCCTCAACCATCGACCCTCACCGGATATGTGGGACAGAACACGGAGATTGATCTGGGCAGTTTTATCACCGACCCTGACAATGTGACATTGACGGTTACATTCCTTAATAGCAGTGGAGTTGAAGTCGATATCGGACTTAGGTATACCGTGACCATAGAGATTGTAACCGATGAGACCACAGGCCTTAAGACCGAGAAGACCACCAGAGCAATCACTGGTGTGCCAACATCTGAAACTGGCACTTACACGCTCAGGATCGTGGCGACTGACTCCACTCCAGGCGTGCAGGCGGAAACCTTTACTTTTGATTTTACGCTGGTTGCGCTTCAACCGCCGACTCTCACCTTTGTAGAGGAGCAGGTTGAAGCTAATGCGGACTTCACGGCCACAGGGGATTCGGTTGACCTGACCAATCCCATTGTCCCTATTGTTCTGGGTAATCAATTTGCCGATATTGACGGCAATGCTGTGACGCTGGTGTTGGATGGTGGTAGGGAGTTGAGCGATATCGGTCTTTCCTATGATCCTAACACCAAGACGATTACTGGCATGCTGAGGGAGTTTGGCACTTACACGATCGTGGCTTCGGCGGGGAACGACGTCAATGGCAATGCGATTGAGAGAACAATTGTTATTGTCGCCGAGTCAGACAAAACCCTCCCACAGATTATCCAAATAGATGATCCTGATACATTGATCGATAATCCGGACGTATCATCCCGCAACCAGGTAGGAATCAGGGTCGGCGCGAAGGGTGGCTCGGCTGACGATGTAACTGCGGCTAGAACAGATCTCAAATCAGATTATGACGATTCAGACGTGAGTGTTACCACCCCAACGGACACAACAGACACTGAGGAAGAGTACGTTGTTGAAGGTGAATACGGCCGGTTTATCATCACGCGCATGAGGGGTGAGGAGGCCCCCGATGGTTCTTCTGGCGAGCTGAGCTATTATTATGAGTATTATCAGGACGGCGATGAGAATTATAAGAACATTAACGCGCTGGGCGCGGGCGAGAAAGCTTATGATGTGCTGACAATCTGGGCGTTTGACAGGCTGACCGATGCAGAATTTGATCAACTGGTCGCCGTCGCCGAAGAACTGGTCGACGACGACGAAGAACTGGTCGACGGCGCCGAAGAACTGGTCGACGACGACGAAGGGGGGGCTCACGAAATCCCGCAATCTGCTTTAGACCGGCGGGTATTCAAGACGGTTGTTGTTGAGATCACTGGTGTAAATGACGCTCCGGAGGTGGTATCAGAGACTTTCGATGTTTTATTCACAGATAGCCAGGCGGTCGATATAGATATAGACCCCGCCAATTTCTTTGACATTGACGGCGATACATTGACGATAACCGTGACGCTTAATGATGGTACGGCGTTAAACACGATCGGGCTTGCTTATGACCCCGCGACCGGGAAAATCACTGGCACGCCAGATGCCGCCGGGCCTCATACGATCAAGGTCACGGCCACTGATGGGGCTAGCGAGTCAGCGAGTTATACTTTTATTCTGTCCACTGATCCCGCGAATGTTAATACAGAGCCGGTTGTGGAAATCTCTGGCACGCAAACTCTAGATTTGACTGCTAGGGTCGCCTTTGCATCCGACTCTGATACAGGCTTTGATATCACCTACAGCGATGCCGATGATGCTCACCGCGATAATGACGAGGTGATCTATAATTTCTACCAGTTGGGGCTCGATGAGGATGACAATCCAATAAGAATACGCCCCGCTGATACCTTATTCTTTGTTGACCCCGATGGCAGTATCCTTCTCAAGGCAGGAGTTCGACTCGTCTCTAACCTTAGCTTTGAAGTTGTGGCCACCGATGGTGAAGGCGCCTCATCTGCTCCGAAACAATTCACAATCACCGTCACCGAGAACCCTGCTCCGATTCTTACTTGGAGTGGTTTGGATGGGTTAGAAACGATCTTGAACAACCCTGAGCTTGAAGATCGTAGCAAAATATACATCAGCGACATAGAGGACGCGCGGCTTGGCCGTTTGATTATTCAGGATAGTGACACGGATGCGAGTGTTTTCACTCCAGAGAGTTTTACCATCACCGGCGACCAGGCGGACAAGTTTGTTGTTAAAAAGGATGATAATGGTCTCTGGTATCTGTTCTTGAAGGATGGCGAATCTCTTGATTATGACGACTCCGAGGGGGTAATTCTAGACCTTAACATCACGGTTTCTGACGGTACCAATACCTCAAACGTGGTGGATGTGATTGTCAGCGCAGCTCGGGGGTATTTCTTTGAAGAGAGTACTTATCAGGATGTCGTCTACCAGGCGCGTCCTGAGGAGGGGGATGTTGCGGGCACGAGATATTCTATTAAGTCAGGGATTGGTGATGGTGATCTCTTCACCATCGATGGTGATGACGGTGAGGTGAGGTTCAAATTCGATTCTATACCGGCTACTTTCGACGTCGACGGAGAGTTTAATTTCATCATCGTCGAGCGAAATGGCGGGGATGTGGTTGAAAAAGTGGTCACCATCTATAACAATGATTATGGTGATATAAATCTAAGTGGTGGTGGCTCAAGCCTCAGCGCAGACAAACCGATCGGTGATGAAATAGGCCCTAGTATTGGTGCCGCTACGGTAGAGGACGCAGATGGAGAAACCAGCTTGGCCTATTACTGGTTCACCGATACCCGTCCTTTTTTTGAACGCAACGCATCTTTTCAGAAATTGCTCAATGGCGAGGTCAATAGCGCAGAAAATGATCAGCCCTTAACACCTCTTGAGGTCGAGAATATCTCCAGACTCACACTCAAAGGCGAATATGCCGAAAAAGAAATTTGGCTGGTGATCACCGCGACTGATAGTGAGGGGCATATTACTTATCGTTTCTGGCAAGGTCGTCGCTTTGACATCGCTGATGCAAGAGATAGTGCGTTTCCTCTTGCCAAGACAGGTATTAATGATGGCGATGGCAACATTGATCTGCTTGGCGACCTCCATCGAAGCGATGAGGATTGGATTAGCTTCACTGTTGAACAGAGCGATGTTGAAAATGGCGGCTCCGTGACGGTCAAGATTGCCGGCCCTAAAGCCAAAGACTTGAGATTCGAGATTCTTAAGTCAAGTGAAGACACATCTTCCGACATCAAACGGCTCATCGATGGTGCTGAACAATCTGAGACGCTCACCGAGGCTGGTGACTATGTTCTTCGTGTGTTGAATGGGGGAATTGGAGGGATTACTCCCTCTCCGAACGGCTTATACACAGTCACATTTGAAAGAATTGACGATAAACCCACCGGCCTTCAACTAACCGAAGCAACCGAGGTATTGACTTTGGGCGCTGATCTTAGTCAAGGGATGAAAGCCGGGGTTTTGACCATCACTGACGATCTTTATGGCTCTAACACCATCATACTGTCTGGCGCAGACGCTGAATTGTTTGAAATTCGCGACACCTCGGATCGATTGATCAAGGAATTGTGGCTTAAAGTCGGCGTTGACCGTAGCACGCTGGAAACAACCGTTGAAGTGACGGCCTCGGTTGAGGGAACAGGCAAGGGCAATAATCCGGACGCAGCTCAAACTCTGACCATCTTCGCCTTGCCTGACGTTACCAGCGATAGATTCACTAAAATATTAGGCGATGGGAGCGATGGGGGCGAAATCGGCAGGGACGACGCGACCTCAAGTCAATTCTTGATCGGCGGCGATAACCGGCAGACGATTAATGCTGGTGAAGGAGGGGATGTGATCTTTGGCGGCCTGGGTAATGATCTCAGCGTTCTGCTGGAGCAGGATAGCGGTTCGGATATCGTGTTTTATCGATATGATGGCGGTAATAATAGCAATGAGTCAGTGGCGCATGATGGCGCCGATGAGATCAAGTCCTTTGATCTGGATGAAGATTATCTGGTTCTGGCCCATGTGGGCAACGATGTTCACGATAATGCCGCTGCGTTCTATGCTTCGATCAAAGGCATTGACCTACTTGTTACTGCACTTGGAAATATTACTGGTGTCCTGTTCATTTTTACTGATAGCACCGATACGAATCAAGAAGTCGTTCTGAAGGTGGATTTTAGTGAAATTTTAGATGTCGCCGGGATGGATCTCTCCGCCTTTAGAGCCGATCCGGGTAGCGGCCAGCCGCGCGAAGGCAAGCGGGCGATCATGTCTGGTCAGGAAGACGCCGCTTATGAGGTGATTGATTCGCTGTTTGGCGATAGCCTACAACTGATTAATTTTGAGGATATCGGTTTTGAGTTAAATTCTGGGGAAACGGACCTTGCCATTCTCTAACATTGAGCATATGGCCGACACTACGGGTATTGTATTTATCTCCACCGCTTTATTCCGCAGATTATAGTGTGTGATTGATTTTGAAGCTATAGCCTTGAACTAGGGTGTCGAAAAACTATGAAACGAATTCTTATCGGCCTTCTCATTCTTCTTGGAAGCTTTGGGGGAGTCTTCGAGGGCATAGCCAGCGGTGCTCAAGCAGATGAGACCGTTTTTGGCGGGCTAATCATCAGCGACGCATGGATCAAGGAAACTTCGCCCAACCATCCGGTGACTGGAGGTTATCTGGCGATCACTAACACGAACAATAGCGAAGACCGATTGCTTTCAGTGTCATCGGTGTTCTCAAAACGATCAGAAGTCCATCAAATCACGGTAGAGAACGATGTGATGACCATGGGCGCGGTTAAGGATGGCATTCTTATTGAGGCGGGACAAACTACTCACCTTAAGCCCGGCGGTTATCACTTGATGTTCATGCGGTTAGACCGGCAAATGAAACCGCAAGACGTCCACGAGGTAATGCTTGTTTTTGAAAAAGCGGGGGCTGTCACCATCTCCATGACAGTCGACAAAACCAGCCGCGTTTCCAGATAAATCAAAGACGGTAATGAGGCGCCAATATGAACAGAAGAATTATTATGCGGCCCCATGGGTGACCCGAGATAGGATAAGGATACCAAGATGAAAACAATCGGTTTAATAGGCGGGATGAGTTGGGAGTCCACGAGCACATACTACACATTGCTCAACGAGATGATTAAGGAGCAATTGGGTGGGTTGCATTCAGCAAAGATCTGCCTGATCAGCATTGACTTTGCTGGTCTTGAAGAATATTTGCGCGGCGGTGAGTGGGACAAAATCGCCAAGGCCTTGCAACACGCAGCAAAGCAGGTCGAAAATGGCGGCGGTGATTGCCTAGTTCTTTGCACCAACACGATGCACAAGGTTTTTGCCAAGATAGAACAGGCTGTGAAAATTCCGTGCTTTCACATCGTCGATGCGGTGGGCGAGAAACTCCTTAAGGATGGCGTGAAGCGGGTCGGTTTGCTGGGAACGCGATTCACGATGGAAGATGATTTCTTCACTAGCCGCCTTGAGCAAAAATACGGAATAGAGGCGATTGTACCCGATGCGGCGGGGATTAGAAAAGTGAATACGATTATCTTCGATGAGTTATGCTTAGGGATAACACTTGATTCCTCGCGGGTTGAGTATTTGCGCGTTATCGATACATTGATCGCCCAAGACATCGAGGCAGTAATTTTGGGTTGCACTGAAATAGAGATGCTGGTTAAACCTTCAGATACTGATATAATGCTTTACGACACCACAAGACTACACGCCGCCTGCGCGGTCAACTGGGCGCTGCAATAAGCCGGCAATAAGAAAGAGACAAATTGATGTCAAAACTATCAGGGCCAGAATCATCTGAAATAGAATCATCTGAAACAGAATCATCTGGAACAGAATCGTCAGGGAACAAATCATCCAAAATTCTAACAGGAACCTGCCATTGCCAAAGTGTGGCTTTCAATATTCCCGCCGATACCGATTTCTCCGCCTCCGCTCGCTGCGATTGCTCTTTTTGTCGGCGACGCTGGGCCGCGACGGCCAGTGTAGCGGTTGGCAGGCTGGAAGTAACCCGAGGCAAGGATGCGCTGACTCTTTACACGTTTAACACCGGAACTGCGCGTCATTATTTCTGTCGTAGATGCGGGATTTACACATTTCACCGCCGCCGCAGTAAACCTGATGAATATGGGGTTAATATTACATGTTTTAATCATGTGAATATCCATGACTATGCTAATGCGCCGATCGATGATGGAATCAATCATCCGTCCGACAGAAAGTGATAATGGTTTTATGGCTATGACGATGAAAATTGCAGTCGCTGGTTTAGGCACAGTCGGGGCTGAGGTCGTAAGGCAGGTGCTTGATCACCATCGAGGCGGAAACAATGCCGTCACCTTCGATGTGGTCGCGGTCTCGGCACGTGACCAGAGTAAAGCGCGAGGCTTCTCCATGGAGGGGATCAGTTTTGTGGATAACCCGGTCGCCCTTGCCCAGCGCGATGATATCACCTGCGTGGTGGAATTGATCGGCGGCGAAGATGGAGTGGCGAACGAGTTAGTTTCAGCGGCGATTGACGCTGGCAAACACGTGGTAACGGCAAATAAAGCCCTGTTGGCGCATCACGGGCTTGAACTCGCACTGAAAGCTGAAGCGAGGGGCGTGGCGCTGGCGGCTGAGGCAGCAGTGGCCGGTGGTATTCCAGCGGTTAAGATCTTAAAAGAAGGGCTTGCGGGTAACAGAATCACCCGCATTTCAGGGATTCTAAATGGCACCTGCAATTATATCCTATCGCTGATGCAAAGCGAGGGGCGTGATTTTGATGACGTCTTAAAAGAAGCCCAAGAGGCAGGCTACGCCGAGGCCGACCCGAGTTTTGATATAGACGGCATAGATGCTGCGCATAAATTGGCACTGCTGGCCTCGATGGGATTTGGTTTTGTGCCATCTTTTGAGATGATCGAGATCACCGGCATCCGCGAGATCAGCCTGAATGATATCGAAAATGCAGATAAACTCGGCTTGGCTATTCGCCTGCTTGCCGTGGCTGAACGCCACGAGGAGGCTGCGCGGTTTTTTGTTAAGCCGGTGATGGTGCCGCAATCCTCGCAATTAGCGAAAATCAACGGCGCCCTAAATGCGGTGGCGTTTTCTGGAGACCCGGTGGACCAAGTGACCACAATAGGCGCAGGCGCAGGCGCAGGCCCCACAGCCTCGGCGGTGCTAGCGGATCTGATTGATATCGCCTATGGCCGAAAAACCCCTCTTTTCGGCACCGCCGCCACGCGCCTAACGCTGCCACCGACAAAATCAGACATGATATGGATGGAGCGGTATTACGTGAGATTATCGGTTTATGATCGTCCGGGTGTCTTGGCGGATGTAACAGCGGTTTTACGGGATTGCGCCATATCGGTTGAGAGCATTCTGCAGCACGGGCGCGCATCAGACGGCGAGGACGGCATTGTCTCGGTGATACTCACCACGCATGAGGTGGCCTCAGATGCAATGAGTAAAGCGTTATCAGTGATCGCTCGCCTCGAAAACATAAGGTCAAAGCCGATCGCCCTAGGGGTCGCTGATGGATGATCAATCCTCGGCGACAGGAGCAAGATGGTCTCTAGCCTCTCCTGAGAAACATAACGTTGACGGGTTGATCGAGGCGACAAAAATGCCTTTGCCAGTGGCACAAATGCTAGCGTCTCGAGGCCTATTAAAAGAAAACATTGAGCGCTGGCTTGACCCTAAAATGCGCGATTTAATGCCCAACCCATCGGTTTTTGCTGATATGGATAAAGTAGCAGGGCGTCTTGCGGATGCAGTGGTGGCCGGCGAGGCTGTGGGGATTTTTGGTGATTATGATGTCGACGGGGCGGTATCAGCGACAATCTTCCAAGAGACCCTCACCGCGCTAGGCCTCCAAGTCAGCGTTCATATTCCACATCGCTCCAATGAAGGCTATGGCCCCAATTTACCCGCGATGATCAAACTAATAGAGGGCGGACACCGCCTGATTCTAACAGTTGATTGCGGAGTTAACGCCCACGCGCCGATCGAAGGTGCGGTTAAGGCAGGGGCTGAGGTAATTGTCGTGGATCATCATCTGCCCGGGGTTGATTTACCGCCAGCGATGGCGGTTGTTAACCCTAATCGTCATGATGATAAAAGCGGCCATGGCTATTTGGCAGCGGCAGGGGTTAGTTTTATGGTGGCGGTCGCGCTATTGCGTGAATTACGACAACGGGGGCATTTCAGCAGTCCAGCCGATGAGCCTGTTCTAGAGAATCTGCTCGATTGTGTAGCACTCGCAACAATCGCCGATGTTGTGCCGTTAGTCGGTCTTAATAGAGCCTTTATTCGCGGAGGCTTGCAGGTGATGACGAAGGGCGAAAGACCGGGATTAAAGGCGTTGGCTGAAGCGGCCCAGCTAAAATCTGCACCTAATAGCGGGTCGTTGGGGTTTGTTTTCGCTCCCCGGATTAACGCCGGCGGAAGGCTAGGCGCTCCAGACCTGGGGGTAAGACTTTTAACCGCACAGAATGATGCTGAAGCATGCAAAGTAGCGGCGATTATAGAAAGGCTGAATACCGAACGCCGTGCAATCGAAAAATCAGTGACGGACGACGCACATGCGCAGCTAGTCGCTAAAAGCGACCCGGATGAAAAACTGCGGGTTTTATGCTCGTGGGGAGAAAATTGGGATGAAGGCGTGATCGGAATCAGCGCAGGTAAACTCAAGGAGCATTTTAACCGTGCGGTTTGCGTTATTAGCGTGTCGACAGATGAAGAGGGTCGGCGGATCGGCAAAGGATCAGGGCGTTCAATCGCAGGGTTCAAACTAGGAACAGCAATAGCCGCTGCAAAAGAGCAAGGTTTGCTGATTACCGGTGGCGGGCATGATATGGCGGCGGGGTTCTCGTTAGATATGGAGAATTATGATTCTTTTGTCAGTTTTATCAGTGAACGCGCCGAAAAAGATCTCACCGGACAGGATTTGCGCAAAACGCTTAAAATCGATGCGGAACTATCTCTGGCCTTAGCAACATCTGAAACTTTGAATTGGCTCGATCAAGCGGAACCTTACGGCGTGAATTTCACAGAACCTTTGTTTGTTGTGTCGGCGGCGGCGGTACGTTTTCGGCGGATGCTGGGTAAAAACGATGAGCATATCGCGGTTTCGCTAGATGATTTTTCAGGGAAAATAGATGGTATTGGATTTTTTGTTGGGGATAAACCTCTTGGTAAAGCCCTCAAGAAGGCAAGTTTAGATGAGGTGCGGGTTGATGTGGTTGGAAGTCTAGGGCGAGATCGTATGAAAGGGAAGCCGCAACTGATTATAAAAGACCTTCGACCTACTAGGCAAAACGATGCTTGATTTAGCCGCGCATTTTGGCTAGGAAAGACATTGCCTTTATGACCCGTTCGTCTAGAGGCCTAGGACATCGGCCTTTCACGCCGACAACACGGGTTCGAATCCCGTACGGGTCGCCACTTTATCAGACGCAGGTTTGGAATGGCTAAAACAGCATTTCTTTTCCCCGGTCAAGGTTCACAAAGCATCGGTATGGGCGGTAGCATCATGGCGGCGAGTGATGCGGCCCGTGAGGTAATAGAAACAGTAGACGAAGCGCTAGGGGGCGGGCTTAAGCAGATTATGCTAGAAGGCCCCGCCGATACCCTAACCCTAACCTGTAACGCGCAGCCCGCGCTGATGGCAACATCTGTGGCGGTGGTGCGCGCGCTTGAAAATGCCCTCGGCAAGCCAATTGATAAGATCGGTGATTTTGTTGCGGGACACTCGCTAGGTGAATACGCGGCCCTGACGGCGGTGGGCGTGTTTGATGTGGCCCTCGCGGCGAAACTACTCCGATTGCGGGGCGAGGCGATGCAAAACGCAGTCGCGGTGGGTGAGGGTGCAATGGCGGCGTTGCTCGGCGGTGAAATCAAGCAGGTCGAATCAATTCTCGCAAAAATCAAAACCGGCGTGGTCTCTATCGCCAATGACAACGCAACGGGGCAGATTGTGATTAGCGGCGAGACTAGCGCGGTAAACGCGGCGATTGAGGAGGCAAAAGCCAGTGGGGTTAAAAGAGCGATCTTATTGCCGGTCAGTGCGCCATTTCATTGCAGTCTGATGAACCCGGCAGCCGAGGTAATGGCGCAGGCCCTAGGTGAGGCACCTTTCGGGGCGCCAAACCTGCCGGTGGTAACGAATACCAGTGCAACAGCGCAAACCAATACGGAGGTTTTACGCGACCATCTGGTGGCGCAGGTAACAGGCCGGGTGCGCTGGCGTGAAACTTTGCTCACTCTGGCAGATCAAGGCGTATCGCGTTTTATCGAGGTTGGCACGGGCAAGGTGTTATCAGGGCTTGTAAAAAGAACAGTGGCAGAGGCCGAGACCTTTAACATAGAAACCGCTGATGATCTTGAGGCGGCCTTAGCGTTATTTTAGCCGATTAAAGCCAACAAAACCTAAGCTTAGCGATCTTATTTGAACAAGGGGGCTGACTCCATAGATATACAGATGATCAGCACAGTCTCTCCCATTGTTACCCCCCATCAAAAAAACAGTTTCTTTTTTAAGAGATATTTTATATAATTCAGTATTCACTAAATAAATTTTTAGTATAGGGGGGAGAAATGAAGAAAAAAATCCTATTAGTGCTTTGCGCAGGCTTGCTGACAGCGTGTCAAACAATTGAATCCCAGCGTATCAATCTGGCTACATATAGCCCAGCGGTTGATATAGAAGGTGAAGGCATCAGTGAAGCCCAATATGCAGATGATTTGGCCTCTTGCCGTAGAATCGGTCAGAGTGTTCAGGCAAAATACGAGGAGCAGCGCAAGAAAGAGCAGGATCAAGCATTGAAATCTGCCGTTATTGGTGCTCTTGCTGGGGCGGCGCTTGGTACGGCCATCGGTCAAAACAATAATGTTCACAGTGGTCATGCCCTCACAACCGGAGCGATCTATGGTGCGGCGCTTGGCGGCGCTTCTGGTGTAGATGCTATTGACTATAGCCGGGTAATTGCCAAATTCGGGCCCACAGAGGTTGTTGACCGTTGCATGGCTCGGCGTGGGTATTACATCCTGTCAAATGAAGGACTCGGCGGCGGTTGAGCCCAACTCGTCATCATCGCATATTAGAAGCAGTTGAGGGCAAACCCGTGCTGTCCTTCCAATGAAAATGGATTAACTCTATTGTTTTAAACAAGAAGGGCGGGGTATATGTTTGACCTTAGTGGCAGAAAAGCACTGATTACCGGCGCGAGTGGCGGGATTGGCTCAGCGATTGCCGAAGCACTGGCCCGGCAAGGAGCTGATGTTGTTTTATCAGGCACAAGACAGGGCACCCTCGATGAGACCGCTACCTCAATATCATCAGTAGCAAAAGGAAGGGTTCAGGTCATCGCGGCTAATCTTTCCGAGGCCGGTGAGGCGGAAAATCTTGCCAAAAAAGCGCAAGAGGCTATGGGCGGCATCGATATTCTGATCAATAACGCAGGAATCACGCGGGATGGGCTGATGATGCGGATGAAAGATGAGGACTGGGATATGGTGATGGCTGTCAATCTGACGTCGGCAATGCGATTAACCCGAGGGGTGATGCGCGGGATGATCAAATCAGGTTGGGGACGGATTATTCAGATATCATCTGTGGTTGGGTATACGGGCAATCCAGGCCAAGCAAATTACGCCGCATCCAAAGCAGGAATAACAGGCTTCACAAAGGCTCTGGCGGCTGAAATCGCAACCAGAGGCGTGACGGTTAACGTGATCGCGCCAGGTTTTATCGAAACGCCAATGACAGAGGCGTTGAGTGATGAGCAGAAGGAAAAATTACAAGGGCATATTCCGGTTGGTCGTCTGGGAACGCCTCAAGATGTTGCATCAGGCGCAGTATATTTAAGCAGTGACGAAGCGTCTTATATTACCGGCGCAACCTTACATATTAACGGCGGAATGGCGATGATATAAAATTATCTGGTGCAACCAGACAAGATTACACTATAATCCCGCATATTGAGATTATGGGGCTGGAATCAAACTCGGAGTTGTGATATCTAGCATCTGTCTTTTAATCAAAACCTAACTCTCTAGGAGATTTTTATGAGTGATACATTTGAACGCGTAAAAGCAATTATCGTTGATCATCTTGATGTTGATGGCGACAAAGTTGTTGAAGGCGCTAATTTTATTGAAGATCTTGGCGCGGACAGTCTTGACACGGTCGAGTTGGTTCTGACTTTCGAAGAGGCGTTTGATGTCGAAATTCCCGACGCGGCGGCTGAAAAAATCCAAACCGTTAAAGACGCCGTCGATTACATAGACTCCAACAGCGGCTAATCTAAACCTTTCCACGGAAAACACACCATGAGGCGTGTCGTTGTCACCGGTATGGGTATTATTAGCCCACTTGGGCCGGGACTCGAGAATAACTGGAATGCTTTGACAGGGTCAGCGAGCGGTATTGCGCCAATCACTGCTTTTGACGTTGAGGATCTGCCGTGCAAAATCGCCGGGCTATTGCCGCTTGGCGATGGCCGTAGCGGAACCCTCAATATAGATGACTGGATCGAGCCGAAAGAACAGCGCAAGATAGATAAATTTATTAGCTATGGAATTATCGCCGCTGAGATGGCGGTTAGGGATTCGGGCTGGGTTGCTGAAACCGATGAGCAGAAAAACCGCACAGGAGTTTTGATCGGCTCTGGTATAGGCGGCCTTGAGACAATCGCTGAAACAAGTATTCTTCTTAACGAACGCGGAGCACGGCGAATCTCGCCGTTTTTCATCCCTGGGTCCCTGATCAATCTACTCTCGGGGCAGGTATCTATCCGTCATAGATTTAAGGGGCCTAACCATTCAGTGGTAACGGCTTGCGCGTCAGGCGCCCATGCGATTGGTGATGCTACGAGGCTGATCAAATACGGCAACGCCGATGTGATGGTTGCTGGCGGAGCCGAGGCGGCGGTCTGCCGGCTTGGCATAGCGGGGTTCTGTGCTGCGCGAACATTATCAACGAACTATAACGATACTCCCAAGATCGCCTCAAGGCCATGGGATAAGAATCGTGAGGGCTTTGTGATGGGGGAAGGCTCAGGGATCGTGGTTCTTGAAGAACTTCAACACGCACGTGACCGCGGCGCCAGAATCTATGCTGAGGTTAAAGGCTATGGTCTATCAGGTGACGCGCATCATATCACAGCGCCGGCCGAAGATGGCGATGGCGGGTATCGGGCGATGCGCGCGGCGATGGATGATGCCGGGTTCTCGCCTGAGGACATAGATTATATTAATGCTCACGGCACATCTACACCGCTTGGCGATCTGATCGAGGCACGGGCCGTGCGGCGTTTTATGGGGGGTAGGCTGGCTGAAATCGCCATGTCATCGACCAAAAGTGCCACCGGGCATTTGCTAGGGGCCGCCGGGGCTATCGAGGTGATCTACAGCGTACTTAGCGTTATTAATAATTGCGCCCCGCCGACCCTTAATCTAGATGATCCCGCTGATGAAGTCGCGGATCTCAACCTCGTTCCTCATAAGCCCCAAAAGAGAACGATACGTAACGCGCTATCCAATTCTTTTGGTTTTGGCGGAACAAACGCGACAATTATTGTCGGCGAAACTGGATAATCAACGATTGTGATCGATGATGGTTAAGACCGCTAAAAAAATCTGGCGGGGTGTGGTTTTTTCACTTTGTCTGGTTTTGATGTGCAGTTTTGGCTTGGCGCTTGCGGCGGTTTGGTTCGTAGCGGAAATTCATCGCCCAGCGGCTTTTAGCGAAGCGCGGGTTCTGCTGGTTAATCGGGGCGATGGGCGAATTGTGATCAGCTCTAAACTAAACCATCTAGGTATCCAGCATCACGAGTGGATGTATCAGCTTGAGGAATGGCGGCGCGGCGCAAAATACCTTCCCAAGGCAGGGGAGTATGAAGTCCCAGCCGGCGCGAGCCTTGCGCGCATGATGGATATTGTTAATGAAGGGAAATCTATCCAGCACAGCGTGACCATAACCGAAGGCTTGACGGTGGATGAGGTGATGCGTTTGCTTGAAAATGATGAGCGGTTAGTCGGAGAAATCACATTCGTCCCGCCTGAAGGTAGCATTTTGCCCGAAACCTATTTCTTTTTACGCGGGGTGCGCCGTGGTGATCTCATCACGCGGATGCAGCAGGCCAGAGAGGTGGCTTTCGCTGAGCTGTGGTCGGAAAGAGAGGAGAGCTTGCCAATCTCATCGCTTGACCAAGCGGTGGTTCTGGCCTCAATCGTTGAAAAGGAAACCGGGCTTGTCGAGGAAAGAGCCTTAGTTGCTTCGGTTTTTCTTAATCGTCTCACCCGTGGAATGAGGTTGCAGTCTGACCCAACGGTGATTTACGGCCTTGTGCGAGAAGGACGCGAAGTCAAGCGCCTCACCAGAGATGATTTGCGTCATTCTTCGCCATGGAACACGTATCAGGTTGCGGGCTTGCCGCCAACGCCGATCAGCAATCCAGGGCTTGCAAGCTTTCAGGCGGTGATGGACCCAGCTGAAACTGATTATCTTTATTTTGTTGCTGATGGTAAGGGCGGACATCGATTCGCTGAGACCTATGAGCAGCATAAGAAAAACGTCCGTTTGTGGCGGGAGATCTCACAAGAAACGGAATAATGATAAAGGATTTGCATCGGTTGGTGTTGACACTGAGGCTTCAAGCCAGTTCTTGCTCGGCGGTGATAAAACGCAGGTCGCCAGAGTAAGGAGCAGAATAAGAAAGGCCGTATTGCTGTCAATGATCAGCCAATTTGGAGCATCTCGCGGGGCGCCATACGCGTATTTTATATATCCGCTCGGATCCCGGCGGCCGTATCGTTTATGATTGCCACTGTCATGCCAAGCCAGAACACCGAGTTTGAGAAGCGTGTTTTCATGCGCATTGACCTGGGCAGGAGAGATGCGGGGGCTTTGGCCGTTTTCTAGGCTTTGGCGTCCCTTTTGACCTCATCCACAATGACCGTATACTCAAGATTGAGCTGGCTGTGACATTCATTTTTAGATGAAGTTTGGCAGAAGGGTGGGTATTCCATCCCAAATCCTACCTTGATGTTTTCGCCCGTGTTCTTTCTTGGAACGGCGTTTTGATCTTCGCCCCAAGCCCTTCATTGCTTAAAGATGAGGGGGCGAACACTAGGAATGAAAAATGGAGAGAAAAGAATAGGCAAATCGTTGCATCACCAAAAGTTTTCCTCTATGCTGGGCGCATGAAAACAGGAGAAGGGTGGCCGAGTGGTTTAAGGTGCGCGCCTGGAAAGCGTGTTGGGGCTAACGTCCCTCAGGGGTTCAAATCCCCTTGCCTCGATAGTGGATATGAGAATTGCTACGTGTTCAACAAAATGCTTGAAGGGCTGTTCATCGAGCGCATGGAAGGCAATGAAGAAATCTTCGCCAAGGTAATGAATGATGACAAGTTCAGGGATGTCGCCAAAGATCACCTGCTCAAGCAGGTTTACGACAAGCTTCGGCAAGAAAACAATGAATCAACTAATAATTCTTAGGCGGATGCTGGGGAACAAAAATGCAAATATATCAGATCATAGATAAGATAAACGACCATCAATTATTCGTACCGGCGTTTCAAAGAGAATATGTCTGGAAGCGCCCTGATGCGAAGGCTTTATTTGCATCACTAATTAAAAAATATCCCACTGGCACGTTGCTCACTTGGGAAACAACAAAGCCTCCTGAACTGAAAGGTGACAAAAAATTTACCCCTGAAATGGGTGCAGTGAAGTTGATCCTCGATGGCCAACAGCGCATCACGACTATCTATATGATAATGACGGGCAAGCTCCCACCATATTACGTTCAAGACGATATCAAGAACCCAATAATGGGACTGCATATCAACCTTCAAACAATGGAGCTTGAGTATTACAAAAAACAACAAATGCAGAACAATCCACTATGGATCGATTTGACCAAAATATTTTGTGGTGAAATCAAGGGTTCTGAAGTGAAAAAGCGTCTGAAAGAACAAGGTGATTTGGACGAAATTACAGAAGATATGATCTATGAAAACCTTGAGGCCATTAAGGCCATTCGAGAACGCGAGTTCCCTGAACAAACTATCCCTGTCAGTGCTTCTGTAAAAGAAGCAATCGATATTTTCTATGTTGTGAATGCCAGTGGCGTGAACCTAACGGAAGCAGAACTCGCATTGGCACAAATATGTGGGTATTGGCCTGATGCACGGAAGTTATTTAAAACAAAACTTACTGAACTTGAAAAGAACGGTTTCATCTTCAAGCTTGATTTCCTGATATATGCTTTACTAGCTGTTATCCATGATGTCGGTTCAGATATGAAACGGCTGCACAATGCAGATAATGAAAGCAATCTTAGAGAAGCATGGAAAAAACTGGATGATCAGGTTCTTGACTATGTCGTCAACCTGATCAGGACACATGCTTATGTTGACCATTCTGATGAAATCAACTCGCCATTCAGCCTGATACCGCTAATTAGCTATGTTTATAAACAACCGAAACACAAATTGTCTGAGGTCGGAATTAAAAGGGCTATTAAATGGTTCTATTATTCTCAACTTAGACAACGCTATATCAGTCAAACTCCTCAGAAACTGGATAAAGATTTAGGAGTTATCAAAAACTCGGATGATCCTTTCGACGAACTTCTAACCTTGATCGAACAAGAACGTGGCAAGCTTACTATTGTTAAAAGTGAATTTATTGGAAGAGATATAAAACATCCATTGTTTAGTTTGATGAGGTGGTATTTCAAAAGTAAAAATGCGGTCTGTCTTGGTACAGGAATGTCGCTTCGACAAAATATGGGGGCCAAGTATGCGCTCGAAAAAGATCACATATTCCCTTACGCCACCCTAAAGAAAAATGGCTATGACCTCGACAACAGATTTAAATATGCGCTCGCACAGGAATTGACTAATAGGGCTATTTTAACGCAGGTTGAAAATCGGGGGAAATCGGATACTGCCGCAATAGAATACCTCTCAGTGGTTCAAGATCGCTTCCCTACGGCGCTTAAACAGCAATGTATACCCGAAGACACTTTGCTCTGGTCAATGGATAATTTTGAGGCGTTTCTAGATGCCCGTCGTGGAATTTTAACTGAAGAGCTAAATGAATTCCTTGAAGGAATCACCCAAAGCGAACTTGGAAAAGGGGCATTGGATATAGAGGATATCATCGCTGAGGATGAACATGACGGATTGGAATTTAAGTCTTCTCTTCGGTGGAATACTGATCACAATGTTTACGACAAATCTCTGGAGAAGGTTTGCCTGAAAACATTAGCTGCATTTAATAACGGTTATGGGGATGGTGGTAAGTTAATCATAGGTGTTGATAATGATCAAAATATTCTTGGACTGGAAAATGATTACAGCACTCTTAAATCAGGCGGTGATAGTGATGCATTCGAAATTCATTTAAGAAATATCATTAATCAAGAATGGGGAGTCGGTTTTGCGGCCAACAACCTTACAATCACGTTCCATAATATACGTGATATGGAAATCTGTGTTGTAGATGTAAAACGTGGAAATGAAGCTTTATTCATCACGGTGCCGGATAAGAATGGGCAAAAGGTTGAAAAATTCTTTGTTCGCTCTGGTAACTCCTCACCCCCTATAGAATCACCAAGCGAGATTTCGGCATATATCAAAGAACGTTTTCCACCGGAACGAAGAAATTTTCGCCAAGGTAATGAATGATGACAAGTTCAGGGATGTCGCCAAAGATCACCTGCTCAAGCAGGTTTACGGCAAGCTTCGGCAAAATACTCCTGAATAGTAGGATAATTTAATCTGGCCGTGTAGTAGGCGAATATCGAAAGCTTGCTATCAAACTGCGACATTCTCACCAATCCTATCATTCCAAAATATCTTCACTTTCTGGACGCCTGGGCGGCGGCAGGGTTTCTGCAGAGGTGAATGATGTCGCTGAGACGGGGGGCGCGGCCTCAGATCACATTCTAATCGGCGGTGAGGACGCGCAAACCCTCAACGCAAGCGATCGCGGGGATGTGATCTTTGGCGGTCAGGGCGATGATACCATCAATCTCGGGGCCGGCAGGGATACCGTGATTTATCGTTATGATGGCACAGATAAAACCAATCCAGCAGCGATTGATGGCGGCGATGTGATTAATGATTTTGACTTGGATGAAGATGCTCTGGTTCTCACCGATGTGGGGGGCAATGTTTACGATGAGCCCGCCGCGTTCTATGCCGCAATCAAAGGCGTCCATCTGCTTGTGGACGGAGATGGACGTATTAGCGGCATCGTGTTTACCTTCACCGGCCGTGTTAACGAGGCTCAAGACACTGATCTGACGGTGAATTTTGATGAAGGCTTTGACGCCTCACAGATTAACCTAGACGCGAGTTTTGATGCGGCGGCGTCCGGCGAGTGGGTAATCACCACGGGCCAAGAAACCGCCGCTTACCAGGCGATCAACCAGGTGCTTGGCGAGAGTTTGGTGTTGATTGATTTTGCGGATGTGGGTTTTGAGTTAAACGGCTCAGACACTGATATTCTCTAACATCGGTGAATTGGCTGGTAGGTCTTGATGTTATCGGTGAATTGATCAGGGGAGGACGCCGTCATCCTATAGATAATCTAGTTATTTACACAACTGATGGGTGCGGCAATATATCGCACTTTTTTATAGCTTAGTTAGTTGAGATCGGTGCTATATTCTAAACATGGTAGCAGAGAGGTTGGTTTATTTAATGGGGTTAACAGCCGACATTAGACAACGTTGCTAACGTAGAGTGGTGCTTCACCTGCTTGGTCGCATCCGAGGTTTCCTCCTTAAATTCCTCTTTCCTCACCGCTCAGTCGCCCGTTTGGGCTGAATGGTGTTTGGTCTCCCTTTTTGTCATCGGCCGTCGTACTGTGTGGAAAGGATAACTCTCATGACTGACCTTAAGATTTTTCGTTATTTTGTTCCCGTTGGAGGCGAAGTCTTCCTCGCTGGTTGGTATGAGACAAGCAATGATGGAGTCCGTTTGGGAGATGAGCCTCTCGAAGCGAGCGATGCACTCTACAATACCCCAAACCGTCTAATCATTGATAGCAATACTCCCGAAGGTGATAACTCGCCTATAATAAGTGGTGGCGGGGATGCTGATGAGTTTTTCATCACAAGCACCGCGAACTCGGTTGTGATCGATGACGATAGCGGAGCCAATGCGATCGTCTTTGATGTGGATGTTGAAATCAAGTCCATTGTAAGCTGGGTGGAAGCAGGACAGTCCTCTGCCTTTGAGTATGTCATTACTCTGTTTAGCGGTAATACAATCACGATCAAAGATCCGGCTAGTTTCACTTTCCAACATTTAGGCGATAGTGCGCGTGTTGCCCCTCTTTCCGCTCAAGAGTTTTTTACCGCCGGTGAGTCAGGGTTCTCACCAAATGAACCTGAGGTGATTGCTACCGATATAGAGGGAGCAAGTGGGGCAGTTTCACCGGTGGTAGTGCGGGCCAGTTTTATCTATAACGTTGGTGAAGAGGAGGAGATCGTTATAGGTCAGAAAAACCTGCTGACGACGCATGAAAATCAAGCTGATCCGTCTAAGTTGAGATACACCATTACCGCATTGCCAACCAGTGGCACGTTATGGAAGGGTGAGATTCAACTCGAAGCCCAACTCCCCAACAACTTTTTTACTCAGGAGGATCTTAACGACGGGCTCATCACCTATCGCCCATCAGGCTCTCCCTCGGGGCAAGGTGACGGTTTTTCCTTCGCCGTCCGCGACACAGATACTTTTCCTCCTGTGGTTGTGGAGCAAACCTTCCAGTTTATTCCTCGTGAGGTTTTTGAGGTGGAGGATGCTAAACAAGACAATGACATCGATCGTTCTGACGAGACAAACCCGCAGAAAATTGATGCGCGGGATGGCCGTGATACCATCCACGGCGGTCAGGATAATGATCAAATAGATGGTGGTGCGGGGGATGATGAGATCATTTTGACCCGCGAAGATGACCATGGTGATCAGGTGGACGCTGGGGCCGATGAAGTGCTTTACAGTTTTGGTTATGATGGCGATGGCATCGATGGCGGCGATGTGATCAAAGGTTTCCGCCGTGGTCAGGATAAACTAAAATTCATTGTGCATTCTGATCGCTCTGACATCACGACTCTGACAGCGTTTCAGCAAAGCCTCAGCGGTGCGGACGCGCTCTATTTAACCGATGATGACGCCTTTATCGTCACCATGATGTGGGGGCTTGATGAGCAGGGCGAGTTCTATTTTGACGGCGTGTTGCTACACTTTAAGGAAGCATCGGCTCTCGGCGAGGGGCCTCTTTCTAGCCCTGTAGTCCAGATCACTTTTGATGAGCGGCTTAGCCTTGATGATCTGATTGAGATTCTGGGCGGAGAGGATGAGGCCGCTGATAATTTTGATAGCGGTCTGGCGGCGTTCAAGAATCTGGCTGAGGTTTTGCCGCGTCTCTTTGGCGAGGGGAGCATCGAATTTGAAGTTCGACCCATGGATAAGATCTCGATTATTGACGGCCCTGTCACCGGCGCGGCCGTCTTTTTTGATTTGGATGGTGATGGTAAGATCACCAATTTTGAAAAAGATGCCCAACGTGATGAGTCTGGTCGCCCGCATTATATCACGAATGATGATGGTACTGTTGAACTTCCTGAGCGATATGTCGGGCTAGCCTTTGTTGCTGATGTGGATGGTGCTTACGACACCGATACTGGTGAGCGTTTGGTAGGTGAGTTCTACTCATTCAAGGGTGGCGATGGCGCCATCGCGAGTCCGATCACTGATCTGATCATGACCTACCTTAAGGAAGTAGAGGGTGAGGCTAATGCACCGACTACGGCTCAAGAGGTTTTGGATGCGGTCTTTGGCGCGGGTGAGGTCATGGTCGCTGATATTCTTGATGCAGACAATTACGAAGGGCCTGATGTCAATGCACGACCTGATGCGAAAAAACAAATGATCGCCACGGCGGTTTTTGCCCTGACCGAGATTAAGGAAAAGGATGAATTGGCTGGCGGCGATGGCACCACCCCCGCGACTAAGGCTAAGATCATCTCTGTGGTGAATACTTTGCTGAAAACGCCTGATGATGCCAGCGTCGCTGAGCTTAAGGAAGTTGTTGATGGGCGCATCAAGGAAGCTAATGCGGTTAAGGGCGGCAAGCCCATCGCGACCCCGAAGGACATTGAGGCCACCGAGGACACTGATTATGAGTTTCCAAACACACTCGCTGAATTGACGGAACTTTTTGGCTTCCTTGATCCATTCGGGAATAGTGATCGGGAGGCCTCGTCCTTCAAAGGCGTTTATATCAAATTAGATGAGATTGCTAACGGTGTGTTGCTACTCGATGACAACACTCTGGTTGATATAAACACGGTAGGGCTTGGAGGCGGGGATGATGTTACTGACAACGCGCTGTCTCTTGCGGGATACATCTATGTGACCTTCGATAATCTGGGCAGGTTAAAATTGCGCCCAACTCCTAATTACAATGGTGAATTGAAGTTGGTTTATCGGGTTTGGGACGGCGAAGAAACGTCATCGGATGCTGAACTGATTGTCAATGTGAGCAGTGTGAATGATGCCCCTGTGGTTGCGACCACTATTGAGACTCAAATCGGGGAGGTTGGTAAGGAGATCACACCGATTGATCTGACTGGCCTTTTCTCTGATGCTGATGGCGATGAATTGACCCTGACGGTGACACTGGCTGATGGCAGGGAATTGAGCGATATCGGACTTTCCTATAATCCTGAAACCAAGATGATCACTGGCACGCTCAAGGCGTATTCTCCCTACAGATATGGCCTCCACAAGATCATGGTGACGGCGAGTGACGGCGAGGCGAGTGTTAGTTCGGTATTGAGCATTGCGCTTGCCTCATTCCTCGATCCCGATAACCCGCCGATAGTCGGTAGTGATGGCAATGATTATCTCCATGGCGGGATTGGCGATGATCATCTCTACGGTGGTGAGGGCAAGGATAAGCTCTACGGTGGTGAGGGCAATGATTATCTCTATGGTGGAGATGGTGATGATTCTCTCCGTGGTTGGGGTTATCGAACCTATATAGATGATTTTGGCGATGATCATCTCTATGGCGGGGATGGCGATGATTCTCTCAATGGAGGATATGGCAATGATCATCTCTATGGCGGCGAAGGCAATGATTCTCTCAATGGCGGCGAAGGCAATGACTATCTTTACGGCGGTAAGGGTGAAGATCAGCTTTACGGTGGAGAATTAGATTTGAAGATCGATGCTCGGGATGACTATCTTTACGGCGGCGAAGGCAACGATCGTCTCTATGGCGGGATTGGCGATGATCATCTCTACGGTGGTGAGGGCGATGATTATCTCTATGGCGGGGATGGCGATGATGATCTCTATGGCGGGGATGGCAATGATAATCTCTTTGGTGGTACTACTCCTGGTGATGTTTTTCGACTGGTGGTTACTTCTAATGGATGGAGGCGCGACTATATAGATGATTTTGTCGATGATAACCTCTATGGCGGGGATGGTGATGATTATCTCTGGGGCGGACATGGCAATGACTATCTTTACGGCGGTAAGGGTGAAGATTGGCTTTACGGTGGAAAATTCTCCCGGGGTTGGAGTCCCAATGCTGGGGATGACTATCTTTACGGCGGCGAAGGCAATGATTATCTCCATGGCGGATATGGCAATGACTATCTTGACGGTGGTGAGGGTAGAAATATGCTGGCTGGCGGAGCTGGTAATGATATATTCGTTCTTCAGAATTCGGGTGAGGATTGGGTGCGTGATTTCACTTTTGTCGGACTGCAGGGGGCCACGAGCATTATTTTCAGGCCGAATTATGGAGGAGACGACCAAATTCGCGTTGATACTCCGATGGGGACAGAAACAACCCTTGAGGCCTTAAAGGCTGCGGCCAATATCCGCTGGACCAATGATAGCGATGCTGGCCGGCCACAAGGTAACGGCTCAAACCACTCGGAGATCAACGACACCATCATTTATGATACCCAGGGCACAGAACGGCTTGGTGATGATGTGATCCTCATGGTGCTGGAAGATTACACCCAGGACCTGACCATAGCGCAGTTTGATGTGGTGTGATACCTGTCCGCCGCTTGCTAGATGGTTTTACCAGATCCCTTCCCACGTCTGAATACAGCACTCTCATGAGCATATCATGCCCGTGGCTTTCAGAGCGACGATAGACGTGGCTTCGTCCCTTTTCACCGATATACGGCTATATCGCTCTCAGAAAGCGTTTGATATCCTTGTTGCAAAAAACGAATTTCAGGTTTGGACCCTAACGGTCAATCCCGATCATTCAGCAATTCTCATCTGCCAAGATGGGAACAATGATAAGCCCATTCATAGCATTCAGTACAGATACACTGATTTTCCTATGAAGCAGATCACACTCTACTTCTATAACGACACAATCCTTCTGCCCACAGAATGGTAAATCTCTATTACAATATTTCTTGTGTTTAATTAATCTTAAAGGTAGCATTCCAAGGTTAAAGGCAGGAGGAGTCAACAGCGTCCTATTGTGGTGCTTGTTGCTTCGCCTCAGCACATACAAGGATTGTTCTTATGGCTAGTCTTACGTTTATTCGTTATTTTGTCCCTGATAGCAATGAATTTGCCCCTGGTTGGTATAAGGAAAATGAGGATGGCTCCCGTGGAGGAGCAGTTAATATACGCGCTTTTGATGATTTGACGCCGTATCGGATGGTTATTGATGGTGATACTCCCGAAAACTCACTGACGAAGGGGAGCATTGGATACAAGAGCGGGAAGGACGCAGAACTTGTTAGGGTGGATGGAACTCAAAATTTTATCATTACCGCAAAAGATGCTGGCGCAGATGGTAATGACATCACGGTTGAATTTGAAATCGGTAACGTTTCTGGCGCAGGTGTTGAGAGCGTAACGGTAGATGACAAGGCGATTAAATTTCTGTTGAACTCTGAGGGGGCGTTTTTTTCTGATATCAGATCGGCTGTAAATTTTGGTGAAAGTGCAGGTGCTGCTGCGGCGCGAGAACTGATTGAGATCACGATTGCCTCTGGTCATTTTGCTACGCTAATTGTAACGCCGGTCAAGGTGACGAATCTGTTGGGGGGCTCTGAGGGGACGGCGAGTATTGGATACGAAGAGGAACAACCCGCCGAGGTTACTGCGGTGGCTGGAGATCAGGATCTGATCATTACTGAAAAAAATGTTGGCCTACCCGAAATTACCGTTGAATTTAGCGGAGTTCTCATTATTGGTAGCGGTGTTGTGAGCATAGAGGTAAGCGGCAGGGCGGTTAAGTTTACTCTTGCGCTGAACGGGGCGACGTTGGCGGAGATCAAAAGTTTTCTTGATGATGATGGGAGCGAGGGTGCTGTTGCTGCGCGGGCACTGATTAATATCAGGATTGCTGAGGGCAAAGAGGATACGAGAATTAACTCGTTTATCAAGGCGACGGCCCTGTCAGGCGGGCTAGACACCGATGCTTTCATAGGGCAGGGGCCCGGTAACGATGAGTTTTTCATCGAGGCGGATGCAGCCTCAGTCATAATTGATGACCTTTGGGATAAGAGTTCGATCATCTTTGAGAATACGGTCAGAATCGTGTCCATTATTGAAGAAGAGGTGAATGCGCCGGGACAGGTCGGGTATTTCGACGGAGCTGAAAACACGCCGACTATTGAGCCGACGAGCGCCTCGGTTACAAATTATGTCGTTACTTTGTCTAGCGGTAATACAATCACGATCTGGGATGTGAAAGCAAGGACGGCACTTAATGGTGGTGAGCAGAGATACGAATTTCTGCATGAGAATGATGACGCATCGGGTTTCAAAACCGCCCAGCAGTTTTTAGACGCTTACAAAGATGGATTTTATCCTGATCTCACCCAAACGGAAATCACTGGCGCGGCCGTGGCTGGGGTAGATCCCAATTCCGGCTATACCATCTCCGGAGAGCTCACTGTTGTGGACCCTGATGTTCCGGCGGATCAACTACCCGAGATTATGTTTGTTGGCAGCAGTGGCCGTTCTTTGACTGGTATATACGGCACGCTAACGGTTACCCGGGTGCAGAGTGATTTGAGTAAATTCACCTGGAGCTATGTGCAAGATAACGATGACCCGGAAACAATAGCGTTGAGGGATGGTCAAAGAGCAACTGAACGCTTCACCCTTACTGCTGGTAACTCGGAGGAGTTTGTTTTAGAAATCATGGCGGTTGGAAGAAATGATTCTCCTGTGGCTAACCCAGATTTCGATGTTGGTCTAACGGGTGCGGTGGGTGAGGCGGTCAGTATTGATCTGAGCACAATTGCCATTGACCCTGACGGCGATGCATTGGAGATCACGGTTCAAATCTTTACTCCCTCTAATGATTCCGCCTCTGATCTGACTTATAACCCTATCGATAGGACAATCACGGGTATACCGACGGCCATTGGCACTTACAGGGCTCAGGTGACGGTGTACGAGGGGCTGCGGGTAATATTCACCAAGAATTTGTCTATTGAGATTGCAGTACAGCCAATCACAGGTGATAACGCGGGTTCGGTGACTGAAGATAGTAACGCCGACACCGCCACGGGAAGTCTTACACTACCCTCTACTCTAACCATCACGCTTGTAGACAATAACGATCAGGCCAGCAATAGCGGTGTCGAAGGCACATACGGCACGATGACGTTTGATCCAGATAGTAACACTTGGACTTACACACTGGATAACACAGATGCGGATACGAATGCGCTCAAAGATACGCCAGGGACGGATGTATTCACTTTTACTGCCATAGGCACTAGCTTCGATGTGACCATCACGATTAGTGGTGTGAATGACGTTCCTGTCGTTGAGTCTGAGATTGTTGGACAAACTGGGCGGGTAGGTCAAGCGATCACGGCTATTGATCTGAGTGGTCTTTTCACTGACGTTGATGCCGGCGATACCTTTACTCTGACGGTGATGGTGCTCTCTAGTGATGGTAGTAAGTCTGGATTGGATACGATCGGTCTTGAGTATGACTCTGATACCAAGATGATCACCGGTACATTATTAAACAGTATTGTTGCCGGCCCTTACACGATCGAGGTCATCGCGACAGACGGTGGCGGTAGCGGCGATGCGTCCCAGCCTTCGACATTTGACATTGTGGTCGCACCTGATAATGCACCGGTAATCGGTGGTGCTGTGGACGGCACGATTGCTGAGGATGCAGCAGGCCCTATTACGGGGACGCTCACCATTACGGACGCTGATGACGATGCGTTGCCAACGGTCGCGCTGTCAGATGGCGCTGGCCAATACGGCACGCTGACCTTTGTTGCGAGTGCGGACGGCGGTGTTTGGACTTACGAGTTGAATAACGCTAATGCGGATGTGCAGGCGTTGAAGGGTGGTACATTAGAAGACAACTTTACCTTTACTGCTGAGGGTGCGGACCCCATCACGGTGACTATCACGATTAGTGGTGTGAATGACGCTCCTGTCGTTGAGACTGAGATTGTTGGACAAACTGGGCAGGTAGGTCAAGAGATCGATGCTATTGATCTGAGTGGTCTTTTCACTGACGTTGATGCTGGCGATACCTTTACTCTGGCGGTGATGGTTCACGATGGTAGTGGTAGGGTAGGGTTGGATACGCTCGGCCTTACTTACGACCCGGTCGCAAATGCAATCACAGGCACGATAAGAAGTGACGTTTCTGCCGGCACTTTCACGATTGAGGTCATCGCGACAGACGGTAGCGGCGCTGCGTCCCAGCCTTCGACATTTGACATTGTGGTCGCAGCTGATAACGCACCGGTAATCGGTGGTGCTATGGACGGCACGATTGCTGAGGATGCAGCAGACCCCCTTACGGGGATGCTCACCATTACGGACGCTGACAACGATGCGTTGCCAATGGTCGTGCTTACAGATGGCGCTGGCCAATACGGCACGCTGACCTTTGTTGCGAGTGCGGACGGTGGTGTTTGGACTTACACGCTGGATAACACTAATGCGGCTGTGCAGGCATTGAAGGGTGATACATTAACCGAGGAATTTACCTTTACCGCTGAAGGTGCGGACCCCATCACGGTGACTATCACGATTAGTGGTGTGAATGACGCTCCTGTCGTTGAGTCTGAGATTGTTGGAAAATCTGGGCGGGTAGGTCAAGAGATCACGGCTATTGATCTGAATAGTCTTTTCACTGACGTTGACACCGGCGATACCTTTACTCTGACGGTGATGGTGCTGTCTAGTGATGGTAATACTAGGATGGCGTTGGGTACTACACTTGGTCTTGAGTATGACTCTGATACCAAGATGATCACCGGTACATTATTAGACAGTATTCCTACTGGCCCTTACACGATCGAGGTCATCGCGACAGACGGTAGCGGCGCTGCGTCCCAGCCTTCGACATTTGACATTGTGGTCGTAGCCGATGGCGCACCGGTAATCGGTGGTGCTGTGGACGGCATGATTGCTGAGGATGCAGCAGACCCCATTACGGGGACGCTCACCATTACGGACGCTGAGGGCGATGCGTTGCCAACGGTCGAGCTTACAAATGGCGTTGGCCAATACGGCACGCTGACCTTTGTTGCGAGTGAGGACGGTGGTGTTTGGACTTACACGCTGGATAACACTAATGCGGCTGTGCAGGCATTGAAGGGTGATACATTAGAAGACAACTTTACCTTTACCGCTGAAGGTGCGGCCCCCATCACGGTGACCATCACGATTACTGGCGTCAATGATGCCCCTGCGGTGGCGACCGCTATTGAGCCTCAAAGCGGAGTGGAAGGTCAAGAGAAGGTTATCGATCTGAGCACTCTTTTCACTGACGTTGATGAGGGCGATGAATTGACTTTTACGGTGACGCTTGATGGTGGTGCGGCGTTGAGTACGATCGGGCTTACTTATAACTCCGACGATAATGAAATCACTGGTACACTGACCGGAACTGGCACTTACGTGATCAAAATCGTAGCGACCGATCAGAGTGGTGCAACGGTTGAGGCGACATTTGACCTTAATATCTTCATAATTCAGCTTAACAGCCTCACTTATAATCCCGATGAGACGAGTATCACTATTGATGAGACAATGCTGAAGGTTACCTCTGGCAATCAATCTGACCCAACATTGCTAGTATACACCATTACCACTCTGCCGGATGCAGGCGTGCTATCGAAGAATGGGACTCCACTCAATAGCGGTGATACCTTCACCCAGGCGGATATTAACAACGGGCTCATAACCTATGTGCCAGATGTTAGCGATCCTTCTACATCACAAAGCAACCCACTGTCCTTCACAATTTCAGATGGAGTGGCTACCCTTGAGGAGCAAACCCTCCAGATCACCTCGCGAGAGGTTTTTGAGGATGCGGACGCTGACGCTGACGAAGATAACTTGATAGATCAATCCAGCGAGACGACTCCACAGAAGATCGAGGCGGGAGATGGTAGTGATATCATCACTGGCGGCACGAGTGATGATCAAATAGATGGCGGCGCGGGGGATGATGAGATTATTCTTACCCGCACAGTCGGTGACGTAGAAGTAGACGCAGGTGCCGATGAAGTGCTTTATACGTTCGGTTATGATGGTGTTGGTATTGATGGCGGTGATGAGATTGTGGGCTTCAAGCGCGGACAAGATAAATTAACATTCGTTGTCGATCGTAATTTCAATAGTCTGACAGAGTTTCTACAAAGCCTCAGCGGTGCGGACGAGACGGATTTAACCGCTGATGATGCTTTTATCGTCACCATGCAGTGGGGACTTGATACGGATGGCGCGTTCTATTTTGAAAGTGTGTTGCTGCACTTTAAGGACGCATCGGCTTTCGGTGGCGGACGTGTTTCCAGCCCTCTGGTCACGGTTACTTTTGATGAGCGTCTTGGTCTTGGCGATTTGATTGAGATTCTGGGCGGGGCGGAGAATGTTGCGAATAATTTTGACGGCGGCCTCGCAGCATTCAAGAATCTGGATGAGGTTTTGCCGCGTCTCTTTGGCGAGGGAAGCATTGGTTTTAAGGGTGTTGATCCTTCTGGTACTAACGGAGCAAGCGAGCGGGCGAGCGAAGAACCCCAACCCCCCATTTATGAGACGCTTAGTGAGCAGCACGGCGATGACCTGCAACCAACCAGCTTTGAGTTAGGCGGCGGAGAGACCGATATCATCTAACGCTGTCAAAGGCCTCTCAGAACATCTCAACAAAGACGAGATGCTTAAACCCATTTTGCTCCAGCATATTATGCCAGCATATTATGAATGAATCGTTAGGCGGCGGTAATGCAGAAGGCTTCTGTAAGCAGGCCTCCTCAAAGATCTGATGTAAGCATCAAAATTCGCCACATTAAAACCCGGCGATTTGGTAAACGCCTTGACTTCAAGTAATAAAACCATCAAGTGCCACATTACAGGCCGCGACCAATATTAACGCCTTCTCGGCAAATGCTATGTATCAATCTTGCCCTATCCAAGTAAAATCGAAAAGATAGATTTGATAAGATTATAGATCAATTTTGCTCTTAATTCTTTGTATTGAAGGGAATTTTTTAATTTTATCGGTGTTAACAACTCTCAGCAACCGCCGAAGACGTGATCAAGCAGTGTTGAAGAGCGCACCCAAAAACGCTTGAGTAAATCAGATACAACCTTCTATATATGTGACTTGAAATCTGATAGATTGCTATCGCTTAGGTATAGTTTTAACATGAAAGAGCATCATGACCCCGCACGCAGATAATAATCATAAACCGAAGCCCATCCGCCGTGAAGGAGTGATGCTTGCGTTATCCTCGCCTTCAGGTGCGGGTAAATCATCGATCTCACGGGGGGTGCTCCAACAGCACCCTGGTTTGCATCTGTCAGTGTCCTATACCAGCCGCCCCCCGCGTGAAAACGAGAGGGATGGCACCGATTACCATTTTGTCACAAGTGATGAGTTTGCGCTCATGATCTCAAAGGGACAATTTTTGGAATACGCGTATGTTTTCGGCAATTATTACGGCACGCCAGCCGAGCAAGTGATGGAAAAAACGCATATGGGACAAGACGTTCTATTTGACATCGACTGGCAAGGAGTCAGGTTATTAAAGGAGAAATTGCATAATCTGGTGTCGGTTTTTATCCTGCCACCCTCGCATCAAGCCCTTGAATCGCGCCTGAAGAACAGAGGACTTGATTCTGCGGATGAGGTGGCAAAACGGATGGCAAAAGCAACCGACGAAATAAGCCATTATAATGAATATGATTATATTGTGATCAATGACGACCTCACTTGGGCCTGCACGCAAGTTGGGAGAATTCTGCAAACTGAAGCCCTGCGTCTCACGCGGCAGAATGGAATAGAAGATTTTATCTGCTCATTGAAGGAAAATCACTGATTCTGGCGTTGCCGCAAAATTTCAGCAAGGCGACAAAAATCCTCAACTGACAGTGTTTCAGGCCGAACATCGCCAGGAATTCCAGCCTCCGCCAGCAATTCCAGCCCACCGATCGATTTGAGGGACGCGCGGAGCATTTTGCGGCGCTGCCCAAAAGCAACGCGCGTGACGTTCTCAAGATCTAGCTTCTCAGCAGGATAAGCAGGTTTTGGATAAGGCGTCAGATTAATCACAGTCGATATTACCTTCGGTTGTGGCACGAAAGCATCAGGCGGGATATCGAATAAAACTCTTATACTAGCCCGCCATTGGCAGATAATGCTCAACCGCCCATAAGCCGGAGTTGAGGGGGGGGCGGCTATTCGCTCGGCCACCTCACGCTGGAACATTAAGGTCATCGAAGCAAAGCAGTTAGCGTGGTCTAGCCAGCCAAGCAGCAAAGGCGTTGCGATATTATAGGGCAGATTGGCGATGATGCGGCGCGGGGCGGCGGCCTCGCCCAAAGTATGAAGGGAGGTCTCCATCGCGTCTTCTTGGATAACCGTCAAGCGTCCTTCGGCAACCTCAACAAGGGATTTTAGCGCCTCACATGCACGAGGGTCTTTTTCGATGGCGATGACGCGCTCCGCCCCACTCATCAAGAGCGCGCGGGTTAATCCGCCAGGGCCGGGGCCGATTTCGATGATCGTGCCATCGAGCGCACCGGCCTCACGGGCAATTCGAGCGGTTAGATTAAGATCGAGCAGAAAATTTTGCCCGAGTTTACGCCTCGCACCAAGTCGGTATTTTTTAATCAGATCTTTAAGAGGCGGTAAGGACGCGATCGGGTTGCTCATCGCCGCGCCCTTCGCGCCTCAGCGATCGCGCGCGCGGTTTCAATCGCCTTGATCAAACTGTCCGGCTTAGCGGTGAAATATCCGGCCTGGTCTAGCGCCGTGCCGTGGTCGGGGGAGGTTCTAACCACATCAAGCCCCAAGGTGATGTTAACAGTGCCGAAAAAATCGAGGGTCTTTACGGGAATCAAGGCCTGATCATGATACATGGCAAGAACCGCGTCATAATCCCCCAGACGCTCGGCAAAAAATAGTGAATCAGCGGCATAAGGCCCGGTAATATCAATCCCTTGGGCGAATAAGCTTGAAAGAGCAGGGGTGATGATGGTTTTTTCCTCAAGACCAAGCATCCCATCTTCTCCAGCATGGGGGTTAAGACCGCAGACGGCAATCCGCGGATGGCTGACCGCCATGTCATTGCGCAAAGCCTCATCGATGATGTGTGCGGTTTGGATGAGATTTTCCGTAGTGATCAGAGAGAAAACATTTTTAAGCGGCGTGTGAATAGTCAAAGGCACTATTCTTAAATAACGATTGGCAAGCATCATGACGGGCTTTTTATTCAGCCCATCCAACTCGGCGAGGAACTCGGTATGCCCCGCATGGGCGAACCCCGCCTCAGCAAGAGTTGATTTTTGAATAGGATTGGTAACAATGGCCTCGGCCGTGCCCAGCGATACGGCCTGAACCGCATCTCGGATGGCTTGGATGATCTGGGGGGCGTTGCTGGGGGACGGTTTTCCCGCGACCACCTCATCAGCCCAAGTAATTGGCTGAACAGCCAAACTGCCGGACGGGATTGGTGCGGATGCGGATAGATCATCGATGGGCACAATGCTAATACCAGCGCCCATGACGCCAGCAAGGGTTTTTAACCGTGCAGGGTCGTCAATCGTAATAAGCCCGCCTTGCCCGGCCGCCACGGCGCGGATTAGTAACTCGCCGCCAACCCCCGATGGCTCCCCCGGCGTTACGATAATGCGCCCGGCGGGTATCAATAACTTTCCCTGATATCAATCACCGCGAGACGCCGCAGTTTT
The DNA here is from genome assembly GCA_965207125.1 of uncultured Candidatus Puniceispirillum sp. Taxonomy (GTDB): domain Bacteria; phylum Pseudomonadota; class Alphaproteobacteria; order Puniceispirillales; family UBA1172. The sequence goes on from OZ242263.1 coordinate 2,052,820, forward strand.
TCAAGATGCTTTGTGGAGAGAACGGAGAAATACTTATCCTCGACATTGCGAACAAGCTGTTCTTGGGACGGAAGCGTCAGCTGCGGTACTGTTTTAGAACACAGCATGAAAGCAGCAATACCTTCAGTGAAGGTAATCGGTTTGGTGATCTCACCGGCTTTCATCGGACTGAGCAACTCCCGCATTCTTGGTGAGAGGTCAAAAAGAGCGATCTCGCCAAGTGAAAAAGAAAAGCTAGACCCGTAACTTTGGTGCAACGCCTCAAGATCAGCACATGTAGAAATACCGGCAGTATCACGGGTCATCCGCGCTGCGGTCTCAAGCTTTGCCGCATCATCGGTGACATTTGTTGGTATCAACACCCGTCCAAGTTCGATGACCGCCTCCATCGGATCAGGTTGCCCGTTCTGCCTTAGCCCCCGCATCCGGTAAATGAAAACCATGCCGTCGTGTTCGAGCAAGGGGGCTATCTCGCCGATTTTGAGATTAGCCAGCACATCACGGATTTCAGGGTGAAAGCGGTCTAGCTGCGCCCAGCCAAGATTGCCACCATTGCGCCCGCTTCCTGATACTGAGTATTGCTGGGCAATCCGACCAAAATCCGCACCATCACGGATGGCGGTGATGATCTGCTCGGCAAGATTACGGGTGGCGCTGAGGCTTCGGCCTTGCTCGGGAACAAGGACAATCTCATCGAGGTTAACATGAGGTTTTTCGAGATTTTCCTTAAGACGCTTAAGCGAACTCGCAGCTTCGGTCTCGGCATTGGAGAACTGGGTGCTGAATTGCGATTTGATAGTAGAAGCCCATAAAACGTCAGCTTTGAATTTGTTGCGGATAACCTCGCGAGGAATCTTAAGGCTTCGCAAGACCTGATCAGCATCCTGTCCACTTTGCGCAAAGGTTTCATTGACCAAAAGATCAGCTCTTGCATCGACCTGAACAAGCAGATCGCTGAATAACCTTTCACCCTCCTGGATTTTAATCTGGTCATCAATGAGCATTTGCAAAACATCGCGATTGATTTGCTGTGAGGTGTCTTCCGTTAGTTTAAGCCCAGTAACTTTAACCAACATGTTGCGACGTTGAGCGACGTCATGGCTGGTGATCGGCGCCCCATCCACCGTCGCGACAATTTTTATCGTCGTCTGAGCAACCGCTAGAACTGGCCAACCAGCCGTTGCGACAATGGTGATTAAGATCGCCATCATCGCCATGAGCCGCGTGATTATTTTTGAGGTTGGTGTGTGTCGTGTCATGTTCTTATCTTGATCAGTGGAGGTTATCGCCGCGAATAAGCATGATGCTCCCTAAGCAAATAACAATAACAGCCGGTGCAAATCCAGCAACAATTGGTGATAATTTACCAAAATTTCCAAAAATATGCATAAACTCTTTGGCGAAGTGAAACAGTAAAATACACCCTAGCACATAAATAACCATCGAGATGTACCTTTGTCGCGCTCTATAGATTAGCCCAAAATATCCAGCAATCAAAATCATCCCCGTCAGGACCAGAGGCGTTGAGAGCTGGTGGTAAAAATATGTCCGATATTTAAGGCTACTCAATCCGGCTTTATCGAGGACTTTGATATACTTCCATAATCCTAGCAAAGGAATGTTTCGCGGTGCTTCATGGGTATTTTTAAGATCATCCTCGGATAGGAAGGATGAAAGATGGGCGCGATCGAAATCACTAACAGTGCCGTCTTGTCTTATGACGGTCCCGCCTTCTATCGTCCAAAATCCATCGCTCAGGGTGAGGCGATCAGGGTTGTAGCGCGCAAGCCATCGGTTATTGCGGTCAAAGATGAGAACTTGCGCGTTGATCACTTCGATAGTCTCGCGCTCCAGTGCAGATCCATTGATGATCATCGAGATCGGATCATTACTGTCACGCAACCATATTCCTTCGGTTGAAACTGTGAGATTGGCACTGCTACTCCCAAAGATTTTTTCGTTGGTTAAAGCATTACGTTTGTTAACGGCGGCTAGAAAAGGATCAGCCACCAATAGCATAAAGAGGCTAAGCAACAGAACAAAGACGATCGGGCCAATACTGGTGATTTTAATAAAGGAAAAACCGTTGGAGCGCGCGACCATAATCTCATTGGTATTGCTAAGTTTAACGAAGCTGATCAACGCACCAAAAAGAACACTGAAAGGCAGCAAAATCGGAATATTAGATGGTTGTCTGAGCATGGTGAGTAAAAACACGTTTCCTATGGGAACATCACGTTTTGACACTTGCTTGAAGATCTCAGCCAGATCGATCAGCCCGGACAGCAAGACAGTAACAATCATCATGACAATGACATGCCCGCAACATGCCGGAACACATAGAAATGAAAGGTTTTAGCAAAAGTTATATTAGTGATCATGCGGCTTTTCCTGTTTGCCGATACTTAGACAACATAACTAAGGCGATAAGCCCCGGACCAATCGAGATAACGTAAACCACCGGGAACGCGCTAGGGTTGGAAATCAAGAGGCCTTTTGAGATAGTCAACGCGACCTGTACGCTCAAAATAACCAGCGTGATGATGAGATAGGGGGACCAGCCTCTGATGCGCTTGTATCTGGTTTTGAGAATAACAGCTGCGGTCAGCAAAACCAGCGATAGACCGCTCCAAGGCACGGCGAGTCGAAAATGCCCCTCAGCGCGCATCCCGCGCACAAAGTAATCTCTCGGATCAGTGGCGGTTAGCAATGTTCTGACAGACATCTCACTATATCTTTTATTACGCTTACCTCCAGCTGTTGCGTCATTTCTAATGGCTAGGGTATAGCTGTCAAACTCGATCACAGTGGCGTTGCGGCTTTGAGCACTCGTTTGGATGATAATCCCGTCAAACAGATCTATTTTCGGTAATCCGCTATTGGCGGCAAAGACAGCTTTTCTAGCGTGAATCTGAAGAGAGCGATTTTCATCACGCGCATCCTGAATAAAAATATCCTTGAGGATATTATTGCCTTCTTTCGTCTCGGCGTAGATCGTCAAACCATCAGTAAGATCGGTAAAAACACCTTCCTGCAAAATAACAATCGGTGCAGAAGTTCTTAAATTATTAAGAATAGTCTGATGTTGGGTGTAGGTAAAGGGGATGATATAGAATGAGTTGACGAGGAGAAAACCACTAACAACTAGCCCGAAAACAATTGGTGAGGCGGCGATCTTGATTGGCGTTATTCCAGCGGCATACATAGCAATGACTTCCCGATCCTGATAAAGTTTCCACATAGCTATGCAGGTGGCAATCGCCGCGCTCACCGGTAATAGTGAAAATATCAAATGAGGAGTGTAAAAAAGAGAGATATACATAAAATCAATGAAAAAAGCACCTTTGTTAACAAGTAACTCCACCAGCCGCAACATCTGCGTCAGCCAGACACAAGCGGTCATGATCAAAGTGACGATGAACAACCAGATGAAGAGCTGTTTCAAGATATAGACTCTTAGAACCATAATGCGTTTTGCCTGAAAATTAATATTTATTAATATTGTTGTATTGCTTTTCCTTACACCATGTTGAATATAGGGTCAAAGATAACGCAATAACTTTATATGGATAAGCAGTGATGACCAAAAGAACCGAACAACGCCTTAAAGTGAAATTTATCTCATCAGGTGAATCGCGCTTTCCTGCGATCATCACCGTGGGGCAAACAGACAAAGGTAAATGCGGCGCATTGGGATCGGCCGGCAAGGCGCTTGACAAACGGTTGGGTGGGGCGATTGCGCGCGGCCTTACTGAGGCGGAATTTGACGCATCCCACGGCAGCGCAAAGATTATACGGGGCAGTATCGGGACAGTGGTGGTGCTTGGTGTGGGGAATGATCTCGCGCCCAAGGTTAAGGCCGAGGATTTGGGCGGCAAGGTTTTTGCGGCAATGGAACAAGCGTCCTTGACTGAAGCTGATTTTGTGGCGGATGGACTGGACGTCGAAACTTTAGCATCGATCGCATATGGTGCGGTGCTCGCGTCATACCGCTTTGGTCGTTACTTCACCAAAGGCCTCGCCGCCAAAGATAAAAACTTCACTTTAACATTTCTAACGGATGCCGCAGACGAGGCTAAAAACCGCTTTGAGAAAACCTGGCGTGAGATCGCTGAAGGAGTCTTTTTCGCTCGTGATCTGGTCAGCGAGCCAGCCAATATCCTGTATCCTGAAACTTACGCCGAGCAGTGCAAAGAATTATCCCGCTATGGTCTTGAGGTAAAAATCCTCACCGAAAAGCAGATGGAAAAAAACAAAATGCATTTATTGCTGTCTGTGGGACAGGGCAGTGTTCGCGAATCAAGGCTAGTGGTCATGCGTTGGAATGGCGGCGCTAAAGATGAGAAACCCCTTGCACTAATTGGCAAAGGTGTCTGTTTTGACACCGGCGGTATTTCGCTCAAACCCCCGGCCGGCATGGAAGACATGAAATGGGATATGGCAGGCTCGGCCGCGGTGGTTGGCGCTATGCGTGCGATTGCAGGGGCGAAAATCAAGCGCAATGTGGTAGGTCTCATCGGTCTTGTGGAAAATATGCCTGACGGTAAAGCAACGCGTCCGGGCGATGTGGTCACATCAATGTCAGGGCAGACCGTAGAGGTCATTAACACCGACGCTGAAGGGCGCCTGGTGCTGGCGGACGTGATTACATACGCACAGAAATTTTTCGCACCAAAGGCGATGGTCGATGTGGCGACTTTAACCGGGGCGATTATCGTCTCGCTGGGCAAATCACAATCAGGTCTCTTTTGCAATAACGACGGGCTAGCAGAGGCGCTATTGCGCTCAGCACAGCTAACCGGTGAGGGCCTCCTGGAGGATGCCTTTAGGCAAAGACTATGATGAGTTGTTGAAATCCAGAATTGCCGATATGAAAAATATCGGTGGACGCTGGGCCCGGATCAGTTACAGCAGCGTGTTTCCTTGAACGCTTTGTCGATGAGACGCCATGGGCGCATCTCGATATCGCAGGAGTCGCGTGGTCTGATAAGGCATCTGCAACCACTCCGGCGGGCGGAACAGGATACGGCGTCAGGCTATTGACGCATTTTGTTGAGCATTTCGATGATGCGGCGGCGGGGCGCTAGAAAGGCAAAACTATCTTGGCAGAGATCGCGTTTATTATTTGACTTTTGGCAAGCTAGCCAGCGTTCTTCCAACCTTGTTGGAAAAAACGCTTCAAGCGGAAAAACGGGCTTTGGTATGCTCCCCAATCTCATCTATTGCTGATCTGAGCACGTCTCTGTGGTTAAAAAGCCCGGTCGGCTGGCTACCGCATGGTATTGCCGGGGAGGATGACGAGGACGCCGCTTTATGCCCGATTTGGCTTAGCGATAAAGATGAGACTATCCCCAATGGGGCCGGGTATCTTTTTTACGTTGATGGCACTAAACCTGACCAGCAGCAGCTGAAAAACGCGGAGGTTGAGCGTATTTTCATCCTTCTGAGGGGAGACGTAGCAGATCATCTCTCAAATGCGCGGCAATGGTGGAAAGAGTGGGAAAAACGAAGGGCTTAGCTTGACTTACTGGCAACAGGATGATCAAGGTGTCTGGACAAAAAAGGCTGACGATAAGGATTAAATCATGGCAACACTTGAAAGAACATTCTCAATTATCAAACCAGATGCAACCCGGAGGAATTTAACTGGTGCTGTTGCAAAACGTCTTGAAGATGGTGGATTGAGAATAGTAGCACAAAAGCGCATCCTCATGACACGAGATCAGGCTGAAGGTTTTTATGCGGTACATAAAGATCGTCCGTTTTTTACTGATCTAGTGGCGTTCATGACGTCAGCGCCGGTGGTGGTCCAAGTGTTGGAAGGGGAGAACGCAGTCGCACGAAACCGTGAGATTATGGGGGCGACTAACCCAGCGGATGCAGCAGCAGGAACTATCCGTAAGGATTTTGCCGAGAGCATCGAGGCTAATTCAGCTCATGGCTCAGATAGTCTTGAGAACGCAGCAATTGAAATCGCGTTCTTCTTTTAATAACGATGAGATTGTGGGATAAACTCCGTCTTACGTCAGAAAAATAGCCATCAGAGCCAAGATAATCGCCGAAGCAATCGCGGCCGCGAATATAAAATTCACAAACCCTTGATAGATGCGCAGATGCTGTCGTGATTGGCTATCGAAATTCGTATTGTCCATGGTTGTTTTCCTCACGGTTCTAAGGTCAGGCGTCGATTATCGCCGAAAAGGGATGCCAAATCAAGGGGTATGGTTGGTTTGATAGTCGGCCTTTGATCTCACCTCGCCGTTGCTCTACCTCGATCTCCGTGCTAAGGGCGTCTAATCTAATCAATCCTTCAGCGAAAGCGCCGATGACCATAGGGTAGAGGACATGCTCCAGAACAAGGGACGCGCTCCGCCAAGGTCTCGGGCGTATCTTGCTCGGTGATGGTGAGGCGTTTCTGTCCGATGATCACTCCTGCATCTATTTGAGCGGTAACAGCATGAACGGTGCAGCCGTGGTGACGCCTGCCCGAGGTAATCGCGCGCCTATGCGTATCAAGCCCCGGGAAAATCAGGTAGCAAAGACGGATGGATATTAATCAAGCGTCCGGCGAAATATCGACAGAACTCAGGCGATTAAAACCTGCATAAATCCAGCAAGACAGATGAGATCAGCGCGGCTTCTGTCTAAACTATCCCCTCAAAACCTCCTCAAAAGCCACGCGCGATGAAAATCTTTTCTGATCAATAAGCGCAGTTTCTATAGGGGCTGGTTGGGGGAGGGTAAGCCCTGCTGCGTCTCGGTCGGCGGCGATGAGAACAATTTCGACCCCAACGTCATCCTGTCCGCAATACTCCAATGAGTGCTCGTAGATTGCTTCCCCGGCCTGAAATCAGTACCGCCAGCCGCAGCATCACCAAGCCCCCTCGTTAATAAACCGCACCGCCTCCCGCCATTGCGTTTTTCTATGTGCCCGATTCGCCAAGCCTGATAGCTGGTTTGGCAGAGAAGCTCAAGAGTGTGCTCAGCATGGTCAAGAGGAGTGGTAACGATCATACCAACCCCGCAGTTAAATGTTCGCAGCATTTCCATGATTGGGATGTTCTCAGTTTCCATCATCCATAGGAAAACCTTAGGCAGCTGCCAACTGGCCAGATCAATAGTAAGAGATAGATGATCGGCAAAAACACGATGCGGGTTTTCGATCAACCCGCCGCCGGTGATATGAGCAATAGAAGTTAGCAGATTCTCCTGCAAAAGTGGGATAACAGAAGAGGCGTAAATCGCAGTCGGAGTAAGTAAACTATCGCCGATCGTCACCCCAGAGTCAAAGGGCGCGGGGGAGGCGGGGGAGAGTTTTTGCTTTTCTAGAATATGCCGCACCAGCGAGAATCCATTAGCGTGAATGCCGGTGGAGGCAATCGCCAGTGCAACATCACCCTCTTGGGGCATGGAGCGATTAAGCAGAGCACCGCGTTCGGCGGCCCCAACACAGAAACCAGCGAGATCAAACCCGCCTGGAGGATAGACCCCAGGCATTTCGGCGGTCTCCCCGCCGATCAACGCGCATCCGGCTTGCTCGCACCCATCGGCAATTCCCTTAATGATCTCAGCGGCGACGGCTATATCTAAATTTCCAGTAGCAAAATAGTCCAAGAAGAAAAGCGGCGCCGCACCCTGGGCAAGAATATCATTGGCACACATAGCGACCAAATCGATACCAAGCCCCCTGTAACACTCGGCTTCACGGGCAATCTCTAGTTTTGTGCCAACCCCATCAGTGGCCGCAACCAACACAGGGTCAGAAAACCCAGCTCCTTTCAGATCAAACAAAGCACCAAACCCGCCAAGCTTAGTATCCGCGCCACTTCGCGCGGTTCTGTCAACATCAGATGCAATCATGGAAATGAGCTTATTACCAGCATCTATATTCACACCCGCGTCTTGGTAAGTCGCGCTCCGGTCTGTTTTATTCTCGCGGCTTATGGTATCCTCCACATTCGCTTCCATATGAGCCTCATATTAGCCTTATATGAGTCATGAAATCATGCGAGTATCAATAAAAGGTGAAGGCGCAATGGTCAAAGGGAAAACGTTGATACCGCTGATTGCGGTTTTAGTATTTTTGACGATTTTGCCCAAGACGGTGCTTGCTAGCCGTCATTGTGCGTCTGAAGCATTTCTAATCACAGGCATCGAGACCGAGGCTGAAGCACGATCATCCGCCGCCGCCCGAGACATAGCCACCGACAAGGCCATAGAGATGGCGTGGCGTGCGTTACTCAAGCGGCTGGTATTGGCGGGGGAGGATGTGCGTGTGCTTGAAGCACTAAACCCACGCCCGTTGATCGAATTCATCCATATCGGAGCAGAAACGGTTTTAGCGCGGCGTTATCTGGCGCGGCTTGATTTTTGTTTTGACCGGCTTCTGGTGCGCGAGGTTTTTAGAGAAAACGGCATCACCCACGCCGAATTAAGTTCAGCGCCAATGCTGCTATTACCGGTTTATGTATCATCGCGCGGGGCATATTTGTGGCGTGAGCCTAACCCGTGGAAAGCCACGCTTAAAACAATAGTTTTAAGGCACGGCGGCTTGGTGCAGCTAACACTAGCAGAGGGACTTAGCATAGAACGCTCGATCAACGCGCAGGATGTTTTGGCGGGAAATCGTAAAACCATTGCGGACGCCGCAAGGCTAACGAGATCTTCGGCGGTAATCACTGGTATCATCGAGGCGCGCGCGACCGAGGATGGCATAGATATTATTTCATCAGGCGCGCTATACGATAAGGACGGCCGCAAAATAACTGATCTTGTAAGCAACACGACCCGCTTGTCAGATAGCGATGCATTATACGCAGTGCTAACAGATGTCGGGCGGCAACTGGTTGATGAGGTTGATAGCATCTGGCGCAAGGACAATCGCGCACGACTAGGTGAGGCGACAGTGGTGCGCCTCGCGGTTCAGATAGATAAAATCGCCGATTGGGTCGCGGTTCTCGATATGGTATCCGGCCTTGAGCCAGTTGGAGGCATAGCGGTGAAACAGTTAGGCGAGCGGCGGCGGACTGATTGATATCTCACTGACGGCCTCCTTTGCTTCGTTTAACTCTGCCCTAGACCAAGCGGGGTACAGGTTAGACAGCACGGATGTAGAGGTATCGGGTGTCTTTATTTTGTCACCTAGAGAGTAATTATTAGTATAAGGGTGAGTATGTCAGGCGAGCAAATTCCTTTAGGATTAAACCGAAAAACCCAGAACGATCGTTCAAACCTCGTGATCGGCGATTGTAATGCTCTTGCGGCAGAATGGATCAATCGCTGGCCTGATTGGCCGGGGCGAATCAGAGGCTTGATTATCCATGGCGAGAAATATTCGGGCAAATCACATCTTGGGGCCATCTGGACACAACAGTCAGAATCTGAAGTGTTATCTTCGCTGAAAAGCGACATCGATGGTTATGACTCTGCGCGCAATTATATTCTAGAAAATCTCGCCCCCGGCGAGAGATGGCCTGATGAGCCGCTCTTTCATTTTCTAACCCGAATGACTGGCGCGGACGGCTCGCTGTTGATTCTTGCCGAGGAATCCCCCGCGCGAATGGGTTGGTCATTTGCTGATATTCCATCGCGTCTGGCGGCGATGAACACAGCAGCCATCACCGCGCCTGATGATGATATTCTAATGGCTGTTTTGCAAAAACAGGCTGATGACAGGGGGGTAACCCTTGACCCTGATATGATACCTTATATTATAAAACGGATGGAAAGGCGATTTGAGGTGGCTGTCAGAATTATTGATATGCTGGATAAAAGAACGAGCATCGATAAAAAGAAAGCAACACTAACCATGGTAAGAGATATCATGGACAAGCTAGAACCAAAACTTATCTAAACAGAGCAAAGGATACAAAAGAATGGATTTAGGAATTAAGGGAAAACAAGCGATTGTTTGTGCATCAAGCAGAGGCTTGGGGCTGGGCTGTGCGCGTGAACTCGCAGCCAACGGAGTTAATCTCATCATGAACGGCCTCGATGAGGCTCGACTACTCGCCTCCGCCGAGGCTATCAGAGGGCAGTATAACGTGAATGTAACCCCCATCGCGGCCGATATAACCACCGAAGACGGGCGCAAGCGTGTTCTCGTAGCGGCCGGTGGAACAGTTGATATTCTGGTTAATAACGCGGGTGGGCCGCCGCCGGGGGATTTTAGGGATTGGCAGCGCGAGGACTGGATTAACGCGGTGAACGCGAATATGCTCACGCCGATTGAAATGATCAAGGCGGTGATTGATCCAATGATCGAGCAAGGTTTTGGCCGGATTGTGAATATCACCTCGGGCTCGGTAAAAAACCCTATTCCGCAACTCGGTCTATCGAATGGCGCAAGAGCTGGGTTGACCGGGTTTGTTGCAGGTCTCGCTCGGCAAGTGGCGCAACATAACGTGACGATTAATGGCTTGCTTCCAGGGCAGTTTAACACAGACCGTATAGCATCATTGTTTGAATCCCGCGCCAAGACTGAAGGCAAAACAGCTGATCAGATTAGAGCAGGGGCTGAGGGGGCCAATCCGTGTCGGCGTTTGGGTGAAACCAACGAGTTTGGCAAAGCCTGTGCTTTTCTTTGTGGCGCTGATCAGGGGTATATTGTTGGTCAGAATCTGCTGATTGATGGCGGGGCGTTTAACGCCAACGCCTAATTAACCCCGCGATCTTAGGGCCTTGATATTGGCGCGATAGATATCCTTATCGCCGCCACGGGAGAAGACAGACGACCCAGCAACCAGTGTATCTGCGCCCGCATCAAGAACTTTAGAGGCGGTCTCAGGGGTAAGCCCCCCGTCAATCTCGATGCGGATCGGGCGTTTTCCGATCATGTGGCGGGTTGCTTTGATCTTATCTATCGTAGAGGGGATGAATGATTGCCCACCGAATCCAGGGTTGACCGACATCAGCAGGATAAGATCGACATAATCAAGCACATGCTCTATGGCCGCAACTGGAGTAGCCGGATTAAGGGCCACCCCCGCTTTTTTGCCAAGATCGCTGATCATTGTCAGGGCCCGATCGAGATGCTTGGTGGCTTCGGCGTGGATGGTTATGTGATCCACGCCAGCGGCGGCGAAATCCGCAAGATAAGGCTCAGCAGGCTCGATCATCAGATGGCAATCAAAAGGCAAGGGACTAGCTTTGCGGATACCAGCGATAACCGATGCTCCAAAACTGATATTGGGAACGAAATGCCCATCCATAACATCGAGGTGAAGCCAATCCGCACCAGCCTCAGTGGCTGCACGCACTTCTTCGTGGAGTCGGCCGAAGTCTGCTGCGAGGATTGAGGGGGCGATAACCAGATCGAGCATGAAAAATCATTATGTGGTTTGAGTTACAGGCTTTGAATAGTTTCCTAACTTGCCTTATCTTATCCGTTCAAGTCAAGCCCCAGCAAACTAAGTGTTGAGCTTCCTTGTTAGATCGATGAAGTTTTGTTATGGTTGGAAGAAAGAGAGTGAGGAGTGTTGTGCTAAATCTAGTGAAAGATGGCGTAAAAGATAGCGCATCAGCGCCATCTGATAGGGATAGGGTATCGACTCATCCGATCCCGCCGATAGGGGTAGAGAAAGACTATCATCTGATCAATCGTGAGTTATCGTGGCTTGCATTTAACGAACGTGTTCTGGCTGAGGCGGAAAACCCCGATTATCCATTGCTGGAAAGATTGCGTTTTATCGCGATTTCAGCCAGCAACCTCGATGAGTTCTTTATGGTGAGGGTGGCTGGGTTAAAACAACAAGTGGCCCGTGGCATATCGTATGTGAAAAAGCGTTTGCCCCCCCCTGAAGACCAACTTAAGGCAATTGATCAGCGAATCAAATATTTGCTTGAACACCAAAAGATGGTGTTATCGCAGTTGCTGACTGAGTTGTCCGCGTCAGGGGTAACACTGGTGGATGAGAAAACCCTAACCGAGGCTGACCACGAGTTTATGCGCGATTATATCAATTCTAATGTCATGGCGGTGATCGCGCCTCAAGCAATAGACCCCGCGCATCCATTTCCGTTTATCGTCAACAGAGGTTTTGGCATGTTTCTCGGTTTGGTCGATCAGAAATCACGATCGAAACAAGCACTGATTATGCTACCCGCAGTAGTGCAACGTTTTATCAGACTGCCCGGCGAAACCTCTCGGTTTATTCCGCTTGAAAAGGCGATTTTGCTCAATTTGCAAGAAATTTTCCCAAAACATAAACTTACTGACCAAGTGACCTTCAGGCTGTTGCGCGACTCAGAACTTGAGGTCGATGAAGATGCCGAAGATCTGGTCGCGACATTTGAGGACGCACTAAGAGCCCGCAAACGAGGGAACGTCATATCAATGCAGTTATCTTGCGAGAAGGCGAATGATTTCTCAAACACGCTAATCAATAATGTTTTGATCGATCCGTCTGATGTGCATTATGTGGGGGGAATGATCGGTCTCGCCGATTTAAGCGGAATGTGTAACGCGGGCAGTGATGATTTGCGTTTTCCCCCGATGACGCCACGTTTTCCTGAACGGATTATGGATTACGGCGGGGATTGCTTTGCGGCGATTAAATCAAAAGATATTTTGGTTCATCATCCATATGAAAGTTTTGATGTGGTGCTGCGCTTTCTACGCCAAGCGGCGGATGATCCAAAAGTGCTATCAATTCGCCAGACACTCTATCGGACTTTGTCAGACTCACCGATTGTTAGGGCCCTGATATTAGCGGCCGAATCGGGCAAATCGGTAACCGCGATGGTCGAGATCAAGGCGCGGTTTGACGAAGAAGCTAATATCAAACTAGCGCGTGCTTTAGAACGCGCGGGGGTTCAGGTTGTCTATGGTTTTGTTGATCTGAAAACCCATGCGAAATTATCCCTTGTGGTTAGGCAGGAAGAAAGCGGGCTTCGCAGTTATGCTCATTGCGGGACGGGGAATTATCACCCCGTGAACGCTAAGGTTTACACGGATGTATCGTTTTTTACCTGCGATCCTCAGATTTGCTCAGATGTCGTTCGGATTTTCAATTTCATGACGTCTTACGTTAAACCGGAAAAATTGCACAAAATGATATACGCGCCGGTCACCGCACGGCCGATGATCAAAGCGGCTATAAAAAATGAGATAGCAGCAGCAAAAAGAGGGGAGCCGTCGGGGATTTGGTTCAAGGTCAACTCGTTGGTGGATAAAGGTATTATTCTCTTGCTATATAAGGCATCACGCGCTGGGGTCCCGGTTGATTTGGTCGTTCGGGGGATTTGCTGTTTACGTCCGGGAGTTCCTAATTTGTCAGAAAATATCAGGGTAAGGTCGCTAATCGGCCGTTTTCTTGAGCACTCACGAATTTACGTTTTTGCCAATGGTAAAACCCTGCCATCTTCTGCGGCAAAAGTTTATATTTCATCAGCTGATGTGATGCCTCGTAATTTTGATCGGCGGGTTGAGACGTTCGTGCCGATTGAAAATCCCACTGTTCATCGCCAGATCATCGATCAGATCATGACAGCCAATCTCAATGACACGCGTAATAGCTGGGCGATGTCCTCTGACGGGCGATATGTCCGAGTGCCGGATGATCCGAAAAAATCTTTTTCGGCGCATCATTTTTTCATGACGAATCCGAGCCTTTCAGGGCGAGGGTCAGCGCTGAAAAAGCGGCATGAAAAACCAACAACCAGTGATTAACCAATGACAAAGCCGTTGGGGCGTATGATGGGTGAGACTCAATTAACCGATGGGTTTGAGAGCGAATCCACAAACCTCGCGCGCCGAAAGCGGACGACAACCGGTTTGATCGATATCGGTTCTAACTCAATCAGATTGGTGATTTATCGCTCAGGCGGGCGCCTGCCAAGGCCACAATTCAATGAAAGAGAAGTTTGCCGACTGGTGAAAGGCGTGACCGAGACGGGTAACTTTGCCGAAGACCAGGTCGAGCACGCGCTTGCAACTTTGCGGCGTTTTGCGCGGGTCACCGCCCTAAGCAATATCGATTTTCTGGAAGCTTTTGCGACTGAAGCCGTGCGTCAAGCCAAGAACAGCGCGGAGTTTATCAAGGAGGCCGAAAGCATTTTAGGGGTGCCTGTCAAGGTCATTACCGGCGAGGAAGAGGCGTATTTTTCGGCTTGCGGGGTCATGAGTGGTTTTCGCCATGTTGACGGGGTCGTCGCGGATCTAGGCGGAGGCAGTCTTGAGTTGGCTCATCTAAAAAAAGGACAATCCCCCTCTGAAGCGCCAAAGACCAGCCTCTCTTGCGGACATTTGGTGCAGGCGAGCGCAAAAGAGATTACATCGATGCTCGATAATGTAGCATGGCTTGATCAGGTTGCTGATGGCGGCCGCCTTTATGTTGTGGGCGGGGCATGGCGCTCAATAGCGGCTGCGTATTCACACAGTCGTAAGCCTCGCATTGATATCGTCCATGGCTTGAGCCTTAATCGTGATCAGATGGACGATATGCTCGCGCTGATCGATAAGAAAAAAGGCGAGGTGGAAGGCATTTCGCCGAACAGACGCCCATCGATGCCGCAGGTGATGGTGATCACCCAAGCTTTGCTCTTACGGCTTAAGCCATCGGTGGTAATTTTTTCAGGCTATGGCGTGCGCGAAGGGGTTTTATACAGACATCTCGGCATACCATGGCTGGGAATAGACCCTCTGATGAAAGGCGTTCTGGAATATGGCGATACGGTCAGCCGATTCGAGGGGCTTGGGGGAATTCTTGAAAGATTGATTCTGCCGTTTCTTGACCATTGGCCTGAAGAGATGAAAAGACTCGCGCTAGCCTCAGCGTATCTGGCCGATATAGCATGGCTCGAACACCCCGGACACAGAGCGAGACTCGCTCTTGAAAAGATGTTGGGTGTTGCAGTCGCAGGAATCGATCATAAGGAACGCGTCTGGATGGCCATCGCACTGTTCATCAGCTATAGCGGCCTCATGCCAAAAAGAAAGCAGATATTGGAAATGTTGTCCGCCGAAGAAAAGATCCAAGCGCGGTTTATCGGCATATTGCTCAGGTTTTTTATGACGATCAGTGGCGGGATCACCATGCTTCTTGATGAGATTGAGACCACCCGTATGGATGATGGAGTACAGATTGCGTTGGATTTTGATGCCGTGGGCGGTAGAAAAGCAGCTCTTTTTAAAAGACGTTTGGCTGAAATTACCAAACTCTATCCGGGAAAAATAAGCGTGGCCGAAAAAGATTAATCTGGATGATTCTCGATAATCGTAATTGCGCCGTCTTTAACCCCAAGGGCAATCTCCCCTTTGGAAAGACGCTCGGCGCTTTGCCCGAAAATCTGATAACGCCAGCCGGCCATGGCCTTAACATTATTGGTTTGCCCAAGGGCGATCAGACTAATGTCATCGCTGGATGCGATGAGGCGCGCGGCAACTTGAGCGCTCTCAGCACAATGCTTTAGTAGAACATGGAGTAATTCAACTGTGGCTTTTGGCGGCAGAGGGCCTCGGCGCTTGGGCGGTGATGGCCACAGAGATTTATCCTCGCGGTCAGCAAACGCAAGGCACTCCAGAATGGGGGAGGCAAAGTGTTGCGATGATCGGGCAAAACCTCTAATTTTAATCACCGCAGCTTCAGTTTCAGGGCCGAGGGAGGCAATCGCTAGCAATATCTCATCCTTAATGATTCTTGTTTTAGGAACATTGCGTTTTCGCGCTTCACATTCGCGCCAGTCAGCAAGATGCTTTAGTCTGTTGAGAACAATAGGTTTTCCGTTGCGATGTCTGATTTTGCGCCAAGCCTCGGCGGGATTAACCTGATAGGCGCTTTGATCATAGATTTTATCCATTTCTTCGGTGAGCCACTCCTCCCGTCCATTTTGAGCGATAGTATCGGTTAATAAGGGATAAAGGCGTTCAAGATAAATAACGTCATCCAGCGCATAGGCGAGTTGTTTTTCGGTCAGGGGGCGAGAGGACCAATCAGTGAAGCGTGATGATTTATCGAGCGAGATTTTCAAAGTATCCTCGACCAGTTTGCTATAGCCAACCTGTTCATCGAAACCGCAGACCATCGCGGCGATTTGAGTATCATAGACCGCGCGAGGCAAGCGTCCTGTCAAATGAAGGAAAATCTCAAGGTCTTGGCGCCCGGCGTGAAAAACTTTGGTGATATTTTTATCAGCGAGCAGTGCAAACAGCGGCGCGAGATCAATAGTAGCGGCGAGAGGATCTATAGCAACCGCCTCGGCCGACGAGGCGATTTGAACAAGGCATAGGCGCGGGTAATAAGTCGTCTCACGGATAAATTCGGTATCCACGGCGATATAAGGATAAGCGCGTAATCGCTCGCAGGCGGCGTTTAGTTCATCAGTATTGGAAATGACAGCTTTGAGTGAGGACATGGCATCTTATAAACCGCCTTTTATAGTAAAGATAGTCTCTATTAAATGCTGTTATTTATGATACAGTTAGTGTTCTGAAACATGGAATGGGTGCTCGTGATGCGATTTGGGTTTTATGGTGTGGGGGTGATGAGCGTGGCGCTTTTCTGGTCTTGTTCTATAGCCTCAGCCAAGGGATTCTCGTCTCATCAGGCTTTATATGAGATCAATTTATGGTCATCGTCTTCGGCCTCATCGGTTGAAAGTGTGGCGGGGCGGACGTCAATCTCGCTAAAACGTGCTTGTGATGGTTGGCATTCAGCTGAGAACTATGCGATCAATTTTGGATTTAATCAAGGCCAGACCTCTGAGTTTCTCTCGCATTATGAGTCGTGGGAATCGATCGATGGCAGTAATTTCTCGTTCTCAGTCGAGGAAAGATCAACTTCGAACGGACAGAAGACCTATGATGGCTTCGCTAATGTTTTTGCCGGATTCGGAGAGGCGAATTATTTTGGTAGTGAGGAAGGGAAAAAGAAACTTCCGTCAGATACGCTTTTTCCGGTTGGGCATCTGAAGCGCGTGCTTGAAGCGGCCTCACGCGGCGATTATGTCTACAGAACGAATATGTTTGTTGGCGGGGACATAGAGGATTCACATTATTTTGTGAGTTCGGTGGCCGGCGCTGCCAAAACTGACGCGCCAGAGATGGATCTAGGCGATCTGGCTGGACAGCATTACTGGCCTTTACGCATGGCGTATTTTGACCCTGAAGCGGTCAGCGCACAACCCGAATATGAGATAGAGTTCATGGTTCAGGACAATGGAGTCATTCGGTCCTATATTGTCGATTATGGCGATTTCAGCATACGAGGAAATCTTAGCCAAATATCCCCTTTGGATGAACCTGTCTGCTAACGGTGATCAGTGTTCATCATCCCAAAGCCACGCTGCACCTCTAACCCCGCTCGAGTCCCCGTGTTTTGGGGGTAGGAGCTGGGTGGCAACAGTTTTGCTAAAAACATACGTTCCCCATTTTTGCGGCACATGGCGGTAAAGCCGGTCAAGGTTGGATAACCCACCACCAAGCACGATCGCATCAGGATCAAATGTGTTAATCACCATAGCAAGAACCCGGGCGAGGCGATCCTCTAACGCTTCCATAACCCTTGCGGCTGGATCGCTTTCGGATAGTGGGTCGCGCATAGCGCGTATGTTGATCTCCTCAACGCTTAACCTCGCGCCGCCGCGCGCTAGATAATCATCAGCCACAGCAGGACCAGCGATAAAAGTCTCTATACACCCATCACGTCCGCACCAGCATCGATGCCCCCGGTATTCGCCTTCAGTAGGCCAAGGTAACGGGTTATGCCCTATTTCTCCAGCGATTCCATTAATCCCCTCAATAACCCGCCGCCCGACCACTAGCCCGCTACCGCATCCGGTGCCAAGGATAACGCCGAGCACGGTTTGGTATTCAGCCGCAGACCCATCGCTGGCCTCTGAGAGCGCGAAGCAATTTGCATCATTGGCCATGCGCACCTTCGTCTTTAGCCTCATCTCGCAATCAGTTTTAAGATCATGATGATTGATGATTTGTAGACTCGCCCCTTGAATCAGTTGAGTTTCGCTGTGGATGTTGCCAGGAATTCCTATGCCAATAGGGCCAGAAAATCCTGTTTCTTGCCTCGCCTCGGCAACAAGACCGGCGATGATGTCCAAAAGTCTATCATATGAGCTTTGCTCAGTTGAGGCACGTTTGCGCCAGATAATCCTCGCATCGGCATCGAGGATAGCGGCTTCTATTTTGGTTCCGCCCAAATCAATACCTAATCGCATGGAAGTGCTCTTTTTGGGGAGTGCTCTTTTGGGAAGTGCTCTTGTGGATGCCAATAGTGGGATTGTCAGTGGGGGGATGGCCAAGGGCGATTTTGTTAAGCCTATTTGATTTTGGCTTCGCGGAAAATGACGTGTTTTCTGAGTTTAGGGTCGTATTTCTTCAACTCAAGTTTTTCCGGCTTCGTGCGCGGATTTTTCTTCGTCACATAGTAATAACCAGTATCACCGGTGCTGACGAGTTTGATCTGTAATGTGGCTGGTTTTGCCATGACGTGTCTCCAGAATAAGTCAGGTTAATGGCGTAAAAAAAATCTTATGTCAAGGTTTGTTATTATTTGATTTTTCTAATGGGTTTTTTAGCGGTTTTTTTGGTACTTTTTGAACCTTTTGCACTTTTGGCTTTATGGTTGGCTGGGCCCCTCGCGCGTTTTTTGCTGATGAGCTCAATCGCCTCATCGCTCGAAATGGTTTCAGGATCGATGCTTTTGGGTATAGTCGCACGGATTTTATCATGCTCAACATAAGGGCCGTATCGTCCTTTCTTAACCAAAATCTCGCCGCCATCGGGGTGATCGCCAAGAGATTTTCCGGCATTCTTCTCCGCATGTTCAGCAATGAGGACGATGGCGCGATTAAGCCCAATGTCCATGACGCTATCGTCATCGGGGATTGAGACATAGCGCGCGCCGATTTTCAGAAACGGACCATATCGCCCAAGCCCAGCAGTGATCATCTCATTGCTATCGGGATGCAGTCCAACCTCGCGCGGCAAGGCCAGCAATTTCAACGCGTCTTGCAAGGTCATGCTCGCAGCATCCGCAGATTTAGGCAATCCAACCCGCTTGGGCTTTTTAACGTCAATATCGCCAAGTTGAACATAGATACCATAAGGCCCTTTTCTTAGCATAACGGGCAGGCCTGATTCGGGATCATCACCGAGGTGTTTATCGCCACCGGCTAACGCATCCGCTTGGGGGTCATCATCATCATTGCTAACAGGGCGGGTATAGCGACATTCTGGATAGTTAGAGCATCCAATAAACGCGCCAAATTTGCCGAGTTGCAGCCCAAGTTGTCCATCAGCACAGTTCGTGCATTTTCTGATGGGTATGCCTTTTTCATCTTTAGGAAAGAAATGCGCTTCAAGAATGGGATCAATGGTCTCTAATATAGTCGAACGCGTGAGTTCATTGGTTCCCTCAATAGTGGCTTTGAAATCCTTCCAGAATTGCACCAAAAGCGTTTTCCATTCGAGTTTGCCGTTGGATACGCGGTCAAGGTCTTCTTCTAACCGTGCGGTGAAGCCGTATTCGACATATTGGGTGAAGAAACTTTCAAGAAAAGCTGAGACGATTCGACCGCGTTCTTCAGGCCAAAATCGGCGTTGATCCTTTCGCATATAGCTGCGGTCTTGCAGAAGCTGCAAAGTGCTGGCGTAAGTTGAAGGCCGCCCGATTCCCAACTCTTCCATGCGCTTGATCAGACTAGCGTCCGTGAAGCGGGGCGGAGGTTGGGTAAAATGCTGCGTGCCATCAACGTCATGGGTGGTGAGACTTTCACCACTCGCCATCGCTGGCAGAATAGTGTTGCTATCATCATCATCAGGAGACGGGGACTCACTCGTGTCATCACGTCCTTCTTTGTAGAGCGAAAGAAAGCCGTCAAAGACAATCACTGAACCGCTCGCGCGCATAATAACAGCCCCGTTTTTATCAGCAATATCAACGGCGGTCTTATCTAATTCAGCCGAGACCATTTGACAAGCAACGGTGCGCTTCCAGATCAACTCATAGAGTTTTAACTGATCGCTATCGAGATATTTTCTCATCGCATCAGGATGACGCTTGGCGGAGGTGGGCCTGATGGCTTCGTGCGCTTCTTGAGCATTCGCGGCTTTTGATTTATACGCACGCGGTGTTGAGGGCAGGTAGCGATTGCCTTTGAAGGCAATAATTTCATCTCTGATATTATGAATCGCTTCTCCTGAAAGCTGGACGCTATCGGTTCGCATATAGGTAATAAGCCCGGTGGTCTCAAAGCCAATAGAAATACCCTCGTAGAGTTTCTGGGCAACACGCATGGTGCGGCTTGCTGAAAAGCCCAGTTTGCGGCTGGCTTCTTGTTGGAGAGTTGAGGTGATAAAAGGCGGTTGCGGGTTTCTGGTGGTACGTTTGGTTTCTATCTTTTGCACCACAAGTGATGAGGCTTTGACTTTAGCCACAGCGGCCTCAGCCAATTCTTGGTTGTTCAGTGTGAATTTTCCGAGTTTCTCACCATCTAGATGGGTTAATCTCGCAGTGAATTTATCCCCCCGCCCGATGCCGAGGATGGCTTCTACAGTCCAATATTCCTCATTTTTAAACCTCTCTATTTCACCCTCTCGCTCGCAAACAAGCTTAAGCGCCACTGACTGAACGCGTCCGGCGGATTTCGCGCCGGGCAGTTTTTTCCAGAGAACAGGCGATAGGCTAAAACCAACCAGATAATCAAGCGCGCGCCGTGCAAGATAGGCATTAACGAGTTCGGTGTTTATTGCGCGCGGGTGGCTAATCGCATCGAGAATGGCAGATTTGGTAATTTCGTGAAAAACCACGCGCTCAACGGAGATATCCTTGAGTGCATTTTTCTCGTTCATGACATGATAGATGTGCCAGCTGATAGCCTCACCTTCGCGGTCAGGGTCGGTTGCGAGAATCAATTTTTCAGCGCGAGCAAGCGAGGTTTTAATCTCGTTGATCGGCTTGCCGCTTCGGTCAGAGACCTGCCAGTGCATGGCAAAATCATCGTCAGGATCCACTGAGCCATCTTTTGTGGGAAGATCCCGGATATGCCCCATCGAGGCGACCACTCGATAATCATCGCCCAGATATTTATTGATAGTTTTAGCCTTAGCAGGCGATTCAACAACAACGATTTTCATCACATAACCTTAATAATATTTGACCAAAGCCTCCGGCTAATAACGCCCGGCGACAGCGAGTGTGAGCACCGACTTTCGGGCCACTATGTGTGCACCGATTGCCATATGAGCCTGACGGTTTCATCTTCTGAGTCCATTTCTTATAAGACACCCTCGATCACGGGAGCGGATAAATGACACCGCCTGATCAATTCGTCAACCTCTGACATATCAGAAATCGTCATTACACGAATAAAAAGCTAGAGGCAAGACCCAGAGGCAAGACTCAGAGAAAGATCCAGAGGAATATCAGAGGCAAGACCCAGAGGTAGCCCCCAGAGAAAGATCCAGAGGAATATTATTATTGTCCGATACTGGGCTCAGTGCCTTTAATAAGCCTTTGGATATTGTTTAGATGCTTCCATAAACAAAGCAAAAGAATTGCGCTAAAAGCGACGATGAGAAAACTCTGGTCAGGAGTGAGGAGAAAACCCGCTATGATAGGGGCTGTGATAAACGCGCCAATCGAAGCCAGCGATGATTTGCGCGAGACCGTAGCAATAGCCAGCCAAATCACGCAGACACAGACTCCAAGAGGCCAAGAAGTCATGAGAAAGACACCAAGGCCAGTCGCAATACCCTTACCACCGCGAAAACCGAGCCAGATCGGATAGCAATGCCCGAGCACAACCCACACCGCCCCTACCGCAGCGGCCTCAGGGCTAGGGCTGATGATGAAGGCGATCAGAGCGATCGCAGCAATGCCTTTACCACCATCTAATAAAAGCGTTGCGAGCGCAGCTAGTTTATGGCCAGTGCGCAAAACGTTAGTCGCGCCGATATTACCACTGCCAACGTTCCGGATATCACCAAGACGAAAAATTCTAGTAACAATCACCCCAAAAGGAATCGTACCGATCAGATAAGCGCAAAGCGCGGCGAGCCCAATAGATCCAAACCCACTAGATAAAATAAAACTCATTCGTTACGGCCGTCAAAAACCTGGACGCCGTCTATCCAAGTGCCAATGACCTGGCCTTGCACAGGATGCCCCTCAAAAGGCGTGGCCGAGGAAAGCGATAGGAAATTATTCCCCCGTACTTGCCAGCCCCGATCAGGATCAATCAGAATGAAATCGGCCGCCTGCCCCTCCGCAATCATACCGCCATCGATTCCCAGAATATCCGCAGGTTTATGCGTGATCATGGATAACGCAGCACTCAGCGAAATATGCCCTGCATGATAAAGTGACAAGGTGGTCGCTAATAAGGTTTCAAGCCCCGAATAACCATGCTTAGCCACCCCGAAAGGCATCAGTTTCGAGTCCCTATCTTGAGGTGAGTGATCGCTGGCAATCGCGTCAATCGTGCCATCCGTAATGCCGCTGACAACCGCGAGGCGGTCGTCTTCGCTCCGCAAGGGTGGCGAGAGCTGGAAACGGGTGTCATAGTCGCTAACCGCCAAATCATTCAGGATAAAATAGGGCGGGGCGGTATCACAGGTTACAAAAAGCCCTTCATCTTTGGCGGCGCGGACAAGAGCAAGGCCTCTCGCGGTGGAGATATGAGCGACATGGTAACGCGCACCAGTAAGACGAGCAAGGGTCAGATCACGGCTGATCATAATTTCCTCAGCCGCCGCCGTGATCCCCTTAAGTCCCAGTCTGGTTGATTGCTCGCCCTCATTCATCTCCCCGCCGGCAGCAAGTTCAGGGTCTTCAGCATGTTGAACAACAGGTTTGCCGAGCATCGAGGCGTAGCTCATCACACGCCGCATCACTAGAGTGCTACTGATCGGCTGGGTCCCGTTGGTGAATCCCACCGCGCCAGCCTCGGCGAGCAATCCAAGTTCAGCCATCGCAGTATTTTCAATTTTTTGGGTAGCAGCGCCATAAGCGTAGATTTTGATCTTTTGACTGTCGGTAAGCCGAGTCAACGAACGCAAAGTCTCAGCGTCATCAAGAACGGGATTAGTGTTAGGCAGGCATACGATAGAGGTGATCCCGCCAGCGGTGGCCGCGCGTCCCAAACTTGCAGGGCTTTCTTTATAAGCCTCACCAGGGTTGCGTGATTGCACCCGCATATCAACCAGCCCAGGGGCAAGAATTAGCCCTGATGCATCAATAACCTGCGCGCCGCTTGGAGGCGCACTGTCTTGCTCGCTGATTTTCTTAATAATGCCGTCCTCGATCAAAACCGAGGCTTGGCAATCGGTTTGTGAGGCGGGATCAATAAGGCGGCCTCGGCTGATAAAAGTCTTGCTCATCCCACCTCCTTTCGCATGCACGCAACCGCTTCAAGACAAGCCATACGGACGGCCACACCCATCTCTATCTGTGTTGTGATCAGGCTACGCTCGACATCATCGGCGAGTTCAGACGATATCTCAACGCCTCTGTTGAGTGGGCCGGGATGCATAATCAGTGCGTTCTTGGATGCTTTTCTGAGTTTTTCACTATCGAGGCCGTAAAGATGAAAAAACTCCCTACGTGATGGCGTCTCAGTGCCCTGCATGCGCTCGTTCTGAAGTCGTAGCAACATGATGATATCCACCCCCTCTATTCCTTCATCGAGATGATGATAGGTTTGGACGCCCATAGCGGTGATGTTTGGTGGCATTAAAGTCGGCGGTGAAACTAACCTGATGGTTGCGCCGAGGGTTGATAGTAAGTGGATATTAGACCGGGCAACACGGCTGTTTTTTATATCACCGCAAATGGCGATTTTAAGCCCCTCTATAGCGCCAAGTCTGCGGCGGATGGTAAGGGCGTCCAGAATAGCCTGGGTAGGATGTTCATGGCGTCCGTCTCCTGCGTTAACCACAGAGGCATCGACATTTCTAGACAGCATCAGACTCGCGCCAGAATTATGATGGCGGATAACGAGGATATCGGGGTGCATAGCGTTAAGGGTGATCGCGGTGTCGAGCAGGCTCTCACCCTTTTTAATCGATGAATTGGATATGGGAACGTTGAGGATCGATGAGCCGATTCTTCTCGCAGCGAGATCAAACGAGATTTTGGTTCGGGTCGAGTTCTCAAAAAATAAGTTAAAAACAGTGACCCCGTTAAGATGGCTGAGTTGCTCGCCAGTCGGCAGATCAGCGAAATGTTCAGCCCGATCCAATAGCGATGAAATCACCGGTCTGCTTAGCCCTTCAATGCCCAATAAATGTTTGTCGGGCAATCGGGCGAACAAACCGGAATTATAGGCAGGTAGGCGAAACGTTGCCGTTTTTTTTCGGTCAGCCATAGTGCTTCTTATATTCCCAGTCAGCCATAACGTCCAGTGCTGATTGCAAAATCCAAGTAGCGGCGAGGGCATCACGTCTGGCCGCGCGTTTTTTTCGAGTCATATCAGCCTCAAGCATAGCGCGCTCAACGCTTGCGGTTGAAAGCCGCTCGTCTTGGAAAAGAACGGGAAAATCGTAAAGCCTCAACAGAGCGTGGGTAAAATCACGCACCGAATCGCACCGGGCTCCTTTGCTACCATCCATGTTAAGCGGCCAGCCAATAACTAAGCCTCCCGCCTGATGAGTATCGGCGAGGGTGTTAAGATCAGCCATATCTGGGGTGAATTTGCGGCGCTGGATGATCGTGATGGGTGAGGCAACTTTTCTGTTGACGTCGCTCACAGCAACCCCGATGGTTTTTCGCCCGACATCGAGCCCCAGCAGTCGCGTCTTCGCAGTTTTATAGGTGAGAAAAGTGTTGATGTTGCATATTGGCATATCAAGTGCTATTACCGCTTTCAGCCTATTTTGTCACGTGTAATCATACTAGATCATGTCAATTGATAAGACCACAGTCTCGAAAATCGCACATCTTGCGCGGATTAAGGTCGCCGATGAGCAGTTGCAGGGATTAGCCGATGAGCTAAGCAGCATTTTGTCATGGGTCGAAAGCCTTAACCGTCTTGATACGGATAAAACTGAGCCTTTATCATCGGTCACCGGGAATCAGTTGCCGATGCGCGATGATGTGGTGAATGATGGCGAAATAACGGAGCAGATTCTCGCGGGCGCTCCTGAAAAAATATCAGGTTTCTTTGTTGTTCCAAAGGTTGTTGAATGAGCGATTTGATGAATTTAACTGCTATAGCGGCCCGGGATGCACTGCGTGGTGGCGAGATTTCGGCAGTCGATCTGACCGAGGCCTATCTCGCAGCAGCCGAGGCTACCTCTGCGCTAAACGCTTATATTGCGATAACCCCAGATAAGGCGCTTGAAATGGCACGCGAGAGTGACCAGCGGCTTAAGGCGGGCGAGGGTGGTATCCTTGAAGGCCTTCCCATTGGCGTCAAGGATATGTTTTGCGTCAAAGGGGTGGAGACCACCGCGGCCTCCAAAATCTTAAAAGGGTTTGTTCCACCCTATGAATCCACCGTTACCAAAAATCTATGGCAAGCCGGTGCGGTGATGCTCGGCAAGACTAATTGCGATGAGTTCGCCATGGGCTCGACTAATGAAACCAGCGCTTATGGCAGGGTGGTCAATCCATGGCGCGCACGCGAAGGCGCACTGGTTGGAAAACCCCTGTCGCCGGGGGGGTCATCAGGCGGCTCGGCAGCATCAGTCGCAGCGCGCTCAAGCCTGGCCTCAATCGGAACGGATACGGGCGGGTCTATTCGCCAACCCGCAGCATTATGCGGTATAGTCGGGCTAAAGCCAACTTATGGACGGTGCTCGCGTTGGGGAATTGTTGCTTTTGCTTCATCATTTGATCAGGCTGGACCGCTCACCCGAGACGTGGCTGATTGCGCTTTGCTGTTGCAGGCGATGGCAGGACACGATGCGCGGGATTCAACCTCGATCACCGAGGCTTTGCCAGATTTACTGGCAGTGCTGGGAGATGGGGTCAAGGGAATGAAAATAGGAATTCCCGATGAGTATATCTCAGACAAAATGAGTGAAGAGGTCATTGCGCTTTGGCAACAAGGCAAGGCTTGGCTTGAGGACGCAGGAGCGGTTTGCGTGCCTGTGAATCTACGGCATACGGAATACGCTTTGCCCGCTTATTACATCATTGCACCAGCCGAGGCGTCCTCCAATCTCGCGCGTTATGACGGGGTGAGGTATGGTGCACGGGTTGACGGCGAGACCCTTGATGAGATGTATGAAAAAACCCGTGCTGCTGGTTTTGGTGATGAGGTTAAGCGGCGACTTCTCATCGGGACTTATGCGCTTTCGGCAGGGTATTATGATGCGTATTATGTCAAAGCACAAAAGATCAGGCGGCTTATTCAGAACGATTTTAAGACAGCTTTCACTGAAGTTGACGCTTTGCTCGCGCCAACCACGCCCACGGCGGCTTTTTCACTGGGCGACAAACAGGTGGATCCAGTCACAGTCTATCTCAATGATATTTTCACGACTCCCGCCAATCTCGCAGGAATCCCAGCCATGTCGGTGCCAGCAGGTTTGACGGCGGATGGGTTGCCGTTAGGTTTGCAGATTCTTGCGCCGTCTTTTCGCGAGGACACGTTGATCCGCGTGGCTTCAACGCTTGAAAAAGCAGCTGGTTTTAATCACGTGGCTGATGGGGCGGTAAAATGACTGATGACGCTCTTTTGATAGAAGGCCGCACCGGCAAATGGGAGGTCGTGATCGGACTTGAGATCCACGCACAGGTTTCAAGTGCCTCAAAATTATTTTCAGGAGCATCGGCGGCCTTTGGCGGGGCACCGAATGAACATGTGTCGCTGGTTGACGCGGCGATGCCTGGAATGTTGCCGGTTATCAATCGTTTTTGTATTGAGCAAGCAACTAAGACGGGTCTTGGTCTTAACGCGAAAGTTAATCTTTTCAGTCTTTTTGATCGAAAAAACTATTTTTACGCCGATTTGCCGCAAGGATATCAGATCAGCCAGTATAAACAGCCAATTGTCGGCGAAGGACAGGTTACGATCAATCTTAAAGACGGAAGTAGCCGCAAAATCGGCATCGAGCGGCTTCATCTTGAACAGGATGCAGGTAAATCGCTCCATGACCAGCACCCGAAAAAATCCTACATAGACCTTAATCGCTCAGGGGTCGCGTTGATGGAGATTGTGTCAAAACCTGATTTGCGTTCGGCTGACGAGGCGGCGGCGTATGTGACAAAAGTGAGATCAATTCTGCGGTTTTTAGGCACCTGTGACGGTAATATGGAACAAGGGTCGTTGCGGGCTGATTGCAATGTTTCGGTGCGGCGTCCCGGCGAGGATTTGGGCACAAGGACCGAGACAAAGAATCTGAACTCGATCCGCTTTATCGCGCAAGCTATCACGAGTGAAGCGTTGCGGCAGATAGAGGTTTTGGAAAGTGGCGGCACAATTAAACAGGAAACACGCCTTTTCGACACTGCGCACGGCGAAACCCGCACGATGCGAAGCAAGGAAGATGCGCATGATTACCGTTATTTTCCTGACCCTGATCTGTTACCACTCGTGCTCGATCAGGCATGGGTTGACGAGATTAAGGCAAGTTTGCCGGAGTTGCCGGACGCGTTAAAAGAACGCCTGATGACGAGTTATGTCCTTTCGGAGTCTGAGGCGACGGTGGTCTCAGAGGATAAGGAAACAGCGCTTTTTTATGAACAAACTTATGAACAAACTGCGCAAGGCAGGAGATGCGAAACTTGCCCACTCATGGGTTGTTGTTGAGTTATTCGGGGCATTGAATAAAGCGGGGCTATCTCTTGCTCAAAGTCCGGTGACAGCGGACTGCCTTGGACGCTTAATCTCAAGAATTTCAGACGGGACAATTTCGGGGCGAATGGCAAAAGATGTTTTCGCCGAGATGATGGAAAATGGAGGCGAGCCTGACACGATCATTGATCAGAAAGGCTTTAAGCAGATTTCGGATAGCAATGAGATCTATCAGATTGTTGATGGTGTTTTGAAGGAAAACGCCGATAAGGTTGCCGAATATAAAGCGGGAAAAGATAAACTGTTTGGGTTTTTTGTTGGACAAGTGATGAAGGCTTCACAAGGCCAAGCAAATCCCTCCAAGGTAAATGATGCTTTAAAGCAAAGATTGGCTGAATTGGAGAACAGGCTTTTTGAAAGTGGATAGCATCATTAAAGGCAGGAAATACGGAAAATACTATGAAGAGCATAACGGATACTATTCAAAGCCCAGCGGCAGATCTCTCCGATTCTGACCAATCTCTTTATAGCAAAATTCCCGAGACCCCTCTCTCTTCGTGGAGATAATTCAATATCGGGAAACAACTCTGCTGGTGCTAGTGTAGAAGATATCACTAAGAGTGCTAAGAAAGGTGATAAAGAGGCACAGTATAATCTTGGTTTGATGTGTTACAAAGGGCAAGGCGTCCAGCAAGACTATGAGAAAGGCCATTGACTGGTTCACCAAATCTGCAGCAAGATGATGCAAGGGCGCAGTTTTCTCTTGGTTGGATGTATGCAGAAGGGGAAAGGTCTCCGCAAGATGGTCAGGATGTTATGGTCAAATCTGGAACAAGGTGAGGCAGTTTTCTCTTGGTGTGATGTATGCAAGGGAAAGGCGCTATGAGCAAAGGCCATTCACTGGTACACCAAATCTGCGGAGCAAGGTGATGCAATGCGCAGTTTAATCTTGGTTTGATGTATATCAAGGGAAGAGGCGTCCCGCAAGAGAAGGCATTGGTACACTAAATCTGCGAAACAAGATGATGCAAAGAATAATCTTGGTATGATGTATTTCAAGAAAGTTCCGCATAAACAGGCTGTTCACTGGTTCACCAAATCTGCGGAGCAAGGTGAGATGGGCAGAATAATCTTGGCGTGAGTTTGATAAAGGAAGAGGCGTTCCGCAAGATGATAAACAGGTCTGATCATTGGTTCACCAAATCTACAATGGTGGAGTTTAATCTTGGGTATTACAAAGGGAAGGTCCTGCAAGATTACAGAAAGGTTATTGATTGGCTCACCAAATCTGCAGAGCAAGGTCTTTGCGGCGGCGCAGTTTAATCTTGGTCTGATGTATGGCAGAATGGAAGAGGTGTCTCCGCAAGATGATAAACAGGCTGTTCATTGGCTACACCAAATCTGCAGAGCAAGGTGATGCGTGGGCGCAGTATAATCTTGGTTTGATATATAAAAATGGAGAAGGCGTCTCACAAGACTATGAGAAAGCCATTGACTGGTTCACCAAATCTGCAGAGCAAGGCTTTGCGGTGGCGCAGTATTATCTTGGTCTGATGTGATGCAGAGGCTCCAGCGGAGCAAGTTTAATCTTGGTGTGATGTGTTACAAAGGGGAAGGTGCCCCGCAAGATGATAAACAGAATGCTGGGAGAAGGCGCCCCACAAGACTATGAGTTGATTGGTTCACCAAATCTGCGGAGCAAGGTAATGCAGATGCGCAGTATAATCTTGGTTTGATGTATACAAATGGAGAAGGTCGTCCCACAAGACTATGAGAAAGCCATTGACTGGTTCACCAAATCTGCAGAGCAAGGTTTTGAGTGAATGCGCAGTTTGCTCTTGGTTTGATGTGTTACGAAGGGGAAGGTGTCCCGCAAGATGATAAACAGGCTATTCATTGGTTCACCAAATCTGCGGACAAGGTGATGCAAAGGCACAGAATCATCTTGCCATGAGAGGGTATCTCCAAGATGATAAAAGCTGTTCATTGGTACACCAAATCTGCGGAGCAAGGCAGTTTGCGGGGAGATGATAAACAGGCTCTTCATTCGCTCACCAAATCCGCAGAGCAAGGTGATGCAAGGGCGCAGAATGATCTTGCTCTAATGTATTAACGGGAAAGGCATTCCGCAAGATTATAAACAGGCTGTTCATTGGTACACAAAATCCGCAGAGCAAGGTGATGCGGATGATAAACAGGCTGTTGATTGGCTCACCAAATCTGCGGAGCAAGGCTTTGCGGGCGCAGTTTTCTCTTGGTGTGATGTATGAAAATGGAAGAGGCGTTCCGCAAGATGATAAACAGGCGGTTCATTGGTACACCAAATCTGCGAGAGCAAGGTGATCCGCTTTGGGCGGCAGAATAATCTTGGTGATGTATGCAGAAGGGAAATGTATGAGAAAGCTCAATGGAAGAGAGCGTTCCGCAAGATGTATAAAAAGGCTGTTCATTGGTACACCAAATCTGCAGAGCAAGGTGATGCAGAGGCGCAGTATCATCTTGGTGTGATGTATAAAAATGGAAGAGGCGTCCCGCAAGACCATGAGAAAGCTATTAAGTGGTTCACCAAATCTGCGGAGCAAGGCTGATGCGGCGGCGCAGTATAATCTTGGTATGTATAGATGAGGGCGTTATGATAAAATGTTCATTGGAGAGAGCGTCCCAGTTTAATCAAGAGGGCGTTCCGCAAGATGATAAACAGGCTGTTCATTGGTACACCAAATCTGCAGAGCAAGGCTTTGCGGCGGCGCAGTATAATCTTGGTATGATGTATGCAGAAGGGAAAGGCGTTCCGCAAGATGATAAACAGGCTGTTCATTGGTCACCAAATCTGCAAAGCAAGGTGCTGCGGGGGCGCAGTTTAATCTTGGTTTGATGTATGCAAAAGGGAAGGGCCTTATGCAAAATTACAAAAAAGCCTATATGTGGTTAAACCTTGCTATTCATAACGGATATTCAGATGGAACAAAAAGCTAGAGACATAGTGGCAAAGAAACTTAGCTCTCAAGATTTGATAGAAGCACAAGAGATGACAAAGCGTTGCCTCGATAGTGGATATGAGAATTGCTAATGGATCAAGGGTCAAAATCCGCGATAGGTGTTTAATATCGCTGGAGAGAATCATGTTCTCAAGTTAACCCGCTTCAAGCTGGAATAATCCCCGTTTTATACCTGTTTGTTCTGCTCTCGGACGGGGTTTGCACGTGACGGGTGGGATGATAGTGTGGGGACTTGTGACAAGGTAGGATATGCAAAACCAAGCGATGTATCAGTAATTACCGCTCGCACCTCTGTCCCGTATTGTGTTCTCGAGCGCGTATGCATCATCCAAATGCGTACGGGTACGCAACTCCTCTGACACAATGAGGTGCTTTTCACCTGCGTCAAGGGTTCAATTCCAAGTATATCTTCAAGTAACAAATCGCAGAATTGGTTATGCCTGTTATACCCAAGCGCTCACAGTACGCTGCGTATATAGATGCGATGAACCAGGCAAAATCTGTCGGTAAGCGCATTATTACTGTGGTCACAAACGGCGACAAACGCCGCGAGCAGGAGCGCAATACTATCCTATCCCTGAAACAAGAGGGGGCTTTCGAGATCCCTGCGAGTGGTGTCTTTACCCGTGCAGATAGCGCATACCGGACGATTTTTGACCCGGCCTTAAAAAATACCTATGGAATCCACGACCGGCGACGGGAGTTGGCCGCGATAATTTCTGCGGTATTGCAAAACCTACAATTAGGAGGATGAGATCATGGCGAGAGACTTGAAAAATAAAGCGAAAGCATCATTTAAGGCAGGAAATACGGAATCTGCGGTATTGCAAAACCTACAATTAGGAGGATGAGATCATGGCGAAAGACTTGAAAAATAAAGCGAAAGCATCATTTAAGGCAGGAAATACGGAAGTAGAAGATATCACTAAGAGTGCTAAGAAAGGTGATAAAGAGGCACAGTATAATCTTGCTTGGAGGTATTCAAAGGGAAAGGCGTCCCGCAAGATTATGGAAAGGCTATTGATTGGCTCACCAAATCTGCGGAACAAGATGATGCAAGGGCGCAGTTTAATCTTGGTGGGATGTATGCAGAAGGGAAAGGTACTCCGCAAGATGATAAACAGGCTGTTCATTGGCTCACCAAATCTGCAGAGCAAAGTTTTGCGCGGGCGCAGAATGGTCTTGGTATGAGATATAAAAATGGAGAAGGCGTCCCACAAGACTATGAGAAAGCCCAAATCTGCAGAGCAAGGTTATGCAGATGCGCAGTTTAATCTTGGTGGGATGTATGCAGAAGGGAAAGGTACTCCGCAAGATGATAAACAGGCTGTTCATTGGTACACCAAATCTGCAGAGCAAGGTCTTGCGGCGGCGCAGAATAATCTTGGTGTGATGTATCTCAATGGAAAGGCGTTCCGCAAGATGATAAAAGGGCATTGGTCACCAAATCTGCAGAGCAAGGTCTTCCGGTGGCGCAGAATAGTCTTGGTCTGATGTATGAAAATGGAAGAAGCGTTCCGAAAGATGATCAACAGGCTGTTCATTGGTACACCAAATCTGCAGAGCAAGGTGATGCGGCGGCGCAGAATAATCTTGGCAGTTTAATCTTGGTTTGATGTATGCAAGAATGCTGGGGGCAGAAAGGCAATGTATTACTCCCGCAAGATTATGAAACAGGCTGTTCATTGGTAATGCACCAAATCTGCAGAGCAAGGTACTTGATGCATTGGTACACCAAATCTGCGGCAGAATGAACTTGGTATGATATATGCAGAAGGGAAAGGCGCTCCGCAAGATGATAAACAGGCTGTTCATTGGTTCACCAAATCTGCGGAGCAAGGTGATGCGGGGGCGCAGTTTTATCTTGGTGGGATGTGTGATATATAAAAATGGAGAACGGATATTCAGATGAACAAAAAGCGTCCCACAAGACTATGAGAAAGCCATTGACTGGATCAAGGGTCACCAAAGAATCATGCTCAAGTTAACCCGCAAGGTTTTATACCTGTTTGTTTGCGGACGGGGTTTGCAGTTTGATATCTGGGGACTTGTGACAAGGTAGGTATGCAAAACCAAGCGATGTATCAGTAATTACCGCTCGCACCTCTGTCCCGTATTGTGTTCTCGAGCGCGTATGCATCATCCAAATGCGTACGGGTCACGCAAATCCTGCAGACACAAGGCTTTTCACCTTGCGGTTCAATTCCAAGGTAACAAATCGCAGTATACCCAATCTTGGTAGATGATGTATGCAGAAGGGAAACGGCGCTCCGCAAGATGATAAACAGGCTGTTGATTGGTACCGGACACCAAATCTGCGCGAGCAAGTTGGCCGGATAATTTGCTGCGGTATTGCGCAGGAGGATGATCTGACGAGGTGTAAAGCGGAAGATGAAAAATATGAAAGCATTATGGAAGAAATAGGCGCGGTATTGCCCACAAGACTATGAGAAAGCCATTGACGGATAGTATTGGTTCACCAAATCTGCGTAGAGCAAGGCTAAGAAAGGTGCGGAGGCGCAGTATAATCTTGGTGTGATACAGCGGTATGCAGAAGGGAAAGGCGCTCCGCAAGATGATAAGACAGAGCTGTTGATTGGCCATTGACTGGTTCACCAAATCTGCAGAGCAAAGCGCGGCAGTTTTATCTTGGTTTGATGTATTACAGCAGTGATGGCGTCCCGCAAGACTATAATCTTGGTTCACCAAATCTGCAGAGATGTATGCAGTATAATCTTGGGAATTGCAGGCGCGTCCCGCAAGATGATAAACAGGCTGTTCATTGGTTCACCAAATCTGCGGAGCAAGGTGATGCGGATGCGCAGTATAATCTTGGTTTGATGTATGCAGAAGGTGATGGCGTCCCGCAAGATGATAAACAAGCTGTTCATTGGTTCACCAAATCTGCGGAACAAGGTGATGCAGGGGCGCAGTTTTCTCTTGGTGTGATGTATGCAGAAGGGAGAAGGCGTTCCGCAAGATGATAAACAGGCTGTTCATTGGTACACCAAATCTGCAGAGCAAGGTGATGCGTTGGCGCAGTTTTATCTTGGTGTGATGTATTACAATGGAAGAGGCGTTCCGCAAGACTATGAGAAAGGCCATTGACTGGTTCACCAAATCTGCGAAGCAAGGTGATGCAAGGGCGCAGTTTAATCTTGGTGCGATCTATAAGAAGGGAATAGGCCTTATGCAAAATTACAAAAAAGCCTATATGTGGTTCGACCTTGCTATTCATAACGGATATTCAGATAAACAAAAATTAGAGACAAAGTGGCAAAGGAACTTAGCTCTCAAGATTTGATAGAAGCACAAGAGATGACAAAGCGTTGCCTCGATAGTGGATATAAGAATTGCTAATGGATCAAGGGTCAAAATCCGTGATAGGTGTTTAATATCGCTGGAGAGAATCATGTTCTCAAGTTAACCCGCTTCAAGCTGGAATAATCCCCGTTTTATACCTGTTTGTTCTGCTCTCGGACGGGGTTTGCACGTGACGGGTGGGATGATAGTGTGGGGACTTGTGACAAGGTAGGATGTGCAAAACCAAGCGATGTATCAGTAATTACCGCTCGCACCTCTGTCCCGTATTGTGTTCTCGAGCGCGTATGCATCATCCAAATGCGTACGGGTACGCAACTCCTCTGACACAATGAGGTGCTTTTCACCTGCGTCAAGGGTTCAATTCCAAGTATATCTTCAAGTAACAAATCGCAGAATTGGTTATGCCTGTCATACCCAAGCGCTCACAGTACGCTGCGTATATAGATGCGATGAACCAGGCAAAATCTGTCGGTAAGCGCATTATTACTGTGGTCACAAACGGCGACAAAAGCCGCGAGCAGGAGCGCAATACTATCCTATCCCTGAAACAACAGGGGGCTTTCGAAATCCCTGCGAGTGGTGTCTTTACCCGTGCAGATAGCGCATACCGGACGATTTTTGACCCGGCCTTAAAAAATACCTATGGAATCCACGACCGGCGACGGGAGTTGGCCGCGATAATTTCTGCGGTATTGCAAAACCTGCAATTAGGAGAATGAGATCATGACGAGCGACTTGAAAAATAAAGAGAAAGACTGATACAGCAAGAGAAAGCGCGTTCAGATGAATTTACTCAATCTAACGATGACGTTAACAATCCCAAGGCCCCCAAACCAAAATTAAAACGTAAAAGCCAAAAAGCACATCTTAACCGTGCTCCGAGGCTCTTTCGTATCCGATTAGATTATCAGGAAAAATTCGATGGGTTGGTCGCGAGGATGAAATACGCCGAAGGTAAAAATGCTCCAGCCTTGATCATAGCCGTGCTTATTTTAAACTCTTTAACAATGCAGGCAAGTCATCTATCGAAGGAATGGCGTGGGTGGCTTTTGGCATGAATTTTGGGATTGTCGGGGCGCCATCGGTGACGGCGATAATATTGCCACAACCGGCCTCGATGGCAGCGTCATGGTCGGCGTAGGTATCGCCAATCATCAAGGTTTTTTCAGGATGGATCTCAAGGCGGTCGCAAATATGGCGAAACCCGCCGCCTTCAGGCTTTCGCCCAACCCCGCTATCGGCGGTTATCACCATATCCATGAATGCGCTAATGCCCAGATCATCGAGATTGATTTTGGTCGTCTCGTCGCCATCATTGGTCAGGGTAGCAAGACGGTATCCTTCCTCCGCTAGACTTCGCATGACCTGATGGGGGTGGCCTTTCGGGGCGGTTTTACCGCGAACCTCATCAACCAAAATGTGGAAAATATTATCTGTATATTCAGGGCTTGGAATAATATTCTTAAGGTCATGGTCGAGCGCCCCCCAGATAGGAAGCAAGCTTGAATATGTTCCCGACGCATAGGGGCTGTTGTCGGTGATTAGCCCATCCTCGCCGCTTTCATCTAGCTCAACCCCAATGGCTTCTAGGAGCTTTTTATATCCGACTCTTCCATCGATGAGGCTTTCGGTATATCGGGCCATAGCGATAGTCGCGGCAATCCAAGTTTTACTAAGATTGAGTAAGACGCCGTCTTTATCAAAAATGATCAATTCAAAAGACATGGGGGGGATTATAGAGTGGTTAGATGATTATAGCACTTTAAATTACGTTATACTCAAGATTAGGTCGTCGAATGCGCCCTTCTACATATGCGAAATATGCAAAAAAGAGGAAGATAAGGACAGATCTCCCCCGGTTTGATAGAGGGGGAGAGCCGTGGATATCATTTCTATCTTAATATACCACCGGGTAACGCTCCAGAATAGATTTGATCACAGAAATGTTTGGAACAAACATTTTGGTTTGATAATTGTGAATCTCAACGATGCATCCATATTGTTTGAGAGCACTGATGTTTTCACGGGTTTCTCCCATGATTTCAACCCGGCTTGTTCCGTGGGTCCGAGTGTGTCTGAGGCACATTTCATTTGCTAAGTTTACGCCGAGGCCGCCATTGATGCCGTGGTAGGGGCGTTTGGTTGTGGCATTTTCGGGCAGGGACAGCCCTGGCTTATGCCAAGGCAACTTAAAATCACCGCTAGCCGTTTTAAGGCCAGTGACGATGGTATTGGTAATTTCGGCGTAGACATCGCGCATAACTCTCTCTCCTTATGTTTTGAGAAATCATTATTTCGCGCAATACCACTCTCCTTTTATGCAAAAAACCCGTTTGGGAGACGGGGCATAAGGGGGAAACATTTATCTCCTTAAAAAATATAAGCAATGGCTAGATTTTTATCCACTTATCAGCCATTTTAGCGAGATGGGTACAAACTGGTCTTTTCTGCAACTTGAGAAGTACATCCGCGATGAGATGCGGATGTCTCACATCTATCAACCCGTGATGCTTCGCGTGTTACTGGAGAACAAAGGCACCGCAGCGGTTGAGGATATAGCCAAAGCATTTCTGATCTATGATCGATCGCAGATCGAATATTACGAGGGTCGCGTCAACAGATGGGTCAGTAGTGTCTTGACGGGCAGGGGCATCGTTGAGTCTGTGAAAGACGGCCGTCGAATAATCGGATACAGGCTGATCGCAGACCAGTTGAAATATCGGGAAACTGAATCGCTCATACAGATCTGCAATGAACGCTTGTCTGCCTATATGAAAAAGCGCGAGGACAACATTTGGGAGCACCGAGGAATTGCAGAGGGCTACGTGCGCAAAACCGTACGCTATAATGTGTTGCATCGTGCAAAGCGCCGCTGCGAGTTATGTGGGGTTCACGAGAGTAAGGCTGCTCTCCATATCGACCATATTGTTCCTCGCGTACGAGGTGGAAGTGATGACATCAGCAACTTACAAGCACTTTGCGTCACCTGTAACACGAGCAAGCGCGACCGTGACGATACAGACTTCCGCAGCATTCTAGAGTCCTACAATGACCGGGTTGATGGCTGTATATTTTGTAACATCGATTCCAAAAAGATCGTTGCTCAGAACGAGTTGTGTTATGCGATCCGGGATGGTTATCCCGTTACGCGGCATCACACGCTTGTAATTCCCAAGCGGCACGTTGCTGGATACTTCGACCTCTACCAGCCAGAACTGAATGCCATTCATGCTATGCTCGAAGAGCAGCGGACAGAGATCTTAAGCCTAGACCCGGCCATCACTGGATCCAATGTCGGCATCAATGCTGGAGAAGATGCTGGACAAACAATTTTCCACACCCACGTTCACCTTATCCCGCGACGCAAAGGCGACGTATCAGAACCACGCGGTGGGGTGCGCGGTGTCATTCCCGGCAAGCAACAGTACTGAAATATCGACCGAGTTATTCTTCAAGAAATTTCCCCTTCAGACTAGTCGAACTTGGTATGAAAATCTCCTGTTTGTTGAGTGCCATTCAAACCTCACTTAGATTTGCTATGCTCCACGAGCGATAACAAATCCTGAATGCTTTTAATGTTCTTTTGAGACACGAGGTAGCCAATGCCGCGATGCAGATGTAAAGCGAATTGCCTATTGAGTGTCGTCTGATCGATGTCTATTTCGTCACGGACGCATCGGGCTTTCAGCAATCCCAAATACAAATCTTCATAATCAGAGCCGGTGAAGGTATCCCAAGCCATCTCGACATTGCTATCCATCTTTATTTCGATCTCTTGAGGTTTTGATGCTTCTGACAACGAAAGACAGAAAGCCCAACGACAGAGGATATTCCGTTGGCTTGAGGCCTGTGCGCCGTTTTAGAGTACTCAGTTGATCTTTTGCTTTTTGAGAAAGCCGGATTCTCGAGATTCCTATCATGGAGAAGATTCTACGATTGTTGTGCTGCCTTCTTTATCATCATAATTAAGATGAAATATGCGGCTGATACTAGGTTTAAGCTCATCAAAATACTCATCCACGATCTCCTCATCGGTGGAAAAAAGGAGAACCTGATGAGAAACTTGACCGAAATAGTGTTTGACCAGTCTCATTCGGTGATTGGAATCAAGCCTCCCTAGAGGAGTGTCAACAGCAACGGGTGAAGCTTTGCGACGCGCGCGCCATGCCCCATAACAATGATATAGCAAGCAGTTGACGTTCTCCAGCTGATAGCTGATCTGTTCTCAGATCGTGGTTGTCGAGGTTGCTAAGAGAGATATTGAACGTTTCTGGGTTGATCTTAATGCTTTTGACGAGATTCTCTTTATGCAAAAGCGTCCAATAGCTTTCCAGCACAAGAGATTCGATGCGCTGAATGTTTCTGTTAAGAATTTTTGCCCGAAAAACATCAAGTATACCGCGCCCAGCGTCCAAACGCTTAAGGTAGTGCAGGGTTTCCTTGTTGGTTATGTCTATTTCAACCCTTTCTTGCCATGCGAGATTGAGATTTTCTTTAAATCTATCAACCCTTTTTTGAGCACTGTCTAACTCGTTAGAAAGAGAGCCGAGAGTAACACTTGCGGTTTTTAACTCTTCCTGAATCCGATCACGCTCACTTAATATCTCAAATAAGTTATTATCAGAGACTATGGTCATTTTGGCTGTCTGGGTTGCATCTTGCAGATCCTTTGCTTCATCTAACTGCTCAATAATCGTGCGGATCTTGCTTTGGTCATTCTTGATTTGCTTGTAAATGTTCTCGATGTTTAGCCGACCCAGCTCGGCTTCATCCGGGTAGGGCATATCTATATCAAGAGATTCCATCCGTTGCTTTCGGTCGTCGAGAAGGTATTGAGCTAGGGCATTTTTTGCCTCGCTCTCAATTTTTATTGTATCCAACTGCTTGAGTACATCCTGATCTCTGTGTTCAAGGATGGATAAAATTGTCTTTGTGGTATTAGCCTTTTCTGAGATTTCACAAAAACCTGCTAGATCATCCAGTAAATCAGGCACGAAAGCCAAAGGTAGCACTCCGGGACGCCAGATCGACCAGATTACTGTCTAACGCATTAAGGCGCCCCTTAATCGTGGCAAGTTTCTCGTCAATTTCTTGCTTTTGCTCGGCTGTTTGCCCTCCCATTCGCTGAAAATTACCGTCCAAAGCTTTCAGTTCACGCTCCAAAACATCAATTTTATGAGTCTGTAAAGCTGCTTTTTCGCCTAACAAACGATCAAGAGCATCTTGTGCAGTGGACAACTCGTTTTCTAGGTTTTTTATCTTTTCTTGGGTGGTCTTGGGAAAAGCATTGGATTGACGACGACGTTCAATGACTTTCATATCGTCTTGCAATTGCTCAATGATGTCGAGACCCAGAAGATTCTGTATGCCGCTACTAATCAGTTCGCGTCCGCCTTCAGGCGAAGCATAGTCTTCAATTTTCTCCCCATCGAAAAAAAAGAAATGTGATATTTGAGATGGCAGTATTTCATTAACGCTTTGTTCCCAGTGATCAGCAAGGGATTTTTTCCTGAATCCATTACGAACAACCTGAAGCTTTTCCTTGATATTCTGTCCTGATTTTGTCCAGATACGTTCAATCTTGTATTCGATCTCTTGTCCTTGTTCCGTGCGCCTGAAGATTAACTTGATGGAGGATTGGTTGTATCGAGACTTCTTGTTGATACGTTTAAGGATATAATCATTGTAGTTTTCATCTTTGAGGCATTTGGCGGTACGCCCAAAGAGGATAATTTGCAACGCTTCAAGAATGGTTGTCTTGCCAGCGCCATTCAAGCCATAAAACAGAGTGACCGGACGTTCTTTAGACACTGGTGTCAAGAGTATCTCATTGATTCCTGCATAGATCCCGAAATCGTGCAGCGTAATTTTATCGATAATCATTCTGTGGCCTCAAGATTTACTTGAGATAGGGCTTCACTACGTTCGTGCGCGGCTCCCACCGCTTCTTCTTCAGTATGATAAAGGTTTTTTGCAACCACCTTTTCAAGAGACTGATAGATACCTTTTCTTTTGAAGGCCACTTTACCGCGGTTCTCGATTGATAAAGCTTCACGCAACAACTCATACATGATCTTGTCTTCAGCGCAGAGGTTTTCAAGGAGTTTTAGGTCGTCAGGACTGAAAGGAAGGTCTTCGATGATGTCTTGCCCCTCATAGGGCTTACCTACGGCTTCCTCATAGAGTCCGGGGAGGGCATCCTCTATCTCGTGCTTATCAATGACCCAGATTCGTCTGATTTCTTCAAGTTCCGAGGGCTGTATCAGCTGTAGGTTTTTTACGTATTCCGGGCCTGTCTCGCGAACAGTCTTTTCAACTTCTAGCAACCGCTTTAGGAGATGGTGGCGAAACTCCTTCTTGTAAGGGCCAGGTATATGACGCCCATTATACATTTGGATACTACCATTCATGCGCCTGTAATCTCGTAAGTGTCGGTCGCCGTTTTCAATGGACATGCTTCTAAAATCGAGCTCATTCCTAATCTCAAGCAGTGGCATGAGCCATTTCTTGTCTTCATCGTTTTGGATCATGGCTTGCATAGATTTATCCTTCTCAACCAAAGTACAAACCCAGCAGCCAAAGCGACTATCACCGCAGCTTGGTGTTCCAGTCTCTACAACCAAAGGACATTCACCCCCCTCAGTGGCTCCCTGATAAAGGGTGAATAATTCCGCATTGTCATGCCCCCAAGGATTAGGAGTTTCAATCAGAAAAAACCAAACGTCATCATTACTCCAATCTTCAACAGGAGTGAAAACGAATGAATTAGGAAGGCTAGAGTTAGGATTGATCCGTGCTGGCATATCCTTATCCTCGTGCTTGGCCATAGTCTTTGCTCTTGTAGCGCTTTCTGCTTTGCGTGTGCCAAGAATGAGAAGGGTTTCGCCGTATTTATTGACGACATCGGAGATAAACCTGTTTGATGGATTGATCTTCAGTCTTTCGGTGCACCAACGAAATTTCTGTCTTGGTGCAGGATACCCTTTACCTATCATGTTAACCCAGAAACTATCTGACAAAGAGGGGGTCAGGCGGTGTGATTGAACCGGCAAACCTTCTTGCTGAGCCACGGTGTTCATTTTTTCGAGTGAAAGTGCAACCCAAGATGCGACAATAGGATTCTCGACAAGGGTATCAGTGCTAATCACATGAACTGGTTTAGTTCTCTTCTCGAGAGGGACGGTCTTGAGAGCCATCCATACGAGTTGTAGTGTTGCTGTGGAATCTTTGCCGCCACTATACCCCACAACCCAAGGCAAATTATCTTGAAGGTATTGGCTGGCGATCTCACTCACGCGAAGTTCAATCTGCTCATCATATCCACCGTCCTCAAAGAAGATAAAATTTTGTTTCCATGGGGCTTTTTGCTGTGTCATCATTTAACCTATAAGTTATTCTTTCTTCATGAAAAAATCTTCAGATTGTTGCTCTTCTGGAGAAAGAGGTAATCTAAAAATCTTTTTTAGAGCGTTGGTTGTCAACACCACATTTTGTTGGGCCTTTGACATGCGTCCGCCGACCATAGCTCGTCCTTCCCAAAGATGGGCGTTTTTGCGCCGCCAATCGACCTTGGACAGAGCTGATATGCGTTTTCGCCAGTCAGAAGGATGTTCTTTCATAAGAGCTACTCCTGCTCGGGCAATAGATTGCAAAGCCACCGCATGGGTATGGATAAAGTCTTCCCTCACTTCGCCGGATGTGACTTTACCCTCGCGTACCGCCGTCCACTCCTTGATATTCGCAAAAACAGACCCCCAAAACGTTGATACGGCTAATGTGGCTTTTTCACCCTCATTTTCCCCATAGCACTGTAGAATCTCTTTGCTGGCGTTGTAAAGCGCGCCTCAGAGTAAATAGACGCCTTGATCTTGATGATAAAGTTGTCTTCTCCAACTCGACAAGACCCTCAAAAACCCCAGACTCGCCAACCAACTGCTTAATGATATCAGCGTCAAGGTCTCGATGATCATATAACACCCCAAGGGACGTGGATGGTCTAATGGAATGGCGGTTAAGGTCGGCAAATAACTGTTGGCATCGTTTCAATCCAGGGTCCTGATAGAACACAACTGAAATGGTCTCATTGCCGATATCTGGTAAGGTCTCTAATGCTTTTTCGATAGCGGCTCTGCGGTGTTGTCCATCATTGATGATAAACTTCGCATCCATCGGCACTTTGAGTATGCCAAGGTTTCTCGTGTCACTCTCTTCCCCAAGAGGAACAAATTCTAACTCGGAATCCAAGGACGCCGTAATTGCGGAAAACGCGTAGTTATCACGGTTTTGAAGAATATAATTGGCTATTAATGGTATGCGCGCGCGGTTGAGTTTCCTTTGCGCGCGCACCTCAGGGGCAATTTCCTCTTCGTTGAACAGAAAAATCTTAGGCAATAATCTGAGAGGGCACATCGAGACAAAGTACTCTCGATGGGCTTGTATGCCTCGGATCGCCGGAAAAGAATATCCAAAATTTATTTCTGTTGACATCAATTTCTCCTCAATATAGCATAAATTTTGCTAATCTAATCAATAGTTCGTTTATAGTGCAAACTTTTCCGTCAAACAAACAAATAATATGCAATATGGATGCAAACATAAATGGTTAAGCCCAAGTCTTGGGAATGTAAAAGCGTTCACACTTCTCTTAGTTCAGTTTTAGACCAGCCGGGGCTTTACGCTTATGGGCATGATGAGATGTGCCATGGCTTGGAGGCTAGCCGTGTGTATGTATATATAGGGGAAACCGATAATTTGAAACGCCGGATGGTGCAACATAGACCTGAAAATGAGCAAAACCTTGGACTGAAGAAATATCTTCAAGATCAAGAGAACGCTAAGTGTTGGTATTGCGTTCTGAGTGCTCCTTCAGCTAAAAACCGTAAGGACATTGAAAAAGAACTGATACAACGCTTTAAGCCAAAATTTAATATCAAACACCTAACGAGGAGGAGTGACAATGACTGATGATAAGGGATC
This sequence comes from uncultured Candidatus Puniceispirillum sp., assembly GCA_965207125.1. Classification (GTDB taxonomy): domain Bacteria; phylum Pseudomonadota; class Alphaproteobacteria; order Puniceispirillales; family UBA1172. The sequence continues at coordinate 2,095,815 of OZ242263.1, forward strand.
TGATGATAAGAAATCTGATGATAAGAAATCTGATGATAAGAAATTGGAGGATATTGTAAAGAAAAGTATTGAGGAAGAAAAACTTCACCGAGAAGCATTTCAAGTTGTTCTAGACAAACAAAAGAAGAAAGAAGGGCATCTATTTGCTTTAACTGTTGAAATGGGATCGGGTAAATCTTATCTAACCTCCGCGTCCTTACAATGGGTTGCTGTGCGTGTTAATTTTGCTTATCAACTACCCATTTTTGAACGTGAGCGAAGCAATAGCGATTTGCCAAGTGATAGTGATATTGAAGTGACGGAAAAGACAGAGGAGTATATTCAACAAAGACGCCCCGATTGGAGACGGCAGTTACCGATGACTACGTATCTTGCAGCGAGAAAGCATCATAAATTTCCTCCTTTGCTTTTGGTGGCTTATCAAGATTGGATGTATGATAAAAGCTCCAAAAATTGGGATTCTAAGGGAAAAGCAAAGCATGACGCTATTAATGTGATCTCTTTAGATTCTAAGGACGCGTATGTGGACCTAGATGTTGAGGAGGGTACTCAATATTTTGCCTTGGATGGACAGCATCGTCTTATGGGCATCAAGGGGCTACTTAATTTGCTTGATGGATCATTAATCGCAAAAAAGCAAGATGGCTCACCCTCTTCCCGTTCAAAGATTACTCTTGATGCTGTCGGGAAAGAGTGCAACAAAACCGCTGGGAGTTTGCTGAAAAACATTATGTCTGAAACCATCGGGATAGAGATTATACCGGCGGTGATGAAAGGTGAAACTCTTAAGGAGGCTATATCACGTCTGAGAAATATCTTTGTCGATGTGAATCAAAATGCTCGTCGTCTGAGCGACAGTGAAATAGCCTTACTGGATGAAAATGATGGTTGCAGAATTATCGCCCGTAAGCTAATGGTTACTCATAACTTATTTGACAGCGAGAAGAGAGTTGAGGTTCGAGCAAGCCAGCTAAGAGAAACATCAGAAAAATATACGACCCTTGATACTCTCGTTGAATCTACGAGGCTATATCTAAAACAATTTGAGGAGTTCAATAGGTGGTCTAGAACCCTCTTAAACATCAAGGATGCAGGTTTTCTTCGTCCCTTGGATGAGGAGTTAGAGGCTGGGAGACGGCAAATGAAGAGTTATTTTGATGAGATGGCAAAACTTCCATCTCACAAGGCGATGATTCAAGGAGAAAAGGTGTCTGAGATGCGTAAGCGTCGTAAAGAAGATGAAGATCAGGATGAAGATAAAGGTACAGACAAAGGTAAAAATAAAGATAAGCGTCATCATGTGCTGTTTCGCCCTATAGCCCAACAAGCTCTGGCGGAAGCTGTTGGCCTTCTTCAAAATAAGAAGGATTATATGGATTTGAAGGATATTATGCGCCGCCTTGCAAACCATGATAAGGGGGGAGGTACTGATCTATGTCTCAGTGATCCTGCATCTCCTTGGTATGGGGTAGTTTATGATCCTTCGAATGGAGGTATTCGTAAAAGCAAGGTATCTGATCTCTGTACGCGGATGTTTACTTATCTGCTCGGACGGGGATTTTCTAATGAAGTACAGCGTGAAAAGTTGAAGAAAGACTTTTTTGAATCTCGTAAAACTACTCCTGAAGGAAGTGTTGGTGAGGATAAAGCCATTGATCTAGAAGGCAATGCAGTAACTTTTGATAAATTTGATCTCCCTAATCCTTGGAATTAAGGGGTTAAGTCCATGATTGGCGATATACCCGTTGGATGGTGCATATGCGCTCATTAGCGATTGATCAAAACCCGCTATGACCAGCTTGAAGCAGGTTAACTTGAGAACATGATTCTCTCCAGCGATATTAAACACCTATCGCGGATTTTGACCCTTGATCCATTAGCAATTCTCATGTCCACTATCGAGGCAACGCTTTGTCATCTTTTGTGCTTCTATCAAATCTTGAGAGCTAAGTTTCTTTGCCACTATGTCTCTAGCTTTTTGTTCATCTGAATATCCGTTATGAATAACCGTGTTGATTGGTTTCATCTTCATCTCTGGTTAGCCTCAATTCTAATAAATCATACACAAAACCGTAACCCTAAATGAATAAAATCATAAGATTTGGTGCCACACAATCACATTGGTAGCCTAGCTTTTTTGCTCAGCGATGTGCTTTTTTTGATATCTGTCTCTAGAATCTTTGATATGCACCTCGTTTATCGGGAAATAGGTCTGTTATTGACCTGCTGGGTTCTCATCACCGCGACCGTGGCCGTGGCCGATGAGACGCACCTCCCCATCATTTCGGCTGAATATGGCCAGAAGGTGAGGGTGGTCGATGGCGATTCCAATCTGCCTCGCAATAAAGTAACGCACGGTCTCGTGGTTGAACACTTCACCCTCAATATCACTTGATTTGACAACCTCCTCGGTCAGTGTGCTGAGGAGGGGCTTCGTTGTGCAGATCGAAGCCAAGCGCCTCCATCCGGGACCGATCAATCGCCCTTGACGATGACGAACACCGGCTAGCCGATCAGCTACGCTTTCAGCTGACCAATGAAAATGAGGCCAATCTTCTCGTTCATAGATATATTTCATAACCGCCACTTCCTTGCGGCGATTATGGCTGATGTTCGCCACATCGCATAATTTTAGAAGACTAATGTTTTCCTGCTCAGAAAAAACGTATAAGACTTAGACAGCTTATAGGAAGATTTTGGGTATGGTTCAGATTTATGATAGTTATAAGGTTTATAAGGTCATTTCTATTAAAGATTCTAAGATATAGGAGCAATAAACATGTCAGCATTAGATCGTATTCTTAAAAGCTATAGAGACGCAGCAGTAACGGAACGTGAGAAGGGAACATACTTCGAGCGCCTTTCAGTAACATTTCTAAAGAACGATCTAGTTCAGAGACAGCAGTACAGTGATGTATGGACATTTGGAGAATGGGCCGCTGCGAATGGAGAAGATGGGCGCGATACGGGGATAGACTTGGTTGCAAAGTTACGTGATCAAGAAGGCTTTGTTGCAATACAGTGCAAATTCTATTCACCTCAGCATCGTGTACAAAAGAAAGATATAGACAGTTTCCTAAGTGCAAGTTCGCGTCATCCGTTCATTTACCGTGTTGTAATTGATACGACAGAGGTGGACTGGAGCGATAATGCAGATTCTACTATCGCGAAGCAAATCATCCCAGTTGTACGCGTTGGTCTTAATGCACTACGTGATAGCGCGATTGACTGGAGTGCTTTTGAAGTTGATAGCAAGAAGATAAAGCTGCGGAGTAAAAAGGCTCTGCTCGAGCACCAACAGCAAGCCCTTACTGCTGTTAAATCTGGTTTTGAAAAACACGACAGGGGCAAGCTGATTATGGCTTGTGGCACAGGCAAGACTTTTACTGCACTGAAAATTGCTGAAAACCTTGCTGGTGAAGGCAAGCGTGTTCTGGTCCTCGTACCTTCACTTGCTCTTATTGCTCAGACAGTGCGTGAATGGACAAACGACACGAAAATAGGACTACGCTCATTTGCTGTTTGTAGTGATGTGCAAGTTGGCAAGCGCAGGAAGTACACAAGTGATGTTGCTGAAATTGAAGCGCATGAGCTTGATTTTCCTGCTACTACCAATCCAGCAAAGTTGGCGTCCCGTGCAGGTGTAAACGACGAGAAACGTATGACTGTGGTCTTTGGCACCTACCAAAGTATTTCTGTTCTAACTGCTGCACAGGAACAAGGCTTGCAGGCCTTTGACCTAATTATTTGCGATGAAGCACACAGGACAACTGGCGCAAAGATTGATGGAGAAAAAGACAGCAATTTTATACAAGTGCACGAAAACAAGTATGTGAACGGTGAGCGGCGGCTGTACATGACAGCTACGCCACGCATTTATGGTGAAAAGGTTCGTGCTAAAGCTGCTGATGCAAGTGTTGAGTTATGCACTATGGACGATAAAGCACTGTACGGACCAACGTTTTTTACTTATGGCTTCAGAAGGGCCGTGGAGAATGGCATGCTGACTGACTTTAAGGTAGTGGTGTTGGCTGTGGATGAAAGTTTTGTAAGCAGGGGTGTGCAAAATAGGCTTTCTGCTAATAACGAGCTAAAACTTGATGACGCGACAAAGATTGTTGGTTGCTACAAGGCGCTGATAAAGCATGGCAGTAGTGAAGATTTTGGTGTTGAGGACAATCCTATGCGCCGGGCTATTGCATTTTGCAAAGATATTCGTTCAAGCGAGCTTATAGCTGATGAATTTGGCAATGTGGTGAATGAGTTTAACGCCGTTAAACCGATAAAAGGTGAAGCCGATCACCAGATAAGTTGCCAAGTGAAGCACGTAGACGGTACTTTTAACGCTAAGACACGCGGTGAGTTGCTGCACTGGTTAGGAGACGATGTAGAGCAGAACGAGTGTAAAATTCTCAGCAACGTACGTTGCTTGGGTGAAGGCGTAGATGTGCCTAGCCTAGATGCAATTCTATTCCTACACCCACGCAAATCTCAAATCGATGTGGTGCAAAGTGTAGGACGTGTTATGCGTAGGGCAGAAGGCAAGAAGCTTGGCTACGTTATTCTGCCTGTTGTCATACCTGCCGGCGTAAGACCAGAAGACGCTCTTAACGACAATGAGCGTTACAAAGTTGTATGGCAAATTCTAAATGCTCTACGTGCACATGACGCTTGTTTTGACGGTACACTTAACACGTGGCCACTGAATAAAGACAAGATTGAAGTTGTAGTTGTAGCAGAGAACTTGCCGGAAAAGCCACAAGGTAAGAAGGGCCTTGATATTGGTGGGGGTTCTGGCGGCGATGGCGACTCAGGCGACCGCCCACCAGAGCAGATAGAATTTATTTATGACGAGTTTTCCGCAGGTATACAGGCCAAAATTGTTCAAAAGTGCGGTAGGCGCACGTATTGGGAAGACTGGGCGAAAGACATTGGCAAGATCGCACAGCAGCACATAGAGCGTATTAATGCGACCCTGGAGACAGGTGTTGCCGAGCGTATGCTGTTTGATCAGTTTTTGGATGAGATACGCGATGATCTTAACGATGCCGTAACGGAAGAGGAAGGAATTGAGATGTTGGCTCAGCATCTCATTACCAAGCCTGTGTTTGATGCGTTGTTTAAAGACCATAACTTTACAGCACAAAACCCTGTCTCACAAGCAATGCAGAAGGTTGTTTCTGCGCTTGAACAGCATAACATAGGTAAGGAAGCAGATGGACTTGAAGGCTTCTATGAAAGCGTTCGGCAGCGAGCAAGCGGCATAGATAGTGCTGAAGGCAAACAGAAGGTTGTTGTAGATCTTTATGAAAAGTTCTTCAAAACAGCGTTTCCAGAACTAACTGAGAAGCTTGGTATTGTTTATACGCCTGTACAAGTTGTTGATTTCATCATTCACAGCGTAAATGACATACTACAGCAAGAGTTTGGCCAAACTCTTGGTAGCGAAGGTGTGCACATACTGGATCCGTTTACAGGTACGGGTACGTTTATTACGAGACTGCTGCAAAGTGGGCTGATTAGCAAAGAGCAGCTGGAATATAAGTACAAAAACGAAATACATGCGAATGAAATAGTTCTTCTTGCATACTACATTGCTACAATAAACATTGAAGCAACATACCACGCACTTAGTGGTAATGACTATTCTCCGTTCAAAGGTATATGCTTAACTGATACGTTTAACATGTATGAGAGCGATGATCTTGTTGCGCTGATGATGGAAGACAACAGCGATCGCCGTAACAGGCAAAGGGCGCTTGATATACGTGTTATCGTGGGCAATCCACCGTATAGGGCAGGGCAAAAAAGCGCAGGCGATAATGCTAAAAACGTCAAATATCCTGCTTTAGATGCAAAAATAAGGGATACGTATGCAGCAAGGTCTACAGCAACCCTGAGCCGCAATTTGTATGATAGCTACATAAGAGCAATATGTTGGGCCAATAACAGGCTTGGTGACGACGGGGGTATTGTGGGTTTTATTAGTGGAAGCGGCTGGATTGATAAAGCTTATGCAGACGGTATGCGCAAGTGTTTGGAGGATGAGTGTAGTAGTATCTACATCATAAATTTACGAGGTGAGGTGCGCAAAAATAGGCTTAACAAGGGGCCGGGTCCTGACGGCGATAATATATTTGGGAAAGGAAGTACGGTGGGTATATCTATCGCTTTCTTCGTGAAAAACCCAACCTCTAAGCAAAGTGGAAATGTGTGGTACTATGATATTGGGGACGGTTTAAAGCTTGATACTAAGCTGGCAACGTTACAAAATGCTCAAAGCATAAAAAATATGCTTAATGCTGAGCAATTTGAACGCATACACGCAGACGATAGTAATGACTGGATAAACAAAAGAGATACGAATTTTGACCGCTATATTACCATTGGAGGCAAAAAAAAGGGTGTAAGCACAAAGCTATTTGAAAACTTTTCACTTGGAGTCGTTACTAATAGAGATGCTTGGTGCTATAATTCATCTGCATCAAAACTTCTTGTTAATATAAAGAAGTTAATTGAAGGATATGAGGGCGAGCGGCAAAGGTTGCGTGGACAGGTCTCTGCTGTCAATGTTGAAACAGTTATTAAATCAGACCCTCAGATGTACAGTTGGACCAGAGCGTTAAGGGCAGATTTGGTCAATGATAAACCTTTATCGCTTACTGATGGTGAGGTTCGTGCTGTCAATTATAGACCATTTGGTAAGCGGAATATTTTTTATAGTAAGCGTTTGAATGAGGTGGTTAGCAGAACAGCAGAGCTTTTCCCAAATCAGAATTCAAAAAATAGGTGTGTAGTGGTGAGTGGCAAAGGCTCTCGTAACGGTCTAAGTGTTTTGATGGTAGACAGGATGTTAGACTTGAACGCATTTGATGGAGGTACTCAGCATTTCCCAATAAAATTTTACGAAAAAATGGACGCGGACGACCATCTTGTAAAGGATGGCATTACTGACGATGGTCTAAAGCACTTCCAAGATGCATACAGTAACACAGCTATTGCGAAGGAAGACATTTTTTACTACGTGTACGGGCTACTGCACAGTAAAGACTACAGAATGCGTTTTGCAAACAACTTGATTAAAGATCTACCACGTATTCCAGCTGTAACGCAGGAGGTAGATTTTTGGGCATTTGTAGAAGCAGGGCGCAAGCTAGGCGACTTGCATGTGGACTACGAAAACGCAGAGTTATATCCTGTTACATTTGCTGAGGGTGCGCTTGAACTTGCTACTATTGACGATCCTGTAAATTTTTATAGGGTTGAGAAGATGAAGTTTGCAGGCAAACCAGACAATTTGAAAAAAACGGCTGTTAGCTATAACTGCAATATCACCATCACAAATATTCCCCTTGCAGCTTACGATTACGTGATTAATGGGAAGAGCGCACTAGACTGGGTGATGGAACAGCAGTGTGTAAAGGCGGACACAAAAACAAAAAGGGGCATTGAGAACGATGCCAACGACTACGCTAACGAAACTATGAAGAACCCAGCGTATCCGTTAGAACTATTCCAGCGTGTTATCACTGTAAGCATGGAGACGATGAAGATCGTAAGTAGCTTACCTAAGTTAAACATATCTGAAAACACTGAATAAAATTATATAATTGTAAAATTATGAAGCAAGGGTCTGGTTGCTTTTCAGATCAAAGTTGGAGTATTTGACCTTCGGCGTCTTTTATTCTCGCGATATTAAGGATTTATTATGGATTTTGACCCTTGATCCATTAGTAATCTTTATATCCATTATCGAGGTAACGCTTTATCATCTCCTGTGCTTCTATCAAATCTTGAGAGCTAAGTTTCTTTTCCACTATGTCTCTAAATTCTTGTCCTTCTGAAGATCCGTTAAAGCCAGAAAGATGTTCACAGGCATTCTTAGCATCAAAGATGTCCTCATACACAACAAACGCTGTCCCACGAGTGTTTGATGCACATCCCCTGTACGTACATACATGTGTGTGTGTGTACACATAACTAATTAACTTACAGTCACAAGGTATGTAAAACTGCTGACAAAAGAATGATGTAAAGTTAGTTAGTTCTAGTTGCTTATCACATGATAAATTGAACATCATGCCATCACACACATAAACATGTCTAGACTCACAGTCTGATCTGTCGTATGGCTCCAAACTTGCCAAAGATGTCATACATTTCTTCAGTGGAAATCTCAAATGGGAGGTTTCTATGAGAACAGGATAACACAATGTTTATTTTTTTACACTCGGAATCCACTGGAGAGTATGATATACTGACACTTACCTGACGTATAGTATTCTGTTCACCTCTGGAGGTAAACGAACCTGTAGAATGAGAAAAATAGTTCACAATTTCCAATTAGTGCCCACTTCCAACCTTAGCACATCTAAAACATGATGAACATCGTATTTAGAAGCTCGATACGCTACAATACGTTGTAATCCACAAAGTTTATCACTTAACAAGTTACTTTGGTCACTTACATTAGCTCTTTTCGCAGCTGCCAACGCCATCTTGATCTTGCCACAAAAGCCAAACTAATTAAGTTGACGTAATGTTGACGTCATACTCACATGACTAGACTGTACATCTGAGCTGAAGCGAAACACTTTTGATCCTGTTTGGAACCGTCCGCTTGCTTTGAGGAACTTGGTGAGTTTCTGCTTGCAATGGTATAAATACTAAGCAGACTAAGCTGTCTTGACTAACAGCAAAACATAAGATTGTTTACTGCAAGTATTAATAAGCACTGGATTCTTAGTAAGAAATCGTTTCTTGTATATAGAAGTGTTAACGAGCAGTTAGTTAAACAGACTGACCTATGTATTGGCTGTTACATCATTGAGCCTGTTGTGTGTTGTATGATGACTGGTGGTTTTTACATTTTGCTTGTCTATGATTGCAGTTGTTTGTAGGATCGCTGAACAGGTACACCAGATCAAGAATGAGTGAAACAGAGATCAATACATCAGGTAAAGAGATACACTGTACTATCATAATGTCCTATCTGCATGAAAATTGTGGATGGTGGTCACACTACATGTGTAGCCTGTGAACTAGCACATGTTTCACTCAGAAATCCAAACTTCATATATGTACCATGGCCCAAGTGTGAGTCAATGGATATCAAGGAAGTTACAATAGAATGTGTATGTGTTGGGAACACCATAAGTAAACATAAGTTCCTATTTAGATGCCTATCTTTTGTTTGCACATCCTGTTGCTGGTAGGGGTTCCATGTCTCACTCTGTGCTGCAATGTCTGTTGATTTTTGCATACCTTATATGATCCATGATACTCACATTCCTGAGTGAATGATTCCGATAGTGTAAAACTGTAGTTCAGCAGTGGCTACAGAATTTGAGTTTTTACTATGGATCATTGTATAAATATGTCTCCCTCTCCTTGCAGAGGTGGTTGAAGACACCACACCCCCAACCACGGCCACCGAGACAACAACAACGGAAGAGCAGACGCCTGCTGATGACATCCAATTGGAGCCCACCCAGGAGGAGATGGAAAGAGAGAGACTGGCAGCTAGAGCAGAACAGGTACTTTAAATCTCATTTGTTTAAGAATTCATAGTTCTTGCTTTGTACTAAGAGGTGTGTACTAATTGTACAGTCTTGCTAAAACATATATATACCAGGCACTGTTGTCTCTATACACTGACCTGATTGTTTCAGTCCCTTTTTGTAGCTCCATACACTTTCACTATTGTTGCAACAATATTTTTGTACACTCCTTTTATGGTCGTATTTTGATTCTGTTGCTATTATTGTCAACTCGTACAGCTTCAAGATGAGATTCAGAGGCTGCACTATGAGCTGCAGGACAAGGAGCAAGAGCTCTCTGCAATCAAGAAGGAGCTGGGCATCACACCACTGGTGGAGTTCAAACAGAGTATGTCTCACGGATTTAAGGTGATGGGCGACAAATGGAAAGAAATGCAGGAAACTGAAACGTGAGTAACGTACTAACACACAACATGCCTTTCACATGTACACACACACACACACACACACACACACACCAGGTATCGCAAGATTGATGAGAAACTCACAGGATGGAAGACCAAAGTTGAAGAAAATGAGACCTACCAAAAGACAGTCACCAAATTTAACGAAGGAGGGAAAAAGGCATCTGATGCCTTCTCAGCAGCTGGCACGAAAATTAAGTGAGTCCATATATCTCTAGCACATTTGTTGCACCTTTTTGGAAACATTGGATATAAAACATTATTTTGTGAGTTTTGTATGTAGTTTTTGATTAGCAGTAACCGTAGTACATACTTCGACATCATTTTACTGTTTGTCCCTCGCTGTGTTTTGTATAGGGAGAGTGAAACTATGCAGAAGACATCTTCGGCTCTCAAACGTACTGGAACAAAGATTAAAGAAACTGGATCAGCCATTTATGAGAGTGAGACCGTGAAGAATGTTGGTGCTAAGATCAGAACTGCTTCCACTTCAATAAAGGTACGATGGATAAGTATCATGATAGCTAATCATCTTAGATTGTCATCTCTCTGTGTCACTTGTATAAACACACATTCTCTCTCTAATGCACACACACACAGGATAGAGTATGGTCATCAACAGATCAACCTGATGGTACTGTACCAGAGGGAGATTCCCCAACCAAAGGTGAAACAGTGGTCCCTGATGAGCCCCCCAAAGAGTGAACAAACACTGAGAGATTTGTATTTGGCATTTATGGTTACCATTCGCTGCTTGCCGCCAGCCTTTCACACACACACACACACCTGCACACATGTATGCACCCTTGCTGTAATCATACACGTATTGGACCATTTTAAAGAGTACATATTCATACTATACATATGTACAGACTATTGTTGGTTTGCTGTTGTTTTTAAGTGATGCTTTGTACATACAATGAGTAAATGGAGTTATCAAATGATTATGCAGAGTTTTTTTTTCCAAGTTATTAAATCAGATGATTGCAAGTGATGGTGGGTACATACATACATGTATGACAATAATTAATAGAATGGAATGAGGAAAAAATCAAGACCAGATTGTACAACTGGGTAGAACAGCTACCATTAAAGAATGATAAAGAGTTTTCACTGCTGAACAGCAAGTTAATGTAATGAATTACTTCTTCTTTCCTTTCTTTCTTTCACCCTCCTGGCCACCAGCTCTCCCCTTCCCTTTCTTGCTCCCTTGTGAACCACCTTTCCCCCTTGTCTCAGCCTCTTTCTTTGATTTGAGCTTGATCATAGGGTTGGAACTCAAATCCTCATCAGCTGAATCAGGTTCCGAACCATTCATGTTGCTGCCACCATCTCCCCCTTCTCCATACTCCCCTTCTAGCGAGTCAGTGGTGGAACGTCTTTGTTGAATCTTCTTCATGAAGACTGTTGCATAATGGGTGGAGTGAGAGCCCTTGTTGTAGGCTCTGGTGAAGGCTGCTTTCACCTGAGAAGTGATGAAACTCTCAATGTGTAAACAACTAGGAGGTCAAAGGTTAAATGTAACAAGGTACAATTAGCATTTTTGGAAGGTTAAGTAAATGACATGCATTTCTAATGAGGACACATAACTGGCTGTGGTGCGTCTCACACACACACACACACACCTTGGATGGAATCTGTTGAGCAATGTCCGGTCTTCCTGTGAAGTATGCCAACTCCATGATGGAGTCCCAGTCTTCTCTGACCAAATCATAATGCTCCATTGAAGATACCACATCAGATACACCGTCTGTTCCCTGAGAGAGAGAAAGAGAGAGAGAGAGAGAGAGAGGGAGAAAGAGAGAGAAGCAAGCGTTCTTGCTTGGCAATAAGTTCTAGATGAGAGCATTTACCTGAGAAAGCAGTGGTTGTGCAAGTTTTGAGCTGATGAATGGCAGGTAATCCATTCCAAACTCAATCTTGCTACATGACGTTCTGTAAAGTATGACAACACACATGGTAAATTGATAATCGTTCAAGCAGCTGCAACATACGCTAGTCTGGTGTGTCTCTGCAGCTCTTGAAGCATTCTGTCACATTTTCCTCTCTTGGAGTTGTTTCCCAGCCACTGAGGGAACATCGGCTTACCAAAGAAACCTTGCATGAAAGTGCCAGGGATGACACTGGAGAGATAGGCCTGTGTGAGGGTGTGCAGGTGTGAGTGTGTGGGTAAGTGTGTGGGGGTGTGAGAGTGTGAGTGAGTGTGTGTGCATGAAGATTTGTGTATGTCCACACACCACTCTACCTGCAATGGCAGTAGCTCCCATCTTGACGAAGCTCTGATTTGTTTCTCAACCAACTCTCCATCACAAATGGAGTCAGCAGCTTTAGCAATGCACTTCATCACCTCACAACTGTTACCTCTGGAGAGAAACAAACACATCAAGCTAAATGAAGTTCACCTACCTACATATAACACACATACATACTGCTTGCACTACAAGCAGTATGAGTAGCTGATTGCGTTTTAAACAATGTACATTACGGGTGCGAAAACTCACCTTGCCTTCTGCGGCCTGGCTGAGATGTAGTTCTCCTGTACAAACAGACTACCAATGTTATAGTCATGGAAGAAAAGGTCAGATCTTTCGTTTAACGTTAGTTCTCTGTCTCCCTCCTTGGAGATAAACACCGATCTCACCACATCAAATGGATTCTACAGGAAGGTATGTATCATATGCTTCATTGTGACAATCTTAAGAGACACATCTTAACACATACCATCTTTGAGTGCTTTTGTATCCCTTTTGCCGATTCCTTGGCCACATCCACAGTAAATGATTTTTCTGAGGCACTCCACATTAATAGGTTATGAAGTACCTGGGTGTTCAATGAATATTGGCTATAAATGATACAGTTGGGCAATTGAGAACCAAAACTAAGTAGAATTTCTTATCATCTTTAGCCAAACACACACACTGTCACACATCACTGACCTGTCTGACATCTTGCCCAGAGGCTAACACCATCTCTGTTATTGCCTGGGGCTCTATCTTTAATCCCTCTTTGAAACACACGGACATCATGGCTCCCTTGATCTGCTCAACTCTTGGCTTTTGGAATCGAAGATCAAAACAGTGGTTGGCAAGAGATCGAATCTTGGCACTCTGACGATCATTGCAAATACAGATAATGGGCACTTTGGTTGTCTTGATCATTCCGATGAGCTCCTGGAGATTAGAGGAGGGATAGTTGACAAATGAGCCCAAATGCACATCATCTGATCTATTATTGATCCCCACTCTCCAGATAGCATGTAAAGGATAACAATTATTATGAAACTAGCTGCCTAAATGATGGGTGGATAATTCTATGAGGTTGATGATGATGATCTACGATGAGATAACAAGGAGAGATTGATATCAAATTTTTTCTCATATCAACACTCATGCAGACTACCTCAAGTCCACACATACAACCTACCTGCATCCCTCCTCTGTCTTCATTGCCCGCCATTCCATCCACCTCATCCATGATCAGTGCATGTCTCCGCCCACTGGTCACACCATGTTTGGCTCCTCCCATAAACGTGTCGATGGACAGACAGCTAAGATGACTGGCTACTTCGTTTTGAAGTGTCTTCTTGCTACGATTGGCACTAGCATTCATCTCAATGAAAGAGTAGCCTGCCTCCTGCGTGTGAAAATGTGTGTGTGTGTGTATACATGTGTGTATGGATGTGAATGAACTTGTATCTCTATTTACGTACCACCAACCTCACACACTAGTGTTGCAGTGGTGGTCTTCCCAACACCTGGTGGACCAGACAATAGAGCAGCTTTGAAAGAAGCTCTGTCATCCTGAGCTTCGCCTCCCCCCGGTCTCTTGGCCACTCCCCCTTCATTGCTCTCTCTGTTTTTCTCCCAGCTCTGCAACCATTTGAGTAGCTTCTTAGCATTGCTCTTCTCCCCATGCTGTCCAATGATGTTCTTGATGGACTTTGGTTTGTACTTGTCCACCCACAGCAGACTATCACCACCTGTAGAACAACACACACACACACAGAGATCTCTGTAAATACACAGAAACTGATGAATTCACAACCGTTAGTTAATTGTATCTCACCTTGAGTTGGTATAGCTGGTGACATTTTGCTAGTGCCAACAGCAACGGGTGTTGTGGTGGTCATGTGACTCTTTTGAGTGGGTGTGGAACCAGATGACAGTGTGGTCACATGACTTGTAGAAGTGGGTATGGCAGGTGTAGGTTTGACAGCTGCACCACTGGAAACCAATGGTTTGGATGGACTAGGTGATTTCTTCTTTGAAGCTGCTGTTTTCTTAGCTGCTTTCTTTGCTGGCTGGGTGCCACCTTGTTTGGCTGACGGCTTGTTTCTAATGAGGTCCAGCAACTCATCCTCATTGATTTGAGGTGTATTATGTTGTCTAGCCTGGAAAATTCATGTTACTGTTTATACAGTCTCACAAACAAGCACACAAACGCATCAAAGGAGACTGGACCACAACCATCATTCCTCCTGCCTACGTACCTTGTTCAGTTTGCTCTCCCCTGCCCCCTCTCCTACCACCACATAGCTGGTCCTCCCACTGATGGAGCTTGTCACCTTTCCTCCATACTTCTTGATAAGTTCAGAGGCTTCCTCTCGCTCCAGTGACTCAAGAACACCAGTTATTACAAATGTCAAACCTTGGAGGCAGTTCTCTGCACCTGCAGGTTATGTGTGTGTGTATTTAGTGTGCAAAAAGAAAATAAAAATCAAAGCTTTGGAAGAGCTACTGTCCGCCATTAATTGTGCGTGTGTGTGTACACAGCTGTGCCTCGTACCTTCTGGAATGGGTTTCGATCCTGGTGCTTTTGGTCCTCCTCTGTGCAAGTACCTTGCATAGCTCTCTGCTCTGGTTGGCTTGATAGGAGGAGTGCTAGTCGAAGATCCTTTCGAAAGAGGTGTAGCTTGTTTAGGAGTAGTCAAACCAGTTTTAACTTGTTTACGTGTATGTACATGAGCCGATATAGGGGGAGGCGTGGCAGCCTGTTTAGCAGGTTTTGATGAAGATGCACCTCCTTTAGATGAAGTCTTATTAGGTGTCACTACTTTGACAGCTGGTTGTGCAGGAACCTTCCTTTCTTTCTTTTCTTCCTCCCAATCATCATCATCATCAATGTACAGTATCCCTCTCTTAGCTCTGCTGGTATTTGAAGATAATGGTTTCTGTGATGCTTCTCTTTGTGGTCCGTTTGATTTGGTTGGTGTACTGGAGGGTGTCTTGGAAGGAGACCAGCTCACTGGAAGCTTCTCCATCATCAGCTTTAGTTTCTTGGCTGGCGGCTTTGTGGGAGTGGTCTGTGTGTGTGTGTGTGAAGTGGCAGTGAAGAATGAAAGTGTGCACAGTTGTATGTGCAATTGTACCTTTGATACAGCTGCTTCCTTCTCATCAAGTTCAGTCAATGTCTTTGTAAACTCTTTATCCCGGTGGACTTGCTTCTCCTGTAGTTATATAAACAAACCACACATTTCAAACCAGCCCCACATCGTTTTTATCATCAAACCTTCTGTCTCATTATATCCATTTCTTCCTCCTGTAGTGCCTGAGCAATTGCCGCATCATCAATCCCCTGCATGAGAACATCCACAGGAGACTCAGGAATGGTGTCTATCTCCTCCTCTTCTGCTCCATTCTTCATATTGTTAGTTGCAGTGGTGCTCCCTCCATCTTGGGCTTCCAATTTAGCAGGTTTGCTACGCTTGATTGGAGTTGACCCAAAGAAGTCTGTGACTGTTTGAATTTTCTTTCCAGGGGTGGATGAATTTTTGTCCTTGCCTTTTACTGGAGTATTCTTCCCCTTCAATTTTTGCTCAGATTTTTTGAGAGTCTTAGTGGAAGTGGGTATGGTTTGCATTGACTTCCTCTTCTTGACGGAGCCTTCGTCTTCGGAGTCTAATACACCAAGAAACACAAGAGCGAAAGTACCAATAAGCTGAATGTATTAAAGTGAAATATTAGTAGACAACAAACGCTATACCAGATTCATCAGCAATCCTTCGCCTTGTCCTCTTCCGTTTCACAGCTTTATGAGAAGGTTTGCTTGTTGCAGAGTCTTTAAAGTCATCATCATCATCATCAATGATCAAAGGGGCCTATATTACAAGAATTTAAAAGGCATGGTTAGTGAACTAACAGAAAAGTAGACTGAATAGTAGCATACTATATGTGACATGTAATTTTTTTAAATCCACAGGGGCTGCAAGGGAAGAGGGAAGGTCTAGACTAGACCTCCTGTATGAATTCGTACAGTAGGGATTCTTAAAGATCGAGTTATAGATCTAGAAGGTTACATACAGAACCACTTTAGATTATTAAAGCACATACCTTACATTTTTCTTCGTTCCTCTTTGTTTGCTTCCTAAATAGCCCCCGAATATCCATCCTCGCAACTTTTTATTAATTAAGGTCACTGGTGTGCTTCGTTTAGGAATTGTCTCTGGGTTGCACAGAGGTACATGTCCTGTAGTGAGTGCTCCCCTACACAAATACGTACGTAATAACAAAACAAACAGTGACACAGAGTCTACATGTAGAACTAATAAAATGTACAAGCTAGGGGTTGATGCATAGATCTATATCATGACAACACGATTTTTGTATTCAATTTCTGCAATGAAAAGCATTTAGTAGCATATTTCAAAAGTAATTGTACATGTGTAGCTATCCCATAACTTTTAAGTGCCCACGCAACAAGCTTTTTTACTGGTACTTGTGCCTACTTTGTGTAAACATTGTATTTTGCAATTACATCAAAACAACCACATGCATGCCACCCACTCACAAGCAAACTCAATAACAACTTTTCATAATCAATGGGTAACAGGCAACAGAGGACAGGCAAAGGAAACGAAAACAGAGTCTGAAAAAAACAACGAATCAGAAGTGTAGATCTACTGCACATTCCAAACTCTTAACATAGTTAGGTACTAAAGTGACACCAACAACACTTATCTAAGCATGGTATATAATATTCATACAACTATTCATTGTTCGATGCAGATCAATGACCGATGTACGTACGTAGCTACAGAAGTTTTAGTGTCCCAAAGTAATAGTAGAGTTTAACTTTACCAATAAAATTTTCCTCATGAACTATCAAAATTTTGTTTTTGCTATTAATAGCTACAGCAGGATTCCAGCCACTACCAAATCCATTTTCCTCCTCCGCTAAAAATATCTCCTGTGTGTTAGTGTCAATCTGGCCTACATAACGGACCATGGTTGGTACTCCATCGCACGTAGTTATACGACAAGTAATAACGAAATAACCATCAACGTTTACACTCACAACTGGAGCAATATTTGTATTCTTAACATCATCTGACAATTTTGTACTCCGCTTAGACTGCCACTCAACATTACAGTGTGCTTGTTTCAGCAACCCGGCCATGAAGAAAATGCCTTCATCTGTCCTGTAAGAAACCACCACCATACCCTTGTTGTTAACTGCTACTGTCAGTTTCTTTGCAGTTTGTGGAAATGTGTGTTTCTTCAAAGAGTCTATTGCCAGACCATCACCAACTGTTCCATTGACAATGTGTGTAGTGCCGTTTCCTTCATTCACATTGTAATATGTCATAATCACATGACCATCATCATCAATAGCTACACTGGGAGAAGTACCTTCTTCAGCAAACACTGTTCCCTGCTCATCTCCTTCCCATTCAATGGTAAAACTCTCAAAGTTGACTCTTCCAACACGATAGACACATTGCCTTTTATTTTGGTGTACGACAACCACAATGCCATTTTGGTTCATTGCAACACGAGGTCTACGTCCTTCAGCATAGTAGTTCCCTGGATCACTGCCTTCTACACTTGGATCACCCCACAAAATCCTGGGTCTGCCATCTGACTCAACTCTTAATTCACCAAGTCGATACTTCAGCTTCCTTTGCTTATCATCAGAGTTAAGCCACCCAGATTCTCCGCGCACTTCAATGACTATAAACTTGCTATTCATTTCGTTCACACTGATTGATGGATGTTTACCAAAGGCTTCAGAATCACGAAATTGATGTATAAATTCACTTCCAGTTGGTTTAGGTTTGGATGATTGCACTTTTGACTCGTTTTCTATATCATACTTTCCTCTGTGGTCTGTATTATGGGTTACACACAACATATTAATGCAGAGAGCATTCATTAGTTAACTGTACACTACCACACACATGCACACATACACTAACACACACATGACAACACAAGACCATGGCCAAAGAGTTTTCCAACGTGGAAAATAAAGGTATGGATAAGAATACTAAGAAATGGGTTTTTAGTAGGCAAATCAGTCCAGCAAAATCTAACTCACACACGCAGTCTGCATAGCCTTGCGTAAGTTACTAACTCACCATATATGTACATGATTCCAGTTAGAGTCAAACAAATGACACAAACAGTTGCTGAGAGGATTGAGACAACATTGCTGACGACACAAAGTGCTTGGCTCTGCTGAAGTGCTTCCATTGAGGCGTAGAATACTACCAGGAGGAGTAGACAGAGTATTGGTGTGCCCAGACTGATAGCAGCAATGTAAAGCCTCTTATCAGTGTTTTTACATGTTCTGTAAATCATATACAAACTGAACAGAACAGTCACTACAGAGACCAAAACAGCAACAGTGAAAAAGACTCTGGCAGCATTCAAACAGGGCTCTGTAAGATATTAACAAAATAAACCATGTATAGTACATTGCCTACTACTGTAACAGCTGCATGGTACACAGGGAGTAAAGTACTGAACATAACGAAGGGGGCTACCTTGATTGCATGTAGCCATTTGTCCATCCCAGTTGCTATCACTCTGACACCTTCGCATACCATCTCCATCCTTTAACTGATAACCACTGTTGCAGTGGTATGTAGCAAGGGACCCAGTGGATGTCCCATTGTAACAGATGACACCATTCTCTATCAAAACACTCCCAACAGCATTGCTGTCTAGACACCTCTCATCTGAGGGAGGACTTACTACAGTCGATCCACTAAGGTCAGTCACATTGCATTCTGTTATAATGGGAATGATAATGGTATCCGTTAATGAAATTCATATACATCCACATGTACATGTATGATAATTTCTAAGATGAATGGTTATGGAATTCAAATGAATATTTAATTTAGTTTTCTAATATATCCTCACCCCACACTTCTACCATACCTGCTTCCACTCTTCCTGATACCACTGCTGTAATGTTGCCATCCACACTAGCTGTGATCTGGTAGCAAAACTCATCTGGAAGCTCATAGCTAGCTATTCCAGTTTGGTCATCTTGGACCACTATTGGAGGGAGACACATAACGTTCTGCTGTTCACAGCTCTGTTCAATATGTCCATAGCAAAGCATACACTCAGGCTCTTCTGTCAACTGAGGTGGAGAGATGAATTGGCACTGCACAAGCGTTCTACTACCATCTCTGTCCACTGTGGTTTCAAAAATTCTATTTTTTGTACCTGTACATGAATAGTAAACACATAAACAATGCATGTGTATTGAAACTGAGATCCAATGTTATCAACATACTGATTGTTGGTGAACAAGGTTGTGGTTCTCCTCTCCCTACTACATTCTCAGCAGTCACAGTGACAGCAATCGTCTGGAGTTGGGCTTCTCTGGACTCTGAAAGATACGTCACATACTCACATTGGTTGGTACTTGGAAGACACACCTCCTTTTGTGTGACAGTGTTTTGATTTATGATCGAGCCAACAACATTAATAGACAGCATGTAATTCAGCTCATCTCCATGGAAGACTAAAGGGTTCTGTCACAGCATAATTGAAATTAAGATAAAAACATACACATGACATTGTAACACATGCAGTATTAAGGTACCAAAGCACATCTCAGTGCTACATTACATTGACATGCATACACTGATATTATAGCATTATTATGTCATAAATAAGTGGTTTAAAGCTGTACAAAATATTCAATTCTAACATAATAATAATTGACTTACAGGTACATGCACTAAACTCCATGTGTTCTTTATCCCAATGAGGTCACCAGTTGGCTCACTACTATAGACTGGAACACTTGAGCAAGTGTTTGTCTTACCAGGAACTGGAAATTCAATGACAGATCATGAATGATATCCAAACTATATTTGCTAGTAAGCAGCTGCTATTTTTAGATTGCTGACCAATACACCACTCAGCAATATCAGGTAACATCCTTTATATTCATATGATCGTGAATGATGGAGATGATAATAAACGTCTTTAGTTAGAACAACATGTTATGAATAATAATTATGACATGCATAGTATGACATTGTCCATGCAGGAAGATATTTCTGAGACTGTCAATTAGTACATGATATGGTTACATTGATTTTAAACATGGCAAGTTTTGGTAGAAACAGTGTCATTAAAAAAAACTTCAACGTATCATAGTACCTTGTGGGTTGACCACAAACGTCACAGGCTCTCCTTGTTGACTTCCACAATTGACAGCTTGTACAGAGAATGAAGTGGCTTGTCCTTGCATTATTTGTGGACAAACAAACGTTGTGTTGGGATAGACACATGTGCTACAATCCACATCAACACTACTAATGCAGTACATCTCAACAGCATGAGCTCTTGTGAAGCTTTCATTCCAGTAGAAGTTCAAATTGAGAGAGGATCCCAGTCCTCTAGTGAAGTTCGTAGCAAATATTGAAGCTGGTGGATGATCTGTACACACATCAGTATAATAGTGTAATTATAACACGTTTTTGTGACCGTCATGCATGCACAGGAAGAATTTAAGTCAACACTTAACTAGATCTCTACATAGCTAGCTCCAAACAAAAGTTATGCCCTTACTTCTGGTAAAATATGTAACGTTTATAGTTTGACTCAGGCTGGGGTCACGAAAACACTCTATCTGTTCACCACTTGTAAGTGCTGATAGTTCTACACTCAAGATTGCAGTAAAGTTGGCAGTCCGGGTTCCCTGACTAATGAATGGGTGAAAACTTGCAAGAGAGAAATTGTATCCTGGAGGTTGGCTAGGCTGAATGTCTGTTAGCAGTTCACCACCAGTGTCAATGCTGTAGATAAGTTCCACTTGGACAGAGCGCCATAGTAGTGCCTCTACATTTACTCCAATACACTCAAACTCAATCACTGTGTTTGGACACAAGACAGTGTCATTGTTTAAAATGACATTTGATGATAGGTTAACTGATTGTCCAGTTGCACCTGCAGTTAACAAATCTAGGTTATGGTTGACCATGTCAATTTTAGCCTATCAAGCTACTAGTAAGCCGCGCTTACCTGGGCACCACAGTAACGGACACACCGATATGGTGATGAAGTAGCGTACTAGCCCACTGAATTTCTCTGTGTAATGCAGACTTATCTTCATGTTTTGACAACGATACTAGCTCGTTGTGGTAAATAGATCTAAATTATAGCCATAATTATGGTATATCCCCGAGATGTAGTGCGCATGCGTGAAGCGAAGCAAGACTCGCGATGACTATGCAAGCTCGTTTCTGGTTGATGGTACTTGCGTTGCAAGCAAACGGTATGCATGTTTCAGTTTCATGCTCAACTGCTTATATCATAAGCAAGGTGTAATCAGTCATAGACTATATATGTACAGCTACAGTTGCCACCGGAGGAAGTGCCACAACTCTGACAGCCAATGTTACATTCTCTGATCCAAGAGGAGTGTGTCCAGTGAGAACACCTGTTGAGTTCACATGTGATGCAACAAACACTACAACACTTACATGGAAAATTAATAATACAACAATTCGAACACTACATAGTAGTGGGGTACCGACTGATGGGCTAATTGCCGTGACAAATCACAACGGAATTAAAGTGCAGCTTGTCTCTTTGTCACTGGCAAAGAATACCAGAGACAGAGCTAATTTGACCTCTAGACTTGTTGTGGATTCTTCTGCATTAATGTTTGGAGATCAGATATCCTGTGTTAGCAGCAGTGGAGCCGAACCTCTTGTCTATACAATAAGAGGTAGATCTATAATGCGATAGAATACAAAGATACACGCCATCCATGGCTTGTAGAAGTAACGTGGTTGGTTCTATGAATGTAATTTTACTACTCCAGCTCCACCACCAGCAGTATCTGTCATGACTAATATCAGTAAAGAAGGTGGCAACTCTGTGAAACTCACGCTTAAATGGAACAAATCCTTCACAGAAACACACCAAGTTGATGAGTACTGTGTGATAGCACCAGCTGGGAGTGTGTGTCAATCAGAAACAACATGTCTCACTCCAGACACTGACTATGAATGCAGTGGACTTGTGGCAGGGAACCAGTATGGGTTTGTTATATATGCAAAGAACTGTGAAGACCAAAGTGGGATGAATATCACCTCTATCATTGACCCTCAAAGTATATAGCTGTAATCATATGGAGCTATAATTGCATAAACACATTGTAGATCTAATCTGTCATCGATCTATTATAATAGTTCCGGATCCTGGGAAATCTTCCATGTGTTCGAGTATTCCTATATATGACCAGTCTACCAAAAGACTCATTGCTATACAAAACACTTGGATGGCTGCACCTGTAAATATGAAAGTATAAAGTGAATCGTTTAATGTTAATTTGAATGTGTTTTTTTCCCTTAAGAATCCTATGGAAATTACCAGTGGTCACAAACAAGATGTGCTACAGTACAATATCAGATTTGAAAGCAGTGGCTCCCTGACTGCTAGAGGAAGCAAAAACATCTCAGCAACAGATGTGTGTACAGCAGAGGGGTGGTGTACATATGACCTTTCTACCAGCTTCTTTGGCTCCCACTACACACTCTCTGTTGCAGCTGAAAACATAGCTGGATTGGGAGAGCATCTGACATGTACACCTGACCAAATAAGTATGTATGCATACATGAGTTTGTACAAAAAAACTTTAAAGCAAATGCTTGTAGTCAATTTCATACAAACACCATTACATTTTTATAGGTGCTTACAATATCATGGTGCAAGTGACTGCCAACACAAGTACACCAGAACATGCCACTGTTGAGTGTCTGTTTCTAACCCAGCTACCAGCCAGCTGTAAAGTGTGCTATGGAATTATTCCAAACTGCCATAACTTGTCAATGACTTATCTTCCACCGGTACCCACTAGTGCCACGAGTGATGGCAGAGCTACTGTCATATTACCACATTTGGAAAACAACTTAAAGTACTGTTACACAACAACTGCCATTGTGGGTGCTGATGATGATGATGATGTTGAACAATTGGTAGTTGTGGTGCAAGGCAGTTTTAGCACAGGTAATATTTGTTTTGATGGGCAGATGGTGGTTTTCTCTTTCAGCATATTCAGTTTACAATACAATAGCAAAGAATTATTAAAGAACACTTATTCCCAAATATTTCTTTTCACACAGCATGTGATATGAAAGATCTTATATACCGTCAGAGCACTAACATGTGTACAAAGGACACAGAAAATATGACTGCTGACATAATTACAGACCCACGATGTCCCCCAGACTCAGTGGGTAGTCTTCCAATCCCCAATGGTGTAGTGTGCTACAATGGTACAACACTGGGCTCAAAAGCATATTACATCTGTAATGGAGACTACCAAGTACCTGGATACAGTGATTGTAAACACAAATGCAACCTGAGGGAATGTCAAGGAGATGGCCACTGGAGTGGAGAGACGTTACCTTGCTTGAATGGTAACATGTACACCATATTGAGTTTGTAACATTGTGGTCACAATGCATGCATACATGTATATATGTCTTTGTCAAATTCTAGAAACGTGCAACTCGTGTGGTGTTGGAGTTTCCCTGTGTTTTGTTTTCTCCCTTGGTGCTGGAGTAATTACAACTTTAATTATTGCAATTTTAGTAAGGAAACACACCTTAAAACAACAACTCACCAAAATAGACTCTACTTCACTTTCACCTCATCGTACAAATGAAAATGAACTTCCAAACTACTTGGAGTATGAAGAAGACCACACAGACATAGCAAAGGATGATCCTACCATTACCAAAGCATAGGACAATGAATCACTCCCAGAATAATCCCAAATAATATAGCTAGCTTACATTTGATTATAAATACTTGGATATCTTTTGTGTTATTAAAGCTTTGTTTGTGTGGATGTACATTGTCCTTACAGGTACACAGCCACATGCACGTATAGATCTTGTCAATGTAGGAAATTTATTCTGGATCCAACATGACCTAAAATGTTTTTTTAATTCTGATAATAAACAATGCCAAACAATGAAAACAACAAAAAACGAATCAGAAGTGTAGATCTACTGCACATTCCAATGTAAAATCTCTTAGGTACTAAAGTGACACCAACAACACTTATCTAAGTATGGTATATAATATTCATACAACTATTCATTGTTCGATGCAGATCAATGACCAATGTACGTATGTAGCTACAGAAGTTTCAGTGTCCCAAAGTGATAGTAGAGTTTAACTTCATCAATGAAAGTGGCATTATTTTCCTCATGAACTATCAAGAATTTGTTTTTGCTATTAATAGCTACAGCAGGATTCCAGCCACTACCAAATCCATTTTCCTCCTTCGCTAAAAATATCTCCTGTGTGTTAGTGTCAATCTGGCCAACATAACAGACCATTGTTGGTACTCCATCGCACGTAGTTATACGACAAGTAACAATGAAATTACCATCAATGTTTACACTTACAACTGGAGCAACATGTGGATTCTTAACATCATCTGACAATTTTGTACTCCGCTTAGACTGCCACTCAACATTACAGTCCACTCGTTTCAGCAACCCGGCCATGCAGAAAATGCCTTCATCTGTCCTGTAAGAAACCACCACCATACCCTTGTTGTTAACTGCTACTGTCAGTTTCTTTGCAGTTTGTGGAAATGTGTGTTTCTTCAAAGAGTCTATTGCCAGGCCTTCACCAACTGTTCCATTGACAATGTGTGTAGTGCCATTTCCTTTATTCACATTGTAATATGTCATAATCACATGATCATCATCATCAATAGCTACACTGGGAGAAGTACCTTCTTCAGCAAACACTGTTCCCAGCTCATCTCCTTCCCACTCAATGGTAAAACTCTCAAGGTTGACTATTCCAACACGATAGACACATTGCCTTTTATTTTGGTGTACGACACCCACAATGCCATTTTTGTTCATTGCAACACGAGGTCTACGTCCTTCAGCATAGTAGTTCCCTGCATCACTGCCTTTCACTCTTGGGTCACCCCACAAAATCCCAGGTTTGCCATCTGAGGCAACTATTAATTCACCAAGTCGATACTTCAGCTTCCTTTGCTTATCATCAGAGTTAAGCCACCCAGATTCTCCGCGCACTTCAACGACTATAAACTTGCTATTCATTTCGTTCACACTGATTGATGGATGTTTACCAAAGGCTTCGGAATCACGAAATTGACATATAAATTCACTTCCAGTTGGTTTAGGTTTGGATGATTGCACTTTTGACTCGTTTTCTACATCATACTTTCCTCCAAGGTCTGTATTATGGGCTGCACACAACATATTAATGCAGAGATCATTCATTAGTAAACTGTACACTAACACACACATGCACACATACACTACCACACACATGCACACATACACTAACACACACATGACAACACAAGACCATGGCCAAAGAGTTTTCCAACGTGGAAAATAAAGGTATGGAGGTACGTAGATAAGAATACTTAGAAACGGGTTTTTAGTAGGCAAATCAGTCCAGCAAAATCTAACTCACACACGCAGTCTGCATAGCCTTGCGTAAGTTACTAACTCACCATATATGTACATGATTCCAGTCAGAGTCAAACAAATGAGACAAACAGTTGCTGAGAGGATTGAGACAAGGTTGCTGACGACACAAAGTGCTTGGTTCTGCTGTAGTGCTTCCATTGAGGCATAGAATATTATCACTAGGAGTACACATAGCATTACTGTGCCCAGAGTGGTACCAGCAAGCCTCTTATCAGTGTTACTGCGTATTTTGTAGATCATACAAGAACTGAACAGAATGGTCACTACAGAGACCACAACAGCAAGAGCGAAAAAGAATCTGGCAGCGTTCAAACAGGGCTCTGTAAAATGACAAAAACATAACACAGATATATGGTACAGAGTATTAACATTAAACTATGCTATGTTGAAGTACCTTGGCTGCAAGTAGCCATTTGTCCATCCCAGTTGCTATCACTCTGACACTTTCGCATACCATCTCCATCCTTTAACTGGTAGCCACTGTTGCAGTGGTATGTAACAAGAGACCCAGTGGATGTCCCATTGTAGCAGATGACACCATTCTCTATCAAAACACTCCCAACAGCATTGATGTCCAGACACCTTTCATCTGAGGGAGGACTCACTACAGTCGATCCACCAAGGTCAGTCGTATTGCAGTCTGTTATAATGGGAATGATAATGGTGTCTGTTAATGAAATTCATATACATCCTCATGTATATACATGTATGATAATTTCTAAGATGAATGGTTATGGAATTCAAATGAATATTTAATTTAGTTGTTGTCTAATATATCCTCACCCCACACTTCTACCGTACCTGCTTCCAATAATTTTAGTCTCGTACCCAGACCTTCAAGCACATTTGAATGGCTGGGTACGAGGCTAATGCATATTCTACCATATATATACCTGCTTCCACTCTTCCTGATACCACTGCTGTAATGTTGCCATCCACACTAGCTGTAATCTTGTAACAAAACTCATCTGGAAGCTCATAGCTAGCTATTCCAGTTCGGTCATCTTGGACCACTATTGGAGGGAGACACATCACGTTCTGCTGTTCACAGCTCTGTTCAATATGTCCATAGCAAAACATGCACGTCTGCATAGCACCCTGACTAGCAGTGATGAATTGGCATTGTACTAATGTTCTACTACCATCTCTGTCCACTGTGGTTTCAAAAATTCTATTTTTTGTACCTGTTCATGAATAGTAAACACATAAACAATGCATGTGTATTGAAACTGAGATCCAATGTTATCAACATACTGATTGTTGGTGAACAAGGTTGTGGTTCTCCTCTCCCTACTACATTCTCAGCAGTCACAGTGACAGCAATCGTCTGGAGTTGGGCTTCTCTGGACTCTGAAAGATACGTCACATACTCACATTGGTTGGTACTTGGAAGACACACCTCCTTTTGATGGAGAGTGACCTCCTTCATGAGTGAGTCATTAATGGACAATGTATAATTCAGCTCATTTCGACTTAAGACTGAAGGATTCTGTGAATGAAATATGCTCAACATGCTTATTTTCATGATTTAACCTTCTTCTTAACATACTGAGTCAGTAGCATTATTGGCATACAATCAACTGAGGAACGGCTATAGCTGTAAAATAGAGTGCATAGCGTTTCTTCTTGGCAGTTAAACTTACATTCACTGCTCTCCATGTGTTCTTTATCCCAATGAGGTCACCAGTTGGCTCACTACTATAGACAGGAACACTTGAGCAAGTGTTTGTCTGCCCAGGAACTGCAAACAAAGATGTGATACTTTTAAAACTTTCATGATGGTATCATACATAATTATTCATACATGAATGAATGATAATTATGGTACCATCTATTTTTAGAGTGCTGAGTTGGACGTCAACCATACCACCTTGGGAGGTACCAATAGGTTACCCCCCTTATCAAAATTCATCTGTTTACAGCACTTACCAATGTTATTCATGAAACAACAATAGAAATCATAACTAAGCATAATTATTAGCTCTATGTGCACATTTTTGGGGTAAAATTTGCAGGACCATTAACATCATTCTAAAGTATGTAGCCAATTCACCTTGTGGGTTGACCATAAACGTCATAGGCTCTCCTTGTTGATTTTCACAATTGACAGCTTGTACAGAGAATGAAGTGGCTTGTCCTTGCATTATTTGTGGACAAACAAACGTTGTGTTGGGAGAGACACATGTGCTACAATCCACACCAACACTACTAATGCAGTACATCTCAACAGCATGAGCTCTTGTGAAGCTTTCATTCCAGTAGAAGTTCAAATTGAGAGAGGAGCCTAGTCCTCTAGTGATGTTCTTAGCAAACATTGGAGCTGGTGGAGCATCTGTAGAACATTAATGATGCGTGGCACATATATGCATACAACTAACATAATATATGCTGGATTAATATCCATGTAACTTACTTCTGGTGGAATAAGTAACATTTATACTTTGACTTAGGCTGGAACCACGAAGACATTGAATCTGTTCACCACCTGTAAGTGCTGATAGCTCTACTCTCAAAATTGCAGTGAAGTTGGCAATGCGGGTTCCCTGACCAAGGAATGGGTCAAATTTTGTGAGAGAGAAGTTGTATCCTGGAGGTTGGCTTGGTTGAACGTCTGTTAGTAGTTCACCATCAGTGTCAATGCCATAGACAACTACCACTTGGTCAGAACGCCACTGCAGTGTCTCCAAGTTTATCCCAATACACTCAAACTCAACCAGTGTGCCAGGACACAAGACAGTGTCATCACTGAAAGTGACATTTGATGATAAACCAATAGATTCCTCAGCTGCAACTGCGAGTAAAGTTAGACACATTAATATTGATAGTACTAGCTATATAGCACAGTTACAGTGTCACATTAAATTTTGATAAAACGGCGCTAACCTAGCGTCACACCAATTGCAACAGCGATGAAGCAGCGAACAAGTTCTAGCACACTGCATTTCTTTGTGTAATGAAGATTTTGGCTCATGCTCACTCGGAATTCCTAAGCATACATGTACTGTTAACTCGGGGGACTTTAAACTCTATTGGGCAAGCTGGTTTTACTGCGCATGCGTGAAACATGTATAGTAGTGCCGACTATGGATTCTGAGCCGTCGGTAACCAAGGCTTTTTTTTGGCTGATGGCACTTGCGTTGCAAGGTAGGTGATCCAGATTTGGCATCATGCTCAAATGTTGAAATGCACAGTGTAATTATAATATAATTATATATAGCTACAATAGCCAGTGGAGAGAGTGCCACAACGTTAACCCTGACTGCCAATGTCACATTCTCTGATCCAAAAGGAGTGTGTCCACTGAGAGCACCTGTGGAGTTCACATGTGATGGAAAAAATACCACACTACTCACATGGAAACTAAACAATATAGTAATTCGAATACTCTCAAGCAGTACAACACCAACCGATCGACTGATGGCCACAAGTCTCAATGGAATCCAAGTTCAGTTTGTTTCTGTGACACTCACAGAAAATAGCAGAGACCGGGCTAGTTTGGCCTCTAGGCTTGTTGTGGACCCATCTGCATTACGTTTTGGAGATCAAATATCCTGTGTTAGCAGCATTGGAATTGAAACTCTCACCTATATACCAAGAGGTATACTGTTATTGTTTAGCAGGTTCATAATAGATACGTACTCATAACTTCTGTAATGATACTTCAGTTCAAATATTAATGCTTCCAGCTCCACCACCAGCAGTAACTGTCACGAGTAATATCAGTAAAGAAACTGGCAACTCAGTGAAACTCACGCTTAAATGGAATAATACCTTCACTCAAACCTATGCAGTTGATGAGTACTGTGTGATAGCACCAGCCGAAAGTGTGTGTCAATCAGAAACAACATGTCTCACTCCAGACACTGACTATGAATGCAGTGGACTTGTGGCAGGGAACCAGTATGGGTTTGTTATATACGCAAAGAACTGTGAAACCCAGGCTGGGGATCATAGCACATCATTTGTTGCCCCTCAAGGTACATTTCCTGTACACTAGAGTTTTATAAACAAGTCAGTAAAATTCATAATTGTACGACGTAGTGTTGCATATACCAACTATAGAATCGAATCTTGTTATTATATCAAGTTAATATTGTTATCATGACCCGAATGCGTGCATGCTTGCTGTCAGTTCCCAGACAACTTTCAATGTGTTCGAGTGTTCCAGTGTATGACCAGTCCACCAACAGGCTCATTACTATACAAAACACTTGGACAGCTGCACCTGTAAGTGTTATAAATTTTGGTTTTGTTACTAGGTCTTCACTGTGAACCTTATCCTCTAAGAATCCCAGCATTGAAATCGCAAGTGGTGTTCGCCAAGATGTTTCGTGGTACAACATCGCATTTGAAAGCAGTGGCTCCCTGATTGCTAGAGGAAGCAAAAACATCTCAGCAACAGATGTGTGTACAGCAGAGGGGTGGTGTACATATGACCTTTCTACCAGCTTCTTTGGCTCCCACTACACACTCTCTGTTGCAGCTGAAAACATAGCTGGATTGGGAGAGCACCTGACCTGTACACCTGACCAGATAAGTATGAGTTTACACAACAAAAATATAAGTTTATAAGTTTAATGCTTACGAGCACTATGACTTTTTGTACAGGCACTTCCAACAACATAGTGCAAGTGACTGCCGACGCAAGTACACCAGAACATGCCACTGTTGAGTGCCAGTTTCTAACCCAGCTACCAGCCAGCTGTGAAGTGTGCTATGGAGTTATTCCAAACTGCTATAACTTGACTTGTCTTCCATCTGTGCCTGCTAGTACCGATGGCCTGAGAGCCACTGTCCGCATATTATCACATTTGGAAAGCAACTTAAAGTACTGTTACACAGCAGCTGCCATTGTGGGTGAGCTTGGTGACGAAGAACTGGTCTTAGTAGTGCAAGGTAGTTTCAGCACAGGTAAGCAATTTGTTGTTACAAACACTTGCACATGATATCATATAATAATTAATACTATTCAGTTTAATCCATTCACAAACAGCTTGCAATGTACTGGATCTTGTATACCATCAGAAGATTCAAAACACTAACATGTGTACAGTGGAGATAGTTAATACGGACATTCCAGACCTGCAATGTACCCAGACTCTGTGGGCAGTCTTCTAATCCCCAATGGTGTGGGGTGCTACAGTGGTACAACATTGGGCTCAACAGCAAACTACATTTGTGATGATGGATTTGAAGTACCAGCAGATAACAGCCAACGTGTGTGCCAGGCAGATGGCCACTGGGATGGTGATATTATTCTTGGGTGTTTAAAATCAAGCAAGTTAATAGATTATTTCAAAATTAATGGTCATCTATACTAATACTGAGAACTCTCTGATAATTATTCACGTTCCATAGGGACAAACAGTGTGACAACTGCAATAGCAGTTTTGTGTACAGCGATACTGTGTTTTGCAGCTGGAATTTTGACCGCAAGTTTGATAAACATCTTCATATCAAAGTATAAAGGCAAATACACCAAACCTGTTAAATCAACTTCACCACCTACATCGGTACTAACCACTGTACTTAACAAAACACCAGTACCAGTGCAGGAGTACGAGGAAGTGGATGAGTTGCCGGACACTGGTTACACACTGGATCAAAATAAAGCATACCAGCCAGTAGATCTGTAAACAATAATATAATTTGTGAGTACAAAATTATTCTGAGAACATGCAATCATTCATGGTTTTGCTGTAAACTTGCGGGAAATTTTCAACATTAGCAAAATACCTGACATGTATAGCTATATATACCAGAACTTTTAGTGCCCATGCAACAAGCTTATTTACTCATACTTGTGTCCCTTTACTTTGTGTAAACATTGAAATTATAATTATTCTCTCATCAAAACAACCACATGCATGCCACCCACTCACAAGCAAACTCTCAATAACAACTTTTCATAACGTGTAACGGGCAAAAGAAATGAGTTCAACATCAAACATAAACAAAACATCAACACCAAACAAAACAGTCAACAGTAAAACACAAAACATAATATAGTTACAGAATGCTTGTACAATGTTTACAAATTAATAAATTTAATGTGGAATGGGCCAGACATAAGTAAGAAATTATTTAGAGTGTATGGCCAGCACACTCACGGGAAAAACCTCCCCCTAGAAAAAAACCTCAGTGAGGAAAAAGTTAGGAGAGGAAAAAACCAAAACAAAAACATACACATTCCACAGCACAAAATAAGCATCAATCAAGTATAGAGCAAGAACGGCTGGTCATCCATTAGCTAATCCTCAAACCAATAGAATAGAACTGCAATGAGAAGCCGAAATAAATGTGAACTAAAATGACAGACATCATAATGAGGATCAAAGACAAGTAAATACCAGCAAAAACACAAAGAAAAAAAAATGGCAACACAAACCTGAATGTCCCCTTTGTGCAAACCATACAGTAATGATATATAATAGTTAATTTTCCATCTAATTTACAGCATTCAAGATTCGTTTAAAGTGATAGAAAAATTTCATACGTATACATATTAACTAGAAACTAATTTACAACCACGTATATTACGCAAGTACCAATCCATCAATAACCAAAGATAAACCTGTATAAACCAGATTTCTTTTTAAAAATACCAGACATCACTAATCATAGACACCCTTGTACAATTCACCGATAACCGTGTATAAAGAACTGACAACCATTTATTTTGTAATCATTAGCAACACCACTGTTCATATCCACCAAAAACCAAGACAACTATTGAATTTGTTCACTCCACATATTACCAGTGTTATGAATTATTCACCAACACCACTGTTCATATTCACCAACCATAACCGAGTGTGTATCAATTGAAAACCACGTACCACCAATAGAGGATCTACCACCGTTCATATTTCACAATTATTGAGAACCCATGATTGTATCATCCAACAATCATGTACAACAGTGTATAATTATCCATTGTGTCAATCACCACTATATACCACTGTCCATGAATTATTCACCACACCAGTTTATTTTCATTAATAAACCATTGAACCATGAATTGTTCCAATACCACTGTTCACAACAACCAGATTGACAACCATGTATTCCATATTCACAATACCACCGTTAGTAACCCATTGAAAACCATGAATTATTCACCACAGTTAATTATCAACAACCACCACAAGTTATTCAGACACCATGGTTGATTTCACTCAATATTATAATAATCCATTGAGACCATGAAATATCCACCATACCACTGTTCATTTCCGTTTCAATAAACCATTGAACCATTAATTTTTCACTATACCACCATATATTTCCCTCAAACCATTGAAGGATTCACCACTGTTCCATTTCATTCAATAAACCGTTCAATATAATACGTAGTTATACCACTGTTCATAACTATTTAACACCCATCAATAACCAGAAAACCATTGAAGTATTTTGTAATTACCCAGTAATAAACTGATGCACCATTGTTCGTATACACTAGCAACCATACTGATTATCAGATAACCGTACTCAACCATTGAAAACCTCAATTTCTATACAACCATGTGTACCACTCAGTTGATTCTCCCTAAAATGAGCACACCACCAACCTCTGAAACCAATGGTAACTGCCATAGAGAACCATAACTCACTTACCTACTCACCCAACGGCAGCTACCAACCATCACACTTGACTCGTGTGCATTCCAAACAACTACAATTATATTATCTTGATCTGGAGAAAACCACCAATGCAGCTACTTCTCAATGACCCGAGTGAGACCTGCACGAGAGATTTGGTGAACCGTTTAATGAATGAAGAGACCAAGAAGTCCACTGACTTACGTACCTTGAACATCAGAGAACTCTCCTCAAAGTACTAATCAGGTAGAAACTCCTCTTGTACTTGGACAGTGCCTACACACACACATGTACATGCACACACACACACACACACACACACATGTACATGCACACACACACACACACACACACACACATGTACACACACACACATACACACTTCTTTGTGATACGAAAATCAAGTCTATTGCACAACACTCACTATACCACAACATTCAACAATATGGTAGCAACATAATCCTGATGTATTCCAACACAATCACACATACGTATGTCGATGCCTGACAGACAGAAACTCTGGGGGGAAAAAACATTATAGCCACATATGTATCATAAATACTGAGTATGTTCACACGCAGGTAGCAAGTAAACGACTCACCATTTTATGATAGTTGAAGAACAGCATACCGACAGTGTGAGAGTAGTAGACTGAAGCACTGCCACAACACATGTACAGTAGGCTGGCCTGTACCAAATTCACGGATTAATGCAGTTATTCTACATACATTCACAGAATGATACTCGTGCACACATGCAAACAGACATGTACAAGAATGCCCCCACACACACTCACCCTCAAATGACAAATTGTTGAACAGGCAACTCGAGCTCAATAGTGTTAATAGAAACAGAATGACAGGTCAACTGTGGAGGTGATCACAATCAAAAAAAGAAATGGCCGCGATCAGTGTACGTCTCCAATTGTGTATTCACTGAGAGAGAGTTAACCAGATTTGAGCCGCACACGCACACATCGAAGCAGGGAAGTAAGGGAGTCGGTATTCAACAGACAAGTCAATTTTACTGGGAGAAAGAAGAGAAAGCTGAAGGATTAACATTGCTGTAGCTGGGGACATGTAACACATGTGTACGTATACAAGAGAAGATTAATTCAGACACATACAGCCTCGTGTAAACATGTGTATGAAGCAGACACAACAATGGACCATCAGTCTCTTCAGCCATGTTCCGAGTGGGTTGAGTGGGAGGATGGAAATGAGAAGATACCTGGTTGGAAAAGGCACCAGTACTGAGGTGGACACTTCATTTGGAGTGTCAGTTTGAGTGTCTTGAAGAGAAACTTGATCGAGGCACTCGGTGAGGAGACCTGAACCAATGCATGGTGAATAATTGATGATGAGAGGGTCCATGAGTGGAAGAGAAAGACAACAGAACACACAAATGTGAAACATCGACAAGATCTCTTACCTACAGCTGCCTGTTCTCTGACTCCAGTACATACAACATGGTGAGCTCGAGTTCCGACACAGCTAGAGAACATCCTAAGCAGATCAGCAAGAAGAGCACGAGTCATGCAAGATTTGGTGGCAGGTAAGTATGAGGTAGTACAAACACAAGGAGAAGCCAGCAATACATGGTACCTACTGGTACCCACTCTGTATTGATTTCATACAACCAAATGAACTATTGCACTTGTTCACACATTGATATATACATTACATAATAACCAACAATCAGACATCCAGAATCAACCGAAGTAGGCCACATTGCACAAGAGCTGTAGAGGACATTCACCATCAACCAACCTCTGTCTGGTCAGAGCATGCATCCTCTTCAAGAGTGGGAAACAACCTGTATAGTCATTACAGCATAGTATTATGTGCACACAAACACATATGTACACGATAAGGGACAAACGAATCACAGAGAAAAACACTCTAGCAAGCTGAACTGTGCGGCGATGTGACAGTTCACTGTTCCAAACATGAATTAGAACACCAACCATAAAAGACAGCTTAAGTGCTTGCACACAACCAACATCAGATCCATTCCAAATGCTAACTGCCAGTCAGTCATCACTCTGAGTAGGAGCTGGACGGAGTAGAACACGAGAAAGAGACAACAGTTGAACCACACACCTGAACTTCAGAGATGTGAGGTGCTGCATCGGTAACATAATAATATTATTATGTACATG
This sequence comes from uncultured Candidatus Puniceispirillum sp., assembly GCA_965207125.1. GTDB lineage: Bacteria > Pseudomonadota > Alphaproteobacteria > Puniceispirillales > UBA1172. Next base: position 2,131,293 of record OZ242263.1, read on the forward strand.
ATGGAAATATTAACAAACATCTGTGAGTGATAGTAGTACATGACACCAGAGCAGTGATGCCAGCTGTCCATTGTACTAGATCACTTGTGATGGCAGCCAAACTGGTCCAGAGCACCCGTGATAGCAGCTGGACAGTCGAACACTGATGGCAGACACTTCTGCCAGAGCACCCACAGACAAGTACATACATAAATGACAAATTCTGTACACACACACAACTCGATCACAGACAAAACAAAACAACACTCTGTGAGTTATAGTAGTACATGACACCAGAGCAGTGAATGATAGCTGTCCACTGTACTAGAGCACTTGTGATGGCAGCCAAACTGGTCCAGAGCACCCGTGAGAGCAGCTGGACAGTCCAACACGGATGGCAGACACTTCTACCAGAGCACCCACAGACAAGTACATACATAAATGACACATCCTGTACACACACACAACATGATCGCAGACAAAACAAAACAAAACGATAGTAGCACATGACACCAGCGCAGTGATGATAGCTGTCCACTGTACTAGAGCACTTGTGATGGCAGCCAAACTGGTCCAGAGCACCCGTGAGAGCAGCTGGACAGTCCAACACTGGTGGCAGACACTTCTACCAGAGCACCCACAGGCAAGTACATACATACATGACAAATTCTGTACACACACACAACACGATCGCAGACAAAACAAAACAAAACGATAGTAGCACATGACACCAGCGCAGTGATGATAGCTGTCCACTGTACTAGAGCACTTGTGATGGCAGCCAAACTGGTCCAGAGCACCCGTGAGAGCAGCTGGACAGTCCAACACTGATGGCAGACACTTCTACCAGAGCACCCACAGACAAGTACATACATAAATGACAAATTCTGTACACACACACAACACGATCACAGACAAAACAAAACAACACTCTGTGAGTTATAGTAGTACATGACACCAGAGCAGTGAATGATAGCTGTCCACTGTACTAGAGCACTTGTGATGGCAGCCAAACTGGTCCAGAGCACCCGTGAGAGCAGCTGGACAGTCCAACACGGATGGCAGACACTTCTGCCAGAGCACCCACAGACAAGTACATACATAAATGACACATTCTGTACACACACACAACATGATCGCAGACAAAACAAAACAACACTCTGTGAGTTATAGTAGTACATGACACCAGAGCAGTGAATGATAGCTGTCCACTGTACTAGAGCACTTGTGATGGCAGCCAAACTGGTCCAGAGCACCCGTGAGAGCAGCTGGACAGTCCAACACTGATGGCAGACACTTCTACCAGAGCACCCACAGACAAGTACATACATAAATGACAAATTCTGTACACACACACAACACGATCACAGACAAAACAAAACAACACTCTGTGAGTTATAGTAGTACATGACACCAGAGCAGTGAATGATAGCTGTCCACTGTACTAGAGCACTTGTGATGGCAGCCAAACTGGTCCAGAGCACCCGTGAGAGCAGCTGGACAGTCCAACACGGATGGCAGACACTTCTGCCAGAGCACCCACAGACAAGTACATACATAAATGACACATTCTGTACACACACACAACATGATCGCAGACAAAACAAAACAACACTCTGTGAGTTATAGTAGTACATGACACCAGAGCAGTGAATGATAGCTGTCCACTGTACTAGAGCACTTGTGATGGCAGCCAAACTGGTCCAGAGCACCCGTGAGAGCAGCTGGACAGTCCAACACTGGTGGCAGACACTTCTACCAGAGCACCCACAGGCAAGTACATACATACATGACAAATTCTGTACACACACACAACACGATCGCAGACAAAACAAAACAAAACGATAGTAGCACATGACACCAGCGCAGTGATGATAGCTGTCCACTGTACTAGAGCACTTGTGATGGCAGCCAAATTGGTCCAGAGCACCCGTGAGAGCAGCTGGACAGTCAAACACTGATGGCAGACACTTCTGCCAGAGCACCCACAGACAATTTAGTACATACATAAATGACAAATTCTGTACACACACACAACTCGATCACAGACAAAACAAAACAACACTCTGTGAGTGATAGTAGTACATGACACCAGAGCAGTGATGATAGCTGTCCATTGTACTAGATCACTTGTGATGGCAGCCAAACTGGTCCAGAGCACTCGTGATAGCAGCTGGACAGTCCAACACTGATGGCAGACACTTCTACCAGAGCACCCACAGACAAGTACATACATAAATGACAAATTCTGTACACACACACAACACAATCACAGACAAAACAAAACAACACTCTGTGAGTTATAGTAGTACATGACACCAGAGCAGTGAATGGTGGCCACTGTCCACTGTACTAGAGCACTTGTGATGGCAGCCAAACTGGTCCAGAGCACCCGTGAGAGCAGCTGGACAGTCACCACTGATGGCAGACACTTCTACCAGAGCACCCACAGGCAAGTACATACATGCATGACAAATTCTGTACACGCACACAACACGATCGCAGACAAAACAAAACACTCTAGCAAGCTGAACTGTATGGCGATGTGATTATATCTGTTCACTGTTCCAAACAGCTGAACTAAACCAATCACCTAAAACAGCTTTAGCACTTGCACATATACGACACAAAACCACCGTCCTATCCATTCCAAATGCTAACTGCCAGTCAGTCATCACTCTGAGTAGGAGCTGGACGGAGTAGAACACGAGAAAGAGACAACAGTAGAACCACACACCTGAACTTCAGAGATGTGAGGTGCTGCATCGGTAACATAATAATATTATTATGTACATGATGGAAATATTAACAAACATCTGTGAGTGATAGTAGTACATGACACCAGCGCAGTGAATGGTGGCCACTGTCCACTGTACTAGATCACTTGTGATGGCAGCCAAACTGGTCCAGAGCACCCGTGAGAGCAGCTGGACAGTCAAACACTGATGGCAGACACTTCTACCAGAGCACCCACAGACAAGTACATACATAAATGACAAATTCTGTACACACACACAACACGATCACAGACAAAACAAAACAACACTCTGTGAGTTATAGTAGTACATGACACCAGAGCAGTGAATGATAGCTGTCCACTGTACTAGAGCACTTGTGATGGCAGCCAAACTGGTCCAGAGCACCCGTGAGAGCAGCTGGACAGTCGAACACTGACGGCAGACACTTCTACCAGAGCACCCACAGGCAAGTACATACATAAATGACAAATTCTGTACACACACACAACACGATCGCAGACAAAACAAAACAACACTCTGTGAGTTATAGTAGTACATGACACCAGAGCAGTGATGATAGCTGTCCATTGTACTAGATCACTTGTGATGGCAGCCAAACTGGTCCAGAGCACCCGTGATAGCAGCTGGACAGTCCAACACTGGTGGCAGACACTTCTACCAGAGCACCCACAGGCAACTGCCAGTCAGTCATCACTCTGAGTAGAAGCTGGGTAGGACACAACTAGAGAGAGAGAGAGAGACAATAGTAGAACCACACATCTGAATTTCAGGGAGGTGAGGAACTTGACTGTAAAGCTAATATTCTTTGTGCCGGGCCAGTTACACGGATGACATCAGCCACACATACTCTAGCTAAAACGGCAAGCAAAATGGCAAGCAACCACGTGTACTGAATATGTACTTGAGTACCAGAGATAGAAGCGTATTTTCCTAGAGCACTAGGATGGCAGCTGAACTGGTCCAGAGCACTAGGATGGCAGCCGAACTGGTCCAGAGCACTAGTGATGGCAGCTGAACTGGTCCAGAGCACTAATGATGGCAGCCGAACTGTCCTGAAGCACAAGAGAGCAGCTTTCTTTCCCAGAACATCAATGATAGATAGCAGACTACAAAACATCAGAGAACAGTCCACTTGTCCAGAGCACTAGGATGGCAGCCAAACTGGTCCAGAGCACTAGTGATGGCAGCTGAACTATCCTGATGCAACTCAGTAGAGAGCAGCCATAATGCAGCAGAGCATGATGTAAGCCACACGAACTATAGCTACAAAACTCACAGAAGCAGAGAGCATACGTGAAAGTATCCATATACAGACACTGGCCATCCTCCCATCACCCCCATATATACACACCCAAAGAATTGTAAAGCACATGTACATACGCAATAATACATTCATACATCACAGACAAGTCAGTAACAACACTAGTTGATTATTTCCCCCTTCTATAAAGGAAAACATCAACTGCAACAGAGACCTATATATAGCTACATTCGAAGTGCTATATATAGATGTAAGGGGGTTGGCGCGTTTCCCTTTGTTGAAGGGAAAAGCGTGTACCACTGGTATTATTTTTAAATCCCCTATACATACAGAACTGGGGAGTATCGTCCCATCATCTCATCCATTATACTTCTCCCAAGTTATTATTAACAGGAAAAGTCACATCAGATGTCTGGGACAAATATTTACTGAAAAATAAATTCAGCAGATACCACCGAATAATAATAACAGATTACCTACAACCCTACCCCCCCCCCCCCCAAAAAAAAAAAAAAAAAAAAAAAACCCCCAAAAAACACACACACACACACACACAGGCGCCACATAGAGACATAGACAGTATATGTTGCTACTGCAGTGGTGCACAGTTTTGACACAGGTTGTGAGCAAGTCAGCTAGGAAAGAGAGACTCCAACAATGAAGCACACATCAGCTGGTGGAGCCTGTATGGATGATATTGACTATGAACAGTGAATGTAGTGATGACAAGATATAATAATATATTATTTATGCTTGCTTGCACTCTGACATTACCCTACCAAAGTGTATAATGACTTGCACATGTGCATCGTTGAAACTGTGCATATATATATATGCAGATGTAGCATCCTGCCAGACCATAGGAGTCAATAATTTATATGAAACATACCCAGTCCTGATCCTTAATGGACCAATAGTTCACTGTTTGCAGTTGGAACACCAGTAAATCAAAGCTACCTGACTGAAACTGTATGCAGGCATAGACACACACTACTACTAGTTGCAACTGCAGGAGTCACTCCTATTGTGGCTTTCTGGTTGTGGGCAATACAACAAATTTTCCACTACATGTACTAAGGAGGCAGTCACTTCTAATTACTTGAACCTGCCTAACAGTGGGCATAAGTACAAGGATTCATGCATATTCATAATCTATAGTGACTTGGTGTCTCCACATGTAGCTGTATCACACCTGTTCTCAACCACACGTACATGAGCTACAAACTAATGCAACACACCTTTGATATCCTCTTCATCCAAATCAAATTTTATGGTTACAAATCTCACTTCTTCACCGGCTCAAAGAGGAATGCACTACCCTCCATGCTCAAAGAAACTCCACAGAGACAGTGTATACATACACTTGAACAAGAGGAGATGGTTGTCTCCACAATGTATAAATGTTTTCAACATGAACTGCAATATAGATTTTTTTTAAGAGTTGAAAGTGAAAACAGCTTCTCAGTAGCTACCTTGTCATACACACACACACACACACAGAGAGAGAGAGAAAGAGAGTGGGTGAGAGAGAAACAGCAACTTGAAGATAAAGTTCGAAACAAAAAAGGAGTAAGTACACAACATTATAATTTATAGCTACACAATATATACGTATCAGTTAATATGCTTGAGCTTGCTAGTACTCACTCTTGCTGTTTAGAGGTATTGTACAAGAGAGTCTATGCCAACATGTAGCTTGTCAGTTAAATTACAGCTGAAACGCATGTACCACGGTCCACACACATAGTTTTTCTAACCTTCTCGTTGGCAGAATTCGGGAGGCGTACGTACATGTACTGCAAGGCAACAAAACTTTTATCATTTTGTGAGCGGTCCTGTTGTATTAAATCTCATTTTTGACTTGTCTCCGGCTCCATCCCCACGAGTGTGTTGCATTCACGTTTGCATTTGGTTCCTGCTGCGCTGCACTGAGAGTGCATAAGCACATAATACACATATAAATATGCTTTGGTGTCTTAGTGCGCATGCGTGAAAAATCAAAGGAGAGTGACATAAAAAGCATAAGCTAATACAGAGCATATGGATTCGTAGTCAACACCTTTTCTGGTTGTTTGTAACCACTCATTTCAAAATACCAGCACCAGTATATATTATGTGAGCATAAAGAACTGAAATAAAGCATTTCCTTATTAAATCTGCAGAACTGTAAACAATTGTGAGTATATATAAAAATTTGCAAATTTCGTTTATAGAGGACACATATATCAAGCACATACACACATGCTTTGTGTGAATTGCCAATTTTTATTTTACATAATTTTTTCACAATGCTCTATAAACTCTCAACTAAAATAAAGGTATGAGTACAAAAGGGTAGTCACAGTCAGTGAATCAGGTGACTCTTGTAAATACACACATGAACAAGTGAAGTCAAACTCAGACACCCTTGAGCCTCGTGTTGTTCACAAATAATTGATAAGATTTAAGCTATACAACAAATTTACGTGCACAAGTTATATACAAGTATGTTGATGTTACTAACAAACTTAAGCTTGAATCTTGTTTATATTCTCTTCTTTAACACATAACTTCCCGAAATGATAGTAGAGCTTGGTTGTATAAAATATGTTGGCATCGGTCTCGTGAATCTCAACAATGTTATTTTTATCATCAATAGAAACGGCAGGATAGTGACCATTCCCATATATATACTCACTTGCAGATCTCTCCATTAAAAATTCAATATTCGTGATGTTGTTAAAAGTATAACCAACTTTGCAATGTAGAATATTCCCGAGGTAAAGGACCACTACAACATAGCCTTGTGAGTTGATGCTCACAACTGGAGAAACACCCACTGCAGATTTTACCAGTGTTTGAGGTCTCTCTGACAGCCACTTGACATCACCATCCTCGCTCAGAGTCCCAGCGATGCAGCAAATGGAACCACTAGCTTGATAAGCTGCGATTACTTTACCTGCACTGTTAACAGCAATAGAAAGTTGTGATGCATTGAAGGGAAATGTTCTTTTCTCTTCATTCCTGCCACTAGCCTTTGCTTCACCACCAGAATCCGAGTCAATGTTCCGAACAACAGTATAACATTTGCTATTGGAAGTGGCATTTTCACAGCATGACAAGATCACTTTGCTGTCTGTAATGGCTACATCAGGACAACAACCATTGGCAAACTCTTTCTCTCGAACCCATTCTATTTCACCAGTTGCTTGCTTCACTGAACCAACACAATAGAAACACCTGTCCCTGGATGGACTCTCACGCACAGCAACCACGACATTGTTATCATTTATTGCAACACGGGGTCTTTGGCCTTCACTGTAGTTCTGCAATTTGCCTATCCATTTTATACCGTTGTTTGCAAGTTGACCAACTCTATACTGCAGTTTCCTTGTCCTCCGTTCCTCGTACACCTCCACCACCACTGAATGGTTGTTCACAGCGATTGATGGACGTTTACCAAAGGCTTTAGAATCACGAAATGACTTTCCAAGAGTAGCACCAGTAGGCTTAGGCAGACTGTCATGTTCACTGATATCTACAGGGGAACAAATAGTGTGCCAATAAATCATCAAAGTCTATAGCCCACACATACAAACACACACACACACACACACACACACACACACACACACACACACACATACAAACACACACACACACACACACACACATACAAACACACACACACACACACACTATATTAACACATGGACATACCTTGTAATTTCCTGCTCGAGAAAGGAAAAGTTAAATTTTTTCCAAAGTTAAATTTTCTTTCATCTGAAACAGAATTAGTTGACAAAATCTGACTCACACAATGTCATAATATAATACATATACTATTACAAGGAGTGGGGCTCGCTTGCTTGCCCACTCCTTGCATGTGCATGCATTTCATTTGTGTATCTACTGCATGGAAGGTTACTGCTGGTCCCACTCCATAGCTTGAGTAAACTGAACAACAATGGTACTTGAACCTCGCACCCTCTCTTTGGCCTACAGTCGCCATCCCCCAGAGAAAGAAGTAGCATTTGGCTGGAGGTCGAATCACTTCCGGTGACCTTCCGTAACACACACACACACACACACAGACAGACACAAACATACTGATTTTTATTAGCCAAACTCACCATATATGTACATGATTCCAGTGAGAGTCGAAAAAATGATACAAGCAATCGCTGAGAGGATTGAGACAAGGTTGCTGATGACACAAAGTGCTTGGTTCTGCTGTAGTGCTTCCATTGAGGCGTAGAATACTACCAGGAGGAGTACACATAGTATCGATGTGCCCAGACTGATACCAGCAATGTAAAGCCTCTTATCAGTGCTTTTACGTGTTCTGTAAATCATATACAAACTTAACAGAACAGTCACTACAGAGACCAAAACAGCAAGAGTGAAAAAGAATCTGGCAGCGTTCAAACAGGGCTCTGTAAAATGACAAAAACATAACACAGATATATGGTACAGAGTATTAACATTAAACTATGCTATGTTGAAGTACCTTGGCTGCAAGTAGCCATTTGTCCATCCCAGTTGCTATCACTCTGACACCTTCGCATACCATCTCCATCCTTTAACTGGTAGCCACTATTGCAGTGGTATGTAACAAGGGATCCAGTGGATGTCCCATTGTAACAGATTACACCATTCTCTATCAAAACACTCCCAACAGCATTGATGTCTAGACACCTTTCATCTGAGGGAGGACTCACTACAGTCGATCCACCAAGGTCAGTCGTATTGCAGTCTGTTAAGAATGATGAAAATGACAATGGTAAATGAAATTCATACATTTCTACATCTGATTCTATACATGATAGTTTCCATGGTGAGAGGACTATGGATGAATATTAGTGGTCTTAGTAATCATGTGACATGTACATGCTCACCCCACATTTGTACCATACCTACTTCCACTCTTCCTGATACCACTGCTGTAATGTTGCCATCCACACTAGCTGTGATCTGGTAACAAAACTCTTGTGGAAGCTCATAGCTAGCTATTCCAGTTCGGTCATCTTGGACCACTATTGGAGGGAGACACATCAAGCTCTGTTGTTCACAGCTCTGTGCAATGTCTCCATAACAAAACATGCACTCTTCTATTGTCTGCATAGCACCCTTAGTTGGAATGATGAATTGGCACTGCACAAGCGTTCTACTATCATCTCTGACCACTGTGGTTTCAAAAATTCTATTTTTTGTACCTGTTCATGAATAGTAGACACATAAACAATACATGCATGTGTATTGAAACTGATATCCAATTCTATCAACATACTGATTGTTGGTGAACAAGGTTGTGGTTCTCCTCTCCCTACTACATTCTCAGCAGTCACAGTGACAGCAATCGTCTGGAGTTGGGCTTCTCTGGACTCTGAAAGATACGTCACATACTCACATTGGTTGGTACTTGGAAGACACACCTCCTTTTGTGTGACAACAATCTCTTCCATAAACAGATCATTGGTAGCATTGACGGACAATGTGTAATTCAGCTTGTCTGGATTGAAGACTGAAGGACTCTACAATTGAAATGCAATAACAAGGTTATATCACACAGAATAATAATATAATTAATCCTGTTTAAATCCTGAATCGTGCATACAAGCATAATTGATAAATTGACCCTTTATGCACAATTTCCATAATTATGTTATTAGCTTACTGGTACTAATCTCCATGTGTTCTTTATCCCAATGAGGTCACCAGCTGGTTTACTGCTATAGACTGGAACACTTGAGCAAGTGCTTGTTTGCCCAGGAACTGCACGCAAATTTATAGCCAGGCGTGACATTCAATGATACTTCATGAATGATATTTATCATTATAGAACTATGCATATATACTCCATATTTAGATTGCTGACCAATTATAGCACTGGTTTTACCCTGGGTAACCACCTTATCATTATTCATATATTCTTATAAGACCCTTAAAATGGTATTCATCTGATAGATGTACAGATAGTATAGGTTGAGCCACATAAGAATGTATATGAATTAAGTTCAAGATGTGTGAGAAGGCAGTCCGATAAATCACAACCATAAGTTTTACTAACATATTATGATATTGTTACAGAAACAGACCAGACAAGTATTATGCACATGAACAGCTTATTCACCTTGTGGGTTGACTGTGAAGTTCACAGGCTCTCCTTGTTGACTTCCACAATTGACAGCTCGTACAGAGAATGAAGTGGCTTGTCCTTGCATTATTTGTGGACAAACAAACGTTGTGTTGGGAGAGACACATGTGCTACAATCCACACCATCACTACTAATGCAGTACATCTCAACAGCATGAGCTCTCGTGAAGCTTTCATTCCAGTAGAAGTTTAAATTGAGAGGGGAACTCTGTCCTCTAGTGAAGTTCGTAGTAAACATGGAAGGTGATGGAGCATCTGCGTAATATATTATATATTAGTTATTATATATTATATACACATTCATATTCGTTGACACTGGCAGTCACGTCACATGTGCACAGAGCACGTTATTTTTGTCAAATTAAGTATACGTGCCATAATAAATGAACAGTCAAGCAACTTACTTCTAGAGGAGTAAGTAATATTTATAGTTTGACTCAGGCTTTGCCCACGAAAACACTCTATCTGTTCACCACTTGCAAGTGCTGATAGTTCTACACTCAAGATTGCAGTGAAGTTGGCAGTCACAGGATTCTGACCCGTATTTGCATCAAAGCTTGGAAGAGAGAAACTGTATCCGGGAGGTTGGCTTGGACTGTCTGATAGTAGATGACCATTAATGTCAACACTGTATCGAACCGCTGCAATAGGGTTCTGACCACTCTGACCAAGAACTTGCAATTCCAGTACCTCCAAGTTTATTCCAACACACTCAAACTCAACCAGTGTGCCAGGACACAGGGCAGTGTCATCATTGAAAGTGACATTTGACGATAAACTAATAGATTGTCCAGCTGAACCTGCAAGCAATTGTAATGCTGATAGTCAGAAGACCACAAACAAATTTAATAAAGCCGTAGAGATGACTCCGGGCTTATTTAGTTCACCAAGATATATTCGTAAACACAGGCTAACCTGCCAGACAACACAGGGCCACATACATAGATACGTTGAAGAAGCAGCGAACTAGCATTCTCTCTGTGTGGTGTAGACAGAGTCTTGCATTTCACGTCGTGTATTATAACGCGGTTGCATTTGGTGGGCTGGGCTCGTCACGGGACAATCTGCTCTTAGTGCGCATGCGTAGAAGCATACAGATATCAAGCCGCGATGAGTATGAAGTCCGAGTCACCGGTTACCAATGTGCGTTTCTGGTTGATGGTGTTAGCCTTGCACGGTATGTAGATTTATTCATGATATCCAAATCTAATAATGATGGGTACAGTGTAATATCATCCTCATACAGCTACTGTAGTTGAAGGGATTGTCATAACTCTGATTGCCAATGTTACATTCTCTGATTCAAAAGGAGTGTGTCCAGTGAGAGCACCTGTCGAGTTCAGATGTCATGGAACAAATGTTGCATCCTTTACATGGAAAATAAATAACACTGCAATTCGAACATTGACTAGTCAATCGCAACTAACTGATCGGCTACAGGCAACAGAATTCAATGGAATCCAAGTTCAGCTTGTTTCTGCAACAATCACAGATCACACAGAGGACAGGGTAAATTTGACCTCTAGACTTGTTGTGGACCCATCTGTATTGAGCTTTGGAGATCAGATATCCTGTGTTAGCAGCACTGGAGTTGAAACTCTCACCTATACACAAAAAGGTAAACTTTATACTACGGCTCTTTGCAAATTTCATCCAATAGCTAGATCTACAGCATACAACAATAGCACTGTTAAATGTTTCCAGCTCCACCACCAGTGGTGCCCATCATGGGTAATATCAGTAAAGAAACTGGAAACTCTGTGAAGCTTACACTACAATGGAAGCAATCATTCACAGAAATGCATGAAGTTGACGAATACTGTGTGATAGCACCTGGGAGTATGTGTCAACCAGAAACAACATGTGTCACTCCAGACACTGACTATGTATGCAGTAGACTCCTGGCAGGGAACCAGTATGTGTTTGTTATATATGCAAGAAATTGCAATAATCAAATAGGGACAACCACCAACTCCATCATTACCCCTCAAGGTATTAATATAGCTATTAGTAGATGCAAATTAATTCATAATATTATAGCATATATAAATGATTTTAGCATTGGGTATCAATTTCTATGTAATCTATAGTTCCTGTAATGCCTGCAATGTGTTTGAGTGTTCCAGTATATGACCAGTCCACTAAGCGGCTTGTTGCTATAAAAAACACTTGGACAGTGGTGCCCGTAAGTTTTTAGTTTTTATACAGTTTACAATTGTGGGCAATATTATTATCTTTAAGAATCCCAGCAATGAAATTTCCAATGGTCTCCATCAAGACGTGTTATGGTATAACATAACACTTGAAAGCAGTGGCTCCCTGACTGCTAGAGGAAGCAAAAACATCTCAGCAACAGATGTGTGTACAGCAGAGGGGTGGTGTACATATGACCTTTCTACCAGCTTCTTTGGCTCCCACTACACACTCTCTGTTGCAGCTGAAAACATAGCTGGATTGGGAGAGCATCTGACCTGTACACCTGACCACATAAGTACGAGTTTACATAACAAAATAGTCGTTTGTAACACATGACATTAAGATTAACTATATACAGTATTTTTCTCTTTTCAACTTCATGCATGTATAATCATAACGATTATAACAATGTCATAGGTACATCCAATAACATAGTGCAAGTGACTGCCAACACAAGTACACCAGAACATGCCACTGTCGAGTGCCAGTTTCTAACCCAGCTACCAGCCAGCTGTGAAGTGTGCTATGGAGTTGTTTCAAACTGCCATAATATGACTTGTCTTCCACCAGTACCCACTAATGCTGATGGCATAGCTACTGTCAAGTTACAAAATTTGGAAGAAAAGTTGAAATATTGTTACACAGCAGCTGCCATTGTGGGTGATCATGGTGTTGAAGAATTGGCCTTGGTAGTGCAAGGCAGTTTCAGCACAGGCAAGCATATACATAGTATGTTGTTGATTTTTTATAGTTCTGTTGACGCTTGTAGCATATTCAGTGTACAGTAAGCTTTAATCAAACTCTTTCCCCAAAAACATTCCGACTATATTGACACAGTGTGTGATGTGAAAGATCTTGTACACTATGATGAGAGCCATAACACAGTGTCATGTACAGTAGACATGGCCGATGACATCATAGACCTCCGATGTACAGACTCTGAGGGCAGTCTTCCAATCCTCAATGGTGTGGTGTGCTACAATGGTTCAACATCGGGTTCAACAGCATATTACATCTGTAATGGAGACTACCAAGTACCTGGATACAGTGATTGCAAACACAAATGCAACCTGAGGGAATGTCAAGGAGATGGCCACTGGAGTGGAGAGACAATACCTTGCTTGAATGGTAGTATTAATTATAAAGTTTTCGTTCAACTTGTTACTTATGCACTTTTTCTCTGTAGAAATGTGCAGTGACTCCTGCAATATTGGAATTTCTTTGTGTTTCATTTTCTCACTTGGTGCTGGAGCAATTACAATTTTAATTGTTGCCTTTGTAGTAAGGTGGCATATCTTAAAACAAAAGCTCTCCACTGGAACGGCAACCGATTCTATTTCTGAATCCCCATGTCATACAAATAATGCAAATGAACTACCTAACTATGTGGAGTATGCAGAAGACATAACAGACATTGATGAAACATGTGGTACAAGTGATGCTGCTAATATGACAGTTGAAAACAAAGACTCTGAACTTCTCGAGCAAACCCAACAATAGCTTACATGATACTCTTACAGATACTTTATACCTGGACAGGCATCATTGACACTTGTGTAGTATTAATATTATCTTGTAATATTATTAGTAGCTCAGTTACAGGTACATTTCTGTATTAATGCGCGCGTATATACGCGGCACTTGAAAATGTGCACGTGCGTGGTCGGCCTGGTATGGTCGGGTCGCGGAATGCATGCATGTTCGTCACAAAGTCGAGGAAGACCGTTTATCTACAGCACTGGTGATGGATTGCATTGCCTTAGCTCTTTTCTGGTTGATGGTGGCAACGTTGAGACGTACGTAGATCTATCATGATTATAATTATCAATTATTATGAACTGCCGGTCTGCAGAATTACACAATCCAGTTACTGTACTAGACATGTATTTCCAATTTTCATTATTTATGCAGCTATGGTAGTTGAAGGGATTGTCATAACTCTGATTGCCAATGTTACATTCTCTGATTCAAAAGGAGTGTGTCCAGTGAGAGCTCCTGTGGAGTTCATATGTCATGGAACAAATGTTGCATCCTTTACATGGAAAAGAAATAACACTGCAATTCGAACATTGACTAGTCAATCGCAACTAACTGATCGGCTACAGGCAAAGAATTCAATGGAATCCAAGTTCAGCTTGTTTCCGTGATAATCACAGATCACACAGAGGACAGGGTAAATTTGACCTCTAGACTTGTTGTGGACCCATCTGTATTGAGCTTTGGAGATCAGATATCCTGTGTTAGCAGCACTGGAGTTGAAACTCTCACCTATACACAAAAAGGTAAACTTTATACTACGGCTCTTTGCAAATTTCATCCAATAGCTAGATCTACAGCATACAACAATAGCACTTTAGTTAAATGTTTCCAGCTCCACCACCAGTGGTGCCCATCATGAGCAATATCAGTAAAGAAACTGGAAACTCCGTGAAGCTTACACTACAATGGAAGCAATCATTCACAGAAATGCATGAAGTTGACGAATACTGTGTGATAGCACCTGGGAGTATGTGTCAACCAGAAACAACATGTGTCACTCCAGACACTGACTATGTATGCAGTAGACTCCTGGCAGGGAACCAGTATGTGTTTGTTATATATGCAAGAAATTGCAATAATCAACTAGGGACAACCACCAACTCCATCATTACCCCTCAAGGTACCGGTATTAACATAGCTATTAGTAGATGCAAATTAATTCATAATATTATAGCATATATAAATGATTTTAGCATTGGGTACCAATTTCTATGTCTTCTATAGTTCCTGTAATGCCTGCAATGTGTTTGAGTGTTCCAGTATATGACCAGTCCACTAAGCGGCTCGTTGCTATAAAAAACACTTGGACAGTGGTGCCCGTAAGTTTTTAGTTTTTATACAGTTTACAATTGTGGGCAATATTATTATCTTTAAGAACCCCAGCAATGAAATTACCAATGGTCTCCATCAAGACGTGTTATGGTATAACATAACACTTGAAAGCAGTGGCTCACTGAATTTTACGGGAAGTAAAAACATCTCAGCAACAGATGTGTGTACAGCAGAGGGGTGGTGTACATATGACCTTTCTACCAGCTTCTTTGGCTCCCACTACACACTCTCTGTTGCAGCTGAAAACATAGCTGGATTGGGAGAGCATCTGACCTGTACACCTGACCAAATAAGTACGAGTTTACACAACAAAATAGTCGTTTGTAACACATGACATTAAGATTAACTATATACAGTATTTTTCTCTTTTCAACTTCATGCATGTATAATCATAACAATGTCATAGGTACATCCAATAACATAGTGCAAGTGACTGCCAACACAAGTACACCAGAACATGCCACTGTTGAGTGTCAGTTTCTAACCCAGCTACCAGCCAGCTGTGAAGTGTGCTATGGAGATGTTTCAAACTGCCATAATATGACTTGTCTTCTACCAGTACCCACTAATGCTGATGGCATAGCTACTGTCATATTACCAAATTTGGAAGAAAAGTTGAAATATTGTTACACAGCAGCTGCCACTGTGGGTGATCATGGTGTTGAAGAATTGGCCTTGGTAGTGCAAGGCAGTTTTAGCACAGGCAAGCATATACATAGTATGTTGTTGATTTCTTATAGTTCTGTTGACGCTTGTAGCATATTCAGTGTACAGTTAGCTTTAACCAAACTCTTTCCCCAAAAACATTCCGACTATATTGACACAGTATGTGATGTGAAAGATCTTGTACACTATGATGAGAGCCATAACACAATGTCGTGTACAGTAGACAAACTAAACATGGCCGATGACATCATAGACCTGCGATGTACAGACTCTGAGGGCAGTCTTCCAATCCTCAATGGTGTGGTGTGCTACAATGGTTCAACATCGGGTTCAACAGCATATTACATCTGTAATGGAGACTACCAAGTACCTGGATACAGTGATTGCAAACACAAATGCAACCTGAGGGAATGTCAAGGAGATGGCCACTGGAGTGGAGAGACAATACCTTGCTTGAATGGTAGTATTAATTATAAAGTTTTCGTTCAGCTTGTTACTTATGCACTTTTTCTCTGTAGAAATGTGCAGTGACTCCTGCAATATTGGAATTTCTTTGTGTTTCATTTTCTCACTTGGTGCTGGAGCAATTACAATTTTAATTGTTGCCTTTGTAGTAAGGTGGCATATCTTAAAACAAAAGCTCTCCACTGGAACGGCAACCGATTCTATTTCTGAATCCCCATGTCATACAAATAATGTAAATGAACTACCTAACTATGTGGAGTATGCAGAAGACATAACAGACATTGATGAAACATGTGGTACAAGCGATGCTGCTAATATGACAGTTGAAAACAAAGACTCTGAACTTCTCGAGCAAACCCAACAATAGCTTACATGATACTCTTACAGTTACTTTATACCTGGACAGGCATCATTGACACTTGTGTAGTATTAATATTATCTTGTAATATTATTAGTAGCTCAGTTACAGGTAGACTATATACATTTCTGTATTAATGCGCGCGTATATACGCGGCACTTGAAAATGTGCACGTGCGTGGTCGGCCTGGTATGGTCGGGTCGCGGAATGCATGCATGTTCGTCACAAAGTCGAGGAAGACCGTTTATCTACAGCACTGGTGATGGATTGCATTGCCTTAGCTCTTTTCTGGTTGATGGTGGCAACGTTGAGACGTACGTAGATCTATCATGATTATAATTATCAATTATTATGAACTGCCGGTCTGCAGAATTACACAATCCAGTTACTGTACTAGACATGTATTTCCAATTTTCATTATTTATGCAGCTATGGTAGTTGAAGGGATTGTCATAACTCTGATTGCCAATGTTACATTCTCTGATTCAAAAGGAGTGTGTCCAGTGAGAGCTCCTGTGGAGTTCATATGTCATGGAACAAATGTTGCATCCTTTACATGGAAAAGAAATAACACTGCAATTCGAACATTGACTAGTCAATCGCAACTAACTGATCGGCTACAGGCAAAGAATTCAATGGAATCCAAGTTCAGCTTGTTTCCGTGATAATCACAGATCACACAGAGGACAGGGTAAATTTGACCTCTAGACTTGTTGTGGACCCATCTGTATTGAGCTTTGGAGATCAGATATCCTGTGTTAGCAGCACTGGAGTTGAAACTCTCACCTATACACAAAAAGGTAAACTTTATACTACGGCTCTTTGCAAATTTCATCCAATAGCTAGATCTACAGCATACAACAATAGCACTTCAGTTAAATGTTTCCAGCTCCACCACCAGTGGTGCCCATCATGAGCAATATCAGTAAAGAAACTGGAAACTCCGTGAAGCTTACACTACAATGGAAGCAATCATTCACAGAAATGCATGAAGTTGACGAATACTGTGTGATAGCACCTGGGAGTATGTGTCAACCAGAAACAACATGTGTCACTCCAGACACTGACTATGTATGCAGTAGACTCCTGGCAGGGAACCAGTATGTGTTTGTTATATATGCAAGAAATTGCAATAATCAACTAGGGACAACCACCAACTCCATCATTACCCCTCAAGGTACCGGTATTAACATAGCTATTAGTAGATGCAAATTAATTCATAATATTATAGCATATATAAACGATTTTAGCATTGGGTATCAATTTCTATGTCTTCTATAGTTCCTGTAATGCCTGCAATGTGTTTGAGTGTTCCAGTATATGACCAGTCCACTAAGCGGCTCGTTGCTATAAAAAACACTTGGACAGTGGTGCCCGTAAGTTTTTAGTTTTTATACAGTTTACAATTGTGGGCAATATTATTATCTTTAAGAATCCCAGCAATGAAATTACCAATGGTCTCCATCAAGACGTGTTATGGTATAACATAACACTTGAAAGCAGCGGCTCCCTGACTGCTAGAGGAAGCAAAAACATCTCAGCAACAGATGTGTGTACAGCAGAGGGGTGGTGTACATATGACCTTTCTACCAGCTTCTTTGGCTCCCATTACACCCTCTCTGTTGCAGCTGAAAACATAGCTGGATTGGGAGAGCACCTGACCTGTACACCTGACCAAATAAGTACGAGTTTACACAACAAAATAGTCGTTTGTAACACATGACATTAAGATTAACTACAGTATTTTTCTCTTTTCAACTTCATGCATGTATAATCATAACATTTTGTGTGATTATAACAATGTCATAGGTACATCCAATAACATAGTGCAAGTGACTGCCAACACAAGTACACCAGAACATGCCACTGTTGAGTGCCAGTTTCTAGCGCTACCAGCCAGCTGTGAAGTGTGCTATGGAGTTGTTTCAAACTGCCATAATATGACTTGTCTTCCACCAGTACCCACTAATGCTGATGGCATAGCTACTGTCATATTACCAAATTTGGAAATGAACTTAAAGTACTGTTACACAGCAGTTGCCATTGTGGGTGATAATAGATTGATTGTTCAAGGCAGTTTCAGTGCAGGTAAACTTTTTTACTGTTTTAAGAACTCTGCATGACATTATGAATATATATAATTATTATTGATGTTTTTGACTACAACTAAGTAATCATTTATGAAAACACAGTACATGTCACAAACTGTTTGAATAATTATTATAGTGTGCAATGAATTGGATCTTGTGTGTCATAAAAGCCTGAACATAGTCGGAGTGGTGACTATGGATAACATTCTAGACCCACGATGTAGCCCAGACTCTGTGGACAGTCTTTCAATCCCCAATGGCGTGGTGTGCTACAATGGTACAACATTGGGTTCAACAGCATATTACATCTGTAATGGAGACTATGAAGTGTTTGGACGGAGTGATTGCGAGAACAAAGACGACTTGAGGGAATGTCAACAAGATGGTCACTGGAGTGGTGAGACAATACACTGTCTGCAGCCAACTAATGGTATATATATAGTGGTATACCTGTTTCATATAATGCTGTTCAAATTCCTTTATGTTTCACCAAAATAATACATGCAGCATGCTCAGCTGTGGACCTTATGAACTCAAGCTATCTCAATATGGCAAATGCTAATACGCTCGTGGATTATCAATGTACCCCAGACTCTGTGGGCAGTCTTCCAATCCCCAATGGTGTGGTGTGTTACACTGGTACAACATTGGGCTCAACAGCAAACTACATTTGTGATGATGGTTTTGAATTACCAGCAGATAACAGCCAACGTGTGTGCCAGGCAGATGGCCACTGGGATGGTGATGATGTACCTAACTGTTCAAAATCAGGTAGACGTATATATTTGAGCAGAAAAATTACAGTGGTCATGTTCATTGTTCTATATTTTCTATATGGTTGAGCGCATGTAATAATAACAGTATCTCATGCACAAACTGACTGTGACAGGTAATGTTCTACTGACAACAGAGGTGCTTGCGACTGTTTTGTGCTCTGCAATTCTGTGTTTTGCAGCTGGAATCCTGATCACAAGTTTGATATGCATTTGCCTATCAAAATGTAACAAAACAGCAACAACTCAAGAGAAATTCACAAAGCCCGTTGAATCAACTCCTCCACCTACACTCAGGCTTGTACACCAGTTATCGAAAACACTCACTGAAGACAAAGAATCTGTAGACAATTATAATTATGATGAAATCGATGAATTCCGAGACTGTTACACATTGAATAGAAATAGCGCTTACGCAACAAAGAGATCATAAATGTACATTTTTGGATGATCATCACGAACAACCAGCTTACATAAAATTAATACCAAGAGCACATACTCTTTTTTGATAATAATTATTATTTGTATTATGTATTATGTATTATGTATATACTTACACAGTCATACACATGTTGTTATTGTAGTCTTTCATGGCGTTTTTTAATATTTATTTTATTACCCTGATTTGCCTCGATGTTCAACCATGCATTGCCATCCTTACCAACTCAACCGCATACTACCTACTTTCCCCATACAATTTCAGTATGAAACAGTCTAAGCAACAGTATTGTTGATTCATCCAGTTTTATGAAAAATCTTACATAGATTGGCTATATAGTTTATTCTTTACCATATTATTATCACCTCATTATTCTCCTTGGCAACTGGAACACACCCGATTAGTGCTTGTACTATTGTGTATCCGTTGCTGTGTAGCATAAAATATTATAAGGGAAAGTTTTTTTAAATGAACACATTCAGAGATCACTTGTAATGTCCTGTAATAATCAATGTACTATAACTACATTCACAGGTATACAATGTACATATAAGGGGTGCATGTGTTCTCAATTTGTAGTCATCGTGAGACACTGCTGTCAACAGCACTACTTGACGTGTTCTACAGATTAAGTCAGAAATCAATCATAAACCTGTAGGTATCCATAACTTAAGCAACAAAAATTAATGCACGATTTTGTTTACGGTGATGTAGTTTGGGTTCAAGTTTTTTCAAAAAGCAACTCCCAAAGTAGTAATGGAGCTCAGTGTTTCTACAACTGGTAGATCTACCAGTAATAAAGTTTTGTATCTCAGATTAAAACTATTCTGCTCTTGTTATTGATCGTTACAGCAGGATTCCCAACCAATGTTTTATTCATCTCTGGCATATATGTGTATATATACCTCCAATGTTTCAGTGTTGAGGTTGCGCTGTTGAATCTGTTGTGTCTGTCAACCATACCTACATAAAACACCATTAATTTTTTGTTTCTCTGTTATTTGGTAAGTTGACACAACAAGAAACATCGAAGTAGCTTTTATAGTCAATATACTCGCAACTGGAGCAATATTCGGATTTATGCCATGATTTGACAATGTATGTGACTTAGACTGCCACATAACTTAAATCATTTTGTGTCAACACTCCAGCCATGCAAAAAATGTCTTCATCTGTTGTAACTTGTTTAGGAGTGGTCAATGGTCTAAGTGCCCATGCAACAAGCTTTTTTACTCCTACTTGTGCCTACTTTGTGTAAACATTGTATTTTGCAATTACATCAAAACAACCACATGCATGCCACCCACTCACAAGCAAACTCAATAACAACTTTTCATAATCAATGGGTAACAGGCAACAAAGGACAGGCAAAGGAAACGAAAGAAAAAACAGTCTGAAAAAAAAAAACCACTGCACATCATCACATTCCAATGTAAAAACTCTTAACATAGTTAGGTACTAAAGTGACACCAACAACACTTATCTAAGCATGGTATATAATATTCATACAACTATTCATTGTTCGATGCAGATCAATGACCGATGTACGTACGTAGCTACAGAAGTTTCAGTGTCCCAAAGTAATAGTAGAGTTGAACTTCATCAATCAAAGTGGTACTATTTTCCTCATGAACTATCAAGATTTTGTTTTTGCTATTAATAGCTACAGCAGGATTCCAGCCACTACCAAATCCATTTTCCTCCTCCGCTAAAAATATCTCCTGTGTGTTAGTGTCAATCTGGCCTACATAACGGACCATGGTTGGTACTCCATTGCACGTAGTTATACGACAAGTAACAACGAAATAACCATCATTGTTTACACTTACAACTGGAGCAATATTTGGATTCTTAACATCATCTGACAATTTTGTACTCAGCTTAGACTGCCACTCAACATTACAGTCCGCTTGTTTCAGCAACCCGGCCATGCAGAAAATGCCTTCATCTGTCCTGTAAGAAACCACCACTATACCCTTGTTGTTAACTCCAACTGTCAGTTTCTTTGCAGTTTGTGGAAATGTGTGTTTCTTCAAAGAGTCTATTGCCAGGCCTTCACCAATTATTGTTCCAATGACAATGTGTGTAGTGCCATTTCCTTCATTCACATTGTAATATGTCATAAACACATGACCATCATCATCAATAGCTACACTGGGAGAAGTACCTTCTTCAGCAAACACTGTTCCCTGCTCATCTCCTTCCCATTCAATGGTAAAACTCTCAAGGTTGACTTTTCCAACACGATAGACACATTGCTTTTTATTTTGGTGCACGACAACCACAATGCCGCTTTTGTTCATTGCAACACGAGGTCTACGTCCTTCAGCATAGTAGTTCCCTGCATCACTGCCTTCTACACTTGGATCACCCCACAAAATCCAGGGTTTGCCATCTGAGTCAACTCTTAATTCACCAAGTCGATACTTCAGCTTCCTTTGCTTATCATCAGAGTTAAGCCACCCAGATACTCCGCACACTTCAACGACTATAAACTTGCTAATCATTTCGTTCACACTGATTGATGGATGCTTACCAAAGGCTTCGGAATCACGAAATTGACGTATAAATTCACTTCCAGTTGGTTTAGGTTTGAATGATTGCACTTTTGACTCGTTTTCTACATCATACTTTCCTCCAAGGTCTGTATTATGGGCTGCACACAACATATTAATGCAGAGATCATTCATTAGTAAACTGTACACAACCACACACATGCACACATACACTAACACACACATGCACACATACACTAACACACACATGCACACATACACTAACACACACATGCACACATACACTAACACACACATGCACACATACACTACCACACACATGCAAACATACATTAACACACACATGCACACATACACTAACACACACATGCACACATACACTAACACACACATGACAACACAAGACATGGCCAAAGAGTTTTCCAACGTGGAAAATAAAGGAATGGAGGTAGATAACAATGCTAAGAAACGGGTTTTTAGTTGATAAATCAGTCCAGCAAAATCTGACTCACACATGCAGTCTGCATAGCCTTGCGTAAGTTACTAACTCACCATATATATACATGATTCCAGTCAGAGTCAAACAAATGACACAAACAGTTGCTGAGAGGATTGAGACAAGGTTGCTGATGACACAAAGTGCTTGGCTCTGCTGAAGTGCTTCCATTGAGGCGTAGAATGCTACCAGACAGAGTATCGGTGTGCCCAGACTGATACTAGCTATGTAAAGCCTCTTATCAGTGTTTTTACGTGTTCTGTAAATCATATACAAACTGAACAGAACAGTCACTACAGAGACCAAAACAGCAACAGTGAAAAAGACTCTGGCAGCATTCAAACAGGGCTCTGTAAGGTATTAACAAAATATACCATATATACTACATTGCCTACTACAGCTACGTACATGGTACACTGCAGGGTGTAAAGTACTGAACATAACAAAGGGGGCTACCTTGATTGCATGTGGCCATTTGTCCATCCCAGTTGCTATCACTCTGACACCTTCGCATACCATCTCCATCCTTTAACTGGTAACCACTGTTGCAGTGGTATGTAGCAAGAGACCCAGTGGATGTCCCATTGTAACAGATGACACCATTCTCTATCAAAACACTCCCAACAGCATTGATGTCCAGACACCTCTCATCTGAGGGAGGACTCACTACAGTCGATCCACCAAGGTCAGTCGTATTGCAGTCTGTTATAATGGGAATGATAATGGTAACCGTTAATGAAATTCATATACATCCTCATGTACATGTATGATAATTTCTAAGATGAATGGTTATGGAATTCAATGAATATTTAATTTAGTTGTCTAATATATCCTCACCCCACACTTCTACCATACCTGCCTCCAATAATTTTAGCCTCGTACCCAGACCTTCAAGCACATTTGAATGGCTGGGTACAAGGCTAATGCATATCCTACCATATATACCTGCTTCCACTCTTCCTGATACCACTGCTGTACTGTTGCCATCCACACTAGCTGTGATCTGGTAGCAAAACTCGTCTGGAAGCTCATAGCTAGCTATTCCAGTTCGGTCATCTTGGACCACTATTGGAGGGAGACACATCACGTTCCGCTGTTCACAGCTCTGTTCAATGTCTCCATAGCAAAACATGCACGTCTGCATAGCACCCTGACTAGCAGTGATGAATTGGCATTGTACTAATGTTCTACTACCATCTCTGACCACTGTGGTTTCAAAAATTCTATTTTTTGTACCTGTTCATGAATAGTGGACACATAAACAAAGCATGTGTATTGAAACTGAGATCCAATGTTATCAACATACTGATTGTTGGTGAACAAGGTTGTGATTCTCCTCTCCCTACTACATTCTCAGCAGTCACAGTGACAGCAATCGTCTGGAGTTGGGCTTCTCTGGACTCTGAAAGATACGTCACATACTCACATTGGTTGGTACTTGGAAGACACACCTCCTTTTGATGGAGAGTAATCTCATTTTTGAGTGAATCATTGCCCAAATTAGTGGACAATGTATAATTCAACTCATCTCGACTTAAGACTGAAGGATTCTGTGAATGAAATACGCTCAACATGCATATTTGCAAAAACAATGATATCATCATGATTTAACCTTCTTCCTAACATACTGAGTCAGTAGCATTATTCTTGGCAGTTAAACTTACATTCACTGCTCTCCATGTGTTCTTTATCCCAATGAGGTCACCAGTTGGCTCACTACTATAGACTGGAACACTTGAGCAAGTGTGTTTGTCTGCCCAGGAACTGCAAACAAAGATGTGATATTTTTAAAACTTTCATGATGGTATCATACATAATTATTCATACATGAATGAATGATATGGTACCATCTATTTTTAGAGTGCTGAGTTGGACGTCAACCATACCACCTTGGGAGGTACCAATAGGTTACCCCCCCTTATCAAAATTCATCTGTTTACAGCACTTACCAATGTTATTCATGAAACAACAACAGAAATCATAACTAAGCATAATTACTAGCACTACGTGCACATTTTTGGGTAAAATTTGCAGGACCATTAACATCATTCATGTGTTACTATTGTATGTAGCCAATTCACCTTGTGGGTTGACCATAAACATCTTAGGCTCTCCTTGTTGACTTCCACAATTGACAGCTTGTACAGAGAATGAAGTGGCTTGTCCTTGCATTATTTGTGGACAAACAAACGTTGTGTTGGGATAGACACATGTGCTACAATCCACACCAACACTACTAATGCAGTACATCTCAACAGCATGAGCTCTCGTGAAGCTTTCATTCCAGTAGAAGTTTAAATTGAGAGAGGAGCCAAATCCTCTAGTGAAGTTCTTAGCAAATATTGGAGCTGGTGGAGCATCTGTACACACATCAGTATAGTAATATTATGTGATGTATGATTGTTGACTGTCATGCACATGGGTCATTCCATTTCAAATCAACATGAAAAATGGAGCCCGTTCTCAGATTTTCTCGAAACCTGGCGTGCATGTACGTCATGTCAAGTTATGGCTGGGATACGAATTTAAGGGTCATATCTTGTATGGCTTCCTTTTTGTATGACAGTCAGTTTTCAAATTGAGGTTAAACTCTTAATTTTAAACTAAATTTGGGTGTACTTGTATGTCATCAAGTACACCCAAATTTAGTTTAAAATTAAGAGTTTAGAGTGTTGTAAAAAGTAAGCCATACAAGTTCTGACCCGAAAACTCTTTTCTTTTTTTTTTACTTGACATAAGATATGTGCATACCAAGGTTCGAGAGAATCTGTGAACGGGCTCCATTTTTTGTGTTGATTTGACCCGGAATGACCCACATGCAAAATTACTCAACTAGACCTCTAGCTAGCTCCAAAACATGTCAAAAGTTATGCCCTTACTTCTGGTAGAATATGTAACATTTATAGTTCGACTCAGGCTGGGGTCACGAAAACACTCTATCTGTTCACCACTTTCAAGTGCTGGTAGTTCTACACTCAAGATTGCAGTGAAGTTGGCAGTCCGGGTTCCCTGATCAATGATTGGGCCAACACTTATAACAGAGAAATTGTATCCTAGAGGTATGCTCGGTTGAATGTCTGTTAGTAGTTCACCATCAGTGTCAATACCATAGAAAACTCTCACTTGGTCAGAACGCCATTGCAGTATCTCCAAGTTAATTCCAATACACTCAAACACAATCGTTGTGTTAGGACACAAGACGGTGTCATCGTTAGAAATGAGATTTGATGATAGGCTAACTGATTGTCCAGCTGCACCTGCAGTTAAATAACAGATCTACGTTATAGCTGACCGTGACAAACTTAGCTTATCTATTAAAAACTTGCGTTGGGCCAGTCTTGCTTAGACGTCCGGCTCGAATAGCTTACCTGGACAATAGAGCAAAGAACAAACTGATATGGTGATGAAGCAGCGTACTAATACACTGCATATCTGTGTGTAATGGAGACTTCTCTTCATGTTGTGGCCCTGTTACTCGATCAGTACTGACTCGTCGTGGGAAATTGTTTAGAACCGTGCAGCATCTAGTTATATAGTGCGCATGCGTGAAGCAGTGGAAGCAAGCCACCGTGAATATGTCAACTTGCTTCTGGTTGATGATACTTATGTTGCAAGCAAACGGTATACATGTTCAGTGTTGCATGCTCAAATGCTTATATTATCCTATATACAGCTACAGTTGCCAGCAGCGAGAGTGTCATAACCCTGACTACCAATGTCACATTCTCTGATCCAAAAGGAGTGTGCCCAGTGAGAGCACCTGTCCAGTTCAGATGTGATGCAACAGATACCGCACTACTCACATGGAAATTAAACAATGCAACACTTCGAATACTATCTAGTAGTACAACAACTGGTGGGCTAATGGCCACAAGTCACAGCAGAATTCAAGTCCAGCTTGTCTCTTTGACACTCACAGAAAATGCCAAACACAGGGCTAATTTGACCTCTAGACTTGTTGTGGATTCTTCTGTATTAATGTCTGGAGATCAGATATCCTGTGTTAGCAGCAATGGAGCCGAATCTCTTGATTATACAATAAGAGGTAGATCTAGAATAAAATGATGTATGGCTCGTAGAAGTGAATGTGCTTTGTTCTGTGAATGCTGTTAATACTCCAGCACCACCACCAGAAGTAACTGTTGTGCCTAAGATCAGTAAAGAAGGTGGCAACTCTGTGATGCTCACACTACAATGGAACAACACTTTCACAGAAACACACCAAGTTGATGAGTACTGTGTGATAGCACCAGCTGGGAGTGTGTGTCAATCAAAAACAACATGTCTCACTCCAGACACTGACTATGAATGCAGTGGACTAGTGGCAGGGAACCAGTATGGGTTTGTTATATATGCAAAGAACTGTGAAGACCAAAGTGGGACGAATATTACCTCTATCATTGACCCTCAAGGTATTAAGTTGTAATCATATATAGCTATTGCATAGTAATTTGTCATCTATTATAGTTCCTGGAGAATCGCCCATGTGTTCGAGTGTTCCAGTATATGACCAGTCCACCAACAGGCTCATTACTATACAAAACACCTGGACAGTTGCACCTGTAAATATGAAAGCATAAAGTCAATTCTTTAACATTCATGTAAATGGTTTTTTCCCTTAAGAATCCTATGGAAGTTACCAGTGGTCACAAACAAGATGTGCTACAGTACAATATCAGATTTGAAAGCAGTGGCTCACTGATTTCTAGAGGAAGCAAAAACATCTCAGCAACAGATGTGTGTACAGCAGAGAGTTGTAGATACAACCTTTCCACAAGCTTCTTTGGCTCCCACTACACACTCTCTGTTGCAGCTGAAAACATAGCTGGGTTGGGAGGACACCTGACCTGTACACCTGACCACATAAGTATGGGTTTACATAACAAAAAGAGATGTTTATAACACATGACTGTGTGATGTGTGTTCCACTGGAGCACAATGACCTTTTGTATACTATACAGGTACTTCAAACACCATGGTACAAGTGACTGCCAACACAAGTACACCAGAACATGCCACTGTTGAGTGCCTGTTTCTAGTGCTACCAGCCAGATGTGAAGTGTGCTATGGGATTATTTCAAACTGCCATAATTTGACTTGTCTTCCACCAGTACCCGCAAATGCTGATGGAAGAGCTACTGTCAGTTTACCACAATTGGAAAAAAAGCTTAAATACTGTTACACAGCAGCTGCCATTGTGGGTGCTGATCATGATGATGATGTTGAAGAATTGGCAGTTGTAGTGCAAGGCAGTTTCAGCACAGGTAATAATATTATATTTGTTTTGAAAGGGCAGACAGTAGTTTATACTCTTTCAGGATAATCAGTTTACAACACAATAGCTAACTCTAAAGAAATATTACATATCCCAAAAATATTTGCTTTTGGCACACAGCATGTGATATGAAGGATCTTAAATACCGTCAGAGCACTAACATGTACACAAAGGACACAAAAAATAAGACAGTTGACATAATTAAAGACCCACGATGTACCCTAGACTCAGTGGGAAGTCTTCCAATCCCCAATGGTGTAGTGTGCTACAATGGTTCAACATCGGGCTCAGCAGCATACTACATCTGTAATCGAGACTATCAAGTACCTGGATACAGTGATTGTAAACACAAATGCAACCTGAGGGAATGTCAAGGAGATGGTCACTGGAGTGGAGAGACATTACCTTGCTTGAATGGTAATGTGATGTAATAATATTGAGTCTATAATTATGTGGTCGCAATTCATGCATATATGTATACATAGCTTCGTCAGATTCTTTTCTTTATAGAAACGTGCAGCTCCTGCAGTGTTGGTGTTTCCCTGTGTTTTGTTTTCTCCCTTGTTGCTGGAGTAATTACAACTATAATCATTGCAATGTTAGTAAGGAGACACACCTTAAAACAGCAACTCACCAAACCAGAAGACACTTCTTCTTCATCTCATCATGGAAATGGAAACGAACTGCCAAACTACTTGGAGTATGCAGAAGACCGCACAGACCTTGACATATCAAAAGATGATCCAAAGCATAGTACAGTGAATTATTCCCAGAATAATTAACATTTAATCCCATATATTACATGTATAGCTAGCTTATATTTGCTATTGTAAATACTTGGTACATTCATGTGTAGTATAGCTAGTTGCGGTGTAGATGTACATAATTTGTCCACAGTTACACATGTACAGTCACATGTATATATAGATCTGCAGCTTAAGTTTATGCACTGAACTCAATACTTTAACGGACTTGTGTGTTATATAGTGAAAATTCCCAATCTATAGGTAGGTACATGTTATAAACAATAGTGACCCAGACGCAATACAATAGACAAAACAAAAATAATTTTTGGCATGTTTCTATAAATAACAACTTTCCTTAATGGGTAACAGGCAAAGAAAACGAAAGGGGAAAAAAACAGAGTCCGAAAAAAACAAACGAATCAGAAGTGTAGATCTACAGCACATCATCACATTCCAATGTAAAAACTCTTAACATAGTTAGGTACTAAAGTGACACCAACAACACTTATCTAAGCATGGTATATAATATTCATACAACTATTCATTGTTCGATGCAGATCAATGACCGATGTACGTACGTAGCTACAGAAGTTTTAGAAGTTTTAGTGTCCCAAAGTAATAGTAGAGTTGAACTTCATCAATGAAAGTGGTACTATTTTTCTCATGAACTATCAAGATTTTGTTTTTGCTATTAATAGCTACAGCAGGATTCCAGCCCAGGACATTACCAAATCCATTTTCCTCCTCCGCTAAAAATATCTCCCGTGTGTTAGTGTCAATCTGGCCTACATAACGGACCATGGTTGGTACTCTATCGCACGTAGTTATACGACAAGTAACAACGAAATAACCATCATTGTTTACACTTACAACTGGAGCAATATTTGGATTCTTAACATCATCTGACAATTTTGTACTCAGCTTAGACTGCCACTCAACATTACAGTGTGCTTGTTTCAGCAACCCGGCCATGCAGAAAATGCCTTCATCTGTCCTGTAAGAAACCACCACTATACCCTTGTTGTTAACTCCAACTGTCAGTTTCTTTGCAGTTTGTGGAAATGTATGTTTCTTCAAAGAGTCTATTGCCAGGCCTTCACCAATTATTGTTCCAATGACAATGTGTGTAGTGCCATTTCCTTCATTCACATTGTAATATGTCATAAACACATGACCATCATCATCAATAGCTACACTGGGAGAAGTACCTTCTTCAGCAAACACTGTTCCCTGCTCATCTCCTTCCCATTCAATGGTAAAACTCTCAAGGTTGACTTTTCCAACACGATAGACACATTGCTTTTTATTTTGGTGCACGACAACCACAATGCCGTTTTTGTTCATTGCAACACGAGGTCTACGTCCTTCAGCATAGTAGTTCCCTGTATCACTGCCTTCTACACTTGGATCACCCCACAAAATCCAGGGTTTGCCATCTGAGTCAACTCTTAATTCACCAAGTCGATACTTCAGCTTCCTTTGCTTATCATCAGAGTTAAGCCACCCAGATACTCCGCACACTTCAACGACTATAAACTTGCTAATCATTTCGTTCACACTGATTGATGGATGCTTACCAAAGGCTTCGGAATCACGAAATTGACGTATAAATTCACTTCCAGTTTGTTTAGGTTTGAATGATTGCACTTTTGACTCGTTTTCTACATCATACTTTCCTCCAAGGTCTGTATTATGGGCTGCACACAACATATTAATGCAGAGATCATTCATTAGTAAACTGTACACAACCACACACATGCACACATACACTAACACACACATGCACACATACACTAACACACACATGCACACATACACTAACACACACATGCACACATACACTACCACACACATGCACACATACACTAACACACACATGCACACATACACTAACACACACATGCACACATACACTAACACACACATGACAACACAAGACCATGGCCAAAGAGTTTTCCAACGTGGAAAATAAAGGAATGGAGGTAGATAACAATGCTAAGAAATGGATTTTAGTAGGCAAATCAGTCCAGCAAAATCTGACTCACACATACAGTCTACATAGCCTTGCGTAAGTTACTAACTCACCATATATGTACATGATTCCAGTCAGAGTCAAATAAATGACACAAACAGTTGCTGAGAGGATTGAGACAAGGTTGCTGACGACACAAAGTGCTTGGCTCTGCTGAAGTGCTTCCATTGAGGCGTAGAATACTACCAGGAAGAGTAGACAGAGTATTGGTGTGCCCAGACTGATACTAGCTATGTAAAGCCTCTTATCAGTGTTTTTACGTGTTCTGTAAATTATATACAAACTGAACAGAACAGTCACTACAGAGACCAAAACAGCAACAGTGAAAAAGACTCTGGCAGCATTCAAACAGGGCTCTGTAAGGTATTAACAAAATATACCATATATACTACATTGCCTACTACAGCTACGTACATGGTACACTGCAGGGTGCAAAGTACTGAACATAACGAAGGGGGCTACCTTGATTGCATGTGGCCATTTGTCCATCCCAGTTGCTATCACTCTGACACATTCGCATACCATCTCCATCCTTTAACTGGTAACCACTGTTGCAGTGGTATGTAGCAAGAGACCCAGTGGATGTCCCATTGTAACAGATGACACCATTCTCTATCAAAACACTCCCAACAGCATTGATGTCCAGACACCTCTCATCTGAGGGAGGACTCACTACAGTCGATCCACCAAGGTCAGTCGTATTGCAGTCTGTTATAATGGGAATGATAATGGTAACCGTTAATGAAATTCATATACATCCACATGTACATGTATGATAATTTCTAAGATGAATGGTTATGGAATTCAATGAATATTTAATTTAGTTGTCTAATATATCCTCACCCCACACTTCTACCATACCTGCCTCCAATAATTTTAGCCTCGTACCCAGACCTTCAAGCACATTTGAATGGCTGGGTACAAGGCTAATGCATATCCTACCATATATACCTGCTTCCACTCTTCCTGATACCACTGCTGTACTGTTGCCATCCACACTAGCTGTGATCTGGTAGCAAAACTCGTCTGGAAGCTCATAGCTAGCTATTCCAGTTCGGTCATCTTGGACCACTATTGGAGGGAGACACATCACGTTCCGCTGTTCACAGCTCTGTTCAATGTCTCCATAGCAAAACATGCACGTCTGCATAGCACCCTGACTAGCAGTGATGAATTGGCATTGTACTAATGTTCTACTACCATCTCTGACCACTGTGGTTTCAAAAATTCTATTTTTTGTACCTGTTCATGAATAGTGGACACATAAACAAAGCATGTGTATTGAAACTGAGATCCTATGTTATCAACATACTGATTGTTGGTGAACAAGGTTGTGATTCTCCTCTCCCTACTACATTCTCAGCAGTCACAGTGACAGCAATCGTCTGGAGTTGGGCTTCTCTGGACTCTGAAAGATACGTCACATACTCACATTGGTTGGTACTTGGAAGACACACCTCCTTTTGATGGAGAGTAATCTCATTTTTGAGTGAATCATTGCCCAAATTAGTGGACAATGTATAATTCAACTCATCTCGACTTAAGACTGAAGGATTCTGTGAATGAAATACGCTCAACATGCATATTTGCAAAAACAATGATATCATCATGATTTAACCTTCTTCCTAACATACTGAGTCAGTAGCATTATTCTTGGCAGTTAAACTTACATTCACTGCTCTCCATGTGTTCTTTATCCCAATGAGGTCACCAGTTGGCTCACTACTATAGACTGGAACACTTGAGCAAGTGTTTGTCTGCCCAGGAACTGCAAACAAAGATGTGATATTTTTAAAACTTTCATGATGGTATCATACATAATTATTCATACATGAATGAATGATATGGTACCATCTATTTTTAGAGTGCTGAGTTGGACGTCAACCGTACCACCTTGGGAGGTACCAATAGGTTAACTCCCTTATCAAAATTCATCTGTTTACAGCACTTACCAATGTTATTCATGAAACAACAATAGAAATCATAACTAAGCATAATTATTAGCACTACGTGCACGCTTTTGGGGTAAAATTTGCAGGACCATTAACATCATTCATGTGTTGCTAAAGTATGTAGCCAATTCACCTTGTGGGTTGACTGTGAAGGTCACAGGCTCTCCTTGTTGACTTCCACAATTGACAGCTTGTACAGAGAATGAAGTGGCTTGTCCTTGCATTATTTGTGGACAAACAAACGTTGTGTTGGGAGAGACACATGTGCTACAATCCACACCATCACTACTAATGCAGTACATCTCAACAGCATGAGCTCTCGTGAAGCTTTCATTCCAGTAGAAGTTCAAATTGAGAGAAGAAATAAGTCCTGTACTGACGTTTGTAGCAAATACTGGAGCCGATGGAGCATCTGTAGAACATTAATGATCCGTGGCACATATAATTATGCATAAAAGTAACATAATATATGCTGGATTAATATTCATGTAACTTACTTCTGGTGGAATAAGTAACATTTATACTTTGACTTAGGCTGGAACCACGAAGACATTGAATCTGTTCACCACCTGTAAGTGCTGATAGCTTAACTCTCAAAATTGCAGTGAAGTTGGCAATGCGGGTCCCCTGACCAAGGAATGGGTCAAAGGTTGTGAGAGAGAAGTTGTATCCTAGAGGTTGGCTTGGTTGAATGTCTGTTAGTAGTTCACCATCAGTGTCAATGCCATAGACAACTACCACTTGGTCAGAACGCCACTGCAGTGTCTCCAAGTTTATCCCAATACACTCAAACTCAACCAGTGTGCCAGGACACAAGACAGTGTCATCATTGAAAGTGACATTTGATGATAAACCAATAGATTCCTCAGCTGCAACTGCGAGTAAAGTTAGACGGACATTAATATTGATAGTACTGTATAGCACAGTTACAGTGTCACATTAAATTTTGATAAAACGGCGCTAACCTAGCGTCACACCAATTGCAACAGCGATGAAGCAGCGAACAAGTTCTAGCACACTGCATTTCTTTGTGTAATGAAGATTTTGGCTCATGCTCACTCGGAATTCCTAAGCATACATGTACTGTTAACTCGGGGGACTTTAAACTCTATTGGGCAAGCTGGTTTTACTGCGCATGCGTGAAACATGCATATATAGTAGTGCCGACTATGGATTCAGAGCCGTCGGTAACCAAGGCTTTTTTTTGGCTGATGGCACTTGCGTTGCAAGGTAGGTGATCCAGATTTGGCATCATGCTCAAATGTTGAAATGCACAGTGTAATTATAATTATATATAGCTACAATAGCCAGTGGAGAGAGTGCCACAACGTTAACCCTGACTGCCAATGTCACATTCTCTGATCCAAAAGGAGTGTGTCCACTGAGAGCACCTGTGGAGTTCACATGTGATGGAAAAAATACCACGCTACTCACATGGAAACTAAACAATATAGTAATTCGAATACTCTCAAGCAGTACCACACCAACCGATCGACTGATGGCCACAAGTCTCAATGGAATCCAAGTTCAGTTTGTTTCTGTGACACTCACAGAAAATAGCAGAGACCGGGCTAGTTTGGCCTCTAGGCTTGTTGTGGACCCATCTGCATTACGTTTTGGAGATCAAATATCCTGTGTTAGCAGCATTGGAATTGAAACTCTCACCTATATACCAAGAGGTATACTGTTATTGTTAAGCAGGTTCATAATAGATACGCACTCATAACTTCTGTAATGATACTTCCGTTCAAATATTAATGCTTCCAGCTCCACCACCAGCAGTAACTGTCATGAGTAATATCAGTAAAGAAACTGGCAACTCAGTGAAACTCACGCTTAAATGGAATAATACCTTCACTCAAACCTATGCAGTTGATGAGTACTGTGTGATAGCACCAGCTGAAAGTGTGTGTCAATCAGAAACAACATGTCTCACTCCAGACACTGACTATGAATGCAGTGGACTTGTGGCAGGGAACCAGTATGGGTTTGTTATATATGGAAAGAACTGTGAAACCCAGGCTGGGGATCATAGCACATCATTTGTTGCCCCTCAAGGTACATTTCCTGTACACTAGAGTTTTATAAACAAGTCAGTAAAATTCATAATTGTACGACGTAGTGTTGCATATACCAACTATAGAATCGAATCTTGTTATTATATCAAGTTAATATTGTTATCATGACCCGAATGCGTGCATGCTTGCTGTCAGTTCCCAGACAACTTTCAATGTGTTCGAGTGTTCCAGTGTATGACCAGTCCACCAACAGGCTCATTACTATACAAAACACTTGGACAGCTGCACCTGTAAGTGTGTATATAGTATGAATTATTGTTTGTTACTAGGTCTTCACTGTGAACCTTATCCTCTAAGAATCCCAGCATTGAAATCGCAAGTGGTGTTCGCCAAGATGTTTCGTGGTACAACATTGCATTTGAAAGCAGTGGCTCCCTGACTGCTAGAGGAAGCAAAAACATCTCAGCAACAGATGTGTGTACAGCAGAGGGGTGGTGTACATATGACTTTTCTACCAGCTTCTTTGGCTCCCATTACACACTCTCTGTTGCAGCTGAAAACATAGCTGGATTGGGAGAGCACCTGACCTGTACACCTGACCAGATAAGTATGAGTTTACATAACAAAAATTTAATAGCTGTTTGTAACACATGACATTAACTAACTATAGCTTACTGTAACAGTAATTTTCAGCTTCATGTAGCTAAACTTGTCTTTTGTGTGATAATGATACTACAAATGACATATATAGAAACATCCAATAACATGATGCAAGTGACTGCCAACACAAGTACACCAGAACATGCCACTGTTGAGTGCCTGTTTCTAACCCAGCTACCAGCCAGCTGTGAAGTATGCTATGGAGTTGTTCCAAACTGCCATAATGTGACTTGTCTTCCACCAGTACCCACTAATGCTGATGGCATAGCTACTGTCAAGTTACAAAATTTGGAAGAAAAGTTGAAATATTGTTACACAGCAGCTGCCATTGTGGGTGATCATGGTGTTGAAGAACTGGCCTTGGTAGTGCAAGGCAGTTTCAGCACAGGTAAGCAATTTGTTGTTACAAACACTTGTACATGAATAATACTATTCAGTTTAATCTGTTCACAAACAGCTTGCAATGTACTGGATCTTGTACACCATCAGAAGATTCAGAACACTAACATGTGTACAGTGGAGATAGTTAATACGGACATTCCAGACCTGCGCTGTACTACAGACTCTGTGGGCAGTCTTCTAATCCCCAATGGTATAGTGTGTTACACTGGTACAACATTGGGCTCAACAGCAAACTACATTTGTGACGATGGTTTTGAAGTACCAGCAGATAACAGCCAACGTGTGTGCCAGGCAGATGGCCACTGGCATGGTGATATTATTCTTGGGTGTTTAAAATCAAGCAAGTTAATAGATTACTTCAAAATTAATGGTCATCTATACTAATACTGAGAACTCTCTGATAATTATTCACATTAATTTTATGTTCCATAGGGACAAACAGTGTGACAACTGCAATAGCAGGTTTGTGTACAGCGATACTGTGTTTTGCAGCTGGAATTTTGACCGCAAGTTTGATAAACATCTTCATATCAAAGTATAAAGGCAAATACACCAAACCTGTTAAATCAACTTCACCACCTACAGTGGTACCAACCACTGTACATAACAAAACACCAGTACCAGTGCAGGAGTACGAGGAAGTGGAGGAGTTGCCGGACACTGGTTACACACTGAATCAAAATAAAGCATACCAGCCAGTAGATCTGTAAACAATAATATAATTTGTGAGTACAAAATTATTCTGAGAACACACAATCATTCATGGTTTTGCTATAAATTTGCGGGAAATTTCAACATTAGCAAAATATCTGACATGTATAGCTATATATACCAGAACTTTTAGTGCCCATGCAACAAGCTTATTTACTCATACTTGTGTCCCTTTACTTTGTGTAAACATAGAAATTATAATTATTCTCTCATCAAAACAACCACATGCATGCCACCCACTCACAAGCAAACTCTCAATAACAACTTTTCATAACGTGTAATGGGCAAAAGAAATGAGTTCAACATCAAACATAAACAAAACAGTTAACAGTAAAACACAAAACATAATATAGTTACAGAATGCTTGTACAATGTTTACAAACTAATAAATTTAATGTGGAATGGGCCAGACATAAGTAAGAAATTATTTAGAGTGTATGGCCAGCACACTCACGGGAAAAACCTCCCCCTAGAAAAAAACCTCAGTGAGGAAAAAGTTAGGAGAGGAAAAAACCAAAACAAAAACATACACATTCCACAGCACAAAATAAGCATCAATCAAGTATAGAGCAAGAACGGCCGGTCATCCATTAATCTTCAAACCAATAGAATAGAACTGCAATGGGAAGCCGAAATAAATGTGAACTAAAACGACAGACATCATAATGAAGATCAAAGACAAGTAAATACCAGCGAAAACACAAAGAAAAATAACATGACAACACAAACATTAATGTCTCCTTTGTGCAAATCATACAGTAATGATATTATATTGATAGGAGTTAATTTATTTACTGCATTCAAGATTCGTTTCAAGTGATAGAAAAATTTCATACATATACATATTAACTAGAAACTGATTTATAACCACGTATATTACGCAAGTACCAATCCATCAATAACCAAAGATAAACCTGTATAAACCAGATTTCTTTTAAAAAATACCAGACATCACTAATCATAGACACCCTTGTACAATTCACCAATAACCGTGTAAAAAGAACTGACAACCATTTATTTTGTAATCATTAGTAACAACACTGTTCATATCCACCAAAAACCAAGACAACTATTGAATTTGTTCACTCCACATATTACCAGTGTTATGAATTATTCACCAACACCACTGTTCATATTCACCAACCATAACTGAGTGTGTATCAATTGAAAACCATGTACCACCAATAGAGGATCTACCACCGTTCATATTTCACAATTGAGAACCCACGATTGTATCAATCACCAACCAATAACACTGGACATTCAACAATCACGTACAACAGTGTATAATTATCCATTGTGTCAATCACCACTATATTATACCACTGTTCATGAATTATTCATAAAACACCATGAATTATTCACCACACCAGTTTATTTTCCTTAATAAACCATTGAACCATGAATTGTTCCAATACCACTGTTCACAACAACCAGATTGACAACCATGTATTCCATATTCACCAATACCACCGTTATTCCATGAATTATTCACCACTGTTAATTAACAACCACCACAGATTATTCAGACACCATGGTTGATTTCACTCAATATAATAAACCATTGAGACCGTGAAATATTTACCATACCACTGTTCATTTCCGTTTCAATAAACCATTGAACCATTAATTTTTCACTATACCACCATTTATTTCCCTCAAACCATTGAAGGATTCACCACTGTTCCATTTCACTCAATAAACCGTTCACTATAATACGTAGTTATACCACTGTTCATAATTATTTAACACCCATCAATAACCAGAAAACCATTGAAGTATTTTGTAATTACCCAGTAATAAACTGATGCACCATTGTTCGTATACACTAGCGATTATTAGATAACCGTACTCAACCATTGAAAACCTCAATTTCTACAACCATGTGTACCACTCTGTTGATTCTCCCTAAAATGAGCACACCACCAGCCTCTGAAACCAATGGTAACTGCCATAGAGAACCATAACTCACTTACCTACTCACCCAACGGCAGCTACCAACCATCACACTTGACTCGTGTGCATTCCAAACAACTACAATTATATTATTATCTTGATCTGGAGAAAAACACCAATGCAGCTACTTCTCAATGACCCCCGTGAGACCTACACGAGAGATTTGGTGAACCGTTTAATGAATGAAGAGACCAAGAAGTCCAAGACCTACACGAGAGATTTGGTGAACCGTTTAATGAATGAAGAGACCAAGAAGTCCACTGACTTACCTTGAACAACAGAGGACTCTCCTCAAAGTACTAATCAGGTAGAAACTCCTCTTGTACTTGGACAGTGCCTACACACACACATGTACATGCACACACACACATACACACTTCTTTGTGATACGAAAATCTAGTCTATCGCACAACACTCGCTTTACCACAACATTCAACAATATGGTAGCAACATAATCCTGATGTATTCCAACACAATCACACATACGTATGTCGATGCCTGACAGACTGAAACTCTGGGGGGGAAAAGATTATAGCCACATGTGTATTATAAATACTGAGTATATTGCTTACTGATCATGTTCACATGCAGGTAGCAAGTAAACGACTCACCATTTTATGATAGTTGAAGAACAGCATACCGACAGTGTGAGAGTAGTAGACAGAAGCACCACCACAACACATGTACAGTAGGCCGGCCTGTACCATCTATTGCCTGTACCAAATTCACGAACTAATGCAGTTATTCTACATACATTCACAGAATGATACTCATGCACACATGCACATGCATGCGTGTATACAAACATGTACAAGCTCAATGGTGTTAATAGAAACAGAATGACAGGTCAACTGTGGAGGTGATCACAATCAAAAAAAGAAATGGCCGCGATCAGTGTACGTCTCCAATTGTGTATTCACTGAGAGAGAGTTAATCAGATTTGAGCCACACGCGCACATCGAAGCAGGGAAGTAAGGGAGTCGGTATTCAACAGACAAGTCAATTTTACTGGGGGGAAAAGAGAAAGCTGAAGGATTAACATTGCTGTAGCTGGGGACATGTAACACATGTGTACGTATACAAGAGCAGATTAATTCAGACACATACAGCCACACGTAAACATGTGTATGAAGCAGACACAACAATGGACCATCAGTCTCTTTAGCTATGTTTCCAGAGGGTTGAGTGGGAGGGTGGAAATGAGAAGACACCTGGTTGGAAAAGGCACCAGTACCGAGGTGGACACTTCATTTGGAGTGTCAGTTTGAGTGTCTTGAAGAGAAACTTGATCGAGGCACTCGGTGAGGAGACCTGAACCAATGCATGGTGAATAATTGATGATGAGAGGGTCCATGAGTGGAAGAGAAAGACAACAGAACACACAAATGTGAAACATTGACAAGATCTCTCACCTACAGCTGCCTGTTCTCTGACTCCAGTACATACAACATGGTGAGCTTGAGTTCCAACACAGCTATAGAGAAGAACATCCTAAGCAGATCAGCAAGAAGAGCACGAGTCATGCAAGATTTGGTGGCAGGTAAGTATGAGGTAGTACGAACACGAGGAGAGGAGAGTCTGATACTGGTACCTACTCCTGTATTGATTTCATACAACCAAATGAACTATTGCACTTGTAAACACATTGATATATACATTACATAATAACCAACAATCAGACATCCAGAATCAACCGAAGTAGGCCACATTGCACAAGAGCTGTAGAGGACATTCACCATCAACCAACCTCTGTCTGGTCAGAGCATGTATCCTCTTCAAGAGTGGGAAACAACCTGTATAGTTATTACAGCATAGTATTATGTGCACACAAACACATATGTACACGATAAGGGACAAACGAATCACAGGGAAAAACACTCTAGCAAGCTGAACTGTACGGTGATGTGACAGTTCACTGTTCCAAACATGAATTAGAACACTAACCATAAAAGACAGCATAAGCGCTTGCACACAACCAACATCAGATCCCTTCCAAATGCTAACTGCCAGTCAGTCATCACTCTGAGTAGGAGCTGGACGGAGTAGAACACGAGAAAGAGACAACAGTAGAACCACACACCTGAACTTCAGAGAGGTGAGGTGCTGCATCGGTAACATAATAATATTATTATGTACATGATGGAAATATTAACAAACACTCTGTGAGTGATAGTAGTACATGACACCAGCGCAGTGATGATAGCTGTCCACTGTACTAGAGCACTTGTGATGGCAGCCAAACTGGTCCAGAGCACCCGTGAGAGCAGCTGGACAGTACAACACTGATGGCAGACACTTCTGCCAGAGCACCCACAGACAAGTACATACATGAATGACAAATTCTGTACACACACACAACACGATCACAGACAAAACAAAACAACACTCTGTGAGTGATAATAGTACATGACACCAGAGCAGTGATGATAGCTGTCCATTGTACTAGAGCACTTGTGATGGCAGCCAAACTGGTCCAGAGCACCCGTGAGAGCAGCTGGACAGTACAACACTGATGGCAGACACTTCTGCCAGAGCACCCACAGACAAGTACATACATGAATGACAAATTCTGTACACACACGCAACACGATCACAGACAAAACAAAACAACACTCTGTGAGTGATAATAGTACATGACACCAGAGCAGTGAATGATAGCTGTCCACTGTACTAGAGCACTTGTGATGGCAGCCAAACTGGTCCAGAGCACCCGTGAGAGCAGCTGGACAGTACA
The DNA here is from genome assembly GCA_965207125.1 of uncultured Candidatus Puniceispirillum sp. Classification (GTDB taxonomy): domain Bacteria; phylum Pseudomonadota; class Alphaproteobacteria; order Puniceispirillales; family UBA1172. The sequence continues at coordinate 2,172,784 of OZ242263.1, forward strand.
ACACTGATGGCAGACACTTCTACCAGAGCACCCACAGACAAGTACATACATGAATGACAAATTCTGTACACACACACAACATGATCACAGACAAAACAAAACAACACTCTGTGAGTGATAATAGTACATGACACCAGAGCAGTGAATGATAGCTGTCCACTGTACTAGAGCACTTGTGATGGCAGCCAAACTGGTCCAGAGCACCCGTGAGAGCAGCTGGACAGTACAACACTGATGGCAGACACTTCTGCCAGAGCACCCACAGACAAGTACATACATGAATGACAAATTCTGTACACACACGCAACACGATCACAGACAAAACAAAACAACACTCTGTGAGTGATAATAGTACATGACACCAGAGCAGTGAATGATAGCTGTCCACTGTACTAGAGCACTTGTGATGGCAGCCAAACTGGTCCAGAGCACCCGTGAGAGCAGCTGGACAGTACAACACTGATGGCAGACACTTCTACCAGAGCACCCACAGACAAGTACATACATGAATGACAAATTCTGTACACACACACAACACGATCACAGACAAAACAAAACAACACTCTGTGAGTGATAATAGTACATGACACCAGAGCAGTGATGATAGCTGTCCATTGTACTAGAGCACTTGTGATGGCAGCCAAACTGGTCCAGAGCACCCGTGAGAGCAGCTGGACAGTACAACACTGATGGCAGACACTTCTGCCAGAGCACCCACAGACAAGTACATACATGAATGACAAATTCTGTACACACACGCAACACAATCACAGACAAAACAAAACAACACTCTGTGAGTGATAATAGTACATGACACCAGAGCAGTGAATGATAGCTGTCCACTGTACTAGAGCACTTGTGATGGCAGCCAAACTGGTCCAGAGCACCCGTGAGAGCAGCTGGACAGTACAACACTGATGGCAGACACTTCTACCAGAGCACCCACAGACAAGTACATACATGAATGACAAATTCTGTACACACACACAACACGATCACAGACAAAACAAAACAACACTCTGTGAGTGATAGTAGTACATGACACCAGAGCAGTGAATGATAGCTGTCCATTGTACTAGAGCACTTGTGATGGCAGCCAAACTGGTCCAGAGCACCCGTGAGAGCAGCTGGACAGTACAACACTGATGGCAGACACTTCTACCAGAGCACCCACAGACAAGTACATACATGAATGACAAATTCTGTACACACACACAACACGATCACAGACAAAACAAAACAACACTCTGTGAGTGATAATAGTACATGACACCAGAGCAGTGAATGATAGCTGTCCACTGTACTAGAGCACTTGTGATGGCAGCCAAACTGGTCCAAAGCACCCGTGAGAGCAGCTGGACAGTACAACACTGATGGCAGACACTTCTGCCAGAGCACCCACAGACAAGTACATACGTAAATGACAAATTCTGTACACACACGCAACACGATCGCAGACAAAACAAAACAACACTCTGTGAGTGATAATAGTACATGACACCAGAGCAGTGAATGATAGCTGTCCATTGTACTAGAGCACTTGTGATGGCAGCCAAACTGGTCCAGAGCACCCGTGAGAGCAGCTGGACAGTCCAACACTGATGGCAGACACTTCTACCAGAGCACCCACAGACAAGTACATACGTAAATGACAAATTCTGTACACACACACAACACGATCACAGACAAAACAAAACAACACTCTGTGAGTGATAATAGTACATGACACCAGAGCAGTGAATGATAGCTTTCCACTGTACTAGAGCACTTGTGATGGCAGCCAAACTGGTCCAGAGCACCCGTGAGAGCAGCTGGACAGTACAACACTGATGGCAGACACTTCTACCGGAGCACCCAGACAATTTAGTACATACATACATGACAAATTCTGTACACACACACAACTCGATCGCAGATAAAACATAACAACACTCTGTGAGTGATAGTAGTACATGACACCAGAGCAGTGAATGATAGCTGTCCACTGTACTAGAGCACTTGTGATGGCAGCCAAACTGGTCCAGAGCACCCGTGAGAGCAGCTGGACAGTACAACACTGATGGCAGACACTTCTACCAGAGCACCCACAGACAAGTACATACATAAATGACAAATTCTGTACACGCACACAACACGATCGCAGACAAAACAAAACACTCTAGCAAGCTGAACTGTATGGCGATGTGATTATATCTGTTCACTGTTCCAAACAGCTGAACTAAACCAATCACCTAAAACAGCTTTAGCACTTGCACATATACGACACAAAACCACCGTCCTATCCATTCCAAATGCTAACTGCCAGTCAGTCATCACTCTGAGTAGGAGCTGGACGGAGTAGAACATGAGAAAGAGACAACAGTAGAACCACACACATGAACTTCAGAGATGTGAGGTGCTGCATCGGTAACATAATAATATTATTATGTACATGATGGAAATATTAACAAACATCTGTGAGTGATAGTAGTACATGACACCAGCGCAGTGAATGGTGGCCGCTGTCCACTGTACTAGAGCACTTGTGATGGCAGCCAAACTGGTCCAGAGCACCCGTGAGAGCAGCTGGACAGTCCAACACTGATGGCAGACACTTCTACCAGAGCACCCACAGACAAGTACATACATAAATGACAAATTCTGTACACACACACACACAACTCGATCGCAGACAAAACAAAACAACACTCGGTGAGTGATAGTAGTACATGACACCAGAGCAGTGAATGATAGCTGTCCACTGTACTAGAGCACTTGTGATGGCAGCCAAACTGGTCCAGAGCACCCGTGAGAGCAGCTGGACAGTCAAACACTGATGGCAGACACTTCTACCAGAGCACCCACAGACAAGTACATACATAAATGACAAATTCTGTACACACACACACACAACTCGATCGCAGACAAAACAAAACAACACTCGGTGAGTGATAGTAGTACATGACACCAGCGCAGTGAATGATAGCTGTCCACTGTACTAGAGCACTTGTGATGGCAGCCAAACTGGTCCAGAGCACCCGTGAGAGCAGCTGGACAGTCCAACACTGGTGGCAGACACTTCTACCAAAGCACCCACAGACAAGTACATACATAAACGACAAATTCTGTACACTCACACAACTCGATCGCAGACAAAACAAAACAACACTCTGTGAGTGATAGTAGTACATGACACCAGAGCAGTGAATGGTGGCCACTGTCCACTGTACTAGAGCACTTGTGATGGCAGCCAAACTGGTCCAGAGCACCCGTGAGAGCAGCTGGACAGTCAAACACTGATGGCAGACACTTCTACCAGAGCACCCACAGACAAGTACATACATAAATGACAAATTCTGCACACGCACACAACACGATCGCAGACAAAACAAAACACTCTAGCAAGCTGAACTGTATGGCGATGTGATTATATCTGTTCACTGTCCCAAACAGCTGAACTAAACCAATCACCTAAAACAGCTTTAGCACTTGCACATATACGACACAAAACCACCGTCCTATCCATTCCAAATGCTAACTGCCAGTCAGTCATCACTCTGAGTAGGAGCTGGACGGAGTAGAACATGAGAAAGAGACAACAGTAGAACCACACACCTGAACTTCAGAGATGTGAGGTGCTGCATCGGTAACATAATAATATTATTATGTACATGATGGAAATATTAACAAACACTCTGTGAGTGATAGTAGTACATGACACCAGTGCAGTGATGATAGCTGTCCACTGTACTAGAGCACTTGTGATGGCAGCCAAACTGGTCCAGAGCACCCGTGAGAGCAGCTGGACAGTACAACACTGATGGCAGACACTTCTGCTAGAGCACCCACAGACAAGTACATACATGAATGACAAATTCTGTACACACACACAACACGATCACAGACAAAACAAAACAACACTCTGTGAGTGATAATAGTACATGACACCAGAGCAGTGATGATAGCTGTCCATTGTACTAGAGCACTTGTGATGGCAGCCAAACTGGTCCAGAGCACCCGTGAGAGCAGCTGGACAGTACAACACTGATGGCAGACACTTCTACCAGAGCACCCACAGACAAGTACATACATGAATGACAAATTCTGTACACACACGCAACATGATCACAAACAAAACAAAACAACACTCTGTGAGTGATAGTAGTACATGACACCAGAGCAGTGATGATAGCTGTCCACAGTACTAGAGCACTTGTGATGGCAGCCAAACTGGTCCAGAGCACCCGTGAGAGCAGCTGGACAGTACAACACTGATGGTAGACACTTCTGCCAGAGCACCCACAGACAAGTACATACGTAAATGACAAATTCTGTACACACACGCAACACGATCGCAGACAAAACAAAACAACACTCTGTGAGTGATAGTAGTACATGACACCAGAGCAGTGAATGATAGCTGTCCACTGTACTAGAGCACTTGTGATGGCAGCCAAACTGGTCCAGAGCACCCGTGAGAGCAGCTGGACAGTACAACACTGATGGCAGACACTTCTGCCAGAGCACCCACAGACAAGTACATACGTAAATGACAAATTCTGTACACACACGCAACACGATCACAGACAAAACAAAACAACACTCTGTGAGTGATAATAGTACATGACACCAGGGCAGTGAATGATAGCTGTCCACTGTACTAGAGCACTTGTGATGGCAGCCAAACTGGTCCAGAGCACCCGTGAGAGCAGCTGGACAGTACAACACTGATGGCAGACACTTCTGCCAGAGCACCCACAGACAAGTACATACGTAAATGACAAATTCTGTACACACACACAACACGATCACAGACAAAACAAAACAACACTCTGTGAGTGATAATAGTACATGACACCAGAGCAGTGAATGATAGCTTTCCACTGTACTAGAGCACTTGTGATGGCAGCCAAACTGGTCCAGAGCACCCGTGAGAGCAGCTGGACAGTCAAACACTGATGGCAGACACTTCTACCGGAGCACCCACAGACAATTTAGTACATACATACATGACAAATTCTGTACACACACACAACTCGATCGCAGATAAAACATAACAACACTCTGTGAGTGATAGTAGTACATGACACCAGAGCAGTGAATGATAGCTGTCCACTGTACTAGAGCACTTGTGATGGCAGCCAAACTGGTCCAGAGCACCCGTGAGAGCAGCTGGACAGTCAAACACTGATGGCAGACACTTCTACCAGAGCACCCACAGACAAGTACATACATAAATGACAAATTCTGTACACGCACACAACACGATCACAGACAAAACAAAACACTCTAGCAAGCTGAACTGTATGGCGATGTGATTATATCTGTTCACTGTTCCAAACAGCTGAACTAAACCAATCACCTAAAACAGCTTTAGCACTTGCACATATACGACACAAAACCACCGTCCTATCCATTCCAAATGCTAACTGCCAGTCAGTCATCACTCTGAGTAGGAGCTGGACGGAGTAGAACATGAGAAAGAGACAACAGTAGAACCACACACCTGAACTTCAGAGATGTGAGGTGCTGCATCGGTAACATAATAATATTATTATGTACATGATGGAAATATTAACAAACACTCTGTGAGTGATAGTAATACATGACACCAGCGCAGTGATGATAGCTGTCCACTGTACTAGAGCACTTGTGATGGCAGCCAAACTGGTCCAGATCACCCGTGAGAGCAGCTGGACAGTACAACCCTGATGGCAGACACTTCTGCCAGAGCACCCACAGACAAGTACATACATGAATGACAAATTCTGTACACACACGCAACACGATCGCAGACAAAACAAAACAACACTCTGTGAGTGATAATAGTACATGACACCAGGGCAGTGAATGATAGCTGTTCACTGTACTAGAGCACTTGTGATGGCAGCCAAACTGGTCCAGAGCACCCGTGAGAGCAGCTGGACAGTACAACACTGATGGCAGACACTTCTGCCAGAGCACCCACAGACAAGTACATACATGAATGACAAATTCTGTACACACACGCAACACGATCACAGACAAAACAAAACAACACTCTGTGAGTGATAGTAGTACATGACACCAGAGCAGTGATGATAGCTGTCCACTGTACTAGAGCACTTGTGATGGCAGCCAAACTGGTCCAGAGCACCCGTGAGAGCAGCTGGACAGTACAACACTGATGGCAGACACTTCTGCCAGAGCACCCACAGACAAGTACATACGTAAATGACAAATTCTGTACACACACGCAACACGATCGCAGACAAAACAAAACAACACTCTGTGAGTGATAGTAGTACATGACACCAGAGCAGTGAATGATAGCTGTCCATTGTACTAGAGCACTTGTGATGGCAGCCAAACTGGTCCAGAGCACCCGTGAGAGCAGCTGGACAGTACAACACTGATGGCAGACACTTCTGCCAGAGCACCCACAGACAAGTACATACGTAAATGACAAATTCTGTACACACACGCAACACGATCACAGACAAAACAAAACAACACTCTGTGAGTGATAATAGTACATGACACCAGGGCAGTGAATGATAGCTGTCCACTGTACTAGAGCACTTGTGATGGCAGCCAAACTGGTCCAGAGCACCCGTGAGAGCAGCTGGACAGTACAACACTGATGGCAGACACTTCTGCCAGAGCACCCACAGACAAGTACATACGTAAATGACAAATTCTGTACACACACGCAACACGATCACAGACAAAACAAAACAACACTCTGTGAGTGATAATAGTACATGACACCAGGGCAGTGAATGATAGCTGTCCACTGTACTAGAGCACTTGTGATGGCAGCCAAACTGGTCCAGAGCACCCGTGAGAGCAGCTGGACAGTACAACACTGATGGCAGACACTTCTGCCAGAGCACCCACAGACAAGTACATACGTAAATGACAAATTCTGTACACACACACAACACGATCACAGACAAAACAAAACAACACTCTGTGAGTGATAATAGTACATGACACCAGGGCAGTGAATGATAGCTGTCCACTGTACTAGAGCACTTGTGATGGCAGCCAAACTGGTCCAGAGCACCCGTGAGAGCAGCTGGACAGTCAAACACTGATGGCAGACACTTCTACCGGAGCACCCACAGACAATTTAGTACATACATACATGACAAATTCTGTACACACACACAACTCGATCGCAGATAAAACATAACAACACTCTGTGAGTGATAGTAGTACATGACACCAGAGCAGTGAATGATAGCTGTCCACTGTACTAGAGCACTTGTGATGGCAGCCAAACTGGTCCAGAGCACCCGTGAGAGCAGCTGGACAGTACAACACTGATGGCAGACACTTTTACCAGAGCACCCACAGACAAGTACATACATGCATGACAAATTCTGTACACGCACACAACACGATCGCAGACAAAACAAAACACTCTAGCAAGCTGAACTGTATGGCGATGTGATTATATCTGTTCACTGTTCCAAACAGCTGAACTAAACCAATCACCTAAAACAGCTTTAGCACTTGCACATATACGACACAAAACCACCGTCCTATCCATTCCAAATGCTAACTGCCAGTCAGTCATCACTCTGAGTAGGAGCTGGACGGAGTAGAACACGAGAAAGAGACAACAGTAGAACCACACACCTGAACTTCAGAGATGTGAGGTGCTGCATCAGTAACATAATAATATTATTATGTACATGATGGAAATATTAACAAACATCTGTGAGTGATAGTAGTACATGACACCAGCGCAGTGAATGGTGGCCACTGTCCACTGTACTAGATCACTTGTGATGGCAGCCAAACTGGTCCAGAGCACCCGTGAGAGCAGCTGGACAGTCAAACACTGATGGCAGACACTTCTACCAGAGCACCCACAGACAAGTACATACATAAATGACAAATTCTGTACACACACACAACACGATCACAGACAAAACAAAACAACACTCTGTGAGTTATAGTAGTACATGACACCAGAGCAGTGAATGATAGCTGTCCACTGTACTAGAGCACTTGTGATGGCAGCCAAACTGGTCCAGAGCACCCGTGAGAGCAGCTGGACAGTCGAACACTGACGGCAGACACTTCTACCAGAGCACCCACAGACAAGTACATACATAAGTGACAAATTCTGTACACACACACAACACGATTGCAGACAAAACAAAACAACACTCTGTGAGTTATAGTAGTACATGACACCAGAGCAGTGATGATAGCTGTCCATTGTACTAGATCACTTGTGATGGCAGCCAAACTGGTCCAGAGCACCCGTGATAGCAGCTGGACAGTCCAACACTGATGGCAGACACTTCTACCAGAGCACCCACAGGCAACTGCCAGTCAGTCATCACTCTGAGTAGAAGCTGGGTAGGACACAACTAGAGAGAGAGAGAGAGACAATAGTAGAACCACACATCTGAATTTCAGGGAGGTGAGGAACTTGACTGTAAAGCTAATATTCTTTGTGCCGGGCCAGTTACACGGATGACATCAGCCACACATACTCTAGCTAAAACGGCAAGCAAAATGGCAAGCAACCACGTGTACTGAATATGTACTTGAGTACCAGAGATAGAAGCGTATTTTCCTAGAGCACTAGGATGGCAGCTGAACTGGTCCAGAGCACTAGGATGGCAGCCGAACTGGTCCAGAGCACTAGTGATGGCAGCTGAACTGGTCCAGAGCACTAATGATGGCAGCCGAACTGTCCTGAAGCACAAGAGAGCAGCTTTCTTTCCCAGAACATCAATGATAGATAGCAGACTACAAAACATCAGAGAACAGTCCACTTGTCCAGAGCACTAGGATGGCAGCCAAACTGGTCCAGAGCACTAGTGATGGCAGCTGAACTATCCTGATGCAACTCAGTAGAGAGCAGCCATAATGCAGCAGAGCATGATGTAAGCCACACGAACTATAGCTACAAAACTCGTAGAAGCAGAGAGCGTACGTGAAAGTATCCATATACAGACACTGGCCATCCTCCCATCACCCCCATATATACACACCCAAAGAATTGTAAAACACATGTACATACACAATAATACATTCATACATCACAGACAAGTCAATATCAACAATAGTTGATTATTTCCCCCTTCTATAAAGGAAAACATCAACTGCAACAGAGCCCTATATATAGCTACATTCGAAGTGCTATATATAGATGTAAGGGGTTGGCGCGTTTCCCTTTGTTGAAGGGAAAAGCGTGTACCACTGGTATTATTTTTAAATCCCCTATATAGATCTATACAGAAGTGGGGAGTATCGTCCCATCATCTCATCCATTATACTTCTCCCAAGTTATTATTAACAGGAAAAGTCACATCAGATGTCTGGGACAAATATTTACTGAAAATAAATTCAGCAGATACCACCGAATAATAACAACAGATTACCTACAACCCTACCCCCCCCCCCCCCCCCCCCCCCAAAAAAAAACAAAAAAAAACAAACAAAAAAACACACACACACAGGCGCCACATAGAGACATAGACAGTATATGTTGCTACTGCAGTGGTGCACAGTTTTGACACAGGTTGTGAGCAAGTCAGCTAGGAAAGAGAGACTCCAACAATGAAGCACACATCAGCTGGTGGAGCCTGTATGGATGATATTGACTATGAACAGTGAATGTGGTGATGACAAGATATAATATATTATTTATGCTTGCTTGCAGTCTGACATTACCCTACCAAAGTGTATAATGACTTGCACATGTGCATCGTTGAAACTGTGCATATATATATGCAGATGTAGCATCCTGCCAGACCATAGGAGTCAATAATTTATATGAAACATACCCAGTCCTGATCCTTAATGGACCAATAGTTCACTGTTTGCAGTTGGAACACCAGTAAATCAAAGCTACCTGACTGAAACTGTATGCAGGCATAGACACACACTACTACTAGTTGCAACTGCAGGAGTCACTCCTATTGTGGTTTTCTGGTTGTGGGCAATACAACAAATTTTCCACTACATGTACTAAGGAGGCAGTCACTTCTAATTACTTGAACCTGCCTAACAGTGGGCATAAGTACAAGGATTCATGCATATTCATAATCTATAGTGACTTGGTGTCTCTACATGTAGCTGTATCACACCTGTTCTCAACCACACGTACATGAGCTACAAACTAATGCAACACACCTTTGATATCCTCTTCATCCAAATCAAATTTTATGGTTACAAATCTCACTTCTTCACCGGCTCAAAGAGGAATGCACTACCCTCCATGCTCAAAGAAACTCCACAGAGACAGTGTATACATACACTTGAACAAGAGGAGATGGTTGTCTCCACAATGTATAAATGTTTTCAACATGAACTGCAATATAGATTTTTTTTTTAAGAGTTGAAAGTGAAAACAGCTTCTCAGTAGCTACCTTGTCATACACACACACACACACACAGAGAGAGAAAGAGAGTGGGTGAGAGAGAAACAGCAACTTGAAGATAAAGTTCGAAACAAAAAAGGAGTAAGTACACAACATTATAATTTATAGCTACACAATATATACGTATCAGTTAATATGCTTGAGCTTGCTAGTACTCACTCTTGCTGTTTAGAGGTATTGTACAAGAGAGTCTATGCCAACATGTAGCTTGTCAGTTAAATTACAGCTGAAACGCATGTACCACGGTCCACACACATAGTTTTTCTAACCTTCTCGTTGGCAGAATTCGGGAGGCGTACGTACATGTACTGCAAGGCAACAAAACTTTTATCATTTTGTGAGCGGTCCTGTTGTATTAAATCTCATTTTTGACTTGTCTCCGGCTCCATCCCCACGAGTGTGTTGCATTCACGTTTGCATTTGGTTCCTGCTGCGCTGCACCATAGATATTATACACTACGTACCGTAGTGTATAATATCTATGGCTGCACTGAGAGTGCATAAGCACATAATACACATATAAATATGCTTTGGTGTCTTAGTGCGCATGCGTGAAAAATCAAAGGAGAGTGACATAAAAAGCATAAGCTAATACAGAGCATATGGATTCGTAGTCAACACCTTTTCTGGTTGTTTGTAACCACTCATTTCAAAATACCAGCACCAGTATATATTATGTGAGCATAAAGAACTGAAATAAAGCATTTCCTTATTAAATCTGCAGAACTGTAAACAATTGTGAGTATATATAAAAATTTGCAAATTTCGTTTATAGAGGACACATATATCAAGCACATACACACATGCTTTGTGTGAATTGCCAATTTTTATTTTACATAATTTTTTCACAATGCTCTATAAACTCTCAACTAAAATAAAGGTATGAGTGCAAAAGGGTAGTCACAGTCAGTGAATCAGGTGACTCTTGTAAATACACACATGAACAAGTGAAGTCAAACTCAGACACCCTTGAGCCTCGTGTTGTTCACAAATAATTGATAAGATTTAAGCTATACAACAAATTTACGTGCACAAGTTATATACAAGTATGTTGATGTTACTAACAAACTTAAGCTTGAATCTTGTTTATATTCTCTTCTTTAACACATAACTTCCCGAAATGATAGTAGAGCTTGGTTGTATAAAATATGTTGGCAGTGGTCTCGTGAATCTCAACAATGTTATTTTTATCATCAATAGAAACGGCAGGATAGTGACCATACCCATACTCACTTGCAGATCTCTCCATTAAAAATTCAATATTCGTGCTGTTGTTAAAAGTATAACCAACTTTGCAATGTAGAATATTCCCGAGGTAAAGGACCACTACAACATAGCCTTGTGAGTTGATGCTCACAACTGGAGAAACACCCACTGCAGATTTTACCAGTGTTTGAGGTCTCTCTGACAGCCACTTGATATCACCATCCTCGCTCAGAGTCCCAGCGATGCAGCAAATGGAACCACTAGCTTGATAAGCTGCGATTACTGTACCTGCACTGTTAACAGCAATAGAAAGTTGTGATGCATTGAAGGGAAATGTTCTTTTCTCTTCATTCCTGCCACTAGCCTTTGCTTCACCATCAGAATCCGAGTCAATGTTCCGAACAACAGTATAACATTTGCTATTGGAAGTGGCATTTTCACAGCATGACAAGATCACTTTGCTGTCTGTAATGGCTATATCAGGACAACAACCATTGGCAAACTCTTTCTCTCGAACCCATTCTATTTTACCAGTTTCTTGCTTCACTGAACCAACACAATAGAAACACCTGTCCCTGGATGGACTCTCACGCACAGCAACCACGACATTGTTATCATTTATTGCAACACGGGGTCTTTGGCCTTCACTGTAGTTCTGCAATTTGCCTATCCATTTTATACCGTTGTTTGCAAGTTGACCAACTCTATACTGCAGTTTCCTTGTCCTCCGTTCAAAGTACCACCATTCCTCGTACACCTCCACCACCACTGAATGGTTGTTCACAGCGATTGATGGACGTTTACCAAAGGCTTTAGAATCACGAAATGACTTTCCAAGAGTAGCACCAGTAGGCTTAGGCAGATTGTCATGTTCACTGATATCTACAGGGGAACAAATAGTGTGCCAATAAATCATCAAAGTCTATAGCCCACACACACACATACAAACACACACACACACACACACACACACACACACAATGTCATAATATAATACATATACTATTACAAGGAGTGGGGCTCGCTTGCTTGCCCACTCCTTGCGTGTGCATGCATTTCATTTGTGTATCTACTGCATGGAAGGTTATTGCTGGTCCCACTCCATAGCTTGAGTAAACTGAACAACAATGGTACTTGAACCTCGCACCCTCTCTTTGGCCTACAGTCGCCATCCCCCAGAGAAAGAAGTAGCATTTGGCTGGAGGTCGAATCACTTCCGGTGACCTTCCGTAACACACACACACACACACAGACAGACACAAACATACTTATAATATGATTTTTATTAGCCAAACTCACCATATATGTACATGATTCCAGTGAGAGTCGAAAAAATGATACAAGCAATCGCTGAGACAATTGAGACAAGGTTGCTGATGACACAAAGTGCTTGGTTCTGCTGTAGTGCTTCCATTGACGCATAGAATATTATCACTAGGAGTACACATAGCATTGCTGTGCCCAGAGTGGTACCAGCAATGTAAAGCCTCTTATCAGTATTACTGCGTATTTTGTAGATCATACAAGAACTGAACAGAATGGTCACTACAGAGACCACAACAGCAACAGCGAAAAAGAATCTGGCAGCGTTCAAACAGGGCTCTGTAAAATGACAAAAACATAACACAGATATATGGTACAGAGTATTAACATTAAACTATGCTATGTTGAAGTACCTTGGCTGCAAGTAGCCATTTGTCCATCCCAGTTGCTATCACTCTGACACCTTCGCATACCATCTCCATCCTTTAACTGGTAGCCACTATTGCAGTGGTATGTAACAAGGGATCCAGTGGATGTCCCATTGTAACAGATGACACCATTCTCTATCAAAACACTCCCAACAGCATCGATGTCCAGACACCTTTCATCTGAGGGAGGACTCACTACAGTCGATCCACCAAGGTCAGTCGTATTGCAGTCTGTTAAGAATGATGAAAATGACAATGGTAAATGAAATTCATACATTTCTACATCTGATTCTATACATGATAGTTTCCATGGTGAGAGGACTATGGATGAATATTAGTGGTCTTAGTAATCATGTGACATGTACATGCTCACCCCACATTTGTACCATACCTACTTCCACTCTTCCTGACACCACTGCTGTAATGTTGCCATCCACACTAGCTGTGATCTGGTAACAAAACTCTTGTGGAAGCTCATAGCTAGCTATTCCAGTTCGGTCATCTTGGACCACTATTGGAGGGAGACACATCAAGCTCTGTTGTTCACAGCTCTGTGCAATGTCTCCATAACAAAACATGCACTCTTCTATTGTCTGCATAGCACCCTTAGTTGGAATGCTGAATTGGCACTGCACAAGCGTTCTACTATCATCTCTGACCACTGTGGTTTCAAAAATTCTATTTTTTGTACCTGTTCATGAATAGTAGACACATAAACAATACATGTGTATTGAAACTGAGATCCAATTCTATCAACATACTGATTGTTGGTGAACAAGGTTGTGGTTCTCCTCTCCCTACTACATTCTCAGCAGTCACAGTGACAGCAATCATCTGGAGTTGGGCTTCTCTGGACTCTGAAAGATACGTCACATACTCACATTGGTTGGTACTTGGAAGACACACCTCCTTTTGCATGACAACAATCTCTTCCATAAACAGATCATTGGTAGCATTGACGGACAATGTGTAATTCAGCTTGTCTGGATTGAAGACTGAAGGACTCTACAATTGAAATGCAATAACAAGGTTATATCACACAGAATAATAATATAATTAATCCTGTTTAAATCCTGATTCGTGCATACAAGCATAATTATTAAATTGACCCTTTATGCACAATTTCCATGCATAGTTATGTTATTAGCTTACTGGTACTAATCTCCATGTGTTCTTTATCCCAATGAGGTCACCAGTTGGTTTACTGCTATAGACTGGAACACTTGAGCAAGTGCTTGTTTGCCCAGGAACTGCACGCAAATTTATAGCCAGGCGTGACATTCAATGATACTTCATGAATGATATTTATCATTATAGAACTATGCATATATACTCCATATTTAGATTGCTGACCAATTATAGCACTGGTTTTACCCTGGTTAACCACCTTATCATTATTCATATATTCTTATAAGACCCTTAAAATGGTATTCATCTGATAGATGTACAGATAGTAGCTATAGGTTGAGCCACATAAGAATGTATATGAATTAAGTTCAAGATGTGTGAGAAGGCAGTCCGATAAATCACAACCATAAGTTTTACTAACATATTATGATATTGTTACAGAAACAGACCAGACAAGTATTATGCACGTGAACAGTTTATTCACCTTGTGGGTTGACTGTGAAATTCACAGACTCTCCTTGTTGACTTCCACAATTGACAGCTCGTACAGAGAATGAAGTGGCTTGTCCTTGCATTATTTGTGGACAAACAAACGTTGTGTTGGGAGAGACACATGTGCTACAATCCACACCATCACTACTAATGCAGTACATCTCAACAGCATGAGCTCTCGTGAAGCTTTCATTCCAGTAGAAGTTTAAATTGAGAGGGGAACTCTGTCCTCTAGTGAAGTTCGTAGTAAACATGGAAGGTGATGGAGCATCTGCGTAATATATTATATATTAGTTATTACATATTATATACACATTCACATTCGTTGACACTGGCAGTCACGTCACATGTGCACAGAGCACGTTATTTTTGTCAAATTAAGTATACGTGCCATAATAAATGAACAGTCAAGCAACTTACTTATAGAGGAGTAAGTAATATTTATAGTTTGACTCAGGCTTTGCCCACGAAAACACTCTATCTGTTCACCACTTGCAAGTGCTGATAGTTCTACAGTCAAGACTGCAGTGAAGTTGGCAGTCACAGGATTCTGACCAGTATTTGCATCAAAGCTTGGAAGAGAGAAACTGTATCCGGGAGGTTGGCTTGGACTGTCTGATAGTAGATGACCATTAATGTCAACACTGTATCGAACCGCTGCAATAGGGTTCTGACCACTCTGACCAAGAACTTGCAATTCCAGTACCTCCAAGTTTATTCCAACACACTCAAACCCAACCAGTGTGCCAGGACACAGGGCAGTGTCATCATTGAAATTGACATTTGACGATAAACTAATAGATTGTCCAGCTGAACCTGCAAGCAATTGTAATGCTGATATATAGTCAGAAGACCACAAACAAATTTAATAAAGCCGTAGAGATGACTCCGGGCTTATTTAGTTCACCAAGATATATTCGTAAACACAGGCTAACCTGCCAAACAACACAGGGCCACATACATAGATACGTTGAAGAAGCAGCGAACTAGCATTCTCTCTGTGTGGTGTAGACAGAGTCTTGCATTTCACGTCGTGTATTATAACGCGGTTGCATTTGGTGGGCTGGGCTCGTCACGGGACAATCTTTTAAACGCTCTTAGTGCGCATGCGTAGAAGCATACAGATATCAAGCCGCGATGAGTATGAAGTCCGAGTCACCGGTTACCAATGTGCGTTTCTGGTTGATGGTGTTAGCCTTGCACGGTATGTAGATTTATTCATGATATCCAAACCTAATAATGATGGGTACAGTGTAATATCATCCTCATACAGCTACTGTAGTTGAAGGGATTGTCATAACTCTGATTGCCAATGTTACATTCTCTGATTCAAAAGGAGTGTGTCCAGTGAGAGCTCCTGTGGAGTTCATATGTCATGGAACAAATGTTGCATCCTTTCAATGGAAAAGAAATAACATTGCAATTCGAACATTGACTAGTCAATCGCAACTAACTGATCAGCTACAGGCAACAGAATTCAATGGAATCCAAGTTCAGCTTGTTTCCGTGATAATCACAGATCACACAGAGGACAGGGTAAATTTGACCTCTAGACTTGTTGTGGACCCATCTGTATTGAGCTTTGGAGATCAGATATCCTGTGTTAGCAGCACTGGAGTTGAAACTCTCACCTATACACAAAAAGGTAAACTTTATACTACGGCTCTTTGCAAATTTCATCCAATAGCTAGATCTACAGCATACAACAATAGCACTTCAGTTAAATGTTTCCAGCTCCACCACCAGTGGTGCCCATCATGAGCAATATCAGTAAAGAAACTGGAAACTCCGTGAAGCTTACACTACAATGGAAGCAATCATTCACAGAAATGCATGAAGTTGACGAATACTGTGTGATAGCACCTGGGAGTATGTGTCAACCAGAAACAACATGTGTCACTCCAGACACTGACTATGTATGCAGTAGACTCCTGGCAGGGAACCAGTATGTGTTTGTTATATATGCAAAAAATTGCAATAATCAAATAGGGAACACCACCAACTTCAGCATTACCCCTCAAGGTATTAACATAGCTATTAGTAGATGCAAATTAATTCATAATAATTTTTATAGCATGTAAACAATTTTAGCATTGGGTACCAATTTCTATGTCTTCCATAGTTCCTGTAATGCCTGCAATGTGTTTGAGTGTTCCAGTATATGACCAGTCCACTAAGCGGCTCGTTGCTATAAAAAACACTTGGACAGTGGTGCCCGTAAGTTTTTAGTTTTTATACAGTTTACAATTGTGGGCAATATTATTATCTTTAAGAATCCCAGCAATGAAATTACCAATGGTCTCCATCAAGACGTGTTATGGTATAACATAACACTTGAAAGCAGTGGCTCCCTGACTGCTAGAGGAAGCAAAAACATCTCAGCAACAGTTGTGTGTACAGCAGAGGGGTGGTGTACATATGACCTTTCTACCAGCTTCTTTGGCTCCCACTACACACTCTCTGTTGCAGCTGAAAACATAGCTGGATTGGGAGAGCACCTGACCTGTACACCTGACCAAATAAGTATGAGTTTACATAACAAAATAGTCGTTTATATAACACATGACATTAAGATTAACTACAGTATTTTTCTCTTTTCAACTTCATGCATGTATAATCATAACATTTTGTGTGATTATAACAATGTCATAGGTACATCCAATAACATGGTGCAAGTGACTGCCAACACAAGTACACCAGAACATGCCACTGTTGAGTGTCTGTTTCTAACCCAGCTACCAGCCAGCTGTGAAGTGTGCTATGGAGTTGTTTCAAACTGCCATAATATAACTTGTCTTCTACCAGTACCCACTAATGCTGATGGCATAGCTACTGTCATATTACCAAATTTGGAAGAAAAGTTGAAATATTGTTACACAGCAGCTGCCATTGTGGGTGATCATGGTGTTGAAGAATTGGCTTTGGTAGTGCAAGGCAGTTTTAGCACAGGCAAGCATATACATAGTATGTTGTTGATTTCTTATAGTTCTGTTGACGTTTGTAGCATATTCAGTGTACAGTAAGCTTTAACCAAACTCTTTCCCCAAAAACATTCCGACTATATTGACACAGTATGTGATGTGAAAGATCTTGTACACTATGATGAGAGCCATAACACAGTGTCATGTACAGTAGACATGGCTGATGACATCATAGACCTCCGATGCACAGACTCTGAGGGTAGTCTTCCAATCCTCAATGGTGTTGTGGGCAGTCTTCCAATCCCCAATGGTGTGGTGTGTTACAGTGGTACAATATTGGGCTCAACAGCAAACTACATTTGTGACGATGGTTTCAAAGTACCAGCAGATAACAGCCAACGTGTGTGCCAGGCAGATGGCCACTGGGATGGTGATGATGTACCTAACTGTTCAAACTCAGGTAGACGTATATATTTGAGCAGAAAAATTACAGTGGTCATGTTCATTGTTCTATATAATAACAGTATCTCATGCACAAACTGACTGTGACAGGTAATGTTCTACTGACAACAGAGGTGCTTGCGACTGTTTTGTGCTCTGCAATTCTGTGTTTTGCTGCTGGAGTTCTGATCACAGGTTTGATATGCATTTGCCTATCAAAATGTAACAAAACAGCAACAACTCAACAGAAACTCACAAAGCCCGTTGAATCAACTCCTCCACCTACACTCAGGCTGGTACACCAGTTATCGAAAACACTCACTGAAGACGAAGAATCTGACAATTATAATTATGATGAAATCGATGAGTTCCGAGACTGTTACACATTGAATAGAAATAACGCTTACGCAACAAAGAGATCATAAATGTATGTTTTGGGATAATCATCACGAACAACCAGCTTACATACAAATTAATACCAAGAGCACATACTCTTTTTTGATAATAATTATTTGTATCATGTATATACTTGCACAGTCATACACATGTTGTTATTGTAGTCTTTCATGGCATTTTTTAATATTTACTTTATTACCCTGATTTGCCTCGATGTTCAACCATGAATTGCCATCCTTACCAACTCAACCGCATACTACCTACTTTCCCCATACAATTTCAGTATGGAACAGTCTAAGCAACAGTATTGTTGGTTCATCCAGTTATAACTCTTTTATGAAACATCTTACATAGATTAGCTACATAGTTTATTCTTTTCCGTATTATTATTTATTGTATCACCCCATTATTCTCCTTGGCAACTGGTACACACCTGATTAGTGCTTGTACTATTGTGTATCCGTTGCTGTGTAGCAAAAAATATTAAAAAGGGAAAAAAAAATTAAATGAACACATTCAGAGATCACTTGTAATGTCCTATAATAATCGACGTACTATAACTACATTCACAGGTATACAATGTACATATAAGGGGTGCATGTGTTCTCAATTTGTAGTCATCGTGAGACACTGCTGACAACAGTACTACTTGATGTGTTCTACAAATTAAGTCAGAAATCAATCATAAACTGTTGTTATCCATAACTTAAGCAACAAAAATTAATGCACGATTTTGTTTACGGTGCTGTAGTTTGGGTTCAAGGTTTTTCAAAAAGCAACTCCCAAAAGTAGTAATGGAGCTCAGTGTTCCTACAAGTGGTAGATCTACCAGTAATAAAGTTTTGTATCTCAGATTAAAACTATTCTGCTGATTGTTACAGCAGGATTCCCAACCAATGTTTTATTCATCTCTGGCATATACGTGTATATATACCTCCAATGTTTCAGTGTTGAGGTTGCACTGTTGAATCTGTTGTGTCTGTCAACCATACCTACATAAAACACCATTTTTGTTTCTCTGTTATTAATTTTGGTAAGTTGACACAACAAGAAACATCGAAGTAGCTTTTATAGTCAATATACTCGCAACTGGAGCAATATTCGGATTTATGCCATGATTTGACAATGTATGTGACTTAGACCGCCACATAACTTAAATCATTTTGTGTCAACACTCCAGCCATGCAACAAATGTCTTCATCTGTTGTAACTTGTTTAGGAGTGGTCAATGGTCTAAGTGTCCATGCAACAAGCTTTTTTACTCATAATTGT
The DNA here is from genome assembly GCA_965207125.1 of uncultured Candidatus Puniceispirillum sp. Classification (GTDB taxonomy): domain Bacteria; phylum Pseudomonadota; class Alphaproteobacteria; order Puniceispirillales; family UBA1172. The sequence goes on from OZ242263.1 coordinate 2,192,701, forward strand.
GCCTACTTTGTGTAAACATTGAAAACCATGTATTTTGTAATTACATCAAAACAACCACATGCATGCCACCCACTCACAAGCAAACTTATTACAACTTTTCATAATCAATGGGTAACAGGCAACAGAGGACAGGCAAAGGAAAAAAACAATCTGAAAAAAAAAACGAATCAGAAGTGTAGATCTACTGCACATTCCAATCTCTTAACATAGTTAGGTACTAAAGTGACACCAACAACACTTATCTAAGCATGGTATATAATATTCATACAACTATTCATTGTTCGATGCAGATCAATGACCGGTGTACGTAGCTACAGAAGTTTCAGTGTCCCAAAGTAATAGTAGAGTTTAACTTCATAAATGAGAGTGGTACTATTTTCCTCATGAACTATCAAGATTTCGTTTTTGCTATTAATAGCTACAGCAGGATTCCAGCCACTACCAAATCTGTTTTTCTTTGCTAAAAATATCTCCTGTGTGCTAGTGTCAATCTGGCCTACACGACAGACCATGGTTGGTACTTCATCGCACGTAGTTATACGACAAGTAACAACGAAATAACCATCAATGTTTACACTTACAACTGGAGCAACATTTGGATTCTTAACATCATCTGACAATTTTGTATTCCGCTTAGACTGCCACTCAACATTACAGTCCGCTTGTTTCAGCAACCCGGCCATGCAGAAAATGCCTTCATATGTCCTGTAAGAAACCACCACCATACCCTTGTTGTTAACTGCTACTGTCAGTTTCTTTGCAGTTTGTGGAAATGTGTGTTTCTTCAAAGAGTCTATTGCCAGGCATTCACCAACTTTTCCAATGACAATGTGTGTAGTGCCATTTCCTTCATTCACATTGTAATATGTCATTATCACATGATCATCATCATCAATAGCTACACTGGGAGAAGTACCTTCTTCAGCAAACACTGTTCCCTGCTCATCTCCTTCCCATTCAATGGTAAAACTCTCAAAGTTGACTCTTCCAACACGATAGACACATTGCCTTTTATTTTGGTGCACGACAACCACAATGCCGTTTTGGTTCATTGCAGCACGAGGTTTACGTCCTTCAGCATAGTAGTTCCCTGCATCACTGCCTTCTACACTTGGATCACCCCACAAAATCCCGGGTCTGCCATCTGAGTCAACTCTTAATTCACCAAGTCGATACTTCAGCTTCCTTTGCTTATCATCAGAGTTAAACAACCCAGATTCTTTGTACACTTCAACGACTATAAACTTGCTATTCATTTCGTTCACACTGATTGATGGATGTTTACCAAAGGCTTCAGAATCACGAAATTGATGTATAAATTCACCTCCAGTTGGTTTAGGTTTGGCATCATACTTTCCTCCATGGTCTGTATTATGGGCTGCACACAACATAATAATGTAGAGAGCATTCATTAGTTAACTGTACACTAACACACACATGCACACATACACTACCACACACATGCACACATACACTACCACACACATGCACACATACACTACCACACACATGCACACATACACTACCACACACATGCACACATACACTACCACACACATGCACACATACACTACCACACACATGCACACATACACTAACACACCATGCACACATACACTACCACACACATGCACACATACGCTAACACACACATGCACACATACACTAACACACACATGCACACATACACTACCACACACATGCACACATACACTACCACACACATGCACACATACACTAACACACACATGACAACACAAGACCATGGCCAAAGAGTTTTCCAACGTGGAGAATAAAGGTATGGAGGTACATAGATAAGAATACTTAGAAACGGGTTTTTAGTAGGCAAATCAGTTCAGTAAAATCTGACTCACACACGCAGTCTGCATAGCCTTGCGTAAGTTAACTAACTCACCATATATGTACATGATTCCAGTCAGAGTCAAACAAATGACACAAACAGTTGCTGAGAGGATTGAGATAACGTTGCTGACGACACAAAGTGCTTGGCTCTGCTGAAGTGCTTCCATTGAGGCGTAGAATACTACCAGGAGGAGTAGACAGAGTATCGGTGTGCCCAGAGTGGTACCAGCAATGTAAAGCCTCTTATCAGTGTTTTTACGTGTTCTGTAAATCATATACAAACTGAAAAGAACAGTCACTACAGAGACCAAAACAGCAACAGTGAAAAAGACTCTGGCAGCATTCAAACAGGGCTCTGTAAGATATTAACAAAATAAATCATGTATAGTACATTGCCTACTACTGTAACAGCTGCATGATACACAGGGTGTAAAGCACTGAACACAATGAAGGGGGCTACCTTGGCTGCAAGTAGCCATTGGTCCATCCCAGTTGCTATCACTCTGACATCTTCGCATACCATCTCCATCCTTTAACTGGTAGCCACTGTTGCAATGGTATGTAGCAAGAGACTCAGTGGATGTCCCATTGTAACAGATGACACCATTCTCTATCAAAACACTCCCAACAGCATTGATGTCCAGACACCTCTCATCTGAGGGAGGACTCACTACAATCGAACCACCAAGGTCAGTCGTATTGCATTCTGTTATAATGCGAATGATAATGGTATCCGTTAATGAAATTCATATACATCCACATGTACGTACATGTATGATAATTTCTAAGATGAATGGTTATGGAATTCAAATGAATTTTTAATTTAGTGGTCTAATACATCCTCACCCCAACCATACCTGCTTCCACTCTTCCTGACACCACTGCTGTAGTGTTGCCATCCACACTAGCTGTGATCTGGTAGCAAAACTCATCTGGAAGCTCATAGCTAGCTATTCCAGTTTGGTCATCTTGGACCACTATTGGAGAGAGACACATAACGTTCTGCTGTTCACAGCTCTGTTCAATATGTCCATAGCAAAGCATACACTCAGGCTCTTCTGTCAACTGAGGTGGAGAGATGAATTGGCACTGCACAAGCGTTCTACTACCATCTCTGTCCACTGTGGTTTCAAAAATTCTATTTTTTGTACCTGTTCATGAATAGTAAACACATAAACAATGCATGTGTATTGAAACTGAGATCCAATGTTATCAACATACTGATTGTTGGTGAACAAGGTTGTGGTTCTCCTCTCCCTACTACATTCTCAGCAGTCACAGTGACAGCAATCGTCTGGAGTTGGGCTTCTCTGGACTCTGAAGGATACGTCACATACTCACATTGGTTGGTACTTGGAAGACACACCTCCTTTTGTGTGACAACAATCTCTTCCATAAACAGATCATTGGTAGCATTGACGGACAATGTGTAATTCAGCTTGTCTGGATTGAAGACTGAAGGACTCTACAATTGAAATGCAATAACAAGGTTATATCACACAGAATAATAGTATAATTAATCCTGTTTAAATCCTGAATCGTGCATACAAGCATAATTGTTAAATTGACCCTTTATGCACAATTTCCATAATTATGTTATTAACTTACTGGTACTAATCTCCATGTGTTCTTTATCCCAATGAGGTCACCAGTTGGTTTACTGCTATAGACTGGAACACTTGAGCAAGTGCTTGTTTGCCCAGGAACTGCACGCAGATTTATAGCCAGGCGTGACATTCAATGATACTTCATGAATGATATTTATCATTATAGAACTATGCATATACACTCCATAATTATTTAGATTGCTGACCAATTATAGCACTGGTTTTACCCTGGGTAACCACCTTATCATTATTCATATATTCTTATAAGACCCTTAAAATGGTATTCATCTGATAGATGTACAGATAGTATAGGTTGAGCCACATAAGAATGTATATGAATTAAGTTCAACATGTGTGAGAAGGCAGTCCGATAAATCACAACCATAAGTTTTACTAACATATGATATTGTTACAGAAACAGACCAGACAAGTATTATGCACATGAACAGCTTATTCACCTTGTGGGTTGACTGTGAAGTTCACAGGCTCTCCTTGTTGACTTCCACAATTGACAGCTTGTACAGAGAATGAAGTGGCTTGTCCTTGCATTATTTGTGGACAAACAAACGTTGTGTTGGGAGAGACACATGTGCTACAATCCACACCAACGCTACTAATGCAGTACATCTCAACAGCATGAGCTCTCGTGAAGCTTTCATTCCAGTAGAAGTTCAAATTGAGAGAAGAAATAAGTCCTGCACTGAAGTTCGTAGCAAATACTGGAGCCGATGGAGCATCTGTAGAACATTAATGATCCGTGGCACATATATGCATACAAGTAACATAATATATGCTGGATTAATATTCATGTAACTTACTTCTAGTGGAATAAGTAACATTTATACTTTGACTTAGGCTGGAACCACGAAGACATTGAATCTGTTCACCACTTGTAAGTGCTGATAGCTCTACTCTCAAAATTGCAGTGAAGTTGGCAATGCGGGTCCCCTGACCAAGGAATGGGTCAAAGGTTGTGAGAGAGAAGTTGTATCCTGGAGGTTGGCTTGGTTGAACGTCTGTTAGTAGTTCACCATCAGTGTCAATGCCATAGACAACTACCACTTGGTCAGAACGCCACTGCAGTGTCTCCAAGTTTATTCCAACACACTCAAACTCAACCAGTGTGCCAGGACACAAGACAGTGTCATCACTGAAAGTGACATTTGATGATAAAACAATAGATTCCTCAGCTGCAACTGCGAGTAAAGTTAGACAGACATTAATATTGATAGTACTATATAGCACAGTTTATACAGTGTCACATTAAATTTTGATAAAACGGCGCTAACCTAGCGTCACACCAATTGCAACAGCGATGAAGCAGCGAACAAGTTCTAGCACACTGCATTTCTTTGTGTAATGAAGATTTTGGCTCATGCTCACTCGGAATTCCTAAGCATACATGTACTGTTAACTCGGGGGACTTTAAACTCTATTGGGCAAGCTGGTTTTACTGCGCATGCGTGAAACATGCATAGTAGTGCCGACTATGGATTCAGAGCCGTCGGTAACCAAGGCTCTTTTTTGGCTGATGGCACTTGCGTTGCAAGGTAGGTGATCCAGATTTGGCATCATGCTCAAATGTTGAAATGCACAGTGTAATTATAATATAATTATATATAGCTACAATAGCCAGTGGAGAGAGTGCCACAACGTTAACCCTGACTGCCAATGTCACATTCTCTGATCCAAAAGGAGTGTGTCCACTGAGAGCACCTGTGGAGTTCACATGTGATGGAAAAAACACCACGCTACTCACATGGAAACTAAACAATATAGTAATTCGAATACTCTCAAGTAGTACAACACCAACCGATCGACTGATGGCCACAAGTCTCAATGGAATCCAAGTTCAGTTTGTTTCTGTGACACTCACAGAAAATAGCAGAGACCGGGCTAGTTTGGCCTCTAGGCTTGTTGTGGACCCATCTGCATTACGTTTTGGAGATCAAATATCCTGTGTTAGCAGCATTGGAATTGAAACTCTCACCTATATACCAAGAGGTATACTGTTATTGTTTAGCAGGTTCATAATAGATACATACTCTGTAATGATACTTCAGTTCAAATATTAATGCTTCCAGCTTCACCACCAGCAGTAACTGTCATGAGTAATATCAGTAAAGAAACTGGCAACTCTGTGAAACTCACGCTTAAATGGAATAATACCTTCACTCAAACCTATGCAGTTGATGAGTACTGTGTGATAGCACCAGCTGAAAGTGTGTGTCAATCAGAAACAACATGTCTCACTTCAGACACTGACTACAAATGCAGTGGACTAGTGGCAGGGAACCAGTATGGGTTTGTTATATATGCAAAGAACTGTGAAACCCAGGCTGGGGATCATAGCACATCATTTGTTGCCCCTCAAGGTACATTTCCTGTACACTAGAATTTTATAAACAAGTCAGTAAAATTTATAATTGTACGACGTAGTGTTGCATACACCAACTATAGAATCGAATCTTGATATTATATCAAGTTAATATTGTTATCATGACCTGAATGCGTGCATGCTTGCTGTCAGTTCCCAGACAACTTTCAATGTGTTCGAGTGTTCCAGTGTATGACCAGTCCACCAACAGGCTCATTACTATACAAAACACTTGGACAGCTGCACCTGTAAGCGTTATAAAATTCTGGTTTTGTTACTAGGTCTTCACTGTGAACCTTATCCTCTAAGAATCCCAGCATTGAAATCACAAGTGGTGTTCGCCAAGATATTTCGTGGTACAACATCGCATTTGAAAGCAGTGGCTCGCTGACTGCTAGAGGAAGCAAAAACATCTCAGCAACAGATGTATGTACAGCAGAGGGGTGGTGTACATATGACCTTTCTACCAGCTTCTTTAGCTCCCACTACACACTCTCTGTTGCAGCTGAAAACATAGCTGGATTGGGAGAGCACCAAACCTGTACACCTGACCAAATAAGTACGAGTTTACATAACAAACATATATGTTTATAAGTTTAATGCTTACGAGCACCATGACTTTTTGTACAGGCACTTCCAACAACATGATACAAGTGACTGCCGACGCAAGTACACCAGAACATGCCACTGTTGAGTGCCAGTTTCTAACCCAGCTACCAGCCAGCTGTGAAGTGTGCTATGGAGTTATTCCAAACTGCTATAACTTGACTTGTCTTCCATCTGTGCCCGCTAGTACCGATGGCCTGAGAGCCACTGTCCGCATATTATCACATTTGGAAAGCAACTTAAAGTACTGTTACACAGCAGCTGCCATTGTGGGTGAGCTTGGTGACGAAGAACTGGTCTTAGTAGTGCAAGGTAGTTTCAGCACAGGTAAGCAATTTGTTGTTACAAACACTTGCACATGATATCATATAATAATTAATACTATTCAGTTTAATCCATTCCCAAACAGCTTGCAATGTACTGGATCTTGTATACCATCAGAAGATTCAGAACACTAACATGTGTACAGTGGAGATAGTTAATACGGATGACATTCCAGACCTGCGATGTACCCCAGACTCTGTGGGCAGTCTTCTAATCCCCAATGGTGTGGGGTGCTACAGTGGTACAACATTGGGCTCAACAGCAAACTACATTTGTGACGATGGTTTTGAAGTACCAGCAGATACTAGCCAACGTGTGTGCCAGGCAGATGGTCACTGGGATGGTGATATTATTCTTGGGTGTTTAAAATCAAGCAAGTTAATAGATTACTTCAAAATTAATGGTCATCTATACTAATACTGAGAACTCTCTGATAATTATTCACATTAATATTATGTTCCATAGGGACAAACAGTGTGACAACTGCAATAGCAGGTTTGTGTACAGCGATACTGTGTTTTGCAGCTGGAATTTTGACCGCAAGTTTGATAAACATCTTCATATCAAAGTATAAAGGCAAATACACCAAACCTGTTCAATCAACTTCACCACCTACATCGGTACCAACCACTGTACTTAACAAAACACCAGTACCAGTGCAGGAGTACGAGGAAGTGGATGAGTTGCCGGACACTGGCTACACACTGAATCAAAATAAAGCATACCAGCCAGTAGAACTGTAAACAATAATATAATTTGTGAGTACAAAATTATTCTGAGAACACACAATCATTCATGGTTTTGCTATAAATTTGCGGGAAATTTCAACATTAGCAAAATACCTGACATGTATAGCTATATATATATACCAGAACTTTTAGTGCCCATGCAACAAGCTTATTTACTCATACTTGTGTCCCTTTACTTTGTGTAAACATTGAAATTATAATTATTCTCTCATCAAAACAACCACATGCATGCCACCCACTCACAAGCAAACTCTGAATAACAACTTTTCATAACGTGTAATGGTCAAAAGAAATGAATGAAAAAAGCAAGAGTTCAACATCAAACATAAACAAAACATCAACACCAAACAAAACAGTCAACAGTAAAATACAAAACATAATATAGTTACAGAATGCTTGTACAATGTTTACACAAACAACAAACTTAATGTGGAATGGGCCAGACATAAGTGAGAAATTATTTAGAGTGTATGGCCAGCACACTCACGGGAAAACCTCCCCCTAGAAAAAAACCTCAGTGAGGAAAAAGTTAGGAGAGGAAAAAACCAAAAGAAAAACATACACATTCCACAGCACAAAATAAGCATCAATCAAGTATAGAGCAAGAACGGCCGGTCATCCGTCAGTCATCCAGACCAATAGGAGAGAACTGCAATGGGAAGCCGAAATAAATGTGAACTAAAACGACAGACATCATAATGAAGATCAAAGACAAGTAAATACCAGCGAAAACACGAAGAAAAATAACATGACAACACAAACCTCAATGTCTCCTTTGTGCAAACCATACAGTAATGATAGATAATAATTGATAAGAGTTAATTTTCCATCTAATTTACAGCATTCAAGATTCGTTTCAAGTGATAGAAAAATTTCATACATATACATATTAACTAGAAACTGATTTACAACCACGTATATTACACAAGTACCAATTTATCAATAACCAAAGATAAACCTGTATAAACCAGATTTCTTTTTAAAAATACCAGTCATCAATAATCATAGACACCCTTGTACAATTCACCGATAACCGTGTATAAAGAACTGACAACCATTTATTTCGTAATCATTAGTAATACCACTATTCATATCCACCAAAAACCAAGACAACTTGAATTTATTCACTCCACGTATTACCTGTTATGAATTATTCACCAACACCACTGTTCATATTCACCAACCATAACTGAGTGTGTATCAATTGAAAACCACGTACCACCAATAGAGGATCTACCACCGTTCATATTCCACAATTGAAAACCCATGATTGTATCCATCACCAACCAATAACACTGGACATTCAACAATCATGTACAACAGTGTATAATTATCCATTGTGACAATCACCACTATACACCACTGTTCATGAATTATTCATAAAACACCCGTTTGTTTCACTCAATAAACCATTGAACCAATCATGAATTATTCACCACACCAGTTTATTTTCCTTAATAAACCATTGAACCATGAATTGTTCCAATACCACTGTATCACAACAACCAGATTGACAACCATGTATTCCATATTCACCAATACCACCGTTAGTAACCCATTGAAAACCATGAATTATTCACCACTGTTAATTATCAACAACCAGCACAAATTATTCAGACACCATGGTTGATTTCACTCAATATAATAAACCATTGAGACCATGAAATATTCACCATACCACTGTTCATTTCCGTTTCAATAAACCATTGAACCATTAATTTTTCACAATACCAACATTTATTTCCCTCAAACCATTGAAGGATTCACCACTGTTCCATTTCATTCAATAAACCGTTCACTATAATACGTAGTTATACCACTGTTCATAATTATTTAACACCCATCAATAAACAGAAAACCATTGAAGTATTTTGTAATTACCCAGTAATAAACTGATGCACCATTGTTCGTATACACTAGCAACCATACTGATTAGATAACCGTACTCAACCATTGAAAACCTCAATTTCTACAACCATGTGTACCACTCTGTTGATTCTCCCTAAAATGAGCACACCACCAACCTTTGAAACCAATGGTAACTGCCATAGAGAACCATAACTCACTTACCTACTCACCCAACGGCAGCTAACAACCATCACACTTGACTCGTGTGCATTCCAAACAACAACATTTATATTATTATCTTGATCTGGAGAAAAACACCAATGCAGCTACTTCTCAATGACCCCCGTGAGACCTGCACGAGAGATTTGGTGAACCGTTTAATGAATGAAGAGACCAAGAAGTCCACTGACTTACGTACCTTGAACATCAGAGAACTCTCCTCAAAGTACTAATCAGGTAGAAACTCCTCTTGTACTTGGACAGTGCCTACACACACACATGTACATGCACACACACACATACACACTTATTTGTGATACGAAAATCAAGTCTATCGCACAACACTCACTTTACCACAACATTCAACATTATGGTAGCAACATAATCCTGATGTATTCCAACACAATCACACATACGTATGTCGATGCCTGACAGACTGAAACTCTGGGGGGGAAAAAAGATTATAGTCACATGTGTATTATAAATACTGAGTATGTTGCTTACTGATCATGTTCACACGCAGGTAGCAAGTAAACGACTCACCATTTTATGATAGTTGAAGAACAGCATACCGACAGTGTGAGAGTAGTAGACAGAAGCACCGCCACAACAATAGGCCGGCCTATACCATCTATTGCCTGTACCAAATTCACGAACTAATGCAGTTATTCTACATACATTCACAGAATGATACTCGTGCACACATGCACATGCATGCATGCAAACAGACATGTACAAGAATGCCCTCACACACACTCACCCTCAAATGACAAATGTTGAACAGGCAATTCGAGCTCGATGGTGTTAATAGAAACAGAATGACAGGTCAACTGTGGAGGTGATCACAATCAAAAAAAGAAATGGCCGCGATCAGTGTACGTCTCCAATTGTGTATTCACTGAGAGAGAGTTAACCAGATTTGAGCCGCACACGCACACATCGAAGCAGGGAAGTAAGGGAGTCGGTATTCAACAGACAAGTCAATTTTACTGGGGGAAAAAGAGAAAGCTGAAGGATTAACATTGCTGTAGCTGGGGACATGTAACACATGTGTACGTATACAAGAGCAGATTAATTCAGACATGTACAGCCACGTGTAAACATGTGTATGAAGCAGACACAACAATGGACCATCAGTCTCTTCAGCCATGTTCCGAGTGGGTTGAGTGGGAGGGTGGAAACGAGAAGACACCTAGTTGGAAAAGGTACCAGTACCGAGGTGGACACTTCATTTGGAGTGTCAGTTTGAGTGTCTTGAAGAGAAACTTGATCGAGGCACTCGGTGAGGAGACCTGAACCAATGCATGGTGAATAATTGATGATGAGAGGGTGCATGAGTGGAAGAGAAAGATAACAGAACACACAAATGTGAAACATCGACAAGATCTCTCACCTACAGCTGCCTGTTCTCTGACTCCAGTACATACAACATGGTGAGCTTGAGTTCCGACACAGCTAGAGAACATCATAAGCAGATCAGCAAGAAGAGCACGAGTCATGCAAGATTTGGTGGCAGGTAGGTATGAGGTAGTACAAACACAAGGAGAAGCCAGCAATACATGGTACCTATTGGTACCCACTCCTGTTTTGATTTCATACAACCAAATGAACTATTGCACTTGTTCACACATTGATATATACATTACATAATAACCAACAATCAGACATCCAGAATCAACCGAAGTAGGCCACATTGCACAAGAGCTGTAGAGGACATTCACCATCAACCAACCTCTGTCTGGTCAGAGCATGTATCCTCTTCAAGAGTGGGAAACAACCTGCATAGTCATTACAGCATAGTATTATGTGCACACAAACACATAATTATGTACACGATAAGGGACAAACAAATCACAGAAAAAACACTCCAGCAAGCTGAACTGTGCGGTGATGTGACAATTCACTGTTCCAAACATGAATTAGAACACCAACCATAATAGACAGCTTAAGTGCTTGCACACAACCAACAGCAGATCCCTTCCAAATGCTAACTGCCAGTCAGTCATCACTCTGAGTAGGAGCTGGACGGAGTAGAACACGAGAAAGAGACAACAGTAGAACCACACACCTGAACTTCAGAGAGGTGAGGTGCTGCATCGGTAACATAATAATATTATTATGTACATGATGGAAATATTAACAAACATCTGTGAGTGATAGTAGTACATGACACCAGGGCAGTGAATGGTGGCCACTGTCCACTGTACTAGATCACTTGTGATGGCAGCCAAACTGGTCCAGAGCACCCGTGAGAGCAGCTGGACAGTCAAACACTGATGGCAGACACTTCTACCAGAGCACCCACAGGCAAGTACATACATAAATGACAAATTCTGTACACGCACACAACACGATCGCAGACAAAACAAAACACTCTAGCAAGCTGAACTGTATGGCGATGTGATTATATCTGTTCACTGTTCCAAACAGCTGAACTAAACCAATCATCTAAAACAGCTTTAGCACTTGCACATATACGACACAAAACCACCGTCCTATCCATTCCAAATGCTAACTGCCAGTCAGTCATCACTCTGAGTAGGAGCTGGACGGAGTAGAACACGAGAAAGAGACAACAGTTGAACCACACACCTGAACTTCAGAGATGTGAGGTGCTGCATCGGTGACATAATAATATTATTATGTACATGATGGAAATATTAACAAACATCTGTGAGTGATAGTAGTACATGACACCAGAGCAGTGAATGATAGCTGTCCACTGTACTAGAGCACTTGTGATGGCAGCCAAACTGGTCCAGAGCACCCGTGAGAGCAGCTGGACAGTCCAACACTGATGGCAGACACTTCTACCAGAGCACCCACAGACAAGTACATACATACATGACAAATTCTGTACACACACACAACTCGATCGCAGACAAAACAAAACAACACTCGGTGAGTGATAGTAGTACATGACACCAGAGCAGTGAATGATAGCTGTCCACTGTACTAGAGCACTTGTGATGGCAGCCAAACTGGTCCAGAGCACCCGTGAGAGCAGCTGGACAGTCCAACACTGGTGGCAGACACTTCTACCAGAGCACCCACAGGCAAGTACATACATACATGACAAATTCTGTACACACACACAACACGATCACAGACAAAACAAAACAACACTCTGTGAGTGATAGTAGTACATGACACCAGAGCAGTGAATGATAGCTGTCCACTGTACTAGAGCACTTGTGATGGCAGCCAAACTGGTCCAGAGCACCCGTGAGAGCAGCTGGACAGTCCAACACTGATGGCAGACACTTCTGCCAGAGCACCCACAGGCAAGTACATACATAAATGACAAATTCTGCACACACACACAACACGATCACAGACAAAACAAAACAACACTCTGTGAGTGATAGCCAAACTGGTCCAGAGCAGTGAATGATAGCTGTCCACTGTACTAGAGCACTTGTGATGGCAGCCAAACTGGTCCAGAGCACCCGTGAGAGCAGCTGGACAGTCCAATACTGATGGCAGACACTTCTGCCAGAGCACCCACAGAGGCAAGTACATACATAAATGACAAATTCTGTACACACACACAACACGATCACAGACAAAACAAAACAACACTCTGTGAGTGATAGTAGTACATGACACCAGAGCAGTGAATGATAGCTGTCCACTGTACTAGAGCACTTGTGATGGCAGCCAAACTGGTCCAGAGCACCCGTGAGAGCAGCTGGACAGTCCAACACTGATGGCAGACACTTCTGCCAGAGCACCCACAGAGGCAAGTACATACATAAATGACAAATTCTGTACACACACACAACACGATCGCAGACAAAACAAAACAAAACGATAGTAGCACATGACACCAGCGCAGTGATGATAGCTGTCCACTGTACTAGAGCACTTGTGATGGCAGCCAAACTGGTCCAGAGCACCCGTGAGAGCAGCTGGACAGTCCAACACTGGTGGCAGACACTTCTACCAGAGCACCCACAGGCAAGTACATACATACATGACAAATTCTGTACACACACACAACACGATCGCAGACAAAACAAAACAAAACGATAGTAGCACATGACACCAGCGCAGTGATGATAGCTGTCCACTGTACTAGAGCACTTGTGATGGCAGCCAAACTGGTCCAGAGCACCCGTGAGAGCAGCTGGACAGTCAAACACTGATGGCAGACACTTCTGCCAGAGCACCCACAGACAAGTACATACATAAATGACAAATTCTGCACACACACACAACACGATCACAGACAAAACAAAACAACACTCTGTGAGTGATAGCCAAACTGGTCCAGAGCAGTGAATGATAGCTGTCCACTGTACTAGAGCACTTGTGATGGCAGCCAAACTGGTCCAGAGCACCCGTGAGAGCAGCTGGACAGTCCAATACTGATGGCAGACACTTCTGCCAGAGCACCCACAGAGGCAAGTACATACATAAATGACAAATTCTGTACACACACACAACACGATCACAGACAAAACAAAACAACACTCTGTGAGTGATAGTAGTACATGACACCAGAGCAGTGAATGATAGCTGTCCATTGTACTAGAGCACTTGTGATGGCAGCCAAACTGGTCCAGAGCACCCGTGAGAGCAGCTGGACAGTCCAACACGGATGGCAGACACTTCTACCAGAGCACCCACAGACAAGTACATACATATATACATGACAAATTCTGTACACTCACACAACACGATCGCAGACAAAACAAAACACTCTAGCAAGCTGAACTGTATGGCGATGTGATTATATCTGTTCACTGTTCCAAACAGCTGAACTAAACCAATCATCTAAAACAGCTTTAATACTTGCACATATACGACACAGAACACACAAAGCCACCGTCCTATCCATTCCAAATGCTAACTGCCAGTCAGTCATCACTCTGAGTAGGAGCTGGACGGAGTAGAACACGAGAAAGAGACAACAGTAGAACCACACACCTGAACTTCAGAGATGTGAGGTGCTGCATCGGTAACATAATAATATTATTATGTACATGATGGAAATATTAACAAACATCTGTGAGTGATAGTAGTACATGACACCAGCGCAGTGAATGGTGGCCGCTGTCCACTGTACTAGATCACTTGTGATGGCAGCCAAACTGGTCCAGAGCACCCGTGAGAGTAGCTGGACAGTCAAACACTGATGGCAGACACTTCTACCAGAGCACCCACAGACAAGTACATACATAAATGACAAATTCTGTACACGCACACAACACGATCACAGACAAAACAAAACAACACTCTGTGAGTGATAGTAGTACATGACACCAGCGCAGTGATGATAGCTGTCCATTGTACTAGATCACTTGTGATGGCAGCCAAACTGGTCCAGAGCACCCGTGATAGCAGCTGGACAGTCCAACACCGATGGCAGACACTTCTACCAGAGCACCCACAGACAACTGCCAGTCAGTCATCACTCTGAGTAGAAGCTGTGTAGGACACAACTCGAGAGAGAGAGACAATAGTAGAACCACACATCTGAACTTCAGGGAGGTGAGGAACTTGACTGTAAAGCTAATATTCTTTGCGCCGGGCCAGTTACACGGAAGACATCAGCCACATGTACTCTAGCTAAAATGGCAAGCAAGATGGCAAGCAACCACGTGTACTGAATATGTACTTGAGTATCAGAGATAGAAGTGTATTTTCCTAGAGCACTAGGATGGCAGCCGAACTGGTCCAGAGCACTAGTGATGGCAGCCGAACTGGTCCAGAGCACTAGTGATGGCAGCCGAACTGTCCTGAAGCACAAGAGAGCAGCTTTCTTTCCCAGAACATCAATGATAGATAGCAGACTACAAAACATCAGAGAACAGTCCACTGGTCCAGAGCACTAGGATGGCAGCCAAACTGGTCCAGAGCACTAGTGATGGCAGCTGAACTATCCTGATGCAACTAAGTTGAGAGCAGCCATAATGCAGCAGAGCATGATGTAAGCCACACGAACTATAGCTACAAAACTCGGAGAAGCAGAGAGCATACGTGAAAGTATCCATATACAGACACTGGCCATCCTCCCATCACCCCCATATATACACACCCAAAGAATTTTAAAACACATGTACATACACAATAATACATTCATACATCACAGACAAGTCAATATCAACAATAGTTGATTATTTCCCCCTTCTATAAAGGAAAACATCAACTGCAACAGAGCCCTATATATAGCTACATTCGAAGTGCTATATATAGATGTAAGGGGGTTGGCGCGTTTCCCTTTGTTGAAGGGAAAAGCGTGTACCACTGGTATTATTTTTAAATCCCCTATACATACAGAACTGAGGATTATCGTCCCATCATCTCATCCATTATACTTCTCCCAAGTTATTATTAACAGGAAAAGTCACATCAGATGTCTGGGACAAATATTTACTGAAGAATAAATTCAGCAGATACCACCGAATAATAATAACAGATTACCTACAACCCTACCCCCCCCCCCCCCCCCCCAAAAAAAAAACAAAAAAAAACAAACAAAAAAAAACACACACACACACACAGGCGCCACATAGAGACATAGACAGTATATGTTGCTACTGCAGTGGTGCACAGTTTTGACACAGGTTGTGAGCAAGTCAGCTAGGAAAGAGAGACTCCAACAATGAAGCCCACATCAGCTGGTGGAGCCTGTATGGATGATATTGACTATATATGAACAGTGAATGTAGTGACAAGATATAATATATTATTTATGCTTGCTTGCACTCTGACATTACCCTACCAAAGTGTATAATGACTTGCACATGTGCATCGTTGAAACTGTGCATATATATATGCAGATGTAGCATCCTGCCAGACCACAGGAGTCAATAATTTATATGAAACATACCCAGTCCTGATCCTTAATGGACCAATAGTTCACTGTTTGCAGTTGGAACACCAGTAAATCAAAGCTACCTGACTGAAACTGTATGCAGGCATAGACACACACTATTACTAGTTGCAACTGCAGGAGTCACTCCTATTGTGGTTTTCTGGTTGTGGACAATACAACAAATTTTCCACTACATGTACTAAGGAGGCAGTCACTTCTAATTACTTGAACCTGCCTAACAGTGGGCATAAGTACAAGGATTCATGCATATTCATAATCTATAGTGACTTGGTGTCTACACATGTAGCTATATCACACCTGTTCTCAACCACACGTACATGAGCTACAAACTAATGCAACACACCTTTGATATCCTCGTCATCCAAATCAAATTTTATGGTTACAAATCTCACTTCTTCCTTGGCTCAAAGAGGAATGCACTACCCTCCATGCTCAAAGAAACTCCACAGAGACAGTGTGTATATATACACTTGAACAAGAAGAGATGGTTGTCTCCACAATGTATAAATGTTTTCAACATGAACTGCAATATAGATTTTTTTTTAAGAGCTGAAAGTGAAAACAGCTTCTCAGTAGCTACCTTGTCATACACATACACACACACACACAGAGAGAGAGAGAAAGAGAGTGGGTGAGAGAGAAACAGCAACTTGAAGATAAAGTTCAAAACAAAAAAGGAGTAAGTACACAACAGTATAATTTATAGCTACACAATATATACGTATCAGTTAATATGCTTGAGCTTGCTAGTACTCACTCTTGCTGTTTAGAGGTATTGTACAAGAGAGTCTATGCCAACATGTAGCTTGTCAGTTAAAATACAGCTGAAACGCATGTACCACGGTCCACACACATAGTTTTTCTAACCTTCTCGTTGGCAGAATTCGGGTATTTCGAGAGGCGTACGTACATGTACTGCAAGGCAACAAAACTTTTATCATTTTGTGAGCGGTCCTGTTGTCATTTTTGACTTGTCTCCGGCTCCATCCCCACGAGTGTGTTGCATTCACGTTTGCATTTGGTTCATGCTGCGCTGCACTGAGAGTGCATAAGCACATAATACATATAAATATTCTTTGGTGTCTTAGTGCGCATGCGTGAAAAATCAAAGGAGTGACATAAAAAGCATAAGCTAATTAATACAGAGCATATGGATTCGTAGTCAACACCTTTTCTGGTTGTTTGTAACCACTCATTTCAAAATACCAGCACCAGTATATATTATGTGAGCATAAAGAACTGAAATAAAGCATTTCCATATTAAATCGGCAGAACTGTAAACAATTGTGAGTATAAAAGTTTGCAAATTTCGTTTATAGAGGACACATATATATATCAAGCACATACACACATGCTTTGTGTGAATTGCCAATTTTTATTTTACATAATTTTTTCACAATGCTCTATAAACTCTCAACTAAGGTATGAGTACAAAAGGGTAGTCACAGTCAGTGAATCAGGTGACTCTTGTAAACACACACGTGAACAAGTGAAGTCAAACTCAGACACCCTTGAGCCCCGTGTTGTTCACAAACAAAATAATTGATAAGATTTAAGCTATACAACAAATTTACGTGCACAAGTTATATATGAGTATGTTAATGTTACTAACAAACTTAAGCTTGAGTCTTGTTTATATTCTCTTCTTTAACACATAACATCCCGAAATGATAGTAGAGCTTGGTTGTATAAGCATCGGTCTCGTGAATCTCAACAATGTTATTTTTATCATCAATAGAAACGGCAGGATGGCGACCATACCCATATATATACTCACTTGCAGATCTCTCCATTAAAAATTCAATATTCGTGCTGTTGTTAAAAGTATAACCAACTTTGCAATGTAGAATATTCCCGAGGTAAAGGACCACTACAACATAGCCTTGTGAGTTGATGCTCACAACTGGAGAAACACCCACTGCAGATTTTACCAGTGTTTGAGGTCTCTCTGACAGCCACTTGATATCACCATCCTCGCTCAGAGTCCCAGCGATGCAGCAAATGGAACCACTAGCTTGATAAGCTGCGATTACTGTACCTGCACTGTTAACAGCAATAGAAAGTTGTGATGCATTGAAGGGAAATATTCTTTTCTCTTCATTCCTGCCACTAGCCTTTGCTTCACCATCAGAATCCGAGTCAATGTTCCGAACGACAGTATAACATTTGCTATTGGAAGTGGCATTTTCACAGCATGACAAGATCACTTTGCTGTCTGTAATGGCTACATCAGGACAACAACCATTGGCAAACTCTTTCTCTCGAACCCATTCTATTTTACCAGTTGCTTGCTTCACTGAACCAACACAATAGAAACACCTGTCCCTGGATGGACTCTCACGCACAGCAACCACGACATTGTTATCATTTATTGCAACACGGGGTCTTTGGCCTTCACTGTAGTTCTGCAATTTGCCTATCCATTTTATACCGTTGTTTGCAAGTTGACCAACTCTATACTGCAGTTTCCTTGTCCTCCGTTCAAAGTACCACCGTTCCTCGTACACCTCCACCACCACTGAATGGTTGTTCACAGCGATTGATGGATGTTTACCAAAGGCCTCAGAATCACGAAATGACTTTCCAAGAGTAGCACCAGTAAGCTTAGGCAGATTGTCATGTTCACTGATATCTACAGGGGAACAAATAGTGTGCCAATAAATCATCAGTCTATAGCCCACACACACACACACACACACACACACACACACACACTATATTAACACATGGACATACCTTGTAATTTCCTGCTCGAGAAAGGAAAAGTTAAAGTTTTTCCAAAGTTAAATTTTCTTTCATCTGAAACAGAATTAGTTGACAAAATCTGACTCACACAATGTCATAATATAATACATATACTATTACAAGGAGTGGGGCTCGCTTGCTTGCCCACTCCTTGCGTGTGCATGCATTTCATTTGTGTATCTACTGCATGGAAGGTTATTGCTGGTCCCACTCCATAGCTTGAGTAAACTGAACAACAATGGTACTTGAACCTCGCACCCTCTCTTTGGCCTACAGTCGCCATCCCCCAGAGAAAGAAGTAGCATTTGGCTGGAGGTCGAATCACTTCCGGTGACCTTCCGTAACACACACACACACACACAGACAGACACAAACATACTTATAATATGATTTTTATTAGCCAAACTCACCATATATGTACATGATTCCAGTGAGAGTCGAAAAAATGATACAAGCAATCGCTGAGACAATTGAGACAAGGTTGCTGATGACACAAAGTGCTTGGTTCTGCTGTAGTGCTTCCATTGACGCATAGAATATTATCACTAGGAGTACACATAGCATTACTGTGCCCAGAGTGGTACCAGCAAGCCTCTTATCAGTGTTACTGCGTATTTTGTTGATCATACAAGAACTGAACAGAATGGTCACTACAGAGACCACAACAGCAACAGCGAAAAAGAATCTGGCAGCGTTCAAACAGGGCTCTGTAAAATGACAAAAACATAACACAGATATATGGTACAGAGTATTAACATTAAACTATGCTATGTTGAAGTACCTTGGCTGCAAGTAGCCATTTGTCCATCCCAGTTGCTATCACTCTGACACCTTCGCATACCATCTCCATCCTTTAACTGGTAGCCACTATTGCAGTGGTATGTAACAAGGGATCCAGTGGATGTCCCATTGTAACAGATGACACCATTCTCTATCAAAACACTCCCAACAGCATTGATGTCCAGACACCTCTCATCTGAGGGAGGACTCACTACAGTCGATCCACCAAG
Organism: uncultured Candidatus Puniceispirillum sp.; assembly: GCA_965207125.1. Taxonomy (GTDB): domain Bacteria; phylum Pseudomonadota; class Alphaproteobacteria; order Puniceispirillales; family UBA1172. The sequence continues at coordinate 2,212,893 of OZ242263.1, forward strand.
GTCAGTCGTATTGCAGTCTGTTAAGAATGATGAAAATGACAATGGTAAATGAAATTCATACATTTCTACATCTGATTCTATACATGATAGTTTCCATGGTGAGAGGACTATGGATGAATATTAGTGGTCTTAGTAATCATGTGACATGTACATGCTCACCCCACATTTGTACCATACCTACTTCCACTCTTCCTGACACCACTGCTGTAGTGTTGCCATCCACACTAGCTGTGATCTGGTAACAAAACTCTTGTGGAAGCTCATAGCTAGCTATTCCAGTTCGGTCATCTTGGACCACTATTGGAGGGAGACACATCAAGCTCTGTTGTTCACAGCTCTGTGCAATGTCTCCATAACAAAACATGCACTCTTCTATTGTCTGCATAGCACCCTTAGTTGGAATGATGAATTGGCACTGCACAAGCGTTCTACTATCATCTCTGACCACTGTGGTTTCAAAAATTCTATTTTTTGTACCTGTTCATGAATAGTAGACACATAAACAATACATGTGTATTGAAACTGAGATCCAATTCTATCAACATACTGATTTTTGGTGAACAAGGTTGTGGTTCTCCTCTCCCTACTACATTCTCAGCAGTCACAGTGACAGCAATCATCTGGAGTTGGGCTTCTCTGGACTCTGAAAGATACGTCACATACTCACATTGGTTGGTACTTGGAAGACACACCTCCTTTTGTGTGACAACAATCTCTTCCATAAACAGATCATTGGTAGCATTGACGGACAATGTGTAATTCAGCTTGTCTGGATTGAAGACTGAAGGACTCTACAATTGAAATGCACTAACAAGGTTATATCACACAGAATAATAATATCCTGAATCGTGCATACAAGCATAATTATTAAATTGACCCTTTATGCACAATTTCCATGCATAGTTATGTTATTAGCTTACTGGAACTAATCTCCATGTGTTCTTTATCCCAATGAGGTCACCAGCTGGTTTACTGCTATAGACTGGAACACTTGAGCAAGTGCTTGTTTGCCCAGGAACTGCACGCAAATTTATAGCCAGGCGTGACATTCAATGATACTTAATGAATGATATTTATCATTATAGAACTATGCATATATACTCCATATTTAGATTGCTGACCAATTATAGCACTGGTTTTACCCTGGGTAACCACCTTATCATTATTCATATATTCTTATAAGACCCTTAAAATGGTATTCATCTGATAGATGTACAGATAGTATAGGTTGAGCCACATAAGAATGTATATGAATTAAGTTCAAGATGTGTGAGAAGGCAGTCGATTAATCACAACCATAAGTTTTACTAACATATTATGATATTGTTACAGAAACAAACCAGACAAGTATTATGCACATGAACAGCTTATTCACCTTGTGGGTTGACTGTGAAGTTCACAGGCTCTCCTTGTTGACTTCCACAATTGACAGCTTGTACAGAGAATGAAGTGGCTTGTCCTTGCATTATTTGTGGACAAACAAACGTTGTGTTGGGAGAGACACATGTGCTACAATCCACACCAACACTACTAATGCAGTACATCTCAACAGCATGAGCTCCAGTGAAGCTTTCATTCCAGTAGAAGTTCAAATTGAGAGAAGAAGTAAGTCCTGCACTGAAGTTCGTAGCAAATACTGGAGCCGATGGAGCATCTGTAAAACATTAATGATGCGTGGCACATATATGCATACAAGTAACATAATCTATGCTGGATTAATATTCATGTAACTTACTTCTGGTGGAATAAGTAACATTTATACTTTGACTTAGGCTGGAACCACGAAGACATTGAATCTGTTCACCACCTGTAAGTGCTGATAGCTCTACTCTCAAAATTGCAGTGAAGTTGGCAATGCGGGTCCCCTGACCAAGGAATGGGTCAAAGGTTGCGAGAGAGAAGTTGTATCCTGGAGGTTGGCTTGGTTGAACATCTGTTAGTAGTTCACCATCAGTGTCAATTCCATAGACAACTACCACTTGGTCAGAACGCCACTGCAGTGTCTCCAAGTTTATCCCAATACACTCAAACTCAACCAGTGTGCCAGGACACAAGACAGTGTCATCATTGAAAGTGACATTTGTTGATAAAACAATAGATTCCTCAGCTGCAACTGCGAGTAAAGTTAGACAGACATTAATATTGATAGTACTAGCACAGTTACACAGTGTCACTTTATGCTAACGATAAAACGGCGCTAACCTGGAGAATATAGCGTCACACCAATTGCAACAGCGATAAAGCAGCGAACTAGTTCTAGCACACTGCGTTTCTTTGTGTAATGAAGATTTTGGCTCATGTTCACTGGTAATTCCTAAGCACTGAACTCGGGGGACTTAAAAAAAACTCGATTGGACAAGCTGGTTTTACTGCGCATGCGTGAAACATGCATAGTAGTGACTGCTATGGATTCAGAGCCGTCGGTAACCAAGGCTTTTTTCTGGCTGATGGCACTTGCGTTGCAAGGTATGTGATCCAGATTTGGCATCATGCTCAAATGTTGAAATGCACAGTGTAATTATAATATAATTATAGCTACAATAGCCAGTGGAGAGAGTGCCACAATGTTAACCCTGACTGCCAATGTCACATTCTCTGATCCAAAAGGAGTGTGTCCACTGAGAGCACCTGTGGAGTTCACATGTGATGGAAAAAATACCACACTACTCACATGGAAACTAAACAATATAGTAATTCGAATACTCTCAAGCAGTACAACACCAACCGATCGACTGATGGCCACAAGTCTCAATGGAATCCAAGTTCAGTTTGTTTCTGTGACACTCACAGAAGATAGCAGAGACCGGGCTAGTTTGGCCTCTAGGCTTGTTGTGGACCCATCTGCATTACGTTTTGGAGATCAAATATCCTGTGTTAGCAGCATTGGAATTGAAACTCTGACCTATACACCAAGAGGTATACTGTTATTGTTAAGCAGGTTCATAATAGATACGCACTCATAACTTCTGTAATGATACTTCCGTTCAAATATTAATGCTTCCAGCTCCACCACCAGCAGTAACTGTCATGAGTAATATCAGTAAAGAAACTGGCAACTCAGTGAAACTCACGCTTAAATGGAATAATACCTTCACTCAAACCTATGCAGTTGATGAGTACTGTGTGATAGCACCAGCTGAAAGTGTGTGTCAATCAGAAACAACATGTCTCACTCCAGACACTGACTATGAATGCAGTGGACTTGTGGCAGGGAACCAGTATGGGTTTGTTATATATGCAAAGAACTGTGAAACCCAGGCTGGGGATCATAGCACATCATTTGTTGCCCCTCAAGGTACATTTCCTGTACACTAGAATTTTATAAACAAGTCATTAAAATTCATAATTGTACGACGTAGTGTTGCATATACCAACTATAGAATCGAATCTTGTTATTATATCAAGTTAATATTGTTATCATGACCTGAATGCGTGCATGCTTGCTGTCAGTTCCCAGACAACCTTCAATGTGTTCCAGTCCACCAACAGGCTTATTACTATACAAAACACTTGGACAGCTGCACCTGTAAGTGTGTATATAGTATGAATTATTGTTTGTTACTAGGTCTTCACTGTGAACCTTATCCTCTAAGAATCCCAGCATTGAAATTGCAAGTGGTGTTCGCCAAGATGTTTCGTGGTACAACATCGCATTTGAAAGCAGTGGCTCCCTGACTGCTAGAGGAAGCAAAAACATCTCAGCAACAGATGTGTGTACAGCAGACATGTGTACATATGACCTGTCTACCAGCTTCTTTGGCTCCCACTACACACGCTCTGTTGCAGCTGAAAACATAGCTGGATTGGGAGAGCACCTGACCTGTACACCTGACCAAATAAGTACGAGTTTACATAACAAAAATATATGTTTATAAGTTTAATGCTTACGAGCACTATGACTTTTTGTACAGGCACTTCCAACAACATAGTGCAAGTGACTGCCGACGCAAGTACACCAGAACATGCCACTGTTGAGTGCCAGTTTCTAGCGCTACCAGCCAGCTGTAAAGTGTGCTATGGAGTTATTCCAAACTGCTATAACTTGACTTGTCTTCCATCTGTGCCTGCTAGTACTGATGGCCTGAGAGCCACTGTCCGCATATTATCACGTTTGGAAAGCAACTTAAAGTATTGTTACACAGCAGCTGCCATTGTGGGTGAGCATGGTGACGAAGAACTGGTCTTAGTAGTGCAAGGTAGTTTCAGCACAGGTAAGCAATTTGTTGTTACAAACACTTGTACATGAATAATACTATTCAGTTTAATCCGTTCACAAACAGCTTGCAATATACTGGATCTTGTATACCATCAGAAGATTCAGAACACTAACATGTGTACAGTGGAGATAGTTAATACGGACATTCCAGACCTGCGATGTACTACAGACTCTGTGGGCAGTCTTCTAATCCCCAATGGTATAGTGTGTTACACTGGTACAACATTGGGCTCAACAGCAAACTACATTTGTGACGATGGTTTTGAAGTACCAGCAGATAACAGCCAACGTGTGTGCCAGGCAGATGGCCACTGGCATGGTGATATTATTCTTGGGTGTTTAAAATCAAGCAAGTTAATAGATTACTTCAAAATTAATGGTCATCTATACTAATACTGAGAACTCTCTGATAATTATTCACATTAATCTTATGTTCCATAGGGACAAACAGTGTGACAACTGCAATAGCAGGTTTGTGTACAGCGATACTGTGTTTTACAGCTGGAATTTTGACCGCAAGTTTGATAAACATCTTCATATCAAAGTATAAAGGCAAATACACCAAACCTGTTCAATCAACTTCACCACCTACATTGGTACCAACCACTGTACTTAACAAAACACCAGTACCAGTACGGGAGTACGAGGAAGTGGATGAGTTGCCGGACACTGGCTACACACTGAATCAAAATAAAGCATACCAGCCAGTAGAACTGTAAACAATAATATAAGAACTTGCGAGTACAAAAATATTCTGAGAACACACAATCATTCATGGTTTTGCTGTAAACTTGCGGGAAATTTTCAAAATACCTGACATGTATAGCTATATATATATACCAGAACTTTTAGTGCCCATGCAACAAGCTTATTTACTCATACTTGTGTCCCTTTACTTTGTGTAAACATTGAAATTATAATTATTCTCTCATCCAAACAACCACATGCATGCCACCCACTCACAAGCAAACTCTGAATAACAACTTTTCATAACGTGTAATGGTCAAAAGAAATGAATGAAAAAAGCAAGAGTTCAACATCAAACATAAACAAAACATCAACACCAAACAAAACAGTCAACAGTAAAACACAAAACATAATATAGTTACAGAATGCTTGTACAATGTTTACAAAAATAATAAAATAATGTGGAATGGGCCAGACATAAGCAAGAAATTATTTAGAGTGTATGGCCAGCACACTCACGGGAAAAACCTCCCCCTAGAAAAAAACCTCAGTGAGGAAAAAATTAGGAGAGGAAAAAACCAAAAGAAAAACATACACATTCCACAGCACAAAATAAGTAAGCATCAATCAAGTACAGAGCAAGAATGGCTGGTCATCCATTAGCTAATCATCACACCAATAGAATAGAACTGCAATGGGAAGCCGAAATAAATGTGAACTAAAATGACAGACATCATAATGAAGATCAAAGACAAGTAAATACCAGCGAAGACACAAAGAAAAAAATATGGCAACACAAACCTGAATGTCTCCTTTGTGCAAACCATACAGTAATGATATTATATTGATATATAGGAGTTAATTTTCCATCTGCATTCAAGATTCGTTTCAAGTGATAGAAAAATTTCATACGTATACATATTAACTAGAAACTGATTTACAACCACGTATATTACGCAAGTACCAATCCATCAATAACCAAAGATAAACCTGTATAAACCAGATTTCTTTTTAAAATACCAGACATCAGTAATCACAGACACCCTTGTACAATTCACCGATAACCGTGTAAAAAGAACTGACAACCATTTATTTCGTAATCATTAGTAACAACACTGTTCATATCCACCAAAAACCAAGACAACTATTGAATTTGTTCCCTCCACATATTACCAGTGTTATGAATTATTCACCAACACCACTGTTCATATTCACCAACCATAACCGAGTGTGTATCAACTGAAAACCATGTACCACCAATAGAGGATCTACCACCGTTCATATTTCACAATTGAGAACCCATGATTGTATCAATCACCAACCAATAACACTGGACATTCAACGATCATGTACAACAGTGTATAATTATCCATTGTGTCAATCACCACTATATACCACTGTTCATGAATTATTCATAAAACACACGTTTGTTTCACTCAATAAACCATTGAACCATACATCATGAATTATTCACCACACCAGTTTATTTCCTTAATAAACCATTGAAGCATGAATTGTTCCGATACCACTGTTCGCAACAACCAGATTGACAACCATGTATTCCATATTCACCAATACCACTGTTAGTAACCCATTAAAAACCATGAATTATTCACCACTGTTAATTATCAACAACCACCACAAATTATTCAGACACCATGGTTGATTTCACTCAATATTATAATAAACCATTGAGACCATGAAATATTCACCATACCACTGTTCATTTCCGTTTCAATAAACCATTGAACCATTAATTTTTCACTATACCAACATTTATTTCCCTCAAACCATTGAAGGATTCACCACTGTTCCATTTCATTCAATAAACCATTCACTATAATATGTAGGTTATACCACTGTTCACAATTATTTAACACCCATCAATAACCAGAAAACCATTGAAGTATTTTGTAATTACCCAGTAATAAACTGATGCACCATTGTTTGTATACACTAGCAACCATACTGATTAGATAACCGTACTCAACCATTGAAAACCTCAATTTCTACAACCATGTGTACCACTCGGTTGATTCTCCCTAAAATGAGCAGACCACCAACCTCTGAAACCAATGGTAACTGCCATAGAGAACCATAACTCACTTACCTACTCACCCAATGACAGCTACCAACCATCACACTTGACTCGTGTGCATTCCAAACAACTACAATTATATTATTATCTTGATCTGGAGAAAAACACCAATGCAACTACTTCTCAATGACCCCCGTGAGACCTACATGAGAGATTTGGTGAACCGTTTAATGAATGAAGAGACCAAGAAGTCCACTGACTTACGTACCTTGAACATCAGAGAACTCTCCTCAAAGTACTAATCAGGTAGAAACTCCTCTTGTACTTGGACAGTGCCTACACACACACATGTACATGCACACACACACATACACACTTCTTTGTGATACGAAAATCAAGTCTATTGCACAACACTCACTTTATCACAACATTCAACATTATGGTAGCAACATAATCCTGATGTATTCCAACACAATCACACATACGTATGTCGATGCCTGACAGACTGAAACTCTGGGGGGAAAAAGATTATAGCCACGTATGTATCATAAATACTGAGTATGTTGCTTACTGAGTATGTTCACATGCAGGTAGCAAGTATATAAGCAAGTAAACGACTCACCATTTTATGATAGTTGAAGAACAGCATACCGACAGTGTGAGAGTAGTAGACTGAAGCACCACCACAACACATGTACAGTAGGCTGGCCTGTACCAAATTCACGAATTAATGCAGTTATTCTACATACATTCACAGAATAATACTCGTGCACACATGCACATGCATGCATGCAAACAGACATGTACAAGAATGCCCTCACACACACTCATCCTCAAATGACAAACGTTGAACAGGCAATTCGAGCTCGATGGTGTTAATAGAAACAGAATGACAGGTCAACTGTGGAGGTGATCACAATCAAAAAAAGAAATGGCCGCGATCAGTGTACGTCTCCAATTGTGTATTCACTGAGAGAGAGTTAATCAGATTTGAGCCACACGCATACATCAAAGCAGGGAAGTAAGGGAGTCGGTATTCAACAGACAAGTCAATTTTACTGGGGGAAAAAGAGAAAGCTGAAGGATTAACATTGCTGTAGCTGGGGACATGTAACACATGTGTACGTATACAAGAGCAGATTAATTCAGACACATACAGCCACAAGTAAACATGTGTATGAAGCACACACAACAATGGACCATCAGTCTCTTCAACCATGTTCCGAGTGGGTTGAGTGGGAGGGTGGAAACGAGAAGACACCTGGTTGGAAAAGGTACCAGTACCGAGGTGGACACTTCATTTGGAGTGTCAGTTTGAGTGTCTTGAAGAGAAACTTGATCGAGGCACTCGGTGAGGAGACCTGAACCAATGCATGGTGAATAATTGATGATGAGAGGGTGCATGAGTGGAAGAGAAAGATAACAGAACACACAAATGTGAAACATCGACAAGATCTCTCACCTACAGCTGCCTGTTCTCTGACTCCAGTACATACAACATGGTGAGCTTGAGTTCCAACACAGCTAGAGAACATCCTAAGCAGATCAGCAAGAAGAGCACGAGTCATGCAAGATTTGGTGGCAGGTAAGTATGAGGTAGTACAAACACAAGGAGAAGCCATCAATACATGGTACCTACTGGTACCCACTCCTGTATTGATTTCATACAACCAAATGAACTATTGCACTTGTTCACACATTGATATATACATTACATAATAACCAACAATCAGACATCCAGAATCAACCGAAGTAGGCCACATTGCACAAGAGCTGTAGAGGACATTCACCATCAACCAACCTCTGTCTGGTCAGAGCATGTATCCTCTTCAAGAGTGGGAAACAACCTGTATAGTAATTACAGCATAGTATTATGTGCACACAAACATATATGTACACGATAAGGGACAAACGAATCACTGAGAAAAAACACTCTAGCAAGCTGAACTGTACGGCGATGTAACAGTTCACTGTTCCAAACATGAATTAGAACACCAACCATAAAAGACAGCTTAAGCGCTTGCACACAACCAACATCAGATCCCTTCCAAATGCTAACTGCCAGTCAGTCATCACTCTGAGTAGGAGCTGGACAGAGTAGAACACAAGAAAGAGACAACAGTAGAACCACACACCTGAACTTCAGAGATGTGAGGTGCTGCATCGGTAACATAATAATATTATTATGTACATGATGGAAATATTAACAAACATCTGTGAGTGATAGTAGTACATGACACCAGCGCAGTGAATGATAGCTGTCCACTGTACTAGATCACTTGTGATGGCGGCCAAACTGGTCCAGAGCACCCGTGAGAGCAGCTGGACAGTCCAACACTGGTGGCAGACACTTCTACCAGAGCACCCACAGACAAGTACATACATAAATGACAAATTCTGTACACACACACAACTCGATCGCAGACAAAACAAAACAACACTCTGTGAGTGATAGTAGTACATGACACCAGAGCAGTGAATGATAGCTTTCCATTGTACTAGATCACTTGTGATGGCAGCCAAACTGGTCCAGAGCACCCGTGAGAGCAGCTGGACAGTCCAACACTGGTGGCAGACACTTCTACCAGAGCACCCACAGACAAGTACATACATAAATGACAAATTCTGTACACACACACAACACGATCGCAGACAAAACAAAACAACACTCTGTGAGTGATAGTAGTACATGACACCAGAGCAGTCATGATAGCTGTCCACTGTACTAGAGCACTTGTGATGGCAGCCAAACTGGTCCAGAGCACCCGTGAGAGCAGCTGGACAGTCCAACACTGGTGGCAGACACTTCTACCAGAGCACCCACAGACAAGTACATACATAAATGACAAATTCTGTACACACACACAACACGATCGCAGACAAAACAAAACAACACTCTGTGAGTGATAGTAGTACATGACACCAGAGCAGTGAATGATAGCTTTCCATTGTACTAGATCACTTGTGATGGCAGCCAAACTGGTCCAGAGCACCCGTGAGAGCAGCTGGACAGTCCAACACTGGTGGCAGACACTTCTACCAGAGCACCCACAGACAAGTACATACATAAATGACAAATTCTGTACACACACACAACACGATCGCAGACAAAACAAAACAACACTCTGTGAGTGATAGTAGTACATGACACCAGAGCAGTGATGCCAGCTGTCCATTGTACTAGATCACTTGTGATGGCAGCCAAACTGGTCCAGAGCACCCGTGAGAGCAGCTGGACAGTCAAACACTGATGGCAGACACTTCTACCAGAGCACCCACAGACAAGTACATACATAAATGACAAATTCTGTACACACACACAACTCGATCGCAGACAAAACAAAACAACACTCTGTGAGTGATAGTAGTACATGACACCAGAGCAGTGATGATAGCTGTCCACTGTACTAGAGCACTTGTAATGGCAGCCAAACTGGTCCAGAGCACCCGTGAGAGCAGCTGGACAGTCCAACACTGGTGGCAGACACTTCTGCCAGAGCACCCACAGACAAGTACATACATAAATGACAAATTCTGTACACACACACAACACGATCGCAGACAAAACAAAACAACACTCTGTGAGTGATAGTAGTACATGACACCAGAGCAGTGAATGATAGCTGTCCACTGTACTAGAGCACTTGTGATGGCAGCCAAACTGGTCCAGAGCACCCGTGAGAGCAGCTGGACAGTCCAACACTGGTGGCAGACACTTCTACCAGAGCACCCACAGACAAGTACATACATAAATGACAAATTCTGTACACACACACAACTCGATCACAGACAAAACAAAACACTCTAGCAAGCTGAACTGTACGGCGATGTGATTATATCTGTTCACTGTTCCAAACAGCTGAACTAAACCAATCACCTAAAACAGCTTTAGCACTTGCACATATACGACACAAAACCACCGTCCTATCCATTCCAAATGCTAACTGCCAGTCAGTCATCACTCTGAGTAGGAGCTGGACGGAGTAGAACACGAGAAAGAGACAACAGTAGAACCACACACCTGAACTTCAGAGATGTGAGATGCTGCATCGGTAACATAATAATATTATTATGTACCTGATGGAAATATTAACAAACATCTGTGAGTGATAGTAGTACATGACACCAGCGCAGTGAATGGTGGCCGCTGTCCACTGTACTAGAGCACTTGTGATGGCAGCCAAACTGGTCCAGAGCACCCGTGAGAGCAGCTGGACAGTCCAACACTGGTGGCAGACACTTCTAACAGAGCACCCATAGACAAGTACATACATAAATGACAAATTCTGTACACACACACAACACGATCGCAGACAAAACAAAACAACACTCTGTGAGTGATAGTAGTACATGACACCAGAGCAGTGATGATAGCTGTCCATTGTACTAGATCACTTGTGATGGCAGCCAAACTGGTCCAGAGCACCCGTGAGAGCAGCTGGACAGTCCAACACTGATGGCAGACACTTCTACCAGAGCACCCACAGACAACTGCCAGTCAGTCATCACTCTGAGTAGAAGCTGGGTAGGACACAACTCGAGAGAGAGAGACAATAGTAGAACCACACATCTGAACTTCAGGGAGGTGAGGAACTTGACTGTAAAGCTAATATTCTTTGTGCCGGGCCAGTTACACGGATGACATCAGCCACACATACTCTAGCTAAAATGGCAAGCAAAATGGCAAGCAACCACGTGTACTGAATATGTACTTGAGTACCAGAGATAGAAGCGTATTTTCCTAGAGCACTAGGATGGCAGCCGAACTGGTCCAGAGCACTAGTGATGGCAGCTGAACTGGTCCAGAGCACTAGTGATGGCAGCCGAACTGTCCTGAAGCACAAGAGAGCAGCTTTCTTTCCCAGAACATCAATGATAGATAGCAGACTACAAAACATCAGAGAGCAATCCACTGGTCCAGAGCACTAGGATGGCAGCCAAACTGGTCCAGAGCACTAGTGATGGCAGCTGAACTATCCTGATGCAACTCAGTAGAGAGCAGCCATAATGCAGCAGAGCATGATGTAAACCACACGAACTATAGCTACAAAACTCGTAGAAGCAGAGAGCGTACGTGAAAGTATCCATATACAGACACTGGCCATCCTCCCATCACCCCCATATATACACACCCAAAGAATTGTAAAACACATGTACATACACAATAATACATTCATACATCACAGACAAGTCAATATCAACACTAGTTGATTATTTCCCCCTTCTATAAAGGAAAACATCAACTGCAACAGAGACCTATATATAGCTACATTCGAAGTGCTATATATAGATGTAAGGGGGTTGGCGCGTTTCCCTTTGTTGAAGGGAAAAGCGTGTACCACTGGTATTATTTTTAAATCCCCTATACATACAGAACTGGGGAGTATCGTCCCATCATCTCATCCATTATACTTCTCCCAAGTTATTATTAACAGGAAAAGTCACATCAGATGTCTGGGACAAATATTTACTGAAAAATAAATTCAGCAGATACCACCAAATAATAATAACAGATTACCTACAACCCTACCCCCCCCCCCCCCCCCCCCAAAAAAAAACAAAAAAAAACAACAAAAAAAAACACACACACACACACAGGCGCCACATAGAGACATAGACAGTATATGTTGCTACTGCAGTGGTGCACAGTTTTGACACAGGTTGTGAGCAAGTCAGCTAGGAAAGAGAGACTCCAACAATGAAGCACACATCAGCTGGTGGAGCCTGTATGGATGATATTGACTATGAACAGTGAATGTAGTGATGACAAGATATAATAATATATTATTTATGCTTGCTTGCACTCTGACATTACCCTACCAAAGTGTATAATGACTTGCACATGTGCATCGTTGAAACTGTGCATATATATATATGCAGATGTAGCATCCTGCCAGACCATAGGAGTCAATAATTTATATGAAACATACCCAGTCCTGATCCTTAATGGACCAATAGTTCACTGTTTGCAGTTGGAACACCAGTAAATCAAAGCTACCTGACTGAAACTGTATGCAGGCATAGACACACACTACTACTAGTTGCAACTGCAGGAGTCACTCCTATTGTGGTTTTCTGGTTGTGGGCAATACAACAAATTTTCCACTACATGTACTAAGGAGGCAGTCACTTCTAATTACTTGAACCTGCCTAACAGTGGGCATAAGTACAAGGATTCATGCATATTCATAATCTATAGTGACTTGGTGTCTCCACATGTAGCTGTATCACACCTGTTCTCAACCACATGTACATGAGCTACAAACTAATGCAACACACCTTTGATATCCTCTTCATCCAAATCAAATTTTATGGTTACAAATCTCACTTCTTCACCGGCTCAAAGAGGAATGCACTACCCTCCATGCTCAAAGAAACTCCACAGAGACAGTGTATACATACACTTGAACAAGAGGAGATGGTTGTCTCCACAATGTATAAATGTTTTCAACATGAACTGCAATATAGATTTTTTTTAAGAGTTGAAAGTGAAAACAGCTTCTCAGTAGCTACCTTGTCATACACACACACACACACAGAGAGAGAGAAAGAGAGTGGGCGAGAGAGAAACAGCAACTTGAAGATAAAGTTCAAAACAAAAAAGGAGTAAGTACACAACATTATAATTTATAGCTACACAATATATACGTATCAGTTAATATGCTTGAGCTTGCTAGTACTCACTCTTGCTGTTTAGAGGTATTGTACAAGAGAGTCTATGCCAACATGTAGCTTGTCAGTTAAATTACAGCTGAAACGCATGTACCACGGTCCACACACATAGTTTTTCTAACCTTCTCGTTGGCAGAATTCGGGAGGCGTACGTACATGTACTGCAAGGCAATAAAACTTTTATCATTTTGTGAGCGGTCCTGTTGTATTAAATCTCATTTTTGACTTGTCTCCGGCTCCATCCCCACGAGTGTGTTGCATTCACGCTTGCATTTGGTTCCTGCTGTGCTGCACTGAGAGTGCATAAGCACATAATACACATATAAATATGCTTTGGTGTCTTAGTGCGCATGCGTGAAAAATCAAAGGAGAGTGACATAAAAAGCATAAGCTAATACAGAGCATATGGATTCGTAGTCAACACCTTTTCTGGTTGTTTGTAACCACTCATTTCAAAATACCAGCACCAGTATATATTATGTGAGCATAAAGAACTGAAATAAAGCATTTCCTTATTAAATCTGCAGAACTGTAAACAATTGTGAGTATAAAAATTTGCAAATTTCGTTTATAGAGGACACATATATCAAGCACATACACACAATTGCCAATTTTTATTTTACATAATTTTTTCACAATGCTCTATAAACTCTCAACTAAAATAAAGGTATGAGTGCAAAAGGGTAGTCACAGTCAGTGAACCAGGTGACTCTTGTAAATACACACATGAACAAGTGAAGTCAAACTCAGACACCTTTGAGCCTCGTGTTGTTCACAAACAAAATAATTGATAAGATTTAAGCTATACAACAAATTTACGTGCACAAGTTACATACGAGTATGTTAATGTTACTAACAAACTTAAGCTTGAGTCTTGTTTATATTCTCTTCTTTAACACATAACATCCCGAAATGATAGTAGAGCTTGGTTGTATAAGCATCGGTCTCGTGAATCTCAACAATGTTATTTTTATCATCAATAGAAACGGCAGGATAGTGACCATACCCATACTCACTTGCAGATCTCTCCATTAAAAATTCAATATTCGTGATGTTGTTGAAAGTATAACCAACTTTGCAATGTAGAATATTCCTGAGGTAAAGGACCACTACAACATAGCTTTGTGAGTTGATGCTCACAACTGGAGAAACACCCACTGCAGAGTTTACCAGTGTTTGAGGTCTCTCTGACAGCCACTTGATATCACCATCCTCGCTCAAAGTCCCAGCAATGCAGCAAATGGAACCACTAGCTTGATAAGCTGCGATTACTGTACCTGCACTGTTAACTGCAATAGAAAGTTGTGATGCATTGAAGGGAAGTGTTCTTTTCTCTTCATTCCTGCCACTAGCCTTTGCTTCACCACCAGAATCCGAGTCAATGTTCCGAACAACAGTATAACATTTGCTATTGGAAGTGGCATTTTCACAGCATGACAAGATCACTTTGCTGTCTGTAATGGCTACATCAGGACAACAACCATTGGCAAACTCTTTCTCTCGAACCCATTCTATTTCACCAGTTGCTTGCTTCACTGAACCAACACAATAGAAACACCTGTCCCTGGATGGACTCTCACGCACAGCAACCACGACATTGTTATCATTTATTGCAACACGGGGTCTTTGGCCTTCACTGTAGTTCTGCAATTTGCCTATCCATTTTATACCGTTGTTTGCAAGTTGACCAACTCTATACTGCAGTTTCCTTGTCCTCCGTTCAAAGTACCACCATTCCTCGTACACCTCCACCACCACTGAATGGTTGTTCACAGCGATTGATGGACGTTTACCAAAGGCTTTAGAATCACGAAATGACTTTCCAAGAGTAGCACCAGTAGGCTTAGGCAGATTGTCATGTTCACTGGTATCTACAGGGGAACAAATAGTGTGCCAATAAATCATCAAAGTCTATAGCCCACACACACACATACAAACACACACACACACACACACACACACACACAATGTCATAATATAATACATATACTATTACAAGGAGTGGGGCTCGCTTGCTTGCCCACTCCTTGCGTGTGCATGCATTTCATTTGTGTATCTACTGCATGGAAGGTTATTGCTGGTCCCACTCCATAGCTTGAGTAAACTGAACAACAATGGTACTTGAACCTCGCACCCTCTCTTTGGCCTACAGTCGCCATCCCCCAGAGAAAGAAGTAGCATTTGGTTGGAGGTCGAATCACTTCCGGTGACCTTCCGTAACACACACACACACACACAGACAGACACAAACATACTTATAATATGATTTTTATTAGCCAAACTCACCATATATGTACATGATTCCAGTGAGAGTCGAAAAAATGATACAAGCAATCGCTGAGACAATTGAGACAAGGTTGCTGATGACACAAAGTGCTTGGTTCTGCTGTAGTGCTTCCATTGACGCATAGAATATTATCACTAGGAGTACACATAGCATTGCTGTGCCCAGAGTGGTACCAGCAATGTAAAGCCTCTTATCAGTATTACTGCGTATTTTGTAGATCATACAAGAACTGAACAGAATGGTCACTACAGAGACCACAACAGCAACAGCGAAAAAGAATCTGGCAGCGTTCAAACAGGGCTCTGTAAAATGACAAAAACATAACACAGATATATGGTACAGAGTATTAACATTAAACTATGCTATGTTGAAGTACCTTGGCTGCAAGTAGCCATTTGTCCATCCCAGTTGCTATCACTCTGACACCTTCGCATACCATCTCCATCCTTTAACTGGTAGCCACTATTGCAGTGGTATGTAACAAGGGATCCAGTGGATGTCCCATTGTAACAGATGACACCATTCTCTATCAAAACACTCCCAACAGCATCGATGTCCAGACACCTTTCATCTGATGGAGGACTCACTACAGTCGATCCACCAAGGTCAGTCGTATTGCAGTCTGTTAAGAATGATGAAAATGACAATGGTAAATGAAATTCATACATTTCTACATCTGATTCTATACATGATAGTTTCCATGGTGAGAGGACTATGGATGAATATTAGTGGTCTTAGTAATCATGTGACATGTACATGCTCACCCCACATTTGTACCATACCTACTTCCACTCTTCCTGACACCACTGCTGTAATGTTGCCATCCACACTAGCTGTGATCTGGTAACAAAACTCTTGTGGAAGCTCATAGCTAGCTATTCCAGTTCGGTCATCTTGGACCACTATTGGAGGGAGACACATCAAGCTCTGTTGTTCACAGCTCTGTGCAATGTCTCCATAACAAAACATGCACTCTTCTATTGTCTGCATAGCACCCTTAGTTGGAATGATGAATTGGCACTGCACAAGCGTTCTACTATCATCTCTGACCACTGTGGTTTCAAAAATTCTATTTTTTGTACCTGTTCATGAATAGTAGACACATAAACAATACATGTGTATTGAAACTGAGATCCAATTCTATCAACATACTGATTGTTGGTGAACAAGGTTGTGGTTCTCCTCTCCCTACTACATTCTCAGCAGTCACAGTGACAGCAATCATCTGGAGTTGGGCTTCTCTGGACTCTGAAAGATACGTCACATACTCACATTGGTTGGTACTTGGAAGACACACCTCCTTTTGCATGACAACAATCTCTTCCATAAACAGATCATTGGTAGCATTGACGGACAATGTGTAATTCAGCTTGTCTGGATTGAAGACTGAAGGACTCTACAATTGAAATGCAATAACAAGGTTATATCACACAGAATAATAATATAATTAATCCTGTTTAAATCCTGATTCGTGCATACAAGCATAATTATTAAATTGACCCTTTATGCACAATTTCCATGCATAGTTATGTTATTAGCTTACTGGTACTAATCTCCATGTGTTCTTTATCCCAATGAGGTCACCAGTTGGTTTACTGCTATAGACTGGAACACTTGAGCAAGTGCTTGTTTGCCCAGGAACTGCACGCAAATTTATAGCCAGGCGTGACATTCAATGATACTTCATGAATGATATTTATCATTATAGAACTATGCATATATACTCCATATTTAGATTGCTGACCAATTATAGCACTGGTTTTACCCTGGTTAACCACCTTATCATTATTCATATATTCTTATAAGACCCTTAAAATGGTATTCATCTGATAGATGTACAGATAGTAGCTATAGGTTGAGCCACATAAGAATGTATATGAATTAAGTTCAAGATGTGTGAGAAGGCAGTCCGATAAATCACAACCATAAGTTTTACTAACATATTATGATATTGTTACAGAAACAGACCAGACAAGTATTATGCACGTGAACAGTTTATTCACCTTGTGGGTTGACTGTGAAATTCACAGACTCTCCTTGTTGACTTCCACAATTGACAGCTCGTACAGAGAATGAAGTGGCTTGTCCTTGCATTATTTGTGGACAAACAAACGTTGTGTTGGGAGAGACACATGTGCTACAATCCACACCATCACTACTAATGCAGTACATCTCAACAGCATGAGCTCTCGTGAAGCTTTCATTCCAGTAGAAGTTTAAATTGAGAGGGGAACTCTGTCCTCTAGTGAAGTTCGTAGTAAACATGGAAGGTGATGGAGCATCTGCGTAATATATTATATATTAGTTATTACATATTATATACACATTCACATTCGTTGACACTGGCAGTCACGTCACATGTGCACAGAGCACGTTATTTTTGTCAAATTAAGTATACGTGCCATAATAAATGAACAGTCAAGCAACTTACTTCTAGAGGAGTAAGTAATATTTATAGTTTGACTCAGGCTTTGCCCACGAAAACACTCTATCTGTTCACCACTTGCAAGTGCTGATAGTTCTACACTCAAGATTGCAGTGAAGTTGGCAGTCACAGGATTCTGACCAGTATTTGTATCAAAGCTTGGAAGAGAGAAACTGTATCCGGGAGGTTGGCTTGGACTGTCTGATAGTAGATGACCATTAATGTCAACACTGTATCGAACCGCTGCAATAGGGTTCTGACCACTCTGACCAAGAACTTGCAATTCCAGTACCTCCAAGTTTATTCCAACACACTCAAACTCAACCAGTGTGCCAGGACACAGGGCAGTGTCATCATTGAAATTGACATTTGACGATAAACTAATAGATTGTCCAGCTGAACCTGCAAGCAATTGTAATGCTGATAGTCAGAAGGCCACAAAAAAAGCATAATTAACTGACTCAGGGCTTATTTAAGATATATTCGTAAACACAGGCTAACCTGCCAGACAACACAGGGCCACATACACTGATACGTTGAAGAAGCAGCGAACTAGCATTCTCTCTGTGAGGTGTATGTAGACAGAGTTTTGCATTTCACGCCGTGTATTATAACGCTACTTTTTGCATATGGTGGGCTGGGCTCGTCATGGGACAATCTGCTCTTAGTGCGCATGCGTAGAAGCATAGATATCAAGCCGCGATGAGTATGAAGTCCGAGTCACCGGTTACCAATGTGCGTTTCTGGTTGATGGTGTTAGCCTTGCACGGTATGTAGATTTATTCATGATATCCAAATCTAATAATGATGGGTACAGTGTAATATCATCCTCATACAGCTATGGTAGTTGAAGGGATTGTCATAACTCTGATTGCCAATGTTACATTCTCTGATTCAAAAGGAGTGTGTCCAGTGAGAGCTCCTGTGGAGTTCATATGTCATGGAACAAATGTTGCATCCTTTACATGGAAAAGAAATAACACTGCAATTCGAACATTGACTAGTCAATCGCAACTAACTGATCGGCTACAGGAAACAGAATTCAATGGAATCCAAGTTCAGCTTGTTTCCGTGATAATCACAGATCACACAGAGGACAGGGTAAATTTGACCTCTAGACTTGTTGTGGACCCATCTGTATTGAGCTTTGGAGATCAGATATCCTGTGTTAGCAGCACTGGAGTTGAAACTCTCACCTATACACAAAAAGGTAAACTTTATACTACGGCTCTTTGCAAATTTCATCCAATAGCTAGATCTACAGCATACAACAATAGCACTGTTAAATGTTTCCAGCTCCACCACCAGTGGTGCCCATCATGGGTAATATCAGTAAAGAAACTGGAAACTCTGTGAAGCTTACACTACAATGGAAGCAATCATTCACAGAAATGCATGAAGTTGACGAATACTGTGTGATAGCACCTGGGAGTATGTGTCAACCAGAAACGACATGTGTCACTCCAGACACTGACTATGTATGCAGTAGACTCCTGGCAGGGAACCAGTATGTGTTTGTTATATATGCAAGAAATTGCAATAATCAAATAGGGACAACCACCAACTCCATCATTACCCCTCAAGGTATTAATATAGCTATTATAGCATGTTGCCTATTCATAATATTATAGCATATATATACAATTTTAGCATTGGGTATCAATTTCTATGTATTCTATACGTAGTTCCTGTAATGCCTGCAATGTGTTTGAGTGTTCCAGTATATGACCAGTCCACTAAGCGGCTCGTTGCTATAAAAAACACTTGGACAGTGGTGCCCGTAAGTTTTTAGTTTTTATACAGTTTACAATTGTGGGCAATATTATTATCTTTAAGAATCCCAGCAATGAAATTACCAATGGTCTCCATCAAGACGTGTTATGGTATAACATAACATTTGAAAGCAGTGGCTCACTGAATTTTATGGGAAGCAAAAACACCTCAGCAACAGATGTGTGTACTGCAGACATGTGTACATATGACCTTTCTACCAGCTTCTTTGGCTCCCATTACACACTCTCTGTTGCAGCTGAAAACATAGCTGGATTGGGAGAGCATCTGACCTGTACACCTGACCAAATAAGTACGAGTTTACACAACGAAATAGTCGTTTGTAACACATGACATTAAGATTAACTATATACAGTATTTTTCTCTTTTCAACTTCATGCATGTATAATCATAACATTTTGTGTGATTATAACAATGTCATAGGTACATCCAATAACATAGTGCAAGTGACTGCCAACACAAGTACACCAGAACATGCCACTGTCGAGTGCCAGTTTCTAACCCAGCTACCAGCCAGCTGTGAAGTGTGCTATGGAGTTGTTTCAAACTGCCATAATATGACTTGTCTTCTACCAGTACCCACTAATGCTGATGGCATAGCTACTGTCAAGTTACAAAATTTGGAAGAAAAGTTGAAATATTGTTACACAGCAGCTGCCATTGTGGGTGATCATGGTGTTGAAGAACTGGCCTTGGTAGTGCAAGGCAGTTTTAGCACAGGCAAGCATATACATAGTATGTTGTTGATTTCTTATAGTTCTGTTGACGCTTGTAGCATATTCAGTGTACAGTAAGCTTTAATCAAACTCTTTCCCCAAAAACATTCCGACTATATTGACACAGTGTGTGATGTGAAAGATCTTGTACACTATGATGAGAGCCATAACACAATGTCATGTACAGTAGACATGGCCGATGACATCATAGACCTCCGATGCACAGACTCTGAGGGCAGTCTTCCAATCCTCAATGGTGTGGTGTGCTACAATGGTACAACATCGGGTTCAACAGCATATTACATCTGTAATGGAGACTACCAAGTACCTGGATACAGTGATTGCAAACACAAATGCAACCTGAGGGAATGTCAAGGAGATGGCCACTGGAGTGGAGAGACAATACCTTGCTTGAATGGTAGTATTAATTATAAAGATTTCGTTCAGCTTGTTACTTGTGCACTTTTTTCTGTAGAAATGTGCAGTGACTCCTGCAATATTGGAATTTCTTTGTGTTTCATTTTCTCACTTGGTGCTGGAGCAATTACAATTTTAATTGTTGCCTTTGTAGTAAGGTGGCATATCTTAAAACAAAAGCTCTCCAGAACGGCAACCGATTCTATTTCTGAATCCCCATGTCATACAAACAATGCAAATGAACTACCCAACTATGTGGAGTATTCAGAAGACATAACAGACATTGATGAAACATGTGGTACAAGCGATGCTGCTAATACAGTTGAAAACAAAAACTCTACTAATACCAGCAATGAACTTCTCGAGCAAACCCAACAATAGCATACATGATACTCTTACATTTCTTCAAGTTACTTTATACCTGGACAGGCATCATTGACACTTGTGTAGTATAATCTTGTAATATTATTAGTAGCTCAGTTACAGGTACATTTCTTTAATGCACGCGTATATACGCGGCACTTGAAAATGTGCACGTGATTAGCCATGTGCACGTGCGTGGCCTGGTATGGTCGGGTCGCGGAATGCATGCATGTTCGTCACAAAGTCGAGGAAGACCGTTTATCTACAGCACTGGTGATGGATTGCATTGCCTTAGCTCTTTTCTGGTTGATGGTGGCAACGTTGAGACGTACGTAGATCTATCATGATTATAATTATCAATTATTATGAACTGCCGATCTGCAGAATTACACAATCCAGTTACATGTATTTCCAATTTTCATTATTTATGCAGCTATGGTAGTTGAAGGGATTGTCATAACTCTGATTGCCAATGTTACACTCTCTGATTCAAAAGGAGTGTGTCCAGTGAGAGCTCCTGTGGAGTTCATATGTCATGGAACAAATGTTGCATCCTTTACATGGAAAAGAAATAACACTGCAATTCGAACATTGACTAGTCAATCGCCACTAACTGATCGGCTACAGGCAACAGAATTCAATGGAATCCAAGTTCAGCTTGTTTCCGTGATAATCACAGATCACACAGAGGACAGGGTAAATTTGACCTCTAGACTTGTTGTGGACCCATCTGTATTGAGCTTTGGAGATCAGATATCCTGTGTTAGCAGCACTGGAGTTGAAACTCTCACCTATACACAAAAAGGTAAACTTTATACTACGGCTCTTTGCAAATTTCATCCAATAGCTAGATCTACAGCATACAACAATAGCACTTCAGTTAAATGTTTCCAGCTCCACCACCAGTGGTGCCCATCATGGGTAATATCAGTAAAGAAACTGGAAACTCTGTGAAGCTTACACTACAATGGAAGCAATCATTCACAGAAATGCATGAAGTTGACGAATACTGTGTGATAGCACCTGGGAGTATGTGTCAACCAGAAACAACATGTGTCACTCCAGACACTGACTATGTATGCAGTAGACTCCTGGCAGGGAACCAGTATGTGTTTGTTATATATGCAAGAAATTGCAATAATCAAATAGGGACAACCACCAACTCCATCATTACCCCTCAAGGTACTAACATAGCTATTAGTATATAGATGCCTATTCATAATAATTTTTATAGCATATAATTATTATAAACAATTTTAGCATTGGGTATCAATTTCTATGTATTCTATAGTTCCTGTAATGCCTGCAATGTGTTTGAGTGTTCCAGTATATGACCAGTCCACTAAGCGGCTCGTTGCTATAAGAAACACTTGGACAGTGGTGCCCGTAAGTTTTTAGTTTTTATACAGTTTACAATTGTGGGCAATATTATTATCTTTAAGAATCCCAGCAATGAAATTACCAATGGTCTCCATCAAGACGTGTTATGGTATAACATAACATTTGAAAGCAGTGGCTCCCTGACTGCTAGAGGAAGCAAAAACATCTCAGCAACAGATGTGTGTACAGCAGAGGGGTGGTGTACATATGACTTTTCTACCAGCTTCTTTGGCTCCCACTACACACTCTCTGTTGCAGCTGAAAACATAGCTGGATTGGGAGAGCACCTGACCTGTACACCTGACCACATAAGTACGAGTTTACACAACAAAATAGTCGTTTGTAACACATGACATTAAGATTAACTACAGTATTTTTCTCTTTTCAACTTCATGCATGTATAATCATAACATTTTGTATAATCATAACAATGTCATAGGTACATCCAATAACATAGTGCAAGTGACTGCCAACACAAGTACACCAGAACATGCCACTGTTGAGTGTCTGTTTCTAACCCAGCTACCAGCCAGCTGTGAAGTGTGCTATGGAGTTGTTTCAAACTGCCATAATATGACTTGTCTTCCATCAGTACCCACTAATGCTGATGGCATAGCTACTGTCATATTACCAAATTTGGAAATGAACTTAAAGTACTGTTACACAGCAGTTGCCATTGTGGGTGATAATAGATTGATTGTTCAAGGCAGTTTCAGTGCAGGTAAACTTTTTTACTGTTTTAAGAACTCTGCATGACATTATGAATTAATATATATAATTATTATTGATGTTTTTGACTACAACTAAGTAATCATTTATGAAAACACAGTACATGTCACAAACTGTTTGAATAATTATTATAGTGTGCAATGAATTGGATCTTGTGTGTCATAAAAGCCTGAACATAGTCGGAGCGGTGACTATGGATAACATTCTAGACCCACGATGTAGCCCAGACTCTGTGGACAGTCTTTCAATCCCCAATGGCGTGGTGTGCTACAATGGTACAACATTGGGTTCAACAGCATATTACATCTGTAATGGAGACTATGAAGTGTTTGGACGGAGTGATTGCGAGAACAAAGACGACTTGAGGGAATGTCAACAAGATGGTCACTGGAGTGGTGAGACAATACACTGTCTGCAGCCAACTAATGGTATATATATAATGGTATACCTGTTTCATATAATGCTGTTCAAATTCCTTTATGTTTCACCAAAATAATACATGCAGCATGCTCAGCTGTGGATCTTATGAACTCAAGCTATCTCAATATGGCAAATGCTAGTACGCTCGTGGATTATCAATGTACCCCAGACTCTGTGGGCAGTCTTCCAATCCCCAATGGTATAGTGTGTTACACTGGTACAACACTGGGCTCAACAGCATATTACATTTGTGATGATGGTTTTGAAGCACCAGCAGATAACAGCCAACGTGTGTGCCTGGCAGATGGCCACTGGCATGGTGATGATGTACCTAACTGTTCAAAATCAGGTAGACGTATTTGAGCAGAAAAATTACAGTGGTCATGTTCATTGTTCTATATTTTCTATATGGTTGAGCGCATGCAATAATAACAGTATCTCATGCACAAACTGACTGTGACAGGTAATATTCTACTGACAACAGAGGTGCTTGTGACTGTTTTGTGCTCTGCAATTCTGTGTTTTGCTGCTGGAATTCTGATCACAAGTTTGATATGCATTTGCCTATCAAAATGTAACAAAACAGCAACAACTCAAGAGAAACTCACAAAGCCCGTTGAATCAACTCCTCCACCTACACTCCAGTTATCGAAAACACTCACTGAAGACGAAGAATCTGTAGACAATCATAATTATGATGAAATCGATGAGTTCCAAGGAGGTTGCACATTAAATAAAGCTTATGCAACAAAGAGATCATAAATGTACTTTTTTTAGACAACCAGCTTACATAATTATATAGTTATTTATAATATCAAGAGGACATACTCTTTTTTGATAATAATTATTTGTATAAAATTATATGTACTTTGTATGTACAGTCATACACATGTCATTATTGTAGTCTTTCATGGCGTTTATTTTTACGTTTACATAATATTATTACTACCCTGATTTGCCATCATTTCGATGTTCAACCATTGTATAGAGACTTAACCATCCTTACCAACTCAACCGCATACTACCTACTTTCCCCATACAATTTCAGTATGGAACAGTCTAAGCAACAGTATTGTTGGTTCATCCAGTTATAACTCTTTTATGAAACATCTTACATAGATTAGCTACATAGTTTATTCTTTACCGTATTATTATTTATTGTATCGCCTCATTATTCTCCTTGGCAACTGGTACACACCCGATTAGTGCTTGTACTATTGTGTATCCGTTGCTGTGTAGCATAAAATATTATAAGGGAAAAATTTTTTAAATGAACACATTCAGAGATCCCTTGTAATGTCCTATAATAATCAACGTACTATAACTACATTCACAGGTATACAATGTACATATAAGGGGTGCATGTGTTCTCAATTTGTAGTCATCGTGAAACACTGTTGCTAACAGTACTACTTGATGTGTTCTACAAATTAAGTCAGAAATCAATCATAAACCTGTAGGTATCCATAACTTAAGCAACAAAAATTAATGCACGATTTTGTTTACGGTGCTGTAGTTTGGGTTCAAGGTTTTTCAAAAAGCAACTCCCAAAGTAGTAATGGAGCTCAGTGTTTCTACAACTGGTAGATCTACCAGTAATAAAGTTTTGTATCTCAGATTAAAACTATTCTGCTCTTGTTATTGATTGTTACAGTAGGATTCCCAACCAATGTTTTATTCATCTCTGGCATATATGTGTATTTATACCTCCAATGTTTCATTGTTGAGGTTGCGCTGTTGAATCTGTTGTGTCTGTCAACCATACCTACATAAAACACCATTTTTCTCTGTTATTTGGTAAGATGACACAACAAGAAACATCGAAGTAACTTTTATAGTTGCAACTGGAGCAATATTCGGATTTATGCCATGATTTGACAATGTATGTGACTTAGACTGCCACATAACTTAAATCATTTTGTGTCAACACTCCAGCCATGCAACAAATGTCTTCATCTGTTGTAACTTGTTTAGGAGTGGTCAATGGTCTAAGTGTCCATGCAACAAGCTTTTTTACTCATAATTGTGCCTACTTTGTGTAAACATTGAAAACCATGTATTTTGTAATTACATCAAAACAACCACATGCATGCCACCCACTCACAAGCAAACTTATTACAACTTTTCATAATCAATGGGTAACAGGCAACAGAGGACAGGCAAAGGAAAAAAACAGTCTGAAAAAAAAAACGAATCAGAAGTGTAGATCTACTGCACATTCCAATCTCTTAACATAGTTAGGTACTAAAGTGACACCAACAACACTTATCTAAGCATGGTATATAATATTCATACAACTATTCATTGTTCGATGCAGATCAATGAATAGTTGTACGTAGCTACAGAAGTTTTAGTGTCCCAAAGTAATAGAAGAGTTTAACTTCAT
Organism: uncultured Candidatus Puniceispirillum sp.; assembly: GCA_965207125.1. Classification (GTDB taxonomy): domain Bacteria; phylum Pseudomonadota; class Alphaproteobacteria; order Puniceispirillales; family UBA1172. The sequence goes on from OZ242263.1 coordinate 2,239,420, forward strand.
TAATGAAAGTGGTACTATTTTCCTCATGAACTATCAAGAATCCGTTTTTGCTATTAATAGCTACAGCAGGATACCAGCCACTACCAAATCCATTTTCCTCCTCCGCTAAAAATATCTCCTGTGTGTTAGTGTCAATCTGGCCAACATAACGGACCATGGTTGGGGGTACTCCATCGCACGTTATACGACAAGTAACAACGAAATAACCATCAATGTTTACACTTACAACTGGAGCAACATTTGGATTCTGAACATCATCTGACAATTTTGTACTCCGCTTAGACTGCCACTCAACATTACAGTCCACTCGTTTCAGCAACCCGGCCATGCAGAAAATGCCTTCATCTGTCCTGTAAGAAACCACCACCATACCCTTGTTGTTGACTGCAACTGTCAGTGTCTTTGCGGCAGTTTGTGGAAATGTGTGTTTCTTCAAAGAGTCTTTTGCCAGGCCTTCACCAAAAATTGTTGTTCCAATGACAATGTGTGTAGTGCCATTTCCTTCATTCACATTGTAATATGTCATAATCACATGACCATTATCATCAATAGCTACACTGGGAGAAGTACCTTCTTCAGCAAACACTGTTCCCTGCTCATCTCCTTCCCATTCAATGGTAAAACTCTCAAAGTTGACTCTTCCAAAACGATAGACACATTGCCTTTTATTTTGGTGCACGACAACCACAATGCCATTTTTGTTCATTGCAACACAAGGTTTACGTCCTTCAGCATAGTAGTTCCCTGCATCACTGCCTTTCACTCTTGGGTCACCCCACAAAATCCCAGGTTTGCCATCTGAGGCAACTATTAATTCACCAAGTCGATACTTCAGCTTCCTTTGCTTATCATCAGAGTTAAGCCACCCAGATTCTCCGCGCACTTCAACGACTATAAACTTGCTATTCATTTCGTTCACACTGATTGATGGATGTTTACCGAAGGCTTCAGAATCACGAAATTGATGTATAAATTCACTTCCAGTTGGTTTAGGTTTGGATGATTGTACTTTTGACTCGTTTTCTACATCATACTTTCCTCCATGGTCTGTATTATGGGCTGCACACAACATAATAATGCAGAGAGCATTCATTAGTAAACTGTACACTAACACACACATGCACACATACACTACCACACACATGCACACATACACTAACACACACACATGCACACATACACTAACACACACATGCACACATACACTAACACACACATGCACACATACACTAACACACACATGCACACATACACTACCACACACATGACAACACAAGACCATGGCCAAAGAGTTTTCCAACGTGGAAAATAAAGGTATGGTAGATAAGAATACTTAGAAACGGGTTTTTAGTAGGCAAATCAGTCCAGTAAAATCTGACTCACACACGCAGTCTGCATAGCCTTGCGTAAGTTACTAACTCACCATATATGTACATGATTCCAGTCAGAGTCAAACAAATGAGACAAACAGTTGCTGAGAGGATTGAGACAACGTTGCTGACGACACAAAGTGCTTGGCTCTGCTGAAGTGCTTCCATTGAGGCATAGAATACTACCAGGAGGAGTAGACAGAGTATTGGTGTGCCCAGACCGATAGCAGCTATGTAAAGCCTCTTATCAGTGTTTTTACATGTTCTGTAAATCCTATACAAACTGAAAAGAACAGTCACTACAGAGACCAAAACAGCAACAGTGAAAAAGACTCTGGCAGCATTCAAACAGGGCTCTGTAAGATATTAACAAAATAAACCATGTATAGTACATTGCCTACTATATACTGTAACAGCTGCATGGTACACAGGGTGTAAAGTACTGAACATAACGAAGGGGACTACCTTGATAGCAAGTAGCCATTTGTCCATCCCAGTTGCTATCACTCTGACACCTTCGCATACCATCTCCATCCTTTAACTGATAGCCACTGTTGCAGTGGTATGTAGCAAGAGACCCAGTGGATGTCCCATTGTAACAGATAACACCATTCTCTAACAAAACACTCCCAACAGCATTGATGTCCAGACACCTCTCATCTGAGGGAGGACTCACTACAGTCGAACCACCAAGGTCAGTCGTATTGCATTCTGTTATAATGCGAATGATAACGGTATCCGTTAATGAAATTCATATACATCCTCATGTACATGTATGATAATTTCTAAGATGAATGGTTATGGAATTCAAATAAATATTTAATTTAGTTGTCTAATACATCCTCACCCCAACCATACCTGCTTCCACTCTTCCTGATACTACTGCTGTAATGTTGCCATCCACACTAGCTGTGATCTGGTAGCAAAACTCATCTGGAAGCTCATAGCTAGCTATTCCAGTTCGGTCATCTTGGACCACTATTGGAGGGAGACACATAACGTTCTGCTGTTCACAGCTCTGTTCAATATGTCCATAGCAAAGCATACAATCAGGCTCTTCTGTCAACTGAGGTGGAGAGATGAATTGGCACTGCACAAGCGTTCTACTATCATCTCTGACCACTGTGGTTTCAAAAATGCTATTTTTTGTACCTGTTCATGAATAGTAAACACATAAACAATGCATGTGTATTGAAACTGAGATCCAATGTTATCAACATACTGATTGTTGGTGAACAAGGTTGTGGTTCTCCTCTCCCTACTACATTCTCAGCAGTCACAGTGACAGCAATCGTCTGGAGTTGGGCTTCTCTGGACTCTGAAGGATACGTCACATACTCACATTGGTTGGTACTTGGAAGACACACCTCCTTTTGTGTGACAACAATCTCTTCCATAAACAGATCATTGGTAGCATTGACGGACAATGTGTAATTCAGCTTGTCTGGATTGAAGTCTGAAGGATTCTGCAATTGAAATGCAATAACAAGGTTGTATAATTAATCCTGTTTAAATCCTGAATCGTGCATACAAGCATAATTGTTAAATTGACCCTTTATGCACAATTTCCATAATTATGTTATTAACTTACTGGTACTAATCTCCATGTGTTCTTTATCCCAATGAGGTCACCAGCTGGTTTACTGCTATAGACTGGAACACTTGAGCAAGTGCTTGTTTGCCCAGGAACTGCACGCAGATTTATAGCCAGGCGTGACATTCAATGATACTTCATGAATGATATTTATCATTATAGAACTATGCATATATACTCCATAATTATTTAGATTGCTGACCAATTATAGCACTGGTTTTACCCTGGGTAACCACCTTATCATTATTCATATATTCTTATAAGACCCTTAAAATGGTATTCATCTGATAGATGTACAGGTTGAGCCACATAAGAATGTCTATGAATGAACAGGTTCATTATGTGTTATAAGTTCAACATGTGTGAGAAGGCAGTCCGATAAATCACAACCATAAGTTTTACTAACATATTATGATATTGTTACAGAAATAAACCAGACAAGTATTATGCACATGAACAGCTTATTCACCTTGTGGGTTGACTGTGAAGGTCACAGGCTCTCCTTGTTGATTTCCACAATTGACAGCTTGTACAGAGAATGAAGTGGCTTGTCCTTGCATTATTTGTGGACAAACAAACGTTGTGTTGGGAGAGACACATGTGCTACAATCCACACCAACGCTACTAATGCAGTACATCTCAACAGCATGAGCTCTTGTGAAGCTTTCATTCCAGTAAAAGTTCAAATTGAGAGAAGAAATAAGTCCTGCACTGAAGTTCGTAGCAAATACTGGAGCCGGTGGAGCATCTGTAGAACATTAATGGTGCGTGGCACATATATGCATACAACTAACATAATATATGCTGGATTAATATTCATGTAACTTACTTCTGGTGGAATAAGTAACATTTATACTTTGACTTAGGCTGGAACCACGAAGACATTGAATCTGTTCACCACCTGTAAGTGCTGATAGCTCTACTCTCAAAATTGCAGTGAAGTTGGCAATGCGGGTCCCCTGACCAAGGAATGGGTCAAAGGTTGTGAGAGAGAAGTTGTATCCTGGAGGTTGGCTTGGTTGAACGTCTGTTAGTAGTTCACCATCAGTGTCAATGCCATAGACAACTACCACTTGGTCAGAACGCCACTGCAGTGTCTCCAAGTTTATTCCAACACACTCAAACTCAACCAGTGTGCCAGGACACAAGACAGTGTCATCACTGAAAGTGACATTTGATGATAAACCAATAGATTCCTCAGCTGCAACTGCGAGTAAAGTTAGACAGACATTAATATTGATAGTACTATATAGCACAGTTACAGTGTCACATTAAATTTTGATAAAACGGCGCTAACCTAGCGTCACACCAATTGCAACAGCGATGAAGCAGCGAACAAGTTCTAGCACACTGCATTTCTTTGTGTAATGAAGATTTTGGCTCATGTTCACTCGGAATTCCTAAGCATACATGTACTGTTAACTCGGGGGACTTTAAACTCGAGTGGGCAAGCTGGTTTTACTGCGCATGCGTGAAGCATGCATATATAGTAGTACCGACTATGGATTCAGAGCCGTCCGTAACCAAGGCTTTTTTTTGGCTGATGGCACTTGCGTTGCAAGGTAGGTGATCCAGATTTGGTATCATGCTCAAATGTTGAAATGCACAGTGTAATTATAATATAATTATATATAGCTACAATAGCCAGTGGAGAGAGTGCCACAACGTTAACCCTGACTGCCAATGTCACATTCTCTGATCCAAAAGGAGTGTGTCCACTGAGAGCACCTGTGGAGTTCACATGTGATGGAAAAAACACCACACTACTCACATGGAAACTAAACAATATAGTAATTCGAATACTCTCAAGCAGTACCACACCAACCGATCGACTGATGGCCACAAGTCTCAATGGAATCCAAGTTCAGTTTGTTTCTGTTACACTCACAGAAAATAGCAGAGACCGGGCTAGTTTGGCCTCTAGGCTTGTTGTGGACCCATCTGCATTACGTTTTGGAGATCAAATATCCTGTGTTAGCAGCATTGGAATTGAAACTCTACCTATACACCAAGAGGTATACTGTTATTGTTTAGCAGGTTCATAATAGATACGCACTCATAACTTCTGTAATGATACTTCAGTTCAAATGTTAATGCTTCCAGCTCCACCACCAGCAGTAACTGTCATGAGTAATATCAGTAAAGAAACTGGCAACTCAGTGAAACTCATGCTTAAATGGAATAATAACTTCACTCAAACCTATGCAGTTGATGAGTACTGTGTGATAGCACCAGCTGAAAGTACGTGTCAATCAGAAACAACATGTCTCACTCCAGACACTGACTATGAATGCAGTGGACTTGTGGCAGGGAACCAGTATGGGTTTGTTATATATGCAAAGAACTGTGAAACCCAGGCTGGGGATCATAGCACATCATTTGTTGCCCCTCAAGGTACATTTCCTGTACACTAGAATTTTATAAACAAGTCAGTAAAATTTATAATTGTACGACGTAGTGTTGCATATACCAACTATAGAATCGAATCTTGTTATTATATCAAGTTAATATTGTTATCATGACCCGAATGCGTGCATGCTTGCTGTCAGTTCCCAGACAACTTTCAATGTGTTCAAGTGTTCCAGTGTATGACCAGTCCACCAACAGGCTCATTACTATACAAAACACTTGGACAGCTGCACCTGTAAGTGTTATAAATTTTGGTTTTGTTACTAGGTCTTCACTGTGAACCTTATCCTCTAAGAATCCCAGCATTGAAATCGCAAGTGGTGTTCGCCAAGATGTTTCGTGGTACAACATTGCATTTGAAAGCAGTGGCTCCCTGACTGCTAGAGGAAGCAAAAACATCTCAGCAACAGATGTGTGTACAGCAGAGGGGTGGTGTACATATGACCTTTCTACCAGCTTCTTTGGCTCCCACTACACACTCTCTGTTGCAGCTGAAAACATAGCTGGATTGGGAGAGCACCAAACCTGTACACCTGACCAAATAAGTACGAGTTTACATAACAAAAATATATGTTTATAAGTTTAATGCCTACGAGCACTATGACTTTTTGTATATACAGGCACTTCCAACAACATAGTGCAAGTGACTGCCAACACAAGTACACCAGAACATGCCACTGTTGAGTGCCAGTTTCTAACCCAGCTACCAGCCAGCTGTGAAGTGTGCTATGGAGTTATTCCAAACTGCTATAACTTGACTTGTCTTCCATCTGTGCTTGCTAGTACCGATGGCCTGAGAGCCACTGTCCGCATATTACCACGTTTGGAAAGCAACTTAAAGTATTGTTACACAGCAGCTGCCATTGTGGGTGAGCATGGTGACGAAGAACTGGCCTTGCTAGTGCAAGGCAGTTTCAGCACAGGTAAGCAATTTGTTGTTACAAACACTTGTACATGAATAAGTTTAATCCGTTCACAAACAGCTTGCAATGTACTGGATCTTGTATACCATCAGAAGATTCGGAACACTAACATGTGTACAGTGGAGATAGTTAATACGGACATTCCAGACCTGCGATGTACTACAGACTCTGTGGGCAGTCTTCTAATCCCCAATGGTATAGTGTGTTACACTGGTACAACATTGGGCTCAACAGCAAACTACATTTGCGACGATGGTTTTGAAGTACCAGCAGATAACAGCCAACGTGTGTGCCAGGCAGATGGCCACTGGCATGGTGATATTATTCTTGGGTGTTTAAAATCAAGCAAGTTAATAGATTATTTCAAAATTAATGGTCATCTATACTAATACTGAGAACTCTCTGATAATTATTCACGTTCCATAGGGACAAACAGTGTGACAACTGCAATAGCAGTTTTGTGTACAGCGATACTGTGTTTTGCAGCTGGAATTTTGACCACAAGTTTGATAAACATCTTCATATCAAAGTATAAAGGCAAATACACCAAACCTGTTCAATCAACTTCACCACCTACATCGGTACCAACCACTGTACTTAAAGATAACAAAACACCATTACCAGTACAGGATTACGAGGAAGTGGATGAGTTGCCGGACACTGGTTACACACTGAATCAAAATAAAGCATACCAGCCAGTAGAACTCTAAACAATAATACAATTTGTGAGTACAAAAAATATTCTGAGAACACACAATCATTCATGGTTTTGCTGTAAACTTGCGGGAAATTTTCAACATTAGCAAAATACCTGACATGTATAGCTATATATATATACCAGAACTTTTAGTGCCCATGCAACAAGCTTATTCACTCCTAGCTACTTGTGTCCCTTTACTTTGTGTAAACATTGAAAAACATGTAATTATAATTATTCTCTCATCAAAACAACCGCATGCATGCCACCCACTCACAAGCAAACTCTCAATAACAACTTTTCATAACGTGTAACGGTCAAAAGAAATGAATGAAAAAAGCAAGAGTTCAACATCAAACATAAACAAAACATCAACACCAAACAAAACAGTCAACAGTAAAACACAAAACATAATATAGTTACAGAATGCTTGTACAATGTTTACAAACTAATAAACTTAATGTGGAATGGGCCAGACATAAATAAGAAATTATTTAGAGTGTATGGCCAGCACACTCACAGGAAAAACCTCCCCCTAGAAAAAAACCTCAGTGAGGAAAAAGTTAGGAGAGGAAAAAACCAAAAGAAAAACATACACATTCCACAGCACAAAATAAGCATCAATCAAGTATAGAGCAAGAACGGCCGGTCATCCAAACCAATAGAATAGAACTGCAATGGGAAGCCGAAACAAATGTGAACTAAAACGACAGACATCATAATGAAGATCAAAGACAAGTAAATACCAGCGAAAACACAAAGAAAAATAACATGACAACACAAACCTTAATGTCTCCTTTGTGCAAATCATACAGTAATGATATATATTGATAGGAGTTAATTTTCCATCTAATTTACAGCATTCAAGATTCGTTTCAAGTGATAGAAAAATTTCATACATATACATATTAACTAGAAACTAATTTACAACCACGTATATATACACAAGTACCAATCCATCAATAACCAAACAGATTTCTTTTTTAAAATACCAGACATCAATAATCATAGACACCCTTGTACAATTCACCGATAACCGTGTATAAAGAACTGACAACCATTTATTTTGTAATCATTAGTAACACCACTATTCATATCCACCAAAAACCAAGACAACTATTGAATTTGTTCACTCCACATATTACCAGTGTTATGAATTATTCACCAACACCACTGTTCATATTCACCAACCATAACTGAGTGTGTATCAATTGAAAACCATGTACCACCAATAGAGGATCTACCACCGTTCATATTTCACAATTGAAAACCCACGATTGTATCCATCACCAACCAATAACACTGGACATTCAACGATCATGTACAACAGTGTATAATTATCCATTGTGTCAATCACCACTATATTATACCACTGTTCATGAATTATTCATAAAACACAAGTTTGTTTCACTCAATAAACCATTGAACCAATCATGAATTATTCACCACACCAGTTTATTTTCCTTAATAAACCATTGAACCATGAATTGTTCCGATACCACTGTTCACAACAACCAGATTGACAACCATGTATTCCATATTCACCAATACCACCGTTAGTAACCCATTGAAAACCATGAATTATTCACCACTGTTAATTATCAACAACCAGCACAAATTATTCAGACACCATGGTTGATTTCACTCAATATAATAAACCATTGAGACCATGAAATATTCACCATACCACTGTTCATTTCCGTTTCAATAAACCATTGAACCATTAATTTTTCACAATACCAACATTTATTTCCCTCAAACCATTGAAGGATTCACCAATGTTCCATTTCACTCAATAAACCGTTCACTATAATACGTAGTTATACCACTGTTCATAATTATTTAACACCCATCAATAAACAGAAAACCATTGAAGTATTTTGTAATTACCCAGTAATAAACTGATGCACCATTGTTCGTATACACTAGCAACCATACTGATTAGATAACCGTACTCAACCATTGAAAACCTCAATTTCTACAACCATGTGTACCACTCTGTTGATTCTCCCTAAAATGAGCACACCACCAACCTCTGAAACCAATGGTAACTGCCATAGAGAACCATAACTCACTTACCTACTCACCCAACGGCAGCTAACAACCATCACACTTGACTCGTGTGCATTCCAAACAACAACATTTATATTATTATCTTGATCTGGAGAAAAACACCAATGCAGCTACTTCTCAATGACCCCCGTGAGACCTGCACGAGAGATTTGGTGAACCGTTTAATGAATGAAGAGACCAAGAAGTCCACTGACTTACGTACCTTGAACATCAGAGAACTCTCCTCAAAGTACTAATCAGGTAGAAACTCCTCTTGTACTTGGACAGTGCCTACACACACACATGTACATGCACACACACACATACACACTTCTTTGTGATACGAAAATCAAGTCTATTGCACAACACTCACTTTACCACAACATTCAACATTATGGTAGCAACATAATCCTGATGTATTCCAACACAATCACATATACGTATGTCGATGCCTGACAGACTGAAACTCTGGGGGGGGAAAAACATTATAGCCACATGTGTATTATAAATACTGAGTATGTTGCTTACTGAGTATGTTGCTTACTGAGCATGTTCACACGCAGGTAGCAAGTAAACGATTTATGATAGTTGAAGAACAGCATACCGACAGTGTGAGAGTAGTAGACTGTAGAAGCACCACCACAACACATGTACAGTAGGCTGGCCTGTACCAAATTCACGAATTAATGCAGTTATTCTACATACATTCACAGAATGATACTCGTGCACACATGCACATGCACATGCACACATGCACACATGCAAACAGACATGTACAAGAATGCCCCCACACACACTCACCCTCAAATGACAAATTGTTGAACAGGCAACTCGAGCTCAATGGTGTTAATAGAAACAGAATGACAGGTCAACTGTGGAGGTGATTACAATCAAAAAAAAGAAATGGCCGCGATCAGTGTACGTCTCCAATTGTGTATTCACTGAGAGAGAGTTAACCAGATTTGAGCCGCACACGCACACATCGAAGCAGGGAAGTAAGGGAGTCGGTATTCAACAGACAAGTCAATTTTACTGGGGGAAAAAAAGAAAGCTGAAGGATTAACATTGCTGTAGCTGGGGACATGTAACACATGTGTACGTATACAAGAGCAGATTAATTCAGATATGTACAGTCACGTGTAAACATGTGTATGAAGCAGACACAACAATGGACCATCAGTCTCTTCAGCCATGTTTCAGGTGGGTTAAGTGGGAGGGTGGAAACGAGAAGACACCTGGTTGGAAAAGGCACCAGTACCGAGGTGGACACTTCATTTGGAATGTCAGTTTGAGTGTCTTGAAGAGAAACTTGATCGAGACACTCGGTGAGGAGACCTGAACCAATGCATGGTGAATAATTGATGATGAGACGGTGCATGAGTGGAAGAGAAAGATAACAGAACACACAAATGTGAAACACATCGACAAGATCTCTCACCTACAGCTGCCTGTTCTCAGACTCCAGTACATACAACATGGTGAGCTTGAGTTCCAACACAGCTAGAGAAGAACATCCTAAGCAGATCAGCAAGAAGAGCACGAGTCATGCAAGATTTGGTGGCAGGTAAGTATGAGGTAGTACGAACACAAGGAAAAGCCAGCAATGCATTAGTGGAGAGTCTGATACTAGTACCCACTCCTGTATTGATTTCATACAACCAAATGAACTATTGCACTTGTAAACACATTGATATATACATTACATAATAACCAACAATCAGACATCCAGAATCAACCAAAGTAGGCCACATTGCACAAGAGCTGTAGAGGACATTCACCATCAACCAACCTCTGTCTGGTCAGAGCATGTATCCTCTTCAAGAGTGGGAAACAACCTGTATAGTCATTACAGCATAGTATTATGTGCACACAAACACATATGTACACGATAAGGGACAAACGAATCACAGAGAAAAACACTCTAGCAAGCTGAACCGTACGGTGATGTGACAATTCACTGTTCCAAACATGAATTAGAACACCAACCATAAAAGACAGCTTAAGTGCTTGCACACAACCAACATCAGATCCATTCCAAATGCTAACTGCCAGTCAGTCATCACTCTGAGTAGGAGCTGGACGGAGTAGAACACGAGAAAGAGACAACAGTTGAACCACACACCTGAACTTCAGAGATGTGAGGTGCTGCATCGGTAACATCATAATATTATTATGTACATGATGGAAATATTAACAAACATCTGTGAGTGATAGTAGTACATGACACCAGCGCAGTGAATGGTGGCCGCTGTCCACTGTACTAGATCACTTGTGATGGCAGCCAAACTGGTCCAGAGCACCCGTGAGAGCAGCTGGACAGTCCAACACTGATGGCAGACACTTCTACCAGAGCACCCACAGACAACTACATACATAAATGACAAATTCTGTACACACACACAACTCGATCGCAGACAAAACAAAACACTCTAGCAAGCTGAACTGTATGGCGATGTGATTATATCTGTTCACTGTCCCAAACAGCTGAACTAAACCAATCATCTAAAACAGCTTTAGCACTTGCACATATACGACACAAAACCACCGTCCTATCCATTCCAAATGCTAACTGCCAGTCAGTCATCACTCTGAGTAGGAGCTGGATGGAGTAGAACACGAGAAAGAGACAACAGTTGAACCACACACCTGAACTTCAGAGATGTGAGGTGCTGCATCAGTAACATAATAATATTATTATGTACATGATGGAAATATTAACAAACATCTGTGAGTGATAGTAGTACATGAAACCAGCGCAGTGAATGGTGGCCGCTGTCCACTGTACTAGAGCACTTGTGATGGCAGCCAAACTGGTCCAGAGCACCCGTGAGAGCAGCTGAACAGTCAAACACTGAAGGCAGACACTTCTACCAGAGCACCCACAGACAAGTACATACATAAATGACAAATTCTGTACACACACACAACACGATCGCAGACAAAACAAAACAACACTCTGTGAGTGATAGTAGTACATGACACCAGAGCAGTGAATGATAGCTTTCCACTGTACTAGATCACTTGTGATGGCAGCCAAACTGGTCCAGAGCACCCGTGAGAGCAGCTGGACAGTCCAACACTGATGGCAGACACTTCTACCAGAGCACCCACAGACAAGTACATACATAAATGACAAATTCTGTACACACACACAACACGATCGCAGACAAAACAAAACACTCTAGCAAGCTGAACTGTATGGCGATGTGATTATATCTGTTCACTGTTCCAAACAGCTGAACTAAACCAATCATCTAAAACAGCTTTAGCACTTGCACATATACGACACAAAACCAACATCAGATCCATTCCAAATGCTAACTGCCAGTCAGTCATCACTCTGAGTAGGAGCTGGACGGAGTAGAACACGAGAAAGAGACAACAGTAGAACCACACACCTGAACTTCAGAGATGTGAGGTGCTGCATCGGTAACATCATAATATTATTATGTACATGATGGAAATATTAACAAACATCTGTGAGTGATAGTAGTACATGACACCAGAGCAGTGAATGATAGCTGTCCACTGTACTAGAGCACTTGTGATGGCAGCCAAACTGGTCCAGAGCACCCGTGAGAGCAGTTGGACAGTCCAACACTGGTGGCAGACACTTCTACCAGAGCACCCACAGACAAGTACATACATAAATGACAAATTCTGCACACGCACACAACACGATCACAGACAAAATAAAACAAAACGATAGTAGCACATGACACCAGCGCAGTGATGATAGCTGTCCACTGTACTAGAGCACTTGTGATGGCAGCCAAACTGGTCCAGAGCACCCGTGAGAGCAGCTGGACAGTCCAACACTGATGGCAGACACTTCTGCCAGAGCACCCACAGGCAAGTACATACATAAATGACAAATTCTGTACACACACACAACACGATCGCAGACAAAACAAAACAACGCTCTGTGAGTGATAGTAGTACATGACACCAGAGCAGTGAATGATAGCTGTCCACTGTACTAGAGCACTTGTAATGGCAGCCAAACTGGTCCAGAGCACCCGTGAGAGCAGCTGGACAGTCCAACACTGGTGGCAGACACTTCTGCCAGAGCACCCACAGGCAAGTACATACATAAATGACAAATTCTGCACACGCACACAACACGATCGCAGACAAAACATAACAACACTCTGTGAGTGATAGTAGTACATGACACCAGAGCAGTGAATGATAGCTGTCCACTGTACTAGATCACTTGTGATGGCAGCCAAACTGGTCCAGAGCACCCGTGAGAGCAGCTGGACAGTCAAACACTGATGGCAGACACTTCTACCAGAGCACCCACAGACAAGTACATACATAAATGACAAATTCTGTACACGCACACAACACGATCACAGACAAAACAAAACACTCTAGCAAGCTGAACTGTATGGCGATGTGATTATATCTGTTCACTGTTCCAAACAGCTGAACTAAACCAATCACCTAAAACAGCTTTAGCACTTGCACATATACGACACAAAACCACCGTCCTATCCATTCCAAATGCTAACTGCCAGTCAGTCATCACTCTGAGTAGGAGCTGGACGGAGTAGAACACGAGAAAGAGACAACAGTAGAACCACACACCTGAACTTCAGAGATGTGAGGTGCTGCATCGGTAACATAATAATATTATTATGTACATGATGGAAATATTAACAAACACTCTGTGAGTGATAGTAGTACATGACACCAGCGCAGTGATGATAGCTGTCCACTGTACTAGAGCACTTGTGATGGCAGCCAAACTGGTCCAGAGCACCCGTGAGAGCAGCTGGACAGTACAACACTGATGGCAGACACTTCTGCCAGAGCACCCACAGACAAGTACATACATGAATGACAAATTCTGTACACACACGCAACACGATCGCAGACAAAACAAAACAACACTCTGTGAGTGATAATAGTACATGACACCAGGGCAGTGAATGATAGCTGTCCACTGTACTAGAGCACTTGTGATGGCAGCCAAACTGGTCCAGAGCACCCGTGAGAGCAGCTGAACAGTACAACACTGATGGCAGACACTTCTGCCAGAGCACCCACAGACAAGTACATACGTAAATGACAAATTCTGTACACACACGCAACACGATCACAGACAAAACAAAACAACACTCTGTGAGTGATAATAGTACATGACACCAGGGCAGTGAATGATAGCTGTCCACTGTACTAGAGCACTTGTGATGGCAGCCAAACTGGTCCAGAGCACCCGTGAGAGCAGCTGGACAGTACAACACTGATGGCAGACACTTCTGCCAGAGCACCCACAGACAAGTATATACGTAAATGACAAATTCTGTACACACACACAACACGATCACAGACAAAACAAAACAACACTCTGTGAGTGATAATAGTACATGACACCAGAGCAGTGAATGATAGCTTTCCACTGTACTAGAGCACTTGTGATGGCAGCCAAACTGGTCCAGAGCACCCGTGAGAGCAGCTGGACAGTCAAACACTGATGGCAGACACTTCTACCGGAGCACCCACAGACAATTTAGTACATACATACATGACAAATTCTGTACACACACACAACTCGATCGCAGATAAAACATAACAACACTCTGTGAGTGATAGTAGTACATGACACCAGAGCAGTGAATGATAGCTGTCCACTGTACTAGAGCACTTGTGATGGCAGCCAAACTGGTCCAGAGCACCCGTGAGAGCAGCTGGACAGTCAAACACTGATGGCAGACACTTCTACCAGAGCACCCACAGACAAGTACATACATAAATGACAAATTCTGTACACGCACACAACACGATCACAGACAAAACAAAACACTCTAGCAAGCTGAACTGTATGGCGATGTGATTATATCTGTTCACTGTCCCAAACAGCTGAACTAAACCAATCACCTAAAACAGCTTTAGCACTTGCACATATACGACACAAAACCACCGTCCTATCCATTCCAAATGCTAACTGCCAGTCAGTCATCACTCTGAGTAGGAGCTGGACGGAGTAGAACACGAGAAAGAGACAACAGTTGAACCACACACCTGAACTTCAGAGATGTGAGGTGCTGCATCAGTAACATAATAATATTATTATGTACATGATGGAAATATTGACAAACATCTGTGAGTGATAGTAGTACATGACACCAGCGCAGTGAATGGTGGCCGCTGTCCACTGTACTAGATCACTTGTGATGGCAGCCAAACTGGTCCAGAGCACCCGTGAGAGCAGCTGGACAGTCAAACACTGATGGCAGACACTTCTGCCAGAGCACCCACAGACAAGTACATACATAAATGACAAATTCTGTACACACACACAACTCGATCGCAGACAAAACAAAACAACACTCTGTGAGTGATAGTAGTACATGACACCAGAGCAGTGAATGATGGCTGTCCACTGTACTAGAGCACTTGTGATGGCAGCCAAACTGGTCCAGAGCACCCGTGAGAGCAGCTGGACAGTCAAACACTGATGGCAGACACTTCTGCCAGAGCACCCACAGACAACTGCCAGTCAGTCATCACTCTGAGTAGAAGCTGGGTAGGACACAACTCGAGGTGAGGAACTTGACTGTAAAGCTAATATTCTTTGTGCCGGGCCAGTTACACGGATGACATCAGCCACACATACTCTAGCTAAAATGGCAAGCAAAATGGCAAGCAACCACGTGTACTGAATATGTACTTGAGTACCAGAGATAGAAGTGTATTTTCCTAGAGCACTAGGATGGCAGCCGAACTGGTCCAGAGCACTAGTGATGGCAGCCGAACTGGTCCAGAGCACTAGTGATGGCAGCCGAACTGTCCTGAATCACAAGAGAGCAGCTTTCTTTCCCAGAACATCAATGATAGATAGCAGACTACAAAACATCAGAGAACAGTCCACTGGTCCAGAGCACTAGGATGGCAGCCGAACTGGTCTAGAGCACTAGTGTTGGCAGCCGAACTATCCTGATGCAACTAAGTTGAGAGCAGCCATAATGCAGCAGAGCATGACGTAAGCCACACGAACTATAGCGACAAAACTCGCAGAAGCAGAGAGCGTACGTGAAAGTATCCATATACAGACACTGGCCATCCTCCCATCACCCCCATATATACACACCCAAAGAATTGTAAAGCACATGTACATACACAATAATACATTCTTACATCACAGACAAGTCAATATCAACACTAGTTGATTATTTCCCCCTTCTATAAAGGAAAACATCAACTGCAACAGAGACCTATATATAGCTACATTCGAAGTGCTATATATAGATGTAAGGGGGTTGGCGCGTTTCCCTTTGTTGAAGGGAAAAGCGTGTACCACTGGTATTATTTTTAAATCCCCTATACATACAGAACTGGGGAGTATCGTCCCATCATCTCATCCATTATACTTCTCCCAAGTTATTATTAACAGGAAAAGTCACATCAGATGTCTGGGACAAATATTTACTGAAAAATAAATTCAGCAGATACCACCAAATAATAATAACAGATTACCTACAACCCTACCCCCCCCCCCCCCCCCCCCCCCCCCCCAAAAAAAAACAACAAAAAACAACAAAAAACAACAAAAAAAAACAACACACACACACACACACAGGCGCCACATAGAGACATAGACAGTATATATTGCTACTGCAGTGGTGCACAGTTTTGACACGGGTTGTGAGCAAGTCAGCTAGGAAAGAGAGACTCCAACAATGAAGCACACATCAGCTGGAGGAGCCTGTATGGATGATATTGACTATGAACAGTGAATGTAGTGATGACAAGATATAATAATATATTATTTATGCTTGCTTGCACTCTGACATTACCCTACCAAAGTGTATAATGACTTGCACATGTGCATCGTTGAAACTGTGCATATATATATATGCAGATGTAGCATCCTGCCAGACCATAGGAGTCAATAATTTATATGAAACATACCCAGTCCTGATCCTTAATGGACCAATAGTTCACTGTTTGCAGTTGGAACACCAGTAAATCAAAGCTACCTGACTGAAACTGTATGCAGGCATAGACACACACTATTACTAGTTGCAACTGCAGGAGTCACTCCTATTGTGGTTTTCTGGTTGTGGGCAATACAACAAATTTTCCACTACATGTACTAAGGAGGCAGTCACTTCTAATTACTTGAACCTGCCTAACAGTGGGCATAAGTACAAGGATTCATGCATATTCATAATCTATAGTGACTTGGTGTCTCCACATGTAGCTGTATCACACCTGCTCTCAACCACACGTACATGAGCTACAAACTAATGCAACACACCTTTGATATCCTCTTCATCCAAATCAAATTTTATGGTTACAAATCTCACTTCTTCACCGGCTCAAAGAGGAATGCACTACCCTCCATGCTCAAAGAAACTCCACAGAGACAGTGTATACATACACTTGAACAAGAGGAGATGGTTGTCTCCACAATGTATAAATGTTTTCAACATGAACTGCAATATAGATTTTTTTTAAGAGTTGAAAGTGAAAACAGCTTCTCAGTAGCTACCTTGTCATACACACACACACACACAGAGAGAGAGAAAGAGAGTGGGTGAGAGAGAAACAGCAACTTGAAGATAAAGTTCAAAACAAAAAAGGAGTAAGTACACAACATTATAATTTATAGCTACACAATATATACGTATCAGTTAATATGCTTGAGCTTGCTAGTACTCACTCTTGCTGTTTAGAGGTATTGTACAAGAGAGTCTATGCCAACATGTAGCTTGTCAGTTAAATTACAGCTGAAACGCATGTACCACGGTCCACACACATAGTTTTTCTAACCTTCTCGTTGGCAGAATTCGGGAGGCGTACTGCCATGTACTGCAAGGCAACAAAACTTTTATCATTTTGTGAGCGGTCCTGTTGTATTAAAACTCATTTTTGACTTGTCTCCGGCTCCATCCCCACGAGTGTGTTGCATTCACGTTTGCATTTGGTTCCTGCTGTGCTGCACTGAGAGTGCGTAAGCACATAATACACATATAAATATGCTTTGGTGTCTTAGTGCGCATGCGTGAAAAATCAAAGGAGAGTGACATAAAAAGCATAAGCTAATACAGAGCATATGGATTCGTAGTCAACACCTTTTCTGGTTGTTTGTAACCACTCATTTCAAAATACCAGCACCAGTATATATTATGTGAGCATAAAGAACTGAAATAAAGCATTTCCTTATTAAATCTGCAGAACTGTAAACAATTGTGAGTATAAAAATTTGCAAATTTCGTTTATAGAGGACACATATATCAAGCACATACACACATGCTTTGTGTGAATTGCCAATTTTTATTTTACATAATTTTTTCACAATGCTCTATAAACTCTCAACTAAAATAAAGGTATGAGTACAAAAGGGTAGTCACAGTCAGTGAATCAGGTGACTCTTGTAAACACACACGTGAACAAGTGAAGTCAAACTCAGACACCCTTGAGCCCCGTGTTGTTCACTAACAAAATAATTGATAAGATTTAAGCTATACAACAAATTTACGTGCACAAGTTATATACGAGTATGTTAATGTTACTAACAAACTTAAGCTTGAATCTTGTTTATATTCTCTTCTTTAACACATAACATCCCGAAATGATAGTAGAGCTTGGTTGTATAAGCATCGGTCTCGTGAATCTCAACAATGTTATTTTTATCATCAATAGAAACGGCAGGATAGTGACCATACCCATACTCACTTGCAGATCTCTCCATTAAAAATTCAATATTCGTGATGTTGTTAAAAGTATAACCAACTTTGCAATGGAGAATATTCCCGTGGTAAAGGACCACTACAACATAGCCTTGTGAGTTGATGCTCACAACTGGAGAAACACCCACTGCAGATTTTACCAGTGTTTGAGGTCTCTCTGACAGCCACTTGATATCACCATCCTCGCTCAGAGTCCCAGCGATGCAGCAAATGGAACCACTAGCTTGATAAGCTGCGATTACTGTACCTGCACTGTTAACAGCAATAGAAAGTTGTGATGCATTGAAGGGAAATGTTCTTTTCTCTTCATTCCTGCCACTAGTCTTTGCTTCACCACCAGAATCCGAGTCAATGTTCCGAACAACAGTATAACATGTGCTATTGGAAGTGGCATTTTCACAGCATGACAAGATCACTTTTCTGTCTGTAATGGCTACATCAGGACAACAACCATTGGCAAACTCTTTCTCTCGAAGCCATTCTATTTTACCAGTTGCTTGCTTCACTGAACCAACACAATAGAAACACCTGTCCCTGGATGGACTCTCACGCACAGCAACCACGACATTGTTATCATTTATTGCAACACGGGGTCTTTGGCCTTCACTGTAGTTCTGCAATTTGCCTATCCATTTTATACCGTTGTTTGCAAGTTGACCAACTCTATACTGCAGTTTCCTTGTCCTCCGTTCAAAGTACCACCATTCCTCGTACACCTCCACCACCACTGAATGGTTGTTCACAGCGATTGATGGACGTTTACCAAAGGCCTCAGAATCATGAAATGACTTTCCAAGAGTAGCACCAGTAGGCTTAGGCAGATTGTCAGGTTCACTGATATCTACAGGGGAACAAATAGTGTGCCAATAAATCATCAAAGTCTATAGCCCACACACACACATACAAACACACACACACACACACACACACACACACACACACACACACACACACACAATGTCATAATATAATACATATACTATTACAAGGAGTGGGGCTCGCTTCGATTGCCCACTCCTTGCGTGTGCATGCATTTCATTTGTGTATCAGAGAGAATCTTCTCCCTCCACTACGCTTTTATGTGCAGGAGCGGCACCCAGATCAAACTACCTCACTGGCTACCAATGTTGCAGGTAGGCCTAGTTGACGATCACACCCTCCACCAGCCTTGCGTGCAGAGTCTGTCATTTAAATGTAGACTAGCGTTACTGATGCCAGCTCACTGGGCACCCTCTCTTTGGCCTACAGTCGCCATCCCCCCCAAAAAAGAAGTAGCATTTAGCTGGAGGTCGAATCACTTCCGGTGACCTCCCGTAACACACACACACACACACACACAGGCAGACACAAACATGCTTATAATACGATTTTTATTAGCCAAACTCACCATATATGTACATGATTCCAGTGAGAGTCGAAAAAATGATACAAGCAATCGCTGAGAGGATTGAGACAAGGTTGCTGATGACACAAAGTGCTTGGTTCTGCTGTAGTGCTTCCATTGAGGCGTAGAATACTACCAGGAGGAGTACACATAGTATTGCTGTGCCCAGAGTGGTACCAGCAATGTAAAGCCTCTTATCAGTGTTTTTACGTGTTCTGTAAATCATATACAAACTTAACAGAACAGTCACTACAGAGACCACAACAGCAAGAGTGAAAAAGAATCTGGCAGCGTTCAAACAGGGCTCTGTAAAATGACAAAAACATAACACAGATAATTATATGGTACAGAGTATTAATATTAAACTATGCTATGTTGAAGTACCTTGGCTGCAAGTAGCCATTTGTCCATCCCAGTTGCTATCACTCTGACACCTTCGCATACCATCTCCATCCTTTAACTGGTAGCCACTGTTGCAGTGGTATGTAACAAGGGATCCAGTGGATGTCCCATTGTAGCAGATGACACCATTCTCTATCAAAACACTCCCAACAGCATTGATGTCCAGACACCTTTCATCTGAGGGAGGACTCACTACAGTCGATCCACCAAGGTCAGTCGTATTGCAGTCTGTTAAGAATGATGAAAATGACAATGGTAAATGAAATTCATACATTTCTACATCTGATTCTATACATGATAGTTTCCATGGTGAGAGGACTATGGATGAATATTAGTGGTCTTAGTAATCATGTGACATGTACATACTCACCCCACATTTGTACCATACCTGCTTCCACTCTTCCTGATACCACTGCTGTAATTTTGCCATCCACTCTAGCTGTGATCTGGTAACAAAACTCTTGTGGAAGCTCATAGCTAGCTATTCCAGTTCGGTCATCTTGGACCACTATTGGAGGGAGACACATCACGTTCTGCTGTCCACAGCTCTGTGCAATGTCTCCATAACAAAACATGCACTCTTCTATTGTCTGCATAGCACCCTTAGTTGGAATGATGAATTGGCACTGCACAAGCGTTCTACTACCATCTCTGACCACTGTGGTTTCAAAAATTCTATTTTTTGTACCTGTTCATGAATAGTAAACACATAAACAATGCATGTGTATTGAAACTGAGATCCAATGTTATCAACATACTGATTGTTGGTGAACAAGGTTGTGGTTCTCCTCTCCCTACTACATTCTCAGCAGTCACAGTGACAGCAATCGTCTGGAGTTGGGCTTCTCTGGACTCTGAAGGATATGTCACAAACTCACATTGGTTGGTACTTGAAAGACACACCTCCTTTTGTGTGACAACAATCTCTTCCATAAACAGATCATTGGTAGCATTGACGGACAATGAGTAATTCAGCTTGTCTGGATTGAAGACTGAAGGATTCTGCAAGTGGAATGATAAACTTACAATCTGGAACAACCTTATATTTGTGACAACACACATTCATGCATAGGAACCTCACGCTAGCCTGGAATTTTTCAGAACTTACATTCACTGCTCTCCATGTGTTCTTTATCCCAATGAGATCACCAGTTGGCTCACTACTATAGACTGGAACACTTGAGCAAGTGTTTGTTTGCCCAGGAACTATTTATAAAGAGATCATGCTTACACAGAGTGATAATTATTATATGCTTTTTTAGGAGTGTGCCAGTCTTAATACATCATGTATTGTGCCCCAGTCATAATACAATCCTTTGTGGTATCACTATATAACTATTATCATACACACTGGTGAAACAACTTTGAACCACTAAACTTGAAAGACACTCACAGTTATGACCAATAACATGGGCATTGACCATAAAGCTACTGGTAAGCACATATACATAGCCAAATTACCTTGTGGGTTGACCATAAACGTCACAGGGTCTCCTTGTTGATTTCCACAATTGACAGCTTGTACAGAGAATGAAGTGGCTTGTCCTTGCATTATTTGTGGACAAACAAACGTTGTGTTGGGAGAGACACATGTGCTACAATCCACACCAACACTACTAATGCAGTACATCTCAACAGCATGAGCTCTCGTGAAGCTTTCATTCCAGTAGAAGTTTAAATTGAGAGAGGAGCCCAGTCCTCTAGTGAAGTTCGTAGTAAATAATGGTGGTGGTGGAGTATCTACAAATTAATTGCTGATTGTTACAGTACAATTGGACTGGAAAGATTAAAGCTTGAGTGCTATAATATACGATATACTCTGAAATTAGCATACATAGGCATTAGCTCACTTACTTGTGATACTGTAAGTAACAGTTATAGCCTGGATTCTACTTCCACGGAGACACTCTATTTGTGTTCCTGAGTCAAGTGCTGATAGTTCTACAGTCATGATTACGGTCAAGTTGACAGATTGTTGATTGACATTAAATTCAACACTTGTGAGAGTGAAGTTGAATCCTGGTGGTCGACTAGGTTGAATGTCCGTGTCTATTTGCCCATTACTGGCTAGTGTGTAAACGACAAGTAAAGTTTGGTTAGAACGCCATTGCAGGGCCTCTACATTTATTCCAACACACTCAAACTCAACCAGTGTACCAGGACACAGGGCAGTGTCGTCATTGAAATTGACATTTGATGACAAACTAACAGTCTGTCCAGCTCCACCTACAAACATGTATACAATATTGGGACTCAAATCATTCTAATATTAAGAAAACCTAAGTCATACTAACCTGGAATGGTCACAATAACTATTCCACACAGAAGCACAATACAGCTGTAGAGTGTACGAACTCCCATAGTAGATTTAGATCCCTGTGATACAAACGCTTCACTGGAAGGTAAGGCGTGCATTGCATGCAGAAGGGACATCCCCAGGGGATCTCCCTCTTCAAAACGGCACTGCGCATGCGTGTTTACGAAAGCCACGGCATAGATTGTGAGGTATGGCCACGGTGACGGTGAAACAATTGGAGATCATCATGCTTCGCATCTGGTTGACGATATTTGTACTGAGCATCAATGGTATGTATATAACAGTAATTCACTGTGGATTAGTTTTCTTTCATTTACTCATACATGTACATGTACAGTTTCAGCTGCAAAGAGTCTCAGCAGTACAATCACACTGACAGCCAACATCACATTGAAAGGAATTTGTCCATTAACAGCACCTGTTGAATACATGTGCAATGGTACTGACATTGTTTCGCTCACATGGAAGTTAAACAGCTTATTAATTCGAACAATGGTGAACACTCAGCCACCATCAGAACTAGTGACCACAGAACATCCAGGCATTCGAGTTCAGCTTGTCGATGTGGTAGATACAGGAGATGACAGGGCCAACATAAGCACTAGGCTAATTGTGGAGCCGTCTACTTTAACTTTTGGAGACCAGATATTGTGTAACAATGCTACAACTAATGCAACTCTCATCTACTCTAAAAAGGGTATAGCTACTAACTGTAACACTACATGTTACACATAGAATGAGTACACATGAATGTACACCACAAGTATTGTGAATACATACTCCCATCTTCATTTTATCTCACCAGCTGCACCACCAGCAGTACCTGTCATGACTAATATCAGTAAAGAAGGTGGCAACTCTGTGATGCTCACACTACAATGGAACAAATCTTTCACAGAAACACACCAAGTTGATGAGTACTGTGTGATAGCACCAGCTGGGAGTGTGTGTCAATCAGAAACAACATGTCTCACTCCAGACACTGACTACGAATGCAGTGGACTTGTGGCAGAGAACCAGTATGGGTTTGTTATATATGCAAAGAACTGTGACAAACAAACTGGAGCTACTACCACATCCATCATAAACCCTCAAAGTATATAGTCTAAATACTTCCCTCTAGTTTACACAAGTTGTTCACATCTATTGGTTTCATATGTGCATGGTTAATGTTGTTTAGTTCCTCGACGACCTACCACATGTGTGAGTGTACCTGTGTATGTCCAGTCAACTGAGAGACTCATTGCTATACGGAACACTTGGACAGCTGCTCCTGTAAGTTACAATGACAAGAGATAGTAACATGTGCACTATACTTATGTTTATTCTATCCTTAAGAACCCTGTGGAAATAGCTAGCGGTCTTCATCAAAATGTGTTATGGTACAACATCACTTTTGAAAGAGACAGTATTTCCAATGGAAGCAAAACCATCTCCGTAGCTGATTCATGCACTGCACAAAGATGTGAATACAACCTTTCTACCAGCTTCTTTGGCTCCCACTACACACTCTCTGTTGCAGCTGAAAACATAGCTGGATTGGGAGAGCACCTGACCTGTACACCTGACCACATAAGTATGGATTTACACTGCCACATAGATGTAATGTTTATGCATTATGATTCCCTGCACACACATGCATGCAGGCACATCCAACACCATGGTACAAGTGACTGCCAACACAAGTACACCAGAACATGCCACTGTTGAGTGCCTGTTTCTGACCCTACCAGCCAGATGTAAAGTATGCTATGGAGTTAGTGTAATGCAAACATGTCCTAGCTTGTCTTGTCTACCACCTATGGATCCTGATAATGATGGCAGAGCTATCACCACTTTACCACGTTTGGAAAGGAAGCTGAAATACTGCTATACAGCGGCCATTGTTGTGGACAGCGTTAAAGTTCTCATAGTACAAGGCAGTTTCAGCTCAGGTAAACATGAATAGCTGTTGTTGTGTAGTTTTGGTGTTTAGAACTCCATTGATAATGTTATCAACAATTGATAAAGTTGATAATGTTATCAACAATTGATAAAGTTGATAATGTTATCAACAATTGATAATGTAGCATATATAATTATAGTCTGTGTAAACAGAACATCCCCAAAACATTCACTTTTAATGCAGAATGTGATGAGAAAGATCTGGTGTGTCGTGTAAGCTATAACTTAGCAGGCAGCATAAACATGGAAAGTCTTCTAGACTTGAGATGCACCCCAGACTCTGCGGGCAGTCTTTCAATCTCCAATGGTGTGGTGTGTTACAATAGTACAACATTGGGTTCAACAGCATATTACATTTGTGATGATGGTTTTGAAGTACCAGCAGACAACAGCCAACGTGTGTGCCAGGCAGATGGTCACTGGGATGGTGATATGCACGAGTGTTTACAATCAGGTATATCCCCCTATAGACAGTCACAATCAAATTATTATTCAGTACATTATGTGCACTGACACTCGTAATATCTTCCATGCAGGAAGTGACACTGAGAAAACTCTGACGGTTGCGATTGTACTTGGCCTAATGCTATTGCTTACTACTGGAATTCTTGTCGCAAGTTTGATCTACAGCTGTGCACTCAAATGTAGCGAGAAACAAAACACTGAACATAGCTATGTGAATCAAAATGTGAGCCACATTGTGAGCCCCAATGGACCACCTCCTCCATCATGTAATACATTAGATACATGCCCCGCATCGGAAATGAATGAAGTCCCTGAAACGAATGAAGTGCATAAAAATGAGGCTGAATATGAAGAGATACCGGATTATTTCAAAGGTTTGAATCAGGAGAAACAAAACAGTTATGAACCTTACAGTAAAGTTGGACACACATAAACAAGACTGCACATACATAATTATATACAGTTACAATAATTTAATGTGCTGTTTAAAAACAGGTTATAATTTCATCAAATAAACACGTGGTCACACACTGATTTTCACAATGTACTGACTTTGTTTTTGCAATTATTGCTAAAAACAGTTGACCAACTGTTATGTTTTTCTGCGATAACATGACTACAAAATCACAAAGCTTCTTTACAAAAATTCCTTGAGAAACATCACATGATACTGGAGTGATGTCATGAAAGACTAAGTGTATGTTAGCCTTGCAGGCAGCCATGATCTGAATCAGAGACTTCACATATTTGTTACCACCAAATGCACCACACCCCCAATGACCAGTTGCTATAGCAACCTTGTCCTGCCCACCCACTATGGTAGGAACGGACTGAAATCCACACTAGGCCTTGTTAAGTTCTCTTAATAACAAGTCTTCTCTTAGATCATGAATAGGCTTATCATCCGTTACATATTCATCCAATTCCATTGTATCCATGGCCAGAATACAACGTATACACCAGTCTTTGTCTTCAGTACATGGACCAACATACTTCACCTCTCGGCCAATTCCTTCATGCACACCAACTTGACGTGCTCCACATATCAGCATGGTCTCATTGTCAAGGAGAGTGGGTGCTAGTAACATGACCACACAAGCTTCTGGGCTCATTGCCATTTTGACCTCTTCTTGTGTTCCAGAGACACCAAACCCAATGTCCTTGTTTGCGAAGCTGACTTCCACATTGCAACCTGGCTCTGGCTGAAGGTTGTGTGAAGGAGTCACTAAGTCAGCAGCGAATACGGCTTTTGAGTTACTCCAATCCGGAGGTGTTGTAAGTACACATCGCTTGAATTCCACTTCTTGGTGTGGGTTGGGTGGTTTTCCTGATGCATCAAGTTGAGAGAAGTAAGTGAGGAGACACTGGAGGTATGCAAGCACTGGTGCTGATGTAGAATTGTACCAGATCCCAAAATTAACCCAGTGTTTGTTCCATGAGGGACGCTGGAGGGTGCAAAGAAACATGTGCACAAGAAGACAGGCTATTTGTTCCTTTGTCAGTGAAATAGAACACTCAGTACCTGGTTGAAGGAGTTCAAGTGTGCTTGATGAAAAGAGTTCGGACATGCGTAATGCAACTTTAGTCATTGCTGGAAAAGTTTGAGTAAAGAAATTTTGAAATTTTGGGAGCTGCAAAATAGAACTCAGGGTATCAAACTCTAGGTCATATTGGAGGGAACTAATGATGTCCATTAAAGCTGCAACATCCTGCACAGATTGCTGAAGAAGTGTTCTAATTAGTGCCCATTTCGGTACTTCTGGACAGTCTGCATATTCTTCACAAATGGTGAACCTGTCTTCCACCATACAGTCAGGATGAGAGGGTAGCAGATACTCTGACATTGCAATATAGTACTTATTGTGACTACGAGAAATAATTCAGTGCGCGCATGCACGAATCAATTGTGGTAATGATCGACAGCTACTTTGTTCAAATTTTCATTCAATATTCCTAGATCCTAGATCCTTCGCATAATTTTATTAATATGCGTGTAACTTCCAATTATAACGACCAAAAGGTAACATCAGAGCATCATAATAATTCTATGCAATATCAAACGACAGTCACTGCTTGATACGAGTCTAGTCAAAGAGACCTGCAGGAACAAAACAGAAAGCACAAACATTAAACAAAAGAAACGTACAAACACATTAATCAATTCATCACTCACCAAATCCCATATCGTCATCAGACTCGTCTTCACTTTCTTCCTTCTTTTCTTCTTTCTTTTCTTCCTCCTTACTCTCTTCTTCCTTTGCTCCATCAGCTCCTCCGGTAGCAGGTGCAGCAGCCACACCTGATCCAACATTTGACACCAGAGCACCAATATCTTTGCCTGTAGGAAGCAAACTTGGTTAGATTACCCATTTACACCACAGTCATATGGTCTTGTGGTTGTATGAGGGGATGACATTGAATGTGGCAAAATGTACATATACCTTCGAGGGCCCGGGCAAACAGATTGGGCCAGATTGGTTCTACTTGGACTCCAGCAGCATTGATCAGAGATGTGATCTTCTCGGCCTGTTGGGCACGGGTGTGTGTGTGTGTGTGTGTGTGTGTGTGTGTGTGTGTGTGTGTGTGTGTGTGTGTGTGTGTGTGCGTGCGTGCGTGTGTGCGTGTGTGACCACTCACAGTGATGTTGACTCCAGCATCGTGAAGAATGAGGGCGCTGTAAACACAAGCTAGCTCGTTGTCAGACATTTCGATTATTCTTTAAATGAAGTGGAAGAAAAGTGTAAGTCGCCTAACAGGCCTTAGCGAATATGAACAAACACTGTTCCACCAAAGGGTACAAACACACGTACACTATGACAAAGTTGCACAAGAAAGACCACGTGCTATGCAATCCTGCTTTAGCCGACTGATCTGAGCATGCGCAACAAAAGTGGGAGTGGCACTTGAGGGAGGTGTTTTGATATGGACTGGCTGCCTGATGAAGTGCTTCTAAATATCTTTGGTTACCTCGAACAGTCGGAGCTGTGTACATGCATGCTTGTGTGTCAGAGATGGAATAGACTGAGCAATGATGCCACCTTTTGGCAAGAAATTGTACTGGAATTTGCAGAGATCAACAGAGCTATCACCAAAACTCCACTCATTCTGTCCAAAATAACTCACCAACACCCACACATCAAGTCTCTTGTCCTGCTAGGGGACAGAGTTAAAAATCCAAAATTGAGTGATACAGACTTACACGATTTTCTTGGTGTAAAAACATGGATGCAGTTTGGAAAGCTCAGTCAAGTTTCGCTGTTAAACTGTCCGAAGGACTACCTCGAATGCATACCTAATATTATTGATGCTTGTTACAAGACATTGAAATGCTTCCAGTGTGAGGATACAAATAAATTCCAAAACAAACATTTCCAATACTTGTTTAGAAATCCACTCGTGCACTACACAGAGTTGAGTCTTGCGCACTGTCCTACTATAGATAACCTAGCTGTGTTTGAGTCTCGACGCAATCCAAACTTTTGTGAATGTTTGAAAACATTACTTGTGCTCAACTTGGATGGTACTGGTGTTGACGACCTCAATGATGATGGGGCTATAGGAATACTTGATGTGTGTCCTTTACTTTTGTCTCTATCACTTGATGGTGAGAACTTAACAGATAGAACATCAAAGTTTATCGGAGAACATTTTCCTAGTCTTCAACGTCTCAGTTTCTCGTTCTGTTCTCAACTGACAGATGTTTCTCTGGAGTGTTTTGCAAAACTAAAGCAGTTGCAGACACTGAAATTGAAACAGGGTGAGAACTTCACTAGTGAAGGATTTGAGCATCTGTTTGATAGTTTCAAACAACACTCTCCAATTGATGCTCACTCCCCTACATGTACCATGAAAGATTTGTCTATAATCCACTGTGTTGGTTTGAAGGACAATGCTTTGACTAAACTTGCTGAGACATTTCCCCATCTTTCATCTCTAGATGTATCATGGTGTTGGGACATCACAGATGCAGGATTGGAAGCATTGGCACTAAACTGTCACGATTTGACCTCCCTCACTCTGGGTGGTCTAGGAAGATGCACAGGGACTTCAATTTTGGAAGCCTCCATGCCTCGATTGAGATACTTGGGACTGGTTCAAAGCAGCTCTATTGATGATGACAAGTTGACGGAATTGAAGCGTCAGAAGCCGTGGATGACTATAGTTGATTACTATGACAGTTATGTTGACTGATTGAGAGTGAGGTGATTGTACAGTACAAAGAGTGTAACCCATGTTGTTAAAGTATTAATTTCTTGTCATTTTTTAAAACCCAACGTCATAATCGATTGCTAATGTACTACAGAATGTGAACTTATAGAGAGAGTCTGTGACAATAAGCTATGCTCAACAAATACACATGACATTAATTTTTACAATAGATGCAACAATGCTATGTGAGAGACTACACCGGTGTTTGTACCATAGTTTAGAACATGTAGATATCTTGAAGACAATACCATCTAACTAGAGTAGCATGGTATGTGGTTTCTCTAAGAGAGATTTGAAAGCTTTCAACCACTGAGCTCCCACTGCTCCATCAACCACTCTGTGATCACAGCTGAGAGTCACAGTCATCACATCCGACAAACGACTCCTACAGACAAGCAAACAAAGAACAAAAACATGGAATCATGAAGTCTTTTAACTTTATTTTAGTGACTATCTCACCCTATGTTGGTTGTCTTATCTTCAATCACTCTCTTCTCAGTTGCACCCACGGCTAGAATACAGGACTGTAGAGAAGATAGAATGGAGGAAACACTATCATCACTTGAGCATTCAATATTCAAACACAACATACCTGGGGAGGATTGATGACAGCTGTGAACTGTTTGATTCCAAACATACCAAGGTTGGAGATGGTGAAAGTGCCTCCTTGAAACTCTTGAGGCTGTAGTTTGTTATTCCTTGCTTTCTCTGCTAGCTCAGTTACATCAGCACTAATAGCTCTCAGTCCCTGCATGAGGAAGATATAGTCACATGTAGATACAACCATGCACACACACACACACACACCTTCACATCAGCTCCAAACACAATAGGAGTGATCAGACCACCTTCAGTGCTGACTGCCACACTGACATCAACATTGTTGTACTGTCTAATGTAAGTATCAAACCAGGATGAGTTCACTTCAGGGACCTTCTTCATTGCAAGAGCTGAGGCCTTGATGATGAAGTCATTCACAGAGAGCTTGTATTCACCATTGCTTTCTTCATTTAGCTGTTTGCGAAGACTGTGTGTGCATGTGTGTGTGGTAAATAGTATATATGGGTGCGTAAAAAAAAACTGCTAAAGGATAACAATACCTTAAAACATCTTCCACTCCAACATCCACAGTGAGGTAATAGTGAGGAATGCTCTGTTTGGATTCTTGCAATCGCTTGGCAATGGTCTACAGACAGAGTGCAACAAAAACAGAGTATCTCACAACAGAGTGAAGGAGAGGGCTGAAACCATTTGTGTAAGATATACCTTTCTCATGTTGGTAAGCTGGATGTCTGTAAATGATGGAGTAGACACAGCAGAGACTGCTGCTTGAGACAGATCACTGGATACAATCCTCCCTCCTGGACCACTGCCCTGCCCAATAGCCTGTTGTAGTGAAAGGAACAAGCTTCAAAACATGTGACGAAATTCAATGGTTGAGTAGAGGATACCTGTAAATCAATTCCCTGTTCAGCTGCTAATGTTTTAGCAAATGGACTAGCGAATATCCTTCCAGCGGCTCCTGTTGTTGTTGGCTGTGCTACTGGTACTGTTGCAGATTGTGAGGGTGGTGGAGGTGTGGGGGGTGTAGGTTGTGACGGTGGTGAAGGTTCAGCTGGTGCTGCTGCTGTAGGTATATCTTCAGCTGGTGGTTGATAGTCCTTGAATGCAGCTACATCTTCTTCCTTGTCAACAATGATACAGACAATCTATACAGACAAACAACAATGACGATTATTATTGCTGGTGAGAGTGATTGCATAACATGTATTGACCAGCACCTTTCCTAGTGGGATGTCTTTTGTACCAGCTGGAACAACTATCTTTGCAAGATAACCAGGTCTAGTAGCCTCCATATCCATTGTAGCTTTGTCTGTCTCAACTTGAGCAAGAACATCACCATCTGATAGTTCATCCCCTTCTTCTTTCTCCCAAGCTACTAATGTGCCTGTATGTATGTTTGCGTGCATACGCATATGCATATGTGTGTAATATATGCATGTGTGTGTCGTGTATGTTTCCATAGAAACCTTACCTGTCTCCATAGTAGGAGAAAGAGCAGGAAGCTTCGTTTCTCTGTGTCTTGGAAGGTCTATATTAATACACAAAACAAACTCAATGACAATACCAAAAACTCAACAGTTCCATCTTCAACACACCTGCATACCCTCTGAACAAGTACAGCAAAGAAGAAGAGGTACTTGGCAACACCCTCTCTGTCCCCACCAAGCCAGTTCGCACACCACTCCATTTGAGTGGTCGACAAGCTGACACGGGTCTAGCTGTCACACTTAAAGAAAGAGCCCTTCTTCTGGCAACATTGCAGCCGACTCGTCCCAACTGTAAGATTCTAGTAGTCCTGTACATAGTCCCCTGAATTATTAAACTCCACTGTCCTCCACAAACAAATTAACCAGCTGCTGGTCACGTGATTGCGAGGAAGATGGCAGAAAGCAGAGCGGAAGGAGCTACTACTCAAGTGCAGGCTTACCTGGACAAGCACAAGATATCCTCTTTGTTTGAGGTAAAGTATAGCTGCATGAAACACTAAAATTGTAAGATATCTATGCTTACCTTGTGTGTGTTTCTTATGCCATACTGAAATTATGTTGTATACATGATCAGTATAATGATTGACTTGTCTAGGAACTGATGACAAAAATTGTCAAAGACCTGCCAGCAGACCCTCTGGAGTACCTTGTCGGAAAAATCCAAGCTCTACAACGTCAAAAGAAACGGGTAATTCTTGTTAGTATTGTTCATTGCACACTAATTGATAGTTGCTATCTACCTTCGTCTGTTTAATGACAGGGTCTCTCACCACGAACTTCGACAAGTACGTCCGCATTGAGAGCTCGTAGCAAAATACAAGTCACTGGTACAGCTGTCACTCCCAAGTCTAGTTCTGCTGGCAAAGGTAATGGTTTAATAACACATTGGTGTGTTTAGACAGAGAATGGTAAAAACTGCAACAACGAGCCTCTGTAGCTCAGTGGTTAGAGCACTGGTCTTGTAAACCAGGGGTCGAGAGTTCAAATCTCTCCAGGGGCTGGGAATTTAATTTTTTTGCATACTTTTTTTTCCTCGTTTACCTTTTACACAGAACACTTGAGTAAATCGACTGGTAGCGTTCGTCCAACCAAACCAAGAACGGAACTCGTTTCTTCAAGTACACCCTCACTGTCTAAAACCACACCCACAAAGAGTCGCATTCCCACAAAAACATCACCAAGACCCACGACAGCCAGTAAAACCGCTACCACAGCAAAGATCAAGACAACTCCATCTAGAACAATCCCAGGTACAGTATAAACTCGTAGCTTGTGAATGCTCAGTATGATGTTGTTTGTGTTGCAGCTACTAAACGGCCTACCACTGCACCATCACCTGGTGCTAGTAAGACATCCCAAATCAGACCACCTAGCACTGCAAGTAAAACAAAACTTTCATCTTCTACTAAGGTGACATCACCAAAGAAAGGAACATCTGGAGATTCAAGTACGTACTGTTTTTTAAAACAGGAATGGTATATAATATAATCTTGTATACTGACTTGAAGTGTTACTCTTTGTAGCGAAAAGCAAGCAAGTGTCTTCAAAGAAGGTGTCTCCAACAAAGACAGTAGCTCTGTCAAAAGAGGCTACTAAACCAACAAAGAAAGATACTTCTGCGGAAGAAATTGACGAATTCTTTGGCGAGCCAAGAAAATCAAGTCCCATTCAGCTCAGAGTGGAATCAGAGGATGAAGAATTTGAGATTGGTGGACACTCTGACTCCGATGATAGTGACAGTGTGAGAGTGGGAAGAGGTGATGGTGGTGACAGCGGACATGAAGAGGACAAGAGTCTGAATTTGGAGGAGCTCATTTTGAAGCACAACATGACGTACGTCTTAACAATAATGATTATTTTAACTTTTTACTTTATCACATATCTGTAGCTGCAAACATGCCAAGAAAGCTCAAAATCGCAAAATGGTTCACTCTCTCTTGGCCCCAGCCTCTCCTGAGACCACACCCTCTCTTGGTTACTATAGTGACAGTGACAATAGTGAAAAAGAGAGTGAAGGACTGGAAATGGTTGAGGATTATGCTGCACTGGAAGACGAGGGAGTCACTGGAATGTCAAGGGGAAAGTATGCCATCAGGGAGGTACGTGTGGGTGTACGTTGTCTGAAGATACTGTCTCTCTTTGAAGATTCTGGGACATCAATAGTTTTGTGATTCTGAATGTGGTACTTGTTTCATTTTGAATCAGGTTGCTCCTTCCAACGAGGCTGCTATGGTGGATCTGAAAGTACTCATTTGTGCTCGATGTGCACGAGTGTTGACAGGAGGAGATCAAGGTACAGAGGTCACTCGATCCGAGCTCACTGGTTCGTCACTGCAAACTGGTGACTTTGAGAGTGCATCTCAGATTGGAGGTCATGCCTCTTTCCCTCAGTGGGAGGCAGGATCAGCTGTTGGTGAGAATATGATACATGTACTTAGTATGTTTTTGAAAGTTTGTTTTCGATGCAAAGTGTACTTGTAACGTATTTGGTTACATGCTTGGTTTCACCTGCAAATACATTACGGGCTTATTTTACTGATGCAGATTCAGAGATGTCCTCTGCTCAGATCAGCAGCAGATCACATGACTCAGGTTCGGATGTAACATTGCAGTCACATGACACATGGGGTGGTCTTGCTCCACAACCTCGTCCACGTGTTATTGCTAGCGATGTGGTAAATCACTCTTAACAGTGGGACGCTGAAAACTTCATGATCATTTTGTCTGTACACATGTGTAGGAGAGTGAAATCCAGTTGCCAACTCCTCCACCACTGGAAGGAAAGCCATGGACACAAGACCCCCCTCCCCAGCATGATGCATATGGCTGGGCTCAACACGAAGAGGAAGATAATCATTGACACTTTATTCTCAGTACTCATAGTTTGTGAAAGTTCATATAATTTGGAAAAGGACGTTAGTGAAAAAAACTATAATTTATAATTGTATTTGAAATGGGGTCGACAAAATCAATGGTTGCAAAACGTGTTCGTGACATACAAGTTTAGCTGTGATGTCTTTTGCTGGACAGAAGAGACCTGGAAGCGGCCCCACTGGTGCTCTGGTACAAGTTAAACGTCCTAGACAAGACTTGGTACCTGTCAGCGGGGATGCACAGAACAAACAACTAGTGCAGAGCGTATGTGACTGTGATTGTGTTTCCAATTAATACCCACCATAACATTATGTTGTATCTGTTGAATGTGTGTTGCATTAGGGCCCTCCACGGACCTCATCGTTAGAAGCACCAATAATGCAATTGTTTGGACATGAGGTAACTGGTGTGTTTGTGTGTATGAAGTGTAACTTTCACTATGTATGTACGTTCTGGTAAAGGACGTTAGGTTTATAAGCAAAGATTGTACTTGTAAATTAAAGTTTGTTTATATGCATCTCTGTTTACTTCCCAAACATTTAAACTTGTTTGGCTGGAATGTTGGGAATGCAGTTTAGCGAATAACAAACGGCAGTAGTTTTCGCCTGGTACTCTCAACAAATTGCGTTGAGTTTTTAAAGAAGGCTTAAATAGCTGGCTGTGTATTTGTGTGTGCACATCTTTATGTGTGTTATCAAACAAAGTTTCAACGTGTCTCAGGGTGAAGTATTGTCTGCAAAGTTCAGTCCAAACGGCGCAACTCTAGCATCTGCTTCCACAGACAGGCACATATGTAAGTACTATATACTGCACTTATTTCCTTATATAGTATTTTCTTGGATAGCTAAGAAAATGTAGATGTGTAGTTGATAATGAAAGCATTAAGCAGCTGTCAATATTTTCCTGCTGTAGTTTTGTGGAATGTTTATGGAGATTGTGATAACTATGCTGTGATGAAGGGACACACAGGAGCTATCTTAGAGATTCATTACTCCACCGATGGAAGGTGAAGAGGGTTAAATCACACAGAATGGCATACACACCACAGATATATAGCTTGCATCATTTGTTGTAAATCCTTCTGTGCCACATGCACACACACACACACACACACAAACAGTATGTTATTTTCTTGTTCTGTGGACAAGACGGGAGCTGTATGGGACTGTGAAGTAGGAGAGAGAATAAAGAAACTAAAAGGACACACATCGTTTGTTAACAGCTGCTGTCCCACAAGAAGAGGCCAATCAGTGTTAGCCACCGGGTCAGATGATGGGACAATAAAGGTACGTACATGTACGAATCTACCAGACCAGAGGACTGTATGAGTTGCTGTGTTGAAAGGAGTAACGAATCATTGTTTGTTTGTGTGTGTGTGTGTTTGTGTTTGTTTGTGTGTGTTTAGGTTTGGGATACCAGAAAGAGAGGTGCAGTACACACTCTCAATAGCACATATCAGGTAAATGGTTGGCTTCTGATGAGTAAAAGAAGTGTAACACGCACACACATTCACATGCACACACACAAACACAGGTGACGGCTGTCTGTTTTGATGACACAGGAAAGCAAATCATTTCAGGAGGTCTAGACAACGACCTCAAGGTACATGTACCTAAAACTCACCTCACACCAAACCAGCCCACGCACACACTAAACCAACCCACGCATCATCATCCTCTCATGAATGTGTTGTTTCAACAATAACCTTATCCACCAAAAACACAAAAGTGATAAAGTTCTTCAATGCTACATTTGAGTACACTCACACGCACTCTGTGTGATGCATGTTTGGGGGTCATTGCCTTCTCATGCTTACAATGTTACATGTTTATCTAGTCAGTGTGTGTCTAGTATGTTAACGGGGTATTTCAAGACACAAAATATTCCACCTCAGGACCTTGCGGTTTTGTTTTGCAATGCTATATTACCACATGATATAAGGTACAGTGTGAAGTGCAGTGTTTGTAGGTGGTAGAAGGTCTGGAGTCGAAATGTCTTGTCTGGTGGTACTCTAGAATACACTAGACAACATGTTTAGGAGCACACACACACACACACATACATGTACATGCATAGTATGCATATCTGTGTGTGTGTGTTTTTCGATATTTTTTGTACTCCCTTTATTTTGGGCAACGTGTATTGTATCGGTCCAGGTCAGACAAGGGGTTGATATGATTTGGAGACAATACAATTGATTCAGTTTGGTTAATGAAAATTTCAAGAATTTCGAAACTTTGAGCAATTCATAAGTTGTGATAACATAGCTTGACAGTTGATACAAGTGTAGCCAAACTTAGCCAGCCATCCAATTACGGTTAGTGTAGTTGCTTGTGGGGGTACAAAGGTGCAACATAATTCCTTACATTAAAATTTTTTTATTTTACAGTACCATCATATACAATAGCACCTTAAGCGTCTGTTGTATCTGGAATCTTTTACAG
Organism: uncultured Candidatus Puniceispirillum sp.; assembly: GCA_965207125.1. Classification (GTDB taxonomy): domain Bacteria; phylum Pseudomonadota; class Alphaproteobacteria; order Puniceispirillales; family UBA1172. The sequence continues at coordinate 2,276,259 of OZ242263.1, forward strand.
GTATGGGACCTTCGTAGTAATGAAGTAGCGTATATCATGAGCGGACACAATGACACAGTCACAGGACTAAGTGTTAGTCCCAATGGACATTATGTACTCTCCAACTCTATGGACGACACAGGTATGCCAATCAATAGATCAATCATGCTGCGTGTACTTAAGTGGCGTCAAGTGTTTGTGTGTAGGATTATACTATTGTTGTGTTATCTAACGTGTAAAAATGTCATTCGCTACGACCAGAAGTGGTTGAGTTTCGCTTGAGTAGCCCATCAGGTTTGTAACACTATTGCACTGTATACACTTTTGCAGGGAAATGTAAAGTGTTTTCGTAATTGTTTGTGTAGCTTATTGAGTGCCTGTTGCTACCTGTATATATGTGTCACTCAATTGAAATGCAAGCAATGTACATAGAATGAATGACTCAGCACTTGGATTGACCAGACAGGAAACACAGTGGTCAGTCCAAACACCAAGCTGTCCACTATCAGCCATTCTTATCAGACACAATCATGTGCTAATATTGTTGGGTGGCATAACAATTTATGCTTACAACATATGTGGGGGTTTTCCCCATTTTGAAGGTGGAAGACCTAGAAAGGCCAATCCCAGCTGCCACTGTTTTCCTTTGGCCCACTTAGATGATAGAGTCAGCCATTGTGCAGGAAGCCACCAGACAATGGCTAGCTTTCAGAATGAGGTGTACTGTGTATTTGTACCTGATGTGTTTATGTGTACATGTGAGGATGTGAGGGTGGGGGAGTTTGTCATGGACGGAAAAAACAATTTGTGTTGTCCACTCAAAAAGGTAGTTGCTGATACAAACACTATTTTGCAATATCCTCTTGTGTTGGTGTACCTTTCAGTTCTGTTCATTTGAGAGCCTACATAATGAGCCCAAACTCAAGTGCCTCATGTCCGAATTCAATGTTTGATCACTTTTCGTGATATCTGTAGAAGTGTGTGTTTGTTGTGTGGTTCTAGGAACACACAGTGTCTAGTGATCTTTAAAGAGAGTATGCTACTTGCTAGCTGCTACAGATGTGTTGTGTTATGTATCGTGTCAGTCTTTATACAAGCCTATTGTTCTTTTCCGGATTCCACTGATTAAATTTTCAGGACCTTCTATAAGTTTGGGAAGTGAGATTATGCTGTATTGTGTAACCCTACAAGTAAACATAATTATCTATAATTACATAATTAGTAAGTGGCATGTTCACTCAAGCCTGCAGGTGTGTTTGTATGTGTTTGTATGTGTGTGTATACATAATTACACATTGTCATACATAGCTAACATTTCAACTATAGCTACTGAAGTTACAGTACATCATTAAAACTGACCTTTCAGGGTGTAGCCACCTTTAATTCCCATGCTGCAGTGATTATCAATTCGTAATTTGATAACTGGGTCATTATTCAAATTGGTAATTGAACTGTTGGGATGGGCTCATTTGATGTAACGCAATCCCTCTTTCCCCACATGAATATTCATGTACCCTGTGCATTTTTTCATCCGTAAGTTCATCTCCATCCCATTCTATTGTGTGTGCTGTTTCTACCCTGGATGTATGGTGCCAAAGTATGCAAGTGGGCGGTTACAAGTTAAAGTGAAGAGCCATCATTTAATAATTGGGTCGTGAAATCCAATAGGTATCGAATGAGCTGCGCCCGACTGAAATTCTACCCCTCCTTTCATTCACACCCAATTTCCATTTTTAGACTTTTTTTAGAAATTGTTCTTTTGTTTAGCTACGTGATCCGTTGTGTCGAGTACGATCCTTCTGGCATGTCCGTCTGTCTGCAACTGATACATCCTTTTATTACTCTAATTTCATATAGATGTCAGTTATCAGGAATAGTAGCTGCAGTGGTGGGGGTATGTGTACGTGTTTGCAAATGTTGGGCTTTTGATATGCAAACGCATTAGGGGGTGTAGTTGGAATTGTCTATTGGGGGGTGGAAGTTAGAAGGAGAGCTTTGTAGGATGTGAAATGTTTTGTCTTTTACTAACGTTTCCTCGTGCTCCCATCCCATTGAAAGTGGGTGCAGTTTGTTTGTAAATAGGTTTAGTACGTGACCAAACCATACACATGTAGTTATTGTTGTTGTATTCGGAAAGATAATCCGAGAGTTTTTCGCAATAATTGGTGGGATGATGGAAGCGAGAAGGGAGAGAGAGAGAGGTGTGCATACACTCCCTGGTGGTGTATCATGAGAATTGCAACTGATCTTCTTTCTTTGTGACGTCTTGTTTGTTGGGTCTTTGCCAATTGAGACAATGACTCATCGTTGTTGATTGTTGACAGCTGTGAGTTCAGACATTCAGGTTTTTTAAATCTTCTGTAGTATGTATCAAATATGGTCAGTATGGAATTTTGAACCTGTACTCCACCCTCCCCTTCTCCCCATAGCTACTAGCAAAGATACAGTGATAACAAAGGACCGATGTGTTTTGTACTGGTGTAATAGTAGGTATTTAGCTCTCATTGCCCCCACCTGGTGGTGAAACACTAGCATGATGTTGTGGACTAATAGTGAAACAGGATGCATTGAACCCTATCGAAAGATTACCTATGTATCAGAGGAGGTTGCAAGGAAAGAATTAGGAATCAGTGAATCGTGCTAATTGCTCCATATTCGCTGAATCAGCAATCCATTTGTGCTGAGTCATTATAGTATAGGAAAAGCGATTGCTGATTCAGCAAAAAAAAAGATTCAGCAAATAGCCCGATTCACATGATCCCTAATTATTTCTTTGCAACCTCCTCTGATTATGTATTTTCCTGTCAGAAATTATCATAGATCCAGCTTATGTAACCTCCCCACATAACAGCTGACATTGCGGATTCCCCACACTTTCAGTTTGCAGCTACAATGTTAGTTTCTACATACTCAGCTGTTAGTGGTATGGATGGTGGTGGAGTTGGTGAGGTCCATGTAAGGAGTGGGGGGTCAGGGGTCGGTTGTATTAGAGGTGGGAGGGGCTGCATAACTGTGCAAACTGTCTTACTTTCTCTCCCTTTCACACACACACACACACACATACACACACACACACACACACACATACATACATACACACATGTGCATGCACACACATACATACATACACACATGTGCATGCACACACTATTAGTGCGAGTGTGGGATATAAGACCATTTGCACCAGCTGAGAGACAGCTAAAAGTGTTTCACGGAAGTCAACACAACTTTGAAAAGGTGAGATAAGAAATAGCCAACATTGTGCATTGTGTATTCACTCAACCTGTACAAAACATGATAGCTTAAATCTTGAAGTTGTCCCGATAATAATGTTGGAATAAACTATAAATGTCACCTTTTAAGTGAACCTCATCCAACACTATATATACCTGCAAGTGAATTCCCTAGGCTTCTATTAAACTGGCACTTGCTCTTGTGTGAATTATTAACGCATTCTAGATTAACACTGGTGACCTTCCCGTGTTCCTGTGTCACTTGAGGTACGCAGGAAGTTAGATCTAGCATACCTCAGTCGTGAACCTCCAACAAACACATATCTCCTCTTCACTCAACCTTTAATTGACAGGTAGTAAATTGGACAGTGAATGCCATCTAGCTACCTTGGCATCCCACGTTGTAAGCATGTTTTCACATGCGCTTCGAACTGACACTTTTTAAAGCTGACAGACAAGCATTCCCAATGTCAGTTTGTGTGCGTTTATGTTAAGTACTTTGTCACTTCTCATGTTTGCAATATAATGTCTGTTTAGGTCACTTTGTGGTCACTGGACTTAATCCTTTGTGCGAAGTCGTTTGATGACTAGTAATGTTTCTTGACAAAGTATGCTGTTAGTTTAATTGTGTCCTTTGTTGCTACTGCGAATATAAACAAGGCTTTGTTTCTTTCAAGAATCTTTCAAGATTCTTAACAATCTTGTCAACTAGTATTTGACAAAATTCAAACAAATGTGTTTCTTGAGAAAACTTCTGTTGTTAAGACTTGCACTTGCTTTGTGTGTGTTGTCGGATTTAAGGAACAACACTCATTTGTGTGATTTGTTGTTCTCAACTCCTTGATAATGTGACATGGTTTATAAATGCTATGCATGACCGGCCTTGTTGTCATTTAATATTTAACTCTTTGACCACTGTATTTACATGTACGTGCACATGTACCATGGAAGTAAATACACTAATAATCATTATTTTACACATGCAATTATTCCAAAATTGCAAATTATTCTCGCGGAACGTTACGTAGTAATGATCTTTGAGTGATAGTTTGGGGCTTCAAGATAGAATTTCAAATCTTTATAGAAAGTGAGCTGACCGAGGGGCTTCTGCTTGCAGGAGCAAGGAATCCTCTCACATCAAATGGATCTCTGGTCCTTAGAAACTCAAATCTTTATTATTAATTATGTCACTGTGTGGCTTCCATCAGTGTGGGTCAGTTGTGTAACATTTCCCAATTTCAGCATTCTATTGTAATGTGCGTAATGATATTCCTCTTGGTACAGAACCTGTTGAAATGCACTTGGTCACCTGATGGACGGAGGATAGCAGCAGGTTCTGCTGACAGGTACGTACAGGTACATGTATGACATTGTGGTGTTGTGTGTCTGGCACTGTCTGCCATTGTTGTAAGGTGTAATGAGGATCCCCCTCTCTCACCTTGAAGTGGCTGGGGTATTTTGAATAAGAGTGTGAATAGCTGTATATAGGGGTATATGTTTGTTTGTTTGTTTGTTGTCGTTGCTTGAATCTGTTAATCATACAGGTTTGTTTATGTTTGGGACTCTGTGACTCAGAGATTGGAGTACAAGCTGCCGGGTCATCTCGGGAGTGTGAATGACGTACACTTTCATCCCGAAGAACCAATCAGTAAGATATCCTCTTGTGCCCACCACACACACACACACACGAATACAAGTATCAACCTGCCCATTTGTCACCTGTGAACACACACACACACACACACACACACATTGCAATTTGCTTATTTACCCTCCATGACACGTAAGCATAAACTGATACTATTAGCCTAGCCTCTCTCCTAACCTTTTCTGAATCAACTCAATCTGTATTGAATTAGCTCAGCTGTTGAGTGTCGAATTCTCCTGATTGCATAACTATGTCAACTTCATCCACAAAGACCGACACTCGACCATGTAAACATAATGTACGCTCATCCATCTCAACAAAGGCTCCCTTGTAACTCATCCGTGAACACAACGCATCTGATAGTCAACACAAACATCGATAACTCTATCAGGTTCAGCTAGAAGAACATCCGGAACGTTAATTTGTCCTTCTCTGTTGGCTGTCACTTTGCACGTTAATTTGTCCTTCTCTGTTGGCTGTCACTTTGCAGGGGGCCATCTGTTCAGTTTGGTATGTACGTACACACTAACCTTTGATAATTCTTAATAACATTGCATGTATAGAAAATAGCATTAAGTATAATTGAATTTTAATGCAAGTGTGTGGGTTTGTGATTCATGAATTATGCGACGGTACTTCATACAGCTTATCGGATTATTGTAATTTCATTAGGAGTCAAGAAAAATGACATTTTAAGACACACTCGATAATTTACCATCCTCGGTGAAAATAATATACAAACAAATGGTACAAAAAATGTAAACATGATGTTTTATCAGGTTAAAATTAGAGACTTGAGATGAGAGTGTTTGTATTTCATCCGGTTGTGACCATCTGCTTCCACCCTTGGATGTTTCCCTTCGGAAGAAAGAGAGATTCCAACCACTTCTGTTTAAAAGAAGTACGAAGGAAAAGATACAAAGGGAGGTTCTTGATAATGTCCTACTTAAGCCCGACCTTTCTTTCATTTGATATTCTGTTATGTAATTGATTCTTGGCAGGGGGTCCATGGGAAACACAATGACGTTACAATACTGGGGAAAACTGAGCAGCTTGTGTTTTAGGTGCAATGAGTGCAGGGATGGGTGAAATCCTCTCCACATATGGAGGGTGTAGGTAAGACAAGCCTTCTAAGTTGTTTCATTTGAAATGTAATAAAAAACCACAAGCCATTCGATACTCTGATCGCCGTATTCAGCATGGGCGCTTGTGAAAGTTATGAGGATGTATAGGTATACCTGTGTCCAGCTTGTCCTCCTTTCGTGTAAAACCCACCCCGTCTCTTGTCATAGTTCACTACATTGGCTTCATGGTAAACAAATACACTGGTTCATTCAATTGAGGTTTCTCTGTACATCATGCATCAGTCCCCCCCCCCCCCCCCCCCCTCAGTGAAAGACTACCTGTTGAGCACATACACATGATATAGTTGCCAGTGGGCACACACAGGTGGATTAGTGGTGCATGTTAGTTGCAGGTTTGATAATATGATACCCTTGACGGGTTTACATTGCAAACCGACTCTAACCAGTATAGCCAGTGTTGGTGCCTGGATTCATCTGATTTGTATGCACAGTGATCACCGAGTAAGACTGGAATGACTTGGTATGGTGGAGAGTTTCAAGCTAGCTGGCCGGAAACCCCAAGTGTGTGATAGCAACCACTTCATGTGCGCATACATGAATGTAATATTTCCGCACCAATGTCGATAGTGTTTTCCTGGTGGCTGGAGCAGATTGTTTGTTTGAAATGTAACCTGTTACCCCTGAATATTTACCTCTCCTCTCAGACAAACCAATCCTGAAACCTATCATACATCATACAAGTACCTGGGAACCGAACAAGCTGCTACCTGTTCAAGGGTTGTTGTCTGGAAAGCTTGATACAGTATGCGCAAGAGTATAACCAGAGGGTCTTTAGTTTCATCCTGACCTTTGCTACTTGGTTCTCATACCACTAGTAGCATTTGTATATGGAAGCACTTCAGAAGAATCTCCTGATGCACTACTTGTGTATTGTTAAACTATTTCAATTTTGAGGAGAGAGTGTGTTACATGTATGACAATTGAAACCAGTTGTCTGGCTTGTGGAGCTAGCTAGTCACATGTGGGATGTCCTGTGGAAACCTCACTTTGGTTGGGTTTCCCAAATTAGAGAGAAGCTAAAAATAATCTGATATGTTTGTATGCGAGCATGTGTCACGTTTAAATATGTATTTTGTCTGTGTACATGTGTGACATGTACAATTGTTCCATAGAAATTGAGATATCAATTAGGCTTTGTTCTCCTGTCATCCAACTACATAATCATAATTTGAGCACAGATCTTCCTTACACGCTCATCCGTTACACTGATGTGGTTCAGTAAACACATTCACGAGAGAATGCATAATTATACCATGCATGTATCTGCAATGATTTTTATTTGCCATTGCTGGTCTTCATCCAGAGCCTTGTTGCTATGCCACAGCTTTGACAGTGATCAGCTAATGGCAGTAATTGAATCTTGTTATCAATAAGCATGAGGCACTAAATAAACTAGTGAGTAAACTTTGTGGTCTTCTCCCGACCATGATGAGTGGGTGGCTAGAACGGATGTAACCTTAGTAAGTCTATAATCCTACGTATCTAGCTGCATACTACATGCTGGGTAGTGTACATTGCTACACGCACTCTGTTGAGAAGGATAGCAACTGGGTGTCTTGTGTTTGCATGTGAAGGTGACCAGCCGGCATAGAACAGGGTTTGTTTTTTTTTTCTAACCTTTTGTAATAATTTTGTTGAAAGGAAGGAGCAATTTGTACATTGGACCACAGAATCGGAAGTTTGGGTACTGTACAACGTGTCATTAAAGGAAATGAACTAAAGAGGGGAAAAGTATGTAGGAATTTTTTCTTATCAGAATTTGCCGACTTCCACTCCACTCACTCTTCTTCAAATAGGAAATGAACTGATAGGTGTTTGGTACATACATGAACAGACAATTGTGCGAGACCTATATCTTGAGAATTGTCTGTTTTCTTTGCTTTCTGCATGTTAATTTTGTTTCTGAAAACATTAATGGACACATGTCATTGGTATAATCTTGGTAAGGAAATTGAATCGGTTGTGTATATAGTTGTAGGAAGTCGCCAAACTATAATACTTCCATTGGTGTTTGTGCAAACAGTGCTGATTGGAAGCATGTTCATTAATTGAGTATTAATGGTGACGGTAATCTTGTTTTATATTTCAATGTGTTCTGTTTAATGTGTCTGTTTACCTAGAGTTTTGATTTGCACGTGTCACTAATGTATCATGTGTTGGGTTCCTGTCATGAGACTATCAATTGGTATTACGTAATGCCGTTATAGAAAAGAATGTGTACCTAATTTCTCTGCTGTGATAACAACTCCAGGGTTGGTTGGGTTAATTGCAGATGTCTACTCTACTTGTCACACTGAGAAAGCCAAGAAAGCATGCGTTTTCATTGCAATTGTGTATATTTGATTTTCAGACATATTGAAGTCTCCCATTTTTCTGAATGACATTTTCAGTATATGCATGTCCCCAAGAGTTGGTATCTGAAGTATTTGTAGAGGAGTAGCCAATAGATAATAATATTATCATTGAACATCTCTCACAGGATATTATATATAGTATAATGGGTGTGTGTGTACATGATAATGTAGTCAGGAAAAATGTTGCTGTTCATGCACAAATGCATTATCGGACGTGCTGGCGTCAGACACCATGGCGTTAGTGAAGCTGCCCCCACCTGGTATTCCCCCCACTCTCTCAGTGGATATTTCAGTGGGTGGTGGTAAGCTATACGATAGCACACACAAACGTATTGAAGCAATGATGACATTATAGCTTGAAAGTTTTTGTGCAAGCTCAAATTTAGTTCACTCCTCTTAGGGTTTATGTAAACTAACTATTTCGATGAGTACTTTTTAATATGTTTTGTACTTTGTGTCTCAATTTCAAACTCGCAAATTGCCGTGGGAGAGGTGAGCTGCATGTTGATGGGCTCTACATATGCAAACATTACACGTGTATTGATGTTTGTTGTCACACAACAATACTTCTCTCTCGCACACGCACACACTTTTTTATGCATTTAGTTCTATCGTGCTCAAGTGACAAGACAGTGTACATTGGTGAACTGCAATAGTAACATTAGTAACTAGCTTTCTTTAATTTCATGTGACATTTATATTGTGAATTGCATACATGATACGGATTTCTGTCATTTGAGTATACGTGAATAGTCATGAATGATGGCATTGGATACAACAACAAATTTTATTGATGTTAGTTAAGTTGCGTGTGAATTATTAATTAGTGAGGAATTATTTCCGACAGGCCCGGGCAGCTGCGTGTGTATAAAAACGCAACCGTCAATGAGTTAGTCAAGCAAAAATCGGAATTCAAACTATTAACAAAGATTAATAGCTGGAAAAAGACAAAACAATATCTTCGAAACTCAATTCAGTACTTCATTATCTACCACTACCATGGAATCAGCAACCTTGCATTCGTTTATATTCTCCTTTGCAACCGTACTTCTGATGTTGTCTGCCAATCTGGTACCGACCTGCACAGAAGCTGCTTCTTCAGCCAGAGCAAATCTAGAGAACCTCGGGTTGATGCTGGGTGTACCTGTGGATGTGGATGTGGGACCAAAACGAAACAGCATTCCAGATTTCCTTCAGAACGTGTACGAGTGTTGGAACTCTGAGCGTGAAAACTGCATGCCAGAAGAAGCCTCTGATGTCAATGTCGTCCGGAGTGTCATTGGCACTGGTAAGTGAGCTAGATCATGTAAGCAAGAAACCTAGAGTAGACACTAATATAGCATATGATATTGTTCACATGTGAATAAGAACACTGTGTTAATACTGTAAGTTGAGTGCTTCTTTCATTTGTCATGTGCAGTTGAAGGCAACCCAGCAAAGGCTGTTCAAAGCAATAACCAAGATACAGAACTGAGAAACAGTATGTCTATTGTGTTCAACATGAGCTTCACCTTAATGCAACAAGAAGCTGTCCGATACGCCATGTTCCGTCTCCACAAGCAACCACTCAGCGAAGAACAGAAACAAGATGTTGAATCGAAATGTGATATCACTGGTCTCAAATTGCAACTCTACACAGCAATGAAAGTTAGTGGACAAGAGGAAGAAGTGGTGACTTTGAAAGAGTCTATACCTCTCGAAGCAAATACACTTCTTCGAGGAAGTTGGTTTTCATTTCACAATCTCACAGATGTGTACTCCACTCAGTACACAGCTCTCACTGAGAAAACTAAGACAACAAACTATCACACATTCTCTCTACGAGTTGCAATCGGTGGTTTATGTTCCGAGCTAGTCTCTCCATCTCTACTCGGATTTAAAAGCGTAGCCGGTTTTGAGCCACAGCTCATCGGCTTTGCCAAGAACGATATCCAAGATGGTATATTAGGGAGCAAGGTATTCTCTCAGATTGCTCGCAGCCAGGTTCAGAGACGGAGAAGACAAGCAGTGGAAGGTGGTTCAGGTGATCTTCCCACTCCAATTGATGGTGTTCAGCCTACTTCCAGACCACCTCAAACTGTAGACGAATATCAGAGTGCCCGATGCCGACTTTACAGATACAATGTAAGTAGTCCAAGGAAACTAGTGATAATTAATTGCTCGTTAGGGAGTGTGGTTTTGTTCATTTGTCCTAAGGGTTAGCTTGTTTGTATGTGGGCAGACCAACAATGAGTGACCATTGTATCTCCTCCTTTATACAGATCTCTTTCATTGACCTTGGGTGGGATCAGTATATCATTGAGCCTCTCTCTTATGAAGCCAACTTCTGTGCTGGAAGATGCAACTGGCCGCTAAGAGAAGCAGACAACACAACGAAACATTCGTACATTCAAGGAATAGGTAATCTCAACAACCCCGATCTTATACCTCCACCCTGTTGTGTACCATTGCCTGAAAGACTCGGTTCATTGACTGTGGTCCTGCAACATTCGCAGGACAATGTGGTTGTCAGAAGATGGACAGACATGATTGCAAACTCTTGTGGGTGTTTGTAGGTTTTGTTCCATTTTTTCTCAATCTTTTCATTACTTTGTTTTATAATCAAAAGCCTTTAATTCTCAGACCCACTTGTTTGGCAAAGAGGGACACTTACTAAAATTTTATTGTAAAAAAAATTATTCACTTAATTTAAATTATGCTGGTATATATCAACATTTGGCTCCAAGTCAATTCTTTTGTTGTTGTTTTTTCGTACAACCTTCTCCCCCACCCCCCTTCAAATACTGTATATATATACATGTATACATTTTATGTGCATCATTTTAATGATATTTTATATAAGAAATAATTATTATGTGAGATATTTGTCAATATGAATAGCAATTTGCAAAAATGATCATGAGTTTTGTAATCCCGGTGTTTGTATGGTTTTCAGCTGTTTTGTATCCCATGTATACATGATTCCAAGACAAAAAAGAACAATGTTTGACTTGTAACAGACAATTAATGATAATTAAGGCATGGTATATCAGCATTCCTCATGTCAAAAGGATGTAAACCTGCACATACTTTAAATTGTATTTGGAACACGAAGATGAGTACTTTTACATGGCATTAAAAATCCCTTCAAAATATTTTGTAGCGGCTGATTGTTTTATGCCAATCAAAGGACATGGATAGTTTAATAGGCTAATGTAATGGGTTGGAACAAACACCATGTTCAATTAGATGAAACTTCATGACACATTTTAGTGCCCTCAGAATCATCCTCAATCATTTATGCTGATTTCCACATAATTATTTCACCAACAAACACATACACATATTTAACTGATCTACCTTTGTGTGACCTTTCTCTAGTCAAAAGGCTTCACAGGAATCTTTAAGTTTACTTGCTAAATTGGTCAATAGATGGACATAAAACCCCACAGTATAGAAGTGTGAACTTGCTCCTTTCGTACATTCATTGTATCACACTCTCAGGACCTACTTTTACAATGTACACAGTACAATACACAAGCACTGGAAGCTGCATACATAGTTTGTACTTGGTATAACATATGAAACACATACATGTGCATCCCCACAGTTCTGCTTCTCATCACGACAGGATCCAAAGTACGAACACAAATTAGACAGGTCATATTCGCAATGAGGTCGATTCATATCAAACAAAAAGTAAACACCCATAAAACGTATAGATGTAATGGACCCAAAGAAACAGATAGATGTAAAACTGAAGGCCACCTGCAATGCATAGTGTGTTAGTAACATTTAAGGATATAATTATAATTATTGGTTGTCAGTTAACTGGATACCTGCAAGTGTGTTGTACTTGTGTATTCACATGACCTCTGTGTGGTTACCACTATTGGATTGTTCACTTAAGGCATTACAGCACCTAGCCACCAGTCCTTGCGTCGCATGCTAGCCTGCAAGTGGTGACCATCGATTTGGAGTAAAGTGCTGGTGCTCCAATTGTGGCTGTGAAGAAACCATAAGAGATATTGTGTTGAGCAGTGTGTGGTATACTGTATAGTACAACTTACAGTCATGTAGAGGGCAGCCCCTTAGCTAGCAAATAAAACAATCAGCAGTATAAATAATCAAATTAGAAGCTCAGTGTTGCACACACAGGATTGCCACTTCCTGTTTGGAGTTTTGCTTGTTTCTAGAGGTTTATAAATAGAACAGAGGGGGTGGGGGGAGGACAAGGGAAAGATGATTCTTCTAAAAAATATGTGTATGTATTTCTGCTTACATTAACTTCTTGCATCATGTGTATCAAACATACATGGAAACATTGCATTACTTACATGTACACAGTTGCCATGGTAACTATTGTACTTCTAAAAATGGGACTTATTACATTAGTAACATCATACCATTGTTTACATGCTATGATTAAGAAGGAATCCCGAACAGCACAGCAATACAGTCAATGCAATACATAATAACAGTACAGCATTCCTGTATGACTGGGTGTCTACAGGCTAGTCAAGCTCTATATATTAAAAATATTATATACGATGGCTTCCAAAACTCTTACCATTAGGGGAATCTATTTGCACTTCACAATTCATACCATTAGTGTATCTATTTGAACTGGTAGATATCAAAGCCTAGAAACGGCTTTTGATAGGGTTGAGTCTATGGAACGTTGAGTAATTTTGCAGGAAAGGAATAATGTACCATTTAAGAGCATTACTAGTCATTCAGAGCTACTCTCAAGAGATTGAGATGATGCTAAGGAATTCGCCTCACATCATATCCTGCTTGGTATCATAAAAGGTCACAAAACGTGATAATCTTGCTTTCCTTTTTTTAAGTTCAGCATCATGTGAGGTGTGTGTAGTTGACCCAGAGAGAGAGAGAGAGAGAGAAAGAAAGGGACCAATGAACAAAAATATGTGTTGCTATAGAGTGAGTGTGGTTAGTACAAGCTTGTTGGCAAGAATCTGCTGGTTATGGTACAGCACTCAAAGTGCTGTGTATGTCAAAAAGCTGATGTTTTTCAAGTGGTTTTTTCAACACAATCACATAATGGAGCTGAGTCATTAGTGGTCAATATCTTCTGACATTGCATTTTTCAAAGTGACTTGACATAACCTTTGTTCTATTGCCACTCATTCCCAGCTAACCAGGTGGTAAAAGGTTGCAATAGAATTTTAATTACATTTTTAATTAGTTCAATATCAAATCTGAAGATGCACGTATATTGCATAGTTACACATACCACGTACAATATTATTACTAGGCACATAAACTTGAAGTAAAAACAAGTGGCGTGGCAAAATTTTAAATAACGTTTTCTCAAGTCGGACATTATGGAAGCATTCTCTTAAGCACTGCTACTCAATATCATGGTATGCCTTCTTCTTTAACACAAAGTAACTGCTCTAAAGCGTGTTCAAGTCTCTGTGTATCTCCATCAGAATTGTGCCTCACGCGATGTGGCGCATGATGATGATGAATGGAAGGATCAGGTCCCCCTTCTTCTGCACCGCCTGGACCCCCGGCTGTGGAAGCTGGTACAGTAGTAGTAGCAGGGGTATAACCTGTGATAGAAAGAGAGGAGGTGGTGGTTGTTAGCTTTAGACAGGAACAAGACTGTCAATAGTAAGCCATACTTTACAAGGTATAGGAGTGTAGTAATAACATTAAGCATACTAGGTCATGTTTTCATGTAAGTGGTGCTTTCGATCAATGTTCACTTATGTACCTCAATGGGTAAAGTATGTTCATTGTGGGATTCTCAAGGAAGATACTGCTAAATATGGTTGGCCAATAGATATCACAGCCAGTAAAATTTGAGGCTAATGGTTTACATACCATAGGCTGGTTGCTCAAATAAAACTCATATATACTTACATTCAGTACACATGTAGCCACATAATGTGGAGCTTTTACAAAATGTGTAAACGAAAAAGGAAGAAGTTTTTTTCTTTCTTTCAATGAGAAGCACTGGAATGTATATCATCATCTTATGTTACTGGAACCACACAATGATTCATTTAGTCAGTTGTCATACATCAGTTATATCACTGCATTCATGCAACACATTACCGCATAGTACTTAGCTAAAGACACTAAAATGAGTTGCTTTGAAGTATTCCACTGAAGTAGGAGTGCTGCTCAAGGTCAAGGATCAACGTTGGAGGGGGGAAATCTTTTCAGAGAAAAATAACAACAAACATATGGGGTGTGTGTAGTTGAAATAATGGAGAGGTTATAAGACTGTCATGTTTACTGGAGAGGAGAGACTCAAGAGAATGACGTGTCAACCACATTGGAGGAGGTACGTAATACGAACCCTGATATACTTCAGTTGTATCATGTGACCAGGTCCACAAGCAAATTAATTGCTCAGAGAAAAAAAAATTATAAGCAATAATGGCTATTATGTAACCCTGACTACCTATATATAATATATCCTTTCAGAGTTTGTCAACAACCACAGCTGATATTCTATTTAACATGATATTCTCTCTCTCTCTCTCTTTTCTACGAGTGTGAAAACTTGCATGTGTCTGTGTGAATTGAATATCTGCTGTAATGTGCTTGAGTTGGATAATGTTGCACGGCATTTAATTAATGACCATCACTAAATCTCACAGTTCAATTGATGCTAATGCTGTATACGAAAAAAACGTATTTTACCAAGACAGGGTATGCTGAAATGCATGTGTGTGTGAGTAATGTAAATAAAATTACCGAATGAAACACACACACACTCACAGAGCATTATGGATACATTGTTTACAGCTACAAGACTAATAATCACCAACTACAAGCTACATCATTCAATAATGCACACACTTACAACCAGACACACAGTATATGTACATGGTATAATCAACTTAAAGCACACACACAAAAACACACTAACCAATAATATCAGACATTTACTATGTCCACCAAAGCCTAGGGCAATTACAACCACACCAATTCACCAATCATCATGTAAAAGTAGGCAGATACCATGTAGGAGGAAAAACCACACTGACAACAGACCAATAACAGCTTTGAACAAAAACACCAGCCTATAGTTTTAAAGACAAACCAGAGGTCAGGTCACACAGCTAGTCTGCCTGCCGCAAGCAAGTGTACTACAAGCACACAGAGATGACAAACAAATTGCTTGTGTAAGACAAGACACATGAAAGAGATTGTTGCCCGCCGTATTGTGCAGGTGTGGAGATTACTTACAGGTGCATGGCGAAAGCAAGAGCACAGCTTGCTGACATCAGTACTGGGTTGTGTATAGTGTTACACAGCACAGGAAGCAAGAAGCTAAAGTACACATTCACAGAATGATCAGGGAGCCACATAAGTGTACACATGGGTCTGATTGGTAAGCAGTGTTGTGGGTTTATCAAAAACCCTGGAAAATTAATTTCCACTCACCTAAAATGGCCTCAAAGCTGTATTGTGAAATATCGACTGGCTGATTTGTCCACTTGTCTCTTTGAAGATCCTTGAGAGTAGCACGAGATCGAGGGTCTGGATGTAACAGCCAGAGGAGTACCTTCATTAGACCTGCATGTGTGTGTGTGTGTGTGTGTGGGAGGGAGGGGGGTGTGAATGTGATGAAATGTAACAAACTCCCACCCAACCAACAAACATTCTAGATCAGCGAAGTAAGACACCAATATACATAGCTGACTGACCAGGAGAAGTGAGGAATGGTGGCTGGAGATGGCCTGATATGGTCTCCTCCACGTCAAAGAATGGATTCTCACTAAATACCACCGTATAGAGGGTAACACCCAGAGCCCACATCTCTAGTTCTGGACCCGTGTAGCTGTGTGTGTGTGTGTGTGTGTGTGTGTGTGTGTGTGTGTGTGTGTGTGTGTAGGAAGTGCATGTACACACATGTACACATCCATGCATGCATGCAGATGCAGTATTATGGGCACATAGGGATTTGCAACAAATGATGCAAGCTTCTATATGGACGCTGCAATGTTGGAAGGTTAATTCATGATGTCACAATTTTGGTATATCAAAGCATTACACCAAGCAGAGCACCTACATAAGGTCACATCAACTAAAATCATGGAGGTGTGTGGTCTACAAGGTTGCCATGGTGGACAAATCCCCAATGCCCTGAGGGCCAGAAATGAACCAACTGTTTATTTGGACCATCCCGGTGGGCGTTGTAGAGTGGGAGTAGGGGTACTTCAAGATTTACCTGAAAGTGGGTTAAAGTGTGTACTGGGTGCAAGTTGTCCAAACCTGCGCTATGGACCCTATTAGGAGAAATGCAATAGGTACATGCAGAGCATGGTGTGAATGCAGGCATTGCAAGTGTGTGTGGCGACCCTGTTATGGATCATGCAAACGTAAAAAGAGCAGATTAAAAATATTGCCGTTTGACTTGTGACTTGCAATTGCACAAACGTTACTGCATTACTTTTGACCTTTTAAGGGAAAGCCAATAGGTACAAAAAAACAATTGACTGAGACATTCTTTGCCACTGTGTAGGTGGATGTATGTGTGTGTCCTTCAACTGTTAGTGGGTCAAAAAACTTCCACTCCATCTCTTAAGAGAAACTTAATAGGTACATAAAAAAACTCATTTACAAGGGATATGGGAAAAATCATGTGTCCTATTTGAACTGTCCAGAGACAACAGGTGAAGAGACGAGAGAATACGACAAAGATCGAATCACCACAGTCAGAGTATTATCAATACACCGACAGTCAACAACAATTAATACAATTACACACACAATGTACACATGTGGCAGATGTGTGACACATTATCATGTAGGATGCGGGGAAAATGGACTCTTGGAAAAAGGTCAGCACCAACATGTGTTTTCAGTGCTTTGTATGTCCATATATGCTACAATCTAGGACCAAAATTGAGGAATGTAGGAAACTATTTGGACAGTGCCCAATAAAGTGTCTAGACTTTCCTTGAAAGAATACACACTTCCTCAGAGATCACACTCATTATGAGACCTGTCATGCACACACATGTAGAGGCATGAGCTAAGGATGACACTTGTCACTGACAACAACATACCATACTATAACTGTAACTTGACACCACCCCCACTGAAGTTGCTATGGTGAACAATGATCTATGCAGGAAAGTATTGCACCTTAAGTATCTAGTCCTTCACTCGCTGTCGTAAAAAGAAAGCCACATGGAGACTTGAAGGCTCGTTCTCTGACCAAAACAAAACGATATCACTTAGACCCTTCGGCCTGATACCATATTAGTCTGTTAGTGGGTGGTTTAGATAATACTGAATTACCGTGTATGTGGTTAAAGACCATTTCCCCTCCAAATTATTGCTGACAGTAACAAATAAAAGCAATGTTGGAAGAGAAAGTGAATATTGTGGAATATGAGATTTTGAAAATTATCCTTCTCTCCTGCTCCCTAGATAAACCACAGGGACTGCTATAGAGACCACATCACTAGCATCATGCTTCCTCAATGTTGATGATCACTTTCAACAGAAGTCAAAGGTGAAGAGAGAACAACATTCCTTCCATGGATCTACCAAGGGAGTACATGTGATGTCATGAGGTTGACTGGTACAGTGCAAGGGGGAGGCTGGAAAAGAGGTGAAACGGTTCAACACAACTTTCAGTTGATATGCCAAAAGTTTGGCTTCACTTCTCGACCTTATTCAAACAGCATTGTCCTTATGGACACACAAGCTTGTATCAAAGTTCGTACCTATTGTAAATATTTATTAATATGAAAGGTTACAAGCTAGTATTGCATTATATTATACTTTTCAGGGGTCTTCCCAAACTTATACTATCTACAAGCATCACCAGACAAGCACTAGTAGTCACTACTAGCCCTGATGTCATCAGCAACATCACATCCTCCTTCTGGTCCATATCCCTAGCCTACAGGCAAGGGACAAACAGAGCACTACATTCAGGCTGGATATTCCCTTGAAGTAGGAGAGTTCAGAATCAATATCACACCACATTCACTTTGATAGCATCCTACCAGCTCACATGCACAGCGTAGAGATTATATCACAAAGGGGGAACAGAGTGTAAATCCTGAAGATTTCCCATCCAGGAAATAAATAGTGCACAAAGCAAGGAAGTGAGCAAGGCATACAGTGATAAGAGAATGCAATAAAGCATTTCTTAAACTGATTTAATACTCATGTGATCTACAACATGCACATTTGTAACTTATTCACTCTTTACATGAAGTTTAATGAAAATTTCCAGAGGAAAGCTCCTTAGCTAAGCAAAATCTAGCACTTGTCAGTGGTCAAGACTACAAAGAATGATGAGTCACAAGCCAGCTGTACCTGATTACATTTTGTTGCGCTCATGTGCCCAAATTAATCAGGTACAGCTACCACCTACATGCAGAGTGAGTCATGTGACTTGAAGAAGAACATGATACTAATATTATGGTACCAGATGGTAAAACCAAAATACTCATTGTACAAACATGTGCCTTTCTCCATCCACTAACAAATCCATATACTTTCATAGTTGGTATTTCTGTCTCCGAATAACATTGTCTTTTTGTGTGCTACCTCTTATCATACATGCACACAGAGGTTTGTCATAGCTTCCAAAATAAACTTTTGTTTACCAACAACCATCCTCCTATGGAGCTGAAATGGCTTCTAAGTGGAACTAGGAAGGACCAATGACAGAACAAAAACAAAAGTATACAATACCTGTTGCCCAGTAGCACTTCAGGTGAACAGTATTCCAGAGTTCCACAAAAAGTATGGAAGAGTTTCCCTTCCTCCATGTGAGCAGCACTACCAAAATCAATGAGTTTGAGAGTAAACCGACGATCAATGATAATATTTTCATCCTGTAAGATACACAATAGAGACAGTAAATAAATGAGATAATGTAAAGATTTGTTGGCAAAACATTACGGGAAAAATATGTCATATATCTATTCAGTCTATGTATATCATATCTATTTGTTATTTTTGTATTTATTCTGAAAGTTTGTGTGATGTTGTGGTCAATTTGTGGTTTGTAATTGTAAAATAGATAACTTGGTTCCAGTGAACATATCATCCATGCAGGGGACTAGAGGGGAATAAACGATAGAAAGTTTGTCTATAATTACAACTCTACAACTATCAACAGACTGATACTTACATATGCCTACTGTGTACATTTAATATACGATTCACAAAGGATGTGTAATTGTGTATACAGAGACCAGACAATATGATAGAGTGTTGTTGGCTTGAGGGGAAATAGACATTGTTTTCAATTTCTCTAAGGGATTGTTACAGTTACATGTATGGCTTACATAGACCCCCTCCTTCTTTTCTCACCCCCTTTCTCTTTTCCCCTCCTCTGTTCATACACACTTATGCATATTCTGGTCCCTGTACTGCTGCACAAACACTTGTACACTCACAGATGCACATGTGCTCACTACCTAAGTGGAAGACCCTTTCAAGGAGTTGATACAAGTTTCACAAACAAGTCTTAAAAATCCACTTGTGTTAAGCGGGAGGGGACTACTCTAAACATTACATAAGAGGGAGGAGCACACAAGAGGCAGATGACACAGGATAGTGAGCATCAATCAATCCAACTGCTACTTATTAGGCTGCATGCCTCCCTATTCAATTCTTACCTTGATATCTCTGTGCAGTATGTTCCTCTCATGAAGATAAGACAGAGCAGACACAACCTAATAGTGCATGGTGAGGAATAGAAGACAATTGAATTTAAAATATATATATTCTACACACACTAATTGTAGTTGTATAATGTGTTCCACTATGTAGTCATGTGATTCAGGGTTGAGATGTGTACCTGTCGAAACATGTAGCTGACAATTTGTTCATTGAGACGAGGGTTCTTTTCAATGAACTCAAACAGATCCAACCCATCTCCATGTTTCTCCATCACCATTTGGAAAAAGAATTCATTCTCATATGCTTCCAATAGCTGTCAGTGTGTGTGTGTGTGTGTGTGTGTGTGTCAGTGTGTGTGTGTGTGTGTGTGTGTGTGTGTGTGTGTGTGTGTGTCCATAGAGCTCATGCTGTATTACATTACAAGTCGGAAAGACATCAACAAAACCATTAACAAAACCATTGAACATGAAAAGAAACCCCGCTACCTACACATTGCTTAAAAGATTGCTCACATTTTAACAGCCACACTGGAAACTGCACTATAAATTACTACTGCTTACGCAATAAAGTTGTAAGCAATAGCATTACACTATAAGGCCCATTAAATGGACGAGTGTCAAAGGGTTCACAATGTTTTGCATTGGACAACATTTCTTACCCCCTAACCCAGTGCCACATTACTCAATAACATTCCAGCCCGACACACACACACACACACACACACACACAAATACACACACACACATACACACACACATACACACACACACACACACACACACATATCCTACAGCCGATGATGATGTAAAAATTAATGTTGAAAACCAAACTATTACCTTTCACTTGTAAAACGTTCGAATTATTAACATTCCTAGAATACTTTCAGATTAAGTGCAGTTAAGGCTCCCCCAAGGATTTAACCTGTGTATCACTATGATACAAGATGGATGGCCCCCTTGCTGACAATTGTGACATCAAAGGTGTATTGGGTATTGAATAATGGAAATTCAAGTACCATATAAGGAGAAAAGGACTTCCATTAGATAAATTGATGTTTATCAGAAGTGAGTTGTTGTGTAGTTCACACATACACTTGCGTGTGCTAGTACACGTGTTTGTGCATGCATGCATGTGTGCATGTGTGTGTGTGTGTGTGCGTGTGTGTGTGTGTGCGTGTGTGTGTGTGTATGCATATGAGGTATATACATAATCAACCGTATCCATTACAATGCATGGGTCAGTGATCAAACTGCACTGTGTTCAGTGGGTTATCAAAGCTAATTTATTACAATTAATTAACATCAAGAAGGCTATAAGTTTAGGTTGAACATTAAGGAAAGTTCACCAGTGGACACACACACAAAGTTACATAGCAATCATGCCTTGTACATTTAAAAGGTAATTTGTTTATCAACAACCATATGCATGTGGTGTGAATGGTGGCTTCTAAATGACCAGGAAGTGTTGACCACAGTCACTACACCAAGTACATCTTCATGGTCAGTACTGGGACCAGGTGCAACACATATAAACAGGATTGACCAGTTTGTCTAGAGGAGGGTAGACTGAATGGTTTGCTGTCAATGCACAACATAGTGTTCTAAGGGTACACTTGGGCAGTTTACTAAGTATTCAGGTACCTGAGCCCACATGGCTTCAAACCATGCTACAGGTAGTACATGTCACCAAGCTAGGAGAAAGGTTGCATATTTTGTCGTAGAAATATGCCTCCAACTTCCATTACTTCCGGGTACTTTACAAGGTAGCAAAAAAAGATTGTACTTTTGGTACTTCCAATTAAATCTCCTTCTCCAAAACAATGTCAGTGACATACCTGGACGATATTGGGATGGGATAGCCTAGCAAGTAGACTGATTTCGAGAGGAACTAAACCCATCTCCACGTCCTGAACCCAACAGTCCTTCAGTACACTACTTTTACGAAGAAACTTGACTACAACCTGCAGGTGCGTATGCATGTGTTTGTGAATTTACATAGCATATTTTCAGTGCTGAAATTAACGGTCTGCATACCATGGTTCCTTCGTCCTTGTGCTGTGCTAGTCGCACAAACCCAAAGGCTCCCTTCCCAATGGGTGTGAGGGTAGTATAGTTGTTGATATATTCTCCCTCCATTGCCAGCACCTCCTCCTGTGGGCGGTGTGAGTGGGTATGGTCAGTACCTGCCGGAAGTCCAACATCAGGGGAGATGATCTGATCGTGTCTATAGGGATCTGGAGGTCTGCTCATAGACATGGAGAGGTCCGCTGTACGTGCTCTTTCACAGTCAAGATCTCGACTGATCCACATGCAGAAGATTGACTTGCCTTCAGCTAGTGTAACACACTTCAACTGTTGTGTATGTGTGCATGCATGTGAATGTAAGCGATATAGTCAAAATACACATGCAAAGCATGGTACCATAACTATTACCATGTGTATTAAATTTCTAACCTGAAAGATGATGGCCATTAATGATCCATCCTTGTGCCGAGCATCTCCAAAGAACGTTCCCTCCGGCAGTGATGAAATGGAATTCACTGATCCTCTATCAAAATCATGACCCAATGGACTAGTACTAACCATGAAGAGGTGATCACTAGCACGACGTAGCTCTCCACTTGATTTCATTGCCGGAGTAGAAGAGAGAACATCATTCCTGCTACCACTCGAGAGTTCATCCATATCACAGACTCCTGATGTGGTCTGTGATTCCTCCTCAATCTTAGTAATCGAAGACTTCTTCTTCTGTTCGTTGTTGCTGTCAACAGCTAGACCTCTTTGCTTCAGAATCTCCATGATACGTTCAGTGGATTGTGAAGGTACTAATCTACTTGGAACAGGGGGTAGATTTCTTTCTGGTGGAGATGAAGCTGCTCTTTCATTGATCTGGTCTGCATTTTCACTTATAGTAGTGATCCACTTCAAAGGGTCCTGGACGTCTTCTTGGTCACCAATGAGTGATGTTAAATTTTCTTGTTCTTCGATACTTGAAATACTGACTTTGTGTTGGGGGGGTGCGTTCGTTGTACCTGTTTGACTGTTGATTTGCGATAATGAAGGGGTCAACCCCTCGCTACTACAAGTTGTACTGCTTCCTTCGTTCGAAAGGCAATCTTGCGAGCGATTACTCAATTCCGATGTAGTAGTCTCTGTAATCAATTGGTCAGATGACAGGGTTGCCTTGTCCAAATTAAATCTCACTTCATTACTGGAGTGATGTGGAGTGATTTCATCCTGTGTGGTGGTTATGGTGTCTTTCAGTTGATGATGGAGAGCCCTCTTTGCTGGAGATGTTTGATAGACCATGTTCTTCTGTCTAGCAGGCGAGGGAGGAAATCGTGGATCATTACGACCTGTGATTCATGCATGTGTGTGTGTGTGTGTGTGCACTGTGCAATATGTGTAGGTGTGTGTGGGTGTAAGGTGAATGTGCATGTGTGTCTCTTTGCATGTGTGTGGTTGACCCCTAAGTACCAAGTGGTCTGACAAAAACAACATGCCGGTTAAAAGACCTGAACCACTTCCTTTGAAAATTCCAAGCATGGACCCTCAATGCCATTCAAGATGCCCCCACAGGTACACCAGCCGATCAACCCAACCAATTCATTGAGGGTTAAACCGTCTACTATGACATGATGACAAATCGAAGGTCAACGCCAAGTCTTTCCTGTGTATTAATTTCTGATTTCAGAAATCTATTGTTGTGGAAATCCATTTCCAAGTGCAACAGTACAGTACATGCAGACTACATAATTCAATAACAACTTCAACATTGACACTTAGCAACGAACTTTTTTGACATCTTAGAGGGTTAAAGATAATGAGCTCTCATTAATGTTAGTAGCAGCTCATTAAATAGTGATATTGTTAGCTATTGAAGTCATGGAGGTTGTAGGTTAGCGCACTCAAAAAGGAGTGGGCTGAAAGTGTGTCATGCATCCCACTCAATGCTATCAACAGGAAGAAGCACTTGAGCAAACACAATGTATGATAATCAGAGGGAACAAGAACCAATAGTGATGTAATGGAATAAGTAAGTGAATGATTTTGTGTATCATGTGCACTGCATGATGCAGTATTTGACACTGACCTGCTTGTCTTAGTGCTTCTTGCATCCTCTCGGGAGAGAATGAACGTTCACTCACTGGATGGAATACATCTTCCTCGTCTAGTGGAGGAAGAGGCATACAGTGATCGTCCACGTAGTTCACATGTGTGTAAAATTCCGGAATGAGAAATGTGATATCCTACACATATTGTGAGTGCATATGTAAAGATACAACATTTGAGTTCTGAGTAAGTACTGTGCTTGAATGGTACATTCAAAATGCTACCTGGTAAAGATCAACAAATTACATTACCTTCTTCTGTAACTCTTGTTGTGTGTATCCAAACAGCATGAGAGCAAAGTGGTGATTGCAGCCGTGAATGGTGCCATCTGGTAGAAAGCTTATCATTCCACTCAGAGCAGCATACACTACCAACTTAGCATTGATAGTAAACTTCTCCGTTGACGATCCTTCATTGGTGTTGGGTGGTGGGGATTTTTCATTAGGAGTCGATGATTGCATTCCAATCATTCCAGGGGATCCTCCATCGTTTGATGACAGGGTGTACATACTTACAGTAGCAGCTGTGGAATCATGTTGATCAGAAGGGAATTGATTGGAAGGAGCTGACCCAACAATTCGTTCCGTTTCCAACTGTCATGAAATCAAAACAGAAACCATTATTTTTGCAAAAAGTTACAATCTACTTGGTATACCTCATCTTGTGAGCTGGCTGTTGGTGAGTAGAGATCTCCAATGGATAGGTTCTGAGAAACATCAGTGAACTTGACTGTGGTTGGAAATACCGTACCATCTTTAGCTCTCCCTGTTACTGCCTGCTTTGAAGGGAACTGTATGTATGCATGTGTGTGTACATAACACGCTGCACTTTTGGTACAGTACAGGGGGGAATCATAGAAGGAAAAGGTCGTCAACACTATTGGCAACAAAAATGACATCCCCTTACCATTGCAAGTTCTTCACAGTTTCTCGGTAGCTTCAATGATGGGATGAAATTCAAAAGGGAAAGTCCCACAATCTCCTGGGCATCAGTGAAGCCAAACAAGCATGCAAACCATGGGTCACATGACACGAGTGTCCCTTGTCGGTCCATAGTGAACACAGCCGATGATCTCTCGACTGGTTCAATCACAACAATGACTCTGGGTGTGGCAGGAAGAGGTGGAGTCAGTGTCGAAGTAGAGGAGGCCACTCCCAGTCGTTTCATCCACACTGAGACTGGGAACTCCACTCCATATGATGTCACAGCATCCATCTACGGGGAAAACACAATGTTAACATCGTATGACTCATTTTCCATGTGCGTACAAACCCACCACTTTCCCACTAATTAGCACAGGCTCTCCAGAAGAATCCACATTCTGTTCAACAAGAGCCCGTTGCTTAGCTCTGTAAGGCTCAGTAAACAAACTCTGCACTTTCATGTCCACTAGCTCATTCCTCTGGTAGCCAAATAGCTCACAAGTCATCTCATTGGCCATCAGGATCCATGAAGTCTGAGCATCTATCGTCACGATGGCTTTGTTTGGATTACGAGCAGCAGATGGGAAGAGGACAGATGACTCTCCTCCAGCTATTGAGGAAGAACTGTTTTGTTGTACGAATGGAACATTCAGAGATGAATTTAGACCTTGGGAAAAGGCTTGGACAAACGAACCACCTGATATATGAAGGTGTGTGTGTGTGTGTATGAGCGTACATGCGTGAATAAT
Source organism: uncultured Candidatus Puniceispirillum sp. (assembly GCA_965207125.1). Taxonomy (GTDB): domain Bacteria; phylum Pseudomonadota; class Alphaproteobacteria; order Puniceispirillales; family UBA1172. The sequence goes on from OZ242263.1 coordinate 2,302,021, forward strand.
CAAACCATGTGTAAAGTTGTAACAATTATTACCACCCACCAAGCTGAGTGTCTGATGGCAGTCCAATCCCTGCCCCGCCCCCTAAAGCACTGTAACTGTAATGCAGCATAGAATCTCCAGTGAACTTGTCCAGTGTTGCAAGTCGGCCTTGATTGCCTGCACCACTGCCCATGCTGGTGGTACTGTGACCCAGATCAGAGGAGAGCCTGCTCTGACGGCTAACAGGATGACCAGAGTCCACGTCTCCACCATCAACACCTATAGTAATGTAATACTATTCAATTACAATGACATCATTATTACATCATTCAAGCTGTTGCATACCTTCAACCTCTCCCTTTTCATCTTCCTCGACTGCCTCATCAAATGGTTCCAAGTGTGAGAACTCTGAATGTATGGATCTTACTCGGTCAAGCTTTGACATGGACCCACCGAATGTGTGTTCTCGATGGAGATAGAATTGAGCTGGGGAGGCCTTGTTGAGCTGGGTGGAGGCAGTGTGAAGGTCAGTGTTTCTCCAAGATGTGAGCTATAGTGTAGTATGTGTGTGTACAAATGCATGCATAACATAACAAGCCTTGATGTTGCAAAACCAGTATAGTAATGCACAAATACACTGAGCATATTCAAACTTCATCATTGTACGTTCATCCACTATCATAGTCCATACCTTCCCATTCTCCATAGCCACTGCACCATTGGCTACTGCTGTTGGCTTGACGAGCATGGAGTTGCCCAAAGGTTTAGGAGTGGGCACACTATGACCCAGTCTTCCTCGAGGAGGAGTTATGCCAATGGGTTCAAACTGATACCTGTCTCCATCCATCCTCTTCAGTTGTTGCTACAAAGATATTTTATTGGCTCAATAGTTGGTTGACATGCTTACATTGCTTGGAGATAATTAGCACTGTGTGTAACTCACCCAAGTTCAGAAAGTTGATAAATTACAGATTGCATGCGATGGTCTTCTTGTATTTTAGCGCCATCTCCAAGGTTCAACGTCAACAAAACTGGATGACGTCACTGGTGCTGCACGTGCATAATTTGCATAATTTGGAACCTGATCATTTCAGCCAGCTGGAAACGAGCTTATAGCTTTATATTTCAACCATGGCCGCCAGAGGACGAGGCAGGGGGCGAAATAGAGGGATAAAACAAGAAAACGATGCTCCCATGCGGTTTCCAGAGTCTGAATTGATAGACCGTTTAGTGTCCCAACATGGAAGTGGTGAGAGGACAGCTGTGTGTATCTGTATAGTTAAACCAGTGTAATTAGATTTGTGCCATAAAATTTTATGCAATATGTTGCACAGCTGTTGTTTTTATGTGTATGATTTTACTTGTGTGTTAGGGGTCAAAGTTTAACTTCATGAATATTGTTTCCACTGCAATTTCAGCTATTACTGATACAAATGGACAAAAATCACAACAGTCAATGGCTACACCTTCTGCGGACACACTTGCTGCCAAAGAAAAAACACCTCCAACAGTCACAGAACTAAAGGAAGCTTTGAGAGCTGGTACAGCCATCCAAGGTTTGAATCCCCATAGCAAAGAATTCACTCCAGTGATGATTGCCTCAGATCCAAGTGGAGGGACTGCTCTTAACCCTAACTCTGCTGAATTTGTACCTTCTGGGCCGCCACCTTCAGCATATTCAACTAAATATCAACCTACTCAACCTTCAGCATCGTCCAGACTCTATCCAAAAACTCAAGAGATTGTGCCGGGGGCGTTGAATCCGACAGCCAGTGATTTCATACCCGAGCAAGGCGTACCTGTGCTCATGCAGAATGGTGATTTAGAACCACTTGAGAGAGGTGATGGACAGGCACCTATCGGAGAAGAAGGGGTAGCACTTCTTGAAACAGTTGACATTTTAAATGGATTTGAAAGGGTCCATCCAGAAGACACCTCCGGTGAACCACTCTTGATGGCTAGTGCAGAGATGTTGGTCAAGGCTACAGTGTATCCCGGATCATATGATAGACTTCTACTCAACTTAGACACTGCCATCAAACCAAAGCCTAGCGAAGCATCTCTGACCAATCTTGCAGAAATGATTGTCCATTGGGTTAGTAATTTAGTCAGTCATTACGTTACTGCCTTTTATCTTAAATATAGAGTGCATACTTAAAAATGTGCCTGAATATTCTCTCCTACTAGTTATTAATTTCTTGTCTTAAACACATGTAGCTTAGCAATTTGGTATTAGCATGCTACAGTAGCATGTGTGAATGTGCCATCGCATTGAGCTCCCTTAGATTGCACTGTTTTGTATACTCTCCAGGGTATTTTGGAGCCGGCTCTTCGATACACCGCTTGTAGGATGTGCCAGGAACTGTGTGTTAAGCTGGAAAGATTTCATTCATTTGTTCTTGCAAGACTGCATGCATGGTACAAGAAGAGGCATACTGAAGAACCAACTACTGAAGAGGAAAGATGCAATTTCATCAGCTGTGCACTTTTCTATGCAGAACTGTTCGCTCGAATAAAATTGGGGGTATGTACGCATACAATGTGTGTATTAGCGCGAACAAGCTCAGTGATATACAGTTGTACCATTATTATGTTAGCAGTTTGATGACCCACTTAAGCCACTTTCAACTGCCATCTTCAATTTTGTGGAAAGGCTGTTGGATCTGAAACATGATGACACCATCATTGGAGCATGCAATATCATGAAGGTAGATGAATTGTCTGTTTGTGAGTGCGTCCGTGTGCATTTGTTTGTGTGTGTGTGTGTGTGTGTGTTGAGGGGGTTGCAGGATGGTGGTTTGCTAGCCATCAGAAACTTTCTCCATTGTTTAGCTGACAGGGTCTCTGCTAGATATCTGTGAAAAGGAGGCTTCAACAAAGAAGATGGATGAACTCATCAAGAAACTGAGGAAACTGGTCAAAGACGAAACAGTGAGCAGGTGAATCAAACTGCAACCAATCAATCACTCATATATACCCAATCCTTATCCAATCAGTTGACATGCTGGTCATATTGTCTTGTGTCATGTGGTATTCGTTTTTTCCCCTGTGTGAGAAGTCATTGTATTTTATTCTAATTGGTGATCACTGTGTTTCCAATTGACAATCATTTTTGCCCACAGAAAATCAAGCTTTTGTTTTGTATGTTCACTACATTTCCATTAAAATTGATTGAGTGAAATTTTTGGGTAGATGGATTAGCTGTTGAATGTGTGTTGGTAAGTGGTGACCACCTCCGTTAATTTTATCCTCTCTACTATATATAGCAAAAGTACAAGTGTGGTCATGCGAGTGATTGAGCTTCAAGCGAAAAAGTGGACAGTTGAGTCTTCACTGCTAACGCTACAAGCTTCCAAGTTGAATACTGATGCACCAGAGTTTGTACCATCAACTGAAGTTCAGGTAGAACTTCAACAACCTGTCAGAAATGCAGGTGAGTTAATATCTACTCAATAGTGAATTATGAAATAATCAACTATGATAACAGTATATACCTCTCTCTCTTATAGAGGAATGGAATGAGTATATTGGAGAAGAACTGCTAGACCCTGATGAAACTGATGGGTGAGAAGTTGCATTGTGGTTATTGCATTTCAACTAGGAAGCACAACTAACAACCCCCTTCTCCCTCTGTGTACATTTTTAAAACTCTTTCCACTCTATTGTAGCTTTGTTGTTGATGTTCATGACTATGAAGGTTTGGATCTTGAGATTGAACAAGACATGGAAGCATTTATTGATGAAATTGAACAGCATCTACTAATGCAAGATTTTGATCCTGAGTTACCAGTACACCAGGAACAAGTGGATGAAGACAAATAGAGATATGTATGTACATTATCTGAATTAACAGTGCACGAGCAGCTGCTCAGTGTTATTAGAAGTAGCTATTGGCAACCAATAAAATCATTATTGAAGCATGGCATTGTACGTATATTATATACACATAATTTAGCTATTTACAGGCAGTTGTATATACCTTGTTGTTATTAAAAAAATTAATGAGTTGCTGTTGTGTTTTACAATCACATGAAGTATGTGCAATCATTTTGTAGCCTACATGACACTTTATTTTTCCATTTCTACATAACATGTTATGAGATTGTTGTATATACGTACACAATAGGATGTAATAAGCGTATTATCTGAATTTGCATTCTACTAAAACATTCTAATTGACGTTGTGTTCACTGTCCAAGGTGATAATCTCAACTGTATGCATTGGCTTTGTGTTTAGGAAGAAAACTGAAGTTATCAGGAACTGGCCCAAGCAACATCTCACTGCAGCAAACACCACACACACACATGAAAAATACAAACATTACCCATTATCATCAGTACCTCCTCCCTCACAAACCTTATCTTGATCCAGTCTTTGCAGTTTGTTGAGGCCATTAAAGACTCCAGATCATCTCTTCCTACATAAGCTAGTGGTCGCTGGTTGATCTTCTGAGGGACTCGTTCTAACACACCAACTGGAATATACCTGTACAATCACATGACCGTGTACACACATATATATACACTGTCAAAACAAACACACACACCTGTACAGAAAGCTGAGCCACTCTAGTAGAAACTTTCTTGTGTTTTCCACACCCTAATGATCAAAGCACAATTCAACAAATCACTCATACATTATTCACAACATTACATCTACATCTACTCGCTTGAGAATCAGAGCCCCAATGTTCCAGCCCATAGTTGGTATAGCGACGAAGAATGTCCAGCCTCTCAGAGGACGAGATGTCCCAGTGTCTTTGTTCCTTGATCTCAGTGAATATCCACGGCTTTATCAGAGCACCTCTGAAGATCAGTGTGTGTATATAGTACTATCTTGATGTGCCCACCTGCACATGCGCACACTCATTTAACACACACACCTTGCTATCATAATCCCGGTCACTCCACTCCCCTGAAGGTGATCGTTGTAATCCTCAAACGATAAAATGTCACCATTTCCTGTTATAAAAACATGAAACAGTGTTCCCTAATTATGTGCCACCACTCAATCTTCAACACTTACCAAATATGGGCATGGGTTCAGAAACAGCAACGCAGCTACGGATGTACTCCCAATCTGCCTGCTTGGTGTAGCGTTGCTCTCTAGATCTGCCATGGACCTGTAGAGGAAACAGAAAGAGAATCGGAAGGAGGGTGAGAGGTACATTCTACTTCCGAAATTGCTGTGTTTAGAGCTCACCGTGACCAGTGAAACTCCCCAGTCTCTAAGTTTAGGTATGAGTTTGTGAGCATTCCAGTTTTTCTTATAGATTCCAGTCCTCATCTTGACAGTGAGTGGACAGTCCAGTACCTCCACCATCCCTCGGACGATACCTTCAAATCTAGTGTGTCTACCCATTAGTGCTGAGCCAGCACCCTGGATGGATGGAAGAAACGGTTCTAAAGCCACACTCTGCAACAGCTTCAAATGTGCTTATTCTAGTGAGAAAGTTACTTACTTTCTGGAAGACCAAGTCAATTGGACAGCCAGTGTTGATGTCTACAAAGTCTACACTGGTGTGCATGTTGATAAGCTCGGCACATCTGGTCATGCTGTCTGCGTGTGAGCCACACACCTGAACTCCAAACAGATCTTCAGAGTGGTGTCTTTTCAATAACGCCCATTCACTCTGTTGACCCTGTGTGTGTACATACATACCACCATGCATGAAGATTTAACACACTGAATTAGGCATAAGTTGCCTAGTAGTGCTCACTTGAAGCAAATTTGTGCACATAGCCATCTCTCCACAGGTAATATCAGCACCTAGCTCTTTACAGACTCGACGGAATGGTAGGTTGCCTACCTGTGTATGAATAAAGGTGATATTTGGAACATAAACAAAATCGTACATGTATAATGGAAAACAGACTCTCAACTTACAGTGGTTAGAGGAGCCAAGAACAGTTTGTCTTTAAAAACAATCTGCAATGTAAACGAGATTCTTGAGTTTCTATCACAGCTTCTAAGTTGTACTGTTTACCTGTTGTTTTTCAGCTGGTCTTATCTTTATAACGTCTTCATCAGTTACTGCACCTATGCTGTTAGAGGTCTTAGTAAAACTTTGTGTACTATTAGTACATTCTTGTACACTATTGTCACAATTCTGTATACTATCAGTAGAATCTTGTTTACTATCTACTGTGACAGCAGATACATCAATCACAGTCTTGACTCTACTTTCCTTCAACTTCTTCAAATATAACTCTGAACGAGTAAATTCCACTTTTCTCTTTCTCAGACTCTCTTGCAACGATTTCGAGAGAACATTACATGTACTTGGAGGCCGATTACAATCATACAGTGCTTCATTCACAACATTCTCGTGCTCAGAGTTCAAATGGCTCTTTCCAACCCTACATGCTCGTCCATAGGAACACTTCCCATAGGTTTCATACAAGTAACAAGTACCACTTATATCTGGAGGCTTGGTGGACATGTACTCTGTGATATTGTGAGTGTAACGACAATTTCCTCCAAAAGGACAGCTGCTATTGTTGTCATGGAGATTGGGACACAACATTTCGGAGTAGGGGATGAAGGCGGGACGGGGGCGGTGTTTGTTTTGACCATGTCTCTTCTTTCGTTTCTTGGCTGGAGGTGGATTTGAGTCATCAACCACAGGATCGACAGTAGCATCATCATTTACATGGTCATCAGTAGTTACTTCTAGTACCTTGATAAATCTAAGAAATGATGAAATGTGGAAACTGGAAATTTATGGATTTCTGTTTAGACTAACTCACTCAGGTTTGATTGCAGCTACTCCAGGTCGTGCCTCTGTTGTTTTCTGCAACTCTCTGACTAGTTTAGTTGGTACATGGTCTTCTGGTTGATCTGCAGCTTCAGCCATTACTTTCGGTAGCTTTTGTAGTGCAACACGTGGGTTTGAAGATGGGCGTGGTGAAGGCGGAACGTTAGTAGTGGAAGAGCATTATTTGGAGTTGATATGCATTCTATGATGTCTGCTGTTGGATTTCAGACCAGTAGTAGGGAAGAGCTCTTACTTGATAGTCTAAGAGGAGCTTTAGAAGCAAAGAACTACCCTTGGGTAAGTGGATGATGATGCTTCCATGAACTGATCTGATAGTAGAATCAAATATGTGTCCAGGATGGTCCAGTTGTGTTCCAGCCTGGGACTTCCTCCACGCACTCACTTAAAGAGCTGCTCATTTCTAGTTCAGTTGATATGGAGACTACCAGTGACACCAACATCACAGCGCTGTGCACCATGTACGTATGTATATGTGCATATGTTCAGTAAACTATGTATGAGTATTCAGTGTGCGTGTAGATTGTTGGCTTACTAAAATCTGGTGTAATTCTTCTTTTTTTCTCCATATATAGAGATGTTGAACCAACTGAAAGTATCGACTGCTTCGAGAAGTAGGTTCAAAACGTAATATTATATTGACAATACTGCACCAACACTTGTACACATCCATAGACTACTCAAGTTCACAGAGGAGTGTGGAAGTACACACAAGCCTGATATTGCACAGGTGCTCTTTCCTACCTTTGTACATACCTACCTTGATCTGGTCTCTAGCGGACATTCTAGCCTTGGTGAGGAATATAATTCAAACATGTATATTTCATTGTGTTGATACTAATGTTGCTTGTATTCTGTTGCCAGCTGCTAAGTTTTATAGCAAGTTTGTGGGTGTGGTTGGTTCCACCCACAAGAGTGAGATGAAAGAACTCTTCGACATCACAACAATAGAGCAGGTATCATCTTCAAACTTGGCCAACAAGTTCAGGTACATATATAAGTCTTCAATACTGATACATATCTCAACAGTTTTCATTTTGTGACAATTTTCATGTTCACAGAAACCAGAAGTATTGTTTGAGGATGTCTAGCAAGTCATTCCAACTCTTGATGCAATTTCTTCAGGTAGTATGTGTACTATTCACCTATTTGTATCATCCATTCTCACTTCTTTTTCTCAGGTATGCCACACACCTGTGCTGCTAGCACTAATACAGAGACACCTCGCAATAGAAGGTTGATGATGTTTTTACTCATTGATACTTTCAATTACGCTTCAAATTCACTACATTTTTTAATGTACTATGTTCAGTATTTGGTAACACTGTACTCAGCAGTGGAGAGTCTAAGACTGAACACAAGAGGAATCCCCAATCACCCACTTTTACCAAACCCAAGATACCACAACTAGATGAAAACAGACTGCAATTCAAAGTGAGCTAAAACACACTAGCTTTCCTCCTCCTTCATGCAAACTTTGTTGTTGTTCACTCAGAGAAGGCCTCCTCGACTAGAGAGTGGTACCCAACAAACACTCACCCCCGGCTTCACCATGGGGGTGAGTACAGATGACACAGGAAAGGGGAAACCATTACAAAGAGCATCAAGGTACATACCAGTGATTCAAATTGTGTAGCAGTGAAGGTGGGTGTGGTTTATCTGTTATGCTCCACCCACTGCAGTGCTGCTAATGTTCAACCTAGCCACTTGGCTGAATTCAAAGATAAGTTAGGTCAGTCTTCCAGTTTCAATCCGTCACCTCCCTCTCTGGCTCTGTACACTGTGAATAGCAGACATACAAGGTAAGAAGATGGTTGTGTATTCAGAAATTTGAACAAGTATAAAGCATGTACGCACACACACACACAGTGTTCATTGTGCTTCATTATGTCCAAGTACAAAACTGTACGCCTGTGGTTTTGCTGACTCATCAATTCACATGTGGTCACAAGTTCCAGAAACAGACAATACCACTAGTCACATGACTAGTTTTCATCCAGTCAAATCACAGAACTATACTTCAGATCATAACGTACTCCTGGGTCACCATGGTGCTGTGTACGCCACCTCATTCAGTAGTTGTGGTCGCTATCTACTCTCAGCCTCTGATGACTGCAGTATTAGGATGTGGAACACTCACAAACACACGTGTATGGTTAGATACAGAGGACATGCCTACCCAGTATGGGATGTTACTTTCAGGTATCAAAGCACAGCTGCTTAGTAAACATGAAAGCACCGTTAAATATCGCTAAGATGTAATAGAAACTCGTTTGTTTTGCTGTTTGTTTTCTTTCAGTCCTGTTGATGTGTATTTTGCGTCAGCTTCTTTTGATAAGACGGTTCGTCTGTGGTCTACTGATTCTGTCTACCCTTTGAGAATTTTTAGTGGACATACTTCAGGAGTTGATGTGAGTTCACCGCTGTCACACTTGCAAATACTAACATGTATGTATTCATATGCACACTCAGGTGGTAAAGTTTCATCCAAATGGTAAGTATATTGCTACGGGATCATGTGATAGAACTTGTCGATTGTGGGACATTCAGAATGGACACTGTGTCAGACTGATGCCCGGCAGCAAGGTATGATGTCATTGAAATCAGTGTAAGAAACTATGTATGATTGTTGCCAGTCACTAGCTGTGATTCAGGCGTACTTGTTGTCCTTCAGGATGCTATAAATTGCCTCGTTTTCTCTCCGAATGGTAAACAGTTGGTCAGTGGAGGTAAGTTTGGAAAATGAGAGAGAAAAGACCTTACTCACTCTCTTCTCTTTACTTTCAGGTGAAGATGGAATTGTCCGGGTATGGGACCTTGGCTCTGGTGACATCCTCAAGGAGTATAAACCAATGTGTTCTACTAGTCCCAGCTCAGACAAAGGAGCAATCACATCTCTCTCTTACAGTCCTGATGGTAACTTATTGGCTTCTGGTAATCATAGAAACCAAATCAGTGTCTGGAACATGAAAACACTCCTACCACCAGCCGCTGCCACAACAAAGTGAGTGAACGCATCCTTCATCACATGACACTCTATCACAGTAACATAAATATTATGCTGTTTGTATTTATCCCTGCAGCATTGGGTCCTCTGACCTCATCTCTCAGTATACGGCTCCTATTGGAAGCTCTCTTCTACAGTTGCAGTTCACACATAGGAACTGTCTTGTTGCTATTGCTACCTCTGATCAGAGGAGCCAAACAGCAGCAGCAGCAGCAGTGGGCTTGTTAGAAGGTCCAATGACTAGAAATAGTGAATTAGTAAGTGGTTTTGAATTGAGCACTCATGCAATGTCAATGATGGAACACACACAATCACTGTTTTGATTTCTGAACAAGTTTCATGATTTCATTTATACATGAGTATGATTATTAATATACAAGTAGCAAGCAGCATGGTTGAACTTATCTTTTAACATCATCTCAATGCAATTTGTTTTAACATTAGAAGATCATTGTTGTATAATATTTGGTACATGGACATGTATCAGCCAATTCACCAAATAAAAGGTTAAAAATAAAATATCACCAGTAACTATGGCGACCGTTTCTTTGTCACATGATCAGTCAAGTGTTCTCTTAGTCTCTGATGGATTCTCACACACCCCTCCACACACAACTCTAAACCCTATAGCATGTAGTGTACAAACAATATGCAGAACCAAACTGCTAGTTGTTTGCTACTGTACTATAGACCCACCTCTGTCATTTCTTTTTCAGCCATGACTCCTGTCTGTTTGACACCAGTGACTTCATCAAGTGAGGGTAAGTAGACCATCATCACTGAACCACTGATACTGGGATGTCTCATCACCTTTTATGCAACAAAACAGTAGCATGCAGTTTATATCAAAATACAATGTGTTGAAAGCTACACTTTGCTAACCAATTCTCCCAAGTACTCTTCCTCAAGTGAGGGATCAACAAAGAATCCAGACTCGTGCTTAACCTATGATGATGATAACAAATGTAGCTGAATATGTGAAGTATGGTGGACAGTGTACGGATGAATGTACTAACCACTGAACAGGCTGTTGGAACATCAAGAATCTCCATTCCACTACTAGCAAGTGCTAAACCAGCACAAGTGATTGATGCTGCCAATGCTGCAATGCAAACACATTTCCACAATCAATTATTCACCGGTCAACAAACTGACTCCAGTTCTTACCACTTCCACTATTTTCGACTACCAGAATATTGATCTCCAATTGAAGTTTAGGAAATGATTCCTAGCAGACAAGAAAGGACCTTTCAATTACTAGAACAAAAGTGACTCAACCACTATAGTGTCATAAAATTATACACGTACCACTCTGATGACTCTCTGCACAGCCTGTGTAAGTAATGACGAGTAGCCTTTCTCCTCTTGATCCTGCATGTATGATAAGAGCACTGAAACACATACATGTAAGCACAGTGCCCATACAACCTGTTGGTGTTGCCGTCTCTGAACACAGGAGAATGGTGCATACTTGAACTCACACACCACCTTTCCCTACACATGGAGATGAAGTCATATTATGCACAATGACATTAAACAGTACGATTTGAAACTTACAGACGGTCCAATATCTTCTCTCCTTGGCACCTCCTTGGGACCATAGCTATAGAAGAGTCCATCATAGATTTTAAATGATTCCACAAACACACACAACAATGAACATTTTAAACCTACATTGTACACATCACTTTGTTGCTGCCCATTTCAATGTAGGCGGAGCCAGTTGCATGAGGGTTGACGTTTGAACTCAAAACTGTGGGCAGATAAGGACACACACAATCTACCCACTAACACTGAGCTGAGCAATAACATACAGAGTATACCGACTTACAAAGAGGACGTATTTCACTGTGCTTTCTCCCATCCAGCCTAGTCCCATTCTCTTGCAACTTAAATTTGACATTGAAAATGGAACAGGCAATGGTTTCTAACACTAATTGGTTGAAAGCTAACAAACTAACCAAGGGTTTAGCTGAAGGTTTTCCATCATCAGGAAGGAACAGCAATGGACAGTAACTCTCTCCTGGGACTTGGATTCTCTTGTTATCAGGCATAATGGTGTCCACGTGGGTAATGTATTTTGTGCATGCGCAGTAACATTACGTTTCCCGCCTTGTTCTCGAACTGGAAAAATTTGAAAAAAACAACCCAACACCTGTTCGTACATGTGAAGATCACTGCCAATAAGTGTGCCAACAAGATGCCAATAGGAGCTACAAAACGACAAAGGGAGGCTGATGTAGAGAATGTAAAACCTGTTTAGTTAGACTGATTTTATTTATGCACACGTGTTGATCTTTGCAAATTAATTTTTTTTCCACAGCTACCAAGCTCAAAGAGACGTAACAAGAATCAGTAAGTCATTGTTTGGCCAATCCAACTGGCCACACACGGCTGTCTACATGCTTTATTAACAGTACAAGTTTCTACACACACATGCATACACAGACGTTTATGCCAGTTTGAGAACATTGGCTATGTAGAAGATGAGTGGCACATTATATTTCGAACTCTTCCCAGCATAGAAGGACTTGCTGATGTAAGAGTGTTCTATGTTCAATACACATTTATTCAATTTATTGCACAAACATATTTCACCCAATGCTAAGCATGTAGCTGCACAAACAGTAGCACTTCTCAATGGCCGTGGTGGTATCATCTGCTATGGAGCCAGACCTAGGGGAATGGTTTATGGACTCTCCATTGATCGCAAACTTGAAGACATTTGCAAGAACGAGATTGACTATGGAATGAGGTGTATTCAACCGACTCTGGAGCCAGAAAAATATAGTGTGAAATTCTTTCCTGTTGTGGGGTATGGGGAGGACAAGTGCAGGCCATTGCAGGTGGTTGAGATTAAAGTGTCCTCGGGAGATCCTTACATGTTGTACGATGACAAGTTTGGGAATGTGAGTCAGTTGTTTTGTTTGTGGTAGTTTGTTTGTTTGTTTGTTGTCGTCAATAGTATGTGGTTGGTATTGTTTTGTATTAGGCATATGTACGATGTGAAAAGAGCACTTATGGTCCACTCACCCCACATGAGATCAAGCTGTGTACAGTACAACAAATGCGACTAGTATGTGACCACATTCACACACACAACCATACTTGAGCTAAACCGCACTTTTTGTTTTGTTCTCAGAAAATGGCTGCTGATCAAAAGATTGCCAGAATGTTATGTGCTGCTACCAAAGGGAAGTCTATTATCTGTGAGAGAGTATCTCCTGACAGCTCTTCCGGACTCAAAGACAAGAAAGAATCACTCAAGAAATCAAAACGACCAGTACCAGACAATTCAAAAACTAAGCTCTCCAGTAAGTGTGTGTTGAATAATGAAGAGACTCCCCTACCAGAGGTGCTGCCAGATGAGAAGCAAAGTCTAGACACCTCGAAACAAAAAGACAAGAACAAGAAAAACAGGAGTGGTGAGACTTTGAAGGAGCCCACTCCAGATAACTCCAAACCTTGTAATGACTGTATAATGTCAGATAATGATAGTAAACTAGCGCCAACAGTGAAGAAAACAGTACCATCCACTTCATCTCTTGCTTCAACTGTTTGTTGTACCATCAAGAGACTATCGTCCATGCTAGCACAGCAACATCAATCATCACTCAGCTCATTATCTTCCAAACCCAGCCCTCTCCTCTCCTCTACTGTGAAGCCAGTGGTTACAAAAAACACTATTTCCAGACCTTCCACAGCTAAAACACAGCCTCCAACAACAGTCAGCCTACCTTCTGCCACCAAGACAGTCACTAAGAACATAGGAACTGCTTCCAGACCTTCCGCAGCTAAACCACAGCCTCCAACAACAGTCAGTCTACATGTACCTTCTGCCACCAAGACAGTCGCTAAGAACATACCAACTGTTTCCGTACTTTCCGCAGCTAAACCACAGCCTCCAACAACAGTCAGTCTACCTTCTGCCACCAAGACAGTCGCTAAGAACATAGCAACTGTATCCCAATCTTCCACGGCTAAACCACAGCCTCCAACAACAGTCAGTCTACCTTCTGCCACCAAGACAGTCGCTAAGAACATAGCAAGTGTTTCCAAACCAGTGGTACGTGTTCCACCTTTAATGTCGGTCATTACATCATCTACCAAGCCTGCACCACAGTCAGTACTTACACTGAAGAAATCAGTGGTGACTGTGAAAAAGCCCCCTTCGTCTGTCCCTATCCACTACATGAAATCAGTGGTAACAAAGCCTCCATTGTGTCCTCCCCCGCCACCACCTCAATACAGACAGTGTCCCAAACCAAAATATCCACCAATGGAAGCTCACCATAAAGCTAACATGGGTTGGAACCATCATTATCACCCACGTCATCATGAGTTGCCTCCCAGCAGTCAGCACACTAATCATCAATACTACCATCACCACCACGTTACTCAACCACACTATCTTCAGAATCAACGGCAACTGTTCAATTACTATCAGTATCATGGAGGTCAATTGCCAACTCACTCCAATGGTTGGTCTCAAGGATATCAGTACTACCACTGATCTCAAGGTTTATGTGAACACCACAAATGCTCATTGACTACTTGTGTTATCTACTAGCCATGTTAACTCAACTTGATTCTTATCACCATTACTCAATGCATTTCTAATTGTTTCAACTTTCGATAAATTTTATATATTATTGTATATAACATTTATGTTTGGTCACAGATTTTTTGCATGCTCACATTGTCAAGGTCCTGTTGCACAAAAATACACTCCTCTCTAGATGTCTGTGTGACAGCTGAAGCTTCTCCAATGGAGTCACTCCAACAGCTGTCTGAACAGGTGTACACTAGAACAGTCCCAAACTCAACAATAGGTAGCTTGTTAGTAAACTGGCTGCTCCTGGTTTGTCGCTGGAGGATGTAGATCAAGGGTGGCATGAACTGCAGCTCAAACACACTCTGAGCACCGCAGTACTTGCATTTGAGCGAGGAGAGGGTGGATGGTTGAACAGCACAATTATCAGTTATCATTAGTGGGGTTCCTCTGAAACAGTATCTAGATGAAAGAAATAAGTTGATCACATGTACATGTGAATACGCAGTCTTTCCACCTCATAATTTGATTGGGACATCTCAACATTTGCTTGTAAAACTTTTGAAAACTTCTGTCTCCATGTTTGGCGATAGTCTTTTCATACCCCTCACCACCCCTCTCAGCTGTGTTCTTGGACTTCGCACCTTGCTTTTTACGACACGATGAACTCTCTCTTCCTTGCACAGGATCAGGATTCTCTCTTTGATACTTCACAAGCAGTTCCTTGACTTTTTTCATCTCTACTGCACTTTCTCTTGGTTCATCAATCACACTGATATAACATGGTGGGTAATAGTCTCCTGTACATTTGTTGTGTTGTTGTTGTTCTGTAATACTATCGTTTTCTTTCCTTGGTGCTTTACTTTCATCCAGTGACAAGTGTCTCATCTGAATATCAACTACAGTGCTTTCACATTCATCTTTAATATCAGTTTCAAGAGTAGTTGATGGAGTATGCGATAAATGGAATTCACCAACTAAAGACTCGTCTTCAGGTTTGCTGCATTGAATGAACAGACACATCATATGCGATACTTGTAGTCGTGTGTTTTTAGAACGTACCTACCCCAGTCATCGGCATCTTCACACCAGTCACTAGCAGAGAATCCTGTTGAACTAGACTCATGTTTTTGGTTATCCACCACAGTTGAGTAACTGGGATCTCTCAATTGAGAACGAAGGACGCACCAACTGAGAATCATGAAGTGTGTACATAGTGATAGCTAATAAGCTAGTGGATTGCAAGCAAAATTCATGCTTACGTTTCAGACTTTGTCCAACATTCCGGTTGGCTACAACAGAATACATGCAGCAGTCTGTGGTATGGAGAGGATTCCAATGGACAATACACTTGTGCCAACAGCAGCAAAAGTTTGTGACAGGACTGGCAGGAAGGAGGTGAGACAGGACCACATGATGAAAAGAAATCCTGTGACAGATAGTAAATTACCAGCATATTTGACTTTCTGGATTGGATGTCAGTATCACTAAACCTTGTCCATTTCGTTCATTCCACTTACTGGGTAGCCTCCTATCTTACTCTCGTATGGAGAGAGCTGTGGATCAGGACAGGGAGAATCATACAATCCCAGTAGCACAGGACTGCTCCACGTGGTTGCCATTTTTGTTTTTCTTTACTGCCTCCAAATTCCCACCCTCCGTCAACCAGCTGATCTGATGATATGAAGTGAAAAAAAGTGGTGTCACCATGAGTCATCCCACTCCATCACTGTCTCATCTTACTTCCACACATTACCAAGATGTCTATGAGCCTGCTGAGGACTCTTTTCTGCTTATGGATGCACTAGAAAAGGAGAAGGATGAACTTGAAAAGCTGAGGTGTACATTATGTGTATATACGTATCACGATGTCATCATCATCATGGGCACTACTTCAATTGTAAACACACAGGCCTCTGATCTGTTTGGAGGTTGGATCAGGCAGTGGAGCCGTAATCACTTTCTTGGCTACTTTATTGAAGACACCTGCTTTCTATCTGTAAGTCACCAAACGTTTTGCAATACTACTTTGCTCATTTTTTCCCCATTCATTTTAGTTCAATTGTACTGTTTCTGTTTTCGCAGCAGCACGGATATCAACCAGCTGGCATGCAAGTATACCAAACAGACACTACAACAGAATGGAGTGGTGCATTGTGACTCAGTTACAATGGATTTGGTGAGTCCATATTTCCCAACACATGACAACATCTGCACACTGAGAACATATATCACTGCAGGTTTCCTCCTTCAAACAAAGGTTGTCTGGGAAAGTGGATGTGCTCATCTTCAACCCACCTTATGTTGCTACTCCGTCAAATGAGGTTTGTGTATATATTATTGTGCATGTGAACGTAAATACATTACTGTAGTGAAGGTGACTTTGAACTTCTTCTCCAGGTCGGTAGTCTCGGCATTGAAGCCTCATGGGCAGGTGGTATCAATGGAAGAGAGGTACATATGGAAATCTTCTCTCATTGAGCTGACGAAATGATCCATTTCACAGCAGAGAAGAATATAATTAATTTTTTTGTGTGTGTGTTCAGGTTACGGACAGATTGCTACCTCATGTGGCTGACATGCTCTCTCCTAGTGGTGTGTTCTACTTGGTGGTGTTACCTCATAATCAACCAGGTATAATAATTTAAAAGGTTATGTACACCTGGAAATGTTGTTATTCCTTTTTCAGCTGAAATTTGTTGCAGTCTGAAATCTCAAGGTCTGGAACACAGAGAGATAATAAGCAGAAGAGCGCAAAATGAGAAACTGTCGATTCTAAAGTTCTTCCCTCTATTAAAATCTGGAATCAACGTAACTGGCTAGTATTGATGAAGGAGAGGATATAATGACTCTTCTGGCTATCAGACCATGCTCAGCTGCACTTTCCATAGACTTGTACAGTTGAACTGTTCAACAAACAATGAAACTACGAGATTTACATGGTGTATTATTTTGTGCAACTTAACTATGATGAAATTTTAGCTGAACTTTTTGAGACTCCTTACCCACTAGCCATGTTAGCATGGTGGGTTGCAGTAGCTATCTCTCTACTCTCCATGTTTGTCCTACTGTTGCTGCAAAGATGGAGGAACTTGACTGAGGAAAAGACCGTCACAAAAGCTGCCGTTGGAAATGTACTTCTTATTACAGCCCACCCTGATGATGAGTGTATGTTCTTTTCACCCACTCTCCTCACTCTGACACAGACCACTGAAGACAGCAGTACACGTAGAGTATACCTACTGTGCTTATCTGAAGGTTAGCTCTCATTTGCATATGCATGATTTTAATACATATGAGCTCAGCATCAAGTCCTGTGTGATAAAACAGTTGTATGCATGTGTATGTTAGATAGTCGATATAGACCTGACTAGTGTGTATTGCATTCTCCAGGAGATTACTATGGAGAAGGAAGTGTACGGAAACATGAGCTTGTCAAAAGTGCCACTATTCTTGGTCTCCAAAGCCGTGACATTAGGATAATTAATGACAGGGATTTACCTGACAACCCCACTGTGGAATGGAACAGTGATATAGTGGGAAAGTATATACTTGAGACAGTGAAACAGAAAGAAATACAAACAGTATGTCTATGTATGAACATAAACAACATCCTTCAAGTTTATGTGTATTGTCAATACACATAAACTTGAAGGATGTTGGTTTAACGACCACTACCTACTTTGGTCATGTGCAACCCCACACACACACACACACCTCAATGTAGATTATCACATTTGATGAAAGAGGAATTTCAGGCCATGCAAACCATATTGCCATTTGCAATGCTATCATGTAAGTAGTCCACAGCAAAAAAAAACCAACATAAATCAATGCCAACACAAAAAATATATAATATTATGCTGTCTGCCCAGCACATCATTTTTCATACATTATTCATGTTTATAGGGTTTGATGAAATCACTAAGTCTATGAATAGTGCAATGATGTCAATGTTTTTGTTTTGATGTCTCTGCAGGGGGTTACATCAACAAAGATTATTGACAAAAGGTATTCAAGCATGTAGAGCAATGTGTATAACTGTTACTTGTATAGTATGATGTTCATAACTACACACACTGGACAGCTGGAGTTAAAAGAGTGTTCCTATTGGAGAGCACTGGTATTATTCGCAAGTATATAAGTTGGTTGGACTTGATTTGGAGCCAACTTACAAACTCCACTGAGTGAGTTGTCAAATTGACCATAAATGCATAGGAACACCCATCATTATAACACATGTCACTAATAGCAAGACTGTCACCACTCTTTAAACATTCCCACCCACTCCCACTCATGTTACACATAGTATTCTTAACTACACAAGCAGTACCATTAGTGTACAATATAATTGTGCTGAGTCTACAACAATTAGATGCTGACTAGACATACTTGTAAACTACACACTAATGGTGATGGTGCACCTGATGCCATAAAAGGTCACAAATGAGCATGACCTCTCCATGTGCAGCAAACCACAATTTGATACCATGAAGGCAGTGTGTTGTCATACAAGGAGGGTGGAATGACTAAATTTAGTTGTGTTTTTTATGGTTACATTTCCTGCAGTGATATATCGGCCACCGTCAACATGGTGACTTACTTCAAAGCGAGGGTATGTGTGTGAGTGAGCGAGTATCCTGTTTCTTTTGCTTCCCAAACAGGAATGTGAACCTTAAACCATCTTTGTGTGTGTGTGTTTGTGTCATCCTTTGTACTTCTTTGTATCTACCCACTTCCAGAGAGCAATGCAGGCACACAGGAGTCAGTATGTTTGGTTCAGAAGACTGTATATCCTCTTCTCTAGGTACATGATCACTAACACCTTTAGAGAACTAACTCACAATAGGTAGCCATGGAGACAAATCAATCCATTCTGTATAGTTATGCTGTGTGCATGTTTGTTTGAGAAAATTCATGGTAAACCATGTTAGACTAATAATATGAACCAATTTCCTTTGTTTATTGTACCACCTCTAAACAACATTCAAGAACATGAAGTGATAATCAGCCAGGCCTTGATTCAAGACAGCTCCCATTTTGAGTGCTCAATGAAGGGAAAACACACAACCTTAATGTAATTTGTATGGGCAAGATTGAGTCCATTCAAAAAAAGAATGATGATGTATCTAGCACATACATGTATACGTACATACATTTGGTACAATGAAATAACAATAAAAATAATATGTGCCACACATCGAATTAAAAATTAGCTGTGTAGTAAAGTAAATAGATTTGTACATACACATATACACACACATACACACTATGTGAAATGATCCAGTCCTTATACATGTACTTAACAAGCATACATAATATAATTTTATGCATACATCAAAAAAAAATTCTCTTTAGTTTTTTTTGTTGTTGTTTTGAAACGTAACTGCACACAATACAGATGCTAAGGAGTGTTGACTAAAGAATATCTTGTAACAAAAAGTGTATATATAATTGTACATAGATAGCAGGAATGATAGTACAATAACAAAAAAAAAACATGTACTAGCCTAAACAGATGAGAGAGATCGTGTTTGTGGGTGGGGCCATCATGCCGCTTCCTCATCCAAGGCCGCTGGATCAACGTAGAGAGGATTATCTCTTGCAACCCTGCATGGAACAAAAAAAATAAACCTAGACCATAGGATGTAGATGTACTAACACCATGTATGCAGAAATATAAACAGCTGGATTGTGGCCAGATAACAAAGACCTCATACTACCTATGTGCTGGGCATTAATTGGAACTACTTGAAGTGCTAACTTTACTTGCTTACCCATTCAATCCTGCTGTATCTGTCTTGGCTAGCTTAGTAGCTGGGTCATTGAGGTACTTATACAGAGCAAATATCACAACAGCCACTATAGTTGAAAGGACAACAGCTGCTAGGATAGCAACAATGATGCCAATTATGCAGCCTGTGCCACAGGCTCCTGAAGTACCACCAGGCTTTGCATCTGTGTGTGTGTGTGTGTGTGTGTGTGTGTGTGTGTGTGCGTGAGTGTGTGTCTGTGTGTGTGTCAAAACTGACCATTCTTAATGCACATAGCATTGTCTGCACTGAGCTGATACTCTGCAGTACATTTTGTGCAAACAACGACTCCATTTTGAACTTCACACACATCACAGTTTGGTATCTTATCCGAGCATCGATCTATAGAAAGGGAAAAAAACATACTCACACTGAGTTTCTCACAACAAACACATCCATACAAGTCAACGCTGCATGAACTGCAGTCATCATCTCTACTGATAATTTGAACAGTGGGAAGTGAATTTGTTGCCAAGAGAGAAGTGTACAAAGGGCATTAGTGGTGGGAGTACAGCAAGCAGAGAGATTATTCACGGACGAGTAAACAAGTCTCATTTAAACAGATAGACAGAGATGGTGGAGAGAGAGAGACTGGTTACTCCCTGGTTTGTTGTTGTCATTGGTTCAATACCCGCTGGGTGCAAACAAGGTTCAATGTAATGACATTTAAATATGAGGAAAGAGGCATAAACAATGCATAGAAGAAAGGGATATTGAAACAGATAAGCTTTTTCACATGTGTACTGCTGGTCACAGGATATTGTGTAAACATAGGTGCAGATCTTAGAAACATGTCACACAGTGACACACACACACATACACACAATCTCGAAAAGAAAATTGCAAGAATTCTAAATCACCAGGTGTGCACTGCATGATCCAATAGTCTGTTTATGTGCACCACTAGTCATGTGGACTCCAGTTATAAGCGAGAGACAAGATGTGTGCTTAAAATGCATAGGAGTTCACACACCACTAGACCAAACATCTCTCCAACAAGAAGTGCTTCAAGATGGCCAAGACACACCAAGGAACTATACCATTCAATAAAACTCAATTTCTAGCTAACAGCAAATAACTTGTGGCTGGTTTGTTGATAAAATCATTTCACTTAACCATCCCTATACTATACATGTACAGTGGTAGTATGTGACTTTGACAGTAACAGATCATACACTGAATAAAGAAACGTGTTCATGTGTGTAATCTCCGATATAATAAACTAAAATATCTGAAATTCTGTGGGATTGTGATCTAACATGCACACTATGTACATCTACTCAAAATGTCTCATACACACAATCTCATGGGTACCATTAAGAACTGAACAGACATGGAATGTAAATTTGCTTTAATGTGAACAAAATCAGGGTTTCTGTTGACTGTAAATATCATCTAGGGTGCAAAATACACCATCTCCATAAACTGACCCAAATGAGGTTTATTGGACGTGAATTGCATCAAAGCAAATGACAACATTTAGTTCACAAACACAAATGGGGCTCAACAAAGCCACAAAAATGTAACACACACACACACACACACACACACACACGAGAGAGAGAGAGAGAGAGAGAGAGAGAGAGAGAGAGAGAGAGAGAGAGAGAGAGAGAGAGAGAGAGAGTGAGAGTGAGAGAGAAGACATACAGAGACACTTGTGTGCACTGTGCTATACACGTTTATAAAACAATGTTTGTAACAATGGTAACTACAGAAATGGCAGACAAGATAATAACACTCCACATGTCCCAAGAACTCAAACAATGTGACATTAGCTATAATTGTGCATTGTTGTATGGGGCTGTTCCCTATGACTGATAATGCTTTGGAAACAGGAATAAAAGATATCCCCTCATCATTCCTTTGTCACAAACATAAAAACCACATCCTGCCACAAA
This sequence comes from uncultured Candidatus Puniceispirillum sp., assembly GCA_965207125.1. Classification (GTDB taxonomy): domain Bacteria; phylum Pseudomonadota; class Alphaproteobacteria; order Puniceispirillales; family UBA1172. Next base: position 2,324,046 of record OZ242263.1, read on the forward strand.
ATTCACACCATTCCATATTTGGTTTACAAGTGTGAGCTGCTCTCTTCCTAGACATGACTCACTTTCAAGAGTACACACACCAACCAACACTACACAACAACAACACATACACACCTCTCCAGTGCCACAGTGCCATTGTACTATAAACCATAACAGGAAGGATGAAGCTAATAGCCCAATGCCACAATAACAGTGTACAGCAGGTGACTATGACCACAATAGGATTAGAATGACTAACAACAGACTACCTACCCTTACAGAGAGAAGGCAATGGGTTGGTTCCACTATATGAAAGTGGAAAAAATGTATCACTATATAGGAACAAACATATCAATTCCCAGAAGCAGACACTAAATTGGAGATGATCTCCAAGACTAAGCATATATGTACAACAGTGAATGAAATCACATTACAATATTCATGAGGTGTGGGTACCATCCACCTGAGTAAACCAACAGCAACCATTGCAAATATGTAGGGGGAGGGAGACTTTACTAAACACAGAAATCTTTTCACCATGCCTCAGTAACCAGGGTTATGATTGACAGCAGTTGACATCAGTCAAGGTGCACCACCTCCATTGCATTGCAGGATGGAGGGAGTGACAATTAGTGATAAATTTCTCCACATTGCATTCCCACAACAATTGATCGATGCTTCAATGTGTGTTAAAGACACCAGGTTTGGTTGGAGAAGTTTCTCCTCTCTACAGTTCACACATACACACACTCACACAAAAGATTCTATGGCTAATTGCTCCCCTATGATCCCCTACGACATAAAAAAACCAATAATCATGCCATGCATTCCAATGGGACATATGCTACATATATGCACACACCATCGCACAATGTCTACCAGACTGAATGGCTACGTCGTAACACAATAGAATTGAAGCTAATGTTACCATTTCGCTTTGGAAGAATGCATGATTAGGACATATCTACTACTTGCTTGTGAGTTACACTTGATCTTGCAAGTCAATTCTTGACATAAAGATGTATACACGTGATTAGGTGTTTTCACTGGAGGTGAAGGGGTTAAAGAAACTATCCGGTGAAATCCAAGCCATGTGGGAGTGGACACCAATCAAGTGTCATTAAGCATAATTAGCAACAGAAGGATCTCTGCATACTCTCACATTAGGTCATCAACGACCACCTAGGATAAAGGATATGCTTCATAGCTTCTCAAAGCTCTCCTCCACAAAACCACAAATGCATTTCCTTTTTTGTGAAGCTCAAGTATCCTAGAGGGGGGATTATGATCTGAATGTGGTCAAAACAGGCCCCTATCCAGAAGCCATCTGTAGCTGTACCTCCAATTGTGGAACATTAAGGAAGTTGTGCAAGGTCACAGGGACAAGCAACAACCTAACAAAAGGACATGTACTCCAGGGTTACTACTTCATAGTACACAGGTGAACATACACACATACAACTATTTGTTTTTTTAAACAACATAAAATCACAAGGTGTGTTTGGGAGGAGCTTAATTGATTACTTTCACCTGGACAACACACACACACACACACATTCAGTCACCACCAATGTAAACTGCCTGTTCCATTAACGGATACACATCTGATCTACCAACTAAAGAACGTCTTTGAGCTATAGGAGCAAAGACACACAAAGCCCATGCTAATGGATTCCATACACGGCATTCATCATAATATAATATATTGTTCGACAATAGTGACTAGGCCACAAATATGCCAAGAATGCAATTAGAGAATCAATGATATGAATACCTTACTGGGAAGGGCTAACAGGTTTTGGCACGAATGCTGGGCACACGAAAAAAACACATACAACATATCATTAAAAGAACCCAGTAAAATGGACATCAAGAAATCGTCACCAATTTACACACCTATAAATGCAAATTCTCTCACAAACGTGTTCAACAATTTGCCAAAGGTGTTATCATTCAAAGAAAACAACAAACAAGCAAAAAGAGTGACAAAATGTCACCACAAAGAGCTGTTCTAAGTCAGCAGACTTTGTAGACACAATTTTCTCAAACAACCTCACCACCAGCAAACTCAAAAGCTGTTTTGACAAAACCAGATGTGCATTTACTCACTAGTTGTGATTTGTATACACGGCAAACATGTGACAATAATAAAAATATGTGTAATGACTGCAAAGGGAATATTTACGGTGTGAGTACACTGTACATATATACAACAGAAGTAGACAAAGAGATTGGGCTTGTATGCATTACTGTTCGAACATCTTGTTCCTTAATTTGTCGCTACAGAATATGTCGTCCAAGATATGAAGGAAAAAACACACACACTGACGTAAAACATAAAGTGATGATGTAAGTACAAGTGTATTTACTGTACGAGTGAGTGACGGTGATAACTGGCCGTTAAAATGACGGTATAACTGAGCTACGAAAGACTAACTTGCTTGATCCCACACAAAGCTAGCTAGCTCCTTACCTGAGCAGTCGACCCCCATGTGTGTAGGGGGGCATAAGCACACTCCACTTCGTGTATCGCACTCCCCAGCATTGCATTCCCCACAGTCCACATCTTATTGAGTAACATTTAGTCAAACAGTAGACAAGGGCAATGAGTCAGTGAAATATACTCACATCAGCACCACCAAGACAAACAAACAAAAAAAACCCTGCTGTTGTTTTGCACAACAAGGTCGAAAGTTTCTTAAGTGGTGTTGATATAATGTTCACACATACGCGGAGGCTATACGTCAGAGAGAATTGATTCGAGTAAGAGCGGCAAGCTTAAAAAGAGGACACCATGAAGGTACTACAATGTATGTGACAGCTGCTTGGACAGAAAGCATACGGTAGTGCAATTATGCCTCATTACACGTGAATAATTGAACAAGCTCATGTTCACTTAAAATCAAACGAAACACCATTTAAAAACACACGCACAGCACAGAACTAGTCGCACCATAGTGTAGACACTTACCAGAGCAGTCACCCCCACTGAAGCCCAGAGGGCATAGACATGACTGAGTGTTAGGATCACAAGTACCACCATTCTGACAAACACGGCATTCAACTAAACACACAACAACACATGTGAATGTTGACGTTAAAACATCTTAAGAACAAACAGTCTTTCACAAACCAAGGACGATTGTAGATGACCAGTGTTTTAAACACAGTTACAGTGTGCACATTTGAACAGTATTCGAAACACAGAGCAGACAGACACACAAGGGACCCCAAATAGTTTTTGAGACCACATGAATAAACACAATACAAGAAAACAAGCATGAGTGATCACAGCAACCACAATGAGGTCACCACTGACACAAACATGGTTGGCAATACAATAGTACTGTTTTTATAGACCAGGTTTAAAAGGAACAAGCATACAACAACAAAGACAGACACACATATACTACAAAATAAAACTCACCACATAGTGCATCAGTACCCGACCATGTGCCAGTAGCCTGGCAAGTACGCTGCTCATTGCCCTGCAAGACTCGACCGGCGTCACAAACATAACTAGCTGTAGAACCAATAACCGCAGGCACATCAGAGAATGTGACCTGACCACCAACAGGGTCCATTACATCACTAGCAAGGCACCTGACAACTGTGAGACAGAAGAGAAGTAGAAAATGAAATCAAGTATCAACACACTCACACACACACACACACCAATCGCGGGACAGACAGACAGGGTGTAGTACAGGACACAAAGAATGCTTAATCAATCCCTCATACGAGTACATTTGAGCTATTTCCAACACATACCACGGCGTGTGGGAAACCCTCCCAAGAATTTCTAGCCATCACTCGCAATGGAATCTCTAACCACATTAATAATGATGAATGGTCAAGACTCACTTTCACAAGTGGGCTCTGGTCCATCCCATCCAGTGGATGTGCATGTCCTCATTGCACTTCCACTGATATCAGATATATCATTACAAGTGTAGGTGACTCTGTCTCCTATCATTGTTACTTCAGTTGAACTGACTTGTCCATTAGTTGGATTGCTTGGGGCGGGACAACCTGTACGTGTGTGTGTGTGTGTGCGTGTGCGTGTGTGTGATATCAGCTATTCTTAAGCTACTCACCACAGAAGTGGTCACTGTTTGGTACCAAACCACTACCGCAGTCGGCAACACACAATTCTTCCTGGTAAAAGTTACAACAATCATTAGGACCAGCACCGTAACACCTCATCAGACCACGGTTACAATCTGAATGACAATCTGTATCAGTGTGCAATGAAAGAAACCCACATCAAGCTATATAGCACCAGAAGGAGGTCAAGAGTGTTACTATATAAATATCACACATAATCATTGGAGTCACCACTCACCAACACAGTGGGTCACTGGGTCAGCAGAATTGATCTGCTGAGGATCAACACACAAACTACAGGTATTGTCCAATTGTGTATCCAAGGTTGCCTGCGTAGTTCCAGAAACAACAAAATTAGAAGAGCCAGCAATTGTAGTAGTCCATTCATCGCCAGTGCTTGAACACGCAAAATGGAACTGCCTTGTAACCTGATCAACGGCCGGAGTACACTCTGGTAAATCATCTCTGGTTGAATCGCAGTCATATACCAACAGAATAGACACCCCTCTGGCAGTGCTTATACGATTCCCTGACACTTCACACACAACCGTGTAGTTGAGGATTTGAACATCGGGAGGAGACTGGTTGTCTCCTGAGGAAGTAAAAACTGTAGGAATCAATCCATTGGTACTTAATGCAGAAACGCTTCCTAACAATTGCTGAGATATTGGGAGGCAGTTTTGACCATTCACACAAACAGCAACAACGTTCATACAAAATAAGAACAAGAGTAGTCTTCTCAAGAGATCCATGATTCGTAGAAATAGACGAGTTGAGTTCTCTCAAAATATTATTAGTATGTTTCCTCAAGTAATACTACAACAACAACTGGCCTTAATTCAAGACTTATAGTCTGCACGTTACGCTGATTAAAAGTAGCCTTGCTTGACTAGTCTAATCTTCTGCTATATACAAACAGCTGTAAACTTCAACTTTGCCACCTTGCAACTGTTGCTTGCATGCGCTAAATTTTTTGGTTATGACGTCATTACCGCGCGCACGTGCAGCTAGGACATGCGCGCGCGCTCGAGCGCTCGAATTTGATATTCCGCGCGCGAACGCTCAGAGCAGCTCAGCAAGTAAATAGAATATCTTTACCAGATCAGAAATGTCAAGACGATACAAAAATCAGGACTAGATACACAATTTTTTATCATAACATATAACATAATATCTATGCTTATATATCTAGCAACTTCACGATCAAAAATATAGACATTTTAGTAGCTACACAATGTACTATACACACGGTTTGTTGCACAAACTAAGACTTTTTTTATGCATATGAGTCACTCAGAGCTTGTCAAGTTACTTTTGGAAATAGCAAAATATATACCAATAGAGACAAGAACGATCACTAATACTAATAGCAGTATCCCAACAACAACACCGACAACAATTCCTGTAATGAAAACAAGAGTATGTGCATCACGGCGGTATACACGTAATATACATGCATGTGTGCATACCAGCAATTCCTCCTGGCGTCAATCCAGTTTTCTCTGCAACAAAAAACAAAGATCAGCCATCAGCAGAGTCAACCTTTTAAGTCATATTATAATCAGTGTTGCACATGTTTCATTTAATGTGAATGCCGTGACCATGACAACAACTATAACAACATGTATACCACTGTCTTAACTTACCACAGACTCCAGAGGCATCTCCTTCCTTGAATCCACTCTTGCACTTGCAAATGGCAGCCGTTCCCGTCCACTCTCCATTCGCCTGGCACGTCCTTGTGCCTCCATCAGGAGCAGTTAGTTCAGAGGTACTATCACAAGTGTAGGTTGCAGTTGCATTGAACACTGTGCCACCATCGAGTGACACTTGACCATTTGTTGGACTGTTCAAGTCTCTACAGTCTACAACTGTGTGAAGTGCATGCATTGCATTAATGGAGTTCTAGATCTGCATGCACATGTACTGATACACAATGTCATGCACACACAGCACATTCACTCATTCACTTACTTTGACACATTGGTTCTGAGTTTGTCCACATTGTGCTAGTTTGGTCAGCAACGCAAGTTCGAGTTTGACTTCCCACCAAGTTGTAACCAACGTTGCAGGAATAAGTTGCAATAGATCCTTGTTCGTTGCCGTCAGATAGAACAATTGGCATACCATTCTCTGGTTGGGGAAGTGAGTCACAAAACACACCTATACAATCATGATAAGATTACAAGAAGATATTAGGTCACATATATGTATTACATACACTTGTACATTTATTTTACAGAGATTGATGTAGGTGACTTCTGGTACTTAGTGTGCGTACAGTCATGTGAGCATTATAGAATGTTACTATAATATTATTATATATACAATTATATTTATTTCAGTCTTATACTGCATCTGTTATCATCCGATGGTCTCCTTGGAGCTGGGCACTCATCTACACATGTATCATTATTGTAGTAATTGCAGCAGTCATCCATACTACACAGCATCAGGCCCACATTGCAGCTTGAGTGACAAGCTATAATAGAAAGTGTATAATTTATATTGTTTGCAAAATTATGCATGTAGAATGAACAGCACTGGTTGTGAAGTATACAGCCACACCCAAGCTCAGATGACTAGTCGTTGTGTATATATACCTTGTACACACATCACAACTTGAGCGAATGTGAATGACAATAGATGCATCAATTGATATGCAGAGAGTGCATATGATTCTTCTTAGTAATGGGCTATCGCATATCATTCTATGACATGTCAGATGAATATCAGTTCAACCATGATTCCATAAAGAGATCACTAAAATACTTTCTAGCAAAAAGCTCAGTCACGCGCACAACATGTATACATTATACAGTTCACTGATTATGCATGCAATGGAGCATGCACGAATGACATTGTGTGTTTGCAAGTGTGTCATAATCTGTCAATATGAATATATACGTGAATCCAAGTACATGTCACCACCTCCACATAATGTATTAAGTCATTTGTCTGCACACTTACCTACACAGTGTGTAGCCTGGTCTGATGTGACGCCTGAACGATCAGGATTGATACAAATCGAACAAGTAGTTCTTTGTGGAGTGGCCAGATTGCCATCAGCTGGGCTAGTAATAGTATCCAGACTCGATCCAAATACATTAAAACCCCAGTTACTGTTACACATTAGGTCAAACTGTGTCACAACAAATCCTATGAGACAGAAACATAATTGAATCAATGAGAGAGTCTTGTTCAAATTGAACACTGAGACTCCCACATTGACTCAATAGTACTAGTTATACCTCAATGATACTAACCATCTGTAGTAGCTGTGTCACACTCGGGAATTGCACCCATGCCTGCACTACAGGTGTAGTTTACGACTACAGACGCTCCCCTACAGGTTCCTCGCTGCTGATCAGCTGCCATACACGGTTTGGTATTGAAAGATTTGCACAGGAGGTCTTTTTCATTTCAATTAAAGAAAATTTTGGTCAATGTTTTGTGTTTGTAGAATAGCTATAGACTATATAGTCGTTTTGTGTGTCTGTATGTCTGTCTGCTTGTTCCATCCTAATCTCAAGAAAAACAACTCTACTCGTCAAAATCAAGGTACTAATGTGTAATAATCGAGAATATCTACAAAACGAACGTGTAGCTTTGCATAAAAACCTGTAGTTTCTGCAGGATTTGCAGTTTCGAGCCACCGTGAGCTCCGTGACCACGCCTATATTGAGTGTGCATTATTTAGCATACATTTTTCCACGTGGTTTGTTTCTGTGATGTTATCAATTCTTTGTGACCGCTGAAGGTGTAGTAAGTTGCTCATTGTTTAGCAATCACTTTTTAAATCTATTTTCATTATGCCAAGCAAAACTTGCCCGAAGTGTAACACTGCAGTAAATATCCGAAAGTTGTCTTGTGTTTGTGGGTATGTGTTTGTATTGAGACGAACGCAAAGAGTTAATGCATATAAAACGGCTAGTAGAGCCAAAGAAACTGAAGAAGAGAGAGCCAGTCGCAGAAAGTATTTGAGAGAGCATATTGCAGCTAGTAGAGCCCAACAAAGCTAACAAGAGAAAGCTGATCGAAAACAACAGTACATGTATCGATATATCAAAATGTCCCGTAAAAGGTCAACCTCCTCTGATCAACATGCACCAAATACAATATTACTACACTGTTTGATATCCACATGATATTGTACATATCTAAATAATGCACCATGCACAATAATATTCACTAAGCCATCCCTATCTTGTACCATTCAGCAATCCATATTTCACATCTATGATAATACCATAGATCAAAATCATCATGAAGTGCCGAGGGTTATGCACCTTGGTGCTTTCATTTTAAAAATGGTCCTGGACCAAAATTTTCACAAACAACGTTGAAAATTTTGGTCCACCTGAACATATAGCCCTGGACCAAAATTTTCAGTGTTATTTCTGAAAAAAATGGTCCCGGACCAATACTAAAGAAAATTCCAGTGACAGGTCCCTGGGCTTGAGAATTTACAACAACCCCCATTGACACAAGTCCACCTGCTTCTTCCATATCTGTAGGGCCTAGATTGTTTTCTAGTTGTTCTACAGTACATTGAGATTGTGCTTGGCCAATCCACAGAGCAATGAAGAAGAGTACTGCAACCGCCAAAATCACTGATAGTTGGGAATGGGCGTTGCCCAAGTAAATAATCAATTACCTGCGCCCAACCGGTAATTCCTAGGGATTAAACACAAAATTCATTTTGTGGGATGACGTGACAATCCACAGGATGACATTTGCTATATATATATATAGTTTTTGCCATGATGGCAACTAATGGCTCCACTGTGTGTTGGTTGTGTGGGGGGGGGGGGGGCGGCTTCTCCTGAACAGCACCTCTCTTGTTTCGCACATATCCACCATATCCCACTAGTACAAAGATGAGTACAATGAACACTAGCAGAATGACAACTGCAACAACAATCCCTGCATGATATTCATTCATCATTATGTCATGTATGTGGTAACAATTTGAACAACAAAATGACACAGATGTGCATTAGGAAACTAATCATTCATAGTGGTATTGCATAATATTATGTATGCGTATTTTCACAATTATGGTACTATAGTTGAAAGGACAACAGCTGCTAGGATAGCAACAATGATGCCAATTATGCAGCCTGTGCCACAGGCTCCTGAAGTACCACCAGGCTTTGCATCTGTGTGTGTGTGTGTGTGTGCGTGAGTGTGTGTCTGTGTGTGTGTCAAAACTGACCATTCTTAATGCACATAGCATTGTTTGCACTGAGCTGATACTCTGCAGCACATTTTGTGCAAACAACGACTCCATTTTGAACTTCACACACATCACAGTTTGGTATCTTATCCGAGCATAGATCTATAGAAAGGGAAAAAAAACATACTCACACTGAGTTTCTCACAACAAACACATCCATACAAGTCAACGCTGCATGAACTGCAGTCATCATCTCTACTGATAATTTGAACAGTGGGAAGTGAATTTGTTGCCAAGAGAGAAGTGTACAAAGGGCATTAGTGGTGGGAGTACAGCAAGCAGAGAGATTATTCACGGACGAGTAAACAAGTCTCATTTAAACAGATAGACAGAGATGGTGGAGAGAGAGAGACTGGTTCATGTAACTCTACAATCAACCCAATTCAAGTGGCAATAATGGTAAAACATCTTTTACTTGTACATGCAGACCTCTAACTACTGGCATTTGACTTATCACAGCAAGGATATTAATGTTTATCTGCACTCGAGACAACTTTCAAATTGCTGCATTCATGCGCTTTAAATGATGTTAAGGAAAGCGCGGAGATACATTAATATTGTTGTTGGTACATACTCCCTGGTTTGTTGTTGTCATTGGTTCAATACTCGCTGGGTGCAAACAAGGTTCAATGTAATGACATTTAAATATGAGGAAAGAGGCATAAACAATGCATAGAAGAAAGGGATATTGAAACAGATAAGCTTTTTCACATGTGTACTGCTGGTCACAGGATATTGTGTGAACATAGGTGCAGATCTTATAAACATGTCACACAGTGACACACACACATACACACAATCTCGAAAAGAAAATTGCAAGAATTCTAAATCACCAGGTGTGCACTGCATGATCCAATAGTCTGTTTATGTGCACCACTAGTCATGTGGACTCCAGTTATAAGCTAGAGACAAGATGTGTGCTTAAAATGCATAGGAGTTCACACACCACTAGACCAAACATCTCTCCAACAAGAAGTGCTTCAAGATGGCCAAGACACACCAAGGAACTATACCATTCAATAAAACTCAATTTCTAGCTAACAGCAAATAACTTGTGGCTGGTTTGTTGATAAAATCATTTCACTTAACCATCCCTATACTATACATGTACAGTGGTAGTATGTGACTTTGACAGTAACAGATCATACACTGAATAAAGAAACATGTTCATGTGTGTAATCTCCGATATAATAAACTAAAATATCTGAAATTCTGTGGGATTGTGATCTAACATGCACACTATGTACATCTACTCAAAATGTCTCATACACACAATCTCATGGGTACATACCATTAAGAATTTAGTGAATGCAGAGGAGGATACGTACGTATGGACTTAACGGTGAGAACAATAAGGGTGCAAAACCATTTTTAAAATAAACTATGTAGTTTACTCAAACTGTTCTGCATTGTTGTTTCTGAATATACCCAAGGTGACGCCTATTTGTGTTCTATGATAATTGAAGTATTACTAAATTGATTAGCCCGCCTCTTCATTCCTAAAATGCATCGTTAAGACTTAATAATTTGTGAAATGTAAAGCTGCCAGTGGGAGTTCTTCATAATCCATAAAATTGATGGACAAGGATGAAACTAAGATAACCAAAAGAAGTTTGAAACAACTGTTCATTTTTTACAGTGCACACACACACTCACGAGAGAGAGAGAGAGAGAGAGAGAGAGAGAGAGAGAGAGAGAGAGAACACGCATACAGAGACACTTGTGTGCACTGTACTACACACATTTATAAAACAAGTCTAGATGTTTGTAACAATGGTAACTACAGAAATGGCAGACAGGATAATAACACTCCACATGTCCCAAGAACTCAAACAATGTAACTTTAGCTATAATTGTGCATTGTTATATGAGGCTGTTCCCTATGACTGATACTGCTTTGGAAACAGGAAAAAAGATATCCCCTCATCAATCCTTTGTCACAAACATAAAAACCACATCCTGCCACAAAATTCACACCATTCCATATTTGGTTTACAAGTGTGAGCTGCTCTCTTCCTAGACATGACTCACTTTCAAGAGTACACACACCAACCAACACTACACAACAACAACACATACACACCTCTCCAGTGCCACAGTGCCATTGTACTATAAACCATAACAGGAAGGATGAAGCTAATAGCCCAATGCCACAATAACAGTATACAGCAGGTGACTATGACCACAATAGGATTAGAATGACTAACAACAGACTACCTACCCTTACAGAGAGTAGGCAATTGTTGGTTCCACTATATGAAAGTGGCAAAAAGTGTATCACTATAACCCTTTCAGCCAACAAAAATTTCTCTCGATACGGATCGCACTTGCTAATTTGAATATTCATCAATGCGAACTTTGATCTCCGGTGCTCATGGCAACCAGCATTCGCCCGAATTGACCACACCCACCCAATGGAACGCTCGATCCCAAAATTCACCCCAAAATGCAAGCGCGTCATGTTACATGCACACAGCAGCCTTTACTTACCACCCCACAACTACACACCATGCATCAAAACTCCCTTTTTTGTTAAAAAATAATAATAATAATAATAATAAGTCGATGAAAGCTTACTTCAAAGCTTCTTCAAAGCAAAACCACTTAATCCATTATAGATCAGAGTACCGACCACTTCAAAATCCACTATGGGATATATCCGTGCCGACAATGCCGACAATCAATAATTCATGAGCCAAAATGATGACGTTTCCGAGAAATATTGAAATGAATTTCGTGTAAATTTACAACAAAAACGGAGCGAAAGGACAACACAAAGTATAACCAAACGTAACAAAACAGATTTAAAACAATAAAATGCGATTTAAAAAGTCAGTTAGAACACATGTACACTAATAGTTGGTTGTATTTCTCGAAAAATTTAGTTTTACAAAATCTCACTCGACACACTCCACAACCGAAGGATGTGTCTCGGCTTCTTCATCTTGGATAGCATACACTGACGGCACCTACCCCTCTTCATTCCAAGAATGTCTGATACTTATTCTAGATAGCATACCCTTCCACTACTGGCCGTATCCACCCCCTCACTGCTTACTGTAACCCCTCTACGTAATCCTACTTTGTCAAGCAAGCAGTGAACTAACTCCAGCAGAGGCTGGATATCTCTCCAGTATTTGCTATTGTCTGGTTATCTACCAAATGCAAATTACTCCATAAGGCCCAGGATCTAGTTGAGGACATGTACCTATGCAAATCTGGTATACCCATGAACTTGTCTCTACTCCAATACTTCTTAATCCTAGGCAACCTGTGGATCCCCATTAGTAATATGATGCCCAAGTACGTCCACATTTCAGCAATTGTGGTGTTTTCCCAATCTGACACTCCCTTCTGTACAGCGTATCTAAAGCCATTAATTCACACAAACTATTAGGCCAAACTATTTCTAAGCACTCAAATGCACTACTTGTAGTGGGATCTAAATCATTAGTAGGACCTTCTACACCTTGAAAAGTTGGATAACGGCCAGAGTTTAGGGATGCTTTGAGTGCCTCCTCTCGTGCATGCTTGCTTTCTCCTCTTTGGGGTAGGTGCCGCTCCTTCTAGACTGTCATCACTACCATCACCATCATCAGCATCAGAGTCATCAGAGCTATCATCATCATCGTTGTCATCAGTGCTACCACCATCACTATCATCAGAGCAGTCATAGAATAATGCTGTGTGTGTGCATGTACGTATGTATGTATGTATGTATGTAAGTAAGTGTGCACGTGTTAATTATATTCACAATCAACCGGATTTGTAAGACCTGTTGTGAACATGCGAGGAAAGTTAATGATATTCATAGCCTTAAACCGTAGGGTTTGGGAGCACAGGAAAACACTAATGATATTCATAGCCTAAAAACATAGAGCTCGGGAGCACTCTCAGAAATATAACAACATGCATATAATAGGTTAGAAAACGGTTCAGACCAGGTACGAGAAATACTAACGACTTTCATTGACTATAAAACATAGGGCTAGCCACCACTTTGGGAAACGGTAACAAAAACTGTACAGGGATCAGACCAGGTGCGAGAAACACTAACGACATTCATGGCAAATAAACACAGGGTTTGGACCAGGTATGAGAAATACTAATGATATTCATAGCCTAGAAAACACAGGCCTGGGGACGTACACAGTTGTATTTGCAGCTTCAAAATGTAGCGATATTCAAACACACACACACAACCAGAGTAAACTCTACTCTTGCACTTGCTACACTCGCTCACAAACTCCAAAGAGCTTCCAAACATGAAAAACATGCAAAAAATTTACTCACTCATTTCTTCCAGATCATCTTCGTAGAGGCTGCTCTCATCATCAGAAGCCTCCCTGGCCAGAAGTGATTGGCTGCTACAGCAACCAGACGATTTTACACAACTTGGTTCAGTCACAGCTGACACTTATAACCCTTTCAGTCAACAAAAATTTCTCTCGATACGGATCGCACTTGCTAATTTGAATATTCATCAATGCGAACTTTGATCTCCGGTGCTCATGGCAACCAGCATTCGCCCGAATTGACCACACCCACCCAATGGAACGCTCGATCCCAAAATTCACCCCAAAATGCAAGCGCGTCATGTTACATGCACACAGCAGCCTTTACTTACCACCCCACAACTACACACCATGCATCAAAACTCCCTTTTTTGTTAAAAAAAAAAAATAATAATAATAATAAGTCGATGAAAGCTTACTTCAAAGCTTCTTCAAAGCAAAACCACTTAATCCATTATAGATCAGAGTACCGACCACTTCAAAATCCACTATGGGATATATCCGTGCCGACAATGCCGACAATCAATAATTCATGAGCCAAAATGATGACGTTTCCGAGAAATATTGAAATGAATTTCGTGTAAATTTACAACAAAAACGGAGCGAAAGGGTTATAGGAACAAACATATCAATTCCCGGAAGCAGACACTAAATTGGAGATGATCTCCATAACTAAGCATATATGTACAACAGTGAATGAAATCACATTACAATATTCACGAGGTGTGGGTACCATCCACCTGAGTAAACCAACAGCAACCATTGCAAATATGTAGGGGGAGGGAGACTTTACCAAACACAGAAATCTTTTCACCATGCCTCAGTAACCAGGGTTATGATTGACAGCAGTTGACATCAGTCAAGGTGCACCACCTCCATTGCATTGCAGGATGGAGGGAGTGACAATTAGTGATAAATTTCTCCACATTGCATTCCCACAACAATTGATCGATGCTTCAATGTGTGTTAAAGACACCAGGTTTGGTTGGAGAAGTTTCTCCTCTCTACAGTTCACACATACACACACTCACACAAAAGATTCTATGGCTAATTGCTCCCCTATGATCCCCTACGACATAAAAACACCAATAATCATGCCATGCATTCCGAGACATATGCTACATATATGCACACACCATCGCACAATGTCTACCAGACTGAATGGCTACGTCGTAACACAATAGAATTGAAGCTAATGTTACCATTTCGCTTTGGAAGAATGCATGATTAGGACATATCTACTACTTGCTTGTGAGTTACACTTGATCTTGCAAGTCAATTCTTGACATAAAGATGTATACACGTGATTAGGTGTTTTCACTGGAGGTGAAGGGGTTAAAGAAACTATCCGGTGAAATCCAAGCCATGTGGGAGTGGACACCAATCAAGTGTCATTAAGCATAATTAGCAACAGAAGGATCTCTGCATACTCTCACATTAGGTCATCAACGACCACCTAGGATAAAGGATATGCTTCATAGCTTCTCAAAGCTCTCCTCCACAAAACCACAAATGCTATATATGTATTTCCTTTTTTGTGAAGCTCAAGTATCCTAGAGGGGGGATTATGATCTGAATGTGGTCAAAACAGGCCCCTATCCAGAAGCCATCTGTAGCTGTACCTCCAATTGTGGAACATTAAGGAAGTTGTGCAAGGTCACAGGGACAAGCAACAACCTAACAAAAGGACATGTACTCCAGGGTTACTACTTCATAGTACACAGGTGAACATACACACATACAACTATTTGTTTTTTTAAACAACATAAAATCACAAGGTGTGTTTGGGAGGAGCTTAATTGATTACTTTCACCTGGACAACACACACACACACACATTCAGTCACCACCAATGTAAACTGCCTGTTCCATTAACGGATACACATCTGATCTACCAACTAAAGAACGTCTTTGAGCTATAGGAGCAAAGACACACAAAGCCCATGCTAATGGATTCCATACACGGCATTCATCATAATATAATATATTGTTCGACAATAGTGACTAGGCCACAAATATGCCAAGAATGCAATTAGAGAATCAATGATATGAATACCTTACTGGGAAGGGCTAACAGGTTTTGGCACGAATGCTGGGCACACGAAAAAAACACATACAACATATCATTAAAAGAACCCACTAGAAATGGACATCAAGAAATTGTCACCAATTTACACACCTATAAATGCAAATTCTCTCACACACGTGTTCAACAATTTGCCAAAGGTGTTATCATTCAAAGAAAACAACAAACAAGCAAAAAGAGTGATAAAATGTCACCACAAAGAGCTGTTCTAAGTCAGCAGACTTTGTAGACACAATTTTCTCAAACAACCTCACCACCAGCAAACTCAAAAGCTGTTTTGACAAAACCAGATGTGCATTTACTCACTAGTTGTGATTTGTATACACGGCAAACATGTGACAATAATAAAAATATGTGTAATGACTGCAAAGGGAATATTTACGGTGTGAGTACACTGTACATATATACAACAGAAGTAGACAAAGAGATTGGGCTTGTATGCATTACTGTTCGAACATCTTGTTCCTTAATTTGTCGCTACAGAATATGTCGTCCAAGATATGAAGGAAAAAACACACACACTGACGTAAAACATAAAGTGATGATGTAAGTACAAGTGTATTTACTGTACGAGTGAGTGACGGTGATAACTGGCCGTTAAAATGACGGTATAACTGAGCTACGAAAGACTAACTTGCTTGATCCCACACAAAGCTAGCTAGCTCCTTACCTGAGCAGTCGACCCCCATGTGTGTAGGGGGGCATAAGCACACTCCACTTCGTGTATCGCACTCCCCAGCATTGCATTCCCCACAGTCCACATCTTATTGAGTAACATTTAATCAAACAGTAGACAAGGGCAATGAGTCAGTGAAATACACTCACATCAGCACCACCAAGACAAACAAACAAAAAAAACCCTGCTGTTGTTTTGCACAACAAGGTCGAAAGTTTCTTAAGTGGTGTTGATATAATGTTCACACATACGCGGAGGCTATACGTCAGAGAGAATTGATTCGAGTAAGAGCGGCAAGCTTAAAAAGAGGACACCATGAAGGTACTACAATGTATGTGACAGCTGCTTGGACAGAAAGCATACAGTAGTGCAATTATGCCTCATTACACGTGAATAATTGAACAAGCTCATGTTCACTTAAAATCAAACGAAACACCATTTAAAAACACACGCACAGCACAGAACTAGTCGCACCATAGTGTAGACACTTACCAGAGCAGTCACCCCCACTGAAGCCCAGAGGGCATAGACATGACTGAGTGTTAGGATCACAAGTACCACCATTCTGACAAACACGGCATTCAACTAAACACACAACAACACATGTGAATGTTGACGTTAAAACATCTTAAGAACAAACAGTCTTTCACAAACCAAGGACGATTGTAGATGACCAGTGTTTTTAACACAGTTACAGTGTGCACATTTGAACAGTATTCGAAACACAGAGCAGACAGACACAAGGGACCCCAAATAGTTTTTGAGACCACATGAATAAACACAATACAAGAAAACAAGCATGAGTGATCACAGCAACCACAATGAGGTCACCACTGACACAAACATGGTTGGCAATACAATAGTACTGTTTTTATAGACCAGGTTTATAGACCAGGTTTATAGACCAGGTTTAAAAGGAACAAGCATACAACAACAAAGACAGACACACATATACTACAAAATAAAACTCACCACATTCTGGATCAGTACCCGACCATGCGCCAGTAGCCTGGCAAGCACGCTGCTCATTGCCCTGCAAGACTCGACCGGCGTCACAAACATAACTAGCTGTAGAACCAATAACCGCAGGAACATCAGAGAATGTGACCTGACCACCAACAGGGTCCATTACATCACTAGCAAGGCACCTGACAACTGTGAGACAGAAGAGAAGTAGGAAATTAAATCAAGTATCAACACACTCACACACTCACACACACACACACACTCACACACACACACATACACACACTAATCGCGGGACAGACAGACAGGGTGTAGTACAGGACACAAAGAATGCTTAATCAATCCCTCATACGAGTACATTTGAGCTATTTCCAACACATACCACGGCGTGTGGGAAAACCCTCCCAAGAATTTCTAGCCATCACTCGCACTGGAATCTCTAACCACATTAATAATGATGAATGGTCAAGACTCACTTTCACAAGTGGGCTCTGGTCCATCCCATCCAGTGGGTGTACATGCCCTCATTGCACTTCCACTGATATCAGATATATCATTACAAGTGTAGGTGACTCTGTCTCCTATCATTGTTACTTCAGTTGAACTGACTTGTCCATTAGTTGGATTGCTTGGGGCGGGACAACCTGTGTGTGTGTGTGTGTGTGTGTGCGCGTGTGTGATATCAGCTATTCTTAAGCTACTCACCACAGAAATGGTCACTGTTTGGTACCAAACCACTCCTGCAGTCGGCAACACACAATTCTTCCTGGTAAAAGTTACAACAATCATCAGAACCAGCACCGTAACACCTCATCAGACCACGATTACAATTTGAATGACAATCTGTATCAGTGTGCAATGAAAAAAACCCACATCCAGTTATATAGCACCAGAAGGAGGTCAAGAGTGTTACTAGACTCTATATAAATATCACACATAATTATTGGAGTCACCACTCACCAACACAGTGGGTCACTGGGTTAGCAGAATTGATCTGCTGAGGATCAACACACAAACTACAGGTATTGTCCAATGGTGTATCCAAGGTTGCCTGCGTAGTTCCAGAAACAACAAAATTAGAAGAGCCAGCAATTGTAGTAGTCCATTCATCGCCAGTGCTTGAACACGCAAAATGGAACTGCCTTGTAACCTGATCAACGGCCGGAGTACACTCTGGTAAATCATCTCTGGTTGAATCGCAGTCATATACCAACAGAATAGACACCCCTCTGGCAGTGCTTATACGATTCCCTGACACTTCACACACAACCGTGTAGTTGAGGATTTGAACCTCGGGAGGAGACTGGTTGTCTTCTGAGGAAGTAAAAACTGTAGGAATCAATCCATCGGTACTTAATGCAGAAACGCTTCCTAACAATTGCTGAGATATTGGGAGGCAGTTTTGGCCATTCACACAAACAGCAACAACGTTCATACAAAATAAGAACAAGAGTAGTCTTCTCAAGAGATCCATGATTCGTAGAAATAGACGAGTTGAGTTCTCTCAAAGTATTATTAGTATGTTTCCTCAAGTAATACTACAACAACTGGTCTTAATTCAAGACTTATAGTCTGCACGTTACGCTGATTAAAAGTAGTCTTGCTTGACTAGTCTAATCTTCTGCTATATACAAACAGCTGTAAACTTCAACTTTGCCACCTTGCAACTTGTACAATTGTTGCTTGCATGCGAAATTTTTTTGGGTTATGACGTCAGTACTGCGCGCGCACGTGCAGCTAGGTCATGCAGCGCAGCGCGCTCGAGCGCTTGAATTTGATATTCCGCGCGCGAACGCTCAGAGCAGCTCAGCAAGTAAATAGAATACCTTTACCAGATCAGAAATGTCAAGACGATACAAAAATCAGGACTAATATACAATTTTTTATCATAACATATAACATAATATCTATGCTTATATATCTAGCAACTTCACGATCAAAAATAGTAGCTACACTATATACACACGGTTTGTTGCACAAACTAAGACTTTTTGTGTGCACGTGAGTCAATCTTGTTGCTCTTGGAAATAGCAAAATATATACCAATAGAGACAAGAACGATCACTAATACTAATAGCAGTATCCCAACAACAACACCGACAACAATTCCTGTAATGACAACAAGAGTGTGTGCATCACGGCGGTATACACGTAATATACATGCATGTGTGCATACCAGCAATTCCTCCTGGCGTCAATCCAGTTTTCTCTGCAAAAAAAAAAAAGATCAGCCATCAGCAGAGTCAACCTTTAAGTCATATTGTAATCACTGTTGCACATGTTTCATTTAATGTGAATGCCGTGACCATGACAACAACTATAACAACATGTATATCACTGTCTTAACTTACCACAGACTCCAGAGGCATCTCCTTCCTTGAATCCACTCTTGCACTTGCAAATGGCAGCCGTTCCCGTCCACTCTCCATTCGCCTGGCACGTCCTTGTGCCTCCATCAGGAGGAGTTAGTTCAGAGGTACTATCACAAGTGTAGGTTGCAGTTGCATTGAACACTGTGCCACCATCGAGTGACACTTGACCATTTGTTGGACTGTTCAAGTCTTTACAGTCTACAACTGTGTGAAGTGCATGCATTGCATTAATGGAGATATGTTCTAGAACTGCATGCACATGTACTGATACACAATGTCATGCACACACAGCACATTCACTCATTCACTCACTTTGACACATTGGTTCTGAGTTTGTCCACATTGTGCTAGTTTGGCCAGCAACGCAAGTTCGAGTTTGACTTCCCACCAAGTTGTAACCAACGTTGCAGGAATAATTTGCAATAGATCCTTGTTCATTGCCGTCAGATAGAACAATTGGCATACCATTCTCTGGTTGGGGAAGTGAGTCGCAAAACACACCTATACAATCATGATAAGATTACAACAAGATATTAGGTCACACAATTTATGTATTACATACACTTGTACATTTATTTTACAGAGATTGATGTAGGTGACTTCTGGTACTTTAGTGTGCAAACAGTCATGTGAGCATTATATATTTATTTCAGTCTTACTGCATCTGTTATCATCCGATGGTCTCCTCGGAGCTGGGCACTCATCTACACATGTATCATCATTGTAGTAATTGCAGCAGTCATCCATACTACCACCAGTGCACAGCATCAGGCCCACATTGCAGTTTAAGTGACAAGCTATAATAGAATCAAAGTTATAATGTTTGCAAAGTTATGCCGCATGTGGAATGAACAGCACTGGTTGTGAAGTATACAGACACACCCAAGCTCAGATGACTAGTCGTTGTACACACATCACAACTTGAGTGCATGTGAATGACAATAGATGTGAGTGCATATGATTCTTCTTAGTAATGGGCTATCGCATATCATTCTATGACATGTCAGATGAATATCAGTGACCATGATTCCATAAAGAGATCACTAAAATACTTTCTAGCAAGAAGCTCAGTCACGCACACAACATGTATACATTATATAGTTCACTGATTATGCATGCAATGGAGCATTGTGCGTTTGCAATTGTGTCATAATCTGTCAATATGAATACGTGAATCCAAGTACATGCCACCACCTCCACATAATGTATTAAGTCATTTGTCTGCACACTTACCTACACAGTGTGTAGCCTGGTCTGATGTGACGCCTGAACGATCAGGATTGATACAAAACGAACAAGTAGTTCTTTGTGGAGTGGCCAGATTGCCATCAGCTGGGCTAGTAATAGCATCCAGACTCGATCCAAGTACATTAAAACCCCAGTTACTGTTACACATTAGGTCAAACTGTGTCACAACAAATCCTATGAGACAGAAACATAATTGAATCAATGAGAGAGTCTTGTTCAAATTGAACACTGAGACTCCCACATTGACTCAATAGTACCTCAATGTTACTAACCATCTGTTGTAGCTGTGTCACACTCGGGAATTGCACCCATGCCTGCACTACAGGTGTAGTTTACGACTACAGACGCTCCCCTATAGGTTCCTCGCTGCTGATCAGCTGCAACACACACGGTTTGGTATTGAAAGATTTGCACAGGAGGTCCCTGGGCTTGAGAATTTACAACAAGCCCCATTGACACAAGTCCGCCTGCTTCTTCTATATCTGTAGGGCCTAGATTGTTTTCTAGTTGTTCTAGAGTACATTGAGATTGTCCTTGGCCAATCCACAGAGCAATGAAGAAGAGTACTGAAACCGCCATAATTGTTTACTACACTAAAAGTTGAGAATGGGCGTTGCCGTTGCGTGATTTCAATTACCCGCGCCCAACCGGTAATTCCCAGGGATTGAACCCAAAAATCATAATTTATATATTTGGGATGACATGACAATCTACATGATGACGCTTGCTATCTAGTTTTTGCCATGATGGCAACTAATGGCTCCACTGTGTGTTGGTTGTGTGGGGGAGACGGCTTCTCCTGAACAGCACCTCTCTTGTTTCGCACATATCCACCATATCCCACTAGTACAAAGATGAGTACAATGAACACTAGCAGAATGACAACTGCAACAACAATCCCTGCATGATATTCATACATCATTATGTCATATATGTGGTAACAATAAACATCTTTAGTGAATTCAAAACTGGATCAGCAAAATGACACAGCTGCGCATTAGGAAACTAATTTTCTGATTCATTCATAGTGGTATTGCATAATACATACGTATGTGTGTACTCGCAATAATTATTACATCATATGGTACACACTCACATATCACTGTTGCCCGGTTTCCTGTAATTCCTCCATTACTTGGTGGGTCTGTAGGTGGAACTACTATCACAAAGAAAAAACATATCAGAAATTTATATTATTTGCTTTAACAGCTACGTACGTATATATACCCATTTCACTGTATCTCAGTCTAACAATGTTTAGTCCATATACCCCAATCACACTAGGCATTGAGTAGTTACGTATAGTATATCTTACGTACGCAGACACACAGGAGCCGTTCCAGACCATACTCCATTAGCCTCACAGGTACGACTGCTTGGGCCGTCTCTCTGGAAACCTTGGTTGCAAACATAAGTAGCTCTGGTACCCAATGAAGTTCCTGAGAGTAAGAGTACCATCCCATTGAGAGGAGCAGCCAAGTTTCCACAATCCACAAACCCTGTAGGTAAAGAGAGGAACAAAATGGTGGCATCATTAACTCACAATCTCTCATGATCACATGACTTGGTGAATGTATTATAACCATCGTAACAATTGGTCATGTTTGGAATGCTGCAATGAAACTTCATCAGTTAGATAATTAATTGATGCATGTTTCAGTTTCAATAATTGTAATCAAACTCTTAACATCCGAATTCAAACCATACAAGTATGTAACAGTATAGAATCTGATTTGACAAGTTTGAAAGACTGCATAAATTTTGCGAATGCACTGTTATATATAAAAAAAACACAAGATAGTGTTACATATTATAGGTTAAACCCATTACCAATAATTAATCACTACATATTCATTAGAAACCATTATTCAACAAAATTGCTTTATTCAGCTTCAAAGTGGAGGCTGAAAATCGGTCGAAAGAATACTTTCAACAACATAATCCATATAGCTACCATCGATAAGCTTCTTTCCCTGATAACCAGGATTCATTGTAGCCCAGCAGAACTGTTCCTTGATCTCTTCTCTTTCCATGAAACTCCAGACAGGTCGTTGCATCACTGGTACAGGCTCCTTGTTGGGCATGATTAGAATCCTACGTGTCTTGTCCAGCTCAGTGAAACCGTTTAAGAACTGTCCGATTAAGCCGTGAGATTTGTTGAGACTGATCACACTGTTGTTTGATGTATTATGCCAAAAGAGGTCCAAACGATTTTTAACAAAACGAATGTTGAAGGCCAATCCTATATCAATCAACTCCACTTGAATATTATACTTCACATGTTTCTCACCACGAAGTTTCTTTTTGTTCTTCTCCTTGTAACGTATTGACAAATCCCTTTTTCTGACAGTAATCTCCACAACATCAGCAGCGTTGATCATTCGTGGTTCAGCATTTCCATGTTCAATGTAAACGGTTTTGTTCATTCCATGAAATACCAAGTGAACAGTATTAGAATACTTATTTTCCTGGCCATATTGTGCTGCTACAATGCCTATTGTACCAAGCCATGTGACTTCAGGCCTTCGTTTGTCTGGTACAAACTGAGCATTCATATGTAGCCATTTGTTACTTATGAGACTGAACATCTCATTTTGTTTCCCTTGAATGGAATAACAAAGCATGTCCCCACTTGGAAGCACAACACTGAAATGTGGATCTCCACCAACGGTTGAGCCCATTCGACACACAAATCCATCTCCAACAAAAGGCACCAGACAAGTGCAATTAAACTCGACACCTATCTCAGGTTCACTCACGCACAAAGCATTAGGATCACAGGGACTAGGATCACAGAGATCAGGTTCTATACGTAGCAATATTATTAATTTTACTCACCTACGTAAATGTATAATGCCCAAATTTCTTTAAACTTACCACAATCATTGCTGGGATTTGGAACATATCCGAGGTTACACTGTGCCACACACGTGTTGTTTTGGAAGAAATTGCAACAGTTTTCTTGGTTTATGTCTGTACACGTCTGTAGACCTGATATATCGCAATCAGTGCTGCATGCTAAAATGGCAGGTGTAATGTGATAAACTATTGACAGTGACTCACAAATGAAAATGTATATATTTGGTACATGTGCATGCAGTGTTGATAACTCACGCAAACAGTGTGTGGTGTTGTCTACAACAAAGCTTGATAGCTGTAAAGGATTAACACAGAAGGCACAGTCGGTTCTGAGTGGTGTGTCCAAATTACCATCTGCAGGATCTGACACTACAAACTGTTCGCTCCCAAAGACATTCGTAATCCACGTTGGTGCACCACTCATATCAACACATTGGAAATCAAACTGAGAAACACGAGGGATTGCTTCATTACATATTGCATGTGCAGTCCGACTACAGGTGTAGTTGGCCACCACTGATGTGAACCTGTATGTATCACGAAATCTAGTAGTTGCCAGGCACACTGTATTGAAACTATGCAACTGAACATCGGGACGTTGAGAACCCTGTCCAGTTGTAAGTGCAGTGGAAATAAGTCCATCTGTACTGGTGGTGTTTAGTGTTCCAAGATCACCTGCTTCCAGCTGTGGGCACTGACCAATGGCAAGGCCAAACATAAGAGAAGCTATAACCAGAACAGCACTCACTTGGTTTGCCATTGCTAGTGACTTGCTTGATACAAGCAGCTATGTGTATGTAACTTGATTCAATCTGTATGTATGTAGTGACACTATAACACAAGTTTCAAGATCAACATTGGTGCTGCAGCAATACAAAATTTCACAACTGAAAATTAGTATTATTTCTGCTCATTGGCTGCAAAATCTATAGATATAGATATCACAAAACTTCCTTGGAAACAGCATGAAGTAAACAGAATGTGAGAATACATATAACCTGAACATCAACTGTTGTTAACTACACAACAATGTTAGAACTCACTCCTACCTCTATAAATTCCATACACAACTAGTGCAATAACTATTCCAATTATAATTGCAAGGAAGAGCATTCCTATGACAATCCCTGCATGTGCGTGTGCGTGTGTGCGTGTGTGACATAAGTAGCAGCAAAAATATGAAGGAAACGGCACGCATATATATATCTTCTCTACAGCTGCATTCCAACATACCACCAAATAATAATGTGAATCATATAAAATTTTGGGTGTGTACACATACATGCAATATCCACACCAGAGAGTCCTCTACGATCATCTGGTGCAGTTGTTGGAATAACGACACATTCAGGACTAGGAGGAGACCAAGTACCATTAACAATACATGTACTGTTGGTACTGCCGTCAAGGCTAAACCCTCGATCGCAAAAGTAAGTAGCAACTGAGCCCAATTGAGTTGAATTGAAGAGAATAGCTCCATTGGCAATAGCACTCAATGAACCACAATCCACGGCAGCTGCAATGAGTGATTTAATACAGTGTCATACTGCAAGGCTAATAGTATACACATGTCTGTATTAATTCTTAAACTAGACAACATATATACCTATACATGTAGGTTGAGAGCCTGTCAACAATCCATCTTCACGACAAATTCTGAGTGCAAGTCCACTCAAAGCATAACCCTCATTACAGTCGTAGGATACAGTAGAACCAAAATTTATGCTGTTTGCTGAAGGACGTGTATTGCCTTTCTCAATTGGAAACACCTCGCATCTCACAACTGCATGTGTAGATACAACAAGGTCATCAAAATTAAAGATGTGTGTATATTGATGGGCTAAAAAAAAATTGCTTCTAATCCAGCAGTAGAATTTAAGTACATACTTGAACAGGTAGGCTCTTCCCCTGACCATTGTCCATTGGCCTGACATGTGCGTGAGCTAGTACCAATTCTATTGAAGCCGTCTCTACAGGAGTAAGTTGCTATTGCTCCAAGTCCTGTGCCTGATTGCAACACTCCTCCATTATCAGGTGCTGAGAGTTCACCACAGTCCACTGCAAAGTGCAATAATGGTAATGTTACACATATCTGATACAATACAGTACACATTATACATCCAATCTTGCTATATATATGGATGTATATACGCTCACACACTCGCATACAAACCACACACAATCACACACTACCACAATCAAAGGTGTCGTTAGCTGCAGTTGTTGGTGGACACTCCAACACACAGGTATTGTTCAAGTAGAAGTTGCAGCATGCAGATGGCTCAGGACTAGTACACGTCATGGTACCATTAGTAAGACAACCATTGCACTCTGTTGCGTGTGTGTAGGTGGTGTGTGTCGTAAAAGTTTATGACGACACTGATGATTTTGTCTGTAAACACCAAAACAAACAACGCAGAAACTGTAAACAATTCCTTAGACCTGGCACAGGTTGACTCTGTCCAATTAAAAGAAGCCAGGCCAATTACTATGTGACACACTACATACAGCCCAACAGTATATGGTATCCAGCACTACATTCCTAACTCACCATCACAATGGTTGGGATCAATGATGCTCGGTAGTCCTCTTTGTCGAGGATTCACACAAGCTGAGCAGTCTCTCCTGATTGGAGTCAATAGACTTGCATCTGCTATTGGCTCTAAAACAAAAGCTGTACTTCCTTGCACAATGGGGGACCACAGAGGTGTACCTGTTGTTGACAGACATTGAAAATCAAACTGGCTCACTCTTATAACTCCTTCACAGTCTGCTAAGCTCCCTTGTGAGATGCACGTGTGGTTGGCCACGACGGAAACGTACTGGTACCTATCTTTCTCTGCAGCAGCAGCTAAACACACAGTGTTTGTTTCGTGTAGAATCACAGCGGGAGGTTGAATATTCTCTCCACTCAGAGTGTATGCTTGTGGAATTAAACCGCTGTTCTGTGAGTTTGGATCTACTAGTTGATTATCCTCCAGCTGAAGGCAGCCGCTCTGTGCCAGTGAACAGCGTGTAAGAGACGCTACCACTATAAAACTTAGTAGTAGTTCTGCAACTGTGGACTTCATTTTCAACCTGAATAATTGTTACTGTTTCACGTTGAGCTCCACCTACAATTAGCAACGCCCACTCATCAGCTCTGCAATGCACAATCCAGGCTGATTTGCACACACTGTAATTCTATACTCTGCAATGCTCAATCCGTAATAAAGAGTCTAGCTGATTTACATAATTATGAATCGCAAATGAATTATTTACGTACATTATATATATGAAGTCGAAGCTCACACGCAACACTGTTTACACCTTGTAGTCAGTAGCATGAACAGTTACTATACTTCACCTTATTGATAGTACAAGCATACCAACAAATGTAGAACATGAACATTACAGTGAAATTGAATACGTATACAAATAACAGGTTTTTAGCAGTCTGATCAAACGACAGTTCCTTCGTGTGGATCTGCTTTGTAATTCACCACAACATCATCCTGTCCACTGAACAATGAAAGAGGATTCTTAGTATCTCTCTGGCCTTTCAGTGAGCTCGGTCCCACGACTCTGACTGTAGTCAACACTTCACCAGATTCCACTTCAATTGCTTTCTTTGCATCCAAATACATTGGATTATAGTGCTCTCCGCTGTATGTAAGTACGTATACATTCTAATGCCAGAAAGTAACCTCTGAACTCCAAATGAATCAGTGTTAAAGTAGAACACCTAGTAGGCTATTAGCTTGTATTATAATATTATGATTATTTATATTCACGCAATAATAACTCACTATGCAGCAAACACATCAGTATTTGGAGCTTCCTTCATTCGAGGTCTCTCTCTACCTTTGTAGACTCCAAAGATAATACAGGCGACAAGGGAAGCAAGTACGATAGCCACAAAGATGGCTGCCAAAATGATACCTATATAAATATGATCGTGAATTAATTGCAGAGTAAGAGTGGTAGTTAGAATTGTGTGTGTGTGTGTGTGTGTGTGTATGTGTGTATGAGTCTATATATGTGTGTGTATGCAATCTCACCAATGATCGCACTTGCAGTGAGGCCACCACCTCCAACTATGCACTCGTTCTTCCTAACCTCCGACAACATGTATCCTTTCACACAAGCTGTACACTCTTGCTTAGTACACACTGAGCATAACTCCACACTACAAGGAACTGTTTATATATGAGGACAGTGATATTCATTTTGTATACACGCAGTATATATGCAGTAATAATAGCCCTAGTAAAAACATGCAGTAATACAACAGGACTTACTGCACAAACCATCCGCGGAGGTGAAATGACCGCTATCACACTGCTCACACACATCATCCTCTCCACTGCACATTAAACACTGCTCTATCGCACATTTTCGGCAGTCTGGTCCCTCCCAGTTTGTTCTACACTGGCACGTATAACTGCCGAGAGAATTAACACATGTTCCACCATTCAAACACAGGTCATCCTGTTCACATTCATTGATGTCTTCTCCACACGTTGGTCCTGTTACACCTTGAGGACACACACAAGTGAAACTACCTTCATTATTAACACAGCTGCCTCCATCCATACAAGTAGAAGGGTTGTCACATTCATTTATATCATCTCCACAAAGTGTTCCTGTAAACCCAGGTGAACAGGTGCAGGAAAAGCTACCGACAGTATTCACACAGGTACCACCGTTTGTACATGGATTTGTTGGACTGCATTCGTCAATGTCCTCATCACACATGTCACCTGTGTATCCAGATGCACAACGACACATGAAAGAGCCCACTGTGTTTAAACACACTGCACCATTGACACACAGGTTGGAAGTATCATTGCATTCATCCACATCTTGCTCACAAGTGGTTCCCATGAAAGTAATGGGACATACGCAAACGAAGCTACCAAGAGTGTTGAAACAAAGTCCTAGATTTGCACAGGGGTTGCTTGGATTGCATTCATCAACATCATCCTCGCACATGGTACCAGTGTATCCTGGCATACAGCTGCAATTGTAGCTACCCAGAGTGTCTATGCATGTCCCACCATTCACACAAGGGTTAGATAATGTACTACACTCATTGATGTTGTCCTGACATAGTTCTCCAGTGTAGCCTGCAGGACAAGAACACATGAAGCTGCCAATTGTATTAGAACACGTTCCACCATTCATACAAGGGTACACACAAGTTGCCTCATTCATGCAAGGATTTATGCCTGCAGAGCACTCATCAATATCTATTTCACATCTTGATCCAGTGTATCCGCGGGTGCAGACACAGTTGAAGCTACCAATGGTGTTCGTGCAAGTAGCACCATTCAGACAGCTCATTGAAGTGATGCATTCATCAATATCTTCACAAGCAGGTCCGTTCCTGGCGTATCCGAGTAAACACATGCACTCATATTCGGCAGTACTTTGGGAATTTTGTGGACAAGTTATCACGCAAGAATCATCATTATAGAAATTACAGCAAGCATCTGATGTACAACGATTTAGACTGTGGCAAGAGG
Organism: uncultured Candidatus Puniceispirillum sp.; assembly: GCA_965207125.1. Classification (GTDB taxonomy): domain Bacteria; phylum Pseudomonadota; class Alphaproteobacteria; order Puniceispirillales; family UBA1172. The sequence goes on from OZ242263.1 coordinate 2,353,379, forward strand.
AGGAGCATGCTAAAAGTAAGGAGAACAAAACACCATGGATGTACATGACTGAATGCTGAAGTAAGTGTCACACATAATACAAAGTTTTATCATCCAGTGAGTAAACATGAAATATAAATAAAACATGATTTTGATCGGAGAACTTACGTAGACAGTGAGTAACGAAGTCAGTAGTGCCAAATTGGCTGCGAGCAGGATTCACACAAATTCTACAGTCTTGTCTTAACCGTGTAGTGAAGTCAGCATCAGGGGGGGAGGTGATTACACCAACAGAACTGCCTGCTACACTTGATCCCCACACGCCACTGGATGTACACTGGTAGTCAAATTGAGACAGGGCTGCTTGAGAATTGCTGGTATAGTTGGCTATGAGTGAGGCATATCTATACGTGTTTCTTTGATTTCCTGCAGCTTCGCACACTATGTGGAAAGCCAATATTTGGATGAATGGTGCTGCAACGTTGTCACCTCCAGTAGCTACAAACGACTGTGCAATCAATCCACTTTGACTTGGACTATTACTACTTCCAAGGTCACTTCCTGTGATTCTTTGGCACTGCTGTCCTCCAGCTATTGACACAACTAGGCCTAGGACTAAACAAAAATATACATAGGACAGCATCTCTTTCCATTTGTGTGCCACGCCTTCTTACTAGAGTGTGGGTGGGTGGGGTCTCTAACTGGGACTTTCCCTAAACGTCACAAGCACGAATTGCAAAATCATTACAAATTAAATTACACCTAACACAATGTAATATAAAAATAGTGGGAAAAAAAGGTGACTGTGCAGTATTAAACTGTCACTTGTCCTCATTATCTTTATCACTTTGGTTCTCCTGTGAGCTCATCAACACCATCCAGAGCATCAGGAGCGATGTACACCGGGTTTGTCGTTGAAATCTTCCTATATTGATTGTGTTAGTGTGTGTGTGTATGCATGTGTGTGTGTGTGTGTGTGTACGTGATCATGAATCCCATTATCTATTCACAATGCTACAAACTACCTACCCGTCCAAGTCATTCTCAATCTTGGCATTTCTAACATCAAATTTTGAAGACAATCTGTTCCTTCGGTAAAGAATGACACTTGCCAAGACCAGTATTAGGAGGCCCAACAACACCAAAATACCAACGATGCATCCGATTATAATACCTGCACACACAACATTGAATGTATCCTTCAAATGCATTATTACACATGAAATACCTAGAAATCCAAGGTCACCAGAAACAGCCGAAGGGTCTTTAGTACATTTGCCATCATCTTTAGGTGCCCTGCCCCCCTCACACTGTTCACATTTATCAACAATTGGACAGATTTCACACTGTTCAACTATGCATTTTGGACCTGCAAGTTCATGAAATCAGAAGTACATCATTGTATGAAGATAACCTGTTCACCATTACTGACGTTGGGATACAAGGTAAAAACAACTGATGAACTCATACCACATGTTCCATCGTCCCTTAACTTGTAGCCACTAACACACTCAGTGCACACTGCTGGAACACCTTGACACTTTCCAGGAGCACATTTATCAATGAAACATACTGCATTTTACAATCATGAATGAACTAGTGAATTGAGCATGAACACAATAATTAAAAAATAACTTACTACATTCTCCATTCACAGGTATGTAGTTCTCTGTACACTCTGTGCATGCATTCCCAATATAGCCTGGCATACAGGTGCAATTGAAACCTCCATCAAAGTTGATGCAGGTACCTCCATTCTGACAGGGACTGGTTGGAACACACTCGTTTATGTCATCTTCGCACAACATTCCTGTGTAGCCGGATGAACAAGTGCAATTGAATCCTCCATCAAAGTTGATGCAGGTACCTCCATTCTGACAGGGACTGGTTGGAAGACACTCGTTTATGTCATCTTCGCACAACATTCCTGTGTAGCCTGATGAACAAGTGCAGCTGAATCCTCCATCAAAGTTGATGCAGGTACCTCCATTCTGACAGGGACTGGTTGGAAGACACTCGTTTATGTCATCTTCGCACAACATTCCTGTGTACCCGGATGAACAAGTGCAATTGAATCCTCCATCAAAGTTGATGCAGGTACCTCCATTCTGACAGGGACTGGTTGGAACACACTCGTTTATGTCATCTTCGCACAACATTCCTGTGTAGCCGGATGAACAAGTGCAGCTGAATCCTCCATCAAAGTTGATGCAGGTACCTCCATTTTGACAGGGACTGGTTGGAACACACTCGTTTATGTCATCTTCGCACAACATTCCTGTGTAGCCGGATGAACAAGTGCAATTGAATCCTCCATCAAAGTTGATGCAGGTACCTCCATTCTGACAGGGACTGGTTGGAACACACTCGTTTATGTCATCTTCGCACAACATTCCTGTGTAGCCGGATGAACAAGTGCAATTGAATCCTCCATCAAAGTTGATGCAGGTACCTCCATTCTGACAGGGACTGGTTGGATCACACTCGTTTATGTCATCTTCGCACAACATTCCTGTGTAGCCGGATGAACAAGTGCAATTGAATCCTCCATCAAAGTTAACACAAGTACCTCCATTTTGACAGGGACTGGTTGGAACACACTCGTTTATGTCATCTTCGCACAACATTCCTGTGTAGCCTGATGAACAAGTGCAGCTGAATCGTCCATCAAAGTTGATGCAGGTACCTCCATTCTGACAGGGACTGGTTGGAACACACTCGTTTATGTCATCTTCGCATAACATTCCTGTGTAGCCTGATGAACACGTGCAGTTGAATCCTCCATCAAAGTTGATGCAGGTACCTCCATTCTGACATGGACTGGTTGGAACACACTCGTTTATGTCATCTTCGCACAACATTCCTGTGTAGCCGGATGAACAAGTGCAATTGAATCCTCCATCAAAGTTGATGCAGGTACCTCCATTCTGACATGGACTGGTTGGAACACACTCGTTTATGTCATCTTCGCACAACATTCCTGTGTAGCCGGATGAACAAGTGCAATTGAATCGTCCATCAAAGTTGATGCAGGTACCTCCATTCTGACAGGGACTGGTTGGAAGACACTCGTTTATGTCATCTTCGCACAACATTCCTGTGTAGCCGGATGAACAAGTGCAATTGAATCCTCCATCAAAGTTGATGCAGGTACCTCCATTCTGACAGGGACTGGTTGGATCACACTCGTTTATGTCATCTTCGCACAACATTCCTGTGTAGCCGGATGAACAAGTGCAATTGAATCCTCCATCAAAGTTGATGCAGGTACCTCCATTCTGACAGGGACTGGTTGGAACACACTCGTTTATGTCATCTTCGCACAACATTCCTGTGTAGCCGGATGAACAAGTGCAGTTGAATCCTCCATCAAAGTTAACACAAGTACCTCCATTTTGACAGGGACTGGTTGGAACACACTCGTTTATGTCATCTTCGCACAACATTCCTGTGTAGCCGGATGAACAAGTGCAGTTGAATCCTCCATCAAAGTTAACACAAGTACCTCCATTTTGACAGGGACTGGTTGGAACACACTCGTTTATGTCATCTTCGCACAACATTCCTGTGTAGCCGGATGAACAAGTGCAATTGAATCCTCCATCAAAGTTGATGCAGGTACCTCCATTCTGACAGGGACTGGTTGGATCACACTCGTTTATGTCATCTTCGCACAACATTCCTGTGTAGCCGGATGAACAAGTGCAATTGAATCCTCCATCAAAGTTGATGCAGGTACCTCCATTCTGACAGGGACTGGTTGGAACACACTCGTTTATGTCATCTTCGCACAACATTCCTGTGTAGCCGGATGAACAAGTGCAGTTGAATCCACCATCAAAGTTAACACAAGTACCTCCATTTTGACAGGGACTGGTTGGAACACACTCGTTTATGTCATCTTCGCACAACATTCCTGTGTAGCCGGATGAACAAGTGCAGTTGAATCCTCCATCAAAGTTAACACAAGTACCTCCATTTTGACAGGGACTGGTTGGAACACACTCGTTTATGTCATCTTCGCACAACATTCCTGTGTAGCCGGATGAACAAGTGCAGCTGAATCCTCCATCAAAGTTGATGCAGGTACCTCCATTTTGACAGGGACTGGTTGGAACACACTCGTTTATGTCATCTTCGCACAACATTCCTGTGTAGCCGGATGAACAAGTGCAATTGAATCCTCCATCAAAGTTGATGCAGGTACCTCCATTCTGACAGGGACTGGTTGGAACACACTCGTTTATGTCATCTTCGCACAACATTCCTGTGTAGCCGGATGAACAAGTGCAATTGAATCCTCCATCAAAGTTGATGCAGGTACCTCCATTCTGACAGGGACTGGTTGGAACACACTCGTTTATGTCATCTTCGCACAACATTCCTGTGTAGCCGGATGAACAAGTGCAGTTGAATCCTCCATCAAAGTTAACACAAGTACCTCCATTTTGACAGGGACTGGTTGGAACACACTCGTTTATGTCATCTTCGCACAACATTCCTGTGTAGCCGGATGAACAAGTGCAATTGAATCCTCCATCAAAGTTGATGCAGGTACCTCCATTCTGACAGGGACTGGTTGGAAGACACTCGTTTATGTCATCTTCGCACAACATTCCTGTGTAGCCGGATGAACAAGTGCAGCTGAATCCTCCATCAAAGTTGATGCAGGTACCTCCATTTTGACAGGGACTGGTTGGAACACACTCGTTTATGTCATCTTCGCACAACATTCCTGTGTAGCCGGATGAACAAGTGCAATTGAATCCTCCATCAAAGTTGATGCAGGTACCTCCATTCTGACAGGGACTGGTTGGAACACACTCGTTTATGTCATCTTCGCACAACATTCCTGTGTAGCCTGACGGACAAGTGCAGCTGAATCCTCCATCAAAGTTGATGCAGGTACCTCCATTCTGACAGGGACTGGTTGGAAGACACTCGTTTATGTCATCTTCGCACAACATTCCTGTGTAGCCGGATGAACAAGTGCAATTGAATCCTCCATCAAAGTTGATGCAGGTACCTCCATTCTGACAGGGACTGGTTGGAACACACTCGTTTATGTCATCTTCGCACAACATTCCTGTGTAGCCTGATGAACAAGTGCAGCTGAATCCTCCATCAAAGTTAACACAAGTGCCTCCATTCTGACAGGGACTGGTTGGAAGACATTCGTTTATGTCATCTTCGCACAACATTCCTGTGTAGCCTGATGAACAAGTGCAGCTGAATCCTCCATCAAAGTTAACACAAGTACCTCCATTTTGACAGGGACTGGTTGGAACACACTCATCTATATCAAAGTCACAGTCAGTTCCAGTGTAACCAGGGAAACACTCACACATGAATGTTGTGTTGTTAATAACTGTATTTGTTGGACAGCTTCTGACGCAATTATCAGTTGTATCAAAATAATTACAACAACCATCGCTGCTTGCATCTGTGCACCTTTGTAAACCTTCATTGCAGGTTGAAGCGCATGCTATTTGTGTGTGTGCATGTGTACATGAGTGTGTGTGTATTTGTCCGCGAGTGTACACTGTAAAAAATGAACAGTTGTTTCAAAACTTCTTTTGGTTATCTTAGTTTCATCCTTGTCCATCAATTTTATGGATCATGAAGGGCTCCCACTGGCAGCTATTCATTTCACAAATTAAGTCTTAACGATGCATTTTAGGAATGAAGAGGCGGGCTAATCAATTTAGTACAATTATCATAGAACCCAATTATAGGCGTCACCTTGGGTATATTCAGAAACAACAATGCAGAACAGTTTGAGTAAACTTATTAATAAGTTGGTTTTGCACCCTTATTGTTCTCACCGTTAAGTCCATACGTACGTATCCTCCTCTGCATTCACTAAGTTAAGTGTTCCAGAAATTTAAAGTAAACTTAGCTACTACGTGTGGAAATTATGCAGTGGAACACTTCATGTTTAGTGATCCAGAAAGGAGGCATGAAACTGAAATAACCATACAAGGGTTAAAACAAGTGTTCATTTTTTACAGTGTAGATTTATGTGAAATCGTGTGTACAAGTGCACAATTTTGAGAAAGTCACATTTATATGCATACTTCCTTGTGAAATAGAAATACACACGTTAAGTAAACCAACATAGTTTCAATCAGTTATAATATCAAAAGTTTGTGTGAAGTTTTTATTTAACTTCTGAAATGCTACGTCAATCTCGGCATAGTCAGCAAACTTCGATATCCAAACAATCTCATTCATTACCAGTTCACTAGTTGGCATTGTAGGTTAAAAGGCAATTAACATTGCCTATAGTTATAATTATGTCTGAAAAAGAATCCACTCATAAGCAACGTTAATGTTATAATGTACAGTCACAACACCTGTTCCTAATGTACATGAAGGCAAAGATGTACACATACAACATTCCAGTCAGAGACCTTTTACGAACTATCAAAGACACAGTAAAATTTTCAACTAGTGACTAGGTGACTAGGATGATAAAGACACACTTGTATATACAAACAATAAACAACAAACAGTTCACAAGTAAGCAGCTGTACACACTTTACTTGTAGGGCTTCAATAATTGAAGTGTACTGTCTTATTGGTACCTATAACTGCAATGGAAACTTGATGTGATAGGAATCATGTTACTATCATAACCTAGTATTTAAGTGTACCAACAGAGAGTATGTATCACCATGGTGAACAAGTTCTCAATTAAAAGCAGTATATAGAATATTCCTGGAAGCCATAAACTGTTTTGCTAATGTATGTCTATGATACAAGTTACACCATGGTTGGTATGATATATTGGCCCGAACCATGGTGATATGATACAAATAGAGTTACTGACAACATACACTATAGAGCAACTCCAGGCTGACTGACAACATACATTACTATGATACTATAATGACATAAGTGTAGCCAGTCTGTTTTAAATGATCACATTAGTAATTGACACATCACAATACACTTGTAAATTGGGAGTGATTTAGTATAGCTATACTCAGGTAGGTAACGTTAAATGATAGTCACTCACGAAGACAATGCTGAGGATGATTACTAGACCCCAATTGACTTGGATCAACGCAAAAAGCACAGTCTTGTCTTAAGGGGGTATCAAGAGTTCCACTTGGAGGGTCTGTCGTCACAAAATTAGATGTTCCTAGAATGTTGGTCCCCCATTGCCCATTGATGCATTGCCACTGAAACTGTAGTGTACGCACCATGTTGTCATCTGTGCGAACAAAGCGAGCTATTACAGAAACCATGCGTGTCTTGTTTTGAACTGACCCCTGGGCAATACATACAACTGTAGAGTTGAAAACTTGCAGTGAAATTGGTGGTGGGTTGTCTCCCAGGTTTGCGCGAAGAGCATCTGAAATGAGGCCACTTGTACTTGGTGAATCGACTCCTCCCAGGTCACTCTCTTGAACCATGGGACAGTCAGACTGTTGCAAAAGTCCTGGTTTAATGGAAGCTAATATAAAAAATAGAACAACACTTTTACTGTTGAAACCTTTCATCTTGTCTGCTTCCCAGTTATATACGCGCGTACATTTTTAGAAACGTCGCTCATGCGCGCGTATGTTGAATTTCAAAATTCCCGCCAAAGTACAAATTATGGTGCTCTTCTTTGGAATCAAAGTGGAAGAAAGTATCTGCCTGACTGGCCCACCGTCATGGTAAAATGAGCTTCTATACCAACTGTAGTAGATATTAATTACTTCCTTTATTTTTTTTTCAGTGGTAAGTCCTCTGTACTCTTTCAACATGCACTACGTTGTGTGTCTGAAGGAGCCAGGTCTGTGCTCTACCTCTGCCCAACTCCGTTTGACTACCTTCCACTTCTCCCTCAAGATAAACAAAAACCGTCTTCTAAGGTTCTCAATCACATCCACTTTAAGTGAGTGTACATGCACATTGAAGTCCGTACTTACCATGCGTTCATTTAAAACACAATCACACAATGTTATCATGCACATTCAGATATCCAACTACTCTTAGTGAGCTGCAGTCCATATTTGATTCTCTCCACCTTCCAACAGGAGACACACTAGGTGGTGGTGTCCATGACGACATTAAATGTATCATCGTGGATGACTTTCATAGGTACTATTCACCACTTCTACAAGTGAGTATACATTGCAATGTGTTCGTTCCCATTGTAGGTGATCACCTATACTTTATAATTCATAACCTATTCTTATAGGTTAAGAGCCATGACCTCATTGCTGAAGTGAGCAAGGCCTGTGCTCACATTATCGATGGAGTCAAGTTTGTATCAAACAAAACAGCATCAAACGCTCCCTGTACTTGCATCGTGTCGCTGACTCAACATGGCCCCCCAACACGAGTGAACCTCGACATCATTCAAAGATGGTTTCCAACAGTACTAAAGATCTCAGGTACAGTATTTCATTAGTACATTCACTTTCAAAAACAAGGCTGGTGGTTGGTTTGTGTGTTGTATTTATCATGTCTGAATGTGTACCTGTGTATGTGTGTGCACAGAATGTGGATCTAACAAGTATTCCGTGAGTACGTGGAACGACAACAAACCCTTATTACACTATAGCTTACAACCAGAATCAAACTGCTTTGAATGGCAATCTTAAATTTTAGCATAATTAGCATAATATAAAACACAACACATTGAATGGTTTAGATCATGACTAATAGTCTATACATGGAATATCGTCTATTGTACAGCAACAAGATGATATGATACAATATAATACAGCGAGTAATGATACAGAGAACTTGAAAGTGATACAAAGCCCATTGAATTGAATGGCGTTCAGGAAAATAGTTATATTGAAATAAAGCGACTGACTTTCTTGACAAGGGATCTGGTATACTTGCACTTGCACGCAACAGGGAGGTATGGCTTTAACTTGTAAAGAAGGATTTTTCTTTGGCTTGGTTCTGCAGTATCAATTGCCTTCTGGATGACATAATTGGCATACTGGTCTTTGGTTAAGAGAAGGAGGTCGCTGTGTGTGTGTGTGTGTGTGTTTGTTGCAAGTTGCTAAGAGACAGCTAAGTATCAAGTGGTTTGTAAGCATTTTTAATTATTACTGGTGGATGCATTTAACCGTAGCAATTTGTGGTAGATCTCTGTATACTTCCAAAAAATAAGTTGTATGACCTCGAGGCCAGCGTTTGCGCTTGCAGCGCTCATGCTGTCCTCTTGAGGTCATGCAACTATTATGTGTGTGTGTGTGAATGCCAGCCATCTTCTATATTGTAATCATGCATCTAGCAATATATGTTCAATAGAATTTGTTTGTGTTTGAATGTTTGTTTACAATTCCTGACTTCAGTGTTGGAATGTTGAAACCAACCATGCAAATCACACTGAACTACAAGGTGTCTGAAAATTCATGGGCAGAGTGTCCCATAACATGTGAAGGAGGAAAGAATGATTCAATTCAAGTCTAAACAACAAAACCTTGGACGGAAAACAATGATCACATACTACACACATACATACACTTTTGCTTGCTTACACACAAACACACAAACACACACATACTCACATGTACATGCAAACACTAGCAATATACAGACAGCTGAGAATGTTGTAACGCAGTTGGAGTCTATGATGCATACATCGATCGATTCACCTTTCTTGTTCATACATTTCTTGAATGAGTACAGATCGTTCATACTGAGAGCCATGGCTTAGGCACTTCTCCATCACATTGCTGTGTGTGTGTGTGTGTGTGTGTGTGTGTGTGTGTAAGTATAGTGCTTATGAACTGTCAATGATGTCAGTTCTGATTAGTGGGTAATCATGGGATGTGGTTCAGACAATACACTGTTGTGTTAGCCCACCAATAATTGGTAGGTGTTGAGTTCCCCCAATTGAGCTTACCTTGCATACTTGTGTTTGGACAACTCCATTACTTTCCCCTTCAAGCTCATGATGATCTGTGATCTGTGCTCACTTTGACCATGTTCCAGTATGTGCTGAATCACATAGTTCCCATACTGATTCTACAAGAGAAATAATGTACAAAGATGATCTTTATTACATAATACAGAAGGATGCATAGATTCAGAGTCAACATGATTATGCATAATTTTTGCAAGTCTTCTTCCAATTTAGGAAACCAATGTACAAAAATTTACTTTGAGGAATTGCTGTACCTGCACAAGAGTAGGTGTGTGTTGCAACAATTCCTCCAGCACTTCATCAGTGAGCTGTTTGCCACAACGTTCCAGTAGACGCTGAATCACTCTGCACCCAAAAGGGTGAACAGCTAACTCAAACACCTGCATAATAAAAACAATTCACGTCTTGCTACTTTCAGCTGCTCAGTCTATTTTCAAAGAAGATTGTCAACATTATATACATTGTCGCACACTTACATGACCAATGATTGCATGGACAATGGTCTTGAGGAGTATGGGGTCCACAAATTCAATGCACTTCTGTATCACATGGTTGCCATTTTGTTCCACTGCGCACTCCAAAATGTGACCATCTAGTTCAGCAATGATCTCGGCCTTCAGAAAGAGAGAAAGAAGGCTTACTATACATTAATATTGAGATGCAGAGCTTATAAAACTCCATGGGCATGCATATTAAAGAAAAAGGTGCACGAATAATACTATATCGGCTGTTGATTTATAATTATGCAACATAGAAGACATGCATGTACTATGCATACCTGCATTTCTGGTGGTAGGACTTCAATGGCCTTCTGTATAACACGACAGCCGTAGACTCCTTTAGCAAGAACGAGGATACTTTCTTGGAGCTTTTCCAGGAGGAACAGCTTTTGAGTTGATGTTCCAAACTCAAAGAACTTTTGAATTACATAGTTGCCAAAAATGTCGTTTGTCAATTTCAAAGTGTCTGGGAGAATCTCGTCAAAAATGGCCTGTCTATCTCTGCAGCTAGCTTGCTCAGTAGCTTGTTGTATGAATCGAGAACCACGTTGATCAACGGCAAACTCAACACAGTGACCACGAACAAATTCAAGTTTGAATGTAGACTGTTCGTTTCTTATGAACTCTTCGAATGCTTGGCTGTGAGGTGGCCATTGAACGGTGGGAGGTGAACATTCATCCATAGAAGTGCTACTGTACTTTGGACGATCTGGACTGTCACATACAGCCTTCTTTCTTCCATTCAGTGGCTTAGCATTATTAACCCATGACTTGAGCACAAGAGAACGGTTGTGGTTCACATCACGCATTGGCGTGTGGAGATGATGTGGGGGAACAAACACACCAGTACTTCCTTGGTAGCACAATTCACTCCAAGACTGCAGGTTAGGTAAAAATTGTGTAATCAATGTTTGATTACCTACTCAAAATAGAGTGTCTGCAATGTTGCTTAACAGCTTAACTGTTAATATGACAATGTTGATCAGTCAGTCAAAATTGAATGTACTACAGATCAATATACAACTTAGCTTACTGGCTCTGTCTGTCCTCTCAAATTTGGCTGCTGTAACCTGCCTCCACGTACGCGAACGTCTTTCTTTACTTCACCGTATTCAATGGGACAAGGGTTCCAATACATCTGCGACAAAATAAGCAAATAGGGCTGATTATGCAAGATGCATGTAGAGGTACAAGACATTCCACGGTACACTGACTGAGTAAAAACGGAGCCAGCTGCAGGAATCCTACCTCTTCCATATTGAACGCTGGTGCAGCACCAAATGGCTCCATAGTACAACGTCTACCAAGATACTCAACAGAACAACTTGCACCAAACGACTCCATTCGACTCATCACCGGTCACAGCCGAGTTGCGGTGCGCGTGCGGCTTCCTGGTAGGCGTGGCTTAGCTATATGCGCTCTTTTATTTACACCTAATTTGCGCCGAAATGCTTGAAAAGAGAATGCATGCTAACAATTCGCGGTTTGTTACAAACAAAAACGAATAACAATATTATACCAAGTCTTTTGTCAGAATGAAAATTAAAATTTGTAGGGAATCAGGTGTCATTATATATACCCATAGTGATGGGACTAGACTACTTCATCATTTCTGTAGCTGACAACAACATCATGTGAAATGGCTATGTACCAGAGTAGAGGAGGTGTGCTTGCAAAGCTCAAGGGGCTTGTAGTCCACATCTTGATATTCGTATTCTACTGGACACCAAGGAATTCAAGAATCAGCAAAGACTCCCAAAGAGTGTACAGGAGCTATTTCCGACGAACCCTCCGTTCCTACATTCTTCCAGTGTTCTTTGCCTATGTTTGCTTTTGTGTGATCATATCATTTATGACGTTAGTCCCAATTTTGGCAGGAGGCATCCGAACGGTTCGGCTAGTGATAGCACCCATCATTTTCCTCATCACTGGAACAATTCATTTGGTCTACATATTGCTCAGTTGGAAAAAGAAATCATTCTTGCTATCAAGAGTGCATTCTGTTACTGTTGTGTCACTACTGTGCATCACCCTTGGCATGGCTCAGACTGATATCTCATTCTTTAATGATCACAAAACCGAACCTTACTTAATTACTCTGGTTGTAAGTGGACTAGCGGCATCGCTGTTTGTAGCCACTATTTATTTCCAGAGTTCCTTAATCCTTTCTCTCTCCTTCTCGATTCTGCTGTGTCTCTTCAAGATTTTTCACATTGCCACTGTAGCTCGTGATGTAACAACTATAGAGGTGAGTATATAATTTATTTTGCAATACGGGTCTTTAATTATTCTCATCAAATTGTTTTTTGTTTTTTTGCCACAGCTAATGAGTACTTTGTGTATTCAGCTGGCTATAGTTATCATCTGTATGCTGGTCCACATTCTGAACCAAACTGAAAAAAAGACGACATTTTGTAAGATTGAGAGGAGTGTAGCCACTCACTTGGATATTGAGAAAGAGAGCAAGAACCAGGTGCAATAAGTATTAACAAATTGCTGTTATTCCCTATTAATTTTAGCATTGCTCCCCCACTTTCCCCATCATGTTAAAATTTGTGATGTATGCGCAATAACCAAACTAGCAAAATGGGAAGATTTAAAAAATCTTCTTGCATGTACGTATGTCTATTTTTTGTACTTCCATGGCACTGTAGCCAGTTGTCAGATTTTGCACTTCTGTTGCTAGGCAATAGCAATAGAAGGCTTCTAGCTATATAGTAGATTTGTTGGTTGATTGAATACTTGCATAGCTGTGAATCTTTGTAGGTAGTTAGGTGCGATATTATTATCTGTGTGTAATTATTCAATGGAGTAGATGGAGTTCAAGTTGTGTAATCAATTCAAACAATGCCAAGTAAACTCAGAGAAACTTTGAAGACTGTCGTGTTTTTCATTTTGAATTGGACACCAAAAAATCTCTACTCAACTACCTCGTTTGTCTGCAAAGAATCGAGACATGTCTATTCTGTTTACTCCAAGAAGAGTGCCAACTCTATCTTGGTGTCTATGTTCTCTACCATCATTTGTTTCTCCATCTTTATGATCATAGTTCGTCGACTAGAGCTCCTTCTGTTAAATAATCTGGACTGGAATAGCCTCATCCTTCCTCCAACGTTTATCGAGTGTCTCGTTCTTTCCCTTGGTGCATATCATGTGGTTTACTTGGTAATCCGAGCATTCAAGCAACATTGTGCACTGAAGTGGTTTTATATTGCAGTAATACTCTCATTAGGACTCCTAATGTTAGCGGTCTTTTGGAGTACTATCAATGTCCCTGCTACAGTAGTGAGCATAGTAGTGAGCACTGTGTCGCTGGTGCTTTTTGTCAGCACCATTTACTTCCAGAGCTCCATGATCATTTCAGCTTCCATTTGGTGGGTCATTACCATGGGTGCTTTATTGCACCAGTACAAACACACCTTCAGCAGTGAGGTATGGCATACTCTCAATACACTGTGCATTTTAGGCTAAAGCTACAAGTGAGATTTAGGTCTAATTTTGCATTCTGTCCTCTTGACCGTAATTCCACATGTGCTTGCAATACATTTCTCGATACTTGTCCTCACATGTACACTAGATGCTAGCTACTTTTTTGCTGTTGATTGGTGTAATCGTGATGTGTGCTATAGTTCATATCTTGACAAATAAACAAAAATTGATTGCGTTCCAAGAAATTGAAAAGAGTGTCGCCACTCACCTGGAGATTGAACGAGGAAACGATAAACAGGTGAACACCCTTATTCGTACGCGATATCTCATTACTGTGGCTGTCAACTGCTATCATGGTATCAACAGATTAGTCATTGACTTTATTACAGGGAAAGTGGGCAGAGCACTAATCTTATCAATAACTTGATGTACTGACAATCTTATAAGTAGTTTTCAATTGTTTTGTGTTTAAAATTGTTGTTTCATTTGTGTTTGCAGGAGAAACTGCTTCTGTCAATCTTTCCCGAGGATCTGGCCCACTCCATACAGGATGATCTCCGCAGGCGAAGCCACTTCCAAAACCACAACAACATGTCACAGTTTCACAAGTTGTATGTGAAAAGGTTTGAGAATGTCAGGTGGGTGAACCATTTGTTGCACCTGCCATTATAAGTGGTCCATACTCAATGAAATTGTGCTACATCACACCGGACTACCTATTTCCTTTTCATTTTGCTAATTTGCAGCATCCTTTTTGCGGACATTAAAGGCTTCACTGCTCTCTCTTCCAAAGTGTCGGCCCAGGAGCTTGTTCGAACACTTAATGAGCTCTTTGCCAGATTTGACTGCCTCGCTGAGGTATGTATGTGTATGTGTGTTTATGTACACATGTGTGCATGCATATTTGTACATGTGTGTGTGTGTGAGTGTGTGTGTGTGTGTGTGTGTGTGTGTGTGTGTGTGTGTGTGTGTGTGTGTGTGTGTGTGTGTGTGTGTGTGTGTGTGTGTGTGTGTGTGTGTGTGCAAGCGAATACTTATGTGAGTACCATCCTAAATTTGTCTCCACCATCCACTAACAGAGCAACAATTGTCTTCGTATCAAGATCCTTGGAGACTGTTACTACTGTGTCTCAGGTCTCTATGACTCTAGAACAGACCATGCTGTGTGCTGTGTAGAGATGGGACTGCAAATGATTGAAGTAATCAAGTAAGCCACAAAACTGCTCCAATGTCAGCCACACCTAACATGTGATTCTGTTAAAGCTCAAATAATTGCCACTAAAGGTACTTAAGTTACAAAGGGAAAGGGAGGACCTGTGGGCTCAGCTGGGGATTGTGGGAAAGATGATCTGGTAGCTATATGTGTAATGCAAAGTGGGTGTAGATGTGGCCACTTTTTAAACTATAAGTAATGATCTAAGCAGCTGCAGCTCTGTGGTAAATTGAATTTTGAATGTAGATTGTACTGTCAACTATTTCCCAAAGGTTCTACAAGTCTCTCTTTGTCACTTTGAATCAACTATCTTTTAATTTGCTCAAATTTTGGGTTCTATTCCAGGTGTGTTGCCAAGGAGACAGGACATGATCTCGACATGCGTGTCGGCATCCACACGGGATCTGTACTCTGTGGTTTGATTGGTCTCAAAAAGTGGCAGTTTGACGTGTGGTCTAATGCTGTCACACTCGCCAATGCAATGGAAGCTGGTGGTATACCTGGGTGTGTAAATCGAGCTGTGTGTACATGTATGCAATTTAATGGTGCTGCTTTTTCCATGCTATCTATTTTTTAAAATCTTTTTCGTACCCATTTCTTTTTTAATTTTGTCTCGAATTTAATTTTTATTTCCAGTAAGGTACACATAAGTGAGGCTACTCTTGCCGCTCTGAATGGTGCCTACAAGGTGGTGCCTGCAGACGGGAAGTCACGAAACAAGACCTTGGAAGACTTTGATGTCCACACCTTTTTCATAACATCCGGAATGGAGGATGAAACCAAGGCAAGTGATTGAGAATGATTCCCCCCCCCCCCCCCCCCCCTTCCTCAACGTGGGGGGTCGGCCGAGCACATTCTGGAGAATGGGTTTTATTGTCTAACCAGCCTGTTTTTGAAGGTGTAGAGAGGTATGGGTCCGATTCCAAAAACAGCTAATCACTCAATAAAAATTGTGGGTGAAAACCAAGTGGGTTGGATATGTGGTTTGATGTGTGGTTTTAGCACCACTTTGCAAGTCACTGCATGCTAGCTTCAAAAAATCTATTCAAGTGTTCACAGTACACACTGATTGAGTGCATATTATGTAATGGACAATTTGTAATCACATGTCATGCATGTGCATGCACACTGCCCAACAGGATTGGTATGATGTCATATCCACTGATTCCGGTCTGGAAATCCCCTCACCACGTCTTAGTCGTGAGAGCATGACAATCACCCTCCCGGGGGGTACTGAACCACTCCCCGTTGACTCGCTGCTTACTTCCAGAGAGCCTCGTACTCCGAATAGGAACATTTCTGTATCACAGCAGGGTCTCTTTGAAGGAAGCTTTGAACAGAGGAGAAAGTTTGGTGTGAAAGATATATTTGATACACTAGGCTTTGCTTCCAAAGTAAGTGAAAAATGTAACCCCCTTGAGTTTTGATTGAACACTTAATTTTTGAGATTGTATTCCAGTAGTGTATCAATCAGGCAGCTGTAATTATGATGGTGATCAAATATTGTGTCCTTGTTTTTGTGTGTGTGTGTGTTTGGAAGAATGGGGACAATCCAGCAGACATCTCTGAGCCGAGGGATCCCGGAGTTATCAATGATGAACAGGCACAGTGGGACACATTGAAACAACAGAATGGCACAGAGGAGAGTTTTGGTGGCTCTGAAGAGAAACAGAGAGAATTTTTGAGTCGATTGGAGGAGGCCATTACAGACAGCAGCACAAAGAGTATGTGGAAGAAGTATGCCAACAAGTTCACCATGAGGTTTAAGGATACCAACCTGGAAGCAAAGGTAAATGGTCACAGAGATGATAGCAGAGTGATATAGATACATGCACCCACATACACACGCACACACAGTACGTCCGAGAGCCGTTCACCCAAACCCACTTCTTCATGATTGGTCTTCTCTCACTCCAAATCTTGTTCTACATCAACCAACTCATCATTCTCCCAAGGTCTCGTATTTCAGTCCACATCTGCTACCTTGTGTGTACTCTCGTTATTATTATTGCTACATTCATCTCCTTGGTGGATAAAATCAAGGTACAGCTAACTTGAGTCTGAGACGATTCACATGTTTATGCATTAATGTGACATTAATGCAAATAACATTTACATGCGACCTTGAGTGACATTCAAAATCAGCACATTTCATTTGTCATTCGTTTGTGTATTATCTCAGGTGCTGCATTCTCCCATCTTCCTGGGCATGAGTCACTACATGAAGAATCGTCGTTTCATACGTTACTTCATCTTCCTCTTACTCTGGCTCCTGGCCTTTTTCTGCAGTCACATTGGTTTGGTTAGTTATTGATCAAAGTATTGTTTCTATGTACATGTTATAGTGGTTTGGGTGTTTCTATAGATTGAATGTGAAGCTAATTCTCCTATTGTACGGGTTTTTGAGTCACTGGATCCACAAGAACCCAGATGTGACTTTGCACAGGTTTGTTTGAGCATATGAATAGTCACACACACACACACACACACACACACACACACACACACACACACACACAGTACCATGAAGCACAGTTGGATATCCTGATGCTGTTCATCATAATGCCTCTGGCGGACCTCCCAGTGCTGGGACAGGTGTTAGCTACACTCTATGGACTAGCATACATTCTCATTATCATTCCTAGCAGCTTTCATGACACACTGCGTCACTTCTATGAGAAAAACTATGGCAACATACAATCGTATGTAAAGACAATGTGTGTGTGTGTGTGCGTATGTGTTCATGTTCCCTTTGTCTGTGCTAACACTGCAGTGTCCTTTATGGTCACTTGGCTCGCGACTACCTTCTACATCTAGTCAACATCTGTTTCACAAGCTTTGCTGGTATACTCATTGCTCGTCAGTACCAGTACACAAGGAGAATCAACTTTCTGCAGAGGATGCAAGTTAGTAGTATTAAAAAATCCATACATACGCAAATTGTACACGAAACAAATACATAATGTTCTTGTGTATACACAAGTTATACTTACACCCTTTTTCCACACACACACACACAGATCAACAAGAAGCAGAAAGAGGTAGAGTCTCTCCAAGCTCACAACTGTTCCCTCCTCACTAACCTCCTTCCTGACCATGTGGTTGGCCACTACCTTGCTCCTGACGTCAGCCCAATGGTGAGTTGCTGCTGCTTCTGTTAATAGTAATACATACGTACACACCTTCATACGTAATTATGCACACACGCACACACACACACACACACACACATACACAGGAGCTTTACTACGACTTCCATCCCGAAGCAGGAGTGATGTTTGCCTCCATCCCTGACTTCTCTGAGTTCTACGAGGAGAGAGACGTCAACAACCAGGGAATCGAGTGCATGCGACTACTAAATGAGATCTTTGCTGACTTTGACCAGCTGCTCACAGAAGATCATTTCCAGTGTATTGAAAAGGTGAAGACGATTGGTAGCACTTACATGGTGGCATCTGGAGTCAATCACAGAGTGAGTGGACGTGTGTGTTGTGTGTACGTTAGCCAATCACAGAGGGTATTCAATGTTTTACAATGTCTTGTTCCCTTCGCAGGGCAAGAAAGCTCATAGTTGGAAACACCTAGAGGCTCTTCTCGAATTCTCATTCACACTGAGAAATAAGCTGAATCTGATTAACCAAGATTCATACAACAACTTTCAGCTGAGAATTGGCATCAGTCATGGTCCAGTGGTGGCTGGTGTGATCGGTGCCAAGAAACCTCAGTACGACATTTGGGGGGACACGGTGAACCTCGCCAGTCGGATGGAGAGTACTGGAATCATAGGAAAGACACAGGTTGGATGTTTTGAGCAATGTTATGTGATGCTCATGTGATGCTTATGTGATTGACACACCTCACTTCTCTTCCTTTGCAACTCCCAAATTTGTGTACTAATCTCTATTACAGGTTTTGCAGGACACACAAGGTCTACTCTCTTCTCGTGGTTACACGTTCGAGTATCGTGGTGTGGTTTCAGTGAAAGGCAAAGGATCACTGATCACCTACTTTGTCCAGGACAATGCAAATGAGAAAACTTGAGAGTAATTAAACATTGACTATGTAAACGGTGGAGAATAGTCAGTGTTGAACATTTTGAAATGTCCACTGTTCTGTAGATACAGTAGTCTGCTTATGTTAGTGTCATGCATTGTATTAGGTAGCGTATGTACTGTTGTTGAAATGACATGATCTTTATTTCAATAATTATCATTACATCAGTTATTCAGACAAGCATACCAAATACATAAGCTGGGGAGGCTAGTTCAGTAGTGATGTCTGGTAGGTCTCGCATCTCTCTTAGCTTAGTGAACAGGTTAGGAGGCAAATTTAGAACATGTTCCAAGACCAGCTGCAAGTAATGAAAGTACATCCATAAGATATCCTTGTTAGAGGTGGTCTTCAGCATTAGCATAATTGTACTGTACATACATGGCACATTGAACATACCTCCATAGCACTCATCACAGGCTGTATGGACAGCTGGTAGGCTGGGAGTGACATCACTAGTAGGCAAAACTTTTCCTGTTATGATGTGCATGTACGTATGCGAGTGTGAATGTTTACTTGAGACCAGTTATTCATGTGTACATGTATGTGACTCACAGCAATGTGAGGCAGTGCATTGTTTTCAATAAATATGAACTGCTTGAGCTTCTCAAGAATGGAAACACCAGCTCTATCTCTGGAGTCATCCCCAAACACCATCTTTACCTCGTCTTCAAGCAGAACATACCTACACAACAAACATGCATGATAGTTTACAAGCATTCATCATAACATTACATCATATTTTAGAATGCAACGTACCATGTTGGTTTGCTGGATTCCTCTGCTCTCTCCAACCTCCTTACACGGTTAGCTCCTTTTCTCATTTCCTCTAAGCACTCACTTGTGTTGGCACCAAGATTTAGAGAGGCCAGCTTGTTGGTCAAATATTTCTCCATGTGACTGCAGTATGTACAATCATGATATTGTGGGATAAGATCACATACAAATGTTATACTAAAGTGTGTATCGAAAAAGAATGTTTTGGTACATGATTACCTTTTTCGATCGTTGAGTGCTGTTTTTATTTGTTGTGATGTTTCACTCTTAAAATGGTGGAAGGATTCTATACACTCACACAGCCTCTGTGCGGGGTCTTTCTTCCTGTACACAAAGCAATGAAGGAAGACCAAGCTCAATTTTCACTATCTGTACCAATTGTGGTAGGGTGGCCGAGCGGTCTAAGGCGCTGGTTTAAGGCACCAGTCATTTCGATGGCGTGGGTTCGAATCCCACCCCTGCCAGTAAACCTTTTTTCTTTTTATGAACTTACAAGCTTTCATCTTTATTGTCTACAAAGATCAGCTGTCTCTGCCATGGAGGGAGGATCCTACAGAGAACAATTAATAACCATTATTCCACATGTACATGTACAAGTGATATAATTTGAGCCTCGGAAGGAGAGTTTTCAAGCAAAATTCACATAATGTGTCTCTTTTATATTAGACCTGTGTGTTTTTAGATGACTGTGGTGCACTTGTCCATGGATGTTGGGATTGCTACTGGTTTCAGTAGGATGCTTGACTCCACTCTTGTCACCAAGTCTATGCAATTCAAGTACCTCTTCCCACGTCTCAATCTGAGGTTCGTGGTGAAGTTTAACATGCCTGTGTGTGTGTGTGTGTGTGTGTGTGTGTGACAGAGAGAGGGGGGTCATTTTTAATTTCTTGTACCTGAGACCATGTCCGTGATGCCTGTTGTGATGATTATGGTGGTTATGATAGTGATGGAGGTTACTGTGGGTTGGCCGTCGATGGTGCAAAGAAAACTCGGCACCAGTTGCAGAGTTGTGAGCGTGTGATGTGAGACGGTGGTGGGGGGTGGGTGAATGATGGTGAAGGTCTATGTGATGATGGTGGTGATGAGTGTGGTAGTCCTTGTTCAGCGAGTGCAGTGGTCTCATGGCAATGGCTTTGATAGTTGCATAAGAGAGAGGCTCCTGAAATATAACAAGAGGAAAGTTTAATGATCTTGATATATATGAATATTCATGTTTTCATACTCTGCTCCTGAGATCCTTCATCTTGATGTTGTGTAGACAGCAGAGAATTGCGTACACTGATTTCAACTTGGCTAGACACAGCCTCTTTTGCTGGGTTCTAAATGAGGTGGAAGTGGGTACATCATAGTAGTAATCACTCATATAGTATACAAGTGAATGAATAAACAACAGTTATGCAAGACACCTAATGTTCTGTTTCTTTTCTGTGTGCTGCTCGCTCGGGTGATTGTTTCCATGGTGAAGTTTGAAATGAGCCGCAGCCAATGCAACATAGAGGTTTGGCCCCACTGATTTGATAGGCAGACTTCCACTTTGTGTTTCATCTTCACTCACAGCACATTCTTGTCCACCAGCAGTCTCCTGTACTTTGAGTGTCTTTCTATCACACTCACTCTTTCTCCTTTGGTCTCCATTATCAACAACAGTAGGGGGAGTGGTCATCGTTGGAAGAAAGAAGCATGTTTTGCTTGAGGATGTAAACACCATTGGAGACAAAAAGTTTGAAGGATTGTGCACAAAGACACGAGTACCAGTGCTGTCTACAATTGGTTTGGCAGCCCTCATATTTTGAAGATATCTCTATAGCAACATCAATGTACATCCATTACTCATTGCTATTGTGGAGAGCATCGTCCAAACCTACCCCTCGTTTTTCTTCCATCAGCAGTGACTCTCTGAATGAGCTTCCAGCTGTGGTGTCTCTCATGAGCCTCTTATCAGAACTGAGAGCAGTTCTAATGCCTGACAAGCCGGAATTTCTCGATGGAGGTAAGGATTGTCGAACCTTGCTCGTTCCATCACAGACTACCACAATCTATAAACAACGGCAATGTACAATAAATCTTGTAGAAATGTATAATATCATTACCACATGACTTACTGTGTTGAGTGGTTCAGCTGATGTACTTTGTGAATCCTTGTTTTGAGTTGTTGGACCTTGATTTCTACTGTAGTTCTGTCAAAGGCAAAATAATTACATTTTCCATTGAGACTGACAGACACATCAGTTAAGCCTCGGATATACATAATTTACTGACCTGCAAACTCATATAAGCAAATTGCTTGTTCATAGTGATTCCCAAGTGCTCTCCAAGCAAGTCATAAACGTCGGTGTGTTTCAAGTTGGCAAATGTCTTGTATGGAAGATAGTTGTAGGCAAAATAGCCGGTGTGTAGATGCTTCTTTCGCCTCTCATAATCGACCAACCACTTGTCAGGTAGCTCTGTTATGAACCATTCCTTGTTTCGGGCAAGAGCCTGAAGTTGAAGGGACAATATATTTACAAGGTGAATACCGACATGCTGACTGACATCTGGCGAACTGATATATATACACTCACTTTTCGATGTCCAGGCCCAATTTCTTCTCTCGGCCGAGCTTTTTCTTCGTACTGTGTTCTAACGTACTGAACGATATCCGACATAGGCATGGTTAACTTCGTTCTATGAATGTAGCTGCTAGCAGTATTATGCATAAAGCTGTACATATATATATATATACGTACGTGGATACGCCTTGACGCTAAGCGTCCACGTGGTTTGACGCATGCGCAGTTAGTCCGTAAGACACAATTTTAAGCGCGTAATAATCGTATGTTGATTATCAATAAATACATAACGCACACGCGACACAAAACATTACAAAAATAACATTGGTCAGCTACAAGTGTGATTTATTGACAACATGTCATGCAGTTTGATCAAATTCACTACATGTGTCGGCAGTCCAATACTTCTATAGGGGAGTCCTTCACGTACAACACAATTCGAAGCTTGACAGGTGAGAGGAAGCGGTCCACTCGAATAAAGCACTACCTTAACAACTTCATTCGTACACTGTTCTACTGCCGTTTCCCCGTGTCTATTCACAGCATCCAAGTGGGCCCCGCAAGCAATGAGCGGAGACACCAGTTCTTGCACTTCTGTGTCTTGGTTTTCGTTTGCTCTGTTCACAGCAATGTGAATGGGTCTCATTCCAGAGTTATCTGGTACATCAATCACTTTGTAAGCACCCCAGTGTAATAGTGCTTCGATTAGCTGAGATAGATTAGGATACTTGTCGTATATGTCTTCCTCATCTTCTAGGATTACAAAGTTTGTTAGTGCGTAATGGAGAAGGGTTGTCCCCTTAGATGATTTGAGATACTTCTTCACAAATTTCTGACCAAATTCCTCACATTCTTGTGAACACAGAGTCTCTTCTCTTAACACCTCTGTGCTGACATCTGTGTCGTAGTAGAGCCACGATGCAAAGATGTATAGCATCACTCCAAGGATTACTTGCGTGTCGATAAAGATGGCATTTTCTGATTTCGTCTTGAGAAGTTCAAGAATCTCCAGTTCCTTGAAACCAAACTGGACATAGCGCATGAAATCAGGCTTGTACTGACAAGGATCGTGTACCATGTGCCAAAGACCACATGCATATTGTGAGAGATCTTTCTCCAGGTCTCTCTGTAGACCTTCAGAGTGACCGTATCTTGCGTGGCTGATCTCCAACTCGCACACCTTCACCTCCATGTCCATGGCTCTGAACCACAGCAGCTCTGATTCTCTGTAACTGCTCTGATTACAGAACCACATTCCTCTACGGATGAGGAAGTAAATGAGCCCCTGGTCTCCGTATCCCATGCACCTCTCACGGATGATCAAACTCTGGAAGTAAGCTTCGTGTCGAGTGAAGTTGGGCTCAGTTGAAAGTTTTGTCAGATCCTCATGAGTCTTCATTTCAATTCTCCCTCCGTAGCTATCCAAAGGAGGCAAATGCTCCACTTCCATTTCGTTTTCCTCGTATATGTCTAACGCTTTAGCCCACATTTCACGAGACCCCATTGTCAATCCCCTTGCACTGATCTCACAGCGTGTTGAGCCAAGTAGGAGGAGAGCATCTGCCTTGCAGGTAGGGGGACACTCCGGATGTTCTATTAGCTCCTCAACCATCCTTCTCTGACCAGTGGAAGCAGCTAGATAAAGCGGGCAAGGGATGTAGTCATTTTGAAACGGTTTGGCCTCTTGAAACAAAGGAGAGAGACCAATTGAGAGGAGATACTTCACAATATCAACTCGACCCTTAGTGGCAGCAAGATGCATCACCGAATAGCCATTAATGGTCTTTTGATGTTTATTAGCACCGTTAACCACTAAATATTTCACCGCTTGCTGTTGGCCTCTCATAGCAGCGATACACAGTGGGCTCTGGCCAATACAATTGGCAGTATTGATTTCAGCACCACTGTTGAGAAGGTACTCCATCACTGGGAGGTGACCGTGAAATGATGCTCCTCTAAGAGGGGTTGAGAGGGTCAGTGTTGGCTTGTTGACTTCTGCGCCATGTGCCACCAGAAGTTTTACGATCTCGAGATGACCACCAGTACTGGCAGCCCAAAGAGCAGTAGCAGAATGGACCTTCTTTTTAGTAGTGATAGACACTATCGTAGCGGCATGATTGACATCAATGCTATTGCTGTAATGATCAAGAAAGTACTGAACGACTTCCCTTTGGCCGTGTTGAGCTGACAATACGAAGGGAGTGGGATTCTGGTGGGAGGGTTGAGGACAGAATGTGTTGGGCCCCACGCGACAGTTTCGAGATGATAGGACACTTTCAATCAGCCTAATTACATCCTCCAGTTGACCGTTTTTAGAGAATTCACAGAGTTTGTTGAATTCATCTTTTGTAAATACACAGAATGGAAGCTCCTCGCTATGATTCTCCATTCAGTGTCCTCGATAGGAACGAATCTTTTCCAGTACCACACTATGTGAAGAGGGGGTGGAGTTTGATGGTTAATCTGATAATCGTGTGATATCACGTGATAGTGAGCTGACAAATAATCCACTGCATGTGTAGAGCTACTGGAGGTATGTTTCATGAGATTAAAGTGTATGTCTTTATCAATGTTAACTTGCAGATGCACTGCTTGTGTAGTTTCTAACTATGTCGTTTTGTCTGGCTTGCAGTTTTCTTTAGATCACTGTGCAAGGGCCATACAAGATGACCACTTCACCATATCACATCTCATCCCTTCTTGACAAGGTGTGTGTGTGTTTGGTGTCTTTTGTATATGGTCATACCACAACAATTAGGCTTATTTGCAAACCATTTCAAATGTGCACATTAACACACACATGTCCACATCCACACACATACACAGATGGGCTCTGTGGACAAGGACTTTCGTTTCATGGCCACAAATGATTTGATGACAGAGCTACAGAAGGACTCCATCAAGCTGGATGATGACAGTGAAAAGAAGGTGGTTCAGAGTGTACTCAAACTGGTGGAAGACAAGAATGGAGAAGTGCAGAATCTTGCCGTCAAATGGTGAGTTGAAATTTGGGCATAATATTCAATTAGTCATTTGTTTGAGTACACACACATGAATCTACTTGTACACACATGTATTCATACTGAATCACACACACACACACACAGTCTTGGTCCTCTAGTGAAGAAGATCAAAGACAATCAGATTGAGGTAGTCATCAACTCACTCTGTTCCAACATGTTCTCTGACTCTGAACGGCTACGAGACATCTCAAGTGTTGGTCTAAAAACAGTGATAGCTGAGCTGCCTCGAACCACCCAGGCTGTGGCAACGAACGCCAGCAGGAACATCACAGGGAAGATGGTGGAGGCCATCAGCAGACCAGTGAGTTGAATATTCCACTGCTGCCATCCAGATGTAAATGTACAATGAAACTTTTGTTGATTCACTTTCTCAGGATTTGAATCAGTATGTGCTGCTCGAGTCATTGGACATTCTTGGTGATCTCATACATCGATATGGAGGTTTGTACTACATCAGTAATTTGACAATCAAACTTTAGTTACCGTGTGGTCTTTTAAACCCAAATAGCCACCCTCTCTCCTTTTCACGAGCCTCTTCTGAAGGCCCTGTTTCCACTGTTGGTAGACCCCAAGCCACTGTCCGTGAGGAAAAGAGCATACATCGCTCTCTGTGAGTGTAGTTACATCATTCAATCATGTCATTACAACTTTATAACACTTATGTAACGTATTGAATTTTCATTTGGTTGTAAATTCTTTCTTGTTCCAGGCTATATGTCTTCGTGCTGCCAACAACAGCTCTTTGATCAAATCATCACTCATCTGTTGACGTCACTCAACTCGGAGAAGGCCACACCCTCTTCTATGACCAACACCAGAACATTCATACAGGCTATTGGTGCAATCAGGTGGGCTCTTATTAGAATATCAACAATCACATAGTTAAATCATGCTTGGTACATTTTGGATGACAGTCGGCAGGCTGGCCAGCGTGTGGGTGGCTACTTACACACCATTGTTCCTCTTATCATGCACTTTGTGAACATTGACATGGAGGGTGGAGACGATGAACTGAGGGAGTCTTGTCTGCAGGCGTTTGAGGCGCTGGTGTTGAGATGCTTCAGAGAAATCACTCCACATATTAATGCGGTGTGTGTGTGCCTGTGTGGCACGTGTTACTGTTGATAGTTCCATTTTTCCCCTGTAGATAGTGGATGTGTCGTTGCATATGCTGTCACATGACCCCAACTACAAGTATGACACTGACGAAGAAGAAGAAGAAGATGAAATGGAAACAGATGACTTTGATGAGTTAGTTTCTTTCACTCGCTCACACACACACACATACACACACACACTCGCTCACACACACACACACACACACACGCACACACAAACACACAGTGAAGAAGATGATGAATACAGTGATGATGATGATGTTAGCTGGAAGGTGCGTCGTGCAGCTGCCAAATGTCTGGCGGCCATCTTGGGATCCCGACCTGAATTGGTGGGCAGGTTCTATCAGGTAGTGTCACCTGTCCTCATTACCAGGTTCAAAGGTCAGATATACATGTATATATCAAGTGCAAGATATGTAATTTGATCATATGACAATCACATGACTTGCAGAAAGGGAAGAGAATGTGAAGGCTGACATCTTCATAGCATATCGTGCTTTGCTGTCCATCACCAAGTCGAAGCCTCTCAGCAGTGCACAGCAACAACAGCAGCAAGCTACTGGAGAGACGGAAGTTATGGAACTGTCAGACAGGTAATGCTTGCATCCCCTAAATATGGATGGGTGCACTAATACGCTCACACACACACACAGTCCCATCTCCATGCTGCACTCCCAGATACCTTCCATAGTCAAAGTACTCCACAAACAGCTGAAAGACAAGAGTGTAAAAACTCGACAAGGTTGCTTTGGACTGCTCACCTCTCTGGTCACTGTCCTTCCAGGAGCTTTGGATGAGCACATTGGAGCTATTGTCCCAGGAATACTCTACTGCTTGAAGTATGTTGCAAAAACTGACGTTTTGTTTCCTTATCGATAGTACCCATTTCTGTTTCTTTGTAGTTAGAGTGGGTAGTTTATAAACCTAATGAGGAAACTAACTGACAAGAATTTTCTTTCTTTCTTTTTTCCCTCCAGTGATCAGACCTCCACATCTAATATGAAGATTGACACACTCAATTTCTTGACTGTTTTGCTGACTCAGCACTCACCGGTGGTGCTCCACCAACACATTGGTGCCATTATCCCAGCAGTAGTCTCCGCTGTGGATGACAACTTCTACAAGATCACGTCTGAGGCACTGCTGGTACTCAATCTAATAGTCAAAACCATCAGACCACTAGGTAAGCAAGGAAAACTTTGATCCTGACACTGTTCGAGATGTTATTCTATTCCTGCTGGGTGGTAGAACTGCTTTTAACTCTCTACTCTTTCTCTTTTTAGATTCCCCCATCTCCTTTGATTTCAATCAGTATGTTCTATCGATCTACGGTTCTGCTTTGAAGCGGTTGAAGGCTGCTGATATTGATCAAGAGGTGAAGGAGAGAGCTATTACTTGTATGGGACAGGTCATAGCTTGTATGGGTGATGCTCTCAGTGAGCAGCTGCCAGAGTGCATGCCCATCTTTGTGGACAGACTCAGGAATGAGATCACCAGACTGACCACCGTTAGAGCCATCACACAGATTGCAAAGTTAGTGTCCCTCATCTTTTGGATTGCGCATGAATACGCATTAATGTAAATGGCAGTGAATTGAGTTTCTACCTCTTACACTTTTCAGGTCACCTTTGAAGATTGATATCACCTTCATTTTGGTATGTGCTGCATAAATGTTTCCACTGTAAATGTCACACATTATGTCTTTTCGTTACTTATCATTTTTGTTTCGCAGGAGGACTCCATTCCCCTCTTGGCTAGCTTTTTGCGTAAGAACCATCGCGATCTTAGACTGGCCACCCTTTACTGTTTAGATGCCATTTTCCAGAGATACAGTGAGTAGACAGCCACGGATACTGTGGGTCTGTTTGTGTTCACTGATTACTGTATGCGTACATGCATACACACTCATACAGCTGCTGCAATGACAATGTCACTATACAAGGCCGTAATGGAAGAACTCCCTGTATTAATAAATGACAATGACCTCCACATTTCCCAATTAGTGCTCACCCTACTCTGCACAGTCATGGATGTGAGTCCCAAGAGTATCAGTGAGGTCAAAGGTCATATTCTCCCCAACACACTCAACCTGGTCCTCTCCTCCTTGCTCCAAGGCAGCGCCCTTGCTGCTTGTCTCATGTTCTTCACCAAACTGGTCAGACTTGGTCAGCCTGGACTGGATTTTCCCAACGTCTTCAAGGTGAGCTGTCACTCTAAAGTTTTAATTGTAACTAACTATGTTGTTCTAAATTCTACATGTGTATTTTCTACTCATGCAGATGCTCACTGACTATGTCTATAGCCCATCTACAGTGCAAGGAACACCTGTCACCATTCACAGACAGGTGAGTGGGTGGGACAGTATCACATGACAGTCACATGATTATCATGTGTACTTCAATAAAAAAATGCTAACATTTACATAATATTGTGTACACACACACGTATACAGGCATACAGAAGCATATCAAAGTGTATAGCAGCCATTTGTGAAGCTTTACCAGATCAGACCTCGTCCACCGTGGACAAATTCATTACTGACATAAAGGTATGAATGCATGTGACTACATAGAGTGATCACATGACAAGCATGTGATTTGTATGTGTATAACGTGTTTCTAGAATGACAGAAATTCTGACTCTGTGAGACTACTCTGCCTCCTCGCTGTGGGAGAAATCGGTAGAAACAGGTGAGACAGAGATATTGAGTTGATCATGATTCTAGTATGAGTGTGTGTCACTCACTCTCTGTTGCTTGCAGTGATCTGAGTGGTGTTAAAGATCTTCAACTGGTCATCCTGAATACATTCTCCTCTCAGTCAGAGGAAGTCCGCTCGGCTGCTTCTTATGCTTTAGGTAACGAAGCTGTTGTTAATGAATCTCCAATGAGGGAGCTATTGTACATGTGTTCACATATACTGTACACACACACACACATAGGTAGTGTAAGTGCTGGTAACTTGAAACAGTATCTCCCATTCATCCTCTCTGAGATTCAAGCTAATCCTAAAAGACAGTACCTTCTTCTCCACTCCCTAAAAGAGGTCATCACCTGTCACTATGGCACTCCAGAGGCCATTGCAACACTCCATCCACAAGTGGCCAGCATATGGTATGAAAGAAAGCGTATACAATAATGAATACCTGGTACTCCCAACCACAATGACAGCCTAATTTGATGTTTTTGTTATCACTTTCTCAGGGGTGTGTTGTTCCAGCATTTTGAGAGCCAAGAGGAAGGAACCAGGAATGTCGTGGCTGAGTGTGTAGGAAAACTGACGTTGGTAGATCCCGAGACACTGTTGCCGAAGCTACAAGAGAATCTCAAGTCTGAGTCGACGTTTGTTCGCAGTACTGTTGTGACAGCTCTCAAGTACACCATCTCTGATCAACCTCAGCCAATTGACAGCTTGCTTCACAAGTGTATTGGAGAGTTTCTGGCTACTATTGGGGATCCTGATCTGGTTAGTGGTGTATGTATGTGTGTGTGTATGTGTGTATGTGAAATGAAGTGATTATGACATTGTGTATCTTTTGTTCAGAATGTTCGACGAGTTGCATTAGTTGCATTTAATTCAGCTGCTCACAACAAGCCTTCTCTGATCCGAGATCTTCTCGATATGTTGTTACCAAACCTCTACACTGAGACCAAAGTCAGGGTGAGTAATGTATCCAAACATACATGCACACGTTCGCATCCCACATTCAAAGTGAATTCTTCCACACACACAGAAAGAATTGATTCGTGAAGTAGAAATGGGTCCGTTCAAGCACACAGTAGATGACGGTCTCGATCTGAGAAAGGCTGCGTTTGAGTGTATGTACACTCTCCTTGAAACGTGTTTGGACAGACTGGACATCTTTGAGTTCCTCAACCATGTTGAAGATGGATTGAGGGACCACTATGACATTAAAGTATGCAGTTCACTTACAGATTTCACTGTTCTTTGTTTCACTCATTCTTCTTTTATAGATGCTGACATTTTTGTTAATAGTTCGGTTGTCACATCTCAGACCAAATGCTTTGCTACAAAGTAAGTCAGCGTACACACTGCTAATACGGTATTAGTTTAACTCTCTCTCTCGTCCACCAGGGATTGATAAATTGATAGAGCCATTGAGAACAACCATTCAGTCAAAGGCGAAGGCCAACTCAGTGAAGCAGGAGTTTGAGAAACAGGATGAATTGAAGAGATCTGCCATGAGAGCTATAGCAGCCCTGCTCACCATTCCAGATAGTGGTGAGTATACATAACTATGACTATTCCTGCAACACAATGTTCACTCCTAACAATCGCCCATACAAACAGATAAATGTCCCCAGTTGATGGATTTTGTGACGCAGATCAAATCTAATGCTGACACAGCACAGTTGTTTGAGTCTATTCAGGCAGATACTTCCACCATCTTCACCACTGCATCAGCGTCAGGAATGGAACCAATGGACCTTAGTTAATTGCAGTATTAATATAGCTAATTGACTCTTGTTGTGAGAGAGTGAATGCTAGTTTTAGATAGAATTATTAAAGTATTATTATGTAAACTTGAAAGAATTACAGTTAAATACCTTGCCTGTGTTTCATGTATTCGTTCGTGTTTCTACAATTGACGACCTTGTACCAATTCGTGTGGACTAAAAATGGCGAGCAGAGTACTACAAAGAACTTTGAAGGGTATTGCAGGAACAGGCAAGGCTTTTTGTTGCAGTTACACCGTCCCAACATGGAAGAATTTAGGTAACAATGAAGTATGTAAGAATTTACACTTGAAGCAGGTATGATTCATATTCCCCTCTGACACGCCCACACACTGACTTGCACTGCACTCCAGGTGCGTGGATGGTGGTACAGCCTGAAGTGTCAGATGCCATTGTCACAGGCTCTCCTGTAGTTGCATTGGAGACGACCATTGTCAGTCATGGAATGCCGTATCCATCTAATCTTGATACTGCTCTTGAAGTTGAACATATAGTACGATCTCGTGGTGCGGTACCAGCCACCATCGGAGTGTTGGATGGAAGAGTTCACATTGGTTTGTAGTGTGTATGTGTGTGTAGATACAAGTGTGTACATGTGTATGTTGTAGATCCACTATGTATGTATGAGTATCTTTGTATTAGGCATGTCTCCATCACAGTTGAAGAGGTTGGCTTCTCCTTCAAAACGCGAGAGAACTTTCAAAATTTCTCGTCGAGATTTGGCTTACATTCTTAGCCAGGTGAGTCAGTAGAATCACATCATACTGTTGATGATCATGTGATAATCACGTATGCAGGATTGCAGTGGAGGGACCACTGTGTCTGGCACAATGCTATGTGCACAAAAAGCAGGCATTAAAGTGTTTGTGACTGGAGGTATAGGGGGAGTTCATAGAGAGGGAGAGAATAGTAAGTATGTAGTTATACATAATATATGCGCTTGCAACACACACACAAGCACACATGCAAATGCATATGTGATACACATTATGTTTACACAGCTTTGGACATCAGTGCTGACCTAACTGAGCTGGGTCGTACACCAGTAGCAGTTGTGTGTGCTGGAGTCAAATCCATACTGGACATTGGTAGAACATTGGAGTACCTCGAAACACAAGGAGTCACTGTTGCAACATTTGGAACAAGTAAAGAGTTTCCTGCCTTCATCACAACAAGAAGTGGCCATGAAGCTCCGTATAATGTCACAACACCTATGCAAGCTGCTCAACTTATTGGTGGGTAGTACTTTTCATCACAACCTACAATTATTGCTGATGGTATTACATGTATTGTGTAATGAGGAGTTTGTATGTGTGTCTCTTTTCAGATGCTAATGAATCATTCAACATGGACAGTGGAATATTGATAGCTGTTCCCACCCCATCCACTGTTGGAGATGACATTGAACAAGTGATACGAGAAGCACTTTGTGATGCAAAGTAAGGTCTCAGTGTGGTCCTTATCTGTCACATGACTGTCACGAGACTATCACATGATATTGTCCATATATTCTGGTAGAAATACAGGTGTCACAGGTAAAGCAGTCACTCCATATGTTTTACAGAGAGTTAATGAGTTAACTGGTGGAAAATCACTGGAAGCTAGTATCCGAGTATTTATAAATGGTGCTGCAATTCCACTTAAATTTTCTATACATCCTTAACAGATTCAATGTAGATATTGAACTGATAAAACATAATGCTGAAGTTGCTAGTCAAATTTCTGTAGAACTTTCAAACTTACGAAATGATAGAGACAAAGACAATGACAAGTCTCAGCTGAGATGTCATCCATCGTTTACAAGAAGTACCACCAATGACTCTACAAGCAAAAGACCAGCTGTCATTGGTGCCTCTATTCTTGACTTCACTGCCAAGATACAATCCCAGCAGATTAAGGTAGACATGTATTAATATAACCTGTTTGTTTCTGTTGAAGTACTGAAGTAATTAAATCGTCAGATGGAAGGGACCAACTCAGGAAGCCTGATGCAGTCATTTGGTGGTGTGGGGAGAAACATTGCCGAATGCATGTCTCGTCTTGGTACTCCTCCCTTGTTTCTGTCTGCTGTTGGTTGTGACCACAATGGACGACTGATTGCCGACAATATCCAAGAGTGTGGAATGGTATAGAATGATACATAATGGTACCTAATGGTATACAATGGATGAAGTGTTGGATTCACATTAAATATTTGTATTCAGTCTTCATCTGGGCTGTTCCACTCTGAGCAGCTGCCTACAGCCACCTACTGTGCTGTGTTGGAACACACAGGGGAGATGTTCTGTGCCATCGGTGACATGGAGGTGAATGAGACTGTGACAACTGAATGGGTAGGTCAGGACATGTGTTTGTTATGTGAAAATTCATACTACAAACATGCACATACTCACAAACACATCAGGTGAAGAGATTCTCTGAAGATTTAATGAAGACATCGATTGTGTGTGTGGATGGTAACATTCCAGCTGAAACATTGATCTATGTTTGCAATACATGTTGGGATGCTAACATACCAGGTTTCTAATTACACACACTCTAACTATACATAGACAAAGAAAATGTATAATACACAATAATGATCATTCTGTTTCAGTGTGGTATGAACCTACCTGTGTGAATAAGTCAATGAAGGCAATCATGGCAGGAGTTCACTCAAAACTATCCTTTACATCCCCCAACCTAGCTGAGCTACGCAACATGTACCAAATATTGACAGGGCAACACACTCAAAACAAACCATCCACTAGTATGTGTGTTTAAACTCATCCTACTCTTAAAACAGCTGCTGCTACAGATGTGTTTTGTGTGATTTCAATGTGTGTAATTCCTCAGGTTTAACATTGAAAGAAAAGCTGTCTGAATGTCAAGAGCTTGTTCCTCCACTCCTGAATGACATCCAGACTATCATTGTCTCTCTTGGAAAAGATGGTCTCCTCTATTGCAACAGAGAGAGCAATGTCTACGAGCACTATCGTTCAGCAGCTGATAACTTGTTACCTGTTCAAGTTGTCAGTGTCACTGGAGCTGGTGACAGGTGTGTGTGACCTGGTGTATATATTTATGAGCTTTATTTGGAATATTGCATCGGTTATGTGGTTGTGTTGTGATGTATTGTATACTCTGAAACATGCAATTGAATCAAAAGGAAGTTAAGCTTGGTTTCCTGTTGATGTTTCCCTTCCTACCACATGTACAATATTTTGTACAGGTGTAGGTCTATGTTCACTCTGCATGATATCACACATGTATGCACACAAAAACACATACACACAAACAAGTACACACACACACACACACATATACGCATGTATGCACGCACACAGTTTTGTCGGGACAATGATATCCGGTCTCACCAGAGGTCTGAGCCATGATCTCTCCATCAAAGCTGGCCTGCGAGCTGCCTACTGCTCTCTCCAGTCACAATATGCAGTTGCCAGGGAGTTACCACCAAATTTATTAAACGAAGATACCATCAGAGAGTGGGCTGCTTGGGATGCTACAGTGCTTAAACTGACATTGTAATGTCACTATGCATAAAATCATAAATGTTTTCCACTAGAGACATCATTAATTATTGTGAGTTTTGTTTGAGTTTGATATGCAATTGGGGTTTGTTGTGTCTTGTTGTAAAGTGCATTTTTCGTAACACGATCAGTTTATTGTGATGTTGGTTTCCCGTATAATTCTTCAAGCTCATACAGTATGTGGATGAATCGAACAAGTCATTTTTAGCACAAGGCCACGTGCAATGTATAACGTACACACATAAAAAGATGCTTGTAACAGGACACTGGTTGACTGACTGAATAACAATTAGTGTGGAATGTTGGCTATAACATGTTACAGCTTGAGTAGATCCACCCACATTCTGCACTGCTCTCTCTCTCTCTCTCTCTCTCTCACACACTCACTCATGATCACAAAATGAACTTTAAGAAGTGCATATATAGCAACAAACACATAATAATTTAATATTCATATAGCATGTGATAACCTGTAGTCATGTCCTAAACAGCTAACAGCTAACAGCTAACAGTGTTCATAACTATCCAGTTAAAGAAAATAAGAGATAGAAAACAAAACTCATGGGCCTATCAAACATACACCATCACTTAACAAGAGAAACACACTATGTATTCAATGCGTACATTAGACTGCAATCAGTGAATCTGTCGCTGTGCACCATACGGGGTCATACCGGCTTGAGAAGCACCTTTATTGGTGCCCATTTGGAGACCGATCACCGCCGAACTCGCCTGTTTCTGCTGTTCAGGATTGTGATATCGAAGATTCTTCGCAGCTTCCTTTGGTCCCAACGTTGGCCCGGTGTATCCTTTCTTTTTAGCCACTCTGCCCAGAGCATGGATGGTATTGATCACTTGGGCCATATTCTCAGCTTCGTACAAATCAACTGTTTGAAATGAATCGGATTTCTGGAGACCGTATTTACCAGCTGCAACAAGAAAATTGCCAATGTTCTCCATCATCTTGAAAGCCATCTTGCCAGTGTTGATTTTCTTAACAGAGCCTGGACTGAGCTTGTTAATGGCCTTGCACAGGTAGACCCCGTCTTTGAGAGCTTCATGGAACGATCCAGAAGGGAAAGGTTCCCCCACCACTGATTGCAGCCAATTCTTGGCCGCACTCTCTAAATTTCGGTCATATTTGGCATCTTGCTTTTGTCTTAGCTCAGCCGTCATGCCATATCCTTCAGGTCTCACAGCCATTTTGCTGCTTAGTATCTGTATGCACTGTACATAAAAACACAACAGTACAGATTCTCTAAGTCGCGTACCTTTATCCTAATTAAAGTCTCTATTGCCAAATAAGGATGTGCACTTTAATACGCTCCACCCATGCACACTGATGTTGCCGGGTGCTAAAAAAAATGCAGGAACAGAAGTCTACCAGAAAGCGTCGAGCCCTGGAAATAGGGAATCAAGCAGTCTGGTCTGTATCATCTTGCAAACCTGGCTATGGAGTGGTGCAACTCAGGGACAGTTCTACAGAAACATACTGGCAGTGAGTCCACTAATGCTGTGCATTATATAGAAACATGACTCCCAGCTGACACGCTTGTGAATATGTTATGCTGTAGATCAGATGGTGTTCAACCCCATCTTATAAATATTGAGTTCCTGAAGAAGACCGCCATCAAAGTACGTACATAGCAAAAAGTATAAAGGATGTTAAATCAATTTTGTGCCTGTGTGTGTCACATTTTGGCCGAAAACAAAGAGGAATTTAGTCCCAATGGTTCACATTGAGAGTAAAGTTCCTACACTTTCTTACTCCCAGCGAATAGATATCTTTGCAGACTACAAGCAAGATGAGAGCTATACCCCAAGAAAAATATCCATCAGAGCTGGAACAAATTTTCATGATTTACAAGTGAGTTCTTCATACTGATACACACAAAACAGCAATACAAATACATGTATGTGCATGTGTGCATGCATACATTGCTCACACAGCAACTAAGAGTCTTGGAGCTGGACGAACCAGAGGAATGGGTTGAGATTGATATTGCTGACAAACATGACAAGTAAGATAAGGAAACAGCACATTTTACACACATGTATTATTGTAGGACCTTTTATAGAAGTAAATATATACCTGTGTAATACTATTAAACTTTTCTTTATTAAATTCCTGGTTACTCATAGACCAGTGAGGGCATTTCTGTTTCAGATAGCTATTCTATCAAACCATCAAAATGGAAGGGACACACACATAAGACAAGTTAGGATATTCGAACCAGAGTAAGTTGTATTTGTCATAATCGTTTGGTTTGCTACTCATTCAAATTAATTCTTCTTTTTTTATAGGACTTCTAAACACGCATGTACAACAGATGAAGGCATTGCAGACTTTGAAACTGTTGAATTTTGTTCTATGCTCACTTGCAGATAATCTAGCCACTTGTACAGCGATCCTATTGTTACATGCTACTCAGCAAGTCAATAGCAATACTCCTATTAACTAAAATAACGGCATCAAAACATGGTCAAATTCTCAATCAAAAAAAGCTTGTTACTTTGGTACGTGACAAAATCCAGACATTGGCAAGACGTGTTTAGCTACATGTACCACAAATAGCGAATTAAATCACGATAAGTGAACAGCAACAACTGCAACGGTAGCTCTGGATCTGAACTCAGCGACTGCTCACATACACGCACACCAGAACACTGCTACTGTACTGCATGCACATACAGGAAGAGCGGCGGTGCTCAAACGCCCAGCCTATGTGGTGTCAACACCTTGCACCTTCACTGGTAGGCAGACAGACACACTGCACTGCTACAGTACTGCATGCTCTCACAAGAGTTACTCTCCTATTAGTGCACACCACCTAACAACAACAGTTAGGGATATACATGTAGTAAGATAGAATTTCAACAAAAACAAACACTGTATAGAAGCTAGGTAAACAGAGCCCAACAACAAACCATTGCACTTTCATTGGTAGTAGAGATAAAGAAAGCAAATACCTTTAAATGGACGTAGTTGGATACATGCATACATAAATGAGTGTGTGTATATATTACTTGTGTGTGAAAACAAATTACTTCCACGTTCATGTTATTGTATACGCTTACAGAGAGAAAATCTACTGCAACAGTTGTAACTTTAGAGCAGAGATGTTGTCTGTCCATCAGAAAAATCACGGACTAGGAGACCTTGAGGTCTGTTTGGGGGAATTAGAAGGAGACCTTTGTTGCACAGGTGAGGCACTCCTCGAACGTGATTCCGATTTCTTGTACACTCCATCTTTGGAGGGGGAAATGGACCTCTCTCTGGAAGGGGAACGAGAATACTCCTTCCTAGATCTACGTTTTGGAGATCTGGGGGAATAAGACCTCTTATTTCGCCTCCTTGGTGAGTAGCTTCTTGAGCGACTGCGAGAGTGTCTCCGATTGCTGGAAACCAACAAAATATCAGTCATTAGATAGCAACATAATATCAGTCATTAGATAGCAACATAAAGCTTTGTGTGGTAGTTACAAGATGTCACACACACACATGAATCCATACACCCTCCAATCACAAACTCTACCTTCTCTGAGAGGGAGGCACATAGTTTCTTCCATACCGTATCTGAGGGGGTTCCAATGGTCTCCCATATCGAGCAGTCTGTACTCTCATCTCTCTTCCATCCAGCACATAGCCATCCATTTTCTCCATTGCATCCTCAGCATCTCTCCTGTCAAAGAACCTCACAAATGCAAAACCTCTCGACTCCTTTGTGAATCGATCCCTGGGAATATAGACGTCTCCAACCTCACCGTAGCGTTCAAAGATGGGCTTCAACTCTTCTGGTGTGATTCGATAAGAGAGGTTGTCCACCTTTAAGCTGACCATTCCTTCGATGTTCGGTGGGCGTCGATTTCCTCTGTTGTCTCCTCCTCTCTCCCTGCTACGACTCCTGTGCCTGTAACGCTCACGGCTTCTACTCCTGCTTCGTCTGCTCATTTTGTCTAAAGTGAGTAGGGAAGAAAAGTTCAAATCAATATACAGAGGGTGGGTGAATGATTTTAAAAGTATTGGGGAAGGGAACACATTCGATGGTTGTGTTATGAGAACCTGCTCCCCTCTCTGTGTTCAGGTTAGAGGCTGAAAGACAACAGCAACACTTCAGGCCAGAATGTGGAAACACAACTTGGCAAACCCACTTCAAATATTAATTTTCCCGTGTGATCATATGGACACAAAATAAGGGACCAAAAGTATAGTAGCGCTTTCCAACCAAACCAACATTTTATGATTTGAATGAAAAAGTAAACTAGTTACCTTAGTTTTAGGTATTTTCCTCGACAGCCAGAAGCACACTGCTCGCCACCTTCTTTTTTATCACAGGACTGCGCATGCGCAGTAAGCTGGGTCTGCACAAAAAAAAAAAGATGGAGATCAGATGGTTACTGCTTTTAGTTGTACTATTGCAATGTTTTGTGCTACCTGCACAAGCCAAGAAGAAGAAGCTTGAAATCACTACTGTGGTAAGAATCTTGACATTGGGAAAATGTATTCTGAGCACGCATGTAGATCTGTTTGTGCACACACAAACATATCAACAGAGCAAACCAGAGAACTGCAATGCTTTTGCTGAGCCAGGTGACTCTTTAACTGTCCATTACACTGTAAGTTTTTGATATCCTCTTAACTGTGGATATATGATCACTACCCTCAATACAATACCTCGACTGTAGGGATCACTAGAAAGTGGGAAAGTCTTTGACAGTTCACGTCAAAGAGAACCATTCACTATAAGACTAGGAGCTGGACAAGTCATTAAAGGTTAGTGAAGCAAGGTGTAATGGAGCTGTATTTGATGCAAAGATACAATTGCAACAACTGTTTGATCTCTGCATTGATGCAGGTTGGGATGAAGGACTGGTTGGAATGTGTGTAGGGTAAGCAATGGAGGTGTTGTCAGTCAGCATGTTCATTTGATCGAATTCATGCATGAGTGCTTCTCTACTTGTAACAGTGAAGAGAGAATGTTGAAGATTCCTTCTCATATGGCATACGGAGATACAGGAGTTAAGGATGTAATTCCAGGTGTGTGTGTGTGTGTACATGTGTTGGGTTGGGTAGCTAATGTGTCTGTGTTCTATAGCATCGACAAAATTGGTTTATAGTGATCAGAAATTGCATTATGTATGTTTAATCGTTTCATAACATTGTATTTTACAATGTGCTTTTTCAACTGTACACAAGGGAAAGAGCAGCTTCCTAGCACATATACATACAGACACATGGACAATTGTGACATTCTTACATGTAACTACCTACATACACACACTCGTATTGTACCAATCCACAGGTGGAGCTACTCTTATATTCTCGATTGAATTACTAGAGTTAAAGAAACCATCTCTTTTCAAGTTTCCAATGGATAGAGAGTTTTGGACATATGCTGGGCTTCTTGTCCTGGTTGTTCTAGTAGGTTATGAGTTATGGCGGAGATACAC
The DNA here is from genome assembly GCA_965207125.1 of uncultured Candidatus Puniceispirillum sp. GTDB lineage: Bacteria > Pseudomonadota > Alphaproteobacteria > Puniceispirillales > UBA1172. Next base: position 2,393,355 of record OZ242263.1, read on the forward strand.
AAAACAGAGCCAGGAGCTCCAACAACAGAAGAAATCAGAGAGGGAATATCCAGCTAGCAGGAAAGGAAAAAAGAGGAAGTGAGGAGTGAAAAGAACATAGTACCAGGAATTGTTGGTTGCTGTTTTGGTTGTTAGAGGTGTATTGTATAGTTTCACATAATAATGTGTTATGATTCAACTTTTTATCAGAAGATTGACTTTAAACTAAAGTGACGTGTTATTTATGGTGTTTAGAAGTGTCTACAGTAGCTGGTCTGTTTGCGATCCAGCCAACATAAGTGTTCCAAAAGAGGGATACAATGTTCGAAAAGTTAACTCTAAACTTGAGAGGAATGATATAGAAGTTGACAAGTTGAGCAGCAGGCCAGAGTTTGTAGAACCCTAAGAGCATATTGAAGTATTCCTGTGTGTGTGTGTGTGCAATAATTGTTTTGTTTTACTGTTACGTTTGGTCAAAGTTTACCTCCTTCACTTTCTCTTTGACCTGCACGGTGTTCATTCCTTGTGAGTACCCAAACAGAGGTAGCAGCACTAGAAACAACACAGGAGCAAATACCACTTGATCTAAAAACACTTTCTTTAATGCATCTTTGGTTGTTCTCGAAGGACCCACAATTCTATCCAATGCCAAGTACCACGTTCTGAGAACAGGTCCCTGAATCGACACATACAAATACTGTATTCTTACATGTACATGTACAGTACAAGCCATCTGCTCATACGCACACACATCTTTCAACGTACAGTGAATACAAATCCAATAGATGTCATTGTAGCCGTCCGCTTAAAGTTGTAGTTTGTGTGCTTTCTTCCTTCTATGCACGTTTGAGCTATAACATCACCAAGGCCACAGGCAAATGCTGAAAATCCATCAGAATAGAAAGCAGTATAAAAATTAAATTCCCATAATTTTATACTATAAAAGCCCACCTGTTGTTGCAGCCTGGGTTAACAGAGGCCTGGAATCTAATGTTCTAACATACCAACCCCATACACTAGTCCAAACTTTTCTAGCAGACATAATCACCACGTATAAGCATCAACTTTTTTAGCCACGTGGACCCCTTTCTAAATCGTGCCCACCCATATTGACTCACGGTTACATGAAAAGCAAGTTTTTTCTTCGCAAATATCGTGATTGAACATAGCAACAATCGTAATATCACCTAAATAGGAACAATAGTTACAAATGATAAATTAAAGTAGTCTTTCGTAACCCTACATTGCAGACTGTATCACTTCTTCTTCTGGGCGGATTTGGTCATTTTGGCTGACTTTTCTATCTTCTCAACAGCCTTGATGACACCAACAGCCACAGTCTGTTTCATGTCACGCACAGCGAATCTACCAAGTGGAGGATACTCTGAGAATGCCTCAACACACATGGGCTTGGAGGGAGTAAGAACAATGATAGCTGCATCACCACTCTTCACACTCTTGGGGTTGTCTTCTAGTTTCTTGCCACTTCGACGATCGATCTTCTCCTTAAGTTCAGTGAACTTGCAAGCAATGTGAGCAGTGTGGCAATCAAGTACAGGTGCATATCCAGCATGGATTTGGCCGGGATGGTTCAGAACAATAACCTATGGGGGGGGAACAAAGAAAATGGTAAGTCAACAAACAATTTCACACGTGTACTAACACAAATGCTTCCATTGTACCAACATGACCCACGTACCTGAGCAGTGAAGTTCTTGGCTTCCTTGGGTGGATCTTTCTTGGAATCTCCGGCAACCATACCTCGACGAATCTCTTTCACTGATACGTTCTTGATGTTGAAACCAACGTTGTCTCCAGGAAGTGCTTCTGTGAGAGCCTCATGGTGCATCTCCACTGATTTCACCTCAGTGGTAATGCAAACAGGTGCGAAGGTGACAACCATACCAGGCTTGAGAATACCAGTTTCAACACGACCAACAGGCACAGTACCAATACCTATGAAAAAACAGTGCACATAATATATCAACACACTTTGTTCTATACAAGTAGGTTGAAAGTTCAAACCTCCAATTTTGTAGACATCTTGTAGAGGAAGTCGAAGCGGTTTGTCCGTGGGTCTCTTGGGCGGCAAAATGCTGTCGAGAGCTTCAAACAGGGTCTTTCCAGATGCATTTCCCTCCTTTCTTTCCACAGCCCATCCTTTGAACCAAGACATCTTGGAACTCTCTTCAAGCATGTTGTCTCCATGCCAGCCAGAAATAGGTACGAAGGCGACAGCCTTGGGATTGTAGCCAATCTTCTTGATGTAACTGCCTACTTCCTTGACAATCTCGTAGAATCGGGTCTGGAGAAACAGAAATATGATTAGACCTTTTTGTGACTACTGATAATACATAGTTACATTGTTTGTTTTTTTGCTTTTTTTAAGAACAAGCACCAAAACTCACGTCACTGTAGGGAGGTTCAGTGCTGTCCATTTTGTTGATTCCAACAATGAGTTGTTTCACTCCGAGTGTGTAAGCAAGCAGAGCATGCTCACGAGTCTGACCATTCTTGGAGATACCAGCCTCAAACTCTCCAGTACCGGCAGCTACAATAAGAACTGCACAGTCAGCCTAAAAAGAATACGGCAAAACCCTCAATATCCTTTCCAATCAACACTAAGCAGGAAGTCATTGCATAAGAACAATAGTTAGCTTTAGGAAACGCTCCCACACAGACAGCATTCCAACCATGTGACACACAAAGTACATTGCCACCAAATGTAATCATTAGTTGGAAAAGGTGAAAAACATACCTGGGATGTTCCAGTAATCATGTTCTTGATGAAATCACGATGTCCAGGGGCATCAATGACAGTGACGTAGTACTTTACTGTTTCGAATTTCCACAGGGCAATATCGATGGTGATTCCACGTTCACGCTCAGCCTTTAGCTTGTCCAAAACCCACGCATACTTGAATGATCCTTTGCCCATCTAATGAACGTAGTGTTAATGAAATGTTGGTTCAATAACAAATTTTCACTTGTATTGATTGAAACATTGCATAGAGAATGATACAAAAGATTCAGCAACACAAAGGACAAAGTAATCTCACCTCAGATGCTTCTTTCTCAAATTTCTCAATTGCTCTCTTGTCAATACCACCACACTTGTAAATAAGATGTCCAGTAGTAGTAGATTTGCCAGAATCTACGTGGCCAATGACCACAATGTTAATATGAATCTTCTCCTTAGGCATTGTGAAATGTGACTGACTGTTTCAGAGGCTGTAAAAATGTAAGCACAAGCAAACGTCAAGCATAATAATTTGTGAAACGTATGGGTCACATAAGTGGTCCACACGTGTACAAAACTGTACATGTACAAACAGCAAAAAACGAATCAACAATTGCATTTTGGTACACAAAGTGGAAAATACTTTAAATTTAAAGATATTCTTACGTTTTGAACCTTGACTCACCTAAAAAAAATACCAGGATACTGGATTGAGATGGATACCACCACTCTAACACTTCACACAGACTGCTCAGATGTAGAAAAAGGCAGAACTGGGATTGAGCATGCGTATAAGAATTGCACAATCCACGTGGTCGAAATGTGCATTTTTGAGGTCAACTTAACCGCATGACGTATGTCAAAATTAAAACAATGATGTAATCAATTGTAACTCACGTAAATACATCCGGAGGTTACTATGGAAACAAAACGACCAAAACAAACTGTGCCCTGTGAGACTAGACACAGGTGGATTAATGGAAGGAACGAATGTAATGATGTCTCTCTATGAGGCGAAGACAGCGAAGAAAGTTTACCTCTACAAGAATGGCGCGAGTCATTCGCAGCCTAAGTGCTTGGTAGTGAACGATAGACAAGTACGTGACTTTAGTACATTTCTCAACCGAGTAACAAGTGGATTGAAGGCTCCTGTTGCTATCAGGAACATCTATACTCCAAGTGGTGGCCATAAAGTGAAAAACCTCAACGACTTGCGTAGTGGACACTACTATGTGGCTGGAGGAGCTGAGCATTTCAAGAAAGTCAAGTGAGTGGGATCATAAAAATTAATATAACATACATATGTGGATAAAGATGTACCCAAAGTCCTGATTATAAGTATCCTGTACATTACAGGTATGGAGACAGTCCTCCGAAGTTGCTATCAAGAAGGCCTCCTCGAACTGATGTACGAAACTCAATCTGTATAATTTGTTCAAACATGATGTGCTGTTACATCCATACTACAGTTCATTGTTCCTCCAAGAATGCAGCAAGCGGTTGTTGCATCAGCAAGATATAAGAAACCAGTTGAAAAACCATTTGTTATACAGTGAGTGTACCATTATTATATCCGAACATCTTGATTTTAGTCTGTACACTGTTTCATAGTGTGTTTCGTAACGGTGATGAGCGCTATCGTGGTGCAAGAGTGTTATTGACACGGAGGATCATGGGTTCGTGGGACCATGTTCTAGAGATAGTCGCTGATAGAGTGAACCTGTTCACTCCTGTAAAGAGACTATGTACTCTAGATGGGCGGACACTACATGCAGTGAGTGAACTGCAGGATGGAGGGAAATATGTAGCCATTGAAGGGACCAGAGCCTTCCAGAGAGTATCCTACTGCGCCACAGAAGAGAGGAAACTACTAAGGTAATAAATACAAGTTGCCTGACATTGTATTTCACTATTGGCACATTATACAGACACACTACCATACCACGGATGGCTGTTCGATTGAGACGAAGATCAGACAAACATCATACTGATACAGAACAAGATGGCGGTAACTTGAGTGACTCAAACAAGACCCCTTTCTTAACAATGTCATTACAACGCCGTACTCTTCAACGTCGGGCTAGTAGACCGATGGCAGGGAGGAAGAACAAGGAAGCAAGAGAAAAGGCTATACAGGATCACAGAGCAGTAAGATCACACACACACCCACACATACACAATGTCATAGCATGATATCCCTACAGGATTCAATCTTTGGTGGTAGCCCGACACATCAGCTACCATCTTCACCACCATCACCTCGACCAGCAGCACAGCCTCACACCAAGCAACCATCACCGCCAACACATCCTCTCAATCAAAGTCAAACATCCAAAACCATTCAGCCAGCGGCCACCACTCACACAACCCCACTTGAAACTACCCATGCAACTAGGAGTAGAGTGAGTCCTGAGGTAGAAAAGAAGAGTGAGTCCAGTGAAATAGCTGAAGAAGACTTGATGTCGTCAAAAGGCTCAAGTGTATCGAAAAGAACTGGTTTGTTTCATGCCCCAGATAGCACTCAGACTCAAAAACAACACAGCCAAGAGTATACCAATGATGCACAAGGTGAATACAACAAGATATAGACTACATGCATGTTCTAGCAATAATTATGACGGCTGTAGATATTTTTTTTGATCTGCACATCATACTTAGTAATTTTAAAACACATGTGGCCGGTCCTGGATTATTGTTTTACAGATGAGACTGTATTCAAAGCCAAGGCTGAATGCAATGAAGTACAAGATGCTGAAGTAGTGGTTGAGAGTGGAGACATTGAGGTTGAGAAACCAGTGGATCTTGAGGAAGCAGAGGAAATCGCTGAGGAAGATAGTGAAGAAAAAGGAGACACACAGACAGAACAGGTACAGTACGATTGAGTGTACATCAACATGGAATATATACATATTGAAGTGTCATAAAGCAATTTGTTGCATATTTCGAGTTTATGTCATGAATATCATAACATTCACCCTCCCAGACCACACATGATGTTGAACTAAAGACACAACCTCTTCAAACTTCAATTGATCTCTCATTAAACCGCAACACACTGGAAGACAATTCAACACCACCACCAGCAGAATCACTGCCCACAGCACCAGTGAAGGAGTCCACTCCAGCTACTTCCAGTGTTGCTAGCATCCCACAGTCACATGCCAACAAGACTAACAGCAGTGTGAAGATTGATGACACTGAATCAGTAGCAGAGGAAGTGGAACAGAGCAGAACACATAGCGTTCTCAGTAAGAAAGAGGACTCTGAGAAAGCCAAGGCTGAGGATGATGATGTTCCTGAAGAAATAACAGAAGAAGCTGATGCTCCAGTTGATGCCCCTGAAGAGATAGAGGAATTTATTGTGGATGATTCACAAGATAAAAGCACAGAGGAAAAGTCCGACACTGCAAATAAAGAACAAGAGTTGATAGCTGAAGAAATTGATGTCGAACAAGGAGGAGACACAGCTGTACCAAATGAGAGTGAACAACCTACTGAGGAACCAGCCACACAACATACAGAATCACCAATAACACAACCAGAGGAAGTTGAAGAAGAAATAAAGGTACATGTATGTACATTATCAAAATAAAATAGCATAATAATATACACAACACTCAATGTACATTTCAGGAAGAAGATACAAAAGCTGAGACACCATCAGTAATTGACGAGGTTACTGAAGAGGTGACTGAAGAAATGGAACAAGACACTGGTAGTCGAGGCCACAAAGACTCTACTGCGTCACAACCAGAAAACACAGACACTGCTACCTTTGTGGTTGAAGACCCTACATCATAATCGTTTATGTTTTGTAAAAATTTTCAACCAAGTTTTCAACCTTTATTTTGCTCATGTGTGTATATCTGCATGATGTTTGTATGTGGTTCACTGGTGTTTGATACAATGGTTGATGATAAGCTATTTTTATAGTTACAAATCACTGCATGAGGATTATTTGTTAACATAATGTTATTTTCAACAGTATGTAAGAAATTATAATACGAGAAAGTTGAACCGTACGATTATTGGTGAAGTAAAGTATCACAAAAAGACTACGAAAGTGTTGGTATGTACATTACAAATGACTACCAGTCCTTGAGGCAGTATGTTCCATGGATACCATACACTAACCTACAATACATACGAAGAGTGTTTGCTAGTATTGACGAGAGAGTGCAAATGTATATTGTCTTCAGCGTCTTGCCATCTTATGCCAAATAAACAAACAGTACATTAATTTACCAGTTGTTGTTAGAGTGAAAGCCTATGAAACACTCTATACTTACCTTGTTAATCTTATCTTCTTTCTGAGTTGTTCCAGTCCTCTAGTGACAGAGCTTCCACTCCAGCTCTCCTCTGAGTCAGAAGGATTCGAACTTGCAGCTATTGGAGACTCCGTCAGTTCACTTTCAATGGATGGTGCTGACAACCACTGCTGCAACTGAGCCTCAAAACTGAACCAAAGAAACAAAGGACAATTTAAATACAGGTACACAAAGAACTGTGTACCATATTCTTTGTGTAATCAGTTTGTACCAACAAAAGGTGCACACACTATCGAACCTTTGTGAAAGTGCCTTTTCATTTTGTATGCTCATTTCTAGTTTCCTCTTTAGTTTATTTTCATCAATGTTCTCTCTAACACAAGCTGCTGAACCACCTACTGCCGGAGACACACCCACACTTAGTGAACCAGAACTAGGTGTGTCGTATGATGTGAATGAAACTGAAAGCAATGGAGGGTCACTTTGATATCGTCTGTGTCTGAGTCAAAAGAGAGAATATTATGGCTATATATACATGATGTGTGTATGGGTGGCTGAATTCTATTTGATGAGCACCATACCTCTTTCTGAAAGTAGATGGTCGTTCAACAGATGACAGACTCGTCTCTGCCTGAGCTTGCATCCATCTTGTTGGGATGGAAAATTTCATCCACGCGACCTCATCACTGTGAAGTATACCACTCACCCAGAGGTCACGAGAGTTCAAATGAGAGAGCATGTGATCTGTACATGCCATAATGACTTGATCCCATGGCACATGGTTGCCAAATGGGTCAGCCCCTTCCAATTTGCAATAATGAAGATGGAGCAGGGATTTGATTCTACACAAGAGAACACAATGCCAATAGTAGTAAACATATACCCACACAATACACAAACAGATAACAATATCTACAATACAATTTGTTCTAGTTGCTAGCTCTGGTTACTTTCAGTGAGTGTACAAACACCCCACCTGGATGCTAGAGGTATGCTTGCTGTCTTGTCACCCCATGGAGGTAATGTGATCTGACTGACATAGTCCAGACACTGTTCACATTGTCTGGACCATTCCACCTGGTTGTCATGGTGATTATGCAAATGAGGAGGGAAAGGAAGGTAGAGTGAAGTGATACATCTGTGGATAATGGCCAGGTGTTCGGAACCGTTCCAATCCAGAGGAGGAAGGACTGCAGAAAGTCAATTGAGACATTATATTTGTGTATTTGCTTACAAGACACAGCAACAAAAGTACGTGCAATAGGAGAGCTGAATGTTCGGTCATGTGATAGCAGTTACTGACCTCTATGCGAAAAATTCTGAGGGGCAAATTCAGTCACTGGCCAATTTGTGGTTTGAAGCTCATTGGATGTTGCTATAGTAACCAAATATTCAATTACAGCATTGTAGAGGATAATGATAGGGGCTGGAGGTTGCGAGGGGAGATGCAATTTCAAGCGATTATCCCTATCAGAGACCACCAGTGGAACAAAGTGTTCAAGGAGACCTGAAGAGAGTGACAAGACAACAAGATGAATGTGGTACACCAACAGCCGATAAGCATTGCATACCCATTTCCACAAACTCTTTCACTGGTAAATGGAATACTGATGGTTGAGGAGATGAATGCTCTGCTAGCCACCTCAGACCAGAGCATATCTACAGAGAAAAAAGTGTGTGAGTATGACTTTTATTTTTATGCATGACAAAGAACTGGTGTACCTGTTGTACAGGGTTGGGTGAATAGGTGTCTGGTGTAGTGATTTTCAGCCAGTTCACTTCAGAAATGAACGAGTCTTGAAGATAGGAATTAAGTGCTGTATATGTGTGTGCATTTTCACATGTAGCTGCATACTTCTGTACTGTGGGGTCTCATACGTACATGTATGTGAAACTTACACATTCTAGTCTTCAACAAGAGAGCAAGGTGATTCTCTTCCAGATCATGAGAGTAGATAATAAGCAGGGGCACCCCCTGGCCAGGACCAGTTACAACATTTACCACCTCCAAGATGTATTCAATAAGTGCCTGGCACAAAGAGAAAGGGAAACAGTGTCTTTGGCAAATTTGCAACCATATTTACTCACATTAATTGAGTAATACAAACATTCCCACTCGTCTCTCTATGCAAGTGTTGCTACGGTACTACTCATCTACTTGATTGTTGCATTCACTACACATTAAACACTTTGTATCAGTGGCTCACCTCTTCAGCTACTCGCTCCACAGGTGTGGGCACATACAGCACGATAGCAGCTGTCCCAAGAAACTCTTTCTTCAAAACTTGCCTATCAACCAGTCTCATCTTGCTGGACGCACTCTTAACAGCTATCCGAAGCAGTCTATGATTGTTTGGTCCAGTCCCCTCCATTTGGTCAAGAGGAGTGGAAGAAATGGAGAGAGATTGAATGACATCATCAGATAATTCACAGAGTGCCTGTTCAGATGTTGCGCTTTCATCTTGAAACTGCATCTTTTGGTGTAGCCAGTGCACAGTCTTCATGTCAGTTGGGTTCATTTCGTGTGCGGCTGGAAAGATGAACGCCAGTTTCCAGTAGATGTGTAGTGTGAGGAGGTGACGGTGTGGATGTGTGATGCCCTCAGGCATACGAGAAGAGAGGAGTGACTCTCGAAGAAGTGAGGGAATATTGAGAGGACGATAAAGCTCTTTCCTGCAAAAAGATGCTGACACATTATAATCAGGTGCATCTGTTGATCGAATTTTTACAATACCTTTTCTTCTCCCTTTCTTTTATGCTTGCCTCCAGTTGTTTTCCGATATCACCTTCCTGTTCTGAAGCCATAGTCTCAATTCGTTGGCGCTTCTCAAGCGGTAGAAGTACTTCTAGTTGCTTTGGTAACGGTACCAGAGGGGGGAGGGGTGGGATGCCAGACATACACTCCTGAACATGTTGTCGAACTTTCAGCATATGACGCCATCTGACGAGTATTTGTATTAGATGAGTCATTTGTATCACAATGCACACACACACACACACACCTTGTCCAATACTTCCTTTGTCGTTGTATCACAACTTGTCTCCGGAGACTCTCCAACTTATCTCGTCTTTCTTGAATGAGCTCACTTAATGTCTCTTCGACCACGACCCTCAACTCTTGACCAACTCCTCCTTCCATCAGGTCACCAGTAATGAACATTACTGCTGAATCAGCCGCTTGAGCTTGAACAACACAATCCCTGTAAATGCACACAACACAGACATACATGCAAGTCACACACAACACTGTATTCCAATCTCCATTCCACCAGTACACATTAAACCTTGTTCACAACACTTCTCAAAGTATCCGTATCATATAATTTAGCTAACCTGTACACCTCTCGTGTGATTAGAAACAGTTCTTGAGACACACCACTGTCCAACACCTCCGTTGTTACACTCTGTGACAGCTCTTCTTTGACTCTACTATTGTCCAAAGCATCTGTGAGCACAGCTTGTGCTATTTCGAGGCATTCTTGTCGAATACAATCGTTCATTAGTTCATTACACATGAAGGAAGAGGTAGCTTTAATTAGTGCTTGCTGTTCAGTCTGTAACAGTAGAAACACACACACACACACACACTGATCCATCAACACTAACAGTAACAACATACCAGTTCAGAAACACAAACTGAACCAACACACACACACACACACGTGTATCTGCATCCCGCTATGCCTTACCTCTTCCTGTATGCATTCTTCAACAAGTGTCTTCAAAGCAGAGTTGACTACTTCGCTGACCAAAGCAGACCCCACAGTGGTGAAATCCTCGTCAGTGTAGCAAGGTTTGACCTCGGGTAAGGGAGTTGCTTCTCTTGTTCTGGATTTTTGCTGCATGGCTTCCGCAGAGAAACTGGAATAAGGTTTGTGTTTGGGAATTGGAGGAAGAGGACCGCCATTCACCACCTGGAGTGTGAGAATGTGTGAGTATGAAGATGACTATGAACATGTACATGTGCATTACACAAGCTATGATCTCCAGCATAATGTTACACAAACCTCTCCTAATGATTTCCTGTTCTGTTTGGTGACTAGATGATAGCTTCGTTGAATCGGGATGGCCTCTTCGGGCTCCACCATACCATTTCGAACAAAAACAACATCACTGCCAACCACAGCAAGACCATAGGGACGACAGAATTCACTTGCCTATTTGTTAGTAGTACATGTAAATTAAGCAGCGTGTGTTTTATGACAACGTACAGCTATAAATTTAAAGAGTAACCAAAATTAAAGTTCAAATGTGCATCCCTTTTGTATATGTACATGTGTATGTGTCTTGTTTCGATGCATAACAGAATCTTCGATGTATGAACATATATTATTGTGAATATCTAATGGGTGTGGAATTTCTAATACACTGTCACACACACACACATATGTACCTGTGTTGTATCACTAAATGCTAGCATCCTAGCAAGTTCAGCAAGTGGAAACCGAGTTGACTTCTTTGAAAGACTGTGAGCTCTGTTCAATGCACTCAGTGCTTTTGACCGAACCAGAGTAAAATAGCGATGCAAGATACAAGCACACAAGAATGTTCCTGACCTGTAAAATGATGGTATAAAGAGCAAATTTAAAATAAAAACAAGTTAATAGTGTTCTTCTCTTACTTGACTAGTTTGAAGAACTTGATGAAGTTGCCAGAATCAAAAGCAAGAGCTACTTTGATGGCAAATTTCACTTGGTCAAAACATTTGATGCTATCTGAGTATTGTGTAGCTGTACTGTGTATGTGTATGTGTATGTGTATGCATCTGTGAGCATGTGTACGACTGCATGTATGTTTCATTCTCACGTAAGCACATCGCCTTCGGTAAGATGCAATAGAATGTCATAGCAACAGAACTCTGCCTCATTCGGACACTGCAATCCCTGCATAAATAATTTCGCAATACTGTAATAAAACTTTCATGCAAAGCCCCATCCACTCCAATTACATCATGCACGAAACACAACACTGTTATCATAACTTTAGCAACAACAACAATTATTAGCTTTACACTAAAGTGTGTTGAAACTAAAACGGTACAAAACGAAACAAGACACATTTCAGGGCACAACAAACAAACTAAACCATTAATTTTAGTAAACATCTCTACATGTTTACTAAAAGCGAGCTACTCTCATGTTCTCATTGTCAGCAACGTACACATAACCGGACGAATCCACTGTTATACCTCTAGGATGAACAAACTGACCGTATCCCTTTCCTATGGTTCGAACACAGTTCAATATTTCTCCTTCTGGGCTTAGAAAACTGATACAGTGACTACCAAACTCTGTGATAATGTAACGACCAAGTGTATCAGTAGCTATTCCAATTGGAGAGCAGAGGAGACCCTTGTGAGCTTTGTTGGTGCCCAGATCATAAAGGAATTGTCCTTCTGGATCAAATACTTGTAGTCTACAGTTGTGATCATCACAAACGACAAGGTGGCCCTTTCGATCAAAACATAGGCCAGCCGGGAGGTTGAAAGAACCCTGACTTTTTCCCGGACCCCCAAACTGAGTAAGATATTGGGGTTCTGGATTGTCAGCTGTTTCTGGTTTGTAAATCTGGATTCGATTGTTCTTCATATCTGAGATGTAGATATGTCCAGTAGCAGGATTGACAGCAATACCCCGAGGGTGGCTAAATTGGCCGGCATTGACCCCTCTGCCACCGAACTGGAAAAGCTTCACAAACTCTCCATTGCTCTCCCGTTTGAACTTTTGTATGGTGTGTGCTTCTCGATCGGTGAGCCACAGGTAGCCTGCATGGTCGGTAGCAATACCGTAGGGACGAATGAATTTGGATTGTATCACACCTTTCTCGTCTCCATCAATCGTGTAGATATGTACGAGGCAATCGGAAGCTGTTATCGCTAGCTCAGTGTCAGAGATCATAGCCAACCCCCACGGACTAGCTTTAGGGATGGTGAAAATGCTAGGCTCTGGGAAAGGACGAACATAGTTTCGAACAACACGTACTTCATATGGAGTTCCTCCAACAGCATCATCTCCAAACTTGACAGCTATGTTATTGATACCAGGATAGCGGGGAGTATAAGCAACAGTGTAGGTGCCATTCAAGTTGTCAGTGATAGTGGGTTTAATGCTATGGGGCTCCTTTGTGATAACAGGTGCAGATGTGACATCGACTGAGCATAATCCACCTCCATGGAGTAATTGGTGGCCAGATGAGTTGCAAGCATGAATAGTAAACTTAGTTTCTTCTCCTTGCATTGGGGAATTAAGACCTGGTCCTTCTACCGTGCTTGTGTTAGCGCAGGGAGCCTCCCACAGCATACCAAACTTCTTGAATGGTTCTGGATCGTGAACAAAGTTTGTGTGATCCTCTTCAGTGATTTCAAACGAATCAAACACTTTGTGCGCCTCTTGCAGTGTTCTCGATCGCGTGATCATGCCAGCTTTGTATATCAACAATTCCACATCTGTTCCCTTCTCCACAGTGGTGCTAGCAAAGTCAAGGGCACTCGTGATTGAACACCGGGCCTCTTCAATTGACTCCAACTGAAGAGCAAGATTCTTTTTCTTGTACTCAAAAATTTCAGACGATTCACTGAGGAGTATTTTTTGACGTGTTTTGAGGCACTGGACAGCTGAATTTACAGCACCATTGATTTGTTGTTCTCGTTCGTTCTTGAGCTCTTCCAACTTGTGCATGTGAGACTTGACTTCTACGGAGCACTTTGCGACAGTATTGAGTACGTTTTGGAGAGGCTTGAGTTGTCTTTTGAGATCCTCTTTTTCACTTTCAATCACTTTTGAGATGAATTCGTACGAGTGATCGCGATGTTCACTCTTTGTCACGGTGCAGTCGCGGCAGATGACTTCAGAACAAGTGTAGCAATAGAGTTTTAACTCTTGTTCGTTGCCATGCTTGCTACATGTGTGAAGTCGTTTTACTTTTGGTAAGTCGTCGGTGCTTGCTTCACGATTCTTGATCTCTTTGAGAGTAAAAATAGTGTGTGTAAATAGTTCGCGGTTACGCTGATGCATTTTGTGACAAAATTCACAGAGAGCAGCACCACAGTCATAGCAGAAGGACATAGCAGGGGCGTCAACGTCCTCCTTACATTTACCACATCTCAGATTCTGCTCCGTGGCGACTTTGCGATGAATGTTCACGTGCTCCACCAAGTTGGTGAAAGTAAAGTTGGTCGTGATGCTCACCACGCCGCCGTGATGTTCAGTTATTCCGTAACACATTGGACACTCTACTTTCTCTTGGTTATCGTTTCTGCCTCTTGTTTTCCGTCGCATTTCTTCACTTTTGATCAAACAGTTCTCGCAGAATGTGTGCAAGCATGGGAGCGTTTTGGGAGTGGTAAAAAGCTCATGGCATACAGCACACGTCAGTTCTTCCTTCACCTTATCTATGGTTGGCTCAGCCATCTTTACGTACTAGTTTTTTTCGAACATGCGCAGTACAGTACTTAATATATAGTATGACGTAACTAAAAGGGATGGGGAACCCCCATTCGTATTGAACCGTGTTGGAGGAGTGAGATCACTTTCCTTGGCTACACACGTACACCAGCAAGATCTGTGGTTATTACCATATATGGTCAAAAGACCTTCTCAACGCTTACCCGTGACTACATTCACACGTGTCTAGCTTGGCTTACCTGTTCATTTCTGAGGTCCCTGTAGAATTGCTTGAGACTGAGAAGGCACTTGTTGAGGTTGTCATTGTTCAGTTTTGGGTTGAACGAACCCATAGCTTCCTCACACAACAAATGGGAGCATAGAATGTGAAATCTGAAGTGCACACAACACACAATGAATCGATATCAAATTTAGTTATTACTGAATTACTTAACCTGGCACACTTCTCAGTGAGTTCCACACACTCATAAGCACTCAGATGCTGTAACGTAATGTCCTACATAAAAATGAATGAAATACAATGCAACACTGTTGATGCCGGATATACATACACATAAACGTACCTTCCTGATGGCTCTCGTTCGATTCCACAGAAAATCATACCAGTCAGCTGGCCTGTCACTACCAGCATCCATCACCATGGTAACCAGGTAGTCCATTGTCATACGAAGAACTCCTAAAGGTCGAAGTTCATGAGGGAGAGGCTCCTCCTACATGTACATTACATCATTCACAAGCACACTGTGTTTGTCACTACCATGAAACGAATAGACTAACTTTGTCAGCTGCTGATCCACTGTACTCCTTCACAGCTCTTGCATGATCCACTCTGGCAGCCTGCAAGAGGGGAGCGCAAAGATTGACATGTTTTTTAAAATATACAAATCTGAGAAATCTCTGCACTGATGTATGTATCTATGTAGACCTTGGTGACATAGCAGTATTCTAGGTGCCACTCACCCCGGGTACAGAGTCTGCTGTCACTTCAAACCAGCTGAGTCTTCGTGTCTCCTCGCGAATATATCGCTCCTTCTCGGGACACATGTCAGGACAAGTACCAATGATGACTTGAGCATCTGTTAGAGTAGTCTGTTTGACAATGCCTGAAGGACATGCAGAGAGAATCACGCAGTGACTACCAACAAACACACACACTCAAACACACAAATACACGACAAATTCACACAAGTACCTTTTCTAATTTCTTGGTCCCTGGCATTCAGCGCATCATAGAAATCCACGGCAGTGTTTCCTTTTGGAAGAGGAGGCAGTGGCATATTGGAACATGGAATATCATATGTCAACCGTGAATCTGATTCCTCCCTCACAGTACTCTGCTCAGATGGGTATGATTCTGGTTGATCCATTGATCTCAGGTAGTATGGGTGTTGAACAGTTTTAGCTATAGTGTCCATTTCATCACCGGTTGGTTGGTTGCCTAGTTCACTAATAAAGTCTCTCCCTTCAGACACACCTTCATCTCTCTCGTCCTCACCAGCCTCACCAGGCTCACTGCCAGGAAGCCACTCGTCATCTTCTTGCTTTTTTATCTTTTTCTACAAAATTAATAGTAGTGTATACCAATAAAGATAGTTATACACACATACAAGTAAAATAACAAGCAGCATACTCATTTGTACCTTTACAACTCTCGTTTGGGCACCACCTATACCAAGCCTGTCTTGAATGCTCCTTATCTGAGTAGCATCACTACTTTTTTCTCTATTCTGAACACTTGGTTTCATCCTAGTGACAGTTTGTTGAGCCACACTTCCATCAGGCCTTTTCTTCAATTCATAGGATATTGCTGGTTTGATAGTTTGGTGAATTGTTTGCTGTCCAGTAGGCACATGTTTGAGTAAAGAACTCAACTGTCTGAGGTTAGAATTAGCGGTCTTTATCAATGATTGTTGCTGTATGGCAGCCTGTGTGTCATCGCCTAACATCTGAGTTCGATTTTGGGGTTGAGCTGTAGCAACAGATCGTGTATCATCGCCACCACCAGCATGCCAGAATATCTGCACTGGGTTGTATTCTGGTCTTAGCTTTTTGCCGGCCTTTTTAGCGAGAACTGCTGCTTCCTGTGTGTGTGTGTGTGTGTGCATGTATGTGTATGTGTGTGTGTGTGCATACATGTGTGTGAGATTAATAAAGAACTATCAACATACTCTCATTTCAAATTCCACAGTGGCATACAACTTGTTGGGATTACACTTGATATCCTTCACAGGTCCAAAACGTGAGAAGTGCTTCTTCAAAAATATTGGATTGTTCAACTCATCTGGAATACCCTTGACGTGAAGTGCAGCCCCTCCTAGAGAACTGGCTTGTGTAAACTGAGCTAGTGATTCATGTATCTGCAGCGAGGGATGATGGCCTGTGTGTACATTGAAGGAATCAGAATAACTTGGGAGCTGTGGAAAATGAGGTAGTTGGTTGGCAGAGGAATTGAACCCCTCAGTATTCAGTGATGCTTGATAAATTGAGCCAGTGTGAGAGGGGTTATAGTGTACAGTTATGTTCTGTTCAGTGGATGGCATGCCAGTGGAACTGGAATCAGTAAATGTGTTGTGAAACTGACTGGAAGAACTAGGCTCCGTCAGGAATGGATTAATGGGAGTTGAAACTTCTGAACTAGAAACAGAGACAGACTGAGGACCGTGAGTAATGAAACTAGGAACAGCAGGTTTTGGTTGAGCAGTTCTCTGTCCTCTTCCTCTACCTGGTCCACTGACAATAGCAGCATAACTTGGTGGTTTTCTTCCACGAGCTGCAACAGAGTTGGTTCTGGGTTTATCCATTGCTGCGAAAAATGGGTTGGTTTCGACCTGGGATGAGGCTTGATCATCAGAAGAAGTGGAAGGTGGTGCTACATTCCCTCTATTGTGAGCTTGCTGAATAAAAGGATTTTCATTTGTCGTTTGATCACTTTCTTGACTTTTGAGTCTTGGTCTTGTTCTTCCTCGACTGGCACCACCACGGCCTCTGTAACTACCATATGTTGGACGTTTACCTAAACAGAGGCAATTTTTGCATATTATTATTGCAAGCTTTACACAGTAGGGATAGATAAATGGGTGGCAGGGTGTACAACATACACATATTTTTAACAACTATGTATAATTAAAGACACCTCCTTGAGATAATCTTCTAATGGCTTGCTTTTTCTGGAAAGTGGTAAAAATAAACACACAAATGATATTTTTGGCTCATAACTTTTGCACAACACCAGAGAGAACCTATAAACAACTTAGTACTTACTTTCTTTTGAGCCCAGTCAGTTTTCAAGTTGTACATTGCCACAGACAGTAACAAATTTAAACACAGATATAATAATACAAAGAAGTAAGTGCAGCTGTGTGGTAAATTAAGTTGTTTAGGGGTTAAAGAAAAAGTATTTATGTATGACGTAATGTATTGACCACATGGATACTCCAATGCATATGAAAAGCTGTAAGGTGCTCAGTGAAGAGCCAATATCGTCTTCTGAGGTGCAACAGCGGTTGAGAGAGTTTCTCTCAAAGAAGCATATCAAAGAAGGATTATCGAAAGATGATTATAGTCGACTAAGAGGACTGCAAAGGTCTCTAAAACATGAACAATTGAGGAGCAATGCTGAAGAGTCAATGGATACGTAGCATACACAGTTGACAGCTTGTATGTGTGCATATGTTGCTGTTGTATGACTACCTGCAGATCGTGTTAACGGTCATTGGATCGACTACATTATCATTGACAAAAAACATGAAAAAAAAAACAACTCCAGAGGATCTGCTGACATTGACTTTTTGAGTTGCAGAATAGAAATCTTCGTACATTAAATACACATAATTACATATGTCCTATATACAAATAATTATAATGTACAGTGTTTTAAAAAATGAATGGCTTTGTTGTCGATCTACACTTTTGATAATGCTTTCATTCTGCTAAACACCCTGACAAATGTGTCAATGGGCTGAGCTCCCGAGAAACCCTGCTTAACGTCTGGGTTGTCTTTTAATGATATCTCAAAGAAAGGAACACCAGTAATGCCTGTATGAGTGTGTGGTGGTCGTAAGCATACATATCATGATATGTGTACACATACAACAGTACTGAAAAACAACAACATACGTACCTTTAGTTTGTGCATCTTTGACTCCTTTCTCAAAATCACGAACAGCCTCTGTGTCTCTGAGTGCTTCCATAGCTTTGTCCACATCCAAGCCCACTTCCCTGGCCAGTTCTTTCAACACTTCATCAGAGCTCACATTTTGACCATCAGTGAAGTAGGCTCGAAACAACACCTCTTGCATTGCATGTTGTTTGCCTTCTTTGGAAGCGTAATCAAGAAGGATATGTGGCTTCTTAGTTGATACCACCAAACGATTATGGTTGAATGTGATGCCCTATAAAGACAAATGGGCTTTTAGACACAACTCAGAATCATGAGTCTGGTTATAGAGACGAAGTCAGTTCCTTTAAATATTAGTGAAAAGGAAACAGGAATCAAGCACTTTATTTCTCTTAGGAATCTTGAGATGACCAAGGTATGGTACCTGGCTATATACAAGTTTTATATACATATCCAATGACTTACTGCACTTTTTCCTTGTTGTGCTACAGGAGATGACCCAGAAAGAAACCGTTCAGCTGCTTCGTCTCCAAATTTGAGTCTGAAGTAATCTCTAAGTGGCATGCCTTCATCTGGCATGTAGGGATTGAGAAGAAATGGCTTCCATTGGATGTTAAACTCAAAGTCGTCACCAAGGTGCTTTACCGCTGTGTCAAGATGCTTCTTTCCAATCCAGCACCTGCATTGTCATATGTATAATGTATGTCTATCTGAAGTACAAGTGTCTGTGCTGTGTTTAATACTTACCAAGGACATATGACATCTGAAGTAACATCAACATTCACTTGTAGCTTGGATTTTTGCTTTGATCCTTCCATTGCTTGGACAGATATGGTTGGTGTGGTGCTCAATTTTCTAACAATTTGCAACAAACGCTGTCTAGTTCTGCAATAGAGGAACATTTACAAACAGTGTCGCATTTTAATATGTACAACTCAGCAGCCAGCTCTGAAATGAGCTCATTTACTTCCAGTGGGCGGGGTTCTTCCAGATGTTCCGGTCATGTGACATCTAAATTTTCCGCGCTATCTGATGTTGAACTATGGGTTTCTATTCAAAGGCTATACTTGTGTACACCAGATTAAGTTTAATATATGGTCTCCATACTCTGTTTGGAGTGCTCCTCCTGAGTAAAGTGGTGGCTGAAACCAGGTGGAACTGGTTCTTGGTGTTCATTCCATTGTTCATCTTTGATATCATCTCAGTAGTTTACTGGTTCATCTACCTGATCACTTACATCTGGATGAGAGTGAACGATGAATTGGATGATGACATTGGAAACAGAGCCGGGGGAGGAGTGTGTATCATGTTTTACGATGAAGATTACAAGCCTATTTGCTTCCCACACCAGTCCCTATCTTTAGTAGTGACTATACTCTATTTCTTGGGGATCCCGACTAAAGTAGCTGCACAGATACTGTTGTGTCTCGCTCTGGGAAACACTGTTCCATTTTATGTACCTGGAGTGTTGTTTTGTTTGTTGTTTCTCGGAGCGGGAATTGGAACATTTTACACCAGTCTGAAACCAATGTTAACATTGAGTGACTGTTGCAGGTGACATGCAGTGACAAGATCAATATTTTTTTAATTGTGATTCTAATAATGATGGCATACATTACTCTTTGGTGGCGGTCAACAAAATACGATACACTCATGATATGGAATATTCACACAAGCCAACCCCCGCCCAGAAAACATAGAAATGCAAATTATTGCACTCTAAACTCAAAAACACGTACTGTACACTTACTGCGGAACCCAGTTCACAGTGTTTTGGTTTTGGCGTAAAGAGACTCCACCCACGATATGGTGGAGCCAATAGATGAAAATCAGGTCAGTATCAAGTAGAGCTAGATACGCAAAATACATAAGCGAAGTTATTAGTATAGCTTCCACAAAGAAAGTATAGAGTCTACCCATTAATTAATCCCAGTATATACACCAAATCATTTCCCCCCTTCAGTCTAAAGCCCCTCCACCTTATGCTGCTGGTCCAGTGATTTGGACAGAAGGTGCTGCACCTCAACAACCAAGCTATGTTGTAGCCCAGGCTGGACTGCCACCGAATTTACATCCACACAGTTATCTGTTGCTTTCCATCATTGTTTCTGCATTTTGCGGATTCTTTAACATTTTGACGTTATTTTGCTCGATTCCGGCTGTTTCGCTATCATTAGTGGTAAGGTGATGTATAAATCTATTTCACTATAAAGGCTTATATACAATGTATACAAATCACATAAGTTGTTGTATGATATACATGATTGTACATGTATAACCGAGATGTCATGCGTATTCTGTTGTGTTTTTTTCTCTCTCAGTCTTCATATTATTCCAAAAAAGGATTCTACTATCGTGGAAAAGCCTATGGCAATACTGCAGCTGGGTGTTCGGTTGGTGCATTGCTGTTTGGAATGGTGACCGCCTTTATTGGATTCCTTGTTGGAATGGCCCTTTATGGTGCCGCATTTTTGTACTGTTTTTCTGGACAATGTAGTCAAGATTTTGGTGGACGTCATTATCGAGATTAATTTTTTTTGTGAACCCATGATGGGAGTAATCTATGATGTACGTATATAAGAGACTCAGAGTATATACATGTAGACTCTAAGAGTGTGTTCCAGTGATGTTCAGAAATAACATAACTTCTGTGTGGTGCATTATCTGCTATATACATTAGCAATGGCCAATGCATTATCAAGGGTGCATTACAATAAGTGGGAGTTCAATGCAAATTGCTGTAAGCAAGACATTTCAGGGCGTCCACTTAATAGTAAAAGTGTTTTCGAAAATATTTTTCGTTGGATTGTTGCCAGTGCGTGTATGCAATAGTGATGTGACAATGTCATGGGATCGTGGAATGTTCACTAACTGAATGACGTCATCATCACGTGATTTATTAATACCGATACCACGTCCGTGGCCGTGGGCGTGCCAGAAGTAAGTTCCATACAGAAATTGTCCAACTCTTGGAGAGCTTCAGGCCTGTCTGTAATGTCGACAACGATGGACAAACACGCAGAAGCAATGAGTCAGGACCAGGTAAGCTTGCTGTGTATGTATCTGTTGTCATGACAAATAATCTTATATTCCTCCACAATAATCTGTTTTGTATAATTATGATTGTACATCAAACTAACCACAAATATTTGTATATAGTTTATGGATGAATAACAAATATCATTGCTTTTAATTTGTTGCTCTGTACTAGCATAGCATAATAAATAGTTACAAGAATCAGCTTTATACTACATTAACACACCATCATTCAAACAAAATTTAACAGTGCTTTGTATCATTGACAATAAAGCCTCAAGTAACATAGTATCACTCATGCATGTAAGGATAATAAGAAGTGTCTGGAAATCAGGTTTATATGTATGTGCTGATCATACACACTACTCTTTCTGTTCAGTTTGCAGCTACAGCTCCTCCACCTTACATCGCCAGTCCAACGTCTCAGGAAAAATATGAACCTGTACCTTATGTGGTGGCACAGACTGGACTCCCTCCTAAACTTTATCCGCACAGCTTTTTGATTTTCTCCATTTTGGTTTCTATACTTTGTGGAATCTTTAACATACTCTCATTGTTATGTTCTCTTCCTGCTGTCACACTATCTATATTGGTAAGTTCATTGGATACATGTGTTTTGTATATACAAAACATGCATATTGAATTTTACTTTTTTTCAGTCTTTTTTTTCATCAAGAAAGGGACAATACTCTCATGGGAAGACTTACGGCAATGTTGCAGCTGGGTTGTCAATTGGTACAATAGTGTTTGGATTGGTGTTTGCCTTTATCGGAGTACTACTTAGCGTTTTCTTCGGAACGCTTATCTTTCTCTGTGGTGGTTTTACTGGTCAAGATCCTTGTACCCAGGATATTTGGGGACGTCCAAATTAATGTATCCATGTATTTATTGTGTGTGCATGTATATACGTGTATGTCTGTATGTGCTGAAGAGTCAGACTATATATACACAGTTGTTTTTTATGAACTACCCTGTATATACATTCTTGTAATAAATTATACACTTTTGCGTACACCTACTAAATCAACATTGAACCATAGATAATCATATACTCACGTCACTACGGCCGGTATGTGTATATGTCTATCTCCTCCCCGTTTTTTTAAATACGTTTGCACGTATGATTGAACTATGAGATCGAGACTAGCCTGGAATGTTTATTCCGAAGTATTACGTCAATGGGGGGGGGGTCACCCTGATGCTTAAGACTGTGAACTTTGCACTGTACTGGCAAACATCATACTCACCTCCTCAAGCTCTACTTTTATCTTTGTGTTGCTTGAGTGTTTTGGACAATGAATACTGAACAAAGTGATCATGACCTGCCAGGGAAATCAAGTGAAGCTTCTGATCATGATCAGGGATGATCCTCTGTAAGCTTATGCCGCCTTTAACCATTCGATTTCTTCCAAGTAATTGAAATCATGAAATAACCACTACAGCCTCCACATTATATAGCTGGTCCAATGACTCATCCAGCAGGCAGTGTCCCCCAGCCAACTTGTGTTGTAGCACTGGCTGGTTTGCCACCAAGGCTTCATCCACACAGCTTCCTGTTATTTTCCTTAACTGTTTCGATATTTTGTGGACTGTTTAACTTATTCACTCTGTTCTGCACCATTCCTGCTATTGTAATCTCTGTTCGGGTAAGCCTGGTGTGTGAATGTTGCCAGCACATCATGTTATTCAAATTGTAATTCCCATTACATCTACAGTCTCGTGAACTCTCAAGTAAAGGTTTTTATTCTCGTGGAAAGAGACTCGGTAACTATTCAGCTGCATTGTCGATAAGTGCAGTGGTAGCCAAGGTGACGGTTATCATGCTTCTTTTTTTTTACAATCAGGTACACTATTTTTTGCAGCGTTAATCCATATAGCAATGGTTGTTTTTGAATAACAGTATTCATTATTAATTTTAATAACAGTTATATATCGTATATAGCTACCAATATTAAAGCAAAATTTTAATGTGTACATTTGTAAATTAGCAAAAAAATACATGTATATACATGTGTAAAATCAAGTTATATATACTGATGTGTCACTATTAATATGTTTCTCTGAATTGGTGAGATTTTTGAATTGCATCACACCAATAATGTATTTTGTAAAAACAACAGGATGTTGTGTGGGCGCATGCCACGGTTGAACTTTGTACCCTGTAAGTTCGTAATTTGACATGATTGAATACAGATCGGTGACTGCTGTACGTCTACACATAGTAAAAACTTATTCAAGAGACAATGAGTGTTGATCAAGGTGATCACGATAAATCTAAACATATCGAGGCGTTTGATCAGGTACTTTTTAAAACCGTACAGTACTGTATCATATATTTAAGCATAATAGGTGTGTGTGTGTGCGTAACGGGAGGTCACCCGAAGTGTATCGACCTCTGGCCAAATGCTACTTCTTTCTCTGGGGGGATGGTAACTGTAGGCCAAAGAGAGGGTGCCCAGTGAGGTGGCAGCCAT
Source organism: uncultured Candidatus Puniceispirillum sp. (assembly GCA_965207125.1). Taxonomy (GTDB): domain Bacteria; phylum Pseudomonadota; class Alphaproteobacteria; order Puniceispirillales; family UBA1172. Next base: position 2,417,372 of record OZ242263.1, read on the forward strand.
AACGCTAGTCTGGGCAACGACAGACCCATTTTTTCAGGATGTTGTGTGGGCGCATGCCACGGTTGAACTTTGTACCCTGTAAGTTCGTAATTTGACATTCCTTGTACTATATATTACATTTGGGATGATGGCCCTGTCATCATGAATGAAAATTTATATTGGTAACCATTACAGCCTCCGCGTTACACGGCTGGTCCAATGACTCAGCCTGTAAGTGTACATGTACTTCAGCCGAATTATGCTGTAGCACAGTTTGGTCTGCCACCAAATCTTCATCCACACAACTATTTGGTATTCTCCATGGTGGTCGCTGCACTCTGTGGAGTTTTTAGCTTATTCACTCTCTTCTGTACCGTTCCTGCTATTGTAATGTCTGTCGTGGTGAGTGAAGCAATGTGCACATTAAAGTAGTACAATTCAGCACCAGTTACAGTTTTAGCATGGATATATTTGTGTATCCGTTGCTCATTTCATACAGTCTCGTCAATCCTCAAAGCAAGGCCATTATTCTCGTGGAAAGTTTCTTGGTAATTTCTCAGCTGGATTGACAATAAGTGCAGTGACGTTTGGCGTTCTAGTTGCAATGATTGTTTTTATAATAGAATGGTACGCTTTTATCTGCAGCTTTACTACCTACAGACACCTTTGTAGATATTAATTTATGTATCTGTATGGATGGATGTTGCTGCAATGCATCACGCCCAGTATATCTCAGTATAACAAATATAGTGCTTTCATAGTTACTTTGTGTTCAGCACCATATGCATCTAATATTAAACTCTATATTTTAATAGTTCTTCTCTGGCTCTTGTTAGTGCCTTAAAGGCTTCGTCGCTTCCAGGAGCTAAATTTTTATCAGGGTGAAGTAGGACGGCTAACTGTTTGTATGATTTGTTAATTTCTTCTCTGTTTTGTGTGTGTGTGTGTAGACAGTACTAGGTGATGTTTGCTTATTGTGTCAGTATATAATAATTATATGACTCACTTGGTACAATTCCTAGACACGCCCAGAATTCCATAATAGTCCTGACACGCTCGTATTCTTGTCACTAATGCAGCCTGTTCACGAGTATATCCGAGTTCTGTTTGAGCTCCACCAGATTTCTCACCACCAGTAACCACATTCACCACGGACTGGATAAGTGTCTCAAACATCTTAACCACATTCTCACCAGATTGAGCTGATGTCTCAAAGTAGTGATATCCCTTTGTCTCTGCCCAAAGCCTGCCTTCAGATTCATCAACTCTTCGTTTACCAAGATCTGTCTAGAGAGGATGTATATATATACATGAAGAACTCTTATCTAGGATTTCAGCAGATGTATGCTCACCTTGTTGGCACAGACAACAATCACAATGGAGTCCATGTCAGAGGGACTCGGCAAGTGTGTCCTCATCTCAACAACCCACTCACCAAGAGCTTCAAAACTAGATTGGTTTGTTACGTCATACACCAACAGAACGCCTTGTACATCTTTGTAGAACTCATTGCGTACCTGAAAATACATGCACACATACCAATCAAACGAATAGATGTTGCATATATTTGGGAGGAAGTGGTCTTGGTAGGAGAGTATGTGTATGTAATGAACAATCTAGAAACTGGTCACATACCTACCTCAAGAAAGAATGGCTGTCCTGCCATGTCAAATATGTTCACCTTTACTTCATACTCATTTGGAAGACTCATTGCTGTCACACCAAAGTCTATACCTAGAGTAGCCATGTACTTTGAGACAAACCGTTTTTCACAGTACCTCTTGATCAGGCAACTCTGTAGTGGGACAAAGTGTTGGTACCACCAAATTATAAGACCAGTTGAATCCCAAATTTACATAATAGTTTATATCACCTTTCCACATTCTGCTGCTCCCATACTGATGATTTTAATCCTGAGGCTCTTTCGCTCAGCTGGTCCCCCTGTGGCCTTTTCTGTTTCAGGCATCTTTCATCATAGCATGCATGTTTGTTTGAAATTAACCATGGAAACAAGTAACGACCATTACCAGGTAATGTCAAACTAGTATTATTCCCGTAATGAAAATCAATAGAGATGAAACTGATTGTGAATTGGTCATTATTATATATAATATAATGTCACTCTTTCCATCTGTGTCCACATTTTGGGTTGGAACATTTAAAGAAGATGGTCATGGGTTCATCTGCTGAGCGTGTTTGCATCTGGAGGAAGTAGGCTTTCGAGTGCTCACACTTAGGACATGTTTCTGTCAAAATGAAGTTGTAACATTATTTGAATTGCATTGATGTGCAGGCACACACACTCCCCCTCATGCATATACTTGCATATCTATACATATCATGTACACACACACACATACAACATATGTGTACACACCATCTGTGGTATCTACATTCTCCCAAGCAGCTGCTCCTCCTAGCACATCATCCACCTCTTTCAGATGAGGAAATGTGTACGATGAAACCTAACACAGAGATTTCGAATACCATAAATATCACTGTAGTCACCAAATTGATTCCTACCTTGTTTTTAATGTTCTGTACGTAAGGACAAGTATTACAGGCAAACCTATATGAAGATGGTCCTTCTTCCACCACCAGAAGATTGGCACAATTTGGGCAAAACAAATGCATAATGCAATGCCACACAGGTAGAGATCGGGAAAAGAAAACGCATTGAATAAACCATTCAACACTGACGACCTTTACCAAACAACCGAGATTATGATGGGAAAACGATACAACCAGGGAACAATAATAGTATTGATGACCAACAATACACTAAGTTGGTACAGTCAATGACTTGGTAACAAGAGGCAGCAATTGTTCAGTATGTTTCTGCCAGTTACTAATGTCTTTAGAAACAGCACACCACATCTCTCCATGACGAGGCTCTGCTGATACACACTTCTTGAGCACTTGTTCTTGCTGAGCCTGAAGTGAAGATCAAAATACATTAAAAAGTAGTGAAAGTTATCAGTGACAGCTCACCTCTGTACCATGTTGGAGTTCAAATAAGTAGAAGTAAGCCCACGTGTCTCCAAGGTCAGGCTCCAATTTCACAGCTCTCTGAAACCACTCTCGTGCCTTGTTCACCTTGCGCTCGGCCCAAAATAACCTGAAGAAAGATGAAAATTTCACTAACTGTAGACTTTTGTTGACACTTGTAGGAGTAATGACAAGATTGGTGAATGTGCCTGCTCTTTCCACACATGCAACCATTATGCTGAGGTTGCACATGTGAACTGAACAGAACTGTTAATGCTTTACTCCATCTTCAAAACCCAAAGGACACTGCTACAAGAGTTGAGCTAACCTCTGGGTGAGCTTAATGTGGAGACAAATTGACTATATACGCACTTGATCATTCATGGACCATTTAAAAAAAAATGAGAGTCTGTTTCAAACACCACAGTACAAGGCTTATGTAATGACTGCTTACTTTGCAACAGCCAACAGTACATGGGGATCATGTTCACATTTCTTCAAGGCATCGACACTCTTTGTCTTTCTTTGGGGGCGTGCCTCCAGGAATATTGCCTCCGCCCATAAGATACCAGACGTTGGACACTCTTGCATAGCTTTTGCCATGTTTGTCAATGCTATGTTTTTCTTCCCATTTCGGACTTCAATCCTTACAGCCTCCAGCCACAGTTCTGGTGTTTGAGAGTTCTTTAGGCGCGCTTTTTCAAGAACAGACCTTGCTTTGGTCACTTGTCCAGCTTTCTCTTCCAATCGAGCTAGTAGCAGCCACAAAGGAATGGAGTTGGGTGTCTTCTTAATCTGTGTACATATGTGTATTTATGTAAGTATAATGAACACTGTTGCAATGTTACTGTGTGTTCAAGAGAACTTACCGCCTTGTTGTAAATATCTCTAGCAGCTGTTATATCTCCTCTCTGCTCTTCAATTTGTGCTCTCATCATCCACAACTACAACAGAAAATTTAACAACACAAAATAAAACACAGTCTCTCAACTTCCTACCATCCATCACAAACCAACCATTTTCTCACCTTGGGAAAGTCGGGGAGTTTCTCTACAGCCTGGTCCAGCAGCTCCACTGCCTCCTCTATGTTGTTTAGTACCCACTCCAGTTTAGCTGACTTCATCATCACTCTAGCAGTACCAGCACTGGCTCGAGCCTTCTCCAACAGACGTCTAGCTCTTTCATACTCTCCATTCTCACTCTCTAGTTTGACGGCGGCTAGCCAGATCTCTTCGCTGTTGGGATTAGCACGGAAAGCCAGTGCCAGGATAGACCGAGCTGCTGGTACATCACCCTGTGGTGTGTGTGTGTGTGTGTGCATACATGTAGGTATGTGTGTTTACAATTATACTTACAGCCAGCCACTTTGACTTTGCTCCCATCAACCACAGCACCTCGGCTTTGGGACAGTGAGCCACGGCTTTCTGTAATAATGTCTCCAGAGAATCTCTTGAACCGTGGCTCTTCTCAAAGTAGGCCGCTCTCAACCAGATGTCTTTCTTGTTGGGGAACACCGTCAAGGAGTGAGCATATATAGCCCGGGCACACTCGTACGCCTCATGGGCCACACACTATACATGTAGTGTGCATGTGTGCATGTGGGAAGACAACATGATAGCGTTGTAGTCTATAAAATAGCTCTTGATCAAGAGACTTACACTCTCGGCATCTTCAATCCACTGATCCAAGCGATCTTCCTCCTCAACTCCTACGCCAATCACTGTACGACTGTATGCATTACAGAAAACAACACATTCCATCATCCATGATATAAAATACAATGTCACATGAAATAGTGCATTACATCATCCTTATAGCAGAACATTACATCATTATTAAAACACAATGTCATGCAAGCTCACACGATGGCCTGTGCTGTGTGTACTGAACCCGCCTTTTCACACTCCTCTGCATCAATCACCCACAGTTCACGATTGATTTCAACCATGTTAGCCTTAAGAGATGAGACAGCTGCAAGTGGGTGAATACAAACATGATTACAACTGCAAGTGTACATGTATGTGAATATATCAAACAGACACACCTCTTTCAATGATCTTTGGAACCATGTGGAAATTCTCATGTGCTTCTTCCAACTTGGCAGCTGAGACCCAAATGTGTCTGTCAGTGGGAATATTTTCACGAGCCTTGTTCAACACCTGAACAAGAAAGACCAACACTCACTTAAAACGTAATCAGTAAATCTCTTTCTCTTTCTTTTTCTCTCACGCACGCACACACACAAACCTTCCTAGCATTCTCATAGTCTTCCAGTCTTGCCAGAGCCAACCACAGCTCCACAGAGAGTGGACAGCACTCCACAGCTCTGCCTAACAGAATCTTGGCATCATCCACATCTTCAAGTTCAACAGCTGCTTTCCACAACCTCACTGATGTTGGAATGGTCTCCAAAGCTATATGGGGAACACATGCTTGAAAGTAGCAGTAAATGAGGTGCAACAATGAAATAGTAATACCTTTGTAAATGAGGTGCAACAATGAAATAGTAATACCTTTTCTGAGGGCCTTTCTCTTGGCCGGTATATCCTCTTCAAGATCGACTGCTTTTATCCACAGCTTTACAGACTGAGGAACATGACGAATAGCTTGAGCTACCACTTTCTTGGCTTGATCGAGAGGCTGAATGAAAGTTTACAAGCAATTACATGAGTAAGCAGATGTGTGCATCATGACACCAAGCTACCAACCAACCTGGAGACGCGCTGCTTCCAACCACACATCTTCATTCTTAGGACACACCTCACAACCTCTCATGATAGTGTTCCTGGCAGTCTGCATACGACCAGTCACCTCCTCCAGTCTAGCTGCAGCTATCCAGCCTGGAGACAAAGGAGAAACGACAGGTAGATTACGAAGTTTGCCGCAATACACAGCAAATTTCAACACTTGAATACAACGATGTACCTGGAGCATGTTTTGGGTTGGTAGTTATGACAGACTTGAGAAGGAGGCGGGCTTTCTTTACATCACTGCAGCATACACAACATGGGTCATACACGATCACATGATTCTACAGTTTGAAGATATACACACAAAAAAATAATAATTTTCTCACTAACTCACTTTATATCTCCTGTAGACTGAGGAGTGATGCTGTTCAAGTCGGTGAGATAACCTTTCGGATCAACCACTGTCTGACCAGATACTGAATCAGACACCTGGTCGAGTTTGATTCCAAGCATGGAGTTCCTAGCTTCTCCAATCTGGTTAAGATCAATTCTTGTGGAGGTGGCGAATCCGGGGGTCACAGACATGGCTCCTGAATAGGGGGTTGTAAATCCCCCCAGAGCCTGTCAAGATGTGCAACAAGCATCATAAACATGCATGCATGATCATACATACACACACACCTGTTGTCTGGGATCAACACTTGCATGAGATCCAGCTTGCATTGTTGCTCGATGCAAGACGGAGTCTGGCACAGGAGTGTACCGATCAGGACGGATGTGAGCATTTCTCTGCTTCTTGTTCCTAGAATCACCAACGTCGGGAATGGCCTCCCACTCTTCAGCTGACACACTGACCAAAGCACGCTGCATGAATACATACGCAACAAATCAGTAGCCAATAGATGTAGTTCAAAACACAACAGTAGTTCTTGCTTGAGCAGGCATTACTTGTTTAATTAATGGCAGACACAATTCTTTTGTGGGTTTAAACTTACTTTGAGATCAGAAAACTGCTGTTGTATTTTTGGTCTTTCCTGTCGGTACTTCTCAATGTCCTCTTTAAACTTCTTCTCTCTTCTTTCTTTCCTCCGTGAGTCCATACGCTGGTCTACATTGTCGTAGATTTCATCTGCCTCTCTGTCATCAGCTTCGTATGGAGCAGAGGCAAACAGACTGCCACCATAACCTGCAAACTAACATAGAACTACACCATTAATATGAGAACAGTGCACTTGAGAGTAATGAGTATGTCATGTGCCTATAGAAGTTTAATATCAAATTTGCACCAGGCTCACCTCATCATAGTTGCTTTCATTAAGATCTTCTTCGTCTTCGTCATCTTCATGAGCCCGTTTGGTGCCTGGACGAGGATGACGCTCGTCCCTATGGATGTAAAATGACAGTTAGGAACTGGCCAGGTACATACCATGTTTTGACAAAAAAAAAACTTACGAGATGTCATTGGCTTCACGTGCAGGTCCGATATCAGAACGAGTTGTGAAGCCAGTTGCACTAATTTGTGTGTGGAACAAGCATAGAACAACGATAGATGTTTGGTGGTGGGCTTCAAATAGAATATTTAGCAAATTCGTGCTACTTACCCTCTCCCTAGACCAGGAACGTATCCCACGGGAGCTGGCTGTCCGAGAAAGGCTTTTCGCTGTTTGCTAACCAAGGATGAGCTCATTTTGAGTAACAACCAAAGCAAACAGAATCTCTGTGAACGCTAAATACACGAGTCTACTCAACTGCGCATGTGCAGCTTGTGAGTTTTGTGGCGGGAGATTTCGTCGTCGTGTATTATATCCGGTAATAAAGACAAAAGAGAAGGCAAAGGTAAGCCAATTCTGGCTTGAGGTAAGTAAATTGTAACTTTTAGTAGAATATCAAATAAGCATATTGTATTGAATGAGGCAGCATGTATTCTGACAGAATATCAGCAACTTCAAACTAAAAACCAGCTTGGTAAGTCTATACATAAAAGTATGAGTTCAGTTGTGTCTACATATATAGTAGCTAGGAGTTCTCTATTAGAAATACAAGTAAGGTGCAATGCTCTCAATAGTTTCATCAACAAAAACTGAAGGAGCACAAGTAGCCACTGCGTTGATACCATTGAACTCAAGAAGGAAACACTCATTTTCTCCAACACAGGCAGCTTCATCACAATTGGTAGGTAAAACAGAATAATGTGTATCGCAAATGGTACCAATGACAACTCTATTGTGAGACACATCAGTGCATTTTGTATTATTGGGACAAGGTGAATGACGTCCAATGCTACATTTGGTGTTGAATTCAATGCCTGCTTGTTCCGATATACATGTGTGGCGGATGTTCGTAAGCACAGCAATATCACGTGGAAGTTCATAGCAATGGTCTCCCAGTTCACTACATGGAGGTCTGTTTGAATCAGGTGGACCACAGTCAATCTGGTTACAAGAGATTTTGTTTCCATTTCGATCTGACCGTTGGAGAAGATCCACACACACCTGATTTAAACCTTCACACATGTTGAGAGCATTAGCGCACAGCGGTTGAGAACGTGGTGGCATTATCATTGGCAGTTGTTGGCTGGGGTAGCAAAACGCAGCTGTTATGCCTCTCCTTAGAAATCCCCACAGCACACACGTTTGGTCACGTGTGCACTTGATTTCAGTGCAGTCTCTTTCAAAGTGCGGTAGTACGCACGTTGGAGTTCCTGAATTACCAATGAATGGATGCTGACAAATCAAGTCACCAGGACATTGCAACTCGTTACAGTTTTGTGCTAATTCACATCTTGGATGTTCGCTGGTCTCACGGCAAACCATGAAAGATGACTTACAGTCAAGATCTTCACAAGTTAGACGGGGTGGTTTCACACACCTTGCTCGAGGATTATCTGGTCTTCCAAAGATCATGCAAACAGTTCCTGATGAGCATGTCACTGCACTACAATCTTTTGGAAATGGAGACACCTTTATTGGAACACAGCGTACAACTGGTGGTTTATCAACTCGATCACGTTGAAAACATTCCATTCCTTCATCACATTTGATTTCATCGCAGCTTGTTGGAGATGGTGGCGACCTGCATCTTGCTACAGGTCCTTTACGTGTCTGTTTTACCACACAGACCATGTCTATAGGACAACGAATCTGTGTACAATCTGAAGGAGGAAGTGGTATTGGGATTAGTTCACAGCGTGATTTAATGTATTGTCTGCACTGCACATTGCCATCTGGACAAGAAGGAGGATGGACTTCTTCAACACAGACACGTTTTTCTGAGCACTCCTTTTCATTGCAAGTCACAACATCACAGTTGTCTGTGACTTCATGGCCTTTAAAGTGAAAAAACTTTGCTTTACATGTTCCACTACAGCTGTCAGGTTGACACTGGGCATTTAGGAATCTGGGACAGCTTGCATTTCTACATGGGTCTTCATCGCACTCAACTGGATTAGGACAATCTTCGCCAACCTGCAGAAGGAATAAATTTATTACTTATGCAAAATGGGCCATATGAGATTAAGAGTACACACCTGGCTTTGAGCAGCAGCAAACACACACAAAGCTGTGAACAGCAAGGTTTGCAGTGTACCACACATTCTTACAGATATGCTACAAAGATCAGCTTCGAATTGGAGAACCTGGCTGTTCGGTGCTTTATATACTCTCGTGTTCAGGATTGAAGTGTATGTTCCAAACGAGGTTTATGCAGTCTGCCTAAAAATGAATTGTGATTACTTAATCTTCACATTTTCCAATCCACTGAACAGCATTTTAAAGGCATGCTATATAACAATAACAGGTCTATTCGACTCTATTGATGCAACAATGCATTCTCTTGCATACCAATTACCACTTGTGTGAACACTGGTGGCTTGTGGCCAAAATTTTATTAAAGATCTGTGTTAACTTTGAACTCCATTTGGAGAGAGCAAATCCTTCGTTCCTGAAACCACACCAAGTCACTGTGACTCCAGAATCCTGTGAAAAACTAACCATTTTCCCAAACACAATGAATAGGCTTAAATTATTGTAAACACAATGGCAATAAAACAACACAATGGAACATAAACGATTAAATTCTTACAGTATTCAGCATCATTCATAAACAAGAAATACAAGGTGGCATACAGCCAAACACATTAAAGTTTTTGATCATCATTAATTCAGCATTATTAATCACAGTAAGCTACTTTTATCTCTCGAACAACAACTACATAGCATATCATTTACAACAACGGGAAAGTCATTTGATCAAGGGGAACTACAAACTGCTGACAATGTCTAATAATGGTTCACCACAAGTTATAAATCCTAGCTCTATCCACGTAGGTACGATCGAAATATCACTATGAGAAGTTCCATATTTTCGAAATCAGGGAGGGTATCAAAGTCAACTGTGGATCCACACACATTTGCCGTGTCTCCCATGTCTCCTTCATATGTGATTCTGACACATTCCCCAAATTCTATTTCACAAATGTTACCAGTACAACCTGATTCGATAGGACGCAACAAGTCTGTAGGGTAACAAAATGCTATATCATCGAAACCTCGTTCCAAGAATTCCCATGTGACACATCTCTGGTTTGCTCCACACGTGATATCAGCACACCTCTCACCAAACTCTGGAGGAACACACTGTGGCCCAAAAAATAATGCCTCCACACAAATCAGCCCACCTGGACAGTTCAGTTCATCACAGCTTTGTGGTCTTTCACATCTTGGACCTTCACTGGTCTCACGACAAACACTAGAGGATGACTCGCAGTTCAGAAGTTCACATGTCAGTATCACACACCTTGCTCGAGGTTTATCTGGTCTTCCAAAGAGCATGCAAGTCATACCTGATGGACAGGTCACCGCACGACAATCTCTTGGGAATGGAGGCAGTTTTATTGGAACACAGCGTACAACTGGTGGTTTGCCATCTCGGTCACGTTGAAAACACTCCATTCCTTCATCACATTGAAGTTGATCACAGCTTGTTGGAGATCTGCATCTTGCTACAGGTCCTCTGCGTGTCTCTTCCACAACACACACCATGCCTATAGGACATTGAATCTGTGTACAATCTGATGGTAGTTCACAGCGTGATTGAATAAACTGCCGACACTGTCTGTTCTCATCTGGACAAGAAGAAGGCTGGACTTGTTCTACACAGATACGTCCTGCTGGACACTCCTTTTCAATGCAATCCACAACATCACAGTTGTCTGTGACTTCATGGCCTTTGAAGTGAAAGAATCGTGCTGTACATGTTCCACTGCAGTTGTCAGATAGACACTGGGCATTTAGGAATCTGGGACATGTTGCATTTCTGCATGGGTCTTCATCGCACACAACTGGATTAGGACAATCCTGAAGTACAAATGTATTGAAGAGATAGTATGACCACTAACTCATGGTATACATACAGTATGGATAAAATGCATGCAGTAATATATACATTTTTATGCATACTGTATATATAGCATGAGTTACATTGTTCATTATAATATATAGCTACTGTATATATATACCTGGGTTTGAGCAACAGCAAATGCACACAAAATTGTGAACAACCACACTTGCAGATAACGACACATTTCTTTCAAGACGGTATATTGCTTGCCGCTGTATAGAAGGTGCAACTACGTACATGTATCAGAAAATGAACCGTCTTGTGGTGGTGATTTTATTTACACCAGGGATTTCCACAATATGATGCAGCCGACATTATCTATTGATTATGTTTACAAACCACACACTTTCAGAAGAAATAAACAAGTACAATCATGTACAACAATGTAATAACAATCACGAAGACCTCCTAAAGGAACCCCCCCCCCATTCTACCATAACCTAGATTTCTACGTGGTTGTCTAAGTGTTCGTAGCTTGGACAACTCTTTCTGGAATGCTGCATCATTGATTTCTGGAACCATCTTCATGAACATCAGGTCTATCAATCGCAGGAAAAAGTGCCTGAGAAACCAACACAAAAGATGTTAACTTTATATGTGCATACATGTGGATTAGGAATTAATAGTTACCTATTCAATCTTGGATTTTGCAAGCAATCGAGACAGTGTATAACAGCCTTGTCATAATCCATTGCTCCGACCACTGGCGGCAAGAAATCTGAATAACGATAAACAAACAAAACAAAAACACATGATTTCAACACTCCCTTCCTCTTTACCAAAAACTACATGTATTTACACACTTGGTAGGAACATTTTAATAGCATCAGCAGCTTGTTTCTTGAGTTCAGTCCTCTCTTGCTCACTCAGTTTCTTTTTGGAAGACTCCATTAGTTTGCCACGTGGCCACAACGAGTGTCGGAGATGATAAAGTGCTCTTGCCCAGTTCTGTTCGGAGTAGACCACCTCTTTAAGTTCCTTCCACAAGAAGCGTTCCATTCCACCACCAACAAGGACCAAGACAGCAAGTTGTGTGTTCTCTCCACAAGCCCAGACTTCCCGGCAATGCTTCTTCGACACTTCACTTCCAAGAACGAGCAGAGCATTTGAAAGAGGCACTTTCTGTTTTTGTTCTTGTGCCAAGCTAATGGTGGTACTATGTGTGAGTGGAGATAATCCTTTTTGAATGATATTTTGAAAAAGAAGTAACAATTCGAGGGTTAGAGAAACCAACTGTGAAAGATATCGTTTTACACGAGAAGTTACTAAAGAAGTGATTTGTTTCACTTTAGCCAAAGACGTGCTTTGTGATACACTCGCAGACACTTGAGTATCATGAACTCGAGATGTGGTGGTGGGTTGTGATGAAGTTGAATGGGAAGTGAGGCTACCGGTTTGAGATTGCAAAGAGTGCAAGAGTGGATAAGACATGCCTGTTGTCTGTCCTTCTTCCACCTCGTATGAAACAGATTCCTGTTGTCGCTGCGTTTGCAATAGAACTTGAGAGCTGTTGACAGGCCGTCTAGAAGTGCTCTCAGACTGAGTGTCATAAATAGCTTCCTTTCCTGTTTCAGAACCGTTAGTACCAGTGTATGAATCTGCTACAGATTCCGCTTTCGATAAATCCTTTTCGTGACTTACGGACTGTGTGCTTGCGAGAGATTGAGTGGGAGAAGATTTAATTTGCTCAACAGGAGTACACAAAGAACCTACACTCTCACTGTGTGTCAAAGAGGTTGTGCTTGTCAGAGAATGAGTGCGAGAATTCTTAGTTTGCTCAACAGGAGCAGATGAAAAACCTACACTCTCTCTGTGAGTCTCTCTCTGTACCATAGAACTGCTACACTGAATCCAAGACGGATGACTACGAGTTGAGTAGAGAGAGTGGAAAGAGAGACAAGGCAAGGGAAGATGAGTGTTGAGGTAAGCACTGACAACGTCTTCAAATGGTCGTTTTGGGACAGGCTGAAAATGTGTGCACAGGAAAATCAGCTTACATTTAGATAATGATCTGACTACAATGTGACTACAGAGTAAAATACTGGGCTACCACTGGAACATCACAAGCAGCTGGTGCAAGGTAAACACTAGAGGTAATTATCTGAGACAAACAACATGCCAATCATTAGCACATTAGAAGAAGATGGACTCTTACACTAATTGATTTTACAATATCACAGACTTACTTCAGCTTTCAATGTATCTTCTCCCAGGGTAGCGATGGAAGTAGGCCTTACTCTAGCCAAAAAACTCCTTCGTTTGACTGATTTTGGAGGAGTGACGATGTTTGCATCCCTCAGAGCCTTGACTCCAGATTTGAGAAATTTATGAAATTCTTCACTGTTGACAATCATTTGAACTGAAGAAACGGACTAAATATTGTGCGCATGTATGTATGCGTGTGTGTGTGTGTGTGTGAGAGAGGGTGTGTGTGCACCATGTGTCTGAACGTACAATACCATAAGAAGGTATACCTGTAGATATTTCTCTAACCCTTGCTTCCTCTCAAGAATAAGGGTTGGATCAGGCTCAGAGTTGGCAAACGGAAGCCTTGAGACTAACGAAGAGAGACCACGTTTGTCAGGAAGTTCCAAACCTGTGAATCAAAAGTTACTCATAATTTTAATGCACGTAAGCCACTAATACATGTACAACACTACTGTATACATGGAATACGATTACCTCTCACATAGAGGGAGAGAGGTGACCTTAAAAGGGAGTTGTGCAGTTTCTCAAAGTGGCTATATCGCCTCATAGCCTCCAGGTGTGTGTCACTCTCCAGAACCCCCAACTCTCTCAGATCAACACTTGACAGAAGACTCTTTGGAAACTGTTTAAGAGAAGTGCAAAATGCTACATCAATCTCTCTGGACAGCATAGTGATAAATTAAAAGAAACTAATTACTTTGAAGATGTATGCTGTGTGTGAACTGGCTCCACTCACGACACGAACACTCCTCTCAATGTAAATTGGAGCCAACTGTATGAACACCACGTCGTTATCCACTTGCTCAAAGGACCCAAACTCACTGATTGTCTCCACACCTATCATCTCAGGGGGAAGAGACCTCGTCAAATAGTGTGGAGGAGCTGCTCCTGCAAGTGAGTGTTCTGGAACAGCTTCTGATCGTCTCCGAGGACTTCTACTATCTGATGTGCTTGTTGAAGGCATACTGGCAAGTGTTTTTGATCGAGAGAGAGTGCAAGGCAACTGAGAATTAGGTGCTGGACTTGAAGGACCGCCAAAGTTTTCAGTTTGGTCAAATGTAGTGGAACTCATGTGGAATCTCCTATTCTGTTGATGAGATGAATTCTTGATTTTCACAACGAGTTTGCCATGATTCAATCTCCTTTCAAGCTCTTCGTTTTCTTGCTGAATATCTGCCAATTCTCTCTCCACCTTCTCAGGAGTGGCTTTTGATAAGATGATGGGAATGGCTTCATAGAGAAAGTCTGTGTCACAGAGAAGATTGAGTACTGGCTCAATGACATTCTGAAGCAAGATTTCTCGCACAAACATGCGAGCAACGTCACAATTCTTGTACTCAGTTGGAAAGGCACACAGTATCACCGCATCCAGAGCTTGACGATAGTATCGAATCTCATGCCCAGTTGTTTGTAGTGCTCTGTGAGCTACTGTACCATCGCTTTCAAATTCTCTCCTGCACTTCTCATGATTGACGTCGAAGATATTCACACCATTAAAGTCACGTGTTCCAGCTTCGTTCACAACCTCTAAGTATGGAACAACTAGTGTAGCAATCTCAGTAACTATTTCCTCCAGATCAATATGGTGCATTCTTAGGTTTATTTCGAGTGCTACATGTTCAAGAATCTTTTGAACGTCCTCGGGAAATTCATCATCACTGGTCACATCACTGTACCACTTGTGTATGAAGTCTCGCATTATGAGTTGAATCATTTTCTGAGCTTCTTTGTGACATGCAACAGAAGAGTGTACCTGTACCTTTTTATTCTGAGCTGTGGGTGCATCTTTACGGGAAGATGGAGGGTGTTGCTGTAAGAGTTGGGATTCAGACGTTTGAGTACCTGTATCACTGGGTTTTTTGGAATGTTTATAGTTGAGAGTCCATATGAACAGAATTTCGTACCAGCTGTCTAGCCTGTCTCTCCAAGGCTTGGCGTCGGGATGGTAACAGAGGAAAGAAGCTGTACAGTAGCCAAGAATGCATATGCTGCACAGCAACACACTCCAGGTAGGTCCAAAGAGCAGCCAAGAGGAGACTGTCAGAACGACACATAAGAAACGTACAATCCATGTTAAACGGTTCAATGCTGTAAACTTCACCCCTTCCAGTAGTTTCCCCATCCTCCTTGTCTTTTAATACTTCAGCTTCAGTTTTGGTCATGTCACCTGACAATGAAGCCCTGCCCCCAAACATGTTAGCGCGGACGTGGTCAGGTGATACGTACGTAATTAATAATCATGCGGTCACGGGCCCTCGTTCCTCGTTCGCAGCGCACGCTCGGTGAAATGGAAAATATGCAACAGCATTGTGCACTTCTGCCAGGGCATGGTACCTCACCCACCTACGGCATCAATAATGAGGACTCTAGTGAAACAAGAAGGTCCTCTTTATGGGGTGTACCATTTGTAGCATTGTGCGCACTGAGTGCTGCCAGTATTATGGTGATGAATGGAGTTGGCCTCGGATTTACTTCACCAACTCTAACTGAATTGGGGGCTATTGATAACCCAAACCAACATATTAAAGAAAAGAGTGTGGAAAGCAGTCTTTTTGCAGTAAGTAATTATGCTTCAAATCATGCATGTACATGTACTGTTGTCTTACTGTCCGACATACTATGATAAACGGAGTTGTAAGTTTTAATGCAATCACTCCTTCCTTAGGCATTTAGTGTGGCAGGTGCCCCAATTGGTGCGATACTAGCATGGCCGGTGTCTGACTATCTCGGTCGAAAGCCTGCCCTCATGATTGGAGGCCTCCCGTCTCTTATCGGATGGTTGATGCTGGCATATGCTCATCTTATTGAAATAGGTGTTATCGTGGCTTATTCAACACCAATATTTCACCAGGCTGGATACAATGATTTCCAGGCTAGTCTCATTACTGCGTTTGCTAATGGAGGTGTCCAAATTGTGGTCACATTCTTATCGGCATTGGTAATCGACCATTTTGGACGAAGAGTTCTTCTTGTAACAAGCAGTATAGGACTACTGATCAGTACAATAATGTTAGGTGCTTATTTCTTCGTCCTTGATCACAATTGTTCCGGATACCTCGGTCTACCAGACCATGTGAATACTACCACATTCTGCATTACAAACCACACTGACGTACACTGCCACTTTCCTTGCAACACTGAACATTTTGGTTTCGTTGCTATTGCAGGTATAACTCTATACATGTGCAGTTTTGGAATTGGATGGGGTCCAACTGTATGGACACTAATGTCTGAACTGTTACCAGATCAAGTGCGTACATTAGGAGGCAGTATGATCACATTCGTAAACTGGAGTTCCGCCACTGTTGTTACATTGTGTTTCCAGTTTTACGTGAATGCGGTGACAATCCAAGGAGCATGGTGGTCATTTTCTTTCATTTTGATCCTCAGCATTGTTTTTGTGGTTCTGTTCTTGCCAGAGACGAAAGGTCATTCCTTGAAAGCCATACAAGACCATTTCAAAAAAGGTCATATCTTGGCAGTTTCGTGTTGTACAAATGAAAAGCAAAATATCTAATTTGTGTGAGAAAAGGTAATATTTTTAAAAATGACAATGGTTGTTGGTATCCGGTAATTACGTAATAATTAGTTAATATTCACGACGTCAATTTGAGTGGTCACATGATAATAATGATAACATTTCACCGCATTGTCCAAACTTATTGCACTGCCTCTCGTCCGCCACGAGCAGTACTCTCTGTAGTTGGCTGCGCTGAAACGCATGGTTGAAGCTACTAGACGTCTAGCGGAGAATAACTTCGGATCAAGTGGCAAATCCGGCCCCTCATTAATTATGCATGATACGGAGTGGGCGTGGTCTATACAGCTCACGAGTGAGTCGTTTGGGCTATATAGAGCTGTATCAAGACCATCCTTGTGTTACTATGGTGGAATCTTTTGTATATGGGGTGGCTTTTAAAAAAGCCAATTTTAAGGAAGAGAAAAATGAGTAATAGTAGCTGTTGTGGAATGTTTCTTGGTTGATTTTTTTTTGTGTGTGTTTTTTTTTGTTTTTTTTCATTCATGTATGTTTGGTTAGAGTTAGAGACTAGTAGTGGTTACACAGAGCTTGATCATACTGGATACTGTGCTGCTATATCACCACAGATACTGGAGAAGGCCTGTCGTGATGTCTTGCCATATCTCTCTCTCCACATAAATTCATCAAGATAACTTGTCAATTCAGGAGCTAAACAACCTTTCATCCGCTTTAACTTCAGTTTGGCCCTCGACCAATAACTCTCTACATTCTGAGTGTGTGTTCCAGTAACTGGATCTACAAAGTGCAGAGAATGATTCACAGTTGAATGTGAGGACACTGTTGGAAGGGAAGACACTTGGTTGTATGCACTCCATTCACCAGAATGGATAATTGTGCCAGGTGCAGTATGAGCCTGGATTATTGGCAGTAAAGTGGTGGCATCTCTACGTTGAACAATCTCCATATAGCCAAGTGCAGGTGTGTATGATGTGTCTACCATTCCAAACACCCATACCTAGCTCATGTGTAGTGGCTCTACCACGATGGTTCTGTATATATACACGTATATATACATCAGACTGAAATTCACATTATGATATCACTAATCAAGCTAGCACTAACTTTAGGTTTGTGCCTGAAGAGCAACTCATCGATTTGTACTATATCACCTGTTCCCCCAAGCACAATTGGCGTTGAAAGAAGTTTAGTGCTACACACCTCTCTCAACCATCAATAGACGTCTATATATAGCTGTGCCTCTATCAACATCTGCTTCTTTTGCAGCATCCGATACTGGGTATACTCACGTGCCCAACATAGCATAAGCACAAACCACTTCTGTAATGTCAGATTGGATTTATGGAAGAAGCTTCCCTCCCGTATGGTTTTTCTACCCTTGCATTGTAAACATCTCCAACTCACTCCATCATGTACATCATTTCTTGATCGCTCAACCATAGCCACATTACATCTAAATTTACATATTAAATCATTATGCAATGTCAATTGTAGCTGTAGTACCTTGCACACAGCTTACTCCGTACCAGGAGGCCTTTGGCTCTGAAGTAAGCAATGATCTTGTCATTGCCACAGAATATTGTGGGGCCAAGGTCATGCAGTCAGAACTTCACTTTCAAGTTTACCGCCAAAAGCGCGTATAGACCACGCCCACTCCGTATCATGCATAATTAATGAGGGGGCGGATTTGCCACTTGATCCATCAAAGAGCTGTTTGGGGTGTGTCGGAGGTAAGCACGAGGATTGTATGCTTGTATGGAAACAGAAACTACAGTGAAACCTCCGATAGTGGACACTGTAACCTCTCTACAGTGGACAGTTCTTAGGACCCGAAAGTTTTTTTTCCCTATAGTAGCAATGCAATTTGAACCACCGAGAAGAGGACAACCTCTCTACAAGGGACAAAGCATGTGAATTTATATTGTCCCCAATGTGTCCTTTGTTCGGAGGTTTCTGAATTTTGTCAGTCAATGAATGAACTTGTGTGTAGACTGTGTGTGTTCTGGTATGTAGATGACTTTAGCTTTTTGTGTAATATTCTCTATCAGCCAGATCCTGGGCTAGACTCATTCATATTGAAGGTTTGTCCATCCTGTATAGTCGTGTGTGTGTGTTCCCTCCTCATTGTGTAAAATCCTTCTTTTCAGCACTTTTCTCAACAATACATACAACAGCTCTTTAATTCACCATGAGTGATGCTCAAGAAAAGAGGGCACTGATGAATTCAGATGAAGCCCTCCGACCAGGGTCTGGTCTAACTCCTAACTATGGGATACAAGACAGCAGTGAGAGTGCAACTAGTTTCGTCTCCTCGGAAAAGACGGAGCGTTCTGTCATTCAGTCTGTTGTTCATCCTCCCCACGAGCGTATTTGGGTGGTTGCCATGTGTTCAATTATTGCCTGTCTAGCTGCAATGGTCAATGGAATGGTGTTGGGATACTCTTCTCCTACAATCAGTGAGCTGACTAATTCAGATAATTCTAACCAGACCATTGCCAGCTCCTCTCACCAAATTTTGTTTGGGGTAAGTTCTCCACACGAGAATGCATAGGTATTAAGTATACACAGGTATACACGCATGTAAGTGTGTGTACGCACTGACAAACACTAAAACCCACACACAGACACACACACTCACACACACACACACACACACACACACACACACACACACACACACACTCACACACACACACACACACACACAACAGACATTTGCCAAGATTGGTGCAGTGTTTGGAAGTCTTTTGGGTTGGCCAGCTACTGAGTTCTGTGGCCGTCAAGCTGCTCTTGTGATCAGTGGAATTCCAGCACTTATTGGATGGGTGATGATGGCCAATGCTGCTTTGATTGTGGACAACTATAACATGTTTTTTGGTGTTCTACTAGCAGGAAGATGGTTTTCTGGATTTGCTTGTGGAATGTCTATTTTCTGTGTCTCTGTAAGCGTTAAGTGATAGGTAGACGTTATTTAATGTGTCAGTATTCCATACTTGTTTCTGTTGTTTCTAGGTGTATATTGCAGAAATCGCTTCAGCCAGAATGAGGGGACTGTTTGGAAACTGTAACCGGTTGTTTGTCACTATCGGTTTATTCCTAAGTTACATGCTCGGAACTCCGTGGGGCAATAGCAAGTTTCTAGTAGGCTTCTCCAATTCTGCACTTGTTGCTGCTGGTATAGTAACTCTATTTGAGTTTCTGATGTTGTTCACTTATGAAACTCCGCGTTGGCTCTATAGCAAGGGACACAATTACCTTGGAAAACGTGTGCTGAGCATTCTTCGTGGACCTAGACACCGTCATCACATTGAAAATGAGATAGAAAGGATAAAAGCAGCACTCAGGAGCAGGATCAGGATCAGTGTTATAGAACAGCTTCTCGAGTTCAACTCTTTGTCTATTCTTTTACCAGTCATCCTTGTCTCGTTGCTGATGTTCTTTCAGCAGTTCAGTGGAATTAATGCTGCCATCTTTTATTCTGCTAGCATCTTTAATTCAAGTGGATACAATGTGCAACAATCGAATTATATTGCAGTTGGATTAAGTGGTGTCCAAATTGTTGCTACATTCATATCGGTGGTCTTGATTGATCTTCTTGGACGGAGGGTTCTTCTAACCATAAGCAGCATAGGAATTGTGCTAAGCAGCTTCACAATGGGTGTGTTCTTTTACATCTACAAGGAGAAGTGTGACAGCTGTTTAGGACCTGCTGATATCAAATGTCACAGAGAAGCCGACTTCCATTCTATTTCAGTTTGTGAAACTGAAAGCTTTGGGTTCCTAGCCATTGTCAGTTTGATTATCTTTGTCGGTAGTTTTTCGCTTGGCTGGGGACCGATTCCATGGTCTTCCATGTCTGAGTTGTTGCCCACTAGAGTGCGCTCTTTAGCTGGAAGTGTAACTGCCTTTATAAACTGGACCTTTGCTGTCATTATAACAGTTGCCTTTCAACATTATTCCGAGAAAGTGACACCGGCGGGAACTTGGTGGAGCTTCTCTTTTGTTATGCTCCTCTCGATCGTTTTCGTGATCCTGTTTCTACCCGAGACAAAAGGACGCACCCTGGAGGAAATACAACAACACTTTGAACGAGGTCAGATTTTGGCCATTTCATTTGGGAAAAAGTCACACCAAAACATTGGACAGCGAGCACCTTTTTCGTCCAGAGCTTCTATAACTGATGTGGACTAGTAGTATTAACATATACTTGCTGCTTTTTGTTTGAATGTGAGCAGATGATGTGTATTGTTTGCTAGTTTAACTGTTGAAACCTTACCACAACAATTATTATTGTTATGAAACAGTAGAATAGTGTGTGTGATGTACATGAAAGTATCATGTTTGATTTTGGTATGTAAACAATTTTGTTCTTGTGTTTGTACATTTGCTATCTTGATTTCAAGAGTTATCAATGGTTGGTATATACCACATGGTTCAAATGCACAATGGGTGGAGTCAATGATCTACATCACTGCTGTAGTGTCCATCCAGGCTGGCCAATCATCACAGATCAGTATGATCGTGGATCACATCTTTTTTAAACATTGCTGAAACTGTTCAAATTCTTCCTGACAGTCATTCTGCTTTAGATCCTTCATCTTTGCTGAAATGCAGTTCGCATAAGCTGAAGCCTATGAAGTATTGTGCAAATACAGTGTCAAGAGAGATACATGCACATTGAGTATAGTTCATGACAGTTCTATACCTCTTGAGAACACTTTTCAAGTTGCTCTCTAT
This sequence comes from uncultured Candidatus Puniceispirillum sp., assembly GCA_965207125.1. Taxonomy (GTDB): domain Bacteria; phylum Pseudomonadota; class Alphaproteobacteria; order Puniceispirillales; family UBA1172. Next base: position 2,438,870 of record OZ242263.1, read on the forward strand.
TTCTTGCTAGCCTTGCTTTTGCTGAGGAGACACTTTTGGTTGCATTAGAATACTGTTTAGGAGATCCCATTGCCAAGGCAAAGATACGTTCTACGGTTGATGCCGACATTTTTGATGTGATAATTTCGTTTGTGCGCATGCTCAATGCTGTTAATTTCCCGGGAAATTCAAGTATAAACAGGAAACAAAGGTAGGCAGGGTTCAATCATTCAACCAATGGCTCGACCAATGGTTGATAGTACATACACGATACGAAAGGTACTCCCAAAGCTGATCTCTCCAACTGCTTCCTTCAACATTTTTCATGTATTGAACACCGTGGCTTCTTTATACAAGAAGCAATTAAATGAACCCTGGCAATCAATTAGAACACCGAAATTAAAAAAAATTGTTGACATTTTTTGTGTTTTTGGCGGGTTATCAGTTTGATCAATAAAGGAAGCTGGTCAGTTCGTTTGCAATATACATGTGGTAATACCTCACAGCTGATTTTGGGCTAGAAACCCTCTTTTCTTAGATTGTAGAATGTCTGGAAGGAGAAGTCGAGTTGTATCAGGAGAAATAGTACAACCAAACTGTTTCAAACCTCTACCGAGAACACCCTCTGGTGTCTACACAGCTAGCGAACGATTGTCAACGCCAACAGATTTCAACCACACACCAATGGACCTCAGGCTCAGTTTAAACGGATCGCAGGTAGCGTACAGAGTGAAATGTAGACACACACGTCGTCCGTTTTTATACATGTATGGCTAGTTCGTTTGACAAGTCAGCAATGCTTTTGTTTTGCAGGCGAAACGGAAGCTAGAAATGGACAGCCCGAACACAAGTCAACGAAGCACTCGACGAAGACTCAGCTCGGCTAGTTCCAGCATCAATGAAGAACACAGTAAGTGTTTGAACTCTCCCTGTTTGTTGTCTTGGCCACTCACACCCCTTTGTATCTTCCCCATTTACAGAGTCACCACCCTCGGAAAGAAAGCCCGAAACTTCGCTCGGGGCTCTTACAAAGAAGTTTGTGAGCTACTCCACGCATCACCTGACGGAGTACTGGACCTGAATGAAGCTGCAGAGACGCTACACGTCCCCAAGAGGAGGATTTATGACATTACCAACGTTCTGGAAGGAGTTGGACTCATTTCAAAAGCCTCTAAGAACCACATTCGGTGGAAGTAAGTATGCCAGTTACTAAAGAGTAGATTAATATCTGTTGTGTTACGTGCATGAGAGGGTATGATGCTGTATAGCCATTGTTTGCATGCAAGTACTCAGCTAGGTGGCCATTATTATGGTTGAGCCCGCTGAGAGTCACGTGATCTGAGTAGTGTGGTGGCATTAATTAGATTCCATACAGCTGTAGTCCGTTTATTGTGGTTGTGAATATGCTTCCACTTAGGAATGTACTAGCACTCTTTAGCATTAATATCTTTACTTCTCATCAGCCCTTGCAACAATCTCTGGCCATTCACTGGCATAGACAAAATTCTTGTAGGAGATGTATACCTACGTACATTGATAATGACAGTGACATTATTGTACTCGGTTGAGAAATCTAAATCATGATTCTGATATCGTATTATGCTAAACATTTGAGCGTAATCATGGTCTGTTCTTTCTATACACCCCGTTGCTTTGTGAATGGTGATCTGTGAATCTATATGTGTTCACAGCATATAATTATATTGTATGTGTGTACTAGTATTTTTGGATCGACAGACATTCTTTCTATGCAGTGTAGTTAGATGGCTGTTACAGTGGTTGTAGCTGTCTATCTTATAGATTGTCCAAGCTATCTTCTTCCCTTCATCATACAAGGGTTGTGGTTTGGTTGATTTCAGTCTTCTGTCCAGTAGTGGTAGCCAACAGAATCTCATTACTGCTGAACACACCTAAAGCTTTCCCATGCCATAACCACTCTGACAACCATTAGAATGTGTGAATGTATCAAACATACTTAATGCATTCTTGTTTCCTGTGTACCCCTAAAAAGGCCTGGATGATATTTTGGCTACCTGGTCAGAATAAGTCAGTGCTGTGCTTCTAAACAGGTTTTCTGGGGATTAAAATTAATTTCAGTTTGTCTCAGTCTCTGACCATATTTACTCCCTAGCATGATAAACTCATGTTACACATGCCCACTTTCATAGCAAGGAAAAACATCTTTCACCTTGTCCCTGACTTCATTAGCTATGTTGGTGTTGTGGTATGGAAGTGTTTTCACCTCACAGCTGGGAGAATACTTCACACTTTCTTTGGCTGACCTGATAACATGATTCATGGTGTTCTATTGTAATATTGTGAAGGCCATGAAAATCAGTGTATGATTCATACTCATAGCATTCCACTGAATTACCTTCAGAACCTCCAAGGGGGGTGGGGGGGGGGTTGATAGATAGGTGTGCTTGTGAATGTTACAGCTCATATTTTCACAATGGGAAAGTCATTTTTGAAGTCCTAGTTTGTCCATTATGATGATGCTACAGACAAAAGAGTATAACATTATATGAAGCCTGGTTTAGTAGTAGCACTTCGGTACTCAACTGGTTACCATTTCCTTGGCAATCACAAACCACAAGGTAAGCCTCGAGGTAAGTAAATTGTAACTTTTAGTAGAATATCATATAAGCATATTATATTGAATGAGGCAGCATGTATTCTGACAGAATATCAGTAACTTCAAACTAAAAACCAGCTTGGTAAGTCTATACATAAAAGTATGAGTTCAGTTGTGTCTACATAGTAGCTAGGAGTTCTCTATTAGAAATACAAGTAAGGTGCAATGCTCTCAATAGTTTCATCCACAAAAACTGAAGGAGCACAAGTAGCCACTGTGTTGATACCATTGAACTCAAGAAGGAAACACTCATTTTCTCCAACACAGGCAGCTTCATCACAATTGGTAGGTAAAACAGAATAATGTGTATCGCAAATGGTACCAATGATAACTCCATTGTGAGACACATCAGTGCATTTTGTATTATTGGGACAAGGTGAATGACGTCCAATGCTACATTTGGTGTTGAATTCAATGCCTGCTTGTTCCGATATACATGTGTGGCGGATGTTCGTAAGCACAGCAATATCACGTGGAAGTTCATAGCAATGGTCTCCCAGCTCACTACATGGAGGTCTGTTTGAATCAGGTGGACCACAGTCGATCTGGTTACAAGAGATTTTGTTTCCATTTCGATCTGACTGTTGGAGAAGATCCACACACACCTGATTTAAACCTTCACACATGTTGAGAGCATTAGCGCACAGCGGTTGAGAACGTGGTGGCATTATCATTGGCAGCTGTTATGCCTCTCCTTAGAAATCCCCACAGCACACACGTTTGGTCACGTGTGCACTTGATTTCAGTGCAGTCTCTTTCAAAGTGCGGTAGTACGCACGTTGGAGTTCCTGAATTACCTATGAATGGATGCTGACAAATCAAGTCACCAGGACATTGCAACTCGTTACAGTTTTGTGCTAATTCACATCTTGGATCTTCGCTGGTCACACGGCAAACCATGAAAGATGACTTACAGTCGAGATCTTCACAAGTTAGACGGGGTGGTTTCATACACCTTGCTCGAGGATTATCTGGTCTTCCAAAGATCATGCAAACAGTTCCTGATGAGCATGTCACTGCACTACAATCTTTTGGAAATGGAGACACCTTTATTGGAACACAGCGTACAACTGGTGGTTTATCAACTCGATCACGTTGAAAACATTCCATTCCTTCATCACATTTGATTTCATCGCAGCTTGTTGGAGATGGTGGCGACCTGCATCTTGCTACAGGTCCTTTACGTGTCTGTTTTACCACACAGACCATGTCTATAGGACAACGAATCTGTGTACAATCTGAAGGAGGAAGTGGTATTGGGATTAGTTCACAGCGTGATTTAATGTATTGCCTGCACTGCACATTGCCATCTGGACAAGAAGGAGGATGGACTTCTTCAACACAGACACGTTTTTCTGAGCACTCCTTTTCGTTGCAAGTCACAACATCACAGTTGTCTGTGACTTCATGGCCTTTAAAGTGAAAAAACTTTGCTTTACATGTTCCACTACAGCTGTCAAGTTGACACTGGGCATTTAGGAATCTGGGACAGCTTGCATTTCTACATGGGTCTTCATCGCACTCAACTGGATTAGGACAATCTTCACCAACCTGCAGAAGGAATAAATTTATTACTTATGCAAAATGGGCCATATGAGATTAAGAGTACACACCTGGCTTTGAGCAGCAGCAAACACACACAAAGCTGTGAACAGCAAGGTTTGCAGTGTACCACACATTCTTACAGATATGCTACAAAGATCAGCTTCGAATTGGAGAACCTGGCTGTTCGGTGCTTTATATACTCTCGTGTTCAGGATTGAAGTGTATGTTCCAAACGAGGTTTATGCAGTCTGCCTAAAAATGAATTGTGATTACTTAATCTTCACATTTTCCAATCCACTGAACAGCATTTTAAAGGCATGCTAACAATAACAGGTCTATTGATGCAACAATGCATTCTCTTGCATACCAATTACCACTTGTGTGAACACTGGTGGCTTGTGGCCAAAATTTTATTAAAGATCTGTGTTAACCTTTTGAACTCCATTTGGAGAGAGCAAATCCTTCGTTCCTGGAACCACACCAAGTCACTGTGACTCCAGAATCCTGTGAAAAACTAACCATTTTCCCAAACACAATGAATAGGCTTAAATTATTGTAAACACAATGGCAATAAAAGAACACAATGGAACATAAACGATTAAATTCTTACAGTATTCAGCATCATTCATAAACAAGAAATACAAGGTGGCATACAGCCAAACACATTAAAGTTTTTGATCATCATTAATTCAGCATTATTAATCACAGTAAGCTACTTTTATCTCTCGAACAACAACTATGTAGCATATCATTTACAACAACGGGAAAAGTCATTTGATCAAGGGGAACTACAAACTGCTGACAATGTCTAATAATGGTTCACCACAAGTTATAAATCCTAGCTCTATCCACGTAGGTACGATCGAAATATCACTATGAGAAGTTTCATATTTTCGAAACCAGGGAGGGTATCAAAGTCAACTGTGGATCCACACACATTTGCCGTGTCTCCCATGTCTCCTTCATATGTGATTCTGACACATTCCCCAAATTCTATTTCACAAATGTTACCAGTACAACCTGATTCGATAGGACGCAACAAGTCTGTAGGGTAACAAAATGCTATATCATCGAAACCTCGTTCCAAGAATTCCCATGTGACACATCTCTGGTTTGCTCCACACGTGATATCAGCACACCTCTCACCAAACTCTGGAGGAACACACTGTGGCCCAAAAAATAATGCCTCCACACAAATCAGCCCACCTGGACAGTTCAGTTCATCACAGCTTTGTGGTCTTTCACATCTTGGACCTTCACTGGTCTCACGACAAACACTAGAGGATGACTCGCAGTTCAGAAGTTCACAAGTCAGTATCACACACCTTGCCCGAGGTTTATCTGGTCTTCCAAAGAGCATGCAAGTCATACCTGATGGACAGGTCACCGCACGACAATCTCTTGGAAATGGAGGCAGTTTTATTGGAACACAGCGTACAACTGGTGGTTTGCCATCTCGGTCACGTTGAAAACACTCCATTCCTTCATCACATTGAAGTTGATCACAGCTTGTTGGAGATCTGCATCTTGCTACAGGTCCTCTGCGTGTCTCTTCCACAACACACACCATGCCTATAGGACATTGAATCTGTGTACAATCTGATGGTAGCTCACAGCGTGATTGAATAAACTGCCGACACTGTCTGTTCTCATCTGGACAAGAAGAAGGCTGGACTTGTTCTACACAGATACGTCCTGCTGGACACTCCTTTTCAATGCAATCCACAACATCACAGTTGTCTGTGACTTCATGGCCTTTGAAGTGAAAGAATCGTGCTGTACATGTTCCACTGCAGTTGTCAGATAGACACTGGGCATTTAGGAATCTGGGACATGTTGCATTTCTGCATGGGTCTTCATCACACACAACTGGATTAGGACAATCCTGAAGTACAAATGTATTGAAGAGATAGTATGACCACTAACTCATGGTATACAGTTTGGATAAAATGCATGCAGTAATATATACATTTTTATGCATACTGTATATATAGCACGAGTTACATTGTTCATTATAATAGCTACTGTATATACCTGGGTTTGAGCAACAGCAAATGCACACAAAATTGTGAACAACCACACTTGCAGATAACAACACATTTCTTTCAAGACGGTATATTGCTTGCCGCTGTATATACATGTATCAGAAAATGAACCGTCTTGTGGTGGTTATTATATTTACACCAGGGATTTCCACAATATGATGCAGCCGACATTATCTATTGATTATGTTTACAAACCACACACTTTCAGAAGAAATAAACAAGTACAATCATGTACAACAATGTAATAACAATCACGAAGACCTCCTAAAGGAACCCCCCATTCTACCATAACCTAGATTTCTACGTGGTTGTCTAAGTGTTCGTAGCTTGGACAACTCTTTCTGGAATGCTGCATAATTGATTTCTGGAACCATCTTCATGAACATCAGGTCTATCAATCGCAGGAAAAAGTGCCTGAGAAACCAACACAAAAGATGTTAACTTTATATGTGCATACATGTGGATTAGGAATTAATAGTTACCTATTCAATCTTGGATTTTGCAAGCAATCGAGACAGTGTATAACAGCCTTGTCATAATCCATTGCTCCGACCACTGGTGGCAAGAAATCTGAATAACGATAAACAAACAAAACAAAAACACATGATTTCAACACTCCCTTCCTCTTTACCAAAAACTACATGTATTTACACACTTGGTAGGAACATTTTGATAGCATCAGCAGCTTGATTCTTGAGTTCAGTCCTCTCTTGCTCACTCAGATTCTTTTTGGAAGACTCCATTAGTTTGCCACGTGGCCACAACGTGTGTCGGAGATGATAAAGTGCTCTTGCCCAGTTCTGTTCGGAGTAGACCACCTCTTTAAGTTCCTTCCACAAGAAGCGTTCCATTCCACCACCAACAAGGACCAAGACAGCAAGTTGTGTGTTCTCTCCACAAGCCCAGACTTCCCGGCAATGCTTCTTCGACACTTCACTTCCAAGAACGAGCAGAGCATTTGAAAGAGGCACTTTCTGTTTTTGTTCTTGTGCCAAGCTAATGGTGGTACTATGTGTGAGTGGAGATAATCCTTTTTGAATGATATTTTGAACAAGAAGTAACAATTCGAGGGTTAGAGAAACCAACTGTGAAAGATATCGTTTTACACGAGAAGTTACTAAAGAAGTGATTTGTTTCACTTTAGCCAAAGACGTGCTTTGTGATACACTCGCAGACACTTGAGTATCATGAACTCGAGATGTGGTGGTGGGTTGTGATGAAGTTGAATGGGAAGTGAGGCTACCGGTTTGAGATTGCAAAGAGTGCAAGAGTGGATAAGACATGCCTGTTGTCTGTCCTTCTTCCAACTCGTATGAAACAGATTCCTGTTGTCGCTGCGTTTGCAATAGAACTTGAGAGCTGTTGACAGGCCGTCTAGAAGTGCTCTCAGACTGAGTGTCATAAATAGCTTCCTTTCCTGTTTCAGAACCGTTAGTACCAGTGTATGAATCTGCTACAGATTCCGCTTTCGATAAATCCTTTTCGTGACTTACGGACTGTGTGCTTGCGAGAGATTGAGTGGGAGAAGATTTAATTTGCTCAACAGGAGTACACAAAGAACCTACACTCTCACTGTGTGTCAAAGAGGTTGTGCTTGTCAGAGAATGAGTGCGAGAATTCTTAGTTTGCTCAACAGGAGCAGATGAAAAACCTACACTCTCTCTGTGAGTCTCTCTCTGTACCATAGAACTGCTACACTGAATCCAAGACGGATGACTACGAGTTGAGTAGAGAGAGTGGAAAGAGAGACAAGGCAAGGGAAGATGAGTGTTGAGGTAAGCACTGACAACGTCTTCAAATGGTCGTTTTGGGACAGGCTGAAAATGTGTGCACAGGAAAATCAGCTTACATTTAGATAATGATCTGACTACAATGTGACTACAGAGTAAAATACTGGGCTACCACTGGAACATCACAAGCAGCTGGTGCAAGGTAAACACTAGAGGTAATTATCTGAGACAAACAACATGCCAATCATTAGCACATTAGAAGAAGATGGACTCTTACACTAATTGATTTTACAATATCACAGACTTACTTCAGCTTTCAATGTATCTTCTCCCAGGGTAGCGATGGAAGTAGGCCTTACTCTAGCCAAAAAACTCCTTCGTTTGACTGATTTTGGAGGAGTGACGATGTTTGCATCCCTCAGAGCCTTGACTCCAGATTTGAGAAATTTATGAAATTCTTCACTGTTGACTATCATTTGAACTGAAGAAACGGACTAAATAGCGCATGTATGTATGCGTGTGTGTGTGTGTGTGTGTGTGTGTGTGAGAGGGTGTGTGTGTGTGTGAGAGGGTGTGTGTGCACCATGTGTCTGAACGTACAATACCATAAGAAGGTATACCTGTAGATATTTCTCTAACCCTTGCTTCCTCTCAAGAATAAGGGTTGGATCAGGCTCAGAGTTGGCAAACGGAAGCTTTGAGACTAACGAAGAGAGACCACGTTTGTCAGGAAGTTCCAAACCTGTGAATCAAAAGTTACTCATAATTTTAATGCACGTAAGCCACTAATACATGTACAACACTACTGTATACATGGAATACGATTACCTTTCACATAGAGGGAGAGAGGTGACTTTAAAAGGGAGTTGTGCAGTTTCTCAAAGTGGCTATATCGCCTCATAGCCTCCAGGTGTGTGTCACTCTCCAGAACCCCCAACTCTCTCAGATCAACACTTGACAGAAGACTCTTTGGAAACTGTTTAAGAGAAGTGCAAAATGCTACATCACTCTCTCTGGACAGCATAGCGATAAATCAAAAGAAACTAATTACTTTGAAGATGTATGCTGTGTGTGAACTGGCTCCACTCACGACACGAACACTCCTCTCAATGTAAATCGGAGCCAACTGTATGAATACCACGTCGTTATCCACTTGCTCAAAGGACCCAAACTCATTGATTGTCTCCACACCTATCATCTCAGGGGGAAGAGACCTCGTCAAATAGTGTGGAGGAGCTGCTCCTGCAAGTGAGTGTTCTGGAACAGCTTCTGATCGTCTCCGAGGACTTCTACTATCTGATGTGCTTGTTGAAGGCATACTGGCAAGTGTTTTTGATCGAGAGAGAGTGCAAGGCAACTGAGAATTAGGTGCTGGACTTGAAGGACCGCCAAAGTTTTCAGTTTGGTCAAATGTAGTGGAACTCATGTGGAATCTCCTATTCTGTTGATGAGATGAATTCTTGATTTTCACAACGAGTTTGCCATGATTCAATCTCCTTTCAAGCTCTTCGTTTTCTTGCTGAATATCTGCCAATTCTCTCTCCACCTTCTCAGGAGTGGCTTTTGATAAGATGATGGGAATGGCTTCATAGAGAAAGTCTGTGTCACAGAGAAGATTGAGTACTGGCTCAATGACATTCTGAAGCAAGATTTCTCGCACAAACATGCGAGCAACGTCACAATTCTTGTACTCAGTTGGAAAGGCACACAGTATCACCGCATCCAGAGCTTGACGATAGTATCGAATCTCATGCCCAGTTGTTTGTAGTGCTCTGTGAGCTACTGTACCATCGCTTTCAAATTCTCTCCTGCACTTCTCATGATTGACGTCGAAGATATTCACACCATTAAAGTCACGTGTTCCAGCTTTGTTCACAACCTCTAAGTATGGAACAACTAGTGTAGCAATCTCAGTAACTATTTCCTCCAGATCAATATGGTGCATTCTTAGGTTTATTTCGAGTGCTACATGTTCAAGAATCTTTTGAACGTCCTCGGGAAATTCATCATCACTGGTCACATCACTGTACCACTTGTGTATGAAGTCTCGCATTATGAGTTGAATCATTTTCTGAGCTTCTTTGTGACATGCAACAGAAGAGTGTACCTGTACCTTTTTATTCTGAGCTGTGGGTGCATCTTTACGGGAAGATGGAGGGTGTTGCTGTAAGAGTTGGGATTCAGAAGTTTGAGTACCTGTATCACTGGGTTTTTTGGAATGTTTATAGTTGAGAGTCCATATGAACAGAATTTCGTACCAGCTGTCTAGCCTGTCTCTCCAAGGCTTGGCGTCGGGATGGTAACAGAGGAAAGAAGCTGTACAGTAGCCAAGAATGCATATGCTGCACAGCAACACACTCCAGGTAGGTCCAAAGAGCAGCCAAGAGGAGACTGTCAGAACGACACATAAGAAACGTACAATCCATGTTAAACGGTTCAATGCTGTAAACTTCACCCCTTCCAGTGGTTTCCCCATCCTCCTTGTCTTTCAATACTTCAGCTTCAGTTTTGGTCATGTCACCTGACAATGAAGCCCTGCCCCCAAACATGTTAGCGCGGACGTGGTCAGGTGATACGTACGTAATTAATAATCATGCGGTCACGGGCCCTCGTTCCTCGTTCGCAGCGCACGCTCGGTGAAATGGAAAATATGCAACAGCATTGTGCACTTCTGCCAGGGCATGGTACCTCACCCACCTACGGCATCAATAATGAGGACTCTAGTGAAACAAGAAGGTCCTCTTTATGGGGTGTACCATTTGTAGCATTGTGCGCACTGAGTGCTGCCAGTATTATGGTGATGAATGGAGTTGGCCTCGGATTTACTTCACCAACTCTAACTGAATTGGGGGCTATTGATAACCCAAACCAACATATTAAAGAAAAGAGTGTGGAAAGCAGTTATTTTGCAGTAAGTAATTATGCTTCAAATCATGCATGTACATGTACTGTTGTCTTACTGTCCGACATACTATGATAAACTGAGTTGTAAGTTTTAATGCAATCACTCCTTCCTTAGGCATTTGGTGTGGCAGGTGCCCCAATTGGTGCGATACTAGCATGGCCGGTGTCTGACTATCTCGGTCGAAAGCCTGCCCTCATGATTGGAGGCCTCCCGTCTCTTATCGGATGGTTGATGCTGGCATATGCTCATCGTATTGAAAACTGTCGAAAGTGTTTTTTTGGTGTCATGTATACAGGAAGAGTGCTAGGAAGTTTTTCAACTGGTTGGTCAGTCTTCTGCGTGTCTGTAAGTGTCATGATGTAAGTATGTAGCTTGTTTATTTTGAGGGTGTGTCAAAATCTTTTTTTTTCTCTGTATAAAGGTTTATATCTCTGAAGTTTCTTCAGCTAAGTGGAAAGGTCGATTTGGTAACTGCAACCAGCTGTTTTTTACGATTGGGGCAATGGTGGTCTTTTTTCTAGGTATCCGTTGGAATAATGGGTTTCAAATCAGCTACTCCACAATCTCTTTAGTAGCCATTGGTATGATTCTGGTGTTTGAAGTACTCATGTGTTTCACAGTTGAGTCTCCACGCTGGCTATACAAGAAGAAACAAAATGTAGTTGATGTTTTGAGAAGACTTCGTGGAAATGTGGACATCTCAGAAGAATTAGAAGAGCTGAGTATTGCTGCCTCTCAACAGCACACTATTTGGGAGCAATTATTGGAATTTAAGAAGCGTTCAGTCTTCACCCCATTCTTGTACGGAATTATTCTTATGCTCTTCCAGCAGTATGGTGGCATATCTGTTATCATAGCCTACTCAACGCCAATATTTCACCAGGCTGGATTCAACGATTTCCAGGCTAGTCTCATTACAGCGGTTGCTACTGGAACCATCCAAATTTTTGTCACATTCTTATCGGCATTGGTAATCGACCATTTTGGACGAAGAGTTCTTCTTGTAACAAGCAGTATAGGACTACTGATCAGTACAATAATGTTAGGTGCTTATTTCTTCGTCCTTGATCACAATTGTTCCGGATACCTCGGTCTACCAGACCATGTGAATACTACCACATTCTGCATTACAAACCACACTGACGTACACTGCCACTTTCCTTGCAACACTGAACATTTTGGTTTCGTTGCTATTGCAGGTATAACTCTATACATGTGCAGTTTTGGAATTGGATGGGGTCCAACTGTATGGACACTAATGTCTGAACTGTTACCAGATCAAGTGCGTACATTAGGAGGCAGTATGATCACATTCGTAAACTGGAGTTCCGCCACTGTTGTTACATTGTGTTTCCAGTTTTACGTGAATGCGGTGACAATCCAAGGAGCATGGTGGTCATTTTCTTTCATTTTGATCCTCAGCATTGTTTTTGTGGTTCTGTTCTTGCCAGAGACGAAAGGTCATTCCTTGAAAGCCATACAAGACCATTTCAAAAACGGTCATGTTTTAGCAATTTCTTGTTGCACTAAACAATGTCAATGAACACTAATTATGTGAGACAAAGTATATTTGTACATGCATCTTTTATTTTATATACACAGTCATAATTGAGCATACGCGTACACGTACACAAGCGGAAAAGGGAGTGGCAATAATTGCCCCGCCTTTTGCTTCGCGCGCGCCATGGCGCCAACATGTAATTAACTGTGACATAGATGAGACGCTCAAGAGGTAATTACTGTGAATTATGTCAGATCTAGAAACAGATACAGTAGCACTTATTCCAAGGAATGGTGTCTTAACCAGCTACGGACTCGTCAGCGGGGACTTTACTAAATTAAAAAGGTCCTGGTTTCCCTACATCTGGGGTGTACCATTTGTAACATGGTGCTCACTGAGTGCTGCCACTATTATGTTGGTGAATGGAGTTGGCTTGGGATATACTTCACCAACTCTAACTGAATTAGGAGCTATTGATAATCCAAACCAACGTATTGCTGACAAGAGTGTGGAAAGCAGCCTTTTTGCAGTAAGTATGTAGGTCTACACTTCTTGTTGTGTCACCATTGTGTTGATCCTGCATTGGCCCAGTATTTGTATGCACATTGTATTTGTGTTGATATTCAAGGATCACTCCTTCCTTAGGCATTTGGTGTAGCAGCTGCCCCAATTGGTGCGATACTAGCATGGCCGGTATCTGACTATTTTGGTCGAAAGCCCGCCCTCATGATTGGAGGCCTCCCATCTCTTGTCGGATGGTTGATGCTGGCGTATGCTCATCTTATTGAGAACTGTCGAAAGTGTTTTTTTGGTGTCATGTATACAGGAAGAGTGCTAGGAAGTTTTTCAACTGGTTGGTCGATCTTCTGTGTGTCTGTAAGTGTGCAAATGTAACTACCAAAAATTATGCAAAAAAAAAAAACATGTTTTTTTTAAATGTATGCAAGTATCCAAACTGATCGCATGAAAAATTTTTCTTTCTACATGTAAAGGTTTATATCTCTGAAGTTTCTTCAGCTAAGTGGAAAGGTCGATTTGGTAACTGTAACCAGCTGTTTATTACGATTGGAGTGATGCTGGCCTTTGTTTTAGGAATTCGTTCTAATAATGGATTTCAAATTACCTACTCCACAATCGCTTTAATGGTCATTGGTATGATTCTGGTGTTTGAAGTACTCATGTGTTTCACAGTTGAGTCTCCGCGCTGGCTATACAAGAAGAAACAAAATGTAGTTGATGTTTTGAGAAGACTTCGTGGATATGTGGACGTCTCAGAAGAATTGGAAGAGCTGAGTATGGCTGCGTCACAGCAGCACACTGTTTTTGAGCAATTGTTAGAATTTAAAAAACGCTCAGTCATCGTCCCTTTTTTGCTTGGAGTTTTTCTAATGCTCTTCCAGCAGTATGGTGGCATAGGTGTTATCGTGGCTTATTCAACACCAATATTTCACCAGGCTGGATACAATGATTTCCAGGCTAGTCTCATTACTGCGTTTGCTAATGGAGGTGTCCAAATTGTGGTCACTTTGATATCGGCATTGGTAATCGACCATTTTGGACGAAGAGTTCTTCTTGTAACAAGCAGTATAGGACTACTGATCAGTACAATAATGTTAGGTGCTTATTTCTTCGTCCTTGATCACAATTGTTCCGGATACCTCGGTCTACCAGACCATGTGAATACTACCACATTCTGCATTACAAATCACACTGACGTACACTGCCACTTTCCTTGCAACACTGAACATTTTGGTTTCGTTGCTATTGCAGGTATAACTCTATACATGTGCAGTTTTGGAATTGGATGGGGTCCGACTGTATGGACACTAATGTCTGAACTGTTACCAGATCAAGTGCGTACATTAGGAGGCAGTATGATCACGTTCGTAAACTGGAGTTCCGCCACTGTTGTTACATTGTGTTTCCAGTTTTACGTGAATGCGGTGACAATCCAAGGAGCATGGTGGTCATTTTCTTTCATTTTGATCCTCAGCATTGTTTTTGTGGTTCTGTTCTTGCCAGAGACGAAAGGTCATTCCTTGAAAGCCATACAAGACCATTTCAAAAAAGGTCATATCTTGGCAGTTTCGTGTTGTACTATTAAAACAAATGAAAAGCAAAATATCTAATTTGTGTGAGAAAAGGTAATATTTTTTTAAATGACAATGGTTGTTGGTATCCGGTAATTACGTAATAATTAGTTAATATTCACGACGTCAATTTGAGTGGTCACATGATAATAATGATAACGTTTCACCGCATTGTCCAAACTTATTGCACTGCCTCTCGTCCGCCACGAGCAGTACTCTCTGTAGTTGGCTGCGCTGAAACGCATGGTTGAAGCTACTAGACGTCTAGCGGAGAATAACTTCTATCAAAGAGCTGTCTCGGGTGTGTCGGAGGTAAGCACGAGGATTGTATGCTTGTATGGGAACAGAAACTACAGTGAAACCTCCGATAGTGGACACTGTAACCTCTCTACAGTGGACAGTTCTTAGGACCCGAAAGTTTTGTTTCCCTATAGTAGCAATGCAATTTGAACCACCGAGAAGAGGACAACCTCTCTACAAGGGACAAAGCATGTGAATTTATATTGTCCCCAATGTGTCCTTTGTTCGGAGGTTTCTGAATTTTGTCAGTCAATGAATGAACTTGTGTGTAGACTGTGTGTGTTCTGGTATGTAGATGACTTTAGTTTTTTGTGTAATATTCTCTATCAGCCAGATCCTGGGCTAGACTCATTCATATTGAAGGTTTGTCCATCCTGTATAGTCGTGTGTGTGTGTTCCCTTGTACAAATGATGTTTGGGTTGTTATTTAATCATCCGATTGTAGTGGTGCATCACGAGGCTATTTCTGCACATCATGTAATGTTTGCAGCACTATTTAGGTTGCTTAGTAGAGGAATCAAATTTTGTAAACAGCCAGTTATAGCTACCTTGTGTCACACAGTACTTAAACTTTACAACAGGGTACTCTAGTATAGTGAGCTTTGTACTTGTACATAATTTGTAACCTCTATATATATATAGTGAGCTTTAGCATGCAAGCAGGGGTTGTGGTTGGGTGGTTGGAAGCAACTGTATGATGCTAGTGACCATTAATTTGACTTTATTTTCCTTGTTTGTGTAAATACTGTGGTGGCATTGTGTGTAAGACCATGGACCACTGAATGCACAAAGGAAGTGATGTGTTGTGTGCTTTTCTTGTGGGATATGTGTACATATATGTGTTTTCCATTGTACCCTTTGTCAGTCCTCATTGTGTAAAATCCTTCTTTTCAGCACTTTTCTCAACAATACATACAACAGCTCTTTAATTCACCATGAGTGATGCTCAAGAAAAGAGGGCACTGATGAATTCAGATGAAGCCCTCCGACCAGGGTCTGGTCTAACTCCTAACTATGGGATACAAGACAGCAGTGAGAGTGCAACTAGTTTCGTCTCCTCAGAAAAGACAGAGCGTTCTGTCATTCAGTCTGTTGTTCATCCTCCCCACGAGCGTATTTGGGTGGTTGCCATGTGTTCAATTATTGCCTGTCTAGCTGCAATGGTCAATGGAATGGTGTTGGGATACTCTTCTCCTACAATCAGTGAGCTGACTAATTCAAACCAGAACATTACCCTCTCTTTTAACCCAAGTTTGTTTGGGGTAAGTTCTTCACACGAGGATGCATAGGTATTCAGTATACACAGGTATACACGCATGTAAGTGTGTGTACGCACTGACAAACACTGAAACACACACACACACACATACTCACACACACACACACACACACACACACACACACACACATACACACATACACACACACATAACAGGCATTTGCCATTATTGGTGCAATGTTTGGAGGTCTTTTGGGTTGGCCAGCTGCTGAGTTCTGTGGCCCTCAAGCTGCTCTTGTGATCAGTGGAATTCCAGCACTTATTGGATGGGTGATGATGGCCAATGCTGCTTTGATTGTGAACAACTATAACATGTTTTTTGGTGTTCTACTAGCAGGAAGATGGTTTTCTGGATTTGCTTGTGGAATGTCTATTTTCTGTGTCTCTGTAAGCGTTAAGTGATAGGTAGATGTTATTTAATGTGTCAGTATTCCATACTTGTTTCTGTTTTTTGTAGGTGTATATTGCAGAAATCGCTTCAGCCAGAATGAGGGGACTGTTTGGAAACTGTAACCAGTTGTTCGTCACTATTGGTTTATTCCTAAGTTACATGCTCGGAACTCCGTGGGGCAATAGCAAGTTTCTAGTAGGCTTCTCCAATTCTGCACTCGTTGCTGCTGGTATAGTAACTCTATTTGAGTTTCTGATGTTGTTCACTTATGAAACTCCACGTTGGCTCTATTACAAGGGACACGATATCCTTGGAAAACATGTGCTGAGCATTCTTCGTGGACCTAAGCACCGTCATCACATTGAAAATGAGATAGAAAGGATAAAAGCATCACTCAGGAGCACCATCAGTATTAAGGAACAGCTTCTCGCGTTCAAATCTTTGTCTATTCTTTTGCCGTTCATCCTTGTCTTGTTGCTGATGTTCTTTCAGCAGTTCAGTGGAATTAATGCTGCCATCTTTTATTCTGCTAGCATCTTTAATTCAAGTGGATACACTGTGCAACAATCGAATTATATTTCTGCATTTGGATTAGGTGGTGTCCAAATTGTTGCTACATTCATATCGGTGGTCTTGATTGATCTTCTTGGACGGAGGGTTCTTCTAACCATAAGCAGCATAGGAATGGTGCTAAGCAGCTTCACAATGGGTGTGTTCTTTTACATCTACAAGGAGAAGTGTGACAGCTGTTTAGGACCTGCTGATATCAAATGTCACAGAGAAGCCGACTTCCATTCTATTTCAGTTTGTGAAACTGAAAGCTTTGGGATCCTAGCCATTGTCAGTATGATGATCTTTATCGTTAGTTTTTCGCTTGGCTGGGGACCGATTCCATGGTCTTCCATGTCTGAGTTGTTGCCCAGTAGAGTGCGCTCTTTAGCTGGAAGCCTAGCTACCTTTACGAACTGGACCTTTGCTGCCATTATAACACTTGCCTTTAAACATTATTCCGACAAAGTGACACCGGCGGGAGCTTGGTGGAGCTTCTCTTTTGTTATGCTCCTCTCGATCTTTTTCGTGATCATGTTTCTACCCGAGACAAAAGGACACACCCTGGAGGAAATACAACAACACTTTGAACGAGGTCAGATTTTGGCCATTTCATTTGGGAAAAAGTCACACCAAAACATTGGACAGCGAGCACCTTTTTCGTCCAGAGCTTCTATAACTGATGTGGACTAGTAGTATTAACATATACTTGCTGCTTTTTGTTTGAATGTGAGCAGATGATGTGTATTGTTTGCTAGTTTAACTGTTGAAACCTTACCACAACAATTATTATTGTTATGAAACAGTAGAATAGTGTGTGTGATGTACATGAAAGTATCATGTTTGATTTTGGTATGTAAACAATTTTGTTCTTGTGTTTGTACATTTGCTATCTTGATTTCAAGAGTTATCAATGGTTGGTATATACCACATGGTTCAAATGCACAATGGGTGGAGTCAATGATCTACATCACTGCTGTAGTGTCCATCCAGGCTGGCCAATCATCACAGATCAGTATGATCGTGGATCACATCTTTTTTAAACATTGCTGAAACTGTTCAAATTCTTCCTGACAGTCATTCTGCTTTAGATCCTTCATCTTTGCTGAAATGCAGTTCGCATAAGCTGAAGCCTATGAAGTATTGTGCAAATACAGTGTCAAGAGAGATACATGCACATTGAGTATAGTTCATGACAGTTCTATACCTCTTGAGAACACTTTTCAAGTTGCTCTCTATTTCTTGCTAGCCTTGCTTTTGCTGAGGAGACACTTTTGGTTGCATTAGAATACTGTTTAGGAGATCCCATTGCCAAGGCAAAGATACGTTCTACGGTTGATGCCGACATTTTTGATGTGATAATTTCGTTTGTGCGCATGCTCAATGCTGTTAATTTCCCGGGAAATTCAAGTATAAACAGGAAACAAAGGTAGGCAGGGTTCAATCATTCAACCAATGGCTCGACCAATGGTTGATAGTACATACACGATACGAAAGGTACTCCCAAAGCTGATCTCTCCAACTGCTTCCTTCAACATTTTTCATGTATTGAACACCGTGGCTTCTTTATACAAGAAGCAATTAAATGAACCCTGGCAATCAATTAGAACACCGAAATTAAAAAAAATTGTTGACATTTTTTGTGTTTTTGGCGGGTTATCAGTTTGATCAATAAAGGAAGCTGGTCAGTTCGTTTGCAATATACATGTGGTAATACCTCACAGCTGATTTTGGGCTAGAAACCCTCTTTTCTTAGATTGTAGAATGTCTGGAAGGAGAAGTCGAGTTGTATCAGGAGAAATAGTACAACCAAACTGTTTCAAACCTCTACCAAGAACACCCTCTGGTGTCTACACAGCTAGCGAACGATTGTCAACGCCAACAGATTTCAACCACACACCAATGGACCTCAGGCTCAGTTTAAACGGATCGCAGGTAGCGTACAGAGTGAAATGTAGACACACACGTCGTCCGTTTTTATACATGTATGGCTAGTTCGTTTGACAAGTCAGCAATGCTTTTGTTTTGCAGGCGAAACGGAAGCTAGAAATGGACAGCCCGAACACAAGTCAACGAAGCACTCGACGAAGACTCAGCTCGGCTAGTTCCAGCATCAATGAAGAACACAGTAAGTGTTTGAACTCTCCCTGTTTGTTGTCTTGGCCACTCACACCCCTTTGTATCTTCCCCATTTACAGAGTCACCACCCTCGGAAAGAAAGCCCGAAACTTCGCTCGGGGCTCTTACAAAGAAGTTTTGTGAGCTACTCCACGCATCACCTGACGGAGTACTGGACCTGAATGAAGCTGCAGAGACGCTACACGTCCCCAAGAGGAGGATTTATGACATTACCAACGTTCTGGAAGGAGTTGGACTCATTTCAAAAGCCTCTAAAAACCACATTCGGTGGAAGTAAGTATGCCAGTTACTAAAGAGTAGATTAATATCTGTTGTGTTACGTGCATGAGAGGGTATGATGCTGTATAGCCATTGTTTGCATGCAAGTACTCAGCTAGGTGGCCATTATTATGGTTGAGCCCGCTGAGAGTCACGTGATCTGAGTAGTGTGGTGGCATTAATTAGATTCCATACAGCTGTAGTCCGTTTATTGTGGTTGTGAATATGCTTCCACTTAGGAATGTACTAGCACTCTTTAGCATGAATATCTTTACTTCTCATCAGCCCTTGCAACAATCTCTGGCCATTCACTGGCATAGACAAAATTCTTGTAGGAGATGTATACCTACGTACATTGATAATGACAGTGACGTTATTTTACTCGGTTGAGAAATCTAAATCATGATTCTGATATCGTATTATGCTAAACATTTGAGCGGAGTCATGGTCTGTTCTTTCTATACACCCCGTTGCTTTGTGCATGGTGATCTGTGAATCTATATGTGTTCACAGCATATAATTATATTGTATGTGTGTAATAGTATTTTTGGATCGACAGACATTCTTTCTATGCAGTGTAGTTAGATGGCTGTTACAGTGGTTGTAGCTGTCTATCTTATAGATTGTCCAAGCTATCTTCTTCCCTTCATCATACAAGGGTTGTGGTTTGGTTGATTTCAGTCTTCTGTCCAGTAGTGGTAGCCAACAGAATCTCATTACTGCTGAACACACCTAAAACTTTCCCATGCCATAACCACTCTGACAACCATTAGAATGTGTGAATGTATCAAACATACTTAATGCATTCTTGTTTCCTGTGTACCCCTAAAAAGGCCTGGATGATATTTTGGCTACCTGGTCAGAATAAGTCAGTGCTGTGCTTCTAAACAGGTTCTCTGGGGATTAATTAATTTCAGTTTGTCTCAGTCTCTGACCATATTTACTCCCTAGCATGATAAACTCATGTTACACATGCCCACTTTCATAGCAAGGAAAAACATCTTTCACCTTGTCCCTGACTTCATTAGCTATGTTGGTGTTGTGGTATGGAAGTGTTTTCACCTCACAGCTGGGAGAATACTTCACACTTTCTTTGGCTGACCTGATAACATGATTCATGGTGTTCTATTGTAGTATTGTGAAGGCCATGAAAATCAGTGTATGATTCATACTCATAGCATTCCACTGAATTACCTTCAGAACCTCCAAGGGGGGTGGGGGGGTTGATAGATAGGTGTGCTTGTGAATGTTACAGCTCATATTTTCACAATGGGAAAGTCATTGTTGAAGTCCTAGTTTGTCCATTATGATGATGCTACAGACAAAAGAGTATAACATTATATGAAGCCTGGTTTAGTAGTAGCACTTTGGTACTCAACTTCATTGATTGGTTACCATTTCCTTGGCAATCACAAACCAAGTAACCCAAATATGGCCTCGTGAATGCAAACAATTAGCATACTCATGACTGTCTTTCTCTCTCCTCTATCTCTGCAGGGCATCTGATCCAGAAGAGATCTATAAAATCCATGAATTGAAGAAAAGAAAGGAACAAGCTACAACAGCAGAGTCAACACTCGACCACCTTATTCAATTGTGCAAACATGAACTCAGTTTGCTCACTGAAAACCAAGAGAACTGGCAGTATCCTTCCTCTATACTATACAATGCATGTGCTAATGGAGGATGTTTTATCTGATGTATTTCTAATTGCCTCCTGTGATTAATTACGTCAAAGGATACACCTCAAAGCCAGTCGACATGAATGTTTCAGGCTGCACAAAGAGATTGTAAAGTTACAAGTGACCTAGGAAGTGTATTTAGTGTAAACAAGCATTTGTAATTCCAATGTTGTCTGTACATGTCCTTAACATGATTGTGTAGACTTGCAATGACATATGGAGACTTGAGGAGTATTCCAGAATTTGGTGATAAGACTATTCTTGCAATAAAGGCCCCTTCTGATACTGTTCTTAACTGTGATGTACAAGATGTAAGTTGTGTGTGTGAGGGAGAGTGAGGGCTCTATCTGATGAAACTATACACCAACACAGAGCTTGTGTTATTTGCCAAATGAAGCATATTGTTTATCACCATGCAAGACCAACAATAACCACTCACTGTGTTTAAGTAGAAGGGAGGAAAGAAAAAAATACACACTCCTACTCATACTAGCACAACAGACACGCACCAAAAATGTTACTATTTAACAGCAATTGCTATTGCTATCTAAACTAATTACTCACCCTCCATGCAGTGGTGGTTTAGGCAATGGATTCAGTATTTTTCCTCTACTGTATTCGTGACACATGAAATACTAGATTCAGTGGCCCACCACATACATTGATATTGTTTTAACGCAGCATTGGGCTGTATGGGTGTGACAATGTTGTGTGCTGCACTGTAGGCCATGATAATGGAACTGATAGCCTCATTTACTGGACTGCACATGTTCTGGACTGCACATGTTCAAATGTGTGTGTCCTGCTGATAGGGTTTGTGGGTAGGTGGTCCCTTGGTTTGTTTAGTGCATGGTGGGTCAGCATCAGATAGCAGTGGTGGCTGTTGTCAGCATTGCTACTCTATAGAGTATCTAGTGTATGTGTGAACTCACCTCTTTTTTTCCTAGTAATAATGGTACACATATGAATACACTACATATCTCTCTCTTTGTGGTGAACACCATCTGGGTAGGGATAAAGCCTCTGTACACTCTTACATGTGTTACTAGACTAGTGTCTTTAACAGTTAACACACTAGCAATTAACTTATTTGTAGAAGTTTTTGATTCTTATGCTCTATTGTTCTTGTACAAGCTGCTATTTGCCCAGAAGTTGACATTCACACTCAAACACACACACACACATACACCCACACCTACTCACAGACCTACAGAATGCATTTAAAGAGTACCAATGGACCTATTGATGTTTTAGTATGCCCAGAAAGCGATGACCAGAGATCAGATTCACCAAGCCCCTCTCTACCCAATGCACACAGCAATACATCAACACCTACAAGTAGTCACAACCATATTAGTACCAGTCAACACCATCAACAGCAGTTGAACTTTCTTCAACAGAACACAATGCCACTAGTTCCTACACAGTGTGGACTACAGCAACCACAAGTGACTGTGAAAAACGTTGACGATCTTGACATTTCACTTAACTCGACAGCTGATATAAGACTCGATGAACTTGAAGGATTAATGGACCCTAATGACCACCTGATACACTTGGATAGCATTGCATCTTCAGATATAAACGCTTTAAGTTTTGAAGTTCTAGAGTCTCAACTACAAAACGAAGACTTCTTTTCAGCTATGGACACCCCGACAGAAGGTATTCAAGACCTGTTTGACATGGTCTAGAGAGAAGTTACTGTACAGACTGACCTCCAAGATTGAAAAAAAAAATGTGAGAATGATCATATTACACTACTGAAAAAAATTACTCATCAATACTATCCCCCCTATCACCGAGTAAACATGCATAAACATAGTTGGTCATTTGTTATTGGTAGTGTTGTTAGTGTGTGTGTGTGTTTGTATTATTTCCCTATTCATTTACTTTATGCTGATTTCCTCTCAAGCCACCCTCGACTTTAGATTGAAACGTTTAATCTCTCAATCCATATCAATATTGATCTTTTTAAAACGTACATAGTCATAATTATAACTATTGTGGTTATTATTCTTCTGTTATCTGTTGTAAAAATAACTAGCATTTGTAATTATTGGTTGTAATAATATTATGCACACTAGCAATCACATGGTCTGTGTGTATGTATGTATGTGTGTGTGTATAATTATATATATATATATGTTGCTTTAGTCACCACGCAGGTCTGTGATCTGATGGTGTATATATTGTATACAGTGTACTTCTAGTGTACATATTGTACTTGTCGTGATGACTTTTATTGCCTCAGATCAAAAAATAAATTCATTAAATTCTTTTCATTATCTGATCCTTACAATTATCAACTTTTGTTGTATTAGTGTGTACAGCACACTAGCATGATTGTGTAACTCAAAAATGTTATGGAGAATCTAATGATCTGTGTTATTATAGCTGCTCCAATGACTAGAGGGGTGGAGTGAACCATCAAACAAGATCGTAGACAGTTGTGCTATATTACACACTGTGTGTGTATAATATGTGTACATATGTACTGCACAACACTCGTGCTCATGTATATACTTAATTGGCAATCATGAGCAATATATTTGGATGTTTCTCTGAACAATAATATTATAGCATCATAATAACCAACACCATTTTTAAGACAAGTTATGTAGTAGAAGAGCAAGCAAAAATGTAATAATGGTGAGTGGTCAAATTATATATGAATTAAGTGATTCACAAGGTGCAAGCAAATTGGGTATGCATTAATGTACATTCCACACACAGTATATATACATGTATTTACATTGTACAATTTATTCGAAGCTGCACAAATATACAACAACCTTAAACTATGCACCGCTAGCTTCACATTCTTGAGCCATGTCGCTTTAAAGCCTGTATATAGCAATAAAATTAATTGATGAGGTGAGAGACAAAACATTACCATCATAGCAACCACAGACTAATACAGTGGAACTGTAACTATGGGCACACCTAAAGAGTTTTGTCCAAAATATCATTCTAGGAGGTATAAATATTTGACCTTTGCAAACATAGTTATGTAATTCTACAAGCCAACTGAAGGGGGTCCTATTATTATATAGTGTTCAAGGAGTACATTGAATCACTTATGACATACCTTTTCTTTATCTGTGAAAATGGTGTCTGCCCCGCGAGATGTCTCATCAAATTCTCTTGAGACGACTACTAGAAATTCTGACTGGTCATCACTACTGTACGAGTACTGGGAACCAATGTTCACCAACTGGCAACATAAAAGAGGAGGAATGATTATTACAGCTGACCCCTTTTACAACTATTTGAGCAAACAAAGATATCAAACTTCAATCAGTGTGTAACGTCATACATGTACATGTACCAAAACAGACTACAGAAGAACAACACACGTAACACCATCAATGCTCTAATGAACAGGATTACATGTGCATGTTGCATGTGGTTACGTCATGGATGTCTAGTGGGTGGGTTTCAAATACACAGGGGTGTGGTCAGAGGTTGAATACACATAACACTTAGAACCACAACAACAAACGTGGTTGATAATTATGGATAATAGATATGATCTGATAAGAGGGATAGTTTCATGCAGGAAGGATACAGGTACTATAACTATAATATAGCTACGTACCAGGTTGTAAAAACTTCACCTATGTAACATTAACACAAGCATATTACGCTATCTACATGTGCAGAGATCATGCATGTGAATAAAATATGGTAAGGATCATCAACAGTTACATACTTGTGACATTTTCCAGCCATCAGAGAGAGTTGACAACATCTGAGTGAGTTCTCCTTCCTGACAATGTAGCACCCTGTATACGTGTTTGTGATCATCAGGGATCTGCACATATATGTGTGTGAGTGTGTGCATATCAATATGTGAGTGTCATTATCATACAATTGCTACCATAGGAATCTTGTTTGTTCCTTGTACTGCCACTCCACACTACCGTCATACACTTTCAATGCACATAACTGTGCAACACTTCCAGTCAGGCATCGAAATATACATACACAGTGAGTAATATTATCCACATGGACAGGTGAACACATCCTTACCCCAAGAGTGTTTCTCTTCATTCTCTCCTTCAGCACACCCACTACAGAGGAGAGGTTGTAGAATTCTGCCTCCTCTAGGACACCATCCTCCGATAGATTTCCATCAATGATAAGTTTACCGTGTCTGAGGTAGTTTAAGATGGGTGGGAAATACCGAGGGTCTCTGTCTATGAGATATGCTCCTTGCTCATCCTATAAATACAGCAATTTAATGCCAAATGAAAGTGTGTTCAGATTTATAATTTACTATAATTATAGTTATGTATTATGCAAAGTACAAACTGAGCTTACTAACTTTAAGTGAAGGCAAGTCTGGATCATCTTGACACAGCCTGGCCAGAAAACTGTTCTTTTCTTTGCACAATGTGGTCTTGGTTGTAAGAAATACTGTACCTCCAATATTCAGCTTCACCCACTCATCTCTTGAGCATATCTTCTCCGAGAGTTGACTGGTTAGGACAGTACCATCTTCAGCCCTTCCATTAGTGACTGTAGGACTTGTAGGAGACGCACTGGACGGTGGAGAGGCCATCTTTTGTTCTAGCTTGCTATGCTATATGATCTGAGCAGCTCACCAGGCACTACGTCACCGCATGACATCACTCATTAGTTAATTGATCGAGTAACTGTAATTGCACCCAGCCCTTGTATTCGCAAAAATCTTGACCTGTTTTTGTCTACCATGGCAGCAAGTGTACGCCAAGATCGACCTCTTCTTAAGGAGGATTCCAAGAAGAGGCTTGATCATGGTGATTCTCGCAGGAGAGACCGTTTCAAGGAGAGAAGCAGGAACATTGAAAGAGGAATCTCAGCCCCTGCTCTCCTGGTTGAAGATGGTAAAACAGTTCCAACAGCAGTGAAAGCTCCCCTGCCTTTCACAGCTGAAGAAGCAGTTACAGTAGGTCAGGGATTGGGTCATGAGTTTTGTAAGAAGACCTACTTTCATCCAACCTATTGCCATCACTGTACCAAGATGTTGATGGGTATAAAGGGACAAGGATTCCAGTGCAGTGGTAAGGAAATGGCATAATGCAGTGATTGTATTGTTTAAAGGTTATTCTTTATTTGCTTAAATAATCTAAGCCGGTTTGTCTTGGGAATGGTCGAAATTTTTACGTACACACACATTATATTCAGAATCTATACCTTGTAAGCACAGTTGTAAATATTGCCCATTCAAGTGCACGCCTGAACGAAAACCTGTGTTATCATAATTGTTATGAACAATTAAGCATAATAATTAAATTAATGATGTTAATGTTCTTTTAAAGGTTTATTTTAAGATTTGCCATTTTGCAACTTGAGGTGTAGATTCTAAAGCTGCTTGATGAATAGTGTAAATTAGTGACAGTCAAACATTAAAGGCCAGTGTGTAAATACTTTTCAAAACCATTATTTAATCAATATTAGTTAACACAATACATGCAGAACAGTTACTGTTTCTTTTTTCTTTTTCTCTGTAGTGTGCAACTTTATCTCACATGAGAAGTGTATCCCAGAACTCAAAGTACCCTGTCGTCACATCATGGCGGATATGATCCAGGTACACGTGCACAGTAGGAAACTGTAACTCTGCTACCCAGCAACACAGAATGTAATGCAAATATGTGACCACTTTGAAGGAAACCTTAACCTATGCATTGACAACTGTTGTACAGTGATAAGAGATCATTAACCACCAGATAGGATAATCAACATAGTGAAATTGTTGTTAGAAGCACATAGTGACTCACTTGTACGATTATAAGGAGTTGGAATTCCAAGGTTGCTTGGTTGCTTGGTGCTGTGCAGTATTGTGGTCACAACTGCCACTATCTCAATACTCTATGTTGTTATTGTGCATTTGGATGCCTTTCTGATATTACAATGACATATGACAGAGTAGGTAGGACACATGTTATGTGCTGGCCCTCACTTTTACTCTATAGTCTGTGGAATTTGGTTGTTTTGAAGATATGTTTAAACGTTCCTAAACTGTTTTGTCTATAAGCGTGATTGTATCCTGGCATTTGTGTTTGCATTAGTGCCATGTATGTAGTTTTTGCACTGCCTGTATGCAATAACGTTTACTTATGTGTGATCTTGAAGATAACAATATTGTGGATGGTTGTATGCTCGAGTTGATTCTGCACATCTGTACATGTTATTGCAGTCTCCAGTTGCCCATCAGTGGACCAGTTCAAGGAACTTCAAAAAGAAGGTCCATTGTAATGTCTGTCGTAAGAAGATCTCTTCTCAGGGAGTCATCTGTGAAGGTAAATAGACTGATGTACACTCACATGCTCTCTCTCTATCTCTTGCACACACACACACACACAATGTCATACTACCACACAGTATGCAAGTACTATGCCCACGAAAATTGCAAAGTGACTGCCTTCAACAATTGCAAGCATTGTGCCACATTTGCCTACGGTGGTTACCTTGCTGAGGACAGACATCACTGGGTTGAAGGCAACCTCCCTTCCAGTGCTCGATGTCACCTGTGCACTGAGAAATGCTCCACCACTGACTGTCTTAGTGGCTTTAAGTGTGGATGGTGTGGAATCACTGTGAGTCTGATACACATGCACACACACATGCACTTACACATGCACACATGTACGAGCACACATGCACACATGCACACACACAGGTCCACTCTGGCTGTATGGACACTTTCCAAAAGAAGCAGCCCAAGTGTACCTATCGTGATCTTTGGCACATGATTCTAGTTCCCAAAGCCATCACTCATCGTAGGACAATTTCCACTGAAGGGGCTGTAACTACTGCTTCCCCTGAAACTCCTGGTATGTATGTATGCATGTGTGTGTGTGTGTGTGTGTGTGTGTGTGTGTGTGTGTGTGTGTGTGTGTGTGTGTGTGTGTGTGTGTGTGTGTGTGTGTGTGTGTGTGTGTGTGTGTGTGTGTGTGTGTGTGTGTGTGTGATCAGAGTCAATTTCACATTTACGAAATTCTTCCTAATCCAAACACCCCCTCTTCCAACCTTTCACTCACTCACACACACACACACACACACACCAGACCTGGAGGACGAAGACTCGAAGGATGATGACAAGGATGACCCTGATGGAGGTACATGAACCCTTATCACACAATAGTACAATGGCATATATAGTGTTTCTACTACCTAGTGCTTGCTATTGTGATGCATTCATGTGTGTTATTTGGCTTCACAGGAGACAAAACTACCAGGCCCTGCATTGTCGTTGATGGAAGCAGTAGCAAGGCATTCCAGAGGTGGCGTAAGAACACCATGCATCCAACCCCCATTGACAAGATGATGAAAGCCCGTGAGCTCTTGGTAAGTGTATAAAAAGTTCCTTTAGATGTTTCTGATCCATATTACAAATTCTCCCTCTTTCTTTTCTAGAGTATCTCTCTGCGGAAGTGTGGTATATCGGACGATCCTGCTGAGTACTTTTTGGCTCATATCCTTGATAGCTCAAAGGGAGAAGAGGAAGAGTTGAAGCTGGATGACATCCCCTTCAATTTGCCTTCAAAGGGTTACGGTCCACTCCGGCTTTACATCAGGTTGGTGTGTTTGTTCGTGTGATGCTTAGATAACTCATACGTGCATTTAATATTCACACACACTCAGTTACACATGTACACACATATACATACACACAGGCATAGGCAATGTAGCCTAGAAGACAAGCCAGATAAGGCTGAGGGAAACCTTCGCATCAACAACTATGAGCTTAATTCAAATATCAGGCAGGTCTCTGTCCCAGTCTGTAGCAAGACACCAGCCTCAACCATAGTCGAGCAGGCACTCGTCAGCTTTGAAATTAAAGTATGTTATATACATGTGTGCATATGTGAACTGTGGTTTCCTCATTCTGTTACTACTCTCTGACTACCATTTTGAGCACCTTATTCTAAACACACACACACACACACACACAGGGTGCTGTAGCTTCAGACTACTGTCTTGTTGAGATTAGTCAGATCCATGGTGTGAAGGAAAGAGTCGTCAACGACACTGAGTGTCCTTGGGAGAAGCTCAAGAAAATCAGAAAGGTGCCTACTAATCATGATTTAAGGACTTAGATTGGAACACTTTGATTTGATGTATGTTTGTTTGTTTGAACAGAACTCGGTGACTATGGGTAGTCGTCAGAGGTACTACCTTCGTCATCGTGAAGGAGGTCAGACCACTCTGTATCTTGGCTCCATATCAAAAGATCTATTGAGGAGCGAAGAAAAGTACACCGAGTATGTCAAGGCACTTATCTCAGAAGGTATGGGTGATTGATGCATCTCCATACGCATGTGGATACATGTACATTTACACTCACAAACATGCACACATACTATAGCTACAGCCCATCTCGTTCCAATTGAAATACCATACGACAAGATTCAGATTGGCCCAGCTTTCCCATCAATGGGTGGGCTCATTTTAGAATTCCCAACATTTGAACTAGCCATGAGGATATCTGAAGCCCTGGAGGAAACGTCATCTAAAGCAACTGTTATGAGTCTGCCCACCATCTATGTAAGAGGACGTTGGTATTAGCTCAAAGTTTAAAAGATATCTCTCACACACACATGCACTCCCTCTCTTTGTAGCCGGATTGTATTAGCATGAATCAGGAACCAATGCTCATCTTTGTCAACGGGAAAAGTGGAGGAAACCAGGGAGTAGAGCTCCTGTCTGCCTTTCGTCGTCACCTCAACCCCCATCAGATTTACGACCTCGCTTGTGGGGGACCCATACCAGGACTGTATGCTTTCCGAAATGTGGAAAATCTTCGTATTCTGATTGGAGGAGGGGACGGCACATTTGGCTGGGTGTTGGCAGCTATTACAGAAGCCAAACAGTACTTGGCATGTAAAACCCCACCATGTGCATTACTCCCACTGGGAACAGGTATGGGCTTCATCGAACACAGTTGCTAAAACTTAATGTTTGTTGACTTGTTTGTTTTTGTGTGATTGTTTGTTTCTTTGGTAACTCTTAGGCAATGATTTGGCTCGTGCATTGAAGTGGGGTGCTGGATACACTGGAGAGAAGGTGATGAATATTCTCCGTACTGTCGAAGATGCTGACATTGTCAGTTTGGATAGGTAAGTAATGATACACTCACACACATCACACACACACACACACACACACACACACACACACAGGTGGGAAGTGTCATTCTCTCAAGTCAAAATCAAAATGGCTGATACTAAGGACTGTAGCATGATTGACCTCGAAACTGAACCGCATGGTAACTCTGTGGTGATGAACAACTACTGTGGGATAGGTCTGGATGCAGCCATAGCACTGGACTTCCACCTGGCACGTGAAGAAAACCCTGAGAAATTCAGCAGCAGGTTAATACATAACACGTACAGTTATATTCTTTGATGTGTGCAAGTGAAGCAAGAGAAAGATCTTGTTAAGTGTATATAGTCTTGTTGAAGTGATGTACCACTCAGTGAAATTCCAAGCTCGTGAATAAATTAAGTGGGAATTAATTTTATTTTCATACTGTTATAATAGGTTCCACAACAAAGGTATGTACCTTCAGCTGGGCTTGCAGAAGATGATCTCCAAGAGTGATACCAAAGAGCTCCACAAACACATCAATATCTTTGTGGATGGAAGGAGGGTGGACCTTCCTGAACTTGAGGGGGTGCTGTTTCTCAATATTCAAAGTTGGGGGTCTGGTGCCGACCCCTGGGGGACAGAAGCTGTACGTAGATTTAATGTTTTTCTGTGTGTGTGATTTTGTATAAATGTATGTTTTCTTCAGTCTTTCAAACCAGCAAAATATGATGACGGATTGCTTGAAGTGGTTGGTTTAACTGGAGTCATGCAAATGGTAATAGTACTATTGTGTTGTATAACTTGTCATGTGTCTATCATGTGATCCTTTGTAAATAGGGTCAGATACAGAGTGGACTGCGAACTGGAGTAAGACTAGCCCAGGGAAGAGAGGTATGCTAGCTACGGGTTCACCTACCTTTATAAATACACTTGAACACATACACATCTGCACTCAGACTGCTCACTTGCACATATCATATTTTAATCATATTTTAAACTTGTAGATCAAGATTGACGTTCTCTCTACACTCCCAATGCAAGTTGATGGTGAAGCCTGGCCACAACCACCCAGCGTCATCAACATCAAGTGTCTCCCTGAGAAAGCTGCCATGCTACACGGACCTCAGAAAAAAGATGCTGTCTTTTCTCGTTCTGTCTCAAAGAAAGATGAGCAGAAGCTTGGTATAGTGCAGAGGCTGAGTGAGGTCCAGTTGAACCTGGATGGAGGCCTCAGCTCCAGGAGAGCACGTACTGGTGACTCACCTACCATCGCACAAAAATTTCCCGGAGAAGATTGAGTTTTGATACTTTTGTACATGTGTGTGTGCTACCAGACTGTAATCTATTATAGGACTGTATGTTTTATACAGCAGTAAATAAAGTGGACAGGGATATTAAAGTATAGCTGTACTACTCTATAGGTTTATTTTTGTACGAAAATAATCACACATTAATTTTTTGGAACAATAATCTGTAATTCTGTATTAATTTAGTCCCATGCACACTTTAATACATGCTAACAAAAGATGTTTATTTTTGTATATTTTTCCTACGTCTTTAGTAACAAAAATTAAAACCTGCAATTCACATTTTGATAATTATATAGCTACATTAAATAACTGTTTGTATTACTCAAGTTACAGTTTTGACTTGATGAGATCTTTCAAATACTTGTCATATACATCATGCACCTAAATAATGCACACACCAATGTAATTATGCATAAAATGACACATGACATCTTTGCAATTAGAACACAATATGAGAGGTAACATGAGCATTTAGAGGGGAAAATTTTTACCTTCTCTTTGTTCCTTGGTGCCTTTTGTGCCCACTGGTAGAGGTGTGTGTACACATCACCATCATAGCGACCCAACACAGAGTTCAGGATCCCGTCTGGAATATCAAAGGCATCCACAAGAGGTACTGCTTCCTTGCGTACCATCTTGAACAGAGAGTAGAGTTGCTTCTTTGCTAGGGAGAGCTGCTCACTGCTCATGTAACCATCCTGGAAGTGAAATGGTCAGGATTGGAGATATAGTTGTAATAATTTTGTTATTGAGAGATCTGGACACTCACTATCATAAAGTCTCCAGCATATTTCACAATTCCAAACGTAGCAAAGAGTGCACAAAGTGCCTCCATAATATCTCGGTTGTTGGGAGAGAGTTCCCTCTGTTCAATTGCTTCACTGAATGCCTTCAGAACAGTATAATAGCAGTGTGCCTACAGAGGATGATGATAGTGAGTCATTGTGTGTTGAACAGGCAGAGTTCACTCACAATAGCAGCTGCATTCCAGTCACATGTAGAGAGGTTCCATGCATCAGTATGTTTCAGACCTTGTCTCAGTCCTTTCTGGTAGGTCTTTGTTGCGATGACAACCATTCTAATTCGCAATCGATGGTCAGTGATATAAACAAAAACATCTGCACAACGTCCATAGGATGCACACTACCTTCTAGCTCTCTGTCTGTAAGCCTCCAGCTGGATGTGAGGGTCCATGAACTGTTCAGCAGTTCTCACTGGACTACTTCTGTGTAGAGGGTAGTCTGCTGCCAGGTAGGAGACATTACTAGGGAGCTTGGAGGCTGGCAACTTTTGAGAATAGAGTTTATTCAAGTACCTGAAGAAGATCAGAATTGCTTGTGTGGACATATGAACGCTGTGTGCATGTACATACCTAGCAGTCTGAAGAAACATGACTGTGTTATCTCCTTCATAAGTACACGATGGAACATAGTCAATGAAGAGGTCAGGAATACCACTGGAACGAGAGTAGCCATGGCCACCACATGACAAACGACACAACTGGAAACAAAGCACAGCATACACATGAAATATTGAAAAGCAACCGTTTGAATGAATATATAAACTAATACAATACCTCTATGCCTTCACTGGTCATTGTGGTAGCAAGTGCCTTCAGACCAGCACTGGTAGCATGTAGCTATAATGATGTAATGATGGTAGAAGTCTTTCAATTGCAAAAGAAGGAAATATATTAGATATTATACCAACCTCTGGCAAGGATTCCAGGTTGCCTTCTGCTATCTCAGCTCGTGCTCTCATATATATCTGCATCATGTACTGACCAGTGAGGATGAGACCATACGCTGAGGCTATGAGAGGTAGCAGTTTGTACTGTTGCATCTGGTAGTCCATTACCTGGGTCTCTGGAGCTCTACATGAGATGAAGAACAGCCATTCAAACTACTAGCTAACCTTCAGCTAGTAATAAATCCCTCACCCAGGTTCTGGCTGACCCTGTCTCCTGACAACACTGTAGCGAGTTGCTATAGTAACAGCTTTGGAGAGGCTCCAGCCTGCGTGGTATATTAACCCTGACCGCACTAAAACCATTGTCCCGTAAGATATCTTTTCATTGGGAGGCTTAATGTATGTCCCATCTGGTGTGACCTGTGTGTGTGTGTGTGTTATACATGTGTGTGTGCTAGTGTGCAAATAGCTGCTATACCTTGGAGTACTTCATGAGCATCTGGTCACGAGGGATTCGAACATGGTCTAACTTCAAGAAACCATTGTCCATTCCGAGGTAGCCCAGTTTAGGACCAATGTCACCAACAGTGATCCCAGGTAGAGGGGTGTGGTCTTTTAGACTCCTGATCTGTACAATGAAGGGATGGATACCATGGTCCACTCCCTTCGTTATTAGCCTGGCAAAGACAACTGCATGGTTGGCAGTGTGGCCCACTGGAAGAGAGAAAAAATCATCGGCCGGTACTTCAACAATTGTACAACAAGTCAACAACACAATAAGACACGTCCACTTACATGTTCCACACCACCACTTGATAGCAGTTAAAGTTGGTGTGTTCATGACAAACTCTTCTGTGCTGGGGACATACGTGGCAGTGGTCTCCAAACCACGAACATTGGTACCTGCAAAACGAAGGAAAAATAGCTACATAGTTGGATCCACTACCAGCAGCTATAAAGATGTTTCACATACCGTGACTGAGTTCAGTCTGGGCATAAGCTCCAATGACGTTGTGATTTCTGGCACGTTCCAACCACTTAACTTTCTGTTCCTCAGTTCCTTGGCCCTGTATACACAAAATGAGACAATATTTTAATTGGAGAATGATCTAAAGATTGTATGCAGTTCACACAACCTCAATAGTTGGTATAAACATGAGTTCATTAACACCAATGGGTTGCTCTTCACAAATAGCACTGCAAAAATTATTATAAGTACATAAACAGAATAAAATAAACATGTCAGTCTGTTCTTACAATCTGAGGGTGTTCTTCTCCTGGGGATCTAAATCATGTTCTTGACACAATTTCACAAACACCACCGATTTCTCCATGGCTCTTTCAAAAGCCTCTTCTCTTGTGAGGAAGTACTTGTCGTCCAGACTGAGCACAGGGTCATCAACTGCCATTTGAACTGTAGAAAAGAATACAAAAGGAACTGATTCATTTTCCAGCTGTTAGTCTCACGACCAAACGCCTTCAACGGGAAGAAGAATAGGGATGGCCGAGCACATTTATGGTTTCGTACACATTGTTTTCCTTTTTTCTGTGAAATACTCCCCTCCATCTATGAAGACAGTCAGTTCTGGTAAGTCAAGAGAGCTGGCCTCGCGCTCACGGTGCAGCTCTGGTGCCATAAAACCACTTGCTTTGCTTGATTCAGTCATGTTTTGTCAAAGGTCGTCAATATGACCTTAATTTACTTAATTAACATAGCAATAATATTGATCGTTGTACACACACAATATGTACACACACTAATAATAAAAAATCAGAATTACAATTTTGAGTTTATCAAGCCTTTCAAGTACTTTTGGTAGACATCATGGACCTGGGGGAAACAATGATATAATCGGAGTATAATAATATTTACATGTATTAGCATTGAACAGATTGGACTCTATAAAATAAATGGTATATTCTTTACCTTCTTTTTGTTCCTTGGTGCCTTTTGTGCCCACTGGTAGAGGTGTGTGTACACATCACCATCATAGCGACCCAACACAGAGTTCAGGATCTCGTCTGGAATATCAAAGGCATCCACAAGAGGTACTGCTTCTTTGCGTACCACCTTGAACAGAGAGTAGAGCTGCTTCTTTGCCAGAGAGAGCTGCTCACTGCTCATGTAACCATCCTGGAAGTGAAATAATCAGGATTGTAGATATATAGTTGTAACAATTTTGTTATTGAGAGATCGGGTCACTTACTATCATAAAGTCTCCAGCATATTTCACAATCCCAAACGTAGCAAACAGTGCACAAAGTGCCTCCATAATGTCTTGGTTGTTAGTAGACAGGCCACTGGATTGAACAGCTCGGTTGAAAGCATTCAGAACAACGTAATATACATGTGCCTGAATGTGTGCGTGTGTGTAGAAGTGGAGTAGAAGTGGTAAAATGTCAGTGAGGAAAGGATGAGCTCTACTCACAGTAGCAGCTGCATTCCAGTCACAAGTGGAGTAGTTCCACGCATCAGTTTGTTTCAGACCTTGTCTCAGTCCTTCCTGGTAGGTCTTTGATGCTATTGCAACCATTCTGTAAAGATAAATAGTATTAGAATTAACAGTAAAACGTTTACTGGCTGTATAGTACCTTCTAGCTCTCTGTCTGTAAGCCTCCAGCTGGATGTGAGGGTCCATGAACTGTTCAGCAGTTCTCACTGGACTACTTCTGTGTAGAGGGTAGTCTGCTGCCAGGTAGGAGACATTACTAGCGAGCTTGGAAGCTGGCAACTTTTGAGAATAGAGTTTATTCAAGTATCTGAAAAGAATGAGAAATTAGTACAACAATAAACACAACTAAGAGCTGCCCATACCTTGCAGTTTGAAGAAGCATGACAGTGTTTTCTCCTTCGTAAGTGTTTGCAGCTACATAATCAATGTAAAGGTCAGGAATACCACTAGAACGAGAGTAGCCATGGCCACCACATGACAAACGACACAACTAAACAATGAATGAAAGTCAACATTATAACTTTCCCGCTAGCTACAAAGGCTTTCTTACCTCAATTCCATCATTGGATAGCTGGGCACTGAGAGCTTTTAAACCAGCACTGGTCGCATGTAGCTGTTGCGAAAATAATGTAACAATAAAATCTTCTCAGTCTGTGCTCACTACTAGTTTCATTCCAACCTCTGGCATGGATTCCAGGTTGCCTTCTGCTATCTCAGCTCGTGCTCTCATATATATCTGCATCATGTACTGACCAGTGAGGATGAGACCATACGCTGAAGCTATGAGAGGTAGCAGTTTGTACTGTTGCATCTGGTAGTCCATTACCTGGGTCTCTGGAGCTCTACATGAGATGAAGAACAGCCATTCAAACTACTAGCTAACCTTCAGCTAGTAATAAATCCCTCACCCAGGTTCTGGCTGACCCTGTCTCCTGACAACACTGTAGCGAGTTGCTATAGTAACAGCTCTGGCAAGTGCTCTGCCAGTGAAAATGACCAGGCCTGATCTAATTTGAACCATAGTACCATATGTTATCTTATCAGTGGGTGGTTTAATATACGTCCCATCAGGAGTGACCTTGTTTGTATGTGTGTTCGTGGATGTGTGTGTGCGTGTGCATGAACGTGCATGTGAGCATTGTAAACATACCTTGGAGTACTTCATGAGCATCTGGTCACGAGGGATTCGAACATTGTCTAACTTCAAGAAACCATTGTCCATTCCAAGGTAGCCCAGTTTAGGACCAATGTCACCAACAGTGATCCCAGGTAGAGGGGTGTGGTCTTTTAGACTCCTGATCTGTACAATGAAGGGATGGATACCATGGTCCACTCCCTTCGTTATTAGCCTCGCTAGCACCACAGCATGAGTGGCAGTGTGTCCCACTGAAGAGTAATATTGAATGCAATGCTGAATTGGTTGTGATTCAGAATTGGTATCAGCGAAATACGTACATGTGCCTGGCCACCATTTCGTAGCAGTCAAAGTTGGTGTGTTCATGACAAACTCTTGTGTGCTGGGGACATACGTGGCAGTGGTCTCCAAACCACGAACATTGGTACCTGCATGTTAAACCAATTAAGCAGAGGGACGTCAAAAATAACATCAATATAACATTTAGATCATCACTATGACTTTTAAAACTGACCATGTCCCAACTCAGTCTGGGCATAGGCTCCAATGATCTTGTAATCCAGAGCTGGTGTCAGCCATTTTTCCTTCTGTTCCTCCGTACCTTGTCCCTGTATACACGGTATAAAGGCAAAGTCGTTAAGTCCGAACGAAAAATGGTCAAGAAAGCTGTATCCATGGAAGGTCGGCAAATATGGAGAGAGTGTGTGAGAGTGTGTGTGTGAAAAATACCTCAATAGTTGGTAGAAACATGTTTTCATGTAGAGATATGGGCTGCTCTTCAGATATTGCACTATAACAACAATGAGCAATTGTGTCAATTTTGTTTAATGGAAAAGGTCATAACCCACTGGCATAAATATTGTTAGGAAATGAACTACACCCAAATAAATACAATGTTTGCATGTGAGCTAATGTAATCAGTTTACAAACACCTGCTCACGAAAATAAATGAGTGCTTACGTTTTGAAAATGTTTTTTTCCAGGTTATCAAGTCCTAGTTCTCTGCTTCTTCGAACAAAGTGTACTGATTTCACCATGGCTCTGTCGAAAGCCTCTTCCCTTGTGAGGAAGTACTTGTCATCCAGACTGAGCACAGGGTCATCCACAACCAGTTGATCTGTGTAAAGTACAAGAATATAATTTGAGAATCACAGCTGCTATAATTTTCCAAACTTAAAATTATGACTTACACATTCTCTTTCTTTTCTCTGAGAAGTACTCCCCTCCATCTATGAATGCTGTCAGTTCAGGGAGGTCGAGAGAGCTGGCCTCGCGCTCACGGCGCAGCTCTGGCACCATAAAACCACTTGTTTTTGCAAGTTTTGCAGCCATTCCCCTCTTGCTAATTTAATATGCTGAAATTACCTTGAGTGTGCACCTATATAGAACCTGTGGGGATGGGCGTGACTACACGTGGTCGTATAATTTATTCGGTAACTATGGCAACCATGTTGCATGATGTCATAAAAACACAAAATGGTCGACGTTCAGGTTCGTTGTCTATGATACTCCCAGTCATATCATGCCATCAGAGTAACATGTCTCATTGAAATTTAATCTACAGCCACCTCGTTCCTCGGCAAGTGGTCGAGTATCCATTCTTCCTCCCATACCCACTCCTGGACGGGAAATGACCTCCAATGGTAGAGGCAATTCTACCATTCCTCGCAGTACTAGAGGCTTCTCTAGGAAATTGCAGGACATGCTAAAAAAACAGCACTCTATAGGTATGTCTCAGTGTGTACCATAAGCGTATATGCCAATAATATTCTGCAACAAATTTCGGTACGATGTGTATAATTAAAGTATGACACATAATAGCTACAATAGTTTTCCCACACTGTGTGTAGGAGTAGATGAAGGCAAAGCGAGAACAAAAAGTGCGAAACTGGAAGTGAAGAACTGGAAACAGTTAACAGAGAAACAACTTAGCAAATTGACACCCATTGAGAGGAGCAGATACATGGCTGTAAGTAGCACTGTGTGATAAACTGGTGCTCACGTAATACACACGTAAATGATATCATTCATGCATCCATGTAGTATGAACCATTGAAGAAGGAGATACAAGAAAAGAAACTGGCAAGCTTGAAAAGAGTACGGTTGACAAAAATGGCAGCGACAGAGTGAGTAAACACTGTGAATGAGTGTCACTTCACAGAATTCACTCAATCGACTATATATGCATACCCAGGCAACAGCTTGGTCCCTCTCTGGGAGAGCTAATAGAGTATGAGAGGAATAATGAACTAGTGGGACAACTAAAGTGAGTTGGCCTATATATCAATTATTGTTTCTCTTGCTGTTTTTTGGTATGATGAGACACTCCACTTGTCCTGTACAGAGCTGCCGAGGCCAGACAAAGAATAAGAGCTATGAGAATGGCATATGAAAGAAGCAGAGTGAGTGCTTTCACTGCTTTATACATTGTAACAATAGTGGGTGCTTTACTCGTTTCACTGTGCTGCGTAACAGGTAGAAGAGTTGAATCATTTGATAGGATCACAACCATCTTCAATTGAAGCTGTGAGATTAAAGAGCTTTGTATCTCCCAATCTTCAACCAGTGGAAGGCTCTGAACTACTCACAAAGAAAGAGGTAAGTAGAATTACGCTCGAAAAAATGAATACACACTCCTCTTATTTATCTGATATTATATATTTGTAGAGAATTCGTTGTGAAACAATTCTTGAAGATGAAAAAGGACTGACTATTAATAGAACTTAACACACAAAAGGCATTCTACTGTTAGTGAGTCAATTCATTCATGAAATGTACTACTGATTATACACACCAAATAATTTTTTGGAAAACCTATCTCACTTTTCACTAGCAGTAGTCGGAGGTTCTAGATGGCAGTCGATCACTTTGTAGTCCTGAGGTGCTTTTGACACTAGGTTGCCTAGTAGCTCAGGACATGGAATCTCACCATCAGTAATACCTTGCATTTGCTTTAGAAGGTCGTACGCAATGCCCTCGCTGACTACTGAGTCTTGTTTGTAGTCTGAGTGTGAGTGGATGAACTTACGGATCCAACTTGCAGTGGTCATCAGTTCACCTTTTTGTGTGTGTGTGTGTGTGTGTGTGTGTGCATGTGTGTGTGTGTAGTGACCACCAACCTGAAGCTCGTTTTGATATCAGCCGAAGGTATGTCAGTATGGTGCACCGTGTATCCACATCAATGTCCACACTGTTCACGTACATCCTCACGAGTGGAAGCAGCCCGGGAAACCCATCCTGATCGAAATCATCAAGAAATAGTGATCATTTGTATAACAAGTCAATAATACCTCACTTACTTTTCCATTGATGATTGTATCAATATTCATGAGGGTATACTCATGGTCATGTGACTTGGGTTGGTGGGTGTGGTCAGTCTCTTCTTCATCTTCGTCATCTTCGGGAACAACACTTTTACGAAAGTAGAAATTCTGATTGTTAATTGCATCTCGTTGCTGACCCCGCTTAAAATTTTCTTCCATCTGAAAAGAGGGTGAAATGATAAAGGTTTTACTCACTAATACATCAACTCATGTGAGTGTCACATGACCACACATCCATTCATGTGTGTGTCACAAATGACCATACATCCATTCATGTGAGTGTCACATGACCAACCTTTGAGACGGGTATGTAAAAGTTGAGTTTAAAAGAGAGGATTGCTCTCGTGAGGAGTACCACGAACACAACAAAGGCAGCATTCTCAAAGTCTGTCAGCTGTACCTCTAGTGGTCTGAACTCCACTCTCCAACCAATTGGAGAGTTTGGAGGAGGAGGTTTGAATCTCATACTTTGCCAGTTGGTAGATTGAATGTTCTGTGGAGATACAAACAACAGCATTGGACTTATTTTTTATAATTATGGGTGAAATTTGCTACAGGGATCTGGGACAAAGTACACTTACTTCAAAATGATCAGTTTCTTTCTCAACATCCTGTTCCAGCTTCTCAGCAAACAATGAAATGGGGTCTCTAATGAACAGATGTGCCACGTGCTGAGCCAACAAGTCATCCAAACCTACAATTGTTGTATTAACACACAAATATAAACAGCCATTATGATACATCATACCTCCATCTTTGAGCTGTTGGAACACTTCCTGGTTGTACAACACCTCCATGTCGTTGTACTCATCAGTCGCCAGGAAACAGTCAATTGTATCATATCTTGATTTTGGAATCACAAACTCATCCTCTTTCAGTGGCTAAAGATAAAGTGTTATTAATGCGTGAAAAGAAAAAATAATGTCAGGAGTGGGATTCGAACCCACGCCTACAAGAGTAGACTACGACCTGAACGTAGCGCCTTAGACCGCTCGGCCATCCTGACACACACATACATTTCATGCAACAATCAAAACATATCATGCAACAATCAAAACGTATACTGTAGACAGTGCAAAAGTGAAAGCACAGTGTGTATCCACCGACCTTTATTCCTCGTTCTTCATCAGTTCTATCATCCACAGAACCTGAGATTATCTTCCACCTTGTGTCAATGTCAGCCAAGTACCCACGGAAGATAGGAGACGAAGCAGAGAGTGCCAACTGCACACAAAGAGGAAATAGAGTCATTCAGCAGTCAGCAGGATTGGTGGTAACAATTACCATACTCTTTGAAGGTGAAACTACTCACCAACATTGGACACACCACAGCCAGCTGGTCATACAAGTGCCTGGCTTCCTCAATGTCACATGCCTGGAAGGTGACCTGAAGACAGGAGCAACCCATTCCAAACCCCATGCAGTCCATGTAGATATGATCAGGTTTAGCATTC
This sequence comes from uncultured Candidatus Puniceispirillum sp., assembly GCA_965207125.1. GTDB lineage: Bacteria > Pseudomonadota > Alphaproteobacteria > Puniceispirillales > UBA1172. The sequence goes on from OZ242263.1 coordinate 2,480,340, forward strand.
CGAGCTGCACAACCATCATCATTGGGAAAGTGTTCTATAAATGGAGTTGCAGTCTTCACATCTCTGTATACTGGAATAGTGATATAAGAGTATGGATTGTGCAGCTGTAAAAAAACAAAAACATGGTTGTTGAACTAACTTGGAACATTGATGGCTGGTTTATCTCCTCTTCTCTCACGGATGTTGCGAGTCAAGGTGCTATGGAAGAGAGATGCGAACTTTTAGTCGATATATTAATTGTAATTACAGCAGCACACTCACATGAACCGTGGGTGTCCACTCCATATGGCCTCATCAGGATAGAACAGGGATCTAGATGCTGACTCAGCAACATTGGGTGTGTACGCTGGCTCCGTGAATCCCGGGTTACCAAGACATGGGAAGACGGTGATGCTCAGAGGGATCGTATCTGTGCCCTTTAGTTCCTCCTTTAATTGCTGCCGCCTGGGGATGGAGAGGATGGGAGTATGTAGAATTACAGATACACTGTTATGAAACACATGTACATACACACACACACACAATAACATACAGGACGTGGGGCATCAGATTACTAAAATAAGTTCATAGCCATTTCAATTTCTAAGTGAGTGTTGTGACCTTCAGTGATAAATGTGATGTGTAAATACTAGTACACACCAGTTGTACACATGTACACGAAGGCCTTGATTGATTGATATGTGCCTGTCATTACAACGAAAAGCATTATCTAATAGCTGTTTCATCAAGATTAACAGGCACACACACAGTACACAAACATTTGCCTGTGTGCATGGCTCATACTATGTCAACTCATCATTTGCCCCTTGCAATTTATCAAACATGACACATTCTGTACACACCTGAGTTTCATGTTAGCCTCCACCATGTTCATGTGCTGGAAGCAGCCGCCATATGGAGTGGCTCCGGGGGTACCTGTAGATGTGGAAATCAACACAACCCCCCAAAATTATAAACAAGAGTACAGTGTACATAATTTTATGTACTCTTGATATAAATTAACACATGCATAAACAAATGACTCTCACTCCTACAATCAATACTGTACATCTGTGGCCGACCGCTACCATGTGTCTGTGGGTGATATCTTGACATATGCATATTCATAGTCCCTTTGGTATTTTTGATTAAGTAACACCACTCATAATAACTGTGGTCTATACCAAAATTGTTGCTGCAATGTTACACTGTATACACTCAGCAAAACATGACGCACCTGTCTGGGTGCAGACAGTATTGCAATTATCAAGTACTAATGTAAAACGCAACATTATACTACATTGCATTGCAGGGGGAAGTAAATTCAGGGTTGTGGGTACCAGGAGTGAACATACCTTCAATCATGTAGCTGGCATACTCAGGCCGCCACTTGGTGTGATGGTTTTCAGGATCACTGACTTCGGGTTTCTGTAGAATCTCAAGAAGAGTTGGTCCAAGAAGACTCAGTTTTGGTTTCTTTGTTTCGTGGTCTAGTTTCACCAGAGTGTACTCAATCTGTGTGCGATAGTGGTATATGTATACAGAATGTCTATGACTATATATTTTTAATACTACTGTGGATAAAGATGTGATTTTTTGGTATTTTGTCCAATTTAATTGCATCTTGATGGGTGAATGCACAAAATTAGCTGTCATGGGGAGCTCTAGAAATTTACTCTTCAATGGGGTAGTATCTTCATTAACTAGAATAGCCCAATACATAATTTATTGTCGTTTTTTTTACTGACCTCATCTCCCCATTTGAGGCCATCTCCTTTCCTATCTTTCAAGCGATGGTAGAGTGCCAGAAACTGCTGAATACCCACACTGCGCACCAATGCTGCATTTTTCTTCGTCTCTGGCCAAGAGAGAGGTTTTCCTTCAGAAAGAAGACCCATGCTTTTAATATCAAACTCTCACAACAAATTCTGCTGACACGGGGTAGTAATTAGTTGGTAATGGGTCGATAAGCCAGAAAACACACAATTAATTTCATCATGGCCCTTAGACTTAGTTTTCGGTCGAATATTTCAAGTCTTGTTGTATCATTCCCCAGAAGAAGATCACTACAGACTCTCTGCAGAAGTTTCTGGAGCTATAATGAGAGGAAATGTGGTGGCTATTTCAGAATCAGGGGGAGACTGATGTTTGTCCGACCACTCATTGTGACCTCATTAACAATTCCTTTCTTCAACCAATGTAAGATCAATTCGTACATAGTCAACACTATAAGTAGCTAGTATATTTCTGAAGTTTGAAGCAAGTCCATTTTGAGCATGAACTAATAAGCCATAGATACGGTTTGGCAAATTTCCTAGGTCCTCGGGCCTCCCGGATCCCTCCTGACAGTCCTGTTGAACGATCTTTACCTTTCCGCCAAACTTCCGGGTTGAGGCTGTGCGCGTGCTGTAGTGTAAAGTTTCGGTTCAGAAGTACTGCTGTTGCAATACCAGTGGATTGTTTGGTGTCCATCGTTTATATAAGTGACTGTGGGATTATATCTTGACAGACCATTAATATGTCAAAAGACAGTTCCACTGAACCAGAAATGGCCCCCTCAAAGAGGCCGAAATTGGATAATGCTCAGCCTAGTTCCTTGGGTATGGTGTAGGTATCAACTTTAATAATTTCTTACATCAAAGTTACAATCTATACTATTCTTCTTGACATACAGCCAAAAAGCCATCGGTTGGTTTTCCAACCATTCCTGCTCTGCCTTCGTCAGTTCCAATTGAACTGAGTCGTATTATGCTACCAGATGACACTAATCCAACTGGAAATGTTCATGGAGGTACCATTCTGAAGTTGATCGAGCAGGCGGGCCACATCGTAAGCACTAGACATTGTAACAAGAGCCCTCCCGATGATTCAAAAAACAAAGTGCCACTCACAACTGTATTGGTACGACTGGAGCGTATGGATTTCCACCAACCCATGTACGTGGGTGAGATAGCTCAACTCCAAGCATCCGTATCGTACACCTCGACTCATTCCATCGAAGTGACAGTGGATGTGTGGGCTGAGAATGTTATATCTGGAGTACGCAGACACACCAACACGGCTACTCTCTGGTACATTGCCGTCCCTGCCAATCTCAGCAATGAAGGGAAGAAACAGATCGATAGAAATGATCCAATGCACCTCAGAGAACTTCTCACTCCTGTACCTCAACTGGAGGGACTGAGTGATAAGGAACAAGCTGAAGGCAAAGAGAGATACGAAACACAAAAGTCTGCTCGTGCTGTGAAAAATGGTTCTCAATCTGATACTCCTAGCTATGTACATTACTCCCAAGGTGAAGCAGAGGACCATTCTGTGCTAGCATCGCAGACCACACTAGCAAACATTGTACTCCCATCAGAATGTACTGTCACTGGACACATGTTTGGTGGGTCATTGATGAAGATTATGGACAATGCCGCGGGGATCTGTGCAGCCAGGCATTGTCGACAGAGGACGGTGACGGCTTGTATTGATGAGATTGACTTTCACAAACCAATCATGAATGGAGAGATGGTGTTTGTCACAGCCAGACTAGTGTACACTAGCGCCAAGTCCATGGAGATTGAGGTGAGGGAGATTGATAGTTTTAAAAGCTTTTTATTATTGTCAAATTAACAACTCTTAGATCAAAGCTTTAGTCACCAGTGCACCAAGAATCATACTCATACTCGACATACATGTAATATACTATATAACATTCAGGTGACAACCGAAGCAGAAGGTCTTGAAAGTAGCCGTCGTGTCACAAACACAGCTTACTTCACCTTTGTCTCACTGGGTAAGGATTGCAGAGCCATGGCCACCCCTCAGTTGAAGTGTAGTTCCAAGGAGGAGGAAGTTAGGTATCAAGAGGGTCGAAAGAGATACGAGGCTAGGAAGAAAGCGAGGATCGCCAAGATAGAGCAGCTTCGCAAACAGATGAAATAGCTACGGACAGACGTTGGATAATCCACATGTACAGTAGATGGATGTACAAGTATGTGAGATTCAGAACATACACTATAATAAAATTATATACTATTAATTTTTAATTAATAGTCATCAATCACAAGTTGACTAATTTCATCAAATTATTTATTGTGTTGTCAACTTTTTTCATGTCTGAAATCTTGTTGACTATTAGTGGTAGGAGCGTATATTATAATTATATCAATAATATAAACTGTTGTGCTTAAAAACAGAAGTATGTGTAAACCAAGAGTAATTATACATAACGTGATGAGTGATATCATATCAATGATAATCATGCAATCAAAATAACTATAAATATGACCCACGGTGAGCACAACCACAATCATTTATATGTACACGCAGAATAGCATACTTTACACACACTCACAGAGAGAGACAGTCACACACACACAACACACATCATCATCGGTCATTATTTCACTAGGTGACATGGAAAGAGAAATGAGGTCCAGCTAACACTCGTACTGACTTTGAATCTTCTGAACGAGTCCTTATTAAACGTTTGTACTGTGATTCTTTTGATATTAAAACACTACTCACCATTCGTTCAGGCATGGTGCCTCTTGACTTTGTACTTTGACCCTTAGTGTTCTTTCCTTGAGAAGCTGTCTTGGTGGTGATGGAATCCACAGGTTGAGGTTGAGCAAAAGCAGACGATGAAGTCCGATAAAGAGGTGACTTTCTTTTTACAGGGACACCTGTCATTGACCTTGTGGTGGAGTGAACCTTATCAGTAGTGGAGGAGTGCACGTTGAATGATTGAGCCTTCTTCAGCTGTGATTTTGGAGAGGAAATTACAGAAAAGGTAGCGGGGTTGATGGAAGGTGGGTTAACACAATTAGCTGAGAGAGCTACACTCAACGGAGATGTGGTAGAGTTTGCTGAACCATTTTGTCTGTTAGTTCTCCTGTTTGGTGAAAGTGGTGGCGAAGAAGATGCTTTCTTTGCTAAGAAGTCGTTCTCCATTTTCCGAGTCATTGCCTTCACACTCTTTGGAAGTACCACAGGTGAGGATGATGTCCTGGCAGGCGATGGTGGTGTAGGATTCTGCTCTGCCGAAGAGGAAAGTGCAGATGCATTTTCTTCATTTTGTGACTTCTCTGTGCTCTCCAAACATTTTACAGCTGTTCTTTTCTCTTCGGACTCCTCTTGTAGGTCTCTCTCTTTGCTTTTCTGGTCTTTCTTTTTGTGTCTGCTTTGACTGTGACTTTTTTGAAGTGGGATCATAAACTTGACATCCAGTTGATACTCTCCCGTATACACAAACACTAGGTTTACGTCATGCCTGTAAGTAGCACCTGGAAGGAGCTGTGTGTGTGTGTGTGTGTGAAACCAGAAATATGCTTAATAATGTACAATCACAATCACTGCAAGTACACATACCTTGGGTATTCTATAGATGAGACTGCCTGATAACAACATCTTCCCTTGAAGGTCTTTCACAATTCTTTTCATCTCTTGTGAGAACTGGTACGGCTCAAATATCAGCAGGGAGGATGTCATTGGCTGGCCAGAGTTGTTGGTCACTTTCATGGAGAGCTTTTGAGGGACTCCAACATCTGCATCTTCAGAGTAGCTTCCATGAGATGAGATAACAGTGTAGCCATTCAATGTGATGTCTGTGAGTATAAGAATGGGTGTTTGTAATAATAATCATTTAATACGTACATTTGTGTACATATACACACACTCTCTTACCCAGCAGTAGAGGTACGGGGGTCATGAGCCTGACAGTGGAAGCGGGCAGCTTGAGACCCTCTAGTGAGACAGAGCCTTGTCTGTTGGACTCACTGACTCTCCACTTGAACTTGATCATCTCAATCAGTCTGTCACAGTAGAGCTTTACCATGAGAGGCTGGATGGAGGGAAAGAGAGAAGTTTGTGTTTGTAATGTAAACTGTACATAATGATTCTTGAGAATACACATGAGTGCAGTAACGATGTGCATACATATTTAAGCATCTCTGTTGTATGGTTAGCATAGTAACTATATACAATTCGAAATCTATAGCAACTCAACATTACACACAACGAACCTCATTCTTTATTCCCATGTCAGTGGAACCTGAAAGGTGAAACCTCTTCATTGTCAGTTTCATCTCTTCACTACGTATGGGGTCAAGGGTCACCTTGTGCTCAATTTTCTCACCACACTCTGCTAGTCCTTCTGTTTTGAGAATACAATAGATTACTGAAAAGTATCCTAGAATTTACCAACTTGTATCTGTCACTCTAACCTTGATTAACTTCACATATAATATCCAGTCTGTATTTGCAGATGTTATGTACTGTGAACGTGAGCTCAAACAGGTTTTTGGACCTGGGCAATGAATAAGACGTCATGTAATAACTAAAGATGACACACACACACACACATAAACATACACACACCTTTCCAAACTGTTGACATCAAACTGTTCAAACATGATACTTGGTTTCACAACGACAGGCACACTAGCCAGTGCTTGTCGATAGTACCCCTCCTCTGATCCCTTGCCCCCTCTATAATCAATTTTGAACTCCCCTACAACTTGTGTACGATTAGGGGGACGAGGAATTTCCTTGAATAGGGGGCCAACTGGTTCAGAAATTTCTCTCTTGTGGATTTGTGAGGGCTGTTGTCGACGGTTGGCTGAAGTTGCTTTTAAACTACCTCTCATGCCACTTGAGAATCTTGACATTGAATTCAAGTTGGGTGAAAGTCCGAGCGAGTGCATGCGATGGTGCGTGTGTATTTGTGTACGAGCTCCCCTGTTCAATACAGGGCTACTTTCAATCACATTCCCAATCTCAGGGATGCGTCCAGCAAGGGTATCGGATTTTGGAATGGGAATCGGCTTTGAACTGGAACTGGACTCTGAAGACTGTGGTCTTGAAGTGGACTTGTTGTGAGTCGGCGTTTGTCTGCTGCTCCTGTCGCCTGGATCAGACCGTACTGATGCTCTCTTGTTGCTAAAATCCAGTGCAGCCTCAATGTCACCGAAAGAAATCTTGTGACTATGACCCTTGTGCTGTGCAGATGGCTTCCCTCTACGTAGGCTCTGATTCTTGAGCTGTGGTGCAAATGTTCTAGCAAGGTTCGGTAGTGTCTTAGTACCACTTGAGAAAGAAGGGTGATCAAGGTTTAAAGAATCCACAAGTGAGCTTTCTGCAGAGCGAGGAAATGCCGCATCAGCGGACACTTTTCTCTTGGTGGTACGTCCTAGGAAGTTCATGTTAAGTGGGTTACGTGGGTGCTTCAGTGTAGGAGAGGAGTTGGGTGTGTTGCTAGCAGATGAGGATGATTGAATTATGTCTGGAGAGGGTGTGTTACTATTGGGGGTAGCTAACAACCCGCCATCTCTCAGGACCTTTTTTTGTGAGAAGCCTACTGTGATGTCATTGATGATGCGGTACCAGGCGGGTATTTTGGTTTCTATGGTGACAGGAATAGTGCCTGTTTTGTCCCTTTTCAACGGTAGGAAAGATTCAATTGATTTTTCACTCCATGAAAATTGGCAGTAGTCCTCTGTTCACATGTACATTGTGTGTGTGTGACAGCGTGTGTGTGACAGCGCGTGTGTGTGTGTGTGACAGCGTGTGTGTGACAGCGTGTGTGTGACAGCATGTGTGACAGCGTGTGTGTGTGTGTGTGTGTGTGTGTGACAGCGTGTGTGTGACAGCGCGCGTGTGTGTGTGACAGCGTGTGTGTGTGTGTGTGTGTGTGTGTGTGTGTGTGTGTGTACATGTATATATGCAAGAGACAGACAATAGTCACTAACTGTTGTAGTCATCAATAGACACTGTCACACTCTCCACATCAATTCTCTTGCAACACTCCAACCGAAATTCAATGTGAGTCCTACAAACACAAACACACAATTTCAAACATGACTACAAAGCAACACAGAGAGACCTACGTTTCACCATCCATGAGTTCAAAGCTGCTGATGACTGCCTTGTTGGCCTCTCCAGTGTTACTACCCCCCATGGTAGTGGAGCTGGTTTGTATGTCGTTGATTTCATCTTGTGAGATCACTGTCAACCGTAGGTGGGGGAGAGAAGGGACCACACGTACTACCGGCCCTCCATATAGCTTCATCATGCACTTTGTACCCACACCAAACACGAAGGCCTCGTAGCCTGTAATTGATGGAGAGGAGTGAATAGTTAGTAGTGAGGAGTGAAGAGTGATGAGTGAAATGATTTATGAGAGGTGCTTAAACCGTACCAAGAATATTGAGTGTGCCGGCCTCACGAGGAATGTTGGCTAGAAAGAAGGATTGAGGCTCTGAAAATGGAGGAAGAGTGAGAGAGGACGGAAAAGCATCGATTTGCAGCCCATCTGTCAGAGCAGTCTGTATGTGTATAAGTATAATTACAATTATATATGTGTGTGGAGGTAACACCGGTTTGCTATGATCATGTGTCTACACACACATACACACACACACACACACACACACACACACACACACACACACACACACACACACACACACACACACACACACACACGTACACGTATCTATATATACATGTATCACAACGATATCCATCTCACCATTCTCTCAACTCGCAGTTCAATCGGAAGTGGGTTAGAAATAAACATATTGATATCACCAGGGTCTCCCTCCACCCACAACACCTCAGGTCTCTTATCCTTTTTCCTCCCTTTGTTACCAAAAGGAGTGTAAATAAATGGCCCTGATGAACCACCAGCACCTTCACCATCTTGGTCTCCCTCTGTCTTGGTTAAGGATGAAGGAGACACAAAGCCAGCTTCTTTGAGAGGAGATAAGTGTGGTACTAGATGCTTCGGTGTGAAATAGCGGATGGTTGGGAAGTTATCAAGAGGAAAGGGAGCAGTTAAGAGGCTTGTTAGAGAAACGACAGAAGATGGATCTGTGTTGAGCTTCTCTCTTGTCTCTTCAACGATGTCGGTTAGCATGCTAGCAACATCCCGCATCTCTGAGGTGGAGAGGTGCTTGTATAACACTTGAAGAAGGTAGCATGTGAAGCTGTGTGCGTGTGTGTGCATGTGTTTGTGACAGTGTATATGTACGCATGTTTACGTGTGTGTATGTGTTTGTTTGTTTGTGTGAGTGCACTATATCAATCATGTTACCACAAAACACATTCTAATCACTTTGCTACAAGTGCACTTGTGTGAGTGTCAAAACAACCAACCAACCTTAACGCTTGACGGTTGTTGCTCTTGGTTCTTGTCAAGAACACAAAATCCTTCAGAATACAAGCTTGCAATGAAGGCCATCCCAAGTTGGAAACTACACAGTATACAAGAATATGCAAGAAGTGTACAAGAGTATATATACAAACGTTTCTATTCTACACACAAGTAGGGCAAAACCTCACCTCCATTTCTCGGAAGTGAGTCAAGATCCAGCGATAGTTTGTAGCCAGGAAAACACTCCACTAAGAGACTATGGGCCTGAGAGAGCTGTATGTGATATCATATCATAGCACTACCATATACTACTCAATACTAGAGGTACAAGTTACTAACAATGGATGATTGAGAATCTTTTGCAAGCTCGCTGGCCCAGCGAGCAGCGTAATGAGTGAACATGGCTTCCTTGCGTTTGAAACCCATAGAGTGATACACTTCCGCCATTGTACAGTACATGTTTAGCTGTGTGTGTGTGTGTGAGAGTTGAACCAACTACCACATTGACATGTTGAACACTTAAAGTCTACTAATCATACACAGCTGTACGCCACCACACACTAATGTCTACCTTGTCCTGCTCCATCACGAAATGAGGGTTATCAATCTTCAACATCCTTTGAAGTACATCAGCAGCATAAACATAACGCTGTAAATGTATGAGAGAGAACACGTGACAAAAGCACGACAAATACAAGTGATAAAATAAAGTTGTTCATCAACACAATACCATTGTGTACTCACTCACCTTTTGACTGACTAGGTACTTGGAAAATTTGAGAAAACCTTCAATTTGTGATACTACTCCCTTTTCACAAGCCTATAAGGGAGGGGAAGATTCGGTCCCCCCAAAAAAGAACCCATCAACATTCTATTTATATATAAACACATGTACATGTTCGTAATGTGAGTGTATGAGTGTACACACCTTTTTGAAATACATGAGCGCAATAGAGTAGTTATTAACGATGAAGTCTTTCTCCAACAGCCGTCTATCAACAAGCAATTCCAATCCCACATCTTCTTCATCAACATCATCCTCCGCTGGCTCACTGCTCCTCTCTCCATCCAAGCTTGACTCGTCTTCTTCTGAGACCACGCTGTTAGAGGAGGAGTCTTGATGCCGTTGCTGTTGTGTGTTGGATAGAGTGGAAGGAATGTCTTTCATCAGTAGTCCACCTTCACCTGTGTGTGTGGCAGAGAGTATGAGTATTCTTGGAGTAGCATCCTTACGCAACTGTACAAGTCTCAATTCAACTCATATTACACTACTACACTAAGCACACATACCACAACTTACCATTAACACTTCCATTTCCAATCCTGGCCTCCTCCACTGTCTTCAAGTCAGGGTGAGGGGGGCTCTTCACGGGGGGTCTCCTGATGGTCGTGTACTTAGCCACTCTCGCAGCAACTGCATCAGGTTTCTCTTCAGGAGGCCTTCTTCCGATAGTGTAGCTGGTACGAGAGGAGAGGTTAGTGATATTCCCACTACCAGCACCGGATCCGATTCTTTTAGTGATGGAATTGGGCTGGAATGAAGAATGGATGACCTAGATTACTACTTTGTCCTAATCTCTTCACACAACCTTCTATCATATATAATTTGACAGCATCAGACACCTACTTTCTTGAAGCCAAAGATGGATCCAGAGGAAGATATTTCAGTACCCTGTGCCTTTTGTCCCCAAACTGTCTCACACTGTTTGGTGATCATTGCTGTCACACTAAGGCCCTCACAAGCTGATCCCAACCACAGGAAATCCTTGCATGATTTGAGGTGCTCAAATGCATTGCGATAGTAGGTGTTGGCTTTTTGAAGCTGGCCAGTAAGAAGGTAGAGATCAGCACAGTGCTTTTCATGTCTGCCCAACAGGAGAGTCCGACTTAGGTTTCTACACGATGTTTGTTAATGTGTGTGTGTGTGTGTGTGTGTGTGTGTGTGTGTGAGAGAGAGAGAGAGAGAGAGAGAGAGAGAGAAAGAAAGAAAGAGAAAGAGAGAGAGAGAGTGAGAGAGAGAGAGAGAGAGAGAGAGAGAGAAGAGAGAGAGAGAGAGAGAGAGAGAGAGGGAGAGAGAGAGAGAGAGAGAGAGAGTGCATGTAGATGTGTACATACGTATATAGGTATATTATTGTGTTTGCGTTTGTGTGTGTGTATGTGCTTATTTTTCTCAAACATAAATTGAATGCCATCCTCGAATCTAAACTCTATGTGTTATTTTGGATAAAAACGACCACTTTTCAAAAGCAAACATACCCCAGGAAAAAAAAAGTATTGATTGCCATGGTAACCACAAACACCCACCTGAGTCAGCAAATTTAACTAACTACTATTGCTTCAGTTGACAACTATTCGTACCACTTTGAGCTTAGTAGTATAATGACCGAAAATCTTGCATACATATATACAAAAAAAATGCCATGTTGTTAAAATCTATTGTTGTATGTTTGTTTTCTGTAGAGTTGGGGATTCTGTATTAGGTAGTGAATTAGCTGTGTTTGGCTGTGCCACACATCAATGGTTAGTGTGAACAGCTGAAAGAGTGCAAATGAAAATACCAAGCATTCTTTATCACAGGTTAGAAAAGCTACTGATCAACCTCAAATTTATAGAGTGTGCACAATTATTACAACTAACAGGCATTTAGTGTGTGTGTGTACGTGTGCGTGTGTGAGTTAACAGTCTAGTACAGAATGTATATCATGGGATTGTTCATTACTGTACATTATAAAGATCACTTACAGATGATGTTTAATAAACAATGGTGTTGACGAAATTAATGACAATCATCCCGGCTTCAACAATCATCCCGACTTCAACAATAGTACACACATTATTTTTATACAGAAGATGATTGATCACCTCAATAACACAATATGATGGGTGATTGAACAAACACACACTCCAAATCTTGTCAACTACACTTCTTTCCTTTTATTTAACACTCCTTCAAATGGATAGTTATTGAAAGCATCAACAAGGGATAATTACTGATAACCTAACACACATAACCCCCCAAGAAACCATATTCAACACACGTGTGTGTGTGTGTGTGTGTTCGTGTGTACCTTGCTTCTCCCCCTGATTGGTCGTCCTCACGGCTACAACCCTCTCGTAGCTCACAAGGAGATCTCAACAGTTTTGGCAGCTCCAGACGATTGAATAGTATATTCTCCTCTTGTTCAATCATTTCCCTCAGGGAAACGTTGATCAACCCAGCAAAATCATTGACAGTCTCTTCAAGGTCTTTCCTATGCACGTCACAATCCTCTTGGTCCAAACCACAGTCAATAAGATGATAGCCTTTTGCTGAGTCGACATGCTGTTCCAGGTACTTCTTGGGACCGTATATAACACACTTGGTGTTACAGTGTGTTGATTTCAACTTTGCACACACTTTTCCAAAGCCAGCCTTGGCGTTGTCAAGATCATCTGTGTCTGAACACTTTGAAATGGCCAGTACACCAAGCACTTGCTTGTGAGCAGAAAATTCATCCCATTTACATTTAGGATTGTCCGTGGCCCACGTGGGTAAGTTTCGTGCGTCTAGAAAACGTAGAAACAACACAGTGCCTTTCAGTTGGAGGGGAGGCAGCTTGCACAGATAATCTAGTACGTTTTTGCAGAGCACGGAACTGGCTTCACTCAAAGCTTCAACGATTATGTGAATACATCCTTGGTCTTGTGCATCCTGGGAGAAGTCTACCAGAGACATTCTGTTCACAGGTGGACAGTTGTGCTGCTTGTTCCTAGCAAGTGCAGCAACTCACTATATAAAAGTGGCTCGGTACTATTATCAATTGACGTCATAAACGCGCGTCACGTGATCATAAAACAAAAGGAATTTCATTAATTAATACCAATGATCACCAGTTCATATCTTGAGCTTCGAGCAATCTGTGACGTTCTACATGAAGATGAGAAGTAACACAAAGTATTAATTGTGTACACGATACATATACAGGCTAAGCATGCAAACACTTACCATACCATCTCAAATTACACATAGCCTTTCCCAGATAATAGAGTACAGGACATAGCAGAACGTTTGCAGTAACAAAGAGTGGAAGAAAAGGAACATGATGCATGAACTGATACGGCCAGTGTCCTGACGTTCTGTACACCCATGCCTGCCACATGGCATAGGAAAAGGCCCAGAATCCTGTGGTGTACGGTCCGACATTACTGAAGCTATGAAACACTAACAAGAGTTCAATGACCACACACAATAGGTTGGTTGTGTGCCATAAATGATTCAAGAGGTCAGGAACATGCTGACTGAGAGCAATAGGATGTACCAGCTCTCGATCGTAACTGCACACACTCCAGTACGTGGATGAGACATACTGTATGATACAATGGAGAGGGAAGGAAGGTCACAATGTGGTTGTTCACCATAATGTTTTTTGTTTACATCATGGGATTCATACATGACCATGGCTTCCAAAGGTATAGTGAGACTAAGCTGGGGCCGGAAAGTATGTAAAACTGGCTGGATACACAATACCCAACCCAGGCTATTTAGATGTTTACTAAACAATGCCAATTCAACTCATTATGTATAGTTGATTTACGTACAAGTGCCATGGGCAATACCAGTGTGGTGAACATCCAGTCACGATACTTGTGAAACCAGGCTACCTTGATAGCACTACCACAGGGTAGCAGGTCAATGATGAGAGCAAATACAAAGTAGACAAATTCCACCCACTGTTCGTGTATGTGTGTAGAATTCAGAGTGCAAACAAATAAATAATTATATTGTGCAATAAAAATTCCCACATAATTAGAAACACAATAGCAGTTTTTTGCTGATAACAATCCATGACTATCAACTCACCAAGAGAATGTATGTAAGAGCCTGCCATCTTCCTCCATAAGAGCCCCCACCTCTATACCACACTGCTTCGTGCTCTGCGAAGACAGATGCGTCGTACAGATGCACGCAGATGTAGAAACACACCAAAGTGAAGTGACAGAGAGTTGAGATAACAGTTTCTTTGGTACTGGGTATCAATACAGCATTTATTATAGTCTCTGCAAGTTCATCCTGGTTAGAATTTTGTTCCCCTTCGCCATCCATTGCCATAGTTTGTCAGACCATAAATATAATTATGCATAATCTACTTCATTCCATGTCTAGTATGCGCGATATGCAAATTAATAGCTCAACCTTTATATTTGACGACCACTTCCAGTAAACTTGATGTGGTAGGTTAGAGCCAGAGCCACAAATTATAGTGAATCAGTACACAATAATGATTATGAATAGTTTGGTCAATTACAAAAAAAACCCAAAAAACTATGCAAACACCACCATACACAACCACATAATCCAAATCAATACCACCTGCTACACCATCTCAAATAACACAGAGCCTTTCCACAAAAGAACATCCCAGGACTGATCAACAATGTTCCCAAAAAGAACAGCGGTAGAAACGGCAGAATATGTAGAAAGGGGTACGGCCATCGACCAGAAGCAAAGAACACCCATGTGACCCAGGATAGGTATGCACCTCCTGTAAGATACGTTACAGTGAGAGCTGTTTTAGTTGTTGGGTAACGATGATAAACAATGGCAAGTTCAACAAGAACACAGACGACAACTGTAGTGTGCCAAAAATGATTCAAGATAAAAGGAATGAACTCATCATTGGCAGCAGGATAGATGAGTTCACGGTCTATTGCATATATACTCCAGAATGACACACCGACAAGCTGTACAAGAAGTAACAATTACCACCTTTATCCATGAAAATTGTATGCAATTATTGGCACATAAAATTTATGAGTGCATGCATTGGGGAACACAAAACTGGTCCTTCAATCTTGCGATGTGATTGCTTACTAAAGCCATTGGCAGTGCCAAGGTAGTGAAGAGAATCGTGCAACAATCTTGAAGGACTGGTCGGACTTTCTTCCAGGTGATGATATCCGTCATGAAAGAGAAGACAAAGTAGATGAACTGCACCCACTATGTGTGTGTGTGTGTGCATGTGACTTATAATTTCGTACGTGCATATTGGAAACACCAAATACCGACCATAAACCTGATTAATTTTTACTATTATTATTAATATTGTACATTTACATATTTATACATGTACCTTACTGGCAAATTTTAATTTACATGGTTGCACTGTACATGTAATACTAACAGCAATCATTAATATTCACAATCACTTTTAAAGACTGTTTACTATTATGTAAGAAAGGAAGTGTACAAAGAGGTCAAGTCTACAATTTTTTATCTACTTACTAAATTGATGTAGGTAAGAAACTTCCACCGTCCACCATAAAGCGATTCTCCTTTTCCCGAGAACCACCTACTCTCGTGCTGGTTGTATATCATCGCATCGTAAACGTGGACAAATACATAGAAACACATCATGAAGAGGTGGCACAGTAGCACGCCAGTTGTGCGCTCTGCATAGCGGTGGATTTTAACAGTAACAGCATTGCGTTTTCTTTCACAAGCAACACTATTGGGTTGCTCTGAGCTGATGTCAGAAAACGAGCCTGAGCCTCTGGAACGCATCTCTGGGTTCATAGGTACAAATCAAACAAAGCCGTAAACAATCACTTCCACAATTACAATGCGCATGCGAACGTACACACCCCCATTACACCTCTTAACTCGCGGTATTTACATTTTCGCGCCTGTATTGCCAACACGTACACTGTACATGTACATGTATAATAATTATTGATGATCACAATAATGATGAGGAGTGCAGGCTGCTACAATTCTAGTTCATCCATTAACTTGTGACGCTCTGGAAAAAATGAAACAATATAAAGATTTCACTCGTATATAATTATACAGAACTATAAGCACTTCACAACAATTGAACATTATCACACATAATATACATACGTACCACGCCACGTCAAGTAGCAGAGGACCTTGCCACCGAAATATACAGCAACATTGAAAAAGAAACACCCAGCAAAGAACACTGTGATAACAGGCAAAGGCATTTTATCGATGAAAGGGTAGACCCATGTCTTTGTTACAGTGAAGTTCCACACAATCCATATGATGTAAGCAGTGGAGTAGGTAAACATCATGCCGATTCCGACCATGTTACTTGGAAAACGATGAAACACCAGAACTAGTTCAATTAGAGCAGTGATCAAGATTGCTGTGTGAGCATAATGGACCAAAGCAGCTGGAATAAACTCATCCAGTTCCTTCGGGAAAATTAACTCGCGATCAATAATGTAGATCCCCCAGAATAAAATTGTCACAACCTGCATGAATTAAGAACACTGGCATGTGTAGTGAGTATATGATGACAAGAACAGGACACAGGAAACGAATTCCATTACATGATTATGGTGATGTGGCTTGATAACACAGGAAATAAACTGAAAGAAAGACCCTTACACCATTTAGATAACTAAGAGAGGATATCAAAAAACTTACAGCTGACATGGGCAAAGCAAGTGTAGTGAAGACAAAATCACAGCACTTATTAAACCAGAGTTTAGCACTGCTCCATGGCATTATATCGGTGAAAAAACAAAGAAAGAAGTAGAGGAATTGTACCCACTGTAACATATCAAAAAGGAAAATATTTCAGTCGTTAATAATGCACAATGAAACAGTACTCAGTGGCTCAACTGAGTCCATTTACATTAGTTGAACTCACCATATTAATGTAGGTAAGGAATTTCCATCTCCCTCCATAGGTGAATGCTCCGACAAAGCCCTTCCCTTTATTCCGCTTGAATATTGTCGCATCATGCACATGAATGTACACATACAAACACATGAGCACAAGATGACAGACGAATGCAGTGGACACCTCTCTAGTACTACGTCTCAAAATCTTCCTCCTCCTAGTCAGTTCACCGTCCTCATCCCGAGTCTGGACTTTCTCCCCCGATTCCTCTCCCCAACCTTCATCGTCCAGGTCCCACTGGTCACCATTATCATCAGCAACCAGTGGGTCTTTCTCTTCTCCATCTACACCACCCTCGTGAAGAGGTCGCCTTCTAACTGTAGACATGTTGAGAAAACGTTTTAGTACACGCACGCGCCCATGGGTTAAGGTGAAATGCAAATTGACCCATGACGTAATTCCAACTAGCCCCACCCTCATTGAACAAACATTCTGCATTCCAGAGTGAACCCGTACAAATTGGTACAGCATTTTTAAAGCACTTATCACTTTTCCTCCAAAATTACAACTTGTCAAAATTTAAAACTTCCATTTCATGCATGTGAACAAGAGTTATAGCTCACTACCATGGCCAGGTCATCTTGGAATTTCACTCTCCGAAAACCAAAGCACAGAGGTGTACAGACAATTGTCAACCTAGATGAGTCAATCTACTCCACACTATCAAAGAAACCTGCTGGTAAAAATTTTCATCTCTCAGGCTGATAATAATTGTTAACAATGAATCTGCATTTTTTTTTTTTTTAAGATTTGGAAACTACAGATATCGACCTTTCTGCTATCAGAATATTTCTTGGGTAAGTGTGCAATGCTGGCACTCGGCAACCAATATGAGTTATTACTGTATGATGACTATCATTGAATGCAGGGATGGATCCCATCGAACCATTGGTTGCACCCCTACCACAACATGTGGAGAATTACTGGACCAAATACTCTCAAAACTAGGACTGGTAGAGCAGCAGGAAGAATATGGTCTACAAATCAAGTACAAATACGCAGGTAAATACACAGTACTATTATCATGCATGAATCAGCACAAAAAAATATATCCATCCATCATCTACTAACAGAGCCTCGTATTGCTGAGGATTCTGAAATAGTTTCAGAACTAAACTCTGGTGTGATGGACAGTATTGAGCGTGTGTACCTGTGCAAGAAAGCAGCCGATCCTGATGTACTAGTATACAGAAAAAAGAGGCGTAAGTTAGACAAAAAAAACCAACACAAATAATAAATATTGTGGAAACAAAGATTGCATAACACCTTGTTCACTACACCATACATATACATGTATACAGTGGCATCATTTGATGGTCTACAGGAGGACATCTACGAGAACAGAACAATCATTACATCACAGTTGCTTGCAGCAGAAGATGAAAAACGTAAACAACTTTTATGCTACACTAAATACAATACAGAAAATTGTATACATATTTTTACTGTCATTGTAGCTGATATGCAACCTGTTCTTGTCAATGACAAGATAGTGAGTGGATTTGCAACAGCATGGAATAGAGGGTCGCAACTACAAGAGGTAATAACATGTTAATTCTTACTTATTAGCAAGTTAAATACTATATCCTTCAACAAATGACATGACTTAAATGCCACACTACAAGAGTGCACATAATTATTTACTCGTATAATAATAATACACCCTACAGTGTGGCAGTCCTGGTGGTCAACAACCAATCTCCTTAGGTTTTAATCAAATTGATACAAGACCTGTGAGTCCACAGAATAACTATTCATCGTACACAATGGAAAGGAGGAAATCAAACCTGAAGAGAAGCGCTCCCGTGAGTCCAGCAGCAGCACGGAGCTTAAAAATCAGGAATTTAAGTGAAACAGATATCAGAAAATATAGCGTATCACCTAGCCCACGTCATAGTACAAATCACTTTCTTATCCCAACCTCACCCGACATTGGAGGCACAATGGAACACTACAAACAAAGAATGTCGCAGACTGGAAAATGTAACAGTGAAGAAAAACTATCGACACCATGTGGACACAAAAGAGTTGAAAAACAGCGAAAATTAATGAAGAAGAGTCAATCTGTGGAATGTCTAGTGTCAGAATGTACTAATGAGAGGAAAACAAACCTCACCAAATCTAGCAGCATTCAAATATTGAACCTTAGGGATTCAGGCATTGATGACAACTGCAGCCAATGTAGTGTTGCGGAAACCCTTCCATCATACCCAGCGATGGTTCCAGTTGCACAGTTGCTTAGAAGGAAGAGTTTATCCCACAACAGTTTGCCAAGTCCAGGCCCCACTTCCATCAAAGTATCTCCAGTCTCTCAAAGTGTGCCTGTGCTAGCAACTCACCCAGTGAAGGCTTCTACAAACATTGAAACACGTGTGACTACACCAATCTATAACAGAATGACCACCAGGTCTTGTTCAAATATCCATGCAGCTTCACTCCAATCGTGTAAATCAATGGAACTACTGACAGGTGATGATTTGGAGGAAATTCACGCTACACTCACAGTCAATATTGCAAAAGAGTCTGTTTCACCTGGTCCACCCATACCAAAACGTACATCTTCAACTTTAGAAAACTGCACCATTTCAGATGAATATCTACTCAACCAGGGGAAACGACTTAGTCAGATTTTGAACTTTTCGCCAACGAAAAAAGAGCACAAAGGTCCAATAAAATCGCTCTTCAAAAAAGTGGGAACACTCCTCAAGAAAAACAAAGACTCCTCTCCAAGTAGTTCTCCCATGATGCCAAGAAGACACAGTAGCTCTGCTAAATCTCGCTTCAGATTGGAACTACCATCACCAACTGGGACGGAAGTTAGATCGCTCGGTGGCCAATGGTCTGATGCTGAGTATGACAAACCAAATATCAGATCACCAAGTCAACTATCACTGCAGAAACAACCCTCACAGTCCAGTTTACTCTCTCCACAGTCAAATCTGGGAGAACCAAATCGACACAATCAGCGGACGTTTGATGAAAAAGAAAAACAAGAAGTGTATGATATAGCTGTTCCAACGCAAATTCCACCTAGAAATCAAGAGTACTTGGAGATCATTTCTTCAGCCACAAAGCCATCTGTCAAAGAAAATCTCTATGAAAATCATTGCATGGACCAAATGGAGGAAGACTTCTACCTATCCCCCCCACCACATGGTTACAATGTGCCTTCCAAACAAGACAGCGAGGATGAACTGGATTATGAAAACAAGCCAATTGAATGTGGAGCAAACAATTCAATCACATTTAATGGTAGTCAACTTCATGATTATCAATTGCCAAATAGTGTAAGTCAAACTGCAGTACCTTCAACACCATCCACTATATATGAAAACAGCGAGATCCGTACAACTTCCAAGAACGGAATAGCACTTGGTAAAGAAGAATTACATGTATACGATGTTCCCAAACCACTGCCTCCACCATTGCCACCCAAGGCAGCTTCATCATTATCCAGTGATATTCCTGCACCTCCACTGCCACCAAAGCATACACAAACGACTGAAAAGTATATCAATAATGACAACAGCAACTCCAAGCCAAATTCACTCCATCTTGGTCAGCCGATGATTTCAGACAAACAATTAGTTCAAAGCTCAGCAAGTTCCAAACCTACAAGTGAAACAGATATTCCAAACGTTTCTGATATCATAAAGCAAATGAACACTGATAGTGAATGTAGCATTACACAATCAAGGTTGACATCTGTGCATCGCAAATCAGGACGTGTACATACATACCCCGTTTTGCAACGAAAACGGAAGCCAAGCACACTAAGTGACATATACTATGAAGATATTACAGACTGGATTCCAAATTCTGAAACTTCTGACACTCTTTCTGTACCCCAGCAGTTACAGGCTACCATTAGTGAACCAAATCTGAGCTGCAACTCTCAAATCTATGATACAATACCTGATGATGTAATTGACGAGCCAGAGGATGAATACATCCCAATGAAAGGGGGCATTTCAGTCCGTAACGGTATTATCAAAACCCAGAGAAGCAGCAGTAATGTCACTGAAATAGGACATGTTGCTCTTTTGCAACAAATCATGTCAAATAAACAAATGCTAGGTGTCCAACAACAAGCAGCAAGGAAACCTCCGAAAAAGCTTCCTCTTCCACTGCCAAAACCAGGAAAACATAGCAGATTCCCCAGTCCAGCAGGACCACCTTCCAAACAATCACCTGCTCGACCAAATTGTTCCTCCACTCCTATTGCACCCCCAGCACCGCCTCCTCCTCCAATTGCTACCTTACCAAAATGGACGCCTGAAGCTAAGATACACAACACATCGTGTTCAATACCATCAGCTCCTCCGGCTAAGCCTAACACTTTTCCATCTGTCCCAATAGTACCGCCTGCACCTCCACCTCCACCTCCACCAGTATCTAACATCACACAGCAAACAGCACATACACCACCAATTCTTCCACCAAAACCGTTTTCTTTTCCTTCCCCTCCAGTACCACCTCCTCCCCCAGCACTCTCTATGCTACCAAATCCTAAACAAAAACCAGTTCTTACACCGCCTGTACCGCCACAAAAACCTGCTCGGCCACACCGCCGGCCCCTTCTCCTGTAGTTACATTAACAGCTGCTACTTTGAAAAGTGTAGTTCTTAAGAAACACTCTCCAGTAAGTGAAAAAACAGTTTCAAAGACTAACAGCTTATCGCCCAGGAATCAGGCACCTGGTGCACTTTTTAGTGAGGAACTTTTTGCAAGAATCAAGTCGATCTCAAAACGATTTGATACTGAGAATTCTGAGAAAAACATATATGGAAATACAACATAGATAGATCAGAGTATAGTAAACATATCAACTAGAGTTATTATCGTGCACAGTTAGGAGAATCAATACTAGCATTTGTATTGTTTTATGTAATCTATATTGTATGTTGTTACCCTTTATTGAGTGATAGAGTTCATTTCCTTTTCCACTGCTTCTACGAAACCTGGAAAGTTT